>NZ_FQWT01000015.1 GCF_900129755.1 Chryseobacterium oranimense
TAAATTAAAAACCCCGCTACCTAAACAATTCAGGTTGCAATGGCTGTAGTTTTTCAATCCTTGTTTTTCCAAGTTCAAAATATTCCTGATCAATCTCACAGGCTATTCCCTGCATTCCCATATTGTGTACAGCTTCCATACAGCTCATAGAGCCTCCGAAAAAGTCAGCAATTACAATTTCCTCACGTGGTTTTGTTTCTGGGATTACAAGCGCTAAAAGACGCTCTAAAAGGCGGACAGGTTTTTGTGTGGGGTGAATATTGGAATAATGGCCTCCATTATCAGATATTATAGTCTGTTCCCTCACTCCATTTTCAAGAGCTAATAATGTATACGTTGAGATACATCTTAACGGTTGATCAGTCTGTTGAGTTGTTTTATAATTATTTTCTAATTTTCCGTGTGAATAATCAATATTAGCATCTGCCTTCTTCAAATTCTCGACAACCTTATCATACGCTCTACCACGATTGAACAAACCTTTTAATCGCTTTATATCCTCATATACTTTATCCTGATCAAAAGCCTTCATTTCCCCATAACATACCTTAACATTATTTATTTTCCCTGATCCTTTACAGAATATTGAAATTGTCTCATGAACCCGGCCTATTGCTGACACAGGAGACGAAACGCGTCTTTTATTCCAAACAATTTCTTCTTTGAAATTAAACTTAAGATCTGAAAGTATTGTATTCCACCGGTAGAAGCTTTCACCACGGCCAAACATGACAATGAATCCGTTTTTAGTCAAAAGCCTTCTGCATTCAGAGAAAAACTTATGTTCATCAAACGGCCTTTCAAGCTTCTGATTTTTTAAATACAAGTAAGGCGGATCTATGCAGATCACATCTATACTTTCATCTGGAAGTCTTTTCATTACTTCCAGGTTGTCCTCATTAAATAATTTAATCCTCTCCATAAAAAATACCCGCTACCTATTACAGCAGCGGGACACCAAATCACTAAATATTAACCATGAAAATAATTTCCCTCTGCATTAAATCAATCTTCGTGGAGCTATAAGATTTGAACTTACACAATACCTTTTCAGGTGAATCCTCATTTCTATTAAATTGCACTTAGCCCCGTTTTCTAGTCTTTCCCAGTGTCAACCTTAATAATATTTTAACAATCCCAATCCCATCTCGCATTATCACACGCTTTACTTATTGTAATTTCAGGATCTAATTTGATCTGATTGAATGCTTCGTACAATAACTCTAAGATAAGTCCGGTTTCTTCACCGGTTAATAACATATTTTTTATAGCTTCAAAATCGTTAGTTTGTTGTTGATTTAAACTTTCGTCACTATAATCTAATCCATCCGTAAAACTTCCTATTTCACTCATTTTATATTTTTTGTTGACGCCCCCGGAATCGAACCGTGATTCTCTACTTACTTTTGTCATTTTGCAGAAGACATCTATTTCTTGTAGCGCATTACCTATATGCTAGCATCACGTTTTAATTACCTGCTAATTTCAATTTTGGCATTAGGATTATTCCTACATGCAACTAAATACTGTTCAGTAAATGACAATAGATTTTCATATTTACCCCAACCATTTGAGGCATTATATTGTCTAAATTTTTCTGGATCAGACTTTAGGTTTTCTATTCCATTTTTAAGGATCAGAATTAAATCTGCGGCAGTAAAAGCGTTTATTTCTTCAGGACGCCATAACGCATAATACAAGCCGGACTCATGTGCCATTTTTGTTAGATTGTGAGTAATATTTGAATCATACACACAGTCATTATTTTCATATAAAGAAACATCTAAACTCATATTTATTCTTTTATTAAAAAACACCAAGCACCC
>NZ_FQWT01000014.1 GCF_900129755.1 Chryseobacterium oranimense
AGTTTCTGGGACTGTGGCGAGTATATTTCTTCTGCGGTAAAACTTGAAGTAACGCATGCTCCCGGAGCGGCTTTATTCCAGATTGTGGGTGCTGTGGCAGCCATTTTTGCTTTAGGGAAGGGTGAAAATTATTCTATCGTAATCAATGCGATGTCTGCATTGTTCAGTGCGCTGACGATTTTATTTTTATTCTGGACGATTACCCATTTTGTAAGACGGCTGTTGAACAAGGATTTTGATGAAGTTACCCAACACCAGGAAATTTCCATTCTTTTTGCAGGAGCAGTAGGAGCTCTATGCTTTACTTTTTCGGATACTTTCTGGTTTTCTGCGGTAGAAGGAGAGGTATATTCCATGGCTTCCATGTTTATTGCTTTGCTCGTTTGGCTGATTACCAAATGGGAAAATGAATATCTTGCCAAAGACAGCGAAAGATGGATCATCCTTATTTTCTTTGTATTAGGGCTTTCTGTGGGAGTTCACATGATGTGTATGCTTGCAGTTCCGGCCGTATGCTTAGTATATTATGCAAGAAATTACAAATTTACCTGGAAAAACTTTATCTGGGCGAATGCCATTACACTGGGAATTTTGATCATTGTATTCAAAATTATTTTCCCATTAATCATGACCATGTTCGGAAGACTTGAAATATTCTTCGTTAACGGGCTTGGACTTCCTTTCCATTCAGGAACCATTGCTGCATTTATTTTGATGGTGGCAGCATGTTATTTTATAATTAAATATGCGAGAAAAGCTAAGAAAAATATATATCAGACGGCTGCATTGTCGGTAGTGTATATGATCATCGGTTTTTCATGCTGGATGGTTATTCCTATCAGAGCGAATGCTAATCCGCCGATGAACCTTAACGATCCCGATACGGCTATTGGAATGCTGGATTATTATAACAGGGAGCAATACGGTGACTGGCCTACTATCTACGGTCAAAACTATACGGCTTTCCTTGATGCGAATGGAATTGAGAAAAACGAGGACGGTAGCTTTAAAACAAAGAAAACCGGTGAAATCTATGAAAAAGATGAAAAAACCGGAACTTACAGAAAAACAGGGGATCGTTTCAATTATACATTCAGTAAATCTCAGGTGAGCTTAATGCCAAGGATGTTCAATGAAGATAAGGATGTAATGGCCAACTACATTTCCATGTACGGAGCCCCTGACTTTACTTTCAACTATGCCAATGAAGATGTAGCGGATAGTCCTCAGGCCAAGCAGATTTTCGATGAACTGAGAGGAAAATATGAAGATAAAACCATTACGGCAGCCGATTACCTGAAGGTTAAGCCGTACAACCTTATCAATGTTCAGAAGCCTTCACTGGCCCAGAATATGGACTATTTCATTACTTTCCAGAATGGGTATTACTTTGTAAGATACCTGATGTGGAATTTCGTGGGAAGACAGAACGACCTTGAAGGAAATATGGAGAATACAAAAGGAAACTGGATTTCCGGAATTCCTTTTATTGACAATGCTTTGCTTGGGAACCAGGATAAAATGCCTGCCAAATTCAAAAATGAAAGTACTGTAAAATTCTTCTTTTTACCATTGATTTTAGGATTGATCGGTTTCTTTTTCCAATTGAACAGGGACTTTGGTAGATTCTATGCCCTGCTTTCATTATTTATTTTAACCAGTATAGGAATTGTTTTCTATACCGGCGTAAAACCGTTTGAAGTAAGGGAGAGAGATTATGCAATGGTAGGCTCGTTCTATGCTTTTGCCATCTGGATTGGTCTTGGAGCGGCAGCTATTTTATGGTTTATCCAGTCAAAAGTAAAATCCAATGGAGCGAATATTGCTCTGGGAGTAGTTTTATTAGGAGTTCCTTTTATGATGGG
>NZ_FQWT01000016.1 GCF_900129755.1 Chryseobacterium oranimense
TCACTATCAAACGGATAAACACACAAATGAGTAATATTCCTTCATAAAACATTGTTTTTCAATATGTTTTTATAAGAATACAAAAACTCACCTCTCTGTTTTTCAGAACAATTCTGTCTGTATCCAAGGTGGTTTTCTTCGTTTTTTCTGTTTCGTGTAAGTTCTCCTGCTGTTCTGTACCATCCAAAATATTTCCAGATGGCTGATTAAATGAATCCTGATGAGTGCCGCAATGGTAGAAAATGCCTTTTTGCTCTTTGATTTTACACGTAGAACTTGCAACAGTAGCTGTGCAATCAGGGTACACCAAATTTGGGTTTTGATGCCGTTTTCTGTTTCGGAATAAAAATAATGTAACTGGAAGTTTTGTTTGAGTTTTTTGAACAATAGTTCAATGTTCCAACGAAGTTTGTACAAAAAAGCGACTTCTTCCCGGCTGATTTCAAAATTATTGGTGATAAACTCAAAAATCCGCCCTTTATCATCCCTGTAGTTTACTTTTCTGAGGCATAAAGTTTTTTGCTTATTGTCTTCTTTGTAAATGAGATGAACGTGCTCTTCCAGCAAAACACCGGATTCTCCGTCTTGCAACTCTTGTCTGAAGAGTTCTTCCTCTACTTGATATACCGCATTTTTCTTCAATCTGCACACAAAATTGACTTGTTGCTCCGTCCAATGGGCAAATTGCAGGTAATGATTGTAAGCTCTGTCAAAAACAATCATGCTGTGGGCTGCCAGATTCAAATACTGAAGAAAATTTTTGTCGTGCAGTTTAGCTTCGCTGATTTTCACAAATTCAGGCGTATCGCTGTGGGCATCTGTCATCATGTGTACTTTCAGTCCGCCTTTTTTCTTTCCTTCGTTCTTGGGGTTTCTGCCTACTCCTTTCATAATGTCTGAAAACAAGCGTATGGTACTGGAATCGAAGATAAAAAGCTTGGCAAAAGAAACATTATCAATACGGCTGACCGACAAAACGGACTTGAAATGTTCCAATAACATAAAATAGACATCCTTGAAAAATTCATTGTCCCTGCCCCGAAGCCCATCGCCTGCCGTGCTCTTGGCGGGAGATTTTTCCATTCCCAAATAATTGAGTTTCCCTGCCAAACCTTGCATCCCATCGCATATTTCACCCATAGAATCGCATCGGCTGAATATGCCGAAAAGCATCGTCATCAAATGCGTCCACGAATCAAATGTTTTATAATATCGGTCTGATTGATGCTTGTTAACCAATAAATCAAACTTGTTGCGGGGGATAAATTGCAATATTTGTTTGAAAATTGGCTGACCGACTAAATTCTTTTCTGTATTTTTATGGCTCATATTTTTAGTGTGTAGTAAAACTAAAATATGAAAAAAGGAGCTACCTGAACAGATGGCTCCTTATATTTTTTTTGTCGGTTAGTAGTGA
>NZ_FQWT01000012.1 GCF_900129755.1 Chryseobacterium oranimense
AATTTTATGTTAAATACTTTTGTTTTGTGTAGTTATAAGGATGTATCTTTGCCCCACTGAAAACGAGAGTAGACGGTAGCGCAGAAGAGCTTTTGGATAAGCGTTAAGTATTTAAATAAGCTTAAAGGGGTAAGATACAATAGCCTTAAAAATTTTTAGAAATAAAAGTTGGTGGGATTAAAAATTTTCTTATCTTTGCAGTCCGGTTAAACGGGGAGCAGAAGCGAAGTGATTAAGGTTTAGAAAAGGAGTTAAGGTTACTAAAAAAACTTTAAATTTTCTTACAAAACATTTGGTCATTTAAAAATAAATAATTACTTTTGCAACCGCAAATAAGGGACAGAACGACAGAAATAAAGTTCTTTATTAAAGCGGAAAGATATAAAGATCATTGACATACAATATAACAACCAAGTAAGGAAAAAACTAAAGCGTAAAAATAACTTTGAGTGGGTCAGGAAAAACATACAATGGAGAGTTTGATCCTGGCTCAGGATGAACGCTAGCGGGAGGCCTAACACATGCAAGCCGAGCGGTAGAGATTCTTCGGAATCTTGAGAGCGGCGCACGGGTGCGGAACACGTGTGCAACCTGCCTTTATCAGGGGAATAGCCTTTCGAAAGGAAGATTAATGCCCCATAATATATCATATGGCATCATTTGATATTGAAAACTCCGGTGGATAAAGATGGGCACGCGCAGGATTAGATAGTTGGTAGGGTAACGGCCTACCAAGTCAGCGATCCTTAGGGGGCCTGAGAGGGTGATCCCCCACACTGGTACTGAGACACGGACCAGACTCCTACGGGAGGCAGCAGTGAGGAATATTGGACAATGGGTGAGAGCCTGATCCAGCCATCCCGCGTGAAGGACGACGGCCCTATGGGTTGTAAACTTCTTTTGTATAGGGATAAACCTACCCTCGTGAGGGTAGCTGAAGGTACTATACGAATAAGCACCGGCTAACTCCGTGCCAGCAGCCGCGGTAATACGGAGGGTGCAAGCGTTATCCGGATTTATTGGGTTTAAAGGGTCCGTAGGCTGATGTGTAAGTCAGTGGTGAAATCTCACAGCTTAACTGTGAAACTGCCATTGATACTGCATGTCTTGAGTGTTGTTGAAGTAGCTGGAATAAGTAGTGTAGCGGTGAAATGCATAGATATTACTTAGAACACCAATTGCGAAGGCAGGTTACTAAGCAACAACTGACGCTGATGGACGAAAGCGTGGGGAGCGAACAGGATTAGATACCCTGGTAGTCCACGCCGTAAACGATGCTAACTCGTTTTTGGGCTTTCGGGTTCAGAGACTAAGCGAAAGTGATAAGTTAGCCACCTGGGGAGTACGTTCGCAAGAATGAAACTCAAAGGAATTGACGGGGGCCCGCACAAGCGGTGGATTATGTGGTTTAATTCGATGATACGCGAGGAACCTTACCAAGGCTTAAATGGGAAATGACAGGCTTAGAAATAGGCTTTTCTTCGGACATTTTTCAAGGTGCTGCATGGTTGTCGTCAGCTCGTGCCGTGAGGTGTTAGGTTAAGTCCTGCAACGAGCGCAACCCCTGTCACTAGTTGCCATCATTCAGTTGGGGACTCTAGTGAGACTGCCTACGCAAGTAGAGAGGAAGGTGGGGATGACGTCAAATCATCACGGCCCTTACGCCTTGGGCCACACACGTAATACAATGGCCGGTACAGAGGGCAGCTACACAGCGATGTGATGCAAATCTCGAAAGCCGGTCTCAGTTCGGATTGGAGTCTGCAACTCGACTCTATGAAGCTGGAATCGCTAGTAATCGCGCATCAGCCATGGCGCGGTGAATACGTTCCCGGGCCTTGTACACACCGCCCGTCAAGCCATGGAAGTCTGGGGTACCTGAAGTCGGTGACCGTAACAGGAGCTGCCTAGGGTAAAACAGGTAACTAGGGCTAAGTCGTAACAAGGTAGCCGTACCGGAAGGTGCGGCTGGAACATCTCATTTTAGAGCGTTGAAGAACGTTAAACAAAATAAGTACTTACATGTACATTGACTTATCTTAAAGTTAAAGCTTTAGTTTTTTATTTGGTTGATTTATATTAAAAAAATACACACCCACTAGAAATTAGTACAGGGAAAGAGATACAAGAGCCGAGAGCCAAGAACCAAGACGAATGAAAGTCTTGTATCTAGCATCTTGGATCTGCAAGTCCACAAGACAGTCTCGTAGCTCAGCTGGTTAGAGCGCTACACTGATAATGTAGAGGTCGGCAGTTCGAGCCTGCCCGAGACTACTAATTTATAGGATTAAGGTATTTAGGAATTAAGAAATTAAGAAATTGGCAGCCGTTAATTTTTAAATCTCTGAATCTCTGAATTTTTTAATCTAACCTAGCGGGGAATTAGCTCAGCTGGCTAGAGCGCCTGCCTTGCACGCAGGAGGTCAAGGGTTCGACTCCCTTATTCTCCACAGTTTTGGAAGACTGATTTAAAAGTTACGGATGGAGCCAAAAACAACATCTGTTCATCAGTTGAACAAGAAGACATTAAGATCATTGACATTAACGGTAAAGACATCACAAAGAGAAAACCGAGCGCATAAAAGCGCTTGAGTAACCAAAAATAGGAAAGAAATCGTTAAGGGCGTATGGCGGATGCCTAGGCTTTCAGAGGCGAAGAAGGACGCGGTAAGCTGCGAAAAGCTGCGGGGATCGGCACACACGAATTGATCCGCAGATGTCCGAATGGGGCAACCCGGCATGTTGAAGACATGTCATCCCTAAGGGGAAGCAAACCCGGAGAACTGAAACATCTAAGTACCCGGAGGAAAAGAAATCGAAGAGATTCCGTAAGTAGCGGCGAGCGAAAGCGGATTAGCCCAAAAGTCTTTATATATTTAGAAGAACGTACTGGAAAGTGCGGCCATAGACGGTGATAGCCCGGTATTCGAAAGGTATATTAAGATGATAAATGAGTAGGGCGGGACACGTGAAATCCTGTCTGAATATGGGGGGACCATCCTCCAAGGCTAAATACTCCTGAAAGACCGATAGTGAACAAGTACTGTGAAGGAAAGGTGAAAAGCACTTCGAATAGAAGGGTGAAATAGAACCTGAAACCGTACGCCTACAAGCGGTCGGAGCCCACAAGTTGGGTGACGGCGTGCCTTTTGCATAATGAGCCTACGAGTTAATGTTACTAGCGAGGTTAAGGACTTCAGGTCCGGAGCCGGAGCGAAAGCGAGTCTGAATAGGGCGCTTAGTTAGTAGTATTAGACGCGAAACCTTGTGATCTACCCATGGGCAGGTTGAAGCTCTGGTAACACAGAGTGGAGGACCGAACCGGTTGACGTTGAAAAGTCTTCGGATGACCTGTGGGTAGGGGTGAAAGGCCAATCAAACTGGGAGATAGCTCGTACTCTCCGAAATGCATTTAGGTGCAGCGTCGCAACAAAGTTTATTAGAGGTAGAGCTACTGATTGGATGCGGGGGTTTCACCGCCTACCAATTCCTGACAAACTCCGAATGCTAATAAATGTTCTGCGGCAGTGAGGGCATGGGTGCTAAGGTCCATGTCCGAGAGGGAAAGAACCCAGACCAACAGCTAAGGTCCCCAAATATATGTTAAGTTGAAGCAACGCGGTTGGACTGCATTGACAGCTAGGATGTTGGCTTGGAAGCAGCCATTCATTTAAAGAGTGCGTAACAGCTCACTAGTCGAGCGGTCCGGCATGGATAATAATCGGGCATAAACATATTACCGAAGCTATGGATTTGTATTTTAGATACATCTGGTAGGAGAGCATTCTGTTTGCGCCGAAGCAGTATCGTGAGGTATTGTGGAGCGGACAGAAAAGAAAATGTAGGCATAAGTAACGATAAAGGGGGCGAGAAACCCCCTCACCGAAAGACTAAGGTTTCCTCAGCCATGCTAATCAGCTGAGGGTTAGTCGGGACCTAACGCGAACCCGAAAGGGGTAGTGGATGGACAATGGGTTAATATTCCCATACTTGCTCACACTAAAAAGGGGACGGAGTGACGTAGCTACTGGAGACTGACGGAATAGTCAAGACCTAGCCTTCGGGCGAAGTTGTTGTAGTGAACTCGCTTCCAAGAAAAGCCGAAGTGAAGCAACCCGTACCAAAACCGACACAGGTAGTCGAGGAGAGAATCCTAAGGTGCTCGAGTGAGTCGTGGCTAAGGAACTAGGCAAAATAGTCTCGTAACTTCGGAAGAAGAGACGCCATCAGCAATGGTGGCCGCAGTGAAGAGGCCCAGGCGACTGTTTATCAAAAACACAGGACTCTGCTAAATCGAAAGATGCTGTATAGGGTCTGACACCTGCCCGGTGCTGGAAGGTTAAGGAAGGTGCTTAGGGTTAAACCGAAGGCATTAACTGAAGCCCCAGTAAACGGCGGCCGTAACTATAACGGTCCTAAGGTAGCGAAATTCCTTGTCGGGTAAGTTCCGACCTGCACGAATGGTGTAACGATCTGGGCACTGTCTCAGCCACGAGCTCGGTGAAATTGTAGTATCGGTGAAGATGCCGATTACCCGCAATGGGACGAAAAGACCCTGTGAACCTTTACTATAACTTCGTATTGACTTTGAGTAAGTAATGTGTAGGATAGGTGGGAGGCTTTGAAGCCGGCACGCTAGTGTTGGTGGAGCCAACGTTGAAATACCACCCTTTACTTACTTGGAGCCTAACTTCTTTCAGAAGGACATTGCGTGGTGGGTAGTTTGACTGGGGTGGTCGCCTCCAAAAGAGTAACGGAGGCTTTCAAAGGTACCCTCAGCACGCTTGGTAACCGTGCGTAGAGTGTAATGGCATAAGGGTGCTTGACTGTGAGACCTACAAGTCGATCAGGTGCGAAAGCAGGACATAGTGATCCGGTGGTTCCGTATGGAAGGGCCATCGCTCATAGGATAAAAGGTACTCCGGGGATAACAGGCTAGTCTCCCCCAAGAGCTCACATCGACGGGGAGGTTCGGCACCTCGATGTCGGCTCGTCACATCCTGGGGCTGGAGAAGGTCCCAAGGGTTGGGCTGTTCGCCCATTAAAGTGGCACGCGAGCTGGGTTCAGAACGTCGTGAGACAGTTCGGTCTCTATCTATTGCGGGCGTTAGATGTTTGAGAGGGCTTGATTCTAGTACGAGAGGACCGAATTGAACAAACCTCTGGTGTATCAGTTGTACCGCCAGGTGCACCGCTGAGTAGCTACGTTTGGAAGAGATAAGCACTGAAAGCATATAAGTGCGAAACTCGCCTCAAGATGAGACATCTTTTAAGGGTCGTTGGAGATGACGACGTTGATAGGCTACAGGTGTAAAGCTGGTAACAGCATAGCCGAGTAGTACTAATTACCCGTAGATTTATAGCCTATGGTTGCTATATCAATATAATTAATTTATACAAGTTCTTTTGTGCGCAGACAAGGTTTTGTCTTTGTGAACGTTTTTATCGATAAAATCAGGTAGCAGATGGTAGCTATCAGGTAGCAGGGAAACCTGCAATCTTTTACCTATAACCTGCACCTTATATACCTTCTTTAGGGTGGTTTTAGCGGTGGGGCTCACCTGTTCCCATTCCGAACACAGAAGTTAAGCCCACCAGCGCCGATGGTACTGCGACAAGCGGGAGAGTAGGCCGCCGCCAGTTTTTATTAAAAGTCTCATACAACATGTTTGT
>NZ_FQWT01000011.1 GCF_900129755.1 Chryseobacterium oranimense
CATAATAAATATATTGTTAATTTCTAATATGTTTTAAATTAAAAATTTATATAATGAAAAATTTATTTATCATAACCGCATGGATATTATCTGGGACTGTTTATTCTCAAATAATCGTTGGAGATGCAATAGGAACTGCTCCTATCAATAACAAATCATCAGTACTGTTAGAATTCGCAAATACAAACAATAAAGGAATTTTATTACCCTACGTTAGGCAAAAAACAAGTATCCCTACTGAAGGATCAATAATTTTAGATGTTACTGATCCTACTAATGCAAGAATAAAATTTTTTAATAATACCCCTTCTACTACAGATCATTGGACTGATCTTAGTGGCCAAGGTGCAGATGTCAGTTTCTATTTAAATAGTCAACCTACAATGTCGCAAATAACGGAAGACAGTAATGCTAGATCCATTATAGGAGCAAATTTTACAACAGTAAATGATGGTGTTCTAGTATTAGAATCCTCTACTAAAGCATTAGTGTTACCTGTAGTTTCCGATGTTAACAATATTCCAAGTCCCTCACCAGGAATGATGGTTTTTGTAAACAAAACAGGTACAAAACGATTAGCTGTTTTTAATGGTAGTAAATGGAGCTTTTGGAAACCATAAATATTGACTGTTATAATTTATTATCCTATTTCTACCATACCAAACTTGGAAATATGAAAAAGCCCGGTCAAAAAGCTTAAAAAACTAATAATAAAAATAGACAGTCTTTAGAACTGTATAAAAACACAAATTTCTCCCGAATGTATGTTGAGAGAATTTATAATTCTCCTCAACATACATGAGTAGGCGAAGCCGATTTATGCGCAATCTATTAAATCCAAATACCTTAACAGCTTCTCCCTGTTCTCTGCCGGAGATTGACCCGGATATTTTTTTATTCGATTCTCACAGCATTAGAAAAGCTCTTTATACTTACCGTATTGTTCAATTCCCATTTTTTCTATAATAAAATCTTCCATGTGAATATCTCTTTTTTCTCTCACGTAACGGGTAAAGGATAAAATGCTTTTACAGGTTTCAAATCCTTTGGACTGCATATCTTTTCTAATATTTTCTTGCAATCCCTCTAACCACTCCGTATAATCCTCAAAACTTGGTTCTATGGGTAAATTATGATATAGATAACTGGCGTTACCATAAGAAAATAATAAGGAATGATATTCTTTGTCTTTATCAGCAAGATTATTAATAAAATTTTCCTGTGCTGTATTGTATTGTTCTAAGGGATGTTTAGCGCTTATTATTTTATAAAGATAAATTTTCAGGTCTGTTTATAGTCGGAAAAAACATCACTTTTTTTGTTTTGCTTTATATCCGTTGCCGTAATCTATAAGGGATTTACTGTCTTCAGGATTAGTTTTCTTCCATTCTTTTAACACTTCATTCTGAAACTGGTAATTTTCCCATTGCTCCTTTAATACGATAACATTTCCGTCCTTGCCGATTTCCTGAAGGACTTCGCTCCTGATCTCCTGTTTTGTCCTTACGCTCTCTTTATACCATTTGATTCCGGAATATGCCCCGAAAATACCCAATCCCCAACCTGAGAGCATGACAAATAAAGAAGTATATAATACCGGCTTGTAATGCTTAAAATAATCTTTGTAAGATTCGAGCTTCTTCAGATCTTCCGGAGATATACCTACCTCAATACCGGAAACATTTTTTTTAAGCTCCTGTACTTTCCGATCAAAGATGTCGGAGACCTCCATACTAAGCTCCTGCATGGATGCAGATTCGGAATTGAGTTGTGAGATTTGCTTTTCAAGTGCGCTTGTCGTTATTTTTAACTGTTCCAGTAGTTCCACAGGGTTAAGCCGCGGAGAACTGGCATTTTGATTGTTGTTCTGTTCTTCCATAATTTTTATATTTTGTTTACTACTTTATAATGACATTCCTCTGTCTTTGGTAATATTCCTGGTTACACTTTTTGTTACTTCCAATGCTATGTTTTTAGGAGTAAGTTTTGTAAGTTCCAGGGCGATTTCCTTAATCTTTAATTTCGGGTCGATATCGCTTAATTTAAAACCCTGTTTGGTTACTTTTTCCAAAACTGAAGGATTCATGTTGATATCAGCTTTCGGGATGATCCTTGCACCGTTTAAGCCTTTGGAGTTCTCGCTGATCTGCATAACGTAACCCCTTTTATCCATTCTCAATACAAGATCGCCTAAACTTCTGCTTTGCCCTTTTTCCTCAAGAAGTACATTTTTTATTTCTGCTTTCTTCTCTCCAGTGATCTCTTGTGCCGTCTTCCAGTTCCGCTCTTTGGATAATACTTCAGCGTGTCCGGATGCTCTTTCTCCTATATTATGGCTCGTTACCTGATTTTTACCGTGATAATCTATCCTGTTCGCTATAATATGCAGGTGCTTATCGTCCGTAGATTGGTGTAGATGCACTAAATATTGATTGTTCTTACCGATTCCCTCCTTTTTTAAATAGTCCTCTGCCAGTTTCCCCCATTCCTCCAGAGTTAAATCTCGGCTGTATTCTTTTGGGGGCGATATCACAGCAGTAACGTATTTATTCTCCGTTCTTGTATTCAGATCGGCAACCTGTTTAAATTCTTCAAACAGTTCTTTCGGCTTCTCTCCGGATAGACCGTTCCGGCACACTTCCACGCTCTGCTCCTTGTCGCTCTGTTGGTACTGGATAGATTTGGAGCTTACATTTCTCGTTGATGCAGAGATTACCATTTGATTTGTGTTTTAATTCCTTTGATGGCTTCCTCGATCTCCCTGAGCAGTCCGGCTCTTTCTTCAGGAGTGAAAATTTCCTTTTTCATGTAATTCCCAATTCTCCGGAAATTCGTTGCATATTCCGTCAGCATGATGTTTTTTTCATACTCCGGAAGTTCCCTATCAAGCAGAATAATTCTGCTGTAATCCGTGAGCTTCAGCTTTTTTTTATCCGCTCTTTCTTTTAGCTTTTTCATTTCCACAGGAGTAAATCGAAGTGCTAAACGCTCCGATTTTGGGGCATTGAGTTTCGGGCGACCTCCGAGCTTTCCTCGTTCTCGATATTGGTTTTGTCTATCAATCTGCTCAAATTCTTCTCTAAATTGCGCTTCCCAATCTTCTGTGTTTTGATCTTCCATAATTGGACGGTTTTTTTTATTTTTACTACTCTAAATTTTTCTTCTGATTTAGAAAATTTATAATCAACTTTGGCTCTCCATTTCGGAGAGCTTTTATTTTTTCTCCTTTGTTTTTTCCGACTATATAAAATCTAACTATGTAGGTATATCCGTTAAAAGTGTACTCTAATCATTAGCGGTATGTTTGTCCGTTTATGACGATAGGAATGAACCAAGTTGTCCTTTTGTGGCGAAAATCGAAGCGATAGCGTAGGTTTTTGACGTCAAAAGGTACTACTTGCCCTTACTATATACATAATTTTTACCACTAATTTACACATTTCTGCATTACCACGCAACACAAGCGCATTTTTTATCAGAGTACAGCTCACCAGTTCCGGAAGATCGCCCAGCTCTACCCACTCAGAAAATGACTTAAAAAAAGTAATACTTCAGATCAGCTCACCCCTCAGAACCGAAATAAAAACATTCCAAACATTCTGCAAAAAAATAAAGGGGAAAAATAGAAAAGCTGAAGGAAAAAATCAGCACCATTCCGGAAACGGTATCGCTCCGATCACAGCACCGGACAGCTCATCATTTCAGTACTCAAATAATAGAATTTATCTATCACAATTATTATGCAAAGCATAGCAATCGCCCGCCCAAGCCAACTTGTAAAAGTTTGTTTTTCGTTTTTTTGTTTTCCTTTCACTCCGCATGACAGAATGACAGGAAAAATTTTCGTTCCAATAGATCAGATAAAATTCCTTTTGAGCAAACGTATTTTTAAAATATTTATTATTTTATCTATTTTGTTATTTTAAGACCTTATAACTATCTATTACACAAATGATTACATAGTTAAAAACCAGTTTTTATAAGTTAAAAACCAGTTTTTATAAGTTAAAAACCAGTTTTTATAAGTTAAAAACCAGTTTTTATAAGTTAAAAACCAGTTTTTATAAGTGTTAAAACAGATATTATAAAACAGTATTGTTTTTATTACTGGTTTTTATATATTTGTATAACAATCTTGATATTATGGAATTAATGGACGTCAGCAAAAACGATAAACTAATTTATCAACACAATGTTATTACTTCAGGTCGCTATGACTACTCTGCCTGTATGCTTGATATTCTTTTTATGGTGCTTTCCTGCCTTAAAAAAGATAAATTGGAATACACTATCCATGTTCATGATATCGAAGCGATAACAGGCCGTAAATGGAATTTAAAGCAATTAAGGGAAGCGACTGAAAGTATAGGCTCTCGGATGTTTGAAATTGAAACTCCGAAAAAGATTTCTCAATTATGGTTATTCTCAAAAGTTGATTATTTAATTGGGACTGGTTCTTTTTCAGTAAAACTAAATGATGAAGCTCTGCCCTATTTTTTTGAACTGAAAAACAATTTTACTGCTTTACAGTTAAAATCCGTTTTAAATTGTTCCTCAAAATATGCAAAACGCTTATATGGTATTGCTTGTCAATGGCGAAGTATAGGAAGTAAGCGTTTCGAAATTGAAGAACTTAAAAAAATGCTCGGACTGATCGACAAAAAAGGGAATGAGCAGTTTGAAAGAATAAGCCAGTTCAAAGAATATGTTTTAGATATTGCTAAAAAACAAATTAATGAAAATTCAGATATTGAGATTGATTTTGAACTTAAAAAGAAAGGTAGATCTTTTGAATGGGTAACTATACATATAAATTCTCAAAAGTTTAAACAGTTAGAAATTGATTTTGAAAAACCTTTAAATGTTCAAAAATTCATATCAAAACTTGTTACTTATGGCTTAAATCAGGAACAGGCAGAGTTGATTGCCGGAAAAGAAAAAGAAAAGGATTTTGACATCTTAATTACAGAACTGAACGAAAAGATCAGACAGAGAAAACTGAAAATTGATAATTCTGTGGGTTACTTGATTGGTGTATATCAGAAAAAAGGAATATTACCCGTAAAAAATTAAAGCATGAAAAATTATACAACTAAAGAGGTTGCAGCACTTTTCGGCGTCAGCGAACGGACAATTCAGCGACACATAGCGACACTCATAGAAACTTTAAAAACACCCAATAATAAAGGATTTACAATCCCAGAAGATACTGTAAACCTGCTATTGTCGCGACACTACAACGACAAAACAACGACAGACAGCGACACAGAAAATTCAGAGTTTCCACACGTTGAATATTTTACTGAAGAAGAATATGAGGAATTTAAAAAACGTATAACAGAATACCCATTTTTAAAAGAACAAATTTCCATTTCAAAAGAATATTTAGAAAGTCTAAAATCACAAATAGAGTATTTCCGGATGTCTTACCATAGGCAGTTAGACATCCACGAAAAACTCATTGAAAGTGTAAAAGAACGCAACTTTATTGAAGCGAAGGAAAAAGGATTAGATCACTAATCCTTATCCTTTTTCTTCTTTTTCAGATTAGTAATTTCCTTAACTACTTTAATAGTGATAAATATCACTCCCAATAACTGATTAATCAGTTCTAAATCAAAATTATTCATTGTATAAAATTTTTAAAATTCATTGCTCAGGGTTTTAATCCCTGAAAACGGCTGACTTCAAATATAACCTCACATTAAAGCCTTTGCCGGTTTGCTTAATTTCTTCTGGAACAAATAGAAAAAATCTTCAGTTCTCCCGAAAGGACACGTTTTTGTATTTCTCTACAAATACCATGAATAAAGACTTTGCAAGTATATTGCATGGTTTCTAATAAAGTTGTGACGCATTCGGAGCATGGTTGTGAGATAAAGATAAATTTTGCTGATATCGTCTGTTCCGTAAGGTATCACCACCTTTCAAAAAGTTCTGTTACATTAAAATAGTCACCATTTTTTTGACCCAATTTTGCGCAATTCTTTTGCCTGATAAATTTTGAACTAAGGAGCAACGAATGACAAGCGTTTTGAAAAAACGAGCAGTCTGAGGAAGTGACGGCTGAAAAATTTCACTGGATGGATATTTAATTTTTCTTTCTTAAATTCGCACCAATAACATTTACGGTAAAAAATTAAAGCATTTGCTTTCTTGTCTTAGAAAACTGGCATTTTCAAAGAACACAAGAATATGCAATGCTCACGCTCCGGCATGGGTTTCTATGTTTATTTGTGTTCGGGTATGCCAGTACCTCTAAGGCAGTAGACATAGTTCCACGCTTTTTTTGTGCCTAAAAATCAAGTATGAAATGAATCAGTTTAAAATACGACACATTTTGTCGCTGTTCTGATATAGTTTTACCGTAAAATACTCGAAAAAATATGGGGTTTTTTACCTATTTCGGAAATGAATATTTTTATTTATAATTGTCGCCAAAATCACAATTCACACAATGAGAAATTTTTATTTTAAATACTTTTTCCTCTGTTTAGGCCCTTTGGGATTCGCCCAGATTCCTAAGTTCCCGACTATGGAAAATCCCAATCCCTCCACTTTTCAGAATTATTCTGATCAGAAATTTACCAATCTGAAAATAATACTGTTCCCTCAGTTCTCCAGAACTACAACAGTACTCCTCAATCATACCAACAGGATGTAAAAGATATCAGGCGGTTTGAACAGGAACAGACAGAAGCCGAAAGAGCTGTACGTTTTTCAATAAGTTTGTGTATTCAAAACGTAATGCGTAACTTTACAGCATACAATTTTTTTCACAAATAGCAAAAAGTAATGATATATTCCATAACGCATAAAGGATTAAAAAAATACTGGACGAAAGATGATGTTAGTAAATTACCTTCAGAAATGGTTGATAGAATACGTGAAATTTTAGATATTATTGATAATGTTGAAGAAATACCACAAGATTTTGACCCTTTTAAGGGGCTTAGATTGCATCCATTAAAGGGGAAATTAAAAGGTTTTTGGTCTGTGGATGTGACAGGTAATTATCGCATTATTTTTAGATTTGAAAATAAAAATGCTTATGATTTAGATTTATTAGATACTCATTAAGAATTGTAGAAACTGTAAAATAAAATTTTAATTATATGAAACCTTTAATCCGTGCTATTAAGCACAATACGCATCCTGGTGAAATTATTTCGAGCCAGATTATTAAACCCAATAAATTAACTGTTGAAAGAACTGCTAAACTCTTAGGTATTACACGACCCACTTTATCCAATATTGTTAATGGTAAAAGTGTAATTACTCCCATTATGGCAATAAGAATTTCCAAAGTTTTTGGTGGTAATGCAGAGTTTTGGATTCGCTTACAAACCTCTTATGATTTAAGAGAAGCTGAAAAAGAGTTTAAAGAGAAGCATATTGAATTAGATAAATTCGAATTTGCTTAGATATTAATAATAAATTTGTTATATTATAAATAAACAAAAAAGACAGAATTCTAAAAAACTGTCTTTAATTAAGATAACAATATAATTCTCTCTCATCAGAAATGATAATCTAAAGATAAAAAAATAATTGTAAATTCAGTTACTTAAAAAGTAATATTGTATGTACAAAGATATACATATAGGCCATTTAATCTTAGTAAAATGGAAAGAATTAGATTTCTCTATTGAAAGGGCTTGCAATTTTTTTAAAATAAGTAAAACAGATGTTGAAAATATGTTCTCACAAAAATCATTAGACACCGAGTTGCTCTTGAAATGGAGCAAATTACTAGAATATGATTTTTTCAGAATATATAGCCAACATCTTATTCTTTATTCTCCACCAAGTAAAAGAACCAATGCTGAAAGTTTGAAATCAAAAAAACTTCCGGAATTTAGAAAAAATATTTATACACAAGAGATCATTGAATTTATATTAGAGCAAATAAACTCTGATGAAATGAGTAAAAATGAAGTAATAGAAAAATATAAAATTCCAAAGACTACATTACATAAATGGATTAGTAAATATTCAAAATGAGACCAGATTATAAACGCATCTATCTTGATATTCTTCAAAAAAAATATCCAGAAAAACTTGATGAATGCAAGCCAATTCTTTTGAATGATAATCTTTCATCAATAGATATAAATAAACTTAATGAAATTATTTTTGGAAAAAAAACAGAGAATCAAAAATTTAAATCTTATAAAAGATCAGATATATTAAAAATTTTAGATTATCAGAAAAAGCATAAATTAAATAACATTCAATTGGCGAAACATTTTAAGATGAGTAGAAATACAATAACAAAATATAAAAAAATATACAAATAATTTTTTAAAAATTATTTGTAGATTAGTATGAGCTAACAATTTTAATCTTTTTTTTAATAAAAACCTAACCACACTATATAGTTAGATTTTATTTTGAATTTATATATAATATTTACTTATCTTTTAAAGATTGGGACAAATTAATCTTCTCTTTCTCTATAAATTCTTCAGATTTACCGTTATTGTCTACTACTACATTAAAATTGTCTTTTTCTGCATCAAATAAAATAGTAGTGTGAAATAAAGGGCACTCGTGTTGTTTACATCCAGTTACTTTATAAATTGTATTTTCAGAAACTATTGGTGTTTCTGTATTAAAGTTTTCTATAATCTCTTTATACTTACTCCCTACAATTTTTTTTAATCTTTTTGATACTTCAACATTATCAAATAAATTAATTTCATGAGGGTATTTTCCTACATTTTTTGTTATAGCATTTTCATATAGTAATTTAGAACTAATAGAATCATTCACTTTTTTAATCGTGTTGGAGCCAATATCTTTACTTTTTTTATCGTTGCAAGATAAAATAATCAAAAAAGACATTAAAGAAACAGTTAAAATTTTATTTTTCATTGTATTAAATTATTAGTTCTATCATTATCGAAAATCATTCAAAAAAAATATATAGACTTTTCAAATTTTTCATTCATCCAAAAATAATTTTCAAATGGAAAAATTTACTGTTAAAAAACATTAAATTTGCAAAAAAAACATTATGAAAAATAAATTTACTCTACAAAAAAAACTTGCTAGACCTCTTAACACGATTATATTTTTATATTTCTTAATTTTTAGTAATCATCTATTTGCTGATGGATCAAAAGATCTTTATCCTAATGGTGTAACAGGTTTACGTGCATATCTCCGTTCTAGCACACAGGCAACGGAAAATTGGCCATTCCCGAATGAAGGAATTCATTATGTTTATGCCAAAGAAGGAGAGAGAATTACTTTGGCTTCTAGTTCTCAAATTAATGGTGGTAATTCTAAAATTCGCTTATATGCTCCCAATGGATCAATTGTAGTTAACAATAATACTATTGCTGGACAAATCCCCAACAGATCATCAGAAATAGCTGGTCCTCAGTTATTTGGTCAAACAGGTGGAAATAGATATACTCCAATATATTATCAAGTTCCTGCAAATGGTGCAGGTATTTATAGAATTGAATTTGTTTCAAGAGGTACTGCAGACCCTCAAGCTACATTTAATGCTAATGACAACTGGGTACAAGATGATAAATCAGGTATTATGGCATGGGACATTTCTGTGATTAACCCTAACAATACTGCTTTTATTTCTGGACGGGTTTATACCAATGTACTAAACCTTAGTCTTGGTTTTACCAATGTTAATAGTAATGGATTTTATGGTATTGTATATCCGCTTACTAAGGATGGGTATACATATCAGGTTAAAAATAATGGACAAAATGGAATTCATTTTACTTTTTTTACAAATAATAATGGATTTTTAAATCAGAATAACCAACTGCCAGTCTACAAAAGTTTAAATGGTTCAACTCCTTCTTTTTTAAATGGGAAAGTACATAATCCTAATGATGCAGATACTCAAAAGAATATTACTCATAAAATTTTCTATACAAAACCTGCCACAGATTTGCCTTCTTCATCTGTAGGAGCAGTTCCTAATGGAAATACTTGGCTAAAAAACCCAGTGACAACACCCAATGTTAGTAATGTATCTGTAGTCGGAGTAGAAGGTACTAATGGACAAATAAGCAATAAAGGAGGTTATATAAAATTTAATGCAGATGTACAAGGTAATTATAATATTACTATAGAAAGTACACCTACAAACCCTAACTTTGTAACAAGAGTTCTCACAGGAGCTTCTTCTGCTGGAGCAAACCAAATTTACTGGGATGGTAAAGATGGAAACGGAAATGCTTCGCCTGTAGGTACGTTCCCTGTAAAAATTACAATCCGATTGCAAGGTGCTGAAGTTCATTTCCCCTATATAGATGTGGAATATAATAGATTAGGAATTATTATAGAACTGTTAAACTATGCTAATCTAAATCAGGTAGTTTCAGATATTGTTTACTGGAATGATGTTGACATTCCTAACGCAAATTCTGGAAATTCTTCTTCTCCTAAGAACAATAGCCACCTTCCACCAGCTAATAGTATAGGTATTAGCAGTAACGCTAATGGACATAAATGGGGGCTCAATGGAAATGGATATACTAATACTTTTGGTAATGAAAAATCAATCGACACCTGGACTTTTATTAAAGCTCAAGAACAAACAACAAACTCCCAAGTGGTTGTTAAAATCGCTGATTTAATGATTAATTCAGTTACCCCAAATAACATTATTGCCTATGATGGAGATCAAATTACCTATACTATAAAAGTAAAAAATGGCGGACCAAGTAATGCATTAGGAGCTCCTTTTACATTTAAAATTCCTAATGGATTAATGCCACAAACCATTACATTTTCTTCAAACAGTTGTGGAAACGAAAGTGTTCCTTTGAATTATAATCCTGCAACAAATTCATATTCTTCAAAGCTCAATCTTCCTAGTAATTGTGAAATTACCTATACTATTACTTTAGTAGTTAGTAATTCTGCTATTGCAGGAACCCAAATAGTAGTAGCTTCTATTTTACGTCCTAATGATATAACAGATCCAGATGCAACAAATCCTGATATTATGATCCCTCCTACAGATGCTCAATATGAATGTTCCAATAATGGTTTAGGAGGATCTTGTAATAATATCAAAACAAATAATACAGTAATGGTATCTCTTGTATGTTACAATCCTATAATCAATAATAATATTGGAATCCCTGCTAATTTTGGAGTAACATTATTGAAAAGAGCCGGAGCAAACAATGGAGGTTGGCCAATGAACAGAAATTCTGCATATATGGTTTTGGAATCTAATACTAAAGGATTTGTGATTACAAGAATGACTTCAGATCCTACACAGACTTTCGCTGCAAATCATATTAGTAAAATTACTAATCCAATAGAAGGAATGATGGTTTATGATATTTTCGGTAAATGTTTGAAAATTTATGCTGACGGGGATTGGAAGTGTTTCTCTAAACCTGCTTGTCCATAATAAATATATTGTTAATTTCTAATATGTTTTAAATTAAAAATTTATATAATGAAAAATTTATTTATCATAACCGCATGGATATTATCTGGG
>NZ_FQWT01000013.1 GCF_900129755.1 Chryseobacterium oranimense
GATTTTTTAATTGTCTGATTTTCAAATGTATTTAAATTGTAGGGTAGAGTTTATCTTCCTTGGTAAGGAAGAGGTCACGGGTTCAAGTCCCGTAGTTGGCTCTCCAATTTTCCCGAATTCTTTTCGGGATTTTTTTTGCCCTGAATTTAACTAACATAAATTGTTTCAAATATCATCCTTTTGAACTTAAATATCAGCAGCAAGATTATATGCTCGCTTCATCACATCAATCAAGGATTGATTAATTCTTTGCACTCTCCATATAGATGATCAAAATTAAAACTTTGCGTTAAAGAAACACTTTGGCTTATGATAAAGGCTTTTCTGTTTTTCACATAAAGAAAAACTGGCTTAAAATTTAATTAAAACTGGTCATCTGCTTTTAATGGATGAGGCAGGAACATAAAAAAATTGTTAAATTCGTATAAAATAAGATTTTGATGAATATTCTTTTATTGGAAGACGACCTCATTCTTTCCGCGGAGCTTTGCAGGTTTCTGGAATCAAACAGCTTCACCTGTGATAAAATTTATGACGGTGAAACTTTTCTCCGCCAGATCAAGAACAATACGTATGACCTGTATTTACTTGATATCAATGTTCCTAAGATAAACGGATTGGATGTATGCCAGACCATTCGTTCTTTCGATAAAAATACTCCTATCATCATTATTTCGGCTTATGGAGATATTTCAGATAAAAAAGATGCTTTCACAAGGCTTGCAGATGATTATCTGGTAAAACCATTCCAGTTTGAAGAACTTCTGCTGAGGATGAATTCGTTGTTAAGGAGAAAAGCACCGTCTGATACAGCAGATCAGGACATTATAAGAGTAGATGATCTTATTATCAACAAAACTGAACAGAAAGTGTATAGGGCAGGTAATGAAATTGCGCTTACCCTTAAGGAGTTTCAACTGTTGGTTTACCTTGCCGAAGCGCAGGGGAGAACGGTTTCCAAACAGCAGATCACAGAACATGTGTGGGAACATAATTTTAATACGAACACCAATACAGTAGAAGTCTATATCAATTTTCTAAGAAAAAAAATCGATAAGGATTTTAAACTTAAACTTATTCATACCCGTTCCGGTTTCGGATATTACCTAAGCCCGTTGTAAATGTCATTAAAAAGGAGGATTGCATTAACCATAAGTATAGCCTTTTCCCTGCTTTTTGCAATGGTGATGGCGGTTATTTATATGTCCTTTAATGATTTCAGAAGAGATGAGTTCAAAGAGCGGTTCAGGCAGCGTCTTGAATTTACGTCACACTTCATTTCAAAATCAAGAAATTTTGAAGAGGAGGCGCCTATCTTTTTCAATGAGAATTCAGACAATATTCTTCTTAATGAAACGATCTTAATTTTTAACAGTGATAAAGAGTTAATCTACAGTACGATTAAAGACCGGAATGTCACCTGGGACAACAGCCTTCTTAAAGAACTGGATGAGAAGAAAATTATATACACTGAAAAAACGGTTCCCGAGATCTATGCGGCGCTTCGCAACATAAATGGAGAAAATTATTATATCCTTACCAGTGCCTTTGATACCAACGGGAAATCCAAGCTTGAATATCTGAAATACCTTCTGATTACGGCCTATGTAATGAGTACCCTTTTGATCGGCTTTTTCAGCTACTATTTCATGGGGCAGTTTCTGCGCCCGTTAGAAGATCTGAATAAAGAAATTTCAGAAGTTACGGCCCATAAACTGACCACACAGATTCCTGTTCAGGAGTCTGATGATGAGATCAATGTTCTGGCCAAATCTTTTAATACAATGATTGCAAGACTGGATGATGTATTTCAGTCACAGAAAGATTTTACAGCAAGTGCGTCGCATGAGATCAGGACGCCCATCACAAGAATGGCGTTCCAGCTGGAAAACCTGATCAAGTTTGAAAAACATTCTCCTGAAACACTGGCTTCCCTGAAACAGATTCAAAAAGATGTCTATCAGCTTTCCGACCTTACCAATTCTCTTTTGCTGCTTACCAAATTCGATAAGGAAAATATCCAGAGTATTTATGAAGAAGTGAGGATTGATGAAGTCATATTTGAAGCTTTCGAAGCCGTAGAAAAAAGTTATCCTGCTCTTAAGCTTGATTTCCTGATCTCTGAAGATTCTTCGGAAAACGGACTTCTCACAATAAGCGGCATTCAGTCTCTGCTGGTGATTGTCTTTATCAACCTCTTTAAAAATGCAGCAGTCTATTCAGATGATGCTGAAGTGGATGTTTTAATAACGGAAACCAACGATCAGCTGACAGTTGACGTGACTTCCCATGGTAATACCATTCCTGAAGAGGAGCAGGCAAAGCTCTTTGAAGCCTTTATGAGAGGCCATAATTCTCAGAATATCTCCGGTTCAGGACTTGGCCTTCGGATTGTCAAGAGAATCCTTGAATATCATAACGCAAAAATCAATTATTCTTCTCCGGCTGATCATACCAATAATTTCAGAATTATCTTTAGTAAATAATTTGATTGATTTTTACTATTTCACTTTAATAGTCTAATAAGTGTATATTTTCAATCGGTCTTTCCAATAAATACAGTATTTATCAGTATTCCTGAAACAAATTTAATTTTTTTTTAAGGCTCCTTTAAGGTCATTTTAATCGTGTAAAGGCAATTTTGTACCATAAAAAAGATAGAATGAACAAAATTGCAGGGCTGTTTATTGCCGTTTCATCATTCATGGCAGGACAGCAGCAGATGTCACTTTTGGACTGTGAAGAGGCTTTTCAGAAAAATAACCTTCAGCTTCTTGCAGAACAATACAACATCAATATGGCCGACGCAGACATTCTGCAGGCTAAGATTTGGGAACTTCCACAGCTGAGCGGACAGATCAATGCCTACAATCCGGAAGGTAAAAAAGCCTTTGATATAGGACATGCAAAAGGCGCGGAGATTACCCAGCTGATTTATATGGGCGGTAAAAAGAAAAATGAGATTGCCTTTGCAAGATCAAATAAAGAACTTGCCCAGCTTCAGTTTTCGCAACTTTTAGTGGATCTGAGAGCGCAGCTTAGAGCTGCTTATTTCAATTTATACTACGAAAGACAAAAACTTGAGAATACCAATAAGCAACTCGGATATATGAATGATCTGTTGGATGCTTACCGGGTACAGTCTGCCAAAGGGAATGTTTCCCTTAAAGACGAAGTAAGATTACAGAGCCTGGTCATCCAGCTTAATAATGACAAGCTTGGCATTAATAAAAATATCCTTGAATTTGAACAAAACCTGAAAGTACTGACGGGAATTTCAGATGATATAGAGCCGCAGCTTTCTGACGCGGATGCAAAAGAAATCCTTGCTGCGCAGCCTTTCGGGGACGAAAATGAGCTAAAAAGAAAAGCCCTGGAAAATAATTCCGATTACCAGTATTTTCTAAAGTTGATTGACAATAGCAAGCTGTATGCGCAATGGCAGAAATCCCTTAATATCCCGGACCTTAACGTAGGAGCCGGATGGGACCAGAACGGCGGAACCTTTAAAAATGAGGTTAATCTTATGGTTGGCATTCCGTTACCCTTATGGAAATCCAATCAAGGGAATGTTGAGAAAGCGAATTATGCCATTCAACAGAATCAGAAAAATGCAGATTACCAAAAGCTGACCCTTGAAACCAAAGTCCAGGCTGCTTATAAAACATGGAAAAGTCAGTACGATCAGTTGGCGCAAATCAGAACAACAGATCTTACCAATATGGAACTGGTATACGACGGAATGCTGAAAAACTTCAGGAAAGGAAACATTAACCTTATAGAATTTACGGATTTCATGGACAGCTACAGACAAACAGCGCTCCAGATCTATGATATGAAGAACGAGATCATGCAGTCGGCAGAACAACTTAACCAACTTATACAAACGAAAATCTTCTATTAAGCAATGAAAAAATATCACTACTAACCGACAAAAAAAATATAAGGAGCCATCTGTTCAGGTAGCTCCTTTTTTCATATTTTAGTTTTACTACACACTAAAAATATGAGC
>NZ_FQWT01000001.1 GCF_900129755.1 Chryseobacterium oranimense
ACAGCACCCACAATCTGGAATAAAGCCGCTCCGGGAGCATGCGTTACTTCAAGTTTTACCGCAGAAGAAATATACTCGCCACAGTCCCAGAAACTGAAATTAGGTTCTATGGTCGACAAGTACGTGAAAAATGCAATGACGAAAATCACCCATCCTAAAACGGTGTTCCATTGCCTAAAAGTCCAATTTTTCATAGTATTAAATCAATTACGCGAAAATAAGGCTTTTATACGATTCTATGGTGTTTTTAACAAAATTTAAAAATTTTGGCGTAGTATTTGCGATCGTACTTCAGCTAAGATTGCAAATCAGAAAATAAATTTTGCTGAATCACAGGCTTGAAATCAAACAAAAGTTTAGTAATTATTTATTTTTTTGTATTTTTGCGGTCAGATTTTTATTGAAAATAACAAATAATGAGTAATGTTTACGATAATATTCTTGGCCTAATAGGAAATACTCCTATGGTGAAGCTTAATACTGTTACAAAAGATATTCCTGCAACCGTTTATGCCAAGTTAGAATCATATAATCCTGGACATTCCACAAAAGATAGAATAGCACTTCATATTATAGAAAACGCTGAGAAGAAAGGTTTATTAAAGGAAGATTCCGTAGTTGTAGAAACTACTTCAGGAAATACCGGGTTTTCTATTGCGATGGTCTGTATTATTAAAGGATATAAATGTATTCTGGCGGTAAGCGACAAAACAAAGCCCGAGAAAATTGCTTATCTGAAAGCATTAGGGGCTACGGTATACATATGCCCTGCCAATGTTGCTGCAGATGATCCTAGATCTTATTATGAGGTTGCTAAAAGAATAGCTTCAGAAACACCAAATTCAGTTTACATCAATCAGTATTTCAATGAATTGAATATTGATGCGCACTATCAGACTACCGGTCCTGAAATTTGGGAGCAGACAGAAGGCAAGGTTACACACCTTTTTGCCTGCACTGGAACAGGTGGAACATTGTCCGGTTCAGGTAAATTTTTGAAAGAAAAGAATCCTGATATCAAGATTATCGGTGTGGATGCGGACGGCTCGATACTAAAGAGCTACCACGAAACGGGAGAGATCCGTAAAGAAGATGTTCATCCTTATCAGATTGAAGGAATGGGAAAAAATTTGATCCCTTCTGCCCTGCTTTTTGACAAGGTAGATGAGTTTGTAAGGGTAAATGATGAGATGTCTGCTTACAGAACCCGTGAAATAGCCCTTAAAGAAGCTATCATGGGAGGATATACAACAGGAGCTGTAACCCAGGCGCTGATTCAGTATGCCCAATCCCATGAATTGACCAAAGATGACATTATAGTACTGATCTATCCTGATCACGGATCAAGATATATCACAAAGGTATACAGTGACAAATGGATGGCCGAACAAGGTTTTGTAAATAACTGCGTACATAATTACGATGAAGTTTTCAAGACAGAATTTATTAAATAGATTTAAATAAACCACGATACAAATCAAGCCTTTTGTGTTCTACAGGAAAGGCTTTTTTACTTAAAATTACGATACAAAATGTTGGATATTTTTGAAAGAATAAAAGAAAATCCAGGACCTCTTGGACAGTTTGCAGATTACGGTGAAGGTTATTTTATCTTCCCAAGACTAGAAGGACCTATCGGGCCGAGAATGCAGTTTCAGGGAAGAGAAGTGATTTTCTGGAGTGCCAATGACTATTTAGGATTATGTAATCACCCTGAGGTGATAGAGGCTGATGCTAAAGCCGCTGCAGAATATGGAATGTTTTATCCAATGGGCGCAAGAGCTATGTCCGGTGAAACAGAACAGCACCTTCAGCTGGAAAGAGAACTGGCAGATTTTGTACAAAAAGAATCAGCGTACTTATTGAATTTCGGGTACCAGGGAATGGTTTCTACCATTGATGCTTTGGTAAGCAGAAATGATGTGATTGTATATGACGTGGATTCTCATGCCTGTATTGTAGACGGAGTAAGACTTCACTCCGGGAAAAGATTTACCTACAGACACAATGATATTGAAAGTCTTGAAAAAAACCTTCAGAGAGCAACAAAAGTAGCTGAAGAAACCGGAGGCGGTATTCTTGTCATTACGGAAGGAGTTTTCGGAATGAGAGGCCAGCAGGGAAAACTTAAAGAAATCTGTGATCTTAAATCCAAATACAGCTTCAGACTGCTTGTAGATGATGCACACGGATTCGGAACTCTTGGAAAAACAGGAGCCGGAGCAGGTGAAGAGCAGGGATGCCAGGACCAGATCGATGTATACTTCTCTACATTTGCCAAATCTATGGCAGGTTTCGGAGCTTTTCTTGCCGGTGATAAAGAGATCATCAGATATCTGAAATTCAACTTAAGATCTCAGATCTTTGCCAAATCTCTTACAATGCCAATGGTAATCGGAGGGTTGAAAAGACTGGAACTTTTAAGAACCAGACCGGAAATTAAAGCTAAGCTTTGGGAAAATGTAAACAAATTACAAAGCGGACTTACAGAGAGAGGATTCAATATTGGAAATACCAACACCTGCGTAACACCAGTAATGATGCAGGGAACTCCGGTAGAAGCTACTCTTCTTGTAAAAGATTTAAGAGAAAATTATCGAATTTTCACCTCTGTAGTTGTTTATCCGGTAATTCCAAAGGGAATGATCCTGTTAAGATTGATTCCTACTGCTTCCCATACCGATGCAGAAATTAATGAAACATTAGCTGCGTTTGAAGCTATTCATGATAAACTAGTAAGTGGTTACTATAAAGAGCAGGAACAGAAACTTCTGCAAGAGCAGGGTTTAAGTTTTAAGCCAATCTAATGAAAAAGATAAAACCACTGAAAATTTCAGTGGTTTTTTTATGGAACGCTTTATTTTAAATCATAACAAAAATGAAATTCAAAGGTTATATGCTGGGAATTTTATCAGCCATTTCATTCGGGCTGATTCCTATTTTTATCCTTCCTCTGAAGCAGGCTCACTTTTCTATGGACATTACTTTGTTCTATAGATTTTTATTTTCAGCGATGATGGTCGGCGGATACCTGCTGTATTCCAAAGAGCGTTTCAGGATCAATAAGAAAGAAACTCTGATCCTTGCTGTTTTGGGAGTATGCTATGCTCTTTCCTCAGAGTTTTTATTTATCGGTTATGATTTTCTTACGCCGGGAATTGCTTCTACCGTTCTTTTCATTTATCCGGTTATTGTTGCTTTAATCATGTTTTTCTTTTATAAGGAAAAGCTTACCAGCCTTTCGGTAGGATCTTTGGTTTTTGCTTTTGCAGGTGTTATTGTCTTATGCTTAAAAGAAAAAGGCCTGGAAATCAATTTTGCAGGTTTGGGAGTTGTCATGCTGAGTTCCCTGTTTTATGCATTGTATATGGTGATTGTAAATAAATCGGATATGAAAGTCTCCGGGTTTAAGCTTTCTTTTTATTCAATGCTATTCACCTCAGGATTTTTTATGATAAAAGCCTTTACAGAAGGTGAATCTTTTGTTATTCCTTCCCTGTCTGTTTTTTTTAATTTCATTGTCTTTGCTTTTCTGACGACTGTAATTTCCGGCCTATGCTTAGTGTATGCTATAAAATATATCGGATCTACGCCTACCGCTATTTTAGGGGCACTGGAACCGGTAGTTGCTGTAATGGTAAGCGTGCTGATGTTCCATGAAAGGTTTACTGTAAATCTGCTTATTGGCATTATTCTGATTCTTTTAGGGGTTATTTTAAATGTGATTGCGGATAATAAAAAGTCCAAACATCATGAGATTTTAGAAAATGCATAAACATTTAATTTTGATAAGGTCAATTGCAGCATACGGCACAATTTAACTATCTTTGCAAATAAAATCTGGTGAAGACGAAAAGCATTAAATCAATGTAAATCAACATCTTAAAACCGGATTAATATAATTAATTTGAAAAATTTCCTGTTGAAAGACCTGCTTCTCATTACTCCGCCTTTTACCCAGCTCAATACTCCATATCCGGCAACAGCTTATATAAAAGGTTTTCTGAATACTAAAAATATTTCCAGCTATCAGATCGATCTGGGACTGGACGTTATTTTAGAATTGTTTTCAAAAAGAGGATTAGAGAAAATCTTCAGCACAGGAATTAACCTTCAGGAAATATCGGAGAACTCACAGCGAATTTATGCGCTACGGGAAGAATATTTAAAGACAATAGATCAGGTTATTCCTTTTCTGCAAGGAAAAACCCCTACACTGGCCAGACAGATCTGCAGCATGAACTTCCTGCCCGAGGCGTCCCGTTTTAACCAGCTGGATGATATGGATTTTGCGTTTGGGAATATGGGACTTCAGGATAAAGCCAAGCATCTTGCCACCTTATATTTAGAGGATATTTCTGATTATATCATTGAAAATATCGATCCGGACTTCGGATTCAGCAGATATGCCGAACGCCTGGGGAAAAGTGCCAATTCTTTTGATGAGCTGTATTCTAAACTAGCAGATAAACAGACGTTTATTGATGATTTTACTTTAAAAATACTTCAGGAAAACCTAGAGTTTATCCAACCTAAATTAGTCTGTTTTTCTATTCCGTTTCCGGGAAATCTTTATGCAGGTTTCAGATGTGCCCAATATATTAAAAAACATTATCCACACATTAAAATTGCAATGGGTGGAGGATTTCCCAATACCGAACTTAGAGAAGTAAAAGATCAGAGGGTTTTTGAATTTTTTGATTTCATTACTCTTGATGATGGCGAGCTTCCTCTTGAGCTTCTTTATGAAAATTTAAACAGACCAAGCGAAACTGCAGAATACAAAAGAACATTTTTAATTGAAAACCAAAAGGTTACCTATAAAAATAACTCCAAACGTCACGACTATAAACAGGCCGAAATCGGTACTCCTGATTATACTGACCTGAAGCTGGATCAATATGTTTCTGTTATTGAAATTGCCAATCCCATGCACAGTTTATGGAGTGACGGAAGATGGAATAAGCTAACAATGGCACATGGCTGCTATTGGGGAAAATGTACTTTCTGTGATATTTCTCTGGATTATATCAGGATTTATGAACCTGTTTCTGCCAAAATATTGGTTGACAGAATGGAAGAGCTCATCAAAACAACTGGTGAGACGGGATTCCATTTTGTGGATGAAGCAGCACCGCCAGCTTTAATGAGGGAAGTTGCACTGGAAATTCTACGAAGAAATCTGGTCGTTACATGGTGGACGAATATCCGTTTTGAAAAAAGCTTTTCCCGGGATTTATGCTATCTCCTGAAGCTTTCAGGCTGCGTTGCAGTTTCCGGAGGTCTTGAAGTAGCCAGTGACCGTTTATTGAGATTAATCGAAAAAGGTGTTTCGGTGGAACAGGTGGCACAGGTAACCCGAAATTTTACAGAAGCCGGGATCATGGTTCATGCCTATCTCATGTATGGCTACCCTACCCAAACCATACAGGAAACAGTGGACTCTTTGGAAATGGTAAGGCAAATGTTCGAAATGGGAATTCTGCAAAGTGGTTTCTGGCATCAGTTTGCCATGACCGCTCACTCACCTGTCGGAATCAATCCTGAAGAGTTCGGGGTAACTCCTGTCAAGGAAGAAATTCTGTTTGCCAATAATGATATTGATTTTAAAGACAAAACAGGAATCGACCACAGTAAGTTCAGCTTCGGATTGAAAAAGTCTCTTTTTAATTATATGCACGGAATCAATTTTGAAATTCCGCTTCAGGAATGGTTCGATTTTAAAATTCCGGGAACAACTATTCATCCTGACTATATTCATGACTGTCTTCTGGACGAAAATCAATTTGGCTTTAAAGCTAACTCCAAAGTTGTTTTTTTAACGAAAAACGTAATCGCTGAGAATCGCGTAAAAAATAAAAAGAAATACTCCGGTATCTATACGCTTCTTACATTTCACTTAAAAACGAACATTATAAAGATCGATCTGGAACAGGATAAGGCGGAATGGCTTCTGAATGTACTGAAAGAAAACTCTATAGAAAACCCTAAAAAAGTTACAGCTCAGCAACTTAAAAATCAGTTTGAAGAAAATTTTGAAGATTTCGAATTATTCTGGTTCTCCAAACCTATTCAGCAGCTCAAGGAAAACGGGGTAATCTTAAGTTTATAAAATTTTTGTTTTTTCTCAGAGATTTTTAAAATTGGGAAACTTTCTATAAGTTTGGCTAAAGCCAGACCAAATTTGATCTTTAATAAAAAAACGGGCTAAAGCCCGTTCCTATTGATATAAAATTTTATTTATCAGAATCTTCTTAATTGGGAGTTTCTTTTGATACGGTACCAATAGATACTTTTTCCTGAACTTTAATAAAATTAGGGTCCATAATCGCCATGCGTTCTGCCAATGCTTTATAGGTTGGGAATTTCAGGATAGAAGCTCTCCCGGACATTTCTCTGTATATGGTAAAAGATTTCCCTCCAGCTGTTTTAAGCTGTTTTGTAGTTGTGATATATCTTCCGATAAGCTTACTTTTGGCATCATAGATCTCAATATCTATAGGGGTTTTATCCATAATAGTGTCTTCAGAGCCAAAACTTACTGGTAAATTGGAAAAATAGCCCACAGGAACACCATTGCTGAGAATCTCGCCTACTTTATTGACCTCAATATTCATCTTGTCTATTTTCTTTCTGATCGCATAAGCATCTTTTGTTTTAGCGTCCAGCTTTCTTTTCGGAACATTTGAAAAAATCTCATCAAGATTTTTGACATTGATCCCTTTGTTATCAATGATTTTTAACCCTTTTATAGAAGTATATACTGCTGACTTTTCTTCACCGGAAAATGCGGACGGAGAAATATAATCCAGCTCTATGGTTTTATCACGGTTATAAACCCTGTTTAGATTAATATAACTGTCTCTTACAGAATCCACAATGCTTTTATCTATGAACTCTATGGTATACATGGGAGTCTCATTGAGATCCATAAATGTATAGACATTGGATTTGTTGGAGATCTTGGCGACATGAACACCGTCAAGACTTATAATACCTCTTTTGGTTTTGAAATTTTGGGCATTGCACAGGATTCCCAGAACGGTAAAGAATATGATTATACTTTTCTTCATAAAATCAGACTTTTACACAACATAAAAAAAAGTGTAACCAAAGTTACACTTTCTTGAAAATATATTTAGCTTTTCATTTAATTATTCACAAAGGATAATTCCTTTATCATGATTAAATTCTACAACACCGCTTTTGATAGGATAAGAAAAAACAGAGTCTTTCTCATTTTCTTTGGTAAAGTTTTTAGCATAAGATTCTCCTACAGAAGAAGTAAAAAGCTTCACCTTACCTCCGATTAAAGAAGAAACAATAGCTGCGTGGTTTTTCATGATGTGGAATTCACCATTTTTCCCCGGCAACAATACAGAGTTTACTTCTCCTTCAAAAACTACGTATTCTGGTGTTAAAATTTTTATATTCATTTTTTTATGAATTATAGATTATAGATTTTAAATTTTAAATGATTTTTCAATCTAAAATCTAAAATTTAACATTTAAATTTTCTTAAGCGTTTTCAGCTAACATTTTTTGTCCAGCTTCGATAGCTTCCTCGATAGTTCCTTTCAGGTTGAAAGCAGCTTCCGGTAAATGGTCTAATTCACCATCCATAATCATGTTGAATCCTTTGATAGTATCTTTGATGTCTACCAATGATCCTGGGATACCTGTAAACTGTTCAGCTACGTGGAAAGGCTGAGAAAGGAATCTCTGAACTTTTCTTGCACGGTAAACTACTGATTTATCTTCTTCAGAAAGTTCTTCCATACCAAGAATCGCGATGATATCCTGAAGCGCTTTGTATCTCTGAAGAATTTCTTTTACTCTCTGAGCACAGTCATAATGTTCAGCACCGATAATTTCCGGAGCAAGGATTCTTGAAGTAGAAGCCAATGGATCTACCGCAGGATAGATACCTAATGAAGCAATCTTTCTGTCTAGTACCGTAGTTGCATCCAAGTGAGCAAACGTAGTTGCAGGAGCCGGGTCAGTTAAGTCATCCGCAGGTACGTAAACCGCCTGTACTGAAGTAATTGAACCGTTTTTAGTTGAAGTAATTCTTTCCTGCATCGCTCCCATTTCAGAAGCAAGAGTCGGTTGGTAACCTACCGCTGATGGCATACGGCCAAGTAGTGCAGATACCTCAGAACCAGCCTGTGTAAAACGGAAGATGTTGTCTACGAAGAAAAGTACGTCTCTACCTTGTCCGCTTTCACCACCGTCTCTGTAGTATTCAGCCAATGTAAGACCTGAAAGGGCTACTCTCGCTCTTGCACCTGGCGGCTCGTTCATCTGTCCGAAAACGAATGCAGCTTTTGAATCTTTCATCGCTTCTAAATCTACTTTAGAAAGATCCCAACCTCCGTTTTCCATAGAGTGCATGAAATCATCACCATATTTGATAATTCCTGATTCAAGCATCTCTCTCAAAAGGTCATTTCCTTCTCTCGTTCTTTCACCTACTCCGGCGAAAACTGAAAGACCTCCGTGTCCTTTTGCAATATTGTTAATCAACTCCTGGATCAATACTGTTTTACCTACACCGGCACCACCGAACAATCCGATCTTACCTCCTTTTGCGTAAGGCTCGATAAGGTCGATTACTTTAATACCTGTAAATAAAACTTCCGCAGAAGTTGAAAGTTGATCAAATTTTGGAGCTGGTCTGTGAATTGGCAGACCACCTTCTTTAGAAATATTTTGAAGTCCGTCGATAGCATCCCCAACAACGTTGAATAGTCTTCCGTTTACAGCTTCACCGATTGGCATGGTAATAGGATTTCCAAATCCAATTACGTCCTGCCCTCTTTTAAGACCGTCAGTAGCGTCCATTGCGATACATCTTACTGTATCTTCGCCAATATGTTGTTCTACCTCTAAAACTACTTTTTCACCGTTTTCTTTTGTAATTTCTAACGCGTCATAGATTGCTGGAACAGCTTCCACATCTGTGAAGACAACGTCGATTACCGGACCAATAATTTGAGAAATTTTACCTTTAATTTGGTTTGCCATTGCTAAATTTTTTCTTGGTGCAAATATAATGATTCTTCATAAACCCACAATTGGTAAAAAAAAGATTTTTATCATACTTTTTTATTAATTTACGAATGTATCGATTTGACAATATAACAAGGATATTGTCTGGAAATATTGGTAAACCGTTAAATTGGTACATTGGTACATTATCTTTATATTTGCACTCAAATTTTTCCGTTTTGAAAATTTTCAAGAATTTTAAAGATTATTCCTCCCAAAAGCCTTTAGCATTATCTCTAGGAATGTTTGACGGAGTACATCTGGGACATAAAAGTATTATTGATGAACTGATCAATGTGGGCACAGAAAACAATCTGGAAACTGCTATCCTTACTTTTTGGCCGCATCCCCGTTTTGTTTTCAACCCGAATGAAGATCTCAGACTTCTCAATACACTGGAAGAGAAAAAACAGCTGATTGAAAAATACGGCATCAATCATTTATTCCTGAAAGAATTTGATGAAGAGTTCAGAAACCTTACGGGAGAAGAATTCGTACGCCAGATCCTTATTGATAAACTGAATGTAAAATACCTTATTATAGGTTACGACCATTCTTTCGGAAAAAATAAGAGCGGTAATTTTGAACTTCTTGAGAAACTATCAAAAGAACTGGGTTTTGTTGTGGAACAAATGGAAGCCATCAACATCTACGAAAACAATATCAGCTCCACTAAAATCCGTAATGCTCTGTTAGCAGGCAATATAAAGGAGGCCAATGAAATGCTGGGTTACTCCTACTCTGTTTCCGGAACCGTTGTTCATGGAAAAAAGATTGGAAGAACCATCGGTTATCCTACCGCCAATATTGAAACGGAATCTATCAAACTTCTTCCAAAAAAAGGAGCTTATATTGTAGAAGCCGAAGTAAAAGGACAGCAATATAAAGGAATGCTCAGCATCGGTACCAATCCTACCGTAAATGGAGAGAAATTAACCGTTGAAGTGTATATTCTTGATTTTGACGGCGATATCTACGATGAAAAGATTACTGTAAAATTCAGGGACTTTCTGCATGACGAGATTAAGTTTGAAGGCCTTGAAAAGCTTATTGAAAGGCTGGATGAGGACAAAAGACTGACCCAGGAGTTTCAATTTTAGCTATTTACAATTTCTTCCTTAGCTTTCTTCGTTAGTGAATTAAACACTAATTCGTAAGAATGATCGATCAGTTTAAAGATCAAATCTCTTTTCAATCCGTCTGCAAGTACAGAGTTCCAATGGGTTTTGTTCATATGGAATGCGCCGGTGATCTGCGGATGTTGTTCGCGAAGCTCTGCACTCCACTCTGGGTCTGTTTTTACATTAATACTTAACGGCTGCTTTTCTAAGGGCATCAGCAGGAACATTTTTGTCCCGACTTTCATCACAAGTGTTTCATTATCAAAAGGGAAAGTTTCCGTGACTCCTTTTTTTGTCAGGCAATAATCTAAAACTTCGTTGGCATCCATGAATTTATAATTGATAAATGATTAATGATCATTGATATTAATTTCAAATTTAGTAAATTTAAGAAAGAAATAATATCATAACCAATCACAATTATTATGAAAGCTTTGGTCATCGGTGCAACAGGCGCTACAGGAAAAGATCTGGTTAAGCAATTGCTTAACGATAAGGAGTTTGAAGAAATTGATATTTTCGTAAGAAAGCCTGTGGATATCCAGAATGATAAGTTGAATGTTCATGTAGTTGATTTTGAAAAACCGGAAGAATGGAAAGATAAAGTAAAGGGTGACATTGCGTTTTCATGTCTTGGAACTACATTGAAAGATGCCGGAAGCAAAGAAGCTCAAAGAAAAGTAGATTTCGATTACCAGTATGAGTTTGCAAAGGCAGCGAAGGAAAACGACGTGGAAGATTATGTTCTTGTATCGGCTTACGGAGCCAATCCAAAATCTAAAATTTTCTATTCGAAAATGAAAGGTGAACTGGAAGAAGCCGTCAAGCAGCTCCATTTTAATAAAATTACCATTTTCAAACCCGGAATGCTTGAAAGAAAGGATTCTGAAAGAACCGGAGAAGTTCTGGGCAGCAGGATTATAAAATTTGCAAACAAACTGGGACTTTTGGAAAGCCAGAAGCCTTTACCTACAGATGTTCTGGCTAAAGCCATGATCAATTCGTCCAAAATAAAAAGCAACGGCTACTCCAGCATTAAACTGGGGAATATTTTCTGCTTTGCGGAAAAAACTGATCAATAAAAGCCGGCTGAGCATTTTTATTTAGTAGTTTTTGCACCAATACTGTTTCCTAATTTTTCATATTCAATATCATCAGGCTCCCAAAGCTCTATTTTGTTGCCTTCTATATCCATGATGTGAACAAATTTACCGTATTCATAGGTCTCAATTTTGTCAACAATGGTAACGTTTTCTTTTTTCAGCTGTTCAACGAGCTTTTCAAGATTCTGGACGCGGTAGTTGATCATGAAATCTTTTTCAGAAGGCTGAAAGTATTTCGTTTTATCACTAAACGGGCTCCACTGGCTAAATCCTTTTTTAGAATTGTCCGAGCCCTGATACCATTCAAATACGGCTCCATACTCATTGGTGCTAAGTCCCAGATGATCTTTATACCAATCTCTCATCTTTTTGGGATCCTTACATTTAAAGAAAATCCCACCGATTCCCGTAACTCTTTTTACATCATCTGAATTCTTTTCTGTAGCTGATTTAAAGGCGAAACCGAGCATAAAAGAAGCCAGAATACAAAGGGCAAAAATTAGTTTTTTCATGAGCAAAAATTTATTTTTTATAAAAATATATTTTTTTCGGATACTTTGAGCATATTATTGGTTGTTTATAAACGCTTCGACTCCGCTCAGCGTGACATTTCTAATACTACTTGTATTGTTTAAACTGTCACGCTGAGCGGAGTCGAAGCGTTAATTATGCTTTATCTTACTTCAAATACTTCGTAATAGCCTCATCCGTAGGTTTTGTAGTACTTACAAAGGTATCAATCAGTTTTCCGTTTTCATCCAGCAGGAATTTGGTGAAATTCCAAAGGATCGTTGTATTCTTAACTCCGTTGAGCTCTTTTTCTGTTAAATATTTAAAAATAGGAGCTGTATCATCTCCTTTTACAGAAACTTTAGCCGCTAAAGGAAAGGTCACTCCATAATTTTTCTGGCAGAATGCTCCAATTTCAGTATTGGTTCCCGGCTCCTGACCTCCAAAATTATTGGCAGGAAAGCCTACAATAACAAGTTTATCTTTGTATTCTTCATACACTTTTTCCAGGTCTGCATACTGCGGCGTGAATCCGCACTCCGATGCTGTGTTTACGATAAGGATCTTTTTTCCTTTAAAGTCTGCAAAGTTAATCTCCTTACCATCAAGGCTTTCAACTTTAAAATCATATATTGTTTTTCCCATAAGTTCGTTGGTTTTAGCTTGAGAAATTTCACTTTTCTGATTGGTACAGTTCTGTAAAAATGCCACAAAAGAAAGCAGCAATAAGAAAATCTTTTTCATTCCTATAAATTTTAGCGGGCAGTTCTGCCACAGTTATTTTCCAAAAAATGTAACTCTTACATTATTATGCTCCAGCCTAGAATTTAAATGTATTGGCAGGGAAAACTTTATTCACATCTATTCTGTTTAGAATCATAACGAAGTCTCCATCCTTTTTAGTACTTGAAGATTCAATCTTAAAAGGCATGGAAAGATTTCCTACTTTCTTATAATCGGCATATATCAGTGTTTCGTCCTTTTTAACTTCTTTCAAAAGCATGTATGTTTTAACATCGAAATAATAAATATTTTTATTTACATTTTTAGTTAATTCCACTTTATGGCAATAGATTTCACCTACTTTTTCCTTTCCCAGATATTTGGCATCAAACCCTTTGTTTTCCCAGTCGATAAAGTCATTATCAAAGCTTTCAGGGACATATTCAGGGTATACCTGAAGTTTGTTGGCTGCATAATTCATTGCATATCCTTTAGTTCCGTCAAAGCCTTCTATTGCTGTTTCTTTCCCGTTAATGGTTATCACTGTTTTAGTAAGATTGGGGCGCTGCTGAAAAATTTTTATAGGGTATTCATCTTTAACTCCCAGGATCACTTTTCCCTGCAACAGTACTGAATTTAAGAGCTTCCAGTTCATTAATCCTCCGGATAGTTCTATATTTTTTTCTATAATCTCTTTTGCTGTTTGCGCGAAAGACAACTGTGAAAGTATCAGCACGAATACAAAAAATAATTTCTTCATTAATCTTATTTATATTTCAAATATAAGGGGAATTGGGCGAAAATGCAAAGAAGTGAAGACAATTGGGAAAACGGTAAGAGCAATATTATCTCTGTCTTTTCTTCCTTAAATTAATTTCCTGGCTTTTTCCAGATCTTCAGGAGTATCAATTCCTACCCCAATGAAATTGGTTTCTATTAACTTGATCTTCATTCCATATTCCAGGTAACGGATACATTCTATCTTTTCTGATATCTCAAGAGGCTTCATTTCCAGCTTTGAGAACTGAAGCAGTGCATGCTTCCTGAAAGCGTATACTCCAATATGCTTAAAATAGGTTACATCGTAAGAAACTTCTCTGTGAAAAGGAATGACGGAACGGCTGAAATAAAGGGCAAATCCATTGTTGTCCGTAATTACTTTTACATTATTCGGATTTTCAATTTCTTCTTTTTCCGTCAGTTTTATCTTTAATGAAGCCAGCGAAATTTCCTGATTATCGTCTTCTTTAAAAACCTCAATCAGCTGCTTTAAAGGCTCCAGTTTAAGAAAAGGTTCGTCACCCTGAACATTGATAACAATATCACAGTCGATATTCTGTACCGCTTCTGCAATACGGTCGCTTCCGGTTTCATGCTGCCCTGTCATGACAGCTTTTCCGCCATTACGTACAATTTCATCAAAGATGATCGTTGAATCCGTAGCCACAAATACTTCATCGAACAGCCCGGTTTCTGCAACGTTCTGATAGGTGGTCGTGATGACTGTTTTTTCACCCAACATCTGCATTAGCTTTGCCGGAAAGCGGCTGGCTTCGTAACGGGCGGGAATGACAGCTATAATTTTCATTGATAGATTATTAAAATTAATATAACCGATTATTTATATCTTAATAAACGCTTCGACTCCGCTCAGCGTGACACTGCTAATCCTAATTTTTTGTGAAAACGTGTCATGCCGAGCGGAGCCGAAGCATTTATTTTATCTATAACAGCATAACAGTTTTTAGCATTTAAAATATTGATAAACTGTTAGGTACATTGTTACATTGAAGAATTACTTCAAATTGTTCAGTGCATTTTCAAGTTTCGGAAGCATCACTTTGATCTCATCAACCGCTAAACCACCTACGGAAGCACGGAACCAAGGCTCAGATTTTGCTTCACCGAAAGCTGAGAACGGTACTAAAGCAACCCCGGCATCATTGATCAGATAAAATACCAGATCGGAAGAGTTTTCAATAACAGATCCGTCAGGTTTGGTTTTTCCGATATAGTCTAATTTAATGGTAAGATACAGAGCTCCCATCGGTTCAATGCTTTCTACTGCTAAACCTTTTCCTTTCAAATCCTGGATTCCTCCGTGAAGAATTTTCAGGCTTTCCTCCAGTTTTCCTTTGAAATCTTCTACAAATACATTGACGTTTTCTGTATTTTCAAAGAATTTTGCGGTAGCTTCCTGTTCAGGTTTAGGCGCCCATGCTCCAACGTGCGTTAAAAGGGCTTTCATTTTATCAAGAATATGAGAAGGCCCGAATCCCCAACCTACACGTACACCAGTTGCGGCAAGGCATTTAGAGATCCCGTCAATATAGATGGTGTATTCCTTCAGTTCAGGGAAGAGAGAAACCGGATCTACATGTTTTGCACCAAAAGTAAGGTTAGAATAGATCTGGTCATACATCAGGTACAACGGCTTTTCGTCTGCTCCTCTTTTTCTGTTTTCTTCAAGAACCAGTTCGCAGATATCTGAAAGCTGCTCTTTTGTAAACATGGTTCCTGTAGGATTCAGCGGTGAACACAGGGCTAACAGGACTGCTCCACTTAAGTGTGGTCTCAAATCGTCAGCGGTTGGAAGGAAATTGTTTTCAGGGGTTGTTTTCACTTCTACTGCTTCTGCAGAAGTAAGGTAAGCATAGTGATTGTTGTTCCATGACGGTGTAGGATATACTACTTTATCACCTTCATCAACAATTGTCTTGTAAACTGCATAAATCAATGGTCTTGATCCGGCAGTAATTAAAATATCGTTGGGTGAATATTCCAGGTTCCATCTGTTTTTCAGGTCTCTGGAAACTTCTTTTCTTAAAGATAAAAGTCCGTTTGCAGGCGGATAGTTCGTCAGATTATTCTGATATGCCTTCTGAATCTCCTCTTTCAGCAGTGCCGGGATGGGATAGAGATTAGAATTCAGGTCACCAATAGTAAGATTGGCTATTTCCGCTCCTTTTGCTTTTAAATCATTTACTTCATTACCAATTTTTACAATTTCAGAACCAATCAGGTTCGCCGCTAATTTTGAAACTTTCACTTTATTTTTATTTAAATTTATATTTTTTATGGGATTAGGGATTAGGATTTAGTTTTGAGTGTAAAATTCCCTGGTTCCTAAATCCTAATCCCTATTTTCTTATGTCAACTGTAAATCTTTTCTTACGTCTTCTATTTTAGCTTCCAGAGATTTTAATTTATCCCTGAAATCAGCTTCAGAAGTAACAGCATCTTTTACAGAAATATAAAACTTGATTTTCGGTTCTGTACCGGAAGGTCTTATACATACTTTAGTGCCGTCCTGGGTATAATAAATCAGTACATTCGATTTTGGAATGTCATTCATTACTTTTGTTTCGTTCTTTGAAACAGAGAAGCTGGTTTGTTCTTTAAAGTCTTTAACTTCTTCCACTAATGATCCAGCTAACTCCTTTGGCGGGTTTTCGCGGAAGTTTTTCATCATATTCTGAATTTCTTCAGCGCCTTCTTTCCCTTTTCTTACGATATTCACCAATCCTTCATAATACATTCCAAGATCCTGGTAAATCTCAATCAAGTACTGGTACATTGTTCTTCCGTTAGCTTTACACCAGGCAGCAATTTCACATGCTAAAAGAATACTTCCGCAAGAATCTTTATCGCGGACAAAATCTCCGGTCATAAAACCAAAGCTTTCTTCACCACCGCAAACGAATTTTTCTTTTCCTTCTGCCTCGCGGATCATTTTTCCGATCCATTTAAATCCTGTTAATCCAACTTTGCAGTCAACGCCAAATTTCTGGGCAATATCAAAGAAAATATCTGAAGTTACAATGGTAGAACCAATGAACTCTTTTCCTGTAATTTTTCCCTGCTTTCTCCACTCGTTCAAAATATAGTAGGTAAGAATCGTGTTGGTCTGATTTCCGTTCAGAAGCTGCATTTCACCGTCAAGATTTCTTACGGCAATTCCCAGTCTGTCACCATCCGGATCCGTACCGATCACAATATCTGCGTTGGTAATTCTTGCCAGATCCATAGCCATTTCCAATGCTGCCGGCTCTTCAGGGTTTGGAGATTCTACCGTAGTAAAATTGCCGCTCGGGATCATCTGTTCTTTTACCAGATCCACTTTTTTAAATCCTGCTTTTTCCAAAGCTTTCGGAACTGTAGTATAAGTGGTACCATGGATAGAGGTGAAAACAATATTTAAGTTTTCTTTCCCAACATTTTGGTAGGTTGAATTTTCAATACAGGCATCGATATACACATCGTCCTGCTCTTCCCCGATCCATTCGATCAGGTCATCATTTCCATTGAATTTAATTTCATCAAATTTAACGGCATATACTTCATTAATAATCGCTTCGTCATGTGGAGGAACAATCTGTGCTCCATCGTTCCAGTATACTTTATAGCCGTTATATTCCGGCGGATTATGAGAGGCTGTAAGTACAATTCCTCCGTTACATTTTTTGTCTCTTACGGTAAAAGAAAGTTCCGGAGTCGGTCTGTGATCTTTGAAAAGAAGCACTTTAATTCCGTTGGCAGTTAAAACGTCGGCAACCAGTTTCCCGAATTCTTTTGAGTTATGGCGTACATCGTAAGCAATAGCCACTTTGATTTCCTCACCTTTAAACTGCTGAAGCATATAATTGGCCAATCCCTGTGTAGCCTGGCCTAAAGTATATTTATTCAATCGGTTGGTTCCTACTCCCATGATACCTCTCATCCCTCCTGTCCCGAATTCGAGTTCTCTGTAGAAGGAATCTTCCAGATCCGGAGAATTGCTGTCGATTAACAACTGTACAGCTTCTTTTGTTTCTTTATCGAATGTATCGCTTAACCAAAGCTTTGCTTTTTCTAATGTTGTCATATTTGTATTTAAGTTTGGAATCAGAAAAATTTGAAGATGGGGAATTGTTCATCCAAATTCAAAGTTTCTGTTTTTTGTTTTATTATTTTTTATTTTTTTCTGGAAGCTTAAGGCCTGAAGACTGGAGAAATCCTTACCTTCTATCTTTCATCTTTCTCTTCTCTGTCAGTCCAGTTTTTTATTCTCAACCTTTGTTGTTTTATCGATCTTAAATGCACGGATCGGGTTGTTATAATAAATAAATTTTGCTGTATTCTGAATATTTCCTTTTAGGGAATCTTTTACGTTAACTTCTGCATAGTTTCCGTTTTTAGAATCAATATTCAGGTTTTCTATTTTCCAGTAAGGAGCTATCAAACTTGCTGTATCAGAGATTTTTATCACTGCATTTTTGGTTTGTCCCAAGAAATTGGCCCGACTTCTGTTCTGCATCTCTACTTCTGCCCTTCTCGTGTTCACTGAACCCATAAAAGTAGCATAATTTTTTAAATTAAGCCTAAAATTATCGGTCTTAATTTCGCTAGAAATATTCATTTCTACAGAATCTGAAACAGCAACTTTTTCAAGATTATATTTTGAATAAATGGTAACATTATAGAAATCCACCCCTTTTGTTCCTCTTTTTTCTTTGATGAAAAGGGTTTTGTCATCAACGTCCACATCAAGATTGTTGGCAACGTTAGGATAGGTTTCTATTTCAACAAAATTCTTAGGTCCTCTGGCGTAAAATACACGGAACTTCCCTTCCAGGTCAAGATTGACGAATTCTGATACATCCACATCTTTCTTTTCAATATTTCCCTTTGGAGAAACTTTCCCACAGGAAACTACTGCCATCAGCATCAATGTGCATACAACTTTTTTCATATTTAATTTTAAATATTCTATATTACAATCGCAATGATTTTCACTGAAAACCTCTGAAAGCTTTTTTCTATGTCTCTTACAGGACTTTCAATATTATTTTGAACAAAAATAGGATTAAAATTTCTAAAAAACTTTGTCTTTTGACAATAAAATACCTGATAATTTTCAATTTTTTGCTTTTCAGGAAAGACTATTTCTTATTCTACTTTTCTTTTATTTTCTTATAAAACCAAGTTTTAGGACTGCCAGCCATTGAAAATAAAAGCAGATAATTTTTACTTACGTCAGAAATCTTCATTGGAGTAACATTTTCATCATCATTATACTTCATTTTTAATAGATTATTTTCTATCTGATAAGTTCCTCTGTTTCCCATCGAACTGAAAGTTTTATCCTGATAAAAAGTAAGAATTCCTGTTCCGTATATGGAATTGTTTGTTTTGGTTTTCAAGGTATCTGTGTTATGCATTTCACCGTCATAAACATCAATAAATTCCCAGGAACCAGAAAGCTTGTTGGATGAACAGCAAGCCGTTAAAATCAAAAGAAGATAAAAAAGAATTGAATTAAGTTTGAACATTCAGGCTAAAAATTTTTATAAAAATACAAAAAAGCACCCTGTCTAGTCGTCAGAGTGCTTTTATTATTAAGATGAAGTTATTTATACTATCATTTAGCATTAAAACCACTAAATGTGCTAATTTTTACACCAATATCACAAGCACCAATAGTGTCGTTTGTGAAATATTCGTATCATTAGTCTAAACTATATCACTTCATCAATATTGTAATTCTTATGTTCCCTGTTGGTTCTGATGATCATTTCTCCCAAGAATCCTGCTATAAAAAGCAATGTTCCCATAATCATCATAGTCAGTGCAATATAAAACCACGGATTGTTCGTGATCAGGTGTCCATAAATCCCTCTTGCGACATCAATCAGTTTTGAAACTCCCAGCCAAAGTGCAGAAAGGAATCCTACAATAAACATTACCGTTCCCACAGCCCCGAAGAAATGCATAGGCCTTCCTCCGAATCTACTGACAAACCAAAGCGTTACGAGATCCAGGAAACCTCTGATGAATCTTTCGGTACCGAATTTTGAAGTTCCGTAAGGTCTTGCCTGATGCTGAACCTCTTTTTCGGTAATTCTTCTGAACCCGGCATTGGCTGCTAAAACAGGAATATAACGGTGCATGTCTCCATACACGTCGATGGATTTTACCACCTGCTTTTTGTAAGCTTTAAGGCCGCAGTTAAAGTCATGAAGGTAAACGCCTGAAACTTTTCTTGCCGCTGCATTGAAGAGTTTCGACGGAACATTTTTCGTCATTACGTTGTCAAAACGTTTCTTTTTCCAGCCTGAAACGATATCATAATTATCTTCCGTAACCATTTTATAAAGTTCAGGAATTTCTTCCGGAAAATCCTGTAAATCAGCATCCATGGTAATCACTACTTCACCGTTTGTTCTTTCGAAAGCGGCATGAAGGGCTTGTGATTTTCCATAGTTTCTGGAAAATTTGATGGCGTGGATCTGAGGGTGCTGAACCTTCAGATTTTCGATGATGCTCCACGACAAATCTGTACTTCCGTCATCTACAAACCAGATTTCATAGGACAGATTGTTGGAATAACACACATTGTCAATCCTTGAAAAAAGCTGTTCCAAAGAGTCTTCTTCGTTTAATAACGGAATAACTATAGATAAATTCATTTAATTTTAATAAAATTATTCTTGGTTTTCTGTTTCCTGGTACACTGTTCTTGTTCTGAAAAATGCTCCAAAAAACACTGACAAAACTACGTAAAATATAAGAATTGCTGCAAAATATCCTGAAAAATGACTTGCCGTAAGCATATCTTTTCCTTTAATAGCTTCAGGAGAAAAACTTGGCAGTCTTTCTTTGTACTTTTTGTTTAATTCATCAATATCTTTCTGATGCTTCAAAATCTTTCTTGCAGACTGATATTCAGTATCCAGTTCTGTTTTCTGTCTTTGTACATATTGGTAGTTCAGCAATTTTTTGGCATCCGTATCCACGAAATTAAGAAAAGCATAAATACTGAAGATGGAAAGAATTCCCCCGATGAACATCGGAATGAATGCTCTTGAAAACGCATCTTTAAAAGTTACCACCCTGTTTTTGTTCCAGAAAGATTTCACGGACCAAAAGGCTGTTCCTGCATACAGAACCGGAAGAACGAATGCGTTGATTTTCAAAGAGGTATCAAAGTAATTGATTCCGGAGAAAAAGTAATAGGCTACAAAAAAAATGATCATTGTAGCGATAAAAAGTAAAATTCCTAATGTTGATGGACTTTTCGTCATGTTTAATTTTTTAGAAAAAATGTGAAAAATTATTGCTCTAAATTCCAGCCGTTTAGCTTTATTACAGCTTTTTTTCGACTAATTTTCTCTAATTATGTTTTGAAGTTTATAAAATATTCTTACCTTTGCAACGGCAAGTCCTAAACAACCAGCTCCTGAGAATCCTCCAGGGTGGGAACACAGCAAAGGTAATTGGTCGTAGCGGTGTGATTTAGGTAGCTTGCCATTTTTTTTGGTTTAAGTTGAAGTAAGGTAATTGGAAAATTATCTTTTTTTGTTTCCATACTTTTCAGCATTTCCATTCTAATTTTCAAATTACCTTTCATCGTTATTTAAAATTCAAACTCCTCTCCCAGTTTCGGAAGAACAAGTTCTACATTTTTATCTGCAAAATGCTTTAATGCACTTTCATGGTTGATTTCAATAGCAGGAAAGATATCAAAGTGACAACCGATTACCTTCGGAGTTTTCAATAATTCTGCTGCTGCAAAAGATGCTTTTCTCGGGCACATAGTGTAGTGGCCTCCGATAGGAAGGATAGAAAGGTCTATATTTCCGAAAAGTCTTGGGAAAAGCTCCATATCCGCCATTACGCCGGTATCTCCTGCCATATAGATGTTCTTCCCTTCAGGGAGTCTGAAAATATAACCTACAGGAACGCCTCCATAGCTTCCATCCGGGAACGAACTTGTATGATGAGCCGGTACCATTGAAATTTTAAGATCGTCGATTTTTGCTGATCCTCCTAAGTTCACATCATTTTTATTTTTAGCTGTTTTGAAATATCTGCAAACCTCAGGAACACCAATGACTACAGCTTCCGGATGATGCTGTAATACTTCTTCCACATCGGCAGTATGATCGCCATGGGCGTGGGTAAGTAAGATATAATCTATTTTCTGAGCCGCTATATCAAAGCCGGATTCCGCTTTTTTGTAATTGTAAAAAGGATCACTTAAAATTGTTTTGTCTTTGTAAGTAAACAAAAAACAGTTTTGTCCTAAAAATTGTATTTTCATTTTTAAATTTTTATATCGTTAACAATAAAAATAATATTGAATAATGCTTAACTAATGTAAGATCATTGCTTATTTTGCAGGAAATTTATCTTCAATTAAATTCAGTTTGATTCCATGTTCAAGATAAGCCTTACAACCGTCTAAAACTGTTGTAAAACCACCTGTATTATCATTAATTATCTTTAAAAGATCTTCTCCAGTCTGGCTGAATCCATAGCTTTTAATGATAACCAAAGTTCCTTTCTCCATCGCTGTGAATTCATAATCCGCATTTACTGCAGGATCACCCCACTCTGTTTTTATCAGTCGATTAGGAATGATCTCATGCACAAATACATCCGATTTTACGTTGTACATTTCCCATTCCCAGGTAATGGTTTTACCCTTCTCTAGTTTCCCGGTAGATTTTGTAAACCAGAATTTGGTGGTTATTTCAGGGTTTATGAATGCTTCAAAAACATCTTCAACCGGTTTCCTGATAAGCATCTGTGCCTGAACATAAATATCTGAACTCATAATCGTGATAATTTATTTAAAGAAATTAAGTCCTATCGCTGTAAGAACAGCCATTGTAAAAGTAAGTATACCCACTTGTTTCAAAAATGGATCCAGATCTTTAGGCTCTTTTACAGACATGATATTTCTTCTGAGCTTGGAAAATGGAATCAGTAAGATCATTACGATGAAAACATAGTAATTCTGAGACTGTATAAATCCATTTAATCCTAAAAATATAAGGATTAAGATCAAAGGAAGCTGCAAAAGGATCATTTCATAGATCATTGCATTTTTGAAACCAATCCTGAGCGCAAAGCTGTTTTTCCCGGATAGTCTGTCGCTTTCTATATCTCTCATATTGTTAAGATTGAGAACTGCCATGCTCATCATTCCTACTGCAGTTCCCGGTAATAACATATCCCAGCTGAACGTTTTTGTGAACAGGAAATAGCTTCCACAAACCGAAACCAAACCGAAAAAGATAAATACGAAAAGATCGCCCAATCCCATATATCCATATGGTTTTTTTCCAACCGTATAACCAATTGCCGCTAAAATACAAGCTACTCCCAGCCCTATGAAAATATAAAATACATTCATATAATCCGGGATGAAGGCCACATACAACAAGGCAAGTGTTGCAATAAATGACAGAACAGAAAAAATAATCACCGCATTTTTCATTTGTTTTGCCGTAATTTTTCCTGAGGCTACTGCCCTGGATTCTGCTTCATTGATCCTTTTGGCATCTGTACCCTTTACGCCATCTCCATAGTCATTGGCATAGTTTGATAAAACCTGGTATAGAAGTGTTACCAGAAGTGCCAGAGCAAAAATTTTCCAATCCCATATTCCACCTTCACCATAAAGTCTCCATTTTGCGATGAAGGCTCCCATAATAATTCCGCTTAAGGAAAGCGGTAAAGTTCTTAGCCTTGCGGCTTTTATCCAATCTGACATAGTTTATAAGTAATGGGCAATCAGTAATAAGTAATAGGGAAATTATTTATTACTGATTACCAATGTTTAAGATATCCACTGATTTTCTCCGAAGTCCGGTTTTCTTTTTTCAAGGAATGCATTTCTTCCTTCCTGAGCTTCTTCCGTCATATAAGCCAAACGGGTTGCTTCTCCGGCAAATACCTGCTGACCAACCATTCCGTCATCTGTAAGGTTCATGGCAAATTTCAGCATTCTGATGGAAGTCGGGGATTTTGCCAATATTTCCTGTGCCCATTCGTAGGCGGTATCTTCCAATTCTGCATGTGGAATTACAGCATTCACCATTCCCATGTCCAAAGCCTCCTGAGCAGAATAATTTCTTCCTAAAAAGAATATTTCACGGGCTTTTTTCTGCCCCACCATTTTAGCAAGATAGGCAGATCCATATCCACCGTCAAAGCTTGTAACATCAGCATCAGTCTGCTTGAAAATAGCGTGCTCTTTACTCGCTAAAGTAAGATCACAAACCACATGAAGTGAATGTCCGCCGCCAACAGCCCATCCCGGAACAACCGCAATAACAACTTTTGGCATAAAACGGATCAGACGCTGCACTTCAAGAATATTCAGGCGGTGTCTTCCGTCTTCCCCTACATAACCCTGATGACCTCTTGCTTTCTGGTCTCCTCCGCTGCAGAAAGCCCAGCCTCCGTCTTTGGCACTTGGTCCTTCTCCTGAAAGCAGAACAACTCCTATTGAGGAGTCTTCATAAGCATCATAAAAAGCATCATACAGTTCTGAAGTTGTTTTAGGTCTGAAGGCATTTCTCACTTCCGGTCTGTTGAAAGCAATTCTTGCTACCCCGTTACATTTTTTATAGGTAATATCTTCGTATTCTTTGGCGGTTTTCCACTCAATCATCTTGTAAAATTTTTCTCAAAGATACGGAATTGCAGAGAATTTTTAGGGTGAAATTTCAGGATAATGAAGGTAAAAAACAGGGCTATATTCCAGATTAAAAAAATAATAAAACCGGAACAGTTATGCTCCGGTTTTATTTATTATTCAGCTAAGAAATTATTATTTTGCTTTTGCTTTAAGCTCAGCTTCCTTAGCTTTCAGATCTTTAAGCTTATCCATGTTTTTTGTTACCACATAGATCTCTTTCAATGCAGTAAGTGCATCAAGGTTTTCAGGAGCAGCTTTGTACCATCCTTCAGCATATGGAAGTGCTTTTGCAAATCTTTCTCTTCTTGCATCGATCAGTTTGGTTGCTTCATCCGGCTTGTCTTTTCTTAATGCGTTGATTTGTTCTACCACTTTTGAATCGTCGCCAACTACCGTATATACAAGGTTCTGATATGCATTATCAAAATCCGGTTTGATTTCAATTGCTTTTTTGAATGAAGCTACTGCATCTTCTACCGTAGCAGGATTCTTAGACTGCATTACTCCAAGATTATACCAGTTGGTAGCATCGTTAGGGTTTTTAGCAAGCTGTTCTTTAAGAGTCCCAATGAATTTATCCGTATTTCCGGATTCGAAATAGGCAGTTCCCTGAGCATCTTTAAGTTTAGCATTATTCGGAAACTTTGCCAATCCTTTATCAATGATAGCCAGTGCTTCATTAGATTTCTTTGCATTAAGAAGCAAAGTCGTTAATGTTTCATACAGTTCCGGTTCTACACTTGGTGTCTGTTCTGTTTTAAAGTCTGAATAGTCAGAGTTCTTTTTCATCAGATCCCAGGTAGCTTTATCCAGATTCATTACCTGGCCGGACTTTTTATCTTTTGCAGTATAAGTTGTCTGAACACCTGTGAAACCAGAATTAACAAGATCCGTATATATTTTGATGGATTCATCTGTATTGTTTGCCAAAGCATAGCTTAACCCTGCATAATACATATAAATCTTATCATCCTGCCCGTTTGTCTTCAATAAGTTATAAACTTCTACAAACTTAGGAGCAGCAGCGGAATAATTTTTTGCATTATATGCATCCATTGCAGCTTTGTTCGCTTCCTGTAATTTGGCATTCACATCATTCTTCTGACCGAACACGAAAGCAGAAGCTACGATGGCTATACCTAAAATGAGTTTCTTCATAATAACTATATTATATTAATTGTACTTTTTATTCTTCAGAATCAGAATTCTCATTTTCCTCAGCTTGATTTTCTTTTTCAGCTTCTGGTTGTGTACTGTTTTCCTGGTTATCGGTTACAATTCCTGTTCCTTCTTCATTTTCTTCAACATCAACCTCTACCTCTTTATCCATTTCTACTTTTGCAATAGCTGCAATTTCGTCATTTTTCTTGAGATTGATCATTCTTACTCCCTGGGTATTTCTTCCCATCACTCTCATTTCATCCATATTCATTCTGATGGCAACTCCGGACTTATTGATAATCATCAATCCGTCGTCGTCTGTCACATTCTGAATAGCGATCAGATTTCCTGTTTTTTCGGTAATGTTCAGGGTAATAACTCCTTTCCCTCCTCTGTTGGTAATTCTGTAGTCTTCTACAGCAGTTCTTTTACCGTATCCTTTTTCGGAAACGACAAGAACTGTTTCTTTTTCTACATCATTCACAACAATCATACCAATTGCCTCATCATCATCATCCATGGTGATACCACGTACACCGATCGATCCTCTACCTACTTCTCTAACTTTTTCTTCAGGGAAACGGATACATTTACCATTTTTGGTCGCAATCATGATCTGAGAATTTCCGTTGGTCAGGTATGCACCCAATAACTGGTCATTATCTCTGATTTCGATAGCATTAACCCCATTCACCCTTGGTCTTGAGTAAGCTTCAAGAGATGTTTTCTTGATCGTCCCGTTCTTGGTAACCATCACAACACTCATCTGGTTTACGTATTCGGCATCTTTCAGGTTGTTGGTTCTGATGTAAGCTTTGATCTTATCATCCTGCTCAATATTGATAAGGTTTTGTACGGCTCTTCCTTTGGATGTTTTTGAACCTTCCGGAATTTCGAATACCCTTAACCAATAACATCTTCCTTTTTCCGTGAAGAATAACATATACTGGTGGTTGGTCGCAGAAACAATATATTCAAGGAAGTCTTCGTCCCTTGTAGTTGCTGCCCTGTTCCCTACACCTCCTCTGCTCTGAATTTTGTATTCGGAAAGGGATGTTCTCTTCACATATCCTGCGTGTGAAATCGTAAGAACTACTGCTTCATTCGGGATGATATCCTCAATAGACATTTCTCCTCCTGAATAGTCAATGGCAGTTCTTCTTTCGTCACCATATTTTTCTTTGATTTCAAGCAATTCTTCTTTGATGATCTCGAATCTTCTCGGCTCGTTGGCCAAAATATCTTCCAAGTTCATAATCTCTTTCATAATCGCATCATATTCGTCACGGATCTTGTCAAGCTCCATTCCTGTAAGACGGGCCAGTCTAAGATCAAGAATCGCCTGAGCCTGGATTTCAGAAAGTTCAAATGCTTCGATCAAACCTTCTTTTGCAGCCTGAGGATTGGCACTGTGACGGATAATAGAAATAGCTCTGTCCAGAGCATCCTGAGTTCCGATTACTTTCATGAAACCTTCCAGGATGTGAGCTCTTTCTTTGGCTTTCTTAAGCTCGTACTGAGTTCTTCTCACGATCACTTCGTGTCTGTGCTCTACGAAATGGTGGATGATATCCTTCAAATTCAGCTGTTCCGGCCTTCCTTTGACCAATGCAATATTATTAACACTGAAAGAAGTCTGAAGGGCTGTATATTTATATAATAAGTTTAAGACCACATTCGGGATGGCATCATTTTTCAGTTCATAAACGACACGCAGACCATTTCTGTCCGATTCGTCTCTGATTTCATGAATACCAACAATTTTCTCATCTTTAACAAGTTCAGCGGTTCTGGCGATCATGTCGGCCTTATTCACCTGGTAAGGAACTTCAGTAACGATGATAGCATTTCTGTTTCCGATTTCCTCGAAATTCACTTTTGCTCTCAATACTACTCTTCCTCTTCCTGTGTGGAAAGCATCTCTTACACCATCATAACCATAGATAATACCTCCTGTAGGGAAATCCGGCGCTGTAATGTGGTGCATCAGCTCATCGATGGTAATTTCCCTATTGTCGATGTAAGCACATATAGCATCAATAGATTCTGAAAGGTTGTGCGGTGCCATATTGGTCGCCATACCTACTGCAATCCCGGAAGTGCCGTTTACCAGAAGGTTAGGAACTTTGGTAGGAAGTACTGTAGGTTCCTGTAAACTGTCGTCGAAGTTATTCTGAAAGTCAACGGTTTCTTTGTCCAGGTCAGAAAGTACCTCATCAGAGATTTTTTTAAGTCTTGCCTCGGTATAACGCATTGCTGCAGGCGGATCGCCATCCATTGAACCAAAGTTCCCCTGCCCGTCTACCTGGGGATAACGTAAGCTCCATTCCTGAGCCATTCTTACCATGGCATCGTATACTGAGGAGTCTCCATGTGGGTGGTATTTACCCAAAACATCCCCAACGATTCTTGCAGATTTCAAATATTTTCGATTAGAAAAAACCCCTAATCCGTACATACCATAAAGTACTCTTCTATGAACGGGTTTCAGGCCGTCTCTTACATCCGGTAACGCTCTTGAAACGATAACCGACATCGAATAATCGATATAAGACGATTTCATTTCATCAACAATGTTGATAGGAATCAGTCTTTCTCCTTCTTTTTGCATAAACAAATTTTATTATAATGACAGTCAGACCTTTAGCTGTGCGTCTGAAAATAATTTATTTCCAATTTTTATTAACGGGCTAATTTACGAATTTTTTACCGATTTTTGTGGTAGAATTTATCCAAAAAATCTTAAAAATTCATAAAATATGAGCTTATTGAGTATAACTTTCCACTGTACGAAAAACAATATAGAAGAATGGGAAAATTATATCGACGAAACACTGGTTCTGATGGCAGAAAACCTGATGGACGTCAATAAATATATTCTTTCTGAAGTACACAGTGATTATATTGATGAAGGTAAGAATTACAATCTTCTCCTGATGTTTGATAATGATGATCTCAGGGATGATTTTATTAAAAGTGAAATGCTGAATATTTCGGAAAGGGTTGAGAAAAAGTTCGGGACCGATGTAATGATCTTCAATACATTCCTTAATCCTAAAAAATCGAGATTTTAGATATCAATCAAAAGCCCTGAAAAAATCAGGGCTTTTTTATTTTTCTCAATCTCTGTGATGTTTGTGTCCTTTGTTTTTATGATGATGACCTTTGTTGTCATAATCATAATAATACACTCTTTTTTTAACCTGTCCGGGTGCGTAGTATCTTGCGCTTCCACCATATACCTTTTTAGCATGTCCCGGCGGCAGCCTCCTTGCGTGATGATCATGCACCACACATGAAGTCATCATTAACATAACGGTTATTACCCCGACAACTTTAATTAAACCTTTCATATTTTCCACTTTTTCAAATTTCAGTAAAGCAATAACAAGGTTAATGCCAAAGTAGGTTATGAGAATTTTTATATTGGAAAGCCAAGAGATCTGAAGAGCATTTGAATTTGGGGAATTTCTTAAAGCACCTGGTGTTTAATGTTAAGATTATCCTTTACTTAACCTACAATTTCGCTTCGTTTTTCAAACAGGATCACATCCTTCCATTGTCCGTTAAGTTTTCCAATTTTCTTTCTGACTCCCACAGTTCTGAACCCATTTTTCTGGTGAAATTTTATCGAAGCTTCATTTTCGGGAAATATACTGGCCTGAAGTGTCCAGAAACCATGGCTTTCGCTGTCAAGGATCATCTTTTTTAACAGGACCGATCCTAAACCCTTCCCCTGATACCCGTTGTCAAAATAAATGCTTACTTCAGCAACTCCTTTGTAACATTCTCTTTTGCTTACCGGCTTCAAGGCACACCAACCTACTACTTCATTGTTTTCGTTTTCCAGCACCCAGCGGCAGTCGTTGAAATAATCCATGTTCCATGCTTCGGCCGTAGGAACTTCTGTTTCAAAAGTGGACATTCCCCCGTCCAAGCCCTGCTTATATATTTCCAGCACTCTTTTTTCATCACTGGAAAGCATTTCTCTTAATTCGTAATTCATACTTTTATTTAATGGTATTTTCTTTTATTTTTTCTTTTGATTCTTGTATAATGAGTCTGCTTTTCAGTTTCGTCTTCTGAAATAACGCTGATATTCCCGTCTACTTCAAGGATAGAAAGCTTTACATCTTTTATTTTCTCCACTCCGTGCTCTCTTATGGCTTCTTCCAGTTCATCCCGGGTAATCTTCACCCTGTTCAGCGCGGTCTGATCTATCTTCCCATCCCTAATCAGAATGACAGGATCTTCTTCCATAAAACTTTCAAATTTACGGTTGGAAAACATCAGTCTTTTCAGAATAAAGTTGGCTGCAAACAGAACAAGTGCAGCAATAAGTCCACCCTGAAGCGAGGTATCCTGTCCTACCATAGCATTCTGAACTGCATTGGAAATGAGCAGAAGCAATACCACATCTCCCGCATTGAGCTGAGAAAGCTGGTTTTTACCAAAAAGACGGATAGCAATTACCATAAAAAGGTAAACGCACAGGGAGCGTATAACAACATCAAGAATAGGATTCACAAATCATGTTTTAATGATCAAATGTATCGTTTTTTTTGATTGATTGAAATAAATCTTTGCATTTGGAAAAGAAAGTCTTGTCATGGGAAGCAGCAGTATGAGAAACTGAAAGCCTGCTTCAAAAATATTTAACCCTTATCATAAAAAAAGCTGCTAAAAAGCAGCTTTGATTTTAAGGACATTGAGAAATCTGAGCTTCGCTGCAGACTGTTCTGTTGAGTCTTTCACAGAATACACAATAAATTTTAGGTGATCCTCCATACACTGTTTTCAACTCGTTCTTGTTAAGTTTCTTTAAATTTTTCATATTGTTTTAATTTATGTCTGATAAATATAGAACGCTTTTTTAGATCATTTATTACAATTTAATACTCAAAGTTTTCATTATTTATAGAAACTTCAAAAAAGGATAAAAAATACTTCAACAGCTTATTTATTTATGATTAAATATTATTTATAATATATTATGTATCTTTAAATACACCAAAACCATAAAATAATATTGAAATGATCACACCAAAAGGAGCCCATATGGGGCAATTAGATCCGGCAAAAAAATCATTAATCTCTAATGGTCTTCTTTCCGGCCAGGATGATATCAGCAATTACAACAAAGGAGTATGCCATGATGTGGTAGCGTATGCCTTGTATATGCGAGGAGCCGCTATATCTCCGGATGAGCTTGTTCAGTTTAGAGCTCAGGGATGGCTTAATAAATTCAATTATTCTGCGGGAGACAAATGGAACGGTTATTCAGTTATCCCTAAAGGAAAAGCAATTGGTTTCTACAGAGTAAGGGATAAAACCTGGTTTCACTCTGCTATCACTACAGGAAACTGTTCAGAAATCAGATCGGTAAATGGCTTCTCACTGGGAACGGCATGGTCGGTTCCGGTAGATATGAAATGGGTTTTAGGCAAACCTAATGAAGATGGGACATTCAACTATGACGGGACAAAAATTGAAGTGTATATATCGCCTTTGTAGATTCTGAATTAAGCTATAGAAAAACCCCAGCCGGACTTTTGTCCGGCTGGGGTTTTATGTTATAAGAGTTATTGCCTCTTTTATTCCAGTTCCCGCTTCAGGAATTTTCCTGTTAAACTTTTCTTGGACTTTACAATTTCCTCAGGAGTTCCCTGCGCTACAATCTGTCCGCCATGTTTTCCTCCTTCAGGGCCGACATCAATGATATGGTCTGCCAACTTTATCACATCCATATTATGTTCAATAATGATGAATGAGTTTCCTAGCTCTACCAGTTGATTGATGGCATCCATCAGGATCTTTACATCTTCAAAATGTAATCCGGTGGTCGGTTCATCCAGAATGTAAAGGGTGTTTCCTGTTTGTCTTTTTGAAAGTTCTGTCGCCAGTTTGATACGTTGTGCTTCCCCTCCTGAAAGTGTGGTAGATTGTTGCCCAAGGGTAATATATCCCAATCCTACATCCTGAAGTGTTTTTACTTTAGCAAAAATTTTAGGGATCGGCTGGAAGAATTCTACGGCTTCATCAATCGTCATATCCAGTACATCGGAGATGGATTTTCCTTTGTAACGAACTTCAAGCGTTTCTCTGTTGAAGCGTTTTCCGTTGCAGGTTTCACAATGAACGTATACGTCAGGCAGAAAGTTCATTTCAATTACTTTCAATCCTCCTCCCTGGCAGGTCTCACATCTTCCGCCTTTTACATTGAACGAAAATCTTCCCGGCTTATAACCCCGGATTTTACTTTCAGGTAGTTCTGCAAACAGGTTTCTGATGTCTGTAAACATTCCCGTATAGGTTGCAGGGTTGGATCGGGGTGTTCTTCCGATTGGGGTCTGATCTACATCTACAATTTTATCAATATTCTCAAGACCTTCAATTTTTTTATACGGAAGAGGTTCCTGAACAGCTCTGTAAAAATGTTTGTTAAGGATCGGATACAAAGTTCCGTTAATGAGGGAAGATTTTCCGCTTCCTGAAATTCCGGTTACCACAACCAGTTTCCCCAATGGAATATCAAGGGTAACGTTTTTAAGATTGTTTCCTGTAGCTCCCTTTAGCAGAATGTTTTTACCATTCCCGGCTCTCCTTTTCTCAGGGACTTCTATTTTTCTTTCTCCATTAATGTACTGTGCCGTAATGGTATCTGCCTTTAAAAGATCTTTAGGTTTTCCCTGCCAGAGTATTTCCCCTCCGAATTTTCCGGCTCTCGGCCCGATATCCAGTACCTCATCGGCTTCCAGGATCATATCTTTGTCATGCTCTACGACAAGGACAGAATTTCCTATATCTCTGAGGTTTTTTAAGGAATTGATCAACCTCTCGTTATCTCTCTGGTGAAGTCCGATGCTCGGTTCATCCAGGATATACAATACATTGACAAGCTGCGACCCGATCTGCGTAGCAAGACGTATCCTCTGGGATTCACCGCCGGAAAGGGTTTTTGAGCTTCTGCTTAAACTCAGGTAATCCAAACCTACGTCCAGAAGGAACTGAAGCCTTGTTTCAATTTCTTTTAGGATTTCGTGAGCTATGATTTTGTGTTTTTCTGAAAATTTATCTTTGACATCTGATAACCACTCTTTCAGGTCAGATAAACTTAAAGCATTGATCTCGGCAATATTCTTTCCGTCTATTTTAAAACTTAAACTAGCTTGCTGAAGACGTGTCCCACCACATTCCGGACAGGTTTCCTCAGTGGTAAAATGCCTTTCCAGAAGCACTGCTTCATAAGATTCTTTCTCATCAATGATTTCTTCCATAAAGGCAATCAAACCATCGAAGCTTATTTTTATTTTCTTGGTAATCCCTGCATATTTCAGGTCTTTATTAAACTCTTTATGGCATCCGTTATAAATATAATCCAATGCTTCTTCCGGGATATCCTTCATGGGTGTTGCCATGCTCAATCCAAAAATCTCAAGAATATTTTTGATCTGGGACAGTATCCACTTATTGGATTTAATGTCTTCCAGAGGCAGCAATCCGCCCTGATTAATGGATAATTTAGGATTATCAATAAAATAGTCGGTGTTGATTTTCTTAATCGTTCCTAATCCTTTACATTCAGGACAGCTTCCTTTCGGAGAGTTGAAAGAGAATGTATTGGGTTCCGGAAGAGCAAGTGAATGTCCGGTTTCTGCATCCATCAGGTTTTTGGAGAAGTATTCTATGTCAGTACTTCCCAGCTTCTGAATTCCGATAATCCCTTCCCCCATTTCCATTGCAGTACGCAAGGATTTCTCCATTCTGGCTTCGGAGGCATTCTCCCCAATGATCCAGCGGTCGATTACAATATCGATATCGTGGGTTTTGTAACGGTCCAGTTTCAGGTCATATTCTATGTCCTGCAGCTCACCGTCAATTCTTGCCTGGCCATAGCCTTTTTTTGCCATCTGTACGAAAAGCTCGTGATAATGTCCTTTTCTGGAACGTACGACAGGAGCAAGAAGCATTATCTTTTCCCCTTTATAGTTTTCCTTAATGGTTTCCAGAATCTGGTCTTCGGTATAGCTTACCAATCTCTTCCCCGTAGAAAGGGAGTATGCATCAGAAACCCTTGCAAACAGCAAACGAAGAAAGTCATACAGTTCAGTAACGGTTCCTACGGTAGATCTGGGATTTTTATTGGTCGTTTTCTGCTCTATGGCAATTACAGGGGAAAGCCCTTCTATCTTGTCTACATCAGGACGCTCCAAACCGCCCAAAAACTGGCGTGCATAAGCCGAAAATGTTTCAATATAACGACGCTGTCCTTCTGCAAAGATGGTGTCAAAAGCCAGAGATGATTTTCCACTTCCGGAAAGTCCGGTAATGACCACCAACTCATTACGTGGGATCTTGACATTAATATTTTTTAGATTGTGTTCACGTGCTCCGTAAACTTCTATATATTCTGTTGATTTACTCATAATTTGGGGTGATTCTACATGAAAATCACAATGTGCAAAATTACGGAATTTTATGGAATTGTGTTAACCCGAAAGTTTTTATTAAAGTTTAATTTTAGTTAATTTTTTAATCCTCTACATTCACTGAGGATGACATTGATAATACTGTATTTTTTGAAGTGCTGATATTGTAAATAAAAAGACCGGCACATGGTACCAGTCTTTTTTCTATAGGTTTTATACCTCCTGTTATTTTACAAATGAATTGTAAGAATTCAACACAGATTCATAAGCAGAATCGATCTGTTGGATATCATTATCTGAAATTTTTCCTGTTCCTTTAGAATCGCGGATTACTTTTCTGTAGGTATCCAAAAAGCTGGATGCACTTTTATTGAAACTTTCAAACAATGATTTTTTGTAGGAATACTGCTGATCCTTAACAGTGAATTCTAATTTTGAATTCGCTTCCACTGCTTTGGCCAGCTCATCATATTTTTTCTGAACTTCTGCTTCGTTGAACTTCCCTGAATATTGTTTATCCAGAACATCTATATTGGAATCCAGAGAATTCATCACGTTCTTGGAAGAAATAATATATTCTTTCATAGGATGATCCTTCAGGATTACTTCTTCTGCAGCATCAGTCGCCGGTTTGATCTTAGCCACAATATTTTCACCTGAAATAAATAGTGCCTTAGCTTCGGTTTCAATTTCTTTTGTTATCGTTTCAGCCCTTGCTCCTTTATCGTCTTTATAATCTTCGGAATTCATATAGGATTTAAGCTCTTCAAACTTTTTCTCTATACTTTCCTTTTTATTCTTATAAATCTTAAAATCGGCTTCTATTGAAGCTTTGTCTTTACCAAAACCAGATGGTATGTCTTTGATCTTCCCGAATGAATAATCCATAGAACCAATCACAATAGGCATTATCATAACATCCCCTCCTTTTGCCTTCACAGAAGCTGCATCGGCATATTTAAGAATGTTCTCTATATGTTTGGAGGTGCTTTTATAGGAGTCTAAAAAGTTATTATTAAAATCAATAATAGCATTGGCTTCATTGGTACTCCCCAGGCTCACAACAGATTTGCCCAGTTTGTCGATATCTTTTTTACAGTTGATTACACTAACCGATGTAAAGGTCAGTGCCATTGCAAATACAATAATTTTTCTCATATTTTTATAGTTTGGTTAGATTTATATTTCATCAAGATCAACATCTTCATTGCTTATCTTCACTACATATTCAATTCCGTCGATCGCTTTAGAAATAATTTGATTTCTCAGGATATTGGCCATATTTTCCCAGTAAGCCCTTCCATAGAAAGAATAATTCTGAGGAATAATTTCTATTTCAACAGTTCTCACAAAGCCTTCCTTAGGACGGTTGCTGATCATGGTTCCTCTTCTTACCCTCACTTCTTTCACCTCATCTTTCAGCACCATTCTGCAGTAGTTTTTAACGTCTTCCAGAGAAATGATCTTGTCTCTCGTCGTTAAAGCATATCGGTAAGCCTGGATGCTGTCTGTTCCTTTCTGCTCCTCGGAACCACCAATGGTTTCTGTAAGAAGCACAACGGTCTGCGATTTCAGCTGATTGGAAAGCTCTGTTCCCGGACGCATATGATTAGCCAGCGTACAGTGGGTAACCCAGAATGAAGCGTAAGTATGGTCTGTTTTTTCTACAGGTTCCATGATTACATAATTAAGCTCCTGCCTGATATTTCTTTTCGCATTATTCACCTTTTGTACCATTGTCTTCATTTTGTCAGACATTTCACTGAGTACTCCTTTAACATTATCCCTGTTTAAAAGTGAAAACGCAGCAATCTCATCCCTTGTAAGTTCCAGTACATTAGCGATCATATCTACAGCATTTCTGTTGGTAAAACGCTCCATTCCTCCTTTTCTTACAGTATATAATCCTTTTTTAAGGTCATCTGCAGGTGTAAACGGTATTTCGGTATATCTTCTTCCGTCACCGTCCTGAACCTCATCTACATACAGAAAATGCTCTCCTTCGTCCGTAACCAATGGAATATTGTTTCCCATAATGTCCAGACTATATTCTGTTTTCTTCCAGCCCCTGTTATAAATAGGGAAAGCATTCATTACAAATGAAAAATTATCTAAAATCTCAGCAGAAAACTGAGGTGGAAATTCAAAAGTAAGCCACAGGTAGCGTTTGTCACCAATCTGCTTTTTAATCTCTTCTTTTTCGTTGAGAAAATCCAGGTTTTGCGGTAAAACTCCGGGCTCCGAAAACAGACTGCCGGAAAGTCCTGTGATTTCAATGAATTTGTGGCGGTAAATGCTTTTGATGTCTTCGATGGCTTTGTTCCGGATCGACTGTTCCTTAAACATCTGTTCATATCCATCCTGCTGGCTGTTGGTAAGGTAACTCAACCCTTCTCTTACAAATAGCGGGTTTCCATTACTGGTAACCGTAATATAAGGAAGAAGTTTGTATACAAAATCTATATGTTCAAAGGCAGGATTCGAACAGAAAACACTGATATATTTAGGGAAGTTTTCATTGGCATACCTGCTTACATCTACTCCGATTGTAATTTTTCTGTAATCTTCGGGTTTTCCCTGGAACCTTGCTACCGGTATTTTATTAAGTCTGTCATCCACACTGTAGCAGGTATTTCCTACAAACATCACGGCGGTCTGTATTTTATTGATCCTTACATTTCCTACCGGTGTAAAGGGAATATTAAGCTGCTTATCCGATTCAGACTTCACTGTAGAGGTCATCTGTTTGCGAAAGAAGAATTCCGTATGCTCCAGCAGGATTTCAGAAGATTCATAAGGCTGTGTAAAAGCAACTGCATGAGCAGGAACCGGATGGGTATAAAGGGATGGCGTCAGAAGTTTTGCCAGTTTCTCAAGGATTCTTGCATTAACGGTCTGAATCTCGTTATTGGCTTTAAAGACTTCCGTACTGAATGCATCTATCAGCAATTTTACAAAAGGATCCAGAGACTGCGGGCTTTTCAGTCCCCACACTTTGGTGGCATTCTGAAGCATTCTTGCCTTTACAGATTCTTTGGAATATATATTTTGATCTAAGTTCATAATTTTTCTTGCTGTTAAAACAATTAATCAATAGACATCGGACTTAAAAATAATTCTGTAGAAAAGCTGAAACGCTCTCCTGTTGCCTCCATTTTTGCATTGATGGCAATTCTTACTTTCTTTTTGATCTCCGTGTGTTCTTTGGTATCATAGCTGTGCTCTACAAACTGAATATGGGCTTCAATCTGTGGCTGTACGATACGAGGTTCATATTCCTGAATCTGCCTTCTGAGGCTTTTAATGAAAACGCTTTCCCAAACGGCACTGGTAACTCCATTGTCGAATTCCAGATTCCAGACGTCGTTTCCATAATTGTCATCATATCTGTTTTCGCCTTTTTTTGTGGTGATCAGGAGCATGATATTGTGGGCAATGCTTTCACCCATGTCGCAGATATCGATGCTTCCTCCTTCAGTCATTAATGTTGAAGGGACAAAAGGCATTCTGTAATTTGGTGTATCCATAGTCAACTTCTTATTTCATAGTCTAGTTCTTAAAAAGAAATACCAAAATACACATTTTCATGAAATAAACAGGAAAAGGCATCAAAAATATTATTGAAAAAGGGCTTCCAAACAAATGTTGGAAGCCCTTAAGTAATATAATTACAGTTCAATTTTACACTATTGATCCGTCTGTTTTTTTCTGTTAATAAAATAATATACCGGAAGCCCAAGAAGTACCATCAGGAAGCCCGGCCATGTATACTGCTGTTTGTATATCAAAAGAAGCACACAGAATCCTGTACCTATCAGCAGGTAAACAAAAGGAGTTACAGGATATAGCCATGTTTTGTAAGGTCTTTCCAGCTCTGGCTTTTTGAATCTTAAATAAATAACTCCAAAAACGGTAATCATATAAAACAGCACGATCACAAAAGAAATCATATCCAGAAGATTCCCGTACTGTCCGCTAAGACATAATACCGAAGCCCAGATTCCCTGCATCCACAATGCATTTTCCGGAACTTCATTTTTATTGTTTTTTTCGGCAGATTTAAAGAACATTCCATCTTTTGCCATGGTCTGGAATACTCTGGCTCCTGCCAGGATCAGCCCGTTATCGCATCCGAATGTAGAAATCATTACAAGAACAGCAATGATAATGGTTCCCGCACTTCCGAAAATATTCTGTGAAGCTACGACTGCTACCCTGTCATTGGCTGCAAATGCAATACTATCTCTATCCAAAGCATTCAGATATACATAATTGACTGCCAGATAAAGAATCATTACTGCAGAGGTCCCATAGATCATTGACTTAACAATATTTTTCTTCGGGTTTTCCACCTCTCCTGAAACAAAAGTTACACTTTCCCAAGCTACAGAGCTGAAAACAGAGCCTACCATAGCTGCTGCTATTCCTCCAAGTAAAGTCATTCCACTGATGGGTTCCCAACCTTCTTTAAGAAAGTTACCGCTGATATCTTTTTTAAGATTGTTAAATGAATCCATACCCAGGCTGAAATTCTCAGCCAGGTGCGAGAAGTCAACTAAAATAAACCCGGTTGCAATCAGACCCAGCAAAGCAATAATCTTTGACCCTGTAAATACATTCTGAAGCAGTTTGCCACTTTCTACGCCTCTTGTATTGATATAAGTAAGCAAAAGAATAACCGCTATGGCCAGAATCTGTATCCACGTAATTTTAAATTCCCCGCTCTGGAAAAGAGGGGCTGCATCATTCAGTGAGGGAACGAGATAAGCTGTAAATTTTCCGAAAGCCATTGCCACTGCTGCAATAGTACCGGTCTGGATTACTGTGAACAGACCCCAGCCATAAAGAAACCCCATTTTTTTTCCGAAAATCTCCTTAAGATAGGTGTACTGCCCTCCTGCTTTTGGAAACAATGCCGAAAGCTCTCCGTAGCTGATGGCTGCTGCTACCGTCATGACTCCGGTAATGACCCAAACTATTATCAGCCAGAAACCGGATCCCAGGTTTCGCATCATATCGGCACTTACAATAAAAATACCGCTTCCGATCATGGATCCCATTACGAGCATAATGGCATCCCAAAGTTTCAGTTTTTTCTGCATAGTCAATTATAGGCGTCAAATATAAACAAATATGACATTGATTTTTAAATTTGTTTAAAATTTACTGCTCCATCTGTTTTTTATCAAGCTTTTAACGAATTGTTATTCGATTTTAATTAGTACTTTTGAAAAAAATATTAAAAATGAAATTCAAAGCTATATTATTTGCAGCAGCTGTAAGTATTTCAACTTTAGCTTTTGCACAGGAGACTTCACAGAAAAAAGCAGGACCACCGGCAGGAAATGCTATTGTAGGTGATACGTACGGATCTGCAGTAACATCAGAGTCCAAAGCCATCACGGTAGACAAATTAAGCAAAAAGCTTAAAAAGGATAACAAAAAGGTCGAAAATGTAGCAGTTAAAGGAAAAGTAACTGATGTTTGCGAGAAAAAAGGTTGCTGGCTTACGATTCAAACGGAAGATAATTCTCAGTTTTTCGTAAAAATGAAAGATTACGCATTCTTTGTACCAACTGCTTTAAAAGGTAAAAATGTTGTTTTGGAAGGTACTGCAGAAAGAAAAGTGACCTCAATAGATGAGCAGAAGCATTACGCGGAAGATGCTAAAAAGCCTCAGGCTGAAATTGATGCCATTACGACTCCTAAAGAAGAGATTAGATTTGTAGCCAACGGAATTAAAGTAGTAAACTAGTTATTCCGTATAAAAATAATAACGTCCTCAAAAAATAGTACTTTTGAGGACGTTTTGTTTTATCCCTTTATAATTTCTCGTAGATCTGGTAGATGATTCTGTTATATTATTTTCTATTAAAAATGCTTTAATTCAGCCAATAAAAATATTGAGCGTTTAATCTTCTATTGTAAATTCTGCAGGGGCATCCAGTTTAGGGTATTTTGTAGCCGCTACAAATTTCTTCCCTGTACAGTCTATTTCCAGCCAGCCTTTTCTTTTTTTCACATCCCCAACTTCCATTACAAAGGGGATAAAAGATATTTCATCTTTTCCTTCTTCTATGATTTCACGGTACTGAACGGCAACATCCAAAATGCATTCATGATCGGTATTTAATTTTACATTTCTGTAAATGATATCATAATGCGTTTCCTGATTTTCAGGAATTTCAAGATACTTTTCCCAACCTTCGATATCTGAATTTAGCTCACTGATAGCTTCCAGTGCATAGTATAAAGCAATGGTATAATACTTTCTGGTTCCCTTTCTCGTATAATCATCCACAAAATGTCCGCCTTCAAATAAAATAGTAGGCATTCCTGCCTTAATAAAATTATCCCCTGTGGAGGTAGGATAAAATTCATCCGAATATCTTCCGATCTGGTTAGGAATTAATTCTTTCAAATGCCCATAAACCTTTCCTATTACAGCCATACACTTTTTTCTGTTATCTGTTACTGTACGTTCTACATTTTCGGAAGGAGCCAAAAAAGAAAGTGTTGCGGGATGTATTCCGTCTGTAGTAAAAATGGTTCTCTGCTCATGGAGGTTCAATGCGTAATCATACTTATTTGAAGCAACAGCAGTTTTAAGAAACTTAATTTCCGTACTTGATTCATTATGAAAGTCTCTGTTCAGATCAATATCTGCTGCATTCAGCCTGGTCCATCTTTCTGAACCGTCAGGGTTGAGCATAAAAATAAAATCCAGTTTGATTTTACTGAAAAGATTCTCCTTCAATTCCGGAGCCTTATCAAGCGTCTCGAGGAGATCAAGCATTGCATGGCTGGCATTCGATTCATTTCCGTGCATCTGTGACCAGGCAAGAACATTTATAGAACCGGTTCCTATGGTCAATTTATAAATAGGCTTGTCTAAATAAGATCTCCCGATCTCCTGAATATAATTGCTGAGATTGCTCTGTAGGTAAGAAAATAATTTTTCAGGGGAAATATAGCGGTTTGAGAAGTTAGGATTTGGAGAATAGATCTGTTCAAAATTCATTATCAATAATTTACAAGAGTCAAATTTAAGGATTTTGAAGCAAAAAAATACAATTTACATTAGTAACCTCACTAAACAACTTGGACTGCCATTTTGTCTGTGGATAAAATTGTTAATTGAATATAATTTAAAAGATAATTATTAAATGTTTAAAAATGAATGATTTACAGTTTTTATATCAATCAGATTCATAACAGTACTTTAACTCTGTAAATGAGTATTTATTTGTAAATAAGTATAATAAAGCTAAACATTATAATTGTGGAAAACTCAGTCAATTTTCATTGTATACATGTGTAAACTTACTTATTTAATAAAAAACGTGAAATTTTAGTTTGAAATATACGAAACAAACAGTAAATATTCCTTTAATCAATTGAAAAGATTTTTGAAAACGATTAAAGAATATAATTACCTTAAAATCAAAACATTACTAAATTAAACAAATGTAAATAGTATGAAAACCTTCCTTTTTGTTTAATATAAAAGAAATCTAATAAATTATATAATATTATTAATCAATTAATTATATTGAGATATATAAGTCTGCCACTCTTCTTTAAAATCCACAATTAATTGTAAGACATATAGTAGTAAACTCAAATTTTACATTATTTAATTGTAAACAATAATCTAATATATCATGTAATAGTCTGTAAAATAAATATTTATAATTAGTTTACAAATGTTTATTATTGAATTTACAGCTTTATATACATTTGTAATTTGTTTATGTAAATTTTATACTTTACATTTGTAAAGCAATTAATATCTTATTATGACCCTAAACGAGAGAATTTCCAAAGTGATAGAGTACTCTAATCTCAGCCCTTCTGAGTTTGCAGATGAGATCGACGTACAACGTTCTTCTATTTCACATATTACTTCCGGAAGAAACAAACCCTCTCTGGAATTCATTATAAAGATTAAATCAAAATTTCCGGAAATCCTTTGGGACTGGCTGGTTACAGGCGAAGGTGAAATGCTTAAATCAGAATTGTCATCCACCCCATCTGCTGTAGAATCAAAAGAGCAGGACGAGAAAGGAAAGCCTGTTCCGCTACCCGATTTATTTACGATGATGAAAGATGATGAAGATTTCGGAACCGATGAAGAAATTGACTCAATAAATGAGAGCCCTCGAGAATCGTTTATACCGCCCCCATACAAGACACAGGAAAATTTATCCGATTCTCAACGATTAGGAAATCTTAAAGATTATACAACTAATCAATCCACTGATAATCAAGAAAATAAGATTAAACGGATTGTTTTGTTTTATGAAAATGGAAAATTTGAAAGTTTTGAACCATAAAAAAAACCTGGCCGGAGAAAATGGGCCAGGTTTTTATAATATATCTTTTAAAATACTTATTTTTTTCTTCTTTCAAGCTCTTTCTTGATAAGTCCTAGTTCTCTTCCGGTCTGGCCAGCTACAGAAGTATTTTCTCTGGCTCTTCTTGTAAGATATGGAACAACATCCTTTACAGGTCCGTAAGGAAGATATTTAGCCACATTATAGCCTTTATCTGATAAATAGAAGGTAATATTATCACTCATCCCATAAAGCTGCCCAAAATAAACGTGCGGATTACCATTATCCAGAGATTTAGCTTTCATTTTATCCATAACCAACTCTGAAGACACTTCATTATGGGTTCCGAAAAATGCAGATACTTTATCCAAATGATTCATCACAAAATCAATTCCGGCATTATAATTTCTGTCTGAAGCTTCTTTATTCGGCTGGATAGGATCTGCATATCCTTTTTCTGCAGCTCTTGCTCTTTCCTTTTCCATATAAGCTCCACGTACAATCTTATATCCTATAAAATAATTCTTTTCTCTGGCTCTCTGCAGATGAGCTTCCATATACTCCAGTCTTCCGGTTCTGTACATCTGGATGGTATTCCATACAATCGGTTTTTCCTGATTGTACTTCTCCATCATTTCTTCACAAAGCTGGTCCGCCGAATCCTGCATCCAGGTTTCTTCAGCGTCTACCATTACTTTCTTATCATTTTCATGACAAAGACTGCATACCTCATCAAACCTTCTCACCACTCTTTCCCATTCTTCTTTCTGGCTTGTGGTAAGCTCAGCTCCTTTTCCTACTGCTTCATAAAGATCGATTCTTCCGAAAGCGGTAGGTTTAAATACAATAAAAGGAATGGCAGGATTTCCTACCGAAAATCTAATGATATCTTTGATCTCTTTGCAGACTGCATCAAAGGTTTCTTCATCCTCTTTTCCTTCAATTGAGTAATCGAAAATACTTCCCACTCCTCTTTTGAAAAGCTGTTTTACTGCCTTCATACTCTCTTCACGCGTTTCGCCACCACAGAACTGCTCAAACAAAGTGCTTTTTACAATTCCGGTTACGAAAGGAAAATTATTATGTACCGTAAAATTAAGGACAGAAGTTCCAAGGCTGGTAAGAGCAGGCTGTTCAATCATTTTAAACATCCAGTACGCCTTTCTCAATTGTGCATCAGACTTGTCTGCAAATGCAACTTTAGTATCGTTAAAAATGGGCATTCCTTTTTATTAAATTTAGTTTCGCAAAGGTAATAATAACCTCTGTTTATTTAAAGAAAATTTTCTAGAATTTACTTTCAATTCCATTCAGCAGCATGGCAATAATTCCTACAAAAACCCAAAATCTTAATATATTGAGTGTGAAGAATTTACTCCTCCGGGTAGAATTAATCAACAGGTAAATACAAAAAATCATGACAAACATTCCTGCCGTAAAATAATAAGCCATAAAGCCTGAAATCCCTGTTTTAGAAATAAGTTTCATTGAAACAGCTATGGTTGTAACCAGCAGGGAAATGATAATGATCTGGGTATTTTTATTCTTAAAATAGTTAGGAATCGTTGTATAGCCGAAAGCCTTATCCACACTTTTCGTCAGCATATCTTTTACAATATCAATGCATAAAAGAATCAAAAAAAGAAAAATGGCCATCAGCAGCACTTTCTTGGAAAAGGTTTCATAATAGACCATCATTCCGAAGAAAGGATATAAAGTAAGACTTACAAAAGTAAGGTTATTGATAATCAGCAATCTGCTTAATTTATGGCTGTAAAACCACATAAAAAACTGATATACAAGGAAAAAGGCAAAGACTTTGTGAGAGATCATCCATGCAACGCCAAGAGAAACTGCGGTAAGGGCAAGATAGGCATACAAAAAGTATTTCTGCTTGATAAAGCTTTGGATCCTGGTTCTGAACGGCTTAGCCACATGATCTTTTTCCAGATCGTAAAACTGGTTAATAATTCCGCCGGCCAGAATAGAGATAACGGTACAGAAAATAATGCCGTGAACTTTAAAATCGAAGACAAATTTTCTAAAAGTCTCATCCTGATTGAAGAGGAAAAACGTAGAAACATACAAGGCAAATGTAAGCAATGCAGCTACAAAAAAGCGGGCACCGATAAGAAAACCCACGAACTGTGAGAATCTGTAAAAAATAGATTTAGAGACATCGTTTTTAGATTGGAAAGTTTCTTTTTCAGAATTCATTCCACTCGGTTTAAAATCTGTAAATCACTTCTTTTTGGAAGCCTTCAAGCATTTTTTCTGCTTTCGCATAGTCTTTGGTAAAGCCCAAAATATATCCTCCGCCTCCGCTTCCGCAAAGTTTCAGATAATAAGCATTAGAGTCCAGTCCTTTTTTCCAGATATTGAAAATACTTTCCGGGATCATAGGACGAAAATGTTCATATGCCCAGTAAGAAAGCTTTTTCAGGTTTCTGAAGAAAGGATTCATGTCTTTTTTAAGGAAAGAATCAATGCATGCATTGTTATAACGGATGAATTCTTCTTTTAACGTTTTGCGGAAACCTTCTGTTTTCATTTTTTCAAAGAAAATCTGGATCATTGGCCCTGTTTCGCCTGTAATTCCGCTATCGATAAGAAATATGGCTCCTTTACCTTCTTCACCTTCAGGAATAGAAACCCTGTCCAGGTTTTCTTTATTTTCGATAAGGATCGGCAGGTTCATATAACAGATCAAAGGATCCATTCCCGAACTTTTACCATGGAAATAGCTTTCCATTTCACCGAAAACAGCCTTCAACTTTTTCAGGTTGTCTTTCGAAATTTGTTCAGGTTCAAGTTTATTGAGTGCATATCTTTCAAAAATAGCAGCTACCAAAGCTCCGGAGCTTCCCACTCCATACCCCTGAGGAATATTGGAATCAAAGAAAAGTCCGGATGCAATATCATTTTTAAAGCTTGCGATATCTAGTTTGAAATCATCAGAAAGATCAAGCATTGCAAGAAAATCAGAGTATTTCTGCAGGTGTTTGTTTGATTTAAGTTCAAATTCAGAGCTCAAATCTGAGAATTTCAGGGTTCCCTTATAGAAGCTGTAAGGTACTACAAGCCCCTGGGAGTCTTCAATCATCCCATATTCTCCAAAGAGAATTATTTTTGCATAAAATAGAGGGTTCGTCATTTTGACAATAAATCTTTTTGCAAAGTTAAAAATTATTCCGCTGAATATAAGCAAAACTCAAGCCGAATTCCAATTTATTTGCATATAAATGGTTTTTTCTTTAAGTTAACAGAAAATAGAAATCGTTTCAATGAACAAAAAAAGCCTGAAATCTCAGGCTTTTATTATATGAATGGTATAAAACACAACTACTGCTTGATCAATTTTTTATTCACCGTTTGTTTCTCTGTCTCTACCGTTACAACATAATTTCCTGTCTGGATGGAAGAAATATTAATCTCCTGCTTATTTCCTTTTAATGAAGAATCAGATAGTACAAGTCGCCCTGCTTCATCATAAATTTTATAAGATTTTAAAGCATCTTTAGATGAGATAACGATCATGTTTTTAGCAGGATTCGGATAAATATTGATGAGATTATCATTTTTAGTTAACTCGTTCACCCCAAGAACATTACATGAGAAATTCGCTTTCCAGCCATTATCTGTAACTCCCGGATCCGATACAAATTTTACCGTAATAGCTCCTGATGAATGTGTAGAGGTAAAAGGACCAGGCACTGTATTTCCTGTCAGGCTATTTCCATTGGCAAACAAAGGAGATGCTGTAGAAGGGCCATTATACACGTACATAAAATCATAATCCTGCTCCAACGCAAACTCTGTAAATGTCATAGTAAGAGCTCCTGAAGAAGGGTAAAATGTTTTAATGATCGTTTCATCATTTCTGTAACCTTCGGTCTGGCCGCCTGTATCTGTAAATAAAGCACCGTCGCACCAGGAAGCATCCGTAAGGAATACCTGTGTCTTTTGGAAAGCATTGGAGCCAGAACAGGTTGTTCCTACTGATAACTTATAATACGTTGCAGGCTGAAGGCCGCTGAAGCTAAGGCTTTGTGAACTTGTTGTACCCGATGTTACAGAAGTTTCATCCATTTTGGTAAGCTTGTATTTCCATGATGTAGAAACACCATCAGTAAAGGCAGCATTTGCTGAAACCTGGGTAATATCCGAAACATTCATCCCTGTAACCGTTGCAGTACATGCGGTAGTACAATTTGTGCCCAAACATGCCTTCGAATCAACCGTATTCCTGATCAGGGCAGCAGGCTGAGGCCCAAAGCCATTATTGAAACTGATTCCTACTCCGGAAATCAGGTGGCAATAACTCATAATTGTTCCCTTCACAGTCGTGGAAGGAATCGGTCCTGTACAGCCTTCACTGTAGCCAGCCTGAGCTCCACACCCATCAATGGCAGTGTTGTTTCCGTTCCAGGCACAGGCATGGGTATGAGGAGAACCTAAGCTATGCCCCATTTCGTGAGTCATTGCCTGGATAGTCCATGAATAGACCGGTACATTGGAATAAGTCTGCGAAATCCCTGAATAAGCATGTCTGTAAGTTCCGCATAAAGAATTCACGTAAGCAACGCTTGTAGTGGCAGGCGCATTGATAAGATGGGCTAAATCGCCATTAAAAGTCTGTCTGTTATTCCTGAAATTCCCAAGGTTTGTATTCGGATTTCCGGTATAAGGATCCGGCGTTGTCCAGATATAGATTTCATTTAGAGCCACTTTAATGTCGTCATTACTGTAAAGAGTGGCAATATTATTATGAACCGCTGTAAGCCAGTTCGTAGTAGTCGTGATGTCTGAATTATTATTCTGATAAGGTTTGTAACATACCTCATAGTAAATCCTTACACAATTTTCTGTCATAGCCTTATTAGTTACAGACGGATCGAACGAGGCTTTTTGGGTCTGATTTTCCTTCAGCTCATCCACTCCGCAGACGAAAGGATTGGCACCGGTAAGTTTGGATTCCGAATAACTCACAAAATCTTCAGCATTTTTTGCCTTTCCTAATACGACATTACCAAGTTCCGAAGTTGATGCCACTCCCACAATATCATCATTGAAAAAGCTGAAAGCTGCAATAGAAGTATTATCCCCTTTCACAATTCCGATATAATAGGCACCCGGAGTATAGTTTACAACTTCTCCCTTATTGGTAACCACCTTAAACTCATTGGTAAAGATCTGGTTTTTATAAAGTTCAACAGTAATATGCCTGTTTCCATCAAAAGGAAAACTTATTTCAAGATATTCAGGCTTTTCATTAACCAGCTTTTTCAGTTCAGAAGATTTTAAGCTCAGTACCGTAATATCGGTAGCGGTTCTTTTATATTCTGAGAATTTATCAGAAGCTTTGTTCACTTCAAACAAAGTATACTTTTGGAAAGTTTTTTTCTCGGTATGAAATTCAGAAATTTTTTGTGCAACAGGTCTCAGCTTTTGCGAAAAACCAAGCACAAAGCACTGCACAAGGCATAGGAATAATAGTTTTTTAATCATTTTCACTTAATTAGATATGCAAATAAAATAAAAAAAATCAATATTAAGTGAAAAATAATTATCATTTTATTATACTTTTTCAACAAATCATAATAAATATATTGCAAACTGAAAATATCTTAATTTGAGACAATAGAATTTCTTTTTTCAAGAGTCATATATCATAAAAAAACTGAATATTTTCATATTCAGCCCTTTAATATTTTATACTACATAATTATTATTTTTTCTTCACACTATTGCCTACTCCTGTTATCGCAACATTAGGTTTCCCTGTTTTTGTGGATGAAGATTTATAAAACACCTTATTATTGCCTCCTTCCAGAATAATACGTGTTACTTTGTCTACATAAACTGTATTGTCGGTGCCGGATACCTCAAGCTTATCCACATTACCATTAATGGTAATTACATTATTTCCACCCGAAACTTCTGCGTTTCCACCATTTAAAGTATAAGAATTGTTGTGCCCAATACCATCAATTTCAAGGTGTTTATCCGTTTGTTTAGCTGTTCCGTGCTGAGAATCGACTTTGGCAGTTTTTTGAGCATTTGCAAGGCCTATTCCTATAAAAAGAACAGATAAGATGAGTGTTTTTTTCATAATATTTATATTATTTGATCCTGAACAGCTGCAATTAAAATGCCAATCAGCAGGTCAATATATTAACATCTGATTACAAAAAAAGATGTCCTGATTATAAGACATCTTTTTTATTATTTTGTTCATGCTTTTTAGAGTGTATCCCTGTTTTTCAGCATGTTTACTTTTAAAAACCGGATAAGAATAAGCCCTGCAGCAAAGAATAACGTCATGGAAAGTGCCGCAATACGCATATTATTAAAATGCTCAATTAAAGTAGCAAAGATAAATGTACCGATAATAATTGCTATCTTTTCCAGCACGTCATAAAAGCTGAAGTAAGTCGTGTTTTCCATAGAATCTTCCGGAAGAAGTTTTGAATAAGTAGATCTGGACATCGCCTGAAGACCTCCCATCACAAGACCAACTACCGCTGCTACCCCGTAGAACTGATATTCTACCGTAGGATTTTCTTTATTCAGGAAATAAGCCCAAAGACATGCAACAATCCATAAAATAATAGCAATGGAAATCACATTTTTGTTCCCTATTCTTTTTGATAACCTGGAGAATATTACCGCTCCAATGATCGCCTCAATCTGAATAACCAAAAGAGTTCCTATCAGCTTATCCTGAGCCAGATTGATTTCGCTTTTCCCAAACAGGGTTGCCATCAGGAAAATAGTCTGCATCCCGACACTGTAGAAAAAGAAGCTGGAAAGGAAAAATTTCAGATTTTTATCTTTAAACAATACGCCACCCACTTTAAACAGCTCGTGGAAACTTTCTTTGGCAATGTCTTTATAAAAACTCAGATTATCTTTAAAAACCTCAAAGAAGCCTCCCTGTTCTTCATGCTTTTTGAAAATATTCTTATAGTTTAAAAGAACAAGGTCTTTAGGAAGCTTTTCTTTAACATCCCCAAACTGTGGAAGATGCTTGAATGTATACTGCGAGAATCCAAACCACCATGCACCGGTCAGCAGGAAGCTTATTCTCGTGAATAAAAGCTGCTGTGCGGCTCCTTTTGCGAAAACCTGGATCAGTACCAGACAGATCACCACCAAAACCACAGAACCAATATACCCGTACACATATCCTTTTGCAGACAATGCATCCTGCTTGTCACGGGTTGCAATATCCGGCAGGAAAGAATTATAAAACACGAGACTTCCCCAGAACCCAACACTTGCCGTAATACTGAACAGAAGGCCTAAAAACACGTTATGCATTCCTGTAAACATAGCTAGCCCCATACATGAAGTTGCCCCAAGATAACAGAAAAACTGCAAAAATGACTTCTTATTTCCAATAGTATCCGCTAATGAAGACAGGAACGGAGAAAGCAACACCACAATAAAAAATGATATGGTAAGGGAATACCCATACACCGCATCAGGCTGGTATTCGTTTCCGAATATCTTGATCATATGCCTTACCGGAACATCGATCCATGATTTTGTTTCTTCCACGTACTCCTTCTTCTCGTAGGCAGTAGTAAGTATGGAATAGTAAATAGGAAAAATAGTAGAGGTAATAACCAGTGAATAAACGGAATTCGCCCAGTCGTATACAGCCCAGGCTTTCATAATCCTTGGATTATTCTTTATGTTTTGAGGTTGATTCTCAATTTCAGACATTTCAAATAAATATTAGTAGCACAAAAATAGAAAAACCATTAAGAAATTGATAAGATTTTAGAAAAATTATCGATTCCTTAATGGTAAAATATTATTAAACAAAATATTAGATGCTTCTTTAATCATAAAAACCGCCTCTCAGCGGTTTATATTACTATTGTTTTGTAAAAACTATATCAACTGGTTCATAAAGAAAACACTTTACATTTACAGCGAGTTGTTTTTATATGTCCTTAATAATATTGGATTTCTCTGACCCATTTATATAAGTCTTTCCCATTAACATTTTTAATTATTTCTATCCAGTTTTTATGTTTATCGAACTTATATTTAAAAACAACTACTGCTGCATTTTTTGGATTATTCCCATCCAAATAATATAATTTGGTTATATAATTATCTTTATACTCAAACCTGTTATCATACCAAAGTTTATCATTGTAATAGATTGTTTCTCTTTCTAATTTTTTGTCTTTGGTATAAGTATAAGTAGTGTACATGGTTTTTCCATAATTGCCATCTTTTTCTTCTTTGATTATTTTTCCATTTCCCAATATGGTATAATAATGATACTTTCCATCTTTAATATCAGTTTTCTTTATTAAATTTCCAGAATCATCATACTCATATGTCATATGCCCGCTTAAAAATATTTTTTTGTTTTCATAATCAAGTTTATGGTCGAAAAACTTTGATTCAATTACTTTATATCCATTATCATAAATCTTTACACAGCTCAATTTTTGATGATAAATAGAGTCTTTAATGCTACTAAAAGAACCGTTATCATTTTTTTTCCAAATATCATTTGTTACTATAAAAATACTGTCTGTCTTTGTTATAGTATCAAACTTCGTAACAAATAAAGGTTTAAGGCTTTCCTCATTACTAACATATTTTTCCATCGGTTCATCTTTCCATTTAGAATAATTCTCTCTAAATTTTGCAATCTTTTCATTTTTATTATAAAAATAATGGGAAGTTTGTTGGGAATAATCATTTTTGGATTTTTCTGTAACTAACCTGTTCAAATTATCATATGTATAATCATAATCATCTACAATTTTTCCTGATTTGTAGTACCATGTTTCTTTTGTTATATTTCTATTTTTATCATAGTATGTTTCATTGTTTATATATCGACAGAAATCTGTCCCAAACCATGTCCCCCTCATACTTCTTCGCAAATTTTCCGGCTGCATAATGGTTGCATGCCCATACTCATTGTCTCCCTTCATAAAAGTATATGGACCGGAATCATTTAGAAAAATTACATATTCTTTCACAAATTTAGGGCTGCCTAATACTGAATCTTTAATAACCTGGGAATTAAATGAAGCAGATAAAAAAAATATGGAAAATAATAACTGCTTTAATCTTTTATATAAAAAATATTTATTCATATTTCATCTTTTGAAAAAAGCCTCTGAAGAGGCTTTACATTACTGTTTAGTAAAAATAAGATTCTCTGTTTCCGGAAGGTAAATTGTCGTATTCTGATTTCCGGGACAATTTTTTGTTGTTAAGACACTATCATTAGGATAATAAGACCACGAAATAGTTGATGTATTGATCCTTTTTAATAAAATTTCACCCCAACCAACACCACAATTCGTCCCATTATAATAAAGAGATACAATATTATCTTTTACAGATACACTTGTGATGAAATTTCGATCAGCTTCACTCTGAGCATTAGTATTACTTTGTAAAACTGCACCAGATAAATCTGTAATAATATATTTTATAAGTAATGCATCCTGATAAAAAGTCGTAGTCAGATCACGCTTAAAAAGGTAATGTTCATGTTTCGTAATAGTCACAATAATATTTCGCCCATTAACGGTAGATTTCCATGTACCAATATAGGGGTCTAATTCATTACTAAGATCTTTCAAATATGAACCTGGTTGAACATCATCAGGATAAGTATTTAAAGGATATACTTGCTGTGCTTTACAAGAAGAAAAGTTTGTTATTAAAAATAATAATAAAACTGTTATATATAGATTTTTCATAATATTTTTATTTTATACACATGGAACTGCATCTATTGTTCCATCATTATTTTGCTTTATTGTTTTAATTCCATCATTATCTATTCTTTGCAATATAACCTTATTGCTTAGCCCCATTGCTTTTAAACTATCCATAAAAATTTTCTCTAATCCTGTTGAATTCAATTTTCCTGTCTGAGCATTACAATAAATTCCAGAAGTATCAGACAAAAGCCTTCCTTGATTTCTATATTGCTTAATTTTTAATATTTCAAGGTCTGTTTCACTAAATGTACCAGAAGGTGGTAAATCGGTATGATTACCATTAAAATACATTACATAATGTATTCCATTAGGGGCAACCATGCCTAAGAATCCATTCTCAGTGTAACCTATATCTTGGTATCTAACTATTTCTAAAAGAGTATCAATATCATTTGCAGAAAACATATCAACCTTTGTTCCAGTATGATTATGATATCCTCCATTCATTGTAGAAGGGTCTCCAAAATTTACACTGTGAGCACTATTTTCAGTAGTTGGTGTTGGAGGGCCTGATTTATTCAATCTCCATCCCTTTTCTCCTCCTGTCCCACTATTAAGATGATTTTTGAGGTCATTAACTACATCTTTTATTTCCTGTTTTTGCATTAGATTCTTTGTTTTCCCACAAGGGTCATTTCCATTATTAATTCCCCCAATAGGATGCGTCTGAGGATTAGGAACACTTACACTTCCTCCTGAAGGACCGGGAAAAGTAACAGGAGTGTTGGCTCCCCCATAGGTCATATACCACCACCAGGGTATTGGATCATTCCACGTAAGAACTATTTCGTCTACATAATATGTCGGCTCATTCCTGGCTGTCGGGTTGGAGATAGTGCTGTAGTAATTGGCAAATGTATTGATAACATTTTCATATTCTTTCACTTCTCCTGCTTCAAGAATTTTGTAATAGGCATCCGTCCTTTTTTCATTAATGGCACACGAGAGAATATAGTTTAGTTTCCCATTTTTTAATATCGGAAAGTAAACCAGTTTTTCAGCCTCTCCAAACGTTTGGGAAGCTATCCCAAAATCTACTTCACCAAAAACTTCCTGAAAGCTTTTTTTATATTCAGGGTTCTTTTCAAAAACCTGGTACAGGGTTTCAGCAAAAGGATAAGCATAGCTATCCTCTGCCCCTTCTCTGGCAGATAAAGAAGTGTGGATCCTTTTTTCAAAATCTTCAAAGGCTTTTAGTTTACCTTTTTCTGTACTTTGCCGGGAAATTTCATCCTGAAAATCTTCGGTATGGCAGGAATGTAAAGAAAGAGAGCAGGCTATCATAAATGACAGCCGGAGAATAAAATTTTTTCTCATACTTTTTGTTGTTTTTTAGTTGTTAAATATATAAAAAATTTCTAATCACACAATAGTGATTATATTTTTACAAAACTAATTTTTATGCAGATTGGATATTAACAAAATATTGCTATTTTTGATCAAAATAATGCTAAAATGAGTATCGGAAGCAAAGTGAGAAAATATAGAGAGGTTAAAGGAATGTCACAAGAAGATCTTGCCTTTCGTTTAGATGTTGCTCAAACTACAATTTCGAGTATTGAGTCTGATAAAAGCATTCCAAATTCTATTCTTCTCCACAAGATAGCGCAGGAATTAGATGTAGACATCAATGAAATACTAGACGAGGGAAAAACAAATATTAATACTGTAGAAAGAAATGAAGGAGTTATCAATGTTGATACTAATATTGGCACACTTAATATGCTTTCAGAAAAGCTTATCGAGCAGTACGAAGAACGCATCAAAGAATTAAAGGAACAGATAGACTACTGGAAAAGTAAAGCTGAAGCCGGCAAATAACATTCTCTTCTTCCGGAAAGTCTGATATTCCTTTGTTACAGACTTTCCGGAAAGGGAAAATCTTTTTCTCAATTGTATATCAAGCTTTTCCGGAAAACAAAAAACGAGGTTCTGAAAACCTCGTTTTATATATTTGAAACCTTAAGCTTCTGAGTTTATAGCTTATTACATATTCTCAATCACGATAGCAGAAGCTCCACCACCACCGTTACAGATCGCTGCAGCCCCGTATTTGGCATTATTCTGCTTCAATACGTTGATCAATGTAACAATGATTCTGGATCCTGAACTTCCCAGCGGATGTCCGATAGCTACTGCTCCACCGTTTACGTTTACTTTAGAGGCATCCAGTCCTAAGATCTTGTTGTTGGCAAGACCTACTACAGAAAATGCTTCGTTAAATTCAAAGAAGTCAATATCTGAAAGCTCCAGACCTGCTTTTTTAAGAGCAATCGGAAGTGCTTTTGAAGGGGCAGTTGTAAAGTTTTCAGGCTCCTGAGCTGCATCAGCATAAGAAACAATTCTTGCCAAAGGCTTAAGACCCAGTTCTTCCATTTTTTCTTTTGAAACAAGGATCAGAGCGGAAGCACCGTCATTCAATGTAGATGCATTGGCAGCTGTTACTGTTCCCTCTTCTTTTTTGAATACGGTAGGAAGCGTTGCAATTCTGTCGAAATTTACCGCTTTATATTCCTCATCTTCTGCAAAAATTACAGGATCTCCTTTTCTCTGAGGAATTTCAACAGGAACCACTTCTTCAGTGAATTTTCCTTCGCTCCATGCTTTTGCAGATCTTTTATAAGATTCTATGGCAAAATTATCCTGATCTTCTCTCGAAATACTGTAATCTACAGCACATTTCTCTGCACATACTCCCATATGTACTTTGTTGTATACGTCTGTAAGACCATCCAGCAACATTCCGTCCTGAAGTTTAATGTCACCTAGTTTGGTAGCTACTCTTGCATTATAGTAATGCGGAACCAAAGACATGTTTTCCATACCTCCGGCAACAATCACCTCAGCGTCACCAGCTTTAATAGCCTGAGCTGCCATCGTTACGGCTTTCATTCCTGAAGCACATACTTTATTTACTGTAGTAGAAGGCGTCTCAACAGACAATCCTGCCCCTAAAGCCACCTGACGGGCCGGCGCCTGGCCTTCTCCTGCCTGCAGCACATTTCCCATATAGATTTCCTGAACATTTTTAGGATCAAGACCAATTTTATTTAATGCTCCTTTTACAGCAGCTGACCCCAGCTTCGTAGCAGGAACGGTTGAAAGGCTTCCCATAAAACTCCCTATAGGCGTTCTTACTGCGGAAACGATGAATACTTCTTTCATGTGTATTATATTTTACTTTTTTTAAATGAAATGTGCCTTACGGCATCACTATAACTATACTATTTCTTTACTTTCACATAGATAACTTCATACTGGTCGTTCGCAATTTTAGACTGTACTTTCAGTAAATTATCCTGAGTTTCTACAATCTTATTACTGAAAACATCTCCTGTATGAATGCGGTCATCATTATTGGTTTTTTCCAGAACAATAACTTTATAATTACAATCGTCTACAAAAACAAGTGTTGACTTTATATAATCTTTGCCATTGTTGAAATATTCGGTCTGGATATTATCCTTAATAGTCATATGCCAGATTCCTTCCGGATAATTTACCCTCACAAATTTCCCGTCCCTGATATTTTTACATTTGGCCGGCTGGTCGGGTTTATCAAAAGCCGTTTTCTGAGATTTAGCCTGAGAAAATACCAGTGCAAATAAAACTGCTGATCCTAATTTTAAATGTCTCATATCTGTGTTCTTTTATTTACTTTCTTGTTGCCTGTAGCAAAAATCATAAGGAAAGCTCCTAAAAACTCTGCAATCCAGCCCCATTTCAGTTTTACAGTTCCTGCAAAGGCTTCTCTCCAGGATTTAAATGGAACAAAGCTGAAATATTCCAGAGACTGCATCTTAACTGCCACAAGTGTGAATGTAAATAACAGGATCATAAGTATTCCGAAAAACCTCACTACTTTCCCATTGTAATTCACAATACCAAAAACGGCACATGCTGCAAAAATCCAGCATGCAATAGCCAGGTAATGATCCAGTTTCCAGTAGTTCCAGTTTCCGATAACAGGAACATGAACAAGAGGCAGAAAACTGCCTATCACTACCAAAATCAATCCTAATAACTGAATATTTTTCATATTTCCTAAAGTGCCAAAATACAAAAAAAAACACACTTTTGAACAGTGTGTTTTAAAAACGGTTTAACTTGCCAAAGGCATTCATCCGGTACAAAGAAAAACTTCAAATTTTACATTTAATTTAAATAAATCAATTATTTATTATCAATTTAAAAATCAAGGTTAGCAATCTCAATACCAATCTGAAGACCATATTTTTTCTTCAGCAGGGCACTGTCATTGAATGCCGGTGTAAAATCTTTCTGAACAAACAGATTAAGACCAGCATAGCTGATTCCGAATTTGCCTCCAAAAACAAAGTCGTTCATTCCGTGCATCATTCTTTCTCTTTCTACAATTCTCCTGGAGTTCTCGTTCGAATATTTAATATAGTTGGTACTTGCCAGTCTCAGTCCGCCATAGACTCCCAGAATCAGGCTTAATTGCTGTTTTCTGTTATCCAGATATTTCACCCCTTTATATTCTGTATATTTTGGATTCAGAACAAATCTGAGGTCCAGAGGCATGTAGAGATAATAAACATTCAGCTTGGTTTTCTTTAAATTACCACGGTCAAAATCATCTACAAAAAGAGTGTTAATATCCTGTTTGAAAACTTTTTCATACTTAGGAACATATCTGTCTGATCTCATCCCCAACCCTAAACGGTAGAAAACAGGGCTTGTGAAACCTCCGATCTGATCTTCGTACCGTAAAGCAAACTGAGACGAATTAATGATCGTATTTCTGGTGTCCGAATCACGGTTATAAAAACTGAATGGTTCATCTTTCGATGTAAGGCCGCTTCCCATTATACTTACAGAAAGATCAACAGATCTTAGAAAATATTTCGGATCGTTTCTTTTCTTATTCTGCCCAAACTTTAAGTTTACACCATCATGCCCAATACTGAATTCATTCTTAGATCGTATTGAATCCCTGTCCATGAAAACAGAATTTTTAACCATTTCTTTGGTTGCAGCCTCAAGTTGCTGCTGCTGCGCATCTACTTTCCCGTTAATAATCTGCTGGTATTTCTGTGCAGTTTCTTCCCGCTGCTTCAGCTTTTCCTCGATGCTGATTTTCTTTTCACTGAAGTTTTTATCTATGGCATCCAGTTCTGCATTCATTTTTGATTTTTCAGATACCACAATGCTGTCGATCTTTTGTGAATAGCGTTTTATTTTCGGATTCATTTCCGGTGTCTCCTGTGCAAAACTGCATGTGAAAGCTACTATGGCAGTCATTAAGGCTAACTTTGTTCTCATATTTTTATTAATTTTTAGACAATATTTTGGCTCTGACCTTGTTCAAGGACAGTATTTTGTTTTATAAATTTTCAGATTTATTTGGAATCCAGGTAAACCGTCACTCCTAAAACGGTTACGTTACCTACCGTTGGAACCACTTTATTAAAACGGATCACTCCAAATTTATGGTCGTCTTTAGCTGCTTTTGCACGGTTTTTATCAAATTCTCTACCCTGAAGAAGTTCGTCAGCATCAATATAGCTGGATTTTGGCCTCTGCACTTCTGCAACTAAAGGAGGAATGGGATTAGTAACATTTTCCGTTTTTACCTGATAGGTCTTATTTTCCGATTGATTAACCACGATCTGTTCTTCTTTATATTCTGAACTTTGAGGGGTGGTTACTTTTTTTTCTTTTAAGGGAGTTAAAACTTCTTCCGAGTTTATTTTATGATCTTCATTTACAATTTTCACAACTTCCGGAATAGGTTCTTCATTTAAAATGACCGGCTGTTTTTGGGGATTATCTTTTACAGGATTGGTTGTTTCTTCCAGAACCAGTTTAACGATATAGTCTGTTTTTTTATAATCAAATTCATTTCCGGATCTGTTATAATAGATGAGGGAGCCCACAGAAATCAATACCAGCACAGCAGCAGCATATTTCCACCACTGAAAAGACATTTTCGATACCGTTTCCGGAGTTTTCTCCGGATTCTGATCTATCCTGTCCCAAAGATCTGCGGAAGGCTTTATTTCGAGCCTTTCGTAATCAGACTTTAATTGTTTCAGTATTTCTTTTTTCATTTTCTTTTGCTTTTAAAAATTCTGTAAGCCATTTCTTTGCTTTGCTCAGCTGGCTTTTGCTGGTACCTTCTGAAATATTCAGGATCTCTGCAATTTCCTGATGCTTTTTTTCTTCAAAGACATACAGGTTGAAGATCAGCCTGTATCCTGCCGGCATCTGCGAAAATATCTCTTCAAGATTGATTTCTCCGAGGCTTTCGTCCATATCTTCATCAGAATAGTCATCCGCCACTTCTACATCCACATACAGGATGTTTCTGTTTTTCCTGACGAAACTTATAGAATCATTCACCACTATTTTTCTCAGCCAGAACGGGAAGCTTTTCCAGTCCCTGCATTCATCCAGTTTGGTAAAACATTTCATAAATGCACTTACCAGAATATCTTCCGCATCATGAAGGTTATTGGTATAAGAATTTGATATGGCCAGCATTTTCGCCGAAAACATTTCATAGAGAGCCTTCTGGGCCATCCGGTCCTGCTTTTTTGCCAGTAAAAAATTCTTTTCAAGGTTCTCCATGTATCAGTTTCTATCTATAAGACGAAATTTATTATAAAAGGTTGCCTGAAAATAAAAAAAATTGCACTTTTTTTCAAAAGTGCAATGTAATATTTTAATAATCAGCGTAATAAATTAATGATTTACATTCTCTACATCTTTCGGATCATGTTTGTGTTTAAACAAAAATGCAAAAAGAACAGCAAGAACCAAAGCATACGTCGCAAAAGCCAGCCAGATATTTGGCCAGTCTCTTAGCATTACTGCAGATGATAACGTACCGTCTGCATTTACTGCAGCATTGAATGTATTTTTAAGAATCTCTAAAAAACTCTGGTTATCAGGTGTTGTATCCAGATAAGATGATAATTCTGCCGCATTTGTAAATTTGTGCGTAAAGAACTTATCAATAGCCCAACCTGCAATATTACTTCCGAAATAAGCCCCGAAACCATTGGTCATCATCATGAATAATCCCTGTGCAGAAGAACGGATTTTTTTATCAGTAGTTGTTTCCACGAAAAGCGATCCCGAAATATTGAAAAAATCGAAAGCCATCCCATAAACAATACATGATAAAATGATCAATGAAACTCCATATCCGTCAGGAGTTCCGTAGGCAAAGAACCCGAATCTCAATACCCATGCAAACATTGAAATCAGCATTACTTTTTTAATTCCGTATCGCTTTAAAAAGAAAGGAATTGCCAGAATAAATAAGGTTTCAGAAACCTGGGAAATAGACATCACAATCGTAGATCTCTGAACTACAAATGAATCTGCATATTTGGGGAAATGAGAAAATTCACTCAAGAAAACATCTCCATAAGCATTGGTCAGCTGAAGGGCCGCTCCCAAAAGCATTGAAAACCCAAAGAACAACGCCATTTTATAGTTCCCGAATAGTTTGAACGCATTCAGTCCTAATTGTTCGAACAGAGGGGTATTTTTATCTATTAATTTCTGAGGCGGGCATTTCGGTAAGGTTAATGCATATATTCCCAAAATAATAGCTGCCGCTCCTCCAATGTAAAACTGGCCTTCTGTAGCTTTATTTCCAGTAAGGTTGGTCACCCACATTGCCACAATGAAACCTATTGTTCCCCAAACGCGAATCGGGGGGAAATCTTTAACAACATCCAGATTACTGTTCTTTAAAACAGTATAAGAGATAGAGTTTGCAAGGGCAATTGTCGGCATATAAAAGCACATTGCCACAAGCATTACATAGTAAAAAGAGTCAGGAGTTTCCGTATGAGGCAAAAAGAAAAGAACCAAACCATACAAAATTTGTAAAGCCGAAAAAATTCTTTCCGCATTTACCCAGCGGTCGGCAATAATTCCGGTAATAGTCGGCATAAAAATGGAAGCAATCCCCATTGTTCCGAAAACAGCTCCAAACTGTGCTCCGTCCCAATGTTTTGTGCCGAACCAAAAATTAGCCATCGTAATCAGCCAGGCTCCCCAAACAAAAAACTGGAGGAAGCTGAGGATGGTAAGTCGTAATTTTAAATTCATAGTTTATATAAAGTATCTCTTAATCAATTCTTTTCTTCCTTCTTTTAATTTCTTCCTGAATTTCCAAAGCGGTATCAAAATCTTCTTCCTTTACGGCTTCTTCAAGCAATTTTTGAAGTTCTTCCATAGATACGGCTTTTAAGTTGTCTTCAGACTGTACAGTTTCGGAGAACGGCTGTTCTTCTTTTGAAACATCTTCCAGCTCAAGAAGAATTCCCGCTTCATTAAGTACCTGCTGAGTGGTAAAGATAGGCGCGTCAAACCTTACGGCCATTGCTACTGCATCAGAAGTCCTTGCGTCCAGGATCAGTTCTTCATTATTAGCTTTATTTCTGAAATTAATATTAGAAAAAAATACGCCGTCTACGATCTGGTAAATAATTACTGAAACCAATTCATAATGGGTAGAAACTATAAATTTTGTAAATAAATCGTGAGTAAGGGGACGGGGCGGATGGATGTCTTTTTCCAGTCCCAGCGAAATAGACTGAGCCTCGAAATTTCCTATAACAACAGGTAATTTTATATGTGTTTCTTCATGCTCCAATAACAAAGCGTAAGCCCCCGATTGGGTCTGGCTGTACGATATTCCGCGAATAATTAGCTGCTTATAATCCATAGCTACAAATATAGATTAATTTTTTTATTGTGATTTCAGTTTTTACGCAAAAATAAAAGCCCGGAAAAGCCCGAGCTTTTATTTTTATTGTGAAAATTGTGAATGGTAAATAATCAATTTACGCTTTAATCTTCTGATCATATCAAAATTAAAAGCGCAACGAATTGATCATTCGCCATTGACTTTTTATCCTTTAATTGCTTTAATTTTCTCCGTTAATGCAGGAATGATCTGGAATGCATCTCCCACTACTCCATAATCAGCAGACTTGAAGAACGGTGCTTCAGCGTCATTATTGATTACTACGATTGTTTTAGAAGAGTTTACCCCAGCTAAGTGCTGAATAGCTCCTGAAATACCTACCGCAATATAAAGATTAGGTGAAATTGCTTTACCTGTCTGTCCTACGTGCTCTGTATGAGGTCTCCATCCGATATCGGAAACCGGCTTGGAACATGCTGTAGCAGCCCCAAGAACATTAGCCAGATTTTCGATCATTCCCCAGTTTTCAGGACCTTTCATCCCTCTTCCTGCAGAAACAACGATCTCAGCTTCTTTAAGGTCTAATTTACCTGAACTCTGCTCATGAGAGATTACTTTAGTATCTTCGTTTGCTACTGATAAGTTTTTAACTTCTTCAGAACCTGAAACTGCACTTTCTTTTACTCCGAAAGCATTCTGTGAAACCGTGATGATCACACCGTTTCCTTCAGCTTTTGCATGCATGAATCCTTTTCCTGAGAATGCTTTTCTCTTCACCTGGAACGGAGAAAGGCTTTCAGGAGCTTCCAGAACGTTGGTAATTAAAGAATAGTTCTTCATTACCGCAAGCATAGGAGCTACAGAAGATGCATCTGTCGTGTGAGGAAAAACGATAGTGTTTCCGTCCGCCACTTCACTTACAGCCTGTGCATAGGCTTTTGCCGAGAAGTTTTTAAGACCTTCATCTTTGATATTGATAACGTTTGATGCTCCATATTTGTACAATACATCTGAAGAATCCGTTGGGTTTACAGAGATCGCCGTAACGGTGTCTCCTGCCTGATCTGCAATTGCCTTAGCATAAGAAACTGCCTCCAAAGCTGCTTTTTTGTAAACTCCGTTTATATTTTCTGCGTATACGAATACTGCCATTTTTTTAAATTTAAAGATTAAAAAATTTAAGAATTAAAAGATTGTTAGATTACTTTAGCTTCTTCGTGAAGTAATCTTACCAATTCGTCCAGATTATCCGGAGAAACCATTTTAACAGCAGCTCTTGGCGGTACACTGTCATAAGTTACCCCTTGAACTTTCACTTCTGAAGAAGCAGGCTCTACTACTTGTAAAGGCTTTGTTCTTGCAGACATAATTCCTCTCATATTCGGGATGATAAGATCTTTTTCGTCTACCAATCCTTTTTGTCCTGCAATCACGGCAGGCAATTTTACTGATATAGTTTCTTTTCCGCCTTCAATTTCTCTCACTGCAGTAGCATCATTTCCGTTTACATCCAAACCTACAGATGCATTTACGAAAGGCTGGTTCAATAGCTGAGCCACCATTCCCGGTACAGACCCGCCATTGTAATCGATGGATTCTTTTCCGCAAAGAACAAGATCATATCCTCCGTTCTGAGCTACAGCAGCAATTTCTTTTGCTGTAGAATAGCTGTCCTTAGGATCCAGGTTTACTCTCACTGCATCGTTGGCACCAATAGCTAATGCTTTTCTTATTACAGGTTCTGTAGCAGCATCTCCTACATTGATCACTGTTACAGTTGCACCCTGAGTTTCCTGAAGTTTAACCGCTTTTGTCAATGCAAATTCATCTAGTGGATTGATTACCCACTGGATTCCATTTTTGTCGAAAGCAGATTTATCTGCCGTAAAGTTAATTTTGGAAGTAGTATCCGGAACACTACTGATACAAACTAATATTTTCATGTGTACTATTTTATTTTTTCCCTTTTTGTGCATAAAAACATAGCGTTCTATGCTGAGATTTTGTTATATTTTACAGTTGCTAATATAATTAAAAAATATATTATGCATGCATAATACTTATTTTTTTACTATTCAATACATTAAATGCATTGATCACGCTGGTTTTGTTGCCCTAAACTCTATCTTGCTGGGCAGGACACGGGGATTCATCTTTAAAATATCAAGCACAAGATTCCCCATATCTTCAGGCTGAATCTTCCAGTTATCTTTTTCTGAAGGAATATTCCCGTTAAAATTTGTAGCTACTGAGCCCGGCATAATGACGGTAGATTTGATGTTGTATTTTCGAAGATCAATCATTGCAGCCTGAGTGAATCCCACTACCCCAAATTTAGAAGCATTATAGCCTGTTCCGTTTTCAAAGAAATTGGCACCGGCAAGGCTTGAAATGGTGATATAATAACCTTCTGTCTTTTTCAGTTCTTCTACGGAAGCCTTTAACGTATAGAAAGCACCGGTCAGATTGGTTTCTATCATATCATTCCATTCTTCGGCAGTCAGTTGATCTACCGGTTTGAATATTCCCAGGCCTGCATTGGCAATGACAAAATCCAGCCTTCCAAATTTTGCAATGGTATATTTTACAGCTTCTACCTCACTTTCTAGGTTTCGTACATCTGAAACAATTCCCAGAACATTCTCTGAATATTTTTTAAGATCTTCTTCAGCTTTCGCTACATCATTTCTCTTACGTCCTGAAAATGCGACTGAAATACCATTCTCCAGTAATATCCTGGCTATTCCAAAACCTATTCCTTTGGTTCCTCCTGTTATATAAGCGACTTTATTTTCCGGCATATTGCTAAATTTTAATTCCCTAAAATAACAAAAACGCTCCAATTGAAGCGTTTTATATGACTAAGATTTGTCAGTAGTTTATTTTTTAATGAATTTAGTCAGAACAATTACCGATTTGTACAGATTATTATACTTTTTATTAAAAATAAATTTAAAACAATTTTATAATTTTCTCTGACTTTTAAATAAAAAACGCTCCGATGTGGAGCGTTATGTAATTAAGAGTTATCTATCTTATTTTTTTACAATTCTTTCTGTTACTTTTCCGTTAGAAGTTTCAATATTCAGTATATATACTCCAGCAGGTAGTTTTCTTAAATCTACTTTGTTATCTGAAACTGGTGTATCCAGCTTTTTGCCACCAAAATCATAAACTGCAATTGAGTTTATTTTGTCTTTTGATTCTACTACAACAAAATCGGAAGTTGGATTAGGATACATTTTGTAGTCCACTTTTTTCGTTGCTTCAGATGTGCCCAGTACACCGCTCACTACCTGAATTCCATCAAAATAAGCTGAACTGTTATAATTATCATTGGTAATCGCAATATTTCCAACCATAGTACCTCCTGCTACTACTCCGGTATAGATCAATGTTCCGTTTTGATAATATTTGGCTTCGTTATTTGTAAAATCCAATTGTATTTTATAGGTATTCCAGCCATTTCTGGTAAAGTTTGCCCCTGTGTCAATGTAAGCAAGCTGAAGAGTTAGCGGATCCATATCAATCACGTGAATATTGTTCTGGTAATCAAATCTCATCCTAGCATTGATTGTACTTTGAGCAGGTGATTGCGGAGAAAAGAAGAAATCACATTCATCTCCTGCCGTAGCGGCCGATGTAAAATAAGCATTAAAATATACGGTCACAATAGGTCCGTTTACAGTTACTGTAGGGCTAATGGCACCTGCTGAGGCATGGTTGGTTCCATTATTACCTGTAATTTTCAATGATTGTGTTCCCGGCTTAGCCTGCTCTGTTGTAACCACTGCAATATGTGCTGCAGCAGTACCTCCCCAGCCACCCTGACCGGCAATATTACCTGCATTAAATCCTTGAGATGTCTCAAAACTGTAGTTCATTTGAGCATTACCTAGCAGAAAACCGAATAATGCACCAGATAGTAAAATTTTCTTCATGATATTTTTTTTCATTATTAATTAGTCTAGTAAATATAGAACTTTTATTCTAATTTAAAAAGAAATTCCTATAATTCAATAACATAAGTTAATGTTTTATTCAAAATAATCAAAATATAACATTTATACCATTTTTGTTAAAAACATAAAATATAAATCAATTTTCTAAAAAAAAGACTTTTATAAAATATTTTAACTAAAAAAATAACAAAATACAAAAACAAATACCAGATCACGAAAAATCACCATAAGTACAAGAAAACTAACGCATTATAAATTCTTACATTATTTTTTAATAAACTTCTCAGAAAAATTACCATTTTCAGCTCTGATATTAATCAAATAAGTCCCCGGAGAAAGATTTTTTATGTCTACTCTATTATTTTCCAGCCCGGCCTGAACTTTTTTACCCGCTGTATCATAAATCTCTACGGTTTTTATTTTACCTGAAGAACTTATCTTAATGAAATCAGAAGCGGGATTTGGATATACTTCTACAGCTTTTTTATTCATTGCTTTTTCTGCTACGGATAATAATGCCTGATTATATACTTTAATATTATCAATATAGGCTGATCCGTCTGCATTATCATGCACAAAACGCAGCTGATTTATATCCATGGACTCTGCTGCCGTACCGGAATAGATCAAAACCCCATTGAGATAATACTTGATATCTGCTGGTGTTCCTACTACCGTTACTGGATACCACACATTCGGAAGCCAGCTTCCTGAGGCAGATTCCATTACGGGTATGCCTGAAATTGTTTTCAGAACCTTAATTGTGCCGGTATTATCAAAATCAAGTCTCACAATATATTTCTCGTCCGCACTGCTTACTCCCTGAAAGCTAAAAACGGATCCATTGAGCTGAGACATATTGATATCAAAAGAAACGGTAAAACTATTATAAGGAAGCAATACAGGAAGGTTATCAAATGCTCCGATTATCGGAATCGACTGGGTTCCATATGTATTTTCCTTCACTATCTTCAGGGAATTGGCTCCATGCGTTGCTGTATCAGCGCAAACCATCTGGTTAAGTACATTGGGAGGTACATCGCCTGTTGGAGTGCTGATCCATGTCCCCTGGCCATGAATGTCTCCGGTATGAAAGCCGTCTAAATATTCAAAAGAAACCATTTGCTGTGCAAGGGAAAATGTTGAAAACAAGCACAGTGTGAAGGGATAGATTTTTTTCATAATATTATTTTTAGGTTGAACTAAAAATAAACACATACATTATCAAAAAAAATATCATTTGATAGGGATATTATCATAAAAAAGCGTAAAGCGCTCCAATGTTGGAACGCTTTATACATTATGTTTATAAAATATTAATTATTTAGAATAATTTTCGAAGAATAAAGGGATGCTTTCAATTCCCTTATAGAAATTGAACAACCCGTAATGTTCGTTCGGTGAGTGGATTGCATCTGAATCCAGCCCAAAGCCCATTAATACAGACTTAGCCCCTAAAACTTTTTCGAACATCGCCGTGATCGGAATACTTCCGCCACTTCTGTAAGGAAGAACCTCTTTTCCAAAAGCAGTTTCCATAGCTTTTTTAGCAGCTAAAAATTCTTTAGTGTCGCTTGGTAAAACATATGGCATTCCTCCATGGTGAGGCGTTACTTTTACTTTCACATTCTCTGGAGCGATCTTTTCAAAGTATTTTGTGAATTTTTCTGAAATTTCTTCAGGAGTCTGATATGGAACCAAACGCATTGATATTTTAGCAGAAGCTTTGGAAGGAATCACTGTTTTGGCTCCTTCTCCCGTGTATCCTCCCCAGATTCCGTTGCAGTCCAAAGTAGGTCGGATAGAGGTTCTTTCAAGCGTTGTATAGCCTTTTTCCCCTTCCACACCGTTAAGACCGATAGACTTTTTGAATTCTTCAGGATTATCCTTCAGTTTATTCATATCTGCTCTTTCAGCATCTGATACGGTTTCTACATTGTCATAGAACCCATCGATAGTAATGTGTCCATCTTCATCAATCAGCTTGGCAATCATTCTGGAAAGCACATGAATAGGGTTGGGAACCGCTCCTCCGTAAAGCCCTGAATGAAGATCTCTGTTAGGTCCCTCCACTTCCACTTCTACATAGCTCAAACCTCTTAAACCTGTAGTTACGGTAGGCTGCTCATTGCTGTAGATATGGGTATCAGAGATAAGAATGCAGTCACAAGACAATTTTTCTTTATTTTCATTAACGAAATCTCCCAAACTTACAGAACCAACCTCTTCTTCACCCTCCAGGATGAATTTTACGTTGCAAGGAAGTGAGTTAGTCTTCATCATCGCTTCAAAAGCTTTCACATGCATGAAAAACTGTCCTTTATCATCTGCGGAACCTCTGGCAAAGATGGCTCCGTCAGGATGAAGTTCCGTTTTCTCGATATAAGGTTCAAAAGGTGGTTTTTTCCATAATTCCAGAGGATCGGCAGGCTGTACATCATAATGTCCGTATACAAGTACCGTAGGAAGGGTTTTATCTATGATTTTTTCTCCGAAAACGATAGGATAACCATTCGTTTTGCATACTTCAACATGATCGGCCCCTGCATTTTTAAGATGTTCTGCACATACGTCCGCACATTTCAATACATCATTTTTATAAGCCGGATCTGCAGAAATAGAAGGAATTCTCAATAACTCAAATAATTCATCCACGAAACGCTGTTTGTTTTCGTTGATGTAATTTAATGTCTCTTGCATTGTAAAAATTTGTTTCGTTAAAAATAAAAAAAATGCCCTGCTTGAGCAAGGCATTTATATACTTTATTGTATTTAACTTATTTTGTAAATCTTACAGACATTTTTCTGTCAGACGCTCTTTCTGCATCGGATGCTTTTGCGTCTACTTTTGCAAACTGGCTTCCGTATCCTTCTGCTGAAACGATCTGTCCTCCTGCACCTAGGCTTGTAAGTTGAGCTTTAATGAAGTTGGCTCTGTCCTGAGATAATTTCACATTTTTAGGTTCGTCTCCGGTTTTATCAGTATAACCGCCAATTTTAATTTTTGCATCCGGGTAAGCTTTCAGAATCTTGGCCAGGTTATCCAGCTGCTCCTGAGAACCTGCCTCTAACTGATTGGCAGAACCCATTTTGAAGTTCACATTATCGAAATCATACCATACAGATTTTAATCCGTCTTCAGTTGCAGAAGCGTATTGACCTGACTTCAGGTATTTTATCATGCTGTCTTCCATTCCGTTTGCAAAACCTTTCAGGGCAACTCCATTCAAATCAATAGAAACCTGAGATTTTTTCTCAGCATGTTCAGAACCGTGTCCTGCAGCAGCTTCATGACCGTGTGCTTCACCTCCTACCTGTACATCGTCGGAATATCTTTCTACTCCTTCTTCCAGTTTCAGAGTATTCTTGTTTCCTCCTGCCTGAATTTTTTTACAGCTTACGGCTACTGTTGCAACAGCTAAACATATAATTAATTTTTTCATATGCAAAATTTATTTTTGTAAGGTCATATGGAATCGCATTATTTAGTCTGTTTCAATTATTTTTACAGCAAGCGATTTCATGCTTAAATTTTTGATTGCCCAAAAGTAAGAAATCCTGCTTTTTTCGGCAACATTTTTATACTGATTTTAAAATTATTTTCCCTTTTTTGGATTGTGTAAAAATAAGATACCTGTCTCCCCCATCTTTTATCCCATATTTTTTTTTGATATCGTCAGGTTTTAAGGGATAGTTCTTTGAAATAATATTAAACTGCCCTTTCTTTTTAATCTGCTTGGATTCAACAACTTCCATTTCCAAAACCCTGCCGGGAAAACCGTCAGCCTTTTGAGCCGAAGTATAGAGGTGGGTATTCGGATGAAGTTTTTTAAGGTTGAACCTTTCTGAAATCAGATTAAAAACTCCGGCTTTTAAAATACTGTTATTGGGAATATAGATGAACTTTTCTGGCTCAGAATATACAGCCTGTACCTTTTCCTCTTCTCCAAATACAAACGAAAAATCAGATTCTTCACTTTCCAGATTGATACAGTTCACTGTAATGCCATCTCTTTTTTCATTGGACAAAAAGACAACAGCTTCTTTCACATCATTCTTTACAGCTATGATTTCTATCCTGAAAACACCTGGTAAAACTGAGATCAGATATTTCAAATCGATTAACGGTGAAAGTTTTATAATCACCTGATCTGCAGTCGCAAGAAGAATATCTTTAATCTGCAGGATATCCGGCGAAAGATCTTCCAGCAGAAAAACTTTGTTTTTATTCTGATCTCTCCTTGCAGGATCTAAATAAACAACATCAAAATATTCTTTATTCGTACTTAGAAAGTCTTCCAGATTTTGATTGACAAACGATGCTTCTCTGCCTAAAATTCCCCAATTATGTTCTACTATATCCAGTAATTCGTGGTTTTGTTCAACGAGAGTCACCTCATTGAAATTCCTGGAAAGATAATAGGCATCAATCCCAAAACCACTGGTCAGGTCCACGAATCTATTTCCTTTAAGGATCTTCGACTTGTAAAGTGCCGTTGTTTCCGAAGAAGCCTGTTCTAAATTAAGTTGCGGCGGGAAAATAATGCCATCTTTCAGCAGAAACGGAAATTTCTTCTGTGCTGTCTGTTTTCCTTTGATCTGTTGAACAATTTCCTGCATGGAAACATCAGGAAAGGGAGATTTTTTTAATAATAGTGCGTGCAAATCCGAATTCAGATTTACATTGATGTAGTTTTGAATGTCTTGGTTTACTATTTTATTTCTCACAGATTTCTCAGATAACATTTATCTTTTATAAAAAATATAATCTGTCAGTAACGGATCAATACCGATTTGCTTTAGAAGGGAATTGATCTGCCCCCGATGATAGGTTGAATGGTTTATGGCATGAAAAAGCATTTCGAAAATACTGTTTTCAAATTTTGTTCCTCTTGAATTTTGATATTCCACTCTTTGATCCAGATCAGATTTTTGGATGATATCAATACTTTTAAGAAAGTTCTGCTTATTAATTTCGTGGAGGGACTCAAAAGGGTTGACTTGCCAGACTTCAAATGATTTTTCACCCAATATTCTTGAATTCCAGATCTGTTGGGCATTCAATGTATGATTGATCAGGCTGATTGTTTTTTCATCAACTTTCGGCTTGTTTTCTGAAATATATTTTATCATTTCTTTATTGAAATGATGGGTGTATTCAAAAAGGTCAATCAGTTTTTCTTTCATTACTTTAGTTTGACTCTTTATGCATTATGATCGTATTGCGGGATAATGGATCTAAGATTTTAGGATCTTCATTATCAAAATCTATAAAAAATAAAAATTCCTTTTCGTTGGTAAATTCAATAAATCCCTTTAAAAATTGAACTTCCTCCAAATGTCCTTCCTGATTATTATAGGAAGCAATCATTTTAAACCTGTAAGGTTTTGCAGAAAAATCTACATCATATTGAACATGACCTTTTTTACCCTGATTAGGGCCGTCCGGAATTGCATAATCTCTGCCGTCGATCACCATTCCATTGTATTCAACATAGATAAAGCCGTCCGGAAAAAAAGTAAAAGACCCCTTATTATTTTTATCATCTGTTCCCGTCCATTTTCCATATAAATCTTTTACAGATTGTGAAAAACATGTTCCAAAAAACATTAGAAGAAGAAATATCCAGCTTTTTCTCATGAGAATATGTTATTCAAACATTTCAGCCCAACGTACGGCTTTTATTTCTTTTTCGCTGTAAAGATCTTCAATGGATCTTTTAACGTCCAATTTGGGGTATAAATTCACTCCTATCAGTTTTATTTTTCCTTCTTCCACCCATCTTTGCTCTTCAACGGCGTGGTCATAAATCTTTTTCTGAATGATTCCCTGTTTCAAAAGTTCCAGGTACCCTCCAGCCTCTTCTATTTCAACAAACAGTGCCCAGGATTTTTCTGCCATCTGACGGGTAATGTCTTCAACGTAATAGCTTCCGTTCGATGCATCTTCAAATACATTAATGATACTTTCGTAAGCCAGAACAATCTGCTGCTTAAAAGAGATCTCTTCGGAATTATCAGTACTCCTGTTCACGAGATAATTATTGCTGAAAACAGCATCTGCCCCTGCAATCATAGCAGAAGCGAGTTCTAAGGTTGAACGGATCAGGTTATTTTCATTATCGGCAACCGCTTTATTTCTTAAAGATGTTTCTGCAAAAATGTATGGGGTTTCATTTAGTCCGTATTCCCTGGAAAATTGGTTAAAAACGATCTTAAAAGCCCTCAGTTTAGCCATCTCAAAGAAATAATTTCCTCCGACCGCGATTCTGAAAATCAGTTTATTTAAAATTTCAGGACCATAGACTTCAATAAGCTCTTTAGCTTTTGCCAATGCAATTCCCAGCTGCTGATAAATAGCAGCTCCAGCATTCTGATGGAGCGAAATATCAACACAGATGTTTCTTCTGAAGTCTTTTGATAAAAGTTCTTTCGTCAGCTGGTCATCAATAGTTCCTTCATTTTCATTAAAAACATCAATCAGGGAAAAGTACTGGTCCTCTTCTTTCGGACTGATGTGGCCGGCAAGGTCTTTATTGTTTACAAAGATGGTTTTCTGCTCAAGATTTTCAACGTTATGGTCTAGAATAAAAGCAAAAACATCTTCTTCCAAACTTTCATGATATCTGGCTACAAGATGGGTGTTTTCTTCCACTTTCGGCAGATTTGCCAAGGGTTTCTGAACTTCACTGTAAAAAGGTTTTACATCAATTCCTTCAAGATTTTCTTTCTTTAGAATGGAATAAATGTCTTCTGTTTTCAGTTGTTTTTTTACTAAATTTTCCCAGTTTGGAAGTATATCTGCTGACATTGGCTGTTTATTATGGATCAATGGTGAATATTGCTTCGCAAGCCAGTAGTAAATTATAAAAATTGACTATTGAACATTCCAAAGCTCATTGAAATTTCACACTTTAAAATTCTTATTTTTTGGCAACATTTGTACTGTCTACCACCAGAATGAAGATTTCTTCATCCGGTTTTTTCATGAAATAATTTTCTCTGGCGTATTTTTCTTTCTCCGACTTATTGTTCATCAGCTTTTTGTAAAAATTATCATTTTTTTCATACTCTTTTTTATAGTATTCAAGCTGGTCTTCATATCGGCTGATCTCGCCGTTCAGTTCATTAATAACAAGGAAAGAGGTTTTATCAAAGAAAATCATCCAGACAAGGAACATACAAATGGTAATGGTGTATTTGTTCAGAACATATTTCTGGATCATTCTGAATGTTTCAGATTTCGGCTGAATGTCTTTAATAAGTTTGTTTTCTTTCATTTTAATGTTTTCTCAACGAATTTTTAATAACAGTAGTTAAAAAATCAATCGCTACGGAATTCTGTCTCATGTTCGGAATGATCAGATCGGCTTCATTCTTCGATGGTTCTATGAATTCCTGATGCATTGGCTTCAGTGTGGTCTGGTACCTGTGGAGTACCTCGTTCAGGTCTCTTCCCCTTTCCTGGGTATCTCTCCTGATTCTTCTGATCAGTCTTTCATCGGAATCTGCATGAACGAATACCTTAAGGTCAAACTCTTTCAGCAGTTCTTTATTAGTAAGGACCAGAATACCTTCTACCACCAATACATTTTTAGGTTCTACAGTGACATGGTCGCCGGTTCGGGAATGGGTTACAAAGCTGTAAATGGGCTGTTCTATAGACTCATTGTTTTTTAAAGCTTTTACATGTTTTATCATTAAATCGAAATCTATTGACTTGGGATGGTCGTAGTTGAGCGCTTCTCTCTCGGTCAGTGTCAGATTCGGGTTGTCGTGATAATAATTATCCTGGGAAAGGATGTTCATTCCTTCAATATCAAGCTGCTGCAGTATCTTGTCAACAACTGTAGTTTTGCCGGATCCTGTACCTCCGGCAATTCCTATTACAAGCATTCTTTTTTTGTTTCTTTATAGTTGGTACAAATATACTATTTTAGATGAATGCAAGTAAAACAATCCTTTTAGAATTTGTTTACAATAAAAAAATCCGGTGCCTGTCATCGGATTTAAAATGTTATCAGGTTTTATTTCCTGTTAAATTTAATCATTAATTCTAATAAAAAACTCTGCCATCCGGCAGAGTTCTGTTTATACTATTTCGCTTGTTAATTCCCTTGAAAGCAATTTCTCATGCATCGGCTTAAGAAGATCCATGGATCCTGTTTTAACGGTGCATTTTCCTTTGTAATGGACCAATATGGTACACTGTTCCGCCTGTTCCAGAGTATGCTTGCAGATTTCAACCAGACAATCTATTACATAATCAAAGGTATGAATATCGTCATTATGAAGCACCAGCTTATATACTTCATCAGTATCATCCAAAACCAGCACTTCTTCTTCATACTGCCGTTTCGGATCTTCGTAATCTTTTATACTGTTAAAAAAAATCATCTCTATTTTTTTAAACTTCTCCTATTTTATCGGCCAGGTCATTAATCACATTCGGGCCTTCATATACCAGTTCTACAAGCTCAACACTCTTATTATTCATTTTCAGAATTTTGAAGTGATAGTTTTCCAGATCGAATTCATCATTTTCTTCAGGAATATCTTCCAGTGCATGCAGGATGAAGCCTGCTAATGAGTTGTACTCACTTTCTTCAGAAAGAGGCAGCTTTTTAGGCAAATGCTCATTAATCTCGTCCAGCGGCTGTGTGGCCTGAATCCAATAAATATTATCGCCCATTTTATCTACCAGCTTATCTTCATCGTCTTCTTCGTCCTGAATTTCTCCCACAAGTTCCTCCAGAATGTCTTCCAGAGTTATAATTCCTTCCGTTCCACCAAATTCATCAATAACAATCGCAAGATGCTGTTTTTTCTGCTGGAAGATCTTCAGAAGGTCTGAAATCTTTTTACTTCCGACTACAAAGAATGCATCACGCATCAATTCTTTTAGGTCTTCATGATTAAGCTCTCCTTTTCTTTTAACAAATTCCCTGATGATCTCTTTTGTATAAAGAACTCCAATTATATTATCGATAGAATCAAGATATACCGGGATACGGGAATAGCCGCTATCCATGATCTTGTTGATGATTTCATTGATATCTTCCTCAAAGTCGATGGATGTGATATTCTGTCTCGGAACCATGATCTGCTTGGCCGAATGATCCGTAAAATCAAATGCATTCTTAATAATTTCATAGTTCTCTTCTTCAATTTCACCACTGTCCGCACTTTGCTTTACCAAAAGCTGAAGCTCTTCCGTAGAGTGAATTTCCTGTTCTGAAGCCGGATGTATTTTTACTAATCTTAAAAAAGTATTGGACATCAGGTTCATCAACCAGATAAAAGGCTTGAAAATCGTATAAAAAACTCTTAACGGCACTGCTGTAGCCATTGTAGTAGACTCAGATTTTCTAATTGCAATTGATTTTGGGATAAGCTCTCCGAATACGATATGCATTACCGTAATCAATACAAAACTGGTCACCACTGAAATTGTGGTGATTGTTGTTTGGGTTAAATCCACATTCAGAGAATGGAAGATACTTTCAACTACATGATGAAGAGCACTTTCTCCCACCCACCCCAATGCAAGGGATGCCAGGGTAATACCAAGCTGTGTAGCAGACAGGTACTCATCAAGATGCTTGATAATATGCTCTGCCTGTTTCGCCATAGAGTTACCTTCGGCTGCTTTTAACTGGATTTGTGAATAACGAACTTTAACAATTGAAAATTCTGCGGCCACGAAAAAGCCATTTAATAAAACAAGAAATAAGGCTAGCAAAAGCCTGACTATGTCCGAATCCATTTAGAAGTTGTATAATATTTTAGTTTACAAAGATAGATAAAATATAAATAACAAAAAAAGCATCGACAGTATCGATGCTTTAATATTATGTTAAAATAATTCTTTACGAATTTTTCAAAGCTTCTGCTCCTGAAACGATCTCAAGGATTTCGTTTGTAATAGCAGCCTGTCTTGCTTTGTTGTAGAAGATCACAAGATCATTCTTCAAAGCCTGGGCATTGTCTGTAGCTTTGTGCATGGCAGTCATTCTCGCTCCGTGCTCTGAAGCAACTGAATCTAAAACCGCTTTGAAAACCTGGGTTTTGATTGCCTTAGGAATCAAATTGTCCAGAATTTCGTTTCTGTTCGGCTCAAAGATATAATCTGTTTCTACCTGAGTATCTTCAGCTTTTTCAGCCATAGAAATCGGAAGAAGCTGTTCAGCGGTTACTTCCTGGGTAGCAGCATTAACAAATTTGTTGTAGATCAGATAAACTTCATCAAATTTGCCTTCTCTAAAGCTGGTCATTACTCCTTCAGCAACATGGGCTACTGTATCAAAATTTAAGTTATCAAAAACAGCACTTTCGTTGGAATATACTGCACGGGTTCTTCTTACCGCATCAAAAGCCTTTTTACCAATAGTAAGAACTTCAACTTCGTATTGAGATTTATCTCTGAACTGGTTGTTTAGCTCTTTTACAATAGATGAGTTAAAAGCTCCTGCAAGACCTCTGTTTGAAGTAACAGCGATGAAAAGAATTCTCTTCACTTCTCTTTTTTGAGCATAAACAGAAATCTGATCAGGATCAGAGCTAGAATTCACATTCTGGATGATTTCCTGCAGTTTTTCAGAATATGGTCTCAGCATTACGATTGCATCCTGTGCTTTTTTAAGCTTCGCAGCGGAAACCATTTTCATAGCACGGGTAATCTGCATCGTAGATGTAATTGACGTAATTCTGCCTCGTATTTCTTTTAAGTTTGCCATTAATTTGGGTTCAAAGTGTATGGTCTAAAGTTTAAGGTTCGAAACAGATTTCAAACCTTAAACAATGAAGATTTTAGTTATATTTAGAAGCTAAGTCGTTAGCTGCCTGCTTAAGAACGTTTGTAATATCGTTATCGATTTTACCAGCTTTAATAGCTGCCATTGTATCAGGGTGCTTAGATCTAAGGAATTCGATATATTCTACCTGGAATTCTTTCACTTTTCTGATAGGCACGTTTCTTAAAAGGTTCTCTGTTCCTGCGTAGATCATAGCTACCTGGCTATCTACAGGAAGTGGAGAGTTTACCGGCTGCTTAAGGATCTCAACGTTTCTTTCTCCTTTAGAAATTACTGCTAAAGTAGAAGCATCAAGGTCTGAACCGAATTTAGCGAACGCTTCCAATTCTTTATACTGAGCCTGGTCTAATTTAAGAGTACCAGATACTTTTTTCATTGATTTGATCTGAGCGTTACCTCCTACTCTGGATACAGAGATCCCTACGTTGATCGCAGGACGAACCCCTGAGTTGAATAGATCTGATTCAAGGAAAATCTGTCCGTCCGTAATAGAGATTACGTTGGTTGGAATATACGCAGAAACGTCACCAGCCTGAGTTTCGATAATCGGAAGGGCAGTTAATGAACCTCCTCCTTTTACGATTGGCTTAAGAGAATCCGGTAAGTCGTTCATCTGGCTCGCAATCTGGTCGTCAGCAATTACTTTTGCTGCTCTTTCCAATAGTCTTGAGTGTAGGTAGAAAACGTCTCCAGGATAAGCTTCACGGCCCGGTGGTCTTCTCAATAGTAGAGAAAGCTCACGGTAAGCTACCGCTTGCTTGGATAAATCATCATAAACGATCAATGCCGGTCTACCAGTGTCTCTGAAGAATTCACCGATAGATGCACCTGCCATTGCAGAATATACCTGCATTGGAACCGGATCCGAAGCATTAGCCGCAACGATTACAGTGTATGCTAAAGCACCTTTATCAGAAAGGGTTTTAACGATCTGTGCTACGGTAGAAGCTTTCTGACCGATCGCAACATATATACAATATACAGGATTACCTGCATCAAAGAATTCTTTCTGGTTGATGATCGTATCGATCGCAACAGTAGTTTTACCTGTCTGTCTGTCACCAATGATAAGCTCTCTCTGACCTCTTCCTACAGGAATCATAGAGTCGATCGCAACGATACCTGTCTGTAAAGGTTCAGTTACCGGCTGTCTGAAGATAACTCCAGGAGCTTTTCTTTCCAATGGCATTTCGTATAAATCCCCAGTAATAGGACCTTTACCATCGATAGGGTTACCAAGAGTATCTACTACTCTTCCTAACATACCTTCTCCTACTTTAATAGAAGAGATTCTGTTTGTTCTTCTTACTGTATCTCCTTCTTTTACTAATTTACTTTCCCCAAGTAGAGCAACACCCACGTTGTCTTCTTCAAGGTTAAGTACAATACCTTCTACATCACTAGAAAATTTCACCAACTCTCCGTATTGTACGTTTTCTAACCCGTATACACGAGCAATACCATCACCGATGGTTAAAACTGTACCTACTTCCTCAACGTTGGATTGAGTGTCGAAGTTGGCCAATTGCTGTTTTAAGATCGCAGATACTTCTGCCGGATTTATTTCTGCCATTGTATGGTTGTTTTTTCTTTAATTTAACTGAAAATCTTTTTTAACTTGGTTCAATTTGGTCTTTACAGATGCATCTACCTGCTGATCTCCTACTCTTAGAATGTATCCTCCTAAAATTTCAGGTTTTACGTTTAAGTTCAGATCAAAGTTTGAACCTGCTTTTACCAGATTGGTAGATCTTAGGATCTGATCAAGGTTTTCTTTGGAAAGCTGAGTTGCTGTTGTAAGAGTTACTCTCTGTACTCCGTTGATATCCTCTACTTTATTGATGAACTCCTGAGCGATATTTTTCAACTGGTTTTCACGTCCGTGCTTGATCACTAATCTGATCAGGTTCTGTGAAGAAACCGAGAAGTCTTTAAAGATCTGGTCTGCTACCTCTATTTTCTTTTTTGCATCAATGTAAGGCGTAAGAAAGAATTTGTTCAAATCTGCAGATTGAGACATGATCTTCTTTACATCTTTCATTTCAGAAAATACAGCAGCGGTCTGGCCTGTTTCATTGGTGAAATCAAGCAGTCCCTGTGCGTATCTTTTAGCTACTTTAGATGTAAGCATTCTTAGTTAAGGTTTGATTTGTTTAGATAATTTTGAACTAATTCGTTTTGAGCTTCGTTGTTATCCAACTTCTGCTTAAGGATAGATTCAGCGATGTTTACAGATAAAGCACCGATTTGAGTTTTAATGTCTGCCATAGCAGCATTTTTCTCAGTCTGGATAGTTTGCTTAGCTGCCTCGATCATTTTATCTCCTTCATTTTTAGCAGCATCTTTAGCCTCACCTACGATTCTATCTTTAATTTCTCTGGCTTCTTTAAGGATAGCATCTCTTTCGATTTTAGCTTCACGAATAATTCTTTCGTTATCCTCTTTTAAAGTCTCCATCTCTTTTCTTGCCAATTTAGCTTGATTAAGAGCATCAACAATAGAAGTTTCTCTGTCGTTGATTGATTTTAAAATAGGTTTCCAAGCGAATTTACCTAACAAAAATAATAATGCTAGAAAAATAACAGACTGGATAATAAATAATCCTGATGAAAACTGGTGAATTAATTCCATTATATAAATGTATAAATAATTATTACTTTTTTCTTTTTTAAATTAACATTGCTGCAGCCAACCGCTGCAACAATGTTTTTTTTGTTTGGCTTATGATGCGAATAACGCAGCAAATGCAACACCTTCTACTAGTGCAGCTGCAATAAGCATAGCAGTTTGGATTTTTCCAGATTGCTCAGGCTGTCTAGCGATAGCTTCAAGAGCAGCAGCTCCGATTTTACCAAGACCGATACCTACACCAAGTACGATAAGACCGCCACCAATAATTCTAGGGATTTCCATAATAAATATAATTTAAAAAATTGTTTTTAATTTAAGCTTCAAACTTGTTCTATATTAATGAGCAGCGTGATGTTCGTGCTCATGCTCTTCCACAGCCATTCCGATGAACAATGCAGAAAGCATTGTAAAGATATAAGCCTGAAGGAAAGCAACCAATACCTCAAGGATATAGATTACTAAAGTTAAGAATGGGAATGCAACTCCGGCAATCCAGTTCTTGAAAATATAAATTGATCCGATAAGCGTCATTACAACGATGTGTCCTGCCGTCATGTTCGCAAAAAGACGAATCATCAATGCAAAAGGCTTAGTCAGAGTTCCTAATAATTCGATCGGCAACATGATGAATTTCATTGGAACCGGTACACCTGGCATCCAGAAAATATGCTTCCAGTAATCTTTATTGGCTGAGAATGTTGTAATTAAATAAGTAAGGATAGCCAGGAAGAATGTCATGGTAATATTACCTGTAACATTGATTCCGAAAGGCATCAACCCTAAAACGTTTAAAAGTAAGATAAAGAAGAATACAGTTAATAAATAACCCATAAATCTTTTATACTTGTGTCCGATGTTCGGAATAGCGATCTCGTCTCTTACAAAAATAATCAAAGGCTCTAAAAATCTTGCAGCTCCTGTAGGAACTACAGACTTCTTATATGATCTTGCCATTCCTGTAAACAATACAAACATTAAAACTGCAACTAAGAAAATGATCAGTACACTTTTAGTAATTGAAAGGTCTAGAGGTTTTTCGTTTGTAGGATGACCGTCTTTATCTAAAGTTAAAGTTCCAGCAGCATCAGTCTTGTAGATTTTTTCGTGGTGCAATTTATAATAAGAACCATCTACTTCAGTGGTTTCACCATGCATAAAACCTTCTTTACTGTTGCTCATGAAAGCGTGAAAACCGTTATCATAAAAAATAACAGGAAGAGGAAAACCAATATGGTGCCCATCCTTATCTACCATCAATGTAAAATCGTGAGCATCCAACAAGTGGTGAGTGATGAACTCCTTGTTTTCTTTCGTTGCTTTGTCTTTCTCTGAAAGCTCTGTAGTAGCTGGACCTGCCTCAGCAGTAGCCTCACCGTGCTGTGCAGACACTAAGTTTAATACAAAAATACTGTAGAATAAAACTGCGAATTTCTTAAACATTGATAGGTTTTTTTCGTTGTGCAAAAATATAATATTTTTTCTAGTTTCAATAAATAATTTTACTGTTTTTTATCATGATTAATCAGCGTGATTGCATAGTACGTAAGCAGCGTAGTCAGGACAAAATATGGCAATATAAAATGAAATTTATAACCAGGAATCATTTCAAAGTTCAATTTTTTACGAATTAGATACATTAAACCGAATTTTAATAAGATAAGACCAATCACAGACAATCCTAAAAACTGTGGTACCGTTCTGTTGATTAATATTACCAGAGTAATCATCATCATAAACATCACACTTAAAAAAAGATAAAATTTGACGATAATAATCTCATCTAAGTGAAAAACAAATTTCCAAAGGGAAAAATGGATCAGAAATGTTAAGAAGAATAATACGGTGACAAGAATATTAGGGTTTAATTTCATTACAAACTATTTTCAGCTCTTAAATTAATAAGGTTTATTTAACTGATCGCAAAAATAGACTTTTTCTATTGAATTTTACATGATTTGATTTTTATCATTTTTTTTAACAATAATATTATAATACTATTTCCATGTTCTTACAGTAAAACATGCTTCTGTTTAGATTAATGAATGATTTTGCATCAACTACTCTACTATAAAATATTCATGAATTTATAAATATATAGCCCTAATTTATAAATATACATAGCCTTAATTTCTTTTATCTAAGATCGCATAGTAAGTTTGTTAAAGACAAATCATATGAGATTCTTTTCTAGATTCAATTAAAATTATAAGTACAGATCTTTTCGAAGCATTAATTAACTTTTACTATAAACCTAGGTAATATTATAGAGTCTGCTATTTGGACAAAATTAAATAGCTATCAAAAAAATTCCTTGATATAAAGAATGGAATTATCATTTAAAAAATTAACAGTATGAAATTTAAGTTCAATTTGAAATCAGATGCAAAAAAAATGGCAAAGCATTCTGATTTGTTGCAAGACAAGTTTTTAAAAAGAGAAATGAGCAAAACGATCAAAGGAGGTGAGGGTGAGCTTGAGCAACCTCTTGAAGAATGGTCAAATAATTGGTCAAACCTTGGCTGGAGCAATGCCTGGAGAAATGGCATTAATTGGTAAAATCAAGGCCTGTTTTTAACAGGCCTTTTAAATTAAAAGAAATGGAAATTAAAATTGTTGTATTAAAAATTGCCAGCAGATGTAATTTAAATTGTTCTTATTGCTATATGTACAATTTAGGTGATAAAACCTATAAAAATCAACCTAAAGTAATGAGCAAGGAAACAATTGAAAACATTTACAATAGAATAATTGAGCACTGCGAAGAACATAAAATTAAAAATTTCGGCATTATTCTTCATGGAGGAGAACCATTATTGGCAGGTCAGAAATACATTGAAGATTTTGTAAATACCGGAAGAAAATTATCAGAAGGAAAAGTAAATTTTCAATATGGCCTTCAAACGAACGGAATTTTAATTAACGAAGAAATTGCCAATTCTCTTGAAAAACTGCGCGTACACATCGGAGTAAGTCTTGATGGTCCCAAGGAGGTAAATGATAAACACAGGTTCTATCATAACGGAAAAGGCTCTTATGATGATGTTATTAAAGGTATAAATGTTTTACTTAAAAATAATTCATATAAAGACCGCTTAGGGTTATTATCTGTAATGAACATTGACTCGGATCCTATTAAGGCCTATAATCATATAAAAGATTTGAATTTAAACGGTGGAGATTTCTTATTTCCATATGGAACATACGATAACCCTCCGTTAGGCAAAACTGAAAACACTGAAAATACTCATTATGCAGATTGGCTGATCAAAATTTTTGACACCTGGTATAATGAAGATGAAGAAACAAGACCCTCAATCAGGCTATTTAAAGATATCACAGCTTCGATACTTGGTAATGATATTATGGCAGATTATCTGGGTAATAAAAACAATGAGGTCCTTGTTATCGAAACCGATGGTTCCATGGAAGCCGTGGATGGCTTGAAGTCATGCGGAAACGGATTTACAAAAACAGGTGCAAATGTAAGTTCATTTTCAATCAATCAGGCTTTAGATACTCCACTCGCAAAACTTTATCATTACAGTCATAAGCATCTGTGCAAAAAATGCAGATCATGTCCTATTAACGAAACATGCGGTGGTGGTGATTTAGCGAACAGATATTCTACCAAAAACGGATTCGATAATCCATCAATCTATTGTTCCGATCTGGAAAAACTGATTTCGCATATCCAAAATAAAATAATAGACAGGTTGCCTGAGCAGCTGATAGAAGAAGCAGAAATAGAAAGGTTAATACCCTCAAAAATCCAGGAAATCAGGAATCAGAATATCATTAAAGACAATGCCGTTTACGAAGATGAACTTTTAAGCTACTTTTACGCTAAAGCTTAATTCATAAACATATATTATATGATGTATAAATAAGAATTTTAAAATTAAATTCCTTATTTTTGCAAACCTATAATTTACAATAAATATGTTTAATAGTTTACAGGATAAATTAGACAAGGCTCTACATAATATTTCCGGACGCGGAAAAATCACAGAGATCAACGTAGCGGAAACCGTAAAGGAAATCCGTAGAGCGCTGGTAGATGCTGACGTTAACTATAAAGTCGCAAAAGATCTTACAAAAAGAGTTCAGGACAAAGCTTTAGGACAGAACGTTCTTACTTCCCTTACTCCGGGACAGCTGATGACCAAAATCGTTCATGACGAATTGGTAGATCTTATGGGAGGTTCTCAGGAAGGAATCAATCTTTCAGGAAAACCTACCGTAATCCTTATTGCCGGTCTTCAGGGTTCGGGTAAGACGACTTTCTCCGGAAAACTTGCCAATTATCTAAAAACAAAAAGAACCAAAAAGCCTTTATTGGTTGCCTGTGACGTTTACCGTCCTGCAGCAATTGACCAGCTTAAAGTTCTGGGTGGCCAGATTGGGGTTCCCGTATTTACAGAAGAAGGTTCTACCAACCCTTCCACTATTGCTGAAAATGCTATTAATTTCGCAAAAGCAAATGGTCATGATGTAGTAATCGTCGATACAGCGGGACGTCTTGCAATTGATGAGCAGATGATGAATGAGATCAAGTCTGTACATTATTTCATCAAGCCTCATGAAACCTTATTCGTGGTAGATTCCATGACAGGTCAGGATGCTGTAAATACAGCAAAAGCATTCAACGATGCCCTAAACTTTGACGGTGTTGTCCTAACTAAATTAGATGGTGATACAAGAGGGGGTGCTGCTTTAACGATCCGTTCTGTTGTTGAAAAACCGATCAAATTTATCTCTACCGGTGAGAAGATGGAAGCCTTGGATCTTTTCTACCCGGAAAGGATGGCAGACAGAATCTTAGGAATGGGAGACGTAGTTTCCTTAGTAGAAAGAGCCCAGGAGCAGTTTGATGAAGAAGAAGCTAAAAAACTTCACAAAAAAATTGCTAAAAACGAATTCGGTTTTGATGATTTCCTGAAGCAGATCAACCAGATCAAAAAGATGGGTAATATGAAAGACCTTATGGGAATGATTCCGGGGGTCGGAAAGGCCATTAAAGACGTCGAGATCAGTGATGATGCTTTCAAGCACATTGAAGCTATTATCTACTCTATGACACCTGACGAAAGAAGAAGACCTTCTATCATCAATACCCAGAGAAAGCAGAGGATTGCAAAAGGAGCAGGAAGAAAGATCGAAGATGTGAATCAGCTGATGAAGCAGTTCGAGCAGATGGGTAAAATGATGAAGATGATGCAGGGACCTCAGGGAAAACAGATGATGCAGATGATGAGCAAAATGCCGAACATGCCTGGAATGGGCGGAATGTTTGGAAAATAACAAAGTTTATAACAAAACACTATAAAAAAAACTCTCAGAAATTTCTGAGAGTTTTTTTATTTTATTTGAATTTGTATCCTAATCCGATCTGGAAGAAATTCATTTTCAGTTTTTCGTCGTTTACAGGATGCTTGATCATATTGGTCAGTCCGAAGCTGTAACGGGCATCTACAAATAAACCTTTATATATGTTGTAATCAGCCCCTAAAACCAAACCGAATTCTGAAGACTTAAGATTATCATCAAAATTCTTTTCAAGGAACTGTTCACCTTCATTAATCGCCTGTTGATTGGCCATTCCTCCTGATACGTCAATATTTACTTTCGTGCTTGTTCTAAAGCTTACGAAAGGTCCTGCGTATACTCCAAGCTCAGGGGTAGCATAATATCTTGCCGTTACAGGAATCACAATTCTGTTGAAATTGAATTTTTCTGTAACCGTAATTCCCATTGTTGAAACTTCAACTTTTCCGCCCAGATTTGCATACTGAACTTCTCCCTGTACAGCAAATTTATTATTGAATTGATGTTCTACCAAAGCGCCTACATAAAAGCCTGATTTAGATTTCAAACCTCCGCTTACGCCTTCAAAGGCATCAAGATCGTCATTAGAGTTTAGTTTTGATAAGGCATACCCTGCTTTTACGCCAAATTTTGTCTGCGCATTCATTCCTGCACAAAAAGCAAGTGCCGATGCCAATAAGATTTTTTTCATGGTTATTTATTTAAAAAATGTTTTCAAAGATAAAAAAAGCCCTAAATAATTAGGGCTTCTATGTTTACAAATGCTTTGTTACTATTACTTAGCAAATACATATTTAACTCCGAAAGTTACGGAAGATAAGTTCAATCCGAACTTGTAGTTATTTACGCTCTTAGCACCATCAACATCTAATTTAGAAGTGTTGTATCCAAATTCACCGATAGTAGCTTCAATGCTCCAGTTTTTGTTTAAGAAATAATCTAAACCTGGCTTAACGTTAACACCGATTGAAGTGTAGTTAGCTTTGTCAGAAGTAGAAGTAGTGTTCGTAGTTGATCCTAATGTAGTTGTTGTTGTAGCTTCGTCTTTAAATTGTCCGAATTCCATTGGAACTTCCAATTGACCGAAGATATATAATTTATCAGCTAAAGTCCAATATTTTCTTACGAAAGGAGCAACAACAAATGCAGATTGAGTACCTTTAGTTTCAGAAACAAAGCTACCTCCTCCAACTGATCCAGTTGTAGTTTTAGTAACTTTATCACTTGCATAACCTACTCCTAAACCTACAGCAAGGTTAGTACCTACAAAGTAACCAGCAGTTGGAACGATTCTGAAGCTTTCTACTTTAGTATCATTGTTGTTGTTTTCTTCCTGAGAATAACCAACTTGCCCTGAAATATATGCAGTTCCTTTTGCAATCTGTGCATTAGATAAACCAAAAAGTGCAACAGCACCCGCTAATAATAATTTTTTCATTTTTAAAAAATTTTAATACTTTCTGAGGGCAAAGTTACACTGGGTCCCGCTAATATTAAAATTTGTTAATGTGATTAATATCATCGATAGATATTGGTTTTTTCCGGCAATAAAATGTAATAAATATAATCCTTTGACTTTTTCACAATATTATGAATAAAAAAATTACAATTTCTCAATAAGAGCGAAATATACTTAGTTTATTTTATTTCACAATTTTCTTCAAATTATGTATTTTTTCAATAGGCATCAGGGATAATCAGACGATAATGTGTTAATATTTAACATATTAGTATTAATATTAAGCAAAAATTTATACTCAAAAATGTTTTTTCTCTTTATAAAGTTATAATTATAAAAAACTCCGGCTGTTAACAGCCGGAGTTCTTAATTATTTTCTACTTTTTCTTATTTGATAAAGAAATTGTATCCAAGATTAATAGCACCTACGTTCCAGTTTGCTGTATACCAACCGTAATCACGTTTGTTGCTGATCGTCTGATACCCTAAATAAAGCTCACCTGTAGCCATCTGGTAACCAAACTTAGGCTGTGCATAGAAACCACCGTCTACCCCATCTTTTACAGAAATTCCATATCCAAGGTCTAATCCTACAAAGATAGGCGCTCCTGAAAACTTATATTTTCCGGAAACCGCCACAGGAATAAATCCGAAATCATCGAAATGATCTTTTCCAAAGAAATGAGAATATCCTGTTGCCACCCCAAGATCTAGACCTTTTGTAATATTCCACATATAAGCAGCATCTACTCCTAATGTAAATGAAGAGGCATCGCTGGCATCACCTACCGGAACACCGATATGACCACCCAGTTTAAAACCTTCCTGCGCCTGTGCAGCACCGCCCAGCAGCGCAAAAGCACCTAGTAAAAATAACTTTTTCATTTTTTAAATAGTTTGATTGATGCCACAAAATTACTAATTATTTTTATTATTAACATAAAATTAACAGCAACCTCTATTCAGAAACAAAAAAAGCGGGTCAAGATTGGCCCGCTTCATATTCTTAAAAAGTCTTTTAAAAATTAGTTTCCTCCGAATTTGAAACCAACACCTACCTGGAAGAAGCTGTTAGTTAATTTTCCGTCTCCGGAATCTTTAGCTAAGTTAGAAACTCCCATGTTGTATCTGGCGTCAAAAAACAAACCGTTTTCCAATGCATACTCTGCCCCTAAGAAAGGAGCAATATTCAGAGTATTGGTTTGATCTTTAATGTCTCTCTCATCATCTGCAGAAATTTCAAATCCAGGGATCATACCTAATCCAAGGTCTGCCACAGTTTTTGTTTTGGCAGAAATGATCAGTCCGAAATTTGCTCCCGCAGAAACTGATAAACCTTCAGTAATAAAGTATTTAGCAGAAACAGGAATCAAAATAGTTCCGAAAGTGGTCTTGTTCTTAATGTTAAAAAACGTACCTGCTTCATCTTGATCTTCTACTCTTTCAGTGATTTTACCTCCCAGTGGCGAATATAAAACTTCACCCTGAAGAGCAAATTTATCACTTAGTTTATGCTCTACCAAAGCACCTACATAGAAAGTGTGTGAAGGATCTGTGTTTTCAGAATCTCCGTTGTCTTTAAACTTTAAAGTTGAAAGTGAGTAACCAGCTTTAGCTCCAAATCTTGTTTCTTGAGCGCTCAGATTAGCGCCAACCACAGCCGCTGCTGCAATTAGTAAAAATTTTTTCATGATTATTTTTTAGTATTCGGTGGCAAAACTAAGCTTTTTTTTTAAAACACCAAATAGTGGCTAAAAATTAGTGCAAATAATTAATCATAAACAGGAAAAATTTAATTAAAACAAGTTCAGATAGCCTGAATCTAATCTTTCAGTCTTTTATCTTCTTCATTGTAGGCCAGAATGATCTTTTTCACCACAGGATGTCTTACAACATCTTCTTCTGTAAGATGTACAAAACCAATTTCTTTAACGTCTCTTAGAATTCTCATAGCTTCCTTTAATCCGGATTGTTGTTTCGGCGGCAAATCGATCTGAGTTGGGTCTCCGGTGATGATAAACTTGGCATTCATCCCCATCCTTGTCAGAAACATCTTCATTTGGGCATGGGTCGTGTTCTGGGCTTCATCCAGAATTACAAAGGCATCATCCAGCGTACGTCCTCTCATAAAAGCCAGCGGAGCTACTTCAATTACTTTTTTCTCCATAAACCCTTCCAGCTTCTCATGAGGAATCATATCTCTTAATGCGTCATATAGAGGCTGTAAATACGGATCCAGCTTTTCTTTCAGATCTCCCGGAAGGAATCCAAGGCTCTCCCCTGCTTCTACAGCGGGCCTGGTCAGGATAATTCTTTTTACCTGCTTATCTCTTAAAGCTCTTGCTGCCAATGCCACACTGGTATAGGTTTTCCCGGTTCCGGCTGGCCCGATGGCAAAAACCATATCTTTTTTCTCGGTCTCTTTAACCAGTTTTTTAAGATTGGTAGTTTTCGCTTTAATGATCTTACCATTAACGCCTTTTACAATGATATCCTGATCAAAAATCAATTGTTTCTCATTCTCATCCTTAATATTCAGGACATTTTCAACGTCTTTTAAAGCGATAGAATTATTTTCAGAGATAAATTTTACAAGGTTATCCAGTTTTTGTTTTAATATATCCAAAGCTTCCTGATTGCCCATTGCAAAGATAAAATGATCTCTTCCTGTGATCTTAAGCGTGGGAAAGCTTGATTTTAATAAGTTGAAATATTGGTTATTAACGCCATAGAAGGTCTTTACATCGATGTCCTCCAAATCATATGTTAATTCAAACATGCAGTATTTTATTTTTATTAGATTTTAAAATTAAAGCTTTTTTTCAAATTTATATCAATTCTTTTCTACAATCTTTTGTGGCTTTCTTTATATTTTAAATAACTTTGCAGGAAACACTATTTATTCTATCACAATCCATGTCGATTATTACCCTTACTTCGGATTTCGGAAATTTAGATTACAGAGTTGCAGCTGTGAAAGGCAAAATCCTGTCTCTAAATCCTAAGGTTAATATTATTGATATTACCCATGATATCCAGGCTTTCAATCTTATACAAACCTCATATATAGTACGGAACGCCTACAAATATTTTCCAAAAGGAACTATTCATATCCTTTCTGTAGACAGTTTTTATAACAGATCAAGGAAAAATATCCTGTATAAGGCAGACGGATCTTATTTTTTGGCAGCAGACAACGGACTTCTAAGCCTTATCTTTTTTGATATAAAGCCGGAAGCCATATATGAAATTACCTTAAACAACCGCTTTGATGATGTGATCAACTTCACTTCTACTGATGTTTTTGTTCCTGCGGCAGTACATCTGGCCAATGGCGGACTTCCGGAAGTGATCGGAAGGAAAATAGACACCTCCAAACAACTTCTGTTCCCGAAACCCGTATTCAATGAGTCTGAAAAAATGATCATTGGAGAAGTAACGTATATTGATAATTTCGGAAATATAATATCAAATATCAGCAAAGACTTTTTCGAAAGCAGTGGTAAAGGAAATGAAGGTTTTACCATAAAATTCAGAAATTTAACTCTTTCGAGGGTATATTCCAGCCATACAGAAGTGGTTTCGGACTGGGAAAGAGAAACGGAATTTCACGGACAGTCCGCAGCAATCTTCAATGACAGTCAGCTTTTGGAGCTTACCATCTATAAAGGAAGTAAAAAAAACGGGGCAAAAAGCCTGTTTGGACTCAATGTAGGCGAGAATATCTACGTTGAATTTGTCTAAAATTATATATTCCATAAAAAAACCGATTTTTTTTATATATTTGTCAAAATCTAAAAATTAAAAATGGCAGAATACAAATTATTGCTTCCTTCCATGGGAGAAGGTGTTATGGAAGCGACAATTATCACTTGGTTATTCAATGAAGGTGATAATGTAAAAGAGGATGATTCCGTAGTAGAAATTGCAACAGATAAGGTAGATTCAGACGTTCCGACACCAGTTTCGGGGAAAATTGTAAAAATACTTAAACAGAAGGACGAAGTTGCTAAAGTTGGTGAAGCCATTGCTATTTTAGAAATTGAAGGAGAAGGCGGAAATACAGCTTCAGAAGAAGTAACAACAGAAGCTCCGGCAGCTACTCCTGATACAGAAACTTTAAAGACCATTGAAGCGCCGTTACAGGCTACTCACTCCAATGTAGAATTTTCAGGTGACCTTTACCTGTCGCCGCTTGTAAAATCAATTGCACAGCAGGAAAACATTTCCGAATCTGAGCTTAAAACGATTAAAGGAAGTGGTTTAGAAGGAAGAATTACAAAAGAAGATATATTAGGATACGTTTCCAACAGAGGAAATCAACCGGCTCAGCAGGCAGCACCTGTACAAACTGCAACTCCGGCAGCACCACAGGCTGTAGCTTCAGCTCCGGTTTCCACAGTTCCTGTAGCAGCTGGTGATGAGATCATTCCAATGGACAGAATGAGAAAAATCATTGCTGAAAACATGGTAAAAGCAAAACAGATTGCTCCCCATGTTACTTCTTTCATTGAAACAGACGTTACCAATGTTGTAAAATGGAGAAATAAGCATAAAGATATTTTTGAGAAACGTGAAGGAGAAAAACTGACTTTCATGCCGATTTTCGTGAAAGCTGTAGTGAAAGCTATCCAGGATTTCCCAATGATCAATGTTTCTGTCAATGGTGACAATATCATCAAAAAGAAAAATATCAATATCGGTATGGCGACTGCTTTACCGGATGGAAACCTTATCGTTCCAGTCATCAAGAATGCAGACCAGCTTTCACTTTCAGGTTTGGCAAAAGCAATCAACGACTTGGCTTACAGAGCAAGAAACAAGAAATTAAGACCTGAAGATACTCAGGGAGCTACTTATACGATTTCTAACGTAGGCAGCTTTGGAAACCTGATGGGTACGCCTATTATTCCTCAGCCTCAGGTGGCAATTTTAGCTATCGGTGCTATTGTAAAGAAGCCTGCTGTTCTTGAAACCAAAGACGGGGATGTAATTGCTATCCGTCAGCTGATGTTTATGTCTCACTCTTATGACCACAGAGTGGTAGACGGATCTTTAGGTGGAATGATGCTGAAACATGTTCATGATTATCTTCAGAACTGGGATCTGAATACAGAAATTTAATATAGGATGACTGATAAGTGACCCATTATTTCAAAATCATGTGAAACCTATCAAAACATCTTACAATACAAAACCTTCGATATTTTCGAAGGTTTTTTCTATTAAAAGATTATCTGTACATTTGAGTCAAATACGAAAACTAACCGTAAAACAAAATAATTTTAAATAAAACACCACAACCCCATCTCAAAGTATGAAAGAAGTAACTTTACTTGCAATTATTTCATTATGCATTATCATCGCCACTTATTTTATCGAATTGATCATAGGATTTTTCAACATTAATGAGATCATGTACGTATACCGTATTTGTGCTGTAATAAGCCTTCTGGGCTATGTCGGCATCTTGCCTTTCTTTATTAAGCTTTATCAAAAACAGCGATAATGGATCAGGAATTAAGAGAACTTTTCGAGATCAAAGAAGATGAAAAAACATTGGCTTCAAAAAAGAAACCGGATATTATAAAGCATGTTCTCATCCGTCTTGGAATATTAATAGCCGGAACCATTGGTTTTACCATAGTAATATTTAATGCCAGCGGTTGGGATGTTTTAGGTTACCTGATATTTATGTTTGGGTTTCATGCTTTATGGCTTGTCTGTATTCTTATCGAATCAATCATTTTGCATATCAACAGAAAATACACTCTCAGGAATACCAATTTGATATTTACTGCTGCTATGCTGGTTCTTTATTGTATAGGATATATTACGGTGTTCAACCCACAGTTTTAATCAATATCAAAATGAATATAAAAGCTTCCGAAGGGAAGCTTTTTATTTTAGTGACGAATATGGGAGATTCTCTCAATAATAAATTAAAACTGACGTTGAAATTTCTTTGATCACTCCAAAAATCTGTAACATTTTATAATAAATACGAACTAACTATGTAATTGAATATCTCATTAACTGTTTTATAACAAACACCAATTCCAAAATATGAAACAAATTCTTCTGACTGCTTTAACTTTAAATATTTCTGCCTTCGCTTTTTCACAACAAACCAATCCGTTCAAATTAATTGATCATTATGCAAAAGAAGCTATTAAAACAAATCAAATTCCTGGCTTAGCTATTGGCATTATAAAGGATAATAAAGTAATTTTTGAGCAATATTACGGTGCAGAAAACTCAGAAAAAGGTAGGCCCTGATTCAATGTTCAGGATCTATTCTACTTCAAAATTAATGACCAATGTCGGCATTTTCCAGCTGATCGAACAGGGAAAATTATCTTTAGAAGACAATGTTTCAAAATATGTTGAAAACCTTCCGGAAGACTGGCAAAATATTAAGGTAAAGAACCTCCTGACCCATTCTTCAGGAATGCCGGATTTTATTGCTTTTAATGATATTTTACCTGAATATTCCGGTTCTAAGACTATTGAACGTTTGAGCAAAGAAAAGATGGATTTTAAAACAGGAAATGAATTCAGATATAATCAAACGAATTATATGCTCCTTTCGATGATTATTGAGAAAATCACCGGACAATCTTTCGGGGATTTCATTTTGAACAGTCAATTTTATGATGCTAAAAACCAGGTGGTTTTTTCTTCAAATGCTCTTGAAAAAATTCCCAATCGTATTATAAAGTATAATTACAATCCGGAAACAGAAAAATATGAAAAGTCTACAGATGTCGAAGGAAAAAAGGCATACCCGGGAAATGGATTGGCCATTACCCTACCTGCTTTCTTAAAATGGTGCAGTCATTTGAGTAAAAATGATTTTTTAAGTCAAGGAACGAAAGATATGATGTGGCAGCCATTTGAGTATGGAAACAAAAAAGATGTTTTTGCCTATGGCTGGGAAATCAATAAAACGAATAATATTCCGTCTTATGGTTTTTCTGGTGGAAATGTCAGCGCTTACAGGATTTTTCCACAAAATAATATGGCAATCATCATGATGTCAAACGGATATAATTTTTTCCCTGCACAATATCACATGATTAATCATCTTGCAGCTATTATGGACAAAAATTTAACCGATAATTATCTGCTGGCAGAAGAATCCATTATTGCTGAATTCGCTAAACCGGATAATCCTGATGCTGAAAAAAATTACTACAAGATCAAAGCAAAAGACCCAAAATGGGATTTTGAAGGTACATTAAATAATATCGGATATATTCTACTCAGAAATTCAAGGGCTAACGAAGCTATAAAGGTTTTTGCATTAAATGTTAAAGAAAAACCTCAGTCAGCGAATGCTTTTGATAGCTTGGGTGAAGGTTATTTTTCAATTAAAAATTATACCCTGGCTCTGGAAAGTTATAAAAAATCTTTAGAGTTAAATCCTGAAAACACTAATGCTTCAAATATGATTAATAAAATACAGAATTTAACAACAAAAAATTAAATAGATTTAAATCAAATCGTTCAATAAAATCAATCCCGCGAAAGTTGGGATTTTTTTATTTGAAAATTTGAGTAATAATTTTATCTTTAAAACGAAACTGTTTAAAAGATTGGAATTTGAATTTAAGATAAGTTTTTAAAGCAATTTGTCTAAATTGAAAGACTAATTATATCATTGATTATTTAGCTGTAAATTCACACCACAAAAATACAAAATGCTGAAAATCCTCTTCCTCATCCAAAAAGGCCTTAAAAAGTCTTTCGATAACATCCGCAACGAACAGCTGAAAAATAATCTGCTACAGGCTATTCCTTTCTGGATAGGCTCTGTCATCACAGGATTTTTTGCTGTAATGTATGCCAAGATATTCGCATGGGGAGAACACCTGTTGAATTTCATCATGAACTGGCACGCCTGGATGATTTTCATCATTGCTCCGATAGGTTTTGTTCTTTCCTGGTGGTTGGTAAAGGAGTTTGCCCCGAATGCTAAAGGCAGCGGTATTCCGCAGGTGATGGCGGCAGTAGAACTGGCCAATCCAAAGGAGCATACCAAGATCAGAAGTCTTCTTAGCTTAAAGATTATTGTTTTTAAAATCATTTCATCCGTAGTTCTGGTTATCGGTGGCGGAGCTGTGGGACGAGAAGGACCTACCATCCAGATCGCCGGATCGGTTTTCAGAAAAGTGAATGAATATCTTCCGCACTGGTGGCCGAAGATTTCTAAAAAAAATATGATCATGACAGGTGCGGCAGCGGGACTTGCGGCAGCATTTAATACTCCTTTGGGAGGAATTGTATTTGCAGTGGAAGAACTTTCCAAAACGCATATCAATTATTTTAAAACAGCTTTATTTACTGCTGTGATCATTGCAGGTTTAACCGCACAGACTTTAGCAGGATCTTATTTATACTTAGGATATCCCAAAACGAATGATGTTTCACTGATGGTCATGTTCCCCATTATCCTTGTAGCAGGAACAGCCGGAATTCTGGCCAGCCAGCTTTCCGTAATGATGCTCAAAATGAATGACTGGAAAAAAAGAAAACTTAAAACCGACAGAGCCAATGTCCTTTTCCTCGTACTTTGTGCTTTGTTCATTGCCTCTATAGCCTATTTTATCAACCGTGAAATTCTGGGCTCAGGAAAAGAAATTATGGAAAGAGTTCTTTTTACCCAGGATAAACATGAAGAATGGTATGTCCCGGTTTTAAGGATGCTTGGTCCCGCTCTTTCTTTTACATCAGGTGGCGCAGGTGGAATCTTTGCCCCTGCCCTTACAGCTGGGGCCAGCATCGGTTCTGTGATCTCAGGAGCGATTCATTTAACTCCTAACGAAACGAACGTTGTCATCCTCGGAGGAATGGTCGCTTTCCTTACCGGAATCACAAGAGCTCCGTTTACATCCGCCATTATCGTACTTGAAATGACTGACAGGCATTCCCTTATCTTTCACCTGATGCTGGCCGGTATGGTCTCTTCCCTTGTTTCTATTCTGGTAAGCAGACATTCCTTATATGATGTGATTAAAGTGAATTTCCTTACAGAGATCAGAGGTAAAAATTAGTTCCGTGGTCCGGGATACAGGATTCGGGGTTTCAGTTGCTGTTTTTTTAACTTTGAATACGGAACTTTAAATTAAAACCCGCATTACGAAACCCGAAACTATTTAACTCCCGGTATTGCATATTAGAAATATATTTTCTAATTTTGCACCTCGAAATAATTAACAAATTCATTTAACATTATGAACAATTACGAAACTGTTTTCATTTTAACTCCCGTTCTATCTGATGCTCAGGTAGAGGAAGCAGTGAAAAAATTTGAAGATCTTTTAAAAGAAAAGAACTGTGAAATCGTTGCCAAAGAAAACTGGGGATTAAAAAAACTAGCTTATCCGATCCAATTAAAAAAGAACGGATTCTACACTTTAATCGAGTTTAAAGGTGAAGGTACTGTAGTTGCTGATTTAGAATTGGCATTCAAACGTGACGAAAGAGTAATCCGTTACCTGACTACAAAACTTGACAAGCACGCTGTTGAGTATGCTGTAACTAGAAGAACTAAAATCAAAGCAGCTAGAGCTTAATTATTAACCCTATTTTTAAAAAAGACAAGACATGGCAATAGACGAAATGGCTAAACAAGCCTCAGCTGGAGGAGAATCTGAAGTAAAATTCCTTACTCCACTTGATATCAATACAAAATCTGAAAAGAAATATTGTAGATTCAAAAAATACGGAATTAAGCACGTTGATTACAAAGATGCTGATTTCTTATTACAGTTCGTAAACGAGCAAGGTAAAATCTTACCAAGAAGATACACTGGAACTTCTTTAAAATACCAAAGAAAAGTTTCTGCTGCTATCAAAAGAGCAAGACACCTTTCTTTACTACCTTACGTAGCTGACTTATTGAAATAAGACAAAAAAATAAATAAGAGAAGAGGGCAACCTCTTCTTTTGTTGCTGAATAAAATAATTAATTCTAACTTGATTTTAGATTTCAGATGTCAGAACAAAGGCTTAAGGCTAACTTCTAATATCTAACTTCTAACATCTAAAAAAAGGACAACAACAATGGATATCATCCTAAAAAAAGACGTAGAAAACTTAGGACTTGAGTTTGATACAGTAAGCGTAAAACCTGGTTATGCAAGAAACTTCCTAATCCCTCAAGGATTTGCACTTTTAGCTACTCCTAAAAACAAAGCAGCTTTAGAAGCTACTTTAGAGGCTAGAAAAGAAGAAGAAGCTAAATTAATCGCTACAGCTAACGGTGTAGTTGAGCAATTGAAGAAAACATCTATTACTATCCCTGCAAAAGTAGGTTCTGGTGATAAATTATTCGGATCTATCAACAATGCTGATCTTGCTGAAGCTTTAGGAAAAGCTGGTGTTTCTGTAGAGAAAAAATACATCAAAATTCCTGGTAACACAATCAAGAGAACTGGTAAATTCTCAGCTCTTATCAGACTTCACAGAAATGTTGAGTACAACTATGAATTCGACATTGTATCTGATGCTCCTGTAGTAGCTGCTCCAGCTGCTAAAAAAGAGGAAGTAAAATCTGAAGAAGAAGCTTAATAAGCTAACTGAGAGTTTTCTCTAAATATAAAACCACTTCGTTCGAAGTGGTTTTTTTGTGCTTAATTTGCGGATACTTTTAACTACCCCTTCTTTTTACTCTGCAAAATCCACCCCTTCAGGGAAGGGGAATCTGGTAATGATATAAATTCTATATAATTACCTAAGAAATCGTTACCTTGCAATATATCACGTAACTCGAATCACGAATCACGAATCACGAATCCCGAACCCAAAAACTCTCCTACTTTCCAACTCTCCAAGCAGCTTATCTATCCCCTCTCAGTTTCTGCTGATACTCCGTTGGCGGTACTCCAATAACCTTCTTAAAGATATTACTGAATGAGGACAGGCTGTTGTATCCCACCATCATAGATATTTCGTACATATTGTACTTTCCCTCCAGCATGAGCTCCAGAGAACGGGTAATCCTCAATGCACGCAGAAAACGGACGTAATTCATCCCGAGAATCTCTTTAAACTTCCGCGAAAGGGTTCTTGTACTCATTCCGAATTCTTTTGCCGTAGATTCAATGGTAAGAGGCTTTTCCAGGTTGGCGTGAATATATTTTGCAATCTTCAGCAGGGTTTCGTCTTTGGGAAACGGATGCTGCACCGGAAAAGCCAGTTTCTTATCTCTTTTCTCAGGAAGAATTCCTTTTAAAGCTTTGAGGAAATAATATTTTGCCCCGTCATTTTTTGTGATTTTCCCATCCCAGCCTTTTGTATATAAAATCATTTCTCTAAGCAAATGGCTCACTGAATAAATATTAATTTCATCAAAAAAGCCATTTTCGTTTTCTTCTTTTTTAAAATAGAAATTGTAAAGATCAACTTTGGGACTTGTTGAAAAAATATAGTGCGGGGTTCCTGCAGGGATCCACATAAAACATCTTGCGGGAAGATACCAGTGTTTGAGATCTGTAAAAACATGAACGATTCCGCCCTCTGCATAAACCAATTGGGCGGAACTGTGATGATGAATATCCGTAGTTACATCCCCTGTAAGTACATTGTAGATATAAAATTCCGCATCCTCTTCTTCTACTGCTTTAAAATGGCTGTCATTCATTACATAAAGATATAAAGAAAATTTTGAATTGGCGTAAATGAGCAAATCTTTTTCTGTTTTCACAAATCGGGTCTTATAGCGGACTCCGTAACTTTGCTGCATCAAAATCAATCTAGCAAAAATCCTTTAATTAAATTATGAATATGATATTTAACGCATGCCGATATCAGTGCATGACGTTGTGCTTGCTGCTGGCTGGCAGTTTTTTACATTCACAAATGATCGATTATCAGCATCTCAGCCTTCAACAGGCTATTGAGACCGGTTTGAAAAACAACAAGAACATACAGATAAGCCATCTGAAAAAGGAAATGTCTGCCACAAGAGAAAAAGACCTTGCCATGGAAAGACTTCCGGATATAGAATTCCATACCAGTTATAACCAGGTAACCAATCTTTTTCAGCATCAGAACGGTTTTTTTAATAAAGCCACCAAATATGATATCATCAACGGGATGTATGATTTTACACTTTCCGCATCCATTCCGGTGTACATGGGTGGAAAAATCAGGAACACAGAAAAAAAAGCATCTATAGACACTGAAATCTCGGCATTAAGAACCCACCTGGACGAAAGACAGCTTAAAATGGAGATCATTACCGCCTTTCTTCAGATTCATCATTTAAAAGAGCAGCAGAGCCTTATCAATGATAAAATGAAAGAGGATTCCATCAATATCAAACAGGTAAAAAGTTTAAAAGCCAATGGAGTTGTAACGGTAAATGAAGTACTGAGAACGTCTTTACAGCTTTCCAACCACACGATGAGCTGGACAGAACTTGATAATGACATCCAGATCGCAGAACATAAGCTTAAAACCATTCTTTCTCTTCCGGAAAACCAGGAAATGCATGTGGATACAGAAAACCTTATTTCCGACAAAGCCACGATTCCTTATATTGAAGAGCTTACAGAAACAGCCTTAAATAAGAATGAATCTGTAGAAATATCCCATAAAAATCTTTCGCTGAAAGAATTGGACCAGAAAATTATAAAAGCGAATTATTTACCTAAAATTACAGCAGGCGGAGAATATTTCATCAAATACCCCAATATGATGTTCTTTCCACCTGAACCTTATGCTTACCGCCTGGGGATGCTGGGGGTAAACCTTACCTATCCTATCGGAAACCTGTATAAAAATAAGTACAGGATGCAGGAAGCCAGGGAAAATATTGATCTGGCGAGATTGCAGATCGAGGAAAACGACGAAAAAATAAGACACAGCGTCTATGAAGCATACAAAAAGTTTGAAGAAACGGATCAGAAAGTAAAGATTGCTGAAGAAGCCATCGGCCAGGCCAAAGAAAACTACCGTATCGTAAAAACAAAATATGTCAATAAACTGAGTCTGATCACAGAACTTATCGATGCTGATAATGCCTATCTGGAGGCCGAATCCAACCTTATTTCCGTAAAAATCAACCGACAATTAAAATACTACCAACTTCAATATACGATTGGAAACTTATAAAAACTATGGCAAAGAAACAACTGACACAAAAAGAAAAAAGAATCAACAAAATAATCACCTTTCTGGCCTGGATCCTGATCATCAGTGGAATTGCAGGAATGGTAAGCTTTTATATTTTCTCAAGGAAAAATGTTACCACCAATGATGCCCAGATTGAACAGTACATTACCCCGGTCTCCAGTAAGGTTTCAGGATTTATTAAAACCATCCGCTTTGAAGAAAATCAGTTTGTACATAAAGGTGATACTTTGATTGTGATCGACAACAGGGAATTTATCAATCAGGTCAAAATGGCTGAAGCAGGTCTCCATGCCAATGCTGAAAATATCACAACCATTGAAAGTGGTGTCAATACAAAAGAAAGCGACTTCAAAATTATCGACGCTAAAATAGCTTCCGCAAAAATTGATATCTGGAGAACAGAGCAGGATTTTAACCGGTATAAAAATCTGGTTGCAGAAGATGCTGCCACCGAGCAGCAATTTGAAAATGTAAAAGCTTCCTATGAGCAGGCAAAAGCTAATCTTTTAGCCTTGGAGCAGCAGAAAAATGCCGTAAGAGCCGGTGCAAGCGAACAACACAGTAAAGTAGCTCCTGTTAAAAGCCAGATCCAGCAGAGCTCTGCCAACCTGAACAATGCCAGACTTTTTCTTTCCTATACAGTCATTACAGCCCCATACGACGGGTGGGTGGGTAAAAAAACCATTCAGGAAGGACAACTGATCAAAGAAGGCCAGGCCCTGGTACAGATCGTAAGCAAGGAAAAGTGGATCATTGCCAATTACAAAGAGACCCAGCTTGGACAGATTGATACCCGAAAGGAAGTAACCATCACTGCAGATGCTTATCCGGATATCGAATTCAAAGGAAAGGTGGTTTCAGTATCGCCGGCATCGGGCTCACAGTTTTCTTTGGTTAAGCCTGACAATGCCACAGGAAACTTTGTTAAAATTGAGCAGAGGTTTCCGGTAAAAATCATTCTGGATACTAATCAAAACAATGAAAAACTGCTATCCGGAATGAATGTTCTGGTAAGCGCGAAAAAGATTTGAAAATAATAGAGTTTGAGAGTGCTAGAGTTTGAGGATGATCTCGCTGGATAATGTTTATGAAAACTTGCACTCTCAACTCTTTTCTTTACTACTCTTTAATCTTGATCCTTGGTTCTTGATTCTTAATTTTCCCCCATATACATTACCATGCAACATAATACAGTTTATCATCAATGGGTCCCGCAATGGCTGAAACTTCCGCTTTTGGTGCTGGCATTGTTTCCTCACCTGATGTTGTTGTCGTTACTACATTCCAACAGTGCCTTCACCTCTTCTTTTATGGATGTAGATTCAGATGACATCCAGTATTTAATGATCCTTATGTACGGAACATTTGTAGTGACCATGCTCGTTTTACAGCGGTTTATGGCTTATTTCAGTGTGAAATATTATGTGCTGCTGATGTCTTCCATCTCCGTGATTATTCTGTACATCCTGTCCGTCACCAATAATTACCAGGTTATTCTGGTCATACGCTTCCTGGAAGGTATTTTCGGCCTTCTGGAAGGGGCTATTTTTCTTCCGTTGATCATTGCTGAACTGAAAACAAGACATGCCAAGGTAATCGCCTATCTTTTCATGTATACCATTATGCTGACAGGTGGAACGGTTACCACTTCTTTGCTGAAATCAAGTATAGAAAATTATGATTTCCAGCATATGATCCTGATGATGGTTTATTTTCATGTCTTTGTCCTGATTATTGGAGTTGCCTTGTTCAATACCAACAGGTTTTTCCCTAAAATGCCGCTTTATCAGCTGGATATTACAAGCTGGTTCCTCTTATGGGCTTGTCTTCAGTCAGGAGGGTATGCTATTATTTATGGAAAAAGACTGATGTGGTTTCAATCGGATACCATTGTCATGTGCTTCTTTATATTCCTGCTTTCCGGAGGTTTGTTTATGCTCAAACAAAGGAACTCCAAGAGACCCATCTTTCATTTTGAAGTTTTCAGTTCAAGAAACGTTGTTGCCGGAATGGTTTTGTTTTTCATCTTCTATCTGATCCGCTCCGGACTCAATAATGTCTACAGCATTATGGCAACAGTCTGGAAATGGCCGTGGGATTATATTGTAAATATCCAATACTGGAACGTAGCAGGAACACTTATGGGTATTATTTTATCCGGAGTCTGCCTGATGCGTGGTATTTCTTCCAGAATCGTTTTCTTTATGGGATTTCTGCTGCTGGCAGTAGATTGTGCATGGTTTACCTATACATTTTATCCTGACACTACCCTTTCAACCATCTGTCCTCCGCTATTTCTGCAGGGAGCCGCACAGGGATTGCTGTTTACACCTCTCGTTTTCTTTCTGATTTCCGGAATGCCTGATAAATATGTTGCCAATGCAACAGCCCTGGGAACAACAACACGTTTCTGGACCACTGCGATCGGATATGCTTTAATGCAGAACCTGATGCTGTTTTTAACATTAAAGCATTCTGATACACTCAGTTTTAACCTGACAGATACCAACCCTGTTTTTTACAGCCAGTGGAACCAGATATTCGGAGCTCAGTTATCCAGACTGCCGGTTAATGAATCTTTATCCCTTACTGCCGGAGCTTTTAAAGCGAAAATAACAGCGCAATCTATTCTCCTTTCCAATATGGAGATTTTTACAGGATTGTTCTGGCTGGCTTTAATTACTGCATTCGCTTTACTGCTATATCATCCTGTGAAAATAGCGGTGAGAAATATAATGTGATTTAGGCCGAAAATTTGCTGTAGTTTCTGAAATTCGCATGTATGAACATTCAGGAAATCGTAAATCATCAGAAAGATTTTTTCAAAACGCAACAGACGAAGAGTATTAAGTTCAGGAAAATGTATCTTGAAAAGCTTAAAAACATCGTTATCAATAACGAGGAACTTTTGTATGAAGCCATTGACAAAGATTTTGGCAAATCAAGGTTTGATACTTTTACAACCGAAATCTCTTTTATACTGAATGATATCAATTATTATCTTAAAAACATAAATTCACTTTCAAAACCCAGAAAAGTCAGAACCAACCTGGCCAATCAGTTGGGAAAAAGCAGAATTCATTCCGAACCTTTGGGAAATGTTCTTGTCATAGGTGCCTGGAACTATCCTTACCAATTATCATTTTCTCCCGTAATTGCAGCTCTTGCTGCGGGAAACTGCTGTATTTTAAAGCCAAGTGAAATTGCAGAAAATACAATGAAACTGATGGCAAAGCTCATCAATGAAAACTTTCCTCCCGAATATCTGTATGTGTATGAGGGTGGTATTGATGAAACCACAGAGCTTTTGAAGCTCAAATTTGATAAAATATTTTTCACCGGAAGCACCAGGGTTGGAAAGATCGTTTATCAGGCTGCTGCAGAGCATTTAACGCCTGTTGTTCTTGAATTAGGTGGAAAATCTCCCGTTATTGTCTCCAAAGATGCCGACCTTGAAGTTGCTGCCAAACGAATTGTATGGGGAAAGTTTCTCAATGCCGGGCAAACCTGTGTTGCTCCTGATTATCTTTTGGTTGAAGAGCCCGTCCGTGAACAGTTCCTCGAAATGTTGAGAAAGTATATTACAGAATTTAAATATGCTCCGGATGCCGATTCTTATACAAGAATCATCAACCGCAAAAATTTCGATCGATTGATAAAGCTTATAAACAGGGATAAAATTTATTTTGGCGGAAATTCTGATGAAACAAAACTGTTTATAGAACCTACCCTTCTGAATAACGTAAACTGGGAGGATGAAATCATGCAGGAAGAGATCTTCGGCCCAATTCTTCCGATCATCAGCTTTACAAATTTCAACCTGGCCATCAATACCATTCTTGAACTGGAAAAGCCTCTTTCAGCCTATCTTTTTACCCGGAATTCTGAGGAAAAAGGAATTTTCACTTCGAAACTGTCGTTTGGAGGAGGCTGCATCAATGATGTCATTATGCATTTAGGCAACCACCGTCTGCCTTTTGGCGGAGTCGGGAATTCCGGTATCGGCAGTTACCACGGATCTTATGGTTTTGAAGCCTTTTCACATCAGAAATCTGTCCTGGAAAAATCGACCTGGGGAGAGCCTGATATCAAATATCCCCCTTATTCGGATAAAAAATTAAGCTGGATCAGGAAGCTGTTGTAAATAAAAAAACCGGGAGATTTTCCCGGTTTTTTTATGATTTAGGAGCCCATTCGTTAAAGAACTCTTGTACTTTTTCCTTACTGTATCCTTTTCCTTCTTCAAGGACCGAACTGTCTTTTAAAACATGAACTATTTTGCCATCTTTATCCAGAACAATGAAAAAAGGATACCCCAGCTTTTCTTTGATATCTACATATTTAGAAAAAACTTTTTCATTTTTATTATCCGGTGAATAATTCAGGTGATAATATACATAGTTCTTATCTACAGCTTCCTTCAGTTCAGGAGTATTCTGAACGAAATTATTAAAACGCAGACACCAGATACACCAGTTTCCACCGGCCTGGATCATTATATTCTTCCCTTCTTTTTTAGCTTGGGCAATCAGCTTATTAATATCAGCTTCAGCATTCGCTTTCGGATCATAAGGTTTTGGCAGTTTGGCTTTTTCTTCTGCTGCTTTCTTTTTAGCGTCCAATTCTGCTTGATCAGCTTTTACCAGAAGAGCATTATCCTGCTTCCTTCCTTCCGGTGTATTTGTTTTTTCCTGAGAAAAAGCCAGTATGCTTAATCCAAGAAAGGCTATGATCGACAATTTTTTCATAACATAAAAATAAAAAAAATAATACTTATTGCAAGCAAAAATAGAACCATAATTTTATTATCACTAAATTTGCATGTTTTATGAATTTCCTGATCAAAATATTATATTTAATTTCCAAGCTTCCGCTTAAAGTATTGTATATTTTTTCGGACGTGATGTTTTTCTTAAACTATTACCTTGTAGGCTACCGAAAGAAGGTAATCACACAGAATCTCAGAAATTCTTTTCCTGAAAAAACAGAAGAAGAGATCGGGGACATCAAGAAGAAATTCTACCTTAATTTTTCCGATTATCTTGTAGAAACCATTAAATCTTTCAGTATTTCTGAAACGGAATCGCGGGTAAGAATGCAGCATATCAATCAGGAGGTCTTCCATGAAGCCAAGGCAGAAGGTAAAAATGTAATTATGCTTGCCGGACATGTCTTTAACTGGGAGTGGATCAATGCCCTTGCGAAAATTATCCCGCAAAAACACTGTCATCCGGTTTACAGAAAGGTAAACAGTGATTTTTGGGAAAACCAGATGAAAATAGTAAGAAACAAGTTTGGAAATGAAGCACTTGAGGCTAATGAAGTAATCATGAATATCTTCAGATCTAAAAACGACGGTGATTCCGCTTATATGTTTGTAGCGGACCAAACACCGCACGTTGCCCATGTCAATTACGGATTGGAATTTCTACATCAGAGAACGCCTGCTTTCATCGGCTATGATAAACTTGCTACGAGAATGGATCTTGCTTTTATCTACTGCGAAATGAAAAAGGTAAAACGAGGCTATTATCAGGTAAATTATCATAGGATTTATCCCGAAGGTGAAAAATTTACAGAACATGAAGTGGTAAGAAAATTTCATCAACTGCTGGAAAATACTTTAAACAAGCACCCGGATAATTATCTTTGGTCCCACAGAAAATGGAAGTACCAGGATTCCATTAAAACGTTTGATGCTGAAAAAATATAATCCTGATGCCGAATAATTTAGCAGTTGTCATTTTAAACTGGAATGGTAAAAACTGGCTCGAAAAATTTCTTCCCAGTGTAGTCCGCTTTTCCCAGGATGCAGATATTTATGTAATAGATAACCTTTCTACTGATGATTCTATCTCTTTTGTAGAATCCCATTTTCCTACTGTAAAAATTGTCAGAAACAACAAAAATTACGGTTTTGCAGGCGGATATAATGAAGGTTTAAAAGAAATAAAAAACGAATATTACTGCCTTCTCAATTCAGATATGGAGGTCACTGAAAACTGGATAAACCCTGTATTAAATTTATTTCAAAAAGATCCCGCAATCTCAGCAATACAGCCTAAAATCTTATCCTTTAACAATAAGAAACAGTTTGAATTTGCAGGTGCAGCCGGGGGGCTTATCGACAATCTGGGCTACCCTTACTGCCGCGGACGAATATTTGATGATCTGGAAGAGGATAACGGACAATATGACGACGAAACAGAAATCTTCTGGGCTTCAGGATGTTGCTTTTTTGTCCGTTCAAAAGATTTCTGGGAACAAAACGGTTTTGATGAAAGGTTCTTTGCCCATCAGGAAGAAATAGATCTTTGCTGGCGACTGATCAATTCAGGAAAAAAGATTTTCTATACAGGAAGATCAAAAGTATATCACGTAGGCGGCGGAACCCTGAATAAGCAAAGTGCACAAAAGACTTATCTTAATATCAGGAACAATCTCTCCATGATGCTGAAAAACCTGCCATTCCCAAAGCTTATAGGTCTTATATTTTTCAGATTGTGTTTAGATGGAATTGCCGGAATTTATTTCGGGCTGAAAAATGGATTCCCACATTTATGGGCTGTTGTAAGAGCTCATTTTGGGTTTTACGGGCAGTTTCCGCAAACATGGAAACTTCGTCAGGAACATCAGAAATCTGAGTTCTATCAATCGAAATGGCTGATCTTTAAGCATTTTTTGGGTGGTAAATAGTTTTTCCGGGATTCGGGTTTCGTGATGAGAGATACGAGATATAATATGTTCAGATTTAATTTCTACTATAAGTTTTCCAAGAATGCCTTTAATTCCCCTGAAAGGGTGGGTTTTACAAAGCAAAAAGACGGATAGTTTAAAAATAATGACACATGAAACTGATCTCACAAAAATTTCATAACTTACATCTATAAACAACTTATATTTAATTTAAATTACTCACAATTAAAACATGGATTTTTGCGCAATAGACTTTGAAACCGCCACTCACGAAAAAAGCTCGGCTTGTGAAATGGGCATTTGTATTGTTCAGGATTCCAAAATTGTGGAAACGAAAACGTGGCTGATCAAACCGCCCAGCTTTCCTTATTTCAGCAGATTTAATATTGGAGTTCACGGGATAACCCCGGAAGATGTAAAGGACGCACCTACTTTTGATGAAATCTGGTACGAAGCCGAAGAAATGATGTATGGAACCCTTATGATTGCACATAATGCAAGCTTTGATGCGGGTGTTCTAAGAGGCTGTTTCGAGCACTACGGTATGTTTACCCCAAAACTGAATTATCTCTGCAGCATTCAACTGGCTAAAAAATCATGGAATTATCTTCCGAAATACGGACTGAAGCATTTAGCGGAACATCACCAAATCAGCCTTAACCACCACCGTGCCGGGGACGATGCGGAAGCCTGTGCAAAAATTTCACTTCTGGCTTTTGAAAAATTGATCATGACAGAAAATGAAGAGATCCATAGTTCTTTTCTCAATAAGTATATCAAAAAACTGTAATAAGCTACAATCCTATTTACAGGAATTCCTTTAATTGCTTAAAACTTCAGATAGCAGGTTGAACTTTGGAATTTCAATTTCGAAGGTTTCCTGGGTATCCATGTTTTTAACAAGGTATTTTCCGCTCATATTTCCTACGCCGGACCGAAGCATTACATTGGAGAAATAAGCAAAATTTTCGCTTATGGGAATCTCTGGTGTCAATCCTATCACCCCATCACCTATAATCTCTGTGTATCCAAAACCTACGTCGAAAATGAGCCATTTTCTTTTAAGCACTTTAATGGGAAAGCTGCCGTCATTTTCTATCGTAATATTATACTTGAAGACGTAACGGTTTTCAGATGGATAACTGTTTTTACTATCATATTCAGGTATTACTGAAACTTTGATATTAGAAGTCATTTTTGAGAACATCATCTTAGTATTTTTCTTAAGAGATACAAAAATCTCGCCTTTTTGGGGCGAGATTGTGTTAATATTAAAATTTCTTAAATTTTATAATCCAAGACCTTTTCTTTCGTCACCTCCCATTAGTATTTCAACAGGATTGTCGATACCTTCTTTTACCGCTACAAGGAACCCTACAGATTCTTTACCGTCGATAATTCTGTGGTCATAAGACATCGCTACATACATCATCGGTCTGATTACTACCTGCCCGTCAACAGCTACCGGTCTCTGGATAATGTTGTGCATTCCTAAGATCGCAGATTGTGGTGGGTTAATAATTGGTGTAGACATCATAGATCCGAAAGTACCACCGTTGGTAATAGTAAATGTACCGCCAGTCATTTCATCAACCGTAATTTTACCGTCTCTTACTTTGGTAGCAAGATCTTTGATATTAGCCTCAACTCCTGCGAAAGACATGTTTTCAGCATTTCTCAATACAGGAACCATTAGACCTTTAGGGCCTGAAACGGCAATTGAAATATCGCAGAAATCGTAGTTTACTTTGAAATCTCCGTCAATAGATGCATTTACATCCGGATACATCTGTAATGCTCTTGTTACCGCTTTTGTAAAGAAAGACATGAAACCAAGTCCAACTCCGTGCTTTTGAGCAAATTCTTCTTTATATTGCTTTCTTAATCTGAAGATTTCAGACATGTCAACTTCGTTGAAAGTCGTTAACATTGCTGTTTCGTTCTTTACAGCAACCAATCTTGAAGCAATTTTTCTTCTTAGAACTGAAAGTTTAGTCGTCGTAGTAGTACGTGCACCTGTTGCTGTAGAAGGGCTTCCTCCTAAAGCAGGAACAGCAGCCAATTCTGCATCAGTTTTAGTGATTCTTCCGTCTCTTCCGCTTCCTGAAACCTGTCCGGCTTCAATACCTTTCTCGTCAAGAATCTTTTTAGCAGCCGGAGATGGAGCTCCTGTTGCATATGTTTGTGGCGCAGCTACCGGAGCAGCAGGTTTTGGTGCTTCCTGTTTAGCGGGTTCAGCAGCCTTCGGAGCCTCTTCCTGTTTTGGAGCTTCAGCAGCCGGAGCGCTTGCACCTTCAGGCTTGGCAGCATCCATATCAATTAAACAAACTACCTGGCCAACCTGTACTACATCACCCTCTTCTGCTTTTAACGTGATCACACCGCTTTGTTCTGCAGGTAATTCAAGAGTTGCTTTATCTGAGTCTACTTCTGCGATGGGCTGATCTTTTTCTACATAATCACCATCTTTCACAAGCCAAGTTGCAATTTCAACTTCTGTAATGGATTCTCCCGGTGAAGGAACTTTCATTTCTAAAACTGACATATTGAGTATTTTTTATTTTTTTAATTGGATATTATTCTTAATTACGCTGTAACAGGTCTTTTTACTGGAGCATCGTCTCTGTCGAAAACTCTGTTGATTACAGCATTCTGATTTTTCTCAAACATTTTGTGACTTCCCGGAGCCGGAGCACCGCTTGGTACCGGAGCGATTACCTGGATTCCCGTATCTCTGAAGTTTCTCAGGATATAAGACCATGCCCCCATGTTTTCAGGTTCCTCCTGAGCCCACACCAGTTGCGTTCTGTTGTCATATTTGCTGAAGATCGCTTCAATAGCATCTGTCTGAAGCGGATATAACTGCTCGAATCTTACTAATGCAATATTTTCACAGTTCAGTTCTTCTTTCTTGGCTAATAATTCGAAGTATAATTTACCTGAACACAACACTAGTTTCTCTACCTTTTTAGGATCTGCTGAAGGATCGTCCAGGATTGGCTGGAATGAACCGTTTGCAAAATCTTCAAGCGGAGAAACCACTTTAGGGTGTCTCAGTAAAGATTTAGGGCTCATTACGATCAACGGTTTTCTGAATGACCATTTCAGCTGTCTTCTTAATAAGTGGAAATAGTTGGCAGGTGAAGTGATATTCGCAACCACCATATTTTCGTTCGCACAAAGCGTTAAGAATCTTTCTAATCTTGCTGAAGAGTGTTCTGCACCCTGGCCTTCCGAACCGTGAGGCAATAACATCACCAATCCATCCTGGATTTTCCATTTTTCCTCAGCTGCAGCCAGATACTGGTCAACGATGATCTGAGCACCATTCACGAAATCTCCGAACTGCGCTTCCCAGATGGTTAATGTATTAGGAGAAGCCATAGCATATCCGTAATCGAAACCTAGAACCCCATATTCAGAAAGGTGAGAGTTGTATACATCAAATCTGTTTTCAGATACGTGTCTTAACGGGATATATTCTTCTTCCGTATCTTCAGTCTTCACAACGGCATGTCTGTGAGAGAATGTTCCTCTTTCCACATCTTCCCCGGAAATTCTCACGTTGTGCCCTTCCACAAGAAGTGTAGCATAAGCTAACCACTCTCCTAAAGCCCAATCTAATGAGTTTCCTTCAATAGCTTTGATACGGTTCTCGAATAGTCTTGTAATTTTATTGATGAACTTTTTATCAGCAGGAAGGGTTGACATTTTAATAGCCAGCTCCTTAAGCTTCTCTAAGTTATATTTTGTATCTACAGGAATCTGAACAGCTCCTCTTTTTCCAATCGGGTAATTGGTCCAGTCTTCAGCCATGAACAGGTCCATAACATTTTTCTCAATCTCTTTGGACGCATCAAAATCTTTATCCAGAAGAGCTTTGAATTCCGTTTCCATTTTAGCAATCACATCATTGGATGTAATGCTGTCTTTAAGCAATTTATCTTTATAAATTTCTCTTGGATTCGGGTGTTTTGAAATGGTTTTATATAAATTAGGCTGTGTAAATCTTGGCTCATCACCTTCATTGTGTCCATATTTTCTATATCCTAAAAGGTCGATGTAAACATCTTTCCCGAATTTAGCTCTGAAATCGGCCGCAAAGTGGATGGCATGAACAACAGCTTCGGCATCATCTGCATTGACGTGCATTACAGGAGATTCCGTAACCTTTGCAATGTCTGTACAATACGTTGAAGATCTTGCATCCATATAATTGGTTGTAAATGAAACCTGGTTATTGACAACGATATGAACCGTACCTCCTGTTCTGTACCCTTCCAAAGTCATCATCTGGGCAACTTCGTAAGCAATACCTTGTCCGGCAATGGCTCCATCACCATGGATGATGATCGGTAAAACTTTAGAGTAGTCTTTATATTTATCGTCTACTTTCGCACGGCAGATCCCTTCTACAAGAGCAGCCACTGTTTCAAGGTGAGACGGGTTAGGAGTCAGGTTTATGGAAACCTCTTCTCCTGAAGCTGTTTTGATCTTTTTAGATGATCCTAAGTGATATTTAACGTCACCGGAGAATACATCTTCTTCGAACTCCTTCCCTTCAAATTCCGAGAAGATCTGCTTGTAAGATTTCCCGAAAATATTGGTCAGTACATTCAATCTACCTCTGTGGGCCATTCCCAATACCACCTCATCCACTCCCAGCTGAGAAGACCTTGTGATCAACTGATCCAAAGCAGGAATCAATGTTTCACCTCCTTCCAGTGAGAATCTTTTCTGTCCTACAAATTTTGTGTGAAGATAGTTTTCAAAGGCTACTGCCTGATTTAATTTTAATAAAATCTCAGTTTTTTCATTCGCAGAAAGGTTTGGGTGATTTTCATTCACCTGAAGCCATTTTTTGATGAAATCTTTTTCTTCAACGTTGTTGATGTGCATATATTCCACCCCAATAGAATCGCAGTAGATATTTTCAAGATGCTTGATCAGATCTGCCAGTGTTGCAGGTTCTTTCATTCCTGTTTCAACGGCGCAGTTGAATTTTGTATTTAAATCTTCTTTCGAAAGACCGAAGTTTTCTATGTCTAAAGTAGGAGTATAGTGTCTTCTTTCTCTTACTGGGTTTGTTTTGGTAAACAGGTGCCCTCTCGTTCTATAAGCCTCAATAAGGTTTACTACCTTGAATTCTTTTTTGATGTGCTCAGGAATTTCCCCACCGGCAGCTGCCTGGGAAATCTGCTGTACTGCCGGAGCAGCGCTGGCCGGAGCCTGGATGTATTGGATGTTATCGTCATCTCCGTAGTTCTCCAAAGCGAAATCAAACCCTTGAAAAAAGGCTTTCCATGATGGCTCTAAAGAATCCGGGAATTTTAAGTACTGTTGGTATAAATCCTCAATTAACTGAGAATGAGCTGCGTTTAGGAATGAAAATCTGTCCATTATTACAGTTTATCTATTATTAAAATTTATTTGTAGAATTAATCTTCAAATTTAATAAAAAAAACCGAGTTAAGACAGCCTGAAACCGTTAAAAAAAATTAAGAAAAAAATAATCGGAAAAAAATTACTTATACACTGATAATGAGAGCTTAAGATTCACCTCCTGTCCTTCAATCGGACGCTCAATAAAGGTCTGGCGGATATCCCCGAAGCGCATCTCATCTTTTTTGGCCTTCTGAATCAGCTGCTGAACAGCCCGTATTCTGCCTTCATAATTTCCTTTGTAGTACATTACGTAATTCTGGGAAGGATTTACAGTCCGGAAACTGAAATTATTATCCGGAACTCCGATCTTTTTGGAAAGGGGAATTCCCAGGAAATAGGAAACTTCTTTATCTTTATAGTTGTCGGCATCGGTAATCAGTACCGGAAAGCCGAATTCATCATCTTTTTTACCAAGATCCATCGTCACATAGTTATAAACTTTGCTGTAATTCATAACGATATTTTTATAGAGCGCCTCTTTTTTGTTGGATGCGCTTACATTAATTCCCAGAAGCAGCTTATTTTCTTCATTTTCCACCATTAAGCTGTCGTATTTAATGGAAGCCATCTGGTTATCCTTTTCCACTTTGTTACCCAGTACGTTTTTGAGATTCACCATGCTTTTGTTGATGTTTTCAGCAAAGCGGTCTTCTGTCCAGAAATTTTCCACTCTTCTCAGTACGGAAAGTTTAGGAGTATGCACGTACCAGGTAATTTTTGTTTTATCCGGAGAAACAGCCTTGAACTGAACATCCACTACCGTCGGGTTTTCATTCCGGTCTTCGAAAAGCTGGTATCTCAGGCTTTTTGCCGGATTTTCATAGCGGATGAACATTTCCCCATCCGTATCATTTTTCGGGTCTACATAACTGATAGCGCTTCCCTGCCCTTCGTAAGGCGTATAATAATCGATATCAATGGATGGTGAACTTGTAAAAAAGTTGTTCCATCTGGTGAAATGCTGAAGATTATTAAACTGGGAAAAGACTTTATCCAATGGATAATCGATCTCCTTTTCAATCTTAAAATCCTTGTTTTCGTCCACGAAAAAATACATGGAAGCAGCATAAGCACCTACCACAAGAACAAGAATTACGGCTATTATTTTAAAAAAACGCATCGCACAAAAGTAATACAAATAAAAAAAGTAACCAATATCTTAATTATTTTGGTCCATGAAGCTGTAAAATAAACCAGATTTAAAAAGGTGAATTATATCATTTAATTTTTTGAAAAAACCTCATTTTAACTGGCAATTTTAATTATTAATGAACTATTTTATAAAAATAACTCCACTTTTAAACAACAAAATAACGGTATATTTTTTGATGGGTGAAAAACCCTAAAATTAAATATTTTTCTATGAAGAAGTTATTTGTATTTCCTTTGATTTTACTCTTTTCAATGGGCTTTGCCCAGTATTCAGTTTCAGAAATCCCTGAAGACGGCTATCTTAAAGATTTCGATATTGCAGTGGATATTATCCGGAAGCAGCATCCTAATCCTTACAGGTTTCACAGCAAAGAAATTATTACCAGAAAACTGGATTCACTTCGTAATGAAATTAAAAAAGATCCCGGCTATATTAATTTACTGATTAACAATCCTACAAGAATAATTGGTGACGGCCACAGTTCTTTTGGTACCGATTCCAATTATTTTGAGGATGTTATGAACTCCATCTACTACTTCCCTCTTTCAACTTACGTACATAACGGGATTATATATGTAAACGGAGCCAACAAATACGCTATCGAAACAGGAAGTGAAATCCTTGAAATTAACGGTTTAAATGCAGATTCCATTCTGAAAAGAATCCCTAAAGCCGCAGATGGAAATATTAAAGTGGAAGATGTAGATATAGCCTTCAATATCCCTTTTATTTTAAAGAACCGGACCAACGATTTTACCGTAAAATATAAAGCTTTAAACGGAGCGCAAAAAACAGTGAAAATAAACGGTATAAAGTATCCTCAATATTACTATGAAGCCAAACATGCCGTACTGCCTATTGACCTGGTTTCGGAAAGCTACGGAATTTACGGTTACAAAATAGATCCGGAAACCTATTATTTATCGGTAAAATCCTTCTCTTACGACGAAAGTTTTTTTTATGAAAGATTAAAGAAGTATTTCCAGGAAATGAGGAATCTGAAATCCAAAAAGCTTATCATAGATATTCGTAACAATTCAGGCGGTGCTATCAGTAACGTAGCTTTATTGTATTCTTTTATAGCTACAGATAAAAGCTTCAATAATGAATACAAATACGGAACCCAGGTTGTTGATATCAACTACACTGACTATCTGATAGATCCGCAAACCAGCCAGTATTATTCCGATAAAGACATTACAGATCTGAATAATTTTATGAGGCAGCGTTTTGACAAAGGAGAAAAAGGAGACTATTATTTCGGAAATTCAAGGCTTGATAATACCTATATAAAAAGCTATCCCAGAGATGGATTGTTTTTTGATGGTAAGACTATGCTTCTGACCAATAACCGCACTTTCTCCGCGGCCACTTATTTTGCTTCTTTATTCAAAACTGAAAAAAGAGGAGAAATTGTAGGGAAAGAAACAGGCTCATGCAGTAATTTCACCACTGCGGCATGGTTTATTACTTACAAGCTTCCTCATACTAAATCCACTCTTTCCATTCCACGGACAGAAATTTTCTTTAATAATAATGATCAAGACCATGTTGCCAATTGCACAGGCGTAATCCCTGATCATACTATTAAAAGTGATTATTTTTTGAAATCGTTAAAAGAACAGAAAGATCCCGAGCTGGAATACTCCCTGAAACTGCTTTCTCAATAAAAGATTGAAGTTTGAATATACAAAAAGAGGAAACCTTTGGTTTCCTCTTTTCTTTTTAGACTAATCAATCAGCCAGTCCTATTTTTTTATTAACCGATATGGGTTCCTGAAGGAAGAACGGCTCCTTTTTTCACCACTACAATTCCATCCTGAACGGAATGGGTTCCGTAGTCGCCATCCGGAATGTGTTTTCCTCCTATAATTTTCACGTTATCGCCAATGTAGCAATTTTTGTCAAGGATCGCTTTTTCAATGTAACAGTATTTCCCTATACCCATATTCGGTCGTCCGCTTCTGTCGTTAAGGACAATTTCTGTGGTGTTCTGATAAAAATCCGCACCCATAACGTAAGAATTCACGATGGTACTTCCTTTATCTATTCTCGTTCTGTTTCCAATCACAGAATTTTCGATCTTATCGGCCATAATGATACATCCGTCTCCGAAAACAGCTTTACTTACATATGAACCGTTGATTTTTGACGGTGGAAGCATTCTTGCTCTTGTATAGATCGGTGAAGAGGAAAAAAGATTAAACTGTGGAAAATCCTGACATAAATCCAGATTGGCCTCATAAAATGATTCTATCGTTCCGATATCTGTCCAATAACCTTCATACTGATAACTTAATGTTTTGTATTTCCCGATTGAATTCGGAATAATATCTTTCCCGAAATCGTCGCCGGCTCCTTCTTCAAACATTTTTTTAAGAATGGTTCTCGTGAAGATATAAATTCCCATCGAGGCCAGATATTCTTTTCCTTTATGCTTGTTTTCTTCCGAAACTTCAGATTTCAGCCCTTCCAGGATATCATACTCCGGTTTTTCATAAAAAGAGGTAATGTTTCCGTCATCATCAGACTTCAAAATTCCGAATCCTGTAGCATCCTTTGCCACTACGGGGATAGTCGCAATGGTGACATCGCCTCCGTTTTCAATATGAAAATCCAGCATTTCCCTGAAATCCATCTGGTAAAGCTGGTCGCCGGAAAGGATCAGGATATAATCGTAATCATACTTTTCAAGATGCTTCATCGACTGGCGGACCGCATCTGCCGTTCCCTGATACCAGCTGTCATTTTCCACATTCTGTTCAGCAGCAAGGATATCTACAAAGCCTTTGCTGAAAATATCAAAGTGATAGGAATTCTTGATATGTGAATTTAACGAAGCTGAGTTGAACTGTGTTAAAACCAGGATCTTATTCAGTCCCGAGTTCAGACAGTTGGATATAGGAATATCTACCAGCCTGTATTTTCCTGCAATAGGAACTGCCGGTTTTGATCTTGAATACGTTAACGGGAATAATCTTGTTCCCCTGCCGCCTCCCAATACAATGGAGATTACATTTCGTTTCATATATATCGTGCGTTTATTGAATTATATTTACTGTTCTGTTCTTAGTGTTTACGACCAACCTGAAGCATTCTTTATTTTCATATTTGAGATCCTGATTATAGACAATAACCCTGAAGTCGCCATTATTATTCAGTTCCAGTACTTCTCTGTCTACATTATAGATTTCTATATAATGCTTCTTCAGTTCGCTCCTGAATAATGCATTGGTTATCAGAACGTCCATCACATCTACGGTCTTCATGGCAAAATCATCCATATCTTTTCTGTACAAAGCCTGCCAGCCTTTCCCGTATTTCTGTTCCAGTGCTGCATAGGTTCTTTTATTTGCAGCATTAACCATTTTTTCCTGTTCAGGATCAATCATACAACCGGCTACGGAATAATGCTTAATTTTCCATTTTTCCGAAATACCATCCATTGCTTCCTGTGCCCCCATTACCGGAAGTCCGTATCCGTAAATCCAGTAATATCCTCCATGATAACTCCCTTCATCTTTTTTACATGAAAAAAGAATTGCCATCATTATGAAAAGGGAACAGAAAACTTTCATCCATCAGTTATTATATAAAGCTATGTATTTCTCAGCAGATTTCTCCCATGCAAAATCAAAATTCATATTGGCATGGATAAGATCTTCCATTACCCCTTTCTGATTGTAGATGGCAATTGCCCTGTTCATGGCATGTACTATATCATCTACTCCCGGATAGGTAAAATTCAATCCCGCACCTCCGGTTGAAATATCTTCTACCGTATCTCTTAATCCTCCGGTATATCGTACGACAGGAACTGTACCGTATCTCATCGAATACATCTGGTTCAGTCCGCAAGGCTCTACCCTGGACGGCATCAGCAGAAAATCTGCGGAAGCGTATATCTTATGGGAAAGATACTCTTTATATCCAAGATCCAATGCGAAATTGGTATAGGTATATTCATATTCTTTCAGCTTATTTTCTATATAAGAATTTCCTGAACCCAAAATCATAATATTCAATGCTCCGTAGCTCTGTTTAATACTTTTCCAGACGACATCCGGCAGGAGATCCGCCCCTTTTTCAGTAGCAAATCTTCCGATAAAGGCAAACAGCGGTAATTCAGGCTTCAGACCATATTCTTTGCAAAGCTTTTCTTTGTTTTTCTTTTTCTGAGCTACGGCATTTTTAATACTAAAGTTAAAATCCAGCATCGGATCCGTTTCAGGATCCCAGACTTCCGTATCAATTCCGTTGATGATTCCGTATGCTTTTCCAAACTCCTGGCGCACCAGGCTTTCGAGTCCGCGGAAACTGATAAAAAGTTCCTCCAGGTATCCTTCTGAAACTGTTGTAAAAGCATCAGAGCACTTGATCATACTTGCCAATGGATTTATATACCCGTTCCAATCCATGAGTCCCCATTTATAGGAATCAAAAGAAGGCATATACTTCGCCATATTCCAGCTCATCATGCCCTGGTACTCTCCATTGTGGATGGTACCTATTGTTTTTACTCCTTTTAAAAATTGAAATTCAGGACAATTCTGAATCATAAAAGGAACCAGTCCTGTATGATAATCATGACAGTGCAGTACATCGGGACGGATCTCCATGGCACTCAGCCAGTGAAGCACACCATGCTGAAATGCCAGAAACTGGAAGCTTTCATCCTGGTATCCATAAGGATTATCCCTGTCTAAAAGCCCGGGAACTTTAACCATGTAAAGTTCAAATCCCAAAGCGTTTGTTTTCTCCTTCATCACCTGCACCTGAAGCATATTCTCTGCCTGATGAATAAACCCATCAAAAACTATGTCAAACTCATGATCATGAACAAAAGATTTGTTGTACCAGGGCATCACAACCTTTGCATCTATACCTTTTATTTTATTCTGATATTTGGGCAGTGCTCCCACAACATCTGCAAGGCCCCCTACTTTAGCTACCGGATAACATTCTGTACTTAAGTGATATATTACCATAATTTCAGTGTCATTTGTGTTTCATATCCATTTTTAATCTTCTTCATGATAATGATTATTTCTTATGTTGTTTTATTCTCTGTAATTTATACTTTTTATCTTTTTTCTGTCTTAAAATAATTCCCGCGAGCGGAGGAAGTTTTATGGTGATAGATTGCGGGTACCTTCTCCATTCTCCATGCTTTTCATTCAAAATATCAGCATTGGCATCGCTTCCGTTATATTTCTGATCATCCGAATTGAATATGACTTCCCAGTGCGTCCCAGCATTCACTCCAATAGTATATTCCAAAACCTGCGGAATTAAATTCAGAACCACCATTAAAACATCATCCCTTCTTTTGCCTTTTCTAAGATATGCATAGACGGAATTTTCCAGATCGTCGGCTTCTACCCATTCAAATCCATGCTTATCAAACTGATTTTCATAAAAAGCAGATTCATTCCGGTATAAATGGTTCAGGTCTTTTACAAGGGTCTGCATTCCTTTATGAACCGGATATTGAAGTAAGTGCCAGTCGAGACTTCGGGTAAAATTCCATTCACCGGTCTGTGCAAATTCATCACCCATAAAGAGAAGCTTGGCTCCAGGGTGAGTATACATATATACATAGAGGGTTCGGAGATTGGCAAACTTCTGCCATTCGTCACCGGGCATTTTATAGATCAGGCTGGCTTTTCCATGCACTACTTCATCGTGTGACAGCGGCATCATATAATTTTCATTATACATATACACGGATGCAAAAGTAATTTTGTGATGGTGGTATTTCCTGTTGACAGGATCTTCTTTAAAGTAATCCAATGTGTCGTGCATCCATCCCATCATCCATTTCATTCCGAAACCTACTCCACCGTCATGAACAGGTTTTGTAAGCATCGGGAAATCTGAACTTTCTTCCGCTATTGTCATAATACTGTTCCCGAATTCCTTGTAAACCGCTGTATTGAATTCCTGCAGGAAAGCTTTGGCTTCAAGATTCACATTTCCCCCTTCAATATTGGGTTCCCACTCCCCTTCATTCCTTGAATAATCCAGGTGAAGCATTGATGTGACCGCATCTACACGAAGCCCGTCCGCATGGTAACGTTCCAGCCAGAACATGGCATTGGAAATAAGGAAAGATTTCACTTCATTTCTGCCATAATTGAAAATATAGGACTTCCAGTCGGGATGAAATCCTTTTCTGGGATCTTCATGCTCGTAAAGATAGGAGCCGTCAAAGCGGTGAAGTCCGTTGGCATCTCCCGGAAAATGTGACGGTACCCAATCCAGGATAACGCCGATATTATTTTTATGAAGCTCATCAATCAGAAACATAAGATCCTGAGGTGAGCCGAAACGTGAAGTGGCTGCATAAAACCCGGTAATCTGGTACCCCCAGCTTGGATCATAAGGATATTCCATAACCGGCATGAATTCCACATGAGTGAAACCCATCTCCTTTATATAGGGAACGAGTCTTTCAGCAATATCACGGTAATTTAAATATCGATCAGGAGCATTGCCGTCTCTCACCCAGGAGCCCAAATGAAGCTCATAAACGGATAACGGAGCATTCAGGGTATTACTTTTCCAGCGGTTCTCCATCCATTCCTTATCATTCCATTCGTACCAGGTTGTGGAAACCAGTGAAGCAGCCTGCAGGTTTTGTTCCCAACTCAGCGCATAAGGATCGCTTTTTTCCAGAATTTCACCTCTTGCAGTTTCTACAGCATATTTATACAGGGTTCCCCATGTGAGTCCTTCAATAAACCCTTCCCAGATCCCCGACTCATCCCAGCGTGGAAAGAGAATATGGTCTTTATGATTCCAGTTATTGAAATTTCCTATAACGGACACTTTCTTCGCGTTGGGGGCCCACACTGAAAAATAGACGCCTTTTACCCCGTCTTTTTCAGCAGAGTGCGCTCCAAACTTCCCATACAGCTTGTAGTGCCTGCCTTCTTTGAAAAGGTAGACATCATGGTCAGTAAACAGTGTATAGGTTTTAACAGAATTCATCAAGATATCGTTGTACTTTATTTTTCTTTGAAACTACGAAAATTCCCTGCAATAACGATTAATTATTGAACAAATAATTATTATGTTAATTTGGTTCTTTATAGCACATTTATCAAATATATTATTTTTTATATTCACTTTTTTATGATTTTAAAACAATCTTTTTTATAAATTTAGCTTTCAATTTATATTAAACACACATGATGAGGTTTGAACTTTATACTGAAGAAAGCGATGACAGACCGGTATACATCACCGGAAATTTCAATAACTGGAATCCCAGAGACTCCAATTATCAGCTTAAACAGCTGTATCCAAACAATTATTTTATAGAGATTGACGATCAGATTCTTCCCGATACTGTGGAATACAAATTCACAAAAGGAGGCTGGGAAAATGTGGAGCTCGATAAGTACGGAAACATCACTCCAAACCGCAAGGCAGAAAAATCTGCAGGAAAAACTTCTGATATAATAGAGAAATGGAGGCTCAACTGGGGACCTTTCAAAAAGGAGTTTTTTCCAATTGCAGAAGTTATTTCGGATGAGTTCTACATTCCTCAGCTTGACCGTTACCGGAAAGTATGGGCCGTACTTCCCTACGATTATTATGTTTCTGAAAAAAGCTATCCCGTACTTTATCTTCAGGATGCCCAAAATCTTTTCAACGAAGGAAGCGGCTACGGAAACTGGGAAATAGATAAAAAACTGTCCATCCTTGCTGAATACGGCCGTGGAGACATCATTATTATAGCCATAGAACACGGCAGTGAAGAACGGATCAAGGAATATATTTTTGACAATGATAATGTAGCCAACGGCTCCGAGGGAAAAAAATACATCCGCTTTATCACAGACACTCTGAAACCTTTTGTGGATGAGCACTACAGGACCAAAAAAGACCGTGACAACACCGGAATCGGAGGCAGCTCTTTAGGAGCACTCATCAGCATTTACAGCGGATTTCTTTATCCCGAAGTTTATTCCAAACTGCTGATCTTTTCCCCTTCGCTTTGGGTGGAACCTAACAATAATTTTCCGATGATGAATTTCCGGATTCCTTTCAAGACAAAAATATACCTGTACGGAGGAAGCCAGGAAGGATCTAAAATGGTAAAAAGGATCTATGTATTTGAAGAATATCTCAGACGTTGGGAAAAGAAAAACCTTTTTGACTTTGAATTCAAAACAAGCATCAATCCGGAAGGAACCCACAGTGAATTTTACTGGTCGCAGGAATTTCCAAGAGCTATCGAATGGCTGTTCTATGACAACACTGAAAATCCGGTAGAGGTAACACCCCAGCAGCAAAGCATTAAAAATTAAGTTTATGAAATTAATCAATAAAAAAAATAAAAAATATATCCAGGTCTTTCAGCTTTTCACAGAAGAGGAATGGACAAAATCTGCTAAAAATTATAATAAAAATATCTCTTCCTTTTTCTCCGGAAAGAAATATGAAATTTTCATCCATACCAATGAAGAAACTGTTACTTACCTGATTGGTTTGGGGAAATCAACAATGCAGAATTTCGAAATACAGCAGGTTGCCGTTAAATTTTCACAAATCCAGAAAGAAAAAATTCAGGCAGTCCCTACACTTGTGCTGGCAGATTTCCTGAAAGAAAAACAGTTTGAAGAATTTGTAAAAGGCCTGTTATTAGGAACCTACAGCTACCCTTTTGATAAGAAACATGCGATCTGGAATCCTAAATTTGAAATTCACTTTGAAAATTTGAGTCAGAAAAAACTTGATGCAATCGGTACAAAATCTGAAGCACTGGCAAACGGGCAAACTGCCTGCCAGGAATGGCTGAACAAGCCTGCCAACCTTAAGAAACCTGACATTCTCAATTCATATTTAAAAAACCTTGCTAAAAAATATGACTTAAAATATACAGTATTTACCAGAAAAAAATGTGAAGAACTTGGGCTCGGTGCTTATCTGTCCGTTAATCAGGGAAGTGCTTATGATGCTGCTTTTACCATTATAGAATATAAAACCACGGCTAAAAATGCAAAAACATTTGGCCTTGTAGGAAAATGTGTTCTTTTTGATACGGGAGGTATTTCGCTCAAGAATCCGGACAATATGCACTATATGAAATCTGATATGGGAGGCGCCACGGCTGTTATAGGAACCCTGATTTACGCAGCAGAAATGCAGATTCCCGTTAATATTGTAGCCATACTTCCTATCACCGACAATGCTATTTCCGAAAGGGCTTTTCTTCCCAGTGATGTCATTACGGCTTACAATGGCAAAACCATTGAAGTCCTGAATACCGATGCGGAAGGCAGGATGATCCTTGCCGACGGACTTTCCTATCTGGCTAAAAATTATAAAACGGACTTCCTCATTGATCTTGCCACGCTTACAGGAAGTGCTGTCAGAATGTTTGGCGATACCTGTGGAGCTATGTTTTCCAATAATGATGAGCTGAAAAACCTTATGATAAAAACAGGAGACCTAACCAACCAGAGGCTGTGGAATCTTCCTTTATGGGAGGTATGGAAAGACGACATCCAATCTGATGTGGCAGACCTTAAAAATATCTCCATGAAGCCTATCGGAGACTGTATCATAGCAGCTAAATTTCTGGAACAGTTTATAGAGAACCACCCTAAATGGGCCCATCTTGACATTGCAGGAGTAGCTTTCGGAAGCACAGGATATTCAAAAGAAAAAGCAGCAACCGGCTTTGGAGTGCAGTTATTGGCCGATTTAATTGAAAATTATCATTAAAAATTAGTTTTTTTCAAAATTTCTCTGTATACTTGATTAGGTATTTTCAAAAACGCAGTTTATTATAGTTTTTAACATTAATTAATCAATAAAAAATTGCTTTTATTTTTGATAATCTACTAAAAACTAAAAAACATTATATGGAGGAGAAAACTATAGTATGTATTTCGTGCTATTACAAGGGCTATGATTTCATGGATGAAATGAAAAAGCTCGGTAATAAAATTATCTTGGTGACATCAGAGGGCCTTAAAGAAAAAAACTGGCCATGGCATGCTATTGATGAGGTATTTTATATGGCTGAAATAAAGCCGTCCGTCTGGAACCTGGATCATCTTGTTCAGGGATTTTCACATCTCATGAAAACCAGAAAAGTAGATGCTGTGGTTGCATTGGACGATTATGATGTAGAAAAGGCAGCACTGATCAGGGAAACATTCCGTATTCCCGGCATGGGACAGACTACTCACCGCTATTTCAGGGATAAGCTGGCTATGCGCCAGAAAGCAAAAGATTCGGGAATTAGTGTTCCGGAATTTACAGCTGTTTTTAATAATGACGAAGTGAACAGCTTTATAGAGAAAGTTCCGGCTCCTTGGGTATTAAAACCCCGCTCAGAAGCATCCGCATCAGGAATTAAAAAGTTTTCGTCCAAAGATGAGCTCTGGAACGAACTGAATGCCCTCGGTGAAGAGCGGCACCTGTTTCTGCTGGAAAGTTTTAAACCCGGAGATGTTTATCATGTGGACAGTCTGACTTTTAATAAAGAGATTGTGTTTACTTCTGCATCAAAATATCTAGCCCCGCCCATGCAGGTTTCGCATGAAGGCGGTGTATTCAGATCCAAAACCTTGGGAAGATATTCTGATGAATTTAAAGCCCTTGAAGAAGTCAATGCCAAAGTTCTTTCCAGCTTCGGGTTAATGAACGGAGCTACCCATACTGAATTCATCCGTGGAAAAGCAGACGGAAAATGGTATTTCCTTGAGACATCCTCCAGAGTTGGCGGTGCACACATTCCAGATCTTGTTGAAGCTTCCAGTAATATAAATATCTGGAGGGAATGGGCCAAGATTGAAGATGCCCTTCTGCGTGGAAAAAACTATGAGGCTTCAAAACCTACAGGGTATTATTCAGGTCTCATCATTGCCCTGATTAAAGATAAAGAGCCGGATTACAGTGCTTTCAGCAGCCAGGAAGCTGTAAAGTTCCTTCCGATCGATCATCATGTAGGAATTGTTTACAAATCCAGCGACCCCGATATTATACAGCAAAGATTAGACAGTGCCGCCGAGAAGATTCAGGCGGAAATGCTGAATATTCTACCGCCCAAAAGTAAACTGACAAGCTAAACACAAAATATAATAAAAGAAATTGATCAATGCCGCATATCGAACATACAGATTATTATTCAAACATATTGGGAACAAGTCTTAAAGTAGAGGTTACAGGACATTACGGATATCCCATCGTCATGTTTCCCACTTCCCAAGGACAGTACACCCAAAATCATGACTTTCATCTCAACGGAAGCATCAACTGGTTTATAGAACAGGGAAAAGTAAAACTCTACAATATACAGACGATTGACAGCTGGAGCTTTTATGATGAAAAAATTTCGCCCCAGCAAAGAATTAAAAATTATGAACTTTATGTACAGTTCCTGATTCAGGAATTCATCCCATACATTCAGAAGATCCATCAAACCCACCGGGTCGCAGTGGCGGGAGCAAGTTTCGGGGGCTATCATGCTGCTAATTTTGCTTTCAGGTTTCCGGATGTGGTTTCGCATCTGTTCTGCCTTTCGGGAGCATTCAGCATCAGGAATTTTATGGACGGTTATTCGGACGACCTGGTTTATTTTAACTGCCCGAGGGAATTTGTAAAGAATGACGAAGCCTGGAAATACAAACACATGCACATTGTACTGAGTACTTCAGACCAGGATATCTGCAGGGATAAAAACCTTGAAATGGCAGATATCTTAAGCTCCAAAGGAATAGATTTCTGGTATGATGAAAGAAAATGGATTAATCACGACTGGCCGCTATGGAGAATGGTCTTTCCGACATTTATAAGTGCATTTTTTTAACAAAAGCATATTTAAGAAGATTAAAATTATAATACACACCAATTAAAAACAGAAATTATGGCAAAAAAAGTGGGAATTCTATTCGGTATGGAAGATACATTTCCTTGGGCTTTTATCGACAAAGTAAATGAACTGGGCGGCGGTGAGATTATTGCCGAGGCAGTTAATATCGATAAACTTGAGCAGGGTGCTGATTACGGCTATGCAGTCATTATCGACAGAATTTCGCAGGATGTTCCTTTCTACAGGGCTTATTTGAAAAATGCAGCACTGAACGGTACTTATGTAATCAATAACCCATTCTGGTGGAGCGCGGATGAAAAATTCTTCAACAATGCGCTGATGACGAAGCTGGGAATTCCACTTCCTAAAACAGTTCTGCTTCCTTCACACGAAAGACCGACAGACACTTCCGAAACATCATTCAGAAACCTGAAATTTCCTCACGACTGGGAATACATTTTCAATTATGTAGGATTTCCGGCTTATATGAAGCCTCACGACGGAGGCGGATGGAAAAGCGTATACAGAGTAGAAAACCCTGAAGATCTGTGGGATAAATTAAGTGAAACCGAACAGCTGGTAATGATGGTACAGGAAGAAATTGTCTTCGACGATTATTACAGGGTTTACTGCCTGGGTAAAAAATATGTTCACATCATGCCTTACGAGCCGCGTAACCCGCACCATCTAAGGTATGCTACTACCCACCAGACCCAGGGTGAAGATCTTGAAAAATTGTTAAAAACCATCCACGATTATACCATTAAAATGAATGAAGCTCTCGGCTACGATTTCAATACCGTGGAATTTGCCATCAGAGACGGAATTCCATATGCTATCGATTTCTGTAATCCGGCTCCTGATGCCGACAGAAACTCTGTAGGTGAAGAAAACTTTGCGTGGATCGTGGAACATGCTGCCAAACTTGCCATTGAAAAAGCAAAAGAATATGTTCCCGGAAAACCTAATATTTCCTGGGGAACTTTTGTAAAAGACTCCGTAAAATAAAACATTAAGAATAAAAAAACACGAAAAAAAAAATGCATCAATTTACTATAGGAATAGAGGAAGAATATCAGATCATTGATGTTGAGAGCAGAGACTTAATATCTCATGTTTCGAAGATTATTGAAGGAGGAAAAGCTGTTTTAAGTGAGAATTTAAAACACGAGATGCACGAATCCATGATTGAAATGGAAACCGGCATCTGTCAGAATATTAAAGAAGCAAGAACGGAATTAACGAACCTGAGAAGGCATTTAATTAATACTGCTCATGAACAGGGACTTCGGGTTTCCGGAGGAGGAACCCATCCGTTTTCAAACTGGGAACACAATACCATTACCAACGGTGAGCGTTACAACAAAATTGTAGATGATATGGGTGATGTTGCCCGCGGAAATTTAATTTTCGGGCTTCATGTTCATATCGGAATTCCCAATCGTGAAGAAGGCGTAAGAATCCAGAATGTGATGCGTTATTTTCTTCCTCACGTATATGCTCTTTCTACAAATTCTCCTTTCTGGATCGGAAGAAGTACAGGTTTTAAATCCTACAGACAGGAAATTTTTGTGAAATTTCCGAGAACAGGTATTCCAAGCTATTTTAATTCTTTGGCTGAGTTCGACAGCTATGTTGACCTTCTTGTAAAAACAGGAACCATCGACAATGCCAAGAAGATCTGGTGGGATCTGAGGGTGCATCCATTCTACCCTACCATTGAGTTCAGGATTTGTGATATGCCTCTAAGACTTGAAGAAACAGTTTGCCTGGCAGCCATTATGCAGAGTTTAGTGGCAAAAATCTATAAGCTTCACCAACAAAACCTCAGTTTCAGGAGCTATAGAAGATTATTGCTGAACGAAAATAAATGGAGAGCCTCCAAAAGTGGTATTGAAGCCCATCTGATTGATTTCGGAAAAGAAGAATCCGTTCCTTACCCTCATCTTTTGAAAGAACTTCTGGAATTTATTGATGATGTTGTAGATGAACTCGACTGCAGAAAAGAGGTTGAATATGCCTGGACTATTTTAGAAAACGGAACAGGAGCCGACAGACAGCTTAAAGTGTTTAATGAAACAGGTGATCTTACTAAAGTAGTGGATTATATGATCTCGGAAACAGAGTATGGCATAACACATGGCGAAACCGCTTCATAATATTTTTGGTAACTTTGCAAAAAATATGAAGTAGTATGAAAGATATTCGAATTGCATTGATAGATATGAACAACAATCATGTAAATCAAGGCTTTAGAAATATTAAAGAAATTTCAGAAGCATTCCAGCAGAGTTCTGAAGAAAATGTGACCATCCAGACATTTGATGTGAGGTTCAAGAATGAAATGCCGGATATTAATGATTTTGATATCTTTATTTCTTCGGGAGGTCCTGGAAATCCGCATAGAGAAGGCTTTGAGTGGGAAGACAGATATGCTGCTTTCCTTGATGCCGTTCTAGATCATAATCAGTACAATGAAGATAAAAAATATTTGTTCCTGATCTGCCATTCATTCCAACTGGCAAGCATCCACTGGAAACTCGGTAATATCTGCAAAAGAAAATCTTATTCTTTCGGAGTTATGCCGGTTCACAAAACAGAAGAGGGTGAGCAGGAATTTTTGTTTAAAAACCTTCAGGATCCTTTCTATGCTGTGGATTCCAGAGCTTATCAGTTCATTGAGCCGGATATGGACCGTTTTGATGAATTGGGAATGAAAATCATGGCTATCGAAAAGTTCAGACCGCATATTAACCTCGAAAGAGCAGTAATGGCCGTACGTTTTTCAGATGAAATTTTCGGGACTCAATTCCATCCGGAAGCTGATCCGAAAGGCATGATCGAAAACCTGAAAGATGAAAAAAATAAAGAGGCTATGATCGAGAATTTCGGAATGGAAAAATATCTCGAAACGATAGACAGAATAGATGATGAAGACAAGATCATTCTTACCAGAAGCCAGATCCTGCCGAGATTCCTTCAGTCAGCAAAAAAAAACATTTTGAAGGGAAATGAAGCTCTGGTATAACTCATGATGAAAGTTGCTGTCAGATAGAAATTTACAGAATAACATGCTTCGACTCCGCTCAGCATTACAGTGCTTTGAAAAAGCCACAATTTGAACTGTTATGCTGAGCGAAAACGAAGTATTATAAAAAAAGATATTGTATTAACTACATTAAAACGAAAAATCGGGCACACAGCTCGATTTTTTAAATCAAAACCACAAAGAAAAAATATGATCCCAAAATACAGAAAACAGTTCAACCAGGAGTTTTCACAGGAAAAATACGATCAGCTTAAAGAAAAGCTTACTCAAAAAGGAGGCATTGCTCCTGCTTTCAGAATTTCAGAAAGCCCGTTATTTCTTTCCAACGGATTCAGGAATAAGCTTCTTGATGCCAGTGAAAGCATTATTGATCAGATTAAAGAACTTCCTGATGAAATACTCTATAAAGCTGTTCCGGACAATTGCAGGGTTCCCAATGATACACTCCAACCCCACTTTTTCACCATCGATTTCGGGATCTGCCGAAGTGAAAACGGAGAAATAGAACCACAGCTTATAGAACTGCAGGCTTTTCCTTCTTTATATGCCTTTCAAAAAGTATTTGAAGATACATTTTGTGAAGTCTATCCCTTCCTTTCTGAAATTAAAAATAAAATGCCTCATTCAGAATTCAAAAATCATTTAAAGAAACTGATTATTGGCGATGAAAACCCTGAAAACGTCATTCTGCTTGAAATTTTTCCTGAAAAACAGAAAACAGCGATTGATTTTGCTTTAACAGAACAATTATTGGGAATAAAAACAGTCTGCCTGACGAAAGTAAAAAAAGAAGGCAAGAAATTGTTTTATGAAAATAATGGAAAACAGGCTGAAATTAAAAGGATCTACAACCGTGTTATCTTTGATGAGTTAGACAGAATTCCGGATTTGAAAGCCGGCTTTGATTTCCGTGACGACATTGATGTAAAATGGATCACCCATCCGAACTGGTTCTTTAAAATATCTAAATTTCTTCTTCCCATTCTGAAACATCAGTTTGTTCCGAAAAGTTATTTCTTACATGAATTTCCAGAGCATGAAAATCTTGAAAATTTTGTATTGAAACCTTTGTTTTCATTCGCAGGAAGCGGAGTGAATTTAAATCCGACAAAAGAAATCACAGAAGCTATTGAGGATAAAGAAAATTATATTTTACAGAGAAAAGTAACTTATGAACCTATTTTTGAAGACATCAACGGAGAATTCTCAAAAGCAGAAATCCGGTTACTATATGTTTGGCATGAAGATGAAGAACTCCCTATCCTGCTCGAAAACCTGGGAAGAATGACAAAAGCGGCCATGGTAAATGTAGATTTTAACAAGAAAGATGCGATCTGGATCGGAAGTTCAAATGCGTTTTTTGCAGAAGAATAAACTTCAAACCATAAAAAACCTCAGAAATTTCTGAGGTTTTTGTTTTATGATGTCCAGTATTTGCATAAGCTATAAAAACTATTTTCATATTCTATTACAAAACAATCATAATAGAAGGTTTTAATTCTTTGAACAGATGTTATATCCCTTAAGAAGATTGCTTTAATCAATCCCGCTAACATATCGGCATAATAGTTCTGTTTTTCTTGTTCATTTAAAAGTTTTTCTATAAATTCTTTAAGTTCGCTTTCGTAGTAAATTACTGGTAAATTATATGGCTCTTCCGTCTTTTTTTCGAGCAAATAATCTAACGAATTACCTTTAAAAAATTCAAAACCTTCTGAGTAACTAGCTCTTCCGAAATTTACTAAAAGATATCTGTTTGCAAACATTAAAAATCCTTCGATACGATCTAATTTTGCTTGCTCATTTAATATTCTTCGCTCATATTCTTCTGAAATTGGATAACCTTTATTTTCAAAATATTTAAAATTCTTATACGGATTATTTATATGATCATAATAAGGATTATTTATATAATCATAATCGATGAGATCTTTTCGCAAATCATTTATATTCTTCTGAAATTGGATAACCTTTATTTTCAAAATATTTAAAATTCTTATACGGATTATTTATATGATCATAATAAGGATTATTTATATAATCATAATCGATGAGATCTTTTCGCAAATCATTTATGGCATTTTCTAAATAAAACTCTCTTCCTCCATTTAAATTATCACGCCTTATGTAATCTGCAAGGCTATCATCAATAATGCTATCTTCCAAAGCAAACATCCGATGAATATAGAAGTTATCATCAGCAATAAAATAAAATGGCGAATTGTTCTCATCAAAACCAAACCCTATGACCAAATAGTCCTCTAGGTTTTTAAAATTTTGACGATCTTTAAATCTTACTTTCATAAAATATTTTTATAAATTTTCGGCGGCACCTTTGGTGCCGCCGAAAATTTTAGCTTAGTTAAATAAATTATTTAAATCTTATCATCCTCAAGCAATTCCCTTGCCTGATATTCCTGAACGAGGTCTATCGCATTAGAAATCACATCACTTAAAGCGGTGATGAAAGTACCTTCTTCAGCCATTCCCATGGCATGCTTCAACGCTTCGATCTCTTTAGGAATGATCTCATAGCTTACATCTCTTCCGGCTTCGTTGATCCCGTCAATGATAAGCCCGTTGATCTCATCTTCCGTTCTGCCTCTCAGATGCTTTTCATTTCTGATGATAATATAATCAAACATTCTTCCTGCAATTTTTCCGCATTCCCGGATATCATTGTCGCGTCTGTCACCTACCCCTGAAATAATTCCGATTTTCTTGGTAGACTCTACATTTTTAAGATAATCCTCGATTGCTTCATATCCTGAAGGGTTGTGAGCAAAATCAATCAGTACTTTAAAGTTTTTGAATTTAAAAATATTCAGTCTTCCCGGTGTAAGCTGGGCACTTGGGATGAAAGTTCTTAGGGAATTGGAGATATCTTCGATCCCAAAACCATACAGGTAACTGGCCAAACTTGCTGCCAATACATTTTCAATCATAAATCTGGCCTTCCCTTCCATAGTAATCGGGAAATCTTTGGCTTTTCCTATTCTGATTTTCCAGTCGCCTTTCTTAATGGTTACAAAACCTTCTTCGTAAATGCAGGTGATTCTTCCTTCTTTGGCAAATTTTACAATATGAGGATTGTTTTCGTTCATACTGAAAATGGCAACATTGCTGTCAAGATCATTAATAATCTTCATAGAATACTCATTATCAGCATTCAGAACACTCCATCCGTTTTTCTTTACACTGTCCAGAACTACTCTTTTTACCTTAGTAAGATCTTTCAGGTTGTGAATGTCATTCATTCCCAAATGATCTTCTTCAATATTCGTTAAAACACCAATGTCGCACTGGGAAAATCCTAAACCTGAACGCAGAATTCCACCTCTGGCAGTTTCCAGAACAGCGAATTCCACAGTAGGATCTTTTAAAACAAATTCAGCAGAAAGAGGTCCCGTAGTATCTCCCTTTGAAAGCATGGTATTCTGTATATAGATACCGTCGGAGGTCGTAAAACCTACACGGTAACCGTTACTTTTTACGATATGGGAGATCAGTCTTGTTGTTGTTGTTTTTCCATTCGTTCCTGTGACTGCAATAATTGGAATTGTGAATGGTTTTCCAGGAGGATAAAGCATATCAACCACCGGTGCAGCAACGTTTCTTGGAAGGCCTTCGCTTGGAGCCAGGTGCATCCTGAATCCGGGCGCGGCATTCACCTCTATGATAGCTGCTCCGCTTTCTTTAAGTGGTTGGGTCAGGTTTTCCGCCATGATATCAATTCCGCAGACATCCAGACCTATAATTTTAGAAACTCTTTCAGCCATAGTGATATTTTCAGGATGAACCATATCGGTAACATCTATGGAAGTACCCCCGGTAGAAAGATTTGCAGTAGATTTTAAATAAACCACTTCTCCTTTCTGAGGAACGGTTTCAAGGGTATATTGAAGTTTTTCGAGAAGCTCCAGTGTATCCTTATCCACTTCTATTTCAGTCAGTACATTTTCATGACCATAGCCTCTTCTCGGATCTTTGTTTTCTTTGTCTATCAGCTGCTGAATAGTGAGCTCACCATCACCCACAACATGGGCAGGAACTCTCCTTGCAGCAGCAACCATTTTATTATTTATAACCAAAACCCTGAAATCGTATCCGGTAATATATTTTTCTACGATAACTTTCCTTGAATATTTCTGGGCATGTTGCAGCCCTATTTTAGCTGCTTCCCAATCATTCACATTGATGGATGAACCTTTTCCGTGATTTCCGTCGAGAGGTTTCAGCACGATCGGATAACCTATTTTTTTAATGACAGCTCCTAAACCGTCCTCATCCATTACCAAATCCCCTATAGGAACCGGTATAGCAGCATCGTGAAGCATTTTTTTTGTCAGTTCCTTATTACAGGCAATATCTACTGCGATAGAACTTGTATTTCCTGTAATGGTAGCCTGAAACCTCTGCTGGTTCACTCCATAACCAAGCTGTACCAAAGAGTTTGTCCCCAATCTGATCCAGGGAATCTTTCTGGAAACCGCTTCTTCTACAATACTTCCCGTGGAAGGCCCCAGACGGACACGCTCCCTGATCTCCTTCAACTTCTGTATACAGGCATTAATATCGTATTCCGTATTGTCCACCAAGGACCGGGCTATATTAACAGCTTCTTCAGCTGCATAGATTCCGGCATTTTCTTCAATATAATTAAATACAACATTGTATACTCCCGGAGATTTTGTTTCGCGGGTTCTTCCGAAACCTACATCCATACCTGCCAAAGTCTGTATTTCCAATGCTATATGCTCTATGACATGCCCCATCCAGGTCCCTGTTTCTATTCTGTGGAAAAAACCTCCTTCTACTCCTTCCGAGCATCGGTGAGTATACAGAGATGGGAGGAGTTTTTCAATCCTTTCCCGGAAACCGTCGATTTTATTGGTAGGATAGTTTTCCATCTCTTCCAGATCCAATCTCATCTGTATCAGCTTCTTTCGTCTGATACTCCAGATATTTGGGCCGCGTAATGCCTGTATCTTCTCAATTTTCATAATCTATTTGCATTTTTATCAGTTAACAATAACTCCTTCAAAAATCAAAGATAATGTAAAACCCTAAACCAAACTATACCACGTTTAAAGATTTCTCAAAAAAAAATTAAAAAAAATCAACTATTCTAAAACATTCAAAACCATTAAAATGTGGTATGAATTTCGCTAAATGTTAATTATTTTTTAAATTTGCACACTATGATGAAACCCGTTGGAAAATTAATTATAATCGGAGGAGCTGTAAACAAAGGAAGTTTTGCAGAAACCGATTTCGACCAGAACATTGAAAAAAACCTTAATTTTTTTGAAAGAGGAATCCTGAGAAAGATCATCAATGAATCGAAGCTTAAGGAAGATTCCGTAATCGAAATTGTAACCACAGCCTCCCAAATCCCTCAAATTGTAGGCACGGAATACAAAAAAGCCTTTGAATTTCTTGGCGCCAGAAATGTAAATATCCTTGACATTCATAACCGTGAAGAAGCCAATTCTGATGCCATGGCTGCCAGAGCCAATGCAGCAGACGTTGTGATGTTCACAGGCGGGGATCAGCTCAGGCTGACTTCTATTCTTGGCGGTACAAGATTTCATGATACCATATTGCTAAAATATCAGGAACAGGATTTCATCTATTCAGGAACCTCTGCCGGTGCTGCAGCGGCTTCTGAAAATATGATTTATCAGGGAAGCAGTTCCGAATCTCTTTTAAAAGGTGAAATAAAAACAACTCAGGGACTTGGCCTTATAGACAACGTCATCATTGACACACACTTCGTACAGCGTGGCAGAATCGGGCGTCTTTTCCAGGCCGTAGTCAACAATCCGAGAACACTGGGAATAGGACTGGGTGAAGATACAGGACTTTTTATTCACAATGATATCATGACTGCTGTAGGTTCCGGCCTTGTCATCCTGGTGGACGGAAGGTTCATTAAAGATACCAATCTTACCAATATCAACCTGGGTGAGCCTATTTCAATTGATAATCTTACCGTTCATGTAATGTCCATGAATGATCATTATGATCTTACCACGAAAAAGCTTACGATAGAAAATTCACAGTTCAATCCTATACCGCAGGATAAATAAAAGTTAACGGTGAAGAGTCAATGGTGAGCAGTTAATTTCATCAGCTAAAATTTTTATCCTTATCTTTAAAATTGACAATTGACTTTTCACAATTGACCAATATACATTATGAAAATCATCATCCACGGCGGTTTTTTCTCTGAAAGCGATCAGAGCCATGAAGTGAAGACTGCCAAACAAAATTCTCTGAAACAGATAGCTCAGAAAGCTTTTGAATATCTACAAACCCATTCTGCTTTTGATACTGCAGCTTATGCTGTTTCTCTTCTCGAAGACGACCCTTTATACAATGCCGGCATCGGTTCTCAGATACAGAGTGACGGTGTGATCCGTATGAGCGCAGCCATTATGGATGGACAGACACAAAAATTAAGCGGTGTGATTAATATTCAGGATGTAAAAAACCCTATTTTCGTAGCAAAAGAGCTGATAAAAGAAGATGACAGGGTTTTGGGTGGAAATGGCGCCAAAATTTATGCATCCGAACACGGCTTTGAAAATTTCTCCACTGAGATCCCTCAGAGAAGAAGTGAATATGAGGCTAAACTTCAGAACGGAGGTAAAGGAACCGTAGGCTGTGTCGCTCTTGATAAAGATGGAAAGCTGGCTGTCGCCACATCTACAGGAGGAAAAGGTTTTGAAATCCCTGGAAGAATTTCGGATTCTGCCACAGTAGCCGGAAATTATGCCAATTCAGTATGTGCAGTAAGCTGTACGGGTGTAGGAGAAGATATTGTGAGCAATGCTACGGCCGCTAAGATCGTCACAAGAACTACTGATGGGATGAGTCTTGAGCAGGCTTTTAACAAGACATTTGAAGAGCTAAAAGCCATAGACGGCTTTGCAGGAGCGATTGCCATTGACAAAGATGGAAATATCTACCATCAGGATTCTTATCCTACCATGGTCTTTGCCAGTTTCGATGGTGAAAATTTTCAGGTATTTCAATAATTTTAACATTTTTTTATTATCCTATTTAATTTTTTGGCACGTATTTTACATGTTTAACTATAACAAGTTTAATATAAATCATTAAAAATAAAAATCATGGGAAATAAGACAAAAGGGTTATTAGCCTTACTAGGTATCGGTGCTTTAGCATTTTGGAAATATAAAAATTCTACTCCTGAAGAGCAACAAGCTGTAAAGGATAAAATTAATAATGCTAAGGACAATCTGAACAAATGGGGAAATGATATTAAAAGCAAAGCTAATGATGTTGCCTCCCAGGTTCAGAACAAAGTAGATGAAGCTAAAACAAAAGCTGAAGATTCTTTAAGCTAATTAAAATTAGTTTTTTTAACATTCATATATAGAAAGTCATCGTAATCCAGGATTATGATGACTTTTTATTTTTATCAGGTGAGTAGCAAATTACTTTTTAAGTCCTTTTAAAGCATACACCAAAGGTAATTTATTCCCGAACTTTGAAATTCTCCATTTCCCTTTCTCAAATTCTTCCACATGGCTGAAACATGGATATGGTGACCAGTCAAATTCCTCGAAAGTCTCCAGTTCTATCCCATGCTTGATCAGGTTCTGCAATACCTCAGCTAAAGAATGGTTCCACATGACATATTGCTGAACGATATCCGCGGATTTATCGGCATAGGTTCCTTCATAGGTTTCTACGATAGGCTTTTCGTTAAAATAATTGTACGCAACTTTTGTAAAATCATCATCAAACATCCACACAGCGGGATGAAATTCTGCCATTACCAATCGCCCGCCCGGTTTCAGAAAATGACTGATAATCCCAGCCCATTTATCAAGATCAGGAAGCCATCCTACAACGCCATAGCTTGTGTAGACAATATCAAATTTTTCATCCAGAATATCAGGAAGACTGTATACATCGGAACAGATGAATTCTGTATCTGTTCCACACTTTTGAGCAAGTTCCTTCGCTGCTTCAATAGCTTTATCCGACAAGTCTATACCCTTAACATCAGCTCCCATTCTTGATAAGGAAATGGAATCCTGTCCAAAATGGCACTGCAGATGAAGGATATTTTTGTTTTTGATGTTGCCCAAAAGATCAAGCTCTATGGTGTTGAGCGAGCTTCTTCCTTTCAAAAAATCCTCTACAAAATAGAAATCCGATTTCAGGTGCGGATCTACTTTGGCATTCCAGGAGGTTTTATTGATTTCAAGGTAATTTTCCATGGTTATTATTTAAGTTAATTTTACAAATGTCTTTAAAACTTTTTAAATGGGCCATTTGCCTTAATGATTAATTAAATTCCGGGAATAACGATTGATGTATAAGGACTGTAAAGCTCCCATCCTATCGATTCGTAAAGCGCTCTCCCTTCTTTCGTCGCCACTAAAAAATTATTGCTGATGCCATTTGATAATGCAGTTCTCTCAAGCTCATGCATCAGAAAAGTAGCAAGACCTTTTCTCCGGTGCTCTTCCTCTGTGATTATTCTGTCATAAACCGCAAGATCATCCACAAGAACAACACGGCCGGTACAGGCCAGCTCACCATTTTCAGCAATGATCTTCAGCAATACAGTCGAATTATATCTTTCATATTCCAACCGGTAGCCTTCACACAGAACGGAACCTGGATTTTTCATCGGCCGGAAACAGGACATCATATAGCCTGGTGGTTGTATTTTCCATCTTTCAGGTACTGCTTTTTCTACCTTATCAGGAGAAACACAGGCTTTGAGATGGATCCAGGGCTCGTTAATAATTTTTGAAAGGTTAAGAAAATCGTCGTTCAGTTCAGGAAAAACATATCTTATTTTTTGCTTTTCCTCTCCTGCTTCTATTTTAAAACCGGAATTATATTTTACAGGGAGAGGAAGTTTTCTTGATAAGGACCATCCTTGCATCCATTTTTCTATAGTTTCATTAACCATCATACCGATCTTGATATTTTAATTAAAATCAGTTCAGCAATTTCTTTTTCTGTTCTGCAAATTCTTCTTCAGTCAAAATCCCGCTTTCTCTCAGCCTTCCTAATTGTTCCAGCTGATCTAAAACTGTGGGTTCTGATTTATCTTGTTTATCTTGAAAATATTCTTTCGGACGGGCCATAAAGTCTCTTACTTTTTCACAAAATAATTCTGCATAATATTTTCCAACATTATCTATCTCAAGAACATTATTCGCAATGTGAATATCTACAGAAGCCAGCATTAGTGATTTTTCATACTGTATGGAGCTTACTTTATCGTAAGAAAAATCTTCTACTTTCAACCCGTACATGAACTCTTTATCTATAAAAATCAATCTTCTTTCGGTGGCTACTAAAATGATATGATGATTATTAAGCTTATTTCTTCCCTCAATCAGGTAAACAATTTTTTCATCCTCCGAAAGTACATCCGGCAAGGCATGAATTTCTTTTCTGGCAAAAATGGTAGGATTAATATCTAATATTTCCAACTCATCTTTTATTTCGTCAAGTCTTGATTTTTCACTCATTATTTAGTTTTTATAAATGGCAGATATACAAATTTAATTTTTTCTAAAATACAAAAAGCATTATCTGGTGATAATGCTTTTCATTTTATATCTTTTTTAGTTTGTAAATACTATCCTAAAAACTCTTCCAGAGAAACTGTTTTTTGTTCTGCGGCTTCAAGATTTTTATAGGTAACTGTTCCGTTTTTGATCTCTTCTTCTCCCAGGAAAACAAGGTTTTTAATTCCTTTCTTTTCAGCGTATGTGAACTGCTTGTTAAGTTTTGCATTTTCCGGATACAATTCAGCAGAAATTCCTTTTTCTCTCAACTGCATGATCATCTTTAAAGCTTCTATGGTTCCTTCGCCTCCGAAATTGGCAAACAGATATTCTACCTGGGTTGTAGCTTCTTCAGGGAAAAGATTAAGTTCTTCCATAACCAGATAAACCCGATCCAAACCAAATGAAACTCCAATTCCCGGGATATTTTTAACCCCGAAAACCTCTGTGAGGTTATCATACCTTCCGCCTCCGCCGATAGATCCCATGGCTACCTCATCCGCTTTCACTTCAAAAATAGCTCCCGTATAATAATCCAGACCTCTGGCCAGGGTAATATTGAATACCAGATTCTGCATATCTACTCCCAGATTCATAGATTGTGTAAGAACAAACTCCAGTTCCTCCACTCCTTTCAGGCCAATTTCGTTCCCTGCAAATTTCTCTTTCAGCTGAAGAAGGTTTTCCAAAGCATCATCTGACTGATTAAACAAGAATTCCAGTTTATCAATAGATTCCTGAGAAATTTCTCTTTCCAGTAATTCTTTGACAACTCCTTCTTTTCCTATTTTATCAAGCTTATCCAGAGCTACAGTAAATTCAATCAGTTTATCTGTAATACCTGCATACTCAGCCAGACCGGAAAGAATCTTTCTGTTGTTCATATGAATCGTAACTGGAATTTTAAGATCGGAAAATGATTTCAGGTATAGCTGAACCAGATCAACTTCCTGCAATAAGCTTTCGCTCCCCACCACATCTGCATCACACTGATAAAATTCTCTGAATCTTCCTTTCTGCGGACGGTCTGCCCTCCATACAGGCTGAATCTGGTAACGTTTGTAAGGAAATGTAAGCTTTCCATGATTCATAGCTACAAATCTTGCAAAAGGCACAGTAAGGTCGTAACGGAGTGCCTTATCTGAAATCTGAGGGATTAGTTTCTGATGGTTCTTATGATCCCAGTCTTCCTGATTTACTTTAGAAGCATATTCTCCCGAATTTAAAATCTTAAAGATTAAGCGATCGCCTTCTTCTCCATATTTTCCCGTCAGTGTTGAAAGATTTTCAAAACTCGGTGTTTCTAATGGCTGAAAACCGAACAATTCAAAATTATTCTGTAAAACATTGATGATATATTTTCTTCTTGAAACTTCCTGTGCGGTAAAATCTCTCGTTCCTTTTGCTAAACTTGGCTTCATGTACTGTATGTCATTTTGATGATGCAAAAATAAGGAATTGAAAGGACTTTTCCGAAATATAAAAAAGCCGGAGAAATGATATTCTCCAGCCTTGATGCATCATCATTATTAAATCCGGAAAAACTCAGACGCTTTCCAGGATTTCAAGAATCTCTTCACCATAGTTTTCAATCTTATGTTTTCCGAAACCTTTGATCTCCAGGAGCTCTTCTTTTTTAGCAGGTTTATACTTCGCTACAGACATCAGTTCTTTATTGCTCGCGATAAAATAAGTAGGAAGATTCTGTTCTTTAGCCTTCTCAGATCTCCAGTATTTCAGGGCATTTAAAATTTTCTCTTCATCGGAGTTTAAAACGTCATTATCTGCAGAGTACTTTACTGCCTTTGGTTCTTTCACTATACTTTTAGCTGCTTTCGGCTCTTCAAAATACAGGATTACGGACCAATAACATTCATCATTTACAAAAGCGGTTTCCACTTTTATAATTTCGTTCACTTCCAGGAAATCATCAAGCATTTTTTGATCTCTATGGAGGAATTCTTTCGAAAGTCTGATTTTAAGAACTTTTACTTTCATCATTTGTGTTTTTAGAATTATTTACCTCCTAAAAGCAGGATCTCATCGATTCTGATTTCTGTAATATACCGTTTAACACCATCCTTATCGTCATACGATCTGTAGGTAAGTTTCCCTTCAACAGCAATTTCTTTTCCTTTCGGTACAAACTTCTGCAGGATTTCTGCTGTTTTTCCAAAAGCAATCAGATTGTGCCATTGTGTTTCTTCCACCTTTTCACCTTTTGCGTTAGTGTAGTGATCAGTGGTGGCCAAAGATACACTTGCCTTTACATTTCCGCTTTCGAAGTTTACTGTTTCAACTTCTTTACCTGTGTAACCAATTAATGTTACTTTGTTTCTTAGTGACATAACTTTTAAATTTTTAAGATTAATAATTCAGATCAGAGACGTTCACTGTTTTTCTCAAATCTCTGTTGCAAAGATGGCCTCCCTGCATTAGCTTAGTCGGTTATAAACTATTTAAATTCGTTTGTAGTCGTTTGCAAACGAATATTTTGTATCTTTGATAAAATCAACCTATGAAAAAGGATATCAGTATTTTCGAGTTTCCTTTTAATCTCGGACTCACCAAAAAAGACCATGAAACCGAACCGGGAGTAAAAAAACTTCCTGATTGGCTCAGGAAATTTGGTTTTCATAAAGAAATCAATCCTAAAAATATTTTCAGATTGGAAGCTCCGGAATATGCAATGGATTTTGATAAAGAAACAGGAGTTAAAAATCCTTATCAGATTATTGAATATGCCAAAAAGCAATCCGAGATTATTCTCAAGAATTTTAACACAGACACCTTTCATCTGATGTTGGGTGGTGATTGCAGTATCCTGATAGGAAGTGCCCTTGCATTAAAGCAGCTTGGGAATTTCGGCTTATTTTATCTTGACGGTCACACAGATTATATCCCGCCAAAGCTATCTCCCAGCGGAGGTGTTGCGGGAATGGATTTGGCAATTGTTTCAGGATTGGGCCATCAAAAACTGACTAATATTGATGATCTCAAACCCTATTTCCAAGAAGAACATATTTTCTGCGTAGGAAATGCGGAAACAGATGATGATGAATATGTAGGGGAAATCCTAAATTCCAAAATTCATTATTTTGATTTTGAGAATCTAAGGAAGAATGGCTTCAGAAAAACGGCAGAAGATTTTCTTAGAATGGTTGATGAAAAGAACCTTGACGGATTTTTTATCCATTTTGATGTAGATGTCCTGAAAGACGAAATTATGCCCGCTGTAGACAGCAGAATGGAAGACGGAATAGATTATGAAAATTTAAATGAGATTCTGAAGCCATTGATAGCCGATAAAAGATGCTTCGGATTAGAAATCACTATTCTGGACCCTGATTATGATACAGAAGGGCTTTATACCCAACCTTTCATTGAAAATTTAATTCAGATTATAAATCAACCAACCTAAAGAATCTAAATATGAAAAAAATTACCAGAATATGGCACGGCATTGTCCATATTGAAAAAGCAGATGAATACCTCAGATATGTTGAAGAAACGGGGATCTTACAATATAAAAATATTCCGGGAAATCTGTCGACAAAAATACTGAGAAGAAAAGATAAGGAAATCTGTCATTTTTTGACTGTTACCGAGTGGGACTCCTACGAAAGTATTAAGAAATTTGCAGGAGATGATTACGAAAAGGCAAAATATTATCCTGAAGACAAAAATTTTTTACTGGAGTTTGAGGAAAACGTCAGCCATTATGAAACTTTTGAATATTGATTAAATAAAATAAATTTTGAAGAAAACAATTAAAAGGACACTCAGAGTTTCCAAATATGTAATCTATAGAGAAACCCTGGTGGATTATAAAGAACATTTCTGGTCTTTTCTGGGAGCATTTGTCGGAATCGGGATTATTGCATTCATCCAGTCCCATACTTTGGCTGCCACTGAAAACATATTCCTGATCGGTTCTTTTGGAGCCTCAAGTGTTTTGATTTACGGAGCCATTCAAAGTCCCCTCGCCCAACCCAGAAACCTGATAGGCGGCCATGTTCTTTCGGCGTTGGTAGGTGTTACCGTCTATAAAATTGTCCCAGATATCATTTGGATTTCTGCGCCGTTGGCTGTAGCTTTTTCCATTGTGCTGATGCAATATACGAAAACGCTCCATCCTCCCGGCGGTGCAACGGCACTGATTGCTGTGAGTTCCACCGGAAAAATTCCGGAACTGGGATACTGGTATGTTCTTTCTCCTGTTTTGTCCGGATGTATCATTCTTTTACTGGCTGCTCTTTTCTTCAACAATATTACCCCGAACAGAAGCTATCCTTCACACACAAGGTTCAAAAGGTTATTGAAGAAAAAACATCACCATATACACAAACTGAAAAAATAAAACTATGAACTGTCTTGAATGCGGCGAAAAAATTATCGGGAGGGCAGATAAAAAATTCTGCAATGATGCCTGCCGGAATGCCTATAATAATAAGCAGAATAAGGATTCTACCAATTTAATGCGGAATATCAACAATAAACTCCGTAAAAACTACCGTATTCTTTTGGAACTAAATACTGACGGTAAAGCAAAAATTGCCAGATCAAGGATGGATGGCTTGGGTTTTGATTTCGATTATTTTACAAATCTGAAAGTTTATAAAAATGGCTCTGAATATCGTTTTATTTATGACTATGGCTATAAATTTTTAGAAGATGATTTTGTACTGATTGTAAAGAACCAGACATAATCTGAACACCACCCACAAATATTGCATTATGAAAGAAATCGTCCTTATCACCGGTGCCGGCGGAATGATCGCAAAGAAACTCTCGAAAAAGCTGGAAAAAGAATACACGGTAAGATTCCTGACCCGAAAGAAAAAGCATGACAATGATTTTGAATGGGATATTAAAAATGGAATAATAGATGAATCTGCCCTGGACAATGTCTCCCACATCATTCACCTGGCAGGAGCCAACATTTCGGAAAAGCGCTGGACTAAGGAAAGAAAGCGGGAACTTATTTCCAGCCGCGTAGATTCCGCGGGACTTCTTTTAAAAACCGTAAAAAAGAAAAAAGTAAAGCTTAAATCTTTTATTTCTGCATCAGGAATCAATTACTACGGAACGGTAACTACTGAAAAAATTTATTCTGAAAATGATCCTCCGGGTAATGATTTTCTGAGTGAAGTGGTGGTTTTATGGGAAAGAGCTGCAGATGATTTCAAGGAACAGAACCTGGCTGAAAGAGTGGTTAAAATACGGACCGCCGTTGTTCTTTCAAGAGAAGACGGTGCATTAAAAAAGATGGTTCCTACAATACAATACGGGATTGGATCTCCTTTGGGAAGCGGAAAACAATATATGCCATGGATCCATATTGAAGATATCTGTTCGATTTATGAAGCTTCTTTGAAAGACCCTGCAATTGACGGAGCCTATAATGCCGTTTGCCCTCAGCATACCACGAATGAAAATTTAACCAGAAAAATCGCTGAAGTTCTTCATAAACCCCTTTTTATGCCCCATGTTCCTGCATTTGTTTTAAAATTGATATTCGGAGAATTGGCAGATGCTTTACTGGAAGGCTCAAGGGCATCTTCACAAAAGATTCAGGAAACTGGATTCAAATTTAAATTTTCGGATCTGAAAATGGCTTTGGAGGATCTCTTGAAAGAAAAAAATTAGTACCATGAAATTCAACTCAGTTATATCTTGATACTTTCTAATGCTTTATTCAGCAGAAATGTGAGTGTCTGTAATTCAGCAGGATCTAAAGCTTCTGAAACCTGATCAGCAACTGTTTTCCGGAAGTTTTCCGAATTATTGATCAAAAATTTTCCTTTTTCTGTAGCGGAAAGATTAAAAATTCTTCTGTCGGAAATACTTTGCTTTTGCACTATAAGATCATTCTTAATTAAAAACTTAATCTGCTTGGATACTGCCGCCTGACTGACATTGAATGCTTTGGAAATCTGCTTCCCGGTAACTTCTTCTTTCCGGTATATGTATTCTATAATATTGTAATGGGTTGCAGTAACCCCACTGATATTGCCTTTATTCATATTGGCAAGTATAAAACACTGCCAATCTGTAAAGACATTAAAAAAAATCATCATTCTGTTGTTTCATAAAAAATACTTAACTTAGTTAACTATTAACAAAGTTAATGAAATTATTATGAAAGAAATTATTATTACCCACGCCCGACAGAATAATTTGAAAAATATTTCATTACGCATTCCAAAGAATAAAATAACAGTTTTCACAGGAGTTTCCGGATCCGGGAAATCATCTTTGGTATTTGAAACCATTGGAGCCGAAGCCCAGCGGCAGATCAACGAGACCCAGAATAGTTTTATAAGAAACCGTCTGCAGCATTTCGGGGTTCCCAATGTTGATAAAATAGAGAATCTGAACGTTCCTTTCATCATCAACCAGAAAAGATTAGGCGGAAATGCACGTTCCACAGTAGGAACAGCCACAGACATTTATGCTTCCCTCCGGTTGCTTTTTTCCAGGATTGGAGAACCGTTTGTGGGTTATTCCAATGTATTCTCATTTAACAATCCGCAGGGAATGTGCCGCGAATGTGAAGGGCTGGGCTACGTGCAAACCGTAAACACAGAAACCCTTTTTGATAAAAATAAATCGCTGAATGAAGGCGCTATAAAATTTCCGACATTTCAGCCCGGCGGCTGGCGGCTCACCCGGTACATTCATTCAGGATATTTCGATAATGACAAAAAACTTAAAGATTTTACTCAGCAAGAATGGGAATTATTACTGCATGCAGAAGAGCACACTCCGAAAAATCCTGATAAACAATGGGGGAAAACCGTAAAATATAAAGGCGTTATCCCAAGAATTGAAAACTCATTTCTGAAAAAAGATTCGAAAGAGAATATCACCAGAAAAGATACTTTAAAGAAAGTCATTATTACCAAAGAATGTCCTGTCTGCAAAGGACAACGGCTCAATTCAAAGATATTGTCGTGTAAAATAAACGGCAGAAACATTGCAGACTGTACCGCTTTATCCATCGATGATCTGTTACATTTCATCCGGGAAATACCATCTGAAACGTATACTTCCGTTATACTGGAACTTGAAAAAAAGCTTCAGAACCTTCTTGATGTAGGCTTACAGTATCTGAGCCTAGACAGACAAACAGACACCCTTTCAGGAGGAGAATCCCAAAGGATAAAAATGGTAAAGCAGTTAGGGAACAGCCTTTTAGACCTGTTGTATATCTTTGATGAACCTAGTATCGGCCTTCACCCTAAAGATATTGACCATATCGTGGACATTATCAGAAAAATAAGAGATAAAGGAAATACAGTCCTGATTGTGGAGCATGATCCGGACCTGATTAAAATAGCAGACCTGATCATCGATATGGGACCCGGCTCAGGAAAAAACGGAGGCGAAATTATGTACCAAGGAAGCTTTAAGAATTTAAAAAATGCTAACAGCAAAACAGGCAGCTACTTCAAAAAAGAAAGAAGTTATAATATAAATCCAAGATCGGCAAAAGGCTTTCTTGAAATAACAAACGGTAATCTTCACAATTTAAAGAACGTCAATGTCAAAATACCCACCGGAATCATGACTGTGGTAACCGGTGTAGCCGGTTCAGGGAAAAGTACGCTGATCAATAAAGTTTTACCTTTGTTTTATCCTCAGGTCACCGTAGTGGATCAGTCTGTTTTCACAGCGAGCAGCCGCTCAAACCTATTGACTTACCTTAACCTGTCAAACACGGTTAGAAAGCTTTTTTCAACCACCAATAATGTCTCTGAAAAACTTTTTAGCAGAAACGGACAAGGCGCATGTCCCAATTGCAAAGGATTAGGCGTTGAAAAGATAGATCTTGCGTTTATGGATGATATTGAACAGCCTTGCGAAGTATGCAATGGATCAGGATTCAAGCCGCAGGTTCTGAAATACGAATATCAGGAAAAAAACATTGCTGATATTATGAATATGACTGTTCTGGAAGCCCTGCACTTTTTCCCAAAAACCTGCTTTGAGCATGAATTCAGCCTGCTGATCAAATTGGGGCTGGATTATCTCACGCTCGGACAAAGGCTGGACAGCTTCTCAGGCGGTGAAAGGCAGCGCTTAAAGCTAACCAGAGAACTGAATCATACCAATAAAATCATCATCCTGGACGAACCCAGTACAGGGCTCCACCCCATCGATAATGAGAAGCTCCTTTCTTTCTTCCAGGAATTGGTTAATAAAGGAAATACCCTGATTATTATTGAACATAACCTGGATATCATTGCCCAGGCCGACTGGATTATTGATATAGGCCCAGGAGCTGGAAAACTTGGCGGAAAGATCGTTTTCGAAGGAACCGTAGAAAAATTATTATCTTCCAACGATTCCGCAACTTCCATCTATCTAAAGAAACATCTGAAAGGCAAATAAATTATTTTAATTAAGAATCACCTGTTTATTTTATAATGATTCCCTTATTTTAAAGGATTATAAAGGCATGTTGAAAAAGAAATATTAATTTAGCATTTCCATCAGGACACCATTCCAATATAACACAGAAATATCTAATGCAGAATCCTAACATCAACATTCTTAAAACAGAAATTTTATCAGATAACTGGTATACTTTAAAAAAAGTAACCTACACCATTGAAAAAAAGGACGGAAATAAAGAAACCCAAAGCAGGGAAGCCTACGACAGAGGAAACGGGGCGGTTATCCTTCTTTATAATAAGATTTCCGGCACCGTAATTTTAACCCGGCAGTTCAGACTCCCAACCTTCATCAACGGAAATACTACAGGTATGCTTATTGAAGCCTGCGCCGGCCTTCTGGATAATGACAACCCGGAAGAATGCATCAAAAGAGAAACAGAAGAAGAAACCGGTTATAAAATTTCGAAAGTGGAAAAAGTGTTTGAAGCCTATATGTCACCCGGCTCTGTAACGGAAATCCTGCATTTTTTCATAGCTGAATATTCTCATGAAATGAAGATCACAGATGGAGGCGGACTTGAAGAAGAAGGTGAAAATATTGAAGTCTTGGAGCTGCCATTTGAAGATGCTCTTGCTATGATAGACAAGGGCGAGATCATGGATGCCAAGACCATTATGCTGCTGCAGTATCTGTGCATTAAAAACATTGTTTAGAAACCAGATGAGAAAATTAGTTCCGGCCTTGGTTATACTTACTCTTGCCAGCTGTAAAGAAGAGCCACAAAAAGAGAAACAAACACCCGTCAGTCATAAAATTGCTGAAGCTCCCAAACCTGAGATGGTAAGAGATGCCGTATATTCTGAATTCAAACCCGAAAGCATTACCGGCTTAAAAATAAAAGGATTTGATGTTGAAAAAGCTTTTTCTGTCGGGGTAAATACGATTGTAACTGGAAACTATTCATTTATTGATGGGCTTTACCGGATACTGAAAAAGATTGGGGAAACAGGCTTCTAATGCTCAATAACCAAAACGAAATCATGTACACCTCCAAAGGATCCGGGGAAACCTATCTTTATGAACCGCACTTTTATAAGAACAGTCAGAACGGCAATGTCATCATTGTCTGTCAGCAGGCTTTTGAATATTTCTTTGGTGGTGAGGCTTTTTTATTGGAAAAACGAAAAATAAAGTATCTTGGAAATTTAGATATTGAACCTAATGATGAGAGAAAAAAATTAACCGATATCTTAAAAATTCAGGAATCAAACAAAGAGATTACCTTTACTTTTGATGCAGATTCATTAGTCTTAAAACCCGGAAGTGAAGATATTGTGATCAGGAACAATAATGCAAAATATATCTATGATCAGCATTCCCTAACACTCCATCAATAGAATGGCCGTTAAAACCCTCAGAATATGGGCTGTTGCAGCTATTTTGATTTTCAGTATGCTGATGCTGAAAACCATTTCCCAATATACCGGTTTTGATAAAAATGTTGGCTTCCTGCAGTTCAAGCAAAAAGTAGTCAGCAATCCATACTGGATGGCATTCTTTTACATTCATATCTTTTCAATTACCCTTTGTCTTTTAGCAGGACTCACTCAGTTTTCAAACCGTTTTTTAGCGGAAAACAGAGTGCTTCACCGCGTGATAGGAAAAATATATGTTTACAATATCCTGATCATTAATGTTCCGGCCTGTTTTGTCCTCGGATTATTTTCAAACGGCGGGATGATTGGGATTACAGGCTTTCTGCTTCAGGATATTCTCTGGGCCTGTTTTACAGTTGCTGCTTTTTCTTTCATTAAAAAAGGGAATGTTCCTGCCCATAAAAAATACATGATCCTGAGCTATGCAGTGACTACTACAGCTATTACCTTCAGAATTATAAAGAATCTGATCTATCAGGAAAACCTGTACGATTATGAGTTATTTTACGGATTAAATGTATGGGCTTCCCTCATTATTAACCTGTCTGCGGCATACCTGATTATCAGGAAAGCAAAGAGGATTAGCGCTCAAAGCTGACATTGGTAATGAAAATAAAAAATGCAATAAATAGCAACAGGGCAAAAGAGGCAATGAAGATCAGCCCGTTCCATATTGTTTTATATTGGGATTTAGCCGTCCATCGGTTAAAAAAGCGCATGATAACATAAGCCAAACCGCCGAATATTGCTAAAATAAAGATCATAAACATGGATTCCATAGAAATTAATTTTTATCAAAACTAGTATTTTAAAATTAAAAAACAATACCCGCTGGAATACTGTTTTTCTTTCTATAAAAATTCGCTTATTGAGTTTGAAAAAAACGATTGGTTCTTATTTCAGACAGCTGAACGGATGTAGAAGGAATTCCGAACTTTATCAGCCTGTCGATGATATTTTCAAGATGAGTACTGTCCTTCAGTACACATTCGGCAATAAGGCAATATTCGCCTGTGATCCTTTTGCAGCTGATGATCTCGGGAAACTGTTTCAGATGGTCGATAAATACCCTGAACTCGTCATTTTTGAATTTCAGATGAATAATAACTTTCAGGCTGTACCCAAGAAGGCCGTAATCAACATCTGCTGTAAAGCTTTTGATCACTCCGGTATCGGTAAGGTTCTGTACTCTTTCTTTTGTGGCAGACTGAGACAGGGAAATTTTTCGCCCTATTTCGGCATAACTTAATCTGGAATTCTCAATCAGTAAATCTAAAATTTTATGATCAAATTCATCTAAAACTATTTTCATTGCATTTTTAAATTAAATCAGTGGAATTCTTCAAAATTATAAAATTAAACCATTAAATCCACTTTAAAATGCTATGAATTAAATAGAAATTTGACATAAAAAAAATATGACAACAATTGAATTTTCAAACCACGGAAATACACCATTTGAAAAACTGATCGGGCACAACCCGGAGATCCTGGCAAAATGGAATAATCTTGAAGAAGTTTTCTTTAAAAATACAACATTGGATCCCAATCTGCTCGAGCAGGTACGAAGAACCCTAGCCTTTGGGAACGGCTGTGAGTACTGTATGGTAAAAGGCGGAAAAGCCGATTTCAGTCAGACAGAGCTTAAAATATCCGTAGCCGTGAGCTTTGCCGAGCTCTTCTGCAAAGACCATCGTTCCATACTCAAAGATCATTTCAGTATGCTGAGGGAATTCTTTTCTGAAAAAGAAATTTCAGAGCTGTGCACGTTTGTCAGCTTTATCAGTGCTTCCCAGAAATTAGGGAAGATATTTAACCTGACAGAGGATTATCAGCCAAATGCAGTGATAAAAATGGAACATCTGCCTTAAAAATTCAAAAACATGATTTTTTAATCTGAAATAGCATCTGAAAACAGGTACTATTTTTGTTTCTATATACTCACTCCATGAATATTCTTCACCTCAGCCATCACGAAAGTACTGTGTGCACCTCCGATGGAATCCAATGATCCCAGCTTATTGAATACAAAATCCTGATAGTGTTTCATATCCCTTACCTGAACTTTAAGGAGAAAATCGAAATCTCCTGAAATATTGTAGCATTCCGCCACTTCATCAATCTGTAAAATATCCTCTACAAACTGATTTCCTACCGCACGGTCATGCATTTTAAGTTTGATCTGGCAAAAAACAGTAAAGCCCCGGTTCAGTTTTTCAGCTTCCAGAACTGCTGCATAATGTTTGATATATCCATCCTGCTCAAGCCTTTTCATCCGTTCAAAAACAGGCGAAGGTGAAAGATTAACCTCTTTTGCAAGCTCTTTTACTGTTAATTTCGCATTTTTTTGAAGGATTCTGAGCAGCTGAATATCCTTTTCGTCAAGCCTTTCCACAGGATAATATTCTTTTTAGGGATTATATTTTCAAAAATACAGAATAATTCACTTAACAATATGGATCAAACAGAATTATTTTCTTAATTTTTCATAATAAGCCAACCAAATCACTTTAATAGCTAAATTTACTCCAGATTTGTTCTTTAACATCCTTCATCAAACAGAATAGGTTTTACCTAACGTAAATTAATAGGGAATCGTGTGAAAATCACGAGCTGTCGCGCAACTGTAAGTAATACCCCAAAGGTTTTATCCGAGAATATCCACTGCCAAAGCGGGAAGGATGATAAAACCGTTACAAGCCAGGAGACCTGCCTATTCTGAATGGACAATGCTTTCGCGGTCTGAAGCTTCAGGTCATACAGATGATACTTTTTTGAACGTTCTTCGCTTTAACGGGAAGATTACGTCCTTTTTGTATCCGTTTATTCCCTGAAAATTCTTCCCGGCAGCATTGAGAAGCATTGTAAAAGAACTTTTAAAAATCATTATTGTTTAATTTAAAAGTTAGAACATGCAAACGCACATTCTTGGAAGCCCGCGTATTGGCCGCCACAGAGAACTCAAAAAAGCCTGCGAGCAATATTGGTCAGGCAAAGCATCATTAAATGAACTCCTGGAAACCGGAAAAACCATCTGCAGACAAAACTGGAAGATGCAGCAGGAAGCAGGAATTGACCTGATCCCCTGCAATGATTTTTCTTATTACGACCAGGTCTTGGATATGACCTTAACCGTTGGAGCCATTCCTGAGCGTTACAAGGAAATCACAGCGAGAACCTCCAATTCTGAACTTGATCTTTATTTTGCGATGGCCAGAGGCTACCAGCAGGACGGTCTGGATATTACCGCGATGGAAATGACAAAATGGTTCGATACCAATTACCATTATATTGTCCCTGAATTCCAAAAGAATCAGCAGTTCAGGTTATTTTCAAAAAAGATCATCAGTGAATTTATCCATGCAAAACAAGCCGGAATAAATGCCAAACCTGTCATCATAGGACCTCTCACCTATCTTCTTCTGGGAAAAGAGAAAGAAGAAGGTTTTGATAAGCTGGACCTTATAGAAAATCTCCTTCCCGTATACATTGAAATTCTAAAAGAACTGGAAAAGCATGGAGCAAATTGGATTCAGTTTGATGAACCCTTCTTAGGCCTTGATCTGACTGAAAAAGCAAAGGAAATTTACCAATCCGTTTATGCTGAAATCAGAAAACAGTTCCCGGATCTTAAATTCATTCTCACAACTTATTTTGAAGGTTTAAAAGACAACCTTTCCCTGGCTGCATCACTTCCTGCGGATGTCCTTCATATTGATCTGGTACGCTGCCCTGAACAGCTGGAACAAGTATTGCAAACCATTCCTCAGACATTAAGCCTGTCTTTAGGTATTGTGGACGGAAGAAACATCTGGAAAAATGATTTTGAAAAATCTTTAGCGTTTATTCAAACAGCTGTCAGTACCATCGGCTCAGACAGGGTTTTCATTGCCCCTTCATGTTCCCTTCTTCACGCTCCTTTCGATCTTGACCTGGAGACTGACGAAAAAACGCTATCTCCTGAAATCAAGCAATGGATGGCTTTTGCCAAGCAGAAAGTATACGAGATTGTAGCCTTAAAGAAACTGGCATCAGGAAATGCAGATTACCAGGCCTTACAACAATATGCAGAAAATAAAAAAGCCGTTGATACCCGAAAAGTTTCACCACTGATCCATAACCAGGAAGTAAAAGACCGTGTAGAGGTAATTACTGAAGATGATGCAAGGAGAAACAGCCCGTTCAGCGTCAGAAAAGAAGAACAGCAGAAAGTTTTACAGCTTCCTTTATTTCCCACCACAACAATTGGTTCCTTCCCCCAGACCAAAGAAGTAAGAACCTGGAGATCAAAATTCAAAAAAGGAGACCTGACCGCAGAGCAATATGATACCCTACTTAAAAAAGAAACGGAAAGAACCATCCGCTGGCAGGAAGAAACCGGAATTGATGTACTGGTTCACGGAGAATTTGAGCGTAACGATTTGGTGGAATATTTCGGAGAACAGCTTTCAGTTTTTGCCTTTACGCAAAACGGATGGGTCCAGAGTTATGGAAGCCGCTGTGTAAAACCTCCGGTAATCTATGGTGACGTTCACCGTCCACACCCGATGACGGTTTACTGGTCGCAGTACGCTCAGTCTCTGACCCAGAAATGGGTAAAAGGAATGCTTACAGGTCCGGTTACGATTCTGCAATGGTCTTTTGTCCGTGACGATCAGCCCCGTTCTTTAACCTGTAAACAGATTGCACTGGCAATTCGCGATGAGGTAAATGACCTCGAAAAAGCAGGCATCAGAATTATACAGATTGATGAGCCGGCCATCAGGGAGGGACTTCCGCTCAGAAGATCCGGATGGCAGGAGTACCTGAAATGGGCTGTGGAAGCTTTCAGAATTTCGGCAAGCGGTGTGGAAGATGCCACACAGATTCATACTCATATGTGTTATTCCGAGTTCAATGATATTATCCAGAATATAGCAGACATGGATGCCGATGTCATCACCATAGAATGCTCCAGAAGCCAGATGGAACTGCTGCAGGCCTTTGCCGATTTCAAATATCCGAATGATATCGGACCGGGAGTTTACGATATCCACTCCCCGAGAGTTCCTTCAAAAGAAGAAATGCTTGAACTGCTGAAGAAAGCACAAGCTGTAATCCCTGCACAGCAGCTTTGGGTGAATCCTGACTGCGGATTGAAAACCAGGCATTGGGATGAAACGGAGAAGGCGCTGATTGCAATGGTGGAGGCTTCAAAAGAAGCCGCTGCGGCTCATATAATGCAGGAAAATCTGAAGAATTACTGGCTGTAAAATTTAACATTTATAATCCCGACGTAAGTTGGGATTTTTTATCCAAAGTTTAACTTTAACATAAATTTCCACAATATAACTACTCTAATTTTTATTCTAACATTAACCTTAAAATGAAACATAAGAAGTTTATAATATATTTCGTAAATTAGTATCAACAAGTAAAACAGCTACTTACTAAAATGAAGACAATTGTAAAATATTCATCTTTTAAAGAACTGAAATCTGATGAACATAATTCATTGGATAAAAGAACTGTGGACGAAAAGCATAAAAAATTCGAGAAATTCATTAAATCCATACAAAAATCTCCGTCTAAAAGCAATTAACCTAATGGAAGATGATTTTAAATTAAGCCTCCTGTCCGTGTGTAAGATTTTTGAAAACCACTCTATAGAATATATGATTATAGGTGGAACGGCTGTTGCCTATTATGGTTACTATAGAGCGTCTACCAATATGGACGGCACAATTTCCGGAAAACCTGATATTGATGTATGGTATAATCCTACTTATGAGAACTATTTCAAGCTAATTAATGCCATTGAAAATCTTGGAAAAGATGTTACCAAGTATAGAACAGAGAGAAGCCCCAATCCAAAAAAATCTTTTTTTAAATTGGAACTGCCTGATTTTACTTTAGATCTTCTTCCGGAAACCCGTTCCGCAATAACTTACTCAAAAGCAAGTCTCAAAAAAGAAATTATACAATTGGATGGTATAAATATTAACTTTATCAGTCTGGATGACCTTATAGAAGATAAAAAATCAAGCGGAAGAAAAAAAGATATTGAAGATATTAATGAACTTAAAAGCTTAAATGAATCTGATTAAAAGGAATTTGTTTCTAATATCTTTCCATGACATCAAATAAATTAATACTGAATAACTTACGATTTTCTCAATTAAAAACCTTAATTTTGCACCCCGAAATAAGGATTCTACAGTTATGAAAAAATTAGGCGAATACAGAAAGCTTCTTGAAGTTGATAAAACCGTTACTTTAAAGGAATTGAAAACAATTTACAGGAATACGATGAAAGATACGCATCCTGATAAATTTATCAATGACGAAGCCGGAAAGCTGGAAGCAGAGGAAAAAAGCAAGTCCATCATTGAAGCCTATCATTTTCTGGTGAGCATCAATCCTGAAACACAGGAAAAATATAAGGAAGAATATACGGAAACAATTACAAAATCCAACATCCAGGATTTTTACCTTGAGAAGGCAGTTTTAAAAGTTCAGCATCTGAACGGAAACATGTATGAATACCTTGGAGTTCCAAGAAATACATATATTAAAATGGTCAATTCCGATTCTCCAAGCCGTTTTGCAAGAAGACACATTTACGGAAGTTTTATCTACAGAAAGGCTGGCGAAGCTATGGCAGATTAGTTTTTCGAAATAAAATAAGTAAAGGCTTTCAGGTATTCTGAAAGCCTTTTTTGATTAAAATAATTTTCCAGCAAACTAAAAAGTACATCAGAAACCTGACGTACTTATCCGAAACCTTGAAAAGATACTTTTTTATAAGGTGACCACTATTTTACCCACTACTCTTTTTGTTTCCATTTCCAGATGAGCTTTGCCCATTTCCTCAAACGAGAAAACCTTATGGATATGGGGAATTAAAGATTTATTCTCCAACAAGTCTGCAATTGCCCTGATCGTTTCCTTTTTGGAAGCTACCATCATGAACTCAAGATGTATATTCTGTTTGGCTGCTTTATCCTGTACATCCTGAGGAATTTCAGGCGAAGGCAATGTTACAATGATTCCGCCAGGCCGCACTGCATCAATTGATTTCAGCAATGTTTCTCCCTGGATGGTATCTAATACAATATCAATGTCTCTAACCTTATCCAAGCTGTCTTTTTGGGTATAATCAATATGTTCATCCGCACCTATTGAAAGGACAAAATCCTTATTAGTGAGAGAAGAAGTCCCTATGACATAAGCTCCGAAATATTTGGCGATTTGTACAGCAAAATGACCAACTCCTCCTGACGCAGCATGAATCAGAACCCTGTCATTCTTTTTGATTTTAGCGACATCCACCAAGGCCTGATACGCTGTCACCGCTGCCAGAGTAGCCGCTGCAGCCTGCTGGAATGTCTGATTTTCAGGAATCAAAGCCAGATGACTTTCAGGAGCAGCCACATATTCTGAATAGGCTTTTCCATTTCCGAAAAAGTTGATCATTCCGAAAACCCTGTCCCCGGTTTTAAAATCACTTACTCCGTCTCCGGTTTCACTTACCTCTCCTGCAATATCCCATCCTAAGATCACAGGCCTTACATCACCATATATCCAACTGAGGACACCGTCATACGCTCTGGCATTTACATCAACCGGGTTGATCCCTATTGCGTTTACTTTCACTAATACTTCATTACTTTTTATTTGGGGCTTTTCTGTATCAGTCAACTGAAGCTTGTCAACACCTCCGGATTCATTTAAAATAATCGTTTTCATTATATTTTTACTTTAAGGTTGAAACAAAAGTAAAATTAATGGTATATTACAGTCAAGTATGCACTTTTTTGTACTCTACAGACTAAAAGTATACTATTACTGATTATCAAACCATTAATTTTAAGGTAATTATGAAAAAATATTTAACTGACGAACCATCCTGCCCGGTTGACTATGCATTCCGGAGAATTGGAGGTAAGTATAAAGGAAGAATCTTATGGTATCTGCACGTAAAGACGATCATGCGTTACGGTGAGTTACGGAAAACACTCTCCGATATTACCCCGAAAATGCTTACCCAGACCTTACGCGAACTGGAAGACGATAATCTTGTCATCAGAAAAGTATATCATGAAGTTCCGCCAAAGGTAGAATATTCTTTAACAGAAGTAGGCCAGCAGCTTATTCCCTTCATTGACTATTTACGGATATGGGGCAATGAGCAAATAGAAAAACAGAAAGCTAAACAAACAGTTTAACAGTATTAAAAGGTAATTATTCTAAAAATTAAAAAGCGCCACAGAAATCTGAGGCGCTTTTAGGTTAATTAAGGTTGTTATATTAATCTATGTGCTTAGGAGTATATCCGTCGTCACTTAGTTCTTTATGTACATAATCTGCCTTCATTTCAGCTTCATAGTCTACTTTTTCATGTTTACCCATTCTGCGTAGAATAGAATCGAACAGAGAGTACACTACCGGCACGATAATCAAGGTAAGGAATAGAGATGATGTCAAACCACCGATAACTACCCATGCAAGACCTTTGTTCATCTCCGCTCCTGCTCCGGTTGCCAATGCGATCGGTAACATACCGAAGATCATCGCAATAGTGGTCATCAGGATCGGACGAAGACGTGCGTGGTTGGCCTGAACCAAAGCATCATGTGTATTGGCACCTGCCGCTTTTCTGGCATTGGTAAAGTCTACGATCAGGATCGCGTTTTTCGCAACAAGACCAATCAACATGATCATCCCCAGCATCGTAAAGATGTTCAGTGAGTTGGCTGTTAAGGCAAGGATGACCATTACCCCGATCATTGCCAACGGAATCGAGAACAATACCACGAACGGATATACGAAACTGTCATACAGTGAAACCATTACCAGGTAAACCAATACAATAGCCGCCAATAAAGCAATTCCTAATGTACCGAAACCTTCCTGCTGGTTTTCCATATCTCCACTCCAGATGTAATCTACTCCTACAGGTTTGTTTTTGCTGTCCATGAACTGGTTGGCCCATTCATTGGCAACGTCACCCACAGGTCTACCTACTGCCTTAGCTCTTACTTTTACAGAAGGAGATTTATCTCTACGTTCAAGCAAACTCGGTCCTGAACCCATTTTCACTTCAGCAAACTGGCTCAAACGAACCTGCTGTCCCTGAGGATTAGTGAACATCAGGTTTTTAACATCATCAATAGACTGTCTGTTTGCATCACCAAAACGGATATTAATATCATATTCATATTCTCCTGCTCTGAATTTTCCGTCTGTATTTCCGTTAAATGCAGTCTGCATTGTCTGTCCTACACTTGAAAGATTCAATCCTAAAGAAGCCATTTTATCTCTGTCGATATTTACCTGAACTTCCGGATTACCGGTATCTGTTGATAATTCAGCATCTACTGCACCCGGAACTTTTTTCAGCAATTCTAAGATTCTTGTTGCTTCTTTTACTGCTGTCGCGTTATCCGGAGCTGTCACTACCATCTCGATCGGAGCATTTTCCGCACCCATGATACCGATTGGAGCTGTTTTAAACTCAACTCCTGTGAATTTCTCTTCTAACGCCCTTTTTACTTTTGCCGCTTTGATGTTGGTACTTTCAGAACGTTCAGATTTATCCGTTAAATTTACCTGAACCTCAGATTGGTAAGTTGTAGCCTGAGCTCCACCAAAACCGGTAGACTGCTGACCAACCGTTGTGATCAGATCCACCACATCTTTATCGTTTCTTAAAAACTTCTCAACATCTAATGTCAGCTGGTTAGTTTTTTCAACAGTTGCATCTTTTGATAATTCCATCTGAACCAGGAACTGTCCACGGTCAATCGGAGGGAAGAATTCACCACCAATGAAACCGAATGCCACCAGCATGAATGAAGAGATCAAAACAATGAATGTAATCACCACCGTTGATATTCTTCTTAAAGTGGTTTTCAGACACCATTCAAGGATTCCTGTAATCCAGTGAGTAAACTTATCAATCAGCCCTTCAAACCAAAGGATAAATTTCTGGAACCAGTTTTTACCTGTCAAATGCTCAAGCTTACCAAATCTTGATGATAACCACGGAATAATGGTAAATGAGGCCAACAATGATAACATCGTCGCAATAACTACTGTGACGCAGAACTGGGCAAGGATATTGGCCACAAGACCTGAACTCATCGCAATCGGTAAGAATACCACTACAATTACCAAGGTAATCGCTGCAACGGTAAACCCGATCTCCGAAGCTCCGTCATAAGCCGCCCTGATCTTACTTTTACCCATCTCCATGTGACGGTAGATGTTTTCCAGTACAACGATCGCGTCATCCACAAGGATACCTACCACGAGCGACAGACCAAGTAAACTCATCAGGTTTAAGGTATACCCCATTAAATTCATTCCGATGAACGTTGCCACCAATGATGCCGGGATAGAAACCATTACGATGAATGCATTTCTGATACTGTGAAGGAATAATAACATCACAATTGCCACCAGGATAATCGCTAAAAATAAGTCGAAAATAACGTGGTTGGCAGATTCAAGGGTAAAGTCTGTAGTATCATTCACCACTTTTACTTTTACTCCCTGTACTTTATAAGCTGCTTCTACTGTTGCAATAGTCTTCTGAACACTTTCGGATACAGCAACCGCGTTGGCATCCGACTGTTTCTTAACCTGCATCAAAATCGTAGGAAACTGGTTGAATCTTGCTACTTTTTCAGCATCTTTCTGAGAGTCGAAAACTGTTGCAATATCTGATAAACGCACCTGAGCTCCATTTTTATTGGAAACTACAAGATTGTTCATTTCCTGAATAGACTTATATTTTCCTGATAATCTGATGGTAGATTTTGTTGTTCTTGTTTTTAAACTACCAGTAGGGAAATCAAGGTTTGAGGAAAGAATGGCCTGCTGTACGTCTGCAATGGAAAGCCCGTAACCCTGCAGCTTTTTCTCATCCAGATTCACCTGGATTTCTCTTTCCTGCCCCCCTACAAGATCTACCTGTGCCACACCGTTTACACGGGAGAAAATAGGTTCGATCTTTTTATCGAGAAGGTCATAAAGGTCTTTACTGTTCAGCTTATCAGATGAAATACTCATCGTGATAATCGGTAAATCGTCCAAAGAGAATTTGTTCAGGGATGGTGCATCCACATCATCCGGAAGGTCTGCCAGGATTGCATTTACCTTTCTCTGGGCATCGTTCAGAGCATAATCCACATCCGCACCGTCGTTCAGCTGAACCATGATTACGGATAAACTTTCATATGAAGAAGATTCTACTTTTTTTACGTTTTCCAGGGAACCAACGGCATCCTCAATTTTCCGGGTAACGGAGGTTTCCACCTCAGCAGGTGAAGCTCCGGGATACACCGTGGAAATGGTTACCATGTTGGTTTCAAACTTAGGGATCAATTCGTACCCCATCATGGTGTAACTCAAGATCCCGCCCAAAGTAAGTATCGTAAATAATACGATAACCAGCGAGGGTCTTTTAATCGATATTTCTGCTAACTTCATACCCTTTCTACTTTATAATATTCACTTTAGACCCGTTGTCTAAGTTGATCTGTCCGCTCGTTACTACCTGCTCGCCTCCATTCAGTCCGCTTAGTACCTGAACTTTGTCTCCGTAAACTTTTCCAACCGTTACTTTGATTAGCTTGGCAACACCGTTCTGAACAACAAATAACTGACCTGAGCTTACTCCATTTACGAATGCTTCTGCAGGAACAGTCAGCATATTCTGCGTTTCAGCTCCGTTGTTTGTTTTAAAGGTAGCAGTAGCATACATCCCCGCTTTCAGGTTTCCTCTGTTCTGAACTTCAATTTCAACAGGGAAATTCAAAGAAGCGTCACTTTTCGGTGCAATGAATGTAATTCTACCTACGAAAGAATCCTCCGGTAAAACGTTTACTTTAATCGGAACTTCCTGACCTAACTGGATTTTTCCAATCTGGCTTTCGTCTACTAAAACGGAAAGTTTTAAACTGTTGATATTCACGATTTCAAACATTGAACTTCCTACTGAAACAACTGTTCCCGGTTCTACCATTTTTTTGTTGATGGTTCCGCTAATCCCTGCACGGATGCTGGTATCGTTTACTCTTACCCCCTGAGCTCTTACAGCTGCCTGTGCATTTTTCAACTGCAATCTTGAGTTGTCTACCTGCTGCTTTGTAACCCCTCCGGTTTTAAAGGCATTTTCGTAACGCTGATTATCAACAATTGCATTTTGCAGATTATTCTGAGCCTGCGTAATATCAACTTCGATAGCATCTCTTTTAATGGTTGCCAAAGTTTGACCCGCAGAAACTCTTGATCCTTCTTTTACAAGAACATTTACGATACGTCCTGAAATTTCAGAAGATTGGTTCATTTCCTGCTTTGGAATGAAAGTTCCGTTCGCCGAGTAATCGGTATCGATATTTTCTCTTGTAACCGTTACAACGTTCACATTGATCTTATCTACCTGCTTGGCAACTTCTTTTACTTCCTGGGTCTGTTTTTCTTTATTCCCTGCAATCTTGTAGGCTGCCAGACCTATCAGCACAGCTGCTACGATGATATATATTAAAGTTTTTTTCATTTTAGTTTATTATAAGTTTTGTAGTGTGTTCAGTTCTCCTTTAGCTTTAATTAATTTGATCTCAGCCTGCTTGTAATCCAGTAATGCGTTGGAATAGTTCTGTTTTGCCTGTGTTAAAGCATTTTCAGAATCCAATACTTCCGTAAGGGTTGCCAAACCATACTGATAGTTGGCCTGAGTATTTTTCTGCACTCTTTCTGCCAGATCCACATTATCTTTCATACTCTGGATATTAATCAATGCATTTTCCATATTGGTAATGGCATTTTTATAATCCAAGCTTAAGCTTAACTGTGTATTCTGAATATCCACATCTAAATCCTGGATATCAATCTCAGCCTGGTTGATCTTAGCTTTTGTAGCCCCTCCCGTGAAAATCGGGATGTTGATATTTAAACCGATGGCTGAATAATCACTCCAAAGAACACCATTATTAAGGCCGTTGGTTAAAGGGAATTTTTTACCCATACCGGACCAGCCATAATTTGCGGTAAGATTCACTGTCGGATAAAGATAAGCTTCCGTAGCTTTTTTGTTAAACTGCAGAAGTTCTCTGTTTTTATTTAATACTTTAAGCTCTGTACGGTCTTCAAGGTTTACGTTACTCGCAATAAGTTCCGGTCTCGGTTCTATTGTTTTTTCTTCAAGCTCGATATCTGTACTGATAGGAACTCCCATATAAAACTTTAAAGCATTTTTTGAAAGTTCAACGGAATTGATCAGCTGCTGTTTGTTTGAACCGATATTGGTAAGCTGTACATTGGTACGGTCTAAGTCGATAGCTTTCGCCAAACCATTATCTACCAGGCTTTTGATCACGTTTCTTACTTTTTCGGTATTGGCATAGCTTGCCTCTACTGTTTTAAGGTTTTCTTCCTGTACAAAAACCTGATAATAGGCTGTTGCTACATTTTCAATGATCTGTTCATTAGTCAGCTGGGCATTCAGAACGTAAAATTCTCTTGTAGATTTTGCAGCTTTAAGACCTGTGAAAACTCTCTGGTCAAATATAGCCTGCTGAAGCTGAACTACAGCACTTGAACTCCATGGCTGTCCCAGCTGGGCTCTGATTCTCTCACCTCCAAATTCAAGCAAGGATTCCTGGATAACAGGGTTATAAGTTAATCCGGCAGTGGCGCTTATCTGTGGTAAGGCACCGGCTCTGGCCTCATCAATCTTGTATTCAGCTTTTTTGATCTGCAATGCGGCCTTTTTAGCTTCTGCTTTATTCTGCAGTGCCTGCTTGATGGCTTCCTGTAAAGAAACCTGCTGCTGGGCAGAGACCGATGAAAAGCCGAAAATCATAAATGCTGCAGCTATCCCAATTTTTAGCTTTTTAGCAGTTATACGTTTTCTTTTCATAATTGTATACTTCGTTTATTTTTTAATGTAGTTTTTCTTTTCAATGCTTTTACTTCTAATTGACGTATCGTTTTCCAAAATACTTTAACATTTTTTTAATTTTTGAAAAGCATATTGATAATGATGTCTTTTCTTTCAGAAATAATTTTATCATATTCCTCATCACTGATCATCAGATTTTCCATAAATAAAGGTCTTACAGCACTCGGAAAAACCAGTAAAGAAACCATATTCATGATAAACTGAACTGGAGCCATTTTTTCTATATTCCCTAATTCCATTTCTTTTTCGATGTCTTTATAAAGGGTTTCCAGTACATCTTCTTCTATGTCTTTCTGATGACAATTTCCTTTATTGATCTGTGAAACGATGTAAGTTTCGAGATACGGATACTGAAGACTGGTGGAAAGACTGCCCTCTATAAACTTGCTTATCTTCACTTTGAAAGGCAGATCTGCATTCTGGATAATCTTGGATTTTTCCTGTTCCACCCGCTGAGCTTCATCAAAAATGATCTGAATCAGGTTATCTCTTGAGCGGAAATAGTAATTAATCAGTGTTCTGTTTACTCCCGCTTCATCCGCAATCTCCTGGGTAGTAGCATCAAACTTCCCTTTCACAAAGAATAAATTCTTCGCTGTCTCTTTGATCAATTCCTGTGTTTGGTCTTTTTTTGCTTGATTTGACATTATTGTTAAACAATTTTGTGCAAATGTAAATCAAATTTTATTTTTGACAAAATTGTTAAACAAAATAATTAAACGAAATTGTTATGATATGCATCATGTTTTGGAATTTAAATTTTGAACAGAAAATTAGTTAATAAAGACTTCGGCGGCCCTTTTGGGCCGCCGAAGTCTTTATTACTACGCTAAAATCATAAAAAAGGCTATCTTAACGACAGCCTGTATTTTCTTACAATAATCTTATTTTATCTTCTGAAATATCGACGATCTTGTCTTTATAAAGTCCGCCGAGTGCTTTTTTGAAATTCTTTTTACTCATCTGAAGCTCGTCTTTGATTTCCTCAGGAGAAGATTTGTCTGAAAGATAAAGCAGTCCATAGTTCTCTTCCAGCTTATTCAGAATCTTCTGTTTGAATTCATCTATATTTTCAAATCCTTCCGGCTGTAAAGAAACATCAATTTTACCATCTTCACGGATCGCTTTGATGTAACCGCTTTCTTCTGATAAAGGATAGAGTTTTTTGAATACATCCGAAGCATACACAAGTCCGATATACTTTTTATTGATCACTACATTCCAGCCCAGCTCACTTTCATTCATCATAAGCAGGTCTACTTTATCTCCTTTTTGGAAAGGAAGGTCCTGATATTGTGGATTTCTTTTGAATTTTGTGGTTCCGGTAATCAGATCAAGGTCTTCATCTACATAAAGATAAACCAGGTATCTTTTCCCTTCAATAATTTTGGATTTCTGTTGTTTGTAAGGAATAAAAAGGTCTTTAATAATTCCCCAGTCCATAAAGGCTCCGCTTGGAAGACTCTGTACACAGCTCATTACAGCATACTCGCCTACTTCTGCCAATGGAATTTCAGTGGTTGCTTTTAATTTACCGTCATCCTGATAGACAAAGACTTCAATTTCTTCATCAATTTCTTTTTCATCATTGGTGAAAACTTTAGGCAAAAAAGCTTTTTCGCCTGATTCATCCGTCAAGATCCATCCTGAATTGTTTTTATCTGAAATTTTTAAAGTCTGGGTTTTTCCGAGTTGCATTGAATATAAATTAGCTACAAAGGTACGGAAAATTGAAGATTTTAAACTATATATCCTGTTTTACTGTTTCTACAGCTGTCCTATCAGCATTGTTAATGTTTAAAAATAGCTCCAAAAGAGAATACAAGGATGAATTTTTTTGCTCAAATAAAAAAGAGAAGCATTTTGCTTCTCTTTCATTTTTAAATATTTGAATTTTTAAATCTTTCAATAAAAAATTACATATGAATCGGTCTTTTTTCCGTAGCATCCAATGCTGCTTCTTTAATAGCTTCAGCATAGGTTGGGTGAGCGTGAGAACTTCTTGCGATGTCTTCAGCACTTGCACGGAATTCCATAGCGATTACGCCTTCTGCAATAAGGTCGGCTGCTCTTGCTCCAATGATGTGCATTCCTAAAACCTCATCCGTTTTTTCGTCAGCAATAATCTTCACAAGACCGTCAATATCACCACTGGCACGGCTTCTGCCTAATGCTCTCATCGGGAAAGAACCTACTTTGTAAGCTACTCCTTCTTCTTTTAGCTGCTCTTCCGTTTTACCAACTCCGGCAACTTCAGGCCATGTGTACACAACACCAGGAATAAGGTTATAGTTGATGTGAGGTTTCTGTCCTGCCAGTATTTCAGCAACCAAAACTCCTTCTTCTTCAGCTTTGTGAGCAAGCATTGCCCCTTTGATAACGTCACCGATTGCATAGATATTAGCTACGTTAGTTTGCAGGTGGTCGTTTACTTTCACTCTTCCTCTTTCGTCAAGTTCCACTCCTGCTTTTTCAAGAGCAAGACCTTCTGTATAAGGTCTTCTTCCTACTGAAACCAAACAGTAATCTCCTTCTACAACTACTTCTTCTCCTTTTTTATCTTTAGCGGTGATTTTTACAGTATCTCCGTTTCTTTCCACTGCTGAAACAGCTGTAGAAAGCATAAACTTCATTCCCTGCTTCTTAAGAACTTTAGTCAATTCCTTGCTTAAAGCTCCATCCATTCCCGGAATAATCTTATCCATGAATTCAACAACAGTTACCTGAGCTCCCAATCTTAAGTATACAGAACCTAATTCAAGACCGATTACTCCTCCACCGATTACTACCAGGTGCTTAGGAATTTCTTTAAGGTTTAATGCTTCTGTAGAAGTAATCACTCTTTCTTTATCCAGGGTAATGAAAGGTAAAGAAGACGGCTTGGAACCGGTTGCGATAATGGTATATTTGGATTCGATAGTTTCTGAAGAACCATCATTTTTTGTCACTTTGATCTGAGTGGCAGATTCGAAGCTTCCCAATCCTTCAAAAACAGTGATCTTGTTTTTGCTCATCAGGTAGTTAATCCCGTCTGTATTCTGTTTTACCACTTCGTTCTTACGCTCGATCATTCTTGCAATATCAGCCTGCGGCTCATTGATAATGATTCCGTGGCCTGCAAAGTTATGCTTCGCGTTCTCGAAATGCTCAGAGCTGTCTAAAAGCGCTTTTGACGGAATACATCCAACGTTAAGACAAGTTCCGCCTAAAGTTGGATATTTTTCAATAATTGCTGTTTTGAAACCTAATTGTGCCGCACGGATAGCAGCTACATAACCTCCAGGACCGGAACCTATTACGGTAACATCGAATTGACTCATGTTATTGTATGAATTTGTTTATTATTATCTTTCTTAATTCTCACAAATTTACATATAAATTACCAAGCACCAAAGTGAGTTTTATCAATTTTAAGATTGGAAATTCAGATGGCTGATCTGTGAAACTGCTATTTTAATAATTTTATGTTTTCTTCCTTTCCTTCTTTCAGGTAGATCGCTGTAAAAACAAGCGGCTTTTCTGCTGATGCATTATCAAAGTGAAGGATCTTTGCATTTTTGGGTTCATAGAAAGCGTCTCCTTCATGAAGAATTGTTTTTTGCTGCCCCTCTATCTGAAAAACAGCTTCCCCGGATTTTATGACACCCACTACCGGACACGGGTGCAGATGCTTTGGAACTTCCAATCCCGGTGCCAGCGTTACTTCCTGAATTTCGGTAGTCTTCACTTTCTGATTAATGGCAGCTTTCAACAACTCCTTTCTGGAGATCTGATTTTGCTGAGCGATCACTGTGACAGAATTCAGCATCAGAATAACAATTATAAATGGCTTCATTGATTTGGTATTTAATGTTAATGCTTATCTTTTTTAGGTCAGCATGAAAAATATTACACATTCAATTTTCCCTGTCCGAAAGTTCCTGTACTTTCAAAAAAAGAGCCTCCATAAACATACCATTCAAGGCTTTCCAGATATTCCACTGCATTTTCCGGGGTGATCTGCGAACGGTCTTTTTTCGAAACAATTCCTTTGTACCATCTTCCTGATTTAGGAAAATGCTCAAATTCAACAAAATAATGAATCCATATTCTCTGGCACAGCTTACACTGCTGAATCGTTACTTCTCCATATCTGCCGTTCGTATGATCCGTACCTAATTCCGAGCTTCTGTATTCTGTATAATTGAAATCAGGCTTTTCGCAAGCGCATCCTATTTTAGGGATTTTCTTCATTGATTGTTATTGATTTTACCAGGTTCAAATCTAAGAAAATAAAGCTCCATAAGACAAATACTACTTCATTAAATCCAGCAGGACCTTCTCATATTTATCCAAGATAATATCCTTTGAAAACCTTGATCTGATAGAGTTTTTTATCCCGTCACGGTTATAATTTCCCTGTAAGACTTTCATTATTTTCTGGGAGAAATGATCATAATTCTCAATGTCAGCAACCTCGCCGTTCACCTGATGCTGGATGATTTCATTGATACCGCCCGGGCAGTTATTCGCCAGAGAATAGGTTCCGCAGGCGCCTGCTTCCAAAAGAACGTTCGGAAAGCCTTCATACCTGGAAGAAAGGACGAAAAGGTCTGCATACTTTAAAAACTGGTAAGGGTTATCCTGTCTGCCATGGAAGATAACATTTTTAAGCCCCAGAAAATCCTTCATTTGATGCAATACTTCTTTGTCTTTACCGTCGCCTAAAATATGAAGCATAATATTTTCATTTTTAAGCCTTGAAAATACTTTCAACAGGTTGTCAAAACCTTTTCTGGCAGAGAGATTTCCTATAGCCACTACATTTTTATAGTTGTATTTAAAGCTTTCCGGTTTTAGGGAAACGGCCAGTTTTTCATTGATAAAATCAAAATCTACGGGATTGTTTATTTTGACGATTTTTTTCTTCTTTATATTAAAATTATCCACCAGATCGTGCATCATATCATCACTCTGCGCTATAATTTTCTGATAGTTATTGTAAAAATTGTAGAAAAATTTAATTTCTTTCCGGGTTACATGCTGCGTTACCACATTGGTTTCGCGGGCTATGAATTTTGTTCTCGGAAATAATTTGATAAAAAGGGAAAGGTAAGCATTCACCTCACCAAAGCCTGAAAACACAATATCCGGTTTTCTGCGGTAGATTTCTCCCAAAATAGGTTTTAAGGAATGCCTGATCCTTTCTGTGTTGATGTCTATGATTTCAACATCTTTTTTAAGAAAATTAAGATATCCGCCCTGTTTGCGAAGCAGCAGGATTTTTGGTTCAAACCGGTCCCTGGAAAGATGATTGGCTATGGTGGTAACAATTCTTTCTGCACCACCAGTTTCCAGATCCGGCAGAATAAATATGACAGATATTTTTTTCATCAGTTAAAGTTAGTAAAAAGTTTTATTAAGTTTCAAATATTGTCAGCCCCAACATTTTCATGAAATGGTGAGGCTAAAAACATAAGCTTTGAGGGATTATCAGCTCTAAGTTTCAATAAATATTTCACAAATTTACAATAAAAAAGCTCTTCCGGAGAAGAGCTTATTCTATAATAATAAATATCAGATTTTTTAATTCGCTACATCGCTGATGAATTTTATCCTCAGCATTCGCACTTCCTCATCAGAAAGTTCATCACCGAATTCGTCAAGAAGTACTTTCATGCTGTCACTTTCAGATTCGGTCATGAATTCCATGAAGCCGTCTACAATATCTTCATCAAAATTATCTTCAATATAATAATCGATATTGAGTTTTGTTCCCTGATAGACAATACTTTCCATTTCTTTCAGAAGTTCGTTCATGGAAAGATTCTTGGCTCTTGCAATATCTTCAAGATCAATCTTTTTATCGGTACTCTGAATGATAAAAACCTTATGGCTGGACTTGTTGGCCACCTGTTTGAGCACCATATCCTGCATACGCTCGATGTTGTTGTCTTCCACATAGGTTTTGATGAAGTCTGCGAATTCTTTACCATATTTTTTGGCCTTTCCTTCTCCTACTCCATAAATTTTGGCAATTTCTTCCAGTGAAACCGGGTACTGAACCGTCATATCCTCCAAACTAGGATCCATGAATACCGTATAAGGCGGAATTCCATGTTTTTTAGCTACTTTTTTCCTCAGATCTTTTAACTGATTGAAGAGATTCTGGTCCAGGCCGGTACTGGCCTGCATCTGCCCCTGGTCGCTTTCCGCTTTGGCCTGGGTAAGATCAAATTCCCTGTCTTCAGCAATTAAAAATGGTTCTGCAGATTTACCATCCAGGAAATTCCTGGCTTTTTCAGACATTTTTAAAACTCCGTAAGTCTCGATATCCTTCTGCAGGAAACCCTGGACTGTAGCCTGTCTTAAAATAGTTTTCCAATAATTATCTTTTTCGTCTTTTCCAAAACCGAAATGGGAAGTCTGCTCCAGTTTATATGATTTCGTAACTGCATTTTCTTTACCGGCGATTACCGAGATAAGGTCTTTTGATTTGAATTTTTCTCCTGTATCTTTAATGAGTTCCAAAACTTTTTTAAGGTCTGCGGTTGCATCTTTTAGTTTTGGAGGATTGGAGGAATTGTCGCACATATCTGCTCCCTCTCCCTTCACCGGATCAAAATTTTCACCGAAATAATAAAGAATGTACTGTCTTCTGCTCATTGAAGTTTCGGCATAACCCACTACTTCATTCAAAAGCTGCAAGCCAATTTCCCTTTCAGAAACTGGTTTCTGGGCGAGGAATTTTTCAAGTTTCTCGATATCCTTCGGATCGTAAAACGCCAGGCAATGCCCTTCTCCTCCGTCTCTTCCTGCTCTTCCCGTTTCCTGGTAATAACTTTCCAAAGATTTTGGAAAATCATAATGGATCACAAAACGCACATCCGGCTTGTCAATTCCCATTCCGAAAGCAATCGTAGCCACAATAACATCTACTTCCTCCATGAGGAATTTATCCTGATTGGCCACTCTTATTTTCTGATCCAGTCCTGCATGGTACGGAAGCGCATTAATACCGTTTACCTGTAAAAGCTGGGCAAATTCTTCCACTTTTCTCCTGCTCAGACAGTAAACAATTCCCGATTTTCCTTTATGCTGATTGATAAATCTTACGATTTCCTTATCTACATTGACTTTTGGTCGTACTTCATAGTATAGATTCGGACGGTTAAAACTTTCTTTGAAAACCAGCGCATCACTCATTCCTAAAGTTTTCTGGATATCATCCTGAACCTTAGGGGTTGCAGTAGCTGTCAAAGCAATTACCGGAACTTCGGCAATCTTATCAATGATGGATTTCAGGTTTCTGTATTCCGGCCTGAAATCGTGCCCCCATTCTGATATACAGTGGGCCTCGTCAATGGCTACGAAAGAAATCTTAACTTCTTTAAGGAAATCCAGATAATCATCTTTGATCAATGATTCCGGTGCTACATACAAAAGCTTGGTTTTACCGCCTTTAATATCGTCAAAAACCTGCTTTGTCTGTGTCTTATTTAATGATGAATTTAAAACGTGCGCTACCCCGTCATCAGATGAAAGACCGTTTACCGCATCTACCTGATTCTTCATTAACGCTATTAAGGGCGAAACTACTATTGCCGTACCTTCTGAAATAAGTGCCGGAAGCTGATAACATAAAGATTTACCACCTCCTGTAGGCATTAAAACAAATATATCCTTCCCACCGAGTAGGTTTTCTATAATTTGTTCCTGCTGGCCTTTAAATGTAGAAAACCCGAAATACTTTTTCAACTCGCCTGATAAATTGGCTTTTTTTGCGTTCATCTAATTTTCTATTGCTAAATTTGCATCCAACCCAAAGTTATAAAAATTCTGCTTAAAATAAAAGCGAACGAATTTATAAAAAATAAAACTTATATTAAATATTCTTTTTTAAATATAACGTTTTTTAATGGATTTTTTGTATGCTTTAAAATTATAAAATGGAAAGAACCGACCTTATTTCAATTGCCAAAAGCACTTTAGAAATAGAAATTTCAGAACTTGAAAAATTAAAGAACAGGATCAATGAGGATTTTGCCCGGGCAGTGGAGATTATCCATTCGGCAAAAGGGAAATTAATAGTTGTGGGAATCGGTAAATCTGCCCACGTAGGCAATAAAATTGTTGCCACATTAAACTCTACAGGAACCCCGTCTCAGTTTCTGCATGCTTCTGAGGCCATCCACGGAGATCTTGGCGTAATCCAGAAGCAGGATGTGGTTCTGTGTATCTCGAATTCCGGGAACTCACCGGAAATCGCTAATCTGGTTCCTTATTTAAAAGATTATTCTTCTGCCCTGATCGGGATGACAGGAAATAAAAACAGCAAGCTTGCCGAATTCTCCGAAATTATCCTGGATACTCATGTAGATGTTGAGGCCTGCCCGAACAAGCTGGCCCCGACAAGTTCCACCACAATTCAGATGGCCCTTGGAGATGCGATGGCTGTAGCTTTAATGGAACTTAATAACTTCAGAGAAAATGATTTTGCCAAATTTCATCCGGGAGGAAGTCTTGGAAAAAACCTTGTTTCAAAAGTAGACCAGTTTTTATCTCCTCAGAAACCACAGGTTGAAGAAAATGCACCGGTAAGAGACGTTATTATTTCAATCAGTGCCTCCAGCCACGGAATCACGGTGGTGACCAATGGTGAAAAAATTATTGGGGTAATCACCGACGGGGATTTGAGAAGAATGCTGATGAAAGGCGATGATATCAGCAAAATCCTGGCAAAAGACATCATGTCGGCCAACCCTAAAACCATCGAAAGCAATACTCTTGCAAAAGAAGCCATGAAACTTCTGAAGGAAAACAATATAGGCCAGCTGATTGTTACCCAGAATGGAAATTATCACGGAATTATTGATATTCATACATTGCTTGATGAAGGAATCAATTAATTCCATCTAAAAGCACTTGTTTAGGTGATCAGCCAACATACCGTGCTTTTAAATTTTTATGAAAACCAAACAGGAAGGTATTTCATTGATGAGCTTAAACAAAATCACGTTTAATAATTCTAAATACTGATTATAATTTCATAATTTCGCAGACTTAAACGGCTTACCTTTGACGGTTTTGCTATTTTAGAGAGACTTTAGTATATGGACGAAAAAAAAGAAATGTCCTTTCTTGGGCATATTGGAGAATTAAGAGGCCACCTCGTACGCTCGATTATTGCTATTATAATTGTTGCCATCGCTGTGGGATTCAATATCAACTGGATCATGGACCATATCTTTTTTGGCCCTACCAGAAATGATTTTCCTACTTTCAGGGTGGTTAACCATTTTTCGAGAATGCTTTTAGGGGAAGACAGTATTCACCTTCCGAAAGATTTTCCGGTCCGTGTACAACGGCTTTACCAGCAGTTCAACGTCATGATGGCTGTTTCTGTTTTCGGAGGTTTGGTAGGAGCTTTTCCTTATATTGTATGGGAGTTATGGAGATTTATAGGTCCGGCTCTTCATCCTAACGAAAGAAAGAATTCTATTTTTATCATCAATGCAGTGTGGATCCTTTTTATGACAGGAGTTTTATGCGGTTATTTCTTAATCCTTCCGTTCGCTGTGAATTTCGGGGTTATTTTTAAGATCTCGGACATTATTATTCCGCTCTATGATCTTAGCGATTACACTACTTTGTTTTTACAGGTCATCTTAGGGATGGGAGTTATATTCCTGTTTCCTATTCTTATCTATTTCCTTACCAGCATAGGGATTTTGACGCCTATGTTTATGAAGACTTACCGTCGTCATGCTATTGTTCTGATCATGGTTGTGGCTGCTATCATCACCCCTGCCGATGTTTTAAGTATGCTTATGGCTGCTTTCCCGTTGCTGATCCTGTATGAATTCAGTATCATCATGTGTAATATTACTTACAAAAAAGTACAGAAAAATGCAGCAAACCTTCCGGTAGTACAGAAGTAATACAAATCCAAATATTTTTAAATATCACAGCCTGGCTAAAGCCGGGCTTTTTATTCATAATGCCTATATTTTTTCAGCCGTATCCTTCATTGTGCCATTAATTTTTCTATTTTTGATAGAATTTAATTTAGTTTTAAATGAAAAAGCTGACCTATACACTTTTATTTGCTTCGGGACTTGTTTTCGGGCAGTTCTTTGAAAAAGATAAAGTTTTCACCAAGGAAGATACTCTGAAAGGTTCTGATACCCGATTCAGGAATTTCTGGGACGTCAAAAAATATGACCTTTCCGTAGAACCGGACTTTGCACAGAAAAGCATTAAAGGATACAATAAGATCAGCTTTGAGATCACTAAAGATGTAACTGATCCTGTATTCCAGATCGATCTGCAGAAACCCATGAAGGCAGATAAAGTAGTAGCTGATTTTCCGGTTGCCAATTATAAGCAGGATGGTGATTTTATTTTCGTTACTGCAAAAAAGAAATTCAAAAAAGGAGAAAAATATACTATTGATGTTACCTATTCCGGTAATCCTCTGATTGCCAAAAGAGCTCCCTGGGACGGAGGCTGGGTATTCGCCGAAGACAAAAAAGGAAATCCGTGGATGAGTGTTGCCGATGAAGGAATCGGTGCATCCATATGGCTGCCTACAAAGGATATATGGAGCGATGAACCTGATAACGGGATCATCATGAAGATCATTACCCCGAATGACCTTGTGGGAGTAGGAAACGGAAGACTGATCGATAAGAAAACAGAAGGTGGAAAAACAGCTTATACGTGGGAAGTAAAAAACCCGATCAATGCGTACTCTATCATCCCTAATATTGGTAAATATGTCAATTTTAAAGATACCTTTACCGGTGAGAAAGGAAAACTGGATCTGGATTACTGGGTACTGGACTACAATCTTGAGAAGGCGAAAAAGCAGTTTCAGCAGGTAAAACCTATGCTTTCCGCATTTGAATACTGGTTCGGACCATACCCTTTCTATGAAGACTCATATAAACTGGTTGATACTCCTTATCTTGGAATGGAGCACCAGAGTAACGTTGCCTATGGAAATAACTACCAGAACGGTTATCTGGGTAAAGATCTTTCGGGGACGGGTGTAGGCCTTAACTGGGACTACATCATTATCCACGAAAGCGGCCACGAATGGTTTGCCAATAATGTGACTGCAAAGGACCAGGCGGATATGTGGATACATGAGAGTTTCACCATGTATTCCGAAGTTCTTTTCGTTGAAAAATATATGGATAAAAAGTCAGCGGACATCTATGCCATAGGCGTGCGGAATATGATCGATAATGATGTTCCTATCATTGGAAAATACGGGGTAAGAAATGAAGGAAGCGGTGATATGTATCCGAAAGGAGCCAATATGCTTCACACCATACGCCAGGTCATCAATAATGATGAAAAATTCAGGCAGATCCTGAGAGGTTTGGGCAAAGATTTTTACCATCAGACCGTAACCACGCAGCAAGTTGAGGATTATATGTCTTCGAAATCAGGAATTGATCTGTCAAGCATTTTCAATCAATATTTAAGAACAGTAAAAATTCCTAATCTGGAGTATTCGCAAAACGGAGACTCTCTGAAATTCAGGTATACAGATGTGGTAAAAGGGTTTAAACTTCCTCTGATCATCAATGGAGATCAGACCATCAATCCTACTGAAAACTGGCAGACCGTGAAGCTTAAAAAGAATACCCCGGTAGAATTTAACAAGAATTATTACATCAATTATAATCAGGTGCAATAAAAGAGCGAAAATGCAGAAGGCAAATTCGCGGAAAGGCAAAATCGTTATGCGGGTTTGCCTTTTTTATTTTTAACCAAATCATTAGGAAGACTTAGGAAGCGGGAATAGTTAAGGTAATATCTAATTCCTTTTAATGATTTAAAAATTTTAAGAAAAGTTTAATATTGTATTACGTAACAAAATGGTCAAAAAAACTACTATTTAACTATAAAAATCTAAACTTAATGAGAAAAACAGCAGTCAGTCTGGGTCTTTTCGCCGCTTTCCTGGCCAATGCCCAATCTATAAAAACCACAATTGATCTTGTGAATGTAAAAGACGACAAGGTGGCCGTTACAATGGAATTTCCGAAAATGAAATCCGGTGATATCAAGTTTCACTTTCCCAAGACCGTTCCGGGTACATATTCTGTGGATGATTACGGCCGATTTGTGGAAGGTATTAAATTTTATGATAACAAAGGAAGGGAATTAACCTATACAAAAGTTAATGACAATACTTATTCACTAAAAAATGCCCAGGCATTAAGCAAAGTAACCTACCTGGTTAATGACAGCTTTGATGATGAAATGGATAATTCAAAACATAAGGCTGTATTTTCCCCATCAGGAACTGATATTGAGGAAGGAAAAGTTTACATGATCAATACCCACGGTTTTATCGGGTATATTGACAATATGCAGGATGTTCCTTACCAACTGATCGTTCAGAAACCGGCAGGCTTTTATGGAACAACGGCTCTGGTAGATCAGGATAAATCTGATGATACCGATACGTTCACACTGGCCAATTATGCAAAGGTGACCGATTCTCCGCTGATGTACACCAAACCGGATTATATTACCTTCAATGCGGGAGGAATGGACCTGGTATTGGGTGTTTATTCCCCTACCGGAAAGTATAAGGCAGCAGACTTTAAAGATAATCTTGAAAAAATGGTCATGGCTCAGAAGAAATTCCTGGGTGACATGAATACCAATAAAAAATATGCGATCATGCTGTACCTTTCAGGAGGCGACGGACCGCAGATCAAAGGTTTCGGAGCACTGGAACATCACGAGTCAACAAGTGTAGTACTTCCTGAAATGATGCCTAAAGATGCAATCGACAAAACCATTACAGATGTGGTTTCGCATGAGTTTTTCCATACCGTGAATCCTTTGAAGACCCATTCTGAAGAGATCCATTATTTTGATTATGCAGATCCTAAAATGTCCCAGCATTTATGGATGTACGAAGGCGGAACAGAGTATTTTGCCAATCTTTTCCAGATCCAGGAAGGCCTGATCGATAAAAATGAATTCCTTCACAGAATCAATGAAAAGATTACCAATTCCAAGAATTATGATGACACCATGCCATTTACGGTGATGAGTAAAAATGTTCTTAAGGATGAATATAAAGATCAGTACAGAAACGTATATGAAAAAGGGGCATTGCTGGCGATGTGCCTGGATATTGAACTGAGAAAACTGTCTAACGGGGAAATGGGATACCGCGACATGATCAGAAAGCTATCCCAGAGATTTGGTGAGAACAAACCTTTCAAGGATGATAAACTGATTGATGAATTGGTAACGGTAACCGGCTATCCGCAGGTAAAGGATTTCTATAATAAATACATTGCAGGAAACCAGCCTACTCCCTACGTTGAATACCTGAATATGGTAGGTGTAGAAGCGAAAAAGCAGGACACTCCTCCTCTTTTCTGGTTCATCAAAGATCCGAACCAGACAGGTTATAATGAAAAGAATAAAACATTTGTATTTGATGAAAGTTCAGCATTATCTCCTTTTTCAAAAAGTATAGGATTTAAAATCACTGACGAAATTCTCGCTCTGGATGGAAAAACCGTTGACATTCAGCATGTACAGGATTTCATCGGCTATGCAAAATCGATCAAGGAAGGTCAGAATGTTACAGTAACTATCCTTAGAAAAAATGGGGATAAAATGGATAAAATGAACCTTAAAGGGAAAGCTATCCTGGATAAAATGACAGTAGAAACCTTAAATTACAAGGCCAACCCAACTCCGGAAGAACAGAAACTGCAAAACCAGTGGTTAACCGGAAAGAAATAATGATTTAAAATGAACAGTTAATAGAAAAGCGGGAAATAAATTTCCCGCTTTTTGTATTCTATTTTTATTATTTTTTTTGTTGATCCAAAAGCTCCAATGTATGTTTCACATGATCATTGCCTTTCCATTCATCATGTCCCGGAATTACCTTTGCTGTGGAAGGATATTTAGCCTGCAGTTTTTTCATGGTTGCCGGCCATTGCTCTACATTAGCTTCTCCTGTATAGCCAAGATCCACTGCTGTACTGCTTTTCACTAAACAGCCGCCGTCCAGAACATTATACTTTGGAAACCAAACCACTACGTTATCTGCTGTGTGGCCTTCACCCAAAAAATCTACTACAAATTCTTCACCGCCTATTTTATATTTCTTCCCTACCTTCGTTAATTTGCTGGAAGTTGCTTTTCCTTCTTTCTTCAGAAATTCATTGGTTTTGGCAGTAGCATAGGTCGGAATTCCTTTTTTATTGTAAAAACTCAGGTCTCCGGCCCTGTCACCATGTGAATGAGTTGCAAATACAGCGATCACCGGTAAATTATGACGTTTCTTTATAGTATCCATAAGGCTTTGATATTGGGTTTTCTGCCATGGAACATCAAACAGGACCACCCCTTTTTTAGTAACCAGATAAACCGCATTGGCTGAATATTCTTTGCCTTCAAAAACCCCGAAGGATTTATACAGGTAAAGCTGTTTGCCAAAAGGCTGCTCGATTTCAAAGTCACGGACCTGCGCATTAAAAAAATGAATTAAGCACAGAAACAACACAGTAAAAACCCTAACATTTTTCTTCATATTTTTTATCGTATTTAATTGATAGATTTGAATGCTTACGAAGTTAGTTGCATTCGAATAGATACAAATTTATTTATTATTTAGTGCAAACCAATTCACATGAAATAGATTTAACTTTTTTTAATACTTTATAAATAAGTCTGTATTATATTATGTTAAGCATTCTAGTAATGAAATTGCTAATAATAAGTTTATGCTTTTTTAATGGTAATTCTGAATGTACTTCCCTTTCCTACTTCGGTCTGGGAAATTTTAATGTCCCCTTTATGGTATTCATGAATAACTCTTCTCGCCAGTGAAAGCCCGAGTCCCCAGCCTCTTTTCTTGGTTGAATATCCAGGTTTAAAGGCATTTCTTGCCTGCTGTTTGGTCATCCCGCTTCCGGAATCTTTTACCTCGATGAGGATATTCTTATTCCTTTCAAAAACAGACATGTCTAATATTCCTTCTCCCTTCATGGCATCTACGGCATTTTTCACAAGATTTTCAATGACCCAGCTCATAAGAATCTTATTGTGAGGAACCAGAATGGTATACGTCGGAAGATGCAGGCTGAAATTGATCTTTTTTGAAATCCTTGTTTTAAGATAATTATAATTTTCTACAATCGTTTCATTGAAATTCATATCATTCAGCTCCGGAACGGATCCGATTTTAGAAAAACGTTCGGAGATGGTTCTCAGTCTTTCAATATCCTTTTCCATTTCATATACGCCTTCAGAGTCAGGATTATCCAGCTTCATGATCTCCATCCAGCCTATCATCGAGGATAAAGGTGTTCCGATCTGATGCGCCGTTTCTTTCGCCAGCCCGGCCCAGAGATAGCCTTCATCCGTTTTTTTAATGGTCCTTAAAAACCAGAATGAAAACAGGAAGTAACAAAGAATAAAAAAGCCAAGTAAAAAAGGCGAATATCTTAAATCATTCAGTAACCGGGAGTTATCATAATAAACAAACTGATTATTTCCGTCGGGAATTTTAATTTCGATGGGAGGATAGCTTTTGGCCATTTTTTTGGCCAGCAGGGTGATCTGGACAGGATCATTTTCTATTTCCTTGGGAATGTTTTTATGAACCATAGGCCTGTCGTCCCTATCCAGCACAATCATTGGGATTGTATTGTTGGAACTGTATATTTTAAGGATCAGCTCCTGGACTTCCAGACTTGGGGTTACTTCCTGCTGAAACTTCAGGGCACTTACCAGGATATCTACCCGTTTGATCTCCTCTTTTCGGAGAAAATTGATAAGAATCGTTGAAGCAACCACAATAGTGACGACTACCAAAGTCATCAGTAAAAATATGATCCAGTTATTCAGCCTGGTAAGTATGGATTTCCTCAAAGTTCTTTTATTTTAAGACATTCAGAATTTTCTGCAGTTCAGCTCCTCCGCTGCCCTGATAATTATTAATAATGATTGAAAATACATATTTTTTGCCGTCTTTTGCGGTATGATACCCTGCAAAGGATTTGATGTCTCTCATGGTTCCGCTTTTCATCTTCATTCCGTTATCCTGTGTCGGAAACCCATCATAATAGGCATCAAACCAAGGCTGTTTTCTGGCGTACAATAAAGCCTGGACTTCAGCTTTGGCGGCGACGTAATTCTGTGGAGAGAGTCCGCTTCCATCAGCAAAATTAATCATATTCGGGTTGATCCCTTTGGATTTCCAGAATTCCTTCAAATAAGCAACTCCACTTTTAAAACTGGAATTCCCTTTCTTTTCTTTTCCTAAAGTTTTAATTAAAGTCTCCCCGTACATGTTGACACTTTTCCTTAAAAACCAATATACAATTTTATCTAAAGTTGGAGACTGATAGGTGAGAATAATATTTTTGGCAGCTCCCGGAACCTGCTTTCCTTCCAATTCCAGCTGCGAAGCTGTAATTACTTGTCCCGAAATTTCAATTCCTGATTCCTTAAGCCATTGCTTCACCTCTGTGCCCAGCTGTACAGGCGGATTAGGAACAGATCCGGAAACTGTAACTGTTTTTCCTGCCGGCAGTGTTCCGTTAATTAATGCAACATCGGAATGCGGTGCAGTAAAAATAAGGCTTTGATCTGAACTGCCTCCAGCTTTCAGGTCATTCAGCCATTTCACATTTTCGAGAGGATATGAAAACCCTTTAAACTCTGTTCCGTTAATGTTGATATCAAACTGGTTTTCCCTCCAGTTGATTCCCCAGACTCCTGCCCCATAATAGTTTCCGAGATCATCCCACGGCCATCCGCCGGGAATCGTCTGATGGTCAAAATATGAATCATCAATGACCAGATTGCCGGAAATTTTTGCAATTCCTGACTTCTTAAGAGCTTCAATCAATTTATTTTTAAAGTTTTCAGGTTTGTAGGCTTCATATCGCCAGCTTCCCAACGTGGGATCACCATTTGAGCTGATGACGAAATCCCCGTTCAGAGTTCCTGCAGATAAAGTACCTGAGTATCCTGCCGTTGTTTTATAGGTATAGTTCTTACCTAAAGTTTCAAGAGCTGCACCGGCAGTGAAGATCTTCTGTGTGGAAGCTGTTGACAGGCCTTTATTACCCCCATATTCATAAATAAACGTTCCGTTATCATCAGTAACGTAAAATGATAAGCCGGATGAAACCGCTCCTGAAGAATCCATAAGGTCTTTAGTGGCTTTATCCAGCTTCTGGGCAATATTCTGGGCAGATATTACCTGAACCGACAGTACAAGAACTGTAAGTGTTTTTTTCATGACAAGGTTGTTATAAATCTAAATTTCAATTCTAATACTTCGACTTCGCTCAGTATGACATTCTAATAGTATTAATTAATCAATTGTCATATTGAACATTGAAGTGAAAACTTTTCGAATAGGCTTAACAAAAAAATATATTCAATTCCTGATCAAATATAATAAAAATAAGAGCTTGTTTTTGTGATTTAAAGCTGGGTTCCTGCTTCTATTTCATAAGGTTCCTTACCTTTCTCGAAGATTCTTGTGAGTTCAGTTCCTTCTACTGTGATCTTTTCTCCTGCTCTTCTGATCCAGTTTCCTTCCCGGAGACCGATTACTTTCAGATCATTTTGGGTCAGGAATTCTTTGATTCTTGTTTCCCTGGTTTCTCCATTGTGTTTCAGTTCAGGATTCGGATCAAGATAATGGGGATTGAGGTTGAAAGGAACAAGTCCCATACAGTCAAAACTTGGTGGATAAACAATAGGCATATCATTCGTGGTTTTCATGTTCTGTCCCCCGATATTACTTCCGGCACTGCAGCCAAGATAAGCTTTACCGGATTCTACATTTTCCTTCAGAACAGACATCAGCCCCTCTTCATGCAACGTTTTTACCAGTAAGAATGTGTTTCCCCCTCCTGTAAAATATCCCTGAGCGTTATTGAGAGCTTCTGTTTTATTTTCAAACTCATGAAGGCCTCTTACCTTAATATGAATAGTTTCAAAGAAAGATCGTGCCTTCGCCGTATAATCATCATGGGACATTCCGCCCGGTCTGGCAAAAGGAACGAAGATAATCTCGTCAATTCCTTTGTACAGCTGTATTATTTCTTCTCTTAAGTATTCCAGATATTCTCCACCGAAAATAGTAGACGTTGACGCTAATATGATATTCATACGGTAAATTATGTTGATTATTAAAAAAGTTGGGTTACAAAGATAAACTCAATCCCCAACGAATCAAAAATTAAGCTAAAAAAAATAGTGTACCCGTTAATATCTTCTAAAAAAACTTAAAGCTTCTAAAATTTCAGGTTTTATGGAATTATTATTGGATTTCAAAATATAGAATTTTAAAATGTAAGATTATGAAAATGACTAAAATTAACATCAAAAATTTATTCTTAGGGTTACTATTTGCAGGAACAGCAAGTTTGGTAAATGCGCAAACAACCAAAGTTGATACTGCCAACACTGCTACAACTAATACTACTACAACCGCTACTGCTCAGGCAGGAAGCAATCCAACCATTGAAGGTCTAAAAAAGCAGATTGAGGCCAATCCAAAAGATACGGATGCACTGGCAAAACTGGCTACAGCTTATCAGGATGCATCTGACTGGACCAATGCAGTGGATACATGGAAAAAAATATCTGTTTTATTACCGGACTGGGCTCCATCTTATTACAGCCAGGCTTATGCTTATCAGTCAGCTAAAGATGATGCCAATGCAAAACTTGCCTATGAAAAGTATATTGCGACTGTAAAGCCCGAAGAAGTAGAACAAAATAAGAAAAATCTGGCCTACGCCTATTTTTATCTTGCCTTTACAGAACAAAAAAGCGACCCTGCCAAAGCAAAAACACATATTGCTAAATCTTTAGAATATGATCCTACCAATCAGGATGCTTTAAAGCTTAGCAAAACTTTAAACTCATAATTAAAATGAAAAATCCGGAAAAAATTTCCGGATTTTTTATGTGCTTAAATATTTTTAATGCTGTTTTTGAACCATTAAGATTTAGTAAGTGATTAAGATTATTAAGAAAGCCCTCAATCATCTTACAACTTAATTATCCTTAATTTTTTAATTTTACTTAATGGTTTAAAACAAAAGAACTTTTTTAAAGAGTTCTAATCAATTCTTTTTCCGAAAAAATCGGTTTCCCCGTGAAGATGCCTGATGATCTTTTCAATATTTCTTTCGATACTGGCATCTGTTTTCAGGTTGTTGATATAGCGGATCAGCTCATGTCTTCTGGACGGCGTCAGGTTTTCAAAATTGCGGACGGCTACGGGACTTTTCTTAATGGCTGCATCCAGTTTTGGATGAATGGAAATACTTCTGTCCGAATCATCATATTCTATTGAAATTTCCAGAACTTCTCCAATTCGTTTAGGGGAATTTTCCAACATTAAAAGGTTGACATAAAGCCTCCACTCCCCCAAATATTTCATCAGGTTCTGCTTAAATTCTTTTCCGTTTACGGTTCCTTTTACGGGAACAGGACTTTTATCCTTTCCCGCAGCCCTGAAAATTTCAGTTAAGATATCTTCGGGAACGAAAACAAAAGGATTAATCCCGATAATTTCCAGTGTGGCTGTAAAACTGTTGCTTTTCATGTTTAACAAATATAGTATTTTATTAGTTGCGGGGTTCGGGTTCCGGGTTCGGAAAATGTAAGTTAAGGGCCGATTGAGGGTGTATGAGAATAAATTTACATTCTAATATTTTTTTCTTTGTTTTTCGATATCTGGACCAGAACTTAAAAACGCAACCCGGGATCATGAACCCCGTATTCCGTCCTATTCAAAATTAAAATTTTTCACTCACAAAGGGAATCCTTATCTTTGCAGGAATAAATCTATCGAACGAAATGAAATTTTTTATTGACACAGCCAATTTAGAGCAAATCAAAGAAGCAAGAGACCTTGGAATTCTGGATGGAGTAACCACCAACCCTTCCTTAATGGCAAAAGAAGGAATCCAGGGAAACGAGGCGATCAAAAATCATTATAAAACGATCTGTGAGCTTGTAGACGGAGATATTTCCGCTGAAGTACTTTCCACAACTTATGAGGAAATGATCAAAGAAGGGGATGAACTGGCAGCAATCCACCCGAATATCGTAGTAAAGATCCCAATGATCAAAGACGGAATCAAAGCATTAAAATATTTTTCCGATAAAGGGATCAAAACAAACTGTACCCTTATTTTCTCTCCGGGACAGGCTCTTTTAGCCGCTAAAGCAGGTGCTACCTATGTTTCTCCTTTCCTTGGAAGACTGGATGATATTTCTACAGACGGATTAGGTCTTATCCAGGAGATCAGATTAATTTTTGATAACTATATGTATGAGACTGAGATCTTAGCAGCATCTATCCGTCATTCTATGCACATCATCGACTGTGCTAAGATTGGTGCAGATGTTATTACTTCTCCGCTTCCTCCGATCCTGAGCTTACTGAAGCACCCGCTAACAGACAGCGGATTGGCTCAGTTTGTTGCAGATTCTCAGAAATTAGCTTAATAACTGACCACAATTAACATATAAAATCCCGGAACTTTCGTTCCGGGATTTTTCTTTATTAAAAATCCGATCTGAATTATTTTTCATCTATATTTTTAATCACCCGACATGGATTCCCTACAGCAACAACGTTGTCCGGAATATTTTTAGTGACCACGCTTCCGGCTCCAATTACCGTATTATTTCCGATAGTAACCCCAGGCAGAACCACTACATTGCCTCCCAGCCATACGTTATCCCCAACTGTAATCGGATGGGCATATTCAAGGCCTTCGTTTCGCTGTTTGACATCCAAAGGGTGTCCTGCAGTATAAAAACTGCAGTTGGGGCCAATAAAAACATTGTCTCCAAACTTTACTTTTGCACAGTCTAAAATAGTCAGGTTATGATTGGCATAGAAATTCTCACCGGTTTCAATATTGTATCCGTAATCGCACCAGAAAGAAGGTTCTATACAAATATTCTCTTTTGTATTTCCAAGAATTTTTTTGATCAATTGGGTTCTGTTTTGGGTGTCAGAATTTTTCAGGGCATTATATTCCAGGCACAGATCTTTGCACGCTACCCGTTCGCTGATCAGCTGCTGGTCATAATTTGCATTGTATAAAAGTCCGGCCTCGCATTTTTCCTTTTCTGTCATGGGATTCTGGGTTTAAGGTTTAAGGTTTAAGGTTTAAGGTTTAAGGTTTAAGGTTTAAAATTACAATAATCGGCAAAAAGAAAGGATGGTCATTAATAACCATCCTGCTGTATCTTAAAATCATAGAATTTACTTCGTCAAATCCGGTTCGATCGGGTTGTTATTCTTTTGAAGTGATTCTTTGGTTCTTTTTTCCATTTCTTTGAATACCTGATTGGGATCTGATAATTCCTTTCCGTCCTGAGTTTTCATCTTAAATACCATTTTTGTATTGGAATCGCCACCACTTTTCATCATCATTTCTCTCATGTTTTTGGTTGGGTCATTCACATAGGCTTTCCAAACTTTTTTGTACTGATCTTTGGTAATTTCCAGTTCTTTGGTTCCCATTCCCAGGATTCTTACATTATCCGGAAGCTGAGCTTCATTTTCTTCTGCAGGAGTTGATATGGTCTTATTACCTACCAAAGTCATAATGTGCGAACCTGTAGAATCTTCTAATTTTACGATCAGTCCCGGAAGGCCATAAAATTTATAGGGTCCGTCCTGAAAAGGGATATCTGACGAAAACCATGCTGTCCATTCTCTTCCGCCATAGCTTGTTACGGCTTTCTGGGCATTATACTCCCCTATTTTTTGTTTATCCGGAAGAATTTTCCACTCCGGTTTTTTATCTTCCAGGATTTTGTATTTATCTGTGCTGATATTGGTAAAAAGGTAAGTTTTGAATTCAGGATAGCTTTTGGTTACTTTGTAGGAAACCTGGCCGGGTCTTTCTCTTTTGTTGATGCTGATGTTTCCGCTCCCTGAATTTATTTGCTTCTGCAAATCTGCTCTTGAAGTGGAATCTGCAACGAATTTGTCATGACTGTAATAAGCTGATCCGGATTTATTGATGTCAAGAAGCATCATTTCCTTTTTCACATCTTCTTTATTGTTGGAATCGGGAATGAACTTATATTCATAAAAGAATCGGTTGGTCTGGGCTCCGGTGAAAATACCCAGAAGTAAAAAAAATAAAATTTTTGTTTTCATAATTTGAATTTGTTAATAAAAAAGCTTTGCTAATATACAATTAACAAAGCTTTGTGGTACTTATTTCTTTGTCTGAACTCTTATTTCTCCTTTTTTAACACCGTCCGTATTTTCTTTATTAACTGTGATACTGGCAATTCTATCAGGTTTTATTTCTTCAAATTCAGTTTTACTGACTTGTTTTCCATCAACAAAAACTTTGATATTGTCCCAACCATTTGCCGTAAATGATTTCATCCCGTTCATGGCGATATTTCCTTCAGCATCCTTCTTCATATAATCTGTCTGAAGCTTAATAATTCTGTTTGGCTTATCAGAATCTGAACTTTTGAACAAGTATACATTTCCCTTGCCACCTTCTGAAATCCTTTTTAATGCTTCCTGCCTTGCTTCTTCACCTATTTTTCTGGCTTTTTCTCCATTAATTCTTGCCTTTTCTCCCTCAATTCTGGCTTTTTCTCCAGCTATTCTTGCTTTTTCCCCGGCTATTCTTCCTATTTCTCCAGCTTTCATACCTTCAATACGGGCTTTTTCTCCTTCCACCCTGGCCTTTACTGCTACTTTCATAGCTTTGCTGGCTTCTGCCATCGCCTTACGTACTTCTTCTTTCTCTTTAGCGCTCAGGTCTTTATAGTAGACCGCATTATTATTTTTAAAATAAACTACTTTCGGTTCTTTTGGCGGTGTAGGAGGAACCGGCAGTTTGCTTATTTTTGCCGCCTTTCTTGCTGCTCTTTTTGCTTCTTTTTCTATTTTACGAAGCTCTTTTTTATCAAGAGGCTCCATATTTTCAAGCTCCTTCATCTGGTTCTTCCATTCAGCAGAATTAAAATATTCATTCACTTCCATATTGGCAGTTATCTCTCCTATTTCTGATGCCAGATCGCCTATTTCATCAATTTTCTTATCGAAGGCATCGCTTTCAGGCTCCAAACCTTCCAGTTCTTTCTCCTTTTGTTTTATCTTTTTTTCAATCTCGGCCAGTTTTGTATGGTCAGCCGGAGATACATTTTTTAATCCCGAAATTTTTTCATGTTCCGATTTTTCAGGTCTTATCGTATCTTTTTTGATTTCTGAAACTACTTTTTTTATAGAAAGGTTGGTTTCTTTGATTTCTTTGTTCTTGGCATTTACCATATAGGCAAAGGCTACTGAAAATAAAACCGGTAAGGCAAAAATTCTCCGCGCATATCCGAATTTGGTTTTTGGTTTTTGTAACATTTTAAGTCGTTTTTTTAGATTTGAATTTAGAAACGGACTGGCAGCAGGCAACTGTGTTCCGGAAAAGTGGCTTGCTAAAAGCATCTGCGCAAATACTTTGGTATCCGATTGTTTTACGGCTTTTTTATCAGCCAGGTATTCGTGGATCAGACTGATCTCTTTTTTTATAATATGAAAAAACGGGTTGAACCAGAACACAGAGGTAATAATTTCAATAAAGATTTTATCGAAAGAGTGTTTCTGCTCAATATGAACCATTTCATGTTTTAAAATCTGCTCTCCCACATCGGAATTCAACATAATGGTGTTTTTCCAGAAGAGGTTTTTAAAGTATGAAAACGGAGCTTCGTTCAGGTCTGTACGGTAAAAATTGATTCCGTCAAAACTTTCTTTCTGAAACTGTTGTTTAAGTCTCCGGATCTTAAGGATCCCGAAAATTAACTTCCCTAAAAAATAGAGAGAAACCAGTCCCAGAGCTGAAAAAATAATTCTAAAATAAATGTGGCCATTGTCTAGTTTTTTTTCTGTGTTAAAATTCTGTATCTTGTCAAGAAGCATATACATATCACTGTTCACTTCTATTGTAAAATCGTCTACCCTGATCAGGGGCAGCAGCAATGATATTATCATGGCAAACAGAAGATAAAATCTATTATAATGATGGAATGTCTTGTCTTTTAAAGACAACTGATAGTACAAGAACATTACACCGGAGCACACAATTACTTTTCCCAAGTATAAAAATACAGTTTCCATGATCAGTTAGTTTTTCTTTTTGAGTTCGTTCAGGAGCATTTCCAGGTCTTCTACGGTCATTTCATTTTTTTCCACCAGGAAAGAAACGGCACTTTTGTAAGAACCTTTGAAATAATTTTTCACAAGGCTTTTCATGGTTTTCCCAGAATACTGTTCTTTGGTAACCAGCGGGAAATACTCATGCTGCCTGCCATATACATGATAATCTACAAATTCTTTGTCTTTCAGGACTTTTAAAATTGTAGAAACGGTATTGGTATGAGGCTTCGGTTCCGGAAAGAGGTCCAGAATATCTTTCAGGAAACCTTTTTCGAGTTTCCATAAATACTGCATCACCTGTTCTTCTGCTTTTGTTAAATTCTGAATTTTCATATCCTGCTTATTTTTATTATTAATGTGATATAATTGATATCACTAATAAATTAGTTATACAAATGTAGAAATAAAATGGATCGAAACAACTATTTTTTTAGTGATAAAGAATGAATTAATATAAGTAACTGAAAATCAGAACAATAAATTTTATTAAAATATGTTAAATTTTTAATATACCCTATTTATTGCCTGTTTAATATTCAGGAAAACTTCATAAAAGGCTATAAATTCTTAAAACTTGTTAAATTTTATTAAATAAAATTAAAATGAATTTGTTTAAAGTGAGAAAATATATTTATTTTAGTGCTTTAAAAATTTCTCATGAAAAGATATAACTTATTGATTGTACTATTACTGCTTATTTTTAACGTTACTACAGCTCAGAAAAAGAAGAATTCCCCGGCTGCAGATCTTAGTGTTTTAAAGGAAACCAAAACCAAAATTGAAAACACTGTTCCATTGGTTATCAAGCATCTTCAGGCCATTGCAGATAAAGAAGGTGACAACAATATCCTTAACAACGGAAAAACAGCTTTAGGAAAAGAATATGGGATCCTGGAGTCTGAATGGTTCCTGTACAGAAATAATATGAAGAACTGTATTCTGAACAATTCTTCGAAAAAAGCTAAAAAATGTATGGAATATCATACACAGTACTTAAGAAATACATTCATCAACTATAACAATTATATCTCAAACCTTACCAGAAAGAACGGATACCTTGGTGTGGAAGGTGATACGAAATTTGACTTCAAACCGGCGGATATCGCCACAAAACTTAGTGAAGCTTATTCCAACGCCAATGATGCCGCAGGAAGAATGAAGGGAGACCAGAAAAAAGAATTCCTGGGACAGACCATGTCTGATGATAACAAACTTACTCCTTACAGTCAGTTAGCTCAATAAAATTAACCTGAACAATAATGAATCCTGCTTTTAGAAAGCAGGATTTTTTTATTTTACAAATTTCAAATAAAAAAGAGAACCGCAGATGCCGTTCTCTTTGTAGTTAGAATATATACAAACATTAATCATTATTATATCCTAATGAAAAATTTAAGTCCTGAGAAAAAGATCTCGCCGGAAGGCTGTTATGCATTAATCATAAAAACATTCGGGAAAAAGTAGAAAATGAGGCGGAGATCTTAAAAACATAAATAGGCTCTGAAACCGGTTTCCCGGTTATTAAGAGCTTTACAAAAGTAAGATTTTGGAGCTGTACCGCTAAAAAAACGATGTAGAATTAAATAACATGCTTTGTAGAAGTAATACTACTTTTGAGACAATAAAAAATACAACATTGAGTGCTTTTTAAATAGTGAATTTCATTTATACAGTTTATGAAATACAGCATGTTTCGGATTTTATAACCGCTGCTAACTTTGGATCTTTGTATCACTCTATACAAAAATTATGAACGATATAATCCAAAGAATTGAAAACATAGACTGGGCAACAGTCACAGAAAGTTTACATCAAAATGGCTATGCCGTTGTTCCTGAACTGTTATCAGATGGTGAATGTGAAACATTAAAATCAGAATACCATACATCAGATCTATACCGCAAAACAGTGGTCATGGCCCGCCATCGTTTCGGGTTGGGCGAATATAAATATTTCAACTATCCCCTTCCCGATCTGATTCATACTATGAGAACACAGATCTACCCGCATCTCGTTCCTGTTGCCAATGCATGGTTTAAGTCCCTGAAGATCGATGCGGATTTTCCACCGGAACATTCAGCACTGCTTCAGCAGTGTCATAGCAAAGGTCAGCATAAGGCAACAGTGTTAATTTTAAAATACGGAAAAGGAGGTTTCAATACCTTGCACCAGGACCTCTACGGAGATATTTACTTTCCCATTCAGATGATTTTAATGCTGAGCAATCCCGGAAAAGATTTTACAGGCGGTGAATTTGTACTTACCCAACAGATTCCCAGAGCACAGTCCAAAGCAATAGTTTTAAATCCCGGGAAAGGAGACGCTGTTATTTTCACAACTCATTTCAAACCTGAAAAGGGAGCCAAAGGCTATTACAGGGTCAACATGAAACATGGCGTAAGTGAGATAAAAGAAGGCAACCGCTGTACATTGGGAATTATTTTTCATGATGCTGTCAGCTGATCTATGAAACGGCATACTGAAATTTCACAAACCCTTTTAAGAAGTAAAATAAAAAGTGGAGAAATTAATTTCGGAGGGAACTTAAAATTAAAAATCTACGGTTTGCTAAGCTGTTCTTCTGGCAAAAGAATGAAAATGGAAAACAGGGTCTTTTTTAAATCTGAAGAAGAAGCGCTGGAAAATAATTACCGCCCATGCGGACACTGCATGAAAGAAAAGTACAAACAATGGAAAAATAATCTTTATCCATAAAAAATATAGAAATTCTGTCATGTTACATCGCTTTTTTTTAATACCATTGTATTAGAATGTACAGTCATGAAAATTAAAATATTTGGATTTCTTATTTCCGGTATTATATCAGCGTATGGCCAAACAGCAGTGATTGAAGTGAATTATGAGACTAAAATCATTCAGGACAGCATCAACAAAAGCCAGATTAATATATATTCCTCCACTTTATGGTGCAATAACCTGGAATCGTCCTATTACAGCCGGGAAGCTAAAGCTTACTATAATGGAAATTCCAATCAAACTAAAATGGCAGGCACAATCAATACCAGTTACGGAGCTATTCCCAAATATCCTAAGTCGGTAAGCAGTGTTTATAAAAACAAAGAAAGTTTATTGGTATCCATGCCTGTAGGAAGACATATTTTCACTTATGAGGAACCTCAGCTGAAATGGGAAATACTGAACGAGAAAAAAGAAATAAAAGGCTTTAAAAGCCAGCTGGCCAAAACCACAACCGATACCGGCGATACTTTTTTTGCCTGGTTTACTGAGGAAATAGCAATTCCCGACGGACCTTTCAGGTTCAAAGGCTTATCCGGTCTGATACTTGAAGTATACAATAAAAACAAAACCATTGAAATTTATGCTACGGATATTAAGAAATCTGAAGAAATAATAGAGCCCTTAAATTATGTGACCAATGTCAAGACCAAATCTAAAAATCAGTTTTTAGAAGCAAGAAAGACTTATCAGGAAAATCCATCTGTTTACAATGGAAATATGAGAATATTTGATGAAAATGGTAATGAAACCACTAAAAAGATGACCGATCGTATAAAAAATCAAACCACTTTTCTGGATTAAAAGCTGAATTTTAAATCAGATGCCATTTATATAAATAGTATAAAAAACAAAAGAAGCAATAAAGTATTGCTTCTTTTGTCTTAGTAGCGGGAACCGGACTCGAACCGATGACCTTCGGGTTATGAGCCCGACGAGCTACCTACTGCTCCATCCCGCGGTGTATCTTTAGAGTGCTTACCGAAAGCACTTAGCTTAGTAGCGGGAACCGGACTCGAACCGATGACCTTCGGGTTATGAGCCCGACGAGCTACCTACTGCTCCATCCCGCGGTGTATCTTTAGAGTGCTTACCGAAAGCACTTAGCTTAGTAGCGGGAACCGGACTCGAACCGATGACCTTCGGGTTATGAGCCCGACGAGCTACCTACTGCTCCATCCCGCGGTGTATCTTTAGAGTGCTTACCGAAAGCACTTGCTTAGTAGCGGGAACCGGACTCGAACCGATGACCTTCGGGTTATGAGCCCGACGAGCTACCTACTGCTCCATCCCGCGATATTGTGAGTGCAAAGATACGGCTATTTTTTGAAAATCCTAATTTTTCTTTTAAATAAAGGACTTTTATGAAAACTATTTTATTATTTGTATCTTTGTTTTATGGCAAAAATACTGAAAATTTATCCGGACAACCCTCAGGAAAATCTTGTGAATGAGGTGATTAAAACCTTACAAAACGGCGGGCTTATTATCTACCCTTCAGATACGATCTATGCCCTGGGATGTAATATTTTTGATATAAAAGCCATGGAGAAACTGGCTCAGCTCAAAAAAGTAAAGCTTGAGAAGTCTCAGTTTTCGATTATCTGTAATGATTTAAGCCATCTTTCAGATTTTACCAGGCCTATTGATACCTCCGTATTCAGGTTTCTGAAAAGCCATCTTCCGGGACCTTTTACTTTTATTCTGGATGCCAATAAGAGTCTTCCGCTGGCTTATAAAAATCATAAAACCATCGGTATCCGTGTTCCTGACCATCCGATTCCGCAGCTTATTGTAGAAAAGCTGGGACATCCTATTGCATCAACCTCTATCAAGGATGATGACGAAATCATTGAATACTCTACCGACCCTGAACTGATCGCTGAAAAATATGACCACCTCGTGGATATTGTCATCGATTCCGGATATGGGGATAATGTGGCTTCCACCATTGTGGACCTTACCTCCGGAGAACCGGAAATCATCCGTCAGGGAAAAGGAATTATTTAGTGAAGGTTAATGGCTGAGAGTGATCGTTAGGGATATAAGTTTGAACGGAAAATACGCGACAGGAATTCTTTTAACTTTTGTGCTTCTTGCTGCGGCAATGCTTTATTCTTTTCCGGTCATATATTCTGTTACAGGGGTAAAAGCATTTACAGCAGTTAATTTTTTTTACACAAGGATTGCCCTGTGGATAGTTCTTCTTTTTATTATTCTGTACAATTTTTTCATAGAAAAAGATTCCTTTCTACTATGGAAAGAGAAAAAATATCCGGTATTGTTTTACATTAAAGCTGTAGTAACCCTATATCTGATCTGCGCTTTCGGCGGAGCTTTTCTGAATTTTATCGTCCAGATTTTTATCCATGAGAATCTAAGCAGAAAGATCGTTCAGATAGCCTCGCTCTTCAGAAATAATTTCCCGTTGATTATCTCCATCTGCCTTACAGCAGGGATTGTGGAAGAGCTTCTCATGCGTGGATATATCCAGCCGAGAATTGAAAAAATATACCATAACCAATACCTGGGGATTTTTGTTTCAGCTATGCTATTTGGTATTCTACACAGTACTTACGGAACGATCGGACAGGTCATAATCCCTTTCTTTATCGGAACTGTTTTTGCTGTATTTTATAAAAAATATTCAAACATAAAAATCCTTATCATCTGCCATTTCATGTATGATTTTGTCTCGATGATGATAATGAATTTTATTGACATTAAACATTTATCTGCACTCTAAACATTATGAAAATTATAACTTCTCCAGCGAAATTGATGAACGTTGAGAATTCAACAGACTTTTTAAAATCAACCACTCCGAAATTCATCGAAGAAGCCGCTTTTATCCAGTCTTATTTAAAGCATAAATCCCCGAAATATCTTTCCGAACTTATGGAAATATCTTCCAAGCTTGCTGATGAAAACTGGGAAAGAAACCAGAAATGGAAAGCCAAACCGACTGCCAAAGAATCTGCCCCTGCCCTATTTGCATTTACAGGAGAGGTTTACAGAGGTTTGGATGCCAAAACACTCAATAAAGAGGCCGTTGATTATTTGCAGAAAAATCACAGGATGCTTTCCGGATTGTACGGACTACTCAAACCATCCGATAAAGTCATGCTTTACAGGCTGGAAATGGGACGCCATTTTGAATTCGATCAATATAAAAATCTTTATGAATTCTGGAGGGAAAAAATTACTGACCAGCTTAATTCCGAAATGAAAAAAGGTGAAATTCTCCTTCATCTGGCCAGCAACGAATACGGAAAGGTTATAGACAGAAAAAAGCTGAACCATAAGGTGATTGATTTTGATTTCTATGAACTGAAAGACGGAAAACTGAAAACCATCGTAGTTTACACCAAGCATGCAAGAGGTCTCGTGGTAAGGTTCTGTGCAGAAACCAATGCCAAAACGCTGGATGATGTAAAAGCATTCAACTATGAGGGCTACCTGATCAATGAGGAAAAATCTACAGACACAAAACTGGTTTTCACAAGATAAATGACAGTATCAGAATTCAAAAAATATTTTAAATCGGAACTTTCCCCATTGTATAATGATTCGGAAAGTACTTTTTTATGCTCCGTTTTTATACAGAAAATTGTGGGGCTTAACTCATTTCACCAGAGAAAATTAGCTGATCAGCCGCTTCTCATTGATGATGAACAAAAGCTTATTGCAGCGGTTTCGGAGTTAAAAACCGGCAGACCCTACCAGCAGATCCTTGGCGAAACGGAGTTTTATGGAATGCTGTTCTTCGTAGATGAACATGTACTGATTCCCCGTCCGGAAACGGAGGAACTGCTTGAAATGGCAATCCGTACCATCCGGAATTCAGGATTTCAGACTCAAAATCTTAAGATCCTGGATATAGGAACCGGAAGCGGCGTCATTCCTCTGGTCTTAAAAAAGCATTTTCCGGAAGCGGAAATTTCATCCGTTGATTTTTCTGAAAAAGCTTTGGAAACAGCAAAAAGAAATGCTGAATATCATCAACTTGAAATTAATTTCATTCATACAGATTATCTGAATTCAGAATTAACTGAGGTCTATGATGTCATTATTTCCAACCCTCCTTACATCGGAATGGAAGAGGAAACTGAGATTGCAGATTCCGTAAAAGAGTTTGAGCCTAAAATAGCGCTGTTCTCTCCTGTTCAGGACGCCCTCATTTTTTACCGAAAAATTGCTGCAGATTCAAAGCAACATCTCAAAGATAACGGTCTTCTGTTTTTGGAAATCAATCAAAAACTGGGCCCGGAAACACTGGATTTATACATTGATTCTTTTGCTGAAGCTCAACTTATCAAAGATTTATCTGAAAATGACCGTTTTATCTTTGGACGGAAATAACAACCGAATTATGGAAATCATCACACATCTTGCCAACAACATAAAAATTGCCGAAATTATTTCTGATCAGATAGTTATCCGGTCTGTTCAGGACGGACTGGACCTTCTTGGAGACCTATATTACCAGGGTTTCGATAAATTAATTATTTATGAGAAAAACCTCACTCCTGAATTCTTCGATCTGAAAACAAAAATAGCCGGGGATATCCTGCAGAAGTTCTCCAATTACCGGGTAAGCCTTGCCATCGTGGGAGATTTTGGAAAATACGAAAGCAAAAGCATCCGGGATTTTATATTTGAAAGCAATAAAACTAAACATATCAACTTCACAGAAACATTGGAAGATGCTTTGAACAGAATTGTAAACTGATTTTTTTTGATAAACCACTAATTACACAGATTTACACAAATATATCCACAAATAAAATCTGCGTAATCTGCTTAATTTGTGAGAGAAATAAAAACTACTAAAGAATTTTTCTAACGCAAAGTTTTACTTTTATTACTGCTTATTTAAAGATGGCAAAGGTAGGATCAACAAGTTGATCTGATGAAGCGCATGGATAAGTAAAAGCTCTTAAAATTGCTATTAAGCTTAGAATTGCTTCCTTTCAAAAAAGCGGATGGCATCTTTTATTGCCTTATCAATGGACTGATACCTGATTCCAAGCTCCTCCACTGATTTCTTATTTGAATAAAAATTATCAATCCTCAATGCTTTCATATTGGCAGAGCTTAAACCGGTCTTTATTTTAAGCTTCCGCAGACCATCACCAATCACTCCCAGCATGACCAGAACCGAATCAGGTATCGGAATCATGACAGGGTTCTGGCCGGTTATAGTGTTTATTTTTCTGAAAAACTCTTTATAGGTAAGGTTTTCGCTGGCTAACAGGTATTTCTCGCCTCCTTTTCCCTGTTCAACAGCTTTTATAATTCCTTCTGCAGCATCTTCCGCATGCACGAAATTTTTTGCCCCTTTAGGATAAAAGACTACCTTCTTTTTCCAGGCCCATAAAATGATTTTCCCCGAACTCGGTTTGTGATCATAGGCTCCTATCATAAAAGTAGGGTTTACAATAATCACATTGGTCTTCCTGCCTTGTTGAAGGAGATAATTCTCTGCTTCCAGCTTGCTTTTCGCGTAGTAAGAACGGGTGAAAGGATAAAGCTGTGGAGCCTGTTCATTTCCCCGGTCTGCAGAAATTCCATACCCCAAAGTATTGGCGGTGCTTACGAACAGGAACTTTTTCACTTCCGCTTTCGTAGCTTGTGCAAAAAGGTGTGCTGTTGCATCATAATTCGTTTTTTTGTAATCCTTGTAATTCAGTAGATCCTGACCGGTTTCTGCAGCAATATGGATAACGGCATCCATATCCTGCAGATATTCTGAAATATCTGAGAACAGACCACCTTCTATAAGTCGGAGATGTTCGCTTTTTTCGCCCAACCAGCTGCTTTTTTTGCGCACCAGAGCAGTAACAGAATAATCATATTGTAATAATTTAATGACAGTATTAGTCCCCAGGAGCCCTGTGGCTCCGGTCACGAAAACTTTTTTCATGCTTCTATTTCTTTTTTTATGGCACTGGTCATCAGAGGCAGTTTGATCCATATCGGCAGGATTTTCATCACCAGCCAACTGACAGGATTTACCATAATAACGGAATCTCTTCTGAAAAGTTGCCTGATACAATAAGCAGCTACTTTATCCGGATCCAGGAGGGTGAGTTTTCCTAAAATACCTTGCTTTTCGATTCTTTTGCAGACATCTTTATTGGTTTTCATGGCACCGGGATTCACAACGCTTACAAAAACGTTTGTATCTTTCAGCTCTTCATGAAGCCCTCTTGAAAATGAATGAATAAAGGTTTTGGAAGCCGGATACACCGTTTTGAAACCTATGGGTGAAAAAGCAGCCATACTTGATACATTCAGAATATAAGCTTCAGGCTGTTTTAAAAGATTGGGTAAGAGCTGATGCGTGATCAGGGATGTTGCCGTGACATTGACCTGAAGAATAGTATTGATGTAAGCCGGGGATGCCTCCACGAATTTTTGGGTTCCTCCAAGACCTGCGTTATTGATCAGTATATGAATTCTAAAGGATTTATTCAGCCATTCCGTTAATTTCAATACGTTTTCATTCACCGAAAGATCTGTTTCATAATAGGGCGCCCTGATCCGGTAAGTCTCTTCAAGCTGCCGGGACAGTTCTTTAAGCTGCTGACCCGGAAGACTTATCAAAATAACATTAATATTCTTTCCTGCCAGATTTTCGGCGAATGCTTTTCCTAGTCCCTGGCTCGCTCCGGTTACTACAGCATATGATTCTTTGGTATCCATAACACAATTTTATGGTACAAAGCTATCCTGTAAAGAAGTGTTGAATGTTCAGGATTATCTGAGTGAACACATTTCCTGTCAAAAAATCAAAGACATTTAAATAATTGAAAAACAACAATTTAAATAAACAGGAACGTTAAAACTTATAAATCCGAACCATTTTTATATTCAGATGGAGTCTGGCCGGTCAGTTTTTTAAAGGTGGTATTGAAAGAAGTTTTGGAATTGAATCCGGATTCGTAGGCAATTCCTAAAATTGATAATTTACTTTGAGAATCTTTAAGAAGTTTTTTCGCATATCCGATTCTGTATTCATTAACGTACTGGAAAAAGTTCTTTTTAAAACCGGTATTGATCACATACGAAAGATGATGTGTAGAAACGGAAAGCATTTCGGAAAGCCTGATAAGATTAAGCTCACTGTCCAGGTATGGTTTCTGCCTGTTCATGATGTCTTCCAGCTGGGTTTTGATTCTTATGAGTTCTTCATCGGAAATCAGTTTTTTCTTTACCTCTTCTGTTTCCTGATCTTCATCAATAGAGATCAGCTCTTCACGCTGCTTTTCTTCCAAAGGATAGATTTCTTTCTGTTTTAAAGAATAATAACCTACAGAATAGATAACCAGCAGAAAAGCTCCGTTAATGAAAAAATTCAGCGCCTTTGAATCATAGGATAAATTATAAACAACGTAGACAATATTGATGATAAAAATAATTATAGTGATATACTCCAGCCAGTTCAGATTGATCCCTTCCGTATTGGCAGAAAACTGCTGGATCCTTTTTTTATGCTTCTGAATGGTAAAGTATGAAAGGGCGGTATAGAATATGGCCTGGAAAAGAATGAGACCTATGAAGACATAATTAAAAAACGTCTGATCTTCAAATCCTCCAAAACGCTGCAATAAGATATTGATCCAGAAGATAACCGGAAGAATAAAGTACTTCAGATCTGAAATTTTAAATTTAAAGGAAGGATTGGTATAAAATAATACACTGAAATAAAACATAACCGGAGTCAGAAACTGAATGATCTGAACCGGAATTATAGACTGAACATCCACCTGAGTTCCTTTTACAAGTGTAAGAATCTCATCCAACCAGAAACTCGACCACAAAAACAGAAATATCCCGAACCAGAAATTGGCTTTCCGGTTTACTTTTAACGGATTGGACAGTTTCAGTAAAGAAAGCAGAACCAATGAACCATAGATTAATACAACGATGAAACGGTTTAATTCTGATGTGTTCATTGGTTCTGATATTTTAGTTAAAGATAATCTTTATCCTATTCTTTTCCTGACAAAAATTTCGTAGCCCAGATAAATCAGCGGAAGTGACATGATTCCCAGGTACAGGGCATTATGCATTGCCGTATCCGGAGCCACCACTATTGCATACACCAACCCGAAAAAGGCGCCTCCAAGGTGGGCAGCATGTCCTATATTATCATGTTGTCTCGGATTCATCATCATATAGACCGAATATCCGAAATATAAAAGTCCGAAAAGATATCCTTTAACCGGAATCGGAATAAAGAAGATGTAAATACCAATATCCGGGATCATGGCTATGGACGCAAACAATATCCCTGAAACACCTCCACTCGCTCCTACAGCAGAATACCATGGCTGTTTCTGATAAATATAGAGCGAAAGAAAATTCCCCAGCAATATAGAACCCAAATATATGATGGTAAAACCTATGTTCCCAAAAGTCTGGATCACAATAGGGCCAAAGAAATACAGGGTCATCATATTAAATACAAGGTGCATGATGTCGGCATGCAGGAATCCTGATGAAAGCAAACGGATGTATTCTTTTCTGTGCAGGATAGCTCCTACACTGAACTTATATTTTTCAGTAATACCGGGATTGTTAAAGGCAACAAAACTGATAATAGCTGTGATGATAATAAATAGGATGAGAATATTCATAAGTTTAATTCTTAGTTTTCGGGTTCTCCTGATTCGAACAAGTCTCCAATGACAGTACGGTCGTCATCTACAATACCGTCTCCTGTTTCTGGTTCTTCATATACTTCCGGTTCTTCTTCAACAGGTTCAGGAACGGTGATATTGATTGCTTTGACTTTAAATTTCGTAAACTGATTTCCGATCGCCTTGATTCCTTTTACTGCAATGAATTCATCAATCTGTATGGTTTCAGGATCGCGTTCCTTACCTTTATCTTTAGCAAAAACGATCTCGGCCGTGGCTCCATCTGCTACAATTACATTTTCAATAAATGATTTCGGATGTTCCGAAGGCATGAAAGTCTGTATATTCACCGTATTTTCCAGCAGGAATCTTTTGATAAAATACATTTCCTTTTCTCCGTCATAGTAAATGCAGGTTACCGGCTGTTGCGGTTTCCACTTTTCCAGGACCAGATATTCATCATCGAAGCGGTTGCCCAGATCGAAAGAGACCAGCTTTACTTCACCGTTTGTATTAATCGTCAGGATTCTGTCGTCTCCTTTAAAGCTTCCCAGAAGAGTCCCCCTGCCATCGGCATTCAGTCTTCTTACCGTATCGTCAAACCAGATTTTTCTAGGAGCGAGTGTAGAAACTCCTTCCTCTTTCATATCTACTTTTTTCACGGAATATTTGGTCACGAGATTCCCTTTTGAATCCCTTCCTTTGATGGCCAGGTCGGAAAAGTCAATTTCCATTTTGTTTTTCCTGATTCTCGGATTCGGTTTTAAAAGGACAGTTACCGTTTCTGCTTCTCCATTAGGATTAGCAGAGAAATAAAGGGTTTCCGAACCTTTCTTATCGGAAGCCAGCGGATAATCCGTATTCCGGGTTACTGCCGTTACGGAAAAACGTTTCATATAGTAAGGTCCGTCCCTTCCTTCACGATAAATCATGTTGTAAACGGTTCTCTTATCGTTTTTCTTCCAGATAGCTACATGAAGAATATCTTTTCCGACGAATGTCTTAGCCTCTACCTTTACCACCTTCATGGTTCCGTCTTTTCTGAATATAATAATGTCGTCAATATCTGAGCAGTCGAACAGATACTGGTCTTTTTTCAGTGACGTTCCAATAAATCCTTCCTCGAAATTGGCATAGAACTTTTCATTAGCCACTGCTACTTTTGTGGCATCAATCGTATCGAAAATTCTCAACTCAGTTCTCCTCTGCCTGTCTTTTCCGTATTTCTTCTGGATATTCAGATAATAGTCAATGGCATAGGCGATCAGGTTGGCAAGATGATGTTTTACCTGCTCTATTTTGCCTTCAAGGGCAGCAATATTTTCTTTAAATTTATCTAAATCGAATCTTGATATTCTTTTGATCCTGATCTCGGTCAGCTTTAAAATATCCTCCTCCGTCACTGCTCTTAAAAGATGTTTGGTGTGAGGTTTTAATCCCGCATCAATGGTTTTAATCACCTCTTCCCAGGTCTTTACTTCTTCAATATCATGATAGATCCTGTTTTCTATAAATATTCTTTCCAGTGAAGAAAAATGCCAGCTTTCCTGAAGCTCGTGAAGCTCGATTTCCAGTTCTTTTTTAAGCAGGGAAACGGTATGATCCGTATTCATTTTCAGAATATCGGAAACATTCATGAACATCGGTTTATCACCAACAATCACACATGCATTGGGCGAAATGGTTACCTGGCAGTCTGTAAATGCATACAATGCATCAATGGTTTTGTCCGGCGACACATCGTTATGAAGATGAACAAGGATCTCTACGGTATCCGAGGTATTGTCTTCGATCTTTTTGATTTTGATCTTTCCTTTTTCATTGGCCTTCAGGATAGAATCGATCAGGTCGCTTGTCGTTTTAGAGAAAGGCAGCTCAGAAATTACCAGCGTATGTTTATCTGTCTGGGTGATTCTGGCTCTGGCTCTTACTTTTCCTCCTCTCTGCCCGTCATTGTATTCGGAGACATCAAGGTAACCTGCTGTCATAAAATCCGGGAACAGCTCGAATTTCTTTCCTTTCAAATAAGCAACAGAGGCATTGATCAGTTCATTGAAATTATGGGGAAGAATTTTCGTGGAAAGCCCCACACCAATTCCTTCCACTCCCTGTGCAAGCAGCAATGGAAATTTTACGGGAAGATCAATAGGTTCGTTATTTCTGCCGTCGTAGGATTTTGCCCACTCCGTCGTTTTTGGGTTAAAGACCACTTCCAGTGCGAAAGGCGTCAGTCTGGCTTCAATATATCTTGCCGCCGCCGCAGAGTCTCCGGTGTAGATATTCCCCCAGTTTCCCTGGGTGTCTATCAGGAGCTCTTTCTGGCCAATCTGTACCATAGCATCCGTAATGGAAGCGTCCCCATGGGGATGATACTTCATGGTATTTCCTACGATATTGGCTACTTTGTTGTAACGGCCGTCTTCCAGCTCCCGCATAGAGTGCATGATCCTTCTCTGAACAGGCTTAAGCCCATCATAGACGGAAGGAATCGCTCTATCCAGAATTACATAGGAAGCATAGTCCAGAAACCAGTCTTTATAAAGTCCAGAGACTTTCTTCAAGCTCTCACCTTCGTGCGAGTTTTCTTCTGTCGTCATCTATTTTAATCGTTATTCTCTTTATTAGTTTTTACTACTTTATTCAGAGAGAGTTTTAAATTGTTTATTTCTTTTTGGCTCAGATAAGATATTTCATATTTGAGTATGGTAGAGCCTGTGTTTTTACTTGAAATGGTAACGTATAATCTTTTAATAAAAAAAATACGGACAATTTCATATTTTATCAGCTTATATTTAGGAAACTCATCATGAAGCGACCTGTCTAAAAAAGGAATGATATTCCTGTTCTTAAAATTCAGTGCTTCTCCATCACTGTCGTACTCAAATATCTGTCTGCCATTGAGGTGAAAAATCACCAGCAGCAAGATGGGGACAATAAGGAATATATAACTTTCATCTCCTACAGCGTGGAATCTGTATTCATTTAACAAAAATGCTGCAATCCCAAATAAGGCCATCATCACTAGTAATGTATGAACAAAATTGTAAGCTGAAGCTTTGTTTCGGTTGCTGAGTCTCATTTTTTGCTGTGGTATTTTTTAGTTTTTGGGTTAACCTGCTACCTCATCCAACATTTCCTTTTTATCAATATCAGGATCTTCTATGACAAGGTTTTCAAGAATAAACACCTGTCTGTCAGGTGTATTCTTCCCCATATAGAATTCCAGCAACTGATCTATAGTCTGATCTTTTCCTATTACTACGGGCTCTAAACGGATATCTTTGCCAATGAAATGCTTGAACTCATCGGGTGATATCTCTCCTAAACCTTTAAATCGGGTAATCTCCGGGTTTTTACCAAGTTCGTTCAGGGCCTTTATCCTTTCCGCTTCGGTGTAGCAGTATCTTGTTTCTTTTTTGTTTCTTACTCTGAATAACGGTGTCTGAAGAATATAAAGATGTCCATTCTTGATCAGATCAGGGAAAAACTGAAGGAAGAATGTAATCATCAGCAGACGGATGTGCATACCATCCACATCGGCATCGGTAGAGATAATCACCTGGTTGTACCGTAAGTCTTCAAGGCTTTCTTCAATATTCAAGGCGGCCTGAAGAAGGTTAAATTCTTCATTTTCGTATACCACTTTTTTGGTCAGTCCATAGCAGTTCAGTGGTTTTCCTTTTAATGAGAATACCGCCTGGGTTTCCACATCCCTGGATTTGGTAATAGATCCGGATGCTGAATCTCCCTCGGTAATAAAGATCTGGGTCTCCCCTTTTCTTTCATTTTTCTGGTCGTTATAATGCTGCCTGCAATCGCGGAGCTTTTTATTGTGAAGAGACACTTTTTTAGCCCTTTCTCTTGCCAGTTTCTGTATTCCTGAAAGTTCTTTCCTTTCTCTTTCTGAGATAAGGATCTTTCTTTGGATCGCTTCGGCAATTTCAGGATTTTTATGAAGGAAATTATCCAGTTTGCTTTTCAGAAAATCAATGATGAATGTCCTTACAGTAGGGCCATTCGGTCCCATGTCATTGGATCCCAGTTTTGTTTTGGTCTGCGATTCGAAAACAGGCTCCTCTACGTTAATAGAGATGGCTGCAATAATAGATTTCCTGATGTCCGAAGCATCAAAATTTTTATTGAAAAATTCGCGGATCGTTTTTACATAGGCTTCACGGAAGGCATTAAGGTGCGTTCCTCCCTGTGTCGTGTTCTGTCCGTTTACGAAAGAAAAATAAGTTTCTGTCTGCGATTTGTCGGAATGGGTGATCGCCACTTCTATATCGGTATCTTTCAGATGAACAATAGAGTATAGAATTTCGTTTTCCATTTCCTCTTCCAAAAGGTCTTTAAGACCGTTTTCAGAATAATAGGTTTCCCCATTGAAAAGTATTTTCAGTCCGGGATTCAGGTACGCATAGTTGCGGAGCATTTTCTCAATGTACTCCTTTCGGTATTTGAAATGAAGAAAGATATCTCCGTCCGGAATAAAGGAAATTTCAGTCCCATTACGGTCTGAGGTATCTTTTTCGTCGTAATTTTCGGTTATTATTCCTCTGGAAAACTCCGCCATCTTCATTTTCCCTTCCCGGAAAGATCTTACACGGAAATATTCCGAAAGGGCATTAACCGCTTTCGTACCTACCCCGTTCAGTCCAACCGATTTTTTGAAGGCCTTGCTGTCATACTTACCCCCCGTATTCATTTTGGAAACGGCATCTACAACTTTTCCCAAGGGAATCCCACGGCCAAAGTCACGGATGGTAACTTTACCGTCATCCAGTTTTATTTCAATTCTTTTTCCTGCCTTCATCCTGAACTCATCGATAGAGTTGTCGAGAATTTCTTTCAGCAGAATATAAATACCATCGTCCGCAGAGGAGCCGTCCCCGAGCTTCCCGATGTACATTCCGGGGCGCAAACGGATGTGTTCCTGCCAGTCGAGGGTTCTGATATTATCTTCGGAGTAGATTGGATTTATTTCTTGTGACATATGTAATTTCAGCAAACATACAAAAGTACGAAATTGTACAAAATTATCCGAATTTTTTCGATCTGTTTTTCAGTTTTAAACCTGAAATATTGTATTATTTTTAATCAAACTCTATATTTACATAATTATTCAATTAAAAGTGAAAAATATTTACCATTTTCTCATTTTTTTCATTCCATTATTCTTAGGAGCAAATTGTATTTTTTTTAGAATCCGCCATAAGCATCGGGTTATTTTTCAAGTGAAAATATTTATTGGTTCTGCTTAGGCAATTTTAACAGAAAGCATTGGTAATCGAAATTGGCACAATGATTTTCTACAGTCTTTTTATATCCTTCTGTTTCATGATTGCAAAAAATAAATTAAATTCGATCCATAAACCCATGTTCATGATACAACTTCCATTATCCAAACTCTCAGATGTAGGAACTACTATTTTCAGCCAGATGACACAGCTTGCCAATGAAAATGAAGCCATCAACCTTTCCCAGGGATTTCCGGATTTCATGCCGGATCCTGAATTGCTGGATCTGGTCAACAGTTTTATTCAAAAAGGATTCAACCAATATGCTCCGATGGGTGGAATGATGCCGCTTAAGGAGGAAATTGCCAGGAAAATAGAGAACAGCCACAGCGCTGTTTACCATCCCGATTCTGAGATTACTGTCACTGCCGGAGGAACACAGGCTATTTTCACAGCCATTGCTACTTTTGTAAAGAAAGATGATGAAGTTATTATTTTTGAGCCGGCTTATGACTGTTACGAACCTACGGTAGAACTTTTTGGAGGAATTGTAAAGCGTTTTGAAATGAAAGCTCCGGACTATGAGATCGACTGGAATACGGTAAAAGGCCTCGTGAGTGATAAAACCAAAATGATCATCCTGAATAATCCGAATAATCCTTCCGGAAAAATTTTAAAAGAGAATGACCTGCAGGAACTGATCAAACTGGTAAAAGATACTTCAATCCTTATTCTGAGTGACGAGGTGTACGAGAATATTGTGTTTGACGGAAAACAACATCTGAGCATCTGCCGATATCCTGAACTTAAGGAAAGAAGTCTTCTGGTTGCTTCTTTCGGAAAGCTTTTCCATGTTACAGGCTGGAAAACCGGTTATTGTGCCGCTCCTAAAAATCTCACTGATGAATTCAGAAAAGTACACCAGTTCAATGTTTTCTGTGTAAATACCCCAATTCAGCTTGCTTTGGCAGAATACATGAAAAATGAGGAACATTACAGCCAACTGAACAGTTTTTTTCAGGAAAAAAGAGATTTCCTGAGAAAAGGTCTCGCAGGAACTTCTTTCGGACTTCTGGATTGTGAAGGAACCTATTTTCAGGCTCTTACCTATGATGAAATATCCGATAAAAACGATTTCGATTTTGCTTCCGAGCTTACGATCCGTCATAAAGTGGCAAGTGTTCCCTTTTCATCCTTCTATAAAAACAAAAGGAATGATCATGTAATCCGGCTGTGCTTTGCAAAAAAACAGGAAACACTGGAAAAAGCCATAGAAAATCTTTCCAGGCTCTAAGTTTTAGATCAGCGGGGAAAGAAGCCTGGCCATGTGCTCGAAGAAGACCTTGTATTTTGGTCTTTTCTTCCATGAATCGTAATGAATTTCTTCACAGTCGTTCATATCTCCATGAAACAGACTCTGAAGTTTTTCATTGATCTCTTTATTAAAAATCAGTGCATTGACCTCAAAATTCAGTTCCTGGCTTCTGACATCCATATTGGCTGTGCCTACACATGAAAAATCGTCGTCTATGATCATCGTTTTTGCATGAATAAAGCCTTTTTTGTAAAAGAAAACCCTCACCTTATTCTCAAGCAGCTCTTCGTAGTAAGAATATGCCGCTGCATTTACCACTCTTGAATCACCGGATTTAGGAACCATAAGCCTTACATCGACTCCGGAAAGAGCAGCCTGCTTAATTGCATTCAGCACTGTCTCTACCGGAATAAAATAAGGAGTGACAATGTATACCCGTTTTTTAGCGGAAAGCACTGCCGATGCGGTACTCAGCATAATGGAAGGCTTGGTATCCGGGCCGCTGGCCGCCGTCTGAATAAGTGAGTTTCCTTTTTCCTTGCTTTTATGATCAAAGTAAAGCTGGGAAATTTCAGGAATTTTCTCTGTGGCAAAAATCCAGTTGCTGAAAAATAAAAACTGAAAATAAAAAGCCGCCTCGCCTTTAATATAAAGATGGGTATCTCTCCAGTACTGCCGGGGATTAGGATTAATATACTTATCAGAAACATTGATTCCGCCAGTAAAAACTTCTGCTCCATCCACAATGATGATCTTTCTGTGATCTCTGTAATTCACCCTGTTGGCCAATAGCCTGAAAGTAATCTTGTTTACCGGAGATACCTGGACGCCTCCTTCCTTCAGCCTTTTCAAAAGTTTACGGCCGATTTTCCCACTGCCCATATCGTCATAGAGAAAACGGATGATCACCCCTTCTCCTGCCTTTTTTATAAGCAGATCAGCAAGTCTGTTGCCTATCCTGTCGTTATCATAAATATAATATTCCAGATGGATATGGTGAACTGCTCCTTCAATGACTTTAAAAACTTTTTCAAATTTTCCTTCCCCGTTGATCAGTATTTCCGCATGGTTTCCCTGTGACAGTGGAGAATGCCCTGCATTATAGAGAAAATTAACCGTAGTTAGAAACGGCTCTATCTCATCTTTATACTTTTCTAATGTTTTGTAATGGGTTTCCCGGATATAAGTGCTCACAGCCTGATAAACCTGCTTGTTGCGTTCTATTTTGAAAGTATAAAATTTATTTTTCCGGTAATTGACGCCAAATACAAAGTAGATAATAATCCCAACAACCGGCAGAAAGATGATCAGCAAGAGATAAGCCAGAGTTTTACTGGTATTTTTAGTATCCATGATGATTTTACCGGCGAGAAAGATAATTCCTGCAAGATAAAGAATCTCTAACCCTACAAGGATATAGGGAAACTGGTCGAAAAACTCTTTTATCATAGGAATGGCTTTGTGATTACTAAAGATAGTTAATTTTGTTAAAAGAACTGTGACTTTGTAACTTTATTATATTCAAAAAACCAGTCCGTTTTCAGAACTGGTTTATTTTTGTCTTATTTTAAAGATTAGCTGTAACTCCAGAAAACAATTGTTTCTACAGGAACATTCCTCCCGAAGCTTCTATTCTCTGTCCATTGATCCATCCTGCATCGTCGGTACACAGAAAAGCCACAACTCCCCCAATATCATCCGGGAGCCCGGCTCTTCCCAATGCAGTAACGCCGGAAATCATTGAATTCACATTCTGATCATCTCTTGTTCTTCCACCTCCAAAATCCGTTTCAATAGCGCCCGGTGCAATAACATTTGCTTTTATTTTACGGGAACCAAGCTCTTTTGCCATATATTTGGTCAGCATTTCCACGCCGGCTTTGATAGAGCCGTAAACAGACGATCCAGGAAGGGCAAATCTTGCAAGTCCTGATGAAATATTGATAATTCCCCCACCGTCATTAATGAAAGGAAGCATTTTCTGAGTCAGAAAGAAAACACCTTTAAAATGAACGTTGATAATGTCGTCCAACTGCTCTTCCGTAGTTTCTGTAATAGGAGAATATAAAGCTGTTCCTGCATTGTTGACCAGAAAATCTATGTTTGGGCTTCCCGTTTCAGTCTTCAGGTGATCTGTAATATTTTTCACAAAGGCATCAAAGCTTTTTACATCTCTGGTATCCAGCTGGTAAGCAGCGGCTTTCTGTCCCAATGCTTTTATTTCATTGACCACCGCATCAGCTTCTTCACGGCTGTTTTTATAGGTGATAATAACATCCAATCCTTTCTGGGCAATCTTAAGGGCTGCATTTTTTCCAAGTCCGCGGCTTCCTCCGGTGATTAACGCAATTTTCGTTTTTGTATTCATCTTTTATTTTATTTGGTAAATTTTACTGGTACAAAGTTGAAGAATTCTAAAGAGGGAATGTTTGCCCGAATCAATCTGAAATTTGCAAAATTCAAATCATGAACGGAATTCCATAGGAGTAAAAGAAGTTTTTCTTTTGAAAAAGTTGGAAAAATGGGCAATCTCTTCAAAACCCAGCGCATAGGATATTTCGGAAACGTTCCATTTTGTCTGCTTTAAAAGAATCTTAGCTTCCTGGATCAGACGGTCTGCAATAAATTCAGTGGTTGTTTTTCCGGTACTTTCTTTTAGTTTTTTATTCAGATAATTTACATGAACGGCGAGCCGGTCCGCATAATCTTTTGCGGTTTTCAGTTCCAGTCTCTGATCTGAAGATTCGATTGGAAACTGTCTTTCCAGAAGCTCTATAAATAACGAAACTACTCGTAATGAAGCATCATTTGAAGCGGAAAGCTTGGCTGCAGGCTGCAGTTTCTGTCCATAATGAATCAGTTCCAGAACATAGTTACGGATCAAGTCATACTTAAAAATATAGTCGGACGCTATTTCATTTTTTATTTTTGTAAACAGAATTTCTATTTCGTCCGCCAGCTCATCATCAATTTCAAACACAGGGATATTGCCCGGCTGAAAAATCGGAAGGTCTTCCAGCGAAAACCTGGATTGTGCCTTAATGAAGAAATCTTCTGTAAATACACAGAAGCTTCCCGACTGATCAGGATCTTCAGGAACCCAATGATAAGGAACCTTTGGTGTAGCAAATAATAAAGCATTTTTCCTGATCGCAATGACTTTATCTGCATATTCTGCCCTGTTCTTTCCCCTGATAAGGCTTATTTTATAGTATTTCCTCCTGTTATACGGCATTTCTGCAGTATTCTTCACTCTTTCAATGGTCTGCCGGATATCAAATACGTTAAAATGCCCGATATCTTTATGAAGTCCTTTCGGAAAAATACTTTCAAGATCTTTTCCCAGTTTGGCCGTCATCTCTTTATAAAAATCTTCAAGAGACGTATGAGTGATTTTTTCCATAACTGACGATTTGTAAAATTCAAATATACAAAGTTAGCGGATTTGAACCCGGAAAAATATTTTTACATTTTTCCACATCATGTGACATACCTATAGATATTTTTCTTACCTTAGTTTTTAACTAACTCATTAAAAATTAAAACTTATGAAAAATCAAAATTTAGCCAAAGGAAAAAAACTGAACAAAAAGCAATTAAGAAGCATTACAGGTGGATTAATGGACTGCATTGATCCTATGACCGGCGCCTGCAGCAAAATATCAATAGGCTGTGCACAGCTGCAATGCAGACCAGGAATAGAGCCTTAATAAAATCAAAAAGAGCCATTCTCCATAAGGATGGCTTTTTTAACGATAAAAAGAAAATGCTTCAGAGATTATCCCTGAAGCATTTTCTATTACAAACTAACTTTAATATTTTCTTATACGTTGAATCTGAAGTGCATGATGTCGCCATCCTGAACAATATATTCTTTACCTTCTACAGAAAGCTTTCCAGCTTCTTTAACCTTCACTTCGGAACCGTAAGTGATATAATCGTTATACTTGATTACTTCTGCACGGATAAATCCTTTTTCAAAATCGGTGTGAATTACCCCTGCAGCCTGCGGAGCGGTCCATCCCTGTCCGATTGTCCATGCTCTTACTTCTTTTACACCTGCTGTAAAATAGGTCTGAAGTTTCAATAAGTCGTAAGCTTTTCTGATCAGACGGTTTACTCCCGGCTCTTCAAGTCCCAATTCTTCAAGGAATATCTCTCTTTCTTCAAAAGTTTCCAACTCATTGATATCTGCTTCTATCTGTGCTGCCAGAACAACAATCTCTGCACCTTCATTTTTAGCCATTGCTTCGATCTTTTCTACCCATTCGTTACCGTTTTTAATAGAATTCTCGTCTACATTACAAACATATAATACAGGCTTTTTTGTTAAAAGCTGGATATCATCAATGATGGCCTGAGTCATATCGTTTACAGGAAATTCTCTTGCATTTTTACCGTCTTCAATAAATTTTTCCAGGCTTTGAAGGGTTTCGTAAACAAGAATATCGTCTTTTTTACCTGATTTAATAAATTTTTTAGCTTTTTCAACAGCTTTTCCAACCGTTTCAAGGTCTTTAAGCTGCAATTCGATGTCAATAATTTCCTTATCTCTCATCGGATCTACAGAACCTTCAACGTGGATGATATTTCCATTGTCAAAGCATCTTAAAACGTGGATAATGGCTTCACATTCACGGATATTGGCAAGGAACTGATTTCCCAACCCTTCTCCTTTGCTGGCACCTTTCACAAGGCCAGCAATATCAACGATTTCCACTACAGCAGGCAATACTCTCTCCGGGTTCACTATTTTTTCAAGCTCAAATAATCTCTGATCCGGTACAGATACCGTTCCCAAGTTCGGTTCTATCGTACAGAAAGGATAGTTTGCGGACTGTGCTTTAGCATTGCTTAAGCAGTTAAAAAGAGTTGATTTACCTACATTCGGAAGGCCTACAATTCCACATTTCATATTGTAAAATTCAAAGTTTAATATTCAATGATGCTATTCAGGTGACAGGTTCAAAGTCTGATGTTTAAAGTTTTTTCTTTATCAGCTTTGGACCCCTGAACTTTCAGCCTGCAAAGATAGTGATTTTAAAAGGAGTTTCATAATAAAAAAATCTGCCGGTAATTGGCAGATTTTGAATAATTTTTTGTTCACCCATTTGGTTTTTATGGGTTATCTCCGGTAGCTTCCTGTGCTAAAGGCACATCGTTGGGAGTTTCCTGTAGTGTTTTATCTAGAGTGAATAAAGATTCATCCGTAGCACGGTCACCACCTGCAATTTTCAGTTTATCGATCAGGTTGCTGGCCAGTGTTTCTTCTTCGATCTGTTCCTGTACGAACCACTGCATAAAGTTCCAGGTAGCCCAGTCTTTTTCTTCCAGCGCCAGGTCTACAATTCTGTAAATGGCTGTAGTATTGTCAACTTCGTGTTTAAATACACCGTCAAAACATGCTGTTAAAGATTCAGGGTCTGCAGGAGGAGCCGGTATGGCATCTACTTTTGGTTTTCCTCCCCTGTTGAGCACGTATTCCATAAATTTAATAGAATGATTTCTTTCTTCCTGAGCATGTCTGTAAAGGAAATTGGCAATTCCCTGATATCCTTTATCATCTGCCCAGATCCCGTACGATAAAAAAACATGAGATGCATGAATTTCTTTGTTCATCTGATCGCTCAATGCTTTTTCAATGGTCGGGGAAAGTCTGTTGGTATTCATAATGATATATTTTTTGGTGATTATGGAAATATTAATGCAAAAATGGTTCCGTCCGGAGTTTATTTTTAACCATTTACTTTAAATTCCATTTATATACAACTGATTTTCATTCGTTTGAGCTAATAATTTATAGTTATTCTAAAATAAAAACCAGTCCTTCTGAACTGGTTTTCTTTATTTTCTTAAATTGTTTTTATTTAATTTTCCTTGCCATATAGTCGCTTTCATTTCCAAGTCTGTCTACTGCTTTTATGGCAACTGCATTCAGCTTTCTGCTGCCTTTAGATTTCGGGATATCTCTTGAAAGATTGTCTAATGTAAGAATTTCCGTTTCCCAGACTCCGTCGTATTGGGTAAAAAGAATCCATTGGAAAACATTTCCTATATTTTTGGTACTCCAGCTGGCCTGTACAAAACTGCCATTATCCGCTGTAAATAATGTTGGGGTTTGTAATGGAACAGCTTTTATCCAAGGTGTTTTGGGAACTAATGCTTTCTCGCTGTAAGGGCCGTTTTTCAGGGTTGGCAGCATGTTTGCGTTTTTCGTTAACCCTGCAATACTCCAGTGAATTTCTCCGGCATCATTCTTTAAAACCTGTCTGGAAATTTGAATCTGGTTTTTAATTTCTGTTGGCCGGTCTGATACTTTAATCTCAACGGTATTGAGTCCCGGCCAGAGGTGGCGGTTCATTGTATTTTCAGATTTCCACCAGTTCAGCAATGCTTCAAAACCCTGACCCTGGGCATCTATCGGCCAGTAAAGCTGTGGAGAAAAATAATCCACCCAACCCTTATTCAGCCATAATTTTGCATCTGCATATAATTCGTCGTATTGCGAGGATCCTACAATTCCTGCCGGGTATCCGGGTTTCCAGATCCCAAAAGGACTGATCCCAAATTTTACATAATCTTTCTCAGCATGGATTTCTTTGTAAATTCTTTCTACAAATTTATTAACGTTATCTCTTCTCCAGTCTGCTCTGGATAATGTTCCTCCATTTTTCAGGTATTCGTTCCAGGTTGCATTATCGGGAAAATCCGCTCCCCTGTTGTAAGTGGCATAAGGGTAAAAATAATCATCAAAATGAATGGCATCGATATCATATCTCTTCACAATATCTTTTACAACATTGGAAACGTGGCCCTGCGTTTTAGGGTTAGCAGGATCGAACCAATACATTCCGTTCTTTAGCCTTACAACAATATCAGAAAGTTTATTAACCATAGAAAGGCTGTTTACCGCTCCCCCATTGGTATGATGGGCACGGTAAGGGTTTAGCCATACATGAAGCTCCAGACCTCTTTTATGGGCTTCTTCAATCCAGAACTGAAGAGGATCATAGTTCGGGTATGGGGCGGTACCTGTCTGACCGGTCAGAAAATATGACCACGGTTCTATATTACTTGTGTAAAGGGCATCGGCAGAAGGTCTGATCTGGAAGATCGCCGCATTGAAGTTATTATCTTTCAGCATATCGAGCATGCTGATGGCTTCTGCTTTCTGCTGATCAACCGTTAAATTATTTCTTGAAGGCCAGTTGATATTGGCTACACTTGCGATCCAGGCTCCGCGGAATTCTCTTTTAACTTCCGGAAGAACCGTTCTGAAGTTTTCATCCGCAGGTGGTACTGGTGTTACAGGTTTTACTGTGGTAACCGGATCTTTTGGTTTTACAGGATTATTGGGTTTGGAAGTATTTTTAGCCGGAGTTGTTTTTATAGTATTGTTCTGTACGGAGCAACTGGTATATGATGCAAAAACGCCGGCCAGAACGGTAAGCTTTATAATATTCATTTTCATCGTCTGCAAACTGCTTTAAATTTATTTTTTCTAAGAGATTATTATGCCAAAATAAACATTTTAAGACATAGTCTAATAAAAAAGCCCCGAAAAATTCGAGGCTTTTCTATTATATATAAGAATTTCTTATGCTTTCGCTGATCTTTCCACTCTTTTTCTTTCTTCTTCGGAAAGGAGTTTCTTTCTCATTCTGATGAAGTTTGGAGTTACTTCAATGGCTTCATCACCCTGGATATATTCCATACATTCTTCCAGTGAGAATAAGATTTTAGGTGCAACACCTGTATCTTTGTCTTTTCCTGAAGCTCTCATGTTGTTCAGCTGTTTTGCTTCTACGATGTTTACCACCAGGTCTCCAGGTTTGTTTTGTTCACCAATGATCATCCCTGCATAGATTTCCTCACCCGGATCAACAAAGAATTTACCTCTGTCCTGTAGTTTGGCAATAGAATATTCTGTAGCAGGACCTTGAGTTTTGCTGATCAATACCCCGTTGTTTCTTCCAGGAATTGCTCCTTTGAAAGGCTTATATTCTGTGAAACGGTGAGCCATAATAGCTTCACCTGCAGTAGCAGTTAACATCTGAGAACGTAGTCCGATCAAACCTCTTGAAGGAATTTCGAATTCCATATGCTGCATTTCACCTTTAGTTTCCATGATGTGAAGATCACCTTTTCTCTGAGTAGCCAAATCGATAACTCTTGAAGCATATTCTTCAGGAACGTCAACAACCAAAGATTCATAAGGCTCACATTTTTCACCGTCAATTTCTCTCAGGATAACCTGTGGCTGACCGATAGTCATTTCGTAACCTTCTCTTCTCATTGTTTCGATCAAAACTGACAAGTGAAGAATACCTCTACCAAAAACAAGGAACGTGTTGGCATCATCAGTCTGCTGAACTCTTAACGCAAGGTTTTTCTCAAGTTCTTTTGTCAATCTTTCTTTAAGGTGGTTAGACGTTACATATTTACCGTCTTTTCCGAAGAAAGGTGAATTGTTGATGGAGAACGTCATGTTCAATGTAGGCTCATCAATAGCAGTTCTTTCCAATGGCTCAGGATTTTCAAGATCTACAAATGAATCCCCGATCTGGAAGGAATCGAAACCAACAACAGCACAGATATCTCCTGCCTGTACTTCAGTTACTTTTTTCTTTCCTAAACCTTCGAAAACATAAAGTTCCTTTACTTTTCCTTTTACCACTTTTCCGTCTGCCTGTGCAAGACCGATCCATTGAGATTCTTTAAGTTCACCTCTTGTTACTTTCCCGATTGCAATTCTTCCTAAGAATGAAGAATAATCAAGGGAAGTGATCTGCATCTGAAGGTTACCTTCCGTTACTTTCGGTGCAGGAACATATTGTAAAATGCCATCTAATAATGGTAAAATATCTTCAGTTTGCTCTAATGAAGTGTTGAACCAACCTTGTTTTGAAGATCCGTAGAATGTTGGGAAATCCAACTGCTCTTCAGTAGCTTCAAGGTTGAAGAATAAGTCGAATACCTGATCGTGAACTTCGTCCGGACGACAGTTAGGTTTATCTACTTTGTTGATCACCACTAAAGGTCTAAGTCCTAATTCCAATGCTTTCTGAAGTACGAATCTTGTCTGAGGCATAGGTCCTTCAAAGGCATCAACCAATAGAATTACCCCATCCGCCATTTTCAAAACTCTTTCTACCTCACCACCGAAATCGGCGTGACCAGGAGTATCGATTACATTAATCTTAGTATCTTTATAGGTAACAGAAATATTTTTGGATAAGATCGTAATCCCTCTTTCTCTTTCAAGGTCATTGTTATCCATTATTAATTCTCCACTTTCCTGATTTTCTCTGAAAATGTTTGTAGCATGAATAATCTTGTCAACCAAAGTCGTCTTCCCGTGGTCAACGTGTGCGATAATCGCAATATTTCTAATGTTTTGCATGAATGATTTTTACGGGTGCAAAAATAGTGTTTTTTAATGAATAATGAGCAAGAATATGGATTAATTAACAAATTCATAATGAGAAATTTATGCAAAATCTTTTAAAAACTCGGATAAAATAATATACGTCAAGTTCTGGCGCTGACCGCATTTATCTTTGCTCCAGTAGTTTTCCTGCAGGAAACAAATATAATAACATAAAAAACGAAAAAAAATGGCAACAATTGAATTAAATGATCCATTTACAGGTGAATGGACCTGTTTTTTAGAAACAGAACATGCCTATGATGAAACAACAGATATTGATGATAATATGTGTGATGATATCATCTATAAGAAAATCAACAATAAATATTACAGAAGAATACTAGTTGATGACACGGTAAATGTAAAGTGGTTTGGAGCTAAGGGCGATGGTGAAACAGATGACACGCAAGCGATAAAAAACGCTATCCGTTCTTCCCATTCGGTAAGATTAGACCCTGGTCAATATATCATCAATTCTACTATTGAAATTCCGATGGAATTTTCAGGACTTAGCATTTCAGGCAGCGGCAGTGATATATGGGATAAAAACAGTACTATTCTTACAACAAAAAACTCAAATACGCTTTTTAGAGGTGCAGAAGGACTAAATACTTTCAAAATTTCAAATCTTATTTTTAACGGAAAACATGATGATCATGCTATCACATCAGGAACTATTGCCATGGATTTTACAGAAGGCGGCGGATTGATTCTGGACAGAGTAGCGGTAAAAAACTTCTCTGAATATGGTTTATATTCCAAAAGAGGTCTGTTAAGAATAGAAAACTGTTATTTTCGGGATAATAAAGTTGGTGCTCAAATCTATTCGGACAGCAGTATCTCAAATTCTGAATTCGCTGCAGGAGATATTCCTTTAAGACTGGTTGCCGGAGGAAACAGATTAGTCAATGTTTGGTGTAATTCAGGAAAGATCTCATGTCTGGATATCGAGCCTCTGGATACTAATACAGGTCATCAAAACACGTCTATCACTAATTTATATATTGGTGAAGTGGATAGTCCAACCGAAGCGTATGCTATTCGGATCAGAGGTAATGATATTAAAAGAGTACAGCAGGTTCAGATCAGCAATTCATTCTTCGTTCATGCTGCCGGTAACTCAATAAACGGACTCGTGTATGCAGACAAAGCTGACGAAATTATTCTGAATGGTATTAATGTTTTAGGTAGGGGGCTGTATTCAACGGCAAGTGATTATACCAGTCATTTTATTAAAGGAATTAATTCCAATAGAATTACAATTTCCTCAAGTGTCATTAATGGTATCAATAAAAATGCTATATATCAAGGAAGTAATTGCTATGATTGGGAAATATTTAATAACGTCTTCAATAACTGTGGTGATCATATTGCCGTTAATGATGAGGGAGCAAATATTTACGTAGCTGAAACACTGGGTAGAACCTCCGTGATCGGCAACAAGTTTTTAGTAGCAAGCGGAAGTTCCGTTCCATATGCTGCCTATGTTTCCAGTATTGACAGTTTGAACTGGGACAGCAATTTCATTTCTTATCCTAACGCTATCATTGTAAAAGACCCAACTTATACCGGTTCGTCTGAAAACAATTTTTCCGGTTCTTTTTACAGAAATGGAAATGACTTTAAAACAATAAACAAAGCAGCTCTGACAGCCAGTTATTTCGATCATGGATTTGTACGTCCGAACAAAAACTTAAAACATGCACAATTCTTTTACGATAATAATCTCAAAAAACCAATTTGGTATGACGGTCTGGATTCGACGTGGAAAGATAGCACAGGAACAGTAGTATAAATAAAAATATCCCGGAGTTTATAATCTCATTATATAAAAGAGCTGCTTTTCTGGAAAGCAGTTCTTTATTTTCTTATTTAACATTTTTTAGCCTTACATCAACAGGAATTTTAGTGTTTTTGCTTTAAAGATTGATCTTGATAATATTTTTCAAAAAATAAATACATATAGCCTGAATCAAAACGATAAGCGCAAATTTCAATAAAAAAGATGTTTTTGAAATTTTATGCCTGAAAATAAGCATTCCTAAAACGGCTCCCAAAGTTCCTCCTATAAAAGTTATTCCTAAAAGCGTATTTTCCGGAATTCTTCTTTTATGTTTGACTGAAAGCCTTTTGTCCCATCCAAAAACGATGAACGTAAACAGGTTTAATGTAAGCAGGATATATAAAATGATCATAGTGCAAAAATAATTAAATAAACGCTGGATTGATTTTCCCGGATTACATAAAAAAAGCTGCTTTTTATAAAAAAGCAGCCTTCGCATTATTTGTATCTAACAAATTATTTTTTAGCCTTTACATCAACACCAATTTCGATGTCTTTGCTGATCATCCATTCAGCAGGATCTGCTTCTGAAGTACCGAATTTAAGTCCCCAGTCTGCTCTGTTTACTGTAAATTTAGCCTGAACAGAAGCTGAATTATCTGTTACCTCTACTTTAGCAGGGAACGTTACATTCACTGTTTTTCCTGATAATGTAAGGTTTCCGCTTACTGTTTTATTAGCTCCTGCAATTGCATCTTTAGGCGCATCTTTCAGATCTGTAACACTTGTAATTTTGAAATCTGAAGTAGGGTTTTTCGCTACATCAAAGAAGTCAGGGTTTTTCAGGTGAGCTTCAAGATCTCCAGGTTTTTTATCTTTTTCAGTTACTGAAGCAGGATCTACTTTGATAGTGTTCATATCGATTACAAAGTTTCCAGCAGTTAACTGACCTCCTTCAACGCTAAGATCTCCTGATTTTACGTTAAGTGTTCCCCAACGAGGAGCCATTCCTCCTTTGTGGAAAGCTTTCCAGTTAACTACTGAAGTAGCAACATCCACTGCCAGTACCTCTCCTTTACTTTCTGCCACTTTCTGTTCTGTAGCTGTAGCAGCAGTATCTGCTGATTTTTCTTTATTACAAGATGCTGCAAGCAATCCTACTCCTACCAATGCAATTACACTAAGTTTTTTCATATTATTTATTGTTTTAAAAAAATTTAATTAAAATTTAAATTTCAGGATTCAAAAATAGAAAAACCATACCACATATTATCTTAACATACATCAAGAAATGAAAAATTTTATTCTTACTTAAGATATGGCAGCCTGAAATGACCATCCGAAATTATTTCACTCCATAGCAAAATTGCCTATTTTAGCTGTTTAAAATTTAAAATGAACACAACAAGCTATATAAAACAAATTCTTGATATCCCTGAAAAAAGCATCAGCAACACCCTTCAATTATTGGCAGAAGACTGCACCATTCCTTTTATTTCCCGTTACAGGAAAGATAAGACCGGAAATCTTGATGAAGTCCAGATCGAACAGATCTCAAAAATAAGCAAACAGTTTGAAGAAATTATAAAGCGAAAGGAAAGTATTTTAAAATCAATTGAAGAACAGAACGCTTTAACCTCAGAATTAAAACAGAGAATAGAAGAAAGCTTCGACATCGTAGAGCTTGAAGATTTATATCTGCCATTCAAAAAACGTAGAAAAACAAAGGCGGATACTGCAAAAGAAAAAGGATTAGAGCCCTTAGCAAAGATCATTATGAGCCAGAAAAATAACGACTTCGCGTTTCTGGCATCAAAATACCTCAATAATGATGTTCCTTCTGAAGAAGAAGCACTTCAGGGAGCAAGGGACATCATGGCGGAATGGATTAACGAAAATATGTATGTGCGTAAAAACCTGCGCCGTCTGTTTCAGCGTAAGGCTATAATCACTTCCAAAGCCGTTAAAGCCAAAAAAGATGAAGAAGAAGCTCAGAAATTCTCCCAATATTTTGAATGGGAAGAGAATCTTAACAGAACTCCTTCTCACAGGCTTCTGGCCATGCTCAGAGCCGAAACAGAAGGTTTTGTAAAACTGAATATCGGGATTGACAAGGAAGAAGCCGTTGATTTTATCGAAAAAGCCATCATCAAATCTAATAATGAAAGTTCAGAACAGATTGCTCTGGCTATAAGAGACAGCTACAAAAGACTTCTGGAACCTGCTATTTCCAATGAAGCTTTGCAGGAAGCTAAAGAAAAAGCCGATAAAAAAGCAATTGAGATATTTTCTGAAAACCTGAGCCAGCTGCTTCTGGCCCCACCTTTAGGCGAAAAAAGAATTCTGGCAATTGATCCGGGATACAAAAGCGGCTGTAAAGTAGTCTGTCTTGATGAAAAGGGAGACCTTCTGCATAATGAAACCCTCTACCCTCACGCTCCGCAGAATGAAAGCGGAATGGCCATGAAAAAGATCCGTTCTATGGTCAATGCCTACAATATTGAAGCAATTTCTATAGGCAACGGAACCGCAAGCCGTGAAACAGAGTTCTTCATTAAAAAAATTGCTTTTGACAGGCCGTTGCAGGTTTTCGTGGTTTCGGAGGCCGGCGCATCGGTGTATTCTGCAAGTAAAATTGCAAGGGATGAATTTCCGTCTTATGATGTGACGGTACGCGGTGCTGTTTCAATCGGGAGAAGACTGGCCGACCCTCTGGCAGAACTGGTGAAAATTGATGCAAAATCCATTGGAGTGGGACAATACCAGCATGATGTAGACCAGACACAATTGAAAAACGAACTCGATTCTACCGTTATGAAGTGTGTAAATTCTGTAGGAATCAACTTGAATACTGCAAGTAAATCACTTTTGAGCTACGTTTCAGGAATTGGAGAGAAAATGGCGGAAAATATCATCAGTTACCGGACAGAAAACGGAGCCTTTGAAGACAGAAAGCAACTAAAGAAAGTACCGAGACTTGGCGAAAAAGCCTATCAGCAGGCAGCTGCCTTTGTAAGAATTGCCAATGCCAAAAACCCGCTCGACAATTCTGCCGTACACCCTGAAGCTTATGGAATTGTAGAAAAAATGGCCAAAGATTTGGGAATTAAAACCAATGAACTGATTGCCAGCAAAGAAAAAACAGCTTTGGTAAAACCTGAAAATTATGTGACGGAGGAAATAGGGATTTTAGGCATTAAAGATATTTTAAAAGAGCTTGAAAAACCGGGATTAGACCCAAGAAAAGCGGCTAAAGTATTTGAATTTGATCCCAATGTAAAGAGCATAAAAGATTTAAAACCCGGAATGATCCTTCCCGGAATTGTCAATAACATTACAGCTTTCGGATGTTTTGTAGATATGGGAATTAAGGAAAGCGGACTGGTTCATATTTCCCAGCTGAAAGACGGCTTTGTTTCCGATGTGAACGAGGTGGTAAAGCTTCATCAGCATGTCCGTGTAAAAGTAACGGAAGTAGATGAAGCCAGAAAAAGAGTACAGCTAAGCATGATTTTATAGTTATCTGTAAGATCTCAATAATATAATCAACAAAGTAATCATACCTTGAAATATAAAAATTTAATTTTCGACCTTGACGGAACTCTTTGGGATTCCAGAGCCACAATTATCAAAATATGGAATGATGTTTTAAATAAACATGGGCTGATCAAAAAAGATTTAAAACCTGAAGATATGAATCAATATATGGGCTTGCTCGCCGATCATATTTTAAAAGATATGGTTCCCGGAATTTCCGATCAGCTGGTTTTTGAGGTCCTTTCTGAAATTGTACAGGAAGAAAATAATATCCTTCACAAATATGGTGGTATTCTTTATGAAGGTGTAGAAAAAACACTGAAAAACCTGGCAAAAAGCCACAGCCTTTTTATTGTCAGCAATTGCCAGGACGGCTATATAGAATCGTTTTTAGCCTTTAACAACTTCGGTGATCTGTTCACCGACTTTGAATCTTATGGCCGGACCAGGAAGCCAAAAGCTGAAAACATCAAGCTGATTATGGAAAGAAATAATTTAAGCCCTGAAAGCACAGTTTATATTGGTGATACGCAAACCGATTACAATTCTGCAAAAATGAATCATCTACCGTTTATTTTCTGTGGATATGGCTTTGGAAAACTGGATACCCCTGAATATCAACCTTCAGTTTCAAAATTTCCGGATATAGAACTTTATATTTAAACCAAAAAACTCAAAAAAAAAGCTGCACAATAATCTGTGCAGCCTTTATTTTTGAGCCTAGAAACTCATATCAATCTAATCTGTTGTCTGACATCAGATATCTTTATTTGAAATCTTTAGAATCTCTTCTTGGTACCTTTACTTCCGGCCATTTTACTGTTTCTCCTTTATCATCCTGAGGCAGTATTCTTTTTTCTCTGCTGGTGAATTCAGGGTCTTCAGATGCCATGTAAGCCAATGCTGCCGTTAAAACCACATTGTTTTTTACCTCGTCAAAAACAATTTTATCATATGTATCTTTCGTTGTGTGCCAGGTGTACCCGAAATATCCCCAGTTCAGGGAACTTAAAGAAAATCCCGGCACTCCTGCCGCTACGAATGATGCATGGTCGGAACCCCCGCCGCCCGGCGTTCCCGGGAAATCTGTTTTAATCTGGTCTCTTACCGTTTTCGGAACTCCGTTCAGCCATTTCCCGATATAGTTGTAAGAATCTACGAATCCCTGGCCACTGATATTAACCACCCGTCCCGTTCCGTTATCCTGATTGAATACTGCCTGTACTCCTTTTATAATCTGCGGATTATCTGCAACAAATCCCCGCGAACCGTTTAATCCCTGCTCTTCACTACCCCACAGCCCTATCACTATAGTCCTTTTATTGTTCGGGTAATATTTTTTCAATATTCTCATGGTTTCCAGCATCGTCAGGGTTCCTGTTCCGTTGTCTGTTGCTCCCTGAGCTCCGTCCCAGGAGTCCAGATGCGCAGAAAGAATCACATATTCTTCAGGCTTTTCTTTTCCTTTGATGATTCCGATCGTGTTAAAACTTTTCGCTTCAGGAAGAACCTTAGACTGTGTTTCGATTTTAATTTTGGGCTTTGCCCCTTTTTCTGCCATTCTGTAAAGCATTCCGTAATCTTCCACATCAATGTCGATCATTGGGATCTTTGATGTTTTAGCTCCGAAAATCCTGTTGGCTCCCATGATTCCGGTCCAGTTGGAAATGGCAATTCCTGCTGCTCCTGCTTTTTCCAAAGCTTCGGGAAGAGTATTGTTGTCATACCCGATATTTTTCACATAGTCACGAAAGTCTTTTCCTGCCTGCTCCTTTTCTGCTTTCAGTTTTTCGTACAGCTCCGGGGTTGCAAATTCCTTGATCTGCTCATCGGAACGCCCGATCTTCTGATATTGTGCTATCAGAACAATTTTCCCTTTCGCTGAGGGAATCCATGCATCAAATTCAGCTTTGGAAGAAACTTTCGGAAGGATAATCACTTCGGCTTCCACTGCTTTTTTCGTTGCCGGGCTCCATGCAAGCTGTGTTGCTGTTAATGATTTTACGCGCGGGTACACCATATCTACGTGGGTAATTCCACGCTGCCATCCTTTCCAGGTTCCAAACTGCTGAAGGCTGGATTCTATCCCCCAGGAACGGAGTTTAGCGGCAGACCATTCGTTGGCGGCTAACATTTCCGGCGTTCCCACCAGTCGGGGACCAATACCGTCCAGAAGTTCATAAGCCATATTTTCCAGCTGAGAACTGTTGTTGATTTCATCTACAAAGCTTTTTACGACAGGATCCAGCTTTTCTTTAGGATCAACCTTCACCTGAGCCCATGAGAACTGGGCGGCCAGCACAATGGCAGGCACAGCAAAAAATCTATTTATCTTCATAACATATATTGAATGCTTAAAGATAACAGAATTTGCCTGAATAAAGAAGAAAATTCACGGATAAGAGGAATATTTTACAGGTTTTCCGGTTTGATTTCCACAAAAAAATATCTCAAAGTGATCGTCTTAAAGTTTAATTCAATATTTATTATTTTTCATTGATAAAGGCCTGTTCATCTGCGGAAAGAAGTATTGCATCTTCTTTTTCTTCTTTCACGGGAACATTCTCCCAGATGTTCTTACCGAAATCTACTTTCTGGGAAAGACCTTCCTTATTTGATTTTTCAAAAGTGTTATAGATAATTTCCCGGCTGAATTTTCTTTCATGTTTCTTGCCGAGATAGAAAGCAGAATATTTATCCCCTTCGAATCTGGTAAGCGCCGGTAAATACATTCCGTCTTTCTTATAAAAATCAAAGATGAGCGAGGCATCTCCAAGCTGGTAATCGTATTCTACCCCATCAGCTGTTTTTCTTCTTACCGGAGGATAGCCCGTCTGAACATAATGTACTTCGAAGTAAGTAATCACCTTATCGGTTTTATTATATTTAAACTCTCCTTCCAATTCGATCCTTACACCGGATTTGATTTTAAACTTAATCAGCTGTTCATCGCCCTCTTCAAAGATCATCTTTCCTGAATATTTTGCCCCGTCACTTTTTATGTGATTAAGCGTACGGTTCAGTTCAAAATTGAAGAAATAATTCCCCATATACTCATGGGAAAATTCATTGGTCCCGGTTGTAAAAATACTGTCTCCTTTTACGTTCTTCAGGTACTTTACATTATTCAGCTGCATCTGGAGGATCTCATCATAATTTTTCCTGATACCATCCTTGTAATTGTAATGATTGCTTTTGCTCCACAATTTTGTTTCAGCAATGACGAGGAAATAGAGTTTATTGTTATCCAGCTTTTTTTCTTTATAAACCACATCATACAGGGAAGGCTCGTTATAATATCTTTTATGGTAATTCTTGCTTACATCTCCGAGAAGCTTCCTGATATCTACGCTGACTATTTTTACTTCTCCAACATTTTTGTAAGCAGGAGTCAGCTTAATCCGGGAATTAAAAACTGTAATTATTTTCTTCTGATACCCTGAAGCCGAAATTTCAAAATTCCGGGCATCCTGGCTTACGGGTGCAAATCCGTCCTCATTGGTATAAACAACCTGATTGGAAAGAATGACTCTTGCATGCGGTATAGCTTTATCATTTTCAGAATCGATTACTTTTAACCTCTGAGCAGAACAAAGCCCAGCGAAAAGAATCATTAAAAGATAAGAGTATTTCATGGTTGGAAATTACTTTTAAATCAACTTCCACAAATATATGCCCGGACAGGGAACTAAGATAATGGTCTAATGAAATTTAATAGTATTTTAACTATAAAGCCCACCTAAATTGTAAGGCGGGAAAGACATAAAAAAGCCGGCTCTGTGAGCCGGCCGGGGAACGAATTATTTTTTAGCTTCTTCTACAGAAACTTTTCTGAATTCTTTGAACAGTTTGCTAAGTTCCAATGCTGATTTACGAGCTCTTGTCCCTGCCGCTTTGTTTCCTTTTTCTGCTTGTTGGTTAGCCTCAGTTGCGAACGCTTCGAATTCAGCGTTAATTTTTTCAATTAGTTCTTTCATTATTTTTAAAATTTAGGCTGCAAATATAGGTTTTATGGTAATTCCAGCCTAACCGTGAAAGAAAAAGTTTGAGTTAAAATGCTATTTTTTTCTGCTATTTCACGATCCTTTTGGTTTTCTTTACATTAAAATTAAAAATTCAGGGCTTTCTTTAAATTTTACAAGGCCTGGAAACCATAATTCAACTATTTTTCATTGATTAATCTGATCTATTTATTCTTATTCCAAAGTTGCAGAATTTTGAACCATATCTGTCAATACCTGTAACTAATAACATATATATATTATCCATTACTAAATGAAGATTTTTATAAAAACTGTAATGATTAAATTAATGAAACTGTATCCTTTTTTGAATACAATAATCTTCTAAATTTGAATAAAAAAGATTCATGAATATAATTTCAAAATTTACTGTGGGTTCTGAAGAAGGCATTTCTGATCTTATAACCATTATCGATTCATCAGTTTATACCCTTCACAAAGAACGGGTTCCTGAAGAAAATATTAAAAAATACATAGCCAACGAGATTGATCCCAGAAAAATGATCAATGACCTGAATGATCTCTCCAATCAGCTTATAATTACTTATGCAGATGAAAAACCTGCCGGATACAGCATTCTGAAGAGCGGTTCCACTCATGCTGCACTGCCTGAAGGAAAAAGAGCAACCGAAATCAGCTTTTTTATACTTTCCGAGTTTGATTCACCGGAAATCCGACAGTCGCTTTGGAAAAAATGCCGTTCTGCAGCCAGCTTTACGGATATTATATGGATAAATATAATGGTTCATGATCCTCTTTTGGAGTTTTTTAAAGAATCGGGGTTCATTATTGTTGCTGATGCCACTGCCGGACCTTTCCATCTGCCATCTCACATCTTGAGTCTGGAAATCAATAAGAATTAATTTTTCAGGAAATTATCAAATCAATCTACATAATATGGCAAGATAAAGGGTTTTGAAGAAAATTGACAAAAACTATCGTATTCATTATGATTACGTTAATCAGATAACTTTAAATTCATACAGGTTTACTTATCTTTGATTTTTATAATTTTGATATCATGAGCGATCAGCTGGAAACTATTGGGGATTATTACAAACGTGTGCGGAACGAGCAGATTAAAATGTTTGATTCCGATGATTTTGAAACGGGAAAATCCCATTTCAATGTTTCAATGCGGAGATACTGTAGTTTTAAAAGCCCTTACAACCGCCGTGATTATTATAAAGTAAGCTTTATTATCGGGAAAGGTACATTCCAGTATGGTCATCATAAGCTGTATGTTGATCGTCCTGCCCTCTTTTTTCCGTCACCTAATATTCCATACTCCTGGGAATGTGAGGGGAATTTTCAGGAAGGATATTTCTGCCTCTTCAATCAGGAATTTTTCAGCGGAAATACGGAATTCAATCTATTTAAAAAGACTTCACTTTTCAAGGAATGGAGCAAACCCATTGTATTTTTAACAGATGAGCAGACACAGCTGGCAACCCTCTATTTTGAGCAGATGTACAAGTTGAATAACTCAACCTATCCATTCCGGTGCAGCAGTATCAAAAGTCATCTCGCCTCTGTGATGCATCTTGCCTTGGAGAACCGTGTAGATGACATTCATCCTAATGAGCTTCCGGCCAACATCCGTTTATACCGCTTATTTGATGAGCTTCTCAACAAGCAGTTTCCTCTGGATTCCCCAGCCTATCCACTGGCTTTGAAAACAGCTTCTGATTTTGCCGATCATCTTAACGTACATGTCAATCATCTGAATTCTTCAGTAAAATCGGTAACACAGCTTACCACTACGCAGATCATCAAGGAAAGGGTATTTGAAGAGTCCAAAAATCTGCTGAAATACACTAACTGGGACATCGCCGAAATAGGATATACTCTTGGGTTTGAGCAGCCATCTCATTTCAACAATTTCTTTAAAAAGCATGCCGAAGTTTCACCATTGAAATTTAAAAACGCATTTTAAATCTTTGATTTTTGTAATTTTTACTTTGTCTTTTAAAATTGGTTTCAGGTATTCCTGATTTATTTTTGCATAGTAAAATAACGAATGATTATGTTATTGAAAGAAGCATCTGAAAAAAGAATCAGATTAATAACCATTATGGCCTTTGTGTCGATCCCGCTTTCCGGGTTTGTCACAGATATTTATTTGCCTTCCTTCCCATCGATGGCAAAGGAGATGCATGTCTCTGAAAAAGATATCCAGATCACATTAACGTCTTATTTACTCAGCTATGGAATTTCACAGCTTTTTGTCGGAGGAATTCTGGATAGTATCGGGCGCTACCGTCCAAAGCTTGTTGCCTTGTTCCTTCTGATCATCAGCAGTATTCTGATTACGATGACGGACAGTATTCTGCTGATCTGCCTGCTGCGTATTCTCCAGGGAGCCGCAGTTTCTGTACTGGTTGTAGCTACACGGGCTATTTTTGTAGATCTCTATGATTCTGAAAAAGTAAAACATTATTTGAGCTATTTCACGATCGTCTGGTCGTGTGGTCCTATCCTTGCTCCATTTTTAGGAGGATATCTTGAAAAGCTGTTTAACTGGCATGCCAACTTTTATTTTCTTGCTTTTTATGCGGGAATGCTGTTCCTTTTTGAATGGTTTTTCAGTGGTGAAAGTCTGCCTGAAAGAAAGAAACTTAATCTTTCCGAGAACATCAGTCTTTATAAAATGATGCTGAAAAACAGGATTTTTATGCTGGGGATTTTCATTTTAGGACTTAGTTACTCTATTGTGATGCTTTTCAATATCACAGGTCCTTTTATCATTGAAAATACGTTTCATTTTACGCCGGTTATTATCGGATACTGTACCCTGATATTAGGATTTTCATGGATGATTGGCGGTTTTATCGGAAAAAGAAGGCTAAAACTTGATTTTAAGGAAAGGATTTTACAGCCTATTATTTTACAGCTGATCCTGATTACAGGACTGATTGCAACCAGCTTTTATGCAGAGAGTCTGTTCATCATGGTTCCTTTTGCCTTTTTTATTCATATCTGTTCGGGAATCCTGTTTACTTCATTTTTTACGACAAGTATGTTGTATTTCCCTAAAAATGCGGGTACAGCCGGCGGATTGATGGGTGGGCTGGTGTATGTGATCACGTCTATCACAAGTTTTATAATTTCGGTAAGCGGAAACGTTACGGAACAGCAAGGCCTCGCCTGGCGCTATCTGGCAATTGCTATTATACTTTTAGGAATTATCCTGGTCATGCACCAGGCTGTTAAAAAAGAACAGGCAGAGAGTTAGTCTCTGCTTTTTTATTTATCCATATCTACTCTTCGGCAATCAGGTTACTTTTTAAGATAATATTTTTAATTAAAGCTTCTTCATAGCTCCAGTAATGACTATTTTTTGACACTGATTTCCGAATGATCACAAATAGCAAAGATATTAGCATCGTTCATTAAGTCAGTCGTATTTTTTATTTCATTAAAATAAGAATATTCCTGTGATTTTTCAGGAAAGGTAAAAAAATTGAATGGTTTGTTTTTATAGGAAATTTCAATTTATTTATTCATCTTTTTTTAAAATAGCTTTAGCAAATTCTAAATAAATCCCAATAAAGAGTATTATACATTTAAAAAACATTTTATTTACAAGACATATTAATTTGTATTATAGATATTTATAAAAAATTTAATATTAAATTTTGTTTTAAATATTTTTTTTATTTCCTTTGCTAGGGATATAAAAAATCCAAAACTAAAAAAAACTTATAACCAATAACATGAGCTTTAAATTTCTTTGGCTTGCATTTTTTTGCTGCTTACCGGAATTTATATTTTCTCAAAACTATTCCATAAGCGGAAGAAGTGTTGAGGAAAATAAAGCGATTGCTTATGCTTCATTAGTTCTAAAAAAAGATTCAGTAACAATCTCAGAAATCATATCAGATAGTATCGGGAATTATAAGTTCAGTGACCTTACTTCGGGACATTATACTCTTTATGGAAGTTACTTGGGAATTAATATCCAAAAAGAAATTAACCTTACACAAAATCTGATACAAAACATAAACTTTCCTTCCGGAACTAACCAGATAGAAGAAGTAAGGATGACAGGAAAAAAGGCTTTGATTGAGCGAAAAGTTGACCGCCTGATCTTCAATGTGGAAAATTCCACTGCTGCTGCGGGAGGTGATGTAATGGATGTTCTTAGGGTCGCTCCACGAGTGAAGGTTCAGAATGACCAGATCTCAATGGTTGGCAAGAGTGGCTTATCCGTTATGGTGGATGAAAGAATCATCCAGCTTACCGGTGATGATCTCATCAATTATCTAAAAACCATAAAGTCCGAAAATATAAAAAGTATTGAAATCATTACCCTGCCGCCTTCCAAATATAATGCGGAAGGAAACAGCGGAATTGTCAATATAAAAACAAAAAAGGCAAAATCCAATTCATGGAACGGAAATATCAGCACTACTTACAAACAAGCAACATATGCTACGGGTTCAGGTTCTGCGTCCTATAACATGAAAAAAGATAAAATAACATTAAGCAGCTCGGCTTCATACATATATGGTTCGCTAGGTCCTACAGAAAGCAATAAAATTTACTACCCGGACCTGATATGGCAGGAAACAAATAACAGAAGAGACCGGACTAATTCTGCTTCATTCAATGTAGGACTGGATTATGAAATTTCCAAAAAATGGTCTATGGGGTTAGTATTTAACCATGCTAACAACAAGCCTGTTGTATTTGACAATAATATCAGTCAGCTGACTGATACAGCAGGCAATAACATAGATTCACTTTTTATAACAAAGGGCAGAAATGAAAGAAAAAGAATTTCCAACCAGTTAAATTATCACGTTGTCTATCTGATAGACTCTGTAGGACGAAAGCTTTCTCTGGACTACGACTTTTTCAATTATGTCAATGATTCCTATCGACCGTTTAACACAATAAAAACATTCTCGGGAAATTCGGTTCCTTTAACTTCTGCCATTAATAAAGGAGAACAGAATATCCGCAACAATTCCATTAATATCGATATGGAGCATCCGCTGGAGTGGATCAAGCTAAATTATGGTGCCAGAGCATCTTTTATCACAACTGAAAATGATTTTAAATACTTTAAGGTTAACGATAATACCACAGAGCTAGATATTAATCAAAGTAATCTTTTCAACTATACAGAAAACACACAATCGTTGTATTTTTCAGGGTATAAAAAGATAGCTGATGAATGGGAAATTAAATTGGGGATGAGAATGGAAAACACTCAAACCGAAGGTATTTCCGCAACGTTACAGGAAAGAAACAAAATGAAATTCACTAAATTTTTCCCAACTCTGTATGTTGTATACACCCCTAATAAAGACAATTCCCTTTCCATTAATTATGGAAGACGGATCCAAAGACCTTCTTATAATTTTCTAAATCCTTTCCGATGGATAACCTCACCATATATGTACTCGGAAGGAAATCCTTTTTTACAGCCTTCGTTTACCGATAATATTGAATTGGGATACAGCTATAAAAACAATTATAACACAAATCTGTATTTTACTTATATAGATAAGGGCTTCGGACAGGTTACATTTTTAGATTCAAGTACAAATATTCAGCGTATATATCCGATTAATTATTTAGTGAACAAAACGATAGGTCTTAACCAGACCTTTTCTATAAATCCAGTTTCCTGGTTAAGCGCTAATTTAATTGTTGATATTTATTACAGTTATGCAAAATCTGAGATTGAAGCATTACTCCCGTCACTAAAAGGCTGGAATGGTGAATTTACTTTCAATACAGATATTATTTTTAATAAAAACAAAACTTTTTTTGCAAATATTAATTTTTTATATGTCACAGCAGGAACACTAGGTCTTGATAAAAATACAGCTTATAATCAACTTGATATTTCACTAAAAATGCTCTTGCTAAACAAAAAGCTTGTTTTGTCTCTACATTTAAATGATATGCTCAGCTCTAACCGTCCTACATATACAACATATACCAACTCGATTAAAAATTCAATTACCAATTATTACGATGACAGATTTGTAAGGTTCTCAATGTCTTACAATTTTGGAAAATCTTTTAGTAATAAGATGAGAAAAGAAAAAAATACTGAAGAATTTAATCGGGTCAGATAAAGATATTTCTTGCAAGAAAAGACCCATAAGAGCTCCATGTCTATAAACTATAGCTCATAATTTTAAATTTTAAATTTTATAACAATGAAAAACAAATCATTCAACGCAAAGAGTTTTCTAAATGCAAAAACTTTGTCACCACTAGACGAAAGCAAAATCAGAGGCGGATTATCTGCTGACGGAGTAAAAGTAAGTGTTAAAGAAACTGTTAAAGAAACAGTTACTGAGACTAACTAATCAGCTTTATATTCAGGGCAATAGAATCTTGTATTCTATTGCCTTTTTATATTTATACTCAAATCAAAAAAACAAAATAAAACTATGAACCTGGATAAACAATGGTGGGAAAATTTCACCCAGACCAATCAAAATTTTAGGAAAACATGTGTTATTAATGATGTTCTTTCTGCAGAAGAGATTGAAAATCTGACTAATGCAATAAATGAAGCATTGCTTGAAAAGCTGAAATCCGGAGAAAAGGGAGGGTTTCGTTTATATTTCCCTGAGGAAAATGCTGCCAAAGTAAACAATAAATATAAGGACAAGATGTTTACGGATCACCCTCAGCCTGGTGAAACATTGCAGGAGTATTTTAAAAGATCCTTTGGTCAGAAATTCGGTATCATATTTAATGCAGCAGAAAGATATTCCCCATATATTGCTGAAAAATTAATGATGTTTACCAAACCGCTTATTGATACCATCGGTTTACCAGCTGCCGGAATGCATGCTACAGTATTTATTGGAGATTACGGATGGACTCCCCTTGGCATACACCAGGATCACAAAGGAGCCAATGTTATCCATTTTCATCTGGGACCGGGGGAAAAAACAATGTATACCTGGGAAGAAAATAAGTATAAAGAGCTTACAGGAGGAAAGCAAAATAACCACGACATCACCCCACTTTTAGAAGAAGCAGAGGTATATACTTTTGGGACCGGAGATTTATATTATATGCCATGGGATCAGTTCCATATCGGCAAGAATGATGAATATTCGATTGGTATTACTTTCTGGTTCAACAACCCAACCAAAGCCACTTATTTTGATAATGTGATGAATACTTTTTATACTCAATATATTGATGATAATAATGAAGAAGTAATTAATCCGCAGAAAGAGTATGCTAAAAACCCAACCACATTTGATGATGTTATGACACTTTTTAAGTCTGATGAGATCATGAGCATGTCTGTAAAAGATTTTTTTCAGCGTATCCACTCAGATTATAAGTACAGTCTTATCAGCAACCATGGCTGGGAAAATACCCCGCAAACCCGTAAGCAACTTGATCAATATGAAATTGATGATTACGATCACCTAAAATCGAAAACAATAAAAGCTCCTCAGCCATTTAAAATTATTTACGATAATTCAAACGAAGATTCATTTGTATTTTATGTAAGAGGGTACAAAATGGAAATCAGAAAAAACAATTTCCTTCCCGAAATCATTGATAAAATAAATTCTTTTGAACACGTAAACACCGAGGATTTGCTTGCCAATATAAATTCCGAATGGCCTGAAGAGGCAGGACTCTATTTCTTATCCATGATTTACGACAAAAGAGGATTCGATGTAGTACATTAAGCAGCATTATACTGTGAAGAGATTTTAACACCCGACATTAACTATGCATTTTATTCCACAAAAAGATCAGATGGATTGTGGACCAGCATGTCTTGCCATGATAGCAAGACATTATGGTAAATCTTATTCTTTAAACTATTTACGGGATCATTCTTTCATTTCCCGCGAAGGAGTCTCTTTATCGGGTATAAGTGAAGCTGCAAAATCTATTGGTATTGAAGCTGCTTCTTACTCCATCTCATTGGATGAGCTGAATCAGCATCAGAGTTTCCCCAGTATTATTCACTGGAATCAAAATCACTTTGTAGTACTTTACGCTATCAGAAAATCCCTGTTTACGGGGAAGAAAATATATAAAATTGCCGACCCCTCCCATGGATTGCTCTCATTATCTGAGGACAGATTCAAAAAATCCTGGATATCAAAAGATAATAAAGAGGGTATTGCTATGTATCTATCCCCTACAGATAATTTTTTTTCTGCAAAAGTTCATAATGAAAAAGAATTATCCATATCATTTTTATATAAATACCTCGTTCCTCACCGTAGTAAAATAGCATTATTATTTCTCTTACTGTTTGTTGGCACACTTATAACATTGATATTTCCGATTCTAACACAAAAATTGATCGACGACGGGGTTGAGCCAAAAAATCTCAAAATCATTACCTATATTTTACTTGGCCAACTTTCTTTTTTCCTTGGAAATATAATTCTCAGTATCCTGAGAAACTGGATTCTTTTAGCAGTGGGAACTCAAATTAATATCCAGATTATTTCAGACTTTTTCAAAAAACTGTTGTTGCTTCCGGTTAAATTTTTTGATACGAGAATGATGGGAGACTTTAATCAGCGGATTCAGGATCATGAGCGGATTGAACAGTTTTTAACGTCACAAGGTATCACTACTCTATTTTCGATACTTGTCTTCTCTGTATTTTTCGGAGTGCTCTGGTTTTATGATTTCCGGATTCTTATTGTTTATGTAGCCCTTACCTTTTTATCTGTAATATGGTCTTTAATCTGGATGAAAAAGCGTAAATCTCTTGATTATTTTCGCTTTCAGCAGCAAAGTCAGAACCAACAGTCCAATTTTGAAATATTAAACGGGGTTACCGAGCTTAAAATAAATCAATACGAGACTTTAAAACTCCGCCAATGGGAAGAAATCCAGCACAAATTATATGATATCAATATGCGGATCCTTAAAAATGATCAGATACAGGTAGCAGGATTTGACTTTCTAAATCAGTTAAAAAATATTCTGGTCACTTTTCTTGCCGCATCATTTGTTGTGAGCGGAAAAATGACTTTAGGTGGACTTTTGAGCGTTTCTTACATCATAGGACAGATGAATTCACCGGTCGCTCAGCTGATAGGCTTCTTCCGTTCTTTACAGGAAGCCAAATTAAGCTTATCCCGTCTAAATGAAGTTCAGAATCATCCTGATGAGGAACAAGCCAATTTAAAGCCATTGGATTTAAATACATTAAATTATAATGGAACTCAAGCAAAAAAGGGAATCCGCCTGAACAATATTTCATTTCAGTACGAAGGCCCGAAATCTCCTTTCGTATTAAAAGACATTGATATTTTTATTCCTGAAGGAAAAATCACAGCTATCGTAGGATCCAGCGGCAGCGGAAAGACAACGCTTATGAAACTGCTTTTAAGATTTTATGATCCTACAGCCGGCGAAATCTTATATAACGATGATAATATACTTTCGCTATCTCCCAAAAGTATCCGGGAAAACTGCGGAGTAGTGATGCAGGACGGCTATATTTTTTCAGATACTATAAAAAGAAATATTGCAACGGGTGATGAACATATTGATACGCAGAAGCTTCATAATTCAGCCCGGATTGCGAATATTGAATCTTTTATTCTAAGTAATCCGTTGGAATATGAAACCAAAATCGGGGCCTCAGGAAATGGGATATCGGGCGGGCAAAAGCAGCGGATTTTAATTGCAAGAGCGGTATATAAAAATCCTCATTATATTTTTTTTGATGAGGCAACGAGCGCGCTGGATGCGGATAATGAAAAAATCATACACAATAATCTTCAGTCCTTTTTCAAGGATAAAACAGTAGTTATTATTGCGCACCGTCTGTCTACGGTAAAAAATGCGGATCAGATTATTGTTTTAAAAGACGGACAGGTTTCTGAACTCGGACACCATAATTATTTGGTGGAAAAGAAAGGAGAATATTTCAGCCTAGTTAAAAACCAACTGGAACTGGGAGCATAAATGGTATGAAACTTATTTTCCCTCCCCGTTAGTTTATAGTAATAAAAATATTTTTACAGATTCTCATAGGTCTGATCAACTAAAAATGATACTGCCTTTTTAATTTTTTCACGGCCTTCGGACGTATTCAGATCTATGCCGCAAAAAATACTGCCATTTACGGAAGCATACATATTAAGATAATAAAGTCCTGAAACCAGAATAGCCGATATTGCACGAAAATCCCACGAACGCTCTCCAAAATAGGGATCAGCAATCAGTTTAAAAAGGCTTTCCCCACTCTCTTCCTGCATATTGGTAAGCTTGGTTAAAGATTTCCGGGATTCGGATAAACGCCACAGTAATAATTTTTGTAGCTCCTTGTTGCTGTGTACGTAATCATATTGTTGTAGCAACATTTGTTCTACGGCAAATCTTCCACCGTCTCCTCTGTCAGGTAATACCTGATCGGTAGTCACATTGCTCCAGTAATCCTGTGAACGGATATACTCATCCATAAGGCCATCCATTCCGCCAAAATAGGTATAGATCATCTTTTTATCTACCCCGGCAACGGCTGCGATATCATTTACCTTTAATGCTGCATATCCTTTCGACTTCAGAATTTTTCCAACGGCATCCAAAAACTTTTTTTTGCTGCGTTCCTTATTCCGGATACTGCCTGCTGCTGATTTTCTTTCCATGATTACAGATTCGATTATACAAGTTTAAGAAATTTTTAATTGTTTTAGACACTACATAGTGTCTTGTTTTGTATATTTGCACAAACTAAACCATTTTATATATATTTTTTAAAAACTATTTATGTTTTAAAAATGACTAATGATGAGGTATTTAAAAGGAAAAGTGATTATCATGCCATTTCAAATACCAAATACAAAGGTAAAAACACTAATGTAAACAGCACCATTTTAATGATGCTGTTTTTCTATTTTAAGACAAATATTATTTTATTTAAATTAAATTTCAAACCTACTGACACTCTCTTGTCACAACCTGACTTTACATTTGTGGAGTATTTAAAAACTTTAAAAAATGAATTTAGTATCAATCCGTATCATTACTTCCAACACCGAAAGCTTAGCAGCATTTTATGAGCAGATCACAGGGCTTTCAGCCATACGGTACACTCCGGATTTCGCGGAGCTGAAAACTCAGAATACCACTCTTGCTATCGGAAGCACTAAAACCCTCCAGTTTTTTGGCGGAGAAAGTATAGCTCAACCTGCTGAAAACCGCACTGCAATCATAGAATTTCTGGTTGATGATGTAGATAAGGAATTTGAAAGGTTAAAAAGTTTTCTATCGTCTACAGTTGTTCAGGAGCCCACTGTAATGCCGTGGGGCAACAAGTCATTGCTTTTCAGGGATCCTGACGGTAATCTGGTCAACTTTTTTACTCCGGTAACAAAAGAATCAATAGAAAAATTTAAAACTGGACCTGAGTAAATATTGCTAAAATGAACGAGAATAGAAGCAACTAACTTTACCCGTTCAGAAATTTGATTTAATTTTCTTAAAAAAGTGACCATTTGATAAATGGTCACTTTTATTGATCTAGTCAGATGAAAAATATCAACCTGAAAGAAAATATGTTTTTATATAAATGATTTGGTATTCATTATAATCAAACCAGCAATACCCAAACACCGATCCAGATTACGATAAGACCGAATATTCTTTCTTATTTGAAAAAACATCAATCATTACCTTTGCAATTCTTTCTTTGTCCTCGTCAGAAAGATTGGAACCTGAAGGCAGGCACAAACTGTTTCCAAATAGCTCCTCAGCTACTTTACCACCATAATATGGGGCATCTTTGAATATCGGCTGAAGGTGCATTGGCTTCCAGATAGGCCGGGATTCTATGTCATCTTTCAGGAATGCCAGACGCAGGTCCTCATAATTTTTTGATGTCTTTGTTTCATCAATGGTAATAACAGACAACCAGTGATTGCTGTAGAAATCGGAATTAGGTTCTGAAAACAGCTCCACTCCCTCGAAATTCTTACAAAGCTCAGCATAAAAGCTATGTACACCCCTGCGGCCTTCCACTCTTTCGTGCAAAACTTCCATCTGTCCGCGTCCTATTCCTGCACTGATGTTACTCATTCTGTAGTTATACCCAATTTCAGAGTGCTGGTAATGTGGCGCTTTATCTCTAGCCTGTGTAGAGAGAAATACAGTTTTATCTTTATCTGCCTGTGAATGGCACACCAACGCGCCTCCTCCTGAAGTTGTAATAATTTTGTTTCCGTTAAATGATAAAATACCAAAACGCCCAAAAGTACCACAAGCTTTTCCTTTATAGGTGGAGCCTAATGACTCGGCAGCATCCTCGATTAAAGGAATATCATATTTTGCAGCAATTGATAAAATTTCATCCATTTTTGCAGGCATCCCATAAAGATGTACTACAATGATCGCTTTGGGTTTTTTACCTTTTGAAATCCTGTCCTCTATAGCTTCCTGTAAAGCCTCCGGACACATGTTCCAGGTATCTTTTTCGGAATCGATAAATACGGGAACAGCTCCCAGATAAACGATAGGGTTAGCTGAGGCGGAAAAGGTCATCGACTGGCAAATAACTTCATCTCCATGACCTACATTGCACTCAATTAATGCCAGGTGTAAAGCAGCAGTTCCGGCAGAAAGTGCAGCTACTTTAACATCTTCATTCAGGAATTTCTCCAAATCCCGTTCAAAACCATCAACATTTGGTCCTAAAGGTGCTACCCAATTGGCATCAAATGCTTCTTTGATGTACTTTAATTCGCTTCCTCCCAAATGGGGAGATGAAAGCCATACTTTTGATTTCATATTTCTACTTTTACTATTCTATATTTTTAAACTTCTACTCTTTATTACTTTTCCGGGATTACCTACTACGGTAGAACCATCCGGGACATCGCTAATAATAACAGCTCCTGCACCAATGGTGCACCATTTTCCGATTTCTATTCCCTGTATTACGCTGGCTCCGATACCGATATGGGTTCCTTCACCTACATATACATTTCCTGCCAGTGCCACATTGGGAGAAATATGGACAAAATCTTCCAGAATACAGTCGTGATCAATGGAAGCGTTGGTATTGATGATACAATGCTTCCCTATTTTTACGGCTGCATTTACAGTTGCACCCGGCATTGCAACAGTACCCTCCCCGATCTTTACTCTTTTGGATATAACCGTCTTAGGGTGAATGAGGGTAACGTAGTTGAAGAGTTCAGCCTGTTTTACTATTCTTTTGCGCGTTTTATTATTTCCTATGGAAATAAGGATATCTATTTCATGTTGAGGAACCTCGTGAAGAACAGGATAGCTTAACACTCTCTCCTTCAAAGGATTTTCATCAATATAAGCTTCTATTTTGTAACCGGTTTCTTCAGCTACTTCAGCTACCACTTTGCCATGACCACTTGCTCCGTATAAATACATATTCTAACTACATTTAAATTAATTATTTCCGTTAAAAACTTCTGCAGTTGCCTGCCCTGCCTGGTTTATACCTTCCTTTTTTATTACTTTTTTTAAAGTAAGAAAGATCACCTTGCAGTCTGTTTCAAAAGACAAATGATCTATATACCAGATGTCCAATTCAAATTTTTTAGTCCACGAAATAGCATTTCTTCCATTCACCTGTGCCCAGCCTGTAATTCCCGGCCGTATTGTATGTCTGCGTTTTTGAGATTCATTATATAAAGGGAGATATTGCGGCAGCAGAGGTCGCGGACCTATAAGCGCCATGTCTCCTTTTAATACATTGATCAGTTGTGGAAGCTCATCCAGGGAAGTCTGACGGATAAAACTTCCAACCGGGGTCAAGCGTTCCGAATCGGGCAGAAAATTGCCCTTTTCATCCTTTCTGTCATTCATCGTCTTAAACTTGATGATATGAAATATCTTTTCATTAAGTCCCGGTCTGGCCTGAAAGAAGAATGGTTTTCCCTGGTTGGCAAAATACAGCAGGATGGTAACCACTATAAAAACAGGCGATAATAAGATCAGTCCTATTAAAGCGATCAGAAAATCTATCATCCTTTTAAAAAAAAATTTATACACGATATTCTCTTTCTTTAACCAGTTTATTATATTCTCCTAATAAAGCCTCCCAAACCAATGACTGCTCGTAACGGGACTGAATCATAGATCTTGCATTGATTTTTAACTGATCATAATAATTCTGGTCCGACATTATTTTTGTCATTGCCTCTCTGAGCTTTTCACTATTTTTTACCGGAACAATTACTCCGTTCTGGTTTTCTATGATAATTTCATTGCATCCGTTGATATCGGAAACAATACTTGGCAACCCCATTGCCCCCGCCTGCATCACTACATTGGGAAACCCTTCCCGATAACTTGGAAAAGCAAGTGCATGGGAAACCGCGAAATAAGGACGGACATCTTTCTGAAAACCTACAGAAAGGATATCGGGATTACGTTCTATTTCTTTCAGGGTGTCCGGATGCAACGGATCCAGCTCCTGCTCCAGAGGACCTACCAACAATAATTTGGAACGACGCTGTGGATTTTCTGCCTTAGTTAAAAGAGAAAATGCTTCAACCAACTCATTAATTCCTTTGTCGCCCACCAAACGGCCTACAAATACAAACACAAAATCTGTATCGTGTATGTCCAGTTCCTTTTTTAAATTTTCTTTCTGCTCATCAGTGATCTGTTCAGGCGAGAAATAGTTCAGATCGATTCCATTCACATTCCCGTTCCCGATAACTTTTAAAGGCTTTGACGTGATTCTGTAATTGAGCAAATCCTTTTTAACACCCTCTCCTTCAGGATAAATATGGGTAGCCGCCCAACATAACAACTGATCCATACTGATAAGAAGCTTCTGCACCGCACCTTTTCTTGTAGGGAAAATAAGCCCCGTAAAAGTGTGGATACGGATAGGCACACCGGCAATCTTACCTGCCAGCATGGTTAAAAGTCCCGCTTTAGGAGTGATGGAATGCACAATGACCGGTTTTTCTATTTTTAAAATTTTATACAATCGGCATAGAGAAACCAAGTCTTTCCAGGGACTTATTCCTCTTTCCATATTTACTTCAATCGTTTTTATACCTTCTCTCTGCTTCAGCTCGTCAAGCAAATGCCCTTCAGAAGTTATTCCCACAACTTCATAGAACTCATTGAGGAACTTTAACTGCCCTTTTAACAGAACATTTAAAGACAATGGTATGGTTGATGTCCGAATTAGTTTCATGTTTAGTATAAGGATTGAATATCTTTCAACAATCTATTTCTGCTTTCTGTAACCAGGCTCATCGACTGGTCCAGCTTCGATTTTATATGATCGTATTCTGAAATTGCCTGATCAAACATCTTGATCAGCAAATCAGGCTGCACATCCTGAATCTGAACTACATAATCATCCAGATTAAAGTCTCCCATTATGCCCAAGGCCTTGTTTCCTCCATATCCTATGGCAATGGAAGGAACCAGAGAGGTCAGTGAAAATATAATGGAATGAAAACGGGTCCCCACGAAAAAGTAGAAATTGGAATAAACCGCTTTCAGTATATCGCAGGATAAATTCTCATTGATCCAGATGATATTGGGATCCTGAATCTTGTCAAGTAAATCTCTTATAGCATTACGGTCATCTTCATGAGAATTCGGACCTAATGACTGGTTACACAATGCTACTTTATATCCTTTATCCAACAAATGCTTCGTAAGGGCTACCACTGAGTCTATGTATTTTTTGTACAGCGCTTCCGGATTCGACAGACCGGGAAAACGCCATGGACGGATCGTCACTCCTACAATTTTGTCCTCTTTTGTCAGATTATATTTCTGCAATATCTTTAGTGCCTCATCCTGGCTTCCTTTTTCCAGGAAAAATCCAAGATCCATTTCTACAGGGATATTTTTTTCCAGCAACTGACCTAAGCTTTTTGAAGAAACATTCTCACGCGCATAAACCAAATCCAACTGGTTGAATACGGTGCGCACCTGCTGTTTAACTGTCAGTCCAATAAAAGGTCCATATGAATTAGGAAGGAAGACAACTTTCTTTCCTAATGCTTTGGCAAGCCTTACATAAAACAAGAAGTACCACATTAGGTAAGGTGCTGTTTTTTCGCCATAAGCATGGATAAAACCGCCTCCTTTTACAAAAATGGTTTTTGCTTCATGAAACTGTTTAACCGTTTGGTAGGTTTTATCATCAAAGGATTTTTTTACTTTTTCCAGATCATTGCATATTTTAATTAAATGCCTGGTATTTTTAAAATCCATTCCTGCATTTCTAATTTGCTTTAAAAGCTCAAGTTTGGATTCTTTTATATGCTGATCAGCCTTATGCTGTCCTCTTCTGGGATGCTTTAGTATATTGGCCAACAACTTAAAACCATGATCCTCGGACTGTTGACACAACAATGCTCTTTCTTCGTCATTTTCACCTGCGTCCAGTATATATACTTCATCATAAAGTCCGGTATCTTTTGCCAGCCTCCAACTTTCCCAGACCAATGCCTGATCTCCTTTATTCAAATCCGTTACTCCCGGTACTATAATAGCATTATTCATTCTATATCAATTTTCCTTGTTTAATCCTGTGTGTATTTTGCTTTACTTTGCGGCTGATGTATACGTTCAGCAATACGCCGAAGGGAATAGCTATTAACGTATACAACTTATTAGGAGAGCCTTTAAAAAAATTCCATTTTTTGGCAAAAAGACAAGAGGATATATAGTGTATTGAGTTCTTCAGCACAACTTTTTTGTTGATCCCATACTTCATTTTTATTTTTCTGTATTCAATAAATGAGTTGGGGCTGTCTTTATATCTTTTATATAATCCGTTGGACAATCCGTCCTGTTGGTATTCTATAATGCAATATATTTCGTTTGAAAGAAGAAATTTATGATTCTGGTCAATCAGGGTAAAGATCCAGCTGACTTCATGAAAAATTTCATTTTCAAAATAAGGATACGGCAGGTACTTTTTATAGACTTCCGTATCAAAAATATATTTTTTGTCACCTTTGATTTTGTAGAGGTCTACCAATTCAGAATAGGTGGATTCTTTTTTATCAGGTAATTGTTCACCCGCTACAGAACCATCTTCATAAGCATCCAGACCGATGATTCCGGCAGAATCGGCTTTTTTATTAGCCTTCCAGAATCTCAGTATTTTTTCAACGGCATCATCCGGTATATAATCATCAGAGTCGATACATGTAAATAATTCAGTATCTATATAGTTTAAAGCTAAAATCTGGGCCGCCAGCTTTCCTTTATTCTTCTGATAGTAGTATTGTATTTCTATTTTACCTTCTTCTATCCACTGCTGAACCTTGTCGGAGGTATGATCGCCGGAGCCGTCATCCACAATGATCCATTTGAAATCAGGATTACTCTGACTGCATAAAGAGTTATAAAGTCTTCCTAAAGTCTTTTCTCTGTTAAAAGTTGGTGTAAAAATGGTGATAGACTTCATGATGCACTCAATTTTTTAAAGATTTTATCAAACTCCTCTACCTGGTTTTTCTTATCATAGTTATTGACGATCAATGCTTTTCCATTACCGGCAATAAAATTATACAGGTCCCTGTCATAGTATAGCTTACAGATGTACTCATAATAATCGTCTACATTATTATGGGTAGCGATATAGCCTGTAAAGTTGTGCAGGATATAATCTGTGACCCCTCCCACCGGATTGGCAATAACAGGAATTTCAAATGCCAAAGCTTCCATAATTACACGGGGTAATCCCTCAGTATCAGATGGATGAATGAGAATATCGCTGCTTTTAAAAATGCTGTATGGATCTTTCTGATTGAGCAGAATTTCTACATGACTGTCAAGTTTATACTGGCTAATCTCTGTGCGGATCTTATTTAAAAAATTCTCTGACACAGGGGTATCATATACGGCCCCCATCAGGATGATTTTAAAATTAATGTTATTATCCTTTAATTTTCTGGCTAAAGAAATTGACAGATCCTGCCCTTTTGCCGGTAAAAAACCACCGCAATGTAAAATCACTACAGGATCGCCTTCCTTACGTGCTACCCGTTCTCTTTTGTACTGTTCAACTTTCGTTAAATCAATTGCATTAGGTACAACAAATATTTTTTCTAACGGAGCCAAACCTCCTGTATAAATTGCCTGTCTTGTAGATTGAGATACTCCGATAAAGTAATCGGAATTATACTTAAACATCAGCTTTTTAAGAAAGCCTATCGAATTATAAGCGAACCAGCCTCTTGCAAAATATGCGATCTTATAATTTTTCCCTTTCTTTAGAATCGAATTGGTTTTGATATTATTAATAATAACCACATCCGGTTTAAAGGTGTTCTGAAATTTTTTAAATTCTTTTTTCAGCCTCACCCAATCCAATAAAAACGAAATAATGTTTACCCCAATTTTAAAGGGATTTTTGGTACTAAAAATCGCAATAGGACTATCGTTCTTCTTTAAAATATGTATTGGGATTTTATTGGCCTGTACATCTTCTACAAACTCACTGCAACTCCCCCAGAAATCTACGATAACCGAATTATGCCCCTCTTCATTTAGTCGTTTCGCCAATTCTATGGTACTTTTACGAGCACCACCATGAATTTGAACGGCTTCAAGGAAAATTATATTCATTTTTATATCACTTTCATTATTGTTATATAATTAGATAAAAATTGAGTTATAAGTTTTTTTTAAAGCTAAGTTTCACATGAATCAATAACCATCATCCCTTCAGGGCTAAAAGCCTGAAAATGTTATGATTATTTTCAATAATTAAAATGATTTTTTTTCAAATCTGTGTGTGCAGATATCAATAGCGATGTAACAAAAATTATCTTTAAAATAATGCAATTATTTAATTAATTTGTTACAATAATCACATTATGAATGAATTTTCTACTACATAAAACAAATATACAAAAAAATAATATCTCACAAATATTTGAATCAAAGTTTATTTTCAATAACTTAAGCAAAAAATTAAAATTTACACTCAAATATTAAATTTATGTGAACTCATTTAAAAAATTATGAACAATTTCATATTCCAGATTCACCTTAGATTCATTCCAATTGAGGGCTGGATCGAAGAATCCCTGGCACTGATCATAAACATACGGCTGAAATCCATAACTGATTTCTACCATTAAAGGCCGGTCTTCAGAATCAAATATAAAATCGTACGCAACGCATATCATTTTCAGCTGCCGGGCAGTTTTAAATGCGATATCCACTGCTTCAAGATTGAATTTTCCCGGTGCAAATTCCAGCCTGCCACTGCCGGATGCCCTGAAATCATTATCCCTGGTATTTCTTTTAAGATAATAGCACTTATCCCCAATTACAATAAGCCTTATATCATAAGTCAGTCCCGGGATAAATTCCTGGAAATAGACATAATTTCTCTGTTTAGGAAAAACCTTGTATTGTCGATCTACAAAAATCCCTTTGAATCCCCATTTCAGGACTCTGAGAAAATTGTGTGTGGTCTTCTGCCTCCAGAATCTCTCGATCGTATCAGTAAAAACCGTCCAGGAATCAAATGCAGCAAACCCGCTTCCAAATGCCTGGTTTACGATTTTTCTGGCCTGGCTTTTCGTTTTAATAAGCTTTACATTAATGGATCCCGCCCCACCTTTTAATTTAAAGACTTTCGGAAAAGATGTCTTTTCTATATACTCTTCCGCTTCTTTCTTATGGTAAAAAACATCTGCCTTTACCAACGGTACTTCCAATGCTTCCAAAAGATATTTCTGGGCCACTTTATCATCAAAATGCCAATAGGCGTCTTCACTCGGAAATGTCTTTATCCCGATCTGGCTGATGGATCTGAACAAGGTTCTCGCATGCAGCATATCTTCATAATAATTCTGGTTGAAATGCCACATAAAGTGGGTTACCTGATGTTCTTTTACCTGTGCAATGATATCATTATCAAAGGCATTTAATAAAACATACGGTATATTTTTCTCTTCCAGATACTCGATCCAGCGATCGGAAAAACTTCCTTTACGGTGATGTATTGCTATCTTCATTTCTTCTTTCTAAAAAATTTATAAAATAATCCTCCACCCATTATGCATCTGGCTAAAGACAAATTAATAGCAGCTCCCAATACAGAGTAAAAATGAATCAGGGGGTATGCCAAAATAAAACCTAAAACAGAAGCAAATAAGGTATTCGTCATGACTAATTTATCCTGGCGGTGAACAATAAAATAATTGAGCCCGAAAATATTATAGAGGGTATAACCAAACAATCCTATGGCCAGTATCAACAGTATCCAGAATGCATTTTCGTAGTTCACATTCAGATACCAGAAGATTAATTTATTAAAAACCAATACTCCGATGATCATAATGCTTATGGTGATCAGCATCATATTTTTGTACCATTGGAAGGCATCTTTTTTACGGTTCAGGAATGGAAAGAACACGCGGGAAAGAATTTCAATCAGGGTAACAATAAGATTCACTACCGTTAAAATAGCCTGATAAATCCCCACCAATTTCGGCGTTCCTAAAATTCCCAGCAGGAAAGTACTGGTGTTATTATACAGGTTAGGCACAAACTGGTTGATGAAAATCGGTGAGTTTGTTTTTATGGTTTTAATGATCAGTTTATAAGGCAGGAAAATGAATTTCAGCTTATATTTCTTTACCAGCACATACTGCCCCACCAAACCTGCTCCTACATAACCTGCACTTTGCAGCAGAGGATAGATCCAGAAATCACTTTCTTTTTTAATAAAAATAAAAACACACAGCGTAAAAAACAGTTTAATCCCCAGGTTCAGATAGGTAATGTAACGCATTTTTTCAATGCCCTGAAAGAACCATTCCGGGAATAATACATAGCCCAGCAAAAGGAGACTTGTATAAAAATAAATTTCCTTGTTTTCGTAAAAAGGCGGATACAGGAAGACTGCAATGGCAATAATAAGCCATGAAAGCAGCAGGAAAAGAGTTTTAATGGTTAAGACCTTACTGTAAATGATATTAAGCTTTTTCGGGCTGTCCCGGTAAATAGCCACATCGCGGGTAGCCGTGATCCTGAAACTGAAATCCGTTAAAGCCGTAAAATAAGCAATAAGCGATGCTGAAAAAACAATAACTCCATATTTTTCAAAGCCGATTACCCTTAAGATATAAGGCAGGGTAACCAGTGGCAACAACATTCCTATTAACTGCAATGCAGATAACGAAACGAAGTTTTCCAACAGCGCCTTCTTGTCTTTCGTATTAAAAATCTTTTTTATCCTGTTCACCATTATTTCAAGGTAATCGTTTCGGTATTATTTTTAAATCGCTGATCAAAGCCGTTTGCATTCCTGGAAGTTGCTCCCAGTTTTCCAAAGTCCATTTTCACATTAACCTGGTGGGAAGCTCCCTTAAATGATCTGAATTTTGCCGTTGCATTATTTTGTGATGAAAAATTACTGACCGTTATATTTCCATTTAGTTGAGGGAAACCTGCATTGGGCTTATCCCTTGTCATCGCCAGTCCAAAGCCTATTTTGGACCCGTTGTCTTTAAAATTGTTTATGGCTACTGAAATGGCCTTCTGCTGTTTGCCCACCATATTTCCCGGGGAAATAATGAGTCCGTAGTTGCCGTTGTTTTCAGTCTCAATATTGTTAAGTTTAACATTTTTTACTTCATAAGAATTGCTGTCCGGCTCAATGTCTATACCGGCCTGAGGATTGGTTCCTGAGGTGTTGGCAATGTAAGCGTTTTCAAGCAGCAGGTTGACCACTCCCCCAATGGTTAATCCGTTTCTGCGGTTATCTTTTAAGATGACATTCTTGATCGTTATATCTGAAGAATTAATGTTGTTCCTGCTTCCGATACAGATCCCGTCTCCCCAGTTGCTTTCAAAATAAGATCCGGTAATGTTGATCTGGCTGGACGACAAAATATAGATCCCCATTCCCCATTCTCCGGTAGTGGATAAGTGTTTGTGCTTATCTCCGGTAATGGTGGGATAATAGATATCTACATTCTGGATATTGAACAAATTTAGCATCCCGTTGCGGTCTTTGCTGTTGGGTTTCATAATCAGCTTCGAATTCTTCTGGAAGAGGATTTTCTGATTGGATTTCAATGCAAGCCCGTTCTCATTAATAAGAACCGGAAAATCAGGCATGATAAGGGTAGAGTTCTCATTGATCCCTTTCTGGATATAGGAAGTATAATCCGTATCTCCTTTTTTAGAATATCCTGCCGGCAAATAAGCCGTTAGATCCTTCGCTTTTTGAAAGTATGTATTTTTGACTGTATCATATCCCGAAAAACGGTCTTTAACATAATATTGACAGCTTCCTAAAAAATATATCAGTACGAAAAATAATAAGATCGGCTTTTTCATTTTGCTAGATTTAATTTGTTAATCATTGTAAAGAATGGTATAAACACAACTAAGTTGATAAATAACGTAGCGGAAAGGGAACCAATATTAATCATCATGGATGTTGCACAGCCAAAAGCTAAAATGATATATAAGAAAAATAAAACCGGTGAATTTGTGGTATAAGCTTTTGTCTCGAATTTAAAGGCCAGGATAGATAAAACAAAGATATAAATGTAAAAGAAGTACATAGAAAAATGATAAAGTCCCGCCACAGAAACCGGTACAATCTGATCCCTGGAACGTCCTGCTCCATAGATATGATTATTGAATTTAATGTTGGTCTTATAATTATCATTTGAAAACTTCGACAGTACAGGTATATTCTGTGTGATATCGGATATAAAATAATAGTATTTGTCAAAAGGGTTTACCTGGTTCTTCTGGTAGGAATCGAATCCTATGGCATAGTTGGCTACTCCGCCAAAATAAGCGTTCAGCTGATAGAGCTTAAAAAAGCCTCCCACATCAGCACTTTTTGCATTACTTGAAAATTTAGCCAGTGATGCTACCAGTAGAATAAGCACAAAGAAAGAAGAGGTATAGGTAACTATTTTCCTTCTGTAAACCGGGTAGAAATAAATAAGCAACAGGATTAAAGGAAAAGAAGCATATACAATACTGAAGCGGCTGATCCCGATAATAATGGTTGCATTGATCAATACAATCAGTATCGAAAGCATCAGCTTTGCGCCCTGCTTTATCTTAAACGAATTGATTAAAGAGAAAATATAAAGAACAATATAGGCCCTCATCACCGGGAACATAATACTGACTAAAGGAGAAACACTTTCCAGATCCCCTGAAATTTTAAGCTTTAAATAAGTAGCAATGTCCCATACGAAGCTTAATTTGTGTAGGAAACTCCTGTTGGTTGCTATAATCAGGATAAACAGGAAGAAAAGGCCGGTGCTAACCGTGTTTAAAGGTAAAAAATCCAGTTTCCCTTTCTGCGGTTTCGGTTCTTTTGATAAAGTACAGATATGATAGGCAATCAGTATAAACAGCAGCTCAATCAGCATCATAGCAACTGCGTAAGCTTCATTAACCGTTGTACTGCCGAATTTCAGCTTGTCTCCCGTGATAAAAAGAAAAGGAATCACCACGTACCGTACAATCTGCTGAATGGTAATGATCCAGAAAATAAAATAGGATTTAAGCTTTACAAAGATGTTTGAAATAAATAAAGTGAAAAAACCTAAACCTATGGGCAAAAAATAAACATCCTGATAGGAAGTATTACTGATCTTCCCATAGATAAAGAAACCTATAGAGAAAAACAAAAAACTTAAAGTGAATAAAACTAACTTATATGATTTATTTACCTCCATGCTCAACAGGCTGCTTACTTCTCAGTTTAAATAAATAGTATAATACGGTACAAACATTTCACAACGGAACAAGTCCGGAAAAGCCGGGAGAAAAAGCAACTTTAGCCTCTTCTCCCGGCTTTATTATATTACAGTCTGGAATCACATTCTTCCAGAACTCCCTTTACATCATAAATAATCCCTTCTTCCTTTAAATAATGGCTCAGATCCATATCCATAAATTCTTTGTGTGCAACCGTAAGGATAATGGCATCGAATTTTTCGTCCGGAATTTCATTAACGACATTCAGATCATACTCATGCTTTACCTCTTCCGGTTTTGCCCATGGATCAAACGTTGTAACGTGTAAAGCGTAGTCCTCAAGCCCGTGAATCACGTCTACAGCTTTGGTATTCCTTACATCAGGACAGTTTTCTTTAAAGGTAATCCCCAGGTTTAAAACTCTCGCCCCATTGATCGTGATTTTCTTCTTGATCATGGTTTTTACCAGCTGGGAAGCCACATACTGCCCCATAGAATCATTAAGACGGCGTCCTGCCAGAATAATTTCCGGGTGATATCCGTTTTCCTGAGCTTTCTGTGCCAGGTAATAAGGATCCACACCTATACAATGCCCGCCTACAAGTCCCGGTTTGAAAGGAAGGAAATTCCATTTCGTTCCTGCAGCTTCCAATACCGCATGGGTATCAATATCTAATAGATTGAAAATTTTGGCCAGCTCATTCACAAAAGCGATATTAATATCCCTCTGTGAGTTTTCAATAACCTTGGCAGCCTCTGCAACCTTGATGGTCGGAGCCAAATGGGTTCCTGCAACGATCACAGATTTATACAGGTTATTTACAACTTCTCCTATTTCCGGTGTAGAACCTGAAGTCACCTTCAGAATCTTCTCTACCGTATGCTCTTTATCTCCCGGATTGATACGTTCCGGCGAATATCCCGCGAAAAAGTCTTCATTGAATTTCAATCCTGAAACTTTTTCCAGAACAGGAATACATTCTTCTTCAGTAACGCCCGGATACACGGTGGATTCATAAATCACGATATCTCCTTTGGATAATACTTTTGCTACCGTTTCCGAAGATTTATATAATGGAGTCAGGTCAGGACGGTTATGCTTGTCAACCGGAGTAGGAACCGTAACAATGTAAATATTTGCATCCTGAATATCCCTGATATCTGCCGAGCAGTACAATCCGTTTTCAGAAGGCTGATTAAAAGGATTTTCCTGCTTTAATACAGCTTGTAATATTTCATTTTCCACTTCCAGAGTATTATCTACTCCTTTATTCAGCTCCTCAATCCTTCCCTGATTGATATCGAAACCTACCACCGGATACTGGGTTGCAAATAATCGTGCTAAAGGCAGACCTACATATCCTAAACCGATAACGGCAATTTTATATTGTTTTTCCACAAAAAGTCTATTTAAACTTGTTTATTTTAAATTTTCCCAATACCAGCTGATGGCTTCTTTCAAACCTTTCTCTATGGTATGGGTTGGCTGATACCCTAATAATTTTTCTGCTTTTTCCACTGATGCCAGAGAATGCGGGATATCTCCCACACGGTTCGGCCCGTAAATAACTTCTACATCGGCAATCTTCTCGTCGAATTCGCTTAGATAGGTCTTAAGGTATCCGATCAGGCTGTTCAGAGTTGTACGGTCTCCTACGGCTGTATTATACACGGTATTCACCGCTTCAGGATTATCCGTAAGCATTGCACGCTCGTTCATCTGAATCACATTATCGATATAGGTAAAATCACGTGAATAATCTCCTGTTCCGTTAATTGTAGGAGATTCGTGGTTGATCAGCTGCTTCACAAACAAAGGAATCACAGCGGCATAAGCTCCGTTCGGATCCTGTCTGCGTCCAAATACATTGAAATACCTCAGACCAATACATTCTATTCCGTAAGTTTTTCCAAATACATCAGCATACAGCTCATTCACATATTTGGTAATGGCATAGGGTGATAACGGCTTCCCGATCACGTCCTCCACTTTAGGCAATGATGCCGAATCTCCATAGGTAGAAGATGATGCTGCATATACAAAACGCTTTACTTTAGCATCACGTGCGGCAATCAGCATGTTCAAAAAGCCGGAAACATTCACATCGTTACTCGTAGCAGGATCTTTGATAGACCTTGGAACCGAACCCAATGCTGCCTGATGCAAAACGTAATCTACATTTTCCACCGCTTTCCGACAAACTTCCAAATCACGGATATCCCCTTCAATGAGCTTATAGTTCGGATTTTCCAGAAAAGGCTCAATATTATGACGGTGTCCTGTTGCAAAATTGTCCAGGCAAACAACATAATGTCCTTTATTTAAAAAATACTCCGTTAAGTTAGAGCCGATAAAGCCCGCTCCGCCTGTAATTAAAATTTTATGCATTTCTATGATTTAAAAATTTTCTTCCACCAGCTATTTTTATCCTTGGTCTGGCTATATCCATAACCGTAGCTATAGTTGTATCCATATCCTCCTGCCCGTCTTGAAACATCATTGATGACAAAAGATACATTAGAAAGTTTAGAATCCCTCACCAGATCGTTGGCGAAATCTATCAGTATATTTTTTGATATTCCTGATCTTACCACATATAATGTTGCATCTGCCGTATCTGCAATGCTCAGGGTATCTGAAACCAGCATCAATGGTGCAGAGTCAATAATAATATAAGCATACCTGGCTGACATCTGCTCAATAAGCTTTTGGTAACGGCCATTGGAAAGCAGCTCCTGTGGATTTGGAGGAATAGTTCCGGCATAGATAACGTCACATGAAGGGTTGGTGGTTGAAGTATGAACAAGATCTTCCACATTTACCGAATCATCATATAAGAACTCTGTAAGACCTTTTCTTTTTACCGGTTCACTGTCGTATCTCTGGATCTGGGGATTACGGATATCCGAACCAATCAGAAGGGCTCTTCCGTTTTTATTTGCTATCGTGAGAGCAAGGTTAACGGATACCAGGGTTTTTCCCTCTCCTTTTACAGAAGAAGTTACCATGATTACTTTAGCCGAATCTTTAGCCGGAAGAACAAATTTAAGGTTTGAAACCAGAACCCTGAACGCTTCTGCCAACTCAGAAAAGTCGTTTTTCTGCACCAGATGGTTTTCATTGTCCTTAAGTGACGGAATATCTACCAGCACGCCCAGTCGGGAACGTTCTTTGATGTCGTCTCTGCTGTAAATTTTGTCATCCAAAAGGAACAACAGATAGAAAATGGCAAAAGGAATTAAAATTCCCAGGAAAAAAGCACCTGGAAAAATAATATCTTTTTTAGGAGATACTGCTGCGTCTTCAGTAAATGCCGGGTTAACAATTTTAGCTTTCGGAACATCTACAGACAGATTAATTGCATTTTCCTCTCTTTTCTGAAGAAGGAATAAGAAAAGCTGTTCTTTAAGATTCTGCTGACGTTCAATTCCCCTGTATACTTTAGATTGTCCGGGAACTTTTTCTATAACACTATTGTTTGTTGTGATTTGATTTTGAAGCTGGGAGATCCCTGTCTGTACGGTTTGTTTCTGCTCACGGATATTATCACGGATAACATCTTTTAAAGAAGCAATTTCCCTGTTCATTTCTATAACAGCCGGGTTTTCATTCGTAGCCTGCTTCAGGGTTTTATTTCTGCTGATAACAAGTAAATTATACTGAGAAATCGTTTGCTCCAGTGAAGGATTAAGCCCCAGGTTTGAAGGCATAAGCTGGTTGTTACTTTTGGAAGCTTCCGCCGACAGCGAATTCAGAAGATCCAGCTGAGCCTGCTGCTGAAGAAGTGCCTTGGTGTTTTCGCTGGTATTCTGCAAGGCCAGCTCTGCCTGAGCCTGTAAATCAACAATACGGTTGCGGTTCTGGAAATCTTCTTTCTGGTTTTCTACTCCGGAAAGGTCTTTGGTGATTACTTCCAGCCTTTTATCGATAAATTCCTGGGTATTCTGAGCCTGAAGGTTTTTATCTCTCTGCCCGTCCAGGTTATATTGTTTGGTAACTTCGTTAAGAATAGCTTCGGATTTTTCAGGAAGAGTTCCTATCAGGCTGATGTCCATTAGCATAGCCTTTTCATCCGGCAGATTTACCTGAATTGTTTTTTCAAGTTTTTTTACTTTTTCAATAGGGTTCCAGAAGATAATTTTATACTCCGATTTTGCAGCAATTGGAGAGTTTCTCTGAAGAATCACTGTTCCGAAATCCAATCTTACAGGAACATTGAAGCTTCCTGTGAATTCCTTTTTTTTATCGTTTTGAAGGGTAAACTGGTCACCCTTTATTTCTGTAATGGTATAAGCGGCCGATACAAACTTTTCTTTGGTATAGTCTAATATCTTTGCCGTAATAGGTACTTTGGAAAAGAGCTGTGAATCTTTGATCTCCCCCGCACTATAGTATTCTACATTCAGATTAAGGTTTTTCACCACCTGCATAAGGATGGGCCTCGAATTCACAACAGCAGCTTCACTTTTCAGCTCATCTGAATTGCCCAGTCCTATTCCCAGGTTATCGAGATCTGCTAACGCTGAAGAAAGATCGTTCTGTTTTTTATCAAATTTAAGCGTGGTTTTGGACTGGTATTTAGGCACACTATACCTCAGATAGATATAAGCACCTGATAAAAAGATCAAAATAGAGGCAATAAACCACGGCCATTTATAGAGGTATTTGGAAATGGTTTTTCTGATGTTCAATTTTTCCTCTTTAGCCTGAAATTCTGTCTGCTGCATATTTTATCGTCTTGTTAAAGCAATAATAAGTGTACCCGCAGTGAGCAAAGCACCAATAATCTGGAATGTAAGTGCCCTGTTCGGGTTGGAATTCGCCTGCACCTGCTTGTTTTTATCCGGCTGTACGTACAATATGTCATTTTGCTTCATATAATAGTACGGCGAGCTTACGATATCCGACCTGGTAAGATCAATATTAACCACCTGATCAGCCCCATCCTCTCCTGTGCGGATAAGCTTCACGTTTGTTCGGTCTCCAAAATCCGTCATATCACCTGCAAGACCAAGCGCCTGGAAAACATTAATTTTTTGGGAAACACTAACTTTTTGCCCCGGTTCTTTCACTTCGCCCAAAACACTTACGTTGAAATTTTTCAGGCTAATGGACACCATGGGATCTGTAAGATATCTTTTAAGACGGGTTTCCAGCTCCTGTTTAAGCTGTACCTGCGTCATTCCCTTAGTATATATGTTTCCTAATACCGGAAAAGATATGTATCCCTCTTCATTCACCAGATATTCACTTGGCTGTACATACTGGTTGATTCCTGTATTAGTATCGCTTCCTACCTTATTGGCTGTATTAAGGTTGAATGGTTTTACTGCAATTTCATCAAGTGCAGAAACCAGGATAAGGAGAACATCTCCTTCCTGAATATGTAAACCCTGAAACTTTGCCCTGGACACTTCCTCTTCCATATTATCCTTCGACATGTATACCATATTCTGTTTGGGCTTACACGATAGTAAAACAACTGATAACAGGATTAGATACGTAATAATAGTTTTATTCATATGTTTTTTTAATCTATTGTTTTAACGCTCAGGTTATTAGAATTTATCATATATGGAGCGTACTACGAATATTTTTATTTATTATTTAAATCTCACGTATACGTGAAAATCTATGACGTGCTCTATTATTTAAAGATTAATTCTTTTCGTAGCAATTTTCGTTCCGATTAAAAGAAATCAGCAAAAATATTTGATTATTTTTATTTCTTTTTTTACATAATTAAAACTATGTTACTGACACACTTCATGTTCCGGTGTTTTATCCAAAATTTCAAATTCTGAATTATTGCTTATAAATTCCGGAACAATTACTTTTAAAATTTTCACGACCTGCAAACTGTCCTTTTTTATAGCCGAACGCATAATCTGCTTACATAAAATCTCGATATCTTCAAACTCCATCAAAGGATCCCTTGAGATCATTATTTTTTCATGATGGGTTGGAATAGTTGTGGAGTTATCTGTTAACAGCTCTTCATACAGTTTTTCACCCGGCCTTAAACCGATAAACTCTATCTTTATATCTACATCCGGTGTATACCCGGACAGCTTTATCATTCTTTTGGCCAGATCCAGAATTTTAACCGGTTTTCCCATATCAAAAACATAGATCTCACCTCCTTTTCCCATGGTTCCGGCCTGAAGCACCAATTCGCAGGCTTCGGGAATGGTCATAAAGTAACGGATGATATCTGGATGGGTAATGGTAACCGGACCTCCTTTTTCGATTTGTTTTTTGAAATGCGGGATAACAGAACCGTTGGACCCCAATACATTTCCAAAACGGGTTGTGATAAATTTCGTAATGTTTCCCGGAGAGTTTTGTAAAGACTGTACAAAAAGCTCAGCCGCCCTCTTGGAAGCTCCCATTACGTTAGTAGGGTTCACAGCCTTATCTGTAGACACCATCACAAAACAGTCCACGTTATATTGTTTGGACAGTAAAGCTAGATTTTTAGTTCCTCCTATATTAACAAAGATGGCTTCATGAGGATTATCCTCTATTAAAGGAACGTGCTTATAAGCTGCAGCGTGGTAAACTGTTGAAAACCGGTACTGCTCAAATAAACTTTCAAGCCTGTAATGGTTTGATATGTCTGCTAATACAAATTTGAAGTTTTGACCGGGAAACTTTTCCAGCAGCTCCAGTTTAAGCTCATACAAAGGAGATTCAGCCTGATCCACCACTACAATAAGCGATGCTCCCAACCGGGCAACCTGCCTCACAATCTCACTTCCTATAGACCCTGCTCCCCCGGTTATCAGAATACTTTTACCGGAATGGGTGCTTTTCACCTCTTCACTTTCTATTTTTATAGGTCTGCGTTCCAGCAGATCTTCAATCTGAAGCGGGCGAATACTTCCTACAAGACCCTCTTCCGTAACTTTGCTAATATCAGACGCTTTCAGTACTTTCAATCCCTTATCCAAAGCAAGATTGATCCATTCTTCCATTTTTGGCCTGCTCATCGTCTCCCTGATTAAAACCGCATCAAAACGGCTGGCCAGATGATCATTTTTAAGAAGTTCTTTTTTATTATATACCTTATGACCTAAAAGCATTGCCTTTTTAGAATCCGACCTGGCACTAAAGAAGCCTGCCAACCTATAGGCATGCCCGGGACTGTGGATAATAGCATTAGCCACCGACACAGATTCATCTTCTACCCCAGCAACAGCTACCCTTAATCCAGAAAAACCATTCCCAGCCCCCATAAACACTTTATAAATCTTCTTGGTAACCATTCTGAAAAAGAACATCAGAAAAACAGAAATGAAGAAAAATAAAAAAAGTGCCGGATACAGATAGACAGGCTTCCCTAAAGTCACGTGCGATATATAGCTTAATCCCAGCAATACCAGAAGAGTACTGCCTGAAGACCATAAAATCCTGAAAAAATCAAAAAAGGTGGAGTATCTTATAATTCCCGCATATGTTTTGAAAAGAAGCATAAACAGAACATTAACAAGAATAACCACAAAGATTTTCTCATTGGAATATTCAGTAAAATTAATTTTTACATGCAGGTTGATTAAGAATAAATACGTGGTTAGTACCGAAAAAGAAACAATTGAGATATCAATAAAAAAAACCAGCCACCTAGGTATATATCTTAATTCTTTGATTTTAAAAACATTCACCATACTACAAAAGACCTAAAACGTTATTTTTTTTGCTTAATTCAACATTTGGTGGTTTTTAATTTTGAGCAAATATAATTAATTATTAATGATATTTTTAAACAATATTTACTATTTTACATATAATACATTATAAATATTACAATATAATTAATCTTTAAATATTTATATTTCATTGCATTACAATAGCTTTAGCTTCAAAACCATATAACAAATACGGATAATATTTAACATTTTTTTAATAGTAATTGCAATGCCATCATGCCGTGAAAAGTAAAATAACAGATAGTGAAAAATTTTATATAATTCAAAAACAAAAGAGGCACTTTTGCATTAAACAACAGCACCTCTTTTTTACAGTTTTCCGCAAAAGATCCGGAACAGCTACCTTCTCATCTTTGCTTTTTAATTCTAATATAGATTTGTTTCAGACTTGTTCACCTATAGAAATAGAACCGAAAAGGTAAAGTATCAGCATTTCAAAAAAGATTAATTACGGATGGAAAACAGTTTAATGCATAAAGGAATAAGACCTAGTGACACTGCCATAAAAATCGCTACTCTGATATAATTAAGAAATTGCCATTTTGATATTCTGTCAGCAATATGATCGGCAAAAGAAGACTGATCTGCCATTTTTTGAAAATCTATAATATTGGGGGCAAAATACATTAAAGTCCAAACCCGCACCATGAAATGGATAAAGAACAATATGACCAGCCAGTTTCTGACCGGATCAATTTTCCAGCAGAAAATAATGGCCAGAATAAATGCAACCTCATGAATTGAATGAAATATTATCCAAAACGTTTTTAAATTCATTCCCTGGCCATCTGACAAGATATTCAGGCTTTGAGGCGGGGAAGCAGACCATTTAGGAACAAAAACAAGAGTTTCAAAAATTTGTGCCCCATTGATAAAAAAATAAATGACGATGGTTATACAAAGCCAGAGCTCAGCCCTGTGTAAATAATTGACTGTTATATTTTCCATGATTATTAATTTTGGTTATTTTTTTAAAGTTTCTGTAAAGTCCTTCATTACATTTGCTGCCAGAAGAAAATAACGCTCGATCACCTGTATTTCTTCTTCAGAAAAACTGCTGATAACAGGGGTTGTTCTCTCTTGCAGATCATTGAAGAATGGCTGAAGAAGCTTCATGCTATTCTCAAAATCAGGAACTATAATTATCTTCCGCCTATCATCTTTAGTCAGCTTCCTATGCAATAATCCTTTTGCTTCCAGACGATCCAGAAGCCCTGTTACCGCTCCTTTCGTTAATCCTGTCAGGTTCGAAACCTCACCTGCCGTCAGTTCTTTATGCTGCAGGATTAGCCCCAGATATTTGTGGTCAGAACCCATTAACCCAGCTTTTCTGGCAATAGTCTCATGCATAAGAACGGAAGCATCCGAATACATTCTGCTTGCAATCCTAAAACGCTCCAGCAATTTATCTAAATTATTGTTCATTTACTAAATAGTTTAGTTACAAAACTAAATATATTTTATCACATATAAAAATTTCTGATAAAATAGAATTGGGATAAGCGTTAAAATCTAGAAGCAATTTAGAATAAAGAATATTGTTTGTTAAATTTTATTTGAATAAACGTTTAACCAAAATTAACAACTCCATCAAACTGAATTAACAATTTGTTCATATTAAAATATATTATTATATATAAAATATTGAATATCAAATGTTTATAGTTTTATATAAAAAATCGCCAAAATTACATTTTTTTCTCAAACCACCAAAAAAACTCCCCTATTGTTTTTTGTATATTTTATAGAATACTTTTGTACCGAAAAATATAAAAATGAAAAGGTCATCCATAAAAGATATTGCAAAACTGGCAGGAGTTTCCGTAGCCACAGTATCTTATGTTCTCAACCGAAAGGAAGGACAGCGAATCAGCGAGGAGACCCGGAAAAAAATTTTCGAAATTGCTGAAACGATTAACTATACTCCCAATAAGATTGCAAAAAGTCTGAAAACCAATAAAACAAAGTTGCTGGGGCTTATTGTTGCAGACATCTCCAATGATTTCTATTCTCATATGGCAAGAAATCTGGAAGATAAAGCTTTAAAACTGGGCTATACTCTAATTATCGGCAGCTCTGATGAAAATGCAGAAAAATTTGAAAAACTTACTGAGCTTTTTTCACAGCAGCAGGTAGACGGGATGATCGTTGCCCCCGTAGCAGGATCGGAAAAGACACTTGAAAACCTTATTCATATTAAATATCCTGTGGTTACTATTGACCGATATCTTAAAGGAGTGGCTGTTCCTGGAATTACCATAGATAATCAGGAAATAGCAGAGAGTACTACCAGTCTGCTTCTTAATAAAGGTTTTGATAAAATGATCTATGTAGGCTACGAAACCGAACTTCCACACCTGCTGGACCGCCAGTATGGTTTTGAAAAAACGGTAAGCTCTTCCAAAAATGCAGTTGAAATACAATATCTGCTGGTAGGATTGGAAAATATCGCGCAGGAAGTACATTTACAGCTTGAAAAGATGGTTGGGAAAACCCCTGAAAATACAGCTTTATATTTTTCCAGCAATAAACTTGCAGTAGCAGGGCTTTCCTACCTCGTTAAAAATAATATAAAAGTTCCTGAGCGGGTCTCAGTACTGGCATTCGATGAAACTGATGCCTATAATCTCTTCCCTACCGAGATTACCTATATCCAGCAGCCAATAGAAGAAATGGCCGAAGAAGCAATTAAGCTACTGGATGGACAAATCAACAATTATGTGCCAACCGGAAAAAGAGTAACATTATCCGCAAAATTGGTTTCTAAAGCATCTTTAAAATAATCAACTTTAAACATAAAACATTTTTTTTAAATATTAACTTAAACGTTTAACCTAATATGATAACAAATAAATCAAACTACGTGGTGTGCTTCGGAGAAGTTCTGTGGGACATCTTCCCTACCGGTTCCAGAGCTGGTGGTGCGCCATTTAATGTTGCCTACAATCTTTTCAAAATGGGAATCGATACCAAAATGCTAAGCCGGATAGGAAATGATGAATTAGGACACCGTCTTCTTAATCAGATTCAGGATTGGGGAATAACCACAGATTTTATACAGATAGATCAGGAAAAGGCCACAGGAACTGTCATTGCTGATTTTGATGAGCATGGAGAAGCTGTATATGACATTGTAAAGGATGTTGCCTGGGATTATATCCAACCTTTGCCGGAGCACAAGGAACTGATCCGGAATTCAGAAGCATTCGTTTTTGGAAGTCTGATCACAAGAAGTGAAGCATCTCAGAATACTCTGCTGGAACTCTTGGAATATTCAAAATTCAAAGTTTTTGATGTTAACTTCCGACCTCCTTTTATTGATTTTGAATTCATTAAAAAATTATTACATAAAGCTGATCTTGTTAAAATGAATAAGGCAGAGCTCAGAACAATTCTAGAATATCTCGGTGAAGAATATATTGACGAAGATACCAGCATCAGACATCTCCAGACTTATTTTAATCTGAATGAAATTGTCCTTACCAAAGGAAGTAAAGGCGCCAGATATTTTGTGGGAGACACTGCCTATAATTTTCCGGCGGTTCATATTGAAATTGCAGACACGGTGGGTAGCGGAGATTCTTTTCTGGCCGGGTTCCTGTCTAAAAGAATTCAGGGAAGATCTCCGGAAGAGATCATGAAACAGGCCACGTCATTAGGTGCTTTTATCACTTCTAAATCTGGGGCATGCCCTGATTATACTTATGAAGAATTCAGAGCATTCAGAGAAAAAAACAGCTGTAAAACCTCTTAAAAAAACATACGATATGAATACTCCAAAATTTACAGATAAGAAATATTATATCATCCTGTCTTTTGTTACCTCTCTATTCTTTTTCTGGGCCATTGCGCTCACCATGGGTGATGTCCTGAACAAGCATTTTCAGAACGTTCTTCACATCTCAAAGTCCAAATCAGGGCTGGTGCAGCTTTCCATTTTTGGAGCTTATGCATTGATGGGCATTCCGGCAGGTCTGTTTATGAAAAGATTTGGTTATAAATTGGGGGTCATTCTGGGGCTTTCATTGTTTGCACTGGGAGCCTTTCTGTTTATTCCGGCCGCCGACACATCCTCATTTAACTTTTTCAGACTGGCTCTTTTTGTTCTGGCAATGGGAATGGCAACCCTTGAAACGGTAGCCCACCCTTTTGTAGCCGCTTTAGGGGATGAAAGAACAAGTGATCAGAGGGTTAATTTTGCACAGTCTTTTAATGGTCTGGGAGCCATAATCGGCCCTTTGCTTGGAGGATATTTCATTTTCGGAACTCCTGATTCCGGATCTGGCTCCCTGGATTCCGTAAAAAGTCTTTATACATGGATTGGGATTGTCATTCTCGCGATTACCATTATTTTCAGCTTTATCAGAGTGCCGGACCTTAAAGATCCTCATGCGGAAGATATCATCATTTCAGAAAATGAAAAAGGAGAAGATGTTTCCGTATCAGATCCTCATGCACCACTTTACAAACAGAGACATTTTATATTTGCCGTTATTGCCCAGTTTTTCAATATTGCCGCACAGGGTGGAACATGGGCTTATTTTATCAATTACGGTGTCGAAAAAATGCATCTTCCGGAAATACAGGCTTCCTATTATTTTTCTTTAAGTATGGCGATGATGATGATCGGAAGATTTATCGGAACCTTCCTGATGAGATTCATCGCTCCCAACAAACTGCTGGCTATCTTTACAGCTTGTAATATTGTTCTGTGCCTGATTATTTCCCAGAGTTTCGGATGGGTATCATTTATCAGTCTTATTTTACTTAACCTGTTCCTGAGTGTAATGTATCCTACCATCTTCAGTCTTGGACTTAAAAGATTAGGGTCAAAAGTTCAGCAGGCTTCCTCATTCCTGGTTATGGCGATGTTTGGAGGTGCTGTTTTCCCTCCGATCATGGGTAGAATTGCAGAAAAAGACATTGCCCATGCCTACCTCCTTCCTATTCTCTGCTATGTCGTTATTTTATTATTTGCATTAAAATTCTACAAGCCCAAAACACTTAAATAATCCCTATGAAAACAAAGCTTTTATTAGCCTGGTGCATTTTACTTATATGCGCCGGCAGGGGAATTAATGCCCAGATCGTAATCACCAACAAAAAATTTTCCTTTGGTACAACCGGGAGAATCGGAGCTGTTTATTCTCCGAATGCCGATGGAAAAACAGGAAGACAGCTGAATCTGAACAATCAGGGATCTTTAGGAGGCAGAATGGATCAGGGAGATTATGTTGACTTTTTACCGGCTTTCCATTTTAGTCCGGTGGTAAACGGTGACAGTACAAAAAGTACAAAGATCGATATGCAGGCGAGGCTGAGCTTTTATTCAGGAGGAACTTTCCTGGGAAATGTAGATTCAAAATCCAATCAGGGGATGATTGTGGCCTTACCTGAAGCCTTTGTAGAAGCAAGAAATATTATGGGAAGTGACTGGGATGTCTGGGCAGGATCAAGATGGCTGAGATATGATGACATTCACATTGCAGATTACTTTTATTTTGATGACCATTCCGCAACTGGTTGGGGACTAAGACATAAAAACACAAGGTTTTCAATGTTTTTCCCGGCAGCTATTGATACTGCAGCCAGCAACTCAACTCCTTATTCTTACACCAATGTGATCAGCGGATCAAAAAATCTGATCTACAGACAAAGAGAAGTTTTTGTCCTTGAGCAGACCCTTCCATTTAAAAATACAAAGCACAAGCTGAAATTACTGGCAGAGTTTCATCATGTAGAAAAATCAGGGAAAAATTCTGTAGAGCAATATCCATCGGATCAGGGCTGGGTTTTTGGAGCTAAATTAAATACAGATATTGCAACAAAAATTCCGGGTTCATTCAATCAGCTTTCTGTAAGATACGGAACCGGAATCGCCAATGGAGGTGATAATGGTAATACACAGACCTGGCGAACCTACGGAGCTCCTGATGAGGTCACAAAAACATATAAAGGAGCTTACTCTTTTACGGTTGTTGAACATTTCCTCTGGAATATTTCAAACCGGTGGTCGCTTAATCCCTATGCCGTTTTCACCAAAAGTAAGGGAGGATCAACCAGTACTGATAAAGCGCTGGATTACTATAACCGTGAAATTTTCAACAGGAAAACAGAATTTAATACGGGAATCAGAGCCACTTATTATTTAAACAACTGGTTTCATATTCTTTCCGAATTTCACTATGCAACGAGAAAAAACGGAACGCAGGATGCAGCATCGATGATGAAACTGGTTTTAGCTCCCACCATTGTTCCTACGGCGGAAAGAAGTGTCTGGGCCAGACCGCACATTCGTTTTATTGCAGAAGTATCAAGGTATAATGATGAGGCTATGAACAGTCTTTACTCACCGTTTTTACAGCAGTCTGGAGCCAAAAGATATGGGACCTATTTCGGAGTACGGACAGAATGGTGGATTTTTTAAATTAAAATAAAGAAATATGATGAATATAAAATTAGGGGCTTCCCTACTCTCCTGGATCACTCCGCTATGGAATGCAGAATCAGGAAAATATGCGATAGAAAAAACTGCACAGGCCGGGTTTGATCTTATAGAAATACTGTTACCCGGATCAATGGATTTTGATGCATCCACGGTAAAAAAACAATTGAAAGACAACCATCTGGAAGCTGTCTGTTCGCTGAATCTTCCAAAAGATGCTCATATTGCGTTTGAGCCTGAAGCTGCGGAAAAGCTTATCAAAAAAGCCATCGATAAAGTATATGAACTGGAAACCAATCTTCTGGCTGGTGTCTTGCATGGCGGAATCGGTGTTTTTACAGGAAAACCAATTACAGAAAATGAAAAAGAAATCATTGCTGATGTATGGTCTAATTTGGCAGATTACGCCCAAACCAGAAGTATAGATATCGCCATAGAACCTATCAACCGCTATGAATCCTATGTCTGCAATAGGGCTGAAAATGTACTGGAACTTATAAAAAAAACAGGTAAAAATAATCTCTTCCTTCACCTTGATACCTTCCATATGAATATCGAGGAAGATAATTTTTATGACCCGATTATCAAATCCGGAAAAATGCTGAAGCACATTCATGTGACAGAATCTCACCGGGGCATGCTGGGAGAAGGGACCATCAATTGGGAAGAGTTTTTCTCTGCATTGAAAAAAATCAATTTTGAAGGAAACCTGGTTCTTGAAAATTTCAGCTCTTCAATTCCGGGAATGCAGGAAAAGGTTTCATTATGGCAGAAATCACCTTATGATGCTCAAACATTGGCAGAAGGAAGTCTTGCCTTTTTAAAGAAGCATCTCAGCTGATAAAATTATCTGTTATATTAATCTGAAACTTATGGAAAGCGGAAATTGTCCGCTTTTCACCGATTGATTCTGCCCGTTCGCCGAAAATACATATTGTTTTCCAAGATTATGGCTGACCTTTACATCAGAAAAAGGCAATAATGCTCAACTAAAATCTTATTATTATGAAAACAAAAATCGGAATTACAGAAAAAAACACGGAAGCTGTTGCAGAACAATTAGCAAAACTATTAGCAGATGAAACGCTGCTTTACATTAAAACAAGAAATGCCCACTGGAACGTAACCGGAGATAACTTCCATGCCAATCACATTTTCTTTGAAGAACAATACAAACAGCTGGATGAACTGATAGACAGCGTTGCAGAAAGGATGCGTAAAATCGGGCATTATGCACCGGCGACTATGAAAATCTATTTGGAACTGACTCATTTAACGGAATACAGTGAAAGAACAAACGATGGTTTGGGATATATGAAAGACTTGTTAAGTGATCATGAAAGCATTATCGAATTTCTTCGTGGAAATATCACTCCATTTGCAGAAAAATACAAAGATTACGGTACCAGCGATTTTATTACAGGCCTGATGGAAACCCATGAAGAAATGGCATGGATGATCCGTTCCTATTTCAGATAACACAATATAAAAAAGTTATAATTATCTTTGTGTAAACCATAAACAACTATACCTATGAAAGCCTTAATCGTGGATGATAATGATATTGCAAGAACAACATTAGCCCACCTCGCGAAACAGGTTCCGGATCTTTCCATTGTCAGCGAGTTTTCCAATGCTATAGAAGCTTATCATTATCTTCAGTCCAATTCAGTCGATCTGATATTTCTCGATATTGAAATGCCGGAAATGACAGGGATTGAGCTCACGAAAACCCTTTCCGGTAAAGAGACCATCATCATTTTCACAACCTCAAAAAAGGAATATGCACTGGAAGCCTTTGAACTCAATATTGCAGATTATCTTCTTAAGCCCATTATGCCGGTAAGATTTCTGCAGGCAGTAAGCAAGGCACAGACGATTCTTGAAAGCAGAAAAGAAAATGTGGAAATCACAAGAGATGAGTTTCTTTTTGTAAGGGATTCCAATATTACAAGGCGCTTAAAACTGGATGATATTTTCTATGCTGAGGCCATGGGTGATTATGTAAAGTTTTATACCAAAGAAAAGATGTTTGCCATTCACGGTAAAATGAAAACTGCTGAAGAACGTCTTCCTAAAGATCATTTTATAAGAGTCCATCGTTCTTATATTGTTTCTGTAGGCAAAATTGATACTCTTCAGGACGGTGGTATTATGATCAACGGTAAATTCATTCCCGTAGCAGATGCATACAGGAAAGCACTTAATACAAGAATGAATGTCTTTTAGCGGTTACAGGCAATCAAACATTTGAATTCGGCTTGATTTAAGCCAGTGAACAGTTCCGGGTCCGTCTTGACTTTTTACCGGTATTTTATCTTAAAATCAGACCGTTAATTATGAAAAATATATCATCAGTAATGGATAACAAGCGATTCAGCTATTTTATTATCCTGACATTTATTGCGGGCTCACTCCTGTTGATAGCTGTTCAGCTCAATTCTGCAGGAAATACCAAAGCGCTGATTCAGAATAACAATACTTTGCTGAGCGAATTACGTTCCAGCAATCATTTAAGGGAAATTGACCGTGATATTCTTGGAGTGGAAAGCAGAATAAGAGCTTCTATTGCAACGAATGACACCACGCATCTCGAAGGCATTGATCAAAAAATCAGTCAGATCGAAAATTTCCTGGATTCTCTGTCCAAAGACAATGTAAATGCGGAAGAAGAAAAACTGATCCACCGGCTAAGCGTTCTTGCCATGGAAAAGAAGACAACCAAAGACAAGCTATTGCATCGTTATATCACTTTGGGAAATATGGACGACAATACCTCCATTGCCAATCCTCGTGCAAGGAATATTTCCAATGAGATCACCAGAATCACGGCTAAAATATACGAAAGCAGAAAGCTGAATATGGTTGAACTCAGCCAGAGAAGTGAAGAAATGGGACAAAAAGCAAGATTTTACGACATCTCAATACTGATCTTACTGATTTTGGGCGGTTCTGTTGTTGGATATCACATTCTTCGGCAGTTTAAACGTCAGAGATTACTCATAAGCGAACTTGATATTGCCGAGAAAAAAGCATTGGTGGCGGCACAAACCAAAGAAAATTTCCTTGCCAATATGAGCCATGAAATCAGAACTCCCTTAAGCGGAATTCTCGGGTTTACCAATTTGCTGCAAAAACGTCCGCTGGATGAAACTTCAGCAGAATTTGTCTCTTCAATACAGCGTTCCGGGGAAAACCTGATGGCCATCATCAATGATATTCTTGATTTATCCAAAATAGAAGCAGGAATGATGCGCATTACCCCTGGAATTTTCAGCATCAACGGTCTGGTTAATTCCGTAGAAACATTTTTTACCGAACGGGCCAAAGAAAAAGGACTTACCATCTCCAGTACCATTGATCCTTCCATTCCTGACACATTGGTAGGAGACGCTACAAGACTGACACAGATTTTAGTTAACCTGATCGGAAATGCCATAAAATTTACCCACCAGGGAAATATTTCTGTTGAAATCTACAGTAAACAGCAAACAGATAAGAAAGCCGTTCTCGGATTCAGGATTTCAGATACAGGAATTGGAATTGACAAAGAAAAGCTTACTGAAATATTCGAAAGATTCAATCAGGGAGAAGACTCAACGACAAGAAATTACGGAGGAACAGGATTAGGTTTATCCATTGTAAAAAGCTTAATTCTCCTGCAGAACGGAAACATTGAAGTAAGCAGTGAACCGGGGAAAGGAACTACCTTTCATTTCTACATTCCTTACGGAGTTGCTGAGGAACAGCTTACTGTGCTGCCAACTGCTGATCCGCATTATTTTAAGGATAAATCCAACACACCTCTGAAAGTTCTGGTAGTTGATGATAATGTGATCAATCAAAGCCTGATGAAACATCTGCTTTCCCAGTGGAATATTGATTTTCATATTGCATCGAACGGTCTTGAAGCAGTAAGTTATCTTAAAAGCAATGCATGCGATCTGGTTTTAATGGATATACAGATGCCTCACATGGACGGATATGCAGCTACCCAGAAAATCCGGGAAGAACTCAGACTGGATATTCCGATCATCGCAATGACCGCCCATGCCCTGGCAGGCGAAAGAGAAAGATGCCTGAGCCGTGGGATGAACGAATATATTTCCAAGCCTGTCAATGAAGAAGAGCTGTTTACACTGATTTCAAAATTCGGAATTAAAGAAAAAAAGAAACCAGATAAGAAAACTGAAATACCATCAACTGATTACCATTATATCAATCTCACTTATATGCAGACGGTGAGCGGCGGCGACAAAAGTTTCGAAAAAATGGTCACGCAACAGTTTATTGAGAACATTCCCAATCATCTACAGAAACTGATAGTGGCTTACGAAAACAAAGATTTTCAGGAGGTGAAACTGTGGGCTCATGATCTGAAATCCAGTATTGCCATTATGGGATTACATCCTCTTTTAAAAGAAAAACTCGATATTCTTGAAACAGCATCAGAAGGAAACCCTGATCTGCAAAAAATACTGACAGAAGTACAGAAAGTTCTGTCAGAAGCGGTTTCCGAAGCTGAAGCATTTTCAAAAACAATTTAAAAAAAGAAAAAATGAATTTATTTTCACCCATACACATTCGCAATCTTACCCTAAAGAACAGGATTGTATTATCTCCTATGCAGCAATACAGTGCTAAAAACGGAGTTCCCGGCAACTGGCATCTCGTCCACCTCGGAAGCAGGGCTGTTGGCGGCGCAGGATTAATTCTTACCGAATGTACAGCCGTTTCAGAAGAAGGTCTGGCTACATTATCTGATGTAGGAATCTGGAATGACGAACAGAAAAATGCATGGAAAAACATCGTGAATTTTGTACATGAACAGGATGCTAAAATAGGAATTCAACTTTGGCATGCAGGAGGAAAAGGAAGCCTGAAACATCCCAATGAAAGAATGAAACCCCTCACTCCGGAAGAAGGGGGCTGGACTGTAAAATCCTCCTCAGCTCATGAGTTCAACGGAGTTTTTGCAGAAGAACTCACCATTGATGAGATACAGGAACTGAAGACGAAATTCGTTAAAGCAGCTCTTCGTGCCGTTGAAACAGGTTTTGATACCATTGAACTTCACGCAGGCCATGGTTATTTATTCCATCAGTTTTATTCCGCAGTAATCAATAAAAGACAGGATGAATATGGCGGAAGTTTTGAGAACAGAATCCGTTTTCTTGTAGAAACCGTTCAGGAAATCAGGAAAGTTATTCCTGCTGAAATGCCTCTGTTCGTAAGAATTTCTGCAGTTGACTATATAGAATCGGATGAAGCCTGGACTTTGGAAGACAGCATTAAACTTTCAGAAATCCTTAAAGAAAATGGTGTAGATTTCATTACAGCATCCGGCGGAGGATTTACCAATGTAAGCAAGGATAAAGTATTTCCGGGATATCAGGTTCCTTTTGCAAAAGCCATTAAAGAACAGACCGGGATTTTAACAGGAGCTGTGGGAATGATTACGGAAGCAGAACAGGCCAATGATATTATTGTCAAAGGAGATGCAGATCTGGTAATCATTGCCCGGGAACATCTGAGAGATCCTTATTTTGCTATTCATTCTGCCAAGGCATTAGGTATTGAAACAGAAATTCCGTGGCAGTATAAAAGAGCGTATTAAATTAACCAGTAAAAAATCAGTTATGGAAAATCAGGGTGCCTCAGTAGTCATTACCCATCATATTCTGGATGGAAAACAATCACAATATGAAAAATGGCTGGACGAAATTATTCCTGTCACCAGGCATTCGGAAGGCTTTATTGATCTTCAGATTATTCGTCCTATTCCCGATCTGACTTTTGTGTACACTGTCATTATCCGGTTTGATACGATTAACCATCTTAAAAGCTGGATGGAATCGGATAACCGGAAAAAACTCATTGAGAAAGCCAATCCGCTGTTCAGAAAAAACGACCATTACCAGATCAGATCAGGGCTTGATTTTCTTTTTACTACAGAAAATGAAGGGAATAAAGTTCCGGTACGCTGGAAACAGTTTCTGGCAACCTGGTCTGCCATTTATCCGCTGTCTGTACTTATTCCTGCTTTGATCATTCCTTTTTTACGGTTTTTACATATTCCGCCCAATCATTATTCCGACGGATTCATCAATTCCGGGATCATTGTTTTTCTAATGGTGTTTGCTGTGATGCCCAATTATACCAAACTGATTAAAAAATGGCTATATAAATAACTCTATTTAAAAATTATCCATTATCAATCACTGTAACCCACAGTGATTTTTTGTTTTCAGGAACCCCACCCTGTTACTATTTGAACATCACCAGCTTATTCAACGATACTTTTCGCCTGTTGACCGAACAGCATTTAAAATTAAAACAACCGGTTTGTAGCTTTACATCATCAATAACATAACAATCAAAATCAACAACTATGGAAATCTTACAAACTCCCGAAAACGCACTATCTCACTCAAGCGTAAGTGCCATCATCCATGCACCCATTGAAAAAGTGAATATCGCAGACTGGCTGCTTAATCTGCCGGACGCCGAATACCAGCGCTGCTCTACCCAGCATATCGGAGCTGCTATTTCTGTTACTTTTGATGGTAAGCCGGTATCCTTAAATGTAGAAACCATTGGGGATGCACTGATGGTACAGCATTATGTTGCAGATCTTCACCGTCCTGATTACTGCCGCATGCTTTCCATCTCTGATTCAATTACAAGAAACGGACGTACAAAAGTTCAGGTTCTGTGGGAGCTGAAAGTGACAAAGATTGACGAAAACACCTGTCTTTACACCAATGAAATTCACGCGACAGCTACTCCAGAAATGTTTGAATATTTGAAAGAACATGGGATCAACCTTGCAGATGCTGCCGCATCCAGACAGGCTGCTTCTGACGCCCACAATCATGAAGAAACACCAAACTTTGCAAAAAGTATTGAAAATAAAGCACTGACAGGGCAATATAACCAGCCTTTTTAAAAAAGTGGCAAGCCCTTCATATCCTCAACGACTCATTTTGCCTTTTCACCGAATAATATAAAAAAAAGGCAAGATTTCGGGATAGCTTTACCATAACAAAAACAAAGAGCATTAATCACTAAAAATAATACTATGAATCCTTCATCATTAAGTTTCAGATACGAATTAGAAAAAAAAGAACCGCGTACCAGTGACGGTGGTACAACAAGAGGTGCTTCCGTAAAAGAATTCCCTGCTTCTGTAGGTATTGCCGGAGTTTCCATGAGATTACAGCCCGGAAGCATGAGAGAACTTCACTGGCATGCCAATGCCGCAGAATGGGCTTATATGATTTCAGGAACGGTACGTACAACGATTATCCATCCGGACGGACGAAGTTATACTGATAATTTTGAACCTGGTGACGTGTGGTATTTCCCGAAAGGTTACGGACATTCCATTCAGGCTACCGGAACAGAGGAATGTCATTTCATTCTGATTTTTGACAACGGTAATTTTTCGGAAGACCATACCTTCAGCGTTACAGATTTTGTGTCAAGTATGCCTCCTGAAATCGTTGCACAGAATTTAGGACTAAGCCTTGAAGAAGTAGCAGAACTCCCTCAGAAAGAAGTTTACTTTGCAGCAGGAGTTGTTCCGGACGAACTCTCGGTGAATGCCGCAGCCCGTCCTGAGGAATCTGATATTGAGCTGACAAGCCTTCACCGCTATCCTCTGCATTCCCAACAGCCAAGAATCATTCCCGGGGGTGGTCTTCAGAGATTGGTTACCCGTAAAGAATTTCCGATCAGCACCACAATGGCCGGTTCTGTATTGGAACTTCAGCCTGGAGCTTTAAGAGAAATGCACTGGCATCCGAATGCGGATGAGTGGCAGTATTTTATATCCGGACAGGCAGAAATGTCGGTATTCCTGGCAGAAGGAGTTTCTGTTACAGAACAGTTCAATGCCGGTGATGTAGGCTATGTCCCTATGGGAGCTGGACATTATATCAAAAATACAGGAGATACGGTCTGTAAAGTATTGATCGGATTTAATAGCGGCACCTACGAATCCATTGATATCAGCGAATGGCTGGCAGGAAACCCTAAAGATGTGGTCATTACGAATTTCGGGCTGAAGGAAGGAGAAATAGAAAAATTTCCGGAAAAGAAAGTATTCATCAAACCTGGAAAATAACTCCTGTGCTTCCGGAAACAAAAATCCTGCTTCCTGACAAGACCGTCAGAACACGGGAGAAACTGGCAGTATTCCTTGCTTTTATCGCAGGATATACAGATGCTACAGGGCTGATACAATGGAAAACCTACGTTTCTTTTATGAGTGGCAATACAACCCAGTTAGGTGCAGCAGTTTTCAGTGAAAAATATGGTGTTATCATCAGTTCTGTCATTGTAATCAGCTTTTTTCTGGCGGGGATTTATACAGGAACGTGTCTATCATTATCAAAGAAGTTCAGAAGTACAAAGATGATCTTCTACACAGTTTCCGGCATCATGATCCTTTACAGTATCACTGATTATTATGAGCATATTGCCAATGAAGTGTCTATAGCTGTTATCGGTTTCTCAATGGGTCTTATGAACACCATTGTCACTTCGGTAGGTAACCAAAAGATCAACACCGATTTTGTGACAGGAACTTTAAACAGCCTCGCAAGAACAGCTGCTCTTTTTGTCATGAGTGATCACGCAGAGGAGCGGAAGGAATACAAAATAAATATTTTTCATTTGTTATTCTTATGGATGGGCTTTCTCTCCGGTGCTTCAGCAGCTCCTTTCCTGCTCTTTTATTCAGGAAACTGGACACTGATCTTTCCGGCAGCCTTACTGCTCATCTGTGCATTCACAATACCAATTCCAACATTTAAAAACTAATCCTATGCTACAAAAAAATATGGTTGCGCCTGATTTTACATTATTTGCAACCCCGGATCAGAAGATTACCTTATCCGAATTCAGAGGACGAAACGTTATCCTTGCATTTTACCCGGCAGACTGGAGCCCGGTGTGCAGTGACCAGATGGCATTGTACAATGAAATGTTGAAGTATTTCAAAAAATATGATGCGGAGATTTTCGGAATTTCCGTAGACAGCAAATGGTGCCATCTGGCATTTTCACAATCCAGAAATCTACACTTTCCACTGCTTGCAGACTTTGAAGCCAAAGGAGAAACAGCCAGGAAATATGGTGTTTACAATGACGAAGAAGGAGAATGCAACAGAGCCCTTTTTGTCATCAATAAAGACGGTCTCATCGAATGGAGCTATCTCTCTCCCACCGCCATCAATCCTGGCGCAGACGGAATTTTAGAAGCATTAGAAAACCTTAACACGAAATAATTATGTCACTTAAACCATCAGTCAGCAATGCTGACCACACTCAAGGCAACTCAGGTGCCAGCTTAGTCATTGTAGAATACGGGGATTATCAGTGTCCTTACTGCGGAGCAGCCTATCCGGTTCTTAAAGAGTTAATGAAGGAATTCGGAGGTCAGATCAGATTTGTATTCAGAAATTTTCCGCTGTCAGAAATGCATCAGTATGCAAGAACGGCAGCACTGGCAGCAGAAGCAGCAGCTTTGCAGGGAAAATTCTGGGAAATGCATGATGCTATTTATGAAAATCAGGAATATCTGAATGCTGATCTTCCTTTAAAGCTTGCAGAAAAACTGGGATTAAATATTCCCCAATTCAAAGCTGATATTCATAAGCAGGAATTAGCAGAAAAGGTAGACTCGGACTTTGAAAGCGGTATCATCAGCGGAGTGAACGGAACTCCTTCTTTTTTCATCAATGGAAATAAATTCAATGGTGGCGCCGAAGACCTTTTTCAGTTGGTACGTGAAAATACTGCCTATTAATCAGAAAAATATTTAAACAAAATCAATTTAACATTAAAAATAAACAACAATGAGCACATTAACATTAAAAGACGGAACAGAAATTTTTTACAAAGATCAAGGACAGGGGCCTGTATTGATGTTTCACCACGGATGGCCTTTATCATCAGACGATTGGGATGCACAAGTGATTTTCTTTTTACAGAAAGGCTACAGAGTGGTTACCCACGACAGAAGAGGTCACGGGCGTTCCAGCCAGAATATTTATAATCATACTATTGAACAGTATGCTTCTGATGCTGCAGAACTGGTTGAATTCCTTGATCTGAAAGATGTTATACACATCGGGCACTCAACAGGAGGTGGTGAAGTGATCCGTTATGTTAACAAATATTCTAATGGAAGAGCTAAAAAAGCGGTTCTGATCAGTGCTATTCCACCGGTAATGGTGAAAAGTGAAAACAATCCTGACGGTGTTCCTATGGAAGTTTTCGACAACATCAGGGAACAGACGATGAACAACAGAAACCAGTTTTATTATGATCTTACTTTCCCTTTCTATGGCTACAACAGAGAAGGTGCCAACGTAAAAGACGGAGTACAGAGAAACTGGTGGAGACAGGGACTGATGGGTGGAATTGTTGCCCATTATGACGGGATCAAAGCTTTTTCAGAAACAGATTTAACCGAAGACTTAAAAGCTGTTGACATTCCGGTTTTGGTAATGCATGGCGAAGATGACCAGATCGTTCCTATTGCCAATGCTGCATTAAAATCAATTAAATTATTAAAGAACGGAAAATTGATCACGTATCCTGGTTTCCCTCATGGAATGCCGACTACAGAACATGAGACGATCAACAAAGACCTTTTGGAATTCATCAGATCCTAAATACTGATTATTTTAAAAATATTAAAGATGAACCTTAAGGGTTCATCTTTAATATTCAGAATGGCATAATACATTGAAAATTGGTTCTTATTCAGCCTTTATTTTCGAAAGATCAAGCCCTAGTTTTGTAAATTCCTCTGTTCCTTTATCTGTAATGTAATATTGCCGGTCGGCAGGATTATCCTTGGCAATCCAGCCCTTCTCTACAAATTGTTCCAGCAGGAGCTGCCCTAATTTTCCTCCAATATGCTCATAGCAGGGTTTGGCGGGTTTTCTTACGGTTGACTTGTTCATATTCTTATATTTAATCGTGTTTCTGGTATTATTGTTTTTAGGAAATATTAATTCAAATGCAGATAATCCTTAATTGTTTTCAGAACTCCGAAGCTGTCATTGGTACATGCTTCAAAATTAGCGATCTGTTTTACATTCGGATGCGCATTCTTCATGGCGTAGGAATATTTGGCATTCTTCAGCATTTCTATATCGTTCATGTAATCCCCGAAAGCCATTGTATTTTCAGGAGAAATATCCAAAGATTTCTGTAAGATTTTCAGAGCGTTTCCTTTATTGATATCCTTATTCATAACATCCAGCCAATGCGCTCCTGAAACCACTACCTCGAGACCGAATTCTTCAAATTTTTTAAGAGCCGGATACAGGTGTTTTTCTGAACCATCAGGATGATAAACTGCTATTTTAAAAGCTGTATCATCAATTTTTTCCGTAAGATCATCCGTTTTCATATTTTCAGTATAATACTTTGAGAAAAAATCTACAAACTGCTGATCTTCGGTCTCATAATAAGCCATTTTTTTGGCGGATAATACAGCTTTGGCTCCTGGTATTTCACGAACAGCTTTGATGATTTCAACAATATATTTGTATTCCAGTATATCAGCAAAAAGCTCCTGGTCTTTATAGATCACGTAGCCGCCGTTTTCAGCAATAAAACCAATTTCACTTTCTATTTCTCCAAAATAATGGGTAATCCCCGGCATCTGTCTGCCGCTTGCCGGAACAAACAGGATATTCCTTTTTTTCAGTTCTTTATAAACTTCTGCAAACTCAGGGCTCATTTCATGGCTGGAATTGAGAAAGGTCCCATCCATATCCGTCACAATTAATTTAATCTCTTCCATAATTCTATTGGGAAATGCAATTTGCTGTAGGTATCAGAATTACAATTTGCATATTCTTTTTCAAAGATATCGATTTATTATTTTTTTCTTGTAATGAATAGTGGGAAGACTTCTTAATATAGCTGCACTTTGTTCCGGGGTAATGTCCCGCTGAGGTTCGGCCAGCATTTCATATCCCACCATAAATTTTTTAACTTCCGCGCTTCTGAGCAACGGCGGATAAAAATGCATATGAAAATGCCATTCCGGATGTTCTTTTCCATCTGTGGGAGATTGGTGGATACCCGCAGAATATGGAAATGATGTTTCAAAAAGATTGTCATACCTTGTAGTCAGGTCCTTGATAATGACTGCAAAAGATTCTTTTTCTTCTTCGGAAAATGTTGCAATATTTTCTCTTTTCTGCTTGCTGATAATCATCGTTTCATAAGGCCATGATGCCCAAAACGGCACCAATGCTGCAAAATGTTCATTTTCTGTGACGATGCGCTCACCAGCCGCAATTTCCTGCTCAAGATAATCTTCCAGCAATGTTCTCTTATTCTTTTCAAAATAAGATTTCAAATGATCCTGTGTTTTCTGAACCATAGCGGGAATTGACGACTGTGCCCATATCTGGCCATGCGGATGGGGATTGCTGCAACCCATAATGCTTCCTTTGTTTTCAAAAATCTGAATATAGTTGATATGATCCAGAGCAGCCAGTTCATTAAACTGCTCCTGCCATACATCCACCACATTTTTAATGTGTTCCACAGGCATTTCCGGTAAAGTAAGACTGTGATTTTCAGAAAAACAAACCACCCTGTTGATTCCGCGTTCAGGAAGAAGGGCAAAAAATCCGGACTGTTCTTCAGAAAAATCAACTTCTTCATTCAGCAATGCCCCAAAGTCATTATTAAAAACATAAATTCCTTTATACTCAGGGTTCTGGGCTCCGTTAGCACGCATATTTCCTGAGCAAAGATAGCATTCCGGGTCGTATACAGGACGATCTTCTTCTGTTGTTATCTCTTTCTGCCCCTGCCATGGCCGGTTTGCCCGCTGTGGAGAAACCAGTATCCATTCATCCAAAAGAGGATTATATCTTCTGTGGGGATGTTTATTACGATCAAATGATGTATTCATTGGTGTATTCTTTTATCCCGTCTGAGATTTTAACCTGATAAATTTTCATCCGAATATTAAAATGTTCAAGATATTTTTCACTAATGGCTTTAATCACTTCTTCAGCTTTATCTTCCTGAATAAGGTTGATGCTACAGCCTCCGAAACCGCCTCCCATGATTCTTGCTCCCAGCACACCTTCCTGCTGCAATGTGTTTTCAACCAAAAAATCAAGCTCATTACAGCTGACTTCAAATTCTGTTGAAAGCCCTGCATGGGTTTCTGTGAGAAGTGTTCCCAGGTATTCAATATCTCCTGCTGAAATAGCTTTGGCTGCCATTTCCACTCTTTGGATTTCTTTCAGAAGATAGAGACATCTTTTGTATGAAATATCTCCCATTTCATCTTTTACACGATCAAGCATCGGCAACGTAAAATCCCTGAATTTTTGGGTTTCCGGAAAATTTTTCCACAAGACTTTTTTTCCGTGTTCAACATCTTTACGCCTTTCATTATAACCGGATGTCAGATGGCTATGCTTTACGCAGCTGTCAAAAAGCAGCAGGCTGTATCCTTTAAGATCAGCATCAAAATATTGATGTTCCAGGGAATTGCAGTCGAGCATAATTACTTTATCTTCCTTCCCGAATACAGAGGCAAACTGATCCATAATTCCGCACTGAACTCCTGCAAAAGTATGTTCCGATTTTTGTCCGATCACGGCAATCTCTTTTTTTGTCAGCTGAAGATCAAAAAGATTATTGAGGATGTATGCAAACCCGCATTCAAGGGCTGCCGAAGAAGAAAGGCCGGATCCCATCGGGATGGTACTGCTGAAAACAATTTCCATTCCGCAAAACTTGTTTCCCGGCTTCTGCAGCTGACTGAAAACGCCCAGGATATAATTCATCCACATCTGCTGAACGGGCTTTATCTCCACGGTAACATCAAAGGTATATTCTTCTCCAAGATCTTTGGCTATGATGGTACAAAAGTTTGTCCGGGGAAGTTTACGGACAGCAAAACAGATGTATTTATCTATCGCTGCGGGCAATACAAAGCCATCGCTGTAATCCACATGCTCACCGATAATATTAATTCTTCCCGGAGAAAGAAATAAGTGTTCCGGTTCTGCCTTAAATTCAGCATTAAACTTTTCTATGGTTGGTCTGATTAACTGTTCATGAATATCCATCTTTTCTCTTCCTGATCTTATTTCATTTTCTGTGAATCTTTGATAAACTGGTCCAATCCTGAATCTGTGAGCGGATGTTTAAGCAGAGAAAGTATAGGAGCCAGCGGACAGGTCACTACATCAGCGCCAATCTTCGCGCAGTTGACAATATGCATGCTGTGACGGACAGAAGCTGCCAGTATCTGAGTCTGAAAAGCATAATTATCATAAATCGTCCTGATTTCCGAGATCAGTTGGAGACCGTCTGTTGATACATCATCCAGTCTACCTAGAAACGGAGAAACATAGGTAGCCCCAGCTTTGGCAGCCAACAATGCCTGCCCGGCTGAGAAAACAAGCGTACAGTTTGTCTTTATTCCTTTTTCAGAAAAGTACTTAATAGCTTTGATTCCATCTTTTGTCATAGGAACTTTTACGACAATTCTTGGATGTAATGCAGCGAGCTCTTCCCCTTCTTTAACCATTTCCTCAAAAGTAACGCCAAGTACTTCGGCACTTATATCTCCATCAGCAATTTTACAGATTTCAAGGTAGTGATTATGGATATTCTGCTTTCCTGAAACACCTTCTTTTGCCATCAGCGACGGGTTGGTGGTTACACCGTCCAGAACTCCAAGGGCACTGGCCTCCTCTATCATTGCCAGATTAGCGGTATCAATAAAAAATTTCATAGATTATTTATTATTTATAAGTGTTAAATTTACACTTATATTTTAATAAATCATAATGCAGAGGTAATTTTTTACAGATCTGCAAAAAATTATTCCATGAAAAAATTAAATTCTTTCCTGTATTGAGAAGGGCTTTTTTGAATATATTCCTTAAAAGTTTTATTAAAATAGCTGAAATTATTAAAACCGGATTCAAAACAGACCTCTGTAATGCTTAAAGGCTGCTCTGCCAGAAGCTTGAGTGCATGGGTAATCCTGTATTCGTTTACAAACCGGGTAAAGGTTTTATTGGTAATTTTTTTAAAATAGCGGCAGAAAGACGGTACTTTCATATTGGCAAGATCAGCCACTTCTTCCAGGGTTATGGCTTCTTTGAAATGATCTTTCACATAATTGAATATAAGATTGATTCTTTCATTGTCTTCAATCTGTGTCTGCAGGTAGTATTTTCCTGCATTCAGGATCCTGTAATCCTGTGTAAGAGACAATTCATCCAATATTTTCAGGAATCTGCAAAGCCTATCCAGAGAGGAAGCCTCATGCATCTCTACAATATCCTTTCCTATCGTCTTTTTTACCTGTTCGCCAAATACAATTCCTGCCTTGGATTTTTCCAGCAAAGCAGAAATCCTCTGCATCTCCGGGATGTTCCAGACAGGTTCCCCCAAAAAATCCGGTTTAAACTGGATCACCATTTCATAATCATTATGCGTATTCTCATTGGTAAGCCCGCAGTGTGGAAGATTACTTCCTATCAGCACAAGGTCTCCGTCTGAAAAATAAGAAATACTGCTTCCGATCTGTCTTTTACCGGAACCTTTACAGACAAAGATCAGCTCAATCTCGGGATGATAGTGCCATACGTGAGATTTTATATTCTCATTCGTGAGAAATTTCAGGCTGGTAAAACTACTTCCTATAGTAGGCCTTACAGCTTCAAAAGATGGATTTACATGCTTCATAGGAGAAAAAACTTAGTCTCATATGTAAAATTAACAAATAATACATCAATAATAACAATTGAAGTTAATATAAGACATAAATATGAAAATTTACTTATAGCCTGAGAAGTATTGCTACCATAGCTTTGCAGTAATAATTCTAAAAGCGTTAACCCATGAGCACATTATTAAAAGCCGTATTTTTTGCAGGAGCCTTATTGTTCTCAGCAAATGTAATGAGTAAGGACAGAGATTTTTCCCTTTCCTTTGGAAACGTACAAGCCAAAACGTTAAGCTTTGAGCTTTCTAATGCCAAGAATGTATCCGTTTTTGTTTATAACAGTGCCCATGACGAGTTATTTTCCGAAATTCTTGCCAATGGTGACCATGTGACAAAGACCTATGATCTTCAGAGTTTTGAGCCGGGAACCTATTATCTGGTAGCAGAATCGGAAGTGAAGATAGAAAAATACAGAATAAAAATCACTGACGGAAATGAAATGGAGGTTGAAAAAACGCCTGTAAGCGCAATCAACAAACCTGAATATTCTGTTTCCGGGCATATGGCAAAGCTGCGTATGTCTGATGTGAAAGGGCCTGTAAGCATTTCAGTATATGATCTTTCCAACACGACTTATTATACTTCAAACAAAGAATATGCTGATGGAAAAGTGGATATTACTTTTGATCTGGACCCAAAAACAGCCGATCAGTATATCATCCGCGTTGAAGAAAAAGGGAATGTTTTTAATAAAATAATTTCTCTAAAATAAATTCGCATTTTCAGACTAATTATATACCCATTCCGGATTATACGGAATAAAATTTTTCACGTACAGTTTAGTTTCTTTTATGAGGCAGCTTTTCTTTTTTAATCACGGAAAAAGAGCTGCCTCATTTTTTAATTGTGATGCCCCATATTCAATTTAATCTTCTTCAGATCTTCCAGTTCATGAACAGGGCGTTCAATGTCATAAGGGATCGGCTTTCTGGAAAAAGTCTGGAAGTACAGCAGGCAGGCATCTTTCCACCATACCGCATCCCTGGACTGGATTCTGAGCTTTGACTGAACATCGGTAAATCTCTGTTCATCTATATAAGGTTCCATCCTATCCCATGTTTTCTTATAATCCCTAACCTTTTTCACTCCGGAATCATAAGTATAACACAGTTCATCCCACAGCGTTTTTCCGTCTTTCATTGTATAATCCCATGGAACATGGTGAAACCAGAGAATAAGATTTTCCGGGCAGGTTGAGATATTCCCGTATCTTTCATTCAATGGTGGAAAATACTGTGAAACAGCGTTGCTTCCTGTTTTTGTTCTGTTGAAACCCACTCCCTGGGCATCAGCCTGATGATAATAGACAGGCGACCAGTCCGGTCTTCCGCCTTTGTAATCTCCCCATGGTTCAGGGCCGTAATGATGTCCTCCCGCAAAGATATGGTGCAATCCTAAAGGCATCATATAATCCACAGCGGTTTCTCTGGAAGAAAGCATGATCTCCTTTACCGGATTCAGAAAGTTCTTATCATCTGTGAAGGTCATTTTAATCCATTCATCGGCAATCTGCTCTGAACTCAGCTGATGGTTCCATGATAATCTCCCGAATGCATACCAGTTGGCCTGAGCAAAATGATGTCCCGTCCAGTTGGTATCTTCCCCGATATTGGCAACGGCTGAAATAGCCGAAATTTTTGCGGGTCTTAAAGTACCGTCTGTTATTTTAGCAATTGTGGATCCCTGACCGTCAGAATAAGTATCGCTTTCCAATGTTTCTTTGAATAGAGGAGCCAGAAAAACCAGATGATTTGAAAAGCCCAGATATTCCTGGGTGATCTGAAATTCTACCATTTCAGAAGTTTTTCTTAATGCTCCGAAAAGTGGATTAAAAGCTTCACGGGGCTGGAAATCAACAGGTCCGTTTTTGATCTGAATAATCACGTTATCCCTGAATTTACCATCCAGAGGAACAAATTCCAGATAAGCCTGTTTAGCTCTATCATCTTTGCTCGGACTGTAGACAAAGGCTCTCCACATGACGATCCCGTTGTAAGGTTTCAGGGCATCGGCCATCATATTGGCTCCGTCCGCATGGGTTCTTCCATAATCCTGAGGTCCGGGCTGCCCTTCTGAATTGGCTTTCACCAAAAATCCACCAAAATCGGGAATCAGTTTGTAAATTTCAGCAGCTTTATCCTTCCACCATTTTTGTACGTCTTTACTCAGCGGATCTGAATTTTGTAACCCGCCCAGCACTTTAGGTGAAGAAAAATTCACGGAAAGATATACTTTAATGCCATAAGGCCTGAAAATATCGGCCAAAACCTTTACTTTTTTAAGATAATCTTCCCTAAGCATATTGGGTGATGCGTTCACATTATTCAAAACAACGGAATTGATTCCTACAGAGGCATTCGCTCTTGCATACTCTTCATAACGCGGAGAAATTTTTCCGGGCAGATCTTCCCATTTCCAAAGGGATCTTCCGGCGTATCCTCTTTCAATGCTTCCGTCCAGATTATCCCAATGATTCAGAATCCTTACATCATATGAAGGTTTTTCAATGGTGTTTAAGTGAGACAGGTCGACCTTTGTCTGCTGTAATCGCAAAATATGATAGACTCCATACAGTAGTCCTATTTCTTTGCCCGCAGAAATAACAATTTTTTCAGGGGTGGAAACTATCCTGTAACCGTCTTTCAGATTTTTCTCTTTGTTTTCTGTACGAAGTTCCACCGCCTGTCCCTGCCAGTGGCCGCTCAGCTCTTTTCTGGCAATGTTCAGCGTGGGACTGTTCCCTTTGGAAATAATTTTATCTGCCGATATTCCGTTTTTGGCAGGAAAACGGAGCCATAGCTGACTTCCATCCTCCGCGAAGGCCATCAACGGAATGATCAGAAAAAATAGAATGTTAAGTCTCAGATACCGCATTGAAAAATTTTAAATTATTAAAGATGACTATGACTGGTCTTCCAGACCTTCAATCGTTTTGATTTTCCCTTCCTGATCGTATTCCAGTTCAATAACTTTCATACTTCTCAGCCATGTTTTACCACCACTCGGAACAGAATCATGGAAAAACAGATACCATTTCCCTTTGAATTCCACAATACTATGATGGGTAGTCCATCCTACCACCGGAGTAAGAATTTCTCCCTGAAAAGTAAACGGACCGTAAGGATTATTTCCGGTTGCATAGCAAATCAGATGGGTATCTCCTGTAGAGTAAGAGAAATAATATTTACCATTATATCGATGCATCCATGACGCTTCAAAAAAGCGGTGCTTATCACCATGAAGCAATGGTTTTCCGTTTTCATCGATGATGACAACGTCTTTAGGAGCTTCAGCAAACTGAAGCATATCATCGCTTAGCAAAGCTACCTTTGAATGGATTGCGGGTTCATCATTTTCTGGAATTACAGCAGATTCAAGCGCTTTATTATCTCTGTAACGCTGTAATTGTCCGCCCCAGATCCCTCCGAAGTACATATAATATTTCCCGTTATCTTCAAAAATGCAGGGATCGATGCTGTAACTTCCCATCATCGGATGTTTTTCAGGGATAAAAGGCCCGTAAGGTTTATCACTTACGGCAACACCGATTCTGAAAATGTCATTCTGATCTTTCAGGGGAAAGTACATATAATACTTTCCGTCTTTAAAGGCTACATCGCAATCCCAAAGCTGTCTTCCCGCCCATGGAATATCTTTTACCGAAAGGACTACGCCATGATCTTTAATTTCTCCACTGTCCACATCATCCATTGAGAAAACATGGTAATCATTCATGTCAAAGTGATCCCCGTTATCGTTTTCTTCAATTCCGCTTTCGCGGTCGTGGGATGGATAGATATAGATTTTATCTTCAAAAACGTGAACGGAAGGATCTGCCATATAATCTTCCGGGAATAAATATTTTGATTTTTTCATTAAGTAAAAATTCTATTGATTTTAATTTTTCTCTGCCAGTTTTATTATTTTTTGTACCACAGGTTTTTCCTGGTCTTTCCTGTCAAAAAGTAACGGGTAATCTGTTCTTCCTTTTACCGGGAAATCGTTTTTCCAGGATTGTTTGTCGGTAACTCCCCATAAGGTTACTCTTCTTATTTTATCTTTATGCTTTAAAAACAAGCCAAAGAAATCGAGATAACGTTTTTCCCATTTCGCTTCTACTTCTTTGGGAAGTCCTTTGGTGTAAGGATTCATTTCTTTCTGATAGGCAACCGTATCCGAAACATTGGCGGAACTTCCCCACGGAGAAGGCAGCGCACTTATTTCCAGTTCTGTTATATTGACTTTAACACCAGCATTGGAATAATTTACAATTGCTTTTTCATACTCATCTATAGAAGGGTTATCCATTCCGACATGGGACTGCATTCCCACCCCATCAATACGGATTCCTCTTGATTTAAGTTTTTCAACCATTGTAATGACTGCTTTTACCTTTTCAGGATACCATTCATTATAATCGTTATAATATAGTTCTGCATTGGGATCGGCCTCCTGTGCATACTGAAATGCCAAAGGAATAAAATCTTCACCTAGGATTTCGTAAAACTTACTTTTTCTGTAGGTTCCGTCTTCAAGTATGGCTTCATTCACCACATCCCATCCTTTTACTTTTCCTTTGTAACGGGAAACTACGGTTGTAATGTGGTTTTTCATACGCTGTTTCAACACTTCCGGAGAAACATCCTTTCCATTTTTATCTAAAAAAAACCATTTTGGAAGCTGGGAATGCCAGATTAACGTATGCCCGATGATGAACATATTATTTTTCAGCCCGAAATCAACAAATTTATCGGCATCATCAAAGAAGAACTTTCCTTCCTGAGGCTGCAGGAACATAGATTTCATACAGTTTTCAGCGACAACAGAGCTGAATTGTTTTTTGATAATCGCTGCTGCCCTCTGATCTGTCCCGTCAATCTGGGGAAGGCTCATGGCAGTTCCTATGTAGAATTTATCCTGAAATGCTTTTTTTAAAGTACTGTCAGACTTCTGTGCCGACAGACCGGACGCGGTAATGGCCGCCAAACCAATTAAAATACGTTTCATATTAATCTTTTTATTTTCTTCTTTCAGCCAGATCTTTTTCAATCTGAACTTCCATTTTTTTATTGATTTTGTAGAATAAAAGCAGTCCGCAGGCAATGAAAAACGGAATGGACGGGAAGATGCTCACAAGCATTTTCGCTCCTGCCGCCACTGTTTCAGGCTGAATCACCTGCTCACTTCCATGTACTGAAATGTATCCGTATTTTCCTATAATTAAAGCTACCAGAGAGCTTCCAATGCTAAGACCTACCTTCAGTCCTACCATCATGGCAGAGAAAATAATAGCCGTTGCCCTGCGGTTGTTCTTCCATTCCGAATAGTCGGCAACATCAGCAATCATGGCCCACAAAAGCGGCGTACTGATTCCGTAAAAGAATCCGTGTAGAATCTGAGACAGGAACATAATTCCCACTGCTTTCGGAGGATAGAATATAAAAGCGAGGATAAACAATGTAGAAATGAATAATGAAGCAATAAAAGTATCTCTTTTTCCAAACCGGTCTGCCAGTTTTTTAGAGAAGGTAATGCCGAGGATCATCATCACAATTCCTCCCGCATTAAACAATCCGAATCCTGCAGACTTTGGGTCTTCCCCAAAGAAATTCATCCCTGCAGAATTAAAAAATGCTGTAATTGGCGAAATAAAACTTTTGAGTGCATTTTCATCCACATAGTTGTTGAAATAATATACATACGATCCTCCTTTCATAGCCAGTGTGATGAATATAAATGCGGTCACGGTAAGCATAATAATCCACGGTCTGTTCTGGAATAAATCTTTTAAATCTTCTTTCAGACTTGATTTCTGCTCCGGCTTGGGAATGATTCTTTCTTTGGTGGTAAAAAAGGTGATCAGTAACATTACAGATCCGATTACAGCCAGCCATGTCATAACGGTCTCAATTCCCTGAGCTTTATCTCCGTGTCCTACATATAGAATGATAGGAAGCATAAATACCTGTACAAAGAACTGTGCAAACATCACAGCCACAAAACGGTACGAAGAAATACTGTTCCTTTCCCCCATATCTCCTGTAATAACACCGCTTAATGCAGCATATGGCAAATTATTGGAAGCATATAATAACAATAATAATGAATAGGTAACCGCAGCATAGATCATTTTACCCTGATAGGAAAAGTGAGGCGTGCTGAAAGCTAATAGTGCTGCAATACCAAGCGGTACAGCGGTAAATAAAATCCATGGACGGAATTTTCCCCATCGTGAGCTTGTACGGTCCGCCAGCGCTCCGATAAGCGGGTTAAAGCCAAACCCGGCAATTAAACCTACGGTAAGGGTGATCACAGAGGCATCTTCTGCCTTGAGTCCGTAAATATCTGTATAAAAATAAGTCAGATAGGTTACTAAGGTCTGAAAAACAAGGTTGGCTGCCAGATCTCCCAAGCTATACCCTACTTTTTCTATTACCGATATCTTTTGCGGTTGATTATCCATTGATTTTGATGAGATTTTCTATGTTAAATTAATTTTTTTCTGTTGTAAAAGGTGAAGCAGGAAGCCCGCTTTTGTTTTTAAGATTGCCGTCCGGATTATCTGCCCAGTCGTAGCGCACATTGACAGGGTTTGTGACCTGATCATTCCATACCATGACTTTATTTCCTTTTGCTTCTGCTTTTGCCCATTGATAGCTGCCGTCTTTCTGCTGTATGGCAAAACCTTTCAGTTCTCCCTGTATTAGATCGTCTGTTCCGGGTTTAAAGGATAAAATAATGGTATTGCCTTCTGTTTTCATCGACTGATAAACGGGTCCGTCAGCTATGATTTTTTTGCCTTCCCCGATTTTCAGGGCCTGTAAAGCAAGCCTGTCACCTACTGCTTTTTTATTGAGCGGATGAATATCGTTCCATTCTCCTACATCAATCGTTACAGCAAGTCCTGAATATGGAACATTCAGGGAAACCTGTCTCTGCTGTTCTCTCAACTCAGCCCAGTTGCTTTCAATCGGTTCATCTTTTTTCTCCATAAAATTGGCCAGCTGTACAATGAAGAACGGCAAATCGTTCTTATTCCATTTTGAACGCCAGTCTGAGATCATGGTTGAAAGCAAATCTCCGTATTCTTTTGGTTTTCCGGTATTGCTTTCGCCCTGGTACCAGATAAATCCTTTGATTTTATAATTGATCAGCGGATTAATCATCGCATTATAAAGCCCTACCGGTTTCCAGCGGATAAATGTCTGTCCGGGAGCCATTTTTTCCATTTTTGCTCCTATCTTATATTTCCACTCGCCTTTAAGGTCTGTTTTTTGTCCGTCAATTTCCAAGTAATACGGTTTATCAGCAATAAACTGTCCTTTTCCACTGCCATTGATCACTCTTACCGTAATGATATTTTTTCCTTCTTTTAAAACGCCTTTGGGAATGTCGTACCAGCGTGGCGGATATTCATAGGTTACATTTCCCACTTTGATTCCGTTGATGTAAGTAATATCGGCATCTTTTATTCTTCCCAGATTGAGAAATGCTGTTTTCTGGTCTGCTCCTTTTGGCAAGATAATTTCTTTACGAAACCATACCGACCCGTCAAACGGACCTTCCTGATCTTCCCATGATCCAGGCAGCATTATGGTTTTCCATCCAGCATCATTTCCGTTATTTTTTTCCCAGTGCTGATTGAACCCAATGTCACTCTGATCCAGCTCTGCATACCATGCTTTGCTCAGTGATCTTTCCTGGGATTCTGTAGATTGTATCAGATCATCATTTTTCCATTTTTCTGCTTCAGCAAGGTATTCTGGGTATTTTTTCAGTGATTTTTCATCCATCCAGGCCTGAACCGGAGAGCCTCCCAGACTGGTATGAATAATTCCTACCGGAACTTTATTTTTTTCATTCAGTTCTTTGGCAAAGAAATAGGCAACCCCAGAAAAATCAAGTATCGTCTGAGGATTTGTACTTTCCCATTTCCCGCCGTCAAGATCATTTTGCGGAGCTTTAAAATTGTATTTCTGTGGAACTGTAAAGAATCTTATATTCTGATTATTGGCATTTTTAATTTCATTTTCATACAGAGGTGTCAGTCTGCGCATCGGAAGCTCCATATTAGATTGTCCTGAAGCCAGCCATACATCACCAATAAGAATATCTTTAAGGGTGATCTCATTAATCGTCATGGTATATGGGCCTCCGGCTTTAAGCTTTGGAAGCATAAGAGACCAGTTTCCACTTTGGTCAGCAGTGGCATTATATGTTTTATTGATAAACTTAACAGTAATTTTTTCTCCTGCATCCGCATATCCCCAGATTTTAAGATCCTGATTCCTCTGAAGGATCATTCCGTCTGAAACCAAAGCAGGCAGCCTTACTTTTGCATCAAAACTGCAAATGGCTGCAAGAAAAAATAACAAGTATAGGATTCTGTTTTTCATGGAAAAAATCTGTTTTAATTCTGTATTTATTTCTTTCCGTAATTTTCTTTCAGTAAACGGACTTCAATGACTTTAGCAGTCATCAATTTTTCTTCTGCGAGGAATTTTACAGTAAGATTTTCTTTATTCTTTTCTGAATCCGGTATTGGAATGACCAGATGTTGAGGTAAGGTTCCGGACTTTCCTTCCAGATTTTGAGTCATGATTTTTTTACCGTTGATCTCAATATTCAGCGTACGGTTGGTATTCGCATCAAAATAAAGCAAGTAAAGGTATGAAGCATTTTTTTCGTTATTTTTCATCTGGTAACTGAACCAGCCCTTAGCGTCACGGAAATGACGGTCTTCCATATATCCTGTGCCAGAGTCTTTGCTTTCTATAAAATGGTCTGATTCCGGCTGCTGTTCGCCCAACTGGATCTTATCTGTAGTAATCATATCCAGCTTTCTGGTTTCCGCTTCTTCTTTTGCTCTCTGCTTCAGCATATTTTCTATCCCATTTTTGTCAGCTTGCGGCCAGTACAGAATATATCTTTCTGCCTGAATACTGTAAAACGGCACAAGATTTAGTCCTTCCCCGAATTTTTCAGACGGATAAAGACCCTTAACGGCAAAGTTGAGCGGTTTATTGTTCAAAGGCGCAACATGACTGACCATCTCAGAAGGATTTCCAAGGATAACTGGAATTTCGTTTAAAGGAATCTGCGGACCATGAGCAATATGGCCGCCTCTGCTATCGTCCGCAAGAAGTCCCTGTTGGTTTTCCGTACCGTATTTTGCGGCAAGCACTACAGGACCGTATTTAAATGCATAATAATTGGAATGGTCAGGAAGTTGTTCTGCAGAAATATGCATCGGCAAGGTCATTTTCACAACATCACCTTTTTTCCATTTTTTAGTCAGCGTAAAATAGCCATCGGAACCACGCTGTACTTTTTCCTGTTTTTCGTTGATCAGAATTTTTACTTCCGAAGGTGTGGTCCATTCGGGACATCTAAGTTTTAAATCAAATTCTGATTTTCCCGCGGCATCAAAGATCAATGTTGTTTCAGGAACTTCCGGAAAATTATTGACCTGTCGTAGCACTACTTTTTGATGTTTCCATGTCAATGTGGAAGGAATAAACAGGTTCACATATAAATCCTTCTCTGACCGGGCATAAATCATTTCCCCATATTTGGCATGGTTTTCCATTCCGGATCCTACACAGCACCAGAAGCTGGTCTGAGGCTGTGAATACACGCGATAGTGTCCGGGACGCATTGGCGTAAAGTACACGAAGCCTCCCTGATCATGATTTTCTGTGGAAAGGATATGATTGTATAGTGCTTTTTCGTAATAATCGATATAGTAAGATTCAGGCAGTGTTGCATAAAGCTCTTTGGTCAGCTTCAGCATATTATAGGTATTGCAGGTTTCCGGACCTTCAATACTTTTGATCATGCTGCTGAAATCATTGACAGGATTAAAATGCTCACTGACACTGTTTCCTCCAATAGCCGATGATCTTTTCTCGGTAACATTATGCCAGAAAAAATCAGCGGCATTGCTCCAGGACTCGTTATTTTCAAGATCGGCAATCCGTTTGTAACCAATGACTTTCGGAATCTGTGTATTGGCATGAAGTCCTGTAAGCTTATCTTCTCCTGATAAAAGCGGTGTAAGAATTGCCTGATGGGAAAAACGGTGAGCCAGTTTCAGATATTTCCCGTCATGAGTGATATCGTAAACATCTGCAAAAACTTCATTAAGTCCTCCATGTTCACTGCGCAACATATCCTGAATCTGCTTATCAGAAAGATCTGACACTTCATTCATCATCCAATCTGTAAGCCTTATAAGCATTGCTTTTGCTTTTTCATTTTTGGCATACCAATACGCATCACGCAGTCCTGAGTAAAGTTTGTGAATATTATATAAAGGTACCCATCGGTCATTCAAACCGAAGCTTGAAGCGCGTATATTTCCCTGTTTTATTTCTTTCCAGATCTTTTTTCCATCCGGAACTCCTGAAATATACCCGTCCGGAGAGGTATTCTGGCAGCGTTCCAGCTCACTGATCATATAATCAATTCTGTGTTGTATTGCAGAATCTCCTGTAGAGGCATACATCAGGGATAATGCAGAAAGATAGTGTCCTCCTATATGACCGTCCAAGCCGGTGTTTTCCCAATTGGGGTAATTATCTGCTTTTGGTTTCAGTCCGGCTTCTTTAAGATAGGGAGCCAACAGTCTGTCCGGCTCTATTGCCATGAGATATTTCCGGTCTGCCATCATCGCTTTGTTGAAAACACTTTCTGATAACCTTACCGTTTCTAAAGGAAAATAATTAATTTTCTTCTTTACCTGGGCTGAGGTAAATGAAGCAAAACATAATAAAATAACTGAAAGTTTTGGAGTCATGGATAAATGTTAATTCAACATTTCTAAAATAATAGAAAGAATCTATATACCCAACATTTTTTGAATGCAGCCGTGCCATTTTTCTAATTAAAACCTTTTATAAAGCCCTAAAAACAGCCAAAAACACACTACCTTATCATAAAAAATAAGATAATTAATTGACAGAAAAACAAAACCTTAAAATCATGGGATTCCCTATGAAAATGAATTCAGGATATGTTTTATTCAAAATTTTAATAATATAGTAAATACCTTATCGTATTTTTAACGTTAAGCTATTTTGAATGATTATTATTAATCTTCAAATTCTATTTTAACACAATTTTAACATTCAATTCATACATGATTAACCTGATTTCGGTAATATTTTTCATTTTCAATGACTGTTTTAGCTCCCAAAATACCCTTAGAGAATAATTTTAATGAAATAAATGATCCATATTAAAAAGTGTATGAAACACATTTATATAAAATCTTATCCATAAAAGCTTTACCTTTGTATGAAAATATAAAAGATGACTGAGGATTACTCCCAATATCCCAAACACCTCGTTGCCGTTGACTGTATCATTTTCGGTTTTGACGGCGAAAATCTAAAAATCTTACTTGTAAAAAGAAATTTTGAACCGCAGATGGGCGAATGGTCACTCATGGGTGGCTTCATTAGCAGTGACGAAACCTCTGATGAAGCAGCTAACAGAGTTTTGCATACCCTGACAGGTCTTGAAAACATCTATCTTGAACAGCTGAAATGCTATACGGAAATCAATCGTGAGCCAACAGCCAGAATTATGTCAATCTCCTACTATGCACTGATCAATATTGAGAAAGATATTCAGATCAATGAACAATACAGCGCAGAATGGGTTGAGCTTCAGAAGGCACCAGACCTTATTTTCGATCATAATAAAATGGTAAAGGATGCTGTGGCCAGACTTAGAAGAAGAGCATCTACAGGACCTATAGGTTTTGAGCTTCTTCCCGAAAAATTCACGATGAAAGATCTACAGAATCTTTATGAAGCAATTTTTGATGAAAAATTCGATAAACGGAATTTTACCAGCAAGATCAACAGTATGGATATCCTTGTCAACACCAATAAAAAGGATATGACCTCATCCCGAAAAGGCTCTTTCCTCTACCGCTTTGACGAAAAAAAATACAACAAAAAGATCTCACAGGGATTTATGTTTAAGATGTAATACTTACAAACTGTATCATTTAAAAAAAAATTTGTAGAAAATCAACAATTTAGATTTGTAAAAAATTCCACATACATTTATTTAAATCTCATATAAGTGATATTTTTTGTGTTCTTATAGGAAATTTCAAGGTGTGTAAACAGTTATTTCGTCTTTTTTAGCATTATTGTAATAAAAATTTATGATAAGGTTTTTTATTTTCTCCTACCACAAAATACATTATGATTATATGGCTTACAATTCTATTTATGATATGTAATTTTTTGTTAATTTTTAATAAAGTATTGATTTATATTTAATATTATGTTTATTTTTATACAAAATTAATAACCATATTTAACAAAACTTAAATTTTAACAAACTCCATACTTACATATGCAGGAACCCAGAAAAAGAGAAGAAAAAGATTTTCAATCAGAAACTGAATAAAATGGTTCCATTGTTCTACCGAAACCAGTGCCGAAGAATTAGATACAGAAAGCCGGGAGACAAGCAGATAGTCGGTTTAATAGAATATGACAGCAGTCCTTATTCAAACCCTACGTCAATAAATTAAGAAATTTTACTATTTGCCTCATACTCCTGTGTGGGCTAGGGAATTGAGATGTTAATGGCTAAAAAATACCCAATCTTAAATATTTAAATTATGAGAACAAACAAAATGTGGCTACTTCTGGCCTCTCTTCTGTTAATCATCCTTTCAAGCTGCTCCCGGATGGAAGAAAAATTCTTACAAGAAGAATCTGAACAAAACCTAAGTGCCAGCGCAAGAGCATTGGCAGCAACACCAATGTTGCATGTTGGAGGCAGATACCTTAAAGATCCCTGCGACAATAATGTTGTCTTACATGGTGTTGCCATAACTCCCAGCCCCTGGTTTAACGGCTGTCAGTATGGTGCTAATTCCGGCTACTGTACTTGGGATAATTACAATGTACAGGGTGCTCTGAACTACAATAAAGCTGTCATGAACAAACTCAGCAGCGCTTCCGATGGCTGGTATCTCAATTACATCCGCCTTCATATTGATCCGTATTGGACCAATGATCCCGGACCGGCTATCCCTGAGAACGATATCTCAAGATTCAATTATAACCGCCTAGTTACCTATACAGATCAGGTGATAATCCCACTGATCAACCATGCCCGAAGCCTGGGAATGTATGTCATCCTGCGTCCACCAGGGGTATGCCCAAATCGTATTGCTGTGAACGATGCCTATCATAGCTATCTTAAAACCGTATGGACCTTTTTGTCGCAACATCCGAGCCTAAAGAACGCTGACAATGTGATGTTCGAATTAGCCAACGAACCTGTTGAGATTCTGGGAACAAACGGCACATGGGGATCAACGGGGAACGAGCACTTTGCTGCACTTAAAAACTTCTTCCAGCCGTTGGTTAACATTATTCGCAACAATGGAGCCAATAATGTCTGCTGGATACCGGGTACCGGGTGGCAATCCCATTACCAGGGCTATGTCAATAATCAGATCACCGGTGGTAATATTGGCTATGCTGTTCATATTTATCCCGGTTACTGGGGTGGTCTCAGCAACTATCAATCCTTTCAAAATGCATGGAATATCAATGTTAAACCAATTGCAGATATAGCACCAATCGCCATTACTGAAACTGACTGGGCACCTCAGGGATATGGTACCTTCGGCATCGGTACAACAGGTACGGCAGGCGGAAGCGGATTTGGTGCCAATTTAAAATACATCGTGGATCAGTCAGGCAATGTAAGCTGGAATGTTCTTGCCCCTGATAATCTCCTCCACAAAGGCGATCCTAATGCAGGAACAGCCTACAACAACGATTGGGAAGCCTGTGCTGCACCAGTTAAACAGTGGTTCCAGCAATATGCATCCTCCAATTATCCTGTTGGAAACTGTAATACTAACAACAGCCTGGTCAACAATGGTATTTACGAAATCGAGTTTCAGACTGATGCCAATAAAGTACTTGATTTAAAATCCGGAGAAGATACCAACGGCGCAGTGTTAAGACCATGGACAAGGAATGGCGCTTCTGCACAGCGGTGGGTTGCCATTGACGCAGGTAATGGCTACTGGCGTTTTGTATCCAAAGCGAGTGCGTCTAATCGCTGCATTGATCTGGCTAGTAACAGCAATACACTGGGAACTTCAATCCGTCTTTGGCAGAACTATAGTAATGATGCACAGGCCTGGCAGGTAGTCGCTGTTTCCAATGGTTATTACAAAATACTATCCAAGGTGGATCCTACCCGTGGCTGGGATATCCCCAACTGTACTATGGATGGCAATTCAAACTTACACCTTTGGGATTATTACGGTACTTCATGTCAATTGTTCAAGTTCAAATATATTGGGATGAACTAGATACCAGAAGATATAATAAAAAAACAGGATGCTTAAAAAGCATCCTGTTTTTTATTGATGTGAAAGCTAATTTTATTTCACAAGTTAATAGTAATTTTTTTGAAGATTGACAAGTGAAACGAATCCACTATTGACTATTCACTTTTAGCATATATTATCTACCAAAACCTCACATACAAGGCAGTCAGTAAAAGCAGTGTCATCACAATCAAAACTAAAGTTCTGTTGTCCACTTTAAACATGGTCACATCAATGGCAAAGGCTTTAGGGTTTACTTTAGGACCTGCAAGACTGATCAGGATCATTACAACTATCGTGATAAAAAATGACCATCCCATATTGATCAGGAAAGGAATTTCGGTAATGGTATGCACTACTCCGTTCTCAAGCTTTTCATAAGTGAATGCGGTATACAACCACGTCTCTTTTCCGAAAATTTCTACAGCAAAACTGTTAAAGAAGATCGCCAGGACAAAACCTAAAATAACTCCTACCAAAGCTGCTGTACCTGTTGTCCTTTTCCAGAACATTCCCAGAAGGAACATCGCAAAAACTCCAGGACTGATAAAGCCTGTATATTTCTGGATGAATGTGAAACCTCCTTCACCACCAATTCCTAAAACGTCTGTCCAGGTAAAAGCCAATGCAACCATCATCGCAATAATAATGACCCAACGGCCTGTTCTCACCATCTGGATTTCGGTGGCATCTGTTTTAAGGTATTTTTTATAGATATCCAGCGTAAAAATAGTTGAAATACTGTTCACTTTTCCTGCCAGTGAAGCCACAATCGCTGCCGTCAAAGCGGCAATTGCCAATCCTTTAAGTCCTACGGGTAAGAATCCTAATATCGCAGAGTAGGCACCGTCTTTCACCCCGTTGAATCCTGGAAGGTGTCCTTTCGAGTACAATACATAAGCAGCGATTCCCGGAAGCATTACGATCACAGGCATGAATAGCTTCAGAAATCCTGCAAATAAAATTCCTGTTCTTGCCGTCTTCAGATCTGCCCCTAAAGCTCTCTGGGTGATGTACTGATTACAGCCCCAATAATTCAGGTTAACAATCCATTGACCTGCAAAATACATGGCCAGACCTGGTAACACGACATACTTCTGTACATCAAGGTTTTGAGGCATTGCCAAAGTAGTGGTAGTAGTTGTTGGTTTTTGTAGAATCAGCTTAAAGTGCTGGGGAGCCTCATTGATCAGGGTATTAAATCCTGCTAAAGCATTTCCTACAGCCGCTCCGTTGATTCTCTGGTCCACAATCTGCAAAGCCATATACACCGTTGCAAAACCGCCGATAATAAGCACTGCTACCTGTATAACGTCTGTATATCCTATCACTTTCATCCCTCCAAGACCGATCAGAAGAGCCATAAGCAAAAGACCGATCATAATGCCGTGAAGATGTTCTCCTCCCAATAAAGTATCGATGGCAAGAGCACCCAGATAAAGAATGGAGGTAAGATTCACAATAACATACAGAAACAGCCAGAATACGGCCATGATGAGTGAAACAGATTTGTTATACCTTCTTTCCAGAAACTGGGGCATGGTATAGATCTTATTTTTAAGATAGATTGGAATAAACCAGACCGCAATAATGATCAGCGCAAGAGCAGCGATCCATTCGTAAGCGGCAACAGCGATTCCTACAAAGAAACCTTCGCCACTCATTCCGATAAACTGTTCAGCGGAAATATTGGAAGCGATTAAGCTGGCTCCGATAGCCCACCAGGTCAAAGACCCTTCGGCAAGGAAATAATCCTTACTTCCTGTGGATTCAGATTTTTTCTTTTTATAGATCCATAATCCGTAGGAAGCTACCACTACAAAATAGATCAGGAATATGATAATATCAATAGTTGCTAATTTTCCCATAGTTTACTTTTTTACGGAGAATTTATAGATGGTTTTCGAGTGGTATTTCTGTCCGGGCTTCAATTCTGTAGAAGGAAAAGAAGGCTGGTTCGGTGAATCAGGGAAATGCTGGGTCTCTAAGCAGAATCCTGTTCTGAATTCATTTTTACCGCCAGTTTTGGTATCAAATTTTCCGTCAAGAAAATTTCCGGAATAAAACTGCACACCAGGCTCATCAGTGAAAACTTCCATCAGTCTTCCTGTTCCCTGATGATAAACTTTGGCGATGCTTCTTAATCCTTTTCCATTCAGAATCCAGTTATGGTCATATCCTTTTCCTTTTTTCAACTGATCGTCGTCTGCACCGATATCTTTACCGATGGGTTTTGACACCGTGAAATCAAAGGGAGTTCCTTTTACTGCTTTCTGCTTACCAGTAGGAATCAATGTTTCATTTACCGGAAGAAAATGATCTGCATTAATTTGTAGTTCATGATCGGTAATCGTTTTAGTGAAATTTCCTGACAGGTTAAAATAAGAATGTTGGGTAAGATTTACCACTGTTGGTTTATCGGATTCTGCTTCATAGGAGATTTCCAAAGCATTGTCGTCTGTAAGGGTATAGAAAACGGTTGTTGTCAGTTTTCCCGGATATCCTTCTTCACCGTCTGCGCTGGTATAGGATAACTTCAATGTCGGAAATTTTGCATTTTGTACTGCCTCAATATTCCAGAATCTGGTATGAAATCCTTCTTTTCCTCCGTGAAGGCTGTTGGGACCGTCATTTTTATCAATTTCGTATGCTTTTCCCTCCAGTGTGAATTTGGCATTAGCAATCCTATTGCCGTATCTTCCGATCAAAGCACCGAAATAATAAGGGTTGCCATCGAAATATCCTTCAGGTTTTGTAAAGCCGAGTACTACATCTTTGTATTTCCCGTTTCTGTCCGGAGCAGTTAAAGAAGTGATAATTCCTCCGAAGTTGATGACCTCAACTTTCATCCCGTTTTTATTGGTCAGCGTGTATTTTTTAATAGAATCGCCTTTTGGCGTAACTCCATAGTCTGAAGTGTGAACATTCTCCATTTTTCCTGAAATATCCTGTTTATTATTTTCTTTTTTACAGCCGAAAATAATTAAAAATAATAAAATAAAAATGCCGTTATATGTTGTTTTTTTCATAATTATTTACATATTTTTTAAAATTAATTAACGATAATACATTTCATTCCAACGAAGTGTATTTTTAAAGTCACGCATTCTGGTATCTTCATCAATGACTAATGATTCAATTCCTGCTATCTCAGCAAAATCTTCCAGCTGTTCTGCTGAAATATTTTCACTGTAACATGTATGGTGTGCCCCTCCTGCCAGTATCCAGGCTTCTGCGGCCGTATATAAATCAGGAAGAGGTTTCCATAAAACCCTTGCTACCGGGAGTTTTGGCAACTCTTCTGTAATTTCCAATGCTCTGGTTTTATTGATCAGCAGTCTGAAATGGTTTCCAAAATCCATCAGGGCAGCATTCAGAGAATCAATATTTCCTCTGGAGTTAAAAACAAGACGAACCGGATCTGCTTTTCCTCCGATTCCCAGCGGATGTATCTCACATGAAGGTTTTCCGGCAGCCAGCACAGGATCTACTTCCAGCATATGGGAGCCTAAAATAGAAGGATTGGAAGGGTCTAAATGATAGGTATAATCTTCCATAAAGGCATTTCCACCTTCAAGGCCCTGCCCCATTGTTTTCATGGCACGTACGAGCGCTGCTGTTTTCCAGTCTCCTTCGCCTGCAAATCCATATCCTTTCTGCATCAGTCGCTGTACAGCAATTCCCGGCAGCTGCTCCAGCCCGTGAAGGTCTTCAAAGGTATCTGAAAATCCTTTAAATCCTCCGTCTTTTAAAAATTTTTCAAGTCCTAATTCAATTTTTGCGGCGGTGTGAAGTGAGCTTCTGTTGGCTCCTCCTTCCAAAAGGGAAGCTGCCATATGATAAGAAGATTCATATTCTTCCATAAGGCTTTTTATTTCTCCCTCACTTACAGAATTGATAACGCCTACAAGATCACCGATTCCCCAGGTATTAACTGAAAAGCCGAATTGAGTTTCAGCTTCCACTTTATCTCCATCTGTAACGGCTACAAACCGCATATTATCTCCGAAACGTGCAAATTTAGCGCCCTGCCAGTCGTCCCATCCTGCTGCAACACGGCTCCAGTCACCGATCTGCTTCTGAACCCTTTCTTCCGACCAGTGCCCAACCACTACTTTTCTGTTCTTTCGGAGCCTGCTTACCATAAAACCAAATTCACGGTCCCCGTGAGCCGCCTGGTTAAGATTCATAAAATCCATATCCATCGTGGACCATGGAATATCTCTGTTGAACTGGGTATGCAGATGCAGAAGAGGCTTCTGTAAAATTTTTAATCCTCTGATCCACATTTTAGCGGGTGAAAAGGTATGCATCCAGGTGATAACTCCTATACAGTTTTCTGCATGATTGGCTGCTGCAATGGTTTCAAATATCTCTTCGGTAGTTTTTACCGTTGGCTTTACAATGACTTTTACCGGAATGAAAGAAGATTTTTCAAGTTCTGCCACCATTTTCTGAGAGTGTTCTGCCACCTGGGCAAGTGTTTCAGGTCCGTATAAATGCTGACTTCCTGTGATGAACCAGACTTCTTTGGTATTGAGAGGTGTTAACATAATTTTGTTGATCGTTAATAGTTGTTTATGTTGAAGTGTTTAGTGTTTAAACTCCTGTCCGTAGTAAGCGTTCTTGCCATGCTTACGTTCATAATGTTTTTTGATGAGTGATTCTTTCAGACGTTCTGCATCAGGATTGATCTGTCTGGTGAGATACGCCATTTCGGCAATGGTTTCCAGCACTTTGCTGTTGTAAACAGCCTTCTCTGCATTTTTACCCCAGGTAAACGGACCGTGATTACCGATCAGAACCATTTCTACTTCTTCCGGAGAGAGCTGTTTTTCTTTAAAGCATTCCAGAATCTGTATTCCTGTATTGTATTCGTAGTTTCCTTCAATCAGCTCATCCCGCATAGGTGGAGCGCAGGGAATATCTGTTGTTAAATGGTCTGCATGGGTGGTCCCGAAAACAGGAATATCCATTTGTGCCTGTGCCCAAGCCACGGAATAGATCGCATGAGTGTGGGAAATTCCACCGATGTTTTCCCAGTTTTTATACAGATAAGCATGGGTTTTGGTATCGGAAGAAGGTCTGAGACTGCCTTCAATGACATTGGCATCAAAATCCAGAATCACCATATCTTCAGGCTTTAAAATTTCATAAGGGACACCGCTTGGTTTAATGGCAAAAATGCCTTTATCACGGTCTACAGCGCTTACATTCCCGAAAGTATAGACCACCAGCTTCAGGGCATCCAGCTGCATATTCGCTTCATAACATTCTCTTTGGAGTTCTTTATAGGTATTCATTTTGAGTATCATTCAAAAGGTTAAAATGGAAAATCAGGAGTTCTGAAGTTCTTTCCTGTTGTTTTTCAGTTTGGTATTGTATTCTACAAAATCAGCGAGCTTCTGGTATTGCTGCATTAATTCTCTGTAGTGCTGTACTTCTTCCGCTTTCGGCTGATATTCCGCTTCAAATGCGGAGCCCATTTTCATGCTTGCTTCCTGTACGGTCGGATAAATTCCTGCTGATACAGCTGCATAAACAGCAGCCCCTAACGCGGGAGTCTGGTCCGAAGCGGCAACAACAATCGGCATATCCAGAACATTAGCGAGTGTCTGCATGATAAACGGCGATTTCCTTGCTACTCCTCCGATTCCGATCACTTTATTGATTTTCACACCTTCCTCTTCAAAACGGTCAACAATCTTCTTAGCTCCGAAACAAATAGCATTGACTAAAGCTTTGAAAATATGGGGTGCTTTTGTTCCCAGAGAAAGCTGGCTGATCGCTGCCTTAAGTTCCTGATCTGCGTCCGGCGTTCTTCTTCCGTTTACCCAGTCCAATGCAATCGGAACGGCATCCGAGAGAGGAATTTTTTCTGCTTCAAGGGTTAATTTTCTGATAAGCCCTGCCTCCATTTCATCTGCGAGTTTTATCTTCTGCTCGTCTGAAATATTTTCGGAATGCATCATCACCTGATGAACCGGCCACATCAGTATATCTTTATACCATGCCAGAACATCTCCAAAGGCAGACTGTCCTGCTTCAAGCCCTATCAATCCGGGAATTACGGAACCGTCAACCTGTCCGCAGATTCCTTTAACGGTTGTATTCCCGATAGCTTCCTGTGAGGCCACCATAATATCGCAGGTAGAAGTTCCCATAATCCTGATCAGGGTATTTTCTTCCACCTTTGCTCCCACAGCGCCTGAATGGGCATCAAAAGTTCCTACAGTAATAATAGTTTGGGTGGTAAGACCGGTTTTTGCGGCCCATTCTTCATTCAGATAGCCTGCAATTTCATCTGAAGTATAGGTTTCACGGTATAATCTTGCTCTGAGCGCTCCCAGAGAAGGGTCAAGCCTGTTGAGAAATTCTTCGGAAGGCAGGCCGTCCCATAATTCATGCCACATAGCTTTGTGGCCGGCAGCACAACGGCTTCTTTTAAAGGTGGCCAGGTCTTTATGATCTGATAAAAGGAAAGTCAGATAATCACAGTGCTCCATCCAGGTGTACGCAGCATTTTTTACCTCTGCGTCTGCTCTGCTGATATGCAGTATTTTGGCCCAAAACCATTCTGAAGAGTAAATACCGCCTTCATATTTTGTATAATCTTCACCACCCCAGGTTCTTGCAAGGGTATTGATTTCTTCAGCTTCCCGGATAGCGGTGTGGTCTTTCCATAAAACCATCATGGCATTGGGATTTTCTTCAAATCCCGGAACCAGTGCCAGGGCTATTCCATCATTGGTTACAGGAAGCGGTGAAGAACCTGTAGTATCAATACAAATACTAACGATCTGCTCTGCCGGTATCCCGCTTTCTCTTACAACTTCTGAAATAGTTTTCTCCAGACCTTCAATATGATCTGAAGGATGCTGTCTGAAACTATTAGCTGAGGGATTACAGAATTTACCTTCTTTCCATCTTTGATAATAGCTGACTGAAGAAGTTATTTCAGAACCGTTTTCAGTGTCAATAAGAACGGCCCGTACGGAATCTGTACCGTAGTCCAGTCCGATAACATATTTTTTCATGGTGGTGAAACGTTTTTGATTATTGAGATTTTAAATTCTCCTGATGAGATAAAAACAAATATAAGATTCTATTTTAAATAAATGTAAAAAACACACTTATTTTTCACAAAATACTGTATATCAAATAATTAATTTATTTTTACCTTTAAAACAACTAAAGAATTGGCAGGAATTTCCGTTGAAATTTCCCCATTTTTGGCTTCAGAAATCTCTTCTTTAGGTTTTATGGGTTCAGCATCGAAACTATTTTCAGTAGAAAGCTGTGGTGCGGATAGAAGGATTTTAGTTATTTTCTTACCTGTTTTCAAAGTTCCTGATTTGATATTTACCGTTTTAGCCTGAGTATCAGTATTGACCATTTTTATAATGATCTCATGAGTTTTTGCATCTTTTACTGCTGTAGCGTATAATTTTTCCTGGCCGGATACCGCTTTTCCGTTATGTTCTATTTTTAATACATCCGTTCCTTTATTGTTGGAAAATAATTTCTGAACATAATAATTCGGGGTCGCATAGGATTTCAGATTATTGAACCAGATGAGATCGGGTGTCCATTGCCAGCCGTCAGCATGGGCAAAAAGCGGTGCGTAGGAAGTCATATAAACCACATCTGCATTTCTTTCAAGACCGGTCATGAAAGCTGCTTCTGAAAGAGCTGTTAACCAGTTATTTTTGTTATCAGGTTTTACCACACCTACAGACTGGGCTGCATATTCTCCGGCAAAGACTTTTGGTCCGGAGCGGTCATACTTATCGTATCTGCCTGCATTTTGCATGAACCATTCGGGAGAATTGTAATAATGTTCATCTACAATCTGCGCATTAAGCTGCTTCAGTTCTTTCCAGCCATACTCGAAGAATTCGCCGTCAGGTGATGGTCCGCTTCCGGAGATGATCTTTATGTCAGGATATTTTGCATGAATGGCTTTTTCAAATACTTTATAGCGTTCAATATAATCTGCTCCCCACTGTTCATTTCCCACTCCGATAAATTTTAAATTAAAAGGCTTTGGGTGCCCCATTTCAGTACGGATTCTCCCCCATTTTGTTCCGGAATCTCCGTTGGCAAATTCAATCAGATCCAAGGCATCCTGAACGTAGGGATCAAGGTCTTCCATTTTCACCAGTTCTGCGGTATTGAACTGGCAAGCCATTCCGCAGCTCAGAATAGGAACAGGTTCTGCGCCCAGATCTTCGGACAGCTGGAAATATTCATAAAATCCCAGGCCGAAAGACTGTCCGTAATCCGGTGTAAGACGATGTGGAAATCCTGTACTCCATTTATTGATGAGATATTCACGGTCTGCTACATTTCCAATTGTTTTTTTCCACTGATACCGCTCAGCCAAAGTTCTTCCTTCTACAATACAGCCTCCCGGAAACCTCAAAAAACCGGGTTGTAAATCATATAATTTCTGAACGAGGTCTTTTCGCAAGCCTCCTTTTCTGTCTTTCCAGGTATCCTGCGGGAATAGTGAAATCATATCCATGTTCACGATGCCGTTTCCGGTAAATGTAATCCGCAGTTTTGCTTTTTCTACAGTTTGAGGTGCTTTGAAAACTGCTGTATACTTCTGCCATCCCTTTCCTTTTATGAGTGCGGAAACTGAAGAAATTTCCTTTCCATTTTCATCAACAAGACTTGCATTTACTGCAGCAATATTTCCTGAAACATTCTCCAGATCAAAACTGAAATCATATTGTTCTCCCTGATGAAGCCCTATTCCCCTGAATCCTTCATTCTCAAGAATATAATTTTTATCATTCAGAACAGTAATTCTCGCATAATTTTTATTGGTTTTGGCAGGGTCAGAATAAATGGTCAGAAATCCGGAATCAAGATTAGGAGAAAGTGTTTTTGTGTTAGGCTGTTTCCAGCCTGTAAATGGTTCGTCAAATTCAAAGCTGCGGTTTTTAATCAGTTCCGCATACAATCCGCCATCAGCTGCAAAATTGATGTCTTCAAAGAAAATCCCGTACATGGTGGGTTGTATTTTAACAGGTGCAGAGGTTTCTTTCAGATCCAGGTTATAGGTACGGACCGTATTATTCTGAGCTGAAAAAAAAGCAGCACTTAGGGAAATCGCGATGGAGAATATTTTATTTTTTGTTGTCATAGATCGTATATTTTGAAGCTAAAGCATGTCTCAATTTGTCCTGAATCAATTTTTATTTTACTTTTAGCGGAATACTTTTTAACCCTACATCATCGGAGGTTCCGCCATAAAAAATGGTATAGTCGCCGGGTTTTGAAACCAGATCATCTGCTTTTTCATCGTAGAATGCAAATGAGTCTTTAGAGAGAGTCAGCTGAATATTTTTTGTTTCTTTAGATTTGATTAAATCTCTTTCAAAAGCCCTTAACGTTTTTAGCGGTGCCTGTGCATCGTTATTTCTTTTGATATAGACCTGAACGACTTCTTCACCATCCCTTTCTGAAACATTGGTTACAGGAATTGTAATGGTCACATTTTCGTTGGTACTGATCGTATTTTTGCTCAGTTTTGAATCTCCGTAAACAAATTTGGAATAGCTCAGACCGTGCCCGAACGGATAAAGAGGCTTTTCTGTCATATAACGGTAAGTTCTCCCCTGCATATCATAATTTTCAAATCCTTCGTGCTTGCTTGTCTTTGAAAGAGCGTTATCCAGCTGTTCAATATTTTTATAAAAGGTAATGGGTAATTTTCCGGAAGGGTTATAATCTCCTGCCAAAACGTCTGCTACAGCCGTTCCTCCGGCCTGTCCGCCATACCAGGCGTTCAACAGGGCATCATAATTTTTCTCATCCTGCTCCAATCCCAGAGCGCTTCCGGTACAAAGAACAAAAACAACAGGTTTGCCGGTTTTTCTAAGCTCCGCCAACAGGTCCCTCTGGACTTTAGGAAGGGCAATAGAAGTTTTGTCACCGCCTTTGAAGCCTTCTGCATTCACCATCATCTCTTCGCCTTCCAGACTTGGAGAAAGTCCGCCTGCAAAGACAATGACGTCTGCATTTTTCACCTTTTCTCTCACCGAAGCAAAATTAACAGGGTCTTTTCTGTACGCTTCAAAAGTGATACTCACATATTTTCCTTTTTGTGTATGACGCAGTTCTATCTGGTATTCTTTTCCTTTTTCCATTTTTACAGGAAACTCCGAAGGATGTCTTGCATCAGGTCCTTTCCTTGTTGCGATTTCTTTTCCGTCCACGAAAAGTGTATAGATATCGGAAGTGGAAGCAGAAAACACGACCTCTCCTGTATAGGTACTTTTGAAAATCCCTGAAATGATCGCTGAGGTATTTTCTCTTCCTACATTGGGTGCAAGCTGGGTTCCTCCAAAACTGTTGTAACTGATAGCGGTTGAATTTACGGAAACATTGGCCGGCTGCCCTTTGAATTCATTGTTATTAAAAAACGTTACTTTCATTCCTTTCGAGCCGTTTTTCTGACTGATGAAATTCTGATAGAGTGACGTTCTGGACGAAGGATCTGTTACTTCGCTTCCTTTTTCATAGATAATTTCAGTATTTGGAAATTTGGTTTTGATTCCGTCTAAAATCGTTACAATGGAAGAAGGCGTTCCATTATAATTTCCCAGCTGCATCAATCCGTCATCAGCATTCGGTCCCACTACGGCAATTTTTTTAATACTTCTACTGAGAGGCAGAATATTCTTTTCGTTTTTCATCAACACAATTGATTTTTGTGCCATTTTCAATGCCTGCTTTTTATGTTCTTCAGAATCGACTACAGAATACGGAATGGTATTCCAGTGAACAGAAGATTTCGAATCGAGCATTCCCAGCTCAAACCAGCCTTTAAGGATTCTGCGCATCGACGTATCAATATCTTTTTCGGTAATCAGCCCGCTGGCCAGAGATTTGTTCAGATTGTTATAGGTATCTCCGCATTCCAGATCCGTGGAATGTTTCAGAGCATCTGCTGCGGTTGTTTTTTCGTCAGGATGGGTGCCATGGTATTTTTTCTGAAAAAAATCGGCCAGTGCCCAGCAATCTGAGACCACCATTCCGTCATACTTCCATTTTCCACGGAGAATTTCAGTAAGCAAAGTATTGTTTGCACAACATGGCTGCCCGTCAAAAGCATTGTAGGCACACATTACTTCTCTTACATTTCCTTCCTGAACCAATGCTTTGAAAGCGGGAAGATACGTCTCATACAGATCTCTTTTTGAGATTTCTGCGTTATAAGAGTGGCGGTTCCATTCCGGTCCGCTGTGTACCGCAAAATGTTTGGCGCAGGCGTGGGTTTTAAAATATTTCGGGTCGTTTCCCTGCAGGCCTTTTACTGCAGCAACCCCCAGAACAGAGGTAAGATAAGGGTCTTCACCATAGGTTTCCTGGCCTCTTCCCCATCTTGGATCACGAAAAATATTGATATTGGGTGTCCAGAAGGTCAGCCCTTCGTACCGCCCTGTTTTTTGAGCCTCATCAAAAGATCTGTTGTATTTTGCCCGTGCTTCATCAGAAATCATTTCAAAAGTTTTAAAATGCTCCGGAACATCCCATGTGGCCGCCATCCCGATTGCCTGAGGAAAAACAGTGGCTGTACCTGCTCTTGCCACTCCGTGAAGTGCTTCATTCCACCATCCGTAGGCAGGAATTTCCAGACGGGGAACTGCCTGGGAATTATCCATCATCATTCCTATCTTTTCTTCTGTTGTGAGTAAGCTGATAAGATTTTCTATTCTTTCATTAACCGGAAGCTCCGGGTTTCTGAATGGGTATTTATAATGTTTCTGAGCAAAAAATAACGGTGCTGCCAGTGTTGCACATAGGATTAATACAATTCTTTTCATAGGTAATATGGTTTCAATAAAGTCCGAAAAATGACAGTTGATTTTGTGATTAATCATTTTCAACCTACTGATTTCACAGATTTTTACGGATAATTATGTTTTCATTCTTATTTTACACAAATTGCCAGTATTATTCAGCAACAATGCAATGAAAAACAAATATAACGTTCTATTTTAAATAAATGTAAATAATACACTTAAATTAAGAATAAATCCTACTTACTTTGGTTTTCATCTACTAAATTGTGGAAATAAAGCCATCATAAGCAGTGCTCATGATGGCTTTGGATTCAATTTACTCTTTGATAAATTTTTGTTTCACTACTGTATTATTTTTTTGAGTAACCTCAATAAAGTAAATACCAGCCGGGAAATTCCCCACATTAATTTCGTTTTTCCCTGAATTTATTTTCAATCCGGATCTGATGACACTTCCCCTACCGTCAAAAATGGTGGCGGCAGCTTCTGACAAATCAGAATCAATGAAAAGGTCAGCTTTTACCGGATTAGGATATATTTTTACAACCTCTTTTTTCGTTTCAGCAGAAATATCTCTGGTGCTTAACGATCCGAAGTTTAAAGGAAGAACGTTGGCAGAATAAGTATTTTCTTCTGTAAGATATGCTTTGAAAGATCCTATTGCAGGCTCACTTCCGGCAGTTACTTTATAGAAGCCTGTTACTCCGTTTTCTGTTTTCAGCACATAAGCATTCGCCGGAACTTTGATGCCCTGGTAAACTCCGTTCATCTGATTGACCGTGATTGCTTTGGGTGTGGAAACATTTCCCGAACCACTGAAAGTAATATTCCCTGTCGCATTGACGATTACCGGAGTGTTTGCAGGAATGATTCCGTTTGAAATTGCGGTACAGCTGATATTATTGGCATTCGGAGACATCAGATAAGCAGTAACTCCGGAAGGTATATTAGCCTGGAATGGCAAGATCAGCACATCGTAACCATTAAATGTACGGCTGTAAGAAGCTGTATAGGCTGTGAAGTTAAACGGCACCTGAAAATCCATACCCTGACCGGAAAGGACAAGATTTGAGCATGTAGTACCAGAGATCACATTATTGGCAGATGAACTTACGTTTGAATTCACATAATAAATGCTGTTAGAGTTGGCACTCATAGGCTGCCAGTTATTGGAGGAAGTGACTCCCGCTGCATTTCTGAAGTCTACAGAAGTGTAGTAGCCGTTTTCCAGGGCATCCATCAGATAGCTGTCGCTTGCAGAATAGGTACCTCCGAATTTAGAAGCAATTTCATTACCTACATTGAAATAAACATCTCCCAGATTAATCGTAAGCACAGAGCTGTAATTGGAATTTCTCAATCCTAAAATTCCTTTGCATCCGTCTGTAAGCACCTGTCTTGAAATATCTAACGTAATATCGAAGTTTCCTCCCTGCGGAAAATTAATCTTGCCGTAATTATATGATTTCGTTACGCCCTGACTGTTGATGTAATATAAAGTCGTATTGTCTGAGTAACTTTGTCCCGCCGTTGTATAGCTGTTTACATGCAGAATCAGTTTATTGTACCGGTCATTAAGCTGAAGATATCCGTTAGCCGCAGTCATATTATTACTGATAAGAGGACTTGGATTGGAGAACGTCACTGTTGTATTGCTGATATTGAATCCTGTCCCAAAAGCTGTACTGGTAGCCGTTTGTGTTTCAATTTTATTATAATGAATATCACCGCCTGTCATGAGAGAAGCAGGTCTGTCACCACTTTTATTAAAAACGAAAGTCATAACACTGGAGGGACTGATATCAGCAGTAGGACGGAATGTTGCCGTACTCATAGTGATAGGTGTACTCACCATATTGGATTGCGTATTGGTCAGTACTTTTGTTCCTGAAGTCGTATAAAAAGGAAGGTCAACTTTCAAACTATACGTATTCTGAGAAGGATTGATGACCATAAGAACGACCTGATTTCCATCCTGGGAAATATAGGAAGAACCCTGTAAAACACCTGTTTTGTCATCCCATTTGGCTTCTATTCTCGTTTTTCCTGTTGTGTACTTGGCATAATGTGAAAGGATATAGCCTCTTTTGGTCATTACACCTGCAGGAGTTCCGTAAGTTCCGTCACCCATTAAGCCATAATAACGTTTGGCAGAGTAATGAATCCAGGCATTGACATTACCTAATAATGCATTGTTGACACTGCTGGCAAAGGTAAATGCATCTGTATTCCAGCTGAAGTCACGGGCCGGCTGGGTGGATGAAGAGTTCCAGTTGATCAGATATTCTGTCTGCCAGATTTCTTTGTTGTAATTCTGGAACTGTTTGTAGGTAGACTGCATAAGTCCGTATTGATGCCCGCCATACACTTCAAAATTGGCCATTGCCGCAGGATCCAGCAAAGCACTGGCAAAATTATCCGTAAATCCCACACTTTCCGGGGCAATCACTTTACAATTGATAAGCTGTCCGTAATTTTTGATGAAGGTGGTAATTTGCGCAGGAGTCCAGATACATCCCTGATACTGTGCCATTTCATCCGGTTCATTTTGAATGGAGATATAATCGAGCTCTACTCCGTTGTTCTGGAGATAGGTAACAAAGCTGTTAAGATAAAGGGCATAATCCTGATAATTTTCCGGCTTTAAATATCCAATCTGCTGTACTCCGTTAGCATCAGTATACACTGCATTGACATGGTTATTGGTTTTCCAGGCTGCGGGCATTGTCCAAGGCGAAGCAAAAATGGTAAGCCCCATAGATTTGGCGAGCTGTGCTGTAGCCAGTACAGAACTCCAGTTGCTGCTGTTTTCGGGAATATATAATCTCATAATATTATACCCGCCTTCACTGGAACCTCCCCAAAGCGTCTGAATCTCTGATGTAGACATATGATTATAGGCAAACTGGGGACTGCATACAAATCCACCGAACCCTTTTATTTTCTGATAAGATGTGTTCTTATCAATTTTTACAGTAGTAAGCTGGCCATACGCCAGACAACTGAAAAACAAACATATAGAATGAATGCTGAAAAGATTTAAAAGTTTTTTCATAATGGTTTAGTTTTAGATAGTCGTGATTTTGATCGTAAACAATTAAAGTAAGGGCAATAGATTCCCCATCAAGACGGTTCATTTTCAAAAAACGTCAGGAAAATACCCTGAATAGTATCAGGCAGCGATCTGTTAAATAAAGTTGCTTACAAAATCATTCGCTGTTCTTTCTCTTCATTCTCTGTGAGGGAACTGTATTTCAGATTGGAATGTGAATTAAGATTAGTGTTTCATAATTAAAGTGTTGTTTGTGATGAGTATTGGTCACTCAGTGAAGCATTTCGCTTTCCGGAGCGCCCAGGTAAGAGGGTTTTAATCCTCCGGTGTTGATCAGGAGCTTTTCAAGGACAATGCCGGGTTCCAGCACTCTGAAACGTAACGTGTGCTTTCCAGCCTGCTGAACCGAATGCTTTGTAACAGATTTAATAATATGTTCGGACTGCCATCTTCCCAATTCTCCTTTGTAATGGCCATTGAAGTTGACAATTTGTGGAGTTTCGTTGTCAAAAGAAATTTCGTAACGCAATCCTTTATTATGATTAAAATTTAAAGTCGGTGCTAATAATAACTGGACTTCAAACTCCCCTTTTGATTCAAAATTGACATCATATTCCAGCCAGATATTTTCATCAGCTTTTGGATAGGCATTCTGCGGAAAGGTTGTCACTCCCGACTTTGTTTTTCCAAAATCAGGAATCACTTCCCAATGGATCCGGTCAGAATTGCTCATTCTTGCAAAATTTTCTGCTTCAATGGAAACATAGCCGTTTTTCTCCTGAAATATTTTTTCTTTGGGAACCTCGGCTTCAGAAATATAGGTAACTTCAGGCATTATATTTTCTTTTCCGTCTGCCCAGCTTTTATATCCTATCCTCATCTGATCCATCATATGCTTCCATTTTCCTCCGGCAATCACATTATTGTATTGATTATCCAGATAAGCGTTTCTTTCAAAACATGTCTTCACTTTATCTGCGTAGAAATTGGCTCCCGGATCTTTTTTCGCTGCCAGTTCCCTGTTTTTTGCCACCGCATAATACATTTCATATAAATTACTGCATGCATCAATCGGGTACAAAACCAACTGATAATATGCATCCTGGTACTCAGCCGGAATCTGCTCTTTTAACCGTAAAGCTTCTACGGCCAATGCTCTGTAATCATTTAAAACCGTTTCAAATTCATGGTAATTTTCAAGGCTGTATGTTTTGCTGTCAAGGGTTTCAGGGGTTACTCTTCTGTTGTATTTGGCATACAGATTAATCATCCCGGCAATTTCTTTGGCGTGTTTTTCACCAAACTGCTGAGCAGCCCACTTCTCAGTATATTCCAAAAGATTTTTAGCATTAAACTGCTTCGGATTCCAGGCCATTTCCAGGAAAAAACTGATCGGAAACTCCATGGGTTTTAAATCTCCTACATTCACGACCCAAAGCTTATCTACTTTATGTTCATAGGAAAGGTTCATCTGTTCCCAGACTCTCTGGATGGGGCTTATGTTGATCCATTTGGAGTTTCTTGGTCCGCCTACATAATCAAAGTGGTAATAGATTCCATAGCCTCCTTTATGCAAAGGCTTTGAAAGGTCCGGAAGCTTTCTTACATTTCCCCAGTTATCATCACAGAACAGCAGGATCACATCATCCGGAACCCGCATTCCTTTATCATAATAGTCCTGAACTTCTTTATACAATGCCCAGACTTGAGGTGTTTTCTCCGCTTTCTTTCCGGTAACATCTGCGATGATTTTACGCTGATCTTTTACAATTTTCTCGAGCAGGGCAATATTGGTTCCCTCTCCCATTGCTTCGTCACCATCACCCCGCATTCCTACTGTTACGAGTTTTTCCCAGTTTTTGCTTCTCTCGAGTCCGGATTTCCAGAATTTCTGTAAAACTTCCGCATTTTTAGCATAATCCCAGACATTAGGGAGGTTATTTTTTTTGATATACCTGTGCCAGTCGGTTTGTGCCAAAGCCATAGGCTCATGGTGGGAAGTTCCCATGACAATACCCATTTCATTGGCTAACGGTCCGCTCAGAGGATCATCGTCATAGAATGCCTTCCCCCACATTGCCGGCCAGATATAGTTTCCTTTAAGACGTAGAATCAGTTCAAAAACTTTTTCGTAAAATTTAGAATTAACTCCGCCAAAAGTCGCTCTCGCCCAGCCTCCCAATGAAGGTTCTTCATCGTTAAGGAAAATACCGCGATACTCTACAGCAGGCTCACCATCAGTATATATTCCTTTTTTAAAGTATACATTATCTTTTTTCTCAACCGGAACATCTGCCCAATAATACCATGGTGAAACACCTATCTGCTGAGACATTTCATAAATTCCGTAAATCGTTCCTCTTTTATCACTTCCTGCAATCACAATGGCTTCAGAAACGCCCGGAAATGGATCACTGACATTCTGAATGATATATTTTTCCCTTTTCCCTGTTAATGCTTTTCCATCCAGCTTTTTTTGACGAATTAAATTATCAATGGTTTTGCTTTTACCTGCTTCACCAATAATGATGATCATGCCGTTCAGGCCAGAGTTTTGGGAAACCAGATTAGGCTGGACGCCGGTTACTTTTTGAAAATCGGATTGAAGATTCGCAACAGCGCGCAGAATTCCTTTATCCGAATCGCTGTCTGAAAACAGCATCAAACCTGAATTGCGCTCTTTCAACACCACCGAATTTTCTGTCTTGGCAAAAGAAATAAATGGTTCGGCTGCTTTTACAAAAAATATAAACAACAACGTAAGAAACAGCGAAATGCTTTTTGTAAAATTCATACTATATCTTTTTGATTTTAATTTTTAAATAAGTTCAGATCTACAAATTCTCCCATTCTTCTATAACCGGTTTCATTGGGATGAAGAAAATCATGGTCGTGCATATCGTTTAAGATGACTTCCGGATTTTCACTCTGCATATGTTGGGCAAAATCGATGACGGCATCAAACTTTCCGCTGTTCCTGATCCAGTCGTTTACTTTTTTCCAGGCCTCGATACGGAAAGGTTTGTCGTAGAACGACTTGGCAAAAGGAAGAATCGTTGCTCCGTACACTTTGATTCCGTTAGCATGTGCCTTATCGATCATCACCTGGTAAGCGGCAATCAGTTCTTCTGTTCTTTTGGAAGCGTCATCAGCATCTCTTGTTCCTCCCAGATCATTCACTCCTTCCAGAATGATCAGCCATTTTACGCCCTGCTGATTGAGGATGTTATAATCAAAACGGTCGAGTGCTGTAGGACCTAAACCGCCACGCACTACACAATTCCCACCAATTCCGAAATTAAGGACACTTACATTCCTGGTTGAAGGATTCGCCAGTAACCGCTGCGAAAAAATATCCGGCCAGCGATTCTGTCTATTGGTTCCCGATCCTCTTCCGTCGGTAATGGAATTTCCCATAATAGCCACCGCATACGAGGGTTCACCTGTCTTTACATCAATGTTAAAAAGCGAATACCAATGATCTGTTTTTACAGGATCTTTAAATACTGCTGAACTCGCCTGCTCACCTTTAACAATAAAAGAGGTTGTTCTTGAACCCGGATGCCCGGTGACAGATTGGGTTACTTTTGCATAGGAAATCGTAATGGCCAGCAATGAATTAGACTTCAGGTTAAAGTTCACTTCATCGGAATAAATATCAGATCCGGGAGCAATTTTAAAACTGTTTTTATTCTCAAACGTTAATGTCCTGATAGTGGCTGCATCCACATTGCTGCTATCGGATGGCACGGCAATAGAAACTGTTTTTACTGCAAGGCTGTCTGTAGAATACCTATTGGAAAAACGTAACCGCAATTTTTTCCCACCCACAGATACACGGACAATCTGACGCAGGGTATTCCCCGAAAGCCCCGGTTCGGGCGGAAGATTTTTGGGTTCCACCAATTGGGGAGCAGTTGCCCAGATAGTGAGCCACTGGTCTTTGGATGACTTTTTTTCCAGACTTCGAGAGGAAGAGCAGGAAACCAAAAATCCCGAAATGATAAAGATGTATAAGTTTTTGAAGCGCATTTTTTCTGTTTTTTCGTTTTATCAACCTTTAATTTCTTACTACAAATCCTCCGTTCGGCTGAATTTCAATCGTAAAGTCGCCTTTTGCATTTACTTTCACTTCTTTTTCTGATGAATTTCCCTTTGCATCATCATTAATGAATCTAACTGTTTTCCCTGCAAACATCGGAAGCTTTATTTTCAGTTTTTGGGATTGCTTTTCAGCATTTACACCAGCAACATACCATTGATCCGCATGTCTTCTCGCAACTACAGCATATTTCCCGGGATAGCCGTCTATGAAAACTGTTTCATCCCAAAGTGTCGGAACTTCTTTCATAAAGCTGAGCTGAAATTCCGGAGCATCGGTCAGGTTATTCGGCATGATGCCAAACATCTGAACAGGATTCTGAAACAATACTGCCGTAGCCAGCTGAAAGCCATCTGTGGTATGCCTTTTATTTTTATCCCTGTTGGATTTTGTTAAATATTTGTTGAGGAAAGTTCCGCCAAACTCCATACTTCCCACCGTATTCCTGATAAAAGGATGAAGCGTGGCAAAAAAAGCTTCCTGCCTGCGTACATCTTCTGAGAAATAGAGCATTTCTGAGGCAAGAACGGCCTCACTTCCTGCATAATTCGGGTACATTACTTCCCAGCCTCTCGGTAAAGTAGCTCCATGGAAAATAATGGTTAGTCCAAAATCGTTGGCATCCGACAGAATATCTTCATAAAGACGCATGGTTTCCTGTTTGTCTCCTCCGAAGAAATCCACTTTCAGTCCTTTTACGCCCGCTTCTTTCAGCCATTTCATTTCTTTTTTCCGTTCAATGGATGAGCTCATTTTGTTTCTCGGTCCCATCGGTGCGTCATTGGCTGCTCCGTTGGAGTTGTACCAAAGCAATACCCCGACATTTTTTGATTTTGCATATTGAATAAGCTCTCGCATGCGGTCTTTGCCTATATTTTTATCCCAAAGCGCATCCATGAGAATAAACTGATATTTCAGTGCAGCAGCAAGGTCTATGAATTTCACCTGATCATCGTAGTTCATACTGTTATCCTGCCAAAGAATCCAGCTCCAGGTAGATTTTCCGAACTGGTAATCCTGTGACGGCTCATACATCAGATCTACCACATCAAAAGGAATGGTAGTTTCTACGATGGGTTTCAGGGAGCTGCCTACTGTAATTGTTCTCCACGGTGTTTTTCCGGGAAGAGAAACAGCAGCTCCGGTACTTCCGAAGCCGTTATTTTCAGCAATGTTCGGATAAGCGACTTTGTAAAGGCTTTTTTCTGCTGTGGTTTCAAGGTGTGAAGCACAATACGAACTGTTCACTCCTGTCTCGGAAAGCAATATCCAGCCTTCATTTCCGATATGGAACAGACCAGGGAAAACGTAGCCGTAATCAGATGGTATTCCCAGCTCTGCATCGGCTTTATAACCACTTTCATAGCTTGGTGCGGTGCGTGCAAAACCTGTCATCGGCTTCATCATAGGTGAAAGAAAAGTAGTGGTTTGTGACGGGAATCTGTATCCTGTAGTTTCTGACTGTACCACAACACTCAACCGTTCTTTCATTGGTGGAATATTGTAGCGGAAAGCAATATTGTTGTTGCTCACCTGAAATTCAATGCCTATCTGATGCTGGTCTGCATTACTGAAGTTAACCAATAAAGTATTGGCCTTATAATCAATCTCAGATTTTTTGATTTTTTCGTTCGTATATTTCTTAGAAACAATATCCTTTTTGCTGTCCATAAATTTCAGATCCTTTGAAAAATCGGACTCGTTGGTTACCAGGCCCAGCGGGGATTTTTCAAGCATTGTTTTTCCCTGAAGGATAACATTATACGATGCTTTTCCCTCTTCTGAAAAAACCTGAAGCTTCAGATGTCCATCAGGACTTGAAATTTCGGCTACCTGCGCAAAGCTTTTGCTGATCAGAAACAGGCTGAATACGATATATAAAACTTTTTTTCTCATAACTCATTATTTTCAAGAAAGGTCCAGTAATCGAAATACATAATATCTGTTGAGGCTTTTCCATTGAATACAAAGTACAGATCATGAATGCCGGTAATTTTTTCAGTAAGCTGAACCTTTACGGTTTCCCAGCGGTCATCTCCACCCGTCATCGGAACCTTTACCGTTGCAGCAACCGGTCCGTTCACAGCATCCAGATGAACGGTCATTGTTACGTCACTGTTATGGGTAGTCCCTACTCTTGCAGAAAAAGAACTAGCTCCTTTTTTCCGGAAATCAACGTTCTTTACACTGGTATACGCTCCATTTTTCTTTGCTTTGATGAAAACACCAACCTCTTTATTCTGATAGGATTTTACATTTTCCGACCAGGCAATCATTTCTGCCTGATTGAATGAATAAGGATTAACTGTTGCGATAGCTTTTGTAATTCCGTTAGTCATTTTAAATGGTGAGATGGAACCGTCCTTATTGAATGTAAGCTCTTCCAGACTTACCGATCTTGTAAAACCGCTTCCGCCTGGCAATGCCCCATTGTGATAAAAGAAATACGTTTTCCCCCGGAAATCAATAACACCGGGATGATTGGTGAATGATTTCCCTTCAGTAGGCATTACAATTCCACCATATTTCCATGGTCCCTGTGCTGTTTTACCTGTAGAATATCCTATGAATTCAGGAAGCGGACCACCCGGCCAGAAAAGATAATACAGGTTTTTCCTTTTGTACAGCCATGGGCCTTCCTCGTATTTTGTGGGTCTTTCCAGATTGGGTTTCCCATCTCTTTTGCCAAATGATTCTTCGGTCATCGGAACTTCTGTAATATTCCCGGAATAGGAGATCATATCTTCATTCAGCTTTACGTATTTTAATTTAGGATTTCCCCAATACATATGAGCCTGTCCGTCATCATCCACAAAAACGGTGGGATCAATATCTCCCCATTCGCTCTGAACAAGAGGTTTTCCCAGCGGATCATGAAAAGGCCCAAACGGACTGTCGCCAACGGCAACTCCTATAGCGCCTTTGTTATTGGTTTTGGACCACATCGGAACGTATAAAAAAAACTTTCCGTTTCTTTCTACACATTGTGCGGCCCAAGCATCACGTTTTGCCCAGTCGAAATCTTTATACGAGAGAATTGTTCCGTGATCTGTCCAGTTGACCATATCATTGGTGGAATACACTTTCCAGTCGTTCATGGTAAACCAGGTGGAATTATCCTCATCGTGTGTCGTGTACACATACAGCCTGTCATTGTACACCATTGGTGCCGGGTCTGCAGTATAATTGGTCTGAATAATAGGGTTCTGAGAAAATAATATTCCCGAATATCCTGTTAAACAGAGATTAAGTATTGCCTTTATTGTTTTTTTCATATTTAACTTTTATTTGAGCACTAAGGGTCGCTATCGCCTGTAGGAGCTAAATGGTTGAATTATTAAGGTGGTTTCTCATATTGTTATAGCCATTTTAACCACCCCGTCAAAAAATCTTCGATTTTTTGCCACCCCTCCAAAGGAGGGGAATTTTTATCTTATTTTTTCTGAAAGCTCCAGTAATCGAAATTAAATAACTTTCTTCCTGCCGTAATATTTTTCCCCCGGAACACAAAATATACATCGTGAACACCGGAAACAGATTCTGAAATTTTTGAGGTCAGGGTTTTGAACTCTTCCCAGCCACCGGTTCTCGGAATTTCAATCTCGGCTATTTTTGGCCCTTTAACATCATCCAGATGAACTTCCAGAATTCCGCCATCAATTCCTGCGGCAACGGAAGCTGAAAATCCTGAAGTTCCCTTTTCAAAATCTACCGAACGGACCCTGATATACCCTCCTGCTCTGGCATCGGAGACATACACTCCGGTTTTCCTGTTTTCGGAAGTGCTGCATTTTTCCGACCATGCCATGGTTTCTGCTTCTGTTCTCTGATATGGATTTAAGGTTCCAGCCGGAGCTACACCTTCTTTGGTCATTGTGATCTTCGGAATAGTCCCGTCAGCATTATATCTGAATTCTTCTACAGCAGTTGAGCGTCCGTAGCTTCCTCCGGCCGGCAATAATCCGGTATGGTAAAACAGGTAGGACTTTCCTTTGAAATCGATAATTCCGCCATGGTTGGTAAAGCTGTTAGTAGGCTGGTCGGTCATTATTTTCCCCTGATATTTCCACGGCCCGGTTGGCGATGGACTGGTTGAATAGGATAAACATTCTGTTCTTCCGGTCATTCCAGCATACATCATATAATATTGATTGTTTCGCTTGTAAAGCCATGGTCCTTCTACATACACATCATCAAATTTTTCCTGCTTTTGCAGAACCTCATCACTTTTCCCGGGACGTCTCAGCCCGCCGAAAGCTTCCACCGATTGTGGAATTTCTGTGATTTTCCCCTGGTAAGAAGTCATGTCTTTATTGAGTTTCACATAAAATAATTTACTGTTTCCCCAGTACAGATAAGCCTGTCCGTCATCATCTGTAAAAACCGTAGGGTCAATATTATCCCAGGTTCCGGTTGAAATCAGAGGTTTTCCCAAAGCATCTCTGAAAGGCCCGGTAGGACTGTCAGACACCGCAACCCCAATAGCCATATTGTTGTCAACAGTCTGTACACAGATATACCAGTAGAATTTACCGTTTCTTTCAATACACTGTGCTGCCCAGGCTCTGTCCCGCGCCCAGCTGAAAGACTCTAAAGAAATAGGCGAACCATGGTCTGTATAATTGACCATATCTTCCGTGGAATACACCCGCCATTTGGTCATCGTATAAAAATCAAATCCCGGCTGATCATCCCCTGTATAAACATACATTTTCCCTTGATAGACCATGGGAGCAGGATCTGGTGTAAAATGGGTCTGAATAACCGGATTCTGCGCAGAAATACCAATCCCTGCCAACAGAAAAGAAAGTGTGATATATTTAAAGTTTCGTTGATTCATATCTTAATCTTATTTATTTGAGTGAAATGAATTTATAATAAGCAACACCATGTGCCGGAATATCCAATGGAAGACCTTTTTTGTCCGTATTGATTTCTGTAATATCCTTCTGTCTCCAAAGGTCACGAACCGTCTGAACTCCGGAAATCCCTATTTTTTTAAAATCTTTATACGGCAGCTTTACTTTTTCCCTTCCGAAATTGGCAAAAGCCACTGCTTTGTTTCCGTCTTCCAGTTCTTTGACATAAATCCTGAGTTCACCGATTGTCTGCAAACAAACACCCTGTTTTCCCAAAGCATCCTGATTGACGGTGATAACCTCATCATTTGTCAGAAGGTTTAAAGTGAAATCATCCAGTTTCTCAAGGTCGCAGCCAATCAGCAACGGGGCTGAAAAAATGCTCCACAGACTCATATGAAGATACTGTTCATCAGGCTTCAACCGGCTCTGATGTGGATTTCCCCAACCGACAACGCCAACAACCAGCATATCCGGATCGTTCCGGTTTCCGGGTTTCGCAAAAGGAGCTGCCTTGTCCTGAGCAAGGGCAATATTCTTTACGCTTGACCAGGTATCTGTAATATCGTTGGTGGTACGCCAGGATTGTGCATTGACCTCATCACCCCACTTCCATACATCACCCATTCCGTACTGGCATAGGTTATACACTATATCTCTTGGCTGCTGCTTCAAAAGGCTTCCCATCAGTTTGAATGGTTTCACGCCTTTATCCAAATCTCCGCCTCCTTGAAAGGCAAGAGAAGGAACTTTATCAGGATCATTATCCGGCAGCCCGTCAATTACTCCGCCATAGCTACACCAGTCGTATTTCAGGTAATCAACGCCCCATTTGGTATAGCTTTCAGCATCCTGTTTTTCGTAACCGTAGCTTCCGGCACATCCGCCACAGGTCCATGGACCGGGGGAAGAATAAATTCCCATTTTCAAGCCATTGTTATGGATGTAGTCTGCAAGACCTTTCATATCAGGAAATTTGGAATTGGTCAGGATATAACCGTTTTCATCACGCATTTTTCCCTGGAATGAAGGGTCTTTTCCATCTCTGTTATACTGCCAGGAATCATCGATATTGATATAATTCCATCCGTGATTGATCAGTCCTGACTTTATAAGGGCATCTGCTGCACGTTTCACTTTGTCGGCAGAAACTTCATGTCCGAAGCAGTTCCAGCTATTCCAGCCCATTGTAGGTGTGAGAGCGATTCTGTCCCCACATTCTATTTTTAATTTTTTTGAAGCTGAACCTTTCGTATTTTTAGCATTCAAAGTCACTTCATAACTTCCTTTAGAATCTATTTTTCCAGTGATGATTCCGGTCTCTGAATCTATTGTTAAACCTTTCGGAAGATTTTTTGCCGTAAAAGTCATTGGTCTGTCACCCGTTGCTGCAACCCTGAACAAAAAAGGTGAGCCAGGACGAACTCCGTAAACGCCTGCTGAATTAATTTTTGGAGTTGCCGCAGGTTTTGGCGTCAAAATATAAGGTACTGACGAAATCGGGTTAAATGTTGTCAGTTTTGCGCCGACTGCTGTTTCAAACTTAGCATCTGCCCAATCAGCGTGGTCATAATAAGGCCCGTTTCCACCGTCTGTTACGACTAATTCTAATTGTTTTACACCTTCCAGCGAAACAGAAACAGGCTTTGCTTTATCGCCTAATTTCATTACTCCGCTAGACCAAAGTTTTTTGTTGTCGCCGTAAATTTCAAATTCGGCAGCGGGATTCTGGCCTTTGATTTCATCATCCATTCCCACCATTGCTGAAAAGCTTTTTGCTTTGCCATTTAATTTAATCAACAAAGAACTTTCAGCGTGGGTTCCGAAGCCTCTTTTGAAAACTTCGCCGGCAATGGTTATAGGTTTTCCGTCCACCGAAGTATTGATGCCCGGTTTTCCGTGCCCCTGTGTTACAACGCTCAAATCCAACTGGTCTAACCAAACAGTTGACTGCGCCTTGAAAATATTTCCCGACAGCAAAAATGTTACAGCAATTAAAAGTATTTTCGTCTTCAACATTATTTAAAAATTTGGATTTATTTAAATTTCCACCAATCGAAATAGAAAAGGTCTTTTTCTCCTTTAAAAACAAAATATAAATCGTGGGTTCCTCTTACACTTTTCAGAGGTGTATTAATGGTTTTATATAAGTCGCCCTCACCTTTTCCTGTAACGTTAACAACACCAAGCACAGGTCCATTAAGAGCATCTGAATGTACTTCTATTTTTCCTCCATAGAGAGAAGCAACATTCACATCCAAAGATTTTACGCCTTTGGAAAAATCTACTCCTTGGATTTTAATATAATCACCATTGTTAATTGAAGTAACAATGATGCGGTCTGTGATTTTTTTGCCCCTGTTATAGGGTTGATTGCGTTCCCATTCTGTGACCATTTCTGTTTTCAGACCTTCGCTGTAAGCCATTGTTTCTGCTTCAACTTTTTTATAAGGATTCAGAGTACCCACTCTTTTTGCGCCATCCGCAGTCCAGAAAGGAAGCTTCTGAATGGTTCCATCTGCATTGTAGGTAATTTCTGTGACACTGACAGACCGGCGTTCGTAATGCTTGCTCATGGTCTGCATCCTAAGCATATGGTTGAATCCGAAAACATAAGATCTGCCTTTGAAATCTATAATACCGGGATGATTTCCGCTGGATCTCTGGTCGCCATCCATAATCACGCCTCCATAATTCCAGGGTCCTGTAGGTGATTTTGCCATGGCATAACCAATCCCTTCCGGGCAACATTTTGATGCGTAAGCCATATAATAATGGTTATTTCTTTTCCAAACCCAAGGTCCTTCCTGATATTTGAAAGGATCTGGCTGGTCTTTCACCTTCGCAAACGAAGGGTCTTTGGTGATTGGTCCGGCAAGAGATATCATATCTTCATTCAGTTTAGCATACCAAAGATTGGGATTTCCCCAGTACAGATAAGCCTGCCCGTCGTCGTCAATTAAAACTGTGGGATCGATGTCATCCAGAGAATTTTTGATCAAAGGCTTGCCAATAGGATCGGTGAAAGGACCGTATGGACTGTCCGCCACTAAAACACCAATTCCCATATTGTTCGGCATTGGACAATACATATAGAATTTTCCTTTTCTTTCGACAACCTGTGGTGCCCAGGCACCGTTGTCGGTATTTACCCATTTAAAGTCTTTAAGTGAAGCCACTACACCGTGGTCTGTCCAGTTGACCATATCTGTGGAAGTGTATAGTAACCAGTCTTTCATTTTGAATCCGAAAGCATCGTCCTCATCATGGCTCGTATAAAGATAAACCGTATCCTTATAAACCATCGGTGCCGGGTCGGCAGTATACTTGGTTTGGATAATCGGATTTTGGCCAAAACAAACCTGGAAAAACCCTAATGCTATTATTAAACTTAAATTTTTCATATTCAATATTTCAAGTTTATTTAAAATGAATATCTGTTTTTTGCCCTGAATAATTTACCGTTTTCTGTCGGCCATCAGGAAGAATCAGATTAAAACTCCTTGTCTCAATCATTCCTTTGTACTTCCCTTTCCGGGCAGCTATCGTCAATGTTTTTGATTTTTCGTTCCAGTGAAAAGGTATTTCTGTATAGAATCCTTTTTCGTAATTATAGTTATCGAATTCATCTTCGTATACAATGAAATCGGTATCGCTTCCCGGATAAACTTTTATGGTAAGATGATCCCATTTTTTTTCAGTGGCATATTGTACATCAGGTCCCAACGGAATGATGCTTCCTGCTTTTACATACAAAGGAATACTCTGAAGATTAACAGATTTCTGAATTTCCTTTCCTCCTCTGTGTTTTTCATTGGTCCAGAAGTCGAACCAATCTGTTCCTTCCGGGAGATAAACTTTAACGGTTTTATTTTGGCTAAAATCTATGTTGGTAACTGAATTATCCTTATTGCTGTCGGTTTTATTCCAGCCTTCATTTTCATCGGTTTTAACTGTCTTTTCAGGAGTATATTGGGCATTGAGAACCGGCGCCACCAACAATGATTTTCCAAAAAGATATTCGTTATTCATATCCCATGTTTTTTTGTCTGAAGGAAAGTCCATGGAAAGGGCTCTCATAAAGCTAGACCCATTTTTTGAAACATCATGGGAAACAGAATAGATATACGGTAACATGCTGTAACGCAGTCTGATGAATTTTTCTATCGCATCATACACAATGTCTCCTTTATTCCCAAACTGATAAATTTCCCTCGCAACATCGGTTCCATGCGAGCGCATCATTGGTGTAAAGGTTCCATACTGTAGCCACCGGACATACAGTTCCTGGAACATTGGATTTTTTGAACCTCCATTTCTTTTATAAACACCGGCAAAGAAACCGCCGATGTCAGAGTTGAAGTTCGGATTTCCTGTAAGACTGAAATTCAATCCTGCCGGTACCTGTTTGCGCAATGTTTCCCAGGAAGAATTGACATCGCCAGACCAGGTATTGGCTGCATATCGCTGCTGGCCTGCAAAAGCTGACCTTGTTAAAATAAAAACCCTTTTATCACCAGTGGTTTCACGCTGATGATCGTAAACACCACCTACTGTCATCAGCGGATAAGCATTTCTTACTTTTCTGAATGAGCCAAGGTAGGTTTTAGTGTCCAGATCTTCTGCTTTCTGGCTGAGATGATCGGGTTCTGTTGAGTCCATCCACCAGGAATCTACACCAAGGCTGAAAACGCCTTTGTTCAGGTATTTCCAATATATATTTCTGGCTTCAGGATTGTACGCATCATAAACACGAACACCGGAAGGATAATTCATATCCGGAGGCCAGACATCACGGCCTGATTCAGGCCACGTGCTGATATTGAAAAGCATTCCCTTTGAATCCATTTCACGGTACTGTTTGGTCATTGGCCCGAATGATGACCAGATGGAAACCGAAAGGTGGGCATTCATGCCATGGATATCCTGTACCATTTTTTTAGCATCCGGAAAATCGGGGCTGATGAAGTCCATGGCGTTCCACTGGTAATTGTTTCCCCAATATTGCCAATCCTGTATGATTCCGTCTAAAGGAACTTTCAGATCGCGGTATTTTTTAACCACCTCTGTCAGTTCATCCTGGCTTTTATAACGTTCTTTGCTTTGCCAGTAGCCATATGTCCATAAAGGAAGCATGGGTACATTTCCTGTGAGATCACGCATTCCGGCCACTACTCCATCTGCATTTTTACCGTAGATAAAGTAATAATCTATACCATCTCCAACTTCTGATGAAAAGGATGTTTTCTGAGGTGTATCCGTAAATTGTGTGGGTGAATAGTTATCCCAAAAAACACCATATCCTTTTAGAGACTGGAAAAAAGGCACAAAATCCCAGGTATTATTCTGAATCATTTTTACATCGGTATTCCGCTGGGACATTTTTTCATTTTGCAGAATTCCCAGACCGTAGATCGGCTCGTCCTTTTCAAGCTGAAAATCCTGTCTTACAGAATAAGTCTGCGTTCCGGCATCATTGAATGGTTTGAAGTCATTTGCGGTTTCTTTCAAAAGCTCTTTTCCGGATGGCAATGCATAAGTGATCACTCCATTTTTAGTATTAATGGAAAGCAGGAGGTCATTTGTTTTTAATGAAATAACATTATTTTTTTCTGAAACTGAGAATTTGATTTTCTGCTCCTGTTTAATGACCGACAAACTATTTTTGACAAATAATCTGCCTGCGGGATATTTAATAATCCTGATCGTATTTTCTCCATAAAATTTCACTTCAACATTCATATGATCAGCAGAAAACTTCAATCCTGAATCTGTTTTCTGATAAGACTGTGCACTGACATTTACCATTCCGGAAAACATGATGATCGTAATAATGGAAGTTTTGATGTTCATTTTTGTAAAGCTCATTTCATTTGAGATTTGAATTATTTTCTTTATGCCATTGACTTAAAATCATTATTTAAAAAGTACCTGGGCAAACTGATGCAGACTATTTCTCCAAACCGGCCATGTATGGCCTCCCGGATAATCTGTGTACCTATATTTAATGCCGGTTTTATCCAGTTCTTTCAGCATTTTCTGACCGTTTTCATAAGCAATATCATCTTTTCCACCCATTGAAATCCAGAAATTGCTGATGTTGGATGAAAAAGCAGATTTATTTTCATTTAAAAATTGGTACTGTTTATCGGCAACATCCTGAAGCATCGGCAACATATATCCTGAGCTGAAAACTCCCAAACCGGAAAACATATCAGAGTTCTTAATTCCGGCATACAGCGTATAAATTCCACCCATGGAAAGTCCTGCCAACGCACGGTTTTCTTTACCTTTTTTTATCCTGTAATTAGATTCGGCAAACGGAATGATGGATTCCTTCAGCTCTTTTTCAAACATCTGAAGATTGCGCTCTCCAAAGTTCCGGATTCCGCCTTGTCCGATATTGGCATCCGGCATAATGATGACCATTTTTTTTGCTTTTCCTTCTGCGATCAGATTATCCAGGATCAGATTGGTTTTGCCTTGGTTGGCCCAGCCGCTTTCATCTTCACCTCCGCCATGTAAAATATAAAGTGCGGGATAAGATTCAGCAGGATTCTGGTCGTAACCCGGCGGGGTGTAAATAAAAACTCTTCTCCATGAGTTAGTGACTTTGGAATAGAAATTTTTAATACGGATATCTCCATGAGGGACGTCTTTTAATGCATAGAAATCATCTCCTTCGAAAGGAATATCTATTCCACTGGCATACCTTCCCATTCCGTAGAATGTTTCGCTGGACGGGTCTGCAACCGCAACACCGTCAATCAGCAGGGAATAATAATGAAAGCTTCCGCTTTGCGGATCAGTTGTACCTTTCCAGAAGCCGTCAGCATCTTTTTTCAGATCGTATTTTTTTCCTAAATCGATCTGAACTTTTTGCGCTTCCGGTGCCTTCACTTTGAACATCACTCTTCCGTCGGGAAGGATCTGAGGATACTGGGCATTTCTGATATTGGTTGCTGCAGGAGTTCCGAAAACGGTAAATCCTTCAAACTTAGTTTTGTCAACAGGCTTGAACAACAGCTGTGAAAAGATGTACAAATCATTTTTCCAAACCTTAAAATCGTGGCCGCCTGGTTCTATATAAAAGATATGAGGGATTTTATTTTTTCTCAGATAATCGCTCGTTCTTTTGCTGAAAGGCATCAGCCCGTCTGCATCGCCACAGGAAATAAAGATCAGCTTCAGCTTTAATGCATCCTGTGGATTGGGTAAAAGCTTATTGGGCTCTTTTGTATTGGGTGCAGAAGAAAATGCTCCTAGCCAGGCAAACTTATCAATGTTTCCGAAAGCAAAATTCTGTGTCTGTCCGCCTCCCATTGACAATCCTGCCAAAGCACGGTTTTCACGGTCTTTTTTAACCGGATATTTTTTCTCTACAAACGGAATCAGGTCATTCAGTAAATCTTTTTCAAAAGTTGCGAAAGCCTCAACTTTATCCTGAGCCATTATATTTCCTGTCGCTCTGTCATCCTTCATCGCACGGCCGTTGGGAAGTACAACAATCATCGGCTGAAGTTTTCCCTGTGCGTACAGATTATCCAGAATAATATTGGGTTTTCCCTGATTGAACCACTCTTTTTCATCCCCGCCAATTCCGTGAAGAAGATAAAGAACAGGATATTTTTCATTTTTTTTGAAACCCGGCGGTGTGTAAATCAAAGCTTTTCTTGTTGTTCCAACAGTTTTTGACGGATATTGAATTGTGTCAATTTTTCCGTGGGAAACAGCAGCATTTTCCACATCGAAACCCTGCGGCGCCTGTTTATCAAGAGTTTGTGCGGAAACGAACATTCCCGACAAAACAAGTCCTAAAGCCCATATAACTGATTTATTCATGATTTTTATTTGTATTTTTTACACTTATTACTTGAGATAAAAAAATAATAGCGTATTATTTTACTTAACTGTTTACAGCAGACTTTTCTCTGCTTTTGATTCTTATTTTCCAGCTTCACTGACTCTGAAAAAATCTACATCTACAAAGCCTCCGGTATTTTTAGTGGCATAATTAAAAACTGCGAATTTCGAACCCATAAAGAATCTCCGGTAATCAAAGATCATTTTGTAGTCTTTTGCCATTTCCGTCCAGTTTTTCTGATCAGTACTGTAATAAAAGTCTGCAAGATCTTTCCCGAGGTTAAAATTGGCATCGATACGCAGAAAAACTTTATCAGAATTGAGAGGAACTCGTTTTTTTTCTTCTTTTTCAACCCCTGTAATGGCTTTTGTTTTATTGTCCAGGCTCACTTCGTTGGTTGAAAAAACAATGAATTTTTCTTCACCTTCCTTCACTACTGACAAAATCCCGGAGTCCCCGTTGAAGGCACTGAAACCCGCAACATCACCATCTTTCATTCCTTTAAGGTCCATTGCGACAACTGCTGAAGAAGTCGGACCTTCCATTCTCTGGGTCAAAGTGTTGGGTGCCGCGTATAGATTGTCTACCACCCTGCTGGTTTTCAGCCTCAGAAAGCCTTTTCTTTCGGATAAAGACCATGCTTCATTCCCAGGATTATGATTCCATTGCCATTGAATTTTCATTTTTTTGTCAGAGAACTCATCGCTTTCCACCAGGTGATTTTTCGGTTTGAATGGCGGAAGCGGAACTTCTCCTTTCAAAGGAACTTTTCCGTTATCCCCCAGTACTGGCCAGTCATTTTCCCATTGTACAGGCAGAAGCAGCGGAACTCGTCCCACTCCGTTTCTGTCCTGGAAAATAAGAGAATACCAGTTTCCGTTTTTATCATCTATCAAAGCGCCCTGACCTGCATAGGAAAATCCTAAAAAATTATCTTCCAGAATTACTTTTTTCTCGTAAGGACCTGTCACTTTATCTGCCCTGTAGACTACCTGACGGCGTTTTCCGTTTCTTGGCCATGATATCATCATCATATAATATTTTCCGTTTCTTTTGATGATCTGATTACCTTCCAGAAGTCCGGTTTCCGAAGCATCTTTCTGAAATACCTCAGTTCCATCCGGATTTCCGATCACTTCTTTAAAATCAGGACTCAGTTCAAAAACTTTGTTGGAAGTGAAAACATAGATCCTGTCATCATCATCGAAAAAAAGTGATGCATCGTGAAAATGCCGTGTTCTGGTGATGAGCTTCCATTTTCCTTTTTCGGGATCATCAGTCACATAGAAATAGGATTTGAAAGGTTCATCATTCGGAGAAAACAAAACATAATATTTCCCTTTATGGTAGCGGATTGATGAAGCCCATTGGCCTCTGCCGTAAACGGTTCCGTTCAATAAATCATATTTTGAATTATCATTCAAGGTATCAAAAACATACCCGGACATTTCCCAATGTACCAGATCTCTGGAATGCATTACCGGAGCTCCCGGCATCAGATGCATAGTGGTGCTGATCAGGTAAAAATCATTTCCGTTTCTGGTAATGGATAAATCCGGTGCATCTGCCCAGATGATGGGATTGGTAAATGCAGTACTCTGTTTTCCGGAAGGATTTACCTGGGCTGAAAGAAGATTCAGCCCGATAAACCCCAAAAAAGAAACTATATAAGATATTTTGATTTTCAAAATGTATTGTGATGTTTGGTTTTTACACTTAGTTTTTCAATTTAAAATACTTAATTGCTGTCACTAAAGTATTTTTTCTCTACTGTCAGTAAAAGAAGAGATTCTTCATTTCACTTCAGTCCATTCAGAATGACAGTTCTTTCATACTATTATACTATTGCGGTACAATATCATTGGAAGAGGTGCTGTACAGTCCGATAAGACTCCCCGTAAAACCTCCCGCTACATCAGTAGAAAGTATATCTCCTGAAACCGGTCCTCCCAGATTTTTGAAATTTTTGCCGTCCAAAGAATAATTGAAGCTGATTTCATCTTTTTCTCCTGTAGCCTGAAATTTGATACTCTTTGAAAGTGAAATTTTTTCGCTTGCAATCAATTTTGATTGGCCTTTTTCTGTTCTTTCCAATACGATGTAGAAATCTTTATCTTTTTTCGTTATTCCGAAAACATAATTGAATGTTTCGCTTTGGTAGAGGGTGATTCCAGCCAATTCTTTTTCCGATTTTGGTTTATAATCTAAGGTTACGGAAGTTTCAAAATCTTCGTGCTGTAATCTGTGGAATAATGCCGAAACTGGAGCCAACGCTTTGATATTAGTTTCCATAGGATTCACTTTTACGCCATTTTTCGTGGCGGTAATGAAATTCTCACGCGGTCCGCGCATCCCAATCCATCGGAAATCGAGATTTTTATCGGTTAATTTATCGTTATAGGTAAAGTTTCCGTTCGGAAAAAATCCATTTTGCCCAGTTTGATTCTGAACGCCCTGCGGCATTTTCAATTTTGGTTTCATTGGAACCAAGCCATTTTGGAACACAGGATACGTTCCGCTCCAGTCTACAGGAAGAATGAAAGTTTCACGGCCTTTGGTAACACGGTTGTTTACATTCGGACGAATTGCTAAAAATACGCCATACCATTGTCCGTCCGGGCCTTCCACCAAATCTGCGTGACCTGCCCAATCCACTTTTTCTTTTCGGTCTCTCGGAAAATATCTTTGCGTAAGAATCGGATTATTTTTAGCGGGAACAAATGGTCCTTTCGGAGAATCTGCCATAAAAATCACTTCGCTATGGTTGCCTCCGGTTCCTCCTTCTGCACACATCAGGTAATATTTCCCTTTGTATTTGTACAAATGCGGACCTTCAATCCAAATGGGTTTTTGAGAAAGGTCGACTCCACCGTTTACAATAATTCTGTCTGAACCTGCAACAACCTGGTCTTTTTCCAGATCGTAATCCCACATTTTGATAACGCGGTGACCTTGATACTGCTCGCTTCCTTTTGGTGGCGCGTCGTTGTGAACGATGTAAGCTTTTCCGTCATCATCAAAGAAAATGGCAGGATCAATACCGTCAAAATTCAATTTCTGAACTTCGCTCCACCCTTTTGCCGGATCTTTGGTTTTTACGACCATATTTCCGATACCGCCCGCAATCTGGGTAGTGATCATATAAAATGTATCGTTGTGTTTATTGTATTTGATATCAGGTGCATAAATCCCATGAGAAACACCTCCTTTTTCCACCTTAAGCTGAGAAGGCCTGTCGAGAACGTGCCCAACCTGTTTCCAATTGACCAAATCCTTGGAAGTGAAAATCGGAACGCCCGGAAACATTGAGAAAGAAGAGTTTACCAGGTAATAATCATCACCTTTTTTGGTAATGCTGGGGTCGGGATAGCAGCCCTGTAAAATCGGGGAATAGAACTCGTCCGGCTTAAGAGGGTTGTCATTATATATTTTATCGTTTCCATGGTAGTTGAAGTCGGAAAAAGTCTGTGCAGAGAGGTTACTGATGGAAAGTAAGGCAGCCACTGCGATGACATTGGTTTTATTTCTTAAAAAAACAGGATTCATTAGACTCTTTTTCATATATAGATTTTTTAGTTTTTATTGTAATTATTTAATTTTAAATTGTTCCTTCAGAGCTTTTATTACTCCATCTTAATGTATACACCTTCCCTGCTTCTGTCGGGAAATCATAGATAAGATCAGTTTTAATTTCAACAGGATTCAATTTTGCTTTGTCAGAAATTAGTGGTTTTGGAGTTTCCGGAATTTCAAAAAAAGAATTCGGGTTTTTACCTTCTGCTTTTTTCAGTTGTGTATTTCCGGAAAGCTGCATTTCATTCGGAAGCCTTATTCTGCAGTTTCCTCCCAATCCGGATTTTATAGTGATTTCTTTAGCTTTGTTGTTTTCCCAGATCACGCTGACTTCAAAGCCTCCATACGCCTTCAGCCCGGAAATGCTGCCGTTTTTCCACTCATCCGGAAGTGCGGGAAGAATGTCTATAAAACCATTTTGAGTCTGCAGAAGCATTTCGGTAATCCCGGAAGTACAGCCAAAATTTCCATCAATCTGGAATGGCGGATGTGCATCGAAAAGATTCGGATATGTTCCGCCTTTGCTGCCCCAACCGTCTTTTTCTACCAGTGTTAACTGATCTTTTATTAATTTATTGGCGTGATTTCCGTCTAATAACTTAGCCCAGAGATTGACTTTCCAGCCCATTGACCAGCCTGTAGATACATCACCACGATGAACGAGTACGGTTCTGGAAGCGTCCAGCAATTCCGGTGTGGTAAAGGGATTGATCTGGTTGGAAGGAAATAATCCGTATAGATGCGAAACATGTCTGTGGTTATCTTTAGGATCGTCCAGGTCTTCCATCCATTCCTGCAATTGTCCGTAGCTTCCGATTTTCATCGGCGGTAATTTTGAAATAATAGTGTTCCAGACCTGAATTTTCTCTGAATCTGTATTGAGAATCTGTGCCGCCTTTTTTGTTTTGGTGAACAAGTCGAACATCAATTGATTGTCCATTGTATTTCCCGCTGCCAGAGCACTTCTCTGGTGTTCCTGCGGAATATTTTCGGGGGACATTGACGGGCTTGCTACCAGCCAGTGATTCGCAGGCTCTTCAATCAGGAAATCTTCATAGAACTGTGCTGCAGATTTCAGAACAGGATAAATGGTTCGCAGATAGTTTTTGTCTCCGCTGTATAAATATTTTTCCCACAAATGCTGTGAAAGCCAGGCTCCACCCATCGGCCACATTCCGGCATTGGCAAAATCCACCACTCCTGTTATTCTCCAGATATCGGTATTATGATGTGCTACCCAGCCACGGCTGTTGTACATTGTTTTTGCAGTTTCTCTTCCTGTTTCGCTCAAATCTTTTATCATCCGGATCAATGGTTCATGCATTTCAGGAAGGTTGGTCTTTTCCGCCGGCCAGTAATTCATTTCCGTATTGATGTTAATCGTATACTTGCTGTCCCAGGCCGGTTTATTGGAATTGTTCCAGATCCCCTGCAAATTCGCGGGCTGGCCACCCGGCTGAGAGGAAGAAATCAGGAGATAACGCCCGAACTGATAATATAATGAAACAAGTTCCGGATCATAACCTTTTGCAAAATTTTTAATCCTGATATCCGTTGGATTTTTTGAAGCTTCAGAAGTTCCTAAATCCAGATCTACTCTTTTAAAATAGTTCTGATAAACACTCAGATGGTTTTGAACTAAAGTTTTGAAACTTTTATTTGCCGCTGTTTCAATATACTTTCTGGCTTTTGCAACTTCGTCTGTATTTAAATTTTTATAGTCTGTAAAATTAGTCGCAATGGAAATTAGAATCATGACCTCATGAGCATTGCTTACTGAAATTCCGCTCTCTAAGATCTGAGTTTTGCCACCTTTGGTCATGAGTTTTGCCAGTGCATTGAATTTCACCTGCCCCTGAATGCCATCTAATGTGGAAGAAATCCCATCCATCTGTAAAATATTGGCATCAATAGCTTTGACGTTCTTTTTAAGCTCGCTGTTGAATTTTGCTTTAAAATTCAGAGCATTTTTGTGATCTGAGCTTAATTTAATAACGATTACATGATCAGGAATTGAGGCAAAAACTTCTCTTTTAAAATTAATGCCACCAGAGGTAAATGTAGTGGTTGCGATTGCTTTTTCAATGTCCAGTTCTCTGTAATAATTTCTGATCTCTTTAAGGTTATTCAGATCCAGTGTAAAATCACCAATATTCTGAAATGCCGAACCGTGAACTGTTTTAGCTGTTAATCCCTTATCCGCAAGAATCTGGGCTCTTTTATAGTTTCCGTTAAATAAATAATACCGGATGGAATCGAGAACTTTTGGAGCATCCGGATTATCATTTCGGGAAGGACCTCCGGACCAGAATGTCCCTTCGTTCAGCTGAAGCTTTTCCTGATAAGGGTCTCCATAGACCATAGCTGCCATGTTTCCGTTTCCTATTGGTAGAGCTTCCACCCATTGTTTTGCGGGCTTATCATACCACAGCTTATACTTTCCTCCTTTCTGGGCAAAGGAAAATATACTGATCAGAAGACCTATGGTGATGTAAAGCCCGGATTTCATTTTACTTTTTAAATTTCAAACTGTATTACTTTTATATTAAGCTGTTTTCTTTCTGTTAATCAACGAAATGAGTCCCCAGGCTGCAACATATGAAATTCCTGCGATAAAGAAAATAATATTGTAACCGCCATTGACATTTCCTGCCTTTTTGAATGTGTCCAAAACGATCCCGATGAACAATGGAAAAATAATTCCTGCCGCTGAACCGAGCATTCCGCCAAAACCAATGACAGAGCTGACATAGCTGTTGGGTAACTGGTCTCCGACCGTGGTCATAAGATTGGCTCCCCAACCCTGGTGTGCGGCTGTTGCAAAAGCAATGATAACCGTGATCATCCACATATTATCTACATATTTTGAGAACATGACCGGAACCACCATCAAAGCAAATAATAACATCGTAATACTTCTGGCCCTTCCGATGGCCCATCCTTTTTTGATCAGAAATGATGAGAGATATCCTCCACCAATACTTCCGATCGTGGTTCCGCTGTAAATAATAATCAATGGAAGGGATGGTTTTGTTAAATCCATTTTGAATACATCCGAAAAATACGCGGGCAGCCAGAACATAAAGAAATACCAGATAGGATCGGTTAACATTTTACCGATGGCAAATGACCATGTTACTTTATATTTCAGTAATTCCGATAAAGGAATTTTGGTTTTCTCTTCTGTCTTTTCAGCCTGATCACTTTTTATGTATTGCAGTTCTTCTTTGTTGAGATTTTTTGTTTTCTCCGGTACGGCATAGAATTTCCACCAAAGGACAATCCAAACCATACCCAAAGCACCAATCCATACAAAAGTCTGTCTCCAGCCGTAATGTCCGAGAATGAACGGAACCAATAACGGTGCTAAAATAGCTCCCACCGTCGCTCCTGAGTTAAAAATTCCCGTTGCCAGTGCTCTTTCTTTTTTGGGAAACCATTCAGCCACTGATTTGATGGCGGCAGGGAAATTTCCTGCTTCACTGATGCCTAAGGTACTTCTCGCAATGATAAACCCGATGGTACTTTTTACAAAACCGTGTCCTATCGAGGCCAAACTCCATACAATAAGGGAAACCGCATACCCGATTTTGGTTCCTACCCTGTCTATAAACCTTCCCATCGCCATATAACCGATGGCATAAGTCGTGGTAAAAGCCATTACAATATAACTGTAATCTTTTTCATCCCAGCTGAATTCTTTTTCCAGCACAGGTTTCAGCAAACCCATTACCTGACGGTCAAGGTAATTGATCGTAGTGGCGAGGAAGACAAGAGACAGCATCCACCATCTTATATTGCGGTTTTGAGGAGCCTGCATTTAGTTATGATTAAGTTGTTGTAATAAATTTTTTGTTTTCAGAGTCAATTCTTCTTCATTATTATCTTTTCCGATGAGAGAGCTTCCCAACCCTGCTGCTATGGCACCTCCATTGAGCCATTCTCTGATATCTTCAGTTTCAGCATGGATTCCTCCGGTTGGCATAAAATTCATTCCCGGAAAAACAGGTTGCACCGATTTGATGTAGTTCTTCCCTAAAGCATCTGCCGGGAATATTTTAACCAGAGTTAATCCATTCTGAAATGCAATATTGATATCGGAAGGGGTAAAGCAACCCGGAATCAGTAGGATGTTTTTTTCGAGAGCATGGTTTACCAATGCTTCACTGATGACAGGTGTAATGATGAAATCTGCTTTTACACTGGCATAATCATCCATTTCTTTTATGTTTTTTACCGTCCCGATTCCTAACAGAAGACCTGGAAATTCGATATGTGAAATTTCTTTCAGCTTAGTGAAATTTTCCAGTGCCTGATGGCCGCGGTTTGTGTATTCTATCACACGGATTCCTGCTTCGTATAAAGCTTTTATGATATTTTTTGAGACTTCAAACGATTCGTTATAAAACAACGGAACGATTTTCTGGTCTTTTATTTTTTGTACTATTTCACTCATAATGTTTCGATATTAATGCTTTCATTAATGGTATCTCCTTTTACAAAAAGCTTTTTAAAAGCAACTTTTGTCGCATCTTCCAGAACCTGCTGTTCAGGATTTCCTTTTAAAATTCCATGAATCAAAGCGGCCATGAAAGAATCACCGCTTCCTACCCTTTCTTCAATGGTATCTGAATTATATTTTTCTGAAATCAAAAGCTGTTCATCAGTAAATAAGGTGGCAAAGTAATTCACCTGTTCTCCGTTTGTAAAACGGAAGGTATTCGCAATTTTTTCCACATCCGGAAATTGCTTCCTGATTTCCAACGCTGTTTTTTCGGCTTGTTTCAGAAGGTTTTCATCATCAAATTTTCCGTTAAGCTCGTACTCAACAGGAATTTCCAGGAACTGCTCCACAGACCAGATATTTCCCATGAGAACATTCACAAAAGGCATCAGCTCTTTAATTTTGTGAGGATTCTGGTTTTGCCAAAGCAACGCTCTGTAATTCAGATCAAGAGAAACCGCAATATTTCTTGTTCTGGCTTCTTTCATGATCTGTAAACATTTACGGAATGCATTGTCACTCAAAGCCGGCGTAATGGTACTGATATGCAGCCATTTTACCTCTGAAAATATCTCATCATCACTAAAAGTTTCAAAACCCGATTGGGTAAAAACAGACGGAAAACGATCGTACACCACTGAGGCATTCTGCATATCTCCATCGGAAGAAAGATAAAATGTTCCTATTCTCCCTTGAGTTTTTTCTGCAAGGACTTCTATTCCTTTATTTTTAAGCTGGGATTCCAGCTGGTTTCCTACGAAATTTTCCGGCAAAGCTGATAATAATTTCACAGAATTCTTCCACTGGGAAAGTGCTGCTGCCACATTATATTCAGCTCCACCTATGTACATCTTAAGAGACTGCTCATTGAGCCAGTTTCCTTCGGAATCCGGGGCAAAGTGGAAAAGCAGTTCCCCAAAACATAGTATTTTAGCCGAATTCTGCATGGTATTAGATTTCAAAATAGTTTTTTGTATTGTGATAACAGATATCCTGAATGATTTTTCCGACCCATTTTTCATCATCGGGAAGAAGTCCTCTTTCTATTTCACTTCCGAACAGGTTGCACAGAAGCCTTCTGAAATAATCATGTCTTGAGAATGACAGCAGGCTTCGGGAATCGGTAAGCATCCCTACAAAAGTGCTGATCAGACCGATATTGGAAAGTGTATTCATCTGTTTTGTCATCCCGTCGAGCTGATCGAGAAACCACCAGGCTGCTCCAAACTGTACCTTGGATTTGATTCCTCCTTCGTTGAAGTTTCCGGCAAGGGATGCCAGAACTTCATTAAATGCCGGATTCAGATTGTAAATAATAGTTTTGGTCAGCTTTCCTTCCGTATTCAGCTCATCAAGCAAAACGCTCAATCTCTGTGCGTAATACGGTTCTCCAATGGCATCATACCCTGCATTGGCACCCATTTTCCTGAACATTTCTGAATTATTGTTTCGGGTTGCCCCTACGTGAAACTGCTGTACCCAGCCTTTTTCTGCATACATTTTACAAAGCTCTTTCAGCATATAGCCGCATAAAGCTTCAGGATCGGAAAATGTTGAGAGGTTGCCCTTCAGGAATTCGGAAAATTCTTTTTCAAGGCTATGGTTCCATTTCGTGGTATCCGGGAAATATTCAAACCCATGATCGGCCACTTTTGCTCCTGCTTCCACAAAATAATTGATTCTGCCCTGAAGTGCGTCCAGAAGATCAGAAGCTGATGTGATTGAAAACCCACAGACTTTTTCAAGCTTTTTAATTCCTGAAAGATACTGTTCGGGATTAATCATATTGATATAGGCATCCGGGCGGAAAGCCGGAAGAACAGCTGTTTTAAACCCACTGTGTTTTAAAGCTTTATGATGAACCAGATCATCAGCAGGATCATCTGTAGTACATAAGGCTTCTACTTTAAAATTTTCAATAATGGATTGTGGTAAAAAACCAGGTGTCTGCAGACTTTCATTCATCTGATGATACACGGCATCTGCATTATTGGGTGATAAATATTCGTTGATACTAAAAGGATTTTTGAGCTCCAGATGGGTCCAGTGAAACAGCGGGTTACGAAGGGTATAAGGCACTACTTCTGCCCATTTCCTGAATTTTTCCTGATCTGAAGCATTTCCGGAAATAAACTGTTCATCAATGCCGAAATTTCTCATGGCTCTCCATTTGTAATGGTCACCATCCAGCCAGATAGCGTTTGGAGAACGGAAGTTTTGATTGGCAGAAATAACATCCGGCTCAAGATGATTGTGATAATCAATAACCGGCATGTCTTTGGCATACCCGAAATACAGATTCTCTGCTTTTGCTGATTCAAGCAAAAACAATTCTCCGAAAACGTCTTTATTTTTAATGGAATTACTCATTATTTACTTTTACAATACTGGATTTTACTCTCTTTAAATATTTAAGAAAGTCGACATTTTAAAAACAGGGCCATGAATGAAACCATTAAGGCCCTGCTCACTGCATATGAAGAAATTAGTCTTTTATACTCCACTGAATGCGCTGAAGCCTCCGTCAACAGGAATCAGTGCTCCTGTGATAAAACTGGCGGCTTCTGAACACAGAAACTGTACAACACCGCTCAGCTCTTCCACTTCTCCAAATCTCTGCATGGGTGTTTTAGCCATTACTTTTTTACTTCTCTCCGTTAAGCTTCCATCCGGATTCAGAAGGATTGCACGGTTCTGGTCTCCAATGAAAAATCCTGGTGCCACAGCATTGACACGTATTTTATCTCCAAATTTCAATGCCAGATCAGAGGCCAGCCATTGGGTAAAATTGGTGATTGCTGATTTGGCTGCAGAATATCCGGCTACTCTCGTAATTGCAGAATAAGCGGCCATGGAAGAAATATTAATAATGTTTCCACTCCCCTGCTCTGCCATTACTTTTCCGAAAACATAGCTCGGGTAAACAGTTCCGTTGATATTAAGATCGGTAACCTCTGCCCATCCCTTCATATTCATATCAAAAAATGACTGTTCGGGAGATAAGGTTGCCGTCGGAATATTTCCCCCGGCTATATTGAGCAGAATGTCAATGCTGCCATACTTTTCTTTTATTTTTACTACAGCAGCTTCAAGGCTTTCAATATTCATCACATTGGCTTCTACAGCGAGTGCCTCACCTCCTAAATCCGTAAGTTCTTTTACCCGGGCATCCAATGTTTCCTGGTTTCTTCCCAGTGCGACAACTTTTGCTCCAGCTTCTATAAAACTTTTGGCGAGGCTGCCTCCCAAAACGCCCGAAGCCCCTGTGATGACTGCTACTTTGTTTTTAATACTAAACAGGTCTTTCATTTTACTTTTTATTATTTATTACAAACGCAGTTTAATTTTTCTGTAATTCCGACTGTACTGCGGCCATTACTCCTTCAATTTGACCCAATGCCAGCATTCTTCCTAAAAATGAATAGCCTGGGTTATAACCTTTGTCAATATCTTCTGTTAAAAGTCTTCCGTGATCAATTCTCATCGGAAGATCAGGGTTTTCTTTTTCGAATACACGGATTACTTCAATGAGCTTTCCTCTTCCTCCCAGGTGATGAGCTTCGATAAAATCACCGTTTTCAAAGACATTTGTACTTCTCAGGTGAACGAATTTTGTCCGGTGGGCAAATTTCTGAGCCAGTTTAGGAACATCATTCTGAGGGTTGGCACTTAAAGAACCGGCACAGAACGTCAATCCGTTGTGAGGGTTATCAACAGCTTTCAGAAGCCAGTCGATATCTTCTTCATTGGTTACTATTCTTGGTAAGCCCAATAGTGAAAACGGAGGGTCATCAGGATGTACGCACATCTGAATATTCCATTTTTCACAGACAGGCATTATTTTTTCAAGGAAATATTTCATGTTCTGGCGTAATCTGTCTTTATCGATTCCATCATATAACGCCAATAAACTTTTGAATTTTTCTACAGGATTCAATTCACCTTCTTTGATATTTCCATTCACGAATCCCTGTGTTTTTACAATGACTGAATCTATCAGGTCATTGTTATCTTTTTCCGTTAAGGAATTTTTTAATTCTTCTACCTTCTGAAGGATTTCTGCATTATAATCGCTTTTGGCTCCTTCTCTTTGAAGAATATGAATTTCGAAGTACGCAAACTTGGCTTTGTTAAAATAAAGTGAGGACGAACCGTCTTCCCACTCGTGAAAGAGGTCGGTTCTTGCCCAGTCGAGAACAGGCATAAAGTTGTAGCAAACTGTTGTAACCCCTGCTTTACCCAGATTTTCAAGGCTTGTGATATAATTTTCTATTAAAGAGTCACGGTCTTCACCCCCGTATTTGATGGCTTCACTCACGGGAAGACTTTCCACAACAGACCAGCGAAGTCCGTGGCTTTCTATATAGTTCTTATAATCATTGATGACCTCCAGATTCCAGATTTCTCCGTTTGGGATATCATGCAGTGCGGAAACAATTCCTTCTACTCCGATCTGACGGAGCGTGTTGAGTTTTATTTTGTCTTTTTTGCCAAACCAACGCCAGGTTTTTTCCATAATTTTTAAAATTTAACTCAGTTAAACAAAGCAGGTGCTTTCACACCTACTCTGTTACTGATATGAATGTAGAATAAAATTTAAATTAGTATCCGGGATTCTGATATTTTGCCTTAATATCTGCAGATACTTCCATAGCATCCAGCTGTCCCTGAGGGATAGGTCTCAGATAATGGAAAGGTTGTATGGTCCTGGTAACTGTTTGTGGCGCATGATTTCCATAATTTGCTCCCCCAATGGAGTATGATGCAGCCTTATCTGCCCAGGTCTGGGTTCTTACCAAATCATACCATCTGTAGCCTTCGCCAAAATATTCTCTGGATCTTTCTGCCAAGATGTAATCAATCGTTATAGTTGATGGTGTCGCTGCGATCATAGCAGCGCTGTTATCCTGTATTTTTGTCACATTTCCGTTATTATCCCAACGCCATTTTCCTGCTCTTGCACGGATCACATTAATTAAATCTCTGGCAGATACTGCACCGGAAGCTCCTTTTACAGCCGCTTCTGCTGCAATGAAATACAGCTCGGAGAATTTTGCGGCATAGAAAGGACGTGTATGACTCGGATTCGGATAGCCTAACCCATTTCCGTTATCTGTTCTGTAAGGACCAATTTTCCAGATCCCAGGATATACGATTCTGCTGATTCCGCTAGGGGCAATTACCCAGTCGGCTCTTCCCGGCAGTGTACCGGCACCGATTCCGCTTTGGCCTGCATTGGTTGGATACGTCGGAGTTTGAGAATCATCATTTAAAAAGGTTAAAACCGGAGCATTAGGCTGTATCGGAAGGTTATTGGCATTATAAAGCGTCCCTACATTGGTAAGCCCGGTTCCTTCTTTATCCCAGTTACCACGGTATACTGTTGTAAATGTCCCGTCATATCTTGAATCATTGGTTTTATCTGAGAATGTATTTTTAATGACTTCGATGGTAGGAGCCATTCTTACCCAAGGTCTTCCGAGCGGCTGGAAAGCTGCACGCTGTACAGAGCTTGCCGGCGTCCATGTTGTTGCAGAGGTACTGCTTTTAAGATTGGTATAGTTCCATGTCATCATCCAGGATGCGAAATTATTGGGTGACCATCCATCTCCATAGCTTGCCTGAATTACCCCTTCATTGAAATAGGCACTGGTTTCTGTATGGTCTGCATACAGCATACATTCACTATTACGGTCATTTGATCCTAAATTAACGTCATAGTAAGTTGGCTGCAACGCGTAAGGTCCGGGATTATTAATGGCTGCTAAAGCAACGTCATAAGCCTGTTGAAAGTACCATTGTGCATTGTGGCCATCTGGATCCGTGCGAGGAGTGTCAGGGTATGTCGGGATGCTGTTAGGATTTTGCAGCCACCATCCATAAGTTAAGTAGGCTTTTGCCAAATATAAACGGGCTACATTTTTGGTCACTCCACCTTTTACCCGCGGGCTGGCAGGAAGATTTTCCACAGCTTTAACTAAATCCGGGAATATTGCCTTAGTATATACTTCCGTAACTGTATTTCTAACCGAAGTCGTTTTCGGATTGATATTGAAAGCCAATTCACCGGACCCAAGATCAAGAGGTACACCTCCGTAGGTCTGCACTAAGAGGAAATAATAGAATGAGCGGAAAAATCTTGCTTCCGAAATCAGTGATTCTGCTATACCTGCCCCGGATCCGTTCTGGATAATTCCATTTGCAGTATTAATCGATGGAAATACAGAACCCCATACCATACTTGTAGGAAAGGTGTTGGAATTGATGCTGCCTGCACCCCCCGTCATATCAAGATCCTTAAAATTACCGTCTGCACTCTGTCCCCAGGTAGCTTCATCTGTACCAGTCATATTGGCATTTAACCAGTAACCGTTTCCGTAAAGCAATCTCAACTGTCTGTATAAAGACGTAACCCCTTGTGATATTCCTCTTTCCGTTGTAAAGTCTTCCGGAGTATAAATTCCTCTTGGTTGTTCATCCAATATCTCATTACAACCTGTAGTTGTAAATGCTACTGAAGCTAGAAATAAAGCAGCAATGAATTTTTTATTTAGATTGATCATGATTTCTGATTTTTAAAAGGTTAGATTTAGCCCCATCATATAATTTCTCGTAGACGGGTTGTTTGTACCTATAATAAGCTGATTGGCCTTATATGAGTTCACAGCCTGATTTTCATTACCTCTTGAATTGGGTTCCGGATCCATGCCAGAATGTCTGTAATAAGGAGAGCCAAATACAAACGGATTCTGTACTGTCACATATAGCCTAAGATTACTAACTCCTAAATTTTCCAGAACATTTTTATTAAAATTATATCCCAGGGTAATCGTTCTGATCTTCACAAAAGATGCATCAAACAAAGCAAGAGTTGAGGCATATTTAGGATTATCCCCACTTAATAAACCACCTGGTTTCGGGTATCTTACATCAGGATTTTCCTCGGTCCAGTAATCTACATCGACGTTGTTTCCTCTACCTGTTAATCTGTTAAGGTAACCTGCTGAACCATAAATAGAACTGATCAGTACTCCACCTTTCTGGAAAGCCCCTACAATGCTTAAATCTATATTTTTATAAGCGAGTCTTGTATTGAAACCACCGATGAAATCAGGATTGGTGTTGATGATCTGTCTGTCGGCTTCATTGATTGCTCTCTTTGGTGAACCATCGGCATTGTATTCTCCGGTGTATAATACTTTGATCATTCCCGGTGCCGCACCAACCTGTGGCTCCAGAATATTCAAATACGGATCTCCCTGCTGCCAGAGGCCAATGTATTGATAATCGTACAAGGCATTAATGTTATACCCTACAAACCATAAATTGTTCACGTTTCTATCCATCCCGGAAGCAAGGGCTGTAATTTTATTTCTGTTGGCAGATAAGTTACCTCCTACTTCCCAGCTGAAACCATCAGGATTATCAATCACCACTGCATTAAGTGATATCTCTAAACCTTTATTCTGAGAGGCACCAACATTCTCGGTAACGGAACCTAATCCACTGGATGCAGGTAAGCCTTTGCTCAGCAATAATTTTTCTGTATTGGTCACATAATATTCTACCGTACCTGTTATTCTCTTGTTAAAAATCGAAAAATCTAAACCATAGTTCCAGGTTTTCGAAAATTCCCATCCTAAAGACGCATTTGGAGCCGAACTCACATAGTTACCTATAACATTAGTTCCTCCAAAATTGTATGGTGTAGTACTTAAACTACCAAAAGTGGTGTACGGAGCAATAGCCTGATTGGATGTTTGACCGAAGCCGGCACGTAACTTTAACATATTAATGTATTTCGAATCTCGCAGGAAGCTTTCATTGGCTACATTCCACCCTATCGAAACTGCCGGGTAAGTATGCCACTGATGCCCTTTTGCCAATACCGAAGCACCGTCTGATCTTACTGTTGCCGTCAACATGTAACGGTTATCGTATTGATACATTGCTCTTCCCATGAAAGACATCAGACCTCTTCTCCAATATCCCTGGTTGTTAGGATCTATGGTTATTTCACCTTGTGCATGGCCTAAATTGAAATACTGGAAAGCATCAATAGGCACATCGCGGGCAGCAATCGATGAGCTGTTAAATCTTGTCTGCTCAGCTGAATATAATGCTGTTGCACTAATTTTATGCTTACCAAAACTTCTGTCATAGGTTAAAAGGTTTTCCAAAACCCATTGTGTGGTCAGAGAATTGCTTATGCTTGCTGAAGATAAAGTAGCTGCCTGATAATTTAATGCCCCTGTTCCCAGATAGTAGCCACTGTTTGAGTTTCTGTAGGTTAAGCCAACGTTTAATCTGTATTTAAGACCTTCAACCCCTGGAATTTTAATTTCTCCATACAAGTTGTTATAAGAACTGAAAGCATTGGTACGGTCTGCATAAGCATCACCCAGCCCTTCCAGAATTGATCTTGTTTGCAGAGCCGTCTGGTCAACGTTTGCAAATGTTGTTCTTAATCTTGGTGATCCGTCTGCAAGATAGGGACTTACCAATGGTGAATACCCTAAAACAGGTGCCCCGCTTACTCCATTAAAATCATTCACCGAAAAATTGGAATTCGTTGAAAACCCAACTTTTAACCATGAATTAATTTCCTGGTCCAGAGCTCCTCGTATGGAAAGCCTTTTATATTTTTGCAAAGGAACCACACCATTTTGCTGAAAATAGGCAACACCGAAATTATACCCTCCTTTTTCCGTTCCGCCTGTAACTGCAACATCATGATTCATCATCAATCCAACACCATAATATTGATCCTGCCAATCGGTATCTGTTCCGTTAACCTCATCCGGACCGTTGGTAAAGAGGTTAGCATCCGCTCTTAGTTTTGCAAGCTTAGGACCATCCATTATCGGATATTTAGAAAACAAAGTCTGAAATCCTGTGTATGCATTATATGAAAATCTCGGTCTTTGGCCTTTTCCTCCCCTGTTGGTAGTAATGATAATAACTCCATTGGCACCACGGGAACCATAAATAGCAGTAGCGGAAGCATCTTTAAGAACATCCAAGGTTTTAATGTCTGACGGACTTATATCTCCTAAAGATCCAACGAACGGAATACCGTCCAGTACAATCAGAGGATCGTTGGACCCTGTTAAAGAACGTTCACCTCTGATACGAATCTGCTGCACAGCTCCCGGTTTTGTTGAAGTCCTTCCAATATCGACACCGGGAAGGCGGCCCTGAATGGCTTCTGTAATATTGGCGGAAGGTACTTCTTTTATAGCACTGCCGCTTAATGAAGCAACAGATCCTGTAACAGCTTCTTTTTTCTGCGTACCATATCCGATTACGACAACTTCTTCTATTTTATTTTCTTTAGCTACCGTATCTTTTTTAACCTGTGAATATGCTATGCCGGAAGGCAATAAAGTCATTGCAAAAAATAATGCCGCCCTATTGCTTTTATTGAAATAAAATCGGTTCATAATTATTATTTTTAGTTTAGTTGTTGAATAAAAGGCTGTTTAATAATTATAGAGTATAAAAATCCTTAGTGTTTATGAGCCTTTTATTTTTTTATTATATGTACATATTCACGATAGCTTCAAACAATTCCTGTTTTCCGCTTTTTGGCTGTGGTTCGCCGATTTCGTGAGCTATTCTCTGAAGATCTTCCAGGGTAAGCGTACCCTCCTCGAATGCTTTTCCGTTTCCGTTATCAAAAGAAGCGTAACGATCTGTTCTCAGTTTTTTGTAATCTGAATTTTCAAGAATATCCGCTGCTGCAAGAAGGCCTTTGGCGAATACATCCATTCCTGAAATGTGGGAAATAAATAAATCTTCAGCATCAATAGAATTTCTTCTGATCTTCGCATCGAAATTGACTCCGCCATTTCCTAATCCTCCTGCCGGAAGAAGCACCAACCAAGCCTGAACCATATCATAATAATCGATCGGTAACTGATCGGTATCCCAGCCATTCTGATAATCCCCTCTGTTGGCATCAATACTTCCTAAAAGCCCTGCATCTACCGCAGCCTGAAGTTCGTGCTCGAAGGTATGACCTGCCAATGTAGCGTGGTTAACCTCGATATTTAATTTAAAATCTTTATCCAATCCGTAATGTCTCAGGAAGCCAATCACTGTTTCTGAATCGTAATCGTACTGGTGCTTGGTAGGCTCCATCGGTTTTGGCTCGATCAGGAAAGTTCCTTTAAAACCTTGCTGACGTGCATAGTCTCTTGACATGGAAAGGAAACGGGCCAGATGATCTTTTTCACGCTTCATATCGGTATTTAAAAGGCTCATATATCCTTCTCTTCCACCCCAGAACACGTAATTTTCACCTCCCAATGCTATCGTAGCATCTATTGAGTTTTTCACCTGTGTTCCTGCGCAGGCTACCACATCAAAATTTGGGTTGGTAGAAGCACCGTTCATGTATCTTTCATGAGTAAAAACATTCGCTGTTCCCCATAAAAGCTTAATTCCTGTTTCCTGCTGCTTTTGTTTTGCATAGTCCACAATGGTCTGCAAATTCTTCTCATAGTCTTTCCAGTTATTGGCAGGGTCTACCAGGTCGATATCATGGAAGCAGTAATAATTGAAGCCCATTTTGGACATGAATTCAAAACCTGCATCCATTTTGTGCATTGCTCTGGTTACTGGATCATTTCCTATATCCCATGGGTGGTGGATGGTAGGTCCTCCGAACGGATCACTTCCGTTGGCACATAGGGTGTGCCACCATGCCATTGCAAATCTGGTCCAGTCTTTCATAGGTTTTCCCATCACGATCTTTTCCGCATCATAATAGCGGAATGCCAACGGGTTCTTGCTCTCCTTCCCCTCAAACTTAATTTTTTCAATACCCGTAAAAAACTCTTTTGTACCTGTTAAAGTGTTCATATTTATTTGATTATTTTTAATTTGTTTTTAATTTTTTGCGTAGAGATACCCTTCTCACTGATCCTTAAAAGTCAGTAAGAGGATGAAAAATACTGTTGTAATTGTCCTAGATTATTTCGTTAAGATGATGTTTCCATCTGGCATAAGCTTCTAAATATTGTTCTTGTTTTTCGTGTTCAGACTCTATCACCGCTATTTTTTCAAGTGAAGAAAATGCTTCTCCGGAATCCGAATAAAATCCTATTCCCATTCCGGCAGCTCTTGCCGCTCCTACCGCTCCGTCGGTATCATAAAGTTCAATAACCGCATTGCTGACACTGGATAGCGACTGGCGAAAAATTGAACTTAAAAACATATTGGCATTTCCTGCACGTATCACCTGGATATCCATTCCGATATTTCTCATGATATCCATTCCGTATTCGTAAGAGAATACAATACCTTCCTGCGCCGCACGCAGAATATCTCCCTTAGAATGTATATTGAAATTAATTCCGTGAATGGAACAGCTTGTATCTTTATTTTCCAGCACTCTTTCTGCTCCGTTTCCGAAAGGAATAATGCTTAATCCTTTTGAACCGATAGGCGAAAGTGAGGCCATATCATTCATATCTCCGTAAGAAGAAAGTGAGGTGGCAAAATTATGCTTCAGCCAGGAATTCAAAATACCGGTTCCGTTGATGCACAGTAAAACTCCCAGCCTGATCTGCTCCGGTGTATAATTGACATGGGCAAATGTATTGACTCTTGATAATTTATCATACTCTAACTGGTCCAAAACTCCGTATACTACTCCCGAAGTTCCCGCTGTAGAAGCAATTTCGCCCGGATTAAAGACATTCAGGGAAAGCGCATTGTTGGGCTGGTCACCTGCCCTGTATGAAATGGGAGTACCTTCTTTTAAGCCTAATTCTTCAGCTGCGATTCTGGAAACTGTTGCCTGAATACCAAATGTAGGGACGATTTCAGGGAAAAAGCTTTTCGGAATTCCATAGTAATTAATGATATCTTCCGAAATACAATTGTTTTTGAAATCCCAGAAGATCCCTTCTGACAATCCTTCAATGGTCATTCCTATCTGCCCCGAAAGCCTCATGGCAATATAGTCTCCCGGAAGCATAATTTTGTCTATCTTTTCAAAAATTTCAGGTTCATTTTCTTTTACCCATGCCAGCTTTGAAGCTGTAAAGTTTCCCGGTGAATTCAACAGATGAGAAAGACATTTTTCTTCTCCTATGGTTTTGAAAGCTTTTTCACCATAAGGCACAGCACGGCTGTCGCACCAGATAATGGACGGTCTTAATAGATTCTGATCCTTATCTACCAGAATCAAACCATGCATCTGCCAGGTAATTCCGATTCCTTTAATATCTTCAGCATGTACTCCGGATTCATGCATAACAGCTTCATGTGCCAACTTCAGATTGATCCACCAGTCGACCGGATTTTGCTCTGCCCATCCGGGATTGATAGCAGTGATTTTCATTTCTTTTTTGGGAGAAAATTCAGAAGCAATCACTTTTCCACTGGATGCCTCGATGAGACAAACTTTCACAGAAGAACTGCCAATGTCATAGCCTAGTAAGTACATAATTTTATGAAGGGGGTTATTTTATAAGTTTTGTATTGTTTTTCTTGTAAATCTTAGCGTCAAATCTGTAATATCTTGCCGCACGGTGTGATACATCTTTTTGAATTTCATCCAAGGGAACAATATAGGGGAATGAAGATATTTTTTTATGAAAATTCTTTATATCAATATTCTTTTCATTTAAGGCGCTGTAAAGCTGATAGAGCTGTCTTATGGTGAATCTTTTCGGCAGCAGCTCAAAAATAATAGAGAAATCGGATTCAATCCATTTTCTGATCTCCATTAATGATTCATTGATGATTTTGTTATGATCAAAAGGCAGTACCGGAACTTCATCTACAGGATACCAGTCTACGGTATCATATTTTGTACTGTTGATTTTGTGATCTATTTTACAAAGGGAAAGGTAGGCCACTGTAATGATCCTGTCTATATGATGTTTATATTCCTGATCCATCCATTTGATATCATGTGCATTGCTTGCCCTCATAGGATCTGCAAAGCATTTGAACTGTTTGAGAACCATTTTTTTAATCCCTGTAAGTTCATGAAGTACTCTTTGTGCGGCATCATCTACATCTTCATCACTGAAAATCAAGCTGCCTGGAAGTTTAATTTGTTTTTCCAATGGTACATCATCTACATGGCGCTGTACTAATAATATATTCAACCGGTTTTCATGGTCAAATCCAAAGACAACACAATCTACAGAGACATAGGTATGAATAAAGTTCTGATTCATTAGTTTGTTAACATTTTGGTAACATTACAAATATAAAAATTCATCTGAATAAAAAAAATAAATCTCCCATTATCTACTGCTTATCAATGCATTACATATCGATTTTTTATGATATCAATTGTATAAAAAATATGATAAGGTTATCATTAGTTTTACACTTACTTATTTCATAAGATATGAATTCACAATTAATTGCAATTTCCGGGCATCCAAAAATCGACGGATTTTTTTTGAATAAATATTATGATAAGAAGAATGATTTTTTTTTTCATTTTACTTGTAAAAAAAATGTAAAAAACACACTTTTCATTGCTAAAAAGTAAACAAAAAGCTAATTTATTTTACCAATTTTACTACTCTAACCTTAAAGTTTTATGAAACAATGAATTTCTGGATTAGGATTATCCTGTTAAAAAGTAACAAAAGTGAACAGTGATCATCTGCTTTATAGAGGCTCATAAATTCAGGTATGAAGACTAATAAATAAAAACTTATAATATCTTTGTTAAAGAATCAAAAAAACATTACCGTTTGTGAATTTATTCTACATTATCTTTATTTTCTTTCCTTTATTTTTTTCTGCTCAAGGTTATGCGTCCCGGTGGTACAATATGGACCAGGGACTTCCGCAAAACAGTATAAAGGATATCGTAAAAGATAAATACGGTTTTATATGGTTATCAACTGATGGGGGTATATTGAGATATGACGGAAACAATTTTCTACTGTACAATAACTTTAAAACAAGTAATCTAAGTTTCGGAAACTTCCTTGGTACTAAAAGTAAAGATTTAATATGTTTTAATAATAATGATGAAAATTGTGTCTTAATATCAGACCGGACTGTAAAAATGCTGCCCAATGGTAAGATTTCCAAAACTTATTCAATGGGGAACAATGTGCAGTATAAAAGGTATTACAAAAGCAGTTTTATTAATAATTTTTTCCCGGAAACCAATTGTTATTATATCATATCGAATTCGGGAACTTACTTTTTTAACAATCATCATATTATTTATAAGAAAGAAAAAAAACCGGAAAGAAAAATTCTGTCCGCATTTCTGATGAAAGGGCTTAGAAATGCTTTTGAACATGAAAATATCATTTTCCTGCCGGATCAAAAAAACCGGAAAACCATAATTTTAAAAGACGGGACTGTTTCTTACGATAGCAAACCATCCATATACAATGATCCTGAATCTAAAATATATTGGCATCAGGGGACGGGTCAGGTTTTTGTTATCAATAGCGGTAATATTTACCAGAGTAAAATATCCAATGGCATCCTCACCCTTACATTTCTTATGCAGTATAAAAAAATTGAAAAAGAGCTTTTATACTGTATGTTTTATGATGAAGAGTCCAATAAACTTTATCTCGGAAATGTTTTAAAAGGTTTGGAAATTATAAACTTATCTAATTTTTACACTTCTCAGAAAAACATTCCATTTTCCGGCGAATTTGTTTATGAGGCTTTGCCTTTTACCTGTAATTCAGTTATCTCAAAGCAAGGATTTGAATATTATAAAGACAAAGTAAATAAAATATATTCTGCTGATTTTAACTATGACAGACGCTATCTTGTGTATGATAACTCTCGTAACCTTCTATATGTAGAATTTAATAAAATACACCGGAGATACAGATCGTCAAACTATCAAACATACGATTCCATAAGTTTTCTAAGGAAAAATGTTGAAGGAATTTTTAAAATAAACAACAATTTTGCAGTAAACATGGCGGATAGCAGATATGAATATTATTATCTCAATATATTTGCCGACGACCAATTCAAAAAAGCAAAAAATATTTTTAGATTTAAAACTAATATTAACTTTGTTAAAGAGTTGAATAAAGATTCTGTTTATGTAGGAACAACTCATGGAATTTACCTTCTTTCTATTTCTGAAAACAAGATTCTAAAACATTTTGCAAAAGATTTACCGATAAAGGAAATCCAACAAACCAAAGATGGAAACTTTTGGTTTACCACCCACAACAGGGGATTCTATTTTCTGAAAAATGATAGTGTGATCCGAATGCCTGAAGACAAGAATGGCTATCTTTCCAGTGCGCATCATATCCTGGAAGATCATTATGGTTTTTTTTGGATTTCTTCCAATAACGGTTTATTCAAAACCCTTAAAAAATCACTTTTAGAATATGCAAAAAATAAAAAAACAAAAGTGACCTGGTATCGCTATACCAAAGAGGATGGTTTGCTGAATAATGAATTTAACGGAAGTGCAAATCCCAGTGGTAATATTCTGGAAAATGAAGAATTTGTATTTCCTTCCATGGAAGGTTTTGTCTTTTTTAAACCCGGGGAAACCAGAGTTTATTATCCTAAAAAAAATCAATTGTTTATCGAAAGAGCCCAGGTTGGAAAAGAAACTATTAACTTTACCGACACTCTTTACCTAAAAAGTGATTACAAAAATGCCGAAATCTTCCTGGATTTCCCTTACTATCATAACATCGAAAATATTTATATAGAAGCAAGACTTGAAGGAAGCCCAAACAGCAAATGGGAAAAAATAAAAAATGACAGAAAATTTATTTTAAATAATATTGAATCCGGAAACTACACGCTCAATATCAGGTTTTTAGGCACTGAGAATGGCCAGTTCAGTCATAAGCAGATCGCTATCAATATCATCCCTTTCTTTTATCAGACATTGTGGTTTAAATCTTTTCTGATCATCCTGGGAATTTTGCTTGTCGTACTGATTATACACGCGAGAACCAACTTACTAAGAAGAATGGTCAAAACTTTAAAACATACCTTGAACAGTAAAGATCAGGAATTGGAAATCACAGCAAACAAACTGAAGAATGAGACTGAATACCAGCAAAAAATTATGGAAAGCATCAGCCATGATATGACTACTCCGATAAGATTTCTGGTTTCTATCTCGCAACGTCTTAACAGTACAAAAGATAATGAACTTCAGAAAAAGTATTTTGACGAGATTTATCACACTTCCGAACAGCTGTTCAAGTTTACCTTAGACCTGAAAGAATATACCAACCTATTTAAAGAGGAAAACATTTTTGATCATGCCGAAAATCGTATACATGACCTGGCAGAAAGTAAAAAACTATTATTTGATCAGATTGCATTAGCCAATAATACTACCCTATCTAATCTTTGTGATTCCCATGTGACAACCAAAGTTAATCATAATATCCTTTCTGCCATTCTTCATAATCTGATAGATAATGCAGTAAAAAACACTCAAAACGGTACGATCCTGATAAAAACAGAACAAAAAGAAGAACAACAAACAGAAATTACCATATCGGATACCGGTAAAGGGATGTCACAAGATCAACTTGAATACTATTCCTTCGTTTTTGAAAATATAGAACGGGAAAGTTTTGTTTTTAAAAATTATGGACTGGGTTTACATATGGTTATCCAATTAACAAAAAAAATCAATGCCCAAATAACTTTTCATAAAAATACTCCCCAAGGAACTATTGTGAAAATCATTCTTAAAAATTGACGTATGGAAAAAAAAATATTAATTGCAGATGATCATTCTGTGGTAAGGCTGGGAACATCAGTAATATTGCAAGATGCATTAGAGAATGTTTCAATTGATTTTGCAATAAATTATCCTGAGCTGAAAAAGAAGCTCAGAACTGAAAAATTCGATCTGCTAATCCTTGATATTGAAATGGAAGGCAGCATCTATAAGCTTATGATTAAAGAATTAAAAGAAATCCAGGAAGATCTTTTGATCATGATTTTTTCATCCTCCATGGAAAACGTTGCCATCGAATACATCATGGAGGGCGCAGAAGGCTACGTAAGCAAGCTAAGTAATGATGAAACTCTGGCTAAGGCCGTAAAATATATTCTTGAAAACGGACATTATTATCCTCCTGCCCTGGTAAAACAACTCACACTGCAACCGGACAAAAATGATCCGGTAAAAAAATTATCTAAAAGAGAGTTTGAGGTTTTCAGACTTTTAGGCGAAGGAAACGGCAATCTGGAAATTGCCAATGAACTTAAAATCCAAGCCGGAACAATGAGTACTTATAAAAAAAGAATCTATAGCAAATTAGGCATAAATAATCTCATTGACCTTTTCAAAATCTACAAAAACTTAGACTAGAGATATAAGGTTTGTCTTATTTTTAATACAAATCCTGTCTTTATTTTCATACACCAATGTCATAATCTTCCTACAAGCTGAATTCCTCAAAAAAACAATTAATCGATACTTTTGAACAGGTTAAAATGACTTAGTTGAAAAAAAATTTATTGCCTTAAGTTGCTGATAGGATTTGCATCTATTTAACTGTTCCTAGATACAATAGGTGCAGATCTTTAGCAACAATTATGGGTAATACAGCTTAAAATCAGCAGAACTTCATCGGATAAAATTTCAAAGAAAATTAAAGGAAACTATATCCTTTGACAGTAATTTCCTTTGATAAATAATTTTTCCTGAAACGTCTTGATTTTTCAATAATAATTTTCAACCGAATGATTCATGCAACAGAATTTACTGTTGCAGTAATCGGTGTCATTCCCACCAAAAAATGTAGTGGAAACTGCATTTAAGAATAATTGTAATAACTAGAATATGAAAAGGCAGCACTGTTTCATATGCATAACGCAAAAGACAATCTCATTATACCACTGAACAACAAGCAAATGACGTGGTGGTAATAACCATTTATTGAAATTTATAAATTCCATATTATGAAAAAAGCAACATTACTTTCTTTTATTTTTGGCACACAGTTTTTGTTTTCACAAGTTGGTATCAATACGAGCAGTCCCAATGCGACGCTTGATGTAGTGGCAAAGGCTACCAATGGGAGCAGCCCGGAGGGGATACTTACCCCGAGGCTTACAGGAAATCAAATACAGTCGGCTGATAATCAATACACCACAGCGCAAAGGGGAATATTAATATACGCCACAGCACCTGTCACTTCCGCAAGCCCCAAAACCGTCAACATTACTTCCGAGGGATATTATTATTTTGATGGAAACATCTGGCAGAAAGTACTTAATCAGAACACCAATCTATACAATTCCAATGGTATTCTTACAGCCAACCGTACGGTAACGATGGAGGATAAAACCCTTTCTTTTACTTCTACAGCTACTACCGGAACAAGCCACTTTCAGGTAGATGGAAATACTTTAAATGTAGATGCGGTAAACAACAGGATCGGCCTGGGTACCAATACCCCATCAACAAAGCTACATATTGACAATGGTACAACTCCCGGAGCCATAAGGATTGTAGACGGAACACAAGGAGAAGGGAAGATTTTGGTGTCAGATGCCAATGGTCTGGGAACCTGGAGGGAAAGCAGCGGTGCAGCTACTGTTATAACATCCAATGCAGGACCCGTCACCAGCCTTTTGCCTGCAGGAACTATGATATATACAGGAGCCAATGCTACGGTTACTGTACCGGGATATTATATGATATCTACCCGCCTTATTACGGATAAAACCCCTTCAGGATGTGGAGGATTCCTGGCTATTAATTTCAGCCAAAGCCCAACAGCTGCATTGAACAATGCATTCCCGGTTCAGGATGTACACGTAACAGGATCTGCAAGTTTTGATTTTATTTACACATCGAATATCGCTTTCCTACAGGCTGGAACTTATTATATGCGGGTACGTACTGCCGCAGGATGTACTTCCAATAATACAAGAGGAGATCTTTCACAAAATAGTTTCACGCTTACTCTGCTAAAATAGAAAGTTCATAACCAACTGATATTCAAACATAAATTACATTAATATTATGCAAAGAATCATTTTTTTTATCAGCATATTGAGCTCTCAAGTATTTTTTTCGCAAATAGGCCTCAATACCACATCTCCCAATGCGACATTGGATATAGTTTCGAAAACAACAGACGGAAGCAGACCGGAAGGACTCAATGCTCCCAGACTCACAGGAGATCAGATAAGAACAGCAGATGCACAATACGGTGCACAGCATACAGGAATGCTAATCTATGCCACCACACCCGTTACTTCTGCCAGTACTAAAACTGCCAATATCACTACTGAAGGATATTACTACTTTGATGGAAACATCTGGCAGAAGATTATTAATCGGAATGTAAATATGTATAATTCTGACGGTATAATCCTGACGGATCGAACGGTAAACATGGAAAATAAAACTTTAAATTTTGCATCAAATGCCACAACAGGAACAACCCATTTTCAGGTTGATGGAAATACATTCAATATAGATGCAGTCAACAACAGAATCGGGTCCGGAACCTCAGCACCAACGTCAAGACTGCACATCAGCAATGGCACCACTCCTGGTGCAATAAGAATTGTAGACGGCACACAGGCTGAAGGAAAAATTATGGTTTCAAATGCAGACGGAACAGGAACCTGGCGTGAAAATGCCGGACTGGGAGCCGCAGTAGTTATAGATTCGAATGTAGGTTCTGCTACAAGCCTTTTACCGGCGAGTACGATGAGATACATTGGAGCAAACGCTACTGTTACTATACCCGGTTATTATGTCATTACAGCCCGTTTAATTACAGATAAGTCACCTTTAAATTGCGGTGAATTTATTGCCTTCAATTTAAGTCAAAGTCCTACTGCAGCTCTTAACAACGCTTTTCCTACACAGGATATTCATCTTGCGGCGGGATATATTGGATTCGATTTTATATACACTTCAAACATAGCTTATTTACAGGCCGGAACCTACTATATGCGTGTGCGGATCGCTCCAGGATGTACTTCCAATGTAACCAGGGCTAATTTTGGCGAAAATAGTTTTACCCTGACTTTGCTTAAATAATCAATCTTAGGCAATAATATACTTAAAATGTACAGGCTAAACCATCATCTATAATATTCTAATGAATTAATCACAGAGTAATCTTGGTGATAATAAATTATATGTTTTACGGGTGTAAGATCTGGGTGTATATTAAAAAAAGCCCCTGAACAGGGGCTAAAAGTGACCGCAGAAGGATTCGAACCCTCACTGTCGGAGCCGAAATCCGAAGTTCTATCCATTAAACTATGCAGCCATATTCATTCGCAATAATTAATGAGCAATCTCAATACCATTGCTATGATTCCGAGTGCGAAAATACTGATTTTTTTACAATTTATAAAGTCTGGTGAAAGATAATTAGTACTCATTCTTTAACGTCTTGAAAACGTTCTTATTAATACTCTTAACAATTGACCGCATCTTAATGATTCAAAATAAGAGTTTATATAAAAAAGCCTTACATCGAATAATGTAAGGCTTCTATTTTGTTGGAATATCTTAAAAGTTTAGAAAGTAATTTTCACCCCTCCCAGAATCTGTGCTCCTAAGACTTTATAGCCTTTGTACGTCTGGTAATTCGAGTTCAGAAGGTTATTTCCGATGGCGAAAACACTGAAGTTTTTATGAAATTTATATTCTGCAGAAAGGTTTAAATCCGCATACCCTCCTACTTTATCGTTTCTGTTTTCCGTAGACTGGTACATCATATCAGGATTGGCAACTCCTTCTATGGCAAAAGAATTGGTTGTTCTGTCGCTCGCAAAGATCCCTTTGAACCCTAACAGTAGTTTTTTATCCAGCATGGTATATTTCGCGCCGATACTTGCATTAAATAGAGGAACGTTATAAATATCCTTGTAATTTTTAAGATCGTATTTTGTAAACTTTAACTCTGCATCCAGAATCAGGTTTTCAAGAGGGAAATACTGTACGCTCCCTTTGATATCGCTCACATTTCCGTCATCGTATACCGCGGAGAACGTATTGGCAAAATTATAGGCAGAACGGTTAAGAGTGTAGTTATTATCAAACAGGTTATTTGCCTGGAAGAACATTATATTGTTAATCTTTCCATATCCCGCAGAGAAGTCGTATTTGAAAGTTTCATCAATGTCCCCTCTCAAACCTGCATAAAAATGATATTTAGTCTCTGTAGGAGTTAAAAACTGGTCAGAAACGATGAATGGATTCATCTGCAAAAGATCTCCGTACGTATTAAGCTTTAAACCGCCGTCTACCCCTCCGTAGAATTTGAATTCTTTGGCTGCGGCAAACTGGAATTCAGCCTGTGGGAACCAATAGGTTTTATTATTTTTCACTTCTCCCCCGATGACATCATTGGAATTTTTAGCATTCAGGAAAGAAAATGTAGATCCCAGCATTAAATAAGAATCCCCTTTTCTGAAAGTCACTTTCGGGTCTAAAGTCGTATTGAAGAAGTTGGATGAGTTTTTATCCCTGATGGCAAACTCCGATTTCACGGCTTCTATTCCTACTCCAAGATCTGCATTTAAATTGATGCCTGATTTCCCGATCTCCACAGCATGTTTTGAAAGGTTTGCCAAAATGGAAACCTGGTTTTCCTGAGCATCAAAATGATCTTTCAGGAACGATGATTTTACCCTTACATCATTTAAAATTTCATTGGAGTAAAAATCATAATATCCGTTTACCTTAAACTGATTCACTCTCTGCTTCAGATCTACGTCTGCGGCAGGTTCTAAGGCATAAATTCCGTAGTATCTGTTATTATCCAGTCCGTATTGAGCATTCAGGTTGAATTTCCCTTTTTCTCCATATGAATTTAAATAAGCCCCGATCGCCGTAGAGCTCTGCTTGGAATCCCATGCATACTCCTTTTTCAGGCCCAAAGTGGAAAGGAAATGGAAATCGGCACCTACTTCCAGCTTATTTTCAAGTGTTTTGGAAATGTTGGCATCTGCAAGGATTTTTCCGAAGTTTCCCATTCCAAACTGCAGATAATTATTTTGAGCTGTACCTTCAAATTTAGGAGTTACATCCTGCCCCTGAATGGTGGAAGTCTTAAAATCCGAAACCGCAGGCACATCTGTAATGGTATATTTTACAGGGTTCTGGGATTTCTCTTCCGGCGGATAGTTTTTGATAGTCTCCACGGAGGTTTTCTTCTTCTCTATCTTCTTCACTTCCGGTTCCCGCTTCTTGTTAAGAATCAGTTTCTCCTCCTTGATCTGGGCAAACGCAAACTGCGAAACCCCTAAAAATAATATGGATAAAAATTGAATTTTTCTGTTCATTATTTTTTGTATTTAAGTATTTAAGTAAAACGTATTAATGATTTCTGCATAAATACATTTGTACATGAATACAGTAGTACATTTACTTTTTAATCTGCTTTTTAACCTCTTTTGCTTCTGCTACAATTTCCGGGAAATCTTTATAGTTCTCGATGATCTGGTCGCAGGTGTAACTGGCCTGGTAATTATCCTTTAGCCCAACATAGTTCTTAGCCATCAGTACCAGCGCTTTTGCTCCCCAGTAATCTTCGGAAGCATAATTGTTGGCCAGTTTAAAGATGGTCTCATTCGAGGATTTGAATGCCTTTCCTTTGTTCTGATAATAAGCTTTGGCATACAATGCTTCTGCCGCAACCGATGTGTTGGATGATTTTTCGAGAGAAGTATAGGCTGACTGAGCGTCTTTATCTTTTCCTGAATTCATCAAACTTCTCGCTTTGATCACTTTCGCTGTTTCAATGACTGCTGCTGAGTTTTTAGAGTTGGCAATTACTGCATTGGCTAATTTTTCAGCCTCAGAGAAGTTTTTCTCACCGGCATATATTTTCATCAGTTCAACATTAGCATAGTTTTTAATGTTGACATCAGAAGAGTTTTTGATACCTTCCAGGTACTTTTTGGCTTCAGCTGTATTGCCCTGGGCCAGAGATATCTGTGCCAGACGGGTCTGTGCATCATCCTGGTAATCATTCTGTACCGCTGCCACTTCCTGCAGTACAAGAAGTGCTTTTGTTGCATTATTCGTTTGGTAGTAGCTTTCTCCCAGCTCGTATTTAGCCTGATAAAGACCTTCTCCGGTAGGATTCTGCGTCAGGTATTTTTCGTAATAGGAAATAGCATTTTTGTAGTCTTTCTTGGTGAAATACTGCTTTCCTGTCGAAAGATTGATCTCATCAATTTCAGAGGCATCTACATTCACTCCAATATTTTTCGCAAAGCTTTCATATCCTGAAACATCACCGTTTTTCGTAAAGATAGGTTTAGCAGCCTGAACAATTTTCTCGGCGTAAGCCGTATTTTTATACTGCTCTCCTAAAGATCTTAGCTCAGAAAGCGCTTTGTCATTCTGATTCTGGTCAATATAATTCTGTGCTCTGTAAATAGATGCATTCGCAATAAGGTCTTTATCCGAGGAAGTTTTGATCACTTTGGCAAAAGCATCATTGGAATTCGCAAAATCATCCTGGGCCGCATATGCCGTTCCCATTTCGTACTGGGCATCGTCATAATATTCGGAATCAGGATATTTGGATAAAAGGTTTTTCAGATTATTGATTTTCGCCTGTGTATCTCCTTTAAACCCTAAAGCCATTGCTTTCTGGTATAAAGTATAATCTGTGGCATCTTCATTTTTATCATAGATCGCAATTGCCTCGTTCAGGTCATTATTTGCGTAATGAATATCTGCCAGACGAAGTTCTGCGTCATTTTTAAATTCAGGTTTCGGATTGTTCAGGTACTGCTTGAAATAAGTCTGCGCCTGATCGAATTTTTTAGATTTAAAATAAGCGTAGCCCAGATCATAAGGCAACTGCTGTTTTTCAGGGAAGTTTTCATTAAGCAGTTTTTCGTAACGGGCAATGGCAGACGGATAATTTCCTTTCTGATAATACACCTGACCTAACCAATACAGTGCCCTGTTATAAAATTCTTTATTGATATTGAACCCTAAACTTCTCAGGAAGTAGGTTTCCGCTTCGTCATAATTTCCTTTGTTGAATTCCTCTGTTCCCAGTAAGTAGGAAACCTCCTGATCTACTTTATTGATTTCAGGAGTAGAATCTTTAAGCCTGTCGATGGCGTTAAGCGTTTCTTTATAGTTTCCGGAATATAAATAAGATTTCACCAGAAGCGATCTCATTTCCGGTCCATTTGCATCATTCGGATTGTTGTTGATATAGCTCTGGATTACCGCCGAAGGACTTTCAAACGGGTTCCCGATATCATAACTCAGCTTTGCATACTGCTCGTGAGCCAGTTTTTTAACTTTGGCATCATAATCCATCTGATAGGAAGAACGGAATGCCGAAAGGGCTTCCTGCTTTTTATCTACCGCCAGATAGGCATTCCCCAACTGATAGTAAGCATTCTGTGCCAGCGCCGAATTACTGTTGATAAGCTGGTTATAATAAGAAACCGCTTCATCATATTTTTTCAGCTGAGCAGCTACAAATCCCATTTCGTAAAGGTCATTTTCAGAAGGATTCTGCTGTACATTCAGGTAATCTTTCAAATGAGGATACGCTGAATTGTAATCATTCTTCATGAAATAACTTTCCCCGATGATCTTATGAACTTCCGCTTTATAGGCATCTGAAATATCTTCGTTCAGAAGTGCTGTTCCTTCGGTAATGGCCTGATCATAGTTCTTATCATTATAGTACATCTGTACATAATAAGGACGCACCAGCTTTGAGAATTTCGGCTGGTCTTTCACAGAGTCAAAATACTGGAAAGCTTTATCGCTCTGTCTGTTTGAATAATAAAGATGTCCCAGCATATAGGCAATATCTCCTTTCTGGGATTCATCAGCAGTTTTGTAGGCTTCTTCCAGTGCATCAGTTGCACCTTTGGTATCTCCCATCATGAATTTGGCATAGCCTAGTTTCAGGATATACTGTGTATTTTCTTCTTTGGAAAGCTGATACTGATTTACTTTTTTCAGCGTCTCCAAAGCTTTTTCGAAATCTTTTTTAGCCAGATAATAATCTGCCAAAGGAAGATTGGCCTGGGCAAAATAGGCTGAATTCGGATACTCTTTCATGAAGGCCGTTAACCCTTCCTCTGCATGGTTTTTCTGCAGAATCACCCCGATCACATTATCAAAAAACTGCGCCGCTTCTTTTCTCGATTTAGACAAATTCTGGTTATAGAAATACTGTCTGGCATATTCGAACTGGGAAGCATTGTATATTTTAGTCTGATAAAGATTTTCGGCGAGATTGAACCTATAATTTTCTTTCTGTGTAAAGTACTGTGACTGTTGCGCTTCGGAAATTCCGAAATAGAGCACTGCAGCTGAGAGAAGGATTTTTTTTGAATTCATTCTTTTCTGAATAAAAAGATTAGTCTATATAAGTTAACGAAAATATTAAAAACTTATTGTTTAAGCAAGTTTTAAAAGGTTTTAATACCTCAAAACACCAATTGAACACATTTCACTATCCGATGACAAAAAATGATTACTTTAGTATCGTAATATGAGAATTGATATCAATATAGAATTTATCAAAAAAACATTTTGATTAAATCCTCATTCTACAGCAGCTAAAAACATACCATTACATGAAAATTAGAATACTTTTAGCATTAATTTTTGTCAACCTGATGCAGGCACAAAAATTTTACTTCCCAAAAACAGCGGTAACTGATTCTGCTATTCTGGACAAACAAATGCCTCTGCTCGCAACAAAACTGATGACGCAGCCGCCATTGCTGAAGTTAAAAAAAACAAGCAATCTTGCGTTTTCGGATAATCTTTTCCGTCTGCAGATTTTAACCAAAGAGTATAAAAAGTCCATTTCTACTCTAGCAGATTACCGGAATGAATTTGCCGATAACAATATGGCAGGAAACAGATTTATCATCTATGAATTTTACAGTCTGGCAAAACTGGCTGAAGAAAAAGAAAAGATATCTTTTCATGACGCTCTTCAAAAAGCATTCAATAAAAAATATGAAAGCCTTTCGGATAAGCTGATCACCAAACTTGGCACTGCGGTGGACGGGGACGTCCAGAACAGCCGGAAAGTTTTAAATGAAGCCCTCAGCAAACAAAAGGACAAGGACAGTATAGATTACAGCTCTGCTTTATCCTTATGTAAAAGCTATCTGAATTATAAAACCTTCTCAAGCCTTAAACCTCAGATCATACAGCTGGTGGAAGCAAAAGACCGGGAAAAGTTCATTATTGAAACAAAAGATTTAAAAACAAAAAACGGAAATACCCTGACCATTACCATTGTGAGAAAAAAGGAAAATACATCTCCTATTCCTGTCATTCTTACCAATAACATCTATGCAGGGCCTTTCGATACTTATTTCGGGAAAAGGGCTGCCGTATACAATTACGTTGGCGCTGTTGTGAATACCCGTGGAAAAAGAAACAGCAATGATGAAAATAATCCTTTTGAACATGAATCACAGGATATTTATGAGGTAATCGACTGGGTAAGCCAACAACCCTGGAGTAATGGTAAAGTCGGAATGATTGGCGGAAGCTACTTAGGTTTCAGCCAATGGGCTGCGGTGAAAAAACTGCATCCAGCATTAAAAACCATTGTTCCGCAGGTTGCCGTGGGAATCGGGATAGATTACCCTGCCCAAAACAATATTTTCATGAGCTATATGCTGCAGTGGATCAATTATGTGACGAACAATAAGCTTACCGACGAAGCGGATTTTAATAATTTTACCAAATGGGACTCTATTAACACTGCCTGGTACAAAAGCGGAAAATCATTCAGAGCTTTGGACACGATAAGCGGAAAGCCCAGCAAGATATTTCAAAGGTGGCTGGATCACCCCGGATATGATGAATACTGGCAGAAAATGGTTCCTTATAAGGAGGATTTTGCCAAAATCAATATTCCTATCCTAACGACTACGGGATATTATGACGATGATCAGATCGGGGCACTCTCCTATTTTAAGGCCCATCATCAGTATAATAAAAATGCCAATCATTATCTCGTGATAGGCCCCTATGATCATGGTGGAGCTCAAAGTTACGGATTCAGTTATGTTGGAGGCAGGAAGATAGACCCGGCTGCCAGAATAAGCATTGATGATCTTGCCTTTTCATGGTTCGATTATATCCTGAAAAATGGTAAAAAGCCTGAGCTTTTAAAAGACAGGATCAACTTTCAGGTAATGAATACCAACACATGGAAACATGTTCCAGCTTTAGAAAATATGCATACTTCAACGGTTAAATTTTACCTTCAGGACCGTAAAAATATGTCATCGGTTTTTAATCAGCCCAGCCAGAAAAGCTTCATTAAACAGATTGTTGATTTAAAAAACAGAGATCAGAAAGACACCTATCATTCCGTAAGCAAAACAGACAGTGTAAAGGTGACCAATTCTATTTATTTTGAAAGTGAGGTTTTAGACAAAGATCTCATTATCAGTGGAAATCCGGGCGGATTCTTCAATGTTTCAATTAACAAGAAAGATTTTGATACGGATATGTATCTGTACCAGGTACAGCCTGATGGAAAAACATTTTTACTATCCACCCATATTGTAAGAGCAAGTTATGCAAAAGATAATGCTCTAAGGCAGCTCCTTGAACCGGGAAAGATAGAGCAGATTCCTATCAAAAATTCAATATTTATCAGTAAAAAGATAGAAAAAGGAAGCAAACTGGTCTTACTGGTCGGTGTAAATAAATCCCCTGCCTGGCAGATCAATTACGGAACCGGCAAAGATGTAAGTAACGAAACGATAAAGGATTCCGGTGAACCACTGGAAATAAAATGGTACAATGACAGTTATGTTGAAATACCTATTTATCAAGAATAAAGGCATTTAACTTATAAAGTTCCGCATTTTTAACTAAATATTAAGACGACGGATAACATCAAAATAAAAAATCATTACATTTGCTTTTTTTCAAACTCAAATAAATATTGAATGAATCAACTTTTCAGAAGGAAAAACTATTCAGAAACAGATACATCTACCAGCCTTCTAAGGGTTTTAGGTGTTTGGGATATCGTTTTTTTTGGTATTGCGGCCATTATTGGAGCAGGAAGTTTCAGCAGCTTAGGTGAAGCAGTTTTCAGGGGTGGGCCCGGAGTTATTCTATTGTATTTAATTTGTGGTTTTGCCTGCGGTTTTACGGCGTTATGCTATGCTGAATTTGCCAGCAGGATTCCTACAGCAGGTTCTGCATACACTTATGCCTATGCCAGTTTCGGGGAACTGATTGCCTGGGTAATCGGATGGGCCCTGATCATGGAGTATTCTTTCGGGAATATTTACGTGGCTTTTTCCTGGTCCGACTATTTTACCAGCTTTTTAGGCCGTCTGGGCATGCATATCCCCGACTATCTTACGTGCAGCTATACAGAAGCCAAAAAAGCTTTCCAATACGGCTCTGAGAATAAGGAACTTTTAAACGCATGGAAAACAGCACCTTTGATTGGCAGTTTAAAATTTATCGTTGACGTTCCCGCGCTGGTAATCAACGGTTTAATTACATGGCTTTGTTATGTAGGGGTAAAAGAGAGTAAAAACTTCAATAACTCTTTGGTGATCTTAAAACTGGCGGTTATTGTTTTAGTAATCCTCGTAGGTTTTGCTTATATCAATACAGATAACTGGACACCGGTAAACCCGGAGACACAGGTTGCTTCATTTATGCCCAACGGCTTTGCCGGAGTAATGAGTGCTGTTTCAGGAGTTTTCTTTGCCTACATCGGTTTTGATGCATTAAGTGTACTTTCCGAAGAAACCAAGGATCCTCAGAAGACCCTTCCGAAAGGAATGATCATTTCCCTGGTGCTTTGTACGGTCATTTATATTGCTTTAACGCTTGTTTTAACCGGAATGGTAGATTACAGGAAGTTTGACGGTATCGGAGATCCGCTTTCGTTTATATTCGAAAAATCGAATGCCAATGTAGCCTGGATGGAACTTGTCGTTTCTTTTGTAGCTATTGTTGCTATTACTACCGTATTGCTGGTATTCCAGATGGGACAGCCAAGAATCTGGTATGCCATGAGCCGTGACGGACTAATGCCTGAAAAATTCAAGACAGTACACCCTAAATACAAAACCCCTTCATTTGCAACAATCATTACAGGTATTGCGGTAGGGGTCCCTATTCTTTTCACAGATAAAACATTTATTCTCGATTTCACAAGTATAGGAACCATTTTCGCTTTCGTACTGGTTTGTGCAGGCGTTTTAATGCTTCCTGCAAAAGAGAAGATCAAAGGCAGGTTCCACCTTCCTTATGTTAACGGTAAAATTATATTCCCGGTTATTTTTATCGGCGGATTAATTGGTTTCTACTTATGGCAGCCTCAATTCTTTACCAATCTAATGGACTGGAAAGATCCTAAAGAGGGTGAATTCAGAGCTTCTATTTCCGTTTTTATTGTGGTAAATTTAATTCTGTGCATTTTTGCCTTCATTAAAAATTTCTCTTTAATTCCTTTGATCGGGCTAAGTTCATGTTTATATCTCCTTACGGGAATGAGCCATGAAAACTGGTTCTGGTTCGGACTTTGGTTTGCTTTAGGACTGATAATTTATTTCTGCTACGGCTATAAAAACAGTAAGCTGAGAAAAGAAGCAGTGTAACAATATCTGCTTCCGCACTATATAACAAAGGCAAACTTGCAACCCGGCAAGTTTGCCTTTTTCATTTGCATTAAATCGGCAGAATTATTGCATATCTTCCAACAGAACTATTAACTAATATTGCCATGTCAGAAAGAATTAAAACATATAGCGAGTTCTATCAGTTCTATCTTACCGAACACAGTAAAATAGGAACCAGAATCTTTCATTTTATAGGAACTCTTTTGGTATTTGTGGTCATCTGGTACGTCATCAGCTCAGGAAAAGAACGTTTCCTATGGTATATTCCGATATTCGGATATGGTTTCGCGTGGTTCAGCCATGCCATCATTGAAAAAAACAAACCTGCGACCTTTAAATACCCACTCTGGTCATTAATCTCAGACTTCAGACTGTTCTTTGAGCTGCTGACCGGTAAACAAAAATTCAAGGGAGCAGCTCCAAAACCAAAAGAAGCTGAAGATGCCGAGAGGTTAATTTAATATCTGTTTTGACTACAAAATTTTGACACTTAAGTTTTCTAAGCATAATTTTTTACTGTTTGGAGTACACTTTTAGTTTTCTAAAAATCAAAGATTTTTATGAATGACTTGTGGTATTTAAATGGGAAAGAGTTTAAATGGCATCACTTTTCGGCGGCCTCCGGCCGCCGAAAAGTGATGCCTAATTTCAAAACATTATACTTAAACTAAAATCTAAATAAAAATATAAAAACACTGATTTTCAAACACATTAAAAACATAAATTTAAAGTTAAACTTAATATATAGTCAGCAATAACTTTTTCCTTACAAATACATTCTTTTTGAAAACTTAACTCTAATTTCATTAAACCTCCGATCACTAACACCAATCTTTTTTTCAATTTCATAATTTCCAATTTAAGTTAGATTTCCCATGTTGTATTTTTAGTATTTATATACTGGGGTTACATTTTCAGAAACGCATAAATTAAATAATTAAGAACTCAAAAATGATAGAAAAGCTGTGTTGAAAACTTCGGCATAGTAATTGGACCTAAGCATTAAAATAAGTTTATGAAAATTATCGCAACCATTTTGAAAAGCGCTGTTCCTGCAGTAGCCCTATTCGCAATGACACAATGTACAACAACGGCCAACACTGCCGGAGCTGATGAAAAAACATTCATCGTAGGACCTGAAACCGCAGACTGTACAGGAGTAGCTCCTATGAAATGCCTGCAGGTAAAAGAAAAGGCTTCAGATAACTGGACGAATTTCTATACGAATATCGAAGGCTTTACTTACGAACCGGGATATGAATATGTTTTAAAGGTAAAAACAGAAAAAATTGCCAATCCGCCTGCTGACGGATCTTCTATAAAATATACATTAATAAAAGAGGTTTCTAAAACGAAGAAATAAAAATAAAAAGCTCCCGGAAATTCCGGGAGCTTTTTATTTTATGTTGAATCATTAAGGTATATAGTAACTTTAACTTTGAAAATTTAAACCGTCATTCCAATATCAATTCCTTTAATTTTCCTGTAAAGATCGGTTGCAAAATTATCTGTCATTCCTGAAACAAAATCTATAACGCCAAGCACTTTCTGATAATCCGTCCCCTCTTCATAAACGAATTGCCTTGGAAGCAGTTTCAGAGCTTTTTTATCGTAAGATTTCCTTTCATCCTCAGGTTTCAGAATCGATGGAATAAAATGGTCGAGAAGCTCATACATTACATTATAACCCGCATTTTCAATTTCCACAACAGCTTTATGGTTGTAAATCTTTTCAATGGAGAATGATTCGATATCCTGGAGGGCACGGTTTTCAGACTTATAAATATCCAAAAGCCCATTGTTCAGATTACCCTCAAGGATGGTTTCAAAATTATGCTTGTAAATTTCAAGGGATTTATTGATCAGGGCATTGATTGCTTTTGCCCGCAGATAGGAGATCTTTTCATTTTCATTGGAAATGGAAGCCAGCTTATTTTTCACTTTTTCCGTATCGCTGCTTTCAGATTTTATCAGTTCAAAAAACAGGTTTTCACAGTCTGAAGTGGAGACAATTCCCAATCTGTGGGCATCTTCCATATCAATAATGTTATAGCAGATATCATCTGCTGCTTCTACCAGCCATACAAAAGGATGTCTTTTGAAGATATAGGGTTCTTCATTTTCCAGGATCAGATTAGTTGACTTTGCTATTTCCAGGAAAATATCTTTCTCGTTCTGGAAAAACCCGAATTTTTTTCTGTGAATAATCCCTTTTTTCTTGGCCACCGCTTCACAAGGGTATTTGGCAATGCTTGCAAGCGTAGAAAATGTAAGCTGAATTCCGCCATCATCTTTTCCCTGCTGACGTTGTGCCAGAACTCTGATAGCATTGGCATTTCCTTCAAAATTCACAAGATCCGCCCACTCCTTTTCATTAAATTTGACTTTGAGATCTTTCTCATTCCTCTCAAAGTAACTAGCAATAGCATCTTCTCCCGAATGTCCGAAAGCCGGATTTCCTACATCATGACACAAGCATGCTGCGGCAATTACATTTCCTAAATTATGAAGATAAAAGTTTTTGGAATCTTCTGTGAGATCATTTTTATAGGTATCAAAGATAAATTCTCCGATAATACTTCCCAAACTTCGCCCTACTGACGAAACTTCCAGCGAGTGGGTCAGCCTGTTGTGTACGAAAACGCTTCCGGGAAGGGGGAAAACCTGGGTTTTATTCTGCAGCCTTCTGAATGCGGAAGAGAAGATAATCCTGTCGAAATCTCTCTGAAAATCAGTTCTTGATGCTTTGGTATGCGGATTATTTCCTGTACGCTGATTCGTGAAAATCTGGTTTAAATTCATCATTTTTCAAAATTACTCCAAATTTTATTTTTACGGAATAGTATTTGAACTTTTGTTGAAAAGTAAAGCCATGCCTGAAGGACCATCCATAATTTTAATGAAAGAAAGCCTGCAGCCGTTTGTCGGAAAACAAGTGACGGAAGCTTCAGGCAATGCCAAATTCGATAAAGATCCTCTGACCGGACAAACCCTTCATGAAATCCGGACGTTTGGAAAGCAAACGTATCTTGTCCTGGATCAACAGGCGATCCGTATTCACCTGCTTATGTTTGGGTCTTACAGTGTTGATGAACAGACAAAGCCCGATAAAAGCCTTCGCTTGTCTCTGATTTTTAAAACCGGCAGCTTATATTTTTACACCTGCTCCGTCAAATCGGTAGATCTTGAATTTTTATCTTCAATAGACTGGGAAGCAGATATAATGAGCGATGCCTGGAACCCGCAAAAAGCAGAAAAGAAACTGAAATCCAAACCGCAGATGATGGTTTGTGATGCCTTAATGGACCAGGATATCTTTTCCGGAGTGGGAAATATTATCAAAAATGAAGTCCTGTTCAGAATAGGTGTCCAGCCTGAAAGCCTGATTGGAAATCTCCCACCTAAAAAACTGAAAGAACTGATTGCCGAAGCCCGCAATTACAGTTTTGACTTCCTGGAATGGAAACGGGAATTTGTTTTAAAGAAACACTGGCTGGTTCATACCAAAACAACATGTCCTAAATGTGGGCAAAAGCTAGTAAAAAAACAAACCGGTTTGGGGAAAAGACGAAGCTTTTACTGTGAAAAGGATCAGAAGCTTTATTAAATAAGCTGTTATAATTTTTGTCTTCACTTATTTACAGAATCTATTTTGGCCAATGTTTTTTCCATTCGCAGAAACAACCGGAATCGCCTTATATTTGGTTCTTTAAAGCAACTGCTTGATGCATGATTGCAATCACCACCCTAAACTTACAAAAATGACAGAAAACCTATGGCTTGACAGATGGAATGACAGGTACAGCAGTGAAGAATTCGCTTACGGAACAGAACCCAATAATTATTTAAAAGAACAGTTAGAAAAATTAAAGCCCGGTACTATCCTGTTTCCTGCAGAAGGCGAAGGGCGGAATGCTGTTTTTGCAGCAACAAAAGGATGGGAAGTTTTCGCCTTTGATATCAGCAATGAGGGTAAGAATAAAGCCTTACAGCTTGCTGCTAATCATAATATCGCGATTGATTATCAGGTTGGTGAGCTTCAGACTTTAAATTTTCAGGCTGAACAGTTTGACGTCATTGCTCTTATTTATGCACACTTCCCTGCAGAGATCAAGTCTTCTATCCATCGGATGCTGGATCAGTATCTTCGTAAAGGAGGAGTTATTATTTTTGAGGCATTCAGCAAAAATCATCTTGATTATATAGCCAAAAATGAGAGAGTTGGCGGCCCTAAAGACATCGGATCTTTATTTTCAATAGATGAGATTAAAGCAGACTTTCCCAATTACAGCATCATAGAGCTGGAAGAAAAAGAAATAGAGCTCCATGAAGGTTTATTTCATAACGGAACAGGTTCTGTAATCCGCTTTGTAGGTCAAAAGCTGTAATCTATCCTTCCGAATTCAGAGTTCCGCCGGCATAATTTGTAAAAAAATCGGATCTGTAAACTTCACCTATAGGAATTTCGAATTCATCGATATAAATATTATGATTGTCAAATGAATCAATAAAATCGAGATTAACCACATACGATTTACTTACCCGGAGAAAGGTATTCCAGGAAATTTTCTGGTGGATGGTTTTGAGATTCATGGCTGTGATAAGTTTTTGCTGCCGGGTATGGATAACGACATAGTCTTTCAGGCCTTCTATAAATTTAATGTCTGAAAAACTGATTTTATAGAATCTCCGGTCCGCTTTGATGAATAAAAAATCTGCCGTATTGGACTCTACCGTATTTTTCACTGTATCCTTAGACAAAAGTTCCGTGTAGAGAATAGCTTTTTCTATGGCTTTTTCAAGTCTTTTGGCATCTATCGGCTTCAACAGGTAATCTACAGCTTCCAGTTCATAGCTTTTTAAGGCATATTGGGAATAGGCCGTGGTAAAAATAATCAGTGATTTTTTGGGCAGCATTTCGGCAAATTCCAATCCGGTTACCATCGGCATCTCGATATCCAGAAAAATAAGATCTACCTCATTGGTTTTCAGAAAATCCAGTGCTGAAGGAGCATTGGAAAATTCGCCCAGGATTTCGACCTTTGAGGTTTCATTGATCAGTGAACGCATTTCTGCTCTTGCAAGCGGCTCATCATCTACTATAATACAGTTCATACAGGAATTTTTAAATTAACGGTATATTCTTTTTCTCCGGAGGTAATTTCAAGGCTGAAAGTATGTCCATAGAGAAGCTCGAGTCTTCTTTTAATATTGGCAAGTCCCAGTCCGCTGTAGTTGGCGTTGGAAACGGTCAGACTCGGATTCATTGAATTGGTACAGGTGAAATAAAGGATTTTATTTTCGACACTTATATTTATTTTCACATAGCACATCTTGCTGCTGATATCAAGACTGTGTTTTACTGCGTTTTCAACAAAAGTGGTAAATAAATTCGGCGGGATAAAAGTACTTTTTATCGTTCTGTTTTCTGTTTCTGCATTAATGGTGAACGAGAAATTTTCTCTTCGTATTTTTTCAAGGTTCAGGAAATTGGATAAAAAATCAATCTCTGAAATAAGCAGAGTTTTCTCTTCTCCGTTTTCATACAGCTGATATCTCAAAAATTCTGAAAGCTTAACGATAACTGCTGATGCTTTTTCAGGATCTGTTCTTGTAAGCGCCTTCACATTGTTCAGCATATTGAAAAGAAAATGCGGATTGATCTGGTTACGGAGCTCATTCAGCTCCATTTGTAAGGTAAGATTATTGAGTTCCGTTAGTCTTTTGGTATCGGTGATCCATTTTTGCAGGAGTTTTACGGTAGTTGTTGTCATAATAATCGGGATGCACATCAATATACCTTCATACAGATTTGCTTTTTCACTCTCCTTTTTAATATTTTCTACCCTGAAGTCCCCGAAGAAAAATTTAAAGCCATAGCTTATCATGTTCAGTCCGGCAACTCCCATTATTAACAGCAGAATGAGATAGGTAATATATCTTGTTTTAAAGAAAAACTTTGGCACCAGGACATATATATTGATGTATACCATGGTAATCAGGACAACATATACAAAAAGCAAAACATAATACTGATAAAGCCCGGAATACCAATGCCAGAACCTCGCACTGTACATCAGAAAGAAGAAGAAAATCAGGAATAACAGATGCCTGCGGACTTTGAACCGGTCTTCAACCAGAAAATCCATGACAAGTGTCTCCTTAAATTTTAATGACCCGTATTTCATAATATTCCGTAAGTCTTAATCAGAAACAAAAATAGAGAATAACGCAGGAAATCTTTATAATATTATACCAACCCTGTCATTTTTTATACCAATTTTAACGGATGGGATTTCGTATAAAATAAAAGCGGTTTCGTATAAAAAAAATTTCATACAATGGTATTATTTCTTTCTTTGCCCTGAATTTTAATGCTTATGGAATTAGCCGTTTTTCAGGAACTTACAAAAGAAATAACTTCAGAATGTTTTTATATGACAGAATCCCAGCAAGAAGAAAAGGTGATACAGATGATTGATCTGCACCATTTTGTGGAGTGTTATCAGTCACCGATCAGTATTTTAAATTATATTCAGCACCCTATTAACATTGTGGAAGAAAATGGTGTTAAAAAAGGGATTTTATTCTATAACCTTAGCCACCACACTCCCTACGACTGGAATGTTTTTGAAGAATTTAAAAGACAGAAACAGCTTAAAGAAGTCTGGTTTGTTTTTGTGGAAGAAAACATGGTTAGCAATACGTTCCGTCATAAAGACTTTATTACCGAGAACAGTATCGAGATATTTTATGACAGGATATTTCTGTTTAATTTCTTCCAATCCACTATCCATATTTTAAAGTAGATATAAAACATAAAAAATTGGAGCTGTTTTGATCTTTTTAACTAAAAAATCAATGCGTTCCCATTTTCGAAAACACATTAATAACAATTACCCCAATAACGATCAAAAGAATTCCTATGATGGCCGGAAGATCCGGAACCTGCTTAAAAGCAACGATTCCAATCATCGTTATGAAAACAATACCTACCCCGGACCATATGGCGTATGTTATTCCTACAGGAATATGGCGAAGGGTAAGGCTCAGAAAATAAAAGGCGGAAGCATATCCTATCACGGTAACCACAGATGGCCAAAGCTTTGAAAATTCTTCAGATTTCTTAAGAAAAGTGGTTGCTATGATCTCGAATATAATTGCTAAGGCAAGAAATATATAACTGCGTCCCATAAAGCGTATTTTCTACAAAAATAATGAAAGCCATTTTTTCCTTATAAAAACTGACTGCCAAATCGGTAGCGTTTTCTATTTTTCATTGGGATTTAATCATTAAATTCTTATAGTATCCGGATTCCTACCTGAGTATATGAATATGAAATATAAATCCTGCAAAATGAACCTCTTAATATCCCCCATAGGTGAAAATATTCAAAGTAGTTGTCATCAATCATTTATAAAAGAAAAAAATTGCATCGTTAAAAAATGTGTGACAATATATGTTTCAAGTATGTCAGTATTTCTATATGATGTGACAAAATTCTCAAATTCGTGTCACCAATCCGTTCGGGGTTGAAAAATTTCAGGATAAAATCAGGCTTCGAAAAATAAGTTTTCTTAACATAATAATTCTTTCATTTCCCAAAATCTGACGTTCAGTTACCAAGTTGAAAGCAGATACTATGCATTGCATTTTTGATTTTTTGTTTTATCAAGTCCAATATAGAAGTATTGAAACAGTTATCAACTTTTTAAAATTTTACAGATAAGACAATAAAGATATCAATAATTTCATAAAAACACATTAATTATTTATAAACAAAAGGGTCGTAAAAATTAACAAATTAAGAACATAACACACTGATATACATCATAATTATTTGCTTTGGCACGTGATTTGAAAATAGTAATATTGCAATTAGAAAATTGATAAAATAAAGTCAAATAATTAAATAAAACAAAAAATGGTAACTTACATCGGTATCGCAACATGTGTAGTAGTATTCGCTTCTTATTTTGCAACAGTAAAAAGAGAACAAAGAAACTAGTTCTATTTAAAGGAAAGCTTATAGAACATCTATATTAATTGTATTGTTTATGTTTTTAATCTGAAAATGTCAGATGACGCTCTTTTACTCATTAGAGTAAAAGGGCCGGAAAACATAACTTTTTATCTGAATTTCATAGCAAATTTTATATATCCCAATAGTCAAGCCGAACCATAGTTCGGCTTTTCTTGTTGATTAACGGTAATTTAAAGGTTTTGGCTAAAGCCAGATGAGGATTTGTTTTTTATAAACGGGCTAAAGCCCGTTCCTATCGAATATTATTTGATATAGTCTATTGGTTTATCCGGAACTTCAATCAATAAAGCCTTATCTTTGTTCGGATAAGAATCACTTTTTAGTTTTTTAACATGAATCTGTATAATCTCATCATTCAGGACAAGGAGGAAGTAAGCCTTAACGATGTATTTCTCGACAGCCATAACAGAGACCAGCTGGTACAACTTATCAAAGAGCATACTTATGTGAAGGAGCTGCAGGAATATGGGCTTCCGGTCAATAATAAGATCCTTTTGCAGGGAAATTCCGGATGTGGAAAAACCATGACCGCCAAAGCTGTAGCGAATGCGCTAGGTAAAAATATCCTGATCCTTAATCTCAGTAATATTGTGTCTTCGCGTATCGGAGAGACTTCACAAAATATCAAAATGATCTTCGACAAAGCTGCAAGGGAAAGATCTGTTCTTTTCCTGGACGAACTGGACCAGATCGGGAAAGCGAGAGGCAGCGACGACAAGGACGTGGGCGAAATGAGAAGACTTGTGAATACCCTGATCCAGCTTATTGATTATTATCCCGAGAACGCTCTTCTGATGTGTGCCACCAATCATGCAGAGATTATCGATACTGCCCTGCTGAGACGTTTTCAGTTAAAGATCAGCTACGAACTGCCCTCAAGGGAGTTTTTAGATACTTATTATGACAGTCTTGTTTCCGGCTTTCCGGAAGAACTGCAAAAAGTAGAAAGAAAATACAACATTTCTTTTGCTGAAGCGAAAGATCACACTTTAACCTCAATAAAATCTGCTTTAATCAAAAAACTGGAAGCCGAGAAAATCATACAGCCATGAAAGAAGATATCCTCCACAATCTTGAAATCATAAATGACAGAATCAGGAAAGCATGCGAAAAAGCAGGAAGGAGCCGGGATGAAGTAAGATTACTGCTGGCTACAAAAACGGTTTCCGCAGAACGCATTAAAACTGCCTTAGAAAACGGGTATACCCTGATTGCAGAAAATAAAGTTCAGGAACTAAAAGAAAAATATGAAGGACTGAAAGATACACCTCATGAAAATCATTTCATCGGGCATCTCCAGACCAATAAGATCAAAGATATTCTAAAGTATGACGTGGTTTGTGTACAGTCTCTGGACCGTCCGGATCTTGCAGAAAAACTCCACCAGCGGCTTTTATCCGAAGGAAAAACAATAGACGTCCTGATCCAGGTGAATACTTCCGGTGAGGAAAGTAAATTTGGCGTACATCCTGAAGAAGCTGTTGAACTGACCAGAAAAGTTGCTGAATTCACGACATTAAAGATCAAAGGATTAATGACGATCGGTCTTTTCAGTGCAGAAACGGAAAAGGTAAGAAAATGCTTTAAGATCCTTAAAGATTTACAGCAGGAGATCATCAGCCAGAATATTCCCAACGTAGAAATGAAGGAGCTTTCCATGGGAATGAGCGGTGACCTGGAAACAGCCATTGAAGAAGGCGCTACAATTGTGAGAGTGGGAACTGCAGTATTTGTTGCTAGAGTATATCCGGATTCTTATTACTGGAATGAAAAAGTTTAGGAGTATGAGAGTATAAGGGTGAGAGAGTATGAGGATGTGGGAGTTTTGAGATTGTTTAAAGTTTAAATTTTTAAATCCTGATGACTATTTGATTGATCTTTTATTTCACAAAAAAGACAATTACGATTTTAAAATCAGCTGTGCTATGGCAAAATCATAAAAAATTTTACGTTAAAAAAGTTAATCTTTTCATTTATAACTATTTAGATCAGTTTTTATTATAGATTTACGGCACACAAATACCATCTATGATGAAAACAAATATTTTGCTCTCTTTCCGGAATTCTCTCGGAATATTTTGCTGTCTTTTCACTGCTGCCCTGATGCTTGCTGACTGCTCTGGAAATGGACCAAGGAATGAAAATGATATGATAAAAGCTACTTTTTTAATAACCTGTATAACGATCGCCAGCATTTTTGCGACTTTATATATTTCAAAAAAAATTAAGCGGAAAGGTTAACGGTAAGTGATAAATTGAGTAGAGTTAATTTTCACAAAAAAAGCTCATCCAATTCTATTTACTGCATATAGAATTTCTATTCCGGCAGAGTATACGGCATCTTTTTTGCTCATAAATTATTAATAACCAAACAAATACATTTATGATTAAAAAATTACTTTTGGGCTGCCTATTCATGGCAGCAGTACTGTCTTCATGTACTAAAGATCAAAATTCAACATCTTCAAAAGACAGTGAAGCATCTATTCAAATAGTTTCAATGGTAACATGTGCAACTATGGCTGTGGCACTTCTTGTAGCATACAGCTATAAAAGAAGGTAATAGAAAATAAACTTAAAAAAAACACCCGTTTAGAATCTAAACGGGTGTTTTATATTGGTTATAAATTATTACATATAAGCTTCAATCGGCTCACAAGTACATACTAAGTTTCTGTCTCCGTAAGCTTCATCCACTCTTGAAACAGAAGCAAAGAATTTGTGGTCTCTTACCCACTCCAGCGGATAAGCTGCCTTTTCTCTGCTGTATGGTTTATCCCATGAATCAGAGATTACCAGCTGTTCTGTGTGAGGAGCGTTTTTAAGGACGTTGTTGGCCTGATCTGCTTCTCCGTTAGCAATCTCTTCAATTTCTTTCTTGATGGAGATTAAAGCTTCTGCGAAACGGTCGATTTCAGCCTTGCTTTCAGATTCCGTAGGCTCTATCATTAATGTTCCTGCTACAGGGAAAGAAACAGTAGGAGCATGGAATCCATAATCCATTAATCTCTTCGCCACATCAGCCACTTCAATTCCTAAAGACTTGAACTGACGGAAATCTACGATACATTCGTGAGCCACTCTTCCATTCTTGTTTGAATATAAGATCGGGAAATGCTCTGCTAAAATTTCTTTCAGATAATTTGCATTCATGATCGCATGTCCGGTAGCTTTTTTCAATCCTTCTGTCCCTAACATCTTGATGTAAGAGTAAGAAATATTCAGGATCAATCCTGAACCGTAAGGTGCTGCAGAAATACCGTCGATTGCATCTTTAGAACCGATTTTGATATTGGCATTGGAAGGAAGGAAAGGAACCAGGTGCTTAGCCACACAGATCGGGCCTACTCCAGGACCTCCGCCACCGTGAGGAATCGCAAAAGTTTTGTGTAAATTCAGGTGGCAAACGTCTGCCCCGATGTTTCCAGGACTTGTGAATCCTACCTGAGCATTCATATTGGCACCATCCATATATACCTGGCCGCCGTGCTCGTGGATCAGGCTTGTAATTTCTTTAATATTGGCATCGAAGAATCCGTAAGTAGACGGATAAGTGATCATTACACAAGACAGGTTCTCAGAATGCTGCTCTGTTTTAGCTTTTAAATCTTCGAAATCGATTTCCCCGCTTTCAAGGTTTTTAACGACAACAATTTTCATTCCTGCCATGGCTGCAGAAGCCGGGTTGGTTCCGTGTGCAGACTGAGGGATCAGTACTACATTTCTGTGGCCTTCACCTCTTGAAATGTGATATTCCCTGATTACCATTAATCCTGCATATTCTCCCTGAGCTCCTGAATTCGGCTGCAGAGAAGTTCCTGCAAAACCAGTGATCTCAGCAAGGTCTTTTTCAAGTTCTTTGATCATTTCCTGATAACCTCCTGCCTGATCTACTGGTACAAACGGATGAACAGCTCCCCAATTATCCCATGAAAGTGGCAACATCTGAGTAGCAGCATTCAGCTTCATTGTACAAGATCCAAGAGAAATCATTGAGTGCGTTAATGACAAGTCTTTTCTTTCAAGACGCTTGATGTAACGCATCAATTCTGTTTCCGTATGGTATTTGTTGAATACCTGCTCGGTAAGAATTTCGTCTTTTCTTAAATTCTCTTCAGGGATGCTGTATCCTTCTTTGATTTCTAACTTGAAAGTCTGCTTATCTTTGAACTGAGCAAAAGAAGCCATCAGAATATTTAATTTATCCAATGTAGTACTTTCATTGATGGCAATGCTTACAACACCTTCTGTGAAATAATTCAGATTGATTTTATGATCAAGCATCATTCTTGACAATCTTCCTTTTTCATCTTCACTCATTGTAATTTTCACCGTATCGAAGATCGGCTCTTCAACAACCTGATATCCTAATGCTTTAAGACCGTTTTTCAAAGCGTTTGCCTTAAAGTGGATCTGATCAGCGATGTAGTTCAAACCTTTAGGACCGTGGTAAACGGCATACATTCCTGCCATTACAGCAAGAAGTACCTGTGCTGTACAGATATTGGAAGTAGCTCTTTCTCTTTTAATGTGCTGCTCTCTGGTCTGAAGCGCCATTCTCAATGCACGTTTTCCGTACATATCCTGAGAAACCCCGATGATTCTTCCCGGAATATCTCTTTTGTAATCTTCCCTGCAAGAGAAAAATGCTGCGTGAGGACCTCCGTAACCTAATGGAATACCGAATCTCTGTGAAGTTCCAACCGCACAGTCAGCCCCCATGGAAGCCGGTGATTTCAGTTTAACCAAAGCCATCGGATCGCAGGCAACAACTACCTGCAGGTCTAACTTTTTATATTCTACAATATCTTCTGTGTAATCCAGAACGATTCCGTTTTTACCCGGGTACTGTAATAAGACACCGTAATAAGTTTCGTCAAACTGGTGAGTTTTGTGATCACCTTCCACAATTTCGATAGCTAAACCTTCTGCTTTGGTTTTTAAAACAGCAACGGTTTGAGGCAAAACAAGATCGGAAACAAAGAATTTGTTTGCATTTGCTTTCTTCTGCTCTTTCGTTCTGTTGTTAAAGAACATGTGCATTGCTTCAGCCGCAGCTGTAGACTCATCAAGAAGAGAAGCATTCGCAAGCTCAAAGCCTGTAAGGTCGCACACTACAGTCTGGAAATTCAGAAGAGCTTCCAGTCTTCCCTGGGCGATTTCCGCCTGATAAGGAGTATACGCCGTGTACCAGCTTGGGTTTTCAAAGATATTTCTCTGAATAGCTGATGGTAAAAGGGTATTGTGATATCCAAAACCAATGTAGCTCGTATAATCAGTATTCTTCGATGCCAAATCTTTCGAATGGTTCAGCATTTCGTATTCTGAAAGCGGTGCCGAGATCTCAAGATCTTTCTCTAAACGGATAGAAGAAGGAATGGTCTGAGAAATTAGTTCTTCAATACTTGAAACGCCCAATTTTTCCAACATCGCCTGTTTATCGGCTTCATTAAGGGAAATGTGACGGCTCACAAACTGTTCTGTATTCATTTTTATTTATTAGATTTTGTTCGTAAAAAAGATTCGTAAAATTACAATTTTTTAAACGATTGTACAAGAGTGTGAAATTGCTGAAACGATGGGGGAAATTCCAGATCTGTTAAAAAAAGAAACGATATAAAAATTATTTATTGCATAAAATCTAAAAGCTTAACTTTTAATACAAGGTTTAAAAAACTTCTTCAAGCAAATATCACCACCAGCTTAAAACCTGCCTTCTAATTTTATTCAGTCTAAATTTTAGTTTATGTATTAGATTGATGATTGTTTTCAGGAAGAATTTATTACCAAAAAACAATCTTTCTATTCTAAAATCATGCAATGAACACCTGATAAACACACTGATAAACAGGGGTGATAAGATTCATTAAATTTTATTAATTATATTTATTCTAAATTAATATATTTGCAACATGAATATGATTACCCCATTTAAAGTACCGCCTTTATCACCAGTATACGCATTCAATAATGAAGACATGTTCTGCGAAAAAAAATCCTGCTGCAAGAAATTCAAGAAGGGAAAAAGATGCAAGAAATGTCCGGGAAGAAAAAAGATGGCTTAAACTAGCCGGAATTCCTGAATAAAAAATACAGTGCCAGTACTAAAATAATAATTCCCCAGATCAGCATCATCATTTTGGGCTGACCGTATCTATTGATCCGTGTCCTCGGCTGAGGCCTGAACATTTCTTCCACACTGCTTTTAAACTGGGCACCATCGTTCTCAAAGACTTCAGTAATAGTGATTCCCTGCACAGCGGTTTTATGAAGCAGAGAATTCGTTGCATGAAGCAATAACTGGAATTTCCCGTCCTTGAATTCCGTAATCTTAAATATTCTTTCTCCAAAAGGTTTTTCCAGCCCGAAAGGAAGTATTTTTACCACATCCGCATTGTTGGTCTGCCAGTTGATGATAATCTCCTCCCCTTTTTTTGCATGAATCTTATTCGCCGTAAACGTTTTAATAGAAGGCGGGATATTGTACCTGAAACTTTTCTGATGACTCTCTAAATTCTGATCATAAGTACGTCTCTTTCCCGGATCACTCAATATTTCATAGGCTTCCTGGATTTCACGGAACCGCCCTGCAAAGAAGTCATCGTTTTCATTCTTATCGGGATGATATTTTAAAGAGAGCTTTCTATAGGCTTTTTTGATGTCTTCTTCTGAAGCATCCGGAGAAATCCCAAGAAAATAGTAATAGTCTTTCATTGAACCTTACAAAAATAAGGATTTATTTTCTTTATCATTATTCTGCAGGATAAAATGTGGCCTTATTTGAAGATAAATTCTACTTCTTAGTTTTTCAGATCCGACAGCGGTAGCTTCGATAATCTCAGCCATCTTCTATATGTATTTCTCTATTTTTCATAAAGTTACGCCCTTGATGAATGGGGCTCTAGAAGCCATCATTATTTGAGATTGCTTCGTCGCTGGGGCTCCTCGCAATGACAGTAAAAAAATTCCGGCGCGGGAAGCAGAGCTTCCCGCGCCGGAATTAACAATTTCAATTTAGTTTCTACTACTTATGCTTCTGCAGTGTTGCTATGATTCTTTCTGCAACATCCTGAAGCAAATTCTTTTTTGAACTTCCCTTTCAGTTCCTGATATTGCTCATCATTCATTTCTCTGATCTTATCTGCAAGACCGAAAGGTGATTTTTCTTTGATTCCGTATTCGTTAAAAATACCTTTCATAAATCTTTTTCTCTGTGCTATTTTTTTAGCAGCCAATGCTACTCCTACAACAGCTAATGCTCCAAGAGCTCCTTTTAATGCTGAATTTTTCATTTTTTCAAAATTTTAAATTTTACTACTTCTTGTTTTTTATATAGACGAATGAATTTTCAATTTACTTTACTACTTCTTTAAAATTTTCAAATTATTCGTTTGTTTTATTAGGTCTGTTAAAGAATCCGCCTGCACATTTTTCTCTCCAGACTTCTTTAAATTTTTCTCTTTCTTCAGGAGACAGATGCTGCATTTTTTCTCTCATCTTTCTTTCCTTAAAATCTCTTACCCCTTTTCCGAAATGGAAGCCTCCGAAAAGAATTTTACTCAAAATCAATATTCCCATTGCCTGCCAGTATGTTATTGATTTTACTCCCAAAATATCGGGAAGCAGACAATTCCAAAGGGACATGACGATCCATGTAACTCCCAGTAAAATCAACGGTGGACATAGGAATAAAAAAATCCAGCCTTTTTTGTGTTTATTATGATTCATAACTTTCTTTTTACTAACTATTTAAATCTTCGTATAATTTTCTCAACCTGTTTCTTAAATGCTTCACAGCATAATTTTTTCTACTGATAATGGTTTTTATATTTTCTCCCTGTTCATCAGCAATTTGCTGAAGGGTTTTATCGTTCAGTTCATTTTCTACGTAAACCAGTCTCTGTTTTTCGGGAAGTTCATCCAGAGCTTCAAAAAGCTTCTTCCATATTTCATCCTGAAACATCTTAACTTCAGGCCCGGCACTCTCGTCCAGCAATAAAATATCTTTGATAGAAAAACTTCCGTCTTCATCTTCATAAACGAAATCTTCAAGATTTTCAGTTTTCTTTTTTCGGTAACGGTCTGTAATTTTATTTGCAGTTACCCTGTACAGCCAGCCGCCCACATTCACAATCTCGGAAAGATTGGTCAGACTGCTGAACTGAAACCACACTTCCTGCAGAATATCTTCCGCATCTTCAGTGTTTTTCACTTTCGGACGAATATAAGACATCAGCTTTCCTCCGTACTTTGAAACGGTTTGTGAGATGATACTTGCTTTCTCCTCTTGTGGCATTGTTATTTCTTCGACAACCTCCATATTGCTATGACGAACTGTCTTTTGGTTTTACTTTAATAAATTTAAAAAAAATTATTGATTGGTGGATTTTTGGTACGGGATGCGGGTTTCGGGATACGGGATACGAGATGCGGGCTTCGGGGTGTGGGATAAAAGTTTTGGAAGAATGTTTGTAGCTGGAAATACTGAGGGAATCCCTAATCCCTGATTTCTAATCCCTAAATATCTAATAAAAAACGGAAAGCATTACACTTCCCGTTCCTGTTTATTCTAAAGTTATTCTATTTTTTATTAAAATTCTCTGCGAAGAAGCCCAGCATGTATTTGTATAGTTCCAGCCTGTTCGGTTCTTTTCCGAATCCATGTCCTTCATCATATTTTACCAGATAAGGAACTTCAAAGCCTTTTGCACGCATTGCATTTACAATCTGATCGGATTCATTGATGTTAACCCTTGGATCATTGGCTCCCTGTACCACAAATAAAGGTTTCTTGATTTTATCAATCTGGAAAACCGGTGAAACTTCTTTGGCTATTTTTGCTTCTTCCGGATTATCCAGATCATACCAGATCTGCTTTACCATTTCTTTGTAAGGCTTCCAGTATTCCGGGAAGGAATCGAAGAAAGTAAAAATATTGGATACCCCTACATAATCCACCCCGCAAGCATAGAGATCAGGAGTCTTGATAAGCCCCATCAATGTGGCATAACCTCCATGGCTTCCTCCATAGATAGCGATCTTATCTTTGTCTACCCAGCCTTGTTCAATGGCATATTTTACGCCGTCTTCCACATCATCCATTGCTTTTCTTCCGATCTGCTTGTAACCTGATTTCTGGAATTCTTTTCCATAGCCTCCTGAGATTCTGAAATTCACCTGAAGGGTTGCATATCCTCTGCTGGCAAAAAGCTGGGTCTCAGGATTGAAACCCCATTGATCCCGGATTCCCTGCGGACCTCCGTGGGGATTAACAATAAGAGGTACTTTTTTGCCTTCAAGAGCTGCTTTGGGAAGGGTAATATAACCATGAATGGTGAGTCCATCCCTGCTTTTGAATTCAATAGGTCTCATTTCTGCCATATCTTCTTCTTTCAGCTGTGGCATCAGATTGTAAAGAAGGCTTGTTTTTTTACTTTTCGTATCATATTCGTAATAAGCACCATAAAGCTTATCACTGCCTACATAAACCAAAAGCTTATCGTTGTTGTCATCGGAAGAAACGATGGAAAACTGTTTGTCTTTAAATTCAGCTTTCAGTTGATCATCAATTTCTTTATAAAATTTACTTACCGGGACCGTTTCGCTCTTAATACCGTCATAGCTGATATAATCCAGTTCGTAATTCCTGTTTTTACCGGCAAGGCTTATAGAATTCACATCAAATACCGGATTGGAGTATACCTCTCTGATCAATGCATTTTTTTTCAGATCATAAAGTACAATCCTGGATTTATCACTGTCCAGATTGGTGACCACATAAGCTTCATCTTTATTTTTAGAATTATCATTAAGGCCTATGATGTAAAAGGTATCTTTCCAGTCTGTGGATTTCAGGAGGTTGAATTTCCCTGTCTGTAAGTCTTTATAGTAAGTTTTTGTCGTTAGCCCGTTCTCAAGAACAGTGTATCCTCTGAGGTTTCCATCCTTATCAAACATATAATCATCAATAGGGCTGTTCACGTCTTTATTTTCATACAGCTGGGTCATTTCACCTGTATTGAAATTGATCTTATAAGGCTCAAAGATCTGTTTGTTGTTTTTATTCATGGTAACCACAACAAAATCCGTATCTTTTATCAGCTTTACGGTTCCCAGGGTAATTCCGTCAAACGGAGTAAGGTCCTTGAGATTTTTCCCGTCAATATCCGCAGCATACAGGTGGATATTTTCGTTGCCTCCTTTGTCTTGGGTAAAGAATAGGCGTTTGTTGCCAAGCCAGCCATAACTTTTGATAAGATCATCTTTTTCAACGATTGCCTTGGATATTTTGCCTGTTTTCAGTTCTTTTACATAAACATGATTCTTCTTATCCTTATCTTTTTCCTTGTAGGACAGATACTGCCCGTCCGGGGAAATTTTAAACTGTGAAGCATTGGGTCTTGCAAAATAATCTTCCACCTTATATTTAAAGTTTCCTTTATCATAAGAAATCAGTTTTTCAAGATTTGCTTTGGTGGATGGGAGCGTAGGATCGCCCGGCAGCTTGGCCGTTGAAGTCTGTGCATTAATCATAATTGCTGACAGTACGATTTGAGCCGTACCAAAAAATTTAGTGTTAAAATTCATAATTCATATTTTGGATGGTTAGTTTATCTATTAAAGATCTTAAACAATTAAAAGCTTATATATAATAGGACAGCTTACCTACCCAAATGTTACATAAATTATAAAAGTTTATATAAATAATTCCAAATATTTAAAAAGCTTAATTTATATATATTCCGAAATACCATGTCCAGACTATTAAAATAATCTGCATGGGAATCCTTTCCCTGTAAAGATAACTCATACCGGGCCCCGTATAATCTGCTTTGAAGATATTGATATTTTTCCTGGATGAATTAATGTTGGCCATAAATACCAAAACATAAAATATAATCAGCAATATCGCTGTAATTTCTCTTATGGAAGGGATCATCAGACCTATTCCCGCCGCTATTTCAAGAAATCCTGTACAATATACCCAGAACATTTTGCCGGGAATAAAATCAGGAATCATCATTGCCATTCCTTTCTGAAATTTGAAATGGGAAAATCCCGTGAATACAATAAATACAGCCATACCCAGATTTCCTGAAAATAAAAAATCAGGCTTACCCTGAGCAATATAAGTTCCCACTAAAGCAAGAATAAACGTTGCGAAAAGGATCGTTAATAACTTCATGTTTTATTTATTTTACAGTATTGAAAGATAAAATAATTTTATCATACTTCTTCTCAATATACTAAAAAACCACACAGGTTTTGAAGGTCTATGTGGTTTATTATTATGCAAATAGCAACTTATTTATTTTCGGCAAGATCTTTCACTATTTCCAGCCCTTTTGTAAATCCAGTATTCATGTGTTCTTCCCATTCTTTTTCGGTCTGGACTTCTGCATGAAGCTTTGTTTTTCCCTCCAGGTCAATAAGAATATATTTTTCGAAACAGCCGCTCCATTCCATCACTTCCTTACTCCTTGTATCTTCGTTGCCTTCTTTGTCTACCATTCCCAGATGCTTAAAAATAATCTGGTGTGGTTCGTCAAGACTGTCAATGGTTGATACCATTCCTTCACCTTCTCCATTCAGGAAATAGGTCTTCCCGCCAACTTTCCAGTCGGATTTCATTACAGATCCTGCACCGAAGAATCGGGTCCATTCGGCATAGGTACCGCTATCCCAAAGAACATCCCAGACTTTCTGTGGTGATGCATTGATTTCTATTTCGTATGATAAGGTTTCCATATTTCAGATTTTGTGGTTGGTGCTTTTATAATTGGTTCTCCGAGAGGTTTTTTACAATCCCCAAAGCTGTCGGGAATTTTTCTTCAAAAAAGTCTTTAAACTCTTCAGTAGTATTGATTTCAATTTTCAACAGGGTTCCTGTAGGTATTTCCTCTAAAATATACGCTTCTGTCGCTTCACCCCAATCCTGCTCACTTTCTACTCCATTATAAATCTCTCCGAGGTGCAGGAATTTCATTTCCTGATTGGCTATATTTTTCTCAACACGGCTGTACATTCCATTATTGTTGGGGTCAAGAAATTTAATGATGCTTCCTTCTTCGAAACTGCCCATGTAAAAGGAGCCCTCCATAAATGCAGTAGTCCACTGCCTGTAGGTCATATCACTCCAAAGGACGTCCCATACTTTCTCGGGATCTGCATCAATTTGAATTTCAAAAAATATTTTCTGCATTGTTTTTTATTTAAATGTTAGATTTCAGACGTCAGATTTAGATGATAGATTCTAAAATTTAGTTAATGATTATCCTTGATTTCTATTTTAGTTCTAAGTTTTTACTTATCCGCCTACAAAATCTCCGCCATTAATATGGATCACTTCACCAGTAATGTAAGTAGCATCTTCAGAGGCAAGGAAAACATAGGCCGGTGCAACTTCTGAGGGCTGTCCCGCCCGTTTCAAAGGAGTATCTTTTCCGAAGGTTGAAAGATCATCAAAGGTCTCTTTCACAAGAGGTGTCCATATGGGGCCGGGAGCAATTCCATTGACCAGTATTTTTTTCTCAGCAAGATTAGCCGAAAGGGATCGGATAAAGGATAAAATAGCCCCTTTAGTAGCCGCATAATCAATGAGGTGATCACTTCCCCGGTAAGCTGTAACTGACGTTGTGCAAATAATCCGGCCTCCCTCACCTATCAGCGGTAAAAAGTCCCTTGTAAAAGAAATCATGGAAATAATATTGGTATTGAAAGTTTCCACAATCTGTTCATCAGAGATTTTTTCAAGACTGTTTTTAGAGGTATGAATTCCGGCGTTATTAACCAGAATATCCAGGTTATTCCAGGTCTTTTTTATCTTATCAATACATTTTGACCGGAATGTTTTCTTCGTGAGGTCGCCTTTGATGAGAATGCATTGCTGCCCTTCTTTCTCAACGAGTTTTTGGGTTTCTCTGGCATCGTCATCGCTTTCTTTATAAATTATTGCAACATCAGCTCCTTCTCTTGCAAAGTGAACGGCTACAGCCTGGCCTATCCCACTGTCACCACCTGAGATGACTGCTTTTTTCCCGGTGAGTTTCCCACTTCCAAGATAATTGTTCCGGATGATTTCAGGAAGGAGACCTTCCTTAGGCACTTTTGATTTGGATTGTGACTTGTTCTGTGTTTTCATAAGCAAATCTTTTATACATCACATCAAACAGCAAGCCGAAACAGGAGTAAAAACGGAAAAAAAGTGAAATAAAACAACTGAATTCACATTTTAACTTTATGAATTATAAGCCTCTTCCAAATCTTTGATGATAATATTCTTCATTTTCATAATAGCCTGAATCACTTTGTTTACTTTATCTTTATCAGGATCACTGATCAGTCTCATCGATTGTCTGGGGAAGATCTGCCAGCTTAGTCCGTACTGATCTTTTACCCAGCCGCAGACTTCCTCACTTCCTCCTTCACCGGAAAGACTGTTCCAGAAATAATCTGTTTCTTCCTGACTATCCGTCATGACTACCATTGAAATTCCTTCATTAAAATCGAACTGGTGATCATAGGAATTATCCATGCAGAACATGCTATAACCATTTATTGTGAAATGAGCATGCATTATATGTTCCGGATTTTCACCTGATTCTCCTCCGTCCATATATTTTGAGATATTTCCGATCGCTGAATTGGGGAAAATTCTGGTATAAAACTTCATGGCATCTGCAGCTTTTCCGTTATTCTCATGGATAAACATAAGGGTAGGCACCAACTTCTGGTCACTTGCTTTTTCACCAAGAAATAACTGCCAGGTTACTCCGTAACGATCGCGGATCCAGCCGTATTTCTTACTCCACGGATAGGTTCCGAGATCCATCAGGGCTGTCCCTCCGTCCTTCAGCTGATCCCAATACCGTTGCACTTCGTCTTCGGTATCACAGATCACCATAAAAGACACTGAAGGATTTTTCTCTTTCTCAGGACCATTCAACAGCATTATCGTTTGTCCGAAAAGTTCAATATTGATAACAATCTGTGTATCTGCAGTTATTTTGCCGCCGAATATCTTGCAATAAAAATCTGCTGATTTTCCGGCATCGCCATTGAATAAAATACATGGAAAGATATTGTTGTTCATCACTTTTAGATTTTGAAGTTATTATGAAAAGTAAATGAGTAAAACCGCAAAAAAGCGAAAAGGCTAAAAAGCAAATTTCCTTTTTGCCTTTAAGAATTATAAGCTTCCTCCAAATCCTTTATAACAATTTTCTGCATTTTCATCATTGCCTGAACTACTTTCTGACTTTTTTCCTGATCGGAATCATTCATGAGCTGAATAAGCCTTTTGGGAACAATCTGCCAGCTCAGCCCATATCTGTCTTTCAGCCAGCCGCACATACTTTCTCTTCCGCCTTCTGAAGTAAGGGTATTCCAAAGACGATCGGTTTTTTCCTGACTGTCCGTCATTACTACGATAGAAATTCCTTCATTAAAATCAAACGGGTGATCATAAGAATTATCCATGCAGAAGAAGCTGTAGCCATCAATGGTAAACTGGGCATGCTGTACATTTTCAGCAGGTTCCGGTATGGGATGGCCTTCACTTCCGTCACCATATCTCAAAATATTTCCAATGCCTGAATTCGGGAAGGTTTGGGTATACCATTCCATCGCTTCTTTTGCTTTTCCGTTATTCTGATGAATGAACATCAGCGTAGGAACAATTCTCTGCGATTCCGGCTTATCTCCCAGGAACAGCTGCCAGGTAACTCCGTACTTATCCTGAACCCATCCGTATTTTTTGCTCCACGAATAGGAATCCAAAGCCATAAGGGCAATGCCTCCTTCTATCAGTTTGTCCCAGTATTGCTGAACCTCATCTTCTGTTTTGCAGATTACCATAAAGGAAACTGACGGATTCTTTGTAAAATGGGGACCTCCGTTCAGGAGCATTACTTTCTGTCCGAAAAGGTCAATGTTCATGACAACGGGAGTGTCTGCCGTGATTTTCCCGTCAAAAACCTGACAATAGAACTCCGCGGCCTCTTTTGATTCTGTATCAAACCAGAGACAAGGGAAAATATCGTTATTCATACTATTCATTTTAAGGTGGTACATATAGTTTTATTGGTCATTGCTGATCCGGATGATGAAATTCTCCGATTATGTATTATCGTCAGCTTTTGAAAGAAACATGATGTTTTTCCATATGGTTTTTCAGTTTCTGCATGGTATTTCTTCCGAAACCATGAAGCTTCATGATTTCCTGTTCAGAATAATCCGAAAGTTTTTCAAGAGAGTCAATTTTCTCTCTTTCCAAAGCTCTTCTTGCCGGTACAGCAATAATGCCATACAGGAAATTATTTTTAGTGACATGATTAACAGCACAAATGGAGCTTAAACATTTTGCCATTATAACCAGATTTATCATGACCTGTCAATGCTTTTTTAATGGTTTTCAACGTATTTGTGAAAATTATTGAGGATAGCATACCAGCCATCCCGCTGCATTTCCACAGAATTCTGTTTTTCAGGATCAAAAATTTCGGTCACTTTTGTGGTGTTTTCGTCTATCTTCTCAAAGATAACTTCCACTTTCCGGCCGTCTTCCATATGGTATTTGATATTGGCATTCGGGATTACCTCATCGTAGAATCCTTCGAAATCAAAGCCAAAGCTTTTATCTTTTGCCTCCATTCTGGTCCTGAATTTCCCTCCTACCCGCAGATCATTTTCTGAACTTGGGCATTCCCAGGATTCATGGGCGAAATTCCATTTTGTAATATGTTTAGGATCGTTGAAATAATTCCAGACTTTTTCTACCGGGGCTAAAATTGTGATGTCTATCTTAATCGGGTCCATAGTTTCTATTTTTTTAATCGTTGTAAAAAGGCAGCCCGGACCGGACTGCCCTCATAATTTAGTTAAAGATAAGACTATTTTGTATATCCTTCGTTATAGTTCACCATCCAATGAACTCCGTATTTGTCCTGGAAACTTCCGAAATAATCGCCCCAGAACTGGTCTTCAATAGGCATTTCTATATTTCCTCCTTCAGAAAGACCTTTGAAAAGCCTGTCTGCCTCCTCCTTTGATTCCGGGAAGATGGATACATAGTTGTTATTTCCCACGTTAAGGGTTTGCCCGAATGCAGGAACAATATCTGAAGCCATCAGAAGATCACCTCCGATTGGTAACGCTATATGCATCACTCTGTTTTTATCTTCTTCCGATAAATTTTCGGTTCCGGGAGCATTTCCCATTTTATGAATCTCTCCAAGAAACTCTCCTCCGAAAACAGATTTGTAAAAATTGAAAGCTTCTTCTGCTTTTCCGTCAAAATTTAGGTATGGATTTAATTTAGCCATGATTTCTGATTTTTAAATGTTTTTATTAATTAGTTAGTTAGCTAGTTTATGTTTTAGTTTACTGAAGCGCCTAAGTATGTTTTAAAAATTTAATGGTTTCATTAACGGTCAGATTTATCAGATCAGCATCGGTATTTCCTTCAAAATCTGCCATCATGTATGAGCCGTGACCAGCCGGAAGAATCAAAAGCCGAGATCCGGGAACCAGCCGCCACATTTCTGCCACATGCTCCGGCTTCATCACATCTCTGTCTCCACTGATGAATAATGTCGGAGCTTTTATAGATGTTAATATCTTTTCGTCCCAGTCTTCAAACGTCTGCATTCTTTTGCTGTCTTTTTCAAACATGTTTTGCAGCTTTGAAAAATCCGGGTTCAGGTTAAGAAAATTGATTTTAAGGGGCTCCGGCATTGATTCCAAGGTAGCTTCTGCCATACTTTCAAAAAAACCGTCCATCATTCCGTTTTTTTTGTAGAATGCAGAGGCAATAATGATTTTTTCAGTTAGTGCAGGGTAAAGATGGGCAATCTGCATCACGGTATTTCCTCCGTTACTGAAACCCCAGAATGAAGCTTTATCAATAGAAAGTTCCTTTAGAAGGGCAGCAACATCGTGAGCATCCTGCTCAAAGGTTTCGGGAATATCGCGATGATCTGTCATTCCATGGTTCTGTAGGTCAATGCCAATCAACTGAAAGCTATTTTCAAGCCGGGAAATAATTTCTTTATAATCAAACAAAATAGAGGACCCTCCGCCATGAATAAGCACCAAAGGTTTTCCGGAGCCGTAAATTTCATAGTACATCCGGATTCCGTTGACCTGATGATAGCCTTTTTCTTTAGGTTCCATCCCTTAATATTTTAAATTTTCATCTACATCATACTTCATTCCCGGATAGTCCAGAATTTTTCTCATAAGGCCTATTTGTCCGCATAAATAATCTTCACGCCCTATACACATTCCTGCAAAATTGAGCTTGGTTTCCGGAACGAAAGGAATATTCATTCCGATTTGGAAAATTTCATCCAGTTCTTCATCGGTAGCCTCTAAGAGTTTCTGATATACTTTTGGCGAAATATCATGGAAGTTTTTCTCCAGCTCATCTAAACCGGGATACTTGAAGCTTTCGTCCAATGCCTTTCCCTGGAAGAAAAGCTCCCCATTGGGATCTTCATCTCTGAGTCCTAAAACCCAGCCCAGCCCATAACGCATGTTGACAAAGTTTCCTGCCATCCAGACAATATGATTGGTTTTTCCTTCAATCCTTTTCAGGGCATCTTCTTCCGAAATGCCTTCCAGAGCATTAAGAAAGCTTTGGGAGTGCATTCTGTACGCAGGAATGATAACCTCTAATTTTTTTGATTTTGGTGTGTCCATTGTTTGATTTTTTAGTTGTTTTAAAATGATATCTTTCCGGATACTTAAGGGATAAAGCCTATTCTGATGCTATTTGATGGCACCCGGTTTTCCTAAAATTCTTCTGAGGTAACCCAGCTGTCCGCTGTGATAAATTTCGTGAAGACAGAAAATAGCAATATCATTAATGGTTTCGGGATTAAAACTTTCCAGACTGATGAGTTTCTGTTCCAGTCTGTCTTGAGATTTTTGCAGGTAAGACTTTAATTCATCAAAAGCAATCAATTCGTCTTTTCTTTCCAACGGAATCTCTCCCCTGTTGTAGAATGAAAATTTCTCGTTGTCCCATACAGGTTCTTCGCCCAGGGTATTCAGGAATGCATTTCTTATGTAAATTAAATGACCAAGGATCCAGTTCAGGCAGTTAGCTTCACCGTTTGGAAAAACCATAGATTCTTCATGGGTAATGCCGTCAATATTCATTGAAATCACTTTGTAATTGCTGAATACCTGAACTTTTACTATTTCAATATCGTTTGATTTTGTTTCCATAGCAGTAGGTTTATTTGAGTCCATGACTTGCAGACAGGAAAATGGATTGGATATTCTTCCTGCTCAGGTCATGAATACATTCAGTTTTTAAGATTGAGCAGGGAATTGAGAAACATCTGTAAAGATAACATTCCATCCATGCCCGTTGATGTCCCAAAAGGAATTCTGATACATCCATCCCTCATCCTGAGGTTCTTCATGCTGATAAGCACCGTTTTCCAGAGCCGTATTTACTACCTGGTCCACTTCTTCGCGGCTGTTCAGGCCAATGGCAACAAGTACCTGGGTGGTATCACCTTTTGGAACAGGTCTTTCAGAAAATGACTGGAAATATTCTTCTGATAAAAACATAACGTAAATACTGTCGTCTTTCATGACAACACAGATGCCTTTTTCATTAGACATCTCCTCAGCAATAGAAAAACCCAGCTTGGTCCAAAATTCCCTTGTTTTCTGTACGTCCTTCACTGGAAGGTTGACGTAGATCTGATTGATTTTCATATTATATTGTTTAGTGTTAAACTTTTAACCAAAATTACCAAGCCTTTATGAAAATCAACTTGCCATAAGACAAGATTTAATTTTTCTTTGGATGAGATACGATTTCTTTGCGGATACGGCTTAAAGAAGTATCTGTGACGCCCAGATAGGAGGCCACCTGCTTAAGAGGTGCAAACTGTAAAACCTGAGGTTTCTGCTCCAAAAGATTAAGATAACGTCTGGTGGCGGAAAGGGTAAACATTTCTACAGATCGCTGCTTGTAAACAAAAAGTTCTTTTGACATCCATGCCCTTCCCCATTCTCTGAGATTCGGTATTTTATGGAACAGTTCCTGAAAGGTCTCATAATCAAACCTCCAGCATTCACAATCTGTAATGCAGATGATATTTTCCTGGGATGGAACCCTCTGAAAAAGCGATAAAACCTCAATAATGATCTCATTATCTGCAAAAAAGTGTGTGGTTACCTCATTCCCGTTAAAATCATTTACATAGGAACGGGCAAGGCCTTTTTCCAGGATATAGTATTCGTTGGCAGTTTTTCCTTCTTGCAGAATGATATCTCCCTTCTGAAAAAAAACTTTTTCATGAGCCTGGAATATTTCTTCAAGCTCTTCATGCAGAAAAAACGGAAAGTCGTAGCAGATCTCTAAGGCTTTGCTGGTCATTGAGTCGATGTCTTTTTAAGTTTTTAAAAATATCATTTTTAATTGAATCCGTAATAAATCGAATTAAACAAAATCGATAGACAACATAAATAAAGCTGCAATAACCGTTACTAACAGTAGTTTTTAATCTTTCTAAATAATTAAACACAGACTCACATATATGCAAATACAATGTTTATAAATTTATACCATTTGAGAAATTTAGAGAATAAAATTAAGCCTTCAAAGTATATTAGAATAAAGAAAGCTGGATCGGCTTAGGGTTTTCAGGAGGTTTTGCATCTCCGAAGACCGTTTTTCCGCCGAAGCGAAACGAATTCTGTCTTTCCTCTTCGATAACCTGCTGGATATCAAAATCAGGAGTAAAATCTTTTTCGGTAGCAGCTACAATCTGATGCAGCTTGTTTAAAGTATTCAGCTTATCGGAATTTCCGAGCTTTGATTTTTCGATTCCTTTCCTGAGGATATTGATGCTTTCATCATAGGTTTTGGTAGGAACCGGGAAAGGGTGCCCGTCTTTGCCGCCATGGGCAAACGAAAACCTGGCCGGATCCGTAAACCTTGAAGGTGCTCCATGAATCACTTCACTGACCAAAGCCAGGGATTGCATAGTTCTGGGACCTACTCCTTCCAGCATCAGAAGATCTTCAAAATTTTGAGGCTGCTGTTCACGGGTTACGTATAGAAGAGCTCCCAGGCGTTTCAGATCCACGTCTGAAGCCTGTACATCATGATGGGCGGGAAGAATTAACCTTGAAAAATCTTTCATCACATCAATGGAGTCGGTATGGGAAATATCCAGAATTCCTTTCCTGTTCTCTGAAGCATCCGCATCCGTAAGATTAAGAATTTTTCCTCTTGAAATACCGTTAATCCCTGTGTGAGGTTCTTCTATAAATGATTTTATGTTTTCTGAATGCCAGTGATAACGTCTTGCCGTACCATCGGACTCGTGCATACCCTGCTGCACTACACTCCAGCTTCCATTGTCTGTCAAAATAAAATTATGGAGATAGAGCTGGTAACCATCCTGAATGGCTGTATTATCTACTTTTGCAGAAAGTTTGCTGGCTTTTACCAGTTCATGACCGTTGAGCCCTGTTTGATCAGCAATCTGAAGGAGCTCTGAAGGAGTGTCTTTTGAAAATTTTCCTTTTCCTCCACAGATGTACAGTCCCAGCGATTTTGAATTCGGATTGATGGAACGTTTCAAAGCGCCCATCACAGATGTAGTAATCCCGGAGGAATGCCAGTCCATTCCCATGACAGCTCCAAAGCTCTGGAACCAAAACGGATCCGCAAGCCTTCTGAGAACTTCGTCTTTCCCATAATCCATCAGGATAACTTCTATAATGGAAAGTCCGAGCGCAGACATACGCTCGTAAAGCCACGGCGGGACTTTTCCGTAATGTAATGGCAGATCTGCTGTTCCTGAACGTTTCATTGTACAAAGGTAGTTATCGTATTGTTATTTTTTGATGATTGGGATCATCTGTTTTATTAAGTTTTGGCTAAAGCCGTAGGATGATTATTTTTTTGAGAACGGGCTGAAGCCCGTTTCTATTGATAGATTTATTAATGTATTGAAAAGAATTCAAGATTCTGATGCTTTTCTTCATCAAATTCTTCATTGAAGATGATTTTATTTCCAAAAGGGTCATCCACAGTAAAAGAAACTGCTCCATAAAACGTTTTTTCCAGCCCGGGACGGTTGCATTTATACTTTTTATCCAGCAGCTCTTTATGGTATTCAGCAACTCCCTGTCCCCAGATAAATACCCGGCTTCCCGGAGTTCCATCACCATGATGCTCACTTAAATGAAGGAGAATGTCTCCTTTTTTCACTTCCATATAAACGGGGGTATTTTCTTCAAAATGATGTTCCCATACGATCTCAAAACCCAGCCATTCTATATAAAACTCCAAGGCTTTCCTGTAATCAAAAATTCTCAGTACCGGAATAATCTTTTCTGCTTTCATGGTTAAATGTGTTTATTGCCTATTACCTATTACCTATTGCAAAACTAAGTATGCTGAAGTATATTAATCAGGTTTCCAAACGGATCTTTTACAAAAAATCTTCGTACGCCCCAGCTTTCATCTGCCATTCCATAAGTAATTTCAAAGCCTTCCTGCTTTATTTTTTTATAGAGTTCATCTACATTATCCACTTCTATTGAAAGTAAAGGCACTTCCGTATTATTTCCGCCCTGAGCGGCAAAACTGACCTGAACTTTAGCTTCCTGATCATTTCCGAGAGTTTTGATCCATCCGTGATCCATGAGGACTTCCAGCCCTAAAATATCCTGATAAAAAAGATCAGCTTTAGAAAGATCTTCTGCTTTTATATTGGCGACAATTCTTTTGATCATTTTACAATTATTTGGAAATTCCTAAGGCCTAAAAAGCCTTGCAAAACGTAGCGTCTGCAAGGCTTTCTGCAAAAATTATTGTTTTCTATTTATTCAGGGCATCAATTGCTGCGCTGTAGTCCGGCTCCTGGGCAATTTCTGAAACCTGTTCCGTATAAACAACTTTATTGTTCTCGTCCGTCACGATCACTGCACGACTTAACAGCCCTTTCATCGGGGAATCCGTAATGGTCACTTGATAATCGTCACCAAAACTGCTTCTGAAATCTGAAAGGGTTTCCACATTATTCAACCCCTCAGCTGCACAGAATCTTCCCAGTGCAAAAGGAAGGTCTTTGGAAACATTGATCACTACGGTATTATCAAGACTTGAAGCTTCTTCATTAAATTTTCTTGCAGAAGCGGCACAAATTCCTGTATCAATACTTGGAAAGATATTGAATACTTTCTTTTTGCCGTCAAAATCAGAAAGAAGTTTCACATTCAGATTGGAATCCACCAATGCAAAATCTTTTACCGTTGTTCCTACTGAGGGAAGAGTTCCTATTGTATTTACCGGATTTCCTTTAAGTGTAATCGCTGCCATAATTTTATTTTTTAGTTTTTCAAATTTACTTAAAATAGGAAGTTTTACAGGCCAATGAAAGGTTAAATAATTCTTAAAGTGGAAATAAAAAAACTTATTTATTACAGATCATTTACCCGAAACAAATTTTAATTATATTCGCAATCCAAAAAAATAATAACCATGCGAAAAAAAATTACTTTCCTGCTCTTTGGAGTACCGGTTTTTGGTTTCGCTCAGTCTGTGATCGGTAATATCAATTCCGGGGCAGTTTCTGATACCAATTTCACGCATTCCGTAGGGGAAATCTACGTAATTCCTACCGATCCCAATCAGGCCAGTTCAGGGACTATGGGTATGTTTTACCAGTCTGTTCTGCAGGTTCTGGGTGTTAAAGAACTTGAAAAAGACAATGTCAAGATTTATCCCAATCCTACTACCGATTTTGTTCACATTACTTTAAACTCCAGAACAAAAATTGAAGAGGCTGAAGTGTATGATACTTCGGGAAGACTTGTTTTAACAATAAAACCGGATAATGGAAAACTGGATCTGCGCAGCCTGAATTCCGGGATTTATATGATCTCTTTTAAAAATCCCGATATCAAACCTATTAAAATCATTAAAAAACCTTAAAAACTAATCAAACATGAAAAAACTTTATGCTACTATAGGATTATTTATTGCTGCACTTGTAAGTGCACAGGTTCCACAGGCTTTCAGCTACCAGACAATTGCTTTTAATGCTTCGGGAGCACCTATTGCCAACGGAAATATTTCTTTAAAAGTAAGTATTCTGGAAAACAGTACTACCGGAAATGTTATATATACAGAAACCCATAACAAAACAACCAACGCCAAAGGATTGGTTAATCTTAATATCGGTCAGGGAACTCCTTCTACAGGAAATTTTTCGGGGATCAACTGGGAAGCCGGCACAAAATTCGTGAAAGTGGAAATGGATCCTCAGGGAGGTTCAAACTATACCAATGTGGGAGTTAATCAGCTGATGAGTGTTCCATATGCACAGGTAAGTAAAACTATCGTTACTGGTCCTGGCCAGGGCATTACTCTGGTATCTCCAAACGGAACCAATTATACATTAAACGTAAACGACTCCGGTATATTAAGTCTGCCTACGAATACGAGTTCATCCGGTAATACTTTACCTTCTAACTTATATACGTATGGATCATATAACTCCTTTACTCCTTCCTCTGCTGAATTACTACGGGGAAACGGCACTACGAAAGTGGGTTATAAATACCTTCAGGCCAATACCCAGATTAAATTCATAGCTTCACCAAGTAATGGTGCACAGGTTTACGGTTCAGATTCCAACGGATTCGTTACTGCTAATGGAAGTAATTATAATGTTGCGTCCAACGGATACTACCAGATTCTGATCGCTCCTAACGGCCCACAAATGAGGGCAGGTTTCTTCAACTTTGTTCCTAAAATTAAGTTTACTGCTATTTCAGGTACTACGCCTGTAACTTCTGTCACATATAATACTACTACAGGAAAATTTACGGCCCTTATCAACGGAGTTACCACCAGCACTGGAGGTTCATTTTATATCCAGCTTGCTTCAGATAGTCCAGAGTTTGAAGATTTAGGAGATAACTTAAATGATGGTTCTTTCGATATTGATGGTTCTGCCATTACTTTTCCAAATCTTTCTTCTACTCCTAAAAACTATAAACTTGAATTCGGTCTCAATTTTAACGGGACAGGAACTTATACAATTACACAATTATAAACTTAAGAGGCCAAGGCCTCTTTTTTTATTTAAAATACCTTCATAAAACAATCATATTTAGTAAATTTGTGATTCTTAAAAATCAAATAATAAATACACAAGTATAATGTCAGACAAATCAAAAATCTATTACACTCTTACGGATGAGGCTCCAATGTTGGCAACACACTCGTTTTTACCTATTGTAAAAGCTTTTACAAAATCGGCAAACATTGAAATTGCTGTCCCGGATATTTCTTTGGCAGGAAGAATTTTAGCCAACTTCCCTGAGTTTTTGAAAGATGACCAGAAGATTGGTGATGCATTGGCAGAATTGGGCCAATTGGCAACTCAACCTGATGCAAACATTATCAAATTACCAAATATTTCAGCTTCAGCTCCTCAGCTTGACGAAGCTATTGCTGAATTACAATCTAAAGGTTTCGCAGTTCCTAACTACCCTGCAGAGCCTAAGAATGATGAAGAGAAAGCAATTAAAGCTAAATACGCCAAAGTTTTAGGAAGCGCTGTAAATCCTGTGTTAAGAGAAGGAAATTCTGACAGACGTGCTCCAAAAGCAGTTAAAAACTATGCAAAAGCCAATCCTCACAGAATGGGTGACTGGGCTTCCGACAGCAAAACAGACGTTGCTCATATGGATGGAGGGGATTTCTACGGAACTGAAACTTCAACAACTGTAGAAAGCGCTACAAAATTCAAAATTATATTCAAAGGTAACGACGGTGCTGAAACTTTACTGAAAGATTTCGCAGCGCTGCAGGCCGGAGAAGTAATTGATTCTTCTGTAATGAACCTAAACTCGTTGAAAGCATTTGTTCAAAAAGCAATTGATGAGGCTAAAAGCAGAAACGTACTTCTTTCCGCTCACCTGAAAGCTACGATGATGAAGATCTCTGATCCGATTATTTTCGGTGCTATTGTAGAAACTTATTTCAAAGATGTTTTCACTAAATATGCTGAAACCTTCAAGTCTTTAGATGTTAACCCAAATAACGGTCTTGCTGATCTTTTCGAAAAAATTAAAGGAAATGCTCAGGAAGCTGAAATCAAGGCTGATATTGAAGCGGCTTTAGCAAACGGACCAAGAGTAGCAATGGTAAACTCTGACAAAGGAATTACCAACTTCCACGTTCCTTCTGATATTATCGTTGATGCCTCTATGGCCGCTCTGGTAAGAGGTGGAGGTAAAATGTGGAACAAAGACGGAAACGAAGAAGATACGGTTTGTATTATCCCGGACCGTTCTTATGCAGGTTTCTACCAGTCTGTAATTGATGATATGAAAGCGCACGGAAAACTGGACCCTACTACGATGGGTTCTGTTCCGAACGTAGGATTGATGGCTCAGAAGGCTGAAGAATATGGTTCTCACGATAAAACTTTCCAGGCATCTGCAGACGGAACTATTGAAGTTCAGGATGAAGCCGGAAACGTACTTCTTTCTCAGAAAGTAGAAAAAGGAGATATCTTCAGAATGTGCCAGACTAAAGATGCTCCAATCCAGGACTGGGTAAAACTGGCTGTTAACAGATCCAGATTATCCGATACACCTGCTATTTTCTGGTTAGATAAAGGAAGAGCACACGACAGAGAGATCATCAAGAAAGTAGAAAAATACCTTAAAGATCATGATACAACAGGTCTTGACATCAGAATTCTTGATGTAAAAGATGCCATGACCGAAACTCTTAAAAGAGCAAGAGAAGGAAAAGATACGATTTCTGTTTCAGGAAACGTGCTGAGAGATTACCTTACTGACCTTTTCCCAATCCTTGAGCTGGGTACTTCTGCGAAAATGCTTTCTATTGTTCCATTGATGAACGGAGGAGGTTTATTTGAAACAGGTGCCGGAGGTTCAGCTCCAAAACACGTTGAACAGTTCCTGGAAGAAGGTTATCTGAGATGGGATTCTCTGGGAGAATTCCTTGCACTTCAGGCTTCTTTGGAACACTTGGCTCAAACACAGGGAAATACTAAATCTCAGGTTTTAGCTGATGCACTGGATGAAGCTAATGCTAAATTCTTAGCTACCGATAAATCTCCTGCAAGAAAAGTGGGACAGATCGATAACAGAGGTTCTCATTTCTACCTAGCCATGTACTGGGCAGAAGCTCTGGCCAACCAGACTGCGGATGCTGAACTGGCAGCTCATTTTGCTCCGGTTGCAACAGCATTGAAGGAAAGCGAAGCCGTTATCAACGAAGAACTGATAAGCGCTCAGGGTAAACCTCAAAACATTGACGGTTACTACAAAACTGACACATACAAAACGTATGCGGCAATGAGACCAAGCACAGTTTTAAATGAAATTATTGACGGAATTTAATTTCAGAATTAATATATTATATAAAAAAGCTCCTTTTTTAAGGAGCTTTTTTATATTAAATACTTTCAATGCGGAGAGAATTTTTTAAGATTATGGAATATCTATTTTTTAAATTTTATCTTCCACAATCACCCTTCTGTGCTCTCTCCCCCAATTGATCATCTCTGCAATGATTTTCCCGAATGTCCTGCAGTATTCCGTAGGTTCATATTCTATTAAAACCGGAGTATCGGGGTAAACATTACGTTTGACCAGTTTATTCAGCTCCATATCTTTTAACTCTTTTGAAAGCATTCTTGTGGTAATTCCCGGTATACTACGTTCGATCTCGCGAAAACGTCTGTGTCCGTTACAGATTGAATTGATCACAGGAATTCTCCATTTTCCTCCAATAAAATAAAGGGTATCCTGTAAGGCTCTTAGTTCTTCGGTTTGGTCTCTTTCCATAAATGCAAAGTTAAATGATATCATTAATGATACTGATATACTCTATGATACTGATTACAAAAGTATACCAATTTGAAATAACTTTGTCAAAAAATTTTAGAAAATGAATACATTTAAGAACAAATTAGCCATTGTGACCGGAGGAAACAGCGGAATTGGCTATGCAGCTGCAAAGGAATTAATAACAGAAGGGGCAACGGTGATTATTACCGGAAGAAGAAAAGAAGCTATTGAAAAAGCAGCTGAAGAATTGGGAGCCATCCCGTTTGTAGCAGATCAGGGTAAATTAGAAGATATTGAATCTTTAAAATCAAAGGTCGAAAATCAGTTTGAAAAAGTTGATATCTTGTTTATTAACGCAGGAATCACAGGAACATTAGGCTCAATTGAAAATATGAGCTCAGAGAATTTCGATCAGGTAATGGATATCAATTTCCGGGGAGCTTATTTCACATTAAGCAAATTCATTCCTTTATTAAATAATGGTGCTTCAGTTGTTTTTTTATCATCGGTTGTCGCATCCACTTACAAACCCAACAGTTCGGTTTACCAGGCAAGTAAAGCCGCTTTAAATTCAATTGCCAAAACAGCTGCTGCAGAATTAGCACCAAGAAAGATCCGTGTCAATATGGTAAGCCCCGGACCTACGAAAACAAACATCATGACTAAGGCAGGTCTGGATAAAAAGACGTTGGAAGGACTTGATGAATGGCTGATTGATCAAATTCCTTTGAAAAAAATGGGAACTGTGGAAGATGTTGCAAAAGCAGTACTGTATTTATCAGACAATAATTTGGCAAGCTTTATAACAGGTACGGAAATTATCATTGACGGAGGAATGGCGCTGTAGTTGGAAGTAAGGAGGCTGGAGGTTTTATAAGAACATAATTAACCTCCAGCTTTCTTTTTACCCTTAAAAATTCCATTTTCACCTTTTGATTTGTCTGGTTCGCCCAATTTTATATTTCACAATCTTCCTTGAGCCAATACTTTTGAGCCATAAAAATAATATCGTTATGGACTCAGCAAATAAAAAAAGAACAGTAAAACCAATAGCCATTGTATTTTTGGCGACAATAGCCGTATTTGCCATTTTACAGCTTTTCAATCCTCCTATCGAAGGAAAACCTGTTGCAAAAAAAATTGAAGCTCCCCGTGAAGTTCTTGCCATTCTGGAAAATTCATGTTTTAACTGTCATTCCAATGAGCAGAATTTAAGCTGGTATGATAAAATAGCTCCCCTTTCATGGGCTGTGAGCAAAGACGTGAAAAGAGCGAAAGAAGTTTTAAACTTTTCAGAATGGAATTATTCACCAGCCGAACATCAGGGAAAAATGTATGCTATTTTAAATATGATGCAGAGCGGAAAAATGCCGCTTCATGAATACACTTTACTCCACCCTTCAGCCAAAATCACAACAAAAGAGATTGAAACGGTCAGAAAATACACCCTTTCATTATCCAGCCTTAATTCAGGAAAAAAAGAAAAAGATTCACACCAACAAATTGAAACCAGCCAAAGTTCTGCTCCGGTACAATTTCCGGTTTCTCCTAATGGAGTAAAGTATACGGATGATTTTAAAAACTGGAAGGTAATCAGCATGAGTACCCTTTTCGATCATTCCATCAGGGTTATTTATGGAAATGATATTGCTGTAAAAGCAGTTGAAACAGAAAATTTCCACCCATGGCCTGATGGAAGTATCATCGTAAAATCGGTCTGGAAACAGCAACAGATGGCAGATGGAGAAGTGAGAGCCGGAGAATTTATCAATGCCCAGTTTATGGTAAAAGATGCTGACAAATACAAAGATACAGAAGGCTGGGGATTTGCCAAGTTTTCAGGGAATGATCTTCATCCCACCGGAAAAACCGCTTCATTTGCAAAAGAATCGTGTATCGCCTGCCATCGTCAGCTGGCTGAGAAAACCGGCTATTTATTTGACGTTCCGATGAAAATCAACACTGAAAGATTAATTAAAAACCTTGAGAAATAATGAAAAAGCTACTATTCATCGCTCTGTCAATCTTTGCTTTATTCACTGCCTGCAAAATTGATGAACCGGATAAAGACTTAAAACGTATAGTTTTCGATCCCGGAGATTTAAAATTTATTTCCACTTCATTAAATACTAAAAAGGAAACTTCGTCCGCACTGTATGGTAACCCACAGGCCCTGGCATCATTATCAGGTGAAAAACCTCAGTTGGAAAAAGGTTCTGTCATAAAATTAGTCACGTGGAAATACCATGACAATCCTCAATATATCGGAGGAACCATCACCGGTGAATTACTGAGTGTAGAAACACTTCGGACTACTAATGAGGGAAAAGTTTCTTATCAGGTCCAGAATACATCGGCTGCAGAACCTGTGCCATATGATAAAAGTGAACGGATCCGGTATATCATGAGCTATAAACCTGTTGTGAGACCTTAAAAGAATCTCCTGAAGCTGAGTTTTCAGCTTCAGGAGATTTTGTTCAATTTTTGCTAAAGCAAGTCAATGGTCAATTTCCTTTCCGGCGAATAAAATTCACAAACAAAGCCAATTCACCATTGACTATTCACATTTACCACTTCTTTTACAAATAAAAAACATAATTTCACCTTTTAAAACCCACTGTTCTATGCAGCAGCAAAAAATAAAAATTTCACCGGCCGTTATCTGGACAAGTTCCCTTTTCCTGGGAATTTTATCTTCAGTACCTCAGCTGGCTTCCCATGCATTCAACTGGAAGGAAGCGGCAGTAAATTCAGCCATAACTGCAGCGTTTTCTATTATTATGTGGTACCTCAATATCTATCTGTTAAACCGAAGTAAAGGCAAACGGAAACAGAATATTTCGTATTCAAGCTTACTGACCGCTCTGGCATCCGGAATGGTGATCATGTTTGGTCTGGCCTGGATCCAGCAGCTTATTCTGTCGCATATTAATTTTGGCCCTGTCATGCTGATGGTTGAAGTTAGAGGAATACTGATCAATCTTGTATGTTATATGTTCCTCACATTACTTCAGAATAATTATGCAGGTCAGCAAATACAGCTGGAACTGGAAAAAGTGAAAAGTGACAATCTGGGTGCCCAATATGAATTACTGAAACAGCAGGTGAATCCGCATTTCCTTTTCAACAGCCTGAATACATTAAAATCGATGGCAGAAACCCATGATTCCGAGACGGTGGATTTCATTATTAAACTTTCTGATTTTTACAGATTTACTCTTGAAAGCAGAAAACTCGACCTTATCACAGTTCAGGAAGAGATGAAAATCGTAGAAGCTTATCTTTTTCTTCAAAAAGCACGTTTTGGTGAAGGAATTTTATTTACAGACGAACTTAAAAACGAGGATTTAAAAACCCTCATCCCTCCTTTTACCCTGCAGCTTCTGGTAGAAAACTGTATCAAGCACAATATTGTCTCTCAAAGCAAGCCATTACACATTAAAATATATAGTTCCGAGAACAGCATTATTATTGAAAATCCTATTCAGAGGAAAATCGCAGCAGAAGATTCATTAGGAGTTGGCCTTGACAATATAAAAATGCGCTTCACTCATCTGCTGGAACAGAAAATAGAAATCTATTCAGACGAAAAAACTTTTCAAATAAAATTACCTTTGATCCATGAATATCATCATCATTGAAGACGAATTTAGGGCAGCAAAGTCTCTCCAGAATCTCATTTTAGATCTAAAGCCTGAATTCAGAATCCTGGGAGTGTATGACAGTATTGAGACCAGCGTTGAAGCTTTATCAAAAAATATACAGCCGGATCTTATCTTTATGGACATCCAGCTTTCTGACGGACTTTCATTTGAAATCCTGAAAGCAGTGAAGATCACATGCCCGATTATCTTCTGTACCGCTTTTGATCAGTATATGCTGGATGCCTTCAAAAGTAAAGGGGTGGATTATGTCCTGAAACCTTTTTCGCGCGAAGATATTTCCGAAGCATTGAAAAAAGTTGATGAACTTAAAAAATTCTTTCAGAAGAATGAACTTCCTGATATTGAATCTCTTTTACAGAAAATCACCCAGCCCGAAGGCAAAAGCAGCTTCCTTGTTTTTAAGAATCAAAAATATACTACGATTGCTACTGAAAACATTGCCTATTTCTACATTCACAATGAAATTACCCACCTTGTTACATTTGATAAAGAACAGTTCCAGCTTTCGCAGCCACTCGGACAGGTAGCCGGGCAGGTCTCGGAAAAGCAGTTTTTCAGGATCAACCGTCAGTATCTGGTGAACTTTAAAGCGATCAAAGAAATGGAGCATTACTTTCAGCGTAAAATCCTGGTTAAGCTTGTTATTGAAACCCCTGAGAAACTCCTGATCAATAAAGAGAAGTCACATAGTTTCTTCACCTGGCTGGAAGACCGTTAATATTTATAAATTTTTAAACCTTTATATTTTCCGGGTTCGCCTTGCTTTTTGTCCGGCTGACCCTTTTTCATCTTCTTTTGCTGTTAAAAGGAATCTACTTTTGAATCAAATTAAAAGACATGATTCTAAAAAATCTATTCGCAGTAGGTGCTTTTACCACTTTAATGTTTGCAGCTTCTGCATTTGTACAGAAAGAGAAGATTAGAGAAACACACCCGGGGTTTTCTTCTGAAAACAATGGCTTTGCTGTCCTGGAACTTTTTACTTCTGAAGGCTGTTCAAGCTGCCCTCCCGCTGATGAGCTGATGGGACAGATTGAAAAGGAATACATCAACCGGCCTGTTTATATTCTCTCCTATCACGTAGACTACTGGAACCGTATGGGATGGAAAGACCGGTTCAGCAGTGCCGAAAATTCACAACGCCAGCAGTGGTACACCCGTCTTCTTCAGTCACAGACTTACACTCCGCAGCTGGTTGTGAACGGAAGAGAAGAATTTGTAGGTTCTGAAAGAAATTCTATAGAAACCGCTCTGCAAAATGTGCTTTTTGACACTAAAAATACTTCCATAGACCTTTCTGCAAAAATTTCGCAGACAACGGTCACCGTTAATTATAAAACTGCTGCAACTGACTCTCAAAACAAGTTGCTGGTCAGCCTGGTTGAAAAGAAATCATCCACTCAGGTTGAAGGAGGTGAAAATGAAGGTCATCGTCTGCAGCATTGGCAGATTGTTCATCAGCAAAACAGCATCTCACTGAAAGATGCCTCTGAAGGAATGACAATCTTCAAACTTCCTGATCATTTTTCTCACGAAAACTGGGAAGTCATCGGCTTTATTCAAAATCTGAAAACCGGAAGAATTTCAGGTGCTGCGAAAACAGCAGTTCAATAAAATCTGTTTGAAAACAAAGGGGCACTGGAAAATCTGAGATTGCTTCTCGCAATGACGGTGAAATACTGCCATATAGCTTTATTGAAGAAAACTGTGTCTCAGCATTTCTAACACTAATATTCAGTAAAAATCAACAAAATTTTAAATAATAAAACAATGAAAACAAAAACAACAAAAATCATCTACTGGTCAGGAGCAATTTTTATGTCATTATGGTTTGGAGCAAGCGGCTTTTTTGAGCTTACTAAAAACCCTGTCGTATGGGATATTACTCAACAGCTTGGGTACCCGGCTCATTTTATCTATATCCTTGGAGTATTTAAACTGTCGGGAATTCTGGTACTTCTTCTTCCCAACCGTTTACTAAGACTGAAAGAATGGGTTTTCGCCGGAATGTTTTTCGACATCATTTTCGCATTTTTCTCTAAGATTGCAGTACTTGGGTTTGCTGCCACTATAGATGCAGTAATCGCATTTACCGTTCTTTCTGTAACGTACATCATGTTCAGAAAGTTGTATTCTCCTGAACTTATTTTTGGAGAAGCATAGCAGAAGATTGTCTTGGAACGCTTAATCGAAGGTTAGAAATTCCGAATCCCTTACATCCTCTGTTTCCAAGTCAGTAAAAATGTAGCCACATTTGCAAAGAAAAATTCAGACGATCAATTTTCCAGAACTGATCATAATAAAATTCTATTTATGTTTTCCCCAATCAGGTAATATTACTTTTCATTTTCTACAGATATATTCCTTTGATTGGGGATTTTCAATCAATAAATCCTCCCGGAAATGAGAGGATTTATTATTAAAACTATGTCGTAGAAAATTTAAGTTGAATCCGTTAGTGAACCGTTAATTCATAAAAATCTCCGGAACCCATTCATAAGCAGTATCTTTTTTCTTTGTAAAGCCAAGACCCGGCCATGGAAGATGATAAGCAAAAGCTTTAGTCCTGGTTTCTGCCAGCTGATTAAGGAGTTTCTTACGGGAATCTGCAGCAATATCCAGATCTGTATCCCCTGAAAATCCCCATTCAGGATGTGGGAAAAGAATAACGTCGGAATGGGTCAGGTCTGCAATATACATGAGCTTCTCAGTACCCGAAGAAATAGTCATGACCGTAAGGCCGGGTGTATGCCCCGGAGCCAGCTGAAAACTGAAATGATCAAACAGAGGCTTTTTAAAATCATAGAATTTCAGTTTCGGGCGGATTGTCTTCAGAATATTCTGAATAGGCGGAATGATCTGATTAAGGAATTCAGGCTGATGCTTTAAAAAACTGTTTTTAAAGTCTTTGATGGAAGCCTGAAGCCAGAAATCATATTCAATTTTTGAGATATGAAAGTCAGCATTGGGAAAAACCAGATTATTCTGCTTATCTACTACCCCACCAATATGATCCGGATGGGCATGGGAAATAAAAACATCTGTAATATCTTTTGGAGAAAATCCGGCTTTCTGTAAGCTTTTCAGAATAAATCCTGTTCTTTCATCCGCAAAAATCCCCATTCCCGCATCAAGTAAAACAAGTCTGTCCTTTGTTTTAACAAGCATCAGGTTCATGGCCATATCTACAGAATTGTCGGAGCGGAAATGATCTCTTAAAATTGCTTTTAACTGGGAAATATCTGCTCTTGGAGCAAATGTATCGATACTTTTCTCGTGGATATATCCGTCCGTAAGAATAAAAAGTTCCAGTTCACCGAATTTTATTTTTTTAAATGCCGAAAGATCTTCCTCAAAACTGAGCGGGGAAATTTTAGTACCTGCTAAAACACCAGAAAAAGGGACAAAGCTTAATGCTCCGGCCATCAATCCGCCTTTTAAAAGTTCTCTTCTGTTCATAATCAAATGTGTATGTTTTAAAAATACAGACTCCTGTTTGTATTCAGGAGTCTGTAGGTCTTTTTTAGTTATTCACCAATTTCATAGAACCTTCTGTATATCTTTCTCCCACATTAGGGTATTTTTTCAGAAGTGCATCAATTGTTTCCAGATCCGATGGTGAAAGCCCGATATTTACAGCTTCAATATTCTCCTGAAGGTACTTGATGCGCTTGGTTCCCGGAATCGGAATGATATCTTCTCCCTGGTTCAGAACCCAGGCTAAGGCCAGCTGAGTACCTTTTATTCCTTTGGATGCTGCAAATTCATTGATTTCCCTTGCAAGGTTCTTGTTATTTTCCAGATATTCTGCCTGATATCTCGGCAATGTTTTTCTAAAATCTTCATCGCCGAAATTCTGAACTTCATTGATGTTGGCAAAAAGCCCTCTTGCCAGAGGAGAATAAGGAACCAATGTAATGCCCAATTCCCTGATGGTAGGAAGTATTTCTTTTTCTACATCTTTGGTAAGGATAGAATACTCTGACTGCAGTGCTGTAATCGGGTGAATTTTATTTGCCTTTCTGATAGATTCTGCAGAAGCTTCTGACAAGCCAAGGTATTTCACTTTTCCTTCTTTAACAAGTTCTGCCATCGCGCCTACTGTTTCTTCCACAGGAACATTCGGGTCTACCCTATGGGCATAGTAAAGATCAATGGTATCGATTTTAAGTCTCTGAAGGCTTAAGTCTACTGCCTGTCTGATCCATTCCGGTGAACCATCGAAATAGGTTCCGGGAGCTCCGCTGTGGCTTGGTTTCCCATCTTTAAACCTGAATCCGAATTTGGTGGCAATAAAGATCTTATCGCGGTTCGGAACCAGAACTTTTGAAATTAATTTCTCGTTTTCTCCTGCAGCATACATATCTGCAGTGTCCCAGAAGTTTACTCCTAAATCCAATGCTTTATGCAGGGTATTGATGCTTTCCTGCTCATCTGCCGGTCCATAGGCAAAGCTCATTCCCATACATCCCAAACCTATTGCAGATAGCTGCTCTCCTGTGTTTCCTAATTTTCTGAATTTCATAATTGCTGTGATTTTTAAATTTGATAAAACAAAATTAGAACAAGAATTGAGTGAATGGAATATAGAATTCAAACTAAGAATTATAAAATTCAAACAACTATTGTTCTGGCTTCATTGGGAGTCAATCCTGTCTGTTTTTTAAAGAAATTGGTAAAATAGGCAGGTTCCTCAAATCCCAGCCCGTAGGCAATCTCAGAAATATTCCAATCCGTATGTTTCAGCAAAGCATTGGCTTCCTGAATAATCCTGGAAGCAATCTGCTGGCTTGTTGTTTTTCCGGTCATCTCTTTAACTGCACGGTTTAAAGAATTGACATGGATAGAAAGGTTCTGTGCATAGTCATTGGGCGTTTTTAGTTTCAGAAATGCTTCGGGGCTATCGATCGGAAACTGCCTTTCCAACAGCTCCATAAAGAGGGATACTACTCTGTGAGAAGCATTCTGATAAGGCTCAAAGCTTTCTGCAGGCTGCATTTTCATGGTTTCATGAATCATAAGATGAAGACAGGCACGAAGCATATCATATTTATGCATGTACTCAGTCTGAATCTCAGTCATCATCTTGGTGAAAAGACCGGAGATAATGGCTTGCTGGTCTTCATCAACAAAGAAAACGGGCGTCCCCCCTATTTTAAAAAGCTGTGAATCCATGAGATTTCCGAGGCGTGTCCCATTCTGCAGAAACTGGTCTGTAAACAGGCAGAACCAGCCTTTCTGATCCTCATCATCCGCTTCCCATGAGTAAGGAACCATAGGATTGGAAAATAAAAGTGCCGGACGGTCTACATGGATCCATTTATCTGCATAATGGAGCTTACCTTTTCCTATGATGAGCGAAATTTTATAATAGTCTCTCCTGCTGTAAGGTGATACTAATGAACAGCTTTCGCGCGAAAAGACATTAAAATGTCCTATTCCGGATGCTGCTGCGACATCTATGCTTTCATTAGGAGCATACCGCAAATAAAATTCTTTTATTGTTTCTTTAGATTCCATAACACTAAGTTATAAAATTCAAACAAATAAATATATACTTTCTAATCCATAAAATAAAAATGACCGGCAAATGCCGGCCATTAAATTGAATATATAGTTGATATTGGAGACTACTTAATGATGTTTCTTTTTGTGGTCTTTATATTCTTTTTTATACTCCTTTCTGTACTCTTTGTACTGTTTGGAATTATATTTCTTGTAATTGTTTTTGTTGCGGTTGTAAACTGCTACCGGATTCTGACCTTTATAATATTTGGTTTTAAACTTGGTGTACTTTTCTCTTCCAAGAATTCTCTCAATTTCATAGTAACGGTCTTCTCTCCAACGGTCGGGATTGCTTACATATACTCTGTTCCATGAATCGTAGTCACGATATCTGTTGTTTAAAGCGTTCAGCTGATTGGTTTGTGTTGCAGAAAGCAAAAGATCGGCAGCTACTGTCTGCCAGTTGATATCTGCTATACTTCTTCTGTAATCATTATAATAGTCTGATTGTGCATAGGTGAGGCCAAATGTGCCTGCAAGCATTAATGCGATTAATAATTTTTTCATCTTTTTTAAATTGTTTTAAAGTTAAACTGTTTTAGCATAGTCAATTAAAATGCCAAGTCTTTTTTTACATTCCCAATTTTTGTTAAACAAAATGTAACTATTTGAAAATCTGCACATAATAATACTGACAATTTTCTTTCATGATACATTAAGTATCATTTTAAAATTATGCAATGGTATAAATTATTACTTTTTTTTTTATAAATAAGAATGTTTTAATTCCATTTACTATTTAGTTTATCACTTGTTTAAAGCTGAAAAGAGCTTAAAATTTGTTAAGTTCCGGGAAAAGCCCTGTTTTGTATTATTTTAATTTGTAATTTTAAAAGAAGAATTTCAATCCGTAAGGATTATAATGTTGCCAGATCAGTAAATGCTTTATTAAATGAAGTGAAGCAAGTCATTTAACTCAACTAAATCTTAATTATTATGGAAAATATAAAATTTGAAATATCACCATATCAAGATGAACTGCAGCTGTTAATTGATGGAGAAAAAGCTGGATATATGTCAATAAAAATAGACGGCAGGCTGCTGATTGTTTATTACACTAAAATTAACGAGGAACGTGAAGGTCACGGATATGCTAAGATGCTTCTTGACGAGCTGGTCTGTTATTCTGAGGAGAAAGACCTGCTGGTAGATCCCGAATGTGATTTTGTGCGTCAACAGTTTGAAAATCACCCTGCAAGATATAAAGACATCTGGCATGCCTGAATTATTCTTCCCACCATTCTCTGAACTGATGGTGTGTGCTTTTCATATCTAAAACTTCCCCAATCGCCGGGGTAAGTATACGAAGCCCTTTTTCTTTTCCTAAAGCGGTTATTTTCTGAAGCGGTTCATTCCACGGATGGAGTGCCAGTGCAAATTTTGAAGAGTGAACAGGAATAATATTTTCTGTTTTAAGGTCAATGGCAGCCTGAATTACATCTTCGGGAAATGCATGGATATAACGCCAGGCCTCACCATATTGCCCGTTCTCCAGAACAGCATAGTCAAAAGGTCCAAATTCATCGCCTATTGTTTTGAAATGGGAATCGTAACCGCTGTCGCCGCCCAGAAATATCTTTTTTGTAGGAGTTTCCAAAACATAGGATGTCCAAAGCGTGTTGTTCTGTTTTATTTTTCTTCCCGAAAAATGCCTTGCCGGTGTAAAAGTAATTTTCAGATTATTTTTCAAAAGAACCTGTGCTCCCCACTCTTCTTCAATTAAGTTTTCTTCACAGTAACCCCATCTTTCCAGATGAGCTCCTACACCCAGAGGTACTATAGCCATTTCCGTCCGGTCTCTGATTGACTTCACGGTAGGATAATCCAGATGATCAAAATGGTCATGGGTAATCATGAGGTAATCCAGATTGGGAATATCTTCCGGTTTAAATATATCCGAGCCTTTGAAAGCTTTGTTAAAATACTTAAACGGAGAACCATATGTACTCAGTACAGGATCTACCAGAAAAGAAACACCATCTGTTTGCAGGTAATAGGATGAATGTCCCAGCCAGATAAAAACATCCTCATCTTTCCTGATTTTTTTCAAATCTGTATGAATGGCAGGAACAGCTTTCAGGGGTTTTAGCAAGGGATGCTTTTTGCTCAGGATGAAATCATAAGTAACTTTTATTGTACTGTACCCTTCAGCTATAGGCGGGGTATGACTTATATTCTGGAATTTCCCGTTTTTATAAAGCTTTGATCTTCTAATGCGTTCCAGTCTTTTGCCTTCCGGTTTTGTCCCGAAAGCAGGCATATTTATTATCAGGTAAATTGCTGCCAAAACTCCAATCAGTAAAATCAAATACATCATCTGCAAAAATAAAGGGCAAAGGTATTTACTTTTGGTTTAATCTAAAAATTGAAGTATTTTTTTAACTTAATTTATAAAGGTTTCTGAATAATTTATTATTTATTTAAATCAGAATCATCTTAATCTTTTTAATTTAGCCGATTGAAAAAAATTCAAAACACGTTGAAAAATTATTCGATAATACTGCTGGCTGCAGCACTTTCTTCATGCTCATCTGTCAGAAGACACAATGAGCGCAGTACAGCATGTATTGGCACCCACGAGCTTAAAGAGGATATAGATTATGCTTATTTAAAGCTTCAGAAAATGCATCCACAGCTTTATTGGTACATTTCTAAAAAGGATCTTGATTATAAATTTGACAGTCTTAAACAAACTATCGACCAACCGCTAACCCCGCTCCAGTTTTATTTTAAACTCCAGCCCGTAATTGCTGATATCCGTGAAGGGCATCTGGCATTGAGAATTCCCAGAAAAAAGTTTTCTAAAAAAGAAATTAAATCTCTTGAGCACAAGAAAGGAATGTTCAGCCGTTTTGAATATTATGTAAAAGACAATCATCTGTTTATCGTTCAAAACAAAGATTCTATCAACAATATAAAGCCGGGAACCGAAATCTTATCAATCAACCATATACCTGTATCCGACTATATAAAGAAATACCGTGCCCTGATCAGCAGTGACGGATATAATGACACATTTCAGCCTTATTTTTTAAAGGATGTCTTTTTTAATTTTTATACAGCAGAAAACGGTTTTGCGGACAAGGCCTATTTGGAAACCCTTTACAACGGCAAAAAACAGGTATATATCCTCCACCGGGAATCTAAATCCATAACTGATCTGGAAAAAGATAAAGAACAGGAAAAGCGAACTCCGGAAAAGAAAATCAACGATTATGTAGCCTACAATGATTCCTATAACCGCAATTTTAAATTCCTGGATAAAGATAGTACTACAGCTTATTTAAAGATTCAAAGCTTTTCCAGTGATTATTCAGACCGGTTTTATAAAGAAACATTTGAAAAAATAAAGAACGCAGGATCCTCCTATTTAATTATAGATGTCCGCAACAATTATGGCGGATCTCTACACGAGATCAATAACCTGTACTCTTATCTGGCCCCGGAACCTTATGTCCTGATAAAGCCGTCACAGCTTACCTCAAGGATTACTCCACTTAAAACCAACTATTTCAGAAAAAGCTCTCCTTTCCAGTATGCTTTTAAAAGCCTTGCCTATCCCACGTATGTTTTTGCACAAACTTTCAGCACGTATAAAAAGGACGGAAAAGTATACTATAAAATGAAGGCCGCCAAACCTACAAAACCGAAAAAAGATGCTTTTCAAGGTAAAGTATTTGTACTGATCAACGGAGGGAGTTTTTCCGCATCCTCAATTATCACTGCAAAACTGAAATACGACAAGAGAGCAGTCCTGGTGGGTGAAGAAACCGGAGGCGCCAATGACGGGACCGTAGCCGGATTTTACTCCTACCAGAAACTTCCTCACTCAAGGATCAATTTCCCGATAGGATTATTGCTGGTACAACCCAATATTGATTTTCAAAATACAAAGCGAGGGGTTTCCCCGGATGTCACCATTAAGGAAAGTATGCAGGACATCATTGGAAACAAGGATCCGCAACTGGAATGGGTGAAAAAAGAAATTGCCAAAGAAAAAGGAAACAGATAATTGAAAAGGTTTCGGCGGGCTTTCAGCCCGCCGAAACTGTTTTTCATCTTTTTAATTCTTTCAAAAGCTCTTCAATATGTACAATATATCTTCCGTAGTAACGGTAAAACCAGAACTTTCCGGATATAAAGAGAACAAAAAGCCCTATGGTCACCGAACTTATGAGAACCACAGCAATTTTCATTTCGCTCATCGGCTGTGGCCACGGTATGAATTCTATTACAATGATCATTTCGCAGACAATAAAAGGAACAAAACTCAGATAATAGGACAAATAATACTGTTTATTGAGATTGACCTGCATAACCAGATCCTTTAAAGAGTCATAGGTTTTGAGCATTGGATTGCTGATATCGTTGTAAAGCCTGAAAAACTTACTGAAAAAGAAGATCGTAACAACAAGCATTGATGCCACAAGAACAGTGATATAAAACTGAAGTTTAAAGGGTCTGCAGAAAGCACAAACTATAAATGAAAATATAAAAACTCCAATCACAAACCAAAATTCCATACGCATATTCTTACGTATCTTTTCCAGAGGAAGATTGATCTTATTCCTCTGCTCAATACTTATTTCAGGGGTTTCCTGGGAAACATCATCATTCCACACATTTTTTAATTCGTCTATATTCATGGGGCTTGATTTATAATTATGATTTATTTAAAATATCTTTCAGTTTATTTTTAGCTCGGTTCATTCTCACTCTTGCATTGCCTTCGGAAATTCCCATTTGCACTGCAATTTCTTTTCCCGAAAAATCTTCCAGATAATAGAAAATAAAAGCTTTATCAATAGGGTTTAACTGCCGGATCGCTTTATACATTTTAGCCAATTTCTCTTCCTTTCCATAGTCGTAATCATCATGGGCAATTTTATATCCGGAAAAATCCTCATTAGAAATAAAGCTTCTTCTTTTCTCGGATTTCAGAAAGATAATAGCGGTATTGAGAGCAATTCTGTACAGCCAGGTAGAAAATTCACTCTGTCCCCTGAAATAGGGATAAGCTTTCCAGAGCTGGTACGTAATTTCCTGAAAAAGATCATCGCGGTCATCTTTTTCGGACATATACATTTTAGAAATCTTGAAAATGATTCCTTTATGCTGTTCAATTTTGTCTAAAAATTCCTGCTCTGATGAGTTCATGGTTTCGGGCTCTATAGAGTTAGTTTTAAATGTAAAAAATTGTTACATATATTTTATAAATAAAATTTCTGAAAAACCCCTGATCCCGATTTAAAAGGCTTGTACAGATACATTAAAAAACCCAACAGAAATTACCTGTCGGGTTCGGTGTGTGTTTTTTTAAGCTCTACTCCACAATCTGCTTAAAACAGAACGAAATAATCTAATTAATAATTACTTTACGAAGTATTTTACTAAAATTGAACAGTCAGTTAAAATTGGCAATCACAATATTGAGACTAACATTTTTCCTGCTTATAACAGTTAGTAGAATAAAAATGAAAATGTTACACTTTTTTAGGAAAAAATTACATTAAAAATAAAATTTAATGCTCTTATTTTATTCAATGCTTATAAAATTTATAGTCAATAAATAACCTGTCAATTATTTGACAGGTTATTTTATGTGGATATTACAGAATTAAAATCTTTTAATTCAAATTATTTAAAGCTTTTTGAAGAGAATAAATGTCAATGAAATGTAACTTCACCCCAATGACTATAAAAAGAACGAGAACAATTGTTAAAAATGCAATAATAAAAATATATACCGAAACAAACCACAGGACGGTATTCAGGATATTCCCCTTAAGCCCGAACTTCTTGATAAAAAATTTCTGAGATCGTTCAAACCATGAATTTCCCCGTACTTTTTTGGGGCCGACTTCCACTCCGTTCAGTTCGTCCACCAAACGCACCACATCTTCTATGTATCTGCCGTACATATAATACATCCAATATTTTATTATAAACCACACCAGCATCAGGGTAATCAGGAAACTGACCCCGAAGATGGAAAGGTTATACTTTATATCAAAATGAAAGTTAATCTGGATCAGGGATAACAGGAAAGCGAGAGGAATATAGGAGATATAATAAGAAATATAGATTTCTTTTGATATTAAAAGCTGTGTTTTCAGGTTAAAAAGGTCATAATTGGTATTAATACCGCTTTTGCAGAGTATTTTGTAAAGTTTAAGAAAACGGGAATAAAAATAGATAATAAAAGCCAGTGTCAGGGCAACTACAAAACCTGATATGATAATAATATTGGTATCCCTGGCGGCAAAAGGAAACCCTATAAGAAGCATAGGCAGGGTAAAGAGCATCAGCCAGAATTCCGTTTCCATATTAAGCTTCAGCATCTGCATGGGAGAATGAATTTCCCTTTGCTTTTCCAAAGAAATCTCAGGCAGATCCTGCCTGTTATCCTTATCCCAAAGTTCTTTAAAATTTTCTAACTCCATTTGTCTTGTTTTAAATCCGATTATTCTTTTGCTTTTCGATAATTTCCTTCAGTTTTGCTTTGGCCCTGTTAAGTTTTACCCGGGCATTCACTTCAGTTATACCCAACTGGCTGGCAATTTCTTTACCTGAAAAGTCTTCCAAAAAGAAAAAAATCAATGCTTTATCTATAGGGCTTAGCTGATGGATAGCTTCATACATTAGCTTCATATTTCTGTCATCCGTATCATTATAGGACTCCTGTGGAACGACAAGATTCTCTATTCCCTGATTTTGTATAAAACTACGTTTTTTTTCGCTACGAAGAAATACGATTGCTGTATTAAGTGCGGTTCTGTAGAGCCATGTTGAGAAGTCACTTCTCCTCTGGAAATCGCCGTATGATTTCCAGGCCTGATAAATGATCTCCTGATAGAGATCATTCTGATCATCCTGATCGTCCATATACATTTTAGAGATCTTGAAAATAACACCTTTATGTTTCTCAATTTTCTCTAAAAACTCCTTTTCCATTAAAGACATTCTATAAACTCTACCCGTAAAGAAACATTATTAATAAATTACAGCCTTTTTAATATAAAAAAATTAAAAACTTCACGTTTGAAAATACAAAATCCTCAAAAAATAAAGAAATTTATTGAGGATTATTATTTTATGTTAAATAGAGTTAAAAAAAATCTAGAAAATATAATCTGTGCTTAAAAAATTAGAATCATGTTCCCGGACGATGGTATTTAATAATTTTTTATTGGCATCCGTCAGTTTTGCAGCTACCAGGGACCTGATCGAGAATGAACGAAGTGCATCAAATACAGAAAGCGTTCCTTCCGCACTGTCTTTTCTGCCTGTGAACGGGAATACATCCGGACCTCTCTGTGCCTGGCAATTGATATTAACGCGGCTTACAAGATTTACAAACGGGTCTATCAGCCTGGAAACTTCCTGTGGATCTTCACTGAAAATGCTTACCTGCATCCCATGCGAAGCATTTACCTGGTAATCAATAGGCTCTTCTATATCTTCAAACGGAACTACCGGAATCACCGGCCCGAACTGTTCTTCATGGTACAGCTTCATGTCACTGTTAACAGGATAAACCACTGCAGGAAAGACAAAAGATTCTTCCATAAATCCACCGTTTTCATTTAAAACTTTCGCTCCTTTGGCTAAAGCATCTTCAATGCATTCCTTCAGGTAAGGCGGTTTATTTACTTCCGGAAGCGGCGTTACTTTTACATCCTTTTCCCATGGCAGACCTGCTTTCATTGCTGAAACGGCAGCGCTTAATTTCTCAGTAAATTCTTCCGCAATTTCTTTTTGAACGAATATAAGTTTTAACGCTGTACATCGCTGCCCATTAAATGACAAGGCTCCGAGAATGCATTCACTTACCGCAACATCCAGATTTGCATTTTTGGTTACAATCGCTGCATTTTTAGCATCGAGGCTTAGGATGGCACGTAAACGGTTCACTTTAGGATGTAGTTTTTTCAGCCCGTTGGCCACTTTACTGGATCCGATAAAGGCCAGAACATTCACTTTTCCGCTTTCCATAATTGGAGTGATGATCTCCGAACCTTTTCCATACAAAGTATTTACTGTTCCTTTCGGGAAGGCTTCTTTAAAGGCATTCAGGAGCGGATAATGAGCAAGAACCCCATGCTTCGGAAGTTTAAAGAGAATGGTATTTCCCATGATCAATGCAGGAATGAGGGTCGTGAAGATCTCGTTTAAAGGATAATTAAATGGTCCCATACTCAGAACAACGCCCAACGGAGCTCTTCTGATCTGTGCAATGGTTCCTTCAGCCTGCTGGAAACGGGAAGACTCCCTGTCCAGATCTTTTAAAGCATCAATGGTCTGATTGATGTAATCTACAGTCCTGTCGAATTCCTTGGTAGAATCTGCCAGGGTTTTACCGATCTCCCACATCAGCAGTTTGATCACCAGGTCGCGCTGTTCAATCATCAGATAAACAAATTTCTGCATGCACTGGATGCGTCCTTCCACAGACATTGTAGGCCATTCCCCAAGACCGTTATCATAAGCTTTTACACAAGCTTCAAGAACATCCATTGCTTCTTTTGGGCCAATATTGGGAACGCTTCCCAGAAGTTTCCTTTCCAGACCGTTTTCTGTAGGAATACATACGGGTGAATAGATATTCTGGATCTCCCCTTTCCATTCTACAAGTTCGCCATTCAGAAGATAAACGTTCTGATGGATTTCCGGGACTTTATATTCTTCGGGAATTTCGTTTTCGCTTTTAAAAATATTCTGAAATAAGGCTTTGTTTTCTGAATCCATAAATTTTTAATTTTTGATAATTTGAATGTAATTTTTAGCTTTTACAGAATAAAGGTAGACGTTACAACCGGTAAAAAAAATAGCTGACTGATAGATTTGCTCTATTTGATGGCTGTTTGAATTAAAATTAACAAACAGCTGCCAAAAAAAGAATAATTTTGTTTAAAAATAAAATTCATGGTATCAAGATTAATTTTCAGTGCTGCAATCCTTTTCTCAGTATTCAGTTTCGCCCAGAATACTGTTCTGATGGGAGGAAAACCCGTGCATACCTACTCCAAATTACCTGCAGTGAATAAAGCTGCACCCAGGTTTATCCTTACGGATGTGACGATGAAAGACCAGACTCTGGATTCGTATAAAGGAAAATATGTTATCCTTAATATCTTCCCAAGTGTAGATACAGGGGTTTGTTCGGCTTCAGTACATCATTTCAATGAAGATGCGGGTAATATTCCGAATACGGTGGTTCTTTGTATTTCCAAAGATCTTCCTTTTGCCCAGAAAAGATTCTGCGGTGCAGAGGGGATCAAAAATGTGGTGATGCTTTCGGATTTCCGTTCAGATTTCGGGAAGACATATGGAGTGGAGATCACAGATTCTGTAATGAAAGGCCTTTTGAGCAGAGCTGTGGTGGTGATTGATCCTTCAGGAAAGATCATTTATGAAGAACAGGTTGCAGATATTTCCCATGAGCCGAATTATGAGGCGGCCATTGCAGCTGTGAAAAAGTAAGCTTATGCTTTGTTTAAAAGAGGTTTCGGGCGATCTTCGATCGCCCGAAACCTCTTTTATTTCTTTATTTTCCACTTCTTTTTCGTGGTCACTATGATCACTCCGTTCTGAGCTTTTGAGCCATAGACTGAAGTGGCAGCTGCATCTTTCAGAATCCTCATGGTTTTTATTGCATTGGGATCTGTTTCCTGCAGATCTTTTAAACTGACTATTTTGCCGTTCATAACCACCAAAGGTTCCTGATCTTTCCTTACACTGGAGTTTGCCCCTCCTATTCTTATCGGCTGATTGCTAACCGGCATTGGGTTGCTAACCACTCCCTGAACTTTTGATACCATTTCTTCCGGCTTGTTTTCTTTGGTATTCGCCAGAAGGTTTTGTTGTACCACGACAGGGGCTCCGGCCACCATCTGCTCTTGCTTTTGCTTTGGTTTCACTCCGTACAGCACGACTTCTAATTGTTCTGTTTTTAAAGTATCATTTGTAATGTTTTGCTGGGCAGGCACAGAAACCAAGCCTCCGGTAGTAAGAATAAAGCCTACAGCAAATTTCACAAAAACCGAATTGAGATAAGAATACTGCAGATTCCTGTTCAGCTGGGATTCATAAAAGTTTCCGCAGATATCTTCTGAGGAACGGGAAAAAACATTTATAATTTCCTCATCAGAAGCAACAGTAAAATCTCTGACGGTCTTGGAGCAGACGGAGCAAAATCTTCCTTTTTCTTCCGGGGTCATAGTTTCCCAGTTTTCTTGGCAGGGTTTGAGTATGGTAATTTTCATAGGGATCTTTTATAGTAAAGATGCTTTGTTTTGGAAAAAGGTTGGATTCTTTATATTTGGTGATTATCTTTAATCATCATATAATAGTAGAAGAACACAATAATGATATATACAATTGAAAAAGCCAATCTTATTTCTGAACAACTAAAAAAATTTACGACAGGTTATACCCATCATGTTGTTGGTCATTATTCAAATATTGATTTTTGGATGAATGAAGTAATAGAAGCATTACATACTATCGACAATCACAAAAAAAGATTTGACAAAATATATGATGCTCAAAAAAACTGGATTGAAGAACATGGTACAGTTGTTCACGATTATTGCCCAATATGTAACGGGAAATGTGAATTTGGAGATGGAAAACCAACTCTACCCAGACTGAAATATAAAACCGAATTGGCAGATACAAGAAAAGACCTGATAGATTCAGTATATTTTTTTCTCATCCGCTGTTTTAGAATAGGGGTTTTAAACAATAACGAATTGTATGAAAGATGCAATTCTGTTGGAACAAGCATTGATCCGAATGACTTAATAAAATAACACAACATTATATAAACAAATACATGAAAACTTTAAGATTTCTTTTACTATTTACAGCAGCAATTACTTTAACGGCCTGCGGAACCTCCCACAATTACACAAATAACAGTTTGAATAAAAATTTCTATGCAGAAAAATCCATCTATTTCAAACTGAATCCTAAAAGTCAGAACCAGATCAACTTTACGGGAATGTATGGGACTGTACTGGGCGGTGTGATGCAACCCAATGTAAAGGAAACCTTCCAGTTATCTTTAAACGAACTCGCCAGTGAGACCAATATAAAACTCAGTTTCATCGAAAACTCTGAAGAAATCACGGATAAAAATGCCGTGGTATTCGACACGGATATTTCGGAGATTAACTGGCATTTCGGGTTTTCTGTAGCGACCCTGAAAACAGTGGTGAACTATAAAAACATCAACAACAGCAAAGAAATACAAACTACAGGAATCCGTAAAAGCGGTGGAGGGGACGAAAAAAATAATCTAAAAAAATCTTTAAAAGATGCCACGTATAATTTCCTGAAAGAATACGAAAAATGATAGAAATAAAAGCTTCTTAATGGTTCAAAAAAAATGATACTCAGCTACATGCTGAGTTTTTTATTTATTATTACTGAACGATTTTATTTTCCCACGGATTTCACAGATTTGCACGAATGTTTATGTTAAACTTTATTGAATCCGAAAATTACACGTAATTATCTGTGTAAACCTGTGAAATCTGTGGGAAATAATCTTTTTAAAACTTTATGCTATTTGAACCATTAAGAAGGTTTAAGCGGTTAAGAATATTAAGCATTACGCTTCACAAAAACATCAAAGATGTTTAAATATATCAACAAACGAAAAAAAGACTAGCTAATTACTAATCTTTATTTAATTCTATTGGGTTTTCGTATTTTAGAGCTTCTTCTCTTTCTTTTACTCTTTGTCGTAATTCTTCCTGCCCTTTAATAATAGTAGTTCCATAACTTGCTAGCATAGCAGCAGCATTTTCTCTAGAAACTTTTAATGATTGCTCTAATTTTTGTTGTGTCGTTTCTATGGCTTCTGTATATCTGCTTTTTTTAATGGTAATAAATTTACCTTTTAATTTAGATGCAGGTATGGATTTTACTAGTTCAAAGTCAAAATCTCCCTTATCATCTGTTATTTTAACAATTAGTCCTGGTAATCCACTAAATTTATACGGACCATAAGGAAATGGAATTTCAGGAGAATACCATGCTATCCAATTACGACCTTTAAAAGTAACTTCTGCTTTCTTACAATTGATTGTATTGATGACTTTTGTTTCATTCATAAGTTTCCAATCACCTATGATTTGTTCTTTATAGCTGAGTACCGACATACCAACTAATTGAAAGTACTGTATATTTTGATTTGCTTGTATAATTGTATATGGAAATTTCGTATTGGGTATAGATACTCCATTTTTAAGACCCAGGGTTATACTTCCATCGGGATTATTTGTTGTTACTCTGGATTTTTCTATTATCGAATCTCTTGTAAGAGATTTAGAACTAATAAAAAATGCATGATTATCACCTATCAGTAACGAAAAAAGTTCCTCATGAATATAGTCGGGTGTGTGGGTATTTAATTTGGCTTTTAATAAATAAGTAAAACTTCCTCGCAGAGAATCATTATCATATGTTTTAGAAAAAAATATCCCACTAAAAAACAATAGAGATAATAAAAATAACTTTTTGGAATAGTACATAAGGTAATTTAATTAAAAAAAATTACACTTATGATGTAATAATTTGTACATCATAAGTGCATTAGTTGAAAATAATTAATTAACAATTACAATAAATTGCCTCAACCTTATCACGCCATTCATTAGCTTGTTGTGCTGTCCAATCTTGTGTAGTTGTTGCAGTCACTCCACAACAGGTTTCAGCTATCCAGGTTTGTGGTAATTTACCTCCTTTTACAGTTTTAAGGTCCTCACGAGTCATTTTTTTCATTTTTTTCATAAATGTATTTTTTAAAATTAAGTTTTAAATATATATAATTAATTCATTTAAGAGAGATATTTTTTATTATGTTAATTGGCTTATTTATAAAAAGTTGTTTACTTACAAACGCCCTCAAAATAAATCTCCGGAGCTGTACGAAAGTTTCCCGCAACTTGCAGGAGACTTCCGGAGATCTCCTGAAGTGGCAAACAATAGGGTTTGGAACCACCGGAGAAGTCGGGAGGTTTGTTTTGCTAGTGGTTTAGAGTTCCGGAGGGGTTGGGGAGGTTGTAAACAGGATGCTTTTTGATGTTTGTAGAAAGTTCTTGGAGGTGAAAGAGTGTGTTTGGAATCGATTTTTTTTAGATTATGGGAAACCGTAAGGAAATATACTTCATCAGAGATATATTTGAACATAAAATATAAATATGTCTAGAAAAATTGGGTTATTCTTTCTCTCACTATGGCTATTATTTATTATGATTATCATTATAACATGTGATATACCATGTTATTTAAAAAAAGATTTTGAATTTGTTGGAATCAAATATCTAATAACTCATAATATTATTCCATTATTTTGTGTTGCAGCACTAATTATTGGATTGATATCTTTTGTCGACTTTAATAATCAATCAAAAGGTACTCCGGAACTTTCATTTAAAATTTCAGAAATTGAAAATATAGATTATGAGCATTTAACATTTTTGACCACTTACATTATTCCTTTAGTGTGTTTTCAATTTGAAAACCTGCGCTATATAATTGTCTTTGTAATAATATTATTAGTTATAAGTATAATCTATATAAGAACTGATTTATTTTATGCAAATCCAACATTAGCAATACTTCAATTTCGAATATATAAAGTAGAGGGAGAATTCAGAAATGGGCAAGTGAGAAAATCAAGAATATTAATAACAAAGAACAAACTAACAATAAATGATAGAGTAAAGTATTATAAACTTGACGAAAGAATTTATTATGCATCAAAAATAACATCCAATGAATAAAACTCAATTAGACAACGCACTAAATTTTTTATCAAATCCACAAGGTGAATTACAAATAATAATTTATGCATTAACTAACGCAAATGAAGATCCGAAAAAATTAGATATTCAGGAAGAAGATTTACCTTCATTTAAGACATTATTTGTTAATTCTATTAGCAATATGATTATAGAGAAAAACGATTACTTTGTTTTACCATTATCTACAGCCGACGAAAGAGGTAAAACTTTTTACGAATATGATTTAGAAATACCGGAAAAACTTAAATTACTCGAATCTGTAGTTGGCAATGATCAATTATCAAATTTTGATTTTAGAAATTCGAAGTTTTCAGATATAAAATCATTAATTATTGTTTTAGCTGACAATAATAATGAGATTACTTTATTTAAAAATATTTCTCCGATTGAAATTATTGGAAGAGCTGGAGCATTTTTAAGAAAATCTAATCAAAGATTAGAAAGATTTGATGAAGAACTACTTAGAATCTCACCGAAATTTCAAGCTATCAGTGTAAATGAAAAAATTATAATAATAGATTTACCATCTATTGAAAGAAGTTTTGGGATTCATGATGTAATAATTAGGGAAGCTACAACAAGCTTAGAAGTAATTGAAAGAATAAACATCGTAGCAAATATAGAGTCTCTTACTGAATTAGTAAATGACGTCACTTTTGCACGTAAGCTTACAAAGGTTGCTAGAAGCTCACCTGTTCTAAGACTAAATATTCCAAACTCAGATATAATAGCGTTTTCGAAATCACATCCTTTAACCAAGAAGAAAATTAGGCTAAATACTGATGAAACTCAATTTAATCTAGATACACGAGTATCAAAAGATTTATTTATCAAAATACTAAATGATGATTTATTAACATCAGAACTAACTAAACTTTATTATGATACTTTAGCCAAAGATGGAATAGAAATTGAAGAAGATGATGTTATCGAAGAAATTTAGAAAAAAACCTGCCGGGAGGCAGGTTTTTCCATATCTAAAAAGTTTTAAAACAAGCTTTCATCTATAAAATACTAATCTCCATCACCTCCAATATAATTAAACTCTTGTGTCGAATAATGTAGGAAAAACAATATCAGTAAATCATCCACAGAATCATCAGCCTGAATATGAAAAAGATTGTTATTCTCTTTCTTAATTTCTATTAGCAACTCTCCTTTTTCAAATAACTGGTTGGTTTTATCCAATTTGAAATGATACATTCTAACATCTCCGGATTTGATGATTCTCTCCTTTTGCAAATCTGTAAAATAAACAACGCCTTTAGAATAGTAAAGTTCCGCATCGTTCTTTAGAAATCCAACGTTCTTTATATCATAACTTCTGGAATTCAAAATAATATAATATCCCGAAGAAAAAAACTTATTCGTCTCTACAATTCTTCCAATCTCTTTTTGGTCTTCTGATGTTAAAACAAACTGCTTTTTAATAGTTAAAGCTTTATATTTTTTCAAATATTTCAAGGTTTAAATTTTTATAAAAATAAAAAGAACTTTGCTATACAAATACAGCAAAGTTCTTTTATGATATAAATTTTTGTTTAAATTAAAACAAACCCTCATCCACAAAATTCGGCAGCGTTACTTTCAGGTTCGGTTCTGCTTCCATTGCTCTTTTAATGGCGAAAACAGCGCCTTCATTTCTGGCCCAACTTCTTCTGGAAATTCCGTTGTTTACGTCCCAGAAAAGCATAGATTTCAGTCTTCTGTCGGCTTCTGCACTTCCGTCCAGCAGCATCCCGAAACCACCGTTAATCACTTCGCCCCAGCCTACCCCGCCGCCGTTATGGATAGATACCCATGTAGCGCCACGGAAACTGTCACCAATCACATTATGGATGGCCATATCTGCAGTAAACCTTGAACCGTCATAGATATTGGAAGTCTCCCTGTAAGGCGAATCTGTCCCGGAAACATCATGATGATCTCTTCCCAGAACCACAGGCCCGATTTCCCCGTTCTTAATAGCATTGTTGAACGCTTCGGCGATCTTCATTCTTCCCTCTGCATCGGCATAAAGGATTCTCGCCTGTGAACCTACTACCAGCTTGTTTTCCTGCGCCCCTTTGATCCACTGGATGTTGTCTTTCATCTGCTGCTGGATTTCTTCGGGCGAGTTTTTCACCATCTCCTCCAAAACAGCACAGGCAATATCATCCGTTTTCTGTAAATCTTCCGGCTTTCCGCTGGTACACACCCAACGGAACGGCCCGAAACCGTAATCGAAACACATAGGCCCCATAATATCCTGAACATAGCTCGGATATTTGAATTCTCTTCCAAGGCTTGGATTTTCTGCCATTACATCTGCTCCCGCTCTTGAAGCTTCCAGCAAAAAGGCATTTCCGTAATCGAAGAAATACGTTCCTTTCTGGGTATGCTTATTGATGGCCGCAGCATGTCTTCTTAAAGTTTCCTGAACTTTTTCTTTGAATAATTCAGGCTCTTCAGCCATCATCCTGTTCGATTCCTCAAAGCTTTGCCCAACCGGATAATAACCACCCGCCCACGGATTGTGAAGCGAGGTCTGGTCTGACCCTATATCGATTTTTAAATTCTGTTCATCGAATTTTTCCCAAACCTCAACAATATTTCCGAGGTAAGCCAGGGAAACGGTTTCTTTATTTTCCTGGGCTGTTTTTACTCTTTCTACCAGTTCATCAAGGTTCTCATGAATTTCATTCACCCACTTCTGGTCGTGGCGGATTCTGGTAATTTTAGGATTTACTTCTGCACAAACGGTAACGCAGCCTGCAATATTTCCCGCTTTTGGCTGTGCTCCACTCATTCCTCCTAATCCCGAAGTCACAAAAAGACCTCCTTTAGGCTCTTTTTTTATTTTTCTGAAAGCATTCAGAACCGTAATCGTTGTGCCGTGAACAATGCCCTGAGGCCCTATATACATATAGCTTCCCGCCGTCATCTGCCCATACTGTGTAACGCCCAAAGCATTGAATTTCTCCCAGTCATCCGGCTTGGAATAATTGGGAATCATCATTCCGTTTGTTACTACAACCCTCGGCGCATCTTTGTGAGATGGGAACAATCCCATCGGATGCCCTGAATACATGGTCAGAGTCTGCTCATCTGTCATTTCAGACAGGTATTTCATCGTCAGAAGATACTGGGCCCAGTTTGAAAACACAGCGCCGTTCCCTCCATACGTAATGAGCTCGTGCGGATGTTGTGCCACTGCATAATCCAGGTTATTCTGGATCATCAGCATAATGGCTTTAGCCTGCTCAGATTTTCCCGGATAATCGGAAATAGGTCTGGCTTTCATCTCATAATCCGGACGGAAACGGTACATATAGATTCTCCCGTATTTCTCCAGCTCTTCCCTGAATTCAGGCAGCAATTCTGCATGAAACTTAGGCTCGAAATACCGTAAGGCATTCTTCAGAGCAAGCTTTTTTTCTTCTTCTCCTAAGATTTCTTTACGTTTCGGCGCATGGTTGATATTGGTCTCATAAGGTTTAGGCTGTGGCAGCTGATCCGGAATCCCCTGCTGTATCTGTTCTTGAAATGTCATATGCTATTTAAAGTGCAATGTTTAGAGTGAATGTTTAAAGTTTTAAAGATATTCAAATTAGAAAATATAGGCAAGTAAAAGGAAAGGGCGAAATCATGGAAAAGGTAAAAAGTTAAAATGGTTAATAAAGCAGGTTGTTTGCAAATGATTTGCAGGGTATAAATGCGGGCTGAAACCTTACTTGTAGTGTGGGGAAAGGTTTCCCCTCCTCCGGAGGGGTGGATTTCAAAATTTATGGAATTTTGGAAGACGGGGTTGTCCCGAAATGCTCAATAATAAAACACTCCAGATCCTTCATCACAACATCAATATTCTTCCTCACATCAAAATCAGTAATTCTGAAGATTGTAAGTCCTAAAGATTCCAGATATTCCTGCCGGATTCCATCATATATCTGCTTTTCATCATGGCTTGAGCCGTCAATTTCAATAATCAATCCTAAAGTTTTCACGTAAAAATCTACAATATAGTTTCCTATAATTCTCTGTCTGTCAAAATCTATATTGTGGAAGGTTCTGGCTCGCACTTTTTTCCAGAAAAGAACTTCACCCAGAATTCCTGCCTTACGTTTTTGTTTCAGTAAGATTTTTAAGTGTGGATTATAAGGTATGTTTTCTACAAAGTTCCTATGGATGGGAACCCCGTTGATGTGGGTGAGTATTTCTTTCATTGTTTGTGTTTTTTTAACCACCCCGTCTTCTCCTTTCAGTCGAATCCACCCCTCCAATGGAGGGGAATAATATTCTGCAGAATACAGGTAGTTTTCAAAAATAAAAAACCTCACTGAAAATCAGTAAGGTCACTTTATTATCTGTTGAAATTTATGTCAGGACATCGTCATTTTCCTCTTCGTGGTCATCATCGTTATCACTGAGGCTCCAATAGTTGTTTTCTTCATCCTCAGAGCCTATTTCCTCCATGTCATCGTCATCTTCTATTCCGGGAATATCGAGGCCTTTATCGATCTTATCGTCATCCTCTTCGTTGAGGATAGGATTTCCATCACCGTCAAGCGGAATATGGGGTTCCTTATTGAATATATCTTCATTCGGATTGTAATCCATTTCTTCTAACTTTCTGTTCTGTTCATTGGTATTGTTTTCTGGTGTCATGATATTTTATATTTAGGGTTAATCTGTATGGAACAAAAATAATTCCAAGCTGCTAAGAATTTTCAGAATATACTTCAGGATTGGCACAATAAGGTATTTTATCTCCTTTAGAGAAGGCAATAATATTTTCAGCAGCCATCTTTGCCATTCCTGTCCGTGCTTCCATGGTTGCGGAACCTATATGAGGCAGTACACAGACGTTGGAAAGCTCCAAAAGCGGGCTTTCTTTAGACATAGGTTCAGGATGGGTAACATCCAGGCCTGCTCCCCAGATCTTTTTTGAGATCAATGCCTCATACAGGTCTTTTTCGTTTTGGAAACCACCTCTGGCCGTATTGATGAAAATGGCGTTATCTTTCATTTTTTCAAAAACAGGACCGTTGAATAGATCTTTCTGATCTGGCGTAAAATTCGCATGAATACTTAAGACATCCGATTGCTCAATAAGTTCTTCAAAAGAAACATAAGTGGCTTTTAACTCCTTTTCGGCTTCTTCATTCTGATGTCGGTTGTGATAAATAATGTTCATATCAAAAGCTGCCAGTGATTTTTTAGCCATCTCAAATCCGATCCTTCCCAGCCCCAGTATTCCCAAGGTTTTTCCATACAGTTCCTGTCCTAAGGCATGCATTGGATCAAAATCTCCCCAATTGCCGTCTTTTACTTTCTGGAAATTATAGCTTGCCCTTCTTGCTACGGACTGCATCAGCAGGAATGCAACATCAGAAGTGGCTTTACTGAGTACATCCGGGGTATTTCCTACCGGAATATGTCTGCGGTTTGCTTCTTCAATATCCACATGGTCAAAACCTACGGAATATAAAGCAATTGTTTTTATGCTGGGACACTGATCAAAAAAGTCCTTATCGTATCTAAATTCTCCACCGACACTTAAAATGGCATCGTGATTCTGGCAATAGATCAGCCATTCTTCATGAGAAAGATTCTCATGTTCCGGAATAAAAACTTCAAGCCCTGCTTCTTTCAGCATATGAATGCCCGTTTCCGGAATTCTTCTGTTTACAAATACTTTCATGATCTGTCTGATTTCTTTTGAATTTTCAAATAAAAACCTCACTCCTTTTAAAAGTGAGGTTCTCTAACTTAAGTATTAAAAAATTATTGATCTTTTTTAGAATGGTTCTGGCTTTTATCCCAGGCTTCTGAAGCCATCTCCTGAATTTCTTCCCATACATCTTTTGCCGATTTCTGGGCATGAGCCATAAAGCCCTGCTTGGTAGGTTCCTGATTCTTAGTTTTCATATCATTCATATAATCCTTTACCTGCTGGGTATAGCTTTCAGCATGATATCCGGGATTATTATGCAGATTTTTCTGAATATTACTAAAATCGTGTGATGATTTAAATCTATTCGTATCCATAATAATAAAAATTTAAGTGATTAGGTCTTAAATTGAATTCAATTATTATTCCGAAGAGGTCTTAATTTTTATTAAAATAGAAAAATCAACTTTTAAATTTTTGAGATCTGCTTCAACCTATGATGAATAGAAATTAACCATTAAGATTCTTTTTTAAGTATCCAAGATTATTAAGTTTCCAGCTTTATTTTATAAAGGTCATTTGATTTTCTTAATAATCTTATACCCTTCACTAATCTTAATGGTTAAAAGTATATTATAAAATCTGTGTATTTTACCGTTGGAAATATCCGTTAATGATTGGTATCGCCCAGCATCGGAACAAATTTATAAGCCCCAAATTCTTCCTTTTCGAACTGAGTAGGAGCTGTTTTTGTAAATCTGTATAAAATCTGCTCATCAACAGGTCCCAAAGGAATTACCATTTTTCCGCCTACATTCAATTGTTTCAATAATTCTGTAGGCAGTACAGAAGCTCCGCAGGTAACGATAATCTTATCAAAAGGAGCAAAGGTAGGAAGCCCGGCAAAACCATCGCCGAAGCTCTGAAACTTAGGATTTAAATGCAGTTCCCGAAATTTTTTCTTTGAAAAATCAAAAAGGTCCTTTTGTCGTTCTACAGTATACACCAATGCTTTCATGGCCAATAGAACAGCTGTCTGGTATCCGCATCCTGTTCCTATCTCCAGTACTTTTTCGCCCGGTTTTACCTGGAGCAGTTCAGACTGTTCTGCCACCGTTGAAGGATGGGATATAGTCTGGTGCGATAAGATAGGAAATGCCCGGTCTTCATAGGCAAAATCCTCAAAAATACTTTCAATAAACAGGTGTCTCGGGACTTCACTCATTGCCGAAAGTACATTTTCATCTGAGATTCCTATGTTACGCCTTAAATATTCGACCAGGATCTTTCTTTTCCCTTTATGTACAAACGAATCATGCATCATTAGTAAGATAGTAGTTATTAGGTTGTGAATAGTAGTTCCTACAAAAGTAAAAAAACTATCCATACCGGTCAACCTAAATAGACAACGTGTTTCCTAATACCTAAAATTCTTATCTTTACAAAAATTAAAAAGATCTATGTTAAAAGCAGGTTTGGTAGGTGCCGGACATCTGGGAAAGATTCATTTACGGCTTCTTAACCAGTCAGATAAGTACGAACTGGTAGGTTTCCACGATAAGGATACCGAAAACGGAAAAAAAATAGAAGCTGAATTCGGATATAAATATTTTGAAAATTTTGACGAACTTCTTGAGCAGATCGACATGCTGGATATTGTGACTCCCACAGTCTATCATTATGATTATGCATTAAAAGCTATTGAAAAAGGGCTTCATTTTTTCATTGAAAAGCCGGTCACCCAAACGCTTGAGCAGGCAGAAGAAATCCTTCATAAGTGCCAGGAAAACGGAATAAAGGCCCAGGTCGGGCATGTTGAAAGATATAATCCTGCGTTTATTGCCACTAAGGAATACATCAAGAACCCTATGTTTATCGAAATCCACAGGCTGGCAGAGTTCAATCCGAGAGGAACGGATGTTTCTGTAGTACTGGATCTTATGATTCATGATCTGGATATTTTGTTAAGTATGGCAAAATCTAAGGTTAAAACCATTCATGCAAGCGGTGTATGTGTGGTAAGCAAAACTCCGGATATTGCCAATGCCAGGATTGAATTTGAGAATGGATGCGTTGCGAATCTTACCACCTCCAGAATTTCGATGAAAGCGATGAGAAAAAGCCGCTTTTTCCAGAAAGACGCCTATATTTCCGTAGATTTCCTGGAGAAAAAAGCAGAAGTGATCCGGATGAAAGATGCTCCTGAAAATCCTACTCCATTCGATATGATCATAGAAAATGCTGACGGGGAAAAGAACCAGATTTTATTTGAATATCCTGACATTCAGCCGAATAATGCAATTCTTGATGAACTAAATTCTTTTGCAGACGCCATCACTGACGATAAAAATGTAGAAGTTTCCCTGGAAGATGGGACAGAAGCATTAAAAGTTGCCCTGGAAATTGTAAAACTGATTTCTTAAAAATTTACTTTATATCATAAAAGCAGACTGTCATAATAATGACGGTCTGTTTTTATTTAAGCCTGAGGACCTATCTGCACTTTTACATTTTCAATATAATAGTTAACAACATGTTTTTTGATGCTTTGCAAATAATCAATTTTCATTACATAATTTTAATTTTTTCTGGATTTTTTAAATATATTTGTCTTTCTTAATATCATAATTCTTTAATTTTTTTCCAATAATTTAAATAAATAACTTCCTATGAAAAAAGCCATCCTGTTATCCGCATTTTTATTGTCTCAATTTGGGACATCACAATTGTTAAAAACTGACGGTCAGAAAATAGTTAATGATAAAGGTGAAAATATTCAGCTGAGAGGTTTAGGCCTCGGAGGATGGATGCTTCAGGAAGGATATATGCTGAAAACGGCAGATTTTGCGGGCCCTCAGTATAAAATTAAAGAAAAAATCAGTGAGCTGATCGGTAAGAACGGAATGAAACAGTTCTATAAAGCATACCTTAAAAACGGAATCACCAGAGAGGATATAGATTTCCTGGCAAAATCCGGGTTTAATTCCATAAGGCTGCCGATGCATTATAATCTGTACACTTTGCCTATAGAAAAAGAACCGGTAAAAGGGGAAAATACATGGCTGGAAGAAGGTTTTAAAATGACGGATGATCTTCTGAAATGGTGTGCGGCAAACAAAATGTATCTGATCCTGGATCTTCATGCAGCACCCGGCGGACAGGGAAATGACGTTAATATTTCAGATAATGATAAATCCAAACCATCACTGTGGGAAAGCGTTGAAAACCAGAAAAAGACCATTGCTTTATGGAAAAAACTTGCGGAACGATATAAAGATGAACCGTGGATCGGCGGCTATGATCTGATCAATGAACCTAATATCAACTTCACCGGAAAAAATCCAAATGGTACCGACGAAATGTCAAATGCTCCGTTATGGAAACTGCAGAAAGATATTACCGCCGCCATCCGTGAAACCGATAAAAAGCATATCATTTTTATAGAAGGCAACGGATGGGGTAATAACTATAACGGCCTGATTCCGCTTTGGGACAACAATATGGCATTCAGCTTTCATAAATACTGGAATTATAACAATGATGAAACTATCCAGTCTATTCTCGACCTCAGAAAGAAGCACAATATCCCGATCTGGCTCGGGGAAACCGGTGAAAACTCGAATGTATGGTTTACAGAACTTATCCAGCTGCTCAATAAGCATAATATTGGCTATGCATTCTGGCCGATGAAAAAAATAGATAATATTGCAGGAATCACCAATGTAAAGATTACTCCTGAATATGAAAAACTTCTCAGCTATTGGAAAAACGGAGGTGAAAAACCATCTGAAGATTTTGCAGCAAAAGCACTGATGCAGATCGCTGAAAATTATAAATTCAGCAATGTTGAAATTAAAAATGATGTAATTGACGCCATGTTCAGGCAGGTAACGGATGATTCCACAAAACCATTCAGAAAACATCTGGTCCCGGGAAGGGTATTTGCTTCAGACTATGATTTGGGAAGAATGGGTTCTGCTTATCTGGATAAGGATTTTATTAACCTTTGGGTAAGTGATCCTGCGAAAAGGTCAGAATGGAATTCCGGACAGCAGATGAGAAATGACGGCGTAGATATTTACCTGTGCCATGACAAAGTCACCAATAAATATTATGTAGGAAAAACAAAAACAGGCGAATGGCTGCAGTATACTATTGAAGCAAAGGAAAAACAGGATTATACGTTTGATATACGATATACAGCTGTTAATGATTCCAGAATAAGAATTGAAACAGCTTCCGGAAAAGTTTTAGCAAATGTATCGTTATCATCGAGTGGTGGAAATGATAGCTGGAAAACTGTTTCTGTAAAAAAAATCAGTCTTCAGAAAGGAGAAAATCGTATCAGAGTATTTTTTGAAAATGATGGTGTTAATCTGAATTATTTTGATATAAAACAGTAATTATGTTTTAAATTAAAAACTCCTTTTTATAAGCTAAAAAGGAGTTTTTAATTTACTTTATACTATCAATAATTTTTTTTCTGTGATTTATTCCCCATGCCTGGATATGGCGCAGAAGAGGTTCCAGGGTTTCTCCATATTCTGTAAGTTCATATTCAACAGTTACTGGGACAGTTGCGATTGCTTTTCTCGAAACAAGACCGTTACATTCTAAACTTTTAAGTTCAGAGCTTAGCATTTTGGGAGTAATCTTACCTATATCTTCTAATAAGTCCTTAAATCTTTTTTTTCCTCCACAAAGGCTATAAAGAATGGGAAATTTCCATTTCCCTCCGATAATTTCCAAGGCATCCATTACAGGCTGGACCTGTATTTTATTTTTCATAAGATCCTTTATTAATCAATAACTATATAAAAGTAAACTAATATACAAAAAGTAAACTTATTTCAAAAATAAACTTTTCTATGCAATTTTGTTTCACAAATATTAAAAATTATGAATAACAAAAGATTTTCCACAGAAGACAGTGCTCTATTACTCATTGACCATCAGGTAGGAACTATTAAATTAGCACGGAATATTGATCATGAAGAGATCATAAAAAATACACGCGCTTTGGCACGTACAGCAATAGAAACACAAATGCCACTTGTATTAACTTCCAGTCAGGAAGACCATTTCCAGGGATTGCTTCTGGAAGATCTGCAAAAAATTGCTCCTGAAGATTATCTGAAAAGAATAAAAAGACCCGGAGTTGTCGATGCATGGCTATATCAGCCTTTCAAAGATGCTGTAGAAAAGACGGGCAAAAAACGTCTTATTATGGCGGGTCTTACTAATGATGTATGTATCGTTTATCCTGCAATGAGTGCTTTAGAAGATGGTTACGAAGTACAGGTAGTAGTTGATGCCGGTGGTTCACCTACAACTCTTGCAGATGAAACGTCATTAAGAAGAATGGAAAAAGCAGGTGTAATTCTTACAAGCACAAATCAGGTAATGGCTGAGTTAGCAATGGATTGGGCTTCGGAAAAAGGGAGCAGGATTCAACGTATTATGTATGAAGAGATTCTTAAAAAATATATTGAATCATAGAATTTCAATAGCACTAAATACAACAAAATTATCTTAAATTGCAGCTCCCTTTTAGACTTTAAAAGGGAGTTTTTTAATTGATACATTATGAAAAAAATAGGAATCTTCTTTCTTTTGATCTCTTCACTGGCAGCAGCTCAGAAATCGGCTTTAGAACAAAAAATAAATTCTATTACTAAAGGTAAAAAAGCTACGGTAGGAGTTTCTGTTCTGGGTTTTGAAAATAATTTCAAATTCAGCAAAAATGGGGATAAGCCGCTTCCTACTTTAAGCGTTTTCAAGTTTCATATTGCATGTGCCGTTCTGGATCTTGTAGATCAAGGAAAACTTTCACTGGATCAAAAGATTTTTTTCAAAAAAGAGGATATTCTGGAAAATACATGGTCTCCGATACGCGAAAAATATCCTGAAGCCAATGTTTCCCTTTCTTTGGGTGAAGTATTGGATTATACGGTTGCGTTAAGTGACAATAATGGATGCGATATGCTCCTCAGGCTAATCGGAGGAACAGAAACCGTTCAGAAATTTATGGATTCCAAAGGGGTAAAAGGTTTCCAGATCAAGCATAACGAAGATGACATGCATAAAAACTGGAAAACACAGTACGAAAATTACAGCACTCCTAATTCTGCGGTATTGTTGCTGAAAAAGTTCTATGACGGCAAATTACTTTCCAAAAAATCTACCGATTATCTGATGCAGATCATGATAGGAACCAAAACGGGTACAAATAAAATTGTTGAACAGCTGCCCAAAAATACTCCTGTAGCTCACAAAACCGGTTCTTCCGGAAAGTATGACAATGGCCTTACTGTTGCCGAAAATGATATGGGGATCATCACACTTCCTGATGGAAAGCATTACGCAATTGCCGTATTTGTAAACAATTCGACTGAAACAGATGAAGTGAACTGCAGAATGGTTTCCGATATTTCCAAGGCGGTCTGGGATGATTTTAATAAGTAAAATATTAAGCTTATTTTTAAAGCAGAAAAATTGCTAAAAAATGGTTTCATCACTATTAATGAAAACCAGAGCGATCAGGCCATTAAAAATTTAACTATCTATAAAAAATAAAAGAAAAAAATGATCAAAAACATTGTAGTTATTGGAGCTGGAACCATGGGAAATGGTATTGCGCATACTTTTGCACAAAGCGGATTCAAAGTAAATCTGGTAGATGTATCTCAGGATGCGCTGGACAGAGGATTGAAAACAATTACAACTAACCTTGACAGAATAATTGCAAAGGGAAACCTTACGGAAGAACAGAAAGCTGAAACCTTAGGAAATATCAGCACTTTTACAGAGCTTAAAGAGGCTGCAGGAGATGCAGACCTTATCGTTGAAGCTGCTACTGAAAATCAGGATCTGAAACTAAGGATCTTCGGGCAGATGGACGAACTGGCACCTGCCAGCTGTATTCTCGCTACAAACACCTCCTCTATTTCTATTACAAAGATTGCCGCCGCTACCAAAAGAGCAGATAAGGTGATCGGTATGCATTTCATGAATCCCGTTCCTATCATGAAACTGGTAGAGATCATTAAGGGATATTCCACTTCTCAGGAGACTTTTAATGCTATCTATGAGATGAGTAAAACATTGGGAAAAGTTCCTGTAGAAGTAAATGACTATCCAGGTTTCGTAGCCAACAGAATTCTTATGCCAATGATCAATGAGTCTATTGAAACGCTTTACAACGGAGTGGCCGGAGTAGAGGAAATCGACACGGTAATGAAGCTTGGAATGGCACATCCGATGGGACCTCTTCAATTGGCAGATTTTATCGGTCTTGATATTTGCCTTGCCATCCTGAATGTAATGTATGATGGTTTCAAAAATCCTAAGTATGCTCCGAATCCACTTCTAGTAAACATGGTAATGGCCGGGAAACTGGGCGTGAAGTCCGGTGAAGGCTTCTATGATTATTCTGAAAGCAAAAAAGCTGAAAAAGTTTCAAAAATGTTTTTGAAATAATTTTAAGTCAATAATTTTATTTATCTTTGATTAAAGTTAAAATATAAAAAAATGAAATTACCAAAGTTTTTATTAGCAGACAATTCGGAATTTCCTGAAGATTTATTCGTAGTTCATACAGAATATCCAAGATTTATCTTAAATGTAGAGGAAGAAGAAGTTGAATGGTTGGATGATTTGGAAGGTGACGATGAGGAAACTATGGCAGACGAGGCTACAAAAGTGGTAGAAGCTGCGTTTAAATGGTGCGATGAAGAGTTGGCTAAGTACGACGAAGAAGAGGAAGAATAATAACTACCTAAACATAAAAAAAGGAACTCGATCGAGTTCCTTTTATTTTATTCCGCTTTATTGAATTTCAACAGCAGCAGATTGTCTTTGTAAAGTTCTAAGGTTGTTCCGGAAACAACATATTTATTAGCTTTTCCTACCATATCCATAAAATTCTGCTCAACGCTCATATTGTTGCACATCATTTTTGTAGATCCCATTTGTCCGGCAGAAAAATCACCTGTAGAAGGGTCTATTTTAGCCGTTCCGAAATAGTTGTTACATCCTCCGTTTCCATTGATCTTTTCACCTTCGATATTAAGGGTCGGAACTTTTCCTTTCACATTATCTGCCAAAGTCCATTTTGTATTGGCCAATGATGGCTGGGCCTTTCCTACTTTAGAGGCAGAAGCACTGGACATTGTTCCGCACGACGCCAGGATAGCAGCCGCACCTATACTTAAAAAAAGATTTTTCATTTTTTTCTTTTTGATTTACTCAAATTTAAGGAAATTATATTATTTAAACGGTTTGTGGAAGATTTTATTACTTTTTTAAGAACTCTAATTTTTGAATTTAGGGTTATTTTTATTTTTTAGTTAGCATCAAATGATTTGGAAAGCATGATCCTATTGAATTTTTCTGTAAAATATTTGTTGCTCTCTTGTAGACTAAGCAGATTTTTTCTGTAAAATTTTGGATAAATATATAGCATCTTCAAATCTGGAAATAAAAAAACGGACTTTTTCAAGTCCGTTTTTTTATAATTCTTATCTTTTTATTAAGATCTCAATTCTGCGTTATATTCTTTCTGGAATGCTTTGATCAGAGAATCCATTACTTCAGAAATTTCTTTTTCTTCCAGCGTTTTCTCCTCATTTAGCAGTTCAAAGCTCATTGCATAGGATTTCTTTCCTTCCGGAAGGTTCTTTCCTTCATATACATCGAATAAGTTGATCCCTTTGATGAAAGGGGATTTATTCTTTTTCGCGGTCTGATAAAGGTCCTGATAATTGATATTCTTATCAATCAATAAGGCAAGGTCCCTTCTGATTTTATTGAATTTAGGAATATCCCTGAACTTAAGCACGGTTGCAGAGCGTAATTGCTGAGCCAGTTCCAATTCGATTTCTGCATAGAAACAAGCCTGATCTATGTCGAAATCCTTTAATAAAACCGGAGCTACTTTTCCGATTCTCACTAAAGTTTTACCGCCTGCTTCATAAGCCAATGCATCAGAGAATCTTTCATCTGTTAAAGCAACCTCTTTATAATCTACTCCAAGTCTTTCCAATAAAACTTTCACATAAGCTTTAAGGTTATAGAAGCTTACTGCAGATTTAGGCTGTAGCCAGTTTTCGGCAACATCTCTCCCTGTAACAAGGATCGCAAGCTGCTTTCTTTCTTCGTATTTTTCTTTTTTATGGTAAATCTTTCCGAATTCAAAGAACTTGATATCCTGATTCTTTCGGTTGATATTATACACTGCATTCTGAAGAAGCCCTTCCAACAGAGATTTTCTCATGAAGGCAAGATCTCCGCTCAATGGATTCAGCAGTTTTACAGCATCCGTTTCATCCTTTACGAAAGTAAGTGAATTATTCATTGCTTCATGAAAGCCAAGGCTCTGCAATGTTCTTGCCCAGTTGTTTTCAAGTTCATCCTGATCATTAGCACTTAGCTTTACAGGTGTAAAAGATATTTTCTGCGGAGCATCAATCTTATTGTAACCGTAAATTCTCAGGATTTCTTCAATAACATCGATTTCTCTTGTTACATCGGCTCTGTAGGCCGGTACAGATATTTCAAGCCCGTTCTGAATTTCATTTAAAACCTGGATTTCAAGAGATTTTAAGATTTCCTTTACCTTTTCTCTGTGAATTTTTGTTCCAAGGATCTGTTCGATTCTTGAAAACCTGATGATTACATAATTGTCCTCAATTTTCTTTGGATATTCTTCCAACAGATCTCCTGCCAGTTTTCCGCCCGCAATCTCCTGAATCATTTTGATGGCATGGGTAATGGCAGTTCTGGTCATATTAGGGTCTACTCCTCTTTCGAATCTGAAGGAAGCATCGGTATTCAGTCCGTGGAATTTGGCTCCTTTTCTTACCGCTACCGGGTTGAAATAAGCACTTTCCAGGAATATGGTTTTTGTTTCATCAGAAACTCCTGAATCTGCTCCACCGAAAACACCCGCAATACACATCGGGTTATCTTTTCCATCTTTAATCATTACTTCAGAACCGTTTAAAGTTCTTTCAACCCCATCCAGGGTGGTGAATTTAGTCCCTTCTTTTACGGTCCCTACCTTCACTTTACTGCCGGTAATCTTATCTGCATCAAATGCGTGAAGAGGCTGTCCGTACCCGTGAAGAATATAATTGGTAATATCTACAATATTGTTGATTGGGCTTAAACCGATTGCTTTTAATCTGGCCTTTAACCATGCCGGAGATTCAGCTATTTTCACGTCTTCGATAACGGCTCCGATATATCTTGGACACAGATCTGCATTTTCCACTTCCAGAGTGAAATTGTGTGAACCTTCACCGTTTACTGCTTCAGAAGATACTTTTTCAAACGTTGATTTCTGCTGGTTGGTCGAAAGGAAAGCATGAAGATCTCTGGCAACGCCGTAATGGGACATGGCATCCGTTCTGTTGGGAGTCAAACCAATCTCGATCACTTCATCGTTGGTCAATTCAAAATAGTCTGCAAAATTCTTTCCCACTTCATATTTGGTTTCATCCAAAACCATAATTCCGCCGTGATCTTCGCTAAGGCCAAGCTCATCTTCTGCACAGATCATCCCCTGAGAAACCTCACTTCTGATCTTTGCTTCCTTGATCTCGAAAAAGCTTCCGGTTTTATCATAAATTTTAGTTCCAACAACAGCTACAGGAACAGTCTGCCCGGCTTCAACATTGGGAGCTCCGCAAACGATATTTAATATTTTACCATTCCCTACATCAACTGTTGTTTTCTTTAGTTTGTCTGCATTCGGATGTTTTTCGCAGGTCAGTACCTTTCCTACTACAATACCTTCCAGGCTGCCTTTTACACTTTCAAATTTTTCAATCCCCTCTACTTCAAGACCTATATCTGTAAGGAATTCTCCGATCCTTTCCGTTTTCAGTTCCGTTTTGATAAAGTCTTTCAGCCAGTTGTTTGATATTTTCATTTGCTATATTTTGAAAAAATTATTGAATTTCCGTATCGGTTTTCCTGTACGGTTTTTTCCCGTACAAATGTCGTGTTTTTTTAAGAAATAGAGAAATTTAGGGAGGATTTTAAAACAAATACTTTCTTATCCGTTTTCGGTCTATTTTGATGTATTTTTTATATGAAAACATACAAACATATTGCATTATTTTCAGAATTTTTAGGCTTTTGTCAAAATAAATTTCTAAAATTCCTTTATATGATATAAATAAAAAAGAGACTGAAAATTCAGTCTCTTATAGTTGATGTATTTTAAATATTATAATCCGATTACCGGCATTGATAACATTAAGATATTTTCACTTTCTTCAAGACCGTCAAGAGGCTCAATGATTCCAGGCCTGTTAGGTTGAGACATTTTCATGGTAATATCATCAGAACCTAAAATCGTAAGCATTTCCGTTAAGAATTTCGAGCTGAAACCAATATTGATATCTTCCCCGTTATAATCACAAGGGATCTGCATATCTGCTTTGTTTGCATATTCCGTATCTTCTGCATGAAGGTGAAGAATGTTTGCAGACAGCTTAAATCTAACCTGGTTGGTAGATTTGTTAGACATGATCGATGCTCTCTTGATTGCTCCTAAAAGAAGGTTTCTGTTGATCGTCAGTACATTTGGATTTTCTTTTGGAATTACAGCCGTATAATTAGGATATTTCCCATCTATCAGTCTACAGATCCATACATGTTTTCCAAAAGTAAATTTGGCCATATTCTCATTAAAGTCGATGGTAACATCTTCGTTGGAACTTGCCAGAATATTTTTGAAAATATTCAAAGGTTTTTTAGGCATGATGAATTCCATTGGCTCGGCATTCATCAGGTCTGTTCTTTTATATACAACCAGTCTGTGGGAATCGGTAGAAACAAAATTGGTTTCATTCTCTCCGAACTGGAATAATACTCCTGTCATTACCGGACGAAGAGAGTCATTACTGGTAGCAAAAAGAGTATTCGTCAATGCTTCAGATAAAACTCCGGCAGGCATTGTTACGCTTTGGGACGCATCAAACTCCGGCAGCTCGGGGTAATCATCGGCATTATCCAATGCTACAGCAAAGTTGTCTTTTTCATCTAAAATTTCAAGCTGGCTTCCGGTTCCTTCTGCGTTATCTTTTACAACAAAGGTTAAAGGCTGTTCACCATACGTCTTGATAAAATCCTGAAAAATTTTAGCAGGAACGGCAAATTTACCCGAATCATCGGACTTTACCTCCAGAGAAGTAACAAGAGTAGTCTCGCCATCAGATGCTGTAATGGTAACGTTATTTCCGTCTAATTCAAAAAGATAGTTTTCTAAAATCGGTCTCGATTGAGAGCTTGATATTACGCCACTTACAGTTTGCAATGCTTTCTGCAGTTCACCACTTGAAATAATAAATTTCATAGATTTAAAAATAAGTTTCTACAAATATAATAAATAGAAACTATAATGAAAAAAATAATCTTAAGGAGTTTTGAACAAATATCGTTAAGCTGTTTTCAGGCTTGATTTATGACCAGAATTTCCTGTGAATTATTCATTCCAAACTAAAAATCTGATGCTTATTTATTCATTGGCGGGTGAAAACACGATATCGATATTTCACTTCCATCAAAATACAAATCCTATCTTTGCTAAAAATAAGCTATGCAAAAGCCGCCTATTCACAGAAGTTTTTTAAACGCTTTCCGCGGTGTTTTCCTGATGCTGAAAACAGAGAGAAATTTCCAGATCGAGGTGGCCGCTTTTTTTATTAATCTGATGCTGATCTTTTATTTTAAACTTTCAGCAGTTGATACTGTATTAATTCTTATGGCTTCAGCAGGCGTTTTAAGTGCTGAAATTTTCAATACCGCGATTGAAAGGATATGTGATATCATTCAGCCTGATTTTGATAAAAGAATTGGCTTTATTAAGGATATTTCTGCGGGAGCGGTCCTTTTGATGACGATTGCATCAATTATTACAGGAATAATTGTTTACTGGAAGTATATTTTCCAATAAAAAAGCACTCCCTAAGGAATGCTTATATTTTTAAGAACAGTATTTATCCCAGGACTCTGAGGTCATACAGCCATCAAATTTTGCACAGTAAGAAATATATGGCGGCGTGCTGCAATATCCGTTTTCGTCTGTCGGATAAATGATCAAGGATGGGCCTATTCCTCCTTTTACGTTTTTCAGTTCCTGTCTTTTTAGTTTTTTTAGATTTTTCATAATGTTTCTTGAATTTGTAAGCATAAAACTAACAAATAAAATCAATATTTCACCTTATTAAGATAAATTTATTTTCCAATATAAATAAACCCAGATTTCCCTGACTTGAAAACCGTTTCTATTCTTCTATAATCTTCCACTTCATATTCATCGGCCTGCAGAATTTCCTGATCTGTAACCTGAAAAAGGATTCCTTCCACCTCATCTTCAGTATTTCCTGAAAATTCTAAAATGGGATGGTACTGCTGATTGCTTTTACGTAAAACTTCGGGATCTGTGATCTCTACGCTGCCCAGTTTATACCCCGTAAGAATGTCTTTTTCACCCTCCAGAATTCTGCCGAATGTTTCAATCTGAACCTGTTCTTTCTGCAAGGTTCCATAGGAAAACAGATAAGCCATTACAAATATTTTTCTATGATGGGTATTGCCGTTTCAGCCATTATTCCGTAGCCTTTTTCGTTGGGATGTACACCATCGTCAGAAAGCAGGATTTCTTTGTCTTCTAAAACAGCCGTATAAAAATCAACATAATGCAGGGAGCGCTCAGAAGCAGTATCTTTCAGAATCTGGTTATAAACCAGGATTTCTTCATTGGTCCTTAACTTTCCCGCCGCGCTTTCTATTCCATCTATCTTTTGAGAAACGGGAAGAATGTTGACCAGATAAATATCATGGGCATATTGTTTTGCATGATGAACTGCTTCGTTGATGTTACTCCTGAACTGATCAGGATTTACCATATGAACTCCACCTTTTTTAGCAAGGTCATTGGCTCCGTAAGCAATAAATATAATATTTCCTTCCGCTGAATTTCTGGCTGCCAGTTCATAAGGCATTCTTTTCAATAACCCTTCTGTAGTCTCACCACCGATTCCAAGGTTAAAAAGGATCAGCTCATTCTTTCCTTCATGAAACTGCTGCAAGGCATATCTTTTAAGAATATCTACCCAGCCTCCGAATACTCCGTCATATTCTCCATACGTGATGCTGTCTCCGAAGAACAGCCCGTAAATCATTTTTTTCATTAAATAATTGCGTTGCTTGTTATTGTAATCAATGGCATTAAAATCAATCCAAAATTAACACAATATTTTTATGCGATTCTATAATTTCAACTAAAATTTCAAAAAGGGTCTGCCCTTTTCCTGAAGTCAGATCATCCAGTTTTTGCTGTATCAATTGGATATTGAAAGGTTTTCCCTGCCTGATCTTGTTTTCGTAAAAATCACGGGTTGCTTCAAAACCGAGTTCCTTTTTTGATTTTTGGGATTCTTTCCAGATGATTTCTAATTCTTCTCCGTTCCCGAATACTCCAAAACCGCCATACAGAATATCATCGAAGCCATCCAGAGTCCCCACTTTCCAGTCAGTATCTTTCATCAGCACTGAAGAAACCTCATCGTAGAACTCCTCCAGATTTGAAAAGTGACCGCCATTAATGACGGTCACTTTTCTGTTATTTTTATTTGAAGTATTCCACTCCATTTTTGAATATATTGTGATAATTTGCGGTCGGTATGTTTTTCATTAACCCTTCTGCAAAACGTTCCGGGTGTCCCATTCTACCGAAAATTTTCCCGTCCGGACTGGTAACACCTTCAATTCCGAACAATGAATTATTAGGGTTGAACGGCATTCCGTGAGCAATATTTCCTTCTAAATCCAAATACTGCGTTGCAATCTGTCCGTTTTCATACAACTTTTGGATTTCAGCTTCCGAAGCCATAAAACGACCTTCACCATGAGAAATCGGAATGGTGAAGACATGATCTTTCATTCCTTTTAACCAAGGTGATTCATCATTCACTACTTTTACATTCACCATCTGTGAAATGTGCCTTCTGATGGCATTGTGAGCCAATGTAGGGGAATTTTCATCCAGATCCTTGATTCTTCCGTAAGGTAATAATCCAGATTTAACCAACGCCTGGAAACCGTTACAGATTCCGATAATCATTCCGTCTCTGTCTAATAATTCATGAACTGCATTTCTCATTTTTTCGTTCTTTAAAACGTTGACAATGAATTTTGCAGAACCATCCGGCTCGTCACCTGCAGAGAAACCTCCTGAGAATGCCAGAATCTGAGAAGTCTTAATTTCTTCTACCCACGCATCAATACTTTCATCCAATAACTGATGGTTGATATTGATCAAAGGTAAACTGCTGATTACAGCTCCTTCTTTTGCGAAAGCGTTCAAGGTATCGTACTCACAGTTTGTTCCAGGGAAAACCGGTGCGAATACTTTCGGCTGAGCGATTCCGTGTTTTTTAATGATGATATTTCTCGGGTTGATTGAGTTTAATTTCTCATCGATTTCAACCGTCATTTTTTCTTTTTCTATCGTTGGGAAAAGATTCTCAAACGTATTGGTATTGGCTGCTAAAAGTTTATTGATCGCTATTGGTTGTTGGTTGATCGTTAAAACTTCATCCGTAACCACTTTTCCGATTAACTGAAGATTTGCAGAATTTAATTCTTCTTTAGATTCGATGATTAAGCTTCCGATATTTTTAGCTAATAAAGCATCTTCTGCAACCGTAATTTCAGCACCTAATCTGTTTCCGAAGCTCATTTTTGCCAAAGCAACTGCCACTCCTCCTTCTTTCACCGTTTTCACGGAAACGATTTTTCCGGTTTTGATGTTTTCGAAAATGAATTCATAAATTCCTTTCAAAGCATCATAATTCGGAAGTCCGTTTTCCTGAGCGATATGATTGAAGAAATATATTTTGTTTCCTGCATTTTTAAATTCAGGAGAGATAATGTTTTTCTTTTCTCCGTTAGCACAAGCGAAAGAAATCAACGTTGGCGGAACATTCAGATCCTGATACGTTCCACTCATTGAATCCTTACCACCGATTGCAGCTAGTCCAAAGTTAATCTGAGCATCATAAGCTCCCAATAAAGATGCTAAAGGTTTTCCCCATTTTTCAGGATTCTGACCTAATTTTTCAAAATATTCCTGGAAACTGAATCTGATATTTTTGTAATCGCCACCCATTGCAACGATTTTTGCCACACTTTCCACAACGGCGTAAGAAGCTCCCAACAAAGAATTCTGCTTAGAAATCTCTGCATCAAATCCCCAACTCGCTAAAGAAACGGTTTCAATATCCTTTGCCCCGATGATCGGCAATGTCTGAACACTTCCTTCCATCAAAGTCTGCTGATATTTCCCACCTAAAGGCATTGCAACCGTAGTTGCACCGATCGATGAATCGAACATTTCAAGCAATCCTTTTTGAGAAGCTACGTTTTTATCGCCTAAAATTTTAAGGAAGTTCTCTTCGTTGAATGCAGGAGTTTCTTCTTTTACTTCATTAAGGTGAGTAATTTTAACCTCCTGACTTTTTGAACAACCGTTCGTATCTAGAAACGCTCTTGAAAGATCAACAATTTTATCGCCTTTCCAGAACATCTGCATTCTTCCTGAATCTGTCACTTTTGCCACCTCAACCGCTACAATGTTTTCAGCTTCACAGAATTTAATAAACTGTTCTTTATCTTTTGGTTCAACCACAACTGCCATTCTCTCCTGAGATTCCGAAATGGCTAGTTCAGTTCCATTTAAACCTTCGTATTTTAATGGTAAAACGTCAAGATTCACTTCTAAGGAATCAGCAATTTCACCGATTGCGACAGAAACACCTCCTGCACCGAAGTCATTAGATTTTTTTATCAGTCTCGTTACTTCAGGATTTCTGAACAATCTCTGGATTTTTCTTTCTTCAACCGCATTTCCTTTCTGAACTTCAGAGCTCATGGTATGGATTGAGGTTTCGTCCTGTTCTTTTGAACTTCCGCTTGCTCCTCCAACTCCGTCACGACCTGTTGCACCACCTAAAATGATGATAGAATCGCCATTTTCAGGCTTTTCACGTCTTACCCAATCCACAGGAACGGCTCCGGCGACGAAACCGACTTCCATTCTTTTTGCTTTGTAGCCTTCGTCGTAGATTTCGGAAACCATTGTAGTTGCCAAACCGATTTGGTTACCGTAAGAAGAATATCCGTTCGCAGCCTGTTTTGTAATGGTTTTTTGTGGTAATTTGCCAGGTAAAGTTTTATCAACAGATTCCAATACATCAGCAGCACCCGTTAATCTCATCGCCTGAAAAACGAAAGATCTTCCGGATAAAGGATCTCTGATGGCTCCTCCCAAACATGTTGAAGCCCCACCAAAAGGTTCAATTTCTGTCGGGTGATTATGCGTTTCATTTTTGAACAATAAATACCACGGTTCTTTTTTACCGTCGTATTCAGCTTCGATCTGGATGGTACAAGCGTTGATTTCATCAGAAACCACCAAGTTCTCTAAATTACCTGTTTTATGGAAATATCTTGCGCATACTGTGGCAAGATCCATTAAAGAAATAGGTTTCAGTTCGCGGCCTAAGAATTTTCTTTTTTCGATATAGTCATTGAAAATCGTTTCCAATGTATGTTTGAAATCTCCTTCAAACTGAATATCTGACAACTGTGTTTCAAAAGTGGTGTGACGACAATGATCACTCCAGTACGTGTCTAGAACTTTCAGTTCGGTTTCCGTAGGATTTCTCTGTTCAGATTTAAAATATTCCTGAATGAATTTCAAATCATCCAAACCTAATGCAAAACCGTGCTTATTAAAGAATTCTTCAAGCTGAGCATCATCAAAATTGATGAAGTTTTCGTGAACAATAACTTTTGATGGTGTTTCTTCTGCAGGAATATCTAAAATTGATAAATCTTTTTCCTGAGATTCTACTTTATTGATCAAAAGGTCTTTAATTTTTGCCAGATCAGATTCTGAAACGCCTTCAAATTCGATCAATTTACCACTTCTTACTTTAGATTTTTCATTTTCGGTGAGTAATGCGATACATTGCTGTGCGGAATCTGCACGCTGGTCATATTGCCCCGGTAAAAACTCCATCGCGAAATGGATTGTTTTTGCAGGATTCTCTGTGTGCAAAATATCGGTAACGGGATCTACAAAAGTACTGTTGACTACTTTTTCGAATTCTCCATCATTTAACCCGAAAATATCGTAAACATTATATACTTTTACGTTTTGGATAGACGGAACGACCGCTTTTACTTCATCAAAAATTTTTGGACTTTCAACATCGAAAATTCCTCTTTTTTCTACGAAAATTCTTTTGTTATTAGACATTAGATGTCAGATTTTTAATATTAGATTTATTTTTCTTTTTACTTTTCAGAATCGATACTGATTCTTCTTAATTTTTACAGCTTCAGAGTAAGATTATTATCCTCTGTTCCGTCTGTATTGGAAGCTTTTTTAGGAGTTATCATCCAACCTCCATTCAGTACAAATTTAAAGGAGTAGGTCTTCCCTTTTTCAAATTCGGATGCCGGAATTTCCAGTTCAAAATGATTTTTATCTTTTCTTTTCATCTGATACTCTTTATTCCCGGGATTCCAGCCGTTAAATGAACCTGCAACCACAATATTATTGATGAACCCTGCATCCAGGTTTTTTGGATGGATGTATTCAAAAACGACTTTATCGCCTTTTAAATTGTATCCGTAAACCTGTTTTTTATCTGATGGAGAAGTGAAATCTTCCATAATCTCAGAAGCGGCATTCTGAAGGGTATAGCCTCCTCCAGGCACACTTACATTGATGATCATACAGATACCTATGTTGTATTCGGGGTATATGGTAAACCAAGTTTGTGTTCCGAAGGCACCGCCATGTTTGAATCCTACTTTTCCATATTCGCTGATATAATAATCGTCCCAGAAGTATCCATGCCAGTTTTCTTTGCTGTTTTCTATATTTTTCTGGGATTCTTTTACTACTTTGCTTTTTGAATATAATTCGTCTTTCAGGAATTTCATCAGATCCCCTAGAGTTGATTTTGTTCTTGCACCAGTGGAACCCCATAAATTGGAGCTGAAATGCGGCATCAGCCTGCCATTTCCATAATAACCATCAGCCAAATATTCATTTTTATCTAAAGTGAACTTGGTATGGTTCATTCCTAAACCGGAAAAAATGTTTTCGTTATAAAGGGTTTCAACGTCTTTTCCGTAAACATTCTCTAAAATAATCCCCGTAAGCTCAAGGCTTAAGTTACTGTACTTATATTTTGTACCGGGAATTGTATCCAGTTTTACATTTTTTAAATCTTTATAAAACTGTTCTTTGGAATAACCGGACTCAAGCTTATTGATTAAAAAGGGCGTTTCATCCGTTGGATTTTCGTATAATTTATCCTCATCAGGTAAACTCCTTGGCAATGCGGTTGTATAAGAAATCAGGTTTTTAATTTTTACAGGTATTCCCTGATATTGCAGATTGGGATAATCTTCTTTTAAAAATTTACGGATATCGTCTTCCAGACTGATCTTTCCATCTAAAACAGCTTTTGCCAATAACTGACCTGTAAAAAGTTTGGTCACTGAAGCTATTTCAAAATAGGTATTGTCATTAGCTTTGTTTCCTTTGCCTTTGTCTATTTCTCCATAATGCTTTGTATAGATTTTCCCGTCTTTCACAATTCCTACGGATACTGAGTAAGCTCCTGATTTTTGGGCAAGCTTTTGGGCATTGGCATCCATTATGGCATATATATCATTCTGTTTTTGTGAAAAAGTTTTCACAGAGAGAAAGAGAAGTAGAAAAACTGAAAGTCCTTTTATGGTCATATAATATCTTTATTTGAAATTGATGAAAATAAAATATGCAGCCCAAAAGGACTGCATATGTTTTATACTTTAAGATCAGCCTCCAATCCTATCAGGTCTTTATTCTGATCCAGGATCGGCTGGACTTCATTCGCTATGAACTCCTCTGTCTGGATCGGCGCAAAACCGATAAAGTTTTTAGGATCTAAAACTTCTTTCAATTTTGATTTGTCTAATTTTAAAGAATCATCGTTCAGGATTCTTTCAATAAGGTCATTTTCTTTTCCTTCTTCTTTCACTTTCTTGGAAGCTTCCATAGAATGAACTCTGATCACTTCATGAATTTCCTGACGGTCACCACCGGCTTTTACTTCTTCCATGATGATGTATTCTGTCGCCATGAAAGGAAGTTCTTCCATAATATGTTTGTTGATTCTGTTCGGGTATACAACGATTCCGTTCATGATATTGTTCCAGATCAAAAGGATAGCATCAACAGCAAGGAATGCCTGAGGAATCGTCAATCTCTTGTTGGCAGAGTCATCCAATGTTCTTTCAAACCATTGTGTAGAAGCTACCATTGCAGAACTTGTCGTCAATGACATTACATATTTTGCCAATGCTCCGATCCTTTCACTTCTCATTGGATTACGCTTGTAAGCCATAGCCGATGAACCGATCTGGTTTTTCTCGAATGGCTCTTCAATTTCCTTAAGGTTTTGAAGTAGACGTAAATCGTTGGTGAATTTATGGGCTGATTGAGCAATATTTCCTAATAATGCTACTACTTTAGCATCAATTTTTCTATCATAAGTCTGACCAGAAACTCCAAAAACTTTTTCGAAACCGAATCTTTTGGAAAGCTCTTTATCTAAGTGTTTTACTTTGGAATAATCACCGTTGAATAGTTCAAGGAAACTTGCTGCTGTTCCGGTAGTTCCTTTTACTCCTCTGAAGCGAAGGGTTTCCAGGAAGAAATCAAGTTCTTCGATATCAAGAACCAAGCTCTGTAACCAAAGAGTAGCTCTTTTACCTACCGTTGTCAGCTGAGCCGGCTGGAAGTGAGTAAATCCTAAGGTAGGAAGGTCTTTATATTGAATAGCAAAATCAGCTAAGTTTTTCATCACGTTAACTAACTTTTTCTTTAAGATTAAAAGTCCGTCACGGATCTGGATAAGGTCTGTATTGTCTCCTACAAAAGCTGAAGTTGCTCCCAGGTGGATGATTCCTTTTGCTGAAGGGGCCACATCTCCATATGTATGAACGTGAGCCATTACATCATGACGGAATTTCTTTTCGTACTCTGCTGCTTTCTCATAATCGATATTTTCAGCATTAGCTTTTAACTCAGCGATCTGCTCGTCTGTGATTTCAAGGCCAAGGTCTTTTTCGATTTCAGCAAGAGCTATCCAAAGCTTTCTCCAATTCTGGAATTTGTTATTGTGCGAGAAGTTAAATAACATTTCTTCACTGGAGTAGCGTTCTTCCAATGGATTTTTGTAGGAATTCATTCTTTCTTTTACTTTTTAGATGTACAAAAATAAGGATTTTCGGTGAGAGATGAAAATTGTGAATATTCTTTTAAATTTTAGTTTAAATGAATAAAATATTTTAAATTTTTAAAGATCTGAATCTATCTTTGGATGCATAATTTTTATCGCTCAGAATTATTTTTCAATGGTAAGTGATATTATATTGATTTATTTTTTAATTTAGTAAAACGTCAAATAAATAATTTAAAACAAAACTTATTATGAAAAATCTAAAAAAGTTATCAAAATCCAATTTAAAAATGATTTCAGGAGGATGGGTTCCACAACCGGGACAAAGCTGTCCTGCCGGAACATGTCAATATTCTGAGAACGGACCATGCAGGATTTACGATGCTAATAAATGTTATTAAAAAAATGCCTGATTAATTCAGGTTTCTCTACAAATAATAGCCGGTCATCTGACCGGCTATTATTATTTAAAGCAGTAAAAGATCAGTATACTACAGAGTCAGTCCGCATTCTGATCCTACAGAAATACATTTTTTAACAAATGAACACCAGAAATATCCTGGCAGACACATAGGGATACCTCCCTGAACTGTTTTCAATTCTTGTCTTGTCAATTTTTTCAGATTTTTCATACTATTTAATTTTTTGGTTTTTCCTACTGTAAGCTTTCGGATTCTGCTATGATTTGATTATACTAATATACATTTTTCAATTGAAATATATTTGATAATCAACCTTTAATAAAAACCTAATCTACAACACGAAGTCATGCAGTTAAATGATTTTATTACCGATAGATCACAACATCATCTTTTTTAATCTGATAACCTGTTTTTTTATAGGGAACCAACACATAGGTTTCCTTAATGTAGCTTCCACTTTTCCACATTTTGCTTTTTCCTTCTCTGACAAGGATAATACTTTTTGCATTTCCATCGGGGATGAAAATTTCTGCCCTTTTCATGTCTTTGCTAAAAATAACAGCGGTCATTGAAGTATAACTTTTATCTGAGTTTACTTCCTTTAATTTAATTTTCTGTTCGAAAACTCTTACACAATCATTTTTAATTTGCGAATACGTGTAGCCTGCTGAGCTTCTGCATCCATGAACATCTTTATCACCTCCTAAAACCGGAGTTTTTTGTTGGGTAAAGGCTAAAGTGCTGAGGAACATTGCGCCTAATAAAATAGTTTTTCTCATATTTTAAATATTAATGGTTTGAGTTTTGAGACAAGGTATTAGTTCATCTAATATATAAAAAACTCCTCATTCCGGGAGCTTTATAAATATACTTTTTTAATTCTGTTGTTTCTCTTCTATACTACTAAAACAAAGAGACTACCTTAAAAGGCAGTCTCTGTTATATTTTTATAAAAATCCGGATTTACTGATAAATCACAACATTATCTTTTTTAAGCTGATATCCGTCTTTCTTGAAAGGAACCAGGACATAATCATCTTTTTTCCAAGCTTTACCTTTTCCTGCTCTTGTAAGGATCAGACTTTCTCCGTCAGTATCCGGAATAAAAACTTCAGCTTTTTTCATATCCTTACTGAAAATAACGGCTACCATTGAAGTGGAGCTTCCTTTAGGAGCCACTTCCGTCAATTTAATCTTCTGCTCAAAAACTCTTACACAATCTTTTTTAATTTGGGAGTAAGTATACCCTGCCGAACCTATACATCCATGTGCATCTCTATCTCCACCCACTGTTTGTGCGAACAGAAAAGATCCCATGAATACTGTGCCAAGTAAAATCGTTTTTTTCATAATTATTATATTAAAGCTACCACTGTGCTATTAAAAATCATGCCAAATGCGGAAAAAAGCCACTCTTTGAGTGGCTTTGGTTATTATTTAGTCCAATTGATCTTTGAGTGTTTCACTTCATCAGAATTAGTTCCCACCATGATATCAAAATCTCCCGGTTCCCAGTCATATTTTAATTCTCCGTTGTAGAATTTCAGGCTTTCCGGTGTAATGTCGAAGGTTACTTTTTTAGATTCTCCTTTTTTCAGGAATACTTTCTGGAATCCTTTCAGCTCTTTTACCGGTCTGGTAATGCTTCCTACCATATCCCTGATGTACAGCTGTACCACTTCGGCTCCGTCGTAGTTTCCGGAATTGGTAACGGTTACTGAAGCCTGAACCGTTTGATTCCCTTTTGGATTGGAATTTGAAACAGACAGGTCGGAATAGTTGAATTTAGAATAGCTCAAACCATACCCGAACGGATACAACGGTGTATTACATTCATCCATATAGTTTGAACGGAATCTTTCGTACACGCATTTATCAACTTTATCCTGGCTTAGCGGACGGCCTGTATTTTTTGCATTATAGTAGATAGGAACCTGTCCTAAGCTTCTTGGGAAGGTCATCGGAAGTTTTCCTGAAGGATTTACTTTTCCAAACAGAACGTCTGCAATAGCATTTCCAGCCTCTGAACCGGCAAACCAGGCGTTAAGGATAGCATCAGGTACATCTTTTACATTGGTCAAAGCCAGGGGACGTCCTGTGTAAAGTACCATTGCAATAGGTTTTCCTGTTTTTTTCAGTTCATTTAATAAATCAACCTGGGACTGTGGAATTGTAATCTCTGTTCTTGAAGAAGACTCGCCGCTCATTTCTGCAGATTCTCCGATTGCCAGAACGATAACGTCTGCTTTGTTGGCTATATCAACAGCTTCTTTCAGTAATTCTTCTTTAGAACGGTTATCGCGGTCTGTTTTTTTACCATGAGCTGCATAAATATCTTCTAATTTAGCATCGTAATCTATGTTTGCTCCTTTTGCTGAAAGGAATTTCACTTCTTTTCCATAATTAGCCTGAAGTCCCTGCATTAGTGAAACTGAGGCAGCGTGTTTTGTAGCCACACTCCAGGTTCCGGCCATATTCAGGGAGTTGTTTACCAATGGCCCGATCACTGCTACGGTACCGGATTTTTTCAATGGTAATACCTGGTTTTCATTTTTTAATAAAACCATAGACTGGGCTGCCGCGCTTCTTGCAATATTACGGTTTTCCATATTATACACTTCTTTTGCAGCCAGTTTTGCATCTCCGTAACGGTAAGGATCATCGAATAATCCAAGGTCATATTTTGCTTCCAGAATTCTTCTTGCCGCCATATCGATCTCAGACTGTGTAACTTTTCCTTCGTCCAGGGATTTTTTAAGGGTGGTTAAAAATCCTTCTCCCACCATATCCATATCCACTCCGGCTTTCAGGGCTAAAGCAGATACCTGCTGAAGATCTCCCATTCCATGTTCTGTCATTTCGTTGATTCCTGTATAGTCAGTCACAACAAAACCTTTGAAGTTCCACAGTTTTCTCAGTACATCGGTCTGAAGCCATTTATTTCCGGTTGCCGGAACTCCATCCACTTCATTGAAAGAAGCCATCACAGAGGCTACTCCTGCATCTACAGCTGCTTTGTAAGGAGGAAAATATTCATTGAACATCCTCACATGGCTCATATCTACCGTATTGTAATCACGACCGGCTTCACCAGCTCCATAGAGTGCAAAATGCTTTACACAGGCCAGGATGGTATTAGCAGCAGAAAGGTCTTTTCCCTGATAGCCATACACCATATTCTTAGAAACTTCACTCCCTAAATAAGGGTCTTCTCCGGAACCTTCAGAAACTCTTCCCCATCTTGGTTCGCGGGAAATATCCACCATTGGCGAGAACGTCCAGTTGATCCCGTCAGAGGAAGCTTCTTTTGCCGCTACCCTTGCAGACTGCTGTATAAGGTTCATATCCCAGGAAGCAGCAAGTCCCAACGGAATCGGGAAGGTGGTTTCGTAACCGTGAATAACATCCATTCCGAAGATCAAAGGAATTTTCAGACGGCTTTTTTCTACGGCCACTTTCTGAACTGCTTTAATTTTTTCGGCTCCTTTTATATTGAATAATCCTCCTACCAGTCCCTGCTCCACTTTTTTTCCGATATCCGAGCTCTGAGCCTGTCCTGTGGTAAAATCTCCGGAAGTCGGCAGATTGAGCTGGCCAATCTTTTCATCCAAAGTCATTTTAGACAAAAGATTTTCTACGAAAGCTTTTTTCTTCGCCTGATACTGAGCGGTCTGATAAGACTGAACCGGCTTGGTTACCATTTCCTGTGCAGAAAATACGGGAGAAAGGGCCAGGGTTGCCATTACAATTAACTTTTTCATAAATCTATCTTCTTAAATTATAGTTCTAATTTTATTTTGCTTGTTTTATAAGGGATTCTAATTTTTTACAATTTGTGTTTTGCAGAATTAATATCTCTTTTCAGGAGTCATTTAATTTTCTTTTTTCTTAGACAGCATCCACTCGTACAGCTTAGGATCAGAATATGTTGAATCCCATGAGTTATGGTTATCATTCGGGAAAATAACCAGTTCTGCTGAAGGATTTACCGGATGTAATTTCTGATAGAATTTAAAAGCATTTTCAGGCAGCACAATATCATCCATCCCACCATGAAAAATTTTCATATTCAAATCTTTATACCTATTAATATTCGCATACATGATCATATCTGTGGGAGCACATACCGGCACTACTGCTGCGAACATTTCAGGATGTTCCATTGCAAGCTTCAAAGTTCCCCAACCTCCTAGTGAAAGTCCTGTGAGGTAAATTCTGGAAGCATCAATTTTATATTTTTTCTGAATTTCTTTGATCAGGTTATAAATCGTCACCGTATCCCACCATGAATCCGCAGGACACTGAGGCGCCAAAAAAGCTACAGGCTCCTTGATCAGATTTTTATAGGTGAACGGACTGTGAACCTTAACTGCATCAAGATTATTGCCTCTTTCTCCCGAACCGTGAAGAAATACAATCAGAGGAACATTTCCTTTTGCTTTCTGAGGATAATCGAGAATGTAGGATATTTTTTCAGTCCTTTTGATTTCTTTGTTTAATTCCGCTTTTATTTCCTGTGCATTAACCTGTAATGAGAACGGCAAGAGTAAAAGCGGGAGGTGTTTTAATTTTACTTTCATATTGTTGTTTAGATTTTGGCTAAAGCCGTTTGGTATTTGTTTTATTTAAAAGGGCTAAAGCCCGTTCCTATTGAATTAAAATTCAACGAGATAAAGATAACGTTAAGATCTGATTATCTGATATTGTATTTGTCAGATTTGAAACTTAATTTTTTAAGTCCCTGCTGAATTTCCGGAGCATTCATAAACAGTTTCCAAAGGAATCCTGTTCTGTAGTTTTCAATCATTGGGGCTATTGTCCCCTGATCTATCGCTAAATATCTTGGGGTAAACCAGTTGTCGTAGTTAACCGAAGTAGCGTCATAAGGTCCTGCCGATCCAATGAATTCAGGTTTTTGTGTGTAGAGAAATCTAAGGAAATTCATAGATTCTTTCGGGGTATACGGGAAGCTGCTTAATGCGGCAGTAGGTGTAATAACTCCATTGTCATTGGTTGGCATGTGGGCAGTATAGCCTGTGCTTCCGTCTTCGTTTCTTGTATAGCCAGCTGTTAATCCCCAATAATTCGGCCCGTAGCCTTTCCACTGTTTTGGATTTTCAACACAGTATTTATAGTCGATAAGGACCTGATTTTTATTTAAATCAAAATAATTTTTAACTAATTTATCGGAAAGTCCTGTAGGATCCAGACCGATATAGGAATATTGCGACCAGAAAAGCGGGCCTCCATATTCTTCGGCATAATTGTGTTTTACATAAAGAGGGAGTCCGTATTTTGTTTTGTCTGTAAGGTAGGTTCCGTTTCTCGTCCAGCCTTTGTAATAGGTTTCTTCATCAATAGGGTATGTAGGTGATGAGGCAGCTAAAATATAGGTAATCAGGCATTCGTTATAACCTTCCAGCGGAAAATTCATCTCCCACTGATATTCCGGTGACCAATGCCAGTAAAGAACTTTTTCGCCTCCTTTAGTATACCAGTTCCACTGAATTCCTTTCCACAGCTCATCACATTTTGCGGCAAGGGCTTTTTCTTCAGTATTTCCGTTTTTGAAGTATTCACGGACCATCAGAATTCCTGAGGTAAGGAATGCGGTTTCAACAAGGTCGCCGCCGTTATCTTTTTTACCGAAAGGAACTGTTTTTCCTGTTTCTCCATTGATCCAGTGTGACCAGGCTCCTTTATGGCGGTCTGCTTTGGCAAGAAAATCCATCATATGGGTCAGTCTTTTTACGGCTTCCTGTCTTTGAATAAATCCTCTTTCCACACCTACCAGCAGGGTTGCCAATCCAAATCCTGAACCTCCGGTAGTAACCACATGCTTATCATTATCCGGATAGATATCATCTTCATGATACCGTTCTCTTCCAAGCATTGATTTGGGCTCAGCGTAATCCCAGAAATATTTTAATGCATCTTTCTGTACCCTGTCCATTAGCTGCTCATCAGTAATGTTACTTTTCACAACTTGTGTCTGAACAGCTTCCTGTTTTGAAGATTGAGAATTTTTGCAAGAGTATGCAAAGAATAAAGATGTTACGGCAATTGATAATACGGTCCTTTTCATGAAATCTTTTTTACCTTGTTTACTAAAAGAAGAGGAGAACTTTCATTCTCCTCTAAAGTTTATTGGTTTATTTTTAATAACCCGGGTTTTGCGTTAAAACTCCGTTGCTTTGTCCTATTTCTATGAAAGGAATCGGGAAAAGCTCATTCTTTCCGGCCTTGAATCCGTAAGGAGCCAGTACCGTGGCAGCCTGTCCTGTTCTTACTAGGTCTACAAAACGATCGCCCTCCATCGCAAGCTCAACTCTTCGTTCGTGCCAAATGGCTGTTCTTAATGCACCCTGAGAAGATGCTGTAGTATTTGGCAACATCGCTCTTGTTCTTACTTTATTAAGATTTGTTATTGCAGCAGCAGTATTCCCTAATTCATTTGCAGCTTCTGCATTGATTAACAAAACTTCGGCGAATCGTAAAATTCTGATATTCTGGACTGATCCAGCATCACAAGCACTATTCTGCTGGCTTTGAGGAACATAAGCTTTTTGATTATAAGTATTAACGGAAGTTGGATTTGCCTTAATAAGATCTCCTTCCGGTGTAGTTTCTCCGTTTCTCAGAATGGTTAATTCTTTACGAATATCTCCAGGTTCAAATGCATTCTCTAATGCTTGTGAAGGGGTAAAAAAGCCCCAACCAAACTGATCTTTTGCTCCCTGCACCTGTGAATACTGGCTTCCTTTGTATTGCCCTGTACAAGCACAGTCAACTTCGAAAACGGATTCTGTACCGAACTCTCCTGCTACTCTGAATAAATGGTTGAAATCGGGGTCCAAAGCATAGCCCATAGCAATGACCTGGTTAGAAGTGTCATAAGCTTTCTGCCAATCTTTTTTATACAGATAAACTTTTGATAACATTCCTAAGGCAGCCCCTTTGGTTGCTCTACCCAAGTTTGCAGCATCATATGACTGCGGTAAAGTCTGTGAAGCTGCGGTTAAATCAGAAATAATAAAGTTATACACTTCATCGGTTGAATTTCTGGGAATATTATAGTTTTCCTGAAGCCCATCAAAAATCGGAACACCTCCATATATTCTTACCAGGTTAAAGTAGAAATAGGCGCGTAGAAATTTTGCTTCAGCTAACAGCCTGTCTTTTAATGTAGTATTCATTTCAATAGCAGGAACTTTTGAAATAACCTGGTTACAACGGGCAACTGCCTGCCATTGTCCAGCCCAGTATCCTTTAACTCCATCATCACTTGCAGTATAAGTAAACTGATCGTATGCATTGATAAAAGAGGCATCTCCCGGGTTTGAACCTTTCAATACGTCATCTGCAGGTACTCCAAAAAGATACTGATACGGAAACGCTGAATTGTCCCAGCTTCTTAAAAAATTATAAATTGCGTTGGTAGCCTGTATGGCATCACTTTCTGTTTTAAAGAATTCTGAAGCATCTGTTCTTCCTTCAACAGGTATATCTAAATAATCACTCTTACAGCTTAAAACTGCAGAAAGCATGAATATGGAAAATATGATTTTTTTCATGATAAAATTAAATTAAAAAGTTACATTAACCCCAACCGTATATATTGCAGATATAGGATAAATGTTATTATCTATACCCATCTGTACCCTATCCGTATTCAAGATTTCCGGTGAGAAACCATGATATTTAAAGCTTGTCCACGGATTCTGCGCGCTTGCATAAAAACGTAACTTCTGGATTGCTGTTCCTAAAACACTCTTTGGAATAGTATACCCTATCTGAATATTTCTGATCCTGAAAAAGCTTCCGTTTTCTACATAAAAGCTGCTCGGAACAATAACTCCCTGATCATTGGTCGTCATAGCATATGTATTAGAAGTACCTTCTCCATGCCATCTGTTATTGTAGAAATCCAAATCCCAGCTTTCGTTTCCAAATCTCTGTTCTCTGTTATAGTTGTAAATTTTATTACCGGATACTCCCTGGAAATCCATTGCTACATCAAAATCATAGATATTAACATTAAATCCAAATCCATAAGTGAATTTCGGAACCGGGCTTCCCAAGAAGGTCTTATCATTGGCGTCTATCACACCGTTTCCATCTCTGTCTTCAAACATAAATCCTCCGACAGTTTTTTTCACGGACGAATAAGTAGGAGCAGCATCTACCTGAGCCTGATTCTGGAATACTCCCACAACATTATACCCATAGTATGAGCCTACCGCCTGCCCTTTCTCAAGTCTTATGATAGGATTACCAAATAAGCTTACTCCAGGTTGGTTGTAAGAATCTGCATATACACTTGTAATTTTATTATCAAGAGTCGTAATATTACCAAAAACACTGAACTTGATATGTTCATTTACTCTTGCATCATAACTAACAGAACCTTCAAATCCTTTATTATTAAAAGAATATGCGTTAGTTACATAGTTATTCGCATTACTAGCTCCGGATGTTGTCGGCTGATTAATTCCATAAACGACATCTTTAGAATCTTTATCAAAATAAGTCGCTTCAATTTTTAATTTATTATTAAGCAAAGCCATTTCAATACCTAAATCACGACCTGTAGTAGTTTCCCATGTAATAGTTGGGTCTACAATTTTGGTAACAGTTTGTGCCGGATTACCAATACCTCCAAAATAAGCACCAGTATCGAGAATTGTGGTAAGATTATCATAATCTCTGGAAACTTCCGGATTACCAAGTTTACCCCAGCTCGCTCTTAATTTCAATAAATTAAACACATTCTGATTGCTCATGAATCCTTCTTTCGAAATTACCCAACCAATACTTACTGCAGGGAATACTTTATATCTGTCATCCGAAGAGAAACCTGTTGCCCCATCTCTACGAACTGAAGCATTTAAAAGATATTTACCTGCGTAATCATAGTTAAGTCTTCCAAATGTTGATTCAATTCTCTTTTTGTAAGGAATAACATTTCGGGTTCCTATGTCTGAAGTAGTTGCGTAGATTTCATTTCCTTTAGAAATATCAAGACTGCTATCATCTCCATTAAATATAATATCCCTCGCTTCCAGATAATTTTCACGATAGTAATTCTGGGTACGTGAAAAACCTGCTAACAATTCAATATTATGCTGTCCAAGTTTTTTCTTCCAGGACAATGTGTTATCCCATACATAATCTCTGTTTCTGGAATCTCTGGTTATCAAGAGAGTTCTATTAGGTTGAGGAATATATGTTGAAGTAGGGGTAAACTCATACTTGCTGGTATTGGTATTATCAGAAGTATAGCTGACTCTTAATGTAAAATCTTTAAGGAATTTATACTCAGCCCAAATATTATTCAGCATACGCTGCTGTCTGGTTTTTGAACGGAATAAATCGAGCATTGCTCTTGGATTCGTTACACTTACTAAAGTAATATAATCGTAATTATTAGTGTTCGGATTAATCGGATAGAATACCGGTGGAGCATTATAAGCCGTCAATAATGGATTGTTTGCATTATTGTTATGAATATCTGCCCAGGTAAAGTTATCTCCGATTGTTAAATTATCAGTAATCTTATAAGAAAGGTTGATTCTTGTATTTAATCTTCCAAAATCATTTCCTGAATTTATTCCACGTCCGGCTTCTAAAGTACCCTCATCTTTCAAATAACCTAAGCTTAAGAAATAATTCAATTTACCTAAACTCCCTGAACCTGAAATATCAGATGAGCTGATAATTCCCGGTGCCAGAACTTCATTAAACCAGTTTGTATCAGCCGGATAATTGCTTCTTGATATAAACTTCGTAGGATCTGTTACTCCTTCATTACGAAGCTTTTCATTATATAACTCAACGTATTGGTCACCATTAACCATTTTAGGAACGTTGGTTACTTTTTTTACCCCAAGATAAGAGTTGAAATTAAAGACTGGTTTTTTCCCTTTTCCGGTTTTTGTTTTAATAATAACCGCTCCATTGGATGCCTTGGCCCCAAAAATGGCTAAACTGGATGGGTCTTTAAGAATACTCATGGATTCAATATCCTGAGGATTCAGGAATGAAATATCATCTGTAATCATTCCATCTACAATAAATACTGTTTTCCCTGTTATGGATCCTACACCTCGAATGTCTATCCTTGGTGATGCACCGGGCGCACCTGAATTCAGGATCTGAACCCCTGATACTTTACCCTGAACTGAACTAATAGGGTTTGAGTTAGGTCTATCTGCTATATCTTTAGCACTAATTGTGGCGATACTACCCGTCACATTTTCTTTTTTCTGAGATCCATATCCTATCAGAACCACCTCCTCAATCTTCTGCTCTTTAGGAACAGTATCTTTTGGAGTAGTCTGTGCATTGACGTTCATACCGAAGTACAGAACTGCAATGAGACATGAATACTTTAAATCACGTTGTTTCATATAGTTTCAATTTTATTCGTACAATCAAATTTTATAATGTCCGTTTGTGGAGTTATTTAAAATCTCAAAAAAAGACATTAGGTAAAAATAGAAAAAAAATCGAACAATGTTAAGATATCATAAAAATTTAAAAAAAATAAATGAATATTAAACAAAAAACTAAATAAAGTAATTTCAGGTAATTAAATTGTATTATAACTATCAATTTACAATAAAATATCCAATTCAAAATTCTGTACTTTTTATAAAAAAATCACCAAATACGCATGAAGAATTTAATATTTTGTTAATACAGTTATAGTATTTACCTTTGGCGCAATATTTGAGAAAATAAGAAAAAGATCAATGAAAAAATACATTATAGCAGCAGCATTATTAATTGGAACCGGTACATTAATTTTTACCAGCGTCCAGTCGTGCACCACAGTAGCTACTTCGGACATTGGGTTGTCTATCATTAAAAGAATTCTGACGAACGGGATCGACAAAGGCATGAGTATCTACAGCAATAAGGAGGCTTTCCTACAGAATAACATGGTAGATAAGGCTCTTCCGAAAGAACTTAGAGACATCAACTCCACTCTGGAAAAAATTGCGCCTTCTTTAGTAGCTAAAGAACGTGATTTTATTGCCCAGGCAGCAGCTTATACTGTAAACACCTCAAAACCCATACTTCAGGGGGCAGTCAATAGTTTGAATGCCCAGGATGTAACCAGAATAATTCAGGGGACTACGGCCACTCAGATTCTAAAAGAAAAAACTTCCCAGCAGCTTGTCGCAGCAATAGCTCCCAAAGTGGATGAAAAGCTGAATGAATATGGGATTGCAAAAACGATCAACACAGCTCTTTCAGGAAATAATCTTCTGGGCAGCCTGCTGGGAGGAAGCAACAGTAACGTTAATGCCGGCGGATTAAGCAGACTTGCTTCTGAACAACTGGTGAACGGACTGTTTTATATCATCGAAGATTACGAACACCAGAATTCCAAAGCCCTGCTGGGACCTCTTGGAAAATAGAAAAAATTTCGCTATATTTATATATAATTTAAGAATGGCAGATGGATATATTACAAGGAAACCAACACGCAAATCCTGAGGAATTTTATGTTTCTCTAAAGGAAAAACTGGAAGGTCATCATGACTTTCCTGAAGATTATTTATTCAAATTTATTATTCCCACAGATGATGCAAAGCTTACAGAAATTTATAAGGTTTTTGACGGCATCAAATTTACACTGGGAAACCGGGAAAGCAAAAACGGAAAATACACCGCATGCAATATCAATGCTTTTGTTCTGGATGCAGATCAGGTAGTGAATATTTATAAAGAAGTCGCCAAAATAGAAGGCGTCATTCTTTTATAAGAAAAAGAAAAGTCAGCTTACTTAAGCTGACTTTTTTTTAATTTATTTTTCAATAAAGAATTTAACATTCTCAATAGGTCTTCCCAGCATGGCCACAGATCCTTTGATCAGGATAGGTCTCTGTATCAGGGAAGGGTTCTCAGAAAGTATCTTGATCCATTCTTCTTCAGAATAATTTTTATCGGCATAATGTTCCGTGTACAGTTTGTCTGTTTTACGGATCATATGAAATACGCTCTGATTCAGTTTTTTCAGTACTGTTTTTATCTCTAAAACGCTCAACGGATCCTCCATGATATTGATGATCTCGAAAGGAACGCCATTTTCATCAAGATACTCAAGTACAGCATTTGATTTAGAGCAGTTTCCGTTATGTAAAACCTTAACCATCATAATATAATCATTTATAAAATTAAACTCCTCTCATCAAATTTAGGAAGAAATGAGTTGAAAGTGATCTTAAATTCTGATAAAAATTTGTTAAAAGAGACCGTTCAGTTCTGCTTCGATCTTTTCGAGGATAAATCCGAAGTCTTCAGGCTTTTCTACAAAATCAAGATCGTCTACCTCAATCACAAGAAGTTTACCTTCGGTATAATTGGAGATCCATTTTTCGTATTTCTGGTTCAGTTTTGAAAGGTATTCAATGCTGATAGATGCTTCGTATTCCCTTCCTCTTTTATAAATCTTTTTCACAAGATTCGGAACGTCAGATTTCAGGTAAATCAACAGATCCGGTGCAGAAACAAAAGATTTCATCAGCCCGAAAACAGATACGTAATTATTAAAATCCCTGTCTGACAGAAGCTTCATATCGTTCAGGTTTTCTGCAAAAATATGAGCATCTTCATAGATGGTACGGTCCTGGATAATATTTTTACCGCTTTCTCTGATCTCTTTTACCTGGCGGAATCTGCTTCCCAAAAAGTAAATCTGCAGTGCAAAACTCCACTTGCTCATATCCGCATAAAAATCTTCAAGGTAAGGATTATGGTCTACATCTTCAAACTGTGCATCCCATCCGTAATGCTTGGCAAGCATCGTAGTCAAAGTGGTTTTTCCGGCTCCAATATTTCCTGTAACTGCAATATGCATTCTCCTAAGTATTTTTTATTAATTTCACTAAACACCCGCAGACTGAACCGCTGAAGTATCTTCTAAAAGCTTCTGTATAGTCGTTTCAGGAGCTTTTTCTTGAGATTCCTTCCTCTCCCCGTCAGTTTTTTCCACGTCTTCGCCTATGGTTTGTTCGGATGGCGGTTTTGTGTCGGACGGTGCAGTTTCCTGCTTGGTTTCAGGTTCTTGCTGCTGTTTGGTTTCCTTTATTTTTTCCAGGTTGTAAAGATAGAGTTTGTTGGCTTTGATTTCAAAATAAGAAAGGATGTTTTTATCCACAATTTGTGCGTCTTTATCTTCAAAAATCTTCACCATCCCTTTTTCAGGATCATATTTCTGGATCGAATTGTCTGCCATCACCAGAATAACATCATTTTCCCTTCTGAATCTTTTCCCGTTTTCAAGCGGAGCTTCAAAAAGCTTTTCAAATTTCAGCGAGTATATCCTGATATGTTTCCTGGTTAAAATATAGACTTTATTTTCAAATACCAGCAGATCCATCAGATCATCAAAACCGATGTCAAATGGATAAGAATTAATGGTAGTATCATTCCTGAAATTGTACTGAATAAGACGTTTCGTACTGTCGTCCAGAAGCCACAGCTGCTGCAGGTCTTCGGCATAAGCCATTTTAATAAACCCGAACTTCTGCTTAAAATCTATCCTCTGGATTTCATTCATATTCTGGTCCACAAACTTCATTTCCTGGGCATTTTCAGAGAACAAAGGTACGCTTAGAGGATTCTGAACCGACTGTACTTTATAGGGAACCGTCAGCATCATCTTTCCTAGCTGCTTTCCCAGGGAATCGTATTTGGTAAAGCTAAAATCTTTGTTTTTATAGATGTACAGATTTCCATAATCATCCGCAAGCATATCTTTAGCTTCCTTCAGTTTCAAAGTATCTAAAGGGAGGGACTTCTGTGCGGAAACGGTACAGAATAAGGAGATCAATATGATGTAAAGTAGTCTCAAAATCTATTTTGGTAAATATAAATTTCCTATGCGGAACACCGGCAATTTACACACTTTTATTTAAATTAAAAGAATGAATTAATGAATAGTAATCTCATTAATTTCAGCCAGTCATTTTAGTAAAAACAGCGCTCCTGAGGAACGCTGCTTTTTTATGGATAAATCTTAAATCGGATTATTTAATCTGAACTTCATAGATCTTCGACCAGTTTTTACCTGTTACAAGCATATTTTCGCCTTTAAAAGCAATTCCGTTCAGTACATCGTCGCTTCCTTTGGTGTTTTGTTTGGCAATATCGGTAAAGTCGAATGTTCCCACCACTTCTCCTGTTGCAGGGTTGATCTTTAATACTACCGGCTTCTGCCATACATTCGCATAGATGAATCCGTTATGATATTCAAGCTCGTTCAATTGGTCATAAATCTGTGCACTGCCTGCTACCGCTACATATTTGATCAGTTTTGAAGGGTCATTGACATCAAGGAAATACAAAAGCTTACTTCCGTCCGATGCAATCAGGTTTTTACCGTTATAAGTAAGTCCCCAGCCTTCACCCAGAACATTCGGATAAGGGAATTCTGAAAGAAGTTTCAGTGAGCTTTTATCATAGATATAGCCTTTTTTGCTTTGCCAGGTCAACTGGTATACTTTATCTCCGACAATGGTGCTTCCTTCAGAAAAATCTTCCTGAGCCTGTTTTGTAGAAGCCAGAGGAGTTGTTGTTCCCAATGTATATTTCAGGATTTGGGAAGAACCGTTCTGCCCGTCGCTTTCATAGATGGTATTGCCTTCGATCTGGAAACCCTGAACAAAATTCTTCGGGTCGTGCGGATATTCGGCTACGATCTGGTAGGCTATGCTTTTTTCAGGATTTTTTGCAAATACATTGATGGTTGCATCCTGATTCAACACTTTTCCTCCTTTTGTTTTGATATTGAAGGTTACGGCATTATCTCCTAATGTAAAGAATTTAGGGTCAACGGTTAGACTTGAAGTTTCTTTATCTCCAAAACTGATGCTGATGCTTTCTGCATTTTCCGTCACCTCTTTAGGGAGCTCAAGCTTATCACCGAAATGATATCCTTTCTCCGTCATTGAATTATTGTATTCATTCAGAGTGTTCAGGATCTTCTCATCTTTATTACATGACGCCAACATCAAAACCACCGCTAAACCTACTATTATATTTTTTTTCATTGAATTTCTAAATATTTCCCCAAAAATAGCAAATTTTATTCCGTATTGCCAATATTATCGACTGGCTGTCCAAATTGTAATATATAACCATTGTTATCATACACTGCAAATTCCCTCATATCCCAGTCAAAAGTCTCAATTTCGTAACAGATTTCAGCTTTTGTTTTAAGGTCTTCCCAAAGATCATCAACGTTATCAACATTGAAATAAAATGATCCTGTAAAGCCTATTCCCTCTTTTTTCTCATGGGCATTCGGCTGGGAAAGCATAATTTGTATGTCATCTTTTCGGATTGAGGCCCACTGCCAGTCATCATTTCTTCCCATTAGGGTAAATCCCAGAATCCGGGTATAAAATCCTATGGTTTCGTCTATATTCTCTGTCCAGAGTACGGGACGGAGTGCTGTAAATGTTGTCATTGCTGAAGGGATTGGAATGTATTTTTACTAATTTTCATATTAACTGAAAGCCATAATTCGTTGTCGATACTTACTTCACTCAGGACATCCGGGTCAATTTCGAAACCAACTTTTTTATAGCATTCTATCGCTCCGGTATTCCAGTCGTATACGTTCAGCTCGGCTGTTTCTCTGTTAAAATGGCTGAAACCATATTGCAGAAGGTTCTGTACAATTTTCTTTCCGTAGCCTTTCCCTCTGTTGTTCTCATCCCAGATCAGGATTCTTCCCAACAGAAAAGTATTTTCTTTGAGAAAAATCTGGGCATGGCCAATTACTTTTTGTTCCGTTTCATCAAAAACCCTGAACATGAATCTGTTTTCATTTTTCAGATCAACCTCCAGCTGTTCTTTTGTCAGAGGAAAATGATAGGCAGGACCGGCAAACTGAAGAAGCATTCTTTTATCTTTTATGGCAGAGATCAATTCCAGACTATCTTCTATGGTAAAAGGCAGCAGCTGTATCATATGATTTATTTTTCCAGATAATTTTTCATGCTTTGTCCGATGATTCCATTCCAGCCTTCTGTAAAGCTTTTGCTAGAGAAGTTTTCACCTAAACTGTCAAAGCTTTCAATATTGTCATGAGTCAAGGTCACCAAAGTTCCGCTGCCTTCCACCTGAAGTTCCCAGGTGACGGTAGTTACAGCATCTGAAAATTCGGGGTATGACCAGGTATGCTTTAATTTCCTGTTGGGAACAATTTCCAGAATACGGCACTGATGATGGTATTTTTTAACTTCACCCGGTTCATAGAAATTAAATTCTTTCCCGGTTTCTAATACAAAATCCCGGATATCAAAATACCAGGATTTCATTTCGTTTTTATCGGTCAATGCGTTCCATACTTTTTCCAGAGGAGCATTTATTTTGTACTGAATAGTGATGGGCTTACTCATATTTTTTATTTTTAAATCAAAAAATATTTAAATACTTGAATTCAATTTTTCAAATACATCTTTTTTCTCCATTTTTAAACGTTTTGATAATTCTGAAATCAACTCGTCTGAAAATTCTATTTTAACGTCTTCCCCACCAAACCTTTCCTGATGCAATTTAAAACTATTAACAGCTTCTTCCAAAGGCTCAGTATCTGCGACTTCAACAATACAATTTTCTATTCCTAAAAAATCTTTAGCAAATGATTTTACTCCTGTTTCAATTATTTCAAGATCAATTCCTTCATCAGGATGCCAAATATCTATGAAACGTGGTTTCACGCCTTTCCCGTTTTTGGGAGCATCATAATTTACTTCCTGAAAGTCTTCATCTTCAGGCTCGTCATAGTAAAACCAATAATGGCAAACATTATCGGATAAATACTCCTGAACTGCATCATAAAATTCTTTTTCATGTTTTTTATTGAGCAATTCATCTAAAGCATTTCTCAGATATCCTTTTGTATTCAAGCAAACTGCTCCAGCTTTTTCACCGGATTCGTAAAACAGTTCCAGATCTTCCCATCCGGCTTTCTCACAAAGCCCATAAATTCCCCACCATAAATTGGAAGATTCTGTTTTTACAATAATTTTTTCTGCTGCCATGTGTTCAAATTATAGTTTATCCATGGGAGAATCCTGTGATCTTCGCTTCATCAAAATCCAGCTGCATTTCAATGGTTCTCATGACATGATCATCAAAAATTTTCTCCTTTTTCATCCTGTGCAGTTCATTTCTCTGTGCCTGGATGATCTGGCGGAGCACATCTTTATTTTCATTGATCGCATTCACGTAATCTCCTGTAGAAGCCATACATTGGGCTTTATCGGCCATCAGCATCATTTCGGTTTCCAGTTTATGTTTCTGGTGGCGTACCAAAGTGTTTTTTTCCGCAAGGTCTGAAAAATCATTTTCCATTTTTTGCAGTGCGGTTTCTTTAAGCTTACGCATCAGGATCACTTCCTGTTTTTCCTCAGGCAAATCGCTTCCGGCATCGTCTATTTTCAACCATTTCAGGATCGGTGTCAGAAGAAGTCCCTGTCCTACCAACGTGATCAATATGATGACGAAAGTTACGAATAAAATGATATTACGATGCGGAAAAGCTTCTCCATTGGGTAAAAAAGCAGGAATAGAAAGCGCTGCCGCCAATGAAACCACTCCTCTCATTGCAGCAAAGCTGATAATGAAGGGTTCCCGCCAGTCGGGTTTCGGAACTTTTAATCTTAATTCTTTTGAGCAAAGCCTTGGAAAATACATTACCGCATAACTATACAATATTCTTGTAAGGATAATAGCACCACCAATCACAACGCTGTAAAAGATCCCTTCCGAAATGGTATAATCTTTCATCGCAGCAACCACTATAGGAAGTTCCAAACCGATCAGAATAAAAATAATGGTATTCATCAGGAATATGAGTACACTCCAAACGTTCCCTGACTGTATCCTTGAGGTATGACTCAGGTAACAATGGGAATTGTATGACATTAAAAGCCCTCCCGCAACTACTGCCAAAACTCCTGAAAAATGGAAATGCTCTGCTCCTACATACATAATGTACGGAACAATTAGTGTAATTACGGTATCAATATTGGAGTTGGAAGGAATAATTCTCAAAAGAGCACCAAATAAAAGCCCTACAGCAACTCCTACAGCTACCCCGCCTACAGCCATCATAAAGAAGTCCTGGACAGCATCCCTCCATATGAACTGGCCCGAAATAACAGCTGCCAAAGCAAATTTGAATACAATTAAACTGGAAGCATCGTTGATGAGACTTTCTCCTTCCAGGATACTGGTGATCTTTTTAGGAATTTTCATGTGCTTCAGTACGGAAGTGGCTGCTACCGCATCAGGCGGAGAATTGACCCCTCCAAGCAGGAAACCCATGGCAACGGTAAGTCCAGGAATAATGGAAGATGAGAGGTAAGCCACCACTATTGAGGTTAGAAACACAAGTCCGAAGGCCATCGAAAAGATCTGTTTTCTCCATTTGTGAAAATCCTGCCATGAAGTGAACCAGGCGGCTTCAAAAAGAATAGGAGGAAGAAAAATAAGGAATACAAGATCCGGCTCTATTTCAATATGCGGCATCCCGGGGATGAGGCTGATGAGAAGGCCCGCAATCACGAGGAAGATGGGGTAAGCTACTTTCAGCTTCTGCCCTATCATCACCAATATCATTACAGATAAAAGGACTGCAATGGATATGATAACATAACTGTGAATCATTTTGATTTGTTTTTTAGTTGTTTTGGTCTGGCTAAACTTAAAGGCGTTAACATTCAGATGAAACTGAACCTTTTACTTTAAAGTACAATATTGTTCTTTGGAGCAATGGCTGGCGGAAGATCGGATTCATCCAGCATATCTCTCATATCAATCTCTATGGTACGGCTGATTTGGGTAATCGGCACATCGTTCGGACTTCCTTCAAAAGGATTTACTGAGGCTTCCCCCACACTGTCGAGGGTATGGAAACACCAGGTTACCATCAGCGAAAACGGAATATTGAACCATATGGTCCAGCCTTCCAAAAGGGTTCCTTCACCCAGTTTATCCAGCTCCTTCAGCAATCCGAAGGGTACGAAAAGGATGAACAGGAGCAAAAGATAGGTGGTAATCGATGAAAAATTTCTCGGGTAAGGAAAGTTCTTGATTCTTTCTGCTTTTCCCTGGTCATCTGTAAATTTTACCAGCTGCTGATTGATCTGCGTCCACTGAAAATCATTGATATCTCCCCTGGCATAGGCTTCGGACAATTCTTTACTCTGGCTTGCCATTAGCTGCGTTGCCCTGTTTTTTTTACTTAAAATATACTGAAGTTCGGTTTCGGAAAGATATTTTTCAAGTTCATCATCCAACTTGGTCAGCCTTTCCGGAATATCGTATTTTTTAGAATATTCATCAAACTGGGCGGTTCCCATATTTTCCCAGGCCCTTGGTTCTCTTAGCTGAAAACGAAGCGCGGTAAGCCATGCATAATGACGGAGAAACATTTCTTTTACCTTTCCGGGATCTTTTGCAGAAAGAGAATCTCTCAACACATACCCGAAACTGCGGCTGTCATTGATAATAGCACCATAGATCTGCCGGGCTTCCCAAAGTCTGCTGTAGCTGGCATTATTTTTAAAACCAACGATAAAAGCGACTGCAGTTCCCAAAATAGCAATGGGCTGCCAGGGAACGGAAAGGAATTTCCAGCCTAAAAAGTACAATACAGTAGGTATTGCTGATAATATCGTCAGAACATAGATACTTCGTCTTGTCCAGGTAGCGAACTCAAGCGCACCAAATCTTTTCCCTGAATGCATATGTGTTTATTTATTTTTTGATCTGTTGATTCTATTATCTAAATTAACAGTTTTTCTTCATCAAGGCATCCATCCGGCAAGGACTGTCAATATTAATTTTTATTAAAAGGAATATTATTATAAAAACCTATCTGGATCTGTCCCCGGTTCCTGTTTTCCTGGATCTGATTCATATATCCGGCTTCTATACGCATATTTTTATTGATAACATATCCTAACGCTCCATATACTCTGTTCCTGTCGAAAACCGGACTGTCAAAATGCAGGAAGATCTCATTATACACTGAAGCATACAATGATTTCGGGAGCATTTCTTTTTGGGTGATCGGGATATTGAGCCCGATCATATACCGGAATCTCATCCTGAAATCATCCTGGAGGAAACGTTCTTCCAAACGGTATCTGTGCTGAAGATTAAAACGTCCGAACTTCTGCTTGGTAATAAACTGCTGGAAAATCCTGTGTTCAATATTCTCTTTTTTCTCTCCGTTCACATACGGCCGGCTCAGAATAAAACCATACCCCAGCAAAATATTATTATTGTTTTCAGTAAGGTCATAACCTATTCCTGTACGAAGCAACAGCTGTTCGAGATCTCCAACGGCATCAAAATTCCGGTACTGGATTTCGTTGTGCCAGTTCAGCTTTTTACTGATCTTGTTGTTTCCGAAATACATATACCATGCTCCCAAATCGTTTTTCTGTGCTAATGCCGTTATGGAACCCAGACTCAATACTGTAAATAACAGTTTCGTAAAGATCTTTCTCATGTTATTCAATTACTATTATCTATCGTACAGAACAAAATTAATAATTTAAATCAATAATAGCAAACAATATTGAATGAGTCCTAATTGAAAGATATTTACTAAAATATTTGAATTAGCCTGGAATCTGCTCTACCAGAATATCATTTCCTTTTGTATCGAAATAGGTACAGGTCATGGCATTCAGATCCATCTCCCAGCCATTCACCCCGTTTTCTGCACAGTCGCTGCAAAATACGGGATAATCTGTACCGCCTTGCTGATGGAGCTTTAATCTTGTTTTAAACTGCTCAAGGTTCAGATCTCCTGCAACAGTAAGATCATCATATTTTTTCCCTGAATTTACAGACTGATGATCTGCATCAAAATATTCCGTATTTCCGTCAGCAACATATACTATGTATTTTGAAACTCCCAAATTTTTCATACCCTGAATATATTGAGGAAAATCTGCCCCGCTTTTCACTTTCTGATGTTCTGCTTTGATTTGTTCGATTGTAAATTTCATCTTTGTTTGTTTTTTTGTAAAAATTTAAGTCTATAACTGAATTCAAATTTAATTTTTTTTAAAGTACAAATGGATCATAAAATAAAAACCGGCAGACATTTCCACCGGTTAGCTTTACCTATATTTTGTATCTAAAGAACTTTTAAGGATGCTGCTGCATTTTCGCCGGATCGTCATAATTTACCATCCAGTTGATCCCGAATTTATCGGTAAACATCCCGAAATAAGCTCCCCAGAAGGTATCTGCCATTGGCATGGTTACCTGTCCGCCGGCTGAAAGACCGTTGAATAATTTTTCCGCTTCTTCTTTGGATTCTGCATTTACAGAAATAGAAAAATTGTTTCCTGCTTTGTAGTTGGAAGCCCATTCACCACCTGTATCGCTTCCCATTAAAACGGTTTCTTTGGAAATAGGAAGGGCAACGTGCATGATCTTGTCTTTATCTTCTTCAGGAGTTTCTTTGCCTTCCATTGGAGGCATTTCCCCAAAAGTTCCGATGTAAGGATATTCTCCTCCGAAAACTGATTTGTAAAAGTCGAATGCTTCTTTGCAGTTTCCATTAAATGTTAAATAAACGTTTACTGATGCCATGATTGTTTTTAAATATTAGTTAAGTTTTAATAAGTTTTTGTTTAAGGTTTTTCAGACAGTTCTTTCAGTCTGGAAAGTCCTTTCTGGTAATCTTTTCCAATAGCATCTTCCATATTCATAAACAGCTTCATTACCGTAAAAGGATAAGGTATTTTTGATGTGAACCCCCAGGTTGCCTTGCTTCCGTTTCCTTCGGGAACAATTTTCACATAAGCATTGGCTTCACTTTCGTAAGGGGTTAAAAATTTAATTTCCGTATCGATTCTTTTACCGGCAGGATCTACTTTTTTCACCTGCTGACAACCTTTTCCGGCAGCATCTTTTTGGCTGTTCCAGCAAACTCTCTCACCAGGCTGCCCGGTTGTTCCGGACCAATCCTTCTTCATTCCCGGGTCCAGGTCGTTCCATGGGCTCCACTGGTCCATAGCTTTTAGTGTATTGGTCTGCTGCCATACTTTTTCCACCGGTGCATTGATTGTTATTGATTTTTCGTAGGCACAGTCTCCTGAAACAAAAGCGGCTATAACCATCCATAAAATCAGGATAGAAGCCAGGACAAGGATAATTCTTCTTAATATTTTCATAATTTGGTTTTTATCTGTGTTGGTCTATTAATATCATGTTTCCATCAGGATCTTTCAGGAAAATATGTTCCGGTCCTGAAGTGGTTTCATCTGCCGTTTTATCAAGCTCCACTCCGTTTTCCTTTAAATGCCTCTGAATATCACGTACATCATCAAAAGTTTCAAGATTTTGTGCGTTTTCATCCCATCCCGGATTGAACGTCAGCATATTTCCATCAAACATAGCCTGAAACAGGCCAATCAAGGTACTTCCGTTCTTCATGATCAGATAATTCTGTTCCATATTCCCGCCCATAGCGGAAAAGCCTAGTTTTTCATAAAAATCCTTAGACTTCTGAAGATCTTTTACACTTAAACTGATTGAAAATACTCCTAATTTCATATGTTGATTTTATTGTTTTTAAAACTCAAATGGAATCGAATGCTATTCCGGATACACAATATATCCAGCCGTCGCGATTTCATATCTTTTTTGTTTTTAAAGCTAATGAACTTCCGGCAAATACAAGGCCCCACACCAGAATGCCTAAGACCCAGAACCAGGCCGGAGTCGGAAGGGAAGCCATCATATAGATCGTTATCAACAGAAAAATAACCCCACAGACAACTGCTGAAGTATGTTTTGCATTGTTGGCAACTTTTGATGCTGTGAATCCTGAAACGAAAGCAGCTAATGCGTATCCGATAATGACAAAGAAGAGTGCCATAAATGGAGCATGGGCAACATATTCCTTCATTGCCGTCATATCCCTGCTTCCGGCTGCTGCAGGAGGCGGATAAAGGTGATGCCCTATTTTCTCAACAAGGGTGATGCAGATGATTCCGGCAATAAGCCCTGCAGGGACGGCCAGTATGCGTCGTAACATAGTTATTGGTTTTTTAAACGGGTCTTGAAGTCCAGCGTTCCGTCATAACTTTTCCAATCACCAATAAGCTCTATATACTGTCCTTCTATTTTTTCAGTTTTCTTATTCCATCGGAAGGTGTAGACAAATTTACCTTTAAAAATACCGGAATGTTTTCCTTTAGGCTCTTCCGCGAGTTCATAATCCCCGAATACTATCCCTTTTCTTTTGGCATCCCTGTATTTCGTGATGGTTATTTTCCCTTCGTATTTTGCATAGTTGTCATCTACAAGAGAATAGCCGGAAATAAAATATTCCTGATCATTTTTTTTATTCTGTTCGGAGATATTGACTTTCAGCTTAAGCTGTTGCCCTTTATCACCTATTGTCCCGGAGTAGGGTTTGCTATTATTCAGCCAGACATTGGAAATATCCGGCATCTGCCCCCATGCAAAATTGCAGGCAAGAATGAGGATCCATAAAAGTTTTTTCATAGTGTGTGATTTTAAACGCCAAACTGGGCAAGGTGATGGTTCAGATGTTTTGCAAACATATTATTCCATTCCTGGGAATTGAGTTTTCCAAAAGAAAATGATTCTTTTCCATCAAAAGCCTCAGGACCCAACTGTTGGGTTTTCTGAATAAAACCGATCAGCCTTTTCTTCTCTTCCTCAAAGTTTTTTCTTCCGGAAATCAGAAACTGCGGAGCTGTAGGGGAATCTCTCGGATATGCTTTTTCACCCACTACTTTTGGTTTCACAAAGGTTTTTAAAATAAATTTTGCAATGGCTCCCGGTTTTTTATGCTTTTCAGGTTCATATACCATTTCATAGGATACGCTGCAATGCGCAAGCATCTGGTCAACCGTCATCTTGCCCCATAAACCGTGGGTATCTTCCACTAATTTATTGATCCTGTCAATATAGTTCTGGGCATCTTTTGCATCAAATACATTTTCCATAATATGTCTAATTATCTGAAAGCAAATATATCAGTTTTTTCTTTTGATTTTAACAGGTCGATGAAAAAAGTGATGACGTGTTTGAGGTAGCGGGATATGGAAATGAGTTACAGGTTTTCAGTTGCGGGATGCGGGTTCAGGATACGAATTGAAATATCAATAAAATTTACTGTTTAACTATTCACCTAATACTCTAATACTCTAATACTCTAATACTCTAATATTTCCTACTCTACAACGTTCTCTGCCTCTCCAGAGCCCGCATTTCTGAAAATAAACCAAAGCTTGATCTTTAATGCAATCCAGCCAATAACAGCATAGATGATAAGCAAAATGCTTAAATGCCTTAAATAAGGATAGGTAAGTTCAACAGAACCTTTTTGTATCAGTAGGATTTTAAAGGCTTGCAGGAAAGGGGTCAGAGGAATAATATTGGCAATAAACTGGACGAAAGCAGGCATAGCGCTTAACGGCCATGTAAATCCACTGATAATGAATGCCGGAGAAGCAATAACCATTAAAATCTGGGTTGCCTTCAATGCATCCGGGATGAGAATACTGATGAAAACACCCAAAAATGATGCAGAACCGACAAATACTGCCGTAAGAAGAATAAAATTGAATATCCCCTCAGGCATCGGAACCCTGAAAATCATATGCATAAAGTAATACACACTAACGATAAGTATGGAAAATACCCAGATAGGAATCACCTTAATGAGCATTGTCGGGAACGCCCATTTTTTCATCTTACCATATTCTTTCACGAAAGACCCTCTTTCGAATTCGGCGGCAAAACTGACAGCCATAGCAAGGAGAATCACCTGTTGCAGAACCACTGCAAGCATAGCCGGCCACATGAAAATAAGATAGTTTCCTGTAGTGTTGAAAAGGGTGATATAATTCGCTTTAAAAGGCTCATATTGTGTAGCGGCTTTTGTTGCGGGCATTCCCGCTTTTTGCAGCGCTTTGATGGATGCTCCGGCCGAGAAGGTTCCTATGGTAAGCTGTAGTGCTTTGGAAGCAAAATTGGCGGTGAGAACATTTCCGGTATTGATGTATACATTGAGTTCAGGATATTTTTTCTGAAGCATTTCTGCTTCAAACCTTGACGGAATAATAACTACCGCTGCAGCTTCATGCCGGATTACCTCATCTTTTATACTGAACGGTTCCTGGACATATTTAATGATGCTGATGCTTTTATTATCATCCAGCATATCGGTCAGCTGGCTGGATAAAGGAGTATTGTCCCGGTCAATAACAAGAACCGGAGTGTTTTCTACTTTTCCGCTTTTATAAACGAAACCCAACAGGGTGGCATAAAATACCGGGGCCAGAAAAAATACGGTCCTTAGGGTAGAATTGCCGATAAAAAGCTTGAATTCTCGTTTTAAAAGCCGGAAAAATTCTTTCATAATTATTTCAGGATAACGTTAGCGTTGACCAATATACTTTTAGCCTTGTTCATGTCTGACGGTTTTACTTTGATCTCGTAAACTGCATCCTGCAGCTGATAATCCGGGTAAGCAGTGGTAATATCCGCATATCTTGTAAGCTGTTTGATGTAAACGATTGTTCCGGTAAGAGTCTCTTTATTATAAACCACCTGCATAGTTACTTCCTGCCCTTTTTTATATTTTGAAATGGCACTTTCGGGAACGGTAAATCTGAAATACGTACTTTCCGGGATATATCCGTTGAACAGAGCAAAACCAGCAGTTGCAAGTTCACCCGTATTCAGGCTGATGGTTTCTATTTCCATATCATTGGTGGCAATAACATATCTTTCGGAATAGGCTACATTAGCCTCCTGAAGAGCACCTTTAGCCTGGGAAGCCTGCCCTGCCGCCATTTCCACTTTTTCGAACCGGGTTCCTCTTTTTACATCATCCAGCTCGGCCACTACCGCATCATACTGTGCTTTTGCTCCCTGAAGTTTGGCATAAACCTCATCGTAGGCCTGCGGAGACATTAAACTGTCACGATACATATTATTGGCTCTTTTAAAGGATTTCTGGGCAAACTCATACTGCTCTTTCAAACCTTTATATTTGGCATTGAGCTGTCTCAACTGATCTGCCGTAGCTCCGTTCTTGGCCATCTGCTCCTGAGCTGTTGCCGCACTCACGGCACCCTGAGCCTGTGCAATTTTTGCTGAAACTTCAGGTACGTCCAGTAATGCCAGCGTATCTCCTTTTTTTACGGTCTGGCCTTCGGATACATATATTTTTAAAATTCTTCCGGTTACCTTGGGTGCAAAAGAAATTACATCTTTTTTAGTTTTACCTTCGGAATCGTTAAGGTTTTCTTTTTTTTCACTGCAGCTCCCTACTAGAAAAAGAACAGCAAAGACTATGAATATATTTTTATGCATCATTTTAATGGTAGGATTAATAAAGTTTGGTAATATCAAGTTCCTGAGTCGATCTCATAAGCTCTATTCCTGCCCTTCTCTGGTTAAAAAGGGCATTCTGGTATTCCAGCTCAGCAAGCTCCAGGTCGTTTTCAGCATCAATCAGCTGTGAGGATTTGCTCATCCCGTATCTGAATTCTTTTTCAGCCTGAATCAGAGCATTTTTAGCGAGCTCTTTTTCTTTGGCTTTTAAATTGATCTGAGCGGTAGCGATATCATAATTGGTCTGGTTATTGGCCAGATTTAAAGTCAGTTTTTTAAGAGCATCTTCTTTTTTGTTCTGAAGGACTTCCTTTCCTACTTTTGCAGTTTCTTCGGCATGTTTTCCTTCTTTTCCGTCAAAGATTTCCCATTTAAAACCAACGCCGGCAGTCAACAGGGGAAGAATGTTAATATTCGTAGGTTTCCAGTCAAGCTTTGCACCTTCATAGCCCAACGCCGGAACTGCAGGGATTACATTTTCCGAAGTTTTGATACGACTTCCGTAAAGTCCGATATAATATGCTGAGGCCATCAGCTGTACTTTGGGGATCATCCAGGTTTTTTCTGCTTTTATTTTGTAGTCTGCAGCTGTTATTCCATGTTCTAATGCCCGCACCTCAGCCCTCTCCTCTATTCCTTTTTGTGAGGATAAAAGTTCTACGGGCGAAAGTACCGGGTCGATCAATCTGAGGCGTTCTTTACTGATTCCGGTCAGGACATAAAGCTGGGTAAGAAGAAGTTCTTTTTTCCCTTCATATTCTACCATTTTAGCATCAAGAGTAGCTTGTGCCAGTTCTATTTTCTTATGGTCATATGGAGTGATCAGACCGTAGCCTAAGGCTTTGTCCGCTGTTTTCCTGTTGATATCAAGTCTTTTTTTACTTTCATCGAGTACTTTTTTAGACTGATGGATAAGAGCCAGCTGATCATATGCTTTGGAAATATTGGCTACTACATCATCTTTTGTTTTTTCAAGGAGAATATCTTCAGAAATTTTCTTTTCCTCGTTGGCTTTTTTCAGGTACTTTACTTTTCCGCCTGAATAGAGAAGCATTTTGGCATCTGCTTTAGCAATTCCAGAAAAGCCGGAAACATTAAGATTGTTGTTAAAACTTCCCTGGGGAATATTGATAAAAGGAGCCAGATTAATTTCCGGTGACGTCAGCCTTGCAGTAGCATTCAGATATCCGACTTGGCCGCTTACTTCCAGCGTAGGAAGAAAGATATCTTTCAGTTTATGTTCATCAAGGTCTGTAAGCTTGTTCTGGGTAATCTGCATTTTAAGATCGGAATCCCGGACCATGGCACTGTCTAAAAGTTCTTTAAAGTCCGGCGCAGACTGTGCCCGGCAGAAAGCAGGGAAAGCCAAAAAACTAAACGCAAAAATCAATAAATTGTTTTTCATGGCTTATGTTTATAACAAATATAATGCAAAAATCCGTTAAATCCACGAAGATAATTCATCAATATGGTGAATTTAAATTAAGTTTAAAAAGTGTTTAGTTTTAATCCTCTATTTGTGATAAGGATAGAAGATCTGTTTAAGGTTAATTTGAAATTCGTTTTAAATGAAAAAAAATTAAATTATTGTCTATTCATCGTTGTTTCCAAATATATTACACCTTTACTTAAACCATTAAAAGTAGTAAAGTTTAAGGCTTAATTAAGTTAAAGTCTAGATTTTAAGTAAAACAATGAATAATTATATTTTCCAAAAGATCTGCGTCATCTGCTAAATCTGCGAGAGTTATTTTTTCTTTCTCTCGCAGATTTAGCAGATGGCGCAGATTTTATTTTAATGATTTAAATTATAATTTTTTGACAGGGATATGTACTAAAGTTTTACATCTCAATACCCTTGTTCACATAGGTTTTAGCAAACAACAACTCCCCACAAAATGTGAGGAGCTGTTATTCAAAATTGTATTGTATCGGCTTATTTCTGAACCGCTGATTTCATTTTAGCATCAGGACGCAAAATTCTGTAACGTACTTCAAGGTCTTTTGGTACATAGAAAACCAAAGGAAGTTTGCTGTTGTATCTTACGATCTCCGGTTTAAGGGTTACAAATTTCTTGGTCTTCTTCTGATCCGGGCAGGCCATTAATGTACCTCCCGCTTCACCATTGGATTCTACTTCATAATAGTTGTAGCCCCATCCCTGAAGATCCTGGGTTTTTATGTCTCCCATCAGGAAATATTTGTTACAGTCCAGCATTTTTTCAGCACCTACAAAAAACTCAACTTTTAGGTCGTTTTCATTTTTTGCAACAGGCAACTGAATATATACCTGCTTGAATCCTTCTTTTGCTTTTGGGAACATTTCAATCTGTAATTTTTCAAATTTCTCTGCTTTCTTTTGAGCGAAAGCATTTACTCCTGCCAACATTACCAATCCTGTAATTAATGTCTTTGAAAATTTCATTTTGTTTTTTTTAAAAATTTCTGTTGTACTTTCAAAAACCATTCCAAAGTTAAACAAATGTTTAGTTTTATATGTAAATAATTCTCCGCCCGGATACAAATTTTCCTTTAAAATTAGTAAAAACAGGAAATTACATCGACACTATTGAGCTGAAAACGGAACAAAAAAAACTGCAGTAAAAAGCTACTGCAGTTTTTTTGTTTACTTATAGGTTTACTCTGAAATTGTTACTTTGGTTCCTTTTGTATGAGCATTCATTTGCGGTGCATAATAATTCTGCATCGTTGTGATACCGTTGGAGAAATTACCTGCTGCATTGGAAACAAGATCATATTCAAAAACATATTTTCCTTTCGGCATGTACTGAATATAGAAATTGGTGGATGCATCCTTGGTAGACTGGTAATAACCCAGACTGTTTTTCCACTGGTAGCCGGATAGCGCATCCAGCGGTTCAAATCCTGCCGCACGCATATCTTTAATGTGAATGAATTCCATAGCCCTGTCTGTATTCAGGATCATTCTTACGGTTACTTTATCTCCTATTTTCAATGGAGTATCGGATGAAGTTTTCTGAAGTTCTTCGCCATTTACCGTTTTCACTTTTTTGTAAAGTTCTTTGGTGATGGAAATATAGTTTTCAGAAGATTTTATTTTATCCAGATCTTCATAATACTGCCAGAACAATCCTCCCTGAACAATTCCCGGTCCCGGCTTGGTAACGGTAACTGTTCCAAGGTTTTTATCTATAACATCTGTTTTAACTGCCGATTTCACATAGCCGGTTGCCTGGGTTTGCGGTGCTAATTCTTTTCCGCCCCAAACAATTGTTGCCTTATCGCTTTCAGCGCTTGTCCAAGATTTTCCTGAATTTAAAATCGTAAAAATCACTTCGGAAGTTCCTCTTGAGCTTCCCCAGGAATTGACTTCTTTCTGGGTAACCAGCCAGATCTTCATGTCTTCAATCATTTTCTGATCGTTTGGTTTCAGTTTGTTGAATGCTTCCAAAGCTCCGGCATGATTCACTACTTTGGAACCGAACCATCCCCAGTCATTCAGGTTCTGTTTCCAGTAAACACCCTGAGTTTTTGTATCGGTAGACGTTTCTTTCAGGTAGTTCATTAATTTATCCGAAACATCTTTTACCCCGTAATCATTCATCAGCAAAGCAGCACGGTGAAGTCCGAAGAATGTGAAATCTGTGATTTTTGCTGTTTTAGCTTTTTGTTTTACCATAGATTTCAATGATGCTCCTTTTCCTTTTAACGGATATTGGCTTTCCCAATAGTTTCTGGTATCAAGGTAATCTATTGCCCAGTTGGTCCATACGTTTTCTTTCTTCACATCCCAATACTTATCAATTTCATTATCCACGTACTGAACTAATTTTCCTACCAGCTCTTTCTGCTCAGGGCTTTGGTAATCTTTCGCACTATCTTTTAGCCATGTATTGATTTTGCCTAAGTTTTTAAGGATGTACAATGAGGTTCCGTAAGAACTTGTATATCCCGGATACCATGAGAATCCTCCATCAGGGTTCTGAAGCTTCTTAAGATCGTCCCAATCCTGGTTAATTGAATTTTTCATCGTATTGGCATCAAATAACAGAGCCAGTTTCTGCATCTGTTCTTCTTCGTTTTTACTTTCCAGTACCCAAGGGGTTTCTTCCAGCAGGAGCTGTTTCAGTTCCTGATTTTTCTCAAGGTTTGAATTCAATAATCCTTTATTCTGATATTCTTCAAAAACGGCTTTCATTTTCGGATTGGCCTTGAATATTTCGGAAGCCAGTACATCTGCAAACCATTTATTGAAAATCACATCAGCAGAACTGTTCTGATCATTTTTCAGACTTGGTAATGCAAACATGATCTCCCAGATCGGATTCGTGGTCAGTTCCAGTGTATTGGAAACATTGGTGATCGTATTGGAATTTGCATTTTTAAGGTTATCCAAAACAAATGTTTTGGTTTCACCTTCTTTTACAAATACCGGTACTGCATCTGTCACCAGCATCCTGTTAGGAAGTACGGCAACAGCTTGCTGCTCACCGTCGGAATAGGCTCCGGCTTTCGCCACTACCTTCAAAATAATGGAAGACACATTATTCGGAACTTTCAGTTTCCAGGTTAATGCGCTGTTTCCTTTTCCATCTATATTAAAGTTCTGTGATCCTCCACTGATTCCGAATTGGGAAGAGATATTTTCATTGGTGAAGGCATCCAGAATCTGAAGCTCAGCTGAACCACTCAGTTTTTTATCACTCAGATTGGATAATTTGGATTGAAGATTCAGTTCATCACCTTCTCTTAAAAATCTTGGATAATTTGGTGTTACCGAGAATTCTTTCTGCGTAACTACCTGTTTTTCCAATGTTGCTGCCCTGGCATCTTTAGTATGGGCCAGGAACATCAGTTTCCATTTCGTTAATGCTTCCGGAGAGGTGAATTCGAAGTTTACGTTTCCTTCTGCATCGGTTTTCAGATCCGGGTAGAAAAATGCGGTTTCATTCAGGTTCTGACGTACGGGAACTTTTTCAAGGTTGTCAACTATTGCCGGTGAATTATCTGAATATCCAGCTGCGTCAGCTTCTTGTTCACTTACTTTTGCTGCTGAAGCCATCTTGGATTTTCTAGCATACCCTGTCATAACAACTTCTTCTGCCATAGCTTCCTTTGCTACAGCAGCAGGAGCCGGCATTGCTACATTATTAACCTGTAATCCTGAAACTCTTCCTCTTAAACCATAACTGTCGAAATCGCCATCGAACCAATTAAAGTTAGGCACTTCTACATATTTTCCATTGTAGTACTTTAATCTCTTCTGATAGTATTGCTGCTGCAGATATTGTCTCATATCATAAGACGTCACTATAGAATATGGCTGATATAAATTCTGCCAGGCGAAAGTGTTTGCCGCAAACTGATCCAGTGACATATCATACATATTGGCCAGCACTTCGGCATTTATTTTCTCTTTGTCATTTCCTGATACTTTTACCGTCCATTTTTCTTTTGAATTCGGTTCCAACTTGTCTCTGAAAGTAACGGTTTCTATTTTTAAAGGCTGTTCACTGTCTTTTATTTTCAAAGTAACAGATTGAGTCTGCACATCATTAAATGCAGCAACCTGGAATTGGATATTCAATGCTGCCACACTTTTGTCTTTCGGGATATCTGTGGTATATTCCAAAACTCCTTTTTTCAGCTGGTGCACTTCTGAAACCGTTTTTCCTGAACCATCCTGAACAAATACATTGACAAGAGCATCCGGAACTGCTGAATACACATATACCTTAGCTTTCTCTCCTCTTGAGAATTCATTTTTAGGTTCAATAACCGTTAAAAAGGTCTTTTGTGAAGGTTTTAAAGATCCTTTATCCCAAACACTGAAATTCTGTGAAGTTTTGATGGTGTCTTTCCCTTCAATATTATACAGTTCAAGCTGATAATCGCCGGCTTCAAGTTTTCCTAAATCCAATTCGGCAGCCGGCTGCTGGATTTTATCTGAAATTACTTTTTCTGCTCTCCAGTTTTTGGCTTCATCGTTTTTATCAAACAAATCATGCGGGAATTTGCTGATAAATTCTTCTTTGGAATATTTCGGCTGATCCTGAACTTCCTGTGCAAAATTGTCCCTGAAAATCCTGTTTGGGGAATTCAGTTTTGACAATTTGACTTTGTAAGGCTTTTTAAGATCCTGCTCGTTATAATTTAAGGTTTTAACCTTTAATTTTACATTTTCATCACTGAAAGTATTCTTGATTCCGTCCGCTTTAATATAATGAGAAACAGAAGCTACTTTCAACTGGGTCTCTGCAGACTGTGTTTCGCCATTGATATCGGTTACGGAAGCATTGATTTCATAATTATCGATCTGAATTCCATCGAGCTTTTCATCTTTTTTAAGATCAAGGCGGATTACGAATTCTCCTTTTTCATTGGTTTTAGCTTCACCAAGAATAGAGTTTTCATTGTCATTATCACGTGGATACCACCAGAAATATCTCCATCTGATATTGTGCTTTTTAATCTCATAATTAACTGTCGTATTGCTTAAAGCCACCCCTGAAAACATCATTGCCTTTCCTTTCAGTTCAATGGTCTGTCCGTATTTGTATTCGTCTTTTACAGGATCAAAAGTGACTTCAAATTTCGGTCTTTTATATTCTTCAACCCTGATATCTTTATATCCCTCGGTACCTTCATCGGTCCTTAAATAAAAGACTCCGTTCAGCTGACCCTTCGGAAGGATAAAGCTTCCGTGATATGAACCGAATTCATTGGTTGTAAAGTTTTGAGAGGATATTTCCTGACTGTTGGCGTCCAGAAGGGTAATCTTCTGCTTTACACCTGAAGTAACGGCTTCTGTTTCTTTATCGATTTTCGTATTGATAACTTTGAAATAAACAGTCTGGCCCGGTCTGTAGATGGCTCTGTCCGTAAAGATCTGGGCCATGGTGCGGGTTTGTTTATTGGGATTGTAATCTTCTGCATTCCCATCATTTCCATAAACCTGCATGATCTGGAAATCATTGGTTTTGGACTGGCGGATCAGGAAGGTTCTGTAATATTCCTTGCTGTCTGTGGAAGGGAATTTAAAAATACCGTTCGCGTCGGTTTTACTGTCAATTTCATTTAATGTATTGTTGGCAACAAATTCGTAGAAAGTAAGATTTTCATTGGCCGCCGGCTTCCCGTTTTCGCTGTTTACAAGCTTCATTACATTGGAAAGCTGGTTTCTGTCGGTTTTGGTTTGGTAAATTACTCTGTTTCCGGAAACCAAAAAGTAAAAATTCTGTTTTGTATTGCCATCATTAGCTTCCGCTCCTGCAACGGAATATTCAGCTACATAAACACCTGATGGAAGGGGTTTAATTTCCAACGAGGTTTTATGCACCTGATAATCTTTGGAATCTCCAAACTGGAATGTTTCTTTTCTTACAAGATTTTTTTTAACTTTTCCAAAGGTATTGCTGTAAGAATTCTTTATATACTGCATTAATGTTGTAAAATCTTCTTTTACTTCATAAATGTTCAGAGAAAATTCCGTCACGTTCTTATGGTCTGCCACCAGATGAATAGGGAGATTATTCTGGGTTTGCTGCTCATATTTAAGGGTAAGAAACGGATTCGTGATCTGGTTTTCTTTATTTTTTATGTTTTCGATGAAGGGAGATTTGGGGTACTGCTTTTTCGCCTGATCAGCAATAGCCAAAGCTTCATTTTCTTTCTTTTTAGCCAAAAGCTCACTCATGATATCTTCCATGATGATTACCTTGTAGTCTCCTTCGGTATCGGTCTTTAGAAGGTTTTGCAGTTGTTCAAGCCTATCTTTGCAGTGGTTGTAATTACAGTTTTCCGTCAGCTTTTCTTTCATGAAATAAAGCTTAGGATTGCCGCTGTTTTGGGCAATAAGTTCATCAAAGATGGCATTGATCTGTATTCTGTTCTCGGTTAGCTCATTTTTTGTAAAGAGCCCGTTTTCAGAAAGAAAGCTGATTTTCTTTATGGAATACCAGTCATATACGGTTGGAAAAAAAGCAATATCCTTTATTTCAGTAAAAATGTCTTTATACTTTACAAGGGAAATTTTCTTCATTGCTTCCTTTTGCTGGTCAAGCTCCTGATAGTTTTTCTTCAGATAGTTTTTAAAATCAAGCTTACTCCAGGTTTCGATCTGTGAAATATCCTGCGAATTGATATTGGTTCTGCTTTCTATTTCCCATGAATTCTGGTTATAATAATCCATAAAAAATTCGTTCAAAAGAACAGCGTATACCAGCTTTTCTTCTCCTTTCAGCTGGGCATCTGCCTGCTGGAGCTTTTTAAAAAATCTGGAGACAGAATCATTCTTATCATCATCCTGCGTCTGGTTTACAATACTGAATTCTGCTTTCAGAGAACGGATGAGCTGAATCGCATTATTTTCTTTCATAGCATGGTTTTGTATGTCTAAAATGATGGGAAGATTAGATTTATAAGCACCTTTCGTACTGTTCTCTGTCACTTTTTTCCACTGGTCGTCGTAGTATTTCTGCGCCGAAACAGCGGAAAAGCTCAGCATTAAAAGCAAAAGCATAAAAATCTTGGAAAATCTTTTCATATATGTTATTTTTGATAAATGAATTTCTTAAAAATACTGAAAAAAACCGTTATTGACAGTCAAATTTATGTCTCCGTTATGGGAACTTTATTTGCAGTATTTTTCATGAAAGAGCAAAACACATTCCGTTTCCCTACAGTACTGCTTATTTTCATCACTTACTTCAGCGGTTACCTTTACACTAAATATCAATATACCAGGCATTTTATGAAAATCCTGGTTCTGAATGCGGTGGCGGGTATTATCTGTGCTTTTCTGATCATTCACAACCATAATGAGATCAGACTTTTGAAATGGTTCATCATTGTAGTTCTGGGACTGCTTTATAACAGCTTTTTTCTGGATGTTTACATCCGGAAGATTCCATTGCTGAAGGTATTTTATGTTGGGCTGGTCTGGGCACTGGTCAACTGCTGGCTTACGCTTCCGGAATTTAGCTTTCCGATATTCCTGATCAGTTTCTTTTTTATAACGGCACTCGTATTACCTTTTGATATCCGGGATATGGGAAGCGATACGGTACAGACTTTTCCAAAACTGATTGGAGTACAGAATACAAAATATATTGCCTACATACTTGTCTTTATCAGTATACTTCTTGCTGCATTTTATCTTAAACCTGTTTATGATACAGCCTTTTTTTTATCAGGAATCATTACGTTTATTCTGATCTATTTCTCTGAAAATAAAAGAGATGACACCTATTTTTCATTCTGGGTAGAAACCTGTTCTGCACTTCCCTTTTTATTTTTACTAATAATGGAGTATTTTTGACGAATGATTATCAAAAAGCTTTCCCTTTACAATTTCAAAAACCATTCGGAGAAGAAGTTTGAATTCTCTCCGCAGATCAACTGTTTTGTGGGAAATAACGGTGCCGGAAAGACGAATATCCTGGATGCACTTCATTATTTATCCGTAGGAAAAAGCTTTTTGGGCAATACGGATCTTAACAATATTAAAAGAGAAGAAGATTTTTTTACCATTGATGCTGAGATTCTGAACGAAGACAGCCAAGATATCATTAAAATCTCCCAGCCTAAAGAGGCTAAAAAGATCATTAAAAAAAATGATAAGAGTTACGACAGGCTTGCAGACCATATCGGCTACCTACCAAGTGTAATGATCTCCCCCTATGATTCGAACCTGATCTCGGATTCCGGGGAAAGCCGGAGAAAGTTTCTGGACTCTATGATTTCCCAAACGGATTCGGAATATCTTTTTGACCTGATCCAGTATCAGAAAACGGTTCAGCAAAGAAATGCACTTTTAAAATATTTTGCCAAAAACAGAACCTGGGATAAGGATTCCCTGGAAATATATGATGCTCCTATCACAAAATTCGGGACCAGTATTTTTGAGAAAAGAAGAAATTTTGTTGAGAAACTCGGGCCCATTGTTCAGAATTTTTACAGAATTATTTCCGGAGGAAAAGAGGCGGTTTCGGTTTACTATCAGTCTGATTTAAGGGAAAGCTTTGACTCTGCTCAGCCTGACAAAGCTTTCCAGCAGCTTTTAAAAGAAAGCCTTGAAAGAGACAGGATGCTGACCTATACTTCAAAAGGTATCCACAAAGACGACCTTATCTTTGAGATGGATCACGTGCTGATTAAAAAAATCGGATCACAGGGGCAGCAGAAATCTTTCCTGATCTCTTTAAAACTGGCCCAAATGAGTCTTATTAAGGAATTAACAAAAAAAACTCCGATTTTGTTGCTTGATGATATTTTTGATAAGCTCGACGATACCCGCGTTTCGCAATTAATCGAATTGGTTAATCAGGAAAGTTTCGGACAGATTTTTATTACGGATACACACAGGGAACGCACGGAAAGTGTGGTGAAGAAGATTAACGAAGAAAGTATAATTTTTGAGGTTTGATACCTCAACCCACATCATGAAGAAGAATAAAAAACGTGAATTTCAATCCTCGGAACTTGTAAAATCTTTTGCAAGGATTCATGGTTTTGAGCATAAGCTGATTGCTTTTGAAATCAAGGATTTTCTTGAAGATTATCTGGATGAAAGCCTTTTCAGTGAGATCAAAAGCGTTAATATTGAAAATAAATGTATTATCATTAAGATTGATTCTCCTATCCTGAAACATGATTTCCAGATGCGGAAAAGCTTTTATCTTAAAAAATTTCAGGATAAGTTTGGTGAAGATAAATTTAATGACATTCGTATTGTATAGATTATTAAAAATCAATCGAAATACAGAATTTTCAGATTAAATTAATACATTTGGATGCTAAACAAATAAATCACGTTACTATGAAAAAGTCAATCAAGAAATTAAGCAGAGAAAGATTAAAAGAAATTGCAGGTTCCGGAGCAACAATATGCTGTCAAACAGTTTGTGCCACCGGTGAATGTACCTACTATACTACACTTCCAGCTAAGTGTCCCATAATGGAGCCTTGCATATAGGCAAATGCAAATTATAAATTTGTTAAATAGCTTGAATTAACAGGTGTTAATAATTAAAACGTTCCTTTCGGGAGCGTTTTTTAATATAGGTAGATTAATGTTCCTCGGATTTACTGGAAATCGTACTGCTCATTAAATCATCTGCCTTTTTATCCAGCCCTGAACGCAGCGGAAGGAAAAACTTGAACGGATGCTTTACAAAATATTTGAAAATCTCCCTGTAGATTTCGCTCACCTGTCCGAAGTTCATTTTTCTCGATCTGAACGCCAAAAACATGGATAATGAAAAGCTTACTAGGAAGTTGAAAAATCCTATCAGAAAAACAGTAATGAATGAGATCCAGAATGTATAAGAATCCACTGAAAAATCTTTCCCGTAAAGTCCTAAAGCAAAGTTTCCGGCCGCAAAAGTGATGTGCCTGATATCAAGATCTAACCCGAAAAACAAACCTACGGGAGCTGTTGCCCCTAAAAATACCCCAAACCAGAAGTTGGAAACAATTCCCGGCCAGTTTTTAGCATAATATTTGGATAAGTTTTTCGCAAACTTTTTACCAAAAAAACTTCTGATGGAAAGGTTTTTTGCAATCCTTTCCGGAATCTGGTAGAATACGGAATTGTTCCCGATATTTCCTGAAATGATCCCTGAAATAAACAGGTAAAATCCTGCAATACTTGCATGCAAGATAGCTTTTGACTTGAACGGATCCAGGTCTTTCAATAATTTATCTGATCTTTCTACCGCCAAATTCTGGGAGAAAAATACATCCAGACCATAAATAATCGCCAGTGCAATTGGAAATGAAAGCAGCACATTCCCTACAAAAGCAATGAACTGGCTTCTGAAGAGCTTGGATACAAGATGGGCAAATTCGGTATTATTACGTTTACTGTTGCCTTCTTCAGACAGAACTTTCGTCATCGTCGCCGCTGTCATGGCAGGCTGCTTGGTCGCAAGGGTAAAGCCCATCAGATAGATCATAACGAACCCCATGGCATAGTTCATTGAATATAAAAACGCATGGGAGAAATCACTTCCGGGAATATATCCGTAAAGCATTTTCAGGACGCAAAGTGCTCCTACAATGATCCCACCTCCACTGGCTTTATAAAACATCGTCATATATTCCTTCCGGGTGGAAGTGATATAATGGGTGCCGGTTTCTGCCGTGTGATTGGTAATGAGATGCGAGAGCAGACGGGTACTGTCGTTGATCAGGTCTGCAATATTGTTTTTGTGAGATTTGTAATTGAGTATATTAAAAATCAGCTGCTTCGATTTTATGGTTATATCCTCTTCACTGTCGATCACCAGGAGCTGTACAATCTCGTAGATTCTTTCAGTCTGCTGGCGGATTTTAAGCAGTGACTGGTTGATTTTGCCGGAAATTCCATATTTGGCAGAGTTTTTAAAAGCAATATTCACAAATTCATGACAATGCTCTGTATAAATTTTGATCTGCTTGTAACGGCTGTCTTTGGAGTGCAGCTGCAATCCGGGATCTTTCTTGAGGTCTTCAGTAAGCGCCTCTAACTCATTCTGAAGAGCAAGAAAAGGGTTGTCCAGATTTCTGTACTGTGGGGCCATTCTTACCACCTCTACTTCCATTGCCATCCCAGTTACTCTCCATGAAAGAATATTCATTGAAAAGATCAGCTCTTTTTTGACGTTAGGTTTGGTGATGAAATCTGAAGCATCGAGAATTTTTAAAAACTCGTCAATTTCATTTTCAGGAAGGTTGTGAAGATATTTCAGATCCGATTTGGGTCTGAAACTTACATTATCAATCATATACCACACCGTTTTTTCATTTTCCACGGGCGGCAGTACTTTATTAAGGATTCTTTTTTTTAATTCCGGGAAAAAAGCGTTTTCTGAAAGAATATTGGCTTCGGTAAGAGAAAGGTTGAATGGCCTGTCTTTAAAGATATTATGAATGTAATGTTTAAAATTCTCAGCAAAATCCGGATTATTTCTCAGAAAATTAAGAACAGTTGTAAAATCTGCCCTCTTAATGCTCTCTAAAAACTCGGCAAATGGTTCTAAAGAAATAGTTTCGTTCTTAAAAGAGAAATATTTTTTAAGAACTGATTCAAAATTTGTGCTGGAATTAAAAAATTTCATTGGGACAAAGATACTATTTCAAACTCACATTCCTCATCTGTCTAAGGATCCAATTGTGCTTCTTTCTCAGGTAAGGGGATGGATTTTTAGGATCGTATTTCTTGGGATTAGGTAATACAGCTGCAATCCAGGCTGCATCCGAAGCACTTAAATCCTTGGAAGATTTTCCAAAATAATACTGCGCCGCTGCTTCTACCCCGAATACGCCCTGCCCCATTTCAATAGAGTTCAGGTATCTTTCCAGAATGATATCCTTACTCCATACCTTTTCAATAATGAAGGTGTAAATAGCCTCCAATCCTTTTCTGAACCAGCTTCTTCCCTGCCAAAGGAAAACATTCTTCGCTGTCTGCTGGGAAATGGTGCTTCCTCCACGTACTCTTTTCCCTTTCTCGTTATTCTTCATTGCCTTTTCAATGGCTGTATAATCAAATCCGTTATGGTTGAAGAATTTCTGATCTTCAGAAGCAATCACCGCCTTTTTTACATTATTTCCCATTTCATCATAGGAAATATAATCCCTGTGCAGTTTTCCAAACTCGAAAAGGCCTCCGATCTGCGTAATGGTAATAGGCGGATTAAAAAACCTGCCCCAGATAATAAAAAATACATTCAGAACAAGAATAATAAAAATGGCCTGCTTAATTTTTTTCCACATAATTTCTAAAAAGGACTACAAAAATAAACAATTCGCCTGAGTTATTGAAGTTCTTTCATATAGGTCAGCTGATATTCCGGAAGAAGTTCAGGGTGAAAGATCTTGATATAGTCTTTCAGAATAAGATCAGCTCTCACAGCACCACTTTCAAAAAAATCATTGGCTTTCTTCCTTTCTTTTCCTGCAATGGTATAAATTTTTCCTTTACTGAACACATCCAGTTTTCCATAAAAGGGATTGATTGTCAGCATTTCCTTTTTTGAGGCATGACTTCCGGCATTTACCCAGTACTGCACTCCTCCTGACTTGGCATACACTTCTTCAAAGCTCATCGTGAGAGATTTTTCGTCTTTGTTGTCTTTCATGATGTAAGAAGCATTGGCATCTTTAATATAGTTGGCTACCGATGTTTTCCCGCCCGGCAGATACCAGACGTCTCCATACATTTCATTGCTCAATACCACAGGTTTATCTTTCGCTTTTAATGCCAGCTGTTTCAGGTCATTGTAATTTTTTTCAATTTCGGAATATTTTGCGTCGGCCTCTTTTTCTTTCCCGAAAAATTCACCAAAAAGCTTAATGTATGCCGTTTTTTCCAGAGGAAGCTGTTCCATATATTCATCCAGGAAAACCACCTGGATTCCATTATTTTTCAGAAGCTGATAAGCATTATCGAAGCTTGCAATATAATTGGTAAAAACAGCATCAGGCTTCATGGAAATAATCTTTTCTATATCATATTTCTGCTCACTTCCTACATTCTGAATCTTACCTTCTTTTAACAGGCTCTGAATTTTTTCAGAATAAATGTATTCCGGGCTTGAAACCCCGATGATCAGATTTTCTGCTCCCAATTCAGAAATATATCCCGCCATGCTCGCATTTAAAAGGATTATTTTCTTAAAAGGAGTCTGATTGGATTTAAAATTATAGGTAAAATTCCCCGTTTTAAGTTCAATGTTCCCATCTTGTTCTTTAAATTGGGTACGGGCTGAGATCTGGGTCCAGTCTGAGGACGAAATTTTTTGTTCTCTTTTACAGGAGATTAGCGCTATAACTGTAAATAAAAGTAAAATTCTCTGTTTCATCTTTCAAAGAACGGAAAAAAGTGCTATATTTGCAAACCCTTACACAACAAGGAAACAACGGGCTCGTGGCGCAACTGAATAGCGCATCTGATTACGGCTCAGAAGGTTACAGGTTTGAATCCTGTCGAGCTCACAAACAACAATATGCGCAAATTGTCTAAATTTGCGCATATTTATTTTACACAACTCATGATCAATCAGTTATTTTAAAATTGATGAGTCCATACAGCTAACTTTTAAGAATGGAAGCGATCTATTACCTGCAAATTATAAGGAAAGCACCATTTTACAACAGTTTCATTGAGTATGCCATAACAAAAAATTATCTGGCAAGAGTTGCTTCAAACTCTACCTTTAAAGTTTCAAAAAGAGATTTGACTTCCAAAACGGTACTAGTTTGCTGTACCTGATTTTTGCTGAGCCACTGCTGTATAACATCGAAATTTTCAAATAATTCAGAAGAATCGGTGGTATAAATATTGAGACGAACGAGATTTTGAACTTCATATCCACTCGATTGAATAACTTTTTCAAGATTTTCAATAGTATGAAAAATCTGCGTTCTCATATCAGCATTACTCGATATTCCCTCTTCACTGATGGCACATTGCCCCGATACATATAAAGTTGAATCTGCATGTTTAACTTCAACTGCCTGCACATAATTTCTGGCATCCTGCCAGCTCCAGGGATTGATTACTTTCTTTTCCATTGTCGTAAATTTATTGTGAGACAAAGCTCTGGATATTTTCACATTCCTTCGTGTGACAAACCTCACAATTAAATAAAATCAAGAAAACAGACGGCTTAAAGTCTCTCTGGAAACACCAAGGTAAGAAGCAAGCACCAATTTTGGAATTCGCTGTACCAAGACGGGATTTCGGGTTATCAGCTGTTCATATCTTTCTTTAGCGCCAGAAGTTAAAAATGACAGTATTCGCTGCTGAGAACCTATATGACCCGCAATTGATTTGCGCAGGAAAAAGCGTTCCATCTTCTGAAGATTGTTGCACATCCTTTCAAAATTTTCCAGCGATAGGCATAGTAATTCTGTGTCCTCCAAACATTCTAAAGTAAATGAAGCATCGCCATTGGTATAAAAGGCCTGAATATCTGATTCCCACCAATCTTCCATGGCAAATGAAACAATATGCTCCTTACTATTCTCATCTGTATAATAGAGCTTCAGAAGGCCGGACAATACAAAGTATATATATTTTACGTTTTCACCCTCCTTAAAAATACAATCGGATTTTTTATATTCTTTACGAATGAAGCTCTGCTTTACAAATGCAAATTCTTCTTCTGTAAGTGCTACGATTTTCTCTATATGCACTTTTAACAAATTATATTTATCTTCCATTGAATTTAAGTAGATAGTTATTCATTTCTAGTATCGCAAACTCTTTATCAGTTTAAATCAAATATACAGCTATATAATAATGACTTTAACACCTTTGTCTGTGAAGCGCTAAAGTAGATAAATATAATACATAGGACAATTACTGCTATGTTATTAGTGTTTAAGCAACAGCAAAGATTAATTGAATTGAGCTCTATATTGCTGTGGACTTTGTTTGGTTTTTAATTTAAACAACCTGCTAAAGGATTGAGGCTGTTCAAAACCTAATTCAAATGCGATTTCAGAAATACTAAGATCTGTGGCAGATAACTTATTCTTTGCCCGATAAATCATTTTATCATGAATGATTTGCTGGGTGTTTTGACCTGTAAGGTTTCGCAACAGATCGCTTAAATAACTTGCTGACATATGCAGCTGATCAGCCAGATAATTAACGGTAGGAACTCCTCTACTCAACACCTTATCGCTATTAAAATAATCCTCCAATAACTGATCGATGCGCCCGGCTATACTCGGATAGTTCTGTTTCCGGGTCAGAAACTGCCTGTTATAAAATCGTTGGGCATAATTTAGCAACAGTTCAATCTGCGATATGATCACATTATGACTCATGTCGTCTATACGGTTCTCAAGTTCATCTTCTATATTCCTGAAAAGTGACAGGATGGTTTCTTTTTCTTTGGTCGAAAGGTGCAACGCTTCATTTGTTGCATAAGAGAAAAAGTGGTACTGATGGATCTTTTGTGCCAATGGATATTGCAATAAAAAATCAGGATCTATAAGTAATGTGATCTGTGGACTCAGTTTTTTTTGTTCCGCAGTTTCCTCTTTATTATTCTCTTCGATAGATGAGAGAATTTGCTGAGGAGCCACAAAAAACAAACCGCCCTCTTTAAAATCAAATTTGGTATGACCGTAGATTAATTCTCCTCCGGTGTCTGGTTTAAAAGCTATTTTATAATAATTCAATACATGCGATTTATCAGGGGCACGACCTTTCAGCGGTTTGTCTACACCGTTTAACAAAACAATTAAAGGATGCTTTGGGGGCGAAAAACCAGAGGCCTCCATTACGTCAGCCAGCGTATTAAATCTTTTTACGGTATGATTCGATTTTTTTGAAGCCATGTGATAAAAATTCTAGATTACAAGTTAAGCAATATTCGCTTTTCTTTTGTGAGGAAAAGTGAATAAAAGCATGTCAAAACATCATAGATGAATTAACCTTGGGCTGCTTCTGAAATAGTTCTCCAGGTTTCCCATTCCTGGATGCGTTCAACATAGATTTGTTGGATATGTGGCAAATCGTTTTTACCCAAGAGTAGTCTCAACGGTGGATTTTCAGCATCCACAACGGCAAATATAGCATCGGGAGTGGCCATAGGATTTCCCCGTTCCAGTTTTTGTAAATTTTTCATTAAACTGCTTTTCAAATTATCATAATCCCCTAGTTTTTTGCCGGCTATTTTTAACGATTCAGCACTGCCAAATTCAGTATTATAAGCTCCCGGTTCAATCAGCGTTACTTTGATGCCAAATTCTGCAACTTCCTTTGATAAGCTATTGTAAATCGCCTCAAACGCAAATTTTGAAGAACAATAATAACCGATTAGAGGATTACTGTAAATGCCAACGGCACTGGATGTTCCCAAAATATGGCCGTGACCCTGGGCCCGCAGTATAGGTAATGCTGCCTGAATTACATGGATAGGTCCTATAATATTGGTTTCATACATGGCTTTTACCTCATCGGTACTGCCTTCTTCGATGGTGCCCACCAGAGAATATCCGGCATTATTGAGTACAATGTCTAATCCTCCAAAATATTCGTTGGCTTGGCTAATAGCGTTTTGCACTTGGGAGGCATTGGTTACATCCACTTCAAGAATCAAGACCTGATCGCCATACGTTTCTTTTAAGGCTGTAATACTATTGATATTACGTGCTGTAGCAGCTACTTTGTCTCCGCGTTTCAAAGCGGCTTCTGTCCATATTCTTCCAAATCCTCTTGAAGATCCTGTAATGAACCAAACTTTTTCTTTCTGTTTATTTTCCATTTTTTAATTGTATTAATCTTAATGCAAAGTTGCTCCTAAACAGATATACTTGCGTTGCCGGAATGAGGATTATCCTAACCAAAACAAAGAAAAACGAACTGCTGGTATTTGGGAACCGTAGAACCCAAAACATCTATCCTTACCACATGGAAAATCAGCAGGAATTATTTAAATCTAAACATTTATATTCGGTTTAAATGATTTGATTTTTTGGACACTTGCAATCATTGTTATAAAATCGCCTGCCCTTTTGAACAAAGTTAATTAGGCCTTTTGAACAAAGCAGAGCAGGTTAAGCTTCTCTAATTTTGTCTCAGTAATAACAATTAAACGTATTCAAAATGGAAAAGAATAATTATCAGGGAGCTCAACAACAACCTATCGGTTCTGGCTTCAATGCAAAATCAACAACTCATGATGTCATTCAAAACATCGATCTTACCGGGAAAGTTGCCATAGTTACAGGTGGCAATACCGGAATTGGACTGGAAACCACAAAAGTTCTCGCCGCAGCAGGAGCTACCGTAATCGTACCTGCACGTGATATTGAAAAGGCAAAGAAAAATCTGGAAGGAATTGCCAATGTGGAAATTGCCGCAATGGATTTAATGTCACCCACCTCTATTGATGCCTTCGCGGAAAACTTTATCGCGTCAGGAAGACCTTTGCATTTACTCATTAACAATGCGGGTATTATGTGGGTACCATTACGTAGAGATGAACGGGGTATAGAATCCCAGCTGGCGACCAATTATTTAGCTGTGTTTCAACTCACCTCCGGATTATGGCCTGCACTTAAAAAAGCCAATGGAGCAAGGGTTATTAATGTTTCTTCCCACGGTCATCATTTTGCGTCTTTTAATTTTGATGATCCTAACTTCCTGCATAGAGAATATGAAACTTTACAGGGCTATGGACAGTCCAAAACTGCAGTCAATCTTTTTTCGATGGAACTGGACGTGCGGGGACAATCTTCCCATATCAGAAGCTATGCGGTTCATCCCGGTTCTATTGGCGGAACAGAATTAGGCAGGGAAGCTCCACTGGAACTATTTCAAAAAATGGGTTTCATGGATGCAGATGGCAATATGTTACCTGAAGTAGCGGCCTCGTTAAAAACCGTCCCACAAGGAGCTGCTACAACAGTTTGGTGCGCTACCACTCCATTACTTGAGCATATTGGTGGAGTCTATTGTGAGGATGGGGACATCGCAGTACTTTCATCAGATATTACCGACCAGAAAGGAGTAAATCCTTATTCACTGGATGAAAACAATGCCAAGAAACTATGGAAACTGACTGAAGAGATGACTGGGATCACCTTCAATCCATAAATCCTGATAATTCTCTGCATGTTTTATTTAACTCAATCCTGAAAAACAAAAAAAATGAAAAATTTAAAAGGCAAAATAGCCGTTATTACTGGTGGTAACAGCGGTATTGGCTATGCCACAGCCAAAAAGCTAAAAGAAAACGGCGCCCACATTATCATCACCGGAAGACGGAAAGAAGCTATTGAGAAAGCTGCTGATGAATTGAATGCAACAGCAATGATTGCTGACCAGTCAAAATTAAATGACATAGAAAATCTGGTCAGTCAGGTAAAGGAACAATTTGGAAAAGTTGATATCTTGCTTATCAATGCCGGCATTACAAAATTTTCCACCATTGAGCAGACAACGGAAAGTTTATTTGACGAAATCATGAATGTGAATTTCAAAGGAGCCTTTTTTACATTAAGCCGCTTTATTCCGTTACTTAATGATGGCGCTTCTGTCATTATACTTTCTTCTACTTCTGCAACCATTTCGCCACAAAGCGCTTCTATATATGCCGCCAGTAAAGCTGCCATCAATGCAGTTGTAAAAATAGCGGCACTTGAACTGGCTTCGAGAAAAATACGCATTAATGCTGTAAGTCCAGGCCCTATAGCGACAGAAATTATGGATAAAATCGGTTTAAATGAAGAATTGGAAAATCATCTGATACAAAGCATTCCAATGGGAAGAATGGGAAAAGCAGAAGAAGTCGCTGATATGATCCATTATTTAACAAGTGAAAATGCAGGTTTTCTGACCGGAGCCAACTTTCTGGTGGATGGCGGACAATCTATATAGAACTGATTACAATCATAAAAGAGAGGCAAGATAGCCATTTTGCTTCTCTTACGATTAACAATGAACTTTTAAACAAAGTAAATGATGTTATTTCTTATCTTTACCTTATTGATTTCTTTCTTAAAAAAGCAAAAATCATGGAATACCAAGCCCGATACATTACAAAAGATATAAAGCTTTCAAGCTACGAAGACAAGTTTTTCAAATCGGACATTATGTTTGACGAGCATATGCTGGTCTGGTTCCTTTCAGGAGAAACCAAGATTGTACAGGCTGATGCAACCTATATATTTGGAAAAGGGGATATTTTTCTAATTCCCAGAAATCAGTTGGCTACTATTATCAATTACCCTAAAGACGGTGAACCCCACAAAACCGTGGTCATGCATTTATCATTGGAAACATTAAAGAATTTTTATGCAGACAAGAATATAAACCCTCAACCCAAAAATTCACCGAAGATTTTTTGTTTCAATAATCATCCTCTGCTGGAAAGTTGCCTGGCATCGCTTATTCCCTATTTTGACATGAAGGACATCCCTGTGGATATTGCTTCCATTAAAATTACCGAAGCCATCAGTATTCTCAGAACCCTGAACCAGGAAATCGATCATGTGCTTGCTAATTTTGAAGAGCCCGGAAAAATCAATCTTGTCGACTATATGGAAAAGAATTTTATGTTCAATCTTCCGCTGGAAAAATTTGGTTACCTCACGGGCAGAAGCCTTACCACATTTAAGCGGGATTTCAAAAAGGCTTTCACGATGACTCCACAACGATGGTTAACACATAAACGTTTGGAACTTGCCTATTATCAGCTTACAGAAAAGAAAAAAAGGCCATTGGAAGTTTGCTATGAGGTAGGATTTGAAAACCTCTCCCATTTTTCATTTGCTTTCAAAAAGCAATTCGGGATTGCACCGAGCTCTTTAGTCCCTTAAATTTTTATAGTTAAAATCTTCTACCAATCAATTTCTATAGCTACAATCTATATTGTTGTTAGATTACTGACTTGCAATATTCGGCTAATGAAAACAAATGTTTTTTAGGTAACGATATACTATAATGTACCATAGGTTTGGTTGTATAAAATGAAATAAATTATGGTACACTAAAGTATATAATTTCATTATTTATTACTGTTAAGTAAAGCTGCTATTTTCTTACTGATTTCAACTGCGGCAGGACGATGACCTGCTTCCAGAGCCACGACTGCTATAGAAGCGTTCAACTGAGGGATGTAAACAGCATCTGTTCCCAATCCACCTCCGTGATTATACCCTAAAAGCCCTGCATACTTGATTTTGCGAATACCAAGACAATAGTTGATTTCCAAATTTGGCGGTACATCAGTTGTCATCTGAGCGAGAACATTTTTGTTTTTGATAATCTTACCATTGAATAGCTGCTGAAAGAACATAGCCATTTCTTTCACATTGGTTACGATTCCACCTCCGCCATACAGATCCCATGATGGATCCAGATTGTACGTGTCCCATCCAAATTGATCCCAATACTGATGCGCCTGTGAAGCTATATTTTCAGGTGCATTTTCAAATTTTGCAAATCGGGTAACTTTCAAACCTCGCTTTTCATAGCCCAGCAGTTTTCTCATCGTTTTGTAATACGGCTGGTGTGTTACACTCTCAATAACTTCGGTAAGTAATACAAAGTTGATATCGGCATAGTGAAAACCTTCGCCGGGATCTGACAACGGTTTGCCTAGTCCAGCTGCTCTTGCGATCTGCTCTTCCCGTGTCCACGCATGTTGTGAATGTTCTCCGATAAATTTAAAATATCCTTCATCCACATAGTCTCTTATACCTGATGTATGGGATAAAAGATGTTTTAAGGTGATGCTGTTCGTATGATAGCCAGCAGTTGATAATACCTGATCAGATTTTGGAGTAAGATATTTTTTTAGCGGTTGATTGATATCCAATCTCCCTTTTTCAACCAATCGCAAGATGGTGGCCGCGACATAAGGTTTGGTTGTACTCGCAATCAGTACGGGCTGATCTGCTGTTAGTTTTTGCTTTGTTTCTCGATTTGAATATCCAACCGCATAGTTGAAGGAAAGATTTTGATCCGGGGCTTCCACATATAATGCAAAACCTACAGCTTTTGGATCGGCAGCGTAAGTGGAGTCAACAATATTTTTTATTTTTTGCTGTATATCTTGTGCGTATGAATTTGAGGCTGCGAGGATGATCAGAAATATGACCTTAAGATTTTTAACGGTGTTCATTATATTATTTTACTTTTTTGGACAGAGTTATTGAAAAGCAAGGAATAAAATTTGATTAGCTATTATTTACTGGACTTTGTAAGGTTGTTTTTTACGGTTGATGTTGAGCTTAATTAAGCTGTTCCCTAAATTGCAATGGTGTCAGCCCGGTTTTGTTTTTGAAAAGTTTGTTAAATGATTGCGGATACTCAAATCCCAGCTCATAAGCAATTTCAGCTGCAGTAAGTTCCGATGTCGACAGCTTTTGTTTGGCAACTTCGATTAATTTAGCATGAATATGCTGCTGCGTATTCATCCCGGTCATATTTCTTAGGAGATCACCCAGATAACCATATGATACATTCAACTGCGCCGAAAAATAACTGACTGAAGGAATACCTTTCTGCATTGATTCTCCTTCTTCATAATAATGGTTGAGCAGCGTTTCAAACCGCTCTATTAAAGGACTGTTTATGGCTTTTCTGGTGATAAACTGCCGCTTATAATAGCGGTTACTGTAATTAAGCAAAACTTCAAGGTATGAAATGATCAGTTCCTGGCTTGTGTCGTCTATTACCGTTTCGATTTCTTCCTTAATATCTTCAAAAATGTGAAGAACTTTATTCTTTTCTTTTTCTGAAAGATGAAGAGCTTCATTTATATTGTAACCGAAAAATCCGAATTTTTTTATTAACCTCGCAAGTGGATGCCCGGCAAAAAAATCCGGATGAATGAAGAGGCTGCGTCCACTACAAATGTCATCATCAGCCACTGCAAGAGCCTGTCCCGGAGCTACAAATATTAATCCGCCCTCATCAAAGTCATAATACCCTTGTCCATATTTCAACTTTCCTTTTAGGTTACTTTTATAGGATACCATATAAAAGTCGTGAACAAGATATTTTACTTCGGATTCCGGAGAAATGTCAGCGTGATTGACAGAAACGATAAGGGGATGTAAAGGGCTGGCAACTCCCAGCCCTCTGCATAAATCAGTAATTGACTTATAATAATGCAGTTCCTTTTTTTTAACTGATTTATCGATCATGATTTAATTTTAAGAATTTTTTTTATACATGAATTGACCGTTTAAAATTAGCTATTTTTAACTACAACGATTTACCTCGCCAATCCTTTTGCAATTTGTTTTCTGAATTCTTCAGCCCCGATGTCCAGTCTGTGCTGATACGTTGATATAGCATCATCGCCCGCCAGGTAGCGAAGCTGATCTTTACCGTCTGTTATAGCCTCATAAACTACAGAGGCAATAGATTCAGGACTTGAGAATTGAAGCGGGCTTTCACTGTTTTCAAAGCTTGCCAGAAACTTGTCAAACTGTTCTGCATAAGCTTCATGCTTGCCAACATCCAGCGACCTGCTCATAAAATCGGTAGCAATTCCGCCAGGAGAAATGGTCTTTACCTGAATATTGTGTGCGGCGAGCTCAAAAGACAGGCTTTCGCTCCAGCCCTCAATAGCCCATTTTGTAGCATGGTAAATGGAAGAAAACGGGAATGTGACCAATCCGCCGATAGAAGTTGTGCTGATAATTAAGCCACTGCTTTTTTCCCGTAAGTGAGGAAGAAAAGCCTCTGTTACACGGATTACACCCAAAACATTGGTATTGAACTGTCGGGTGATTTGTTCATCCTTGTATCCTTCCAGCGGACCTGTCAGGCCGTATCCTGCATTATTGAACACCACATCTACCGGACCAATCTGAACAGCCACCGCAACTGCCTTTTCAATAGATGAAAGATCTGTTACATCCAAAGGAAGAATATGGATGTTTTTGATTTGATCCAGTTCAGTTTCTTTTTCGGGATGCCTCATCGTCGCCATTACATTCCATCCTTTTGATGCCAGTAGTTTTGCTGTTGCTTTCCCCAAACCGGAGGAAGCCCCTGTTATGAATATCGTTTTCATTGAATCGATTATTTGGACAGGAAAATGTTGTTTGTAAACGCCTGATATTCTTCTTCAGAGGTATTTCTTCGTGCTTCCAGAATAGGCTTGATGTCGTTAGTAGGAGAATAGCGCAAGCGGTCAGTTCCATCGGTTGCAGCTTCGTAAATGGCTTGTACCACTTTTTCTACCGCATCAGCATCTGCAGCTCCCTGCATTCCACCATAAACTTTACCAATCTGCTCTAAAAAAGGAAGATAATCTTCGATCAATTGTAGACCTAAACCTTCATCACCCATACGGTTTATAAAGCTGGTTTGCAGTGCTCCCCCTGGTTCAATGATTTTTGCGACAATACCTAATGACGTCAATTCATACCTTAATCCTTCAGTCCATCCCTCCAAAGCAAATTTGGATGAACTGTAAATCGAAGCCATAGGAAAACCGATGGCACCGGCACCTGAACTGATATTGATAATAGTACCTGATTTTTGAGAACGAAAATGAGGTAAAACGGCTCTTGTTACGTCCATTGCCCCAAATACATTCACGTCAAATTGTGTTTGGATAGCTTCACGGGATGCACTTTCAAAAATTCCGAAAAGACCATATCCCGCATTATTGACTACTACATCAATATTTCCGAAGTGGTTTATTCCCTCTGCGATTGCTTTATCAATAGAATTCTTATCCTGAACATCCAATTGAGTGACAAAAATATTTTCTGACTTATCGAGATTTCCATCTTTACCGGTATCTCTCATTGTAGCAATAACATTCCAGCCTTTAGCAGCGAAATAATTTGCAGTTGCGGCTCCAAAGCCTGATGATGTTCCGGTGATCAATACTGTTTTGTTCATTTTTTTGATATTTAATTGGTTTAACACTTTTGATATTGCAAATATCTAATGTATTTTGACCATCGAATAAACCGGATTAAGGTATTGATTATCCAAAATAAGGATACTTATTGTACAGGCACTTTTTTGTAATGCACTGTAAAAAAGCCCACTTTTTCAGTGAGCTTAACTGCAACCTTTTCAATATTATTATAACCTATTAAAATCAAAAGGTTTTCATCATCCAATGATTTCATGTTTCAGTGTTTGTATTCCTTCTTTCGTCTGGACAATTTCACCCTCACTATCAAAAATCCATAATTTAAACAAACACAGACAAAGCAAATTGATTATCAATCATATACATTAGAAATATTTTCAACAGGCAGAATAAGAGTTTGGATAATGTCCTGCCAGGTTCACAAACCTAAATGGCTCAATTTGATCTAAATTGAGCCATTTTTTATTCTTTATTTCCAAATAAGCCAGAATATTTACTGATTATACAGCCTAAGAATCTCTACCAATTCCGGTATGGATCGTATTTTCAGCTTCTCAAACAGCCTGTTTTTATAAGTGCTGATCGTTGATGAATGGAGATTCAGCTGATTAGAAATTTCTTTGAGAGGAAGACCTTCTGCCAGCTTATTGGCAATTTGCAATTCTCGGTCTGATAGTGTTTCAATGGGAGAATTTTTTGCCGCGCCAGTTAATGACTCTAAAAAAATTGCTTCTTTTATGTTATCACTCACGTATCGGCCCTTACTGAGCATCGCCGTTAAAGCAGTCTCAATGACTTCAGTGGAGCTTAGCTTGCTTAGATAGCCACCAGCACCCATTTTTAGATAACGCATCCCATACAACTCTTCATCCTGTGAAGAAAATATTAGAATTTTTAATTCAGGCTGGTGAATTTTTATGTAATCTATTGCTTCCTGAACAGTACCATTAGGCATATTAACGTCCATAATGGCCAGATCCAATTTTTCATTCAGAATTACTTTGTACAGCGATTTATAATCCTCTACTTCTGAAATGATGGCATCGGGTCTTAATCGTTTGAGTGTTTGTATCAAACCCATCCGGACGATACCGTGATCATCTGCTACAACAACACGAATGTTTACTTTTGAACCCATCATTCTATAAATTTATGTAAAAAAAGGGAAACCGTAGTGCCTTTATTTTCAGTGGAAATGATTTGGATGTTTCCATTCAGCAAGGATATAAAATTTTTTACAATTTTCAAACTTAATCCAACTCCTTTCTCACCCGCAGTCCCCAGGAATACGGGATTATCATAAGTGTAGATCACAGGTAAATACTTTTCATTTATTCCCGTTCCGAAATCAATTACGGAAAGCACAACCTGATCTCCTTCTGTAAGTTCCTGTAAATAAACATCCTGCCCCGGCAAGGAATATTTTACCGCATTGTTGAAAATTTTGTCTAAAACATATTCTAGCAACAGGCGATCGCTTGTAAGAAATGCATTGTGATCCCCTTTAAAATGAAATTTAATGTTTTTTTCTTTTAATTTGGCAGCATATTTTTCTTCTAAATAATGAAAAAGATCCAACACCATGATTTTAACGGGTTTAATGTTAAATTCCCCGTATTGTGTTTTTAGCCAGGCAACGCTGTCCTGGATAGTTTGAAGATTCTTCCGGGCATCTCTTTTTATCTGTGGCAACAACTTAAAAAAATCTTCCTCGCTTATGGTCTTCTGTTCTAGTTCTTCTATAAGCCAAAGAAAGGTTCCAAACAGTTCTTTTGAGTCATGAGACAATATCGAGATCAGTCCGTTCTTGAAATTGATTTCGTTTTCCTGTCTTTCGATTTTTAATTGTAGTTCGTTGATAAAATCATTCATAAATTCAGTATCATGGTTTTAGAAGCTGCTTGAATTATTTTTTTTGAAAAAGGCAGAAAGGGTTATATTGTTTAAATGCGAATAAAAACATATAGTTAAGACCCCTCTTCCAGGGTTGGCAAGTTATAAAAAATATCATATTAGTAAAAAGAAAAATTAAATAGGATTTACCTGAAACAATAAATCCCCTATTTTCTTTAACTAAAAATCGCTTTGTACGGCATAATATTCCGACAGACTTCTACCTTGGTAAACTGTTTACTGCATTACCGACATGGTCAAAAGATAGATATGGAGAATATCAAGAGATAACTGATCAATGATACAAGATAAAAAAGTGACAGCCTGAAACGTCAATAATGAATAGCCAGGCTACCAAAATACATTAAAGGTACTGAAAAGGGGGATGATGAAGGAAAACTCATCAAAGGAAGAAAACGTTTCTATGTAGAGATACTTTAGGAAATATTTTGGACAGTTTTGTGTTTTGGTATAATTGCTATGATGGAACCACTGCCATAAAATATTGGCATAAAATGCACTCAGAACACGAATTACTGGAAGGCATACAGCTTATTATGCCGATGGAATTTTTAGAAGAATTTCGCCAGCAAATAAAAACAAAAGATGAGATCGAAGCAGAATACCTAAATCCGGATACACCAAAAGGCAAAATTGAAATGCATTCTTTTGAATGCTTATTTTTATCAATATCGTGCTGATCAGGCGAATGAGTATTGATATAAAAAGTATTGTTAAATAGCCGTAAAACTATAATAAACATTGATAGAGTAAGTGGTATTTTCCTTCCCTACCAAACTTTGGGCCCCTGCAGGTGGTATGGTGTATCTTACGTTCAGTCCCCGGTCCAAAACCGGTGTTCCGTTAAAGAGTATTTTTTGGGGAATTTTGGATAAGGGCACATTTACAGAACTTCCATCTATGCCAATTTGTAATATGTTGGAATTGATATCAGTCTGCAGGCCGCCTTTCTTGAAATAATTTTCGTCCGATTTTACATAGAGTTCAAAATTTTCATTATTGGACAACATAATCTGGTTCGGAATCATTTGTGACTGACCATCGGTGTAATGGGCAGCAGTATTAAAATTGAAGTTTACATTGCGGCCGGAACTGGGAATGGTGATCTCCGAAAGAGGGAGCACCTTTAGCTGAACAGCCATATTTTGCAAGCTGTTAATGGAGTTATCTGTACTTCTGGCATTGAGATTCAGTTCAAACGTATATGTTCCGGCTTCAAAAAAATAGTTTTTAAAATCTTCCGCAGACACATGAAGATCCGGAATGAAGCTGTTTCTGTTTCCCGCTATAACACTGAAATTAGCCGCGGAAAAATTCTGAAAATCGGCAGATAAGGCTTTGGTTGTGAGTGTAGATCCGTTACTACCCAATTTAATACTTGCTATATTTCTGGTTCCCGGAACACCTTTTGAGGACGTGAACTGAATATTTGTGGAAGCAGCTTTCGCCCAAAAATTAAAATCGACCGTATGCGCTATTTCCGTATTCCCCAAATCCCACACCCGCATACTTGTATTGCGGTAGTCATTCAAAGAAGATATTTCTATGTATTTTGTTAAAGAGTTTGTGATCCATCGTATAGATGAAGGAATCGCTAAAATTGTTTTAAAATTATGTGGTGTGAAGTCATTATAATTCTGAGTGATATCCATGGAGTAATTCCCGGCCCGAAAGGCATTGGCAGTGAATTGTGAGGCAGGAATTTTAAATGTAAAATTGATATTGCCCCGGTTGAATCCTCCTCCGAGACTGGTTGATGGCGGTTCAAACCATTTTATAGCGCTTGTACTGAACGACTGAAAACCTGGTAAATAGCCTGAAAGTCCAGTAGATGGCAGCTGGCCTCCCATGCTTTCTAACTGCCACAGAAGAGTGGAACCGGGTAAAGTAAATGAAGAAGAAGAGTGGGTAAAATTTGGTCCCGAAACAGAGGTAAATGTAGGAGCTATCGGGAGTAATCCCAAAAAGGCATAATCCCAGTTTGTTCTGTTGGCGTTCGTCATTACCCTTGTAGGTACTGAGGTAAATTCGGTCCTGTTAAAAATATTATTTTCAGGAACCGACAGGTACACATCCTGAGCTTTTGTGGCTGCAGATCCGCAGAATACAGTAAAAATTCCTATTAAAAAAGCCCTCATCTTTTTCATACTTTTAAATTTAAAACTTTTTCACCTTAATGGTGGTGTCTTTCTTCTTATATTCAAAAACCACAGTTTTTGAGTAACCTTCTTTTGTCACCTGAATAGTTTGGGTGGGTTGTGTATAGGTGTATTTGTCATTTTCAATATAGAGGTCGTATTTTCCATCTTTCAGGAAAAACTCAAACTCATTTTTCTGATTAACCACTGCGGTGTAAATTTTACCATCTTCACCTTTTGCATACACCACGATTCCTGTTACATCCGTTTCTACATTATCATAAGCTTGTCTGATCTCCGTTAATTTCCCGCCTACCCTGATGTTTTTTACCAAACCTACTTTGCGGTTGATATTGTTATGCACCATAATAACAGGATCCGTCATCAACCTGGAACCCGCACTTTCGTTCACCTTCAGTGTGTAGGTACCTTCAGGCACATTCTGAAAAACTACTTTTCCATTCTTATCCGTCATCGCCACATAATTGTCCAGTTTTACGATTTCATTAGCAAGTACCGATTCACCGGACTCCAGAAGTCCATTGAAATTTTTATCTTCAAAGAACTGGAATGCCACTTTATGATTTCCGAGAGCCGTAGCTGTGGTAAAATATTTTTTAATCCCCACTCTGAACTGGTAATAACTGCCACTGCTTGCATATTCAGCGGTAGATTTATAACCGGAAAGATTAAAATAACCTGTGGTGGACCAGGAAGGAGAAATCTTATATTCCAGATTACCGGTAATATTGCTGTTTAAATTTTTATAAAGTTCCGAATAGAAGGCTCCGGCTGAAAAAGATCCGGTCAGATTATGATTAAGCATCTGGAAATTATACGAGGCGTATACATTGTAGTTGGCAAAATTACGGTCTGCATTGTAATAAGAAGTTAAATCAAAGACACTGGTAGCATTCCATTGGGCTGTTCCGTTAAGGGAAAATGACTTATATCTGTAAGATAAAGTTGTTTTCAAACTGTTGAACCAATCAGGTTTATTATTCTCTCTTGAATAAGAATATTCCGCTGTCAGGTTCAATCCGTGGGCACCTAATGTAGTGCTGATGTTGGCTTCCAACTTGTATGAAAAAAGTTCCTGTGCTGTATAAAAATTAGCTGTTTTCTGGCTTTCAACCTTTGGAGAAAGCAGAAAATTCCACTTCTTTAAAGAAAACTGATACCCTAACCCCAAAGCTTCTGTACTGTTAAAATAATACCGCAAATTAGCGGTATTCCCAGATTGGATTGGCTCATTCTGGAAACTCAGGAACTCAGGTTCTACCTGCGAATTCTGATATTGTATAAAAGCGCGCTGTGAAGCGGAAAATTGGTGACCGATTCGCTGATTTGAGAAAAAAGATCCCCGCTTGATCCCTGCATAGCTTTTGGTGGCAAAGGAATTGACAGACTGTATATCCCATTTTCCTATTTTTCCCTCGTAATTTGCTCCCATTAAAGCTCCTGCATTTTCATCGTTGTTCGAAAGCCCTTTTTCTTGGCTCAGCCCCATCTCCATGCGGATGGTGTGTTTATCGTTAATTAATAAGGATGTTGCTGCGTTCGCCACCTGTGTATCTACATTAAAACGCGGATCATGGTCGAATATATAGGACACTTTCCCATTGAAAGATTTAGCATTCCCGAAACCATATTTTGCCCCCACCATGGTAGATCCTTTGGTTTGCTGGAAATAAGTACCGTACAAGTTATAATTATTTTCCAGCGCAAGAATTTCAATCTGATTATTATTTCCGAATTTGGTAGAAATTTTCCCTCCTCTACCGAAAACCGGGTAATCGTAATCGTTGCTGTTAACATTTCCTACCCGTAATACCGTATTTTTCCTCTCCAGTTCCAGCCAGGTATCATACAGATTATAACGGCCGTCCAGATAGTAATCCGCACCAATATTGAAGCGCGATCTTAAATTATCAGTTACCTGAAACGCTGTATTTCCCCTCAATTGAAGATAATTAAAACCTGAACTGTTTTCATTATAGCTAATTTCCGCAAAATTACTTCCGCTCACCGCTTCGTTTCCCCTGGCAATTTGCCTGTTGTGTGACAAAACGACCAAGTAGAGCGTGTTGCTTCCCACGATTTTATTATCAAGCAGGTCTGTGACGATTGCATTAATATTAAATTCGGGATAAATTGTATTCTGTTTTCTGACTGCAATTCTGATTTCAACCGTTTGTTTTTCTAAACCTTCCAGAGTTACGGTTTGTTGTTTTGGCATCATTTCCAAACCATCGGGAATGGATTGCAAATCAATCTTAACAGTTCGTTTACTATACCCCTGGTTTTCTACAGTGAGCAGAATTGAGGATTCGGGCACAGCAGGGTTAATGAAATTTTCGTAAGTGGCGGTATAAATTGCTATGTTTTTGTTCTCGCCTTTAGTAACGAAGAACGAGGCGCTTTCAGTTCTGGTGACCGTTGCGGTGGCGTACGAAACCTGGAATCGGATCTCATTGGATCTCAGTTTCATAAAATCCACGTTGGCGATCAGCTTCACAGGAAGATTTTTAGACTGGCCCGCACCTAAGGTAAAGTCATTTTTAGGATAAAAAAGCAATCCCGGATAGTTTTCCTGAGGTAAGATATTCTGAATGGTAATCTCTTCAGAACTTTTATTTTCAATGACCAGGAAATTGGTAAAAGTAGAACCTTTCTCAACAGCTACGCTGTCATTTTCAAAATGGATCCGGATATCCTTCTTTTCCTGAGCAAAGGCCAACGAAAAGTGCAGAAAAACAAATACAAAAAATAAGATTGTTCTTCTTAGCACTGATATCGATATTCCATTCTGTGGTTTCAAGACTTAGTTTTAAAATTTAAAGTTTTTTTCTCCTACACGTAAATCATTGGATTCTGCCATTTTGATAATAACCACGCCAAGGAAGTTCCCTGAAATGTTCTCTGGTAAAGAAAATTGAACGGTCTGATTGGTATCCGGAAACATGGAGATGGCAATTGCGGGTAATTTTATTTCCTTACCGCTGTCTTTGTCGGTGAGTTCAAACTCAACGGTGGCATCATTGATGGTGTTTCCATCATTATGGATGCTTACTGCGACTTTTCTGTTCGCTGCATTCTCATTACTCACCTCTGAAATATTGGTAATATCCAGGCTTTTTACATGGTTTCCCGGTGGAGTATAAAAGATGTGAAGTCCCACCTCAAATAAGGTGATAATACCAATACCATTCTGAATACGTGCCTTATCAGCCTGCTGAGGAAGCTGGGTGAAAAACAACATGCTGTTCGTAATGGCAGACTTTGATGCATTTGCCGGAATCTGCATGGTTACTACAATCTCCTTTGTACTTTTCGCAGGAACTGTTACCGTGTTTTCTAAGGTGGACACCCAGGAAGCATTGGAAGTTTTTGAACTGCCTGGTTCAAGATAAACCTTATTTCCGTCTTCTTCTCTAACCCAATCTTTATAGTTGAGATTAAAAACATAATCCTTATCCGAGCTGTTTTGAAGTGTGACTGTCTTTGTTACTTTTTCTCCCGGATTACCTGTGAAAAACAAGCGTGTAGGCGACATAGAGATGCTTTGTGCCAGAATTGAAGAAGATCCTGTAAGGATAAAGAAAATGAAAAGGTAAATGAACTTGTGCATGGTGTAAATAGTTTAATAATAAAGATTCCCAAAACTACTGAAAACGCAGCAAAAGGAACCTTTACAGACTAAAAATTTTATTACAAAGCAGTCGCGGTATAAGTTACTGTTTGCGTGTAAGTTCCGGCCGGTTTACCTAAAATATCAGAAGATGAAGATTTTGCAGCTGGAATAGTGTAGTCCAGATTCAGTGTTAATGCGCTTCCTAGTGGGGCATTTGTAACTAAATTCTGATCCGTTGCAGATAAAACTACAGCATTTTTAGTTCCGCCCATTGTTCCGGCAGCTGTAGCTGCTTTGATAGTCAAAACATTGACAGGGATCAGGTTCGTTCCATTCATGAAATTAGCTCCTCCTGCATTTACTTTAACATTAAAGTTCTTTGTTGAAGTTACCTTCAAAGAGTTGGCTTTAGTAATTGTTTGATCAGAGTTATAGTCTGCTGCTGTAACATAGTTGAAATCAACTGTATTACCAATTGCAGTACTCCCTGCGTCGATAGAGATTACATCGTTAAGGGTAATGTTTACCGTTGTGGTTGCAGTTGTATTTTGAGCTTGAACATTGTTAGTCCCTAATATGATTGCTCCAAAAGTTAAGGCTGAGATTACGATTTGCTTTGTCATGATAGTAATATTTAATTTTTATTTTTATTTAATTATTCTCTTTTGTATACTGCAAATTTACAGTGGCGATAAAAGTTTCTTTGTAGTGGAAAACGGAAGTTCATGTAGTAAAATCACTACACGGTTTACTCATTTGGTTTAAATAGAAAAACCCTCAATACCTGAAAAGTGTTGAGGGCGCATATATATTGATGTGTTTTTTTTATTTTTTTATAAAGCAGTCGCTGTATAAGTTACCGTTTGTGTATAAGTTCCGGCCGGTTTACCTAAAATATCAGAGGATGATGATTTTGCCGCTGGAATGGTATAGTCCAGATTCAGTGTTAATGCACTTCCAAGAGGAGCATTGGCTACCAAGGTTCTTTCTCCTGGGGATAAAACCACATCGTTTTTGGTCCCGCCCATATTTCCGGAAGCTTCTGCAGCTTTGATTGTCAAAACATCTACAGGGATTGAGTTTAAACCATTGACGAAATGCGGCCCTCCTGCTTTTACCTTTATATTAAAATTCTTCGTTGAGGTAACTTTTAAAGAGTTGGCTTTGGTAATTGTATGATCAGAGTTATAGTCTGCTGCAGTAACATAGTTAAAGGCAACTATACCACCAATTGCTGTACTTCCTGCATCTATAGAGATTACATCGTTCAGGGTAATGTTTACAGCCGTGGTTGCGGCTGTATTTTGAGCTTGAACATTATCAGTTCCAAATACAACTACTCCAAAAGTTAAGGCTGTGATGGCGATTTGTTTTGTCATGGCAATAAGATTTAATTATTATTCTTGTTTAATTGTTCTCTTTTGAACATTACAAATCTACAGCTGCTATAAAGCAGTCGCCGTATAAGTTACTGTTTGCGTATAAGTTCCGGCCGGTTTACCTAAAATATCAGAAGATGATGATTTTGCCGCTGGAATGGTATAGTCCAGATTCAGTGTTAATGCACTTCCAAGCGGAGCATTGGATACTAAAGTCTGATCCGTTGCAGATAAAACTACAGCGCTTTTTGTTCCGCCCATTGTTCCGGCAGCTGTAGCTGCTTTGATAGTCAAAACATTCACAGGGATCAGGTTCGTTCCATTCATGAAATTAGCTCCTCCTGCTTTTACTTTAACATTAAAGTTCTTTGTTGAAGTTACCTTCAAAGAGTTGGCTTTAGTAATTGTCTGATCAGAGTTATAGTCTGCTGCAGTAGCATAGTTGAAATCAACCGTATTACCAATTGCTGTACTTCCTGCGTCGATAGAGATTACATCGTTCAGGGTAATGTTTACGGTTGTAGTTGCGGTAGTATTTTGAGCTTGAACATTGTTAGTTCCTAATATGATTGCTCCAAAAGTTAAGGCTGTGATTACGATTTGCTTTTTCATGATGGTAATATTTTATTGTTATTTTTACTTAATTGTTATCTTTTGTATACTGCAAATTTATAGTGGTGCTAAAAATTTCTTTGTAGTGGAAAAAGGAAGTTCATGTAGTAAAATCACTACACGGTTTATCATTTTGACTTAAATAGTAAAGCCCTCAACACTTTCTAAGTGTTGGGGGCGTATTTAAATTCCTGTTATTTCTATTATAAAGCTGCCGTAATATAAATTAACGTTTGCGTATAATTTTTCTTTAGGTTTTCACAAAAATTTACTGAATGTTTGGTGTTATGTATTAATCAGATTTAAATGTCCAAAAACATAGTTTCTACCTTACAGCTGACAGATACTTATTTCCGGGTTTTGAATTTTATCTATATCGGTACAATACATATAAAATCAAAGGCCTCCTGAGGAAGCCTTCGAAACACCAAATCACAAAATATTAATATGAAAAATAATTAACTTATAAAGCTGTTGCAGTATAAGTTACCGTTTGCGTATAAGTTCCGGCCGGTTTACCTAAAATATCAGAAGATGAAGATTTTGCAGCTGGAATAGTGTAGTCCAGATTCAGTGTTAATGCACTTCCAAGAGGAGCATTTGTAACTAAATTCTGATCCGTTGCAGATAAAACTACAGCATTTTTAGTTCCGCCCATTGTCCCGGCAGCTGTAGCTGCTTTGATAGTCAAAACATTGACAGGGATCAGGTTCGTTCCATTCATGAAATTAGCACCTCCTGCTTTTACTTTAACATTAAAGTTCTTCGTTGAAGTAACCTTCAGAGAATTGGCTTTAGTAATCGTCTGATCAGAGTTATAGTCTGCTGCAGTAACATAGTTGAAATCAACCGTATTACCAATTGCAGTACTTCCTGCGTCGATAGAGATTACATCGTTAAGGGTAATGTTTACCGTTGTGGTTGCGGTAGTATTTTGAGCTTGAACATTGTTAGTCCCTAATATGATTGCTCCAAAAGTTAAGGCTGAGATTACGATTTGTTTTTTCATGATAATAATATTTAATTTTATTTTTATTTAATTGTTCTCTTTTGTATACTGCAAATTTACAGTGACGATAAAAGTTTCTTTGTAGTGGAAAATGGAAGTTCATGTAGTAAAATCACTACACGGTTTATTTATATGCTCAAAAAGCAAAGCCCCCAATACTTTGAAAGTATTGGGGGCTTTGCTTTTTAAAATTGGGTATTTACTTACAATGCAGTGGCAGTATAAGTTACTTTTTGTGTGTAAGTTCCCTGGGGTTTTCCAAGAAGTACTTTGGATGCATTTTCCGCCGAAATGGAATAGGCAATATTTAAAGACTGCTTGGTCCCTAAACTTGCATTACTCACCAGCACCTGATCAGTTGTAGATAAAGTGACCTCATTCAGGTTCCCCGCCAAACTTCCGCCCGGTATTGCTTTTACCTGTAATATATCTACAGGAATTACGTTTGCGCCACTTACAAAATGGGTCCCTTCAGATTTTACTTTTACATCAAAATTTTTGGAGGAAATAATGATTAAGCTATTGGGAACTGTTACATTTTTAGATGAATTATAATCATTTGTGCTCCCATAATTAAAATCTACAGTGCCTTCCGAAGCAACGGAGCCAATATCCATTGCAATAACATCCGATAAAATAATATTTACTGATGTACTCACCTGGTCTGAATTTTGTGCCATAACCTGTTCGGTTCCTAAGGCGGTTGCTCCCAGAGAAAGCGCAGCGATAAAGAGTTGTTTTTTCATGATTAATAAATTTAGTGGTGTATATAATATTGTCATTCAGAACTAATTATAAATCTAATAACATTAAATGACATTACCAAAACTTTTCTTATCAATAATTAAGCATTATCATAATAAAATTTACAAATATTTAAATATGTTAGAGAAAAATACAACTTAAACACTAAAATATTATCTATCTTCTAATAAATAATTTACAGAAAAACAAAATGGACACTCTATCTATGAACAATGTTCTTACAATGAACAAATCAGAATATTGAAATTCAAATGTTCTATTATATCACCATTGTTTCACAACAATTATGATGAAACCTTAAGTATTTTATTTGAAGAATTAAAATTTATATTTCTATTTTTTCTCTGCTCTGACTTTAAGATTCTTTAGCCAGATTTGTAGTGAACTTTCCAAACCTTTTTGAAATGTACTCCTAAATAGGGATACTAACCATCCTTCCATACTTTCTTCAACTTTCACTGAGCAAAAATTGTAAGAAAACGAAGACAGTCGTCAAGTACTGGGTGAAAAATAAGTCAAAAAAATGTCAATCAGCTGTTTATATGGTAGCTAACTGTCATATGATTATGGAAGGCATGAACAAAATTTGTACTTTTAACCCATCCGTTATATGGTAAAGAAATTGTAAAAGATGGCATCGATACCCCCAATTAAAACCTATCATTTTCTGCCCTTTAAATATGGTTCAGAGCTATTATTGGATCTTGGCCGTATTGAAACTCTGAAAAATTATGTATTAGACAGCACATTGCATCAGCTTAGTTTTTACGAAATTATTTTCATCAGAGAAGGATCCGGAACATTGGCTTTGGATGAGAATAAAGTGCCAATTCACCCGCGAACCATAATTTTTACCAGTCCCGGACAGGTTCGCCGATGGGAAATTGAGGAAGAGGTAAAAGGCTACACGCTGTTTTTTGAAAAAGACTTTCTCCATCTTTTTTTTTCAGATGAGTTTTTTCTGTATCGGTTTCAGTACTTTCATCAGTATTCACATCCCGCTGAAATGCAGATTGATGAAACATCATTCGGAAAATGCCTGCAACTTTTACAGGAAATAGAACAGGAGTTCGGACAGATCCAGAATGACAGCAATCATATGATCAGGTCACTTCTATATCAGCTTCTTATCATACTCAACCGTTATTATGCCGGTGTTTACCATGTCCCAGGCGACACCTATGTACATGCAGATTTCTATAGATTCAGGTCACTGCTGGAAAAAAGATTCTTACAGGACCAGACTGTTGAGGCCTACACCAGAATGCTAAACATAAGCCCCGGATTCCTCAATAAGATATGCAGGCAGTTCAGCGGATTGTCAGCACAACAAATGATTCATCACAAGCTGGTTTCGGAAATAAAGAAACAGTTGCACCAGAATAAATCCGCAAAAGAGATTTGCTATGAGTTGGGATTCTCTGATCCATCCAATTTCAATCGTTTCTTCAAAAAATTTGCTAATGTCACGCCCCAGCAATACCGAAAGAGCATAAAATGACAACTTTAAAGATAAAATGACCTTTTTGCAGGCGATGAATGTTTCTAATTTTACAAAAAAAAGAAAATGATAAAATCTGCAACACTTGGTCTTTTATTCTGCCTGATGAACCTGTTTTGGATAAAAGCAGAGCAATTATATGTTAACCCCCGGACCGGCAATGACATCAATTCCGGAACAAAGATCCAGCCGTTAAAGAACCTTTCGGAGGCGGCTAGACGCGTCAACCTAAACAAAGAGAAGGGAGAGACAACGATCATCCTTTCAGAAGGTATTCATATTTTAACTCAAACCGTACTATTTAACAACGATAAGTACAGTTTTACCAATCGTCTTGTCATTCGCGCCGAAATTATGCCGGATGATGCAGACTGGGCACCCAATAAAATGCCGGTCGTAATAACAGCTGCACCCCTTGAGCCCGGCATAGGAGGAGAAGAAGCTAAAGGTATACAACCCGAGGTTAGCCACGTCACCATTGAAGGCCTGCGGTTTACAGGCAGTCCCGATTATACTTATCTCGACAGTAATAATTTACGTCGCTCCTACCCCATATGGCGTGACGGAAAAAACCTGGATGACCTTCTGGTAACCCAATGTCTGTTTGCCGGAAATGTGGATGTATTGCCATTACATGTTGGTGTCATAGCAAATGGCTATGGTCTGGTTATCGATCATTGTGTTTTTTTCAACTGTAAAATTCCTGTTGTCTTCTGGAAAAATGATGGAAAGAAAGGCAGCCGCAGTGTCATGAGACATTCTTTGGTCTATGGCGGCTATTTCTGCGGAGTGTGGACCACACAGGGTACTAATGGAGATGATTTCGATTTTCATCATAACATCATAGCCAATACCAGTACCATATGGATAAGGGAAAAAGGAAGTACACGAAAGTATAAGGCTTCTGACTGCATTTTTGTCAATTATAATAAGCTGGCAGGCTATGGAAGCGGTCCGTTAAGTGACAGTGATGCCACCTCAACAGATTTTCTGGAAATGAAAAACGTACAAACCACAGGAAATGTTATCATTGAAAAAGATCAGAGTAAACGCAATTACCTGCAATTGGCAGAAGGTTCGGAAGGTTCAAAATTAAATGCGGGACTTTTTAAAAAATGAGCTCTGTAAATACAGATCATAAACCTATGGCTATTAAATAATATGAAAAATATAAGAATAATTTTGTTGCTTTTTCTTTTTGCCGTAGAAAGTATATACAGCCAAAGAATAAATTTAGACAAACACCACCTTATACCCAATAACGTTTATATGGAAATCAATAATTTGAAGGGTAAAAATATTGTTAGGGTCATAAAAGACTCTACTGTGAAACAAGCTGACGAACCTACGTTTGTACGGGTAAAGAACACTAATTTTAAAAATGGCATTATAGAGATAGAAGTTCTAAGCAGGCTTCTCCCCACGGCTTCTCCTACGGACCGTGGATTTATCGGATTGGCATTCAGAATCAACGACACGAATTCCAGATTTGAATCCATTTATATACGTCCGGCGAATGGCAGAGCTGAAGATCAGGTAAGACGCAATCACTCCATTCAATACTTCTCTTTTCCAGATTATAAATATGAGCGTCTAAGAAAAGAGAATCCCGAGAAGTATGAGTCATATGCCGATATGGGTTTGAATGAATGGATAAAGATGAAAATTGAAGTAGAAGGCAGCCAGGCAAGACTTTTTTTAAACAAAGACAAACATCCTTCGCTTATTGTGAATGATCTCAAGCAAGGAGCAGATGGATCTGGAGCTGTAGGTTTATTTGTTGATGTAGGCACAGATGGCTATTTCCGCAATCTGAAAATTACCTCATCAAATTGATACAAAAGATGAAAAGGCTTTGTAAGCGTAATCAACATCAGTGCTCTTATCCGAATCAAATTGGCTAGGGCGGTAAGTCAATTGATAACGAAAGGTTCACTAAAACTGTATCATCGAACTATGAAATCCCACTTCTACTCCGAATTCCTGTCCAAATGTCCAAGCCATCTCAGTGGTGAATACATGTCCCCGATACAGAGCTTTAAGATCTCTGCATTGTTTTTTTCAAAGTTCTCACTGTTGCTGAGGATAATGACGGCTGTTCCATTTTCAGGAAATGCCACAGCATAATTCTGGTTAGCTTCACCGTGCCCGGTATGGAAGAAAGCTCTTCCAAAAGGCGAATCGAAGAGCCCTATTCCTAATCCCCACGCAAGATGAATCGCATCATTCTCAGTGGTGATACTATCTTTCAAAGGGCCGAATCCCCTCCTGCTCTTTACCATGATCTGTGGCTTCAGCATCTCAAGATAAGCTTTACGGGATAAGCCTTTCTTTTTCATCAGGTTGATCGTAAAATTCGCATAATCATTTGCAGTGGTAGACATTGAACCAGCTGCCCTGCTGCTTTCCCTTCTTTCCGAACCGTATTTCTTCCCATCTTTGAAATAAGCATTGGAGAAATTGTCTTCAAACCTATTTTCCCAAATCATGCTTGTATGTCGCATCTGCAATGGTCCGAAAACTTCTTCCCTTGCAATATCTTCAAGTTTCCTTCCCGTATATTCCTCTATCATAAATCCCAACAGGTTAATCCCTTCATTGGAGTAATAGAACTTTTCGCCCGGCTTAGCGATAAGGTTAACTTTATTGCCGTACAAATGCCGGAGAACCGGAAGCCCGGAACTATGGCTCAAGAGCATTCTGGGGGTGATCAGATTGAAGGATTCAGATTCTTCTGCCAGGTCTTTCCATTTTGCATAGTCTCCTATCGGCTTTTTCAGATATTTGTAAACAGGCTGGTCGAGGCTGAATATTCCTTTATCTACCAGGCGCATAAAGATATAAGCAGCAACAGGCTTGGTTAGTGAGGCTGCGTACATTACTGTACTGTCATTAAGCTTCTTACTGTTTTCAATATCCTTATAGCCGAAGCTTGATAAATAGATCACTTTATTATGGTTGATAATAGCTATCTGCAAACCGGCAATCTTAGCACTATCGACCAATCGCGACAACCGTTGTTGCAGAACATGAGAATCGATTGTTTTTCCGTTAAGGTGTCTAATCTTGATATTTTTTTGAGCAATTAAAGGTAATATCCAGATTAAGAATAAAAGAGTGAAGAATTTTTTCATGAGGAAAAGATTTATCACAAATTTAGCAGCAAATCACGGTAATTTATTACGACTCTTTCACGACAGGTTAACGTCATTTGGCTCTGGAAGAGACTTTCAGGGAGTTCATTTCAAAAACAGATAGGTAAAAGGATAGAAGCTGTCTTTTTTGTTGATGCTCCTGAAAATATTTATTATACACATGACGAGTGTATAAAGATAGATGATCAGTACCAACGGAAATCCAACGTAAAATACAAAGATCATTAATAAAACCGCCGGTATAAAAAGTAGGGACATTGTGATCTGAAAATTAATGACTGATTTCCCTTCAAGGTCGTAAGCCTGGGATTCATCTTTTTTAAAAAACCAGAGAAGGCCGGGAAGAATAATGTTAAAAACAGGAAAAAAGAGCCCGATGAGGGCTAACATATGAAAACCCGGTTTTATTTTATCTCCGTTTTTGATTTCCGGAGATTCTGATAACGGTTTATTTATCGTGAGTTTTTCAGTGCCCACTTCAAGTGCGTCCGCAAGCATCTTTAGTGTCGAGGGATGTGCTTCCACTTTTCCGCTTTCGATGCGCTGTATCGTTCTTATACTCACCCCTGAAACGTCTGCAAGCTGCTGCTGGCTTAGTCCTTTTTTACGTCTGTAATCTGCTAATTTCGAATTCATGGTTTCACAAAAATATGTAAAAATATTGCTTATGAAAACAGCTAATCCAGTGCTAGTATAACTTATAACTTATGACTGCCGTTATAAGACCACTACATAAATGCTGACCAGGGAAGATTTTGGCATCGGGTTGTTGTAATGAGAAGTTTTTTCTCAATGATTGCGTATTATTTTATCTTACCAAATCCTGCATTCCGTAATAACTGATTGCTTTTTCTTTAAGCGGATTGGTACTCCATTCTTCCCATTCACCTGTGTATGGATTATATCCGCATTTTAAAGGTTTTGAAGTATCTAAACCTTCAGAATTAGTATGGGTTCTTTCTGTATAAGCTCTGCAATCTGTACAGATGTACCGAAATTCACAATCTTTGCAAACCTCTATGCTGTCTTTGGTCAGGTTCCAGTATTTTTTGAAGTCAGGATGGGATAATGCTTCGTCTAAGGCAGTATCTTTAATATTCCCAAAACTTTGAGGCATGGAAGGACAGTTCCTAATGTTCCCTTCGGAATCTATGGAAATTTTTTTGTGGAGACAGGAGTTGTGGCTGTTGGATAAAGTATAGGTTTCGAGATTAGAATTAAAATATTTTGAAGAAATCAATCCGCAGCTTTTTTTATTTATAATTTTATCTTCAACATAAATAATCATTCTGTTCAAATATTTATCATGTTTAGTTTCATTACATCCAAAATAAATCAATCTATAAATTTTATCATTTGAATTAATAATATTCTTATTGATTAATCTGTTTTCTAATTTCATTTTATAAGGTAAAATTATTTCAATACCTTTTAAAGTTGTTGCAGATAGATTATTCAAGAAATTAAAAAACAGATTTAAATCAATTGCATCATAACATCTGATTTGTAATTGTTTTACTCTGTTTGTATCAATAAATTCTGCAATTTGAACTGAATTTTCAAGAAAAAAAGATTCTTTGTCTAAATCAATTATCATACTGGAAATCGATTCAGCAACCTTATAATTTAAATTTAAAGGAAGTAGTTCTTTTATGATCTGGGTATCTATAAACCCGATTTCATTTACCAATAAAAAATTTAAATAATCTTTTAAATGTTTTTCATTTTCCTTTCCATAGCTTTCATAAATTTCTTCAATGGAAAAATTTGGAAACTCTTCAGTAAGTAAAATATAGAGGGAATTTGGAATCAGGTAGTAATTATTTCTTTGCACATCACAAATTATACTTCTTGTATGCCCATAATTTACCAAGCAACAAGCAAATCTATTAAAATAAGTCATTTTATATTATCGTCTAAAGGATAGGAGTTTAATTTGGAAACATATTCCAAATATTCTTTTCTAAAATTAATTTCTACACAAGAGGTTAGAAATCAAATAATAATATTATTTTCACAATTAACTGATAATTTTAGATATAACTATTCTAGAGCCTTCAACAACATAACCTCTTGTTTGATATAAATCTGAATTGGAATACATCATTGCGGGAATATCACCCAATTTTTTATCTGATAATTCTTTTTGTATATTCCAGTAAGGAAGAGGAAGTTTTTTATTTTTAAACTTCGTTGTTATTTTCTTCATAATTTTTTAATATATATAATGCCATTTGTTCTTCCAAATGATAATTACATGGTTGGGAAACCATTCCAAACTGCCCTACAGGATTTATTTCAAGAAAATAGTACTCTTCATCTTTTGAAACGATCATATCTATCGAGCAAGTTTTCAGATTTAATTCTTTAACTAATTCTTTTAAACTTGATTCTATCTTTACCGGTAGTTTATAGGGCACATTTCTGTTACTTTTTTTAAAATTATAATTTCTAAAATCCACCTTGGTTTTATGATCATTTTGAGAAAATATAGCCATAGAATAAAAAACATCGTCTATATAGAATATTCTAAGTTCAAATTTTTTATCTATTTTACTTTGAAGTTTGGTAGGAAAAATATAGCCCTCTTTTTTAATTTCACTTACTTCGCTTGTATACATCATATAATGAGAATCATCATCAAAAAGCGTTACAGCATCGCTTATGGGCTTTGTAATCAGATTTTTATCTGTTGCTAATTGGTTAATAATTTCTATTTTGTTAGTTATATAGGTGTCTGGAATTTTCAGACCATGTTTTTCAGCAAGCTTAAGAGTTTTCAGTTTATTTAAACTTTCACTGTATTTATTGATCCAGACTGAATTGTCTAAAAACGATTCTAAAAACCTGTATATTGTTCCTAATTCTGATAACAAATGATTTTCCAGAGTTTTGTTATTATGAAAATCATTAAAAATTTTAGGTTCAATATTTAAAAAATCTTGATCAAAAGTGCGTCTAAACCAAATAGTATGTACAATTTGATTATTTATTTTTTGATTGTTAAAATTAAATTCGGAATTGGAGACGTCAATATAAAAGTCTTTATTTAGTAAATCATCACCATTTATTCTAAGTATTACTTCATTGTCTTTTTTATGGTGATGCAACCAGTTTAAAACATCATCCGTTGTATTCTCACCGTAATTTTTACTAAAAATAATTATCATAATGTCAATCTTAAAATTAGGCTATTTGCAATAAATACAAATAGCCTATTTTAGTTTCTATCCTGGATTTATATCTGTTTGAACAGTGTCAGTAACATAATATGTTCCATTATAGGTATTGCCTGGCCCATAAGTATAAGGGTCAAAACCTGTTACCGGATCTAATGGACCTCCACCTTTTACTTTTTGCATTTTAAATTTTTTAAGCTTTAAGCTTTCTAACTTCTTTTTCATAAAATAATTTTAAAAATTTAATATTAGTTTTTGTCATACAAAACCCTGACATGGGTTGATGCTGATCAGCATTTTATTTTTTTTGTACTGTACACATACAAAAGACACTTTCCGGTGTCATATTTTCAAATGTATCAAACATAATTCACACAAAAAAGCAAAAATTATAGCTTTTTATAGCCCTTTATTTTGTGTTAAAAAAAATATTGTATACTTTCGTTTCACCCAATTTTTCACAAAACCATGAACAAGAAACTAATTGCCGTACGAAAAGCAAGAAAAATTACGCAGGCAGATATTGCAACTTACCTTAAAATAAGCCAGACCCAGTATCAGAAAAGAGAAACAGGAAAAATTAAAATTTCGGATCAGGAATGGAAAGATATTGCCAGGCTGCTGGATGTTTCTGTAGAAGAAATTTTTGAAGAATATCCTAATCAATATCTTGTATTACAAAAGAAAATAGAAATCTTAAAACTGGAACTAAAAGCACTAAGTTTGGGGAAGAATATTTAGATCTTTTACATAGATTTTTTTAAAGCCATTAGTGACTGAATTTAACTCAATATGAGATTATTATAGATACAAAAATTTTGACACCTTATAAATCAATCAGTTACAATGTGTCTTTTTTGTTCTTATGTGAAAATTCGGTTAAGAGAAATTTATATAATTTTATTTTCTAATTCTAAAAAATATGAATAGTCCTGTTTTATCAAAAGAATTTTCAAATTCAAAGGATTTGCTGGATACACTCTACCAAAACGGCATTACAAAAACCTATCACGAAGGTGACATCATTCTCGATGAAAATGCATCTATCCGTTCTATTCCTATTGTGATGAAAGGGATGATAAAAGTAATCCGTACCGAAGAAGATGGCCGCGAGATCTTGTTGTATTACATAAAGGCAGGCGAAAGCTGCATCATGTCTTTTCTGGGCGGCATGCACAAAGAGAAAAGCATCGTAAAAGCCGAAGTGGAAGAAGATGCCGAAATTCTTTTTTTACCTGTGGATAAAGTTTCTCTCTTCATAAAGCAATATCCTGAATGGCTCGACTATATTTTCAGACTGTACCACAAACGTTTTGAAGAGCTTCTCGATATCATTAATGCCATTGCGTTCAAAAAAGTAGATGAAAGACTGCTTAATTTGCTGTATAAAAAATCGTCAAACCTGGGTTCAAAAACCATTATCATTACTCACGAACAATTGGCAAACGAACTGGGAACGGCAAGAGTGGTGGTTTCAAGGCTTCTGAAGCAGCTTGAAGATGCAGGTAAATTGAAGCTTGGACGTAATAAAATAACTCTTTCAGAAAACTAATAATCCTTATGTAACAAAAGTAACTGTACGGGTTATCGAAGATTTCCAATTTTGCATCATAAATAAAGCAAATGGAAATTTTTGGTTATCTCGCTTCAGTTTTAATTGGTATTTCTTTAGGATTAATTGGCGGCGGTGGAAGCATTCTTACTGTTCCGGTATTGGTCTACCTTTTTGGTTTGGATGCTTTTTTGGCAACAGAATATTCTCTTTTCATTGTCGGAATCAGCAGTGTTGTTGGTTCGCTCTCTTACTTTAAAAAAGGCCTGGTTAATCTGAAAACAGTTTTCGTTTTTGGAATTCCTTCCATTATTTCAATCTTTCTTACCCGAAATTATCTGGTACCGCTTATTCCTGATGAAGTTTTTAACATCAGTAATTTGATAGTGACCAAAAATATTTTTTTACTTCTCATTTTTGCAGGATTAATGATTTTTGCATCGTACAAAATGATTCAGAAAACACCTGAATTACCATTGCAAGCTACTGATGGCAATATAAATAAGACGCTTTTGGCAGCGGGTGAAGGTTCTGTCGTTGGAATTCTTACCGGACTTGTGGGAGCTGGTGGTGGTTTTATGATTATCCCCGCACTCGTTAATTTACTGAAAATACCTATGAAAATGGCTATTGGAACTTCTTTGGTTATTATTTCACTCAATTCTTTAATAGGTTTTTTCTCATCCATCCCAAATACTGAAATCGACTGGAAGTTATTGTCCACTATTTCTTCTATTGCCATTGTTGGGATTATTATTGGTTCTCAACTCGCCAAAAAGATTGATGGGAAAAAGCTGAAACCTGCTTTTGGCTGGTTTATTTTGATGATGGGAATTTACATTATCGTGAAAGAGCTTTTTATCTAAAAAAGCCTTATGTAACAAAAGTGGCAGTACCGAAATATCAAAACTCAGAACTTTGTAACACTAAAAAATAAAAAATATCACAATGAATATAGAACAAATGTATACAGGATGTCTTGCCCAGGGAGCTTACTACATTGTTTCAAACGGAGAAGCTGCAATCATTGATCCGTTAAGAGAAACTCAGCCTTATACTGAAAGATTAGAAAAAGACGGGGTTGTTTTAAAATATATTTTTGAAACCCATTTTCATGCAGACTTTGTGAGCGGTCACGTCGATTTAAGTAAAAAGACAAAAGCACCTATTGTTTACGGACCAACTGCAAAACCGGAATTCAAATCGATTATTGCAGAAGACAATCAGGTTTTTGAAGTGGGAAATGTCAAAATAAAAGTTCTTCACACGCCCGGTCACACGATGGAAAGTACATCTTTTTTATTAACAGATGAAAAGGGAAAAGATGTTGCTTTATTCAGTGGGGACACTTTGTTTTTAGGCGACGTGGGGAGACCGGATTTGGCACAGAAAGCAGCAAATCTTACGCAGGAAGAATTGGCAGCTTTGCTTTACGACAGTTTGTACGAAAAAATCCTGCCTTTAGACGATGATATTATTGTATATCCGGCCCATGGGTCAGGTTCTGCCTGCGGAAAAAATATGCAGAAAGAAACAGTGGACAGCTTAGGAAACCAGAAGGAAACAAACTATGCACTTAACCAAAAAGACAAGGAAAGTTTCATAAAAGCAGTTACTGATGGACTTCTTCCCCCACCTGCATATTTTGGAATGAATGTAGCGATGAATAAGAAAGGCTACGAAAGTTTTGATGAAGTTTTGTCTAAAGGCCTTCACGCCTTGTCGCCTGACGAATTTGAAGAAACAGCAGATCACAGCGGAGCATTATTATTAGATGTCAGAAACAATAATGATTTTGCAAGAGGCTTTATTCCGCAATCTGTAAATATTGGTTTAAACGGAGATTTTGCCCCCTGGGTTGGAGCTTTAATAACAGATGTACAGCAACCGATTCTCTTGATTACTGATGAAAACGAAGAGGAAGAAGCTGTTACTAGATTGAGCCGTGTAGGTTTTGATCATGTCATTGGTTTCCTAAAAGGAGGCTTTAATGCTTGGAAAAACAGTGGTAAAGAAATCGATACAGTGAACAGGATTTCAGTGCAGCAATTTGAGAAAGAAATTTACGGAAAAGAGGTGAAAATTATCGATGTGAGAAAAGAATCTGAATACAGTGCAGAACACATAAATGATGCTTTCAGTAAACCTTTAGCTTATATTAATGAGTGGATCAACACGTTGGATTCTGAAGAACATTTCTACTTACATTGTGCGGGCGGCTACAGAAGTATGATGGCTGCCAGTATTTTGCAGGCAAGAGGATACAGAAATTTTAGCGAAATTGCAGGTGGTTTCAGTGAAATTGCAAAAACAGGAGTTCCGAAAAGCAATTTTGTCTGTCAGAGTAAAGTTTTAAATTAAAAATATAATTAATGTTAGAATTGATAAAAGAACCATGGCCTTGGTACATTGCGGGTCCCCTTATTGGTCTTACCGTTCCGGTTTTATTGATTTTAGGGAATAAGTCTTTCGGAATCAGCTCGTCTTTAAGGCATATTTGTGCAGCATGTATTCCTGCAGATATTAGTTTTTTTAAATATGATTGGAAGAAAGAATGGTGGAATCTGTTTTTCGTTTTCGGAATTTTCCTTGGCGGAATCATCGCTTCGCATTTTCTAATCAACACTGGGGAGATTTCAGTAAATCCTAAATTGAAAACCGAATTAGCAACATACGGAATTACGGACTTCAGCAATCTCATTCCTGTTCAGCTGATGAATTTCGCAAGTCTATTGACCTGGAGAGGTTTTATTACAATGGTAGTTGGAGGTTTTCTGGTAGGTTTCGGAACCCGTTACGCAGGAGGCTGTACAAGTGGTCATGCCATTATGGGACTTTCAAATCTGCAATGGCCCTCATTGGTGGCAACAGTATGTTTTATGGCAGGCGGTTTTTTAATGGCCAATGTTATTCTGCCCATTATTCTTTCACTTTAATAATTAAAAAAAATGATAAAAGAAACAGAAGATATACGTCACCAAGACGCAATTTGCATCAACGAAAGCGAACTGAAGCACAAATGGTATCACAACATCAAATACCTCATCGTAGGGATTCTTTTCGGGATTGTATTTGTAAAAGCGGAAGTTATCAGTTGGTTCAGGATTCAGGAGATGTTCCGTTTGCAGTCGTTCCATATGTATGGCGTAATCGGAAGTGCTGTTCTCACAGGAATCATTTCCGTTTGGCTCATCAAAAAATTTAAGATTAAAACCATTCATGGTGAACCCATCAAAATTGCTCCAAAGAAGTTTAATAAAGGGCAAATCTATGGTGGATTAATTTTTGGATTCGGCTGGGCGATTACAGGAGCTTGTCCCGGACCTCTTTTTGCTCAGATCGGAACCGGAGCTTTGGCGGTTATTGTCACTTTAGCAAGTGCCATTTTAGGAACCTGGGTATATGGATATTTTAGGGATAAATTACCTCACTAAAATTTAAGAAGAATAAAGACTGTAGTTTTGTATTACAGTCTTTATTTTTTATTTGATCATATCTTTACGCTACAGAAACTCCAAAGAGATGCCCAATTAAAGCCGTAATTCCCATCGCAACAGTTCCCCAAAAGCAAATCCTCAATACAGCAATTCCCATTTTAGAACCGCCTGTTCTTGCTGAAATCGCTCCCAAAATCATTAAAAATATAATTGAAAATCCATACTGAAAATATACCATCTGTTTAATGGGTGCCAACAGCGAAACTGCAAAAGGAAGCAAAGCACCCAAACCAAAAGAAGCAAAAGAAGCCATCGCTGCCTGCAAGGGTTTTGCCTGTGTAATTTCATTGATGCCCAGCTCATCATGAGCGTGAGCCGCCAAAGCATCGTGCGCTGTAAGTTCTGTAGCAACCTGCATAGCAGTTTCTTTGCTCACCCCTCTCCTTTCGTAGATTTTTGCCAGCTCCTGCAATTCTATCTCAGGAATTTCTTCAAGTTCACGCTGTTCCCTGGCTAGATCTGCTTTTTCCGTATCTTCCTGAGAACTCACAGAAACATATTCTCCTGCAGCCATCGACATTGCACCGGCAATCATTCCGGCTAAAGCAGCAAGAATTATCGTATTTCTATCCGGAGAAGCAGCAGCTACTCCAATCACAATGCTTGTGGTTGATAACAACCCGTCATTCGCACCTAAAACTGCAGCACGAAGCCATCCTACCCTATTGACGTAATGTTTTTCTAATTGATGATGCATACGCTGTTCGTTTTAAAAAACATGACTTGCCAAACAATATTCAACAAGTCAAGTATTAAAATTTATTTGAATCTTAAATTTAAGCAAATAATATCAGAAGTCATCGCCGTCAGATATATCAATGTTTTTTAGCTTCTCAGTTTCTTTTTTTGAAACATATTTGGTTTCGCCTGATTAATATTTGTTGGATAGCCGATCCGAAAGAAAATCCTGAAGAAAAAATTTCAAGTGATCATACTTATGAATTACCTATTCTTTTTTGGGCTTCAGATCTTCAAATTGCTTATCAGCAGGAAGAATGTGCTGTACCTTTTCAATCACCAGCTCTTTCGTTAAATTAATTTCGGTCTTTTGCCTGATATCCAGCGAGGAGGCTCCTACCAAAATTTTATATGTTCCGGGTTCGGCGACCCATGCTGATTTTGCTGTTTCAAATGAAGCTAAATCTTTCTTGTGTAAAGTTAAAGTGACCGTCTGTGTTTCACCGGGATTCAGTTCTTTTGTTTTTGCATAAGCTTTTAATTCAGACTTTGGTTTGTCGATTGTCTTTCCGGGTGCAGAAAGATACAATTCAACGATCTCTTTTCCTGATGCTTTCCCAGTATTTTTAATATCAACACTTACTTCCAAAAGATCATTGAAAGTCTTTGAATTTGTTCTGATATTTGAATACTCAAAATCAGTATATGATTTTCCGTAACCGAATTCAAATGAGGGTTTTATCCCAAACGTATTGAAATAACGGTATCCAACATACACACCTTCCTGATAGGTCACATCTGTAGGATTATCCGCCGGTTCTCCCGGAAAATTCTTTGCGGATGCATGATCCGTATACTTTACAGGGAAGGTCATCGTCAATTTTCCGGAAGGATTTATCTTTCCTGAAATCACATCCGCAACAGAATGGCCTCCTTCCTGTCCCGGCTGCCAGGCCAGTAATATGGCATCCGCCTTGTCTTTCCACGAAGCTGTTTCAATGACACCGCCAATATTCAGTATTACGACTATCTTTTTTCCTTTTGCATGGAAGGCTTTGGAAATTTTATCAAGCATTTCTATTTCCTCCGCTGCCAGATTAAAGTCATTGTCTACTACCCTATCACCACCTTCACCGGAGTTTCTTCCCAGTGTTACAAAAGCAATTTCAGAAGTTTCTGCCTTTTTAGCGATAAAAGCATCATCCATCTTCATTTCAGGAAGTCTCTCCGGCAATGCTAAAATTCCCCTGGCTTTTCTTCTTTCTTTTTCTGCTGCTGCCTCTTTTTCAGCATGCGGCTTATACAATTCTACCAGCTCCTTGTCCAATTTGTAACCTGCAGCATTCAGACCTTCCAAAAGTGAAACCGTATGTTTGTTATTCACACTTCCACTTCCGGTACCTCCTGTAATCCATGCATAAGACGTCACCCCGAACAAAGAAACTTCTTTCTGCTTGTCTGCAAAAGGTAAAGCTCCATTTTCATTTTTAAGCAAAACCATTCCTTCTGCCGCCGCATTTCTGGTTACTGTAGCGTGAGCATTAAGATCGGGACTGTCACTGTACTTATAATGCGCAAATGTTGGCGTTCTGAAAACATATTCCAAAATTCTTTTCACGTTGAGATCAGCTACTTCCTGAGATAGTTTCCCTGAGTTCAATGCTTCAAGCAACACTTTTTTCTGTGCCGGAATCCCTGGCATCAAAAGGTCGTTTCCTGCATTCATCTGTTTGACAACATCAGAAATTCCGCCTGTTCTGATCGATTCAAATCCGGGGAAACCACCGAACCAGTCGGTCATTACAATTCCTTTAAAACCCCATTCGTTTCTTAAAACCTGGGTCAGTAAATCTCTGGAATCTGAAGTATATACACCATTCACTTTGTTATAGGATGACATTACCGTCCACGGCTGGGATTCTTTTACAGTGATTTCAAAATTCCTAAGATATAATTCTCTCAGAGCTCTTTCGGATACATGGGCATTGATTGTCAAACGGTTTGTTTCCTCATTATTGGCAGCAAAATGTTTAATTGAAGTTCCTACTCCCTGGGACTGAATCCCGTTGACAATTGCAGCAGCCGTTTTCCCTGAAATTAAAGGATCTTCCGAATAATACTCAAAATTTCTTCCGTTCAACGGATTTCTCTGGATGTTCAAGGCAGGCGCCAGCAAAACATCTACTCCGTATTCTTTCACTTCATTTCCCATGGCTTTTCCCACTTCTTCGAGCAGAGTTTTGTTCCAGGTCGATGCCAAAGCCGTTCCTACGGGAAAAGCCGTCGCATAATACGTTTTTGAATCATTTTCCCTAGTTGGTGCAATTCTTAAACCCGCAGGCCCATCCGCAACCACCGTCGCAGGAATTCCGAATCTGTCAAAATTGGCTGTTCCTCCAGCTGCTCCGGGAACCAACCCTTGTTTTGAATCACCGACAGGTCCGGTCAGAACTTCAATTCCTGGCATTCCTGTTCCAATCAGAAGGTTTACTTTTTCTTCGTTGGTCATTTGTCTGATGATCGCATCAATTCTTTTATCAACAGAAAGTCCGGTATCTTCCCAGATATCGAGTTTACCATTTTCATTAAGGTCTTTGAATGTCTTTCCGCCAACGGCAACCGTCGGATTATTTTGAGCCTTTGCTAAAGGTGAAGCTGCTAACAAAGCCAGGAACAATCCTGCAAACTTTGCTTTTTTCGAAAGTATCAGCAAAGTAGTTTCGTTCTTGTTCATACTATATTACGTTTCGTTATTGTTAAGAATTTCTGAAATTACGGCAGAAAGCGGTACGGACCAGTTACTGCCGTAAAAGAAAGTATATTATTGAATTTTTCAGTTTGATTAAGTATTACAAAAATTTATGGAATCTCAACCAATCCAAATAAACATCCGACCACTTATCGACAGGAAGATTCTGTTTTCCCATACCGAAACCGTGGCCTCCTTTTTCGTAAATATGAAGTTCGGTTGGTTGTCCTGCTTCCAGCCATTTGTTGTACAGTAAGACAGATTTCGGAGCGAGTTTCAGTTGGTCATCACTTGCAGCGCAAATAAATAAAGGAAGAGACGATTTTGGAATTTCTGTATCTAAAATTTCCTGACTTGGCCCTCCATAAATGGAAGCTGCGAAATTTGGTAAAGTGGCAGCATCTTTACTATGAAAAACGCTTTCCAGGATTACACTTGCTCCTGCAGAAAAACCAATTACACCCAACTTTTCAGGATTGATATTTAATTCTTTGGCGTGGGTTCTGATATAGGTAATCGCTGTTTTAATATCGTCTCCCGCCATTACTTTGATAGGTGCTGTTTTCGCATCAAAGGCTTTCCTGTCTTTGATATTTTCCATCATTTCCTTTGCAGGATCATTGGATTTTGTTTCCAGCAATCTGTATTTTAAAACAACCGCTGTGATTCCGTTTTCTGCGAGTTTTTTTGCCATATCAATTCCTTCACGTTTGATGGATAAGCTTTGAAAGCCACCTCCCGGAGCGATAACGATTACTGTTCCGTTCGCTTTAGATTGATCAGCTTCAAAAACTAAAATCGAAGGTTGAGTAACGTTGAAAACCACTTCTGTTTTGAACAGCTCGTTGAATTGCTGTGCTTCTTTCTGTGTCCAGTTTTCTGTTCCGGGCGCTTTTCCTTCGTATAATGAAATTGATTTTTGAGCATATGCATTGTACATCCCTGCTATAAATAATGCTATGAATATTTTTTTCATTTTTCAATTTATTTGAATAATTGTGGAAGAAAGTCATTAAGGTATGTTCTCCAGTTGCTCCAGGTGTGACCGCCTTCGGATTCTACGTATTGATATTTGAAGTTCATTTTATCGAGTTTCTTACGATATTCTTCTACATTTTTGTAGAGAAAATCAGTCTTTCCGATGGCAATCCAGTAGAGTTTGTAGGAATTGGTCTGCTGGGTTTTCAGTTTTTGGTCCAAATTCTGATAAACCGGACTTTTCTTTTCATCGGGCGGAAGAATCGCCGGAGAAAAAAGCCCGATATAATCAAACGTTTTCGGCTGATTGGCAGAAATATACAGAGAATGAAAGCCACCCATTGAAAGCCCGGCAACAGCGCGGTTCTCAGCATTGGCTTTTACTCTGTAACTGGACTCTGTAAAATCCATAATTTCTTTGAAGTAGGTTTCCATATCGCCACTGAAAATATCAGGTGTTCTCATATCGATTTTATAAAAACCTTTGGAAGACTCTCCCGGCGCCGCTGAATTACTGGTGTGTCCGTTCGGCATTACAACAATCATCGGTTTTGCTTTTCCCTGTGCAATCAGATTATCCAGAATCTGTGAGGCTCTTCCTAAAGTCATCCACGCTTCTTCGTCGCCCCCCATTCCGTGTAAGAGGTACAAAACAGGAAATTTCTCTTTGGAATTTTCATATCCCGGCGGAGTGTAAACCGTTAATCTTCTGTCTTCTTTCAATCCTTTTGATTGGTACCATCTTTTGGAAACTGTTCCGTGCGGGACATTCTGAACTTTGTAATTTTCGGATGGTTTTCCGTCAATCAACATCATACTCATCACTGATGAAACGTCACGAACCTGATAGGAATTGTTCGGGTCGTTGGCTTTTACACCATCAACAATAAACGAATAGGTGTAAATATCGGGATAGAAATCATTTTTTGTGAATGACCAAACACCGTCTTTGTCTTTCTGCAAATCAACAGAACCCGGCTCCATTCCTTTTGACGGAAACCAGTTTCCCTGCAGTTTTACGCTGTTCGCATTGGGAGCGAGCAGACGAAAGGTAACATTCTGACCGTTGATTTCGGGAGAAATTAAGTTTTTCTTTCCGCTGAAATCGAGGTTTTCCTGGGCAAACATCAATGAACCAAGCATTAATGAATAGATTGTGAATTTGATTTTCATATTGAATTGTTTTACCACAAAAGGCACAAAAGTTTTTTGATTTTAACACATTAATCACTTTAGATTTAGCTTTTGTGGCTTTTTTGGTTAAAAAGTTAAACAGTTTTTAATTCAAAAATAAAATTCTGAGCCCGTAAAAACAGACTCAGAATCCTTTCAATTACTTTTTATATTTCTCTGTTCTTGCATCTTTAATCACGCCGGACCAGTTCATTCCGTACCCAAAATCATAATTGTGCCCTTCAGAGTCTTTGTGCGTTTCCATATCGTAAGGAACATCTTCTTTTTGCTTTTCAACAGTCGCCATATTGGCAGGCATCTGAAGGGGAAGCAATCCCGAAGGCTCATATTTTCCGGTTACGATATCCACAACTGCCTGATTGGAGACATTGAAGTTCATCAAAATTGCATCGGCATGCTTTTCAAATTCGTTGAAAACCATCGGTTTTGAAGCCGTTACAGAAACAATGACAGGTTTTCCGTTCATCGCTTTGTAGGTGTTTTCAATTGTCAGTAAATCTGTAAAATTGGTAGCCGTTGAAGTTTTATTTTTGAATGTTCTGTCATGTACATTCGGAGCTACAACCGGATCGCCTGCTGCAATACTTTTCTCACGGGCTTCGGTTGCCGTATACGTTTTGTATTGAAGGGAAATCGGAAGGTAACCGTTTCCGCCTTCTGCTGCATCAATATCACTATAGCCGCCTTCTTCACTGTGCGGACTTTTCACAAAGACCAAAGCGAAATCGGCTTTTGCAGGGTCTTCAGTCACGTTATAATGCTTTTTGATTTTTTCGATGTCAACAGGATAATCCAGAGAGGGCGCCGTGTAAATTCCCCACCAGTTAAACGTTGCCGGAGAATACCTCTTCGGGATATAAACCGTTTTTCTTTCTTTGATGGGAAGAATATTGGCTCTATTTTTCAACATCACAATGGATTTTACCTGAGCTTCGTAGCCCGCCTTCATAAATTCAGGATTACCAACAATCTTTTTGGTTTCTTCAACGTTGACATAAGGATTCTCAAACAATCCCGTTCTGAAGAAATTTCTCAGCAAACGAACGGCAGATTGCTCAAATTTTGCACGATATGCTTTCTCACCGTGCTCTTTTACACCCATCTGATAGGCTTCCAAAACAGGTCCTTTATCATTATTTCCTCCGAACTGGTCAACACCGGCTTCCAAGACTTTATAATGACGTTCAGCGATAGATAATTTCTCAGCGCCCCAGGGTTTTCCGGCAAATCCGCCCGGAGTTTTGGGCTCGTCAGCTGTAATCAGCCAGTCGGTGCATACTACACCGTCGTATTTATATTTTCCGCGAAGCAAATCTGTGATCAGGTATTTGCTGTAACCGTTTCCAACGTTTTCGCCATTTTTGGTGTCCTGATTAAAACTAATCGTGTAATAAGGCATCACTGCAGAAGCTTCTTTTGTTCCACCATTTAATTTGAAAGCACCTTCGGTAAAAGGCTTTACGTGATTCCGGAAGTTATTTCCGGGATAAACCGCAAATTTCCCCATAGCCCAGTGCCCATCGCGGCCGCCTTCTTCAGGGCCGCCTCCCGGCCAGTGCTTCACCATTGCATTCACACTTTTGTTACCCCAGCCGTTTTTACTTCCGATGGTCGTCTGGAAACCGTCAATATAACCTCTTCCTAAATCTGCTGTCAACTCCGGACTTTCAGAGAAAACATAAGCGATTCTGTACCAACGCGGTTCTGTCCCCAGGTCGATCTGAGGCGATAAAGCAGTTGAGATTCCCAATGCTCTGTACTCCTGAGCAGCAATGTTTCCGAATCTTTTAACCAGTTCAGGGTCGAAAGTTGCTCCCATTGCCAATCCGTCCGGCCAAAGTGAAATCTGCCCGCCCGCGCCTTCATTAAATTCCGCGGTTACCGTTGCAGAATGCCTAGGATCTGTACTGTTGTTGGCTGGAATTCCCAATCCTAAACCTTCGATATAAGCCTGGATATTGTTACTCCATTGGGCTGCAATTTCAGGTGATTCAACGGTTGTTACCAAAACGTGGCGAAGGTTGTCTTCCTTCAGGAATTTCTTTTGCTGGTCTGTTAAATCAGAAGCTTTTGCTCCGCTTTCTTTATACAGCTTTCCGTTGTATTTTCCTGCCCGGAAACCGTCTGCCGGAGCGGGAACAGATTGATGGCCGCTGTACAGCATCAAACCTGCAATCTGTTCAACGGTCATTTTCGAAGCCAAATCTTTCGCTCTTTCATCTACCGGAAGTCTCCAGTCTTCGTATTTGTCAAGTTTTCCGTTCTTGTTTAAATCTTTGAATTTATTTCCTCCAACCGTCAGAATTTTGACTCCTGAATTGGCGGAATATCCTAAAACAGGACCTTTGGGATTCTGAACTATCTGAATATCCTGTGCAAATGCTGTTACTCCTAAAAATAATGTAGCCACATTTAAAACTGTTCTTTTCATTGTTTACATTTTAGAAATTGAAGTTTACCGATAATTGACCTGTCAATGGCATAATGTACGTTCCTGTCAATAGTTTTCCGTAGTATGGACTTGCGTCTGTAATCAACTCAGCACCATTGATGGTTCCGCTTGCTCCTCTTTGATTCAGAAAGTTGATCACCGTTGCACCAATGTTGATATTTTTGTTGACCGTATAACTTACGCCACCGAAAGTTTCCCATCTTGGAGCGAAGTATAGGGCATTCGTAAGGTTCGCATATTGTTTCGAAAAATATCTGAAACTCGCCCAGAACCTCCATTTGTCGATAGAATAGCTTGGATCGATTTCCATCAATACTTTAGCAACACCCAACACGTTGTTGTCATTGTAATCATAGTCTTTTCCGAAAGCATTGAAATTAAATTTTTTGTACACCGGATTTTGTAAAGTAATCAGATAATGAAGGTTAAATCCTTTGAATGGTTTTAAAACAAAATCCGTAGTCCAGCCCAGAGTCTGAATATCATAATAAACAGTCGTGGTTTGTGCTTCTGAACTATTGGCAGGATTTACCAGGTTATATCTGTTAAGATTATTATTTTTCTTCAGATACGTAGCTTGGGAAATCAGCTGGAGCCAGTCTGTATTCCAGAATACTCCGATTGCTCCCAAGGGGCTTTTAATTTTATTGGTATTGGGTTCAAAAGCCTGGGAGTAACTTTCCAATCTTCTGTTTTCTTCTGTATATAAGAAGTTGGCTAAAACTCCGAAGTTTTTGGTAACGTTGTAAGTTGCATTCAAACTTCCTGCAATCTGGAAGAAACTTTGGCTGATGTGATTAAACTGACCAGGATTCGTAAAGCTAAAACCGATAGTTCTCGGAGTCAGAGAGTATTCTCCGTCAATGATGTGATTTCTTAAATGCAAACCATAGCTCAAATTAAAATTGTCGGTAACTTTCCATTCGTCTGTACCATACATTGAAAGTTTATTTTCTGTTCCACTGTGGTACTCTCCGCCTGCATTGTAGTTGTAGAAGCCGTCAGCATCGGTATTGGGACCAATCAGCCGCTGAGGCTGCGGTTCAACAGTCTGGAAGAAGAAAGAACGGTTGGATGTGAATTGGTTCACGTGGTAATATTGTTCCAATATTCCGAATGTCACATTATGATTTCCAAGCTGTTTATTCAAAGAAAAACGCCCGGCAATATTCGTAATGGGAGTTTCGGGTGTATGCATTCCCAAAATAGTTCCTACCGGCCCGGAATAGGCCTGCCCGGTGGAAGCCAAAGTATATCCTGCTGAAGGATCCGCATTGAAAATACTTAAAGGAATCATATTGGACATTTTCGCTTTTGAAAAATGCGCTCTTGTCGAGAATTTGAAATTCCATCCGTTGTTCAAAAGATAATTACCAAAAACATCTATATTATGAGAAGTTGACCTGTTATCTTCGTCATTCATTGATGCCCAGTAATAGTTTCCTGTAAGAATATCTTTCATTTTCATCTGTCCGTCCCTTACCACATAGGAATCTCTACCGATTTTGAAATTGTCAAGCTCGGTTACTTTACCTTCTGCTCCGTATTGAAAAACGGCATAATTGGTTATGCTGTAAGAATCTGCATATTTGTATAAAACTGAAATTTTACCCTTATCATTATTGAAGTATTTGGTAACCCCTGCTCTGAAAATCTTTGTTTCATCAGCATTTCTTGCAAAACCCAATTTATATGTACTTGGATCATAATTGGCAAAAGCTCCTGCGGTATAGGTCCAGCCGTTTTTGGAAATCGGTCCGGAAGCATTGACGTCGCCCTGCAGCCAACCGAAAGTACTTGTTGTAAGTTTTCCTTTTAATTTAAAATCCTTGGTTCCTGTTTGAGCATAAGAATTCACCGCAAAACCCAGGTCACCCATTGTATTGGCTAACTGGTCCATTTTTAAGAGTCCGGTTCTTTCCAGTCCAACACTTTGCCTCCATGTTTTATTAGGCAGTTCAGGCCAGAAAAAATAAACAACCGGAAGGTCATTTTCAAGGATCGTGATCCCTCCAACGGTAGAAGGAAGACCTATATTGACATCGCGGGGGCTGGTATTGTTGGCTGCATTGAGCATCACATTCCTGTTATTATCCTCTTTGGAAGAAGTTATTGCTTTTTTCTTAAGGCTTAGGCTGTCGGTCTGCTGGCCAAATGCTACCCCACAAGAAAACATCAGCAACAATGTAGAAATTCGGAGTTTTGAGTTTTTCATAATTAGCAGTTAATCTTTTTTTTGTTTGGATTGTGTAATAAAATATTGAATTTCAATAAGGTAACTGGTCATGACATACAATAAAAAACAACAGATATTATCTATTGAGCTTTTGATATATCTTAACAATTTTTAGTTGCTTCATAATGAAGCGACTCAATATTACATTCTTTTTCTGATACAGCCAAATGAATGTTAAAAAAAAATTAACAAACAATTATTCAATTGATTTACAGTAAATTACAATAAGGTTATTTACAATTTTATTACAAAAAGAACTTCTATTGATACAGAATCTTAAACTATATGTTACCAAAAAGTAAAGCCTGAAAGCCCAGATTCTTGCTCCTTCCTTAATATCATCTTAACTTTGCCCGACACGAACAATTAAAATAGATATGAATCCCCATACACAGATTTTACAAAAATCAACTGAAGCCTATCAGCTCTATCTTCCCCATATTTCTATCGATACTGTGATCTTTGGATTCAGTGAAAACGAGCTCAAGGTCCTGGCTATTAAAATGAAATTTAACAAGCAATGGTTTCTACCGGGCGGCTATCTTAAAAAAGAAGAACATATTGATGATGCAGCAGTAAGAATTTTACAAGAGCGTGCCGGTGTAACCGATATATTCCTGGAAGAGTTTTCCGTTTTTGGAAGGAATGGCCGGAGCGAGGAAGTTTTTAGCGATTATGATGAGAGTTTGTGGCATAAGCAAAGGTTTATTTCTATCGGCTATTATGCACTTGTGAATTATCATGATGTTTCTCCAAAAGCTGATGAGCTGAGCGACGAATTTGAGTGGCTTGATGTTAATAATCTTGATCATTACCTCATCACAATGGATCATAAACAAATAATCTTAAAAGCTTTATTAACACTCAGGGAACGAATAACTTACAAACCCATCGGATATAACCTGCTGCCGGAAAAATTTACAATGACAGAATTGCAGCGATTATATGAAACGATACTGGGCAGGAGTCTGAACAGAGGTAATTTCTACAGAAAAATAAAAAACCTGGGAATTCTAACCAAGTTGGATGAACAACGAAAAGGAGGCGCTCATAAGGCACAAGATGTTTATTCCTTTAATAAGGAAAAATACGAAAAGGCTCTTCAAAATGGAGTAAACAGTTGGTAATTGGTTTTTAATCAATTACTAACTTCATTAGGTTCATCGTAAGTATTCTCCCCCATTCTTTTTAAAATAACTTCCCTTAGCCTGTCTTCATGCTCATCAGCCCAAAATCCTAAGGTAGAAATTACAGGAATCAGGGTTTTACCAAAATCTGTGAGGAAATATTCAACTTTCGGTGGAACCTGGGCATAGATTTTCTTTGTAACAAGTTCATGCTCTTCAAGTTCTTTCAGCTGGATATTTAAAACACGTCTTGAAGCATCGGGAATTTTACGGTTTAATTCACTTGGACGCAGATGACCCTGATTGATAAACCATAACAGACGGATTTTCCATTTACCATACAGGACTTCACCGATAAGGTCAAGACCGCAGTTTAAATTCAAAGGTATTTTTCTTTCACGCATACACAAATTTAGTCCAATGTACCAAATTGTACAATAGGGGAAAAAATTATCCCTATGCAATTCGGTTTTCCGTTATTGCCTGAAAGAGTGATACTTCGGAAATTTGTATCAAAGAATTCAACAATGGAATATCAATTTAATTACAACAACGAATTACAAGGTAAAATTGCCTTGGTAACCGGTGGAACAAAAGGAGCCGGAAAAGCAATAGCAGAAAGACTGTTACAAGCTGGTGCAACGGTTATTATTACTGCAAGAAATGCACCTGAAGAAGAAAACAGCAACCTGCATTTCATTCCTTCTGATCTGAGTAAAGCAGAAGGAACACAAAAAGTAATCAGCGAAGTACTGTCTACTTATGGCAGGCTGGACATTCTTGTGAACAACCTTGGTTCTTCATCAACACCCGCAGGTGGCTTTGCCGCATTGAATGATGAAGACTGGGAATCGACCCTGCAGGCTAATTTACTTGCTCCGGTTCGACTGGACAGAGGATTTCTACCACAAATGATTGAGCGAAAGAGTGGTGTAATTATTCACATCGCGTCAATTCAGGGCAAATTACCTCTTTATGATTCAACCTTACCTTATGCTGCTTCAAAAGCAGGATTGAGAAACTATAGTAAAAGTTTATCGAACGAAGTGACTCCCAAAGGTATCCGGGTGCTGACTGTTTCACCAGGGTGGATCAATACAACAGCTTCGGAAGCCTGGCTGGGTGAAATTGCGAGAAATGCGAATAGTACTGTAGAAGAAGCGCAACAAAGCGTGATGGATGCATTGGGTGGAATACCTTTCGGAAGACCTGCCGAACCGAAAGAGGTAGCTGAATTCGTTGGCTTTCTTGTTTCACCAAGAGCCGGCTATTTAACCGGAACTGAATTTATAATTGATGGCGGTACAGTACCAACCATTTAATCATCTTAAATATTATACAATGAATTTACCTAACATTATCTCAGAATTAGTGAAAGCCCAAAATGAGTTTGACAGTACAGCTTATGCCAATTGTTTTGCTGAAAATGCAGAAGTATTTGATGAAGGCAAAACCCACAACGGAAAAGCAGAAATTGAAAACTGGATTGACAAAGCCAACAAAGAATACAGAGCCAGTATGAAGCCATTAGATTATAACGAAAAGGAAAACATCTTATCGGCTGAAACGTCGGGAACATTTCCGGGCAGTCCTATTGTTTTAAAATATCATTTTCAGTTGTCTGATGGATACATTCAATCATTGAAAATAACCGGTTAATATTTTGCCGATAACAGAATATTAGTGGTCACAACTTTAAAAAGCGCAAATTTTTCTTAAAATCTGCGCTTTTTTATCGTTGGTACTCGTACGGCTGTTTTGTGCATTCACGTTACCTAAAGTAAAAAAGATCAGTAAAAGCAACAGATAATTTTTAGTCAAGTTTTTCATGAGTGCATTTTTTTAATTAACCTGAAATAAAGTTAAATAATTTTTGAACGTCATTCACAGAAACGAAACAAGGCGGTTTTTAATTTGACGATATAATTTAATATGCTGATATTAGAGAACGAAGCCTTACATTTATAAAGAAAAAAGAATGATTAAACTGAAAGAGAATAAACAGGAGAAATATTATTAAAAAAATCAATCCCTGATGTAATAAAAATTGCTTTTGAATCGTCTTTATACTGAAACAGATAACCAAGAATAGAAATGAAAAAAATACATCTCATCCTGCTTCTCTCTTTATCACTGAATATTTTTGCCCAAAATGTAAAGGATAAAATAAAATCATTTGAAGATAACCTGCTGAGCTGGGATCAGTCGAAAACTAAGAAATGGACCTTAAAAGAGAGGATGGCTTTCTACAATATGAATGCGGTAAGCATCGCAGTTATTAAGGATTATAAAGTAGAATGGGCAAAAGCATATGGATATGCAGATGTTGCTGAAAACAGACCGGCAACCCCTCAAACATTATTCCAGGCTGCGTCCATCAGCAAATCTATCAATAGTCTTGGTCTTTTGAAGCTCGTTGAGCAAAGAAAACTAGGTTTGGATGATGACATCAATAATTATTTGAAAAGCTGGAAATTCCCATACGATTCGGTTTCAAAAGGAAAAAAAATCTCCATAGCGAATCTTTTAAGTCATAAAGCAGGACTATCCGTTCATGGTTTCGGAGGTTATCAAAGAGGAAAAGAATTGCCTACAATAATACAGATTCTCAATGGTCAGAAACCTGCTAACTCCCCGGCGGTACGGTCTGTTTTTGAACCCGGCCTTAAGTTTCAGTATTCAGGAGGTGGAACTACCATTTCACAATTAATCCTTGAGAATACAACAGGAGAAAAATATGAGGATTACCTACTGAATAATATTCTTTTGCCTTTGGGAATGAATGAAAGTTCTTATAATCAGCCACCGTCCCAGGGAAAAGAAAAATTACTGGCAACGGCTTATAACAATGGAAAAGAAGTACAAGGCAAATATCACATCTATCCCGAAAAAGCAGCTGCCGGTTTATGGACAAACCCAAATAATCTGGCGAAATATATCATCGAAACACAATTGTCTTTGTTAGGAAAATCAAATAAAATTTTGTCCAAAGAAATGTCTGTAAAGAGAATTGAGAATAATTACGGGGTATTTCTAAATGATTTCAAAGGCACAAAATACTTCGGTCACAGCGGTGGAAATGAAGGTTTTGTATGCTATTATATCGGAAGTGTAGAAGACGGAAATGGACTGGCTGTAATGACTAACGGAAATAATTTTAAATTAATCGAAGAAATTCTTTTAAGCATTGCCAGTTTGAACCACTGGAAGAACTATCCTATCGAACCTCAAAAAGAATCTATTGGCCTAACAATCAGAAAAGAATGTTTAAAAAACATTGATAAAGGAATTGCTTTATATAAAGATCTTAAAAAGAATAAGCCTGATGATTATAATTTCTCCAATGAAAATGAATTGAACGAACTAGGGTATGAATTTCTAAGAAATGGTCAAACAGATGCAGCGCTTAAGATTTTTGATTTAAACGTCAATGAATTTCCAAAGTCAGGAAATGTTTATGATAGTCGTGGGGAAGCTTATTTTAATAAAAAAGAATATGCACTGTCAAAGAGCGATTACCAGAAAGCACTGGAACTTGATCCAGCCAATGCCAATGCAAAGGAAATGATTCTGAAAATCAATGAAATTACATCCACTAAAAAATAAATCAAACTTTTAAAATATATTGATATACTTAAATGTACCAACAATAAAATCAGGTTTCACCCACCGTTTTGGAAGAAATAAAACCTTGGTACATTTAAGTATATCATTCAGTATCAAAATGAATATTCATCATATATGATATTAATGAGCTGATCAGACTGGATATTCCGTGAAAAAATAGGATAATGAAAACTATCCAGTTTATTTAAAATACGTATAAGCTCCATTTTTTCACGATAGTTAAGATTTCCGGCAACAATATTGGTCGCCTGACGGATCTTTTCCATCTGCTTTTCGAGGATCAATAATCCTCTTTCAGTAATACGGATTAATTTACTTCGTTTATCCAGATCAGAGTCAGCCTGTTCAATAAGTCCCTGACGCAATAATCTGGCAATAATAAGCATACCCACGGGTTTATCATGAATATTTTTCTTAATCAGAGCCATCTTGGTCATCTCACCAAAAGCTTTCAGATTGATCAGATAAATAAAATCTTCCTGAGTAGAAAATTCAGAATTTGAGATTGCAGACTTCGAATAGGTTTTGGCATATCGGTTAAGGTGAACAAGTAATGTACTTATAGCACTTTCCGGCGTTCTTCCATTCTCCTTTCCTTCCCAGTAAGGTTCTTCGGGACGTTCTTTCTGGTCAGCATTCTCCTTATCCGTAACCCATGCTTTAAAGCCCTGAATACTTCCCGGATATAAATCAGGACAAGCCTGGATTTCGGTTTCAAATTCCTGCAATAGGTCTATAAAGTCTTTTATAAGTGTATAATTCATATCCGTTAAATAGTTTACAAAAATACCTAATTCCTCAAAAAATTAAGCAATATATATGGTCTCTTATTCTGCCAGTGCTTCTTTATAAGCTTTTAATGCTCTGTCCCTGGCTTTTGTATGCTCAACGACAGGTTCTTCCACATAATCTTCAGGAAGCCACTTTCTGATATACTGAGAATCTTTATCAAACTTTTTTGTCTGTTCATAGGGATTAAAGATCCTGAAATACGGTGCTGCATCACAGCCACAGCCTGCAGCCCACTGCCAGTTTCCGTTATTGGCTGCCAGATCATAGTCTAGCAATTTTTCAGCAAAATAGGCTTCTCCCCATCGCCAATCAATGAGCAGATGTTTGGTCAGAAAGCTTGCGGTGACCATTCTTACCCTGTTGTGCATAAAGCCGGTTTCATTAAGCTGCCTCATTCCTGCATCTACAATAGGATATCCGGTTTTCCCCTCGCACCATGCCTTAAATTCCTTTTCGTTGTTTCTCCAGGCAATATTCTCATATTTCTTTTTAAAACACTGATGAACAACATCTGGAAAATGATACAGGATCTGCATAAAAAACTCTCTCCATATAAGTTCATTAAGCCAGACTTCATTATGTTTAACGGCATATTGCACACATTTCCTGATCGAAATAGTCCCGAAACGAAGTGCAGTCCCAAGATGGGTAGTATGATCCATTGCAGGGAAATCCCTGTACTTTCCGTAAGAATCTATTATATCTCTGTTCAACTCTGGTTCCGTGAACTCAAGCTCTGTTTTCTCAAATCCGATTTCTTTCAGGGGAATGATCTCTGAAGGCCCTTTATAATTTGCAAAATGGGTCAAGTCTGTAGTAAGCGTTTCTATATTTTTCAAGTTTTCTTTCCATTTTTTTGAGTATGGGGTGAAAACTGTATACGGAGAAAGGTCATTTTTCAGAATATCATTTTTTTCAAATATGACCTGATCTTTAAAATCTTTCAGCTGAATATGATGTTTGAGCAGGAAATCCGCTATCTCACGGTCCCTTTGTATGGCCTGCGGTTCATAATCCCTGTTGCAAAAAACTTTATCTACGTTAAAATCCTGAATGATTTTTTTTAAAACCTGCATTGGAGTACCGTGATAAACATAAAGCCCGCTGTTATGCTTTTTCAGTTCTTTATGAATACGCTGTAAAGCCTGATGGATATAGTCTACCCTTCTGTCTTTTTTATCCTGAAGCCTGTTCAGTATATCGGTATCAAAAATAAAGACCGGAATAACCTTTAATCCTGACTGAAGGGCATGATAAAGCCCCACATTATCTTCCAGCCTGAGGTCTCTTCTGAACCAAAAAATATTCACTTTATCCATGATTTATCTTTTTAAAAAGCCTATTAGCAAGGTAAAAAATAGTCTATTTTTCATTTTTAGTTATTTTTTTAAAGAAGTAAATATTGAGTAAAAACTGGCTGTAACCGTAAACGGCATCTTCAACAGGGATAGTGCCCATTCTGACGCCCAAAAAATCATCAGGATTATAATTAACAACTGGGGAAGGAATGAAAGATCCAGTCAAAATTCCGTTCACTGCGAAAAAACCTGGCATCAAAACGAGATATACAAAGCTGGCCTTCCCTATCCACTCTTTTTTAGCAATAAAATGCAGGTAACAAAGCGTGAATATGGTTATGATCACTGTAAGCAAGGTATATATTCTATCATAGTAAAGAAGTCCTACAACACTGAGAACAATAACAGCCGTAAAAACGATGATATTATTAAAGGCATCAGCCAATCCTAAATCAAAAAATTTCTCTATACAGTAGTAAGTAAAAACACAGGCAAAAGGAATACAGTAAAAAAACAGCCATTCTTCAATGGGAAGTCCAGCTATTTTGAATCCTAACGTATACCTAAGATCAAACCACCATACTCCTTCTGCAGTGAACCAGATATCCCAGATGATAAAAGGAATTGCCACAATGGTGGACGACAGCAGAAACTTTCCGAAAAGCCTGTTAAACTGTATTCTTTTATCAAAAGAGGCTAAAAAACAGATAATGACCGTAAAAAAGTTAATCAGTATGTAAGTATAAGGCATCATTTTTTATTGAAATACATTTTAAAATATTTAACAGGAACCCAGAGAAAACCGAAACATTCTCCATCTTCTTTCCCCAAATGTTTGTGGTGCTGTTTATGGGCACGTCTGATCGCAAGGAAATAAGGATTATTTGTTTTGCTAAAAACTTTTGCCCGCTGATGAATAAAAATATCATGTACAAAGAAATAAGCCATTCCGTAAAGACTTATTCCAAGACCTATAAAAAACCAATGGCTGAATTCCTGCTTTACTCCCAGATATAATAAAGCAATGGCCGGGCTTGCAAAAATGAAAAAAAAGAGATCATTTCTTTCAAGCTTCCCGTCATGGCTATGATCATGATGATCCCGGTGCAGGCTCCACAGAAAGCCATGCATAATATACCGGTGGATCAGCCATGTAGCTCCTTCCATGGTAATAAATACTCCTAAAACGATCAGAAAATTCATTTTAATTATGCTTATGGTTAAAAAGATTATCCAAAACCGTGTATCTGAAATCGAAAATACTTTTGAGCTTTTCTTTTACGAATAGCTGATGGGCAATTTTACCTAAAATCCCCATCGGAAGTTCATAATCTACCGTGTCTTTCATGAGTACCCCATCCTTATTCGGAATAAATTCATGAAAATGATTCCAGTGCTTATACGGACCTTCTTTCTGAAAATCTGTAAAACTTTTATATTCTTCTACCTGGCTGATAATAGTCTTCCACCTCATCGGGATTCCCAGTAAAGGAGAAACCTTATAGTCTATTTCCATTCCTTTAAAAACAGGCTCATCCTGAACATCTGAAAGAACTACGAAATTCATGCTTTCAGGGGTTATTTCTGATAAATTATGAGGGGATGAAAAAAACTTCCATGCCGTTTCCATATCACAATTCAGCTGCTGCTCTCTGTATAATCTGTACATCATTTATTCTTTTATTGATTCATAAACCTTTCGAAAAACTGCTATAAGACAAACTGTTAGAAATAAGCAGATTTGTACCGTATGTAGCTTTTGAATGCAACCACAATCTTCTGCGAATTGGCGATCCTTATCCTCTGCTGTAAAATACGCTGAGAACTTGTTTTCTTTATTTTTTCGAAAAGAGAAAGGTAATATCTGTAGGCCAGGTATACTCCAAAAATAGCAGACCCGGGCAGTTTTTTAATTCCCTGCAATGCTTCGTTAAATTCTTCTTCAATTTCCTTTTCAATCTGGACCTTTACTTTATTATCAAACACGGACATGTTCAGAGATGGAAAATAGGTCCTGCCCAATACCTGATAATCATCTTTCAGATCCCGCAAAAAATTAACTTTCTGAAAAGCTGACCCAAGCTTCATCGCAAATGGCTTAAGCTTCTCATACTGCTCTTTATTGCCTTCTGTAAAGATCTGGAGGCACATCAGCCCCACCACTTCCGCAGATCCGTAGATATATTCTTTATACAGTTCCGAGTTATAATCAATTTTATGAAGATCCATTTCCATGCTGTGTAAAAACTGATCTACCAACCGGATGTCAATATCATACTGACGAACGGTTTCCTGAAATGAATGCAGAATAGGATTGAGTGATATGCCATCTTCCAGCGCATCATATGTTTCAGCCTTTAATCTCCTTAAAAGCTTCTCTTTATCATAGCCGTGAAAACTATCTACAATTTCATCTGCAAGGCGCACATAACCATAAACAGCATAAACGGCAGGTCTGATGGAAGGCTTCAATGCCAGTATTCCCAATGAAAAACTGGTACTGTATTTTTGTGTGGCGGACTTACTGACTTCGTAAGACAATTCATCAAACAGTTTTTTCATATTATTTTATTTTTAGTTTACTAACTTCAATCCCTACAATTTTCCCTGAAATGACGGATGGCGGAACTCCCGGTCCCGGAACCGTTAATTGTCCCGTATAAAAAAGGTTTCTGATCTTCCTGTTTTTTATTTTAGGTTTTAAGACTGCTGTCTGTGACAAAGTATTTGATAAGCCGTAAGCATTGCCCTGATAAGCATTATAATCTGAAATAAAATCACTTACACAATAGCTTCTTTTGTATTCAATTCGGGAAATAAGATCGGTTTCACCGGTATGCTTTTCAATTCTTCCAAGCATTTCCCTCAGATATTTTTCTCTTAAAGATTCTTCATCGTGTATTCCCGGGGCAAGCGGCAGCAGCAAAAAAAGATTTTCACAACCTTCAGGAGCTACATCCGGATCTGTCTTGGAGGGACAACACGCATAAAAAAGAGGCTTGGAAGGCCATTTCTTGTTTAAATATATACAGTCTACATGATTGTCCAGATCATTTTCAAAAAATAGGGTATGGTGTTTCAGATGAGGAATCTTTCCTTTGACTCCCAGGTAATAAATAAGGCATGAAGGAGCAAAGGTCCTTGTTTTCCAATAGGCATCATTGTAGTTTCTGAGTGATTTAGGAATTAGTGTTTCCGTATGATGATAATCCGATGAGGCAATGACTGCATCAAATTCATAATCTTTACCATTTGCTGTTATTGAATTAACCTTCCCGTTTTCTGTATTGATTTTCTGTACATCATGATTAAAATGAAAAGTCACGCCCTGCTTTTCAGCAACTTCTTTCATCGCCAGAACAAGCTGATAAAACCCTCCCATTGGGTATTTTGTTCCCAAAACGTATCCCCCGTAATTCATAAGGCTGTAAAGAGCCGGAATATTCTGAGGGGAAGCTCCAAGGAATATAACGGGAAATTCCATCAGGGATCTGAGTTTCGGATCAGCAAAATACCCTGAAACATATTTCCTGAAATCACTTAAAAGATTAAGCTTTACAGCACTGCCTGCTATTTTTAATGAAGCGAATTCAAACCAGTTGTAACATGGCTTGGTTACGAAATCTTTCATTCCTACTTCATACTTGAATTGGGCAGACTGCATGAATTTGTCATACTTCTTACCCGCTCCCCGCTCTATTTTTTCAAATAACTCCCGGATATCTTCATTTTTTTCGGGAACTGTAACCTTCTCTTCTGAAAAAACCATCTCAAACTGAGGGTCTAAAGAAACCAGTTTAAAGAAATCAGATACTTTAAAGCCAAAATCTGCGAAAAACCCTTCAATAATATCAGGCATCCAGTACCAGCTGGGCCCCATATCGAAAACATAACCTGTTTCTGTTTTAAATTGTCTTGCACGTCCGCCAGGCTGGGGATGCTTTTCAAATACATGTACTTCATTTCCTGATTTTGCAGCATAGGCAGCAGCAGAGAGTCCGGAAAATCCAGAACCTATCACCGCAATTTTCTTTCTTGAGCTTCCCCTGTTCATTTTTTTATTTAATAGTTTTAATGGTATTAATACTGCATTAATTCAACCTTTTATACACATTATCCAGCAGATCTCTGGCTTCCAGATTCATACGGTAAAAATTATCGTGAAATTCATCAAGTTTAGAGAGTATCGCTATGAGCAGCTTTTGTTCAGAATAATCCAGGTTTCCTACCATAGCTTTTGAAACTTTACCGATTTCATCCATGTGCTCTTCCAATACGGAAAGTCCTTTTTCCGTGATCTGAATATGCTTTGTTCTTTTATCTTTTTCTGTGACTGTCTGCTCAGCCCAACCATTACGGATTAAGCGGTTAATGATAACTATGCCTGAAGACTTCTCCTGTATATTACGTTTTATCAATTCCATTTTTGTCATAGCGCCTATCATTTTCAGACTTATCAGGTAAATGATATCATCCTGGCTTGTAAATACCGAATTGCTGATTGACGACCGTGAATAAGATTTTGCATACCTGCTCATTCTTATCAGCAAGGTATTGATGATGATGTCTGAACTACTTTCCAATTGTTTTCCTCTCCAATCCGGATCTTTCTGTTCAGAACCACTTTTACAGGAAGTGGTAAGCCATTCCGTAAAGCCCTGAAGATTATTGCTGTATACCGCTTTAGCTTCATTTTGCTCTGAAAATTGCTGAACGAGTTCTACAACTGCTTTTATAAGATCAAAATTCATTTCAAACCAATTAGTATACAAATATACTTATAAAAGAATATAAATATACTTTTATTTTGATTTTATTTTTAATTTCCTGGATTAAAGATGAATTTCACTTTAAATAAAAGAAGCTAACGGAAAGATCAAATAACTGATAAACAATACATTAATCCCAATACGTCTATGAAAAATTAATCAGGATAATTATACCAACTTCTATAAAATTGTATATTAATACACTAAATACATTCTATCAATTTGCATTTTAAATAAAAGAAGGTCATCGGAAATACTACAATAACAGCATCATGGATGCCACATTAAAATTTATGAATTATACAATAAAAAAGATAATACATACCACAAAATAAACGCTGAGGGCATATTTATTGTTTAATATTTTAAAAATAATTTAATATGGAAAATGCTAAAACAATTTCTACCCTCAATGATTTACTTCATATAACCAATGACAGGATTAAGGGTTTTGAAAGCGTAGAAGGAAAAGTTTGGGAAAGCTATTCTGACCTGAAAGGGGAATACGATAAAATGATCTCCCAATCAAAAGTAATGAAGAATGAAATTATCAATCTCATTACCGAAAGAAGCGGAAATCCCGATGAAGACACCTCATCACTGGCAGGCAGCCTCCACCGGACATGGATCGACATTAAAAATTCTTTACCCAGAAGCAATAATGATAAAGAAACATTGGAAAATGTAGTTTTTGGTGAACAACATGCTATTGAAGCTTATGAAAACGCTTTGAAAAGTGGCAATCTGTGTGCGGAAAGCTCTAAAGTAATTGCAGAACAGCTAAGGCAGCTTCGTACTTCTTATCATCAATTCCATAATATCGAGCATTATAAGAAAAAAGATGAATAATCCATTCATAGCAGGGATATCTATTTTACAAACCACCTTAACCGGAAGTATTTGCAATTAATGGGGTCCCAAACATTAAAACTTTTAAATAAAACCTATGAATGACCTTTATTTTTTTTCAAAATTAGCTTTTGCCGCTTTATTTATCCCGTCAGTGTACTTTGCACAACAAGAGCCTCACAAAAGCTACTCAATTTTTAATCCTGTGCCACGGGAACATATGAGAGAGATGGAAACCGATCGTCCCGATGTTACCGAATCTCCTTACACTGTAGATGCAGGCCATATTCAATTTGAAACAGACCTGGTAAGACTCATCAATGAGAAATCAGATGTACAGAAAACAAGTACATTACTCATCAATCAGGCAAACCTGAAGATCGGGATTACCGGTAATACTGCCATACAAGTCGGTTTCCAGACCTACGGCCGGCAAAAGGAGAAGGACTTAAGTTCAGGTTCTGAAGAAGTGAATAAAGGAATCGGCGATATAACCCTGAGAATAAAACAAAACTTAACAGGAAACAATCATGGTGATTTTGCACTGGCTGTTTTACCGTACATAAAATTTCCTACTTCTGAATATGAGGAAAGCCGCTATGAATATGGCCTGATTGTACCTATGTCATACAAATTATCCGGTGACTGGAAACTTGGATTGCAGGTGGAAATAGATAAGCTCAAGGATACGGATCAGCCTTCAATGCATACCGAGTTCCTGCAAACACTGACGATTAGCCATCCATTATCCAAGGGAATTGACTGGATAGCGGAAACCTATTATACGTATGATTTTAAATCCCATGAATTTTCAAATTTTATCAATGCCGCCATTCAAATGGAAGTTGTAAAAGACCTTAAATTCGATCTCGGAATTAATTATGGAATACAGCAGACTGCTGACAAACATTATTTCATTGGTTTATCTTATCGCCATTAAAAATATAGAGATAAAAATTTATTACTAGTAAATTGATCACAAAAGTTCAATATATTTGTTATTAAGATACAATTCAGCTATAAAAAAAATTGATTAACCATCTCACTTCAATGAAAACATACTTTGGATATTTAGTTCTTCTGGTATTGGTATTACTTCCGTTACAAATATATGCCCAGCAAAATGCGTCAGCTGACGAATTATTTGCAAAAGCAAGAACAGCTGCATTTGAAAATAAAGATTACGCCACCTCTATTTCACTTGCCAAACAGGCCCTGGAAACGGCACCCGACTATACTGATATTTCAATTTTTTTAGGTAGAGTTTATACATGGAATAAAGATCCGGAGTCTGCAAGAGCAGTTTTTGAAGATCTTGGAAGAAAAAATATTAAAGATGAAGATTATTTCATTGCCTATGCTTCCCTGGAATATTGGAATGACCGGTACAGCGAAGCCAAAGAGATCATCAGTAAAGGATTATCCTCTCACCCACAGTCTGAAGCACTCTGGCTTTTGAAAGCAAAAGTAGAATATGCAGATAAAAATTATATTGAATCTGAAAAGGCCATCAAAGCTGTTCTAGCGATTAATCCAAAAAACACGGAAGCCAACAGCCTGGCCGTAAGGGTGCATGAATTTACTTACAAAAATGCTTTAAGTATTCTTTACAACTATTCTCATTTCGACAAACAGTTCGATGACGACTGGCATGTTGTAGGACTCAGTTATAAAAGAGTCACACCTATTGGCGCAGTGATCATCAGGGGAAATTATGCCAATAAATTTGCAGAAGACGGAACCCAGATTGAGCTGGAAGCTTATCCGCGGTTATCCAAAATGTTTTATCTCTATGTGGGAGGCGCCTACTCCAATGATGTTGGACTGTTCCCGAAATACCGAACAGGAGTTTCCCTGAACGCTAATCTTCCCAAGAGTTTTGAAGCAGAAATCGGATACAGGCAGCTTTACTTCAGCAAGAATATCTGGATGTATACTGCATCTGTCGGGAAATATTACAAAAATTTCTGGTTCAATATAAGAACGTACATTACGCCGGACAACAAAAATATTTCACATTCCTACACAGGAACGGTTCGTTACTATACAAAAAGTGCACAGGATTATTTTGGCTTTCAGATCGGTACGGGAATCAGTCCGGAAGAAAACAGGAATAACCTTCTGGAAAACGAAACCTTTAAGCTTAAAACCTTCAAAATAGGGGCTGAATATAATTTTTCACTAAAAGCCAATATGTTTTCCGTAGGAACCATGTATTACAATCAGGAATACCTCCCGAATCAAAAAGGAAATCAGTTTGATATTACCTTAGGCTATACAAGAAAGTTTTAATCCGTTTTTATTTATTTTTTTTCATAAAATTAACCATGACAGAATCCGGCATTAATTTCCTGCTGGCATAAAACCTTGAGTTCATACTTTTAAACTGATTAAAACGTCCACTGATCAACTTCAAAGCAGAAGCATCATCAGAAGGATCTTCCTCAGAGTTTTTAAGCGTAAACAACTGTCCTTCATGAAGATAATATTTATCTGAAACAAAATCAATCATCATATTTTTACTCTGCATCATAGGAATTCCGGCTTTGCTTATCTGCGAATCCGGAGAGAAGCCTCGTCCTACCCAGGTAACAGTAGACGGTGTACGGAGTTTATAATTATTCCTGTAATAGGCTAAAAGAGATGGAGCAACATCAAAATGACTTGCCGTTTTCAGAAAACGTTTCGGCTCTTTCAACAATGGTGAATAGATCAGCAATGGTACATGAAACCTGTCAATCTTAGATTCCAATGTAATTTCCGGCATACTGTGATCGCCTGTTATAACGAAAATCGTATGCTGAAAATCCGGACGTTTGCTGTAATCTTCAAAGAAGTTTTTCAGGGCATCATCTGCATTCAGGACAGAAATCAACTGGTTTTTATTGCCTTCCGCCCATTTTTTCTGCTCCGGATTTAAGAGATTGGATTGTAATCTTTCATTATAAAGTTTTTCATAATACGCCCTGTTATTAATCAAAAACGGATTATGTGTAGAAAGCGTAAGAAGCATATTAAAATAAGGTCTTTGCTGTAATTTCTGCGTCTCCAGAAACTTTTTGAAAACCGCCTGATCTTCATAGCCCCAGCTATCTCCATCGGTTGCCGGAAGTCTTTTGTAAGAACCGCCGAACGATGCAATATCTACAATATGATCTACCTTACTGTATTCCAGAAAATTTCTGTAACGGTCAAACAATAAATTCCCGCCATAGAAAAATCCTGTTTCAAATCCATTGGCTTTTAAAACATTATAAAGATTGAAATGTTCCGGTGTATTTTCAATTTCCAGGAATCCGTTTTTACCAAAAGGAAGTGACCCAGTGAGCGAAGGCAAGGCTCCGAACGTCCTCCCCGCAGAACTTAAACTGTTCTCCCAAAATAAACTTTTACTGGCCAGAGAATCCAGAAAAGGCGTAAAATTCCCCACATACCCTTTGGGAGAAGTATAAGCATGCCCAAAACCTTCCATTACGATAAAGACAAGATTCGGAACTTCTTCAGACCTATTAAAATAAGCGCCTAAAAAGTCAGGAGTATTTTCTTTTCTCCAAAAAGGAAATGACGGATCGAGCATTTCGGCATTGGCTGTAAACTTTCCTTCATCATTAATAAATTCACTGATTTCAGGATGACTGCTGATAAAATTCTCTTCGTTGGATATAAAGAAATAAGCCCATTTACTTTTTGAAGCAGTCTGGCTGAAGGTATTATTGGTCTGGTTTAATTCCTTAGACTGCATCATATTTTTGGGAATAAAAAAAGCAATCAGGCCAAGGCTTAAAAAAACGATTCCTATATATTTTGACTTAAAGGCGGATCTTCCTGCCATCCATAAAGGAATAACACATATTGCAATCAAAATTCCCAGCAGCGCAAAATTTTTGAAATTAAGCATTCCGCCCGCTCTTAAAATCTGCTTGATCTCATCTTTGCTGTAATACAAAAGATCTGCACCAAGCATATTTTGGGTTTCGGAGAAATACAAGAAGAGAATATATTGCGTAACAGCCACAAATCCGAATACAACCAGCGCTGATAAATTGGCCCAGCTTTCTTTTATAGAATTGATTATTAAATAAATAACTCCAAAAACAAATATCAGTTTCAATGCAAACAAAATATTTTCCAAAAAGAGAGGTCCTGCAATAGAAGAGGAATTAAATCTCGGAAAAGAATACCTGTACCAAAACCATTCTGCAGCAACACCTACTAAAAATAAGATCAGAAAAACCAAAGATATCATACCCAGTTTCCTCAACCCATGGTTAAGAATAGCTGCAACTCTTTCCTTTAAAGGTAAATTTTTGGTATTCTGATTGAAACCCTGCCTTGTCATCTCGCCCCATCCGTGGGATTTTTTAAAATAATCTATAAACCCGTTCACTCCTGCTTTCACCACGATTGGATGAAAATAAAACGGTTCTGAAAAAGCAGTTCCTATTAAGGTAAGAAAATCTTTTCGTTTGGTATATACCTGATGGCTGACAAGATCCACCAGAATCCCGTAAATAGAGTAAAGAAACCCCATGGATATCACCAATGCAAACAAAATCGTAAAAAATGACCAGTTGATAATCCCAAACAAAAGAAAAACAATAAAAATGATGTATCCCAAAAACTCAACCAACGGACCCAGGAACTCAAAGAAAAACCAATAAGGGAGGCTTACCATCCCCAACTTTCCGTATTTTGGATTGAACATCATTTTCCGGTGTTTCCATAAAGTTTCAATGGTTCCCCGCATCCAGCGGTTACGCTGTTTTTTCAGGATATCCTTGCTCTCAGGAACTTCCGTCCAGCAAAGCGGATCAGGAATTGTAAGAACTTCATAAGGCTCATTCCTTTCTTCCATATATTTCCTCATACGGACTACCAGTTCCATATCTTCGCCTACTGTGCTTTTATCGTACCCGCCACACTCCAGAACGATTTTCCTGTCGAAAACCCCGAAAGCCCCGGAGATCAGAATCAGTCCTGAAGCCCTGGACCAAGCCATCCGTCCCAATACAAAAGCCCGGATATATTCTAAGGCCTGTGTTTTTCCCAGCAGTGTTTTAGGCATATTTACGCTCACTACTTTCCCGTCTTCAATTACGCAATTGTTGGCAAGGCGAATCACCCCTCCGCAGGCAATATATTTTTTGTCGGTTTGTTCAAGAAACGGTTTTGCCAGTTTCAGGATCGCATCCTGCTCCAGGATACAATCTACATCAATACACACCAGATAATCCCCGGAAGAAACATTAATGCCTACATTCAAGGCATCAGCTTTACCGCCGTTTTCTTTATCCACAACGATAAGTTTTTTAAAAGCCTGATTTTTACTTTTATAAACTCCTTTTATCTTATTGGTTTCAATTTTCCCCTGCACAAAGAAAGACACTCTTTCCAGCTCGTAAGCTTCGATCAGTTTTTGGATAGAATCATCCTTACTCCCATCGTTAATAATGATAATTTCAAGGTTGTGATAATAAAGGGACAACAACGATCTTACATTTTCCACTATGGTCATTCCTTCGTTGTAAGCAGGCGCAAGAAGGCTGAAGGTGGGCGCATTGGGATTGGCAGCAATAATACTGTAATCGGTAAATGTATTTTCTTTTTTATAGCGTATCACAGCTCCCAGCGCGTAGACTCCGATCCATCCATAAATAATAGCTACCGCAGTCCCGTACAGCAGAAATAACCATATAATAACTTCATAGATAATGTGTGAGAATTCTAACATACTTTTTCCTGAAGTGCGTATTTTATAATTTGAATTAATTTTTCGGACGCCGTTTCATCCCGGGAAAGTTTAGCTAAATATTCCTGGTGCCCCAGCTCAAAAAGGGTTTCCGCGGCATACACCTTGATCGCCGTATTACTGTTTTCCAGTAATTCTTTTTTAACCAGATCTGTACAGCACTGGTCTTTGGAAATTTTCATCACACGAAGAATTTCAAGCTGAACTTCATGCGGCTGATCCGGATAAACTTCCGTAAGAAAACGAATTGTTGAAGGGTTTTCCAGTGATAAAATCGTCTGTACGGCCTGTACCCTGACCTCAACTGAGGAATGCTCCAAAAGAGTAACCACAATTGGATAAAAAGGAAGCATTTGAAATTTCCTCAGCAATTTCAAAGTAAAAATAATCACGGAGTCATTGGGGCTTCTGAGCCAGCTTTCGATAGCTTCTCCTGAGTTTTCCGGTACGCTGGTGATAGAAAGAAGAAGACGGAGCTGCTGCCATTCTGAAATTTTTTCTGTCGCAGTATTCAGAAAGTACAAGCCTTCAAAACCTTTAAAGCTTACCATGGCGTACTGCGCTTCCTGGTAGACCTGCGGGGAAGGATGTGATAAAAAAGAGGAAATTCTGGGAAGACTTTCTTTTACTTCCATTACCGTAAGCTCCTGTATTCCGCCGGCGATGAGGTAAGGTTTCTTCTGATCAAGCTTTTTGGCAGCTTCCTGCTGGAGATGATATTCTTTGAAGAGGTTTTTAATTTTAATTTTTGCTGATCCTGAGAATTTCTTTTCAGAATCTACAAGTTTCTGCAGGAATAAATTCCGGAATGACGAATTCCCCGAAGAAGCCATAAAATTTTGATCCAAAGACAACTCCTGATCTTCATAAACAATAACTTCCGATATTTTTTGATTAATAACCTTTACCCATTCTGAGATTCTCACAGATTCCTTATATTGAAAAAAACTGTAAAAAAGTACCCCTATAATTAATAACAGTACGAGCAACAGCATCCCAAGGAAAACAATAAAAAGAAAATGTACAGAAGTGGTAAGCAGCATATTCGTTTATTTAGGGATAAATCTTTTAATTCTCAGCATCAGTTCATTCGGGCTGAACGGTTTTATAATAAAATCCGAGGCCCCGAGGTCAAAAGCATTAAGCACCACCTCTTCCTGCCCCATGGCAGACAGCATAATCACAGGAATTTCCTTCCCCATCGTTTGTATTGCAGAAAGTATTTCTATTCCTGAAGCAAAGGGCATCATGATATCTGTAATGGCAAGGTCCACCTCTCTCTCTTTTAAAGTTTCGATGGCTTCCTTTCCGTTTCGGGTAAGGATCACTTCATGACCTTCCTTTAATAATTTGTGTTCTATCGTTTTTAGAATCAGTTCATCGTCTTCAGCGATCAGAATCAACATAGTTTTTATTTTTATTTTATTAAACCATTTATTAAATTTAATCCGATTGTTATTTCATCAATTATTTCCTGCAGTAAGGATGAGAAATCTGTAGTTTCGTCCACTTTATTTTCCCAGTATAAAGCGGTTTCTGCCAGCTTTATCAATCCGGCTGTTCCGGCCGTCCCTTTCAGCTTGTGAAGGATTTTTTTCATTTCTTCAACATTTTCTTCGGCAGCGGTATTTTTTATATTGTTTTCGGCCTCGGAAAGCTGCTGGATGACCAGGTTCAGAAACATTTTTCTAAAATCTTCATCATCGTCTCCCGTTTGATCATTGAGAAGGTTCAGGTCAAGATATCTTTCCATTTGTACAGTGTTTTTATGTTCTGCTTTATTGCCGGAAATATATTTTGTAAGCATTTCAAAAAGATCTGCCTGCCTTAAGGGTTTCGGAAGAAAATCATTCATTCCGGACATGATGCATTTTTCCTTTTCACCTATTATGGTCCCTGCTGTGACTCCAATAATCGGGGTATCCTGATATCCGGGAAGAAGACGGATCTGCTTGGTGGCTTCAATACCGTCCATTACAGGCATCTGAACATCCATCAGGATCACCGAAAAATGTTTGCTTTTGCATTGTTCCAAAGCTTCCAGTCCATTAGTTGCCTCCGTAAGCTGTGCATCAGGAATCAGGGACTTCATCATTCTATTGTTAAGTACCATATTCACAGGATTATCATCCACAAGCAAAACACGGAGATCAGGCGGAAATAAAGAAGTTTCCATTTCCGACTCCGGAGCTGCGGGTATTTCTTTTACATTATCCTGTACGGCACGTTTCAAAGTTTGATAGAGCTCTTCCGACTTTATAGGCTTTAAAAGGAAGTATGAGTTTTCGTCCTGCCTGAAAGAATTGATCACATCATGTTCTTCTGAAGAAGTATGAAGGATAACCAGAGGGGAAGTTTCATGGTTCTGAATGAATAATTCCTTAATTTTTTCAATGGTTTCCAGCCCGGAAATTACCGGCATATGGTAATCCATTAAAATAACATCAAAACGTTCTCCCGCCAGTAAAATCTGTAAGGCTTCCATTCCGTTGGCTGCCAGTTTTGATTCAACTTTTTTATACGCCAGCATGTGCTGAAGAATCACCCTGTTGGCCTCATTATCATCTACAATAAGAACTTTTTCTATTTTCAGTTCTTCATCTTCACCGGTTTCGGATATCTCATAAGGAACCTCAATATCAAAGAAAAATACAGACCCTTTTCCCGGTGCACTGTTCAGGGAAAGGTGGCTTCCCATGTAGCCTAAAATATTATTCGATATCGTAAGTCCCAACCCTGTTCCACCGTAGCGTTTGCTGATGGAACTGTTTTCCTGTGTAAAAGCATCAAAAATATGCTGCTGCTTTTCAAGCGGAATACCTATTCCTGTATCTCTTACAGAAAATCTTAGTGATATATTTTTATCGCAGATATTCAGTTTTTCTACTTTAAGCTCAATTTCACCTTGCTGTGTGAATTTCACTGCATTCCCTAAAAGATTGATAAGAATCTGCTTCAGCCGGGTTTCATCCAGCCAAAGTATTTTCGGCAGTCCCTGCTCGATATTGAGCAGCAGCTCAATATGTTTTTTCTGCGACTGATAAAGAATTACATTGACGACCTGGCTGACCAGATCATAAACGTTGGATTTTTCAATGAGGAGGTCCATTTTACCGGACTCTATCTTGGAGAAATCCAGAATGTCATTAATGATAGCAAGCAGATTTTCCCCGGATTCATTAATATAATTAAGATACTGGGTTTGTATTTCATTGAGTGGAGTTTTTAAAAGCAGGTCTGAAAATCCTATAACTCCATTCAGAGGTGTGCGGATTTCGTGACTCATGTTGGCCAGAAAATCAGATTTGGCCTTGCTCGCAATTTCTGCCATTTTTTTTGCATTTTTGAGCTCTTCATTGACTTTAACAGCATTGGTAATATTCTGAACAGAAACTATTACACCACCTATCACACCCTCTGAAAGATACCATGGCCCTACTTCCACATTGTAATGCTGGATTCCTTCTTTATGTAAAAGTTCAATGGCAAAATCATCATTTTTATAGACCTTACCGCGTAAAGCATCTTTGTAGATCGCTTTTCTCTCTTCTGGAACATCGGGAGAAATGGTAAAGATATTCTCTCCCGTCAGCTCCACATTATTCATATTGAATTCTTCTTTCCAGCTGGTGCTTACCGAAAGGTAATTAAGCTCTTTATCAAACATCGCTACAGGAACGGGCACGTAGGTTACGAAAGACTGCATCATTGCCTCTTTGTTCGCAAGCTCCAGATAAATCTTTTTAAAGGCATCAATATCCTGAATGATCCCAAAAACCCTGTTGCATACCCCGTTTTCAAACTCCGGGATTCCTTTTACTCTTACCCAGATCGTAACGCCATCATTCCGGACAAGCCGAACCTCTTCATCGTAAGGAATACCTTCCGAAACAGCTCTTTTGAAAAGAAAATCAATTTTTTGCCTGTCTTCATCTTTGTAAAAACCAATTGCGTTTTCGAGATCCGGCTGGAAATCATAGTCTATTTTATGAATTTCTTTTGTCGTCTTTGACCAGAATACAGCATTATTCTTAAGATTAACTTCCCAGCCGCCCACCTGGGCAACCGAGCTTGTCTGCTCGAGCATTTTCTTAGCATATACCAGATCTCTTTCCAGGGTTATTCTTTCGGTAACATTCAGCGCTGTACTTACTACGTAGGGATTCCCGTCTTTATCGGTTTCTACAAGATTATGGTACATCCAGACCAGCTCTTCTCCTTTTTTTGACCTGAGGATCATTGTCCCGAAATCTTCCTTGTTCTGGTTGATCCGCTGCAGATATTCTTCCAGTAAAGGCCAGTTTTGCTCAGGAACAAGGTCTTTCAGATTCAGTCCCTGTACTTCTTCCGCAGAATATTTCAGGGTTTCTCTTCCTTTTTCATTCACTTCAAGAATATTCCCCTCCATATCGTGCATGCTCATCAGGCCGATGGCATTTTCAAAAAAGCTTCTGAAACGGCGTTCAGAGCTTTCAAGCTGAAGCCTTTCTTCAATACGCTGGGTAATATTAATTCCGAAACAAAAAATTCCGGAATGATTCTGATTCTGCTTCAGATACCATTCTATAAGAATAGGAGCAGCGTCATATATCTTTGTGGAGGTTATAAATACCAGTTCTTCATCAGTCTTGAGAAAGTTTTTTAATCTGAGCTCCAAGGAAACATCCTGTTCTCCCAGAATTGTTAAAAAGCTCTGATGAACAGCCTGGTTTTTGGGTATCCCAAAAAGTTTTTGAAATGCCGGATTTACTTCTTTGAGAATAAATTCGTTATCAATGACGCAGATCAGATTATTGGAAACATCAAAGGTTTGCTGGAAATATTCAGCCCGAATATTTTTTCTTTTGTTCAGGAAAAACTGTGTAACTGCATCACCTATTTTTTTAAGGGCGGCAATCTGGTTTTCCGAAATAGTTTTAGGCTTGTAATCAATAACGCAAATAGTTCCCAATACAAAGCCTTCATCATCTATCAGCGGTATACCTGCGTAGAATCGGATACCCCCTTCAAGTATTATTGAGTTACCGGATGATCTGCTGTCCGTCAGGGTATCGTTAATTACCACCACATCTCCGCTTGCAACAGAATACTGGCATAGTGTATTTTTCCGGTCCACGGCATCCAAAGAAAGCCCAATACAGCTCTGTATCGTCTGAATCTCACTTTCCATAATGGCAATAAGCGAGCTGGGACAATCTGCAATCAGACACGCAGCTTCTGCAAAAACATCTAATTGAGGATCCTTTGGAAGGTTCAGAAGATCAAACAGTTCCAGTTTTTTAATTCTTCCCTTTTCATTGTCAGGTACTGGATAATTATCCATAATATTAATTACTACTTGTTTTATGTTAAATATAGTCAGAATATTATTATAAAAATTATTTTTATAAACTTAATTATTTCATAATTAATAGATACAATAATCAATTATTGATAATAATATTGCATAAATAAGAAAAATTAACCAGAATATACATAATGGATAAATACAGATATTTCATAATGATCCTGCCAAGGCAGTAAGAGTATAATTAAACCAAAGTATGCCCTGAAAATAAATTATCTTTGCAACACACGTAAAATTTTGTCAATCATGAAGTTAGAATTATATCAAATAGATGCTTTTACAGAAGAGATTTTCCATGGGAATCCCGCATGCGTTGTCCCACTAAAAAACTGGTTGCCTGATGAGATACTTTTAAAAATAGCCCGCGAAAATGCTGTAGCCGAAACAGCTTTCTTTATTGATAATGGCAATACTATTCATCTGAGATGGTTTACCCCCGAAATAGAAATGGACCTGTGCGGACATGCTACCCTTGCCACAGCCCATTGCCTGGCTTCTATTTTAAACTATCAAAGCAGCAGGATGGTTTTTCAAACCAGAAGCGGAGAATTAACGGTCGAAGTTAAAGATGGAATGTATTATATGGATTTTCCGTCAAGAATGCCTGAAAAATCGGCTCTTCCGGATATAATAAGCCAATCCCTGAATATACAGCCTAAGGAGGTCTTCCAATCAAGAGATTATGTTCTGGTATATGAATCTGAGGAAGACATAAAAAATATCAAAATTGAAAGATCTGTTTTTGACCTCATCAATCTGGACCCGGGAGGGGTTGTAGTAACAGCAGCAGGTACTGACAGTGATTTTGTTTCAAGATATTTTACTCCGCAGTCGTCCATTCTTGAAGATCCGGTAACCGGCTCTGCCCACTGCTCGCTTATTCCGTTATGGTCATCAAGATTAGGGAAAGATAAGCTATTCGCCCGCCAGCTATCGGAAAGAGGCGGCGAGCTTTATTGTGAAAACAAAAAGGAAAGAGTAATTGTGGCAGGTAAAGCCAGAACTTATTCCGAGGGATATTTCCGGATAGAATAATGGTATTCTGAAGAGATTGAAAAGCCAAATGGCGCCACTTTTAAATAAGTGGCGCCATTTTTAATAATATTTTAAACCAGAAATCTTATTTCTTTAATTCAGCAATCGCGTCTGAAATTCCACCGCCTGCAATTTCAAAGAAAGAGGGTCCCGCCAACAGGTATACTTTTTCTAATTTCTTTGTTTTGGACAGGTTGTGTTCTTTCAAATAGGTTTCAGAGCGGTTCGCACTGACAATACCTTTCACTACATTTCCCGCTACCAAAGCTGTTGGAGAATCTATCCCTGCATCTTTTAAATCGCTTGCAAACGCAAAATTGGTTACGCCTAATCTCATTGCTTCGCGGGCAGCTACTTCTCCCACTGAAGTCATCAGCTCAGGAGTGAAGTTGTTTCTGTTACCCAAACCGATCAGCAATAATTTTTTCGCTGACATAGAACCTGCCGGAGGTGTTATTAAAAGGGTTTCAAGGGAATGTCCCTTAAACTGTCCCGACTGTCTGATTTTTGTAAATTCACCTTTAAGTGCTTCATCTAAATGCACCAACCCGTTCAGATTGGCAGGTAAAGCCTGGGCACTGTGAATATCATTTTCCGTGTATTCGAACACACAAGCAACCTGAAGCTGGGCATCGGCAGAGGATGGTCCCTGAACCAGTCCAATCATTGAAATCCCATCCACTGAGCCCCAGTTTTTTGATGTTCCGACGGCTGTGGTTTTTGCAGATGAGTTGGCTGTAGTTGTAGTGGTTTGAGCAAAAGTCAGGGTTGAAAATGCTAATCCGGCAATGAATAATGATTGGCTAAGGATATTGGTAAGTTTATTTTTCATAATGATTGATTTTAAGTTATTATTTTGTCTAATTGTTAATTATTGTTTTACTGTATATCAAAGGTAGGTTTAGAAATAAATTTCAGCATTGATGTGGGATAATTAAATATGAATTTTATTTATGCTTCATCTAAAATTTAAAAACGATTCTTGAATTGACGAATAATCCGTCCTTGTCATTTTCAATAATGTCATCTACGAATTCACCGGTTTTGAAATACTGAATTCCAGTATTGAAGGTGAAAAATTTATTGATCTTATAATTAAAGCTTCCTAAAAAAGCAGTTCCTATGTATCTCTTTTTGGAATTCATTGAAGTCAGGTTCAGAGAACCGCTTGGCCTGTACACACCGTCCTGGATGGAATATCTCCAGTTGAAAACCACATCTGCCTGGACCGTTATTTTGCTGCTCAGATCTACCGTTGCATAAGGATGGATGTCAATCAGATTCACAGGTCCGATTTGCGGATTGAATCCGAAATACCCTCCTTTCGGATAGAGCGGATTGAAAGTTCCCAGCTTTCCATCATCTTTGTTTCTGTCTCCGGAAATATAATCGTTGCGAAGATTGATCGTAGGTTTTCCTTTTACATTTTCAAACATATAACCAATATCTGCAGAAGCCGTCCACGCGCTGATCGTTCCTTTGTTGAAGTTCCCGAACTGATAAGCCGCTTCAAAGTTGTAAATAAAACCACCGCCATATTTCCAGAATCTTCCGCCTAATGTATGTCTTGTTTCATCCCCGATTCCGTCTTCAAAACGTGAGTCTTTCCGGTGAATTCCCAGATAATAGAATTCCAGATTTCCGCTTTTAGGAAGAATCAGAGTGTTGTAACTTCCCCAAAGATTGATGGATTTTGAAAGTTTATTATCAAAAGCCCCAGTATTGATTTCGCTTGCCATCATCATAAAAGCATCCGATTTGAAGTTTCCTTTCTGATACATCAGCTTTAATCCATCAAAGTACAGTCTCAGGTTCGGGCCTTCCCGTACAGAAATCAGTCTTCCGCTTCCGTAGTCCAGTTCCTGTCTTCCTGCGCGAACGGTTAGTTTTTCTTTTTCATTTTTAACCGCATCCACGTCTATAAAAAGGTTCTGAACATTCAAGTGATCTTCATCAATAGGTCTTGGCCCGTTCTTTCTTCCGTTTTCCCATGCACTTCTCAACTGTCCGAAAACCCTTACCCGCGAGCCTAAATGCCAATCTGCATGAACCGTATATCTCTGGATAAAAAACGGGTTGCTTCCAATTCCCAGCCTTCCCCAGTCTTCGTTGTTGAATTCCACAAACTCTGCTCTTGCTTCTCCGCCTAAGGATAAATATTTATTACCCTTGTTTTCGGACAGCGGAATGTATTTCAATGAGTTATAAAATGTTTTTGCAGAATCCTGATACGCTTCATAATTTTCATCAAACCTCATCAGTTTAAATTGTGCAGAAGTATAGACGGGCAGCAAAATCTGTGCGATCAGTAATATTGTAATGAACTTCTTCATGCTAAACCTTTCTTAAATAATTATCGACTGAATATTTTCCGGGTCCCACAAAAAGCAGAAACAAATAACACAGGCTGTACATAAAAGGGGTATCTTTTATCAGCAAAGCATCATTCCAGTGAAGAATAAAATAGCCTGTGAGCGTCACCGCCAAAATCGGGAGAACTGCAATTCTGGTAAAGAATCCGAAGATAACAAATACCGGGAACACCAGGTTGGCCGCATCTGCAAAGAGACTATTGAATGCTTCCGGAAGATGCAGAGGATTAGGAACTTTTTCAGCTTCCGCAACGCCCACACCTAGCTTTTTCAATCCGTGTGCTGTGATTAATTCTACTGATAATAAAATTCTGAATACCAATAAAGCGATATGAATTAATTTTCCTTCAAGGCTGGTATTGGTGATGGTTTGGATGAGCTTTTTCATAGGTGTAGGTTTGAAATGATTGGATGATGGAATTGAATCGTGTATTCTTTTTAAACCACCCCGTCAAAAATTCTTTGAATTTTCGCCATCCCTCCAAAGGAGGGGAATTTTGTGCGAAGTAGTTTTAGTTTTCTTATTTCGTTTGGTATCCTCCGTAATATTTTACCGGTGACCATTCCGGGATTACAGGAAGTGAAGCCGGAGCAACATTTTTATAAGTTTCGTCCCCATACACTACTTTCCCGTCAACAATGGTTAGCTTTGAAGTAATGTCTTTGATCTCTTCCTCATTGACACTGAAATAATCTCTGTCTAAAATCGTAAGGTCTGCGAAATATCCTTTTTTGATTTTCCCTTTTTCGTAATCCTTTATCAGTTCATATCCTCCGAAAGTGGAAAGTGATAAAGCTGTTTTTCTGTCTAAAGCATTTTCTTTTGCCATTACCTGGGTTCCGCCCAATGTTTTACCTGTAGTAATCCAGTATAAGGCAACCCAGGGATTATAACTTGCGACTCTTGTTCCGTCTGTTCCCAATCCTACAGGAATTCCCATTTCCAGCATTTTCTTTACCGGTGGAGAAGCCAGTGCTGCTTTTTTCCCGTAGCGGTGGATGAAACTTTCGCCCTGATACGCCATTCTGTGCTGTACCGCAATTCCGCCGCCTAAAGCTTTGATGCGTCTCATATTATCTTCAGAAACCGTTTCTGCATGGTCGATGAACCAAACCAATCCGTTTAATGGTGTTTCTTTATTTACTTCTTCAATAACATTCAGGAATCTTGTGATGCTTTCATTGTAGGTGGCGTGAATTCTGAACGGCCATCTTTTTTTAACCAGAAGGCTTACTACTTCTTTCATATTTTTCTCCATTGTTGCGGGCAACTCGGGCCTTGGGAAAAGGAAATTTTCAAAATCCGCACCATCTGAAACCAAGTTCTCCCCGCCTCCATTTACGTGATAATCAATTTCATTATGGCCGTTATGACCGTGGTCATCGATGTCTACCATTCCTGTCCATTTCGTATAATCTGATAATTCTGATCCTTTCTTTTGGGCAAACAAATAATAAGGTAACCGAACCGTAATTTTTCCCTGCTTGTTCAATGCATCCGTTGTTCCGTAATCGTCAGGAAAATTCTGAAAACCGCCGCCTGCATCCATTACAGCAGTTACGCCAAGACGGTTTAATTCGGTCATATACTGCAGTGTGGAATTTTCTTTCTCAGCTTCTGTCAGCTCAGGTAGTTTTGCCAAAGTTGAATACAGGATAAAGGCATTAGGCTCTGCCACCAATAAACCTGTCGGGTCGCCGTTGCTGTCTTTCTCAATTAAGCCCTGTGCCGGATTTGGCGTGTCGCCGTTGATCTTTAACTCTTTCAAACCTGCTTTATTCAGCCATGCTTTTCCGTAGAGATACATTACGAAAGCCGGAACATCACCTGTCGCTTCGTTGATTTCTGCCAAAGTCGGCAGTCTTTTTTCTTCAAACTGATATTCGTTCCAGCCACCAATTACTCTCACCCATTGACCTTTCGGTGTTCTCTGAGCCTGCTCTTTCAGGATTTCCAAAGCTCTTTTCAAAGTTTTCACACCGTCCCAGCGAAGCTCGGTATTGTAAAATCTTCCGCCACGGATTACGTGCAAATGACTGTCAAATAATCCGGGAATCACTCTGTTGCCTCCAGCATCGATGATTTTTGTATCGCTTCCTTTTAATTTTAAGATTTGGACATTCGTTCCTGTCTGGAGAATTTTATGGTCTTTGATGGCAATTGCCTGAACTTCCGGATTTTATCATCCATTGTTGTGATTTTTCCGTTGGTGACGATCAAATCGGCTTTCTGGGCGTTGAGCAGCCCTGCACCTAAGATGAATGAGAATAGAATTTTATGTAGTGGTTTCATAATTTACTTTTTAATGGTTTGAAGAAAAGGCAGGCAGTTTTTTTAACCTGCCCTTGTTAAGAGTTGATTAATGCTTAAGCATATCCTGAGCATACTGGATTCCCAATCCGTAAGCACCACCATATTTTTTCATTAAATCGTTAACCGGTTTGTAGGTTTCTTTTCTTGACCAGTCTCTCTGTAATTCAAGAACATACTGAACAGAGGTAATAGGATGCACCCCAGCCTGAACCATTCTTGTAACTGCCTGGTCGTGAGCTTCTTTTGAAATATCACCTGAAGCATCTGTGATGACATACACTTCATACCCTTCATCGATGGCGGATAAAGCCGGTCCTACAACACAAACACTTGTCCACAGACCCGCAAGAACCAGTTTCTTTTTGTTTTTCCCTGTAATGGCTTTGTGAGCGTTCAGATCTTCCCAGGTGTTCATTGTGGTTCTGTCCACATATCCGCTTGTTGCTTCAGGATACACTTCAGAAATTTCAGGGAAAACAGGCCCTGCGAAAGATTTTTCTGCAACTGTTGTTACCACTGTCGGGATATTAAAGATTTTTGAACCTCCGGAAATTAGGGCTACATTGTTTCTCAGCTCTTCCATGCTGATGCTTTTTGTAGCGAATGCCATCTGCCCTTCGTGGTCAATTAAAACCAAAGCATGGTTAGTTGGGTCCAACATTAATTTTCCAGGTTTCTGAGCGAATGCTGTTACTGATAATACTACTGTTGCGAATGTTAAGATTAGTTTTTTCATAATGTTTAATTTTTAAATGTTGTTTATTATAATGTTGTTCTAAATTTTAAATCTTACCTGGTATTTGTTTGATTTTGATATGACAAATTTAGGACGGTCAGAAAGCCTGCACATTTAACTAGTTTAATAAATTAATTTTCATGAAAAAAAATTTAGTTTATTTTTATCAGATATCTTTTTTAAGTTAGTATTATTAATCTGAAAGCAGAATTAAATTAATTTAAAACAATGAATATCAATATATTACTAACACACAATACAATAACTAACAGTAGAATTCAGACAAAAAAAACAGGCTTGAATTATAAAAATTCAAGCCTGTTTTCACAAATATATCACTCAACAATGAATGAGTGTTTAATTTTTTTATTGTAATAAGATCATTGATTCCTGAAGTACTTTTTTATTTTTCAGGTGAATGATATGACAAATTTATGACTATAAATCTTACCGGACATTTAACCAGATTAATAAATCAGTTTCAACATCAGGCGCCAGCCTCTTTATCCGTAAAAAGCTGAACTCCGTTTCTCTTTTCAATTAACTGAAGCGGATACATCTCAGGATTATACTCTCCGTTCAAAACTTCATTTAAAGCATGCTTTTTAGAGGTCCCGAATGTAATAATCAGGATATTCTCAGCTTTATTGATAATAGGCGCAGTCAGTGTAATTCTGAACATTTCCTGAGGCTTCAGATAATAGGCATCCACCCACTTTTCTTTTTCGTGCAGAATTTTTTCCCCCGGAAATAAAGAAGCCGTATGACCGTCATCCCCCATTCCTAAAAGGATAAAATCGAAAACACCATCAGCTCCCAAAACATTTCGGATTTGTGCTTCATATCCTTCAGCATAATCTTCAGGGTCGATTCCGTCTTTATACATCGGGAAAATGTGATCTTTATTAACAGGAACTTTATCCAGGAGGGTTTCAAAAGTCATTTTCGCATTGCTTTTTTCATCATCAAGAGATACCCATCGCTCATCTACCCAGAAGAAATATACTTTATTCCACTCTACTTTCTCTGCATATTCCTGAGTCGCCAAGAGGCTGAAAATAGCCTTCGGAGAAGAACCGCCGCTTAAGGCAACAACAAATTTACCATGCTTCAGGATAGATTTCCCGGAAAGCTCAACAAAGGTATCTGCTGCTTTTTTATATAAGGTATTCAGATCATCAAATACTGTAATATTCATCTTTACTTTTTTAATTCAAAATTAAACCCACTGGTGGCCCTGTCTTTCTACCAGCGCATTGCTGTCTTCAGGTCCCCAGCTTCCTGCTTCATAATTGGGGAAAGAAGAATCTTTGTTTTTTTCCCAGGTTTCCTGAATGGTTTTTACAACATCCCAGGCCTCTTCTACCTGATCAGAGCGCATAAACAATGTAAGATCACCTATAAGTGCCTCTAATAGCAAGGTCTCATAAGCTTCTGGAGTATCCGTCTGGCAGGCAAAATTGTCAAAAATCATTTCCACAGGCTTTAATTCTAACGAAAGCCCTGGTTTTTTCGACATAAAAAGCAATCTGATATCCATTTGCGGCTGGATGTTAATAATCAACCTGTTGGCGGATAAAAGGGACGAACTTTCCGAAAATGTAGAATGCGGAAGGGGCTTAAACTGAATGGTAATATAGGAATGCTTTTCTTTCATTTTCTTTCCTGTACGAACGTAGAAAGGAACGTTTTCCCATCTTTCGTTATCCAGGTAGAATTTTATAGCGGCAAATGTTTCTGTATTGGAATCAGGAGCAATTCCTTCTTCCTGGCGGTAACCGTTTACTTTGATACCGTTTACCTTCCCTCTTCCGTACTGCCCTCTCACTGCATAATGATCTACTTTATCCGGCGAAATCCTGCGGATTGATTTCAAAACATCCACTTTACGGTCCCTGATCTCTCCGGACTCCAGTGAAACCGGCGGTTCCATGGCCACCATGCAGAGAATCTGCAAAAGGTGATTCTGGATCATGTCACGCAAAGCACCGGTCTGCTCATAAAAACTTGCTCTTGTTTCTACACCTACTTCTTCTGCAACGGTAATCTGCACAGATTCTATATGCCTGTGGTTCCACAATGGTTCAAAAATTGAGTTTCCGAACCTGAAGGCTAAAATATTCTGAACGGTTTCCTTACCCAGATAATGATCGATACGGTAGATCTGCTCTTCCTTGAAGGTTTGTGAAAGCAGATTGTTCAATTCTATAGCAGATTCTTTATTGTGACCAAACGGTTTCTCGATAATAATCCGGTCTCTATCAGGATCAGAAGCTATAGAGGTATTCTTGATATGATTGGAAATAACGGACACAAAATTCGGTGCAATCGAAAGGTAGAAAAGCCTGTTGCCTCTTGTCCCGTAAACCTTATCAAAATTTTCCAGTTTCTGGGACAGTTTTTTATAGGAATCTTCTTCATCCAGCTGATGCTGAAAATAAGAAATGTGTGCCTGGAAACCAGCCCAGTCTTCTGTAGTAACATTCTTCCTTGAAAAGCTCTTCAGATTTTCTTTAATATAATTTCTAAAATTTTCGTCAGTATTCTCAGCTCTTCCTAAAGCTAAAATATTGAAGCCTTTTGGCATTCTGCCATCAATGTATAAATTGTAAAATGCAGGAAAAAGCTTTCTTTTTGCCAGATCTCCTGTTGCACCAAAAATAACAATAGTGGTTGGGTGCAGGATTGTATTGTCGCTCATTTTCCGATTTTAGTTATTAACGTTTTGCCATGAAGTATGAAAAACTCCCTCTCTATCCACTCTTTGGTAGGTATGCGCTCCAAAATAATCGCGCTGGGCCTGAATAAGATTCACAGGTAAAGATTCTGTGGTATACGCATCAAAATATCCCAAAGTGGTTTGAAGTCCTAAGCTTGGAATTCCGTTTGACACGGCAAAAGCCGCCGTTTTTCTCAGAGACTTAATTTTAGACTGTACGATTCCGGAAATTTCCTGATTCAGTAAAATATTAGATAAATCAGGAGCCTGCGTATAAGCTGAATAGAATTTTTCCAGCAAAACTGAGCGGATGATGCATCCCCCTCTCCAGATTTTGACAACGTCTTTTAACGGAATTTCAAACTGGTATTCTTCAGAAGCTTTTACGAGCAATGCCAAACCTTGCGCATAGCTGATTAAAGTAGCCAGATACAGCGCTTCACCCACTTCTTGGATGAATAATTCTGTATTTTCCGGCTTGATAATTTCTTCCTTAGCGTATAATTGAGACGCTTTCACTCTTTCTTCTTTATAGGCTGATAGAATTCTTGAAGTTACTGCAATATCGATGGTCGGAATAGAAACACCAATTTCCATTGCCTGTTCGGAAGTCCATTTTCCGGTTCCTTTTGCTCCGGCTTTGTCTAAAATCTGATCGACCAGAAAACCGTCTGTCAGCTCATCTTTTTGTTTAAAAATATCCCTTGTGATTTCAATCAGGAAAGAATTCATTTCACCTTCATTCCATTTTTTGAAAACTTCGTATAACTGATCGTTGTTCAGGTTTGCGCCTTTTCTTAATAAATCATAAGCTTCACTGATCAACTGCATAATGGCATATTCGATACCATTGTGAACCATTTTCACATAATTTCCTGCTGAACCTTTGCCCATATATGCCGTGCAGGCTTCACCATTCACTTTTGCAGCAATTAATTCCAGCATAGGCTTAAGCAAAGTAAAGGCTTCCAGATCTCCGCCGGGCATGATGCTTGGTCCTCTTCTTGCGCCCTGCTCACCTCCGGAAACCCCCATCCCCATGAAATGCAGGTTCTTGGATGTTAAATCAGCAATACGTCTCTCGGTATCTTTGAAATAAGAATTTCCGGCATCTACCACAATATCTTTAGGACTGAGAAGCGGTGTAATATTTTCCAGAACGGCATCTACCGGTTTTCCAGCAGGCACCATTAAAATAATCTTCCTCGGGGTTTCCAGAGCGGATACAAAATCTTCAAGAGAAGCTGTTCCTTTCACCTGCGTTCCCGGAGTTGCCCCGTTATGAAGCTCTTTTACTTTTTCCTCATCCAAATCGAATCCTGCTGTAGAAAAGCCGTTGTCGGCAATATTGTAAAGCAGGTTTCTTCCCATTACTCCGAGCCCGATGACCCCGTAATTATACTTTTCCATTCTTACTTAAGATTTATTTAATTTTTACAGTCGATAAAATTACGGAAATGCATACCAGTAAAAAAAAATATCCGTAATTTCTTTCAATTGTTATTATAGTTTTAATACATAAAAAAACTGTCCTAAAATAAAATACATTCAAGCTATTTACATCGTCATCGGAACTTCCATCAATAAAATCTCTGTATTTTCGGAAGTTGATTTGATGTTCAGGCCGGAAATATCCCAGACTCCGAAGCCGTCTCTTTCTTCCAGCTTCTGTCCTTCAATTTCTGCGCTTCCTTTCAGAATGAAAACATAAACTCCGTTTCCTTTTTTCTTAATCTGGTAACGGGTCTCGATATTATTTTCAAAATTTCCAAGGTGAAACCAGGCATCCTGATGAATCCAGACTCCTTCGTCATCAGCATTCGGAGAAAGAATCTGCTGAAATCTGTTTTGACTTTTTGTTTTATCTAAAGTAATCTGGTCATATCTGGGAGTCACATTTCTCTTGTTCGGATACACCCAGATTTGAAGAAACTTCACCAGACTGTCATTATTTTTGTTGAATTCACTGTGCATAATTCCTGTTCCGGCACTCATCACCTGGATGTCTCCGCTCCTGATAATTGCTGAATTTCCCATGCTGTCTTTATGTTCCAGATCGCCTTCCAGCGGAATGCTGATGATTTCCATATTATCGTGCGGATGGGTCCCGAAGCCTCTTCCTGCTTCCACTTTATCATCATTCAGAACTCTTAAAACTCCGAAGTGCATTCTTTCCGGGTTGTGATAATTGGCAAAACTGAACGTATGGTTACTCACCAACCAGCCGTGGTCAGCTTTTCCTCTGGAATCTGCCTTGTGAAGTACAGAATTGTCTTTAATTTTTGAATCAGTATTCGGTAAATGGTTATATCCGATGGGTTCTAACGGTTCAATTTCGTCGATCTCATTTTTCATTGTGTTGCCTAATGAAGCAGATGCTACAAACATTCCTGTTCCCAGTAATCCTTTCTTTAAAAAATCTTTTCTGTCCATATCTGTTGTTATTTATTTTGTTTTGATGGAACAAATTTAAGAGGATGAAAAACAGTATACATTTAACTGGTTTAATAAATTCATTTTTGTGAAAAATTTATACTTCAAATTCCTCTTTCCGAAGGAATGGATTTTGTGAAACAAAAAAACGGGGTGGTTTACACAACGTATAAACCACCCCGTCAAAAATTCTTTGAATTTTCGCCACCCCTCCACAGGAGGGAATTTTGAGGATGTATTATTTATTTTTACTGGCAAGACGTTTCCTGATCGTGCTTACAAATTCTTTAGAAACCCCAAGATAGGAAGCTATATAATATTGCGCCACACGTTGCGGAATGGTGGGATATACCCTGATAAATTCCAGGTAACGTTCTGTTGCCGGTTGGGAAATAGTGTTGATCAGACGGTTTTGCAGGGTAACTACATACCGTTGTATCATCATTCTGAAGGCCCTCTCAAACTTCGGAACTTTTTGCAGCAACTCTTCTTTGGTCTGCGGATTGAGCATATAAATTTCGGTATCCTCCAGGGTTTCGATAAAAACTTTAGACGGCGTCTGATTATTAAAAGAAGCAATATCTGTAATCCACCAGTCTTCAACGGCAAACAGAAGGGTTACTTCAAAGCCGTTTTCATCAAGATAATAAGTACGTACGCAGCCTTCTTTTATAAAACCTTCGAACTGGCAAATCTCACCTTCCCGAAGCAAAAGCGTCTTTTTGGGAAACTTCTGAAGCATCAGCAAATCTTCATAAATTTTTTCTTCTTCCGGGGTTAATGTGACAAATCGCGAGATGTTTTTGATGATATTTTGAAACATAAATTTATTTTACGGCTGCAAATTAGGGAAAAGTGTGTAAACTTCATTCTTCAGGAGCCCGCTTCCACCGCCGTAGTGGTCGATTACTTTCACATCTTTGTCCAGATTTTCACAAAAAACTTTGATCTCATTTTCGAATTCCTCATCCAGTCCTGAGCTCAGCAAAACAATATCTACCTGATTTTCTTCAATATAATCCCGGCAAACCATTTCATCACTCTGTATTTCCGCTTTCCAGCCGTCATTATTTTCGATAATTCTCTTTAATGTTTCAAGAATTTCCTGATTTTTTCCAATGACTAAAAAATTTAATGTTTTCATTTTTAATTGTTGTATCAAAGTTATTTTTTAGGAGCTATTCCCACTATCCACTATATCTTTTTTCCAGCTGCCTTATTCCATACGCAAAAAAAGGATGCCGTTACTATCGGGGCTAAGAAACAACTCTATATTACAAATGTTTGTTTCCGGTAATCCTCAGTTCATTCAGATCCAGCTGGGATTCTGCTTTTCGGATTTCGTCATCACTGAACTCTTTTTCCCTTTTAATCTTAAATAATTCTTTTCGCTGCAAGGCAAAAATATCAAGCATGATTTCGTGGTATTCGTTCAGGTCACTCCTTCTGTTGGTACACATTTCCAATGATTCCAGATGACTTTGCTGCTGTACGATATCGTTTTCAACAGTATTTTTAAAATTCTCCACCAGGCTGTTGGTTTCCAGACTGGACTGGTATTTTTCATTCAGCCGGTTGACGGCAAGATTATCCAGCCTGATCTGAATCGCCGCCTGCTGTTCGTGAGCAGGTAGAATGGGATCAATTTCCCCGATTTTGGTCAGCCTGATAATCAATGGCAGTGTCAATCCCTGAAAAACCAAAGTAACAAAAATAACGACAAAGGTGATAAAAATAATCAGATTCCGCATCGGAAAAGCAGTTTCATCATTCATCATCACTGGAATCGACAAGGCTGTTGCCAGCGAAACAACGCCACGCATTCCTGCCCAGCCAATAATCAGAGGGTTTTTCCATCCCGGACTTGGATCTTTCCTTATCTTTTTACTCAGCCACCTTGGCACATGCGCTACGGGGTAAATCCATAAAAGACGCACCACAATAACGATGAAACTGATAATCAGACCATATTTAATTCCTTCCATCAAAGATGTTTCACCCAAACCGTTGATGATATCCGGAAGTTCCAAACCAATCAGGACAAAAACCAGGGCATTCATCACAAAAATCAAGGTATTCCAAACGCCTGTCATATTGATTCTGGTCATACCGGTTTTGAAAATTTCATGGGAACGGAAAGACATAAACAGTCCGCCGCTTACTACAGCCATTACTCCTGAATAATGAAAATGCTCAGCTGCTAAAAATAAAACGTAAGGCGTAATCACCGTCAGGGCTGCATCAATCGCCGGAGTTGTCGGTAAAAACCGGTGAATGGCATAAAAAACATGGGCTCCTGCAATTCCTACCACCACACCCATTCCAGCTACCAGGAAGAATTGTCCCGTTGCTTCCTGCATCGAAAACATTCCTGTCATGACGGCTGCTAAAGCAAATCTGAAGACGATCAGTGAAGATGCGTCGTTGATCAAACTTTCGCCTTCCAGCATTGCAATGGTACGTTTCGGAACTTTCAGCCCTTTTAAAACCGTTGTGGCTGCAATTGCATCAGGAGGAGAAACAATTCCGCCAAGCAAAAATCCCATTGCCAACGTGAATCCCGGAATCAATGCCTGTGAAGCGAATGCTACAACAATGGACGTCAGGAAAACCAATCCGAAAGCCAATAACCCGATGGTGCGTTTCCATTTCCAGAAATCGTTCCACGAGGTATACCACGCAGCTTCGTACAATAACGGCGGCAGGAAAATGAGGAAAATAATGTCGGGATCCAGCTTTAGAACCGGAACACCCGGAATTAAACTGATTCCCAAACCTGCCAATACCAAAAAAATGGGATAAGCAATCCTGATGCGCTGCGCAAGCATTACCAGAAGCATTACGATAATTAAAAGTCCCAGAATTAAAAGAAGTTGTTCGTGCATAGTTTTTTTGTTAGATGCTGAATGCTAGATGTCAGATATCGAAGTTAAATTATAATTTGATGTCTAGCTTCAATTTCTAGTTTCTTGTTTCTTGTTTCTTTTACAAATGAATAAAAATTGAGGTTCTTTCCTTCTTTTCAAGGTTTTTTGTTTTATGGCCTTTACCCGAAATATCTTCCACTAAAAGAATTTCACCGGTCTGGAACTGTCTGATTTCTCCCAATGAAGTTTGTATCTCGACACCGCCGTCTAGAAGTACAATATACTGCCTCTGAGGAGCGTGATGAAAATCGTAATCATATTCCGCAGAAACTTTTCTGAATTGCATTTTTTTAACGTTGATATCATCAGATAAAAATCCAATGTCTCCCTGATCGGTTAACGGAATTTCGATATCTTCAAAATGGGATTCGCCGTTAATGTCGCTGAAGATTCTTGTCATTTTCATTTTGATGTAAGTTTTAGTTTAATATACTTTTTATTAGCCACGAATGCACTAATAATTTAATCCGTGTATTCGTGGCAGATAACTAATTATTTGAAAACAATAGAATTCGCGAGTTCTATTTCTTCCTGATTGATAGAATGTCCGAAGTTAGCATACACTTTTTCCGTAACATCTGCATTCATTTCTTTCAAAATATTGGCAGTTGCATACACTCTTTCCACCGGAACATGAAAATCCGGATTGCTGGTTCCGAGGAAAACCGGAGTTTTGGCAAAATCACCCTGATAATTCTCACGGTTTATTTTTTCACCGATCACTCCGCCAATAATTGCTACCGCTCCACCAAATCTCTGCGCATTTCTTGCCAAAAATTCCAATGTTAAACATGCTCCCTGCGAAAACCCGAAAAAGTAAATATTTTCAGCTTTAATTCCTGCATCCAAAGCGGTTTGAACCGTTTTTCCGACATTCTCAACAGCTGATGATAACCAGGGTTCATTTTGCTCAACGGGAGCCATGAATGAAAAAGGATACCAGGTTCCGTTGGTGGCCTGTGGCGCCAATAATGCATAACCTTCCACATTCAGATGTTGTGATAAGCTCAAAATATCCTGTGCGCTTCCTCCTCTGCCGTGAATCATTACTAAAGCTTTTTCAGCTTCATTCAATGATTTTCCTCCTGTTTTTATATCTAAAATATGACTCATTTTATCTGTATTTTTCTGTTGGATAATTAAATTTTGGTAAAACTCCCACCAAATGTTCTCTTTTCTCTTCAAATTGTGACGGCAGGCTCAGATGCTCTCCCAAAGATGCCAATTCCTCATCTATGTCGAAGCCCGGACCTGAAGTGGCAATTTCAAATAAAACCCCGCCCGGCTCTTTGAAATAGACGGATGTGAAGTATTTTCTGTCTTTCACTTCGGTATGCTGCAATCCGAATTTGTTTAATTTTTCAATCATTTCAAGCTGCGTTTCTGCATTTGGAGTGGCAAAAGCGACGTGATGAACTGTTCCTCTTCCTGCCAAACCTTTCAGGGCGTTTGGAGTGCAAAGCAGATCAACATATTTCCCCGGTTTATTTTCCGTTCCGAACCTGAATCTGTCTGAGCTTTCAGCTTTTAACTGATGGTCCATCTGGGTGGTTAATAAAGCAGCCGTCCTTTCGTAGGCATCCAGCCAGATTTCAACATGGTGAATTCCTTTAATGGCATAATCTTTCGGAATAAATCCGTTATAGTAACCTTTTCTGTCATCTTTATCATTAAAAACCAGTTCGAGACCTAATCCGTCAAAATCTTCCAGATACACAAAAACTTCACCGGAAAATCTTTGCTGAGGCTGTTTAAAGGGAATATTAAACTGTTCCAAACGGTTCGTCCAGTAGTCCAGAGAATCGATGGAGAGTGAAAAAGCCGTTGTATTCAGCATTCCTTTGCCATGCCTTCCGTTCACCAGACCTTTACCGTACGGAAAAGTGGTCATAATAGTTCCCGGAGTTCCGAATTCGTCGCCGAAATAGAAATGGTAAACATCGGAATAGTCAAAGTTGACGGTTGTTTTCACCAACCGAAGTCCTAAAACTCCGGTGTAAAAATCTATATTTTCCTGGGTGTCGCCGGTAACGGCGGTAACGTGGTGAAGGCCTGTGATGAGTGACATAGTGGTTGGGGTTTCGGGTTTAAAGTTTTGTGTTTCGGGTTCCGGGTTTCGAGTTTTGGGTTTAATGTTATCGTTGTTCGGGTTATTCTTCTTTTAACCAGACATCGTTGTATTCTTCGGGGTTGCGTTTGAATTGAGCATGAACGTAAGGACACAGCGGTACGATCTTCAAATTGTTCTCCCTGGCATATGATACCAGCTGGCTGAGCAATAATTTGGCAAAACCGTTTCCTGCATATTCATCATCAACTTCAGTGTGATAAACGGTTAGCTTATTTCCAATGACCGAGATGTCCATTTTACCGATTTTTTTATCATCTGAGAAAAGCTGAACTTCTCCTCTCACGTTTCCTAAAACTACTTTTGTTGTTTCCATATTGCTTATTGCTTATTGCTTATTGCTAAAATATAATTCTTATAAAAATGAAGGAATGACCTATGATAACTTCGGTAAGACTTCTTCTATTTTTTCACGTAATCCTTCGTGCTGTTTCGGAAGTTTTAAATTTGTTCCCAATTCATTTAAAGGTTCATCTACAGTAAATCCTGGATTGTCCGTTGCAATTTCAAACAAAATACCGCCCGGTTCACGGAAATACAAGGAGTAGAAATAATCCCTGTCGATCTTCGGAGTGATGTTTAATCCTGCAGACAATACTTTTTCTCGGAATTCCATCAAAACATTGTCATCTTTCACTCTGAATGCAACGTGGTGGTTGGTTCCTGCCGCATTTCTTCCTGCTAAAACCTTATCGTTTTCGATGATGTCAACAAGATTGGCAGTTTCAATGGCATCTGTGGCAAAACGATATCTTTCGCCTTCCTGTTTCTGTAAACCGTACCCGAAAATATCAGTTAAAACCTTAATGGTAGGATCTGCTTTTTTCAGGGTTAAAGTAATGTTGTGGAAGCCTTTCAAAGCGTTTTCATCCTGAATATCATCGGTTGTCCATACTTTTCTGTCATCTGGTGTTGAAGATTCTATGAACTGTAGCTGCAAGCCGTCAGGATCGTTGAATGAAATAAGTTTTTCTCCGAAAATTTCACCTTCTTCAACCGCTACATTAAATTGCGCCAACCTGTTTTTCCAGAATTCCAGGCTTCCTTTTGGAACTGAATATCCGATGTGGGTTGCCAGACCGGAACCGTTTGTTCCCTTACCAATTCCTTCCCATGGAAAGAAAGTGAGGATCGTTCCAGGAGTTCCTTCTTCGTTTCCGAAGTAAAAGTGATAGGTTCCCGGATCATCAAAGTTAACGGTTTTCTTTACCAGCCTTACGCCTAAAACCTGGGTGTAAAAATCTAAATTTCTTTTTGCGTTGTCTGCTATTGCTGTAATATGGTGCAGTCCTAATATTCTATTTTCCATTTTGCTGATTGTTTAATTTTTATATGACAAATGTATGGCGACAGGAAATGCTGCACATTTAACTAGTTTAATAAATTACATTTTAGGTTGTTTTACTTTTTTAAACCAGAATAATATATAAGTAAAACATTCAGAATAATGGATAAAGGGTATCTATATATGAATATCCTTAATAATATATATTCAAATACAGTAAAGACTCTTGAACAAGCTCAGAGTAACAAACCGGGCTTTATATATAATAATGAAAAACGAAAGTTCATATCAAGATTTACAGACGTAATTTTAAAATGTTTAATTTTTTTTATCAAAATGAACAAAAATTAAACTAGATTAATTTCTATCAGAGAAAACCTCACTAAATTTGCTAAAGAATTAAGAAAAAAAGTAAACAAATATTAACAACACCTTAAAAAAAGTAAATTATGAGTACATTAAAACTAAAAGACGGAACAGAGATTTTTTATAAAGACCAGGGAGAAGGACCGGTACTGATGTTTCACCATGGATGGCCTTTGTCATCAGACGATTGGGATGCACAGGTAATTTTCTTCCTTCAGAAAGGCTACAGAGTGATAGCGCACGACAGAAGAGGCCACGGCCGTTCCAGCCAGAATATTTACAATCATACTATTGAGCAATATGCTTCTGATGCAGCTGAACTGGTAGAATTTCTGGACCTGAAAGACGTAGTTCACATTGGCCACTCCACAGGCGGTGGTGAAGTGATCCGTTACGTAAATAAATATTCCAACGGCAGAGCGAAAAAAGCAGTATTGATCAGTGCTGTTCCGCCGGTAATGGTAAAAAGCGAAAGCAATCCTGACGGTGTTCCAATGGAAGTTTTCGACAATATCAGAGACCAGACCCTTAATAACAGAAACCAATTTTACCTTGATCTAACGGTTCCTTTCTACGGATATAACAGAGAGGGTGCCGATGTAAAAGAAGGAATCCAGAAAAACTGGTGGAGACAGGGACTAATGGGCGGAATTGTTGCTCACTACGATGGCATCAAGGCGTTTTCCGAAACAGATTTCACAGAAGACCTGAAAGCAGTTGATATTCCGGTATTGGTTCTTCACGGAGAAGATGATCAGATTGTTCCGATTGAAAATTCGGCCATCAAATCTGCAAAATTACTGAAAAACGGTAAACTTATTACTTATCCGGGATTCCCTCACGGAATGCCGACTACAGAGCATGCAACAATTAATAAAGATCTTTTGGAATTTATCCAGGCGTAATAAACTTATTATAGTATAGAAAGGTGAATCTTTTGATTCACCTTTTTTATTTCCCACAGATCTCACAGATCTGCACAGATGTTTATGCTATCCTTTTATTCAGAGTGCTAAAATTATGAAGCAATCATTCGTGTAATCTGTGAAATTCGTGGGAAGAAATTAGAAAACTGTTATGTGATTCATCTTCTTTTCTATTGCCACTGATCTCACGAATTTACACGGATGCTTTATGTTTGCGGGAAAAATTAGAAAATAAAATCTTGCCATATGCCAAGATGTACAAAAAAATTAAAACATAAATTCGAGTCAGTATATCGCCATACAAACCCTCTAAGACAATCATTAAATATTTTGCTTAAAATAGTTTAACATCCTTAAGGAAACTAAAAAACAATCTATATGGAAAATTATAATAATACAATAGAGCTGGATGCTCATCCGGAAAGTATATTTAGTGCCCTGACCAATGGCATACCCTTTTGGTGGACAGAGATGTTTGAAGGTTCTTCAAATGAACAGGATAAATCTTTTACCGTTCGTTTCGGGGAACAAATTTTTAAAAAATTTAAAGTACAGGAGCTGATTCCCGGTAAAAAAGCAGTATGGTACGTGGAAGATTCATTGTTAAATGTCCCAGGATTAAAAAATCAGAAAGAATGGATCGGTACAACCATTATTTGGGAAATCACCGAGAGCAAAAGCAGAACAGAATTACATCTTACCCATGTCGGATTACGTCCCGATATTGAATGCTACGATATCTGTACAGACGGATGGAAACAATTCACTGCAAGCCTGAAATTGTACCTTGAAACAGGGAGAGGTAAGCCTTTCTGAATCAAGAGCAGTCATCAACGGAAGCGGTATCATAGACGGTTAACGCAATCTACAATATCCTTTTCAATTGCACAAAACCCAAAGACTATAAAAGAATCCTATCTACAAGTTCGGAAAATCAATTCTGAAAGATATAATCATTCTTTATTCTGAAATAAGAAGCTAAAATATCAATGCTCCAACCCTTTAAATCGCTACATTAGCACCGAATTAAAATGCGTTGAGATTTCTATGAAAAATATGTTCTTTGTATTGCTTATTTCAATGGTACAGCCTGTACTGGCACAAACTAAACTTGAAAAAGCACTTACCAGTCTTGAGAATAATTACGGACAGGAAAAAGTATACTTACTTACCGATAAATCACAGTATGCAGCCGGGGACAAAATATGGTTTAAAAGTTTTGTATTTGATGGGTACAACCGTTCTGCATTATCTACTACTCTATTTGTTGAGCTGTACAATTCTGATAAAAAAATTATAGACTGGAAAACGGTACTCCTGACCAATGGTGAAGGAAGCGGAGATTTCCAACTGAAAGAAGACCTTCCCGAACAGGTGTATTTTGTAAGAGCTTATACGCCTTACATGACCAATTTTAACGAAGATTTTCAGGTGGTGAAAACCATTCCGGTGTACAATCCCAGCTCCAAAGAATCTTTGGTGATCTCTAAGAGCTCCGACTGGTCTGCAAAAGCCTTTCCGGAAGGCGGAACTTTCATTAACGGGGTTCCTTCGAAATTTGCCGTAAGATTATCCAGCAACACTTCCCTGCCGGAAAACTGGTCCGGAAAAGTGATAGATACCCAAAATCCCAACGTCCCTGTCACTACATTTAAATCTTTTGACAGAAATGTTGCCTCATTTAAAATAACGCCTGCTTCAGGAAAAAAATACCAGGTAATTATCCAGGACAATGCAGGAAAAAGCCAGACTATAGATTTACCTCAGGTTGCAGACAGCGGCCTCAATTTGCAGGTGTACAGCTCTAAAGAAGGGATTAAATATACCTTAAAAGGCGTCAACCTGAAACAACAGCTTCAAAATTATAAGATTATAGGAACCATCAATAATCACCTGGCGTATAAAGCCAATATCAATCAGCTAACCAACGAAGCTTCAAGTCTTATTCCTACAAAAATAAGCAATGGAGCTAACGGTATTCTGCAATTAGCCATTTTTGATGACCAGGACAATCTGGTTGCCAAAAGGCTTTGCTTTATAAAACCTGGCAACTTAAAGATTGAGAAAGCAGAAATTGTAGGCCAGAACATAAAACAAACCCCAAGATCTTTTAACAGCATTGATCTTTCCCCCGAGTCTTATTTTAAACATTATACCGTTTTGGTAAGTGAAGACGACGGCACCCAGAACCCGGAAGAAGAAAATATACTGAGCGCACTTTGGTTAACGGGAGATTTTACTTCAAAAATAGACAGTCCCGCACAATATTTTTATCAAAATGCCAATACTGAAGCTTTGGACGCACTCCTTATTTCTGAAAGCTGGCAGAGATTTGACTGGAATTCCTTACTTAGCGGAGCTGTGCCCACCATAAAAACCATTTCTCAACCCTATCTTTCTTACAAGGTAAAGCCTATTAAAAATGGGTCCATGCTGATCAACACCCCTGTAAACTTAGTATTGAGATTAGGTAAAAATGAACCTTCCATTAATCAGTTTATCACAGATCAAAACGGATATGCTTATTTAAATAACATTAACAATGATGAACCCCTGAATGTTTCATTGTTTGTAAATTCAGAAAATGATAAAGAATCCGGCACTGATAATCTATTCGTCACTGTAGAACCATTGGTAAATCCCGTACCCTTTAAAGGCAATTTCCCGGGAACAAAATATACATTAGTAAAAGCCGGTGAAAATAAAACCGTTGCTCCAATCATTTCCAGGGCTATCAACACCCAGAAAAATACAAAAAAGATCGAGAATGCAGATGTACAGATTGAAGAAGTAAAACTGGTAGGAAAAAAGCAGGATCCCAAAGAAGAGCTGGATAAACAACTGTCCACAGGAATGTTTAGCTCTATGAATTCCACTATATTCGATTTCGTGAATGAAGACCAGCATATTGCCGGATCCAATAATATATTTGACTGGCTGCAGGGACGGGCGGCCGGTTTAACATTTCAACGGAATAATTCAGGAGTTAATGTTCCTTATATCCGCAATCAGCAGGCTAAGTTGTATTTAGACGAGACGCCTACGGATCCTTCAATGATTGCCAACCTTCCTGTCAACAATATCGCTATGGTAAAAATTCTTAAAGGAGCCGGATTAATAGGTGATGCAGTACTCATCTACACCATGAAAGGCAATATGAAATCCAAAAGCAATGAAAAAGAAGCACAGAAAAACAATTCATCTGTGATAAAAGGATATGATAAACCTTCGGAATTTCTTGTTGAAATGCTGGATAATGATGATCCGGCAAAGAAAATTGAAAACGATACCCGGGAAACCCTTTACTGGAATCCTAATTTATTCGACAGCGATTATGTTCCTCCAAGAATAAAATTCTTTAATAACGACAGCGCCAAACAATACAGAGTACTCATCATAAGTTTTGATGAAGATGACAATCTTCTGTATGATCAGAAAATCTTTAAATAACAGAGTTTTCCGGATTAAAAAGCCTTTCAGTTTTCCTGAAAGGCTTTTTGTTATTTAATTCAGCAGTTTTATTTTTTTAAAAGTTTTTGAAACCCGGATAGGAACCGTCGGGCGGACCGTTTTTTTAACGCAAAGGTTTTAAAAAACTCTTTTGATTTTAAAATATGCACTATAGTACATAATATTTTTTGATGTTTTTCATTCACTTTGACTTATGAATAAATCATTAGACGAAATAGAAAGATTTGTTATAAAACGTATAAAAGAAATCCGCGAAACAAAAGGTGTTACTCAAGAAGAACTCTCTCTTTCGATTGGTAAGAATATCGGATTCATTTCACAGATAGAAGCCCCTTCTAAAAAAGCTAAATATAATTTAATTCACTTAAATTTAATTGCCATAGCATTAGGTTGTTCAATTAAGGACTTCCTACCTGATGAACCAATTAAAGAGAAGAAATACGATATTAAAGAAATTAAAACAAAAAAATCTGACGAGAGTTGGGATTTTGTTTTACCATTTTTTAATAGATAAAAGTAAACAATCTTTTAATTTTAATTTTACTGAAAATATATTCGTCTAATGAACGAAATATATACAAATCAAATTAAAAATTCATCACACAAACATAAATTCTATTAAATAATTTTTTTTTATTGTATGAAAATATTTACTTTTCTAAAATAAAATCAATTATAAAACTAAAACTTTAAAAACTTAAGATGGATGTAAATAAATTATACGAACTAAGGAGTAATTTTATCATAATTGGATTGACTGGTAGGATGAGAGGTGGAGCAAATCAGCTAACAGAAATTCTATGTAATTCGGACAATCCTTTTACAAATGATAACCTTAAAACAGAAATAGATTTTATAAAATCACAAAACTTAAATGAGGGATTAAAAAATGAAATTCTTTGCAATTTCATCAATTTCAATAATGGAACTATTAAAAATTGGAATAAATTTGAACTTCTTGAATATAAAAAAGTCATTTTTTTTAATTTTTTGTTTGATTGTTATAAAGAGGAAGGTGATTTTTTACTAAATATTCCAACAAAGATTATTCAATTAGGATCATATAGAAATTTTGAATATGAAAGATTCGGATCAACTATAGAAAGTACAAATTTTATTTTAGAAAAAGTAAAAGTTTTTTTTAATGAAACCAATGTCAAAACTTTCCTTTTAACATTTAACTTTTCTTGTGAAACTTTAAAGGAATGTCTACAATCAAAAAATAGTAAAGAAATTTATGATTTTTTCTTTCATTCGAAATTCACAAAAATAACAAGTGATTTCTTTTCTTTACTTGATTCACACAGTCTAATATTACGCCAACGGTTCATACAATCTCTTTCATTATATTATAGATTAAATGGGAGAATAAATATTAATGAAATAGTCAATATTGATAAAAAAATAAATGAAGGAAAATATGAATCATCATTAGAACATATTTATACTATTGCAGAAACAATCAATAGATTAATTAAAGCATACAGAGATGTAAATGATAATAAATGCAATATCATAATTGATTCACTTAAAAACTCATTTGAAGTAAATTTTTTTAAAGAAAGATTTTCCGGGTTTTATTTAGTAACTGTGAACAAGAAAGAGAAAACAAGAATTATAGATATTGAAAATAAAGTAAAATCCCTATACTTGAATGATTCCGAAAAAGCTGATAAAGAGTTTAAAGAGAACAAAAATTTTGACGATAAAGAATACCGAACTGATGATTTCAAAAATGGTTTATTTAGTTCACCCGATGTAGAAAATTGCATCCAAAAAAGTGATTATCATATTTTTATCGATGATGATAATTTACATAATAAAAATATAGACGCCATTATGTATAAAGAGGACAGTGATGATTCAATGATTCATACCGAACATGATGAAGAAACATTAAATAAAGGTGAATTAAAGAATTATTTTACCTATAAGTCATTAGAGTTACAATCTCTAAAACTTATTTGCTTAATTAAACAACCTGGATTGATTACTCCTTCTTCGATCGAAAGAATAATGAATATTGCTTTCAATGCTAAATTAAATTCAGGGTGTATTTCAAGACAAGTAGGTGCCGTTGTTACAGATAGCTCATTTTCTGTTAAAGCAATAGGATGGAATGAAGTTCCTGAAGGACAAACGCCATGCTCACTAAGAAATATTTACGATCTAAAAAATGATAAAAATTTATCAGCTTTCACTAATTATGAAAAAAGTAATACTATAGTTGGCACATATAGAAATGGAAAAACTTTTAAGCAAAATGCTACTGAAAATTTAGCTCCCGAAATAGAAATTTTAGACAAATTACAGGAAAGAAGTTGCTCTTTTTGTTTTAAAGAATTTCATAACTCTTTTGAAGGAGAAAAAAACCAAGTACATACCCGATCCTTGCACGCAGAAGAAAATGCCATGCTTCAAATAACAAAATATGGTGGCCAACCATTAAAAGGAGGAAATCTGTTTACAACAGCGAGTCCTTGTGAATTATGCTCAAAAAAAGCCTTTCAGCTTGGCGTTAAAAACATATTCTATATAGATCCTTATCCCGGAATTGCGAAAACTCAGATTCTTGGTGGTGGTAATATTTCAGATAATAACCCTAACCTTTTTATGTTTCAAGGAGCAATTGGAAAGGGGTTTAATAAATTATATGAACCTTTTATGTCAATAAAAGATGAAACAAAAATAAGATCAAATATTAGGCCTCTTAAGGTAAAGCCTAAACAAAAAGATTTAGATAATATGTTAGCTGAATTTACAACAGAAGAAGTGGTAATGGCACTTGATAGAATTAATAGAAAGAAAACTGATGGAATAATAGATTTTTCTAAAACTGATAAAAAAACAAACACATAATTATCAACATTTATAAGACTATTAAACTTACTAATGTATCCCCACTACAGCACGAATCTCTTCGTATCGTTTTTAGCATTAAATATCCTTGTCAAGGTTTAAAACCTTGACAAGGATGCAAAAAACTCTCTTTCCTTTGCGTGACCACTATCCTTCAAAACAAACTCCCCAAATATTCCGTTTGATTCTTAAATTTGACTCATGCGAAAGAATTCCAAAACGATAAAATCAGCTTCCATATCTATCATAGTGGGATATATTGGGAAAGACTCATTAACTGAATTTTTAAGAATTAGTTGAATAAAAAAACACCCTTTAGTTAGGGTGTTAATTTTTTAAGAGCCAATTGGAACGCAAGAACATACGCAATCATAAATACCCTGGTCTGGATCACATACGTATATAGATTCACATTTGAGATAGTGTTTAGCTGGACATACAATTGGATTATCAGCACCCTTAATTGCTTTTAAATTTTCTCTTGAAAGTTTTTTGAATTTTTTCATGCTTAAATTTTAATTTGTTCAAAGCTAAATATACATAAATTCTTTATTGTGTGAATAATAAATTCCATACTCTCTGCTACACAAAATTTTTACTTTCTGTTGGAAAGTAAGGCTTACTTTTTCTATTCTTCAAAATCTCCTCAACAATAGTATCAAAACAAAAACGATCATCTCTCAAAAGAAAACGCTAAATATTCCGTTTAATTCTTAAATTTGGCTCATGCGAAAGAATCTTTATTTCATCATTATATTATGTTCTCTTACCAGCTGCTATACTTATCAGGTAAAGAAGCCAGCGGATCCGGCGGCCAACGATAAGCAGTCTAAAAAGAATACAGCAATGGCTAATAATACTGCCAACCCAATGAAAAATGCAGCTGCTGAATCCCAAAACCCACAGCCAATGCCCGCCCCGGTGAATGTTCAGGAGAAACTTGCCGCCGGTAAAAATGTGAAAATAGATGTGGATGGCAGGAGCTACAAAGTAATTGTTGATAAGTGGGAAAGCGACAGCCTGGTAGCACACCCGGTTCATAATCCTAAAAAAATCCTGAAATTCCATAAGAACCAGATCAATGGGGAGAAAATTGCAGAAAAACGCTTTTCGCAGCCCATAGCAGATATTATTACCGTAGTGGCTTATGCCGCCATTGGTGTCGGAATTTATCTTCTTGTCCGGTAATTTTCAATAAACAGCCTGGAAAAACATACCGGGAATTAGTAAAAAGCCCCTTACAAAGCCTGTAGGCCTTATCAAAGCGTCTCCGGGCACTTCCCCAACCATCCGGAGGCACTTGCCCAACTGCCGATACCCCTTAAGGAACGGCCGATACCCCCTTACCCAAGGGGGTAAAACCACTTGCAAAACGGTCTCCCGGGGCTTATCAAAGGGGCTTCAGGCCGTTATTAAAGACCTATTGGCCCTGTCACACTCCCTGAAGACGGTTGTGAACGGGGTGCGGACATATCTGATAAGATCATTAAACAAAAAAATGATCAATCTAACTTAAAAAAGAAATACACTACCGCCGCCCACTCTTTTCTGATGCCTTTAGCATAGCCAATAGTACTCCGGCTGCTGTTTTCCACAGTTCCATCGTCTTTAATGTACCCAATGGTGGAACGGCTGCTGTTTTCTACTGTCCCGTCTTTTTTTACATAACCTACGGTAGAACGGCTTTTATCTTCTATGGTGCCATCACTTTTAATGTAACCGATGGTCGAGCGGCTTTTATCCTCGATCGTCCCGTCTGACCTGATGTATCCTACGGTCGAGCGGCTGCTGTTCTCGATGGTTCCGTCCGGCTTGATGTAGCCCGTTGTACTCCGGCTTCCCGATTCTATAGTTTGTGCACACACAATGGAAAGATTCAGTAAAAGGAAACAGATCAATAGAGTTTTTTTCATGGTTTTTAATTTTTTATACTTAAAACAGGTAATGTAAAATACGGATTTATAGAAGAAAATCAGGTACCTGTTCAGCATATCTGTAATTGTTTTGGAATCTGTCTTCTTTCCCGTTAGTTTTAATGCACATTAGCACTGTCTTTAGTAACGGTTGAGGTATCGGAAACTTCAGGTATTACACGGATGGTATCAGACTTTCTATCGTTTACGGTAGATTTCTTGTCAACCTCATTTCTGTATTGGGTTTCAGATTTGGTGCAGCCTGCAAAACAAAAAGAATGATGATAAAAAATAGTTTCATAAGAATATAAATTTTGGTTACCTCAAACTTAGAAAATTAAAAAACGCATTTTTATGATCTGGACCACATTACAGCAATTAATAATTCATTATTGGTTCCGGTTACATGGATACACAATAATAATTTCTGATATAGTCAGTACTTTCATTTTAATATAGCTATTGCTTCCATCATATTATTTGAACGCAGGCTGATTATGACGCCGATCATAAAGTAGCCGATCAGAACTTTATACCTTTGATTAAAGGGGTTGGTAATATACTGTCGTCAATTGACCCAAGTCATATTAACTTCCCTGTTTATTCCCGAAATTAGGTTGGTATAAAGAGGAACTTACGGAATATGAACCTAAGGAATCCACAATTTGATAAAGCCAGAGAAAAATTCTCTGGCTAAAATCCCGGACCGGAACTGTTAAAGCTATTTAAATTATGAATCTTCAAAAAGATTTACTGGAATTTATAGGCCTTCATTTAAAGAAGCAAAACGAGACTGTTTCTATTGCCGAAAGCGTAACGGCAGGCTTTTTACAGTTTTCGTTCTCACAGATAAAGGATGCTTCAGAACTGTTTAAAGGCGGCCTTACGGCCTATACCCTTGAAGAAAAGGTGAAGTTGCTGCATGTAGATGAACATGAAGCCAGGCTATGTGACTGTGTTTCCCCTGAGATTGCCGGGACCATGGCATTGAATGTCTCTCACTTATTCAATACAGACTGGGGAATTGCCGTCACAGGATATGCAACTCCTGTTGAAGAATCAGGCTACAAGCTTTTTGCTTACTTCTCTTTTGCCTACAAAAGTGAAATTCTTCTTTCCAGGAAAATGGATCTCTACCACAGAAAAGAATCGATAGACGCCCAGCTATGCTACAGCGAATTCATTCTTGAATGTCTGAAAGTGGAAATGGAGAAGCAATCTGTACAATAAAGAAAACTACAATTTAAAATATATAAAGGATTTACAAGCAATACGAAATATAATAACAATGAACGGCGTAATTATACAATACTTTCACTGGTATTATTCAGGATCTCTCTGGAACGAATTTTCCGGCCAGGCAGAACTTCTAAAAAATCTCGGATTCACAGCGGTATGGTTCCCGCCTGCTACAAAATGCAGCCTGGGGAAAGACGGAAGGGGCTATGACACCTACGACCCGTATGATCTTGGCGAATTTGATCAGAAAGGAGGAATCCCCACCAGATACGGGACAAAAGAAGAATACCTGGCCGCCATCCAAAAGGCCCATGAAGCAGGTTTGTCCGTATATGCAGATATAGTCCTTAATCACAGGATGGGAGGAGATGAAGAGGAAAACATTACAGTGCATGAGGTGAGCAGTGAAGACCGGAATCAAGTTCTTACAGCCCCTATGGAAGCCTCAGCCTTTACAAGATTTACTTTTCCTGGAAGACAGGGAAAATATTCTGATTTCATCTGGGATCACCAGTGTTTCAGCGGAATAGACATCATCACCCAAAATGGAGAAAAAAAGGAAGGCATCTTTAAAATTCATAACGAATACGGAACAGACTGGACGGACGCAGTAAGCCACCAGTTTGGAAACTACGATTATCTGATGGGCGCAGATATAGAATACAGAAATCCTTATGTAGTACAGGAAATGAAAAACTGGATCCGATGGTATTTTGAAACCACAAAAGTGGATGGAATACGTCTGGATGCCCTAAAGCACATTTCTTCCGATTTCCTTAAAGAATGGATCACTTACATTAAAACAGAACTTGACCCGGATTGCTATATTTTAGGCGAATTCTGGAAAGATGAAGCTGAGAAAATCTCCTATTTTTCAGATAAAATGGATGATCTTATCTCCTGTTTTGATGCGCCTTTACACTATAATTTCTTTGAAGCTTCAAAAGAAGGTAGAAATTATGATCTCTCTCAAATCTTAAAAGGAAGTTTCCTCGAAAAAAAACCGGTATTTTCCGTATCTTTTGTTGAAAACCATGATACGCAGCAGCTTCAGGCACTGGAATCATCAGTACAGGACTGGTTTAAACCGTTGGCCTACGCAGTTATCCTCTTATCCGAAGACGCCTATCCCTGTGTATTTTACCCGGACCTTTTCGGGGCAGAATACACCGATATCCGGGATGATCAGGAAATAAACATTACAATTCCGAAAGTGGAAGCTTTGCCCAAACTCCTGGAAGCAAGGCAGAAGCTTGCGCATGGTGAACAGGTTAATTATTTTGATCATCCCAATTGTATTGCCTGGATCCGCAAAGGCAATCCTGACAATAGCGGATGCATAGTGATATTATCCAACGGCGATGAGGGCTTTAAGGAAATTAACATTGGACAAGAATATGCTCATTTCAAATACAGGGATTTTCTGGAACACCGAAATGAAGAAATCTCAGCAGATGAAAACGGGAAAGCAACATTCCGGGTAAATCCCGGATCGGTAAGCGTCTGGTACAGCTTTTCTCCGGAAACAAACTAAGGTAATCCCGGCCCATATTTCCGGAAAAGGTGCATGAAAACCTGGAATGAATATCCTTATCCAAACATTTAGTTCAAACTGTCATTTCCCTTTTGAACAAAATCATTCCACTGCCTGTTCAGATATACAATGGCTTCCTTTTTCTGGTCTTTATTCAGAGAAGAATAATTAACGGAGTTAAAGACAAGCTTTTTAAGTGCTTTCACATCCAGTTCCCAGTACATAAAAGCTACCCAGAAATCATAGCTGAGGCCTTCATAGCCATATACCGACGGATCGTCGCTGTTAATGGAGCACTGCACGCCGTTGCTCAGTAAAACCCTTGCAGGATGGTTCCTCAGATCGCTTACATAGCCCAGAATCTGGTTGCTGATGGGGCTTACCTCTACCAGTTTGTTCTGCTTCTTAACCTCTTCCATGGTGGCAGGGAAATAGATCAGGTTAAGGCCATGCCCTATCCGCCGGTTATTCAGCAGGGAAACATCCAGGATATTTTTATTGAAAACAGAATTGCTTTCGCCGGCATGAAGGAAAAGAGGCATGTCTACCCCATATTTTTTAGAGAGTTCGTTCAGCTTCATCCAGTCTTTCTGAAATGAATAAATGCTGTTTCCGGCAGCCTCATCCGCCACAAGATCAAAACCCGAAATCATGTCCGGGAATTCTTTTTTGAGCTCAAAAGCAGTTTCAAGCTGCTTTTCCACACTCTTCGGATCCAGAAATTTAAAGCTGGAGTAAATTAATTTTAAGCTGAATTCCGGATTCGTCCGACGGACTTGCTTAAGAACGTCCTGCAGATCTGTAATTGACATTTTTAAAGGATATTTTCCATGCTGAAAATCGTATAGTTCATCAAATATAAACCTGATTTCCACATGCTGCACATGATCTTTGGCCAGATCCTGGAAACCTTTTAAATAATATTCTTTGAAGAAAGGACGGTAAGGCAGCAGGAGATTGATACGCTTGAAACGTTTCTCAAACTCTACCCAGTAATCCGTATAGGTACAGAGCTTATCCCTTTTCAAGGTAAGAAGATCCTGCAGTTCTTTTTCAAAACCAGGATTCGAAGTCAGTTTTTTATCCAGGCTCACAAATCCTGCCGGAACATTTTCCCTTGCAAAGAAAGCCAACTGCCCGAAAATATACTGTTCATTATCCTTCTGATCGTAAACATAGCATTCCTTATATTTTCTTGCCGCCGAAATCACCCATTTTACATCTGCCAGCCCTCCGCTGTGGCTGTGCAGCAATCCTCCTTTCGGCATCGTCCGGATGATTTTAAACAATCTGCTGGTTTCAATCAGGGGTTTCAACTCATTAAAAGAGCTGTTGAACAGGGATATTTTTTGTGTTTCTGCTTCGGTAAGGACTTGTTTTCTCAGCTGAAACAGTTTTTTATCCAACGCTATTTCCGCATCCGATAATTTTATATCTGCATCAAAAGCAAGGGCTTCGTTCTTCTGCTCGGATAATTTCCAGTCCTGAGCATAGGTAGATTGTCCGGCCATTTTATTCTGACCGCCGAAAAAAGGAAATCCAAGGAGTAAAATATAAGTAAGATATCTTTTCATATTAATGTGGGAACTTGTTGTGCATAGGTGCTGCAGTTATCATTAAAACAATTCTGCTGAAAAGTTTCAATAAAACTACAAAGTTAATGCATACCACGCAATTCTACCAGAATATTTCACAAACGGACTTAAAAAAAGCACTGTAATGATACTCTACAATGCTTTTCAAACTGGTTATGAATACAGCTATCAGTTTTCCAGATGATTATTCTTTAAAAACTCCCCTATTTTGTTCCATTCGATCTGCCCGGCAATGGAATTGGAATTCGCATCAAAAACATGTTCACCGTAAGGAATTTCAACATAGGAAACCGGAAGCTTCAGCTCCTCTGCTCTTTTCACAAACTTCCTGGTAGCTTCTACATTCACAACGTGGTCTATTTCTCCGGCAATAATAAATGTCGGGGAAATCCCTTCCGAAAGCTGGTCTATCAAATTCAGCTGTGCATACCGCTGTGGAAATTCAGAAGGAGAACCTCCAAGGTATTTTCTCGCCGCATCTTTGAGGTCGATATTTTTTTTCTCATCTATTTTCTGCCAGAGTTCGAATAAGCTGACCGGCGGATAAATAGCAATAACTGCTGCCGGAAGCGGTGGTTGCAGAGAATCATAAGGCTTTGCAAAACCTTTCCTCAGTCCCAAATCTGCCTGCATCACTAAAGCCGCTCCCGCAGAACCGCCAACCAATACCAGTTTGCCCGGATCAACATTGAACTTCTTTGAATTTTTTGCAATAAACCCCATGGAAGTCACTACGGAATTTACAGCAGATTCCCAATTCTGGCGGTCATATTTTCCCAAAGGATAATCAATAGAAAAAACAGTATAGCCGTGATCTTTAAACCAATTGGCTGCATACCCCACCTGGGTTCTGTTCCCCTCAATGAAGGCACCCCCATGAACAAGAATAACAGGAATTGTGGGTTTTGAAGACTTTTCAGGATAGAAAACATCCATATGCTGTTTTTCATTGTAAATAGTAAGATAAGAATGGGTTTCATCAGGCTTTACGGGTTCTTTCTGACTTTTTAGCCCCTGAGAAAATGAACCAAGGGTTTTATATTTTCTGGCAGTAGACAACATCACCGCCGTGAAATAAACCTGGGCAAGAAAAAACAGAACCGAAAGGATCAGATTAACCCTCAGTAGCTTCCGCCAATACTTTCCATATCTATAAAAAAAGAAACAGATCACTAGTAATACCAGCCCTAAAACCACAAACTGGGAATTGAACTGAATGGTAAACGAACTGCTGTAACCGCTCAGGAGCATCGGCGTTTTCAGATACACCGAAATCATGGGAATAACCAGTAACAACAGGATAATGAAGAGCAAAACGGCAAAAAATATAGTTAAAAACTTTTTCATCATGCTAAAATTTATAGGTTACCGTAAGATAAGCGGAAGTAGGCGGAATGGCAATAGTGAAGTAAGGTGTATTATTGGCTACTGCCGAATTATATTCTGCCTGGGTAAAATTTTCGAAACCGGCAAGCTGCTGCTGAAGCGTTCCCGGTCTTTGATAGCTCATCACACCATACTTATTAAACACATTATTCACATTCACCAGCATACTGATGTTTTCATTTAAATTATACCCTATTCCAAGGTCAAACTGGGAAAATCCGGGCAGTTTATAAACATTGGTGTTACTTCCTTCCCTTTTACCCATATAGCTCCACGTTACAAATCCGTAGGCTTTGCCGACTTTCAGATTCGGGGTGACGTGGGCCATAATCTTCGGGGTATAGGCAATTGTAGTTCCCGAATACGAGGAAACAGTATCATCTGAAGGACCGGCATTTCCCAGATTCCATAAATATCCTTCTTTAACTTTCGGGTTTTGCAGGGTAAGCACCGCTCTGATATTGAAATTATCAACAGGCTTTATATTGGTTTCCAATTCAATACCGAAGGTTTCGTTTTTATTGTACAGGGACGGTGTGGTATAGAATCCGCCTTTGCCGTCATCCGCCATAAAGCTGTAAGGAATATTGCTCAGTAAACTGTAAAACGGGGTTATAAAGGCATCAAAATAAGTGGTTTTGGTTTTAAAGCCCATTTCCACCTGCTGTGTTTTTCGGGATTGCGGGTTTAATAAGTCTATAGTTTCCGGCCTGTTGGCTGCAAAGAACATATCAAGATCCGGAGATTTGCTGCCTTTGGAATATCTGGCATATACCGCTACGTTATTATTGAATTTATAATTCAACGCTGCTGAATAGGAAAAGTTTTCCAGCTGTCTGCTATAGGCAACATTGGTAAGCTTCGTTAAAGCATTGTTATTGTACAGGGTAAAAATGTTACCATCCGTCCCTCCGTTTTTATCTGAAAACAGATAGGTTCTGGTATTATCCCCTTTGATCCATACTTTTTCATACCGGATTCCCCAATCTAGGGTCAGGTGATCCGTGATATCCCAGGTATGCCCAAAAAATACAGCTCCCTGCTGCTGCCTGGCTTTGAATTCAATCAAATCTCCTGTACTGCCTGCTGCCTGTGCAAAACCGTCATTATTGGTCAGCTGGTAAACGCCAGGTTTTGTAAAATCTAAAGTAGTGACACCTGTTAAACTTACATTCAGCATTCTCGGTCTGTTTTCCAAAGTCGTAAGCCCTATCCCGTTGATTCCTGAAAAACGCCATACATCAGAATAGCCGTAATATCCACCAAACGAGAAATTCATATTGTTCCATTTTTTATTGATGGTCAGCTGATTCATGGATTCTTTTACTTTATTTTCATAAAAATTGAGCGCCGACATTACAAATGAATTATTCTGGATCGATTGACCCGGAAGCTGGTTTTTGGTGATCTGGTAAACCGGCAATCCTCCCGCTCCCAGGGTAGCATTCACACTGGCAAGTTCCTGTCCTGTAAGTGCATCCTTAAAAGAGTACGTCCCGACTCCCAATCCGCCAACTAAGAAATAAGAGGTCATATCATCCAGTGAGGTAAGAAAAGAATTTCCCACACTGTTCTGCACCACATCATTATCAGAATATTTGCTTGCAAAGAACAGCTTCCAGTCATTTCCCAGATTATGATCCCAGTTGAGTCCTACGGAACGGTATTTATTGCTTACCAGGCGACCAGAATTATAATCTACATTGCCTCCATGAATAAAATCCGGAGAATTATACTGCAGCTCCGGAATAAGCATAGATGAACTGCTGTTGAACCCTTCTGCCGGTTCGGGAGACGTATAGTTTCTGGTAGGAATCAATTGTGCATAGCCATTTCTGTCATCCAGGTATTTAAGGAAAACTTTAAGGCTTCCTTTATTGTATTTCTTTACAATATTTGCTTTTACCTGGCCTCCGTTATTAAACGGATAGCCTGCATACCGGGCCCCTAAATCATACCGGTAAAAACCGCCTACGTTAAAAAACCAGTTATTTCCCAAAGGTCCTCCAAAGTCGGCATCTAATCTATGATACCCTGAATTATTAGCTCCCTGAATTCCATATTTTGCACGGATCTCCCCCTCAAATTTATTGCCTCCCGTTTTGGAAATATAATTGAAAATTCCTCCCGGTGCGTTGGCCGCCGTAATAGAGGCAGGTCCTCCTCTTACCGCATCAATCTGTGAAATTGTTGCATCTGCTCTCAGGAAAAAATCCGGGCCATAATTATAATAGGTGGTATTGGTTACCGGCAAACCGTCTTCCTGCATCGATATGTATTCATAAGCAAATGTACCGTCCGCAGAACCGGCACTGATTCCTCTTGAGCTTACATTGTTCCTGATCTCTCCCAATGATGAGTTCACGTATACTCCGGGAACGTTTTTCAGCAGATCTGCAGCACTTACAGGGACCTGCTTCTCAATGACCTCGCTTTTCAGAACCGAGATAGCCACGGGGGCATTCATCCTTGTTCTTTTATCAAATACCCCGGTCACGATCACTTCATCAATATCTTTTGCTTTCGCTGTATCAGCTTCTTTTTTCTGGGCAAGCAGGTTTGAGGAGGCGGTCAGAAAAAGTATGGCTGCAGTTATTTTTGTATTTAAAAATCTAGTCTTCATATGTTTAACAGTTAATTTGTACCATATTTTTTAAGCCATTCCGCCACATTGGTGAATACGGTCTGTTCATCTTCCGGTAGTTTTGTGATGAGATGCCCTGCTCCCGGAACTACTATCATTTTATACTGCACACCCTTAGCTTTCAGGGCATTTTCCAGGATGTAGGCCTGCTGAATAGGAACAACTTCATCTTTATCACCATGGATAATCATAGTGGGAATCTGATTCACAAATTTTGCAGGGCTGGTTTTGACGTAAGCATCGGGAATCTTATCGCCCGGACTCCAAACAGCTTTATTACCTGACATTTTATCCAGAACTTCTAAAAGGTTCGCTGATTTTATATACTGCAAGGTCTGAACATCTGTAAAATCCACCGGACCACACATTTCTATTATCGTTTTAATCTGTGGATTCCTGGTATAGGCATACATCAGTGAAACATGGGCTCCCGAGCTTCCTCCGGAAATTGAAAAGCCGTTTTTCCTAGTATTCCATTCTTTGGAATGAGAAGACAGATACTTTACAACATTATCAATATCGTCCAGAAGCTCCGGAAGATGGGTGTCCGTAAGATTGGCGTATCGGTAATTCAGATTGGCAACGGCAATTCCCTGTGAAAGAAGGTATTCGGAGATTTTTGTATCATAGGTTTTGTCACCCTGCGTCCAAGCTCCTCCGTGGATATGAACAAGAAATGCGGTTTTCGGGCTTCTGTCTGCAGGAAGGTAAACATCCATCACATTTCTTTCGTGAGAGCTGTATTTTATGTTGGTAAGCTTTTCCTGCTTCTGATTTGCGGAGACTATTTGAGTGCTTCCGCTATTTTGTGTGAAGCAGCCTGTTGCCAATAATCCAATGGCCAGAACTGCAATTTTAAAATAATTCATTTCAAATGGTTTTTAAATTTTTTTTAAGTATTTTTCCTGTTGCGCTTAAAGGCAACTCGTCAATAAATTCTATAATCCGGGGATATTTGTATTGGGCAATTCTCTCTTTTGTCCATAGCCTGATATCTTCTTCAGAAGCCTGACTTTCTTTTTTCTTTACAACAAAGGCCTTTATTTCTTCGCCCAGCTTTTCATCCGCAACTCCTATAATGGCAACCATAGAAATATCCGGATGCCTCATCATCAGTTCTTCTACTTCCCGTGGGTAAACATTCATTCCACCTCTGATAATCATTTCCTTTTTACGGTCTACAATAAAGAAAAATCCATCTTCATCCTTTACAGCGATGTCTCCGGAAAACAGCCAACCATTTTTCAGGACTTCCCGGGTTTCTTTTTCCTTTTTATAATAGGATTTCATTACGTTGGGACCACGGAAAATGAGTTCGCCTTTTTCACCTACCGGAAGCTCATTGCAGTCATCATCTACAATTTTCACCTCAACTCCCCAGATAGGAGTTCCTATGGAGCCGGGTTTACGCCCTATTGTCAGCTGGTTAAACGTCACGACAGGAGAACCTTCAGACATTCCGTATCCTTCGATAATGGGAACCCCGAAACGGCTTTCAAATTCATCAATGATTTTTACCGGAAGGGATGCTCCGCCGGAAACACAGATTCTCAGGTTTTTAATGCTGTTTGTATTTTCTTCGGAGTTTTCCTCATTCAAAAGAGCCCAGTACATGGATGGAACACCGGCAAAAATCCGGATATCAAAACGGATAATTAACCGGTAAACTGCCTGGGCATCAAATTTCGGCATCAGAACAAGGTGGAGTGATCTCCGGATTCCTGCAAGCATCATCACCGTTAAGCCAAAAATGTGAAATAAAGGTAAAACAACAAGCTGAGCTTCAAATTCTGTAGATGCAATTATAGAGGTGCTTGCTTCCGAGTTGGTATAGAGATTAATATGTGAAAGTTCGGCTCCTTTTGGCTTTCCGGTAGTTCCCGAGGTGTAAATGATAACGGCCGTATCTTCTGATGAGGTGATATAAGACTCAAATTGTGTTTCTTCATCTTTAATCAAATCATCAAAATTCTCCACATCTTCAGCCAGATTCCCTATGCTGATAAAATCTTTGCATGAACCGCTTTTATCAAATCCTTCCTTTCCGAATTTTCCTACAGGCATCTCCGGAGTTCCTGCAAAGCACAGAAACATTTTACTGTCAGAATCGGACAATTGATAAGCAATTTCTTCAGGTTTAAGAAAAATACTAAACGGAACAACAGCTGCCCCGGTTTTTAGTATTCCGAAAAAAATAACCGGGAACTGCAGGATATTAGGACATAGCAAAGCAACCTTATCACCATAGCCAATTCCTTTTTTTGCGAAGGCATTAGCTGCCTGGCTAACTTTTTCATGAAAAATTTTATAGTTGATTGTGGTTTCTCCAAGGCTTAGGGCTGGCTTTTCCGGATTCCTTCTAGCACTTTCTTCCACTAAAATTGATAAGTTCAGCATAGTTTTGTTCACATTAAGTTAATATTGATATGAAAAACTGCCTTAGTTAAAGGAAATTTCATATGAATTAATCTTAACTCCAAATTAACAATATGCTGAACAGGTGCTGACACGAAAAGGAAATTCCGTGATACGAAAAAGAAATTTTTTCAAAGTGTATAAAAATATAAGCCACTATAAACCATGATACAATCAATATTTCCAGTTTTTCATTCAAAAGTGTTTAAGTTTTAAATCATCTTTAAAGACCGACTTGTGATATACAATCATTAAGAAATGATGTTCTTGTCTTAAACTTGTTGTAATCAGGCTTTTTGATTATATTTAAAAAATTAATCCAAAGATTATTTGAAGATATTTATTTAAAGATAAAGCTGCAATAATGAAAATTATTTTACGTCTTTTATGCTCTGTTCAAGGTTTATTTCTATTGGGACAACAACGGGAACCTATACATTCCGATAGTATTTCCACTTATTTCGGGGAGATTCAAAATGCAACTCAAAAAGGATTTAAAGTGTGGAACAAAGATTTATATGGAAGTATTCTCCTGGTTGATCCTAAAACACGACAGATTTACAGTAATGAGCAGAATGCGGATAACAGCTTAAAACTTCAAAATAAAATTTACATTGGTCAATTACCGGATAGTATGAATATTGCCAATACTTCTGTTCAATGGAGTGGCAAAAACTGGGCAATGATCATGCTGCCATTACCCAAAAACCATGATGAAAGGGTCAATCTACTGGCTCACGAACTTTTCCATAAGGCACAACCTTCCCTGGGATTCCCCCAGAGCAACAAGGAAAGTAATCATTTGGACCAGAAAGATGGGAGAATATACCTGCGGTTAGAACTTGAAGCTCTGAAAAAAGCCATCAATTCCGGTTCAGAGAACGAAAGGAAAATGCATTTGACCAACGCCTTTATTTTCAGGAAATACAGAAATACCCTTTTTCCAGAATCTGCAACCATTGAAAACCAGCTGGAACTTAATGAGGGTATTGCCGAATATACCGGGTTCATTATCAGTGGCAGAAATAAAGAGCAGGCTAAAAAACATTTTATCAGCTCTATTGATACCTTTTTTTCAAATCCTACCTATGTAAGATCCTTTGCCTACCATACCGTTCCTGCTTATGGGTACTTGTTGAGTTTAAAGAATAATTTATGGAATCAGGAGATTTCAGCAAATACAAATATTGCTGACTTTTTTATTAAAAAATTTGATATTAATATCCCTGTCAGTTTAAAAGCTGCTGCTGAAAGAAGCTCCAATCATTATAACGGAATTCAAATTTTCAAAGAAGAGCAGGCCAGGGAAAATAAGATCAAAAAACAGATTACTGAATATCAATCCAAATTGATTGAACAGCCTCACCTGGAAATCCGTTTTGAGAAAATGAATGTTTCCTTTGATCCCAGAAACATTTTACCCATTGCAGATAAAGGAACTGTTTATCCTAACATCAGGGTCACTGACAATTGGGGAATCCTTGAAGTGGAGAATGGTGCATTAATGAGTCCTGACTGGAGCAGAATGTCCATAAGCATACCCACAAAAATTGAAGAACAAAAAGCTGAGGGAGATGGCTGGGTACTGCTTTTAAAAGATGCATTTACTATAAAAAAAGACGAAAAAACGAATAATTACAGGATCATCAAAAAATAATAAGTCCTTTTGATGAACAGCAAAATTAGCTGAAAGTTTACTGGCGTTCTTCAGACGGAAGTTTCCCGAAATGACGGTGATAAAGCTGGGAAAAATGCCCTCTGTTATTATACCCGATAAAATCACTGATCTCCCCTACTGATTTTTCGGTTTCCAGAAGCATCGCACGGGCTGTCTCCATTCTGGTTTTGATAATATATTGATGGATCGGTAGTTGGGTATAATCTTTAAATCCTTTTTTCAGATCACTGCTGTTGAGTCCGCAATACCGGCTTATCTCTCTGATAGCCAGGCTTTGGAAGGCATTGGTATCTACAAAATCTTTTGCCAGTTTTATTTTATCTTCAAATGCCTTCTTATGCTCAAAAGTCTTCTCATCGGATAGCAGGTAGTGAATCCAATAGCTTAAGAACTCTAAAATCCGGCTTTCGAGAATGATACTGCATGAAGCATCATCAAAAGGAGTATCGAAAATAGTTTTGAGTTTTTCCTGGCTCAAGTAATTGCGCTGTGCATTTTCCAGCTTTTCTTTCAGGAGTCCTTTGTCTTTTGAAAATATGGTTTTAGGTACAAAAATCCTTACACCATCAATATCAGTAGTATTGTGTTCAAATTTTTTTTCGTCATTAATAAAATTACTGCTGATCTTCCCTTCTTTATTGATACGGAAATCCATCATGCCATTGTCTCCTACTTTATGCGGGGAATGAAAAATAGTTTCTTCATGAAAATTCCATTTTCCCCGGAAAAAATGAAAATTCTTCTTACTGAAAAGAATCAGTTTTCCGCTTCCCAAATCCTCCGGCATTTTCAGAACCGTAGAGTTCAGAAAATCTTGATCACAAAATCTGTAATCCTGAATCAGACCTTGTTTAAAACCATCTGATTCCAGGTAAGGAAGAAGTAATTCCATAAAACGGTAATTTATTGAGTCTAAGTTAATAAAATTCTAAAACATGACAAATGTCATATTTTTTTACTTGAAAATCTGTTGTGTAAACTGATACAGGGACCTTCTCCACGTAAGCCATTCATGGCGGGTTTCGGGAGATTTATATAGGGTATAAGGATATTTATTCTGGTTTAAAAAATCCGTTAACAGCTGATTAAATTTAAAAAACAGCATGTCTTCTTTTTCCCCGATTCCGATAAAGAAGTAAGGCTTTTTCTTTGACTTCAGTAAATTTCCGATGGGAAGTTCTTTAAATGGATCTTTTTCTGTTCCTTCATAAATCACCGGACTGAATGCTCCGATGGCAGAAAATATTTCGGGATGGGAAACACCAATAAGCATAGCCTGGTAGCTCCCTCTGGAAAGTCCTGCAATAGCTTTTTTACCGGAAGTTTTATATTTTTTTTCAATGTAGGGAATCAGTTCGCGGGTAACGATTTGATCAAGGTTTTTAGAAGAGAGAACGGTTCTTGGATAATTGTCCGGCATTTTTTCCTGTTCAGGATTCAGCGCAACTCCATAATCCATTACCACTATCATTTCCTGAGCCTTTTTTTCTGCAAAAAGATTATCAAGGATATTGAGGATATGGCCTTGCTTTTCCCAACCTGTGATATCTTCTCCGGTTCCATGATACAGGTACAGAACAGGTAATTTTTTAGTACCGTAATTTGGGGGCAGATATACTTTAAAGTTTCTCTTACCCTGTGTAATTTGTGAATTTAAACTGTCATTAATGATTTTTCCATGCTTTACATTCTTCTCCGAGAAAAAGTCTTCTCCTGAAGGGACTTCAATCCCGCTGGTTGGTTGGCTATACCCAAAATACAGCTGGGTATTCGGATCATTGGTCCGCTGCCCGTCTACATTGAACCAATAGTAATGAAACCCTGTTTCCATAGGCGTGGTAGAGATATTCCAAAAGCCGTTTTTATCTTTGGAAGCTGAAGATTTTATACTTTTCATTCCGTCACCTCCGTCCAATGTTACGGTTTTCGCATCCGGAAAATATACCCGGAATTCTGCCTTTTTTTCAGAATCTATTCTCGGAAATTCTTTTCCCGGTAAAGCCGTTGATGAAGTTTTGTAATCCTGTGAAAATACGATGGAAGAGAATAATACGAAAACTAATGATATTTTTTTTGAGTACTGCATTCTTTTGGTTTTAAAGTATAAAGAATCGGGATTATTTAAGGAACTGCTTCATCAGTCTGATGGTGATATCTATATTTTCCGGAAGCGGCATTCCGTGGGCATATCCAGCAAAAAGATGCAATTCTGTAAAAATACCTGCTTTTATCAGACGGTCTGCATAGGCCAGCCCACTGTCCCGTAAAGGATCTGCTCCCGCTACAAAAATTACCGCCGGAGGAAGGTTTGAGATATCTTCAATATTTCCTGGCAGTACATATTTCTCTTTCGGGTTTCCGTTTTTCCCGATATAAAAGTCTTTTAAAACCGGAACATCATCACTTTTGAAACCGGGAATCCTTTTAAATTCAATAATTGAAGGATAATCCATTCCAAAATCTCCCGGAGGCATTTCCAGAACCTGCAAACTGATTGCCGGGCCTTTATGATCTCTTGTATATTGTGCCAGGCTTCCGGATATCCCAGCGCCTGCACTTTCCCCTCCCACAGCAATAAGTTTTGGATTTCCGCCAAGACTTCCTGCATTTTTGTTGGCCCATAATAAAGAAGCATAGGCATCATGAAGTGCCGATGGAAAGGGATTTTCAGGAGCGAAACGGTAATCTATATTGATCACGACGGCATTTCCTTTCAGCGCATAATCTGCACACCTCTGATGATCCCATTTGGGTGTTCCGTATACGAAACCTCCTCCATGGAACCAAAGAAACAGGGGAAGATTCTTTGCATTTTTGGGCTTGTAAATTGTTACAGGGATTTCGGGATCTTTTGGGTTCAGGCCGGGAATTTTGGACTGAATGACCTCAACGCTGTCTTTATTTTTGAGTTCCGGCCAGGCCATTTCCGCCTGGGCTTTACGTTCTTTTTTTACTTCTTCAAACGTAATATCGTAAATACGGCCATTGATCAAGGGCCTGAACTGTGACAGTAATCTTTTTTCTGCTTCCTGAAGGGTAAGCGGATGGTATTGCTGCGCCAGAGACCAGCCCGGAATCAGAAAAGCTAATAGGAACAGTATGTATTTTTTCATATTCATAATCATGAGATTCTATTCTTTCAAAAATAATATTATGCTTACCATCGGATGATACGAAAAAGAAATTTTGTGATACGAAAAGGAAATTTGTATTGATCTTTTTGTATTTGCAGTAAGAGTCTTTTTAGTTTTTAAACTGTTTACGGAAAGCAGCCGCGGTCATTCCTTTATGTTTTTTGAATTGCCGGCTTAAATGGCTTTCATCGGAAAACCCCAGATCATCCGCAATTTGCCCTATTGAATATTCGCTGTAGATCAGCCTCTGTTCAACAATATTCATTTTATACTGGGTCAGGTAGCAGTGCAGACTGTTTCCGGTAAGATTTTTAAAATATTCACCGATATAATTGGCAGACAGGTTGAACTGTTCTGCAAGATGCTTTATTCTTAAATTCCTGGGGCAATGTATATGCTGATGCAGGTAAACCAGTATTTTATTGATCAAAGGCTCATCCCTGGTTGTATCCGAAATGATCTGCTGGGGATTCACGTTACGGGAAATAATATTTAAAACCAGAATAACCAGGTGCTGAAGATTTTCATCAAAATAAGAAGGCTTATTGGTGTATTCAATGATCATATTCTCAATCAATGAAGCGATCATATTGCAGTCTCTCTCTTCTTTAATCAATACCTGTTCAAAGCGGTTGTGATGTGTAAAAATGGCTTCCAGCTGCTTTAGCCATTCTATCACTTTTTCTTTTTCGTGCCTGGTTTTGTACTGTTCGAGGAAGACTTCGGAAAAACGGATGGAGCAATAACGGGTATTGGTAGTGCTCTCAAATCCTCTGCAGTCCAGCGGGGTAAATAAAAAAATACTACCTTTACTATAAGGAAACCTGTTTTCATTAACAATCCGGGTGCCTTCCCCTTCCATGATCTGTACAATCTCAAAGAACTGATAGATCAGCGGACGTTCGTGCCAGTGCTCCATATCGGATACCAATATATCTAAAGGTTTATGTAAATATTTATTTTTCATTACCCGAAATGTACAAAAAAAACCGTCCGATATTCCTGTTTTTACCTTCCGGTTCATGTTAATTTTGTTAAAAAAAGATGTTACAGAAAAAATTAACCACTCCGTTTATCAGTGAAAAACTTTCTCTTTCCAGCAGGGTTGTAATGGCCCCGATGAACCGTCGCAGAGCTGTTAAAGGAATTCCGTCACCTTCCATGATTACCTATTATCAGCAAAGGTCCGGTGCCGGATTACTGATATCGGATAATATTGCTGTTTCTTCTAACGGCAGTGCCTATATGAATACTCCCGGAATATATAATCAGGAACAAAAACAGGCATGGGAAAAAGTAGTGGCAGGAGTGCATGCAAAGGGTGGAAAGATATTTGCCCAATTGGTACAGTCAGGCCGTGTCGGGCATCCTGCCATTCAGAATAACGAGCCATTGATTGCTCCATCTGCTCTACAGGTGAATGAAACCATCCGTACTCCCGATAACAGTTATAAAAATATGACACTCCCTGTTGCCATAAGCACAGAAGAAATCCCTGTTTGGGTAAACGTTTTTAAAGAGGCGGCGATCAGTGCAATAGAAGCCGGATTTGACGGTGTTGAAATTCATGCCGCCCATGGCTTTCTGATCGATCAGTTCATCAATCCTTTAAGCAATATCAGAACCGATGAATATGGCGGAAGCATCGAAAACAGGACCAGATTTCTTTTTGAAGTGATGAAAGCTGTAATTGCAGCTATTGGTAAATATAAGGTAGGAATAAGACTGTCTCCTTTCCGCGAAATTTATGATTTAAAGACTTATCCTGAAGAACTGGCTACCCACGAGTACATCCTTGACGAATTACAGAAGCTGGATATTCTGTATGTTCATTTTTCTAATGCCATAAATGACGGAGAGCCTTCAATTCCTGCTATTTTTTTAGAAAATGCCAGACAGCGCTTTAAAAACATCATCATGATTGCTGGCGGCTTTACTGTGGAAACAGCGGAAGAACTATTGCAAACCGACCTTGTGGACCTCATTGCTTTTGGCAAGCTGTATATTTCAAATCCTGACCTCGTGGAACGCATAAAAAACGACCTTCCGCTGGCAGATTGGGATGAAGAAACGTTTTATTATGGGGAAGATAAAGGATATATTGATTATCCGAAAATATCATTTCAGGATTGCTCAAAGTCATAAATTACAGCATCATGAAAAAAATTGGAATAGTCGGCGGAATGACCTGGGTATCCACGGTGGAATATTACCGGCTCATTAATAAAGGGATCAATGAAATTTCAGGAAATTTAAATTCTGCCGAATGTCTTATTTATTCTTTAAATTTTGAGGAAATCATCAATAAGGACTGGGAGGGAATTTATTCTATTCTCCTGAACGCCTGTAAAATGCTGGAGAAAAGCGGTGCAGAACTTATTATTTTAGCGGCCAATACTGCCCATTATTTAGCAGACAGGCTACAGGCTGAAATTTCATTACCCATTATCAATATCATTTCAGCAACTGCTGATGCAATACATCAGAAAGGGCTTGAAAAAGTAGGACTGCTTGGTACAAAATTCACTATGGAAACGGGTTTTTACAAAAATAAACTGGCCCAGGAAGGCATTCAATCTGTAATACCGGAAAAACAGAGTACGAGAGATTTTATACAGGACACTATCAGTTATGAATTAGAAAAAGAAATTATAAAGACCGAAACAAAAGAAGCTTTTCTCACTATCATCAGAGAGCTTACAGACCAGGGAGCTCAAGGAATTGTATTGGGCTGTACGGAAATTCCGCTCCTCATCAAACAATCGGATGTGGAGGTTCCTGTTTTTGATACTATAGCAATTCATTCGGCAAAAGCCGTAGCTTTTGCGCTTTCTTCAAAATGACAAGTATACTTTGAGATTATACAGATCCCCAGGCAGTTACCTTGGGGATTTTATTCAGTCTGCTATATTCTGTTTTTTAAAATACAAACCTAGCTGCGCCTCACGATGTAATAAGCCATTTCGACCTCGCTTCTTTTAAGATTATCCACCCGTGTAAAGCCCGCTTTTTCCAGTACCTTCTGTGAACCTGTATTATCCAGATCCGTTACAGCTACAATCTCATTTCCCTCAGTATTTAAGAAGCAATACTTTACCAAAGCACGGCTGACTTTCGTTGCAATCCCTTTCCCCCAATATTTTTTGCTCAAAGTATATCCTATTTCAATCTGTCCGGATACATCTGCAAAATTTCTGGCAAGGCACATCCCAATAAAATCACTGTTTTCAGCATTAAATATTCCAAAACGGCCAAACGGCCCATTCCGATAGTCTTCCAAAGCGATTTCAAACATTTCCATATACTGTTCCAGGGAACGGTACGGAAGATATCTGGTAACATCTGTGTCTTTAAAAAGATCACAAAACAGTTTCTTTTCTTCTGCAGAAAATTCGCGGATAATAAAATTTTGATCTTGATGAAGAATACGCATATTCAAAGGATATAATTATGAGGAATAAAGGTACGGATTATAATATGTGTCAGCAATAATGGGAAAGGTAAACTTCAGATTTTAAATCCAGCATTTTTTCACTAGCAAAGATTTGTGAGCTGTACATTAATAGTTTAAAGCAATATCAAAACTATGTTAATTTAACTTACAGCTCCCGAAAACATAGCGGATATTTCCCAAAACACCTTTAAATAAATCATTTACAAACTCCTTCACATACAATGGCATACATAATATCAGCAGGTCACTCATTACGGATATTAAAAAAAAGTATTACTTTTGCTTTAACTAACAAGATTGTTTTAAGAGCTTTTTATTAGTAACTTTAAGACACAAATTTATAAAACATTAAAATCCCTCCACATGAGAAAAATAATTCTACTCATTACATGCATGTTCGGTATTTCAGTTTTCTCACAGATTAAAGTGTTGAAAAATGAAAGCTTGGTGGAAATTGGCAAAGATAATTCCGTAGGTTTATATAAAAAAGAAGATAAATTTACCATCAACTATCAGGATCTTAATACCAGTAACCTGAATACCATAAGATCTTTTTCCTTTCAGAATCTGGACAGTGATGTATCCGGTCTGTATAAACTGATCATGGACGGTTTTATATCCACTCCGGATGAAAATATCATTCTGGAACTTCCTAATGATATCATTGAACTTCATTATGAAAAAAATTACGGGCAGCCTACGGTACAATTTATCCAGTACATCAACAAAAACCGTAAGTATGTTGGAAAATCTCAGTTTCTAAACAGAAAACAGGTAGATAAAGTTTTTGGCAAAACGAACGGAAAATCGGCTCTGTATGAAAAACCGGGCACCATGCGTCAGATCAACGGTACAAGATCCGCTTCAAGCCAGGCATCTACAGCATTACCTGCTTCAAGTACCAACAGCAAAAACAAAAAATCAAAAAAATAATCGCATTATTTTTCAATATTACCCAACTCATTCACCCGAATGAGTTTTTTATTTTTACTTTTGCAGAAAGACATTACTTATTATGCCGCTTCAGATAATCAATTTAACCAAAAAATTTGGGGAACAGACTGCACTAGACAACATTAACATTTCTATTGATAAAAATGAGATCATTGGCCTTTTGGGTCCAAACGGAGCAGGAAAATCCACACTGATGAAATCCATTGTCGGAGCATTAAAAATTGATCAGGGCGAAATTATCTTTAACGGAATGAATATTTCCGAAAACGAGATCGAAAGCAAGAAAAAAATAGGTTTTCTTCCTGAAAACAACCCGCTGTACCTGGAAATGTATGTGAAAGAGTATCTTCAGTTTGTCGCGAATATCCACAAAATCTCTCCAGCCAGGGTAGATGAAGTGATCGAACTGGTTGGCATCACTCCTGAAAAATCAAAAAAGATCGGGCAGCTATCCAAAGGATACAAACAAAGAGTGGGACTTGCCCAGGCTATTATTCATCAGCCAGACCTGCTGATCCTGGATGAACCTACCAACGGCCTGGATCCTAACCAGATTATTGAGATCAGAAATGTGGTGAAAGAGATTGGGCAACAGAAAACAGTATTGCTTTCTACTCACATCATGCAGGAAGTGGAAGCATTATGCTCCCGTGTTATTCTTATTCACAAAGGGAATATTCTTCAGGACTGCCCTATTGACGAATTTAAAGGCAGATTTAACAGTCTGGAAGAGGCTTTTGCAAGCTATACCGCCGTCTCTTAATTAATTTTTATGGAAATCCACATCACTCACGGACAGGACATTATCAAAGTTCTGTACGATGGTTTTGCCAGCTGCTTAATCATCAGGCGTCCTGTGGCCGTTAACTGGCCGGACTTCCGGGGAAGTGTAGGTGAATATTATGCTGTATCCGAACTTTCCGAAGACGAAAAAATAGCATTGGCAGACCGTCTTAACCGTTCACTTACAGAAGGAACAGAAGCAGAAATCATGATGGGAATTGAAGATTTCCTTACCCTCTTTGAAAATGGAACCTATCAGGTGAATCTGGGTGAAATTCCGTTTGAGAATTCCACTTTTCATACAATTATATCGCTGCCTGATGAAAATGCCGGCACCCGAAGATTTTCCGGATGGTTCTACCCTTTTAAGGATTTTAATTATCTGTATACTCTGGAAAATAAAAGCATCAATCCAGAAAGAGTACAATATTATATGGAACTCATTAAAAAAGGAAACCGCCCGAAACCCATTATCCTTAATAGTTTGTACAATGTGGATCCGCAGATGTGCAATGCTTTCGTACTGGACGGACATCATAAAATAGAAGCTTATACCCGGCTGAAAATGGATATTCCTGCTGTATTTATTACAAGGAATAACGAAAGTTACAGTCCTGCATCCGAGCTGATGCATGAAGCCCGTAAGCTTCTCAGTGATGTGGAGTTTGAACACCTGTTTCAAAACAACGATAACAATCTGCCCCATATTGATTTCGTCAATGATGAAATACTGACCAATGCTTTGGATACGATGCTGAGAACGTCGGAAAGAATTGATGTTTCCATTATTGAAGTTTTGATCAGGCATCACCAGTCAGCTTCGCCGGATGAAAGAAGATGGCTGACTAAACGCCTTGAATTTTTAAGGGAAAATATTCACCTCAGTACTTTAAATGGAAAAAAAGGGTTAAACTTATATTCGCGTCAATATATCAAAGATTATAAAGCAAATGTCTGGTTCCTGAAAACCCTCATAAATACAATGGAACTGAATGCATGGATCAATGAGACGATCTTAAAGTAAACATCAAATGGCTTCATATTTGATTGGGTGTAACCCTAACCAATAACCTAATATGCAATGATCAGAAAGATTTTACTGGGAGCCTTTTGTACAGCTCAGTTTTCTTTAGCCTATGCCATCGAAAAACCATCTGTAGTGCTTAACTCAGTTACTGTTTCCAATGATATCCAACCTTTCCAGAAGGTGCCCAAAACAGTAATTATCAAAACAAAGAAGTTCAAGATCAGAATCGACAAACAGCCTAACGGAAAATACCTTTACCAGTCGTGGGCTGCCAATGCCAGGATCACTTCGAAGCCAAGCATGATCATCAGTGACGGAGAGTTCATCCCTGACGGTTCCGGAGGAAATTACTATTTCAACTTTGTGAATAAGGGGTATACTTATCAGGTGTGGAGAAACTACCTTACTGATTCTGCTTCCAAAGCACCTTATACTCTTACGGTGACTGATGAAAACGGTAATGAAGTGGTACGTCAGGATGCCCTCGTTGTTAAACAATAAAAACAGCGAAAATCAAAGCTGTAATAGCGTTTAAACTGTAAAAAACTATATTCATCCTACAGATTACAAAGTTCCGGATCGCTGAAATTTGTGTAATCTGTGGGATTTTTTGATTCAAAAATTTAAACAAAGTAATTTAATGAGTGGAATTATGTTCAGGCCTGTCTCAGATGTGTATTAAAACGGCTTGCTTCATAACTCTCTTCAGCAGCTTTATAGCCTACATTGAAAATTTCTTCCAGACGGTCTTTCCTGCGTTCGAAAGTTCCGTAGGATGAAAGTTTTTGTGAAGTGATAAACCAGTCGCAATAATCGAATTTTCCTTTTTCTATCCTGTAGGAAAGAAGATCGTATGAGCGGGAAACAATGGCTTTGATAGATTTCAGGTCTTTGATATCAATATCGTGGGGAGGAGAAACAAAAACACCGATAAGTTTGTCACATTCATCCCTGATGATATCTGCCGGAAAATTATTCAGGACACCTCCGTCACAATACATTTCATCGCCGATGATATAAGGTGTTGTAACTCCCGGAATGGAACATGAAGCAATGATGGCATCCACCACTTCAAAGTTTTCATCAAATATTTTCTGGGTCCCGGAAACAAGTTCCGTAGCTACAATTTTCACTTCTTTTTCCAGGTCTCCAAGCTTCATATCCTGAAAGATCGGTTTAAGATAATTCCTGAAAATAACGGAAGAAACCAACCCCGGCTGGTTGAAGGTAAAATGTTTCCAGTTGAAAAAATAAACCGAATTGAAAAATTCCAGGATCTCATCCGGCGTTTTTCCTATTGCATACAGACATCCCACAATAGACCCTGCACTGCAGCAGGACAGTACATCTATATCTATATTTTTCTCGTTCAAGAATTTTAAAACTCCTGCATGGGCAATTCCTTTGGTACCGCCTCCTGACAAAACCAGCCCTGTTCTCTCAAAATTCATAGAATAAATGTAAGAAAACAGGGCGAGAAATTCAGATTAAATTTTATAAATATTATGTTAAAATTATTTCAACAGGTATTCCTGCATAAACCTGATCACGGCAAGGCGTTGAAAATCTACATTTTCCTTCTTCCTGAACCCATGGCCTTCATTTTTTGCTTCCAGATACCATACTGTTTTTCCCTGGGCCTTCAGCTTGTCCCTCATCTGAACAGCTTCTGTGACAGGAACTCTGGGATCATTGGTTCCCTGGATAATGAACATAGGTTTCTTGATCTTGTCGATATTATTCAGAGGGGCAATTTTAGTGAAGAATTCTGCCATTTTAGGAATTCTCTCGTCACCATATTCTACCCTTCTAAGATCTCTCCGGTATTCTTCAGTATTTTTAAGGAAAGTATTAAAATCGGAAATTCCAACAATATCTACTGAACATCTGATCTTGTCTGCATATTCGTAAGCTGTGGCTAAAGTCATAAAACCACCGTAGCTCCCGCCCATAATCATGATCCTGTCTTTATCCAGCTCAGGCTGTTTGGCGATCCAGTCCAGAAGGGCGCCTATATCTTTCACCGAATTCATTCTCAGGTCCCAGTTATCGGCAGCAATAAATGTTTTTCCGAAACCGGATGAGCCTCTTACATTCGGATAGATTAAAGCCACTCCCATTTCATTGGTAAAGTAATTGGAAGACCCCAGAGAAGATGCCATAGACTGACCTTCCGGTCCTCCGTGGATATTAATAATCACCGGTCTTTTTCCTGTAAATTTTGATGGCACCGGATAATAGAATCCTGAGATCTTCATATTGTCAAAACTCTTCCATTCTATCAGTTTTGGGACGGACATATCGGCTGGCTGCATTTCGCCCTGTTCACTTTCCGTCCATCTTTCAATATTGCGGGTTGCCATGTCCATTTTATAAACATCTGCTCCCGAATCTGCTGCTGATCTGGAGAAATAAAGAGATTTCCCGTCGCTGGAAAATTTCACACCGCCTATAAGGCCGATCGGCAGGCTTACCGGCATATATTTTCTGGTCGTTGTATCAATAATATATAATTTATTGATCCCGCTTTCATTGGTTACAAATGCCAGTCTGGATTTATCTTTAGAAAGATCATAATTTTCCACATTCCATGGAATGGAAGAGGTCAGGTATTCTGTTTTTTTGGTTTTTAAATTTAAAACTGCCAGCCTGCTGAATTCATTATTCCGGTCTGTAAGGTAGAAGATTTCATCAGGATTTTTGCTGAAAACACCAGCGCTTTGCACGACTCCTTTTTCTTTGCGGTCCGTGATGGGCTCCAGCTTTTTAGTTTCCAGATCATACAGATACAGATAGGAATCGTTGGCCGAAACATATTCCGAGATCAGAAGCTTTTTACCGTCTTCGGAAAGATCGGAGATCCCCCAGCCGCCGCCTTTTACTTCAAGAACAAGCTGTGTATCTTCCGGTTTTAAGGGATTCATATAATAAATATCCCTGTCGCCGCCATTTCTTTTGGTGGATGAAAAATAGAATCCTGAGCCGTCTTTTTTCCAGGTTACCCCACCGTTCTGGGATCTTCCGCCATCGGTAAGCAGTTTGGATTCCAGGGTTTTCAGGTCGAGGCTGTAAAGCTGCCCGAATTCGTTTCCGCCAGTATCTTTTGTATAAATAAGGTATTCTCCTTTTACAGGTTCATAGGATGCATTACCAACAGGTTCATCAAAAAAAGTGATCTGCTTTCTGGCTCCCATCGGTACAGAAATCCTGTGCAGCTGATTGGTGGATGCAAAACGGGTTACTGTAATGATTTCTTTCCCGTTGGGATGAATGTCTGCAATACCTGCGTTTCTGCTTTCTGAGTACTTTTTAATAGCCTGATTCAGACTTTTGGGAATGGGCAGGATATTTTCTGCGATAAGATTCTCATTAGGACTTACAAATTCATTTTTTGTTTGCGCGGAGAGGAGCCCGGCTAATGAAAGGGTAAGAATAATATAATGTTTCTTCATTTTTTAATTTTGCCTGAATTTACAAAAAAACCACAGACAAATGCCTGTGGTTGGTATATAAAGATCCTAGACCTTATTAAATATGAAGTGCTAAGACTGATCTTAGATGTGGATTACTTCACCGTAAGCTGCTGCTGCCGCTTCCATAATTGCTTCAGAAACAGTCGGGTGCGGGTGGATCGATTTGATGATCTCATGGCCTGTTGTTTCAAGTTTTCTTGCCACTACTGCTTCTGCAACCATATCTGTAACTCCTTCCCCGATCATGTGGCATCCTAACCACTCACCGTATTTAGCATCAAAGATTACTTTGATAAATCCGTCTGTATTTCCGTTAGCAGTTGCTTTACCGCTCGCAGAAAGTGGGAATTTACCTACTTTGATTTCGTATCCTTTTTCTTTAGCCTGCTTTTCCGTAAGACCTACAGAGGCTACTTCAGGGTGGCAGTATGTACATCCAGGGATATTACCGTAGTCGATTTTCTCAACATGCAGTCCCTTGATTTTTTCAACGCAAGTGATTCCTTCAGCAGAAGCAACGTGTGCCAAAGCCTGTGTAGGAATAAGATCACCGATTGCATAGTAACCCGGAACTGAAGTTTCGTACCATTCGTTCACTAAAACTCTTCCTTTATCTGTCTGGATTCCTACTTCTTCCAGTCCGATATTTTCAATATTGGCAGCAATACCTACGGCAGAAAGTAAAATATCAGCTTCAAGGGTAATATTACCGTTTGCTGTTTTTACCGTTGCTTTTACGCCTTCTCCGCTTGTATCAACGCTTTCTACTGATGCATTGGTCATAATCTCGATTCCTGTCTTCTTAAGAGATTTTTCCAGGTGTTTAGAGATTTCTTCATCTTCTACAGGAACAATATTTGGCATGAATTCTACAATGGTTACTTTGGTTCCCATTGTATTATAGAAGTCGGCAAATTCTACCCCGATAGCTCCTGAACCTACAACGATCATAGATTTCGGCTGCTCAGGAAGAGACAGTGCCTGTCTGTATCCGATTACTTTTTTACCGTCCTGAGGAAGGTTAGGAAGTTCTCTTGAACGTGCACCCGTCGCAATAATGATATTTTCTGCTGCATATTCAGTTACTTTACCGTCTTTATCTGTAACAGAAACTTTTTTACCTTTCTGAACTTTAGCTGTCCCAAGAATTACATCAATCTTGTTCTTCTTCATCAGGAATTCAATTCCTTTGCTCATTTTGTTGGCTACGCCACGGCTTCTCTGGATTACGTTTGGAAATTCAAAGCTTCCTTCCACTTTATTCAGACCATAGTCTTCAGCATGGTTGATATAATGAAAAACCTGAGCAGATTTCAACAAAGCTTTCGTAGGAATACATCCCCAGTTCAGGCAGATTCCCCCTAAGTTTTCTTTCTCGATAATTGCAGTTTTGAAACCCAATTGTGCTGCTCTGATCGCTGTAACATAACCGCCAGGACCGCTTCCGATGACAATGATATCGTAGTTCATTATTTTAAAAATTTTATGCGAATTTAAGGAAAAATATTGGATGTTCTATGTTCTGCCATTCATATTTCACTGAAGGTTAACTTCATTGTATCCACTATTTTAATTTATATCCTTTTTTATCTCTTTTTAAATTAAATGGAAATGTTTTATTGAATTAAACAGATAAAGCAATATTGAAATTACACATGCAATTCAATATAATAATTAAAAAAAATAACCAATTATAAATCAATATATTAAAATAATTTCATAAGTTTATATAAAATTAAATAAATGAAAAGCAATATTTTTATTCCCGTATTTTCTATAATGACTTTGTTTTTTAATGCACAGGTTGGTATTAAAACCTCAACACCTAACAGTACTTTAGCAGTTGCAGGATCTTTGGGTGCCGATTATAAGCAAATTACAGCAGCCACTTACTCCATCACCGCCACGGATCATTATCTGACATACGATGGAACGGGTAATACGACTTTCACCCTTCCTGTCATCGGAACCGGTACAACGAGCTATTCAGGAAGAATTTATAAGATTAAAAATATTTCAACCTCCAGTATTACGCTCCAGGCATCGAGTGGTAATACATTAAGGATCGATAATAATCCTGTTTCATCTTTTGTAATTCCCACCGGGGCATATGCCGAAGTTGTAAACAACAGTAATACCAGCGGGGGAACATGGGACCTTTCTTTTACCGTTCTTCCCAAGCCGAGCAATGTAGAAATTTACGGAATACAGCTTCTAATTCCTCCGCATGCCAACGGCTCCTCCCCTGTTGCCGACTGGTCCAATCATACGGTATCAACCTATGATACAGGAACAGGGACAGATGCATGGTGGGTAATCAGTAAAAGCTCTGTTACCTATGCCCATACTTCCACTTATTCCAATGCGAGCCGTATGACTCTTGTTTATGAATATCAGGGAACTCCCTTTAATGTCAGCAATATGTATCCTATTTTAACGGCAGGAAACAATTCCAGCTTTCCGGATGTTTTCACGGCTTCATTTGTAAGTCTGGCCAACAACGGAACTTCAGGGAGAACAAGACTTACTGTTTCGGTTTCTCGTATAGACTTTATAGGAAGCAACGTAAACAACAGTAACTGGACGGGAACTTTTCTTCTGAATCTGCTGTTGGCAAGAAAGTTATATTAGAAATAAAAAATCCGTTTTACTGCTTGTAAAACGGATTTAATATTAATAGTCTTAACATTACATCTTTTTAAGTAATCTTTTCTCAGTTCTGTATCTTTCATTTAAAGCCTTCATCTGATCTCTCTTCATCTTTTTTGTCGCAAGCGGATGACTCATAATCAGTTTCTTTTCTGTATTGTATTTTTTGTCCAGCTCACGCGATTTAATACTGATCAGTTCACTTTTGGAAGGGTGTGGAGGTGCCGGCGGTCGTTTCTGGGCATTCACACTCATCGATAAACCTAGTAACAATACGGTTGATATAAAAAACTTTTTCATGACATTTTATTTTTAAGAATGATTTCAAATGATTAATTAATTTCCATTCAATTCATTCAGGTTTTGCAATACCTATTACATATATCATACCAGAGTTTAATACTTTCACGCCGATCTTCTGTCAGCAGGCTTTACAAAAGGGTAAATCCATATTAACAAGAAAACTATTCTATTTCAATATTCTGTTTTAAAGGGAGATTTTTGGAGGAATTTCCAACCATAATTCTGTAGGTTCCTTTTTCTACTGTCCAGTTCATATTTTCATTAAAAAAGATTAATATAGCCCAAAGTGGCTAATAAAGAGTAGTTTACAAGAGTGGGAAATCCAATCGGTAACGATTTAGTAATGGTGCTTACTGCACTCGCTTTCATCTGATTACCTTGTAAATCAATACTGCAAATATAAAAAAATAAAGGGTAAAGTACATAGGTGCTTTACCCTTTTTTTCTTTCCTCTCATACAAAAATTATGAAAAAAAATTCCCCCACTGTGGGGAACCTGTGATATTTATTCCAGTATATTTTCCAAATTTTGGTTCATCATCAATAGATGTAATTCCGAAACAGATAGTGATAACTTTTAAAAGACTAAGCTATGGAAATCCTGTTGAGTAAAATATTATCGCAAATAAGGTATCAAGAAGATAAACTCGCTTCCGATTTGATGCCAACGGCGGAAAAGGCGTATCAAATGACCTTATTCCTGAATGAAATGCTTCTTAAAGTAAAAGCCAAGATTGTGCAAAGTGGGTTTAAGAACGAACAGCAGGAAATTAACTTTTTTAAGAACATCAAACCCCAAATCTTAGGAAAGCTCATCTACTACAATAAAGTATTTCGATTTGAAACGACCTGTCCGGTCAGCACAGGGAAAATACATCAGAGTTATTACGAGAATGAATTAAAATCTCTCAAATCAGAATATAAGGAGAGTATTTGCAATACCTATTTTTACAGGTACTACCGTGCAGGAAGAACAGACCGTGACCACAGCTATTTTATGCTCGGAAAAATTAATTACCACGATGGTTTAAATAGCGGAGTTTTTGAAATAGACCTTAGCTTTTCCACTTATTACGATAACAAAATAGCCCATATTATTGCCAATGAACTACTCTATACTTATTTGCTAAACAAAATCAATCCCGAAGAAAATCCTGACTTCGTTTTACTAAATGACGATGTGAATAAGGATATTTCGTGGACTAATTCGCAAAACGCACTTATCGAACTGATATATGCCCTGTATGCTTCCAGTTCTATCTCACACGGAAGTATCGGTATCAGAAAACTGGCTTTGATTTTTCAAATCCTGTTCCGAACTCCTGTAAATGATATACATCACGCTTTCCACAGAATGAAAACCCGTGCAGGTTCCCGAACGGCATTTTTAGACCAGCTTAAAGTTTCATTGGAAGAATATATGGATAAAGACCTTTGACTATTAAAAGGCATTGGTTCAAAGCAGTACATTTATGTGTACTGCTTTTTTTTACCCATATCTGCCAATTGGCAAATGAAGGCAAAATAACGTAGTTAATAATTCAAAAGCCCTCGAAACCCTTATTAAACAAGGGTTTTTCCCGATTGCAAAAATTTTCAAAAAACCGTCAAACCAATTGGCAGACATTGGCAGACAAACTTTGCCACCCTTAGCAATTTTGCATTGTGAACATTAATAGCAATGCAATGAAAATAATCACTATCGAAGAAGAAGCGTGGCAACAGCTCAACAGCCGTATCAATGCGATTGCCGATTATCTCAAAAGGTTAAATGATACAAGCTACGATGACTTGTGGCTGAACAACCACGAGGTATGCCAATACCTGCACATCAGCGAAAAGACTTTGTGGCGTATGCGTACCAAAGGCGAAATAGCTTATTCAAAACTTTACGGGCAATACTTCTATACGATTGGAGCAATCAAGGATATGCTCAATGCCAATGCTATACAAAGCAATGATGAATTTGTACAGGAGCTTATGGCAAAAGGCAAAAGCTATATCAAGAAAGGTAGAAAGCTGAAATCAGGTAAATCTTAAAACGTGCGGTTATGAACATTGACAGAATGGAATTTTTGGCGTGGATGGAACGCCTAATGGAACGCCTCGATATGCTGGGCGACAATATAGACAGCTTACAAAAGAAACGCAACAGCATTGACGGAGAGGAATTGCTCGACAATCAGGATTTACTGCAAATGCTGAAAATCAGCAACCGTTCCCTGCAACGGTATCGCTCCATCGGCAAGTTGCCCTATTACACCATAAGTGGCAAACTGTATTACAAACTGTCTGACGTGCATCAGTTCATCAGGGAAAGTTTTAATCCGCCTTTACCCAAACTGAACGCCAATGGATGACAAACACTGCCTTTGACTGCCATATCAGGCAAGTGAGCAAACGCTTCATATACATTCGGCATTTGAACTTTAAAATATTCAGATTATGAGCGAAGAAACAGAAAACAAACAGCAAACTCCCGAACAGTTATCGGATATATTACTGGTATTGGATAAGCAAAAGAATAAAATACAGGCGGTTACCGGCATAGACGAAAACGGCAAATTGAAGACTACTGACCCCACAAAGGAAAACCAAAGCCAGTTTATGCGTGTGGATAAGCACGGCGATTTGTTCTCCAACTTCTTCTCTAACTTTTGGAGGCAGTTAAAAAATCCGACCAATTTTTCATTCTTCAAAGTATCGGCTGATGAAGCCGTAGATAAGGCTAAGGAAATGCAAAAGCAGGTAGATAATCCTACACCCGAAGGCGAAAAGGAAATGAAAAAGAACGAGGTAAAAGCCGAACCCGAAAATGAACAAAAACAAGAAAATAAAAATGATATGGCAACAACACAGACAACACCGGATACCAGCGAATACCGCTACAAGCCGGAACAGATTGATTGGGAAACAATGAACAATCTCGGAATAGGCAAAGAACGCCTTGAAAAAATGAACCTTTTAGACCCGTTGCTAAGAGGTTACAAGACCAATGACCTTGTACCTGTAAGCGTAAACCTCGGCGGGGCTATTGTTCGCACAGATGCCCGTTTGTCTTTACAGACTGCACCGGACGGAACCGTAGTGGCAGCGATACACGGTATCAGGAAAGAGCCTAACCTGAACTTTGAGTTTTTCGGACACAAGTTTACCGATGAGGATAAGAAAAACCTGCTCGAAACGGGGAATATGGGTCGTGTGGTTGACTTGACCAATTCCAAGACAGGCGAATTGATGCCGTCAATTATCAGCGTGGACAGGCTAACCAATGAGCTGATTGCCCTGAAGACCGAATTTGTCAAAATTCCCGATGAGATTAAGGGTGTAAAATTGAACGATGAGCAAAAACAAACCTTGATGGAAGGCAAATCGCTTTATTTGGAAGGAATGATTTCTAAAAAGGGCGATGAGTTTAGTGCCAATGTACAGTTTAATGCGGATAAAAGATATGTTGAGTTTCTGTTTGATAGAAGTAACAATAATCAGCAAACACAAGAAAACCGGCAGAACAATCAGCAAAGCCAACCGCAGGAAGCTCCGAGAACTTTTAGAGGTAAGGAACTTGATGATGAACAATACAATAAGTTCAAAGCTGGACAAACTGTTTATATAGATGGTCTGATAGATAAAAAAGGACAAAAATATCAGGGCTACATCACGCTCAACAAAGAAACTGGCAAAACAGATTTCTCGTTCCAAAATCCCGACAAGCTCAAAGCCCAAGCGAAACCAACCGAAGCCCACAAAACGCAGACTGCGGTTAATTCCGAGGGAAAAACCAACGAAGCAACCAAGAATATCAAAGAGCCTTTGAAATCGGGGCAGCAAACACCCAAAAATGAAAAACAGCAGGAACAACAGAACAAACCCAAAGCACCTGCAAAATCCAAAGGCGTAAAAAGATAGTGAATAATGAAAACAATTATTGCAGAAAAACCAAGCGTAGCAAGGGAAATAGCCGGACTTGTGGGAGCATCCGATAAAAAGGACGGCTACCTTACGGGTAACGGCTATTTTGTTACGTGGGCATTCGGACATCTGATAGGATTGGGAATGCCCGAAGATTACGGCATTTCGGGGTTTGACAAAGCATCCTTGCCGATACTTCCAAACCCTTTTATGCTGACCGTTCGCAAAGTCAAAAAAGACAAAGGCTATCAAGCCGATGCTGGTGCATTGAAACAGCTAAAAGTGATTGAAAAACTGTTTAACCAAAGTGAAAGCCTCATCGTGGCAACCGATGCAGGTCGTGAGGGCGAACTCATCTTTCGGTACATTTATGAGTATCTGAAATGCTGTAAGCCCTTTAAACGGCTTTGGATAAGCTCGCTGACCGAAAAAGCCATTAAACAGGGCTTTGACAACCTAAAAGACGGAAAGGAATTTGACGGATTATATCAGGCGGCACAAGGCAGAAGCCGTGCCGATTGGCTCGTAGGCATCAATGCTACACAGGCATTGAGCATTGCCGCAGGCAACGGTATTTATTCGCTCGGAAGAGTGCAAACGCCTACACTGGCTTTGATTTGCAAACGGTATATAGATAACAAGAATTTCGCCGTACAGAAATATTGGCAGATACAATTATCCCACTCCAAAGAGCAAATTGATTTTAAAAGTATTTCTGCTACCAAATGGCAGGATAAAAAGCTGGCAGATGATACATTAAAATCTATTGAAAGGAATGGTAATACTGTAACAGTTACTTCCGTAGAAAATAAGAATATAACGGAGCAGCCGCCTTTGCTTTTTGACCTCACAGGCTTGCAAAAGGAAGCCAACAAAAAGCTGAACCTCTCTGCTGAAAAAACTTTGAATATTGCTCAAAGCCTGTACGAAAAGAAATTCATTACCTATCCACGTACCGGGAGCAAATACATCCCCGAAGATATGTGGGCTGAAATTCCCAACCTCGTGAGGGCATTGCAGAACAGGGAAACCTGCAAAGCTGCTTTATCCAAAATTAAATGGGGGCGTTTCAATAAGCGTATTGTAAATGATTTGCGTGTTACCGACCACCACGGATTGTTGATTACAGATAAAGTCCCGTCCGTTTTGAGTGCAGACGAAAATGCGGTGTATGATATGATTGCCTTTCGCCTGCTCGAAGCCATTTCGCAAGCCTGCATCAAAGAAATAACCGATGTTTCCTTACAGGCAATGCACTATGATTTCACCGTAAAAGGCTGTAAAATTTTGGAAGCAGGCTGGCGTATGATTAAGGGTAATTTTTCGGAAGATGATGCAGAACCTATACAGGATTTGCCCGAATTGAAAAAAGGCGATGAACTTAAAATAAAAGAAGCTGCCATTCTCGAAAAGAAAACCAAACCTCCTGTGCTTTATACCGAAGCTGGGCTTTTGTCGGCTATGGAAACCGCAGGTAAGGAAATCGAAAACGAAGAAGAACGGAAAGCCCTGCAAAACATCGGTATCGGTACTCCGGCTACAAGAGCCGCCATTATCGAAACACTGTTTACCCGTAACTATATCCAACGAGAAAAAAAATCTTTAATACCAACCGAAAAAGGATTGCAGGTTTACGAATTGGTTAAAGACCGAAAAATTGCGGACGTGGCTATGACCGCAGAATGGGAACTCGCTTTGCAGAAAATTGAGAACAACGAAGCGAATGCCGGAAGTTTTCAAAAGGAAACGGAAACCTTTGCAAAGTCCATTACCGATGAATTGCTGCAAACCTCCATTGCTCAAAACAGCCTCCCTAAATTGGTTTGTCCGAAATGTAAAAGCCAACAGCTTATTATCCGTGATAAGATTGTTAAATGCTCCGATGAAGTTTGCGGCTGGATACAGTTTCGCAATGTGTGCGAAGTGCAAATCAGTATTTCCGATATTGAAAACCTTGTGAATAAAGGGAAAACCAATCTTATCAAAGGAATGAAAAGCAAGGCAGGAAAGAAATTCGATGCTTATATCGTATTGGATGCCGATTGCAAAACCTCTTTTGAGTTTGATAATAAAAAGCCAAAAAGATAATGACCGATATTACCATATCCCAAAAGGAAATAGCACCGCTTATCCATACCATTAGGGATAAGCAAGTTATTCTTGATGCTGATTTAGCAATGCTCTATCAGGTAGAAACAAAAGCCCTAAACAGGGTTGTAAAGAGAAACCAAAACCGCTTTCCCGAAACTTTTTGCTTTCAGCTTAGCGAACAGGAAGTAAAATCTTTGAAGTACCAATTTGGCACTTCAAACGTTGGACGGGGCGGGAGGCGTACGCTACCCTTTGCATTTTGTGAGCAAGGAGTGGCAATGATGTCCGCATTGTTGCGAAGTGATATAGCGGTAAAGGTCAGCATTGAGATTATGAATGCCTTTGTAGAAATGCGGAAAATGCTTATCAGCAATGCTTCGCTGTTTCATCGTTTGAATAATATAGAACTGAAACAACTACAAGCCGACCAAAAATTTGAGGAAATCTTTAAGGCATTGGAAAGCGACAAGCTCCACAGCGAAAATGGCATCTTCTACAACGGTCAGGTTTTCGATGCTTACGCCTTTGTGTCGGATATTGTACGAAGTGCCAAAAGCTCCATTATCCTGCTGGATAACTACGTGGACGATACAGTGCTGACTTTGCTGGGCAAGCGCAAGGAAAATGTAACCGCTACAATCTATACCAAAACTATCAGCAATCAGCTACGGCTGGATGTACAACGGTACAACAGCCAGTATGCTCCGATTGAAATTGAGGTTTTCTCCGATGCTCACGACCGCTTTTTGATTATTGATAATGCAGAACTATACCACATCGGGGCATCTCTCAAAGACCTGGGCAAAAAATGGTTTGCCTTTTCGAGAATGGATATTGAGGTCGGCAGGATGCTCCAAATTCTAAACAATCCATAAAATGAACCTCTGAATTTTCAGAGGTTTTTTATTGCTCATTGCGACAAATCCTGCCACACAAAGCCAAACCCTGCCACTTCTTCAAAGGCACTTATCTACCGCTATAATTTTAGGCTTCAAGCAAAATTCTAAACAAAATTATAGTATGAGTACACAGCAAAAAGACTTGTCGTATTACAGATTACGACTACAAGAACATCTTAATTCAGGCTTTCCTGAAAAAGCCAGCGACCACAAATTTATCGACCAGCGTTCTTCGTGGGCTGCCAATGCTTACGAGGGTGCTTTCAGTTCGGGAAACGCTATTGAGCAGTGCAACGAAATAGCCAATTACATTCTCTTTGAGGGCTTACATTTTTCAAGGTTCGATACCATTTTTCAGGTGGTCTGCAATGAGTTCGATACCCTAATGGCAGACGAGGAACTTCGACCATTTGCCCTGAAAATGTTCCGTGTTTGCGAGCCTGTTTTTGCCAAATATAAACTGACCGATGATTTCGCCTACGGTTATGAGTTTGATGTACTCTACACCGAAATAACGGGAACCATCGCAATATGGATAACCGAAAATGGGCTTCAGTAAAAAGCAACATCTCCAACAGAATATTGATGCCCTGCGAATTGCTTTTAAACTGGAAAAGGAGAACCGACAAGCCACCGTAGGCGAAAGACTGCTAATGATGCAATACAGCGGATTTGGCGGTCTTAAATTCGTTCTGAACCCCGTTGAATATGAGATGGACATCAACAATTGGAGAAAGACCGAACACGACCTTTTCTCTATTACGCAGGAGCTGCATCAGGTTTTAAAAGAAAATGCCACAGACGAAAAGCAATACAAACGATTTGTGGACAGTATGCGAAGCTCCGTACTCACAGCATTCTACACACCGCCGGAGGTTATAGATGCCGTTTCTTCCGTATTGCGTGATAGCGGTTTGAAGATTGATAAATTCCTCGAACCCTCCGCAGGTATCGGCTCATTTATACAATCCTTTTCGGAAAATCAAAAAGCCAATGTTACTGCTTACGAAAAAGATTTGCTAACGGGCAAAATCCTAAAGCAGCTTTATCCCGCAAATAATATCCGCATAAGCGGTTTTGAGGAAATCCCCGAAAAGGAACAAAGCAGTTACGATGTTGTTGCCAGCAATATCCCGTTCGGTGATACCTCTGTATTTGACCTTTCATACTCCCGAAGTAGAAACCCCGCAAAGGAGCAAGCTGCCCGAAGCATTCATAACTATTTCTTTTTGAAAGGAAATGATATGCTCCGAGAAGGTGGTTTGCAGGCTTTCATTACCTCACAGGGGATTTTGAACAGCCCGAATAATGAGCCGATACGCAGGGCATTAATGGAAAACAACAATTTGGTTTCAGCTATCCGCTTACCCAACAATCTGTTTACAGATTATGCAGGTACAGAGGTTGGCTCTGACCTGATAATCCTGCAAAAGAATACAGCAAAACCAAATTTGACCGAAGCGGAAGAATTGTTTTGCCAAAGCAACAAAACAGGATATGGTACACCCAGCAATGCTTTATTTGAGGACGGTACAAGAATTATACATACGCATTGGAAAGTAGATACTGACCCTTACGGGCAACCTGCATTAATCTATACACACAAAGACGGCGTTGAGGGCATTGCAAATGCCCTCAAAGAGATGCTTTCCGAAGATTTTGGTAACCACCTGAATTTGTCTTTATACAAAGGCGAACAACACGATGAACCTTTTATACAAATTCCAACGCCGGTAATTCCGCCTCCCATTGTTGAGCGTGAAATCATTCAGCCCCAGCAACAGCTTTTTACGACACCTGTGATAAGACAGGAAAGTCCGCAGGAATTAAAACAGCTAAGCATTTTCGACCTATTTGAAAATACAGGTGAAACTGTGGCTGTCCTTGCTCCGCCAAAAAAAGCAACATCAGCCAAAAGACAGACCAGCCAGAGAAAACGAATGCCTATCAGTCGCCAGCCCGACCTGTTCAGTTCTGCAATGCAGCAACCTTACACGCTTCCTGTTTCAAATGGCAATAAAACATTTAATGGCAAAGAACAGGAAGTAATCGGCGATTTGTTTTCGCAACAAAACGGGAATGGCCAAGCTGATAAGCCAGCCATTCCCGTAGCCGTTCTTGCCGCCATTCCCGAACCTGCGCCGTTTAGTAACGAACTGCAATCGTTCCACCGAAACGATTGCCTTGTGGTAGATAATGGCTGGGTGGGTTATCTGCAAAGTGTAGATACCGCAGACGGTACGGCTGTCTTCCACCCGTTGCAATTACCTCCTACGCAAAAAGCAAGAGCCGAAGCGTATATACAGGTACGTGATGTTTACCAACAGCTTTATACCAAAGAAGCACAGCACCAAACTGAACACAAAGAAGAAAGGGAAAACCTTAACCGATTGTACGATGCCTTTATCAAAAGGTATGGCAATCTGAATAGCGCCGATAATATCAAGCTCATTAAAACGGACAGTGCCGGAAAGGAAATGCCTTATCTGGAGCGTGTGGTGGGCGGCGTGGTACACAAAGCGGATATATTCAGCCGTCCGGTCAGCTTTTCCATCACAACATTAGCTACCGACAATCCCGATGAAGCGTTGGCGGCATCGCTGAACAAATACGGAAGTGTGGATTTGGACTATATGTCCGAAGTGAGCAATATGACTGCCGATGTGCTGAAAGAAGCCTTACACGGCAGGATTTTCTATAACCCTTTGCAACAGGAATATGAAATCGCCGAACGCTGGATTGCAGGTAACGTGGTAGAAAAAGCGGCGGATGTAAGAAACTACCTCGAAAACAATCCCGATGATGCCCAAGCCAAAGAAAGCCTTACTGCTTTGGAAGAAGCCCGCCCAAGACGAATTGAATTTGAAGAGCTGGACTTTAACCTCGGCGAACGCTGGATACCGACTGGCGTTTATGCCCGTTTTGCTTCGCATCTTTTCGATACGGATGTGCGTGTACATTATTCCGAAAGCTCCGATGACTTTTCTGTAACCTGTGGACAGAAGAATGTGCATATATGGGACAAATATGCTGTTAAGGCAGAGAGCAGAACGTTTGACGGGATTAACCTGCTGAGGCACGCCCTTGTCAATACTACGCCTGATATTACCAAGAAAATCACAATAGATGATAAGGAAGTAAAGGTTAGGGATATGGAAGCCATTCAAATGGCAAACACCAAGATTGACGAAATCCGAACTGCCTTTACAGAGTGGCTCCACGCCCAAAACAATGAGTTTAAAAACAGGCTGACCGACCAATACAATGATACCTTTAACTGTTTCGTCCGACCGAATTATAACGGAACACATCAGGAGTTTCCGGGATTAGACCGCAAGGGGTTAAAAATCCAAGACCTGTATGATAGCCAAAAGGACACCGTTTGGATGATTAAGCTCAACAACGGTGCTATCTGCGACCACGAAGTAGGTGCAGGAAAAACGCTGGTAATGTGTACGGCAGCACAGGAAATGAAGCGGTTGGGGCTGGCTCACAAACCAATGATTATCGGGCTGAAAGCGAACGTACCCGAAATTGCCGAAGCATATAGAACCGCCTATCCGCACGCTAAAATACTCTATCCGGGCATTGACGATTTTACGCCTAAAAAACGCTTGCGGATTTTTGGTGATATTAAAAACAACGATTGGGATTGCGTGATACTCACACACGACCAATTTTCTATGATACCGCAATCGCCCGAAATGCAAAAGGAAATTCTCGAAATAGAACTGGACAGTGTGGAGCGTAACCTCGATGTGCTGCAATCGCAAGGAAATGAAGTTACCAGAGGGATGCTTGCCGGAGCGATAAAGCAAAAAGAAAATCTCGAAGTAAAGCTGAAAACCCTGCAACACGATATTGAGAACCGTAAAGATGATGTGGTGGACTTCAAAATGATGGGCATAGACCATTTGTTTGTGGATGAAAGCCACCAGTTTAAAAACCTCATTTTTAATACACGCCATTCAAGGGTTGCCGGATTGGGAAATATGGACGGAAGCCTAAAGGCTTTGAACCTGCTCTTTGCCATTCGCACTATCCAAGACCGTATTGATGCGGATATGGGTGCTACTTTTCTTTCGGGTACAACCATCAGCAATTCACTGACAGAGTTGTATCTGCTGTTTAAATACCTACGCCCAAGAGCATTGGCAAAGCAAGGCATTCATTCTTTTGATGCGTGGGCGGCTATTTACGCCCGTAAGACCACCGATTATGAATTTTCGGTGGCTAATAATATCGTGGCGAAAGAACGTTTCCGCTATTTTATCAAAGTACCGGAACTGGCTCAATTCTATTCCGAAATCACGGATTACCGTACAGCGAAAGATATTGGAATTGACCGCCCCGAAAAGAATGAGGTGTTATACAACATACCGCCAACTCCCGACCAGGAAGCATTTATCCAAAGCCTGATGCAGTTTGCCAAAACGGGCAATGCCACTTTATTAGGAAGAGAGCCGCTTTCTCAACGGGAAGAAAAAGCAAAAATGCTGATTGCTACGGACTACGCCCGTAAAATGTCGTTGGATATGCGAATGGTAAGCGATATTTATGAAGACCACCCCGACAACAAGGCTTCTCATTGTGCCGCTAACATTGCGAAGTATTACCACCAATACAATGCGCAAAAAGGAACGCAGTTCATTTTCTCGGATTTAGGTACTTATAAACCGGGTGAATGGAATGTATATTCTGAAATTAAACGCAAGCTCGTGGAAGACCACAACATACCTCCACACGAAGTCCGGTTTATACAGGAAGCTAAGAATGATAAGCAGCGTAAGGAACTTATCAAAGGAATGAACGAGGGCAAAATCCGTGTGCTGTTCGGTTCAACAAGTATGCTCGGCACTGGCGTAAACGCACAGAAAAGAGCCGTTGCCGTACACCATTTGGATACACCGTGGCGACCGAGCGACCTTGCCCAAAGGGACGGGCGGGCTATCCGAAAAGGCAATGAAATTGCAAAGCATTTTGCGGACAACAAAGTACAAGTAATTATCTATGCCGTAGAAAAATCACTGGACAGCTATAAGTTCAACCTGCTATTCAACAAACAGCTTTTTATCGACCAGCTAAAGAATAATAATCTCGGTAAGCGTACCCTTGACGAGGGTAGTATGGACGAAAAATCGGGTATGAACTTCTCGGAATATGTAGCAATTCTCTCAGGAAATACCGACTTGCTGGATAAAGCCAAAATAGAAAAGCAGATTGCCGGACTGGAAAGCGAAAAGCAGGCTTACAGTCGTTCTAAATACAGTGCCAAATATAAATTGGAAGACTATACAGCCGAACTTGACAAAGCCCAATCACGCTTTGACCGTATGAGCCTTGATTGGGGAAACTTAGAGCAACGGTTACAAAAACGGCAGGACGGTACGGTTGTAAATGCTCTTGTGCTGGACGGTTTATCGCCGAATGCCGATGTAAAACAGACGGGTGCAAAACTTAACCAGCTTGCGGACAAAGCACGTACAGGAGGCGATTATGAAGAAATCGGTAGCCTGTATGGTTTTCAGCTATTGGTAAAAACCGAAGTTTCCCAAAAAGAGGGCGTGGATATTCGTGTGAACCGATTTTTTGTACAGGGCGAGGGCAATATCAAATACACGTTCAATAACGGTGTTATGGCAAAAGACCCCGAAACGGCATCACTGAATTTTTTAAGGGCTTTGGAAAAGCTGCCTGTCTATATTAAAAAGGAACAGGAGAATATTGCCGAGTTCCAAAAAGATTTGCCTGTGCTTCAGGAAGTGGTTAACGGTACGTGGTCTAAAGAAACCCGTTTAAGCGAACTTAAAACTGAACTGGCTGCCGTAGAAAGGAAAATACAGCTTTCCATAGAACCTGTTAAACAAGTAGAAGAACCTGCGGAACAAACTGAAAAAAAGCAGCAAGCTCCAAAGGTGTCAGAAAGCATTATCAGAACTAAAGGTATCCATTTGCCACGAGGCGTACTATGAAAAGAAAACGGGGATCTGCAAGTCCCCGTTCCTTTTTTATCAATTTCTAATATTCATCTTCTTCCAGCTCATCCATCCGTTTTATCAGCGCATCACGCAGGCTGTCAAGAAACTTCGTCCGGTTTATTTTTCGGGCTTTCAGCTCCATAAATGTATGGTAAAAGTCGCCTAAATCAACATTAAAGATGCTTTCAAATGTTTTGGCGATTACTTTAATATCCGTATTGTCAAATACACCCTGAGCGTGAAGGGCATATATCAATTCTGTCAATGCAGTTTTACTGCCTCGCCAATTTAAGTTAGGTAATTCTATTGATTTGCTTTTATGTATCGGGCTGTGAAGCTGGTCTTCAAGATATACTTGTATCAGGTCATTGGCGATGATTTTTGCAGCCTTATAATCGTGGGAAGTGGAAAAATTATGGTCCGCTTCAAAATAATAGGTGTCCAGACTTAGTTTAATGTCATACTTTCCCCGTACAAATAGCTTATCATCTATAAAAGTATTATTGGTTCTGTAATATTTATAAAATTCGAGGTTATTGTCAAAATATCTTTTGAGTTTTTCCAATTCATCATTATAGTATTTCTTCACTGCCTTACCGCCATAAGGTTTCTTTGTTTCGATTTTATAGATAGCGTTATAATAGATGAGCTTTGAAACAATAGCGGGCTTTTGATGCTTGAAAAAACGAATTTCTTCCTCTACATTTTTAAATCCTCTGTTCAATACATATTCTTTCACATTAGACAGGCATTTGATGATAAGTTTTATTATCACTTCAATCTGTTGTATGGAGCAATCCGTTTCAGTTTCTAATTCTTTGATTGCGGCTTCCAGATTATTCAACGTTTCGTTATAAAATTTATCCATCCTGTTTATTTTGAAATTTCTATTGGACACCTACATTGAATTAGTTGATGTCATTACATAGGGTTAGCTAATCGGTCAAAGTGCCTTTTTACGATTTCCTTTCGATGATTTAAAGGTTAAAACAGCAATTACCGCCAAAGCCAACGTAAGCATACCTCCATACAAGAACTCTTTTTCGGGAAACCGTGTGCCTAAAAAACCTGCTATCGGGTATGCTATTGCCCACCACAAATGAGAAAACGCAAAGTGAGAACCGTACACCTTACCTTGATTTTCTGATGCAATGTTTTCGCCTATTAATGTTTCTGACGGCATATCGGCAAGCGTTTGACCTATACCTGCCAAAACCCATAAGAACAGCAAGCCGTTGTACGGAACAAAATTGGCAAAGCTGATAGCTAAACCTATCAGGACAGCCCCGCTTATCAGCGATATGCTCCGTGTTTTGGTTTTATCAAGGCTGCCTAACAGAAAAGCCGTGATAGCTGCGCCTACTCCGAAAATTGCCATTATCCAGCCGTAATGCTTATCATCTAAAGCTAAAGATGTTTTTACCAAACCAACGGTATTTACCAATACCATAGCTCCGGCAATAGCAGATATAAATTCAATACTTAAAGAGAACCTTAAAATCTTGTTTCCAAACAATAAGCGAATACCTTTTATTACTTCGCTCCACGTATTGCCGGGCGGTGTACTATCGGTATTCACTCCTTTTTGCAGTGCTGCCACCGGTATAGTCAATATCAGTAGTATGGCAATGAATAATGTTGCTCCATTGACAAAGAAAATCTGCTTGGCTCCTAACCATACCGCAAATATCCCCGCCAATGCAGGACCAAATACGCTTAACAACTGAAAAGTTGCCATTGATAAGCCGTTGGCTTCCCTGTATATTTCTTTGTCTACTATCTGTGGGATAATAGCCCTGTATGTTGGCGTGAAGAATGCAGCGAATACGTTCAATGCAAATATCAACCCATACACCTGCCACTCGGCATTTACAAACGGCAGCATACACACAATTGCCATTCTTGCCAGTTGCGTTATCAGCAATATGTTTTTTCGCTTTAATTTTTCAGACACTACGCCTGCAAAGGGCGAAAAAATGATATACGCCGTTACCCGCAAAGTGAGAGCCGATGCCAATATAGCTGCCGCATTATCGGGGCTGATTTCATAGGTAAGCAATGCCAATCCTAACCACGTAAAGGCATCCCCGAACAAACTTGCGATTTGGGCAAAATAAAGCCTTGCGAAAGTCGAGTTCCGTAATGTTTTAAATGGTTCTGTAAACGCTTTTTTTAATAATTGTAATTCCATTTTACATTTTTAAATTATTCTTATTAAGCGGATAAGCACCGCCGTCAGACGGTGCTTTTTTCTATCCGCTTCGTTATGGTTTCTTAAAAATTCATTATCAGTTTCACACTGATATTACGTCCCATATTGAAAACGCCCATTCTTCCCGTTGCCGGATTTTCAGGAGCATATTTCAGTCTGCTTAAATGACTTTGATAAGCCACATCAGCAAGATTTTCTCCACTAATGAACAAAGACATAAAGTCGCTCCGGTTGAACGCCTTAATATTTGTTCCGATACCTGCACTCAATAAAGTGTATGCGGGTGTTGCTGTTTCTGTTCCGTAAGCACTGAAAAACTTATCCTGCTGAAAGAAGTGGTTAATCCCAAATTTGATGTAAGCGTTGGAAAACGTTCTATTTACATTCCTTAATTCGGCTTTGATTTCGCCCCTGTATCTCGGGGCTGGGATAAACGGCAAGTATTTCGAGCTTTCGGGTTGGCTGCTTTGGGTAGCCTGTACATACGAAAATGAGTTTTCCAAATGCAGCCATTCTATCGGTTGCGGGTGTATGTCCAAATAAATTTCGCCACCAACTAAGGTAGCGTTGCCCGCTGTATATTGAAAGGCTGGCGCACCATCAACAGGGTCGGGAATAATTTCCGTTCCGTCTTCCGCAACAAGTTTTTCGAGATAGATATAATTTTGAATGAAGTTTACAAATGGCGTAAGCTCCAACGTAATGTGTTTGGAGTTCAGAAAATAGGCAACATCTATCTGGTGACTGATTTCTGATTTTAAATCAGGTGTTCCGAACAGATAACGAAACGTTCCCTCGTGTCTTCCGTTCGCTGACAGTTCCGTACTGTTCGGCGCTCTGAAACCTCTCGATACATTGAATTTTAACGTAGAATTTTTATCGACTTGATAAGACAATCCTAAGCTACCGGAAACGCCATTGTAGTTTTTATTAAAGGCACTGAACTTTAATTCCGCATCGGGGTCTGTACTTTGCACAGGCTCTTCGTCTTCATTAAGATAGAGTTCTTTTGAGTTCATAGACCTGTTGTCAAATCTAAGTCCTCCGGCTAAAGTGAGTTTGCCAAAAGTTTTCTGTGTAAAAAGAAATGCTCCGGCATCAAACAGATTATAGGCAGGTATCAAAAATTCTTCCCCTCTGTTGGTGTTGGATTGCCACATACCACCGATACCAACCGAAGTTTCCCAGCCTCTTGATTTTTCAAAATTATACCGCACATTATAATTAAGTGTGTTCAAATCAAAGAACAATGCCGGTTCATTGGGAGCGGCGGGGTTTTCATACTCTCTTCGTTTATTGTTCTGAAAACCGAAATCGGCATTAATTGTACCTTTATTCAATATGAAATAATTGTTGGAAGAAACGCCCAAATGGTTGATGGTCTGATGTGGAAAACCGACCTTATACCCTTTATAATCATTTCCGCTTGCAACTACTTCATCGCCATTGGCATTTTCATAGATAAATCTTCCTAACTCGTCCCTTTCGCCCTCTACAAGATTAAGCGTGTTGTTATAAGAGCTGACGGTGAGGTGCGAGTGTCCCCACCTTTTGTTTATTCCCAAGAACAAGCTGCCGTTAAGTTCCTTAAAACCCGAATTGAAGACTTTCCCATCGTAGGCATTTTGATAGTTGCCCGCAAATTTATTACTAAACCTGCCCAACCATTGTAAACCATCCTTATTGCCTGCATTGGAAAGGGAGTAGCCTATCAGGTTATTATTGCTTTGGTAATTCGTAGAAACCTGCGTTTTTATCTCACCTATTGGCAAGGCTTTAGGAGCAAGAAAGTTAAGCACTCCGGCAATACCGTCCGAGCCGTACATCAGGCTGCCGGGACCTTTCACTACTTCCACTCTGTCCACCGCATTCTCATCTATTTCAATACCGTGTTCATCTCCCCATTGCTGCCCTTCTTGACGAATACCGTTATTCAATGTAATCACCCTGTTGTATCCCAATCCTCTTATGGTAGGTTTTGAAATTCCCGTACCCGTTGTTATCTGGTTTACGCCCGGTATGTTTCTCAAACCGTCAATCAGGTTGGTAGCACTGTTTTGTTTTAAGGTGTTGCCGTCAACCGCTTTGACAATAACAGGGCTTAATCTTAGTTCTGTCGAGCGGGTTACACCTGTGATGATTAACTCGTTCAGCTCCGTAATGGCAGGACTTAATACAAAGTCCATAACCGTATCTTGTGCTATCGTTATTTTCTCGATTATTGGTTCATAACCTGTAAAACTTATCTCTAAAAGATATGTTCCCCGTTTCAGGTTTTTGATTTCATAATTACCGTTTACATCCGTTGTGGTTCCGGCTTTTAAATCAGCAATATAGACTGATACCCCGGCTAAATTTTTATTATTTTCCTGGTCTTTTACTGTACCGGAAATTCTGTTTTGTGCAAATATGTTTAAGGTTGCTGAAACAAAGGCAACCAATAGCAATACGCTTTTTAAATTCATAAATCTGATTTTTTAATTCTTATAATTTGAGCTGGATAAACAGACGCTCCGGCTGCTTACCTCTATAAAAAATCAAATTATTGGCGGACCTCTGTTTTGGGTTTCAGGAAGTGTGGCTTCGTAAAAATTTGCCTTATATAATGTATATTCCGAACGATGTTCAACATTAATGCAAACAAACTGTATAGCGGTAAAAAGATGAACAGATACACAATGATTGTCACAAAGAAAACACTTCTTTAATACTTTGCTAAGGTGGGCTTTATGTTCGCAGAAACTATTGCTGCCATCTGAATAGTAAACAGTTTTTTCACATTTGGTTGCTTTTTCAAATGCAATAATTTCATCGTGGTGGTGAAACATAAGTGCAGGGCTGTTGCCGAACAGGTATAACAGCAACAGAAAAAGTCCTGCAAATTTTATGTTTCTTTTATCTTTCAATTTTAGCTACGATATGGTTAAAAATGTTTTGGATTTTCCTGTAAACTCAACGGGTATCTACCAAAGACAATCCTGAAAATCGGTTGCCATATGTAACAATAAGCCCAGCGCAACAATCCTGACTATTTTGTTGCCGAACAGCAAGAGCAAGAAATACACTGCTATTGCATAATACGAATGCAGGTAGTGAAAGCCAACGCTGCATCTGTTCGGGTCGAATATCGGTTCTGCAAACAGGTGGTCTATATCAACAAGCATTGTTGCTAACAAAATTATCCAGACCATCTTCCATTCCTTTCTGAAAAACACGAAGGCAACCAATCCCGGAAAGAGAAGGTGCAAAGCGTAGTGGATAATATTTTGCAGTACGAATAAGGACATTTAGTTATTTTTCTTTGGTCGTTTTTTAGTCGGGTATGAAGCCTATTAATAGTTTATGTTGATTTGTTATGGAAATAAAGCCTTGCGGAAGTCTTATTCCACAAAGCCTTATTATTTCACCGCCAATTTTAGATGAAAAATTAGTGTTGATGTCCGTGTGCTTTGTCAGCAGCAGAAACCTCATTTTTAAATTTTCCAACCAACTTTTTGCCCTCATAGGTAATCGTAACGGTGCAATTCGTATGGATGCCATTTTTAGGCAATGCCACTGTCAATGCTCCATTTTTACCTGCGATAAGATTAGCTGTTGATTTACTGCCATTTTCAAAAGCAAATTCTACCGAGCCGGTAGCCGTTTTGGTTAACGTTTTAGCATTGGCATCCAGCACATAAAAAGTAAGCGCATTGTTGGCTTTTACCATTTCGATATGGTAGTTGTCAATATCTACCATTTTACCCCCGTGTGGAGCTGCACCGTGTCCGCTTTGAGCCATTGCAGGGCTAATTGCTAAAGTTGCAATAGCAACCACTAAAGCCATTCCGATTGATTTGATTTTTCTCATTTTTTTTGATTTTTAAAAAGTGAATAATTAAGAATTAAATTTTTACCCTAAGTAATTTGATTGAATTAAGAAACACCAGCGTATCAGGTAACAGGTGGATGATGGCTGCCTGCACCGGTCCTAAAACTCCCGTTAACACCAATGTGATACCTACAACGTGTACCACACCCACACCGCCGATGATATTTTCCTTAATTGTCCTGAATGCTTTTTTACTGATGGCTTTGGAACGGGCTATTTTTTCCAGCTTATCTTCCACCAATACAATATCAGCCGCTTCCATTGCAGCTTGTGTACCCACTATGCCCATAGAAATACCTACATTCGCCTGTACCAAAGCAGGTGCATCGTTAATGCCGTCACCAACCATTGCTACTTTTTCGCCTTTGGATTGTAGTTCCTGTATCGCCTTGATTTTGTCTTCAGGCAGCATATCTGCCCTGAATGATGTAATACCTAATTGTCCTGATACGTGTGCTGCCGTCTGTGGATTGTCGCCTGTGAGCATAATGATGTTTTCTACACCGCTTCTTTTCAATTCCTCAATCATTTCCTTTGCTCCCGGACGTATCGCATCTGACACATAAAACACAGATGCCGCATTGCCATCCACCGCCATATAGATAGCCGTATCGGTGAGGTTTTCGCTATTGACGGTTACGGAAATAGTATGGTCGTCCATCAGCGTTTTGTTACCTATCAGCACTTTTTTATTGTTGATGGTAGCACTGATACCTTTCCCTTTGAATACCTCAAAATCCGTAGGCTCTGATAACGAAGCACCCATATTGTCCGCATACATCAGTATAGCATTGGCAAGGGGGTGGCTGGAACGGTTTTCCGCTGATGCCGCTAATTGCACCAATTCTTTTTCAGTAAAGCTGTCATCGAGTATTTCAACTCTGTTTACGGTAGGCTTACCTATGGTCAATGTGCCTGTTTTGTCAAAAACAATGGTTTTTATCTTCGCCAATTCTTCCAAAAACTTACCGCCTTTTACAAGTATTCCTTCTCTTGCGGCTCTTGCTATGGCAGAAATGGTTACTAAAGGCGTAGCTAAGCCTAATTCGGCAGGCGAAGTGAAAATAAGCAGGGCTATCACGAGCTTTACATCTTTAGTTAGTAGGTAAACACCCAATACAAAAACGAAAACAACGGGTATCAGCCACGCCGCTACCTTATCCGTTAATTTTTCAATAGGGGCTTTACTGCTTTCTGCTTCTTCTACCAAAGCGATAATGCGTGAAAACACCGTATCTTTTCCCGCTTTGGTCATTTCTACGTCCAAAGCCCCTAACTCCAGTATTGTACCTGCAAATACTTCTGTACCGGAATTTTTTTCTACGGGTACGCTTTCTCCTGTTATGGGGGCTTGGTTTACAGACCCCGAACCCGCCACTATCTTACCGTCAACGGGTATTTTTTCGCCAGCCTTTACCACCACAATATCACCCACCGTCAGTGATGCAATAGATACGGGCTGCTCGTTACCGTCCTTTTTCAATATGGCTGTCTGTGGCACAGAACCGATGAGTTCCTTTATAGATGCTCTTGCTCTTTCACCGCTTGCACTGGCAATGTATTCGGCAATCAGGATAATCATCAGCACCACAGAACCCGCTAAATATTCTTTACCAACGACCGATACGATTACGGCAATGGAAATAAATAACTCCGTACCTATTTTCCGTTCCCTGATTAATTCGAGAATGGCAGTTTTTAGCAATGCGTATAAACCAAAAGCCGTAGCTGCCAGCAAGACGGGAAGTGGTATAATTTCTAAATAAAACAACAGGCTGGCAATACCCACTGTAATAATGCGTATGATTTCCCAAAAAAATTGCCGGGAAAAAAAGGTTTGTAAATAGTTCATATTGTTATGATATTAATGGGTATGCCCTTTGGATATACCCAAGTTTGAAATAACTACCGATAATATGAGCAATGCTATAAACAATACTACCCCAAGGGCAATCAAACCATACTTCATCTTTTTAGATAGGGGTCTGTTATTTGTACCTCCTTTTCTTTTCGGAGGAGGTACAAATTTTTTCCTCTTTCTTGTTTTCCGACTTCTATTTGTTCTTGATTTCATACAGTAGATAGCATTGTCTTATTCTTCCTCTTCAGCGTTTTTAATTGCCGAAAGAATGGTATAAGCATTTTTAGTAACTACCTTTAATGATTGCTGATTAACACTTTGAGGCAATTCGATAGCCGTATAGCCTTCCTGTTCCATACCTTTGGCAACTTGTACCAACTGGAAGGTATAGCCGTCTTTACTATCCGCTGTTTGAATAATGATGTAATCCAAACCGTCCAACTGAACAATGGCATCATTCGGTACTGCACTCTTTTGTTCCGTTCCTGTTTCTACCCACGCCTTTACATACATTCCCGGTAAAAGTTTTGCATCTTTGGTAAAGCGGCAAAGCACAGGTATCATTTTTTTGTCATCGGCTGCCTGACCTACCAAGTACACTTTTGCTGTGTGGCGGTAATCATTCTCATTAGATAATGAAAACTTAACCGTTTGCCCAACCTGAATTTTTCCCAAGTCTTTTTCAAAGGCATTTAAGGCAAGATGCAGGGCATCTGTACCTGTTATCTCAAACAGCACATCGGTAGGGGCAGCATATTTACCAATGTTGGTATTGCTGCTTTTGATATAACCTGAAATGGGTGCATAAATGCCCGCAGTTCTGGAAATTTTATTGCTGCTTTTTAAACTTGCGCTGCTGATGCCAATGAGTGCCATTTGCTGTTCTAATCCGGCAATACGGGCTTTCATTACATTATAATCTGAACTTACCTGTTGAAAAGTCTTTGCTGCATTCACATCCTCGTTTCTCAATTCCTGCTGCCTTTTGTATTCCTGCGATAAATATTCCAACCTGCCGATACTTTCCAGATATTCCTGCTGAATGGTAATAAATTCCGGGTTTTCAATGGTGGCTAATTGCTGTCCTTTTTTTACAGCTTGCCCCGGTAGCAGCCCTGCTGTTTTTATATAACCTCCCAATGGTGCTGACACTGTGGCTATACTGTTAGGGTCAGCTTCGATAGCTCCCGTCAGCTTGATGATATTACTTAGGTTTCTTAATTCGATAGCACCTGTTTGTATCTCTGATAGCTTATACTGGTCAGGAGTAAACGTAATTTGTCTGACCGAAGAAGCTGTGTCCGCCTTGCTTTCTGCGGTAGTCTGCTCCCCGGCAGCTTGCTCTTTTTTATCCTTACAGGATACTACCACTATTGCTGATAGCAGTAGGAGCGGTATATATTTTTTAAATGACCTATTCATTATTTTAATTTTTTTGAATGATTAATTTTTACCTGAAATTGCTTCTATGGAAATAACGACCCTGTTGAAATTATACAGGTTGTCTATATACTCCGAATGGATGTTATTGGATAGCGTAAGGTTTTGCAAATATTGTGTATAGGAAATATCACCGCTTCTAAAACCTTTATCCGAGTTGTTGATAATCAGGTCTGCCTGCGGCAATGCCTGTGTCTGATAATAGTTTATTGACTTCTGATATTTCACATACTCCTGCGCCAGCTCTTTTAATTGTCCGTTCAGGTTCATCGTTGTCAGTTCCACCTGTTTTTGTGCAATCTGCTCGTTGATTTTAGCCGCATTGATTTTGGATTTATAACCTCCGGGGAAAAGAGGAATAGCAACACCAATCTGGAAAAAATTAAACCGGTCTTTTCCGGTATAGGTTCTGTCTATACCGTTTATTGTTTGCAAGCCTTTGTAGGTTTGACCGTTATAACCTAAAATAATATCCGGTAGCATCTTGCTTCTCTCCAAAGAGATTTCTCTTTGGCTTACATTGATTTCCTGTTGCAGATATTGAATGATGGGATTATTGGCAGTAGATGCGTTATCCATAGGCAATAATATATCTCTTGGAACTAATGCGGTATCTGCTATACTGATATCATCGGTTGTGTTGAGCAATGTCTGTAAAAGCTGCTTGGCAATTTTTATATCGGCTTCGTTCTTTTCCAGCTCATTTTGAATTTGCCGGTACTGTACAGATGAAGTAGCATTTTCAAGGCTTGTACTTTCTCCTGTCCGGTATCTCACGTCGCTTGCTTTGCTTAGCTTACTAAAAATGGTGTCCTGCTCTAACAACAGCTTCCTTTTTTCCAAAATGTACTGGTATTGCAGGTAAGCCAGCTTCACGTCTTCTACAAGGTCGTTTTCGGTCACAGCTTTGTATTTTTCGCTGCTTTGTATTCTTTCCTGCGCCAGCTTTGACTGGTTGCCGTAAACCGTTGGAAAATCAAAACGCTGTGTAACACTGATTAAATTATCATTAATGGTAGGATTACTCACTACGCCCTGCGTATAGGAAATTTCTGTCTTAGGAATAGTAACGCTTCCTTTTTTTAAAGCCTGCTGGACATTGATGTTATACTCCGCTATCTTGATGCTGTTGTTGTTTTTTAACGCCTCGTCAATAGATTGCTGCAAGGTCAGCACTCTCGTTCCCGAATTGGATGGTACTTGCGCCTGCATTACAGATGGGAAACAGAAAAATCCCAATAGCAATATGGCGGTAGGTAAGGCTTTGTTTTTACGCATTTTGAAAGATGATTTAGTGAAGTAGATATACAGTACCGGCAGCACTACAAGGGTTAAAGCGGTTGCCGTTATCAGCCCTCCAATAACTACCGTAGCCAACGGGCGTTGTACTTCTGCACCTGATGAGCTGGACAAAGCCATTGGTAAAAAGCCTAAAGAGGCTACGGCGGCTGTCATCAATACAGGTCTTAACCTTACCCGAGTGCCAATACGCACCCTTTCGTAAATATCTTCTACACCGTCTTTTGCCAATCGGTTAAATTCCGCTATCAATACAATCCCGTTCAGAACCGCAACCCCAAACAACGCAATAAAACCTACACCTGCAGAAATACTGAAAGGCATATCCCTGATAAGTAGAGCAAATACACCGCCTATTGCAGACAATGGAATAGCTGTGAATATTAATAAGCCCTGCTTTACCGAACGGAATGTAAAGTATAAAAGCAATAGGATGAGCAATAGTGCGACAGGCAAAGCTACTGCCAGCCTTGCGTTGGCTTCTTCGAGATTTTTAAATTGCCCGCCATAGGTGATATAATAGCCTGATGGCATCTTAACCTTAGCATTCACAATATCCTGAATATCGTTTACGATGCTTTTTACATCTCGGTTTCTTACGTTGAAACCAAGTGTAATCCGTCTTTTCGCATTATCTCGCTGTATTTGTACCGGACCGGGTTTGTAAGCAATATTCGCCACCTCGCTTAAAGGGATTTGCTGACCTGTGGGCGTACTTACAAATAGATTTTGAACATCTGTAATGTCTGCTCTTGAAGCATTATCCAATCGTACTACCAAATCAAAACGTCTTTCTCCCTCGTACACCAAACCTGCTGCTTTACCGGCAAAGCCTGTTTCGATGGCACTGTTCACGTCCTCAACGTTCATTCCGTATTGGGCTATCTTATCTCGGTCAAACTGTATGCTGATTTGTGGTAAACCCGTAATTTCTTCCACATACAAATCTTCTACACCCTCAACATTTCTTATTTTCCGACCTACATCTGAAGCAAGGTCAGAAAGCACATCTAAATCTTCACCGTATATTTTTAAAACCACATCCTGCTTAGCACCGGTAAGCAATTCGTTAAAACGCATCTGTATGGGTTGCTGGAAACTGAATGTTGCATTGGGGATTACAGATAGAGATTGTTGCATTTTTTCAATCAGTTCTTCTCTGTCGCCTGCACTTGTCCATTCTTTTTTAGGCTTTAGCTTAACAACCATATCTCCCGCTTCAATAGGCATTGGGTCTGTCGGAATTTCACCCGAACCTATTTTGTTTACTACCTGTTCTACTTCGGGATAGTTCTTCAATAAAATGGTTTGTGCTTTTTGGGAAACGTCTATCATTTGGGTGATGGAGCTTCCCACGGGAACCCTTGTTTCCACTGCAAAATCGCCCTCGTCCAACTGCGGGATAAATTCACCGCCCATTCTGTTGAATGTGATAAGTGTGATGATGAACAATACCACTGCAACCGATACTACCAAAAGTTTTCGCTTCATCGCACCATTAATGATAGGTGTATAAACTTTCTGTATGGCTTTCATCATCCTGTCCGAAAAGTTTTCTTTGTGCGTTGTCTTTTTACTCAACACCAATGCAGACATCATCGGAACGTAAGTGAACGATAACAGGAATGCGCCTAAAATGGCAAAAGAAACTGTTTGTGCCATTGGTCCAAACATTTTACCCTCAACGCCTACCAATGCTAATAAAGGCAGGTACACGATTAAGATAATAATCTCGCCAAATGCTGCTGCGGAACGTATCTTACGGGACGACTGATAAACTTCTTCGTCCATTTGGTCTTGTGTCAGTTTAGCCACGCCACCGTACCGTTCCTTGCTACCTGTAATCCTATGCAACACCGCCTCAACTATAATGACCGTTCCGTCAACGATTATCCCGAAGTCAATTGCCCCCAAGCTCATCAGGTTTCCTGAAACTCCAAAAACCCGCATCATTGCTATTGCAAACAACATTGCCAGTGGAATTACAGAAGCCACTACCAATCCGCCTCGCAGGTTTCCTAAGAAAAGTATCAATACAAAAATTACAATTAATGCCCCTTCAATAAGGTTGGTTGAAACGGTTGAAATAGCTCCGTCCACCAATTTTTTACGGTCGAGGAAAGGCTCTATTTCTACACCTTCGGGTAAACCTTTCTGAATTTCCGCAATCTTTTCTTTTACATTGGTAATAACCTCCGATGAGTTAGCTCCTTTCAACATCATAACGATACCTGTAACGGTTTCGCCCTCACCGTTACGTGTGGCTGCTCCGTATCTTGGACCGTTGCCAAAACGAACTTCGGCTACATCTCTTAACAAAACGGGTACGCCTCCCTCGGTTTTTATAACAATTTTTTTGATTTCCTCAATGTTCTTTACCAAGCCTTCGCTTCGGATAAAGAAAGCATTCGGACCTTTATCAATATATGCACCTCCCGTATTTTGGTTGTTTTTTTCCAGTGCTGTGAAAATATCGGAGATATTAATGTTCTGGCTGGCAAGCCTGTCAGGTTCAATGGCGATTTCGTATTGCTTTACAAACCCTCCGAAGCCACTTACTTCCGCCACGCCGGGCGTACCTAATAGCTGCCGTTTAATAATCCAGTCCTGAATGGTTCTTAACTCTGTGGCATCGTACTTATCTTCATAGCCTTTTTTGGGATGGATAACGTATTGGTAGATTTCGCCCAAACCGGTGGTTACAGGAGCCATTTCAGGCGTACCCACCCCTTCGGGGATATTTTTAGCTGCAATAGTCAGCCTTTCCTGTACCTGTTGCCTGCCCCAATAGATGTCTACCTTTTCTTCAAATACAATGGTAACAATAGAAAGCCCAAAACGGGAAAAGGAACGCATATCCTTTATACCCGGAATGCTGACCATTGTCTGCTCCACGGGAAAGGTTACGAGCTGTTCCACTTCCTGCGCCGCCAGTGTAGGCGATACAGTAATGACCATCACCTGATTATCCGTGATGTCAGGTGTGGCATCAATAGGAAGTTTGGTAAGCGAATAGGAACCCCAGCAAATTAATGCCAGGGTAAATAATCCTATTACCAACTTATTCTTGATTGAAAAATGAATGATGTTATTTAACATATCATAATGTTATTAGAATATTTATTGTTTAAGAAGATACTGTCCTTTCATTTTGATTTTAACAGTAATGTTCTCATTGGAATTGTTTTTGAAATACCAGCCCTGCGGACCTTCAAACGGAGCGACTAAAGAGCCGACCATATTATTGGAATAGGCAATAGTATAGCTTTCAAAGTAGTTGCTGTTGTTCTTTACTTCGCCGTGAAAGTCAAAGTATAGCTCACCTTTATCGGTAATCCATTCATATTTCATCTGACCGTATTTCAACATATTTACTTTGTATTCCAATCCTTCGCCTGCCGGAATAACCACGCTTACCTCGTCTGTACGTTCTGCCAGTTGAGTGGCTGGTGGCGGGTTATCTGCCGCCGCTGGTTTGGCAACATCTGCCGGAGAGCCAACATTTTCCAGTTTTAGTATCTTGTGCGGTCCCGAAGCCAACGCTTCCGTACCTGCATCACCAACATACAGCTTGCTAAAGCCTGTTGCCTTGCCAATACCCAAAGGGTCTATCCCGTATTCAGCCGGGAGTACGGCACTTACCAAGAGTACCGCTCCAATAACCAAAGCAATAATGACCTGCTTTACAATGGATTTCTTATCTAAGATTTGATGTGCTATTTCTGCCATTTTGATATTTGTTAAGAGTTAAAATAACCGACTAACTGATAGCCGAATAATAAAAAGCCTGCTGCCATCAGCAACATATTTGTAACTGTTGAGAATTTTAGAAAACTCGGTGACCTTCTCCAATTAGTGATGATAAACAATACAAGGGCTAAGGCTATGAACTGACCTATCTCTACACCGATATTGAAGCCAAGCAGGTTGGTCAATAAGCCGGTTCGGTCAAAGCTCAATTCCTGTAACTTACTGGCTAAACCAAACCCGTGAAAAAGTCCAAAGATTAAGACTGCCGCTTTGGTATTGGGCTGACGTCCTAAAAACCTTTGAAAGCCTCCTAAATTATCGAAGCCTTTATACACGATAGACAATGCAATAATGGCATCAATCAGATAGGCATTGATTGCCATATCTGCCAATACACCCAGCAATAGGGTAATACTGTGACCAATGGTAAAAAAACTCACATAAAGCAGTACTTCTTTTGGGCGATACAGAAAAAAGATAACGCCTACAAGAAAGAGCAGGTGGTCATACCCGGTGAGCATATGCTTTGCCCCGATATACAGAAAAGGAACGAAAGCTACTCCCGAATTGCCGCTTAAAAATGTCTGGGTATCCTCATCTACTCCGTGAGCATACGCCGCCCCTGAAACCAATATCAGTAGGGCTATTGATAGAAAAATTTTGATATACTTCATTTCCGGATTTTTTGTTAATTGAAAGCATAGCATCGAGGATGTGCATAGGTGAATACACACATCTCACGATGTACAGTTTGTGAAATCAATTATGCACACGGATTAAGCGTAATCCCCAAAAGGATTAATGCTTGTGTCCGTGAGCTTTGTCTATGCTGTCCTGATTAACTTTAGGCTGCGCAGCAGATTTATCTGTGCTGTCAGCAGGTGTATGATTACCCGCAGGGTCGTGGGAATGACCGTGAGCCTTGTCAATGCTGTCCTGATTGACTGCCGGAGCTGTTAGTTCCTGTTCTGAATTTGAATTATCCGAAGAAGATTTTTCGCTGTTATTGCAAGCTGTAAACGCAAGTGCAGCAAATGCCGCTATAATGAATGATTTTTTCATCGTTAAAATAAATTTGATATTAAAAAAGAAATAATTCGCCCGTAGGATTGGGCGTAACTCAAATTTTAACTTTCAGAGAATGAAAGTTAAGCAACGATGAAAGAGGGAGGTCCCCGAAGGGTGTATGCTCCGAGGAGCGGTGGTAAATAAATAAAGTGTCCATCAGGTGGAAACGTGTGTTTCTGATAGACAACTATATATTCAACAGGCGGAATGAAATCAATCGGTAAAGCCTTGATTGATTTTACATCATCCTTTGAAATAACAATTCTGGTTTCGCTTGAATTAGTAAAAGATACGTGTTCGCCAGCGTGTATAAAACCCGAAAAGGCAAGCTCTAAAGGTGTTTCTTTACTATTGTTATGATGATTGTTGCCATTCTGATGCCCGTCATTGGCAATATCTGCGTGGTGGTGGTGCGATACAATGCCGTGCCCCAAAATAACTAATTGGGCAGCAATTAAAAACAATATGGCAATATATTTACGCAACATTATGGCAAAGATATACAAATAAGTTCATTTGGTAATAATTCGGTGCAAAAAAATGAATTTAGCCCCCAATAAAATATTACAATGGCAGATGCTTAAATTTAAAAAGCCTTTTACACAGGCTCAACAGGAATATGGATTGCTCTCTCCATATTTTCGTAAGGATTTGTCAGCGGGCTTTGCGGTAAAATCTCAAATGCAAAAGGTTGTTTAATCCTGTAAGGGCTTTGATGCAGCCATTCGTATAAGCTGTGAAAAGTATGGAATATTTGTTTTGTATCGCCTGTAATGCCACATACGGCAAACTTTCCGCCGTCAATGTTTAGTATATCAATGCCTTTGGGTATCTCCTGATGTGCCTGTAACGTTATTCCTGCCTGATATATGCCTGCGTGTGGATTGACAATGCCGACAAATTGCGTGTTCACAGTCAGTAAATCCCTTGCCTCTGCAAACTGAATAACTCTTTTGAAACTCTTATGAATTTCTCCGATGTCTGTTAAAGGTGCATTTACAAAAATGACTTTAAGCGATTGGGCTTTTTTTATTTCAATGCTCAAATCCTTTTCCCTGCCGTTATTATCATTTACGAAAAAGTTCCCATTGATTTTTATATGCTTCAGGTACTTTGTAATAGTCGTGTGGTCTTTTGACGGAATGTTCCGCAATTCCTCTGCCGAAATACCAAAGAAATTCCTAAAGCTCCTTGCAAATGTAGAAGATGAAGCAAAACCGTTATCCAGTGCAATTTCGGTAATGGATTTGTGCGTATGTGTGAGCAAATAATGGGCAACATTTATCATTCTTACCTTTATGATAAACTGTTTCGGGCTTTCGCCAGTTACCTGCTTAAATATTTTTTGGAAATGAAAAGGCGAATAATTAGCGATGCCCGCAAGTTGTGCTAACGAAAGCTCCTCTTGCGGGTTTTGCTGAATGAAGTTGATAACTGCATTGATTTTCTTTTTATGTTCCGTTGAAATATCAAACATCGCTTACAAAGGTAATCAAAATACAGGCTAATGGTTTGAGTGCTGCTCCATTCCGTTGTGGTGTGGCGGTGTATGATGCCCTGAATGAAAATGATGAATAATGCCGTGAACAATGGTTGCAACAAGGATGAGGTGAAGCATCACAAGAACGACTTTACTGAAATGGCGATACCATTTTCCAAGCGAATGCCTGTCTATGTAAATCCTCAAAAAAACGGCTGCAATCAACGTCAATAATTCAAAGGTCAAAAGACCTGCTAAATGTAAGTGAAACATAATTTTATATGTAAGCTGATTAAATTAAAAAAAGCAAAGAGCAACCTTATATTGTTACTCTTTGCTGTAACTGCGTTCATCATTTTTTAACAACAAGTTTTTCAGTTGCGGCATTAAACTCAATCGCCTTTTTGTTGCTTTCGGCAACTCTCGATTGTTTGCCGTGAATGATTTTTCCCAAAGGGCAAATACCGTCAGCAGGTGGTTGGTGTCCTACGTGCAATGCCGCTCCAAGTGTAAGAACAGAAGCCGCACTTAACATTACAATTTTACCTTTCATATTATTTTCGACAGTGATTATAGTGCTGTCCCCGCACTTCTAATAATTTACTAAGGCAAAGATTGAATGTTTACATTGCATACACTTTACAAAACGAGGGAAGTAGTTTGCATTTCTTGCGATTGTTGCCAAAACATTTAAAGAACTTTCACTATTCGGCTATTGTTCCTGCACCAAATGCTGTAAGTTCGGGTCGTTCTTGATACGCTCCATTTCGCTGACTACAATATTCAGTATATCAGATTTTATCTGTTTGTAATTGCTTTCAATTTCCTGCTTCATTTTATCCTCGCCCTGCTCATTTACAAAAGATAAGATTTGCGGTATCTTTTGATAGGCTTTGCTTTCTGCTGCTACCTTTTCATTATCTACCACAATTTCGGCGTGAAAAATCTTTTGCTCGATACGTTCATCAAAGTTATCTGATACAGAACCGACAAACATCCCTTGCGTTAAAGTTGAGATTTTGGAAGCGGGAATAAGGCTGTCTAACTGTGTGGAGATAGAGGTAGATTTATCGTTGCGGTTAATCGTCATACTTTGGCGTTTCTGCAACACTTTACCAAAGCGTTCTGATAGGCTCTTTGCCGTTTCTCCAACCACCTGACCACTAAAAATATTGCCTACGGTATTCTGTATTACCTTGCTTTCTTTATCGCCGTAATCCCTCGTCAATTGCGAAAAATCCTGAAAGCCCAAGCAAACCGCTACCTTATTACTTCTCGCCGTTGCGATAAGATTGTCCAGTCCCCGAAAATAAATGGTGGGCAATTCGTCTATGATAACCGAACTTTTAAGCTGTCCTTTTTTGTTGATGAGCTTTACAATTCTTGAATTGTATAAGCCCAATGCTGCGGAGTAGATATTTTGACGGTCGGGGTTATTGCCTACACATAAAATTTTCGGCTCTTTCGGATTGTTGATGTCGAGCGTGAAATCATCGCCTGTCATCACCCAATAAAGGCTCGGCGAAATCATTCTTGATAAAGGAATTTTTGCCGATGCAATTTGTCCCTGTAACTGGTCTTGTGCGCCGCCTTGCCACGCATCCATAAAGGGCGACAAATAATTTTCCAAATCGGGGTAAGAGGTTAAAATCGTGAACACGTCCGAATACTTTTTATTCAGCAATTCAATGGCGTGTGGGAACGTACAATACTTACCATTCTCGTAGATTTTCAGATACCAAATAATGGCAGCCAATAAGATAATTGGGCTTTCTACGAAGAAATCGCCCTGCTTCTGTATCCAGCTTCGGTTGAGGTTTAGCATTATGGTATAAGCCGCTTCGTAAGCATCGGATATGTCGGTCATAAAATCGGGATTGAGTGGATTGCAACGATGGCTCTTGCGTGGGTCGTCAAAATTTATCACGTAAAATTTTGGCTGTACTTTGTACTTGTCCCTGTGCTTCAGTAAATGATTGTAGGCAATGGTAGAAAGGTCGTCAAACTTGAAATCGTATATGTACATACTGAAACCTTTCTCTATCTGCTGCTTGATGTAGTTATTTACAATCGCATACGATTTACCCGAACCCGGAGTGCCTAACACAATTGATGCCCTGAATGGATTGACGATGTTAATCCAGCCGTTGTTCCATTTTCCTTTGTAATAAAACTTCGTGGGAAGATTGACAGAGTATTCGTTTTCCATCAACTTGGTTTCCTGCTGAAAGCTCTCGTTCTCGTTGTTGAAAACATCGTCCATCAGGTTGTTGCGAAGCAAACGGCTCATCCAAACGCCAGCGACCATTAAGGCGATATACCCTAAACCTGTGGTTAAGATATACAGAAATGTAGCGATTAATAACGGTAGCTTTAGTAAAGGGAAATTCAGAAAGAACAGGATAATACCGATTGCTAAAGCCACATAGATTTTAGACCAGGTTATCTTCTCATCTTTAACGCCCTTTGTTCCCAAACAGCTCAAAGCCAACAAAACCAAAGCGAAGACTTTGGTATATAAGGTATGCGAAAACAGCCCTGCCGTTCGCTGAAAGTTGCCTAATATTTTATTGATTAACTCCAATGTCCAGCCACGCTCTATAAAGAAACCGTAGCAGAACCAATAAAGGTGCATCAGCACTATGATGATGCTTACTGCCCGCATAAAAGCCATTATCTTGGCAAGTCCTCTTAAATCGTCTTCTCCCTGCATTTTTGTAAAATTTTAAATGTTCGGGCGTGAATTTAGAAGCTGTGTTGTGTGGCTATAAGAATGTGGCAGTGAATGGCAGTGTTTGGCATTAAGAGGCTATAAAGCCTTCAATACCGTTCAGGTAATCCAATGATTTTTTTTAAATTTATACTCGTGAAAACCATTTTGCTATTCTCGTCTGTTGGAACAAGCAAGATTTAAAAGAGGAATGCTATGAATTGGAATAATCCTGATGCTTATCCCGGAGAAACTGAAGAAGAATATGAAATTCGGAAAAGAGGTGAAAGCCAAGCTGCCACCGGATTAATGTCTGGGATAATAAAGTTTTTTCTTTTCGGCTTAAAAATAGCGGCTATTTTCGGCGTGTTCTTTTACGCCGGGTTTTTGCTGTCGCAAAAATTGTGGGGCAAAGAAACTGATAACTTTAAGATTTGGGCATTCTCCCTATTATTTGCCTACCTCATCTTCTGCATCGTTTATTTTTTGAAAGGAACTATTATAGGATTACGGAGAAAGAACCAGAGGCTATGGATATTACCGTGGGCTATCTGTGTTTTATTATGCTGCATTGTTCCTGCATTCATTATAAAATCAATAGTAGCTGGTATGTTCAGCGTGACAGAACGAGATAGTATATGGTGTATCGGGCTAAGCTGGGGAGCGTTTGTACTTTCCGCATTATACATCTACGGTATTTATCAATTCAAAACACCTACTGCACCTAAGATTTTGCATTGGAGCTATGCGTTGGGGCTGAAAGTTTCTACATAATAGGCAAAGAAAAACCTGTTACTGACCTCGTTTGCGCTTCCTTTTCTTTTTCATTCTATTGGCAAAATCCTGTTCCTCGTAATCCTCGCCCTGTGCTTCGGGAATGAGCAAACCGCCCAACGCTTCAACCAACCCGTCTTCATTTTTATCGGTAGTAACAAAATCAAACAAATGGTGGGGTTCTTCCGCAGGAAGATCTGCATCATTTGTCCTTGCTATTTTCGGTATTAGCTTATCAGGCTCTTTTATCTCCGGCTTAATGTTGTTATTCCAGTAATCATTAAAGGTATTGGCAGAAAGCTCTGTTGCTAAACGTGAACCGTTCCAAACCGTTTTGGAATTGTGGTCAATAAAAGTGATACCGTAAATACGTCCTGTATCATTCCGGCGCACTACTATGTTAATGCCCTGTTCTCCTAACTGCTTTTTAAATGCCTGTTCATCGCTTGTGGTTTTCAGGGCTATGGTAACGGCAGATTTTAGGGTCTGCTTGGTAGGATTGTCTTTCAATGCCGTTTTGCATTTCGCAAAATGCAATTCCAAAGCCGGAAGCCCTGCGCTCTTGCCAAACAAGGAAGCCTTGAACGGATGCCCGGCTCTTTCGCCTTTTTCATTCAACGGAATATATAATAAGCCCTGCTGCATTTTTCCTTGTAATTCGCCCTCTATTTTCTCGGTGGTAATATTGAACAGGGAAAGCAGGGCATTGTATTCGCCCAAAGTTTGGTATTGGTAGTAGTTCGGCAGGTGGCGAACGACCGAAGCTATTTGGCTTTTTACATCGCCCGCCCGATAATCTACCGGACGGAAAACCTTATCAGTCTGGTTACGTTCTTTGTCCGTAGCCGGTATTAAATGATATTGTTTTTCCAGTTCCCGGCATACATTCATCGACCGCATTTTCTCAAATTTGTCCGAAATCTTTTTGCCCTGCTCGTCCACACATACCGATACGATGTGAATGTGGCTGCGGTCAATATCAGTATGCTTGAATACAATAAAAGGCTGCTCGCCGTAACCCATTTCCCGCATATACTGCTGTGCCATTTCCCGAAATTTATCATCATTTACGATGTCTTTCGGGTCGGGATTGAGCGAAATATGCAGCGTATGTTTCTCGGTATTGCGGTTGGCTATCAGATAAGGAGCGAAAGATTGGGCTAATTGCGCAACCGTATATTGACCGCTTGCGGTTTCAATCATCTTATTGGCAAACAGAATTTGTCCGTTTTCTTTTTCAATTTTCAGGTTATTGTATGCCAATGCACCATATAAATTTCCGCTCCTACCGATTTTTGCTATCACTTTTTAGAATGGTTTTTGAGGTATTTTGCTTCAAATTCTTCGGTCAGTTCAATGATTTTTCTACATAACATCGCCATTTCAGCCGTCTGTTTTTCCAGCTTAAAGAGGTAAGCCGATGCTTTTTTCTGTGAAAAATTCTTGTAAAGCAGCTTAATAATCTGGTTGTAATTCACGCCAACGTTGCGGAACTGGCTGTGAAAAGAGGTCAGCCGCATATAAAAATCAACCGTTCCTTTGTCAATCTGAATGGTCTTTATCGTCTTGTCAAAGATGCGGGATTTGATAAAGTGTGCCTTTACATCCATATTCGACTGGTCAAACAGGGCAAGAAACTTGGCGTTTTCCTCTTCGTTAAGAGAAAGCGAATACCTGAATATCGCTGGGTCTGTTTTAAGTGGACGACCAATGGGTTTTCTCACTTGTCTTTTGTTGTTCTCGTTCATAATAAATCCATTTTTAACCTATACAAAACCCTGACTTCGGAAGGTGTTTTCCAGCCCCCTGCAAGGGCAAGTTGTTCTGCATCGGAAAATACTTTTGAGATGCTGAGAACACAACTTGCCGTGTTCTGTTGAACACAAAAATCCGCCCTGCGGGACGGATTGAATGTAACAGGGAAAAACGGCTCGATGCCGTTCCCCATTTTTTCCGATTTGTCAAAATATGCTTGCATAAATCCGTTAATAAAAATCATTCTACAAAGTAACTACCTCTTATTAAGAGTATTGCAATGCGATACCCGGACAAATACTGCCTTTGAACGCCAAACACTGCCACAATGAAATAAGCACCTATCTATCTGCATTTCTTTGTACATAGAAACAGAGATAAGGGCGCAGATAAGTATGCAGGTAACAACATAAGTACCTGATTAAAAAAGTAGCTAAGTGCAATTGTACGGAGATAGAAAAATACCTGCCGACATACCTGAACAGATAGTTGAGCAAGTAAAAATGCAGGTACGCATATCGGCAGATATGCAGATGCAAACCTGCATATCTGCATACAATCCTAAAGAAGTATTCAGGTACATCGCTAATGGAGCGCATACCTGCCTAAGTAATTACATACCTATATGCCTATGTACAGGATGATATAGGTAGAAGCCTGCGGAGATACGGACATAAGTAATTGAGTATATAAATAAGTAAAAACAGTTGTAATATGAACGAAAAACAAAAACCAGTATTTATCGCCTTTTCATCCCAAAAAGGCGGTGTAGGTAAAAGCACCTTTACTACGCTTGTTGCAAGTACAATGCACTACCGGTTAGGCTACAATGTTGCCGTATTCGATGCGGATTTTCCACAGCACAGCCTGATGAAAATGAAAGACCGTGATTTGAAAATGATAATGGAAAACGAGGCTTTGAAAAAGCTGGCGTACAAACAATTTACCACTATCAACAAAAAAGCCTATCCAATAATACAGCACAAGGCAAACAGCGTACTGGAAGAAGCCCACGAATTTGTAAGCAGCTCTTCAGTGCCACTTGATGTGGTATTCTTTGACCTGCCCGGAACGGTGAACACACCCGGCATCCTGAAAGCACTGGCAGGAATGCACCACATTTTTACGCCCATTACGGCAGACCGTGTGGTAATGGAAAGTACGCTCATTTTCACACAGCTTTTGCAGGACGTGATTATGAAGAAAGGAGAAACCGATATAAAAACCATTAACCTGTTTTGGAACCAAGTGGATGGAAGGGAAAGTACCCCGCTATACGGTATATATAATCAGCTTATCGAACAGTTAGGGTTAAGCCTGATGCAAAGCCAAATCAAAAACAGCACACGCTTCCGCAAGGAAAGCGAAGTAAACAGCAAAACCATATTTCGCTCAACCCTGATGCCGCCCGATGAGCGGCTGATGAAAGCCTGCCAGTTGGACGAGTTTATGAGCGAATTTTTAAAAATCATTCAATTATAGTCCTATGGAGAAAGACAATAAGAAAAAAGTAACGCCCGATATTAACGAGGAGCTGATGATGAACCTGATGGTAGATGGTGTAAAAAAAGAGGGCTTACAGCTTCCGCCAGAAACCGCCGATGAACCGGAGCAGAAAGTAAGTGTGCGGGAAGAACCGACAAGGGAAAAGCCTGCGGTTAAAGAGAAGAGCAGGACCAAAAAGGCAACCGAAGCCGATTACGAAAGTATCTTTTTCAAAAAGTCGGAAACCAATGCCCGTGATGGGAAAACGGTCTATATCCGACCAGAGTTTCACGAAAAGCTGACACGTATTATACAAGTAATTGGTGAAGACAAGATTAGTATTTACGCTTATTTGGATAACCTGTTGGATTATCACTTTCAGGAATTTGGCGAACAGATTACCAAGAGCTATAACGATAAGTATAAACCCATTTAATAATTGGAGCTATGGAGATTGTAATTGTAATATGCCTGCTGATAGTCATTGCCTTGCTTTTGCAGGACAAGATTGTCATTAAGAAAAGGTCGGAGCAAAAGCCGACAAAGGGAAAAATCAATCCGCACCTTCCCGATATTATGGGGCAGCCTAAACCGAAATTAAGCCATTCAGTGCCAAACACTGCCAATGAAAGCCAAATAGAGGAAGTGGAGATAAACCTTGATAATTTAGACATTGAATATGACGAAAACGAAAACGTCAGCATTCAAATTCCGCAGGAAGAACTGGACGAAGTTTTCAGCAATATACCTGATTTGGAAGATGAGGAAGAAGACTGGAACAGGTACGGAATACCCAATGGCGATGACGGTTTTGCCCAAGGGGTTACCTTCGAAGAACTAAGCTCCGTGGGGGTATTGCTCCAAAAAGAAAAATTGGAAACAGCCCAAAAGGAAACAGCGGTAGCCATAGTTCAGAAATTACAGGGAACCGAACTATTCAGCCTATTGGAAAATTCTGTGGCGGATGCTTCCCGAAAGATAGCCGAGCTTTTGGATAGTAGCCTTTCAACTGAAACAGAACCCGGTTCTTCCACCTTGCGGAAAAATGATTTGGGGAATTTTGACATTGGGGAGTTCTTATAGACTTCCCTTTGTCTTTTTAAATTCCGTTTTCCGAGAACTCTTCAAACGCAGAATAGTTTTTTATTCCTTTAGACTTGTTCACTTTTCCCATAATTGTGCAATCAATCCGGCTTTTTAGATAGGATGCTAAATCATCAAAATGCCGAACATCAATATAATTAATTCCTGATGCTTTATATCTTTTAGATAATGAAATAGTAAAAGCAGCCCAGTTGAATTTTTCTCCCTTTTTACTTAGTTCAATTTGTTTCCAATCGCCATATCTTTTTTTTAAATAATCAATATAGTTCTTCTTAGAAAGCTCTTTCCCCAATGCTCCGTCAGGTAATTCAATTTTTGCTTTTACAGGCTTGGATTTTTTTACAAACTTTGGAAAATACTTATGTAGCAAAGCCTCTGATTGTTCAATATGCTTTGTAACGGTGTCCCATCCCCAATAATATAAATGAAATGGAAGTTCCTTTTCTTTTCTGATTTGATTGAGGTATTCCTGTATTTGCACATCGTCACGGAAGGTAGAAACAAAAACAAATTTGTCGAAATCAATAGCTAAGTCCCTCGATTTTTCTAAATCGGTGTTTATATCCTGAATTAGATTTTTCCTGATAGTTTCATCCTTTCTTCCAATGCTCTTCAATTTGCATTGAATAACCGTTTTGGTTTTAGTAGAAAAGACATCAATTCCTTTCTGATTTTGTCCTTTTACACCAAACGTCTGAAAGTCTGTATTCTCATATGACGAAGTATTCTCTACAAAATTGAATAAATCACAAGTAAGTTCCTCAAATAACCTTTCATCTTTTAAAGGAGGTAGTTGATAGTTCGCCATCTAAAAAAATCGTTTAAAAATTGTTTCCTGTTCGGTATCTGAATATTCAGCAATCACTTGTTTTGACCAATCAAAATCAAACTTTCCAAACTTATTTTCATCGCCGTTTAAATCAATTTCATCTTCATTGAAAGTAAGTATATATTGAAAGTTATGCAGCTCGTTCGATTTGTGGTACATATAGTTCAGGACATTGGATATTGTTTTGTATGATATGGCGTGAAATACACCATCGTGTACAAGAAAATCAGGGATATTGCGTTTATCAATCCTGCTTTTTAAGAATACCATTAAATCATACGCTACAATTTTCAAACGTTCCTGTCCCAAAGCATCTGCTTTTGGAATTTCCAGACTTATTTTAAATGGCAACTGATTTCTTGGCGAAGTAGAGTTTAATGTGATATTAAAATAAGAATTATCAAATTCTTCATCCAAATAGATAGCATTTTCAAGAATTTGCTGAAATAATAATCTCAACTCATCAAGATAGGTTTGTTGCTTATTTAGTTCACTAACAATATCTCTCTTTAATTCTGCAATGACAATATTGGAATTTCCTAATATTTCCTCTATTTCGTCAATTTCCCTTACAATTGAGGTGTTCCGTTCTAAAAGTGTTTTTTCATTCACTAATCTTTCGTAGGTACTCTCAATCCTGTCCAATGCACCTCTCTCTTTTAGCAATGAAAATAATTGGCTCCTGTTCTTTTCTAATTTTTCAAGCTGTGTTAAACTTTGGTCTATTGATGATTGTAATTTCTTTTCTTCTTCCAATAAATATTTATTTCTATTCGCCAGAAGTTGTTTTTTAAAGTCTATAACTTCATCTAAACTCTTTTTTACAAAGTTGCCAAATGTAGATACGGTTTCATTGTAGAGCTTACGAATTTTGTCCAGGTCGATAGATGTTACATCATTGTAAGAGGATTTGAGTTTTTCTAATTTACGGTTTGTATTATGATAGATGACAGATTGCTCGTTAATTTCAGATATAACCTGATTTAGCTTTTGCTCTATCTCTTTGTGATTAGCAAGAAAGTTGTACTCTTTCAGGCTATTCTCAAGTGCTACAATATCTTTTTCGATTTTTAGCCGCTCGGTTCTAAACTCCTGAATATCTTTCCCTGTATCTGCCTTAACCTTTTCTGATAATGATTTTACTTTATTATTGTATCTTTCATATTCAGAAGAAACTTCGTTATATTTTAAAAGTGTTTTAGTCGGGAGATTAAGCAAATAAAAATTATACAACGCCTTTTCTCTTGCATTGGCGTTATAAGAAACAAAATTTAAAGGGTCAACTCTCTGCTGACTTTGCAAGTCATCCTTAACAAAAAATTCCATCAACGTTCCATATCTTTTTCCCTCAAAGAATACTTCGTTGTTCTCTGTCGGAAAAAATATCCCTTCCAGCAATTTCGGCATTTCAGATTTTTCATATTCATCGAGAGCATCCGGTCGCTTCCCGAAAAATATTTTTTTTGTATCGGCAAAGCCCCTCTTGAGAAAATATTTTTGTTCCTGTACTTCAATTTCTAAAGTAATCGTGTGTTCATCCTCACGTAAAAAGTCATACTTTTTTTGAGCAAATCTTTTTTCTGCTTTACCGCTTAGTAAGGTAAAATCAACAAGCCTGACCAACGTAGATTTGCCAATACCATTAATCCCTCGTGCTTCTTTATCCCCAGAGTATTTGCCCAATATGATGTTTATTCCATTGTGAAATGGAACAGCATCTATAAGGTTGGTTTCTGAATATATTCTAATTAACATTGTCGAATAAACTTGTTTGATTTTCTTCTTGGCTTTCTTTCTTTACCAATTTAATTTTATATCCTTTTTTCTCAATACTGCCAATTGTATGCAAAAAGGTTAAAGCATACAGAAAAAGGTCGGGTGTTCTATCTTTATCCCTGTTTAAAAACTTATTCATTATATCATCCACGATGGTATATTTGTTTTTAAAAGGGGAATTGCCCATAATACTAATAATATCTGCTCCCAATACCATAAGATTGGTTTTAAGATTGCTTTCTGGCTGCGGTAATATCATAGTTCATTTTCTGTTTTTCTGCCTATTAAACACTGCTCAAACATATAAAGCAATATAGATTTTACACACTTCACATATTCATCATCTTTAATGTTTCCATATGCTGTTGTATATTGGTCGGTTAGATTATATAATCTATCCTTGAAATTTCCTGAAAGTTTATTGTAATCATTTATAACTCTTCTTTTCAGGGTATTAATCTCATCATCGTTATATCCCGAAAGTATATTGGTAATCGTGTTAAATTCTGCCATAACCAGTACCATTTCCGAGTTCATTCCATCCCAATCTTCCTGCTCAAAGTTGAGTTCGATTTTCTTTTGGGGAGGGACTAATGATTTCCTGTCGAAATGCAGAGCCTTATCTTCTTCGCTTGAAGCATTCAATAAGTCATTAATAATTTCCTGAATATAGTCCTGTATAAAAAAGTTCTCAATCCCCAAATAAGCTGCAAGTTTTCTTTTTTTACTTGATACAAGTTCATCAACAATAGAAAGAATTTGGTCTATACCCTTAATCGAAGTATCGCCGTCCAAACTCTGAATTAGCGTAAATTGTTCCGGTGATACTTCGTGGTTTACGTACATTTCCCAATTTGGAAATTTGTCTTTCCAGTTTTTCTGGTATTTTTCGAAATCTCCTTCTTTGTTTGTTGCCCCTAAAACTTTCGTTTCAAAATCAGTTTTGCTATATTTTCTTGGTGCGTAACAAGCCAATATTTTTTGTTCGGGTAAAATAGTACCGTCATTGCCTTTATCCTTATTCCTTCTAATGGGCGTATAGTTATCAACGCCATATTTCAAAAGAAACAGTTCATCAATAAATTCTTCGAACTCAAATCCTTCTTTGGATTGAATTTGCATTTTAAAAGCGTTCTTCAATAATTTATCCATATACAAATCAGAGTTCCAAATTAATTTTAACTGTACCGTCAAATCCCTTTTCTACTATCTCTTTAAGGGTTTGAAGTTTGATATTATTGCCATAATCAGTTTCAACCTTAGAAATGTAACTCCTTTTCTTACCCACTTTTTGGGCTAATTGTTCTTGAGTTAGCTGTCTTTGTTCTCTGGCTTCCTTCAGCATTTCTCCAATATGTCTGCCTGATATTTTCATCTCAAAAAGGATTAAAATTGACTTTATTACGAATGTACAAATGTAATTTAAAAGTTGCATTGAACCAACTGTAAATTGTATAAAAAGCATTTGAAAATTTCCACTCTCGTTCTGAAAATTCCCACCAACAAAGCCACTCACAGCCAAACACTTCCTTTGACTGCCACTTTCTTATAACGCCTCTTTTTCCACAAGACATTTGTCCCGAAAGCTCGCAAGGTGCGGGATAAAATGTAACAAATAAATGTGTTTCAATTATGGAAAAACAGAGAAAAAAAGTTTTGCTGGCAGCCGTGGCGATGCTGTCAGGAATTGGTGCGTTCGCACAGGGAAACGGTTCGGCAGGTATCAACGAAGCTACTCAAATGGTAACAAGCTATTTCGACCCCGCCACCCAATTAATCTACGCCATCGGTGCGGTGGTTGGGCTCATCGGAGGCGTTAAGGTGTATAACAAATTCAGCTCCGGCGACCCTGACACGAGCAAGACTGCGGCAAGCTGGTTTGGTGCGTGTATCTTCCTGATTGTTGCCGCTACCATCCTGCGTTCATTCTTCCTGTAATCCTTTGCTTATGAATAGTTACAATATTAACAAAGGCATTGGGCGTACAGTAGAGTTCAAAGGATTGAAAGCGCAATACCTGTTCATTTTCGCAGGCGGACTGCTCGGTACGCTTATTCTCGTGATGATACTGTATATGGCAGGCGTAAACTCTTACATCTGCCTGTTCATCGGAGCAGGGGGTGCTTCGCTCATCGTATGGCAGACCTTTTCACTGAACCAAAAGTACGGCGAACACGGGCTGATGAAAGTGGGTGCAAGAAAACGGCATCCTCGATACATCATCTGCCGCAAGCCTGTACACAGGTATTTAAAATTCACTTCTAAACCAAAAGCCGTATGAGAAATGTAGCAAAGACCTCCACTTTGGAAAGCAAATTTCCATTGCTGGCAGTAGAGAACAACTGCATACTTTCCAAAGATGCGGACATTACCGCCTGTTTTGAAGTGCGTTTACCGGAACTGTTCACGGTAGCTTCTGCGGAATATGAAGCCATTCACTCCGCTTGGCACAAGGCGATTAAGACCTTACCCGATTTTACGGTCATTCACAAACAGGATTGGTACATCAAAGAAAGCTACGCCCCCGATTTGGCACAGGAAGATCAGAGTTTTTTATCGAAATCTTATCAACGCCATTTCAACGAGCGACCATTCCTGAACCACTATTGCTACCTGTTCCTGACAAAAACCACCAAAGAGCGTATGCGTATGCAAAGCAACTTCAGTTCGCTTTGCAAAGGCACACTCATACCAAAGGAAATCAGGGATAAGGAAGCGATACATCGCTTTATGGAAGCCGTAGCACAGTTTGAGCGTATTGTGAACGATAGCGGTTTTGTGAGCCTGCAACGATTGAGCGAAGAAGACATCATCGGTACAAATGAAAAGCAAGGATTGCTGGAACAGTATTTTACCCTTTCGAGGGAAGCAGGAACGCCGATGCAGGACATCGCACTCGGTGCTGAAGAAGTCCGTATCGGAAACAAAAGGTTGTCTTTGCACACCCTGTCCGATACGGACGATTTGCCCGGAACGGTATCGGCAGATACACGTTTTGAAAAGCTATCTACCGACCGTAGCGACTGCCGTTTGTCGTTCGCTGCACCTGTGGGGTTGTTGTTGAGCTGCAACCATATCTACAACCAGTATTTGTTTTTGGATAACAGCGAAGCGAACCTGCAAAAGTTTGAAAAATCAGCAAGGAATATGCACTCATTGGCTCGGTACAGCCGTGCCAACCAAATCAACAAAGAGTGGATAGAAAAGTACCTGAACGAAGCACATTCGTTCGGGCTTTCCTCTGTTCGTGCGCATTTTAATATTATGGCGTGGTCGGAAGACCCTGCCGAACTCAAACAGCTAAAGAATGATTGCGGTAGTGCGTTAGCACTGATGGAGTGTAAGCCACGCCACAACACTACGGATGTTGCCACGTTGTATTGGGCTGGAATGCCGGGCAATGCCGGCGACTTTCCGGCAGAGGAAAGTTTTTACACGTTCATAGAGCCAGCCTTATGCTTCTTTACCGAAGAAACCAATTACCACAATTCGCCGTCCCCATTCGGGGTAAAAATGGCGGACAGGCTTACAGGCAAGCCTATCCATTTGGATATATCAGATTTGCCAATGAAGCGTGGCATTATCACGAACCGGAACAAATTCATTCTTGGTCCGTCAGGTTCGGGTAAATCGTTCTTCACAAACCATATGGTAAGGCAGTATTTCGAGCAGGGCGCACACGTACTGTTGGTAGATACGGGTAATTCCTATCAGGGTTTGTGCGAATTGATTAAGGGGAAAACCAAAGGCGAAGACGGGGTTTATTTTACCTATACCGAAGACAATCCCATTGCCTTTAACCCTTTTTATACCGATGACGGCGTGTTCGATATTGAAAAGCGTGAAAGTATCAAAACTTTGATACTAACGCTTTGGAAAAGGGACGATGAACCGCCGACCCGTTCGGAAGAAGTGGCATTATCCAATGCCGTTAGCGGTTATATCGAGCGTATCAAAACGGAAAACGTGTACCCATCATTTAACGGCTTCTACGAGTATGTAAAAGGCGATTACCGCAAGGTATTGGAGCAAAAGCAGGTAAGGGAAAAAGACTTTGACATTGCCAATTTCCTCAACGTATTAGAGCCTTATTACAAAGGCGGCGAATACGATTACCTGCTGAACTCAAACAAGCAGTTAGACCTGCTTTCCAAACGCTTTATCGTGTTTGAAATTGATGCCATCAAAGACCACAAAATCCTCTTTCCCATAGTCACGATTATCATTATGGAGGTGTTCATCAACAAGATGCGCCGACTGAAAGGTATCCGTAAGCTCATCCTGATTGAAGAGGCTTGGAAAGCGATTGCCAAAGAGGGAATGGCGGAATACATCAAGTACCTCTTTAAGACCGTTCGCAAATTCTTCGGAGAAGCGATTGTCGTAACGCAAGAGGTCGATGATATTATCCAGTCGCCCATTGTGAAAGAAAGTATCATCAACAACTCCGATTGTAAAATCCTCTTAGACCAGCGCAAGTATATGAATAAGTTTGACGATATACAGGCAATGCTGGGGCTTACCGATAAGGAGAAAGGGCAGGTACTTTCTATCAATATGAACAACGACCCATCAAGGCTTTACAAAGAAGTCTGGATTGGTTTAGGTGGTACGCACTCGGCAGTCTATGCCACCGAAGTTAGTTTGGAGGAATACCTCGCCTATACCACCGAAGAAACCGAAAAAATGGAAGTAATGCAGCTCGCTGCTGAACTGGACGGAAACGTGGAACTCGCCATTAAGCATATCGCTATGCAACGGCGTGACAATTCAAATCAATAGTCATTAACAATTTAAAATTTCAAGAAAATGAAAAAAATCCTTTTTATGGTGTGTACGGCACTAATGCTTGCCGTTGCACCGTCCGCAAAAGCCCAATGGGTAGTAACCGACCCCGCAAACCTTGCATCGGGCATTCTCAACAGTGCGAATGAAATCGTACAGACTTCTTCCACCGTAAGCAATGTGGTTAAGAACTTCAACGAAGTGAAGAAAGTGTACGAACAGGGCAAGGAATATTACGACAAGCTGAAAGCCGTCAACAACCTTGTGAAAGATGCCCGTAAGGTGCAGCAAACGGTTTTGCTGGTAGGCGATGTTTCGGAAATGTACGTGCAGAATTTCGGCAAGATGATGAACGACCCCAATTTCTCGCCGCAAGAGCTGACCGCTATCGGTAACGGCTACTCCGCATTGCTCAATGAAAGTACCGAACTGCTGAAAGAACTGAAGCAAATCGTAACCTCATCCAGCCTTTCGCTGAACGACAAAGAGCGTATGGACATCATCGACCGTGTGTACAAAGAAGTAAAAGACTACCACAGTCTTGTACGCTATTACACCAACAAAAATATTTCTGTAAGCTACCTGAGAGCGAAAAAGAAAAACGATGCCAAAAGGGTGCTTGACCTATACGGAACTGCTAACCAAAAATACTGGTAACAATGGAATGGGATAATCTTCACGAACTCCTGCGTTCGCTTTATGACGATATGATGCCGCTTGCAGGCGATATGGCGGCAGTGGCTAAAGGTCTTGCGGGATTGGGTGCATTATTCTATGTGGCATTAAAGGTTTGGCAGGCTTTAAGCCGTGCCGAACCTATTGATATGTTCCCATTGTTACGCCCGTTTGCTTTGGGGCTTTGCATTATGTTTTTCCCAACCATTGTATTGGGAACTATCAATGCAGTGCTAAGCCCCGTTGTAACGGGAACACATTCCATACTCGAAGACCAGGTGCTTGACCTGAACAAGCTGCAACAGCAGAAAGACCAACTGGAATATGAAGCAATGGTCAGAAATCCCGAAACCGCCTATATGGTATCGGACGAAGAGTTTGACAAGAAGCTGGATGAATTGGGCTGGTCGCCCTCCGACATCGGCACGATGGCGGGTATGTATATGGACAGGGGTGCTTATCAAATAGAAAAAGCCATAAAGGATTGGTTTCGCAATCTACTGGAGATACTCTTTCAGGCGGCGGCTTTGGTTATTGATACCATAAGAACATTTTTCCTGATAGTCCTCTCCATACTCGGACCGATTGCCTTTGCAATTTCCGTATGGGACGGCTTTCAGTCCACGCTCACGCAGTGGCTCACGAGGTATGTGAGCGTTTACCTGTGGTTGCCTGTTTCCGATTTGTTCAGTTCGATGCTGGCAAGGATACAATCGCTGATACTGGAAAAGGATATAGCAATGCTTTCAGACCCGACCTATATACCCGACACCTCCAATACGGTGTACATCATCTTTATGATTATCGGCATCATCGGGTACTTCACTATCCCGACAGTAACAGGCTGGGTAATCCAAGCTGGAGGCGCAGGAAACTTTACCCGCAATGTAAACTCAACAGCAATGAAAGCAGGAAACCTTGCCGGAGCCGGAGCTGGTTCAACGGTTGGAAACATCGGCGGTCAGTTACTTAAAAAATAATGTAAAACAATAATCATTCTTAAAAATGGAATTTAAAACGCTAAGAAATATAGAAAACAGCTTTCGGCAGATACGTTTATATGCCATCGTGTTTGCCGTTCTCTGCATAGGCGTAGTAGGATTTGCCGTGTGGAAATCGTACAGCTTTGCAAATGAACAAAGGCAAAAAATCTATGTGCTGGATAATGGCAAATCACTGATGCTTGCCTTGTCGCAGGATGCCAGTATTAACCGACCTGTGGAAGCAAGGGAACACGTCAGGAGATTTCACGAATTGTTCTTCACGCTTGCACCCGATAAGAACGCTATTGAAAGCAATATGAGCAGGGCGTTCAACCTTGCCGATAAATCAGCTTTCGACTATTACAAAGACCTGTCTGAAAAGGGCTATTACAGCCGTATCATTTCGGGTAATGTTCAGCAACGAATTGAGGTAGATAGTGTGGTGTGCAATTTCGACAATTACCCCTATGCAGTGCGCACCTATGCCAAACAGTTCATCATCCGTTCGAGCAACGTAACACGCCGTAACCTGATTACTTCCTGCTATCTCGTCAACTCCGTTCGTTCGGATAACAACCCGCAGGGATTTAACATCGAAAAGTTTGCGGTAGTAGAAAACAAAGACATCGAAGTTATCGAACGCTAAAAATTAAGGATATGAAACAGTTACTTGATTTAGACGCATTCGCAAAAACGCTGACCGATAAAGGGTATGACGGTTATTTCCAAACGGAGGCAGCTTATGCCGACAAAATCAAAGACAGCATCAGCAGGTTTTTAGAGGCTTGTAAAAATGGGATGGATAAACCGATGTTGCCCAACATTATGATGCTGACAACTTACCTGCAATGGAATGGCGATGATAAGCCAAAGGTTGAATGCAATATGTGGGTAAAGTATGAAGACGGTCTTTTTGATGTACAGAAGATGAATATTGAAAGGATAGACCAATACGGGCAATTATTGAAACAATCCAAACTGACAGACCTCTCTACAAGCTCGGTTCCGACAAGGAAAGAAGCCATTGCCCAAGTGTCTGACAAACCTAAAGAACAGTTGTCTTCCCCGAAAAGGCGGTTTAAAATGCGATAACCGAAAATCATTAAAGTATGAAAAAATTAAGAGCAACTATGGACAGGTTTTTTGATAAGCTCGATGAGCGTTGGCGGGCTTTGCCAGTGCGCAAGCAGCATCAATACACGTTGTACTTTTTTGTGGGTTATCTCTTGCTTACGGCAGGGGTTATTGGCAAAGTAGTGTACGATACGGGCAAGCCGAATGATACCATCAACATCAGGCATATCGAGAACCCTGTCCTCAAAAGTAAAAATCCTGCAAGGTTGCAGGATAGTGTATCAACAATTTTAAAAAATCAGTTTTATGAAAGAAAATGAAAAAAGGGTCAGCATTCTCGTTGAGGAAGGCGACCAAAGTAAAGCATCCAATCTGCTGGATGATAAAAAGAACAGCAAAGACCGCCTTAAAAAGCCCTTGATATTCGGTTTGATGGCGATTGTCTTCTTAGGCTGTATGTACCTCATCTTTAAACCGTCAAAGGATAAAAAAGAGGTCGAAAACATCGGGCTGAACGATGCTGTTCCACAAGCTACCGGGGCAGGAATGCCCGACAGCAAAGGCAAAGCGTATGAGCAGGAAATGCTGGAACAAAAAGACCAGGAGAAACGCAATGCCCTTACCACGCTATCCGATTATTGGAATGAGGACAGCTCATCTGCCAACGCCAAGAGCGAAGAAGATTTTGTAGAAGAGGAAGAAAGCAACGGCTATGGCAGTGGCAGAAATTCGGGACGTTATGGCAATCCTGCCTTGAACAGCTACCGAAATACACAAAGCACGTTAGGCTCATTCTATAATAACGACAATGCAGAAACAATGGAACTCCGCAGGCAATTGGATGAGCTAAAAGAAAAACTGGCTGATAAAGATGTACCTAAAGCAACAACAGTAGATGACCAGCTTGCCCTGATGGAGAAATCCTATCAAATGGCTGCAAAATATCTTCCGCAAGGTAATAGCAGCAATGGAGAAGCCACACCCACAAACGGTACAGCTTCGGGAGCTTCGACTGCCAGCCAAAAAGAGCATTTTGTATCATTTACGCCCACAAGGAAAAACACCGTATCAGCCTTGTATCGTGAGCCAACAGACAGCGAATTTTTGAACGATTTAAACCAGACCAAAAACAGGGGCTTCTATACCGCAGGTTCTACTGAACAGGTGGTACAGCCGAAAAACAGCATCAAAGCCTGCGTACACGATGCACAAACCGTTGTTGGGGAAACGGGCGTAAGGCTTCGTTTATTAGAGCCTGCCAAAACGCCTAATCGTACCATTCCCAAAGGAACTATCGTAACGGCGAATGCCAAGTTTCAGGGCGGTCGTTTACAGCTAAAGGTTACTTCGGTAGAACTGGAGGGTAATATCATTCCCGTAGATATTACCATTTACGATTTGGACGGGCAGCAAGGCTTGTACGTTCCGTATTCGCCCGAAATGAACGCACTTACCGAAATGGCGGGCAATATGAGCCAGACAGGAGGAACGAGCGTGATGCTTACGCAGAATGCCGGACAACAGGTTGCTGCCGATTTAAGCAGAGGCATTGTACAAGGAATTTCGGGCTATTTCGCAAAGAAAGTACGTACACCAAAGGTTACGCTCAAAGCAGGGCATCAGGTCTTCCTTGTATCAAAACAATAATGTTAAACTAAAATAATTTTATAATGAAAAATCTTTTTAAAACACTTTGGGCATTTGCTCTGACTATCGGCTTAGCCGTAAATTCTTTTGCGCAGGACAGCATCAGAACTCCGCTTGCATTGGGCAAGATAGAACCATACAAAATGGAAGTAACCTACGATAAAACTTCGCACTTGATTTTCCCGACTGCCATTCGTTACGTGGATTTGGGAAGCGAATACCTGATTGCAGGTAAAGCCGAAGATGCGGAAAACGTACTACGAGTAAAAGCATCGGTAAGGAACTTTGAACCGGAAACGAATTTTTCAGTAATTACCAATGATGGACGTTTTTACAGTTTCAGTGTGTATTACAGTTCCTACCCTGAAGCAACAAGCTATGACCTGCTAACAATGCAAAAATCAGTAGATAGAACCAACGGAAACGATGTGCTTTTTGAAGAATTGGGCAACAATTCGCCCTCACTGGCAGGCTTGTTACTGGAAACCATTTACAAGAAAGACAAGCGCATTGTAAAGCATATCGGGGCTAAGAGTTTCGGCATTCAGTTTATCCTCAAAGGCATTTACATACACAACGGCAAATACTATTTCCATACCGAACTGCGTAACAAAACCAATGTTCCGTTTGAGATTGATTTTATCAATTTCAAAGTGGTGGATAAAAAGGTTGCCAAACGTACCGTAGTGCAGGAAATTCCTTTGACACCGCTTAGGACTTACAAACCATTGGACGGCATAAAAGGAAAATCTACCGAGCAAAATGTATTCCTCTTAGACCAATTTACCATTGCCGATGATAAGATACTTCTGATTGAGATTTTCGAGAAGAACGGCGGCAGGCATCAAACATTGCAGGTGGAAAATTCGGATTTAATCAAGGCTCGTTTGATTGACGATATGCACCTGAAATTTTAATAACCCATTTAAAACAACAGTAATAAAATGAAAAAGTATATCTATACCGTGATGCTCGTTTTAATGGGTATCACAACGACACAGGCACAGCGAATGCTGCCGAAACAGAAAGGGTTGGAAGTAAATGTTGGTGTGCTGTCCGATGATAAAATCGGCAACGATTATTATATCAATATCGGTATGACCGTGAACGGTAAGAACGGCAATTACCAGCTTTGGGCGTTGGAATATACGCACCAATACCACGATTATAAAGACCTCCGCATCCCGCAGGAAACTTTTACAGCCGAGGGCGGTTACAGCTTCTTCCTTTTGGGCGATGCCCGGAAGAACATCACGCTGAATGCCGGAATAACCGCCGTAGCAGGTTATGAAAGCATCAACCGTGGCGAACCGATGTTGTATGACGGAGCGAAGATATTGGACGAGGACAATTTCATTTACGGAGCTGGCGGACGACTGACCTTTGAAACGTACCTTTCTGACCGATTTGTATTAGTCCTGCAAGGGCGTACAAAAGTCTTTTGGGGTACGGATTTACGACAGTTCCGACCGTCGGCAGGTGTGGGATTAAGGTTTAACTTTTAAAACGTAAAAAACGATGATAGCAATATTCAATAAATTCAGAACAGGGCTACTGCCATTATATATATTCCTGGCAATCCTCACAGCTTCGGTTACGTTGGTATCTTGCAGCAAAGATGATGAACTCGAAATACAGAACAATTTTCCTTTCGAGGTCAATGTAATGCCAGTGCCTAAAGATGTTGCCAACGGACAAACCGTAGAAATACGCATTACCATACAGCGTACAGGCAATTACAGCAACACGCAGTATTTTCTTCGCTACTTCCAGTTTGATGGTCAGGGAACGTTGCAATACTACAATGAGCCGCCGTATCAGCCCAACGACCTGTACCAGTTACCAACGGAGCAGTTCAGGCTGTATTACACGTCAACGTCTGCCGTATCACAATCTTTTGATGTTTGGATTTCGGACAGCTTCGGGAACGAAAAGCAGATAACTTTTCAGTTTAACAGCAGCGATTAAGAGCAGTATTCCAATTCATAAATAACGGCTTATCTGATGGGTAAGCCGTTTTTAATTTTAAATTCGATAGTTGCTAAAGAAATAATTTCTTATCCTTGCAATAATGAAAAAGGGTATTATCCTTTCGGTTTACCAAATTTGAGTAAGTTATTATTTCCATAAACAATGAAAGCGGCTTGCCTTTTTGGGTAAGCCGTTTTCGCATTTTATAAAACTGCTGATTTTACAGACTATGGAAATAAAAATTAGAAAGGAAGAAAAGGAAGATTTCAAAAAAGTTTTTGAACTCATTCGCCTGGCTTTTGAAAACGAGGAATTGAGCGACCATAAAGAACAGTTCTTGGTGGAACGGTTACGCAATTCTGATGCGTTTGTCCCCGAATTATCACTTATTGCCGAAGTAGATAATCAAATTGCGGGATATATATTGCTCACAAAAATTAATATTGAAGACAAGGATAAAAACACTTACACCTCGCTTGCGTTAGCCCCTGTTGCTGTGTTGCCGAATTATCAGGGAAAAGGTATTGGCGGCAAACTCATACAAGCTGCCCACGATATAGCAAAAAAAATGGGCTTTGGCTCTGTGATGCTGTTAGGACACGAAAACTATTACCCTAAGTTTGGCTATAAGCTGACCAAAGAATTTGGGATAAAGCTGCCATTTGAAGTTCCTGAAGAAAACTGTATGGCAATAGAACTATCGCAAAATGCGCTGCAAAATGTAAGCGGTGTAGTTCGGTATCCGAAAGAGTTTGAAATTGAATAATGCCACGGATATTTTTCGTAAATTCAAACAGTGGAAATAAAGTATTTTTGGTATGGTTGCATCATTGGTAATAGGTATTATATTTTTGGTTGCAGGACTGGGACTTCGCTACTGGATTAACCGGAGAAAGTTTTACAGGCGCAGCCCTATGGGAGCAGAGGGCTTCTCATCTTATGAAAGTTCGGTTTTCATTAAATTCGTGGAAAGGGTCGGTAAATGGATAGCTTACGGGCTGATTATTTTCGGTCTGTTGTCGCTGTGGGTTTATTGGCGTGAGAAAAAAGAAAAACAACAACCTGAAGTAAAAATAGAACAACCTGCCGAACGCAGATAGTTATTACAGCATACATTTTTTAAGCAAATCGGATAGCCCAAAAGCTATCCGATTTTTTTATTTACGGCTTAGTAAATCGCCAAACGCTACCTCTCAAAGCCAAACCCTGCAACTTTCCCCAATGCCGTACTAAGCCTTTATAAATTCAACTTCCATAGCAAAATTGAGCAAACAATGGAAGTAATCGCAATACAAAAATCCGCACTGGACGGAATGAAGAATGAGCTGAAAGCACTTTTGGAACTTACCGAAAATGCCACGCAGAAATACACGCCAATTTTTGCGCAAGAGCAATGGCTCGATAACCAGGAAGTGTGTTTGATGATGAACATTACCAAGCGGACTTTGCAGACGTATAAGGACAAAGGGTTATTGCCTTATTCCAGACTGAACCGTAAAAATTATTATAAACGCTCGGATGTACAGGCTTTGCTCGAAGCCGGACAACCGTACAATACTGCCGAAAATGGATTTATTCACGAATGACAATGAAGAAATCATTGCCCATCAGGAAATGATAACACAGCTAAGAACCCGTATCGAAAGCATATTGAAAAACTACCGCCCTGTAATGAACGGAGAAATTTACCTTTCGGGCGAAGATGTGTGCAAGCTGCTCCATATCAGCAAACGCACTTTACAGCAGTACCGTGATGATAATATACTGCCGTATATACAAATAGGCGGTAAGATTATTTATAAGGAAAGCGATATCCTGACTATACTGGAGCAAAATTACATTTCACAAAAAATTGTTTGACTGTAATCTTTTTTGTATTATATGCTGTCAAAAAAGGACGAGTTTAGTATCTTTGTTGTCGAAAATATAGAAAATACTTAAAGTTGTTTTTGCTTTAAGTTCCGCATTAGAAACTGGTAATTTTTAAAACCCCGGAACGAATAAGTAAGAACGCTCACGTTATGGCGTGGGCGCTCGCTTATTTGGGGGTCAGGCGTACCAGTGCCTTAATGCCAGTAAGTGTGGTTGCCTGCGCCTCTTTTTTTTGCAGGTTCCACTAACTTGATAAACATTAAGAGTTATGGACGGCAAGGATATTTTTTACCCCGAATTTGACCACCCTGCTACGCAATTATCAGCGTTCTCTCTCTGCATTGATGTTTTTATCATATCCCTTAAAAACGGGGAAATTGTACATTTTAAACCTAACGAGATAGCACACTTTAAAGATTGGCTTGACCGTTTTAAAGTCAGGGACATTGAGGTCGATAAAGGAATACCTTACGTTACTCGAACTCCGAATTTATCTAAAGCTCCCAACGGATTTTTTAACCTCATCAAACTAAGCAAAAAGAAAATGAGCAAAGAACAAATAATAAAGGTAGGGATGATAGATGACCACGATATGCTTAGAAAGGGTATTTGTGATTTTCTAATGGGTTTCGGTTTTGAAATACTTTTTGAAGCCGAGAATGGAAAAATGGCAATGAAAAAAATGGAGGAAATCGAAGTTGTTCCCGATGTAATGGTTGTTGATATAAATATGCCGGTAATGAATGGTTTTGAAACCGCTAAAGCATTGAATGAAAAATATCCGCAAACCAAAGTCCTGGCTTTTAGCATTAATGATGATGTACAGGATGTAGTAAAGATGCTTCAGCGTGGCGTAAAAGGGTATATACTGAAAGGCGCAGACCCCGAAGAACTTAAAAAAGCCATAACCGTTATAAATGATGGAGGACATTATTTTAGTGCTGGCGTAGCCGAAATTGCAAAAGAATACTATAAACAGTTTCCGCAATAACAGGTTTCTTTGTTACTTTCTTTTCCGCAGAACTCACGAAAGAAAGTAATCCCCCAATAATAAATTATGGGATAATGAATATCCCAAGCAATAATGTCGCAACCTGTTTGGTAAAATGGAAAAGAAAGGATTTGTGTAAGGGCGCATTTTGCTAAAGGGGATTGCACCAATTTAAAGCAAAAAGACTGCCCAACCATCGGGAGGATCTGTCTTTTTGCCGCCCGACTTTTCGGGTCAGGCGGCTGCTATTTTAGCTTATGGTTTTTAAATACTCGTCATAACGTTCCGTTATATCCTTGCCTTTCCTGAACGTGTCTTTTGTGTAGCTGTAATGCTCTTCAAAGAACTTTACTTCTTTGGTGGTAAGGTCTATTAAATAGCGGTAGTCTGCGTTTATCCGCCTTTCATCCATTGTACAATGCTCCGTAAGCATTTCGAGTTCTTGCTCACTGTTGTCAAGGGATAACAAAGGCAAAAAAAGCCTTTCAACGATATATCCCTGTTCGGGTGCGCTGCTGCTGTCGGCAACGCAAATAAGAGATTTGCCGTTGCTCAATTTGATATGAAGATTTGAACGTGTCATAAATTGAAATTGGGGTTTATTGATTAAGCCGTTAATTGGATTAATGAAAATTCTTCCGTCCAAAATTCCTCGCTGGTGTGCTTGCCGTATGCTGTATAGTAGCCTGTACCGTTTGCACGCAATACAAGCCTGTAACAGTCCAATCGGTTTTCGGGTGCGGTAAACATTTCCTGCTCCCCCTCGTCAAGCTCCACAAATGCCCATTCTTTATCGTTTAGCATTTCTTCAATGTTCGGGGTATCGTCTTCGCCTGTGCAATAAAAATCTACTGCCGTATCATAGTAGTTCATTGAGCAGAAATAATGATTGCCCTCTAACGGCTTAACCAATGCAAGCCGTTTTGCCTGTTCCTGTTTCCATTCTTCGGATAGATGGATAATTGCAAACTCGCAATTATCCCATTCGCTATTGGTGTTGGCTTTAACCAAAATATGTGCTGTCGCTTTATCGGATAGTTTCATCGTTCTAAATTTTAATGGTGTTTAACTGATTTTCGATTTTACGTTCTAATAGAGTGTCGAGTATTTCCCATTCGCTGTCGTACTCCTTGCCCTCAAAATGGTAGGTGTCTGTTTCCTTGTCTAATTCGTAGCTGTCAAAATCTTCGTCTTCCAGATAAATATCTATGAGTAGCTTGTCAGAAAACATTGTCCTGCCATATACCAAACAACCTAATTCCTCATAATCCAATTGGAAATCTATGTTGTAATGCTCGGCTATCTGCTTAACTGCTTCCGCATTTGGCGACCATTTTGTTTGATAATTGAATATTCCCGTATCGCTTTCGTAAACCTCAAAGAAATATCCGCCGTTACTGTCGTCTATGAAATCGGGCAGTTGTCCGCAATTCTCTTTCCTTTCTCTTTCAGCCATTGATTTGAATAGCTGTGTTACCTGTTCGATTGCTTCAGGCTTCCCCTCGAAGACAACCGTATTGTTGCACCAATTTGGCATAATTATTTATCGTTTAAGGTTATTTTTAATAAAGGCTCACTTCCGAATATTAGGTGTATAGCCTGTTTTAGATTGGGTTTACAGTCCTCTGTCTGTGCATATTCGATAAGGCAGTGCATCGCAAATATTGCGTTGTATCCGTCAAAAAAATGGTCTGCAAACCAGCGTGGTTTTTTGAGAAGTTTGTCCTCGTTCTTCTCGATTATCCTGTGTGCATCCTGCACAAGCCTGTACCAAAATTCTGCGGTAAAAAAGCCCTTTTGATACCAACCCTCACGAATGGTAATTTCATTTTTCAGAAAGTATTCGCACTGCTTTTTTACGGCGTTCTGAATGTTCGCCATTTCTTCGGGGAATAGCCTGCAAAGCAATTCGCCTTTATCTAAGTTGTCCATTTTATGTAATGCTTTCATATTGTTGTTTTATAGTAGGCTACCACCATTTAAGGCGGTAGCCTGTTGTTATCTAATTAAGGTTTAGGATTTCCGCACCGTCCAAAGCAAATGCGGTACACAATTCAAATGCTTTCTGTGATTTGAGTTGGGCAGTACCACCCAATACAATGCTCTGTAATTTGGCTTCATCATCTTTGTAATTGCGTACATTCTGAAAGTAGCCTGTAACAGCGTTGTATGCTCCGAACAAAGTCCCTTTGGTCGTGTTCATCTGTTGTGCATCATCTGTCATAGCATATAGAAGCGCATTATCAACCACGTTTTTGAACACGGTGGAAACTTCATCGTCAGCCCCTTTGTTGATAAGGTCAAGTGTTTCTTTGTTCGGGCAAAGTGCCAACTGGATTAGCTTTCTTACTTCTCGGTCTGATACTTTTACCTTTGTCCAATTATTGAAAATGCCCTCTAATTGGTTGCTCAATGTGTTGGCAAGCCCCATAATCTTGTGGGCGTTCTCGATACGTTGTTTTGCTCCCGAAGTATGTTTGATACGGACTACATTGGTCATACTGCGTAGTGAGGCATTCAGCGTGTTTTGGCATACGATACGGATAGGCGTAAATGCTGCGGTAATACTTCCGCTACCATCGTGCGAAGTGGTTAGAAAAATGTACTTTTCCGTTACATCATCGCCATTGCCTACACGGATATAATCGGGCAGTTTGGCAGTGATAAAGATGCGTTCCCCTTTGCCCAATGCCCCTGCGGTTTCGTACAGGATACCTTCGCCACCACCTACAATAGCATCAAAAAAATTAAAGGCTTCCCGATTTTGTACAATGTGGTAATCCTTACCGACTACACCCAATACTGCATTGTTATCGGTGCGTATGTTAGCGAAATAGTTAGGTACTTCTAATTCGGTGCTACCTATTTCTATACCGTTGGCAGTTTCGATAATGCCCGAACCTTTGGTAAACAGTGGGGATTTTACGACATCGTAATCTAACCCTGCGTATTTGATAGCTTCCTCGCTCGTTGGGTATTGCTCTACGATTTGCCCCAAACCGTGCCACGCTTTTTGCTGTACTGAAAAGAAACTGTGCTTTCCTGTTTGCTCGTTGAAATGAATGTTATGTGCCATTTTGATAAATTTTGATGTTAAAAAATGATTGAATACTCGTTGTTAGAATGGGAGGTCGTCATCTGCTCCCTGTGCTGTAACCTTGTTGTTCTCGGCTTGTGCAGTAGCTTGTATGGTTTCGGCTCTCCTGCTACCTCCGTGCAGTTTGATTTGTGAGGTATGAAAGTTCAGCCCCGAATGTGCTTCGCCGTCTTTGCCTATCCACGCTCGTGTATTCACTCGCCCTGTGAGTTCTACCAATGTGCCTTTTGTCAGCAGTCTTGCCACGTTTGCAGATAGCCAGTAGGCACAATCGAAGTAGGTCGTTTGCTCTACACGCTCGCCTTGTTTGTTCTTGTAGCTTTCGTTGCTCGCTACCGAAAAGTTTACTACTTGCTTGTCGTTGTTAAGGGTTCTTACTTCCGCATCCCTTGTTAGTCGTCCGATGATGTTCATAATCGTTCTGTTTTAAAAGTTTGACATTTTGTTACGTTCGCTTTTCTCGCTTCCTGCTTCCTGTTGTGGTCTGCTCCGCTTCGCATAATATTTTCCAAAAGAAAAACCGGAAAAAAGAAAGCAGATAATCCAAGCGGGCAACAGCGATGACCAAGAAAAAAAATGATTTAATGGGGGTTCCTTTAGGGGGAAACCGTTCATTCGTTTTTTTTATTGGTGGGTGTGTGCGATGGCTGCCCGCTATAACTTAGCTGCCTTTTTACCGGTTGATTGTGGAAATTTTCTATTCCTAATTTTTATGTCAATTATGAACAGGCTTCAATAGTCTGAAACAAAGGAGGAGTAATAAAAAAGTATGGGCATAAAAAAAGCAGAACCGTTAAGTTCTGCTTCTTGTGGTTAGATAAAAGCGGATTAGATTGCCATCATAAATGCCTCTTCCATTGCTTTGAATTTCGGTGTAACCAAATCCATATCCTTGCTGATTTTTTGGCTTGTGATTTTAGCATAAATTTGTGTGGTGGAAATGTTTTTATGCCCCATCATTTTGCTAAGGCTTTCAAGCGGTACGCCCTCGGTCAGAAACATTGTTCCAAAAGTATGTCTTGCGGTGTGAAAGGTTACTTTTTGCTCCGTGATAATCTCTGCCTTTTCAACCAATTTACCTATGTGCGTATTGCAGGTTGCATTGGTAGGAACCGGAAAGATAAATTCATTCCTTGTTGTACCCTGATATTTCTCAATGATACGTTTAGGGATTTCCATTAACCGAACATTGGAAGCAACATCAGATTTCTTTCTCCGGCTGATAATCCATTGATGACCGTCAAAGAATGATTGAATATTGCTTCTTGTCAATTTCTTAATATCAGCGTAAGCCAATCCTGTAAAGCAACTGAAAATAAAAATATCTTTTACAAGTTCATATCTTTTATGCGGAACCTGACACATCATCAGCTTTTCAACGTCTTCTTTCAGTATGTACCCTCTGTCGGTTTCTTCCATACTTATTTCGTAATCCTCAAAAGGATTATCACGTATCAGCCCTTTTTTGATAGCCAGTTCAGCCAAAGCAATAACAGGCATTGTGTAAATCCAAACCGTGTTATGGGCGCATTGCTTATCGTAGCGGAGGTAAAAGTCAAACTCACGGATAAAATCTGCCGTCAGTTCCCGAAATGCCATATCTTCCCTGTGATAACGCTCTTTTATAAATTCCGTAAGATGATTGTAAACAGTGATGTATTTGTTGTAAGTTCCTTGTGAACGCTCCTCTTTATCAACCAATCTTTTAAATTCAACATTCTGGTCGTTAAAAACTTTCAATATGGCATCATCCATTACACCAACACCGAGAAAAGAGAGCTTTACTTTTTGGGCAGTTGCAAAGCCCTCGTGCTTCAGCATATCTTCATAAATCTTGTCGATACGTCCCCGTATATTGTCCAGCTTTTGGTTGATGCTCAAAGCTGTGGCACTTTTGCCCTGAACCCGTCCGTGTTTTAAATCCCAACTATTAGGGTTAATTTCTAACTTTGTCCCGAAAGTTTTCGGTGTTCCATCAATGGTAATACGTGCCATAACCGGGGCATTACCGTTCTTTTTCAGTTCGTTCTTTTTCAAATAGAAAAGCAGTTTGAACGTCGATTTTTTTGTCTGCTCCATAACTCAAATGTTTAACGTTTAAAATTAAATTACATTGAGTTACAAGGGAATATAAAAAAGGGTGCAAAAGACTGAAATATAATCAGTTAAGCTATATAGTTGCCTTTATCAATCGGTAACGAATTAGTAACCTAACCTTGTCAATTTAAGCCCAAAACCTATCAGACACCGAGTTCCAAACTAAGACTACACATTTATAAAGCATTGTATAGTAGCGGTTTTAATCGCTTTGCGTACTTTTGCTTTTTATTAATCTTTTTCATTAAAAAACTGTAATTCTTTGATGGGAATTTTAATGGTTACCTGTTTTGTTTCTCCTGGATTTACATACACTTTCTGAAAACCTTTCAATTCAATGACAGGCCTTGAAACTGATGCCAGCAGATCTTTCACATACAGCTGAACAACCTCGCTTCCTCCTTTTTTTCCTGTATTTCTGACATTAATCCGGGCAATAATCGTATCATTTTCAGAAAATTTCAACTGATTAAGCTGCAGATCCGAAAGCTCAAAATTGGTATAGCTAAGGCCAAAACCAAAGGGATATAACGGCTCACCGCTCAAATCATAATAATCATTTCCCCGTCCTGTAGGATGATGATTGTAGGTCAATGGCAGCTGCCCTTCTTCAGCCGGGAATGTAACGGGCAGTTTCCCTGAGGGATTTTCCGCTCCGAAAAGGATCTTTGCCACCGCGTTTCCGCCCTCTTCTCCGGGATACCAAACATCCAGAATAGCCCCCGCTTTATCTTTCCATGCTGTGGTTTTGATAGCAGAACCTCCAACTAAAATTACGGTTACGGGTTTGTTCAGTTTTGAAACTTCATGAATCAATTTCTCCTGATTTCCAGGCAGGCTCAGCGAAGAACGGTCCTGAAATTCGCCTTCATGAATTCCGGCAGCAATAATGATATGATCTGCCTTTTCTGCTGTTTTTAAGGCATCATTAAATTCTTTCTGAGCATCATCAATACCGTAATTCCAGATCAGTTCAATATGAGCTTCTCCCCTGCTCTCGCGGAATTCTATAACAAGATTGTACTGTTGGTCTTTAACAAAATCTATGGCGGCTATTTTTGTTGAATAGCCCTGTTTTTCCCATTGATCAACGATTAATTTTCCATCGAGGTATAATCTGAAGCCATCGTTTCCACGCAGTCCGAGCTGGTATTTTCCATTGTCCGGAGCTTTCAGCTGACCTGTCCATCGGATGCTGTAGTTATCCGGCTGCAGTTTTTCAGGGTCCGGCGAGTAAAGAGTCCAATTAAAATTAATCTGCTCATCCTGCCTTTGAAAAGCCTCCTTTCCTTGTAATCCTATGTTTGCAAAGTAATTTCCTTTTAAGCCTTTCTTATTTTCAGATGATAAAAGATCGGCAGGAACCGTTTTAAAATCCTTCAGATCCCATGTAATACCTTTGGAATAAAGAACCTCTATATTCTTATCTTTCGTAATATTTTTAATCCCTTCAAGAATATTCACCTTATGGTTTCCCGGTCCGGAATAGCCTCCGAGTCTTGCATCCACGGCATCTGTTCCGATCACCGCGATTTTTTTCACATGGTCAGAAACAGGAAGTATTCCCCTGGTATTCTGTAACAACACAATTGATTCAAGCGCTGCTTTTTCGGCTAACGGTTTATGATTGATCATTTTCAATTCATGAATTTCGCGTTCAGAGATATAAGGTTTTTCAAAAAGTCCGAGTTCAAATTTTGCCTTTAAAACTCTTGCTACCGCATCATCTATCCTTTCCTGTGAAATCCGTCCATCCAAAAACGGAGGAATAAACAGCTGATAATGTTTGTATTCTGTCTGGAATATTACATCAAGTCCTGCATTCATAGCCTGTGCAGAAGCATCATCATAATCTTTTGCCGTAAAATGAAGTACGTTCGCGCCTCCTACAGCACTTGCATCGCTAATGACAAAGCCATTAAAATTCCATTCTTTTTTCAGTTTTTCTGTAAGCAGCCAATGATTGGCTGTGGAGGGTCTTCCGTCGAGAAGGTTATAGGAAGTCATCACCGACCTGCTTTTCCCGGAAGTAAAGGCTTTATAAAAAGGAACAAGATGAGTTTCTTCAAGATATCTCCTGCTCCAGTGGATAGGATAAGAATCTCTCCCGCCTTCTCCTACATTGGCTAAAAAATGCTTTGGAGTGGTAATGATTCCCTGATTTTCAAATGAACTTACGAAACTAACGCCCATCACAGAGGTTAAAAAGGGATCTTCCCCATACGTTTCCTCTGTCCGTCCCCATCTCACGTCGCTGGCCAGGTTTACTACCGGGGTAAGAACCTGGCGGATTCCTCTTAATTTTGATTCTTTTGCAATGGCAGAAGAAACCTGCTTCATGAGTTCGGGATTGAATGTGGCAGCAAGCCCGATAGCCTGGGGAAATGCCGTTGCTCCCTCCCGCATTAATCCGTGTAAAGCTTCATCAAACGGAATGATCGGAATTCCCAGCCTTGATTCTTCAATAAAGTATTTCTGAATAGCATTGATTTTTCTTACAAGCTTTTCCGCATCTTCACCGGAATTATATTTCAACATCTGGCCAGCCGCCCCGTCCCCCAGATTTCCGGCGCTCACCTGCAATCCAAAAATTCCGTGCCTGTGCTGGTCTTTAGGAACATTATCCAGATCTCCCGGGATCATAAAACATTGCCAGAATTTTTCTTCGGGAGTCATTCTTTTTAACAGATCCTGAACTCTTATTTCTACAGGCTGTTTGGGGTCTTTATACAGCGGTTTTTCTTTCTGGGCACTCAGAAATGCAGAATTCAGAACAAGCACAATGACCGCTGCTTTAATACAATTCAACTTCATTAGTTCGTCATTTGAATGGAGGTGGCATATTTCAATTTTGTCCTGTCTTCCGGCAGCTTTACTTCTACTGTAGTTCCAGTTTGTTTCCACTTCACTTTTGAATCGATCCCAAGAATTTTCAATGTTTTCGGCTTAAAATTTTCCGGAAGTGAAAAACTGAGTATGGCAGGAGCCCGGTACTCTTTCTGATCATCAATATGAAAAACATTGAGGGTTTTGCCGTCTTTAGACCGGGTATAATAAAAGTTTCCGTTATGGTAAGGCTCTGCACTTCTTGTTGCAAATACGGCTGACCGGTTTTTCTCCATCCAGCCCGAAATCTCATTTAATCTTTCATAAACTACCGGATCATAGTCTCCATTGGGACCGGGAGCTATATTCATGAGATAATTTCCGCCCCGTGAGATAATTTTGATGAGTGTTTCAATGATTTTTTGAGAGGATTTATAATTATCGTTAGGAACATAAGAGAAGGAATCTCCCATTGTAATGCAGCTTTCCCAAGGTATGGAAAGGGGATGTTCTGGGACAGCCTGCTCGGGGGTCACATAATTTTCCCACTTTCCCGGTACGGTACGGTCTACGACTATGATTCCCGGCTGGTTTTTCCTGGCCATGTTTCCAATTTTATCCATATCAATATCCTGCTCTACTTTGATGGTTCTCTGCCATTCTACAGACGGATCAATGGTTCTGAAAGGTCGTACCCAGCCTCCATCCAGCCACAGGATATCAATTTTCCCGTAGTTGGAGGTAATTTCATTAAGCTGATTAAAAGTGAATGTTTTAAAGCTTTCCCATCTTTCGGGATACTTTTTCGGATCGTAATTTACATTTCTGTCTTTCGGTGGGAAGTAAGGCCACCAGTAATTTTCCGAATGCCAGTCCGGCTTAGAAAAATAGGCTCCGATTTTGAATCCGTCTTTTCTGAAGGCATTGAAGATCTCTTTGGTAACGTCTGCTTTAGGATTTTTTGAGAACGGTGTTTTTGGTGAGGTGATTTTATAATCTGATTCTTTGGTATCAAACATGGCAAAACCGTCATGATGTTTTGTGGTGAAAACCACATATTTCATTCCTGCTTTCTTTGCTGCCTCTGCCCATCTTTGAGGGTTAAATCCTGTGGGATTGAAAGTAGTCTGAAGATTTTCGTAGTTCTTTACATACTCATTGTAAGATTTCCCATGTTCCGGCTTTCTCTGGGTCCATGATTCGTCCTCAGGGCATAAGCTCCAGCTTTCTACAATTCCCCACTGGCTGTAGGTTCCCCAATGCATGAACAGCCCGAATTTCAGATCCTGCCATTCTTCCAGGTTCTGAACAACAAGCGGATCATCCGGCTTCTGGTAGCCTGCTGATACATTATGAGCCTGTGAAAAAAAAGCGGAAGAAATAAGAAAAGACGAAAGAAAAAAGGTTTTTGTTTTCTGTTTAATGAGCATATGACGTTCGTTTTTGCTAAATTAAACATCCTGCCACTAATCAGCAAACCTTAATTTTTCAATAAATGCTGCAGCGCTTTATCCAGTTCAGGATAAGAAAACTGAAATCCGGCTTTAATCAGTTTTTCGGGATAAACATTCCTGCTTTTCAATAAAAGTTCGGTTTCCGTATTCAAAAAGAGTGAAGCTATTTCCAGCTGCCATACCGGAGCATTTAATCCAAAAGGGATTTTGAGGTGTTTTCTCATTTTTGTCATAAGATCTTCGTTGGATACAGGATTGGGAGCGGTTACATTGACAAGTCCTGATATATTTTCATGGTTAATGATCCATTCAACAGCTTCACAGAAATCATCAATATGAATCCAGCTTACTTTCTGCTGTCCCCGCCCCTGTTTTCCGCCTAAACCGAATTTTGTGATCGTACGCAATTTTGGGAAAGCGCCACCATTATTTCCTAAAACAATAGAGGTTCTTAAAGCTACCCTTCTTGTTCCTTCATCATTCATCTTAAAAAATTCTTTTTCCCAGCTTTTGCAGATATTCATTGAGAAATCGTCGCCGATAATTCCGTTTTCTTCTGTATTCAGTTGGGTTTCGGAATGTATATAAATGGTTGCTGAAGAGGCATTCAGCCAAATCCGAGGTTTTATGGTACATTGGTCGACTGCCTGCTGAAGTACTTTTGTGCTGTCGATTCTTGATCTATAAATTTCCTCTTTGTTCTTTTCGTTATATCTGCAGTCCACAGACTTTCCTGTAAGGTTGATCAGTACATCGGCTCCTTCAATGCTGTTCTTCCATTCACCCAATGACCGGGCATCCCAATACATCTCATTGCTGCGTTTTGGCTTTCTTGTCAGAACAGATACCTGAGCACCTTTTTCTTTAAAATATTTTTCCAGGCTTTCTCCTAAAAATCCGGTTCCGCCTGCTATTATTATTTTCATTGTGTTTTGAATTAGAATTTTAAAAATATTGTTTTTTCAGCAGATCTTTTCTTTAAATATATTTTTTTGTTTTCACTTCAATTTCAGAACCTTCCGCAAGCATGACAGAAATAGGGGTCTGATGGTTCAGGAATTCGAATTCTTTTCCGTACAGCGTTCTAAATTCTATATTCAGCTTACAATCTTTAATCTGATAATACTCCCATTTAGGGTGGCACACTTCATATTCTGAAGTTTTATTTTCTCTTTTTGTAAATCCAAAATAATGTTCTGTAATAAACTCAAATTCTGAGTTTGTTTCCATAGAAAGAGGATTGCTGTCTGCAACGATCTGCATGGAGTGCCAGCTTCCATTTTTCCATGAGTATTTCACCGTGAGTTCATCATTATTTACATTGATTTCATTGCTCATGGGCATCATTTTATAGTTTTCTTTGTAAAACAGATTGGCCACAAAACTGAGCGCATATCTGGAACAATTTCCTTAATGAAGACCACTCCTCTTTTCCAGACGTTTTTTTCTTTCTTTTTAACGTAAAACCTCAGGTTAACTTCTTCAAAATTTCTGTAAAAAGGAATGGAAAGTCCTAATAATTTTGTGTTTAAAAACATAAATCCCACAAGGCTTACATAACATTTACCGTGATAAAAATCGAGTTCTGTACCTTCGGGAAGATATTTTATTAAAATCTCAGGGTCTATTTCGTAATTGATGATGGCTAACTTCCGCCATTCTGCTTCCAGGAAGTTCATTCTTTTTCATTTTAAATGTTAATAATTGTGTGATTTTCGGCTATTTCCCTGATCAGTTGATTCCGCTGCAACAGGAATTTCTTCATGTAATCTTTCAGGAAGAAGTGGTTAAAAAGTTTTCCCACCCATCCCAGCGGAGATTCAAACTCGAAGATATCAATCATTACCGTACTGCCGTTTTTTTGTTTGAAAATATGCTGATGTTTCATTGATTTAAAAGCTCCTTTAAGCATTACATCTGTGAATTGGGAGGGTTTTTCCATGCTGATAATCTTTGTGGTCAAAGTTTGATTTACTCCTAAATGTCTGGCTCTCCATGTTACGGTTTCACCTTCTTCAATAAGACCGGACGTTCTTCCTGCTATTGCTTTTTCATTGGTTTTTGATGTTGATTTTTGGTGCAGATCAATATCTCTGGCTAAATCAAAGACTTTATGAATATCTGCTTTGATCAGGGTTTCTAAATATATTGTTGTCATTTTTAAGTTTTTAAGTGCGAGTTGCGGGATACAAGGTGCAGGATGAGATATTTATTTTTGATATTGATAGAATTTATAAGCGTCAAAAATATAAACCAGAGCTAAAATTGGGCTATAATAAACACCGAAAAATGGGATCACTAACAACAGATTATAGGCCTGCGATTTAAAAATGACGAGTAATAATAAAGAAATCCAGATGGGCATAATAAATACTCCGTAAATAATGAAAAGTATAGATTTTTCTTCCTTAAAAAAAAGCTTGATTATATAGCTTATTAATTGAGAAATTCCTACTATAAAGTGAAATGACAGACCTCCAATAAAAGAATTATCCATTGTAAAGATTGAGATAATTCCTATAATTAAAATCAATAGCTGAATATAGAAATCGTATTTTGCAAAGGTTTTCATGATTGTTAATTTTAAAAGGTTAAAAAATCGCCTCTGGTTCTTTTGTTAGAAGATCTGAAGGTGAGATACATCCAGATTTTAAATATCAGTGTCTTCATTTTCTATAAATTTTTCTTTGTTCATGGCGTGTTTACGGCCTTTAAGGAATAATAAAAGGTTGAGAAGCATCATAACTCCAAGATAAATAGAGAAGCCGCCGATTTTTTTACTTAAAGCAACAACTAATCTTTCTACGGTTTCAATCTGGAAAAATTCAATGATGCATAAGGCAAAACCAATATTCAGGAGATAAAATCCGATCTTAAATAAAGAATTTGTAGCCATTGCAATATCTTCTTTCTGGTGAAAAATATCAATCATGAATGTTTTTGAATTTTTGAACAGAAACTGGGACACCAATACGGTAAGAGCAATTACTATTGGAAGATAGATCATGTACGCTGAAAAATTGTACGTTGCGGTAGTTAAAACTGTTGTGTTCATAACTGTATTATTTTAAGGTTAGTTTATTTTTTAAGAAGTAAAGGGTAAAAATGTTCATATAATGCAGTACACAAAGGATTAGAGCGATATATCCGATACGGACTGCTGTCACGGAAATAAGTTCTTCTACGGAGCCGACTTTGTCCCAAAATGCAAGGTTGACAGCAATATACCCCAGGTTCAGCAAATAGTAGCATCCGAGGAGTATCCTGTTGATGGTAAGACACATCCCTTTATCATGAAGAAGATATTCCAGGTAGGACTTTCCGGCTATAAAACATCTCCTTCCCACATCAATAGTGATGTAAAAGCTCACCGTAAGGAAAATGACATATGATACTATATTGAACATTTTGTATGTATTATATTTTCAGTAATTTTTGAAAATTAAATTCAAATAAAAAAGGATTTGAGTCCTCTTTTATTTTCCTATTTCAACAGGTTGGTGATTTTCCCTACCAGCCAGTGGTCATCGCTTTTAATCGCTAGATCCATAATATTGTTGATCTTTCCTGTTACAGAACTGAAATCGTCCATCAGTTTTATAAATTCTCTGGCTTCTTCGGAATCTTTATCATCGATATTTTTCAGCTCTTCCAAAAAAGAAATAACGGGCTCTATCTCTCTTTTTCTGCGTTCTTTCGTAATCTGTTTGAAGAGGTACCAGATGTCTTTTTCTGCTACGAAATATTCTTTGCGGTCGCCTTTGATGAATTCTTTTCTTACAATTCCCCAGTCTATTAAAGCGCGGAGATTCATATTGGCATTTCCTCTTGAAATTTCCAACTGCTCCATCACCTCATCCGTAGATAATGGTTTTCCACTTGCCAGAAGCAGTGCATGAACCTGCGCCATCGTACGGTTGATTCCCCAGTTAGTAGCGAATGTCCCCCAGGTTTGTACGTATTTTTCTTTTGCTTCTGAAAGTTTCATTATTTCTCTTTTTATTTCTATAACAAATGTAATTATATTTTTTGAATTTTCAATAATTTTTGAAAATTAATTTTAAAATAAAACAGACATTTTTTACAATGCCTGTTTCTGATGCTATTTCTGGATGGATTTATACGCTTCTATCAATCTTATAAACTCAGATCTGTATCCTTCCTCATCTTTGTTTTTGCCTTCTTTTGCAAGGGTTTCAATACTGTTGAGATCTTTTTTATCAAGCAGCTTAGAATCTCTCAGAACCAATCCGAACCATGCAACGGATGATGCAAATTTGAAATCCGGACTTGCAGATTCTATAAATTCATCAGAGTTTTTGATGACCTGATTGATTTCAATACTTTTATCTTCATCAGGTTTTTTATATCTGAATTTTACCGTACCCAATTCGTCTCCGAAGTTCTGGGAATGAGAAGTTGTTGTATATTTTAATTTGGTTTCCTTGGGTATAAAAGCAGACTTCACATTTGCAGGGATGATCTCATATAAAGCAGTCACAGTATGCCCGCTCCCCAGTTCTCCCGCATCAATTTTATCGTTGGTAAAGTCTTCATTTCTAAGTTTCCTGTTTTCATACCCGATCAGACGGTAAGAACTTACGTATTTCGGATTAAATTCTATCTGGATTTTCACATCTTTGGCAATGGCATACATGCTTCCTGCAAATTCTTTTCCGAGGAATTTATTGGCTTCCTGCATATTGTCAATATAAGCATAATTCCCGTTACCTTTATCTGCTAAAGTTTCCAGTCTGTTATCCTTATAATTTCCCATTCCATAGCCAAGACAGGTAAGAAATACTCCGGATTTTCTTTTTTCTTCAATGAGTGTTTCAAGGCCTTCAACGGAAGATTCTCCCACATTAAAGTCCCCGTCTGTCGCTATAATTACCCTGTTATTTCCGCCTTTTATAAAGTTCTCCTGAGCCAGTTTATAGGCAAGCTCTATTCCTGCCCCACCAGCTGTGCTTCCGCCGGCATTAAGTTTATCCAAAGCTTCTATAATTTTGTCTTTTTCTTTTGCTGAAGTCGGTGGCAGAACCATTCCTGCGCTTCCGGCATAGACTACAATTCCTACTTTATCCTGCGGCCTGAGCTGGTTAAGTAACACTTTGAAAGAAGATTTCAGGAGAGGAAGCTTATTCTCTTCATTCATAGAACCGGAAACATCTATCAGAAATACCAGATTTGAATTGGGAATATTTTCGGTCGGGACATTTCTTCCCTGAAGCCCTATTTTTAAAAGCTTATGGCCGGGATTCCATGGTGCATCGCTATATTCGGTATTGATTGAAAATGGAACATTATTTTTAGGCTGAGGATAGCTGTATTTGAAGTAGTTAATCATTTCTTCAATTCTTACTGCATTTTTATCGACTTTATTACCAGCATTGATCATTCTCCTGATATTGGAGTAGGAAGCATTGTCTACATCAATAGAGAATGTTGATACTGGCTGATTTTTTGTCAGTTCAAATGAATTCTCCTCAAATTCATCATATTCTTCATGATCAGAAACTGTATTCTGCTTGTATTGACTGATTGTTTCCTGCATTTCTTCCATCCTTTTTTTCTCTTTTCTGGAAAGCCTTTTGGTTTTTACCAATATAACCCCGTTCATTCCCTGGTTTCCATACAATGCAGATGCAGCAGCTCCTTTTACAACTTCTATACTTTCAATTTTTTTAGGATTTAAAGCGCTGAAATAGTCGCGGTCTACTTTTTTACCGTTAACAATAACTAACAGATCAGCTGTTCCTTTTAAACTTGAGGAACCTCTTATGGCAATAGAATTATTATTCTTAAAATAACCATTATTATTAATTGTATTGAAAGTATTTCTAATCTCATCTTTTTGTCTTCTTTTAATTCCACTTGCACTCTGTATCTGTAAACCAGATACTTTTCCCTGAAGCTGTTGGGTAGTATTTGATGCAATATAATTGGATTGTACACTTACTGCGCTTGAAGTATATTCAGATTTCTTTTTAGGAAGAAGTGCAGTTACAACCACTTCTTCAATATTTTGAGTTCTTAAAGTATCTTTCCACTGTCCTCCTCTTTTTTGAGAAGCCGGTTCACCCGTTTCATCTTTCTTTTTAATCAAATACTCATCCGTTGAATACTCTGCTTTCCTTGAGGAATAGATTTCATTATAACTGTTATTGGCAGCTTTTTTAATCACTTCAGGCTCATAAGCTAAGGCAGGTGCTTTTTGAGATGACTCTGAAACTTCAATTTCCTTTTGAATATTGGATTTTACCGTACTGTCAATTGCGTGGACACTACTTTTTTCAGGACGGGTTTCCATTCTGTTTTCTACAATGAGAGGCTTTGAAGTATCAACAGTTTTATTTTTACTGATGAAATAAAATGCTCCCAAACCGATAGCTAAACTTGCCGCAACCCCATACGGGAACCAAACGGGCAGTAATCTCTTCTTTTCTTCTTTTTCCTCTAACTTCTCTTCAACTTTTGCCCAGACTTTATCAAAACCCGGAAAAACAGCCGGTTCTTCCGAAAGCCTGGAAGCCTCATTGAATCTTTTATCTATATCTTGATTATTTTCCATTGTTCTAAAGTTTAAATGTTCTGATTGATCAAAAGTTCCTGTAATTTTTTCCTTGCAAAATTGAGCTGGGATTTCGATGTTCCTTCACTGATGGAAAGCATTGACGCAATTTCTTTATGCGGGTATCCTTCGATCGCAAAAAGGTTAAATATTGCCCTGCAGCCTTCAGGAAGAAAGTTCAGCAGGCTCAGAATATCTTTTTCAAACGAAATATTCTCGGACGAGGTGCCTGAAGTCTCCACGAAGTTTTCATCCATAGAGATGAACTGGGCTTTAGTGGCCCTCAGCTTTTGAAGGCATTCATTCACAGCAATTTTTCTGGCCCATGCTTCAAAAGTATCCAGATTCTGAAGCTGGGTGATCTTGGTGAATATCTTATAAAAAGTATCAGCTAATACTTCTTCAATATCTTCATCATTTTTCAGATAGCGTCTGCAGACTGAGTACAGCTTGCCCGCCATTTTCTCGTATACTTTCCGCTGTGCACTGCGGCTGCTACGCTGGCATTCTAATAGTAATTCTCTTTCCATAGTCAGGCTTTATACTCTTATAGATGCTTAAACTTTAAGATGGGTTGGAAATGGTTGTTTTTTTTTTGCAAAATGACAAAACAGTAAAATAGCGAAAACGCGAATAATTAAACTGGAATTTTTCTTACTCAATTCCTCAATAGCTATTTAACCTTTTGCCATTTGACCTTTTCATCTTTTTTTATTCATCCAATTTAACTTTTCCCCTTGTAACAAATCTCTAATATGAACGACTATTCATATAAATAATCTTTTATAGTAATGAAAAATACCAAAATTGCCTCATTACTTTTTGTTTTGTCTGCAGGAAGTATGATGTTTGCCCAGGATGATTTAATCAACAAATTAAAAAACAATCAATCTCAAAATGCCAATTTTCAGTTCACAACGTTAAAGGACGTTGGAGCTACTTCAGTAAAAAACCAGGGTTCATCGGGAACCTGCTGGAGCTACTCAGGAAATTCATTCCTTGAATCCGAAATGCAGAGAATGGGTAAAAAGCCTGTAGATCTTGCTGAAATCTTTACAGCGAGGAATTCTTACCATGATAAAGCTAAATTATATGTTCTGAACAACGGAGCCATCAGCTGGGGCGACGGAGGCGAGCTGCATGACGTTATCAATATGTACAAAAAATACGGTGCGGTTCCCCAGGATGTTTATACAGGTCTGAAAGCAGGACAAACCCTGAACAATTTCAAGGAAATGCAGGGAAAAATAAAGCCTGTTTTGGACAGTCTTGTTCAGGCAGGTTCAAAGGGAAAACTTACGGATAACTGGATGGATTCTGTAGATGCCATTCTGGATGAATACCTTGGAAAAGTACCGGCCAGCTTTACTTATGAAGGGAAAAATTATACCCCTAAAACATTTGCTAAAGAAGTAGTGGGTATCAATCCTGAAGATTATATTGAACTCTCTTCTTATAAAGATTATCCGTATTACCAGAAATTTGTAGTTCCGATTCCTGATAACTGGAGCCATGATTCCGACTGGAACGTTCCGATGAAAGACCTTACAGCTATCATTGACAATGCTGTAAACAAAGGATATTCCGTAGGTTGGGCAACCGATGTTACCGAACCTTATTTCTCTTACAAAAATGGGGTAGCCTACGTTCCGGATGTAGATTTGAACACAATAACTGATGAAAACAAGCAGTCTTTGTTCACCGAATCTAAGAAAGATAAAGCCATCACAGAAGATATGCGTCAAAAAGGGCTTAACAACCTTTCCACTACTGATGACCACGGTATGCATATCGTAGGACTTGCAAAAGACCAAACCGGTAAAGAATATTATATGGTGAAGAACTCCTGGGGTGTAACCAACGATTTCGAAGGTTATATTTATGTAACAAGACCTTATGTAGAATACAAATCAACAGCTATCCTGATTCATAAGAACGCTGTACCGAAAAGCATTTTGAAGCAGTTAAAGCCTACCAAAAATATTGGTCTGTAATCAATAAAAATCACTGTTACTGTCCCTGACAGTAATTTTAGATATTTAAATCTGTTAAAACCGCGCTCCGAAATATTTCGGAGCGCGGTTATTTTATTGTTCCAATATTTTCACCTAAATTATTTCGCTGTTAAGTGAAAATATTCTAATTTTAAGTATCAAACAAATTATTATCTATGAAAAATTTAAAAAAATTAGTAAAATCAGACCTGAAAAAAATTAATGGAGGCAGCGCTCCTGAATGTCCGGACGGAACCACTGCATGCTATCACCGTCCTCAAAACGGTATTCCAAGTTACTGGACCTGTGAACCGGGTGTTGGGTGTCCAAACTAAGATCTTATCAAGCGAAGCTTACATTTTAAACTAAATTGAAATATGAAAAATCTAAAAAAACTAACAAAACCGGACTTAAAGAAAATCAACGGGGGAAATGCTCCAGATTGTCCTGAAGGAACAACTGCCTGCTATATTCCGCCTAAAAACGGATTTCCTTCCCGCTGGAAATGTATTTCAAACACCATGGAATGTCCTGAGTAAGATCAGATAAAACCCGCTTTCAGAGATTCTGAAAGCGGGTTTCTTAAATAATAGATAGGTGAAAATTTAATATTTCAAAGTGAATAGTGAATGGCTAATTTTTGCCCCGCAAATGAATTATAATTATTATTCCCAGAAATTAAAATTGACAGCGAAGTAAATTCTTAATTAACCATTCACGATATAGATATATTTAATACAGTGTTCCCATGCTTTCTGCTGAGAAATCAAGAAGTTCTTCTGTATTTCCTGTTTTTATCTTTTGAGCCCACTGAGGATCCTGTAAAAGGGCACGTCCTACTGCTACCAAATCAAAATCTCCTCTTTCTAATCTTCTTGTCAGTTCCGACAAATCTGCTTTTTCAGTTCCCTGTCCTGCAAATGCTCCCATAAAATCTCCTTCTAGACCAACAGAACCTACCGTAATAGTCGGCTGACCTGTAATTTTTTTAGCCCAACCTGCAAAATTTAAATCAGAGCCCTCGAATTCCGCTTCCCAGAAACGTCTTTGTGAACAGTGGAAAATATCAACACCTGCTTCTTTTAATGGCAATAACCATTCTTCCATTTCTTCCGGAGTGTTTGCTAATTTCGTCGAATAATCCTGCTGCTTCCACTGAGAAAGACGAATAATAATGGTGAAATCCTCTCCTACTGCAGCTCTGATCGCTTTCACTACATCAACTGCAAATTTGCTTCTTTCTTTCAACGTTTTTCCACCATATTCATCAGTTCTCGTGTTAGTCACTTCCCAGAAAAACTGATCGATCAAATAACCATGAGCTCCGTGAATTTCAACTACATCAAATCCAAGATCTTTCGCAGATTTAGCAGAAGCTGCAAACTGAGCAATGGTATCCTGAATATCTTCCAAAGTCATTGTTGAAGCTTTCTCCATTGGCGCCAGAGGATAATCTTCGGACATTCTTGTATCTCCCACATGCCAGATCTGAGGTCCCATTTTACCTCCGTTCTGATGAACTGCATTAATCACATTTTTCCAGCCTGCCAATGCTTCATTGCCATAGAAATCCGGAATATTCTGCATATTTTTTGAAGCAGTTCTGTTAATGACAGTTCCTTCGGAAAGAATTAATCCTACTTCTGCAGCAGCTCTTCTGGCATAATATTCTGCAATATTCTGAGTTGGAACTCCATTGTCAGACTGGGCTCTGGTCATAGGAGCCATTACAATTCTATTTTTAAGTTCAAGACTTTTATAAGTAAATGGTTTAAATAATGATTCTGTATTCATTTTTAAATTGGTATTTTTATAATTGTTACACAAAGTAACTAATAATAGTTCATTTTTGTATCTTTTAAATTTAAAAAGTGGTAACTTTGCAGTAACTTACATTAGTAACGTAAAAGTAACATATGAAGCAAAATGAATTAATGGCTTACAGCTGTCCTTTAGGAAAAGCAATGTCAGCCTTAGGAAGCAAATGGAAACCGATCATTGTATTGGTGATTAAGGACCGAAAATTACGTTTTGGAGAACTTGCGGTGCGGATTAATGTAATTTCCAGAAAAGTCTTAACCGACCAGTTACGTGAAATGGAAGCCGACGGACTGGTAATTCGTGAAGAGTTTAAAGAGATCCCTCCAAGAGTAGAATATTCATTGACGGAAAAAGGATTGGCATTGTTACCAATCTTATATCAGCTGGAAGAATGGGAAACCAAATATCATGTATATGATCCTGAGAAAGAGAAAGATTGCAAAACTCTGTTGGAACAAAAGAATACAAAAAAGGCTGTCGTTTGATGGCTTTTTTATTTCTTTAAAAGTTTGAACTTCAGGGTTTATAGTTAAATAGTTTAACAAATATAAATTAAAAACCGCTTCCTAAAAGAAAGCGGTTTTTTGATTTATCTAAAAATCCCAATTAAAATATCGCAGGATATTTCTGAGGATTTGTTTCATTGAACATTGCGTAGATTCTTTCCACCATATCATCTGCAGACGGCTTGCTGAAGTAATCTCCGTCACTTGCATACGCAGGTCTGTGATCATTTGCAGCAATCGTTACCGGGTCCGAATCCAGATATCTGAATGCTTTCTGCTTCTCAAGGATCTGCTGAAGGATAAATGCCGAAGTACCTCCTTCCACATCCTCGTCAATCACTACCAATCTGTTTGTTTTCTTCACAGATTCAGCAATTTCGTGAGTTAAATCGAAAGGAATTAAGGACTGTACATCAATGACTTCTGCAGAGATTCCTAATTTTTCCAATTGCTCTGCGGCATCCATTACAATTCTCCATGTAGAACCGTAAGTCACCAACGTAACGTCTTTTCCTTCTTTGGTTACTTCAATTTTTCCTACAGGAACCGTGAATTCACCTAAGTTATCAGGCTGTTTTTCTTTTAATCTGTATCCGTTAAGACATTCAACGATCACAGCCGGGTCATCACTCTGAAGCATTGTATTGTAGAATCCGGCAGCTTTCGTTAAGTTTCTCGGAACCAATACCAGGATACCTTTTGAAAGGTTCAGAATTCCCGCCATCGGAGAACCTGAATGCCATACACCTTCCAGTCTGTGACCTCTGGTTCTGATAATTACCGGAGCTTTCTGACCTCCTTTTGTTCTGTACTGAACCGTTGCCAGGTCGTCGCTCATCCCCTGTAAACAGTAAAGGATATAATCTAAATACTGAATTTCAGCGATAGGTCTCAAACCTCTCATAGCCATCCCGATTCCCTGACCAAGAATGGTAGCTTCACGGATTCCCGTATCTGCTACACGCACATCACCGTATTTTTCCTGCATTCCTTCTAATCCCTGGTTAACGTCACCGATATTTCCGGCATCTTCACCAAACACTAAAGTCTGAGGATATTTTTCAAAAATTTTGTCGAAATTATTTCTTACTACTACTCTTCCGTCCACTTCTTCAGAGCTGTCTGAGAAAACCGGCTTGATTTCCTTCACGTTTTCAGCTTTCCACTGAGATTGGGAATATAAGTGGGAAGAATAGTTGTCTTTTTCTATTTCAAAAACTTCATTGTATTTCTGCATCAGTTGGGTTCTTTCCGCAGAATTTGTCCCTCTGGTTGCCAGTAAAGCTTTTCTTGTAAGGTGGAAAATATCTTTTTTAGCTTTGGAAACCAACTTACTGAACTGGGCAATGTAACCTTCAATTTCAGCATTCTGGCCTTTAAGGTTTTCAACTAAAGGAAGAACCGACTGAATTAAATCCGTAATGGTCTTTTGGTAATTTTCCCAAGCACTTTTCTGACCTGCTTTTACTATTTTTTTAGCTTCTTCATCAATTGCATCCAATTCTTCTGCCGAAGCAATAATTTCTTCTTTCCCTTCAATTTCGATTGAATAGTTCAGGATCCATTCTTTAAATTTCAGCAAACCATCGAAATCCGCTTCCCACGAAAGACGTTCTTCGTTTTTGTATCTCTCATGAGACCCAGATGTAGAATGTCCCTGAGGTTGGGTAACTTCAATAACGTGAACAACAACCGGAATACTTTCTGTTCTTGCAAAATGCTCTGCCCTTGCGTAGGCATCAAGCAGTGAAGGATAATCCCATGCTTTTACCTGAATGATCTCGCAACCTTGATTTTCACCTTCTTTTCTCTGGAAACCGCTCAGCATTTCGGCAATATCCGCTTTTGCTCTCTGATTTCTGGTAGGAACTGAAATTCCGTACCCGTCATCCCAGATAGATACGATCATTGGAACCTGAAGGGCACAAGCTGCATTCAGGGTTTCCCAGAAATGTCCTTCTGCCGTGGAAGCATCCCCAATAGTACCAAAAGCAATTTCATTACCTTCTTTTGAAAATTTTTCAGAACCTTCGAATTTTACACTTTTATACACTTTGGAAGCCTGAGCCAATCCTAAAAGCCTTGGCATCTGTCCTGCCGTAGGAGAAATATCGGAAGATATGTTTTTCTGTGCTGTAAGGTCTTTCCAGCTTCCGTCTTCATTTAAACTTCTTGTTGCGAAATGTCCGTTCATCTGTCTTCCTGCTGATGCCGGCTCTCTTTCTACGCTTGTATCTGCATACAGCTGTGCAAAAAAGCTTTCAACCGTTAAAGCATCCACTGCTAATGCAAAAGTCTGATCCCTGTAATATCCTGAACGGAAGTCTCCATTCCTGAACACTTTCGCCATTGCCAACTGAGGAAGCTCTTTACCATCCCCAAAAATTCCGAATTTAGCTTTTCCTGTCAGTACTTCTCTCCTTCCAAGATAGGACATTTCACGAGATATCCTTCCTAACCTGTAATCTTCAAGTATCTGATTTTTAAAGTCCTGGAAAGAAATTTGCTGTGTTTCAATATAGGTTGTCTGCATAGCTAGATATAAAAGTTTTTATTCTTCAAGTATTGCGCTAATATACAATTTTTAAATTAATTTTAATTTTCAATAATTTTTTTTAAAAATTTGATAATAAAAAAAATGTGTTTTATATTGTGAAAAATTGTAAATGATGGAAAAAAAGTCGCCTCATATCCTGAATGCATCCAGCAATCTTTTAGGTTTTTCCCTGATCATCATCACTTCATTGAAAATCACAAAAATCAGTGAACATACGCATCTGGACGAATTTGCCGGAGTATCATGCCTGCTTTTTGCTTTCAGCTGTTTCTTTTCATTTCTGGCTATCCGAACTAAAAGTGAAAGGCGTGAAAATAAATATGAGACCATTGCGGATTATCTATTTTTAATCGCTTTATTTTGTATTGTTTTAGCAGTTATTATTGTGACCGTAAAAATAATTGACTAAATCTATAATTTGATCACTTTCATTTTTCACCAGATTATTTTTTCTTACAAATAACTCACTTACTTGTCCTTATTATAGTAGAATAGCAAGGTATTCCAATCTATAAATTATTTCAAATAAAAGGGATGTTTTTTTACATTATAAATAAAAATCTTCTTTAAAATCATCAAAAATTATCATATCGTTAATCATTTTTTCTATTATGGTATGAAAATTGTTAAATGAATCGAAATATTAAGTAATTTTAACACACAAAAGAAAAAAAATTTAAATAGATGAAAAAAATTATTTCGTTAGCTGGCGTTTTTTTAACGTCAGGCATTATCTATGCACAAATAGGTATAAACACAAACAATCCACAAGCCAGCTTTCATATTGATGCAGCAAAGGACAATCCCCTGTCAGGTGCGCCTTCAGCGGCACAACAGGTTAATGATTTTGTTGTAACAAGTGCTGCCAATGTTGGTATTGGGACTACAAGCCCAACAGATAAACTGGATGTAGCTTCTGGAAATGCAAGAATTCGTAGCATCAACTCGAATGTGGGAGTAGGAGGTACCGACAGAGTTGTTGTGGCTGATGCAAATGGTGTATTAAAAACAATAGACTTTACTGCTTATTCATTATTTCATGCGCGTTTGGCAGCTGACCAGAGCATTTCCGGTGCGGCCACCATCACTACTCTTATGTTTGCGGCGCCAATTGCAACCTCACCGTTTTACAGCTATAATGCAAGCACAGGAGTTTTAACTTTCACTCAGGCAGGAAATTATCTGGTAACATTACAGGCAAGTTTTGCAGGGATTCCTGCAGATACACAGCTACTTTTGGGAATAAGACCGGTTCCTGATGCCACTTATTTAGGTAGAGGTAGTCATTACTCCGCAACTGCAACCCCTACACTTACCTCTACTACAAGAATTGGTGAGCTTATGAACTATACAACATTGCTTATCATACCGACCGCAGGTTATCAGGTACGTTTTACAGCCGCTCCTAATCAGGCAGCTACGGTTTTATCAACGGAAATGGGACCTACAGGAAACGGAAACGTTACGAATGTTACAGTACAAAAAATTTAATCTTAAAAATAAAAAAGGATGTCGTGCGACATCCTTTTTTTATATTTAATTCTAATCCTTAGAATTTTCTTTCAATTACGTAATCAAGCATACTGTGTAATGATTTTTTCGCTTCAGAATCCGGAAATTCTTCCAGGATGTCTTTGGCTTTCTGCTGAAAATCTTTCATCACTTTTATAGCATAATCCATACCTCCGGAACTTTTTACAAATTCTATCAGTTCCTTTACCCGTTTCTGGTCATTGTTATAGCGCTTTATCGTATTGAAGTAATATTTTCTCTCTTTTTCATTGGCATTTTTCAGCGTATAGATCAGAGGAAGGGTCATTTTCTGCTCTTTAATATCTATACCAACGGGTTTTCCAATTACATTTGAACTTAAGTAATCAAAAAGATCATCCTTAATCTGAAAAGCCATCCCGGTATACGTACCGAAATTCATCATTTTTTTAGCAAGAATTTCATCCGCATCATTGGATAAAACCCCAATTTCACAACAGGCAGCAATAAGAGTAGCTGTTTTCTGACGGATAATTTCGTAGTAAACATCTTCTGTAATATCCAGTTTTCTGGCCTTTTCCAACTGAAGAAGCTCGCCTTCGGACATTTCGCGGATTGTTCTGGAAATCACTCCCAAAAGGTCGTAATCTTTATGATCTGTAGAAAGTAATACTGATTTTGATAAAAGATAATCTCCTACCAGAACAGCAATTTTATTCTTCCACAAGGCATTGATGGAAAAGAAATTACGGCGTTTGAAACTTTCATCCACCACATCGTCGTGTACCAAAGTTGCAGTATGGATGAGCTCGATCATAGAAGCGCCACGATAGGTTTTTTCATTGACCTCACCTATCAGCTTTGCGCACAGGAAAACGAACATAGGACGCATCTGCTTTCCTTTAGTAGTAACAATAAAACGGGTTACTTTATCTAATAAAGGCACTTTGCTCTGCATCGATTCATAAAACTTCTGCTCGAAAAGTTTCATTTCCTCATTGATCGGTCGTTTAATTTCTTCTACGATGTTTGCCAAAATCTGTGAATGAAAGGTAAATACTTATTAATTCTCACAAAGATAATTTTTTTCACGCAATTTCGGGACAAAATTAATCTTTGAATTGTTCTTTAGGAATAAAATACAGTGCCGGCCGGGAACCTCCCAATCTTGACTTAAATTTTTCTCCTGAAATATACATTCCTGTATCATTAATGGCAATCCCTTCGATCTGCCCTATTGCCAGAGCACTTCCGAGATAATAATGCTTCGGCTTCTGTTTAAAGAAAATTCCCGGTTCCGTTTCTGTGAATACATTAAGAAATACTTCCGTTTTTTTGGTGTAGCCTATCAGATAAAGTTTCCGGTCATAATAGGCAGCATCTGTCACCACGAAACTGGTCTTATAAGATTCTGTTTTCTTAGCTTTCTGCTGTTCTGTTCTATCGGGATCAATAATATAATGGGATGTGGACTTTGATTTCCATTCTTTGGTAAAAAGATGAAGTTTTCCGTTGAGATAAATCATTGCCTCAGCATCAAAATCATTATTGGTATATCGGGGAATGAATTCCGTCTGCTCCGGATAATAGAAAGTTATCTTTGTAATAGAATCATTTTTTGGCTCATCCTGAAAAGGCAGTTTATAAATTTCCAGATCTCTTCTTGTTCCGCCGTTATTACCGAAATCACCAATATAGAAATTCTTTCCGTCATTGGTCAGAGCTTCCCAATCTTTATTTTTAGCATTGATTGTGAATGTATTTCTGATAGTTCCGGAAGTTTCGTCAAGTTCAAAAATTTCAGGTTCATTACCACTGTCATTGAAGGTATAAAGTTTTCCATTCAGAATGCTCAATCCTGAAGTTTCCTTGATTTTATCATCTAAATAAGCAAGTCTGAATTTTCTTATTTTTAAAAAATCGGTCTGCTGTGAAAATGAGGATTGAAAAATGATAAAGGCAGCAATAAAAAAGACTTTTTTCATAGGGTAAAGGTAAGTTTTTGCGGATGACTGGGAAAGTTGAGAGCCATTTTGTTTAAGAACCTCCCGGCCAAAATTCTTTGAATTCCAACACCTTTCCAGGGAAGGAGAATTTGGTCCGTCAGATTGTAGTTATTGTAAAAATCTCTATGATTTCTTAATGCAAAAACAGCTTAGGCAGATTTCCTTTTCTGTTTTATAGCCTGTTTCTTTAGATAGTCTTTCTGATATTGCCGTACTGTTTTTCCTGTCCCGTCGTGTCTCCAACCCGGAGAATTGAAGATATAATTGATCCTGTCAGAAAATTTCAGTCCCGGTTGTCTGATATCTTTCCAGATCTTTCTCCATTCGTAAAGAAGAACTGTATCCGGTTTATTGTCCGGCATTTTAGGATAGATTCCATATTTTACAGGTACATCCGGATCTTCTTTCTCAAAAGTTCCGAAGATTTTATCCCAGATGATGAGGCACATGCCCATATTCCGGTCCAGATACTTGATGTTGCAGGCATGATGAACCCTGTGATGGGAAGGTGTTACCAGAATGTATTCCAGGATTCCCATTGTTTTCACAGTCTGCGTATGTACCCAGGTTCCGTATACCTGTCCTATCGCATACACAACCATGATATGCCATGGGTTAAAACCTAAAAAAGCCAGAGGGGAAAAATAAAGATACCTGTAAAGCGGCTGGAGCACCGGGCTTCTGAATCCGGTTGTCAGGTTGAAATATTCTGAATTGTGGTGGGTAATATGAACTGCCCAGAACGCCCTGGAATGGTGATCCACATAATGCAGCACATAATAGGCAAAATCTGTGATCACAAAACAGATAAGCCAATACCAAACTGTAAAATCCCATGTAAAAAGCCTGTGGTTGTAAAAAAAGAACATCACTCCCATCGCGAAGGCTTTCATGATGAGATCGAGGCCAAAGTTCATCAGAGCCAGATAAACGCTTGTTGCAACATCTTTTCCGTTATACAGCTTGGCTTCAGACACATGGCTGTAAATCATTTCTGCCAAAATAACGGCAACATGGAACGGAATAGCCCATGCGTATACATTTTCAAGACCGTCCTCGCTCATAAAGAAGTCCATAATAACTTTGCTTTATGTAAAGTTAAGCTTTTAAGGAATTTTTAAGAAAAATTTTAAGGTTTTTAAGGAAATTTTAATCCGCTGTTTTGTTGGCAAGCTGTCCGCATGCAGCATCGATGTCACCACCACGGCTTTTTCTGATCATCACGGTGATCCCGGCATTTTCTAATTGACGCACGTAATTCTCTTCTGCCTGCTTATTACACTGGTCATATTTGCCATCCCCGATAGGGTTATACTGGATGAGATTCACTTTGGAAGGAACCTGCTTACAGTATTTGATCAGAGCTTTAATATCCTCATCACCATCATTAATTCCTTTCCATACGCAGTATTCAAAAGTAATCACAGAACCTGTTTTCTGGTACCAGTATTGAAGAGCCTCCATAATATCCGTGAGTGGAAATTTATCAGAGAAAGGCATAATTTCATTCCGCTTGGACTCAATAGCAGAGTGAAGTGAAAGGGCAAGCTTTACACGAAGTTCATCGTCTGCCAGCATTTTGATCATTTTCGGAATTCCGGATGTAGAAACGGTAATTCTTCTTGGTGACATTCCCAAACCTTCCGGCTGGGTAATTTTCCTGATGGCTTCCACCACATTTTTGTAATTCATCATAGGCTCTCCCATTCCCATAAAAACAATGTTGGTGAGCGGTCTGTTGAAGTACATTTTGCTCTGGCTGTCGATCAGGGCAACCTGGTCTACGATCTCAGCGACTTCAAGGTTTCTCATTCTCTTAAGTCTTGCTGTTGCACAGAATTCGCAGTTCAGGGAACATCCTACCTGTGATGAAACACAGGCTGTAGTTCTGGTCTCTGTCGGGATAAGAACAGATTCTACCAATAAGCCGTCATGGAGCTTCACTCCGTTCTTGATGGTTCCATCCGTACTTCTCTGAAGCTGGTCGACAGAAACGGGATTAATGGTGTACTCTTCGGAAATTTTTTCACGGAGAGACTTCGAAAGATTGGTCATTTCATCAATCGAATGGAGGTTTTTACTCCATAACCAGTCATAAACCTGCTTCGCACGAAACGGTTTTTCTCCTAAAGTTACAAAGTAATCTTTAAGCTGGTCCAGTGATAAAACTCGGATATCTTTCAAAATAGTAGTGATTATAGATTTTAAATTATAAATTTTAGATTAAAATCCTTTACAGAAGTTAGGGACCCAATCTAAAATTTATAATCTATAATTTAAAATTAATTACAAAATAAGCATTGCATCACCGTAAGAATAGAATTTATACTTTTCTTTTACGGCTTCTTCATAAGCGTGCATGATGAAATCTTTTCCGGCAAACGCAGCAATCATCATCAATAATGTTGATTTCGGTGTGTGGAAGTTAGTAATCATTGAGTTGGCAACCCCAAAATCGTGAGGCGGGTAAATGAACTTATTCGTCCAGCCATTGAAAGCAGAGATTTTTTTGTTGGAAGAAACAGAAGTCTCCAATGCTCTCATAGTAGTGGTCCCTACCGCGCAAACTCTTCTGTGAGCTTCTACCGCTTTATTGATGATTTCAGCATTTTTCTCGTCAATGATGATTTCTTCAGACTCCATTTTGTGTTTGGAAAGATCTTCTACCTCGATCGGGTTGAAAGTTCCCAAACCAACGTGAAGGGTTACTTCAGCAAAATCGATTCCTTTGATCTCTAATTTTTTCATCAAATGTTTAGAGAAGTGAAGACCTGCAGTAGGTGCAGCAACCGCTCCTTCTACTTTAGCATAGATAGTCTGGTATCTTTCTGCATCTTCCGGCTCTACTGCTCTTTTGATGTATTTTGGAAGCGGGGTTTCTCCCAGCTCTTTCAGTTTTGTTCTGAATTCGTCATAAGAACCATCGAATAAGAATCTCAGTGTTCTTCCTCTTGACGTTGTGTTGTCGATAACTTCAGCAACCAAAGATTCATCTTCAGTGAAGAATAATTTGTTACCGATTCTGATTTTTCTTGCAGGATCTACAAGAACGTCCCATACCCTGGTTTCCTTATCAAGCTCTCTTAAAAGGAAAACCTCAATCTTAGCTCCTGTTTTTTCTTTATTTCCATAAAGACGTGCAGGAAAAACTTTAGTATTATTGAAAATAAATAGATCTTTCTCATCAAAATAATCCACAACATCCTTAAACAGCTTATGCTCAATGGTTTCTGTTTTTCTGTTAAGAACCATTAATCTGGCTTCGTCTCTGTGTTCGGATGGGTGTTCTGCCAATAATTCAGCAGGAAGATCAAAATTAAAATCTGATGTTTTCATTTTTTTAAATTACGGTTTAAAAATTATTCGAATTACAAGTGTAATTTTTCGGAGTGCAAATATACGACATTGAACACCCCTTTGTCAAGTATTATTTAAAATCAAATTTAAAACCGTGATTCTACGGTGATCTGTAGAGGAAAAAAAGATTACTTTTGAAAACATTAAAAAATTTACACTATGAGCAAATATTCATTGGAAGCCTTTGTTAACGAAACTAAAGAAAATCCTCAGCAGAAAGACTATTTTGAGCTTGAAACACCGCATATGCTGGAAATTAACCTTAATAACCAGGCGGTCTGGACCAAAAGAGGAAGTATGGTAGCTTATGTAGGAGGAATTAATTTTGAAAGACAGGGAATGCTGGCAGGAGGAATAGGCAATCTTTTAAAGAAAGCGATCAGCGGTGAAGGAGCAAAGCTGATGAAAGCAGAAGGAAGCGGCAAACTGTATGTGGCAGATTCCGGTAAAAAAGTACGCATCCTTTATCTGAATAATGAGTCGGTATGTGTGAACGGAAACGATGTACTGGCCCATGAACAGAGTGTGAAAAGTGATATTACCATGCTTAAAAGTATTGCAGGTATGATGGCAGGCGGCCTTTTCCAGGTAAAGCTTTCCGGAACGGGGCACATTGCCATCACTACACATGGCGAGCCGCTGACGTTGATGGTAACCCCGGACAATCCTGTTTTTACGGATCCTAATGCTACAGTGGCGTGGTCGGGGAATCTAAGTCCGGACCTGAAAACAAATGTTTCATTCAAAAGCCTGATCGGAAGAGGCAGCGGGGAAGAATTCCAGATGAAATTTTCAGGAAACGGATGGGTACTGATCCAACCTTATGAAGAAGTATATTTCACAGAAAAATAGATTGTTCAAAAGCTTGAAACTGTAAACAGAAAGCCTGAATCTACGGTTGAGTGTTAGCTTTGTAACACCCTTACTCACTCTATTTGATAAATAATTGTAAAACAGCTGTCTTCCTGTCGAGGCAGCTGTTTTTTATTTTCCCATACCCACGCACCTATTACCTAAACCCCATCATCCCGCCTCCATACTCTCTACCTCACAACTTTTTAATATATTTAGGAAAAAATTTTAATGGACACCACCACTTCACGCAGAAACTTTCTTAAAACCGCTACCCTGGCAAGCTTTGGTGCATTGGTTCTACCCAATTCTTTATTTGCCTATTCAAATGATTTTAAATCAGATAAAAAAGTCCGTGTCGGCTTTATTGGCGTAGGACTCCGTGGACAGGAACATGTAAAACTGCTCGCAAAGCGTAATGACGTAGAGATTGTAGCGTTTGCAGATCCTGACAAGAGAATGCTTACTGCATCCCAGAAAATATTAAAGGACAATAATAAATCTGCCGCCCAGGAATTTTCAAACGGAGAATACGATTACAGAAATCTTTTGAAGCTGAAAACTATTGATGCTGTAGTAATAGCCACTCCCTGGGAATGGCACCTTCCACAGGGCACTGAGGCAATGAAGGCGAAAAAAATTGTCGGTATGGAAGTTTCGGGAGCTATAAAGCTGCAGGACTGCTGGGAATTCGTGAAAGTATATGAGGAAACAAAAGTTCCTATTTTCATGATGGAGAATGTATGTTACCGCAGGGATATCATGGCTATTATGAATATGGTCCGTAAGGGCATGTTCGGCGAACTGGTTCATGGAAGAGGCGGTTACCAGCACGATTTAAGGGGTGTACTTTTCAATGACGGCGTTACACCTTATAATTCCGGTGCTGAATTCGGCGAAAAAGGTTTCAGTGAAGCTCATTGGAGAACGGAACATTATGTAAAACGCAACGGTGAGCTTTATCCTACCCATGGATTAGGTCCTGTGGCCGTTATGATGGATATCAACCGTGGAAACCGTTTAACCAGGCTTTCCTCATTCTCTTCAAAGTCTGTGGGGCTTCACAAGTATATTACAGAGCACCCGAAAGGCGGGGAAAACCATCCTAATGCAAAAGTTAAGTTCAACCAGGGAGATATTGTCACTACCCAGATTGCCTGTGCAAATGGGGAAACGATCCTTTTAACCCATGACACAAGCTTACAGCGACCTTATGATCTTGGATTCAGAGTACAGGGAACTGAAGGCTTGTGGCAGGATTTCGGCTGGGGAGATTTCAACCAGGGGCATATTTATTTTGAGAAAACTATGAACCATACTCACCGGTGGGAAAATACTGAAAAATGGATGAAAGAATTTGATCATCCTATCTGGAAAAAATTTGAAAGTACAGCTGCAGGTGCAGGACATGGCGGTATGGACTTTTTTGTCATGAATACCTTCATTGAATGCATCAAACGAAATATAGAATTCCCGATGGATGTGTATGATCTTGCTTTATGGTATTCTATCACTCCACTCAGCGAGGAATCTATTGCTAAAGGTGGTCAGGCCGTAGACATTCCGGATTTTACCAATGGAAAATGGAAGACCCGTAAACCTGTATTTGGAATGACTGATGAATTCTAAAAAGACACTACTGATACTAGCCGGAGGTTTAGGAAGCCGCTACAAAGGGCTGAAGCAGATAGACGGAATCCTGGATAACGGTTCGCCAATCCTGGAATATTCCATCTATGATGCCTTGAGAGCAGGTTTCAGCAAAGTTGTTATTATTGTCAACAGACGTATCCCGGAAAGCTATATTGAAAGATTAAATACCATATCCCAGAAAGAACAGTTTGAACTTCATTGGGTGTATCAGGAAAAAGAAAGCTTTCTTCACCAAGATTATGATTCATCAGGGAGAGAAAAACCGTGGGGAACGGGCCATGCTGTTCTCTGTGCAAAAAGTGTCATACAGGAACCTTTTGTCATGATCAATGCAGATGATTTCTACGGGAAAGAGGTTTATCAGCTGGCATCTGAAGAAATTGACCGCCACATTTCAGAATCACAGTTTGGAATGGTGGCTTATCCTGTAGCATCTACTTTAAGCGGAAACGGAAATGTAGCAAGAGGAATATGTGATTTGGATGCAGATAATTACCTGATAAAAGTAGATGAGCAAACTTCTATCCGCAGAAAAGGAAATTCAATTGTTTATACCGATAATGGGAATGATATCGAAATAGCTCCTGATACATTGGTATCCATGAACTTTTTTATTTTTCATCCTTCTGTTTTTATTGGTCTGGAAAGTTATTTTTACGATTTTATCCATTCAGATCCGGAACCATCAGACGAGTTTTATGTCCCTGTTGCCGTACAGAGAATGATCGATGAGAAAGGGACAAAGGTATTGGTAAAAATCTCTCCTTCACAGTGGATGGGCGTTACCTATGCAGATGACAAAAGCAGTATTAAAGATTTTCTGGCCTCAGAAATCGCAAAAAACAGATATCCTGAAGATCTATGGAATTAAAACAAATCGTGACCGGATTCACCGGAACTGAAAACTGTACGATGACTCCTATTACCAATGGACTGATAAATACTACCTATTTGGTGGAAGATCATGATTCTGAGGAGAAATTTATCCTTCAGAAAATCAACAGACAGGTTTTTCATTTTCCTGAAATTGTCACCAATAATCACCTGCTGATCAACAAAATGCTGGAAAACGGGAATTATCCTTTGCAGTTGGTCAATATGAAGAAAACTCTATCTGGTAACCTGATGATGAACGATGATGAGGGAGAGTCATGGAGAATGCTCAGTTTCATTGAAGATACGAAGACATTTTTTAAAATTCCCGATTTAAAAACGGCTTATGAATCGGCAAAAGCTGTCGGAAGCTTTTTAAATACCGTAAACCCTTCAGATCTGCCTGATATAAAAATCCCTATTCCTGATTTTATTAATTTTGAGAAAAGGATTTCAGATTATCAGATGTCGTTACAGAATGCTAATACTGATCTGTTGAACAATGCAGAGCCAGAAATTGAATTAACGAATGCGCTGCTTTTTCTTCCGCAAAAATGGATTGAAATGGAAAAAGAAGGCCTGCTTCCCAAAAGAATCATCCACGGAGATCCTAATGTAAGAAATATACTTTTTGATAAGAATTCAAGTCCCTTGGCTGTTATTGACCTCGACACCGTAACGGTTTCTACCATTCTGTATGACTTCGGCGATATGGCGAGGTCTTATACCAATACACTGGATGAAGATAATGGAAACGCAGCTGATAATTTTAATCCCCAGATTTACAGAACTGTAAAAGACGGATTTTTACTGTATTTGAAAGAGAAACTAACTTTTGAAGAGCTTGAAAACCTGGATTACGCAGCACAGGTTGTCATTTATATCCAAGCTGTCCGTTTTCTGACTGACTATCTGAATGGAAGCACTTATTACTCTATAAAATATCCTGAACACAATCTGGACAGGACCAGAAATCAGCTGGAACTGCTGAGAGGGCTGAGAAAATATTTGAAAGATGACTTATAATAATCTCTCAGATTTAGCAGATTACGCAGATTTTTTAATACCAATGTTTGATCTCCAAATCTTTTATACTACAGAAATGTATAAATAAGCTCTGTCATATGCGCAAACATCTGCGTAATCTGCTCAATCTGCGAGAAATAAAAATTTACAGAAATTCCAAAATATTCTTCCATTCTTCCAATTTTCTATCAAAGGAAACAGTATGAAGCGGGCTTGTGGAAGGCAGCTGAAATATGGGTAATCTGTAGTTTTTCCCTAAAAGCTTCTGCAGGTTTTTATATGATTTTCCTCCGTTACAGAAAATAGCTTTGATAGTGGGGTGTTCATCTAAAAGTTCGGCGATCTGGTTCGCTTCTTCATTTTTAATCTCAGAATCCAGGCTTCCTTTTCTTTCACAGGAATCAATCACATCCCAGACTGCTATATGATGCTTTTTTAAAACCTTTTTTCTTTCATTATAATCTTCTGTAAACTCTTCATTGAACAGGTGAAAAATAATGGGCCAGAATTTGTTTTGCGGATGGGCATAATACTGCTGCTTTTCCAAAGATTTTACTCCGGGAACAGAGCCCAGAATTAAAATTTCAGACTGAGAGTCAATGAGTGGTGGAAACGAAGAAATTCTGTTTTGCATATTCAAATATATAAAATTCGGCTAAAGCCTTTCTTCCATTTGAAAACAAAAAGCGGGCTAAAGCCCGCTCTATTAATATTTCAAGAATAATTTCATTTTTAATTATTCATTCTTACAAAGTTTCTTTCAGCCAGTCGAAGAATTCTCTCTGCCATACCAGTCCGTTTTGCGGATGAAGTACCCAGTGGTTTTCGTTCGGGAAATAAACCAGTTTGGATTTCAATCCTCTTAATTTAGCTGCCTGGAATGCTTCCTGTCCCTGTTCGTAAGGTACACGGAAATCGATGCCACCCTGAACAATCATGATAGGTTTGTTCCATTTTTCAACAAAATTGCTTGGGTTGAAGTCTGTGTAAGCTTTAGGAAGCGGTTTTTCCCATGGTGAACCAAGATCCCAGTTGGCAAACCAAAGCTCTTCTGTAGTAAGATACCAGGATTTCATATCGAATAATCCATCGTGAGCAATGAATGTTTTGAACCTGTTTTCATGGATTCCGGCTAGCATAAATACACTGTATCCTCCGTAGCTTGCCCCTACTGCTGCTACCCTTTCACCATCAACGTATGGTAATGTTTTTGCGTAATCTGTTGCTGCCAGATAATCTCTCATCGGCTGACCGCCCCAGTCTTTGGAAATGTCTTCGTTCCATTTTGTTCCCCATCCCGGCATTCCTCTTCTGTTTGGAGCAACAATGATATATCCGTTGGCTGCCATCAGCGCAAAGTTCCATCTTGTACTGAAATATTGGGTCAGAGCAGATTGAGGTCCTCCCTGGCAGTATACCAGCGTAGGATACTTCTTATTAGGATCAAAGTTCGGTGGATAGTGGAACCATACGCCCATTTCTTTACCGTCCGTTGTTTTTACCATTTTCAGTTCGGATTTACCTTGTGCCAGCTTATCATAAGTATCTTTATTGGCTTCGGTTACCTGCTTCATTTCTCCATTTTTCAGGTTCACAGAGAATAGTTCCGTTGCATGGTTGATATCTGTTCTTCCTACTAAAAGTGAAGATTTATTGTCGGTGAAAATTTCGTTAACATCAAAATCTCCTTTTGTGATCTGCTGTACTTTCGATGTTTTAGGATCTAAAGAGAAAAGCTGTTTTGTTCCTCTGAATGCTGCTGTGAAATAGATCGATCTGGAATCTCCACCCCAGAATACATCTCCGGAAACACTTTCGTCCCATCCGGCGGTAAGGTTTGTTGTTTTTCCAGACTTCCAGTCCATGATTTTCACATCATTCTTATCCGCTTCATATCCGTCTCTGGCCATACTCTGCCAGATTAAGGATTTTCCGTCCGGGCTGAATTTTGGATTTACATCATATCCTTTATTGGATTCTGTCAGGTTTTTTGTTGTCCCTGAAGCAGTGTCGTAAGCAAAAATATCCGTATTGGTGCTTGTAGAATATTCTTTTCCGCTTTTAGGCTTGGTAACGTATAAAAGCTGTGAAGAATCCGGGCTCCAGATAAAGTCTTCCGCTCCACCGAAAGGTCTTTGCGGAGAGTCCCAGGTTTTACCTTCCAGGAGATCTTTTGCAGATTCCACCTTGTCCGTAGTATTGACTATAAATACATGATTGTATTTTCCTTCATTGAAGTAATCCCAGTGTCTGTGGTTCAGGTCTGTATATACCTGAGCTGTAGTTTTAGGGGTATCGCTGTATTTGTCTTTCCCCATTAATTTCTCTACAAGAACCTGCTTGCTGAACGCTATTTTTTTCCCGTCGGGAGAAATTACAATATTGTCCACTTCCCCGATGGTATAAAACTCAGACCAGTCTTTCCCGTTATCTTTTGAAAGAAAGATTTTATCTCCTTCCTGAGCATAAATTCCATTCTTATCCCACTGGATAAGGGCTTTTTTACCAAAATCTATTTTGGAAGACTGGTTATTAAGAACATTCAGGAAATAGTTCTCATTTTTTGTTTTCTCTGTTTTCAGATCTACCTGTCCCACTTTGTAGATCAATGAAGACTGATCCGGTGAAACTGCCTGTACTCCGACTTTTTTCAAGGTCCAAAGGATTTCAGGCGTCATTAACTGTTGTGCATTCATTAAAAGCGGAGCTGCCAGAGCCAGCAGACTGTACTTAAGTTTCATATGTTGATATTCTTTTTTTACGGAAATATAAATTCCTGCAGACTTCATATTTCCTTTTTTGTTAATTCAAAGATTGCCAAAGTTAATATTTAAAATAAAAAGGAGCGAAAAAATTAACATTTAAGTTTTGAAATAAAAAAGTCTGCCGTAAAAACAGCAGACTGATATAAATTTTATTTCTGATCGGTTAATCCCCATCAGAAAACATGGAGTTGGCCAGCGAAGTAACGAAGGACAGCAGTACACTAAAGATCAGCGCCCACCAGAAACCGTCGACAACCATGCTGTCTATAAAATAATCTGCAATCAGAATAATCAATGCATTGATTACCAAAGCAAATAAACCTAAAGTAATGATGGTTAATGGCAATCCTAAAAGCCCAAGAATAGGTTTCACAAAAATATTTAATACCCCGAGAACGATGGCAAAAATAATCGCCGAAGAAAATCCTTCGAAATGTACACCCGGAAGCACCTTAGTCAAAAGGTAAGCAACAATTGCTGTAATCAGCAGCCTGATAATTAAGTTCATATTATATTTTTTAATGTTATGGTTTTAACTTTGCAAATCCTGTTCCATTTACGCCTGAAAATTCCTGTAAACTCCTTTATTCAGGGATATTTTCAATTCCCGAGTCCTATTTATTTGATCCTCATCATGGTTACCAGTGAAGTGGCTACATGACTTTCAGAACCTGTATTTTCATCCAGCACATAAATTTCTGTTCTTACCACGATAATTTTTGCACCGCCTTTTATAACGTATGACCGTGATATCAGAGCATCTCCCAGGGCAGGACGAAGGTAATTGACCTTGAGTTCCACTGTCACTACATAGCAGTCGTCTTTGTAGTGACTTACCGAAGCATAGCCGGAAGAAACATCTACCAGAGAAGCGATCATTGCACCATTGAACATTCCCGCTTTCCGGGTCATCATTTCCATTTTCGGAATTTTAATGGAAACGAAATCGGTATCCACTTCCAAGAGTTCAGCATTGTAGAATTTTAATGTTTCGGAGCGACCAAAGCTGTCTGTAATGAGTTTCCTTTTTTCCGGAGTCATGAATTATTTTATTTATGAATACCACACAAAATACACAAATGTTTTCAGAAATACCAGAAAATTTACAACAAGTTTATTTGCTGATGATGAAATTTAAAGAGGTTAATAAGCTTTAGATTGCAGAAGAGCATTTTTTTAAGCACTTAAGACATTTGAAGTTAATATTTATACCGTGAAAAAGTATACTTAAGTCTTAGAATCTCTGGTTTCCTTGATGTTCATTGTTGATTGATTAATTATTCCCATCGTTTAGAGGGATGGCAAATCCCTTGAATTTTTGCCAGGGTGGTTTCTAAAGCGCCCACAAAAATACTAGCTTTGCATAAACAGCACCACATGACCATCAAAAATATTTTCACATTACTAAGCCTTCTGATATCCTCTATTTTTCATGCCCAGACCCTACATCTGTATGGCGGCTCCGATCAGGATCAGTATCTTGGCTGTCTAAACTGTGATACGTTTGACAAAAATTCAATCTGGAATTCCTATGGTGAATATGGGAATGTGTTCAGCTCAAAATCCATCTGGAATGCAAGCAGCAACTATGGAAGTTCATACAGCACGTATTCCCCGTGGAGCAGCTATGCTTCATATCCTCCGGCAATTGTGGATCAGGACGGGAATTTTTTCGGCTACCTTACTTTAAACACATACAAATCAGAAAGATCGGAGCTTGAACTGGCACAAATCTTATGTAGATACCACGAGTCGATAAAGAAAGACCTCAGCGGATGGTACGATAAATTATTCCGTTAAATTTAATTAAGCTGTACCTGGAAATCTTCTCCAAGTGTCAGAACTCCTTCTGTTAAAGCTTCTGAATGGGTACTGAAACCTTTTAGCTTTGAAGTTTTCCCCTTTAAAACCAAATCTAAAAGCTGTTTATCAGAAATTTTTTTCCCAAATACATCAAAGGTGATTTTGAACCCACAATTTTTAAAATCTGAACATCCCACTGCTGCTTTTCCTTTGATCAGGTGGTGTTCTTTACATTTCGGGCACTTTGTTTCTTCCCAGGACTGAAGTTCTTTTTTCTGTGCAGGCTCTCTTTTCTTTTTTTCCTCTGCTTTTTCCTCTTCCTGCAGCATGATTACTTTTCCTTTCCCGTCAACTACTTTTCGGGTAAGATCGGAAACCATCTGGATCAATTCTTCTTTAAACTGATTGGCTTCATATTCCCCTTTTTCAATTTTTCGCAGCTTTTGTTCCCATTCTCCGGTCAGTTCGGGACTCTTCAGAAGTTCATCCTCTATGGTATCAATTAGCTGAATGCCGGTTTGGGTAGCAATGAGATTTTTTCTTTTTTTCTCAATATATTTCCTTTTAAAAAGCGTTTCAATGATATTTGCACGGGTGGACGGCCTTCCGATTCCATTGTTTTTAAGCAGTTCACGCAGTTCCTCGTCTTCCACCTGTTTTCCAGCAGTTTCCATAGCTCGCAATAGGGTTGCTTCGGTATATGGCTTAGGTGGTGTGGTTTTTCCCTGATGGATCATAGGATCATGAGGACCGCTTTCCCCTACTTTAAATTCAGGAATGGTCTGCTCCTCTTCTTTCTCCTTATCTTTATCAGTAACTTCCTCTTTCGGTTCTTTGGCATAAACCGCTCTCCATCCCGGTTCCAGAACCTGTCTTCCGCTGGTTTTGAAAGGAATGGTCCCTACTTTCCCTTCCACCAGTGTATTTGAGATTTTACATTCAGGATAAAAAACGGAAATAAAACGTTTCGCAACAAGGTCATAGATCAGCTTTTCTTCCCTGCTCAAATTTTGAGAAGGCGGAACTTCTGTTGGAATGATCGCGTGGTGGTCCGTTACTTTGGTATCATCAAAAACGGCTTTTGATTTTGGAATCGGAGCCTCCAGTAACGGGGCAATCAGATCCTGGTAAGGATACATTTTCTGAAGAATGCCTGCTATTTTCGGATATAAGTTATCTGACAGGTAAGTTGTATCTACACGCGGATAGGTTACGTGCTTTTTTTCGTAGAGACTTTGGATATAATTCAAGGTGTTTTCTGCAGAATATCCGTATTTTTTATTCGCTTCCACCTGAAGTCCGGTAAGATCGAAAAGCCTTGGATTTTTTTCTTTTCCTTCTTTAATTTCAAAAGAAACGATCTCAAAAGGATTCAATTTCAGGTATTCAAGTCCTTTTTCTGCCCGGTCTAGGGTTTTTAAACGGTCAATTGCCGCGTTGAAAATAACATCACGGTATTTTGTTTTAAGTTCCCAATATTCTTCAGTGGTAAAAGCATCAATTTCTTTCTGACGCTGAACAAGCATCGCCAGAGTCGGAGTCTGTACTCTTCCGATGGAAAGAACGGCCTTATTCCCGCCAAATTTTTTGGTAAATAATCTCGTAGCATTAATTCCCAGGAGCCAGTCGCCGATTGCTCTTGCATTTCCGGCCAGATACAGGTTTTTATAATCTTCAGCAGGTTTCAGATTGTCAAAACCTTCCTTAATAGCTTCTTCGGTAAGAGATGAGATCCACAAACGCTGAACAGGTTTATTACATTTTGCTTTTTGTAAAACCCATCGCTGAATCAGCTCTCCCTCTTGCCCGGCATCACCACAGTTGATGACTTCATCACATTCCTCCACTAATTTCTCAATCACTTTGAACTGGGCTTCAACGCCTTTGTTCGGAATTAATTTGATCCCAAAGCTACTTGGAATGATCGGCAGTAAAAATAAATTCCAGGATTTATACTGAGGTCCGTAATCATGCGGTTCTTTCAAAGTGCAGAGATGTCCGAATGTCCAGGTCACACAGTATCCGTTGCCCTCCATATAGCCCTGCTTAGGCATTGTAGCACCTAATACTTTGGCGATATCTCTGGCAACACTTGGCTTTTCGGCAATACAAAGTTTCATGAATTTCGGGATTATTGAAGGGGGACAAAAGTCGTGATTTTTTTTGGATTTTGCTAATTTAGTTAGGAGTTGATGTTTGCTTCATCAGTATAAGTATCTGATAGAAAGGCTAATGAATGATTATATATTGTCAGGTGAAATTGAGTTGCCAATATCACTGAAATATCCGAACCAACAAAAAGAAATAATCTGGCTCTTAAATTTCTAATTAATGTATTAACAAAACTTAAAATAACACAAAAAGCTGAAAAACAATATATTAATAAATAAAAAACAAAAAATATCAAAAAGTCTATAATTTCAGTGGACTAATAAAAATATATGTCCTATATTTGCAACCGTATTCAGGAAATGAAACAAAAATGAAACAGGAATTAAAACATCAGTCCCTAAATAAACAGGCCATCAAAACTATGATGATGTGCAACTGTATGCCTATGCATCAGAAATTCCGTGGCTGACCTTGATTTAAATATACCATATTCTAAAGGCCTTACCACGTTGTAGGGCCTTTTTATTTTAATATAATAATATACAAAAACATACAAATGAGCACTTTTAAAAACAGCTGGCTGGTGCCGCTCGCATTTATCAATATTTATGTGATTTGGGGAATTACGTTCCTCGCCATTTCTTTCGGTCTTAAAGGATTTCCTCCTTTTATTCTTTCCGGATTCCGGTTTTTAGCGGCCGGGCTTTTGATGCTGGGATGGCTGGCTGCTAAAGGTGAAAAAGCAAATTCTTTAACCAACTGGAAGAAAAACGGGATTACCGGAATATTGATTCTTACCGGAGGAACTGGTCTTGTAGCCTGGGGTGAACAGTATGTATCTGCTTCTGAAGCGGCAATCGCCATTGCAACAGGTCCCTTCTGGTTCATTGCAATCGACAAGAAAAACTGGAAATACTATTTCTCCGATAAATTCATTCCAATCGGATTGATTATAGGATTTGCAGGCTTAATATTATTCCTGAATGGAAGCGTTTCCAATACTCATCATGCAACAGCTGACGGAAAACTGCGGATTTCTGCATTTATTGTACTGGCATTAAGCTCTGTGGCATGGGTTCTGGGATCTTTATATTCAAAGAAAAACCCGGCCTCACAGTCAACGCTTATGAATATTGCTCAGCAGCTTATCATTGCCGGAGCTGCTTCCTTTATAATTGCTTCTTTCAGAAGAGAATGGCACGGTTTTTCATTCTCCAACATTCCTGTATCGGCATGGGCAGGAGTATTGTTCCTGGTGTTTTTCGGATCGATAGTCGCTTATTTATCCTACATATGGCTTCTATCTGTGAAGCCGGCAGCATTGGTAAGTACCCATACTTATATTAACCCGATCGTTACGGTATTCGCAGGCTGGATCGTAGCCGGGCAAACCATTAACGGAAGCCAGATGTACGGCCTATCTGTGATATTATTGGGAGTACTTCTTACCAATACGACCAAATACTTCAGGCTTTCGAAACGCTCAAAAGTAAAGATCAGGAGAGTGAAAAGGTTCTTCAATAAGACCGTAAGACCGTATCAGCCTATTTAAAATTAAAACTATACATTAAAAAAATGATAGAAATCAAGAACATTTCAAAAACATTTCATCAAAAAAAGCAGTCTTTCAAAGCACTGGATCAGGTAAGCCTCAGCATAGAAAAGGGGGATATCGTAGGGATCATAGGATTTTCCGGTGCAGGAAAAAGTACCCTGATCCGTACCGTAAACCTTCTGGAAAGACCTGACGAAGGCCAGATCATTATCAACGGAAAGGATTTCACTAAGCTAAGCTCAAAGCAGCTTGCAGGTGAACGAAAAAAAATTGGAATGATCTTCCAGCATTTTAACCTGCTTTCATCAAGAACGGTTTTTGACAATGTAGCTCTTTCCTTAGAGCTTGACCATGTAAGTAAAGATGAGATCAATAAAAAAGTAAATGAACTGCTGAAGATCGTAGGACTGGAAAACAAGGCCAATGATTATCCTAAGAGCCTTTCCGGAGGGCAGAAACAAAGAGTTGCCATCGCAAGGGCCCTGGCCAATGATCCTTATCTCCTTCTTTGTGATGAAGCGACCAGTGCACTGGATCCGGCGACCACACAATCGATTCTGCAGCTTTTAAGGGATATAAATCAAAGACTTGGTATTACCATCCTGCTGATCACCCACGAAATGGAAGTTATTAAAGCAGTCTGCAATCATGTTGCGGTGATCGACAAAGGAAGATTATTAGCAAAAGGAACATTAAGCGAGATCATTTCGGACAGGGAAAACCCGGTGATCCGACAATTTATAAATTCAGATATCATGACCATACCTCAGGAACTTAATAAAAAACTGCAGAAAGAACCGCAAGACGGTTTATTTCCGCTGGTAGAAATAGAACTCAATGAAAATATCAGTGTTGAAAAACTTCTGTCAACCCTTTACGACCAATATAAAATACCTTACAAGCTTCTGAAAGCCGATGTAGAGTACCTTGGTGACTCCAATTTCGGAAAACTCCTTCTTCAGCTGCAGGGAGAAACTGAAGACAACCAGAAAGCCATTTATTATTTTAACCAGAATAAAATTCAAAATACAGTAAAAGGATATGCTTAGTGATTCGGTAATTTCCCTGTTGGGAAAGGGACTTTGGGAAACGGTTTATATGACGTTTGTCTCAGGATTTTTTGGATTTGTTTTAGGACTTCCGGTCGGAATTCTATTGTTCTTAACAAGGAAAGGCCAGTTGCTGGAAAATACAGCTTATTATAGAGTTACTTCTATCCTGGTTAATATTTTCCGCTCTATTCCTTTTATTATTTTGATTGTCTGGATGATTCCATTTACAAGGGTAATTATTGGAACTTCAATTGGAATGAATGCAGCACTGGTTCCGCTGAGCGTAGGAGCAGCTCCGTTTATTGCCAGGTTGGTGGAAAACAGCCTTCTCGAGGTTCCGCATGGTTTGATAGAAACCGCAAGAGCTTTGGGCGCATCACCTTTACAGATCATTCAGAAAGTATTGCTTCCGGAAGCGCTTCCTTCCCTGATAAACAACGCGGCAATCACCTTAATCACATTGGTAGGCTATTCTGCAATGGGAGGTGCATTGGGTGCAGGCGGTCTAGGGCAGATCGGCTATCAGTATGGGTATATCGGCTATGATGCTGTGATTATGAATGTAGTTCTGGTACTGCTTGTCGTATTGGTATTTATCATACAGTTTGCAGGAGACAGATTAGCAAAGAAATTCGACCACAGGTAAATACAATAACAGAGGCTTCGAGCACCTCAGCCAGCTCTTTAAAAAAAAATTCTAATGAAAAAAATAAACATTCTAGGCCTTTTAGCGGCCGGACTCTTCCTATTTAATGCATGTTCAGGAAAAAAAGATGATCCGAATCATATTGTAGTAGGGATTACTTACGGGCCGGAAATGGAAATTGCCGTAGCAGCAAAAAAAGTAGCTAAAGAAAAATATAATCTTGATGTGGAGCTTATTCCGTTCAATGATTATGTAGTTCCGAATGAGGCTTTAAACAACGGAGATATCGAGGCTAATGCCTTCCAGCATGTTCCCTATCTTAACGAGCAGTCGAGACAGAGAGGGTACAAACTTGCTGTAGTCGGGAATACTTTTGTGTATCCTATCGTTGCTTATTCAAAAAAGATCAGAAATATTAGCCAGCTGCAGAACGGAAGTACAATCGTTATTCCCAATGATCCTACAAACGAAGGCCGGTCATTACTCCTTCTTCAGAAAAACGGGCTGTTAAAATTAAGGGAAGGAACCGGATTATTACCTAAAGTTACCGACATCACAGAAAATCCAAAACAATTGAAAATCCTGGAAATTGAAGCCCCTCAGCTGCCAAGAGTATTGGATGACAGAGAAGTGGTTATTGCAATCATCAATAATAATTTCGCTTCGCAGGCTGGATTAGATGCAGAAAAACAGGGTGTTTTCAGTGAAGATAAAGATTCACCATATGTGAATGTTATTGTTACGACCCATGACAATGAAAATTCTGCAAAAGTCAAAAACTTTGTAAAAGCATACCAGTCAGAGGCTGTGGTTAAAAAAGCGGAAGAAATTTTTAAAGGCGGAGCAGTGAAGGGATGGGCAGATCATGAGTGATGCGAATTTTTGAGTTCCTGGGTGTGGGTTTCAGGTTGTATGCCATAACATAAAGAACTCTCCCAAAAAACTGGTGGCTTCGGGAGCCTCAGCCACCAGATATTGTCCTTTATCAATATTGATGAAATCATTAACCTTCTCAGAACCCGGAACTCGAAACCCTAAAACTCTTCAACACTCAAACTTCTTAAACTTAAAATTAATTGGCTTATTTTTATTTTCTCAATTTGAGATAATAAAAATTTTACTTACTTTTGTTGTTAATCAATAAAAGGCATTGTATGTTCAAGAAAACCGCCATTGTAAGTTTATTCACTCTTATTTCTGCTTCATATATGGCTCAGACTCAAACCCTACCCATCTATTTAGATGAATCAAAACCTGTGGAACAGCGTATTCAGGATGCTCTTTCAAGAATGACGCTTGAAGAAAAAGTAGCAATGCTGCATGCACAGTCCAAATTCAGCTCACCCGGTGTTCCAAGACTGGGAATTCCCGAATTCTGGACAACAGACGGTCCTCACGGGGTACGGCCTGAAGTGATGTGGGACGAATGGGACCAGGCCGGATGGACCAATGACTCGATCATAGCCTACCCTGCCCTTACAGCACTTTCTGCAACATGGAACAAGAAAATGTCATGGAATTACGGAAAAGCCCTTGGTGAAGAAGCCCGCTACAGAAAAAAAGATATCCTCCTCGGACCCGGAGTTAATATTTACAGAACTCCGCTGAACGGAAGAAACTTTGAATACATGGGGGAAGACCCGTACTTAACTTCAAAAATGGTGGTTCCTTATATCAAAGGGGTTCAATCTAACGGGGTCGCTACTTCTGTGAAGCATTTTGCTTTAAACAACCAGGAAATGTTCCGCCATACCAGTAACGTTAATGTAGATGACAGAGCACTTTACGAAATCTATCTTCCGCCATTCAAAGCAGCAGTAACCGAAGGTGATTCGTGGACAATCATGGGGGCTTATGATATGTACAAAAACCAATATGCCAGCCAGAATCAATATCTTTTGAATGATATTCTGAAAAAGGAATGGGGCTACAAAGGTGTTGTATTGTCTGACTGGGGAGCGGTAAACAATACAGAGCAGGCCATCCACAACGGACTGGACCTTGAATTCGGCAGCTGGACGAACGGACTTTCTAAAGGAACTAAAAACGCATACGATAATTATTATCTGGCAAAACCCTACTTAGATCTTATCAAATCCGGAAAAGTAGGAACTAAAGAACTTGACGACAAGGTGACGAGACTCCTACGCCTGGCTTATAAAACCACGATGAACAGGAACAAACCTTTCGGAAATGTTGCTTCTGAGGAGCATAAGGCTGTAGCCAAAGAAATCGGGGAAGAAGGTATTGTACTGCTGAAAAATCAAGGAAACGTACTTCCTATTGATGTTAATAAAGCTAAAAAAATTGCCGTTATCGGCGAAAATGCCATTAAGGTAATGACCGTCGGCGGAGGTTCTTCATCGCTAAAAGTAAAATATGAAACCCTTCCATTAGATGGAATTAAAAACAGGTTTGGAAAACAGGCCGATGTACAGTACGCAAGAGGTTATGTGGGCGATATCGGCGGAGAATACAACGGGGTAAAATCCGGCCAGAATCTGAAAGATGACCGTCCTGCAGAAGAATTGCTTAACGAAGCCGTAGAACTGGCAAAAAATTCCGATTACGTGATTTTCGTGGGAGGACTGAATAAATCTGATTTCCAGGACAGCGAAGGTAACGACAGAAAAAGCTACGGACTTCCTTACAATCAGGACCATGTGATTTCGGCGTTGGCAAAAGCCAATAAAAACCTTGCAGTAGTTCTGGTTTCCGGAAATGCAGTCGCCATGCCTTGGATCAAGGAGGTTCCTTCTGTACTTCAATCCTGGTATCTTGGGTCTGAAGCCGGTAATTCTATCGCTTCTGTTTTGGCTGGTGACGCCAATCCTTCCGGAAAACTTCCGTTTACATTCCCTGTGAAACTCGAAGATAATTCAGCGCACCGATTGGGAGAGTATCCCGGACAGAAAGACGAACTGGCAGCCGGAAAAGGTAAAGACCAGAAGAACCCGATCAATATTACTTACAATGAAAGTATTTTTGTAGGATACCGCTGGCATGACACGAAAAAGATAAAACCTTTATTCAGCTTCGGACATGGATTGAGCTATACCACATTTGAATTCGGAAAAGCAACGGCTGATAAAAATGTGATGTCTCAGGATGATAAGATCACTTTTACCGTAATTGTAAAAAATACAGGGAAGAGAGCAGGTGCTGAAGTGGCACAGCTTTACATCAGTGATATCAAAGCTTCCGTACCTCGCCCTGCAAAAGAACTGAAAGGGTTTGAAAAAGTATTTTTAAATCCCGGCGAACAGAAAGAAGTAACCTTTACCATTGATAAAACATCTCTGAGCTATTTTGATGCTGAAAAGCATGACTGGGTAGCTGAACCCGGAGATTTTGAAGCACAGATCGGTAATTCTTCTGATGCTATCAAGACGAAGGTGAAATTTACATTGAAGTAGTCATCATATTAGTATATTTAATTTTGAAGCAGGTTCTAAGGGGCCTGTTTTTTACATTCTATTCCTCTTCAGCATTGACTTTACTAATGAGCATTCTCAAAATAATGAATCATCTCTCCTTCAGGAAGATAATATTCTTGTGTATTGATCTCTGCCTCTCTGTTACCGCTGTTTTCCAGAAAAGAATTACTGAAAAGAGCATATGAAGGCTGTTCCGCGAAGTTATTTTTAAGCATTTGATGGGCTTCAACCACCGTTTTGCCATAAAGTTTCTTAAAATTTCCGATGGTATACTGTGAAAACTTTCCGTAATGTACAATGAATTTGAGTGACATATCGATAGAAATGCTCAGTTCCTTATTCAATTCTTTAATCTTTTGGTTAAAGGCATTCCGCATCTTCCAGAGCATTTTAGAAATACGCTGATAGGACGGATTATTATCATACCTGTAAAATAAAATAGCGTCCCCTTCGATCTCTGAAATTTCAAAATACTGATCATTCATATCGATCAGGGTAGATAATAGCTGTCTTACAATATATTCTCCCGTATAAAGTTTTGTATTGAATACAAATTCAGTAAACCCGCTGAAATCCGGGATAAGAATGACGCCTGCATGTATATTTGTATGCTTCATGATGAGATCGTTTAAGCTTTCATCATCATAGACGAAGAAGAATAGGTTTTACTTTATGAAGAAGGGAAAATTAGCTTTCTTTGCTGTACATTTTATATCTCAACAATCAATTCTTTCTCATAACCGGCATCGGATTAAATAAAAAAAGAACCGGCACAATAATACCGATCCCCTTTCATATAGTTTGTATATTTTTAATAAAATTATGAAACAGCTATTTCCGCATGCTTCATTTTTGAGCTTCTGACAATAAAATAAAGCAGCAATCCAAGAGCCAGCAAAGCATATCCGATCAGAATGATCAGGCTTAAATCCCCTACGGCATATTGAGAAGGAAAAATCTGGCTCATCAAAGTCATGAACGAAAGCCCTATCCCTGCACCTAAAAAATAACTTGTAGAACTTAAACTGGAAGCCACTCCGTAATGAGAGGGCGCCACATCCTGGATTCCCATTACTGAGAGCGCAGTAAAGCAAAACGTCATCCCGATTCCTGAAATACAGGCTGCTCCCAATAATACAATCGTCAATGGATGGCCCATATAAACCGCAATCAGTAAAGACAGGGCTCCGGCAAGCATAAAACTCCAGCCAAACACTCCCATCCGGGAAGAATTCAACCTTTTGGAAATATAAGGCAATACAAATTTTGCAGCCAGTGCAGACATGATACTGAACGGCACAAGCATCAGCCCGGCAGAAGCCGCACTGTGCCCCATATCCTTCTGAAGCATTAATGAAATAAGGAATAAAAATCCTATGAAAAATGCCCCTAATGTGAAGAAAACGGCATTAGAAATGACTAATGATCTGTGTCTGAACATCTGCAAATCTATCAACGGCTGAGCTACGGATTTTAACCTGATGAATACAGCAGCCAGAAGGAGAACAGCAATTATCAAAGAACCGATAACAAGAAGAGAATTTTCTTTTATATGAACCAGCTCATGCGTCCCGTAGGTAAGGCTCAAAAGTCCCAAAACAAGCAATATTCCCGATACAAGATCTGTCTTCTGCCCTGCTTCATCTTTTTCGTCTGCAGGCAGATACCGGTAAGCAAAAATCAAGGTCAATAAAAGAATAGGAACATTGATCAGGAAAACCCAGTGCCAGCTTAAGTAAGTACTGATAATTCCCCCCACCGAAAGCCCGCTTCCCGAGCCAATGGCAGCGAATGAGCTGAAAATCCCGATGGCACGGTTACGTTCCTGCTCACCTCTGAATGTGTTGGTCACAATGGATAAAGCAGAAGGCATGATCAATGCGGCTCCCAATCCCTGAAGAGCACGGAATACCGCTAACATTTCAAAGCTTTGGGAAAGTCCGGCTCCTAACGAAGTCAGCATAAAGACCAGAGCTCCGACAAGGAATATCTTCTTGCGCCCGATCTGGTCGGAAAGCTTTCCGCCAATAATCAGAAAACCGCCAAAAAACAATACATATAAAGTCTGAAGCCACTGTACGGTTGCAGCCCCAATGTTGAACTGCTCCTGAATAGAAGGAATGGTTAAATTAATAATGGCAATATCCAAAGCCTCCACAAATGTTCCTACCGATGCTAATATTAATATTAAATTTTTCCTCGTACTCATGTATTCAAATTTTCTACAAAATTAATTTTAAAAGAACGTATTTGAAAATAATATGGTAAATTTGGAACAAATAAACTATTTAATATCATATAAAAGAACAAATCGATTATTAACAGAATACCAATCTTTAAAAACAGAACAAATGACTACAGACCATTACATTCCCGACGAAAAAGACCTTTCTATCCTGCGTTTACTTCAAAAGGATGCTAAAATGAGTGTGCGTGATATTTCAGCCAGGATCAATTTAAGCTCAACTCCTACGCATGAACGGATCAAACGAATGGAAAAGCTGGGCATCATCAGGGAGTACACCGCTGTTCTGGACCGTAAAAAAGTAAACAAAGGCATGATGGTGATCTGCATGATTGCCCTGAATGTCCACAACAAAAAAACTGCGGGAAAATTTATAGAAGAAGTAGGAAAACTAAAAGAGGTGGTAGAATTCTACAACATCAGCGGAGATTTTGATTTTATGCTTAAAATTCTAGCTCCGAATATGGATGACTTTCATGAGTTTTTTGTGAATAAGCTATCTGAAATTGAAGGAATCGGGCAGACGAAAAGTATTTTTGTGATGAACAGCATTAAGGAAAGTGTGCAGATTTTATAAATATTTTTAGACCCAAGAATCTTATATAACTTTTTTGTCTCTCGCTGATTGAGCAGATCGGGCAGATGTTTGCGTATAATTATGATGAAAATGATTTTTAATTTCAAAATTAAATTATGCTATCAGTTATCAATATAAATATGCTTAATCTGCTCATAATTTTAACTTGAACATTTAAGAATATTTTATCATTTTGTTTTCAGTATTTCTTTCCGGAATTACTAAATTGAAACTTCATTCTAACATCACAAATATGCCCTGGAATCCTGAAGTTTACAATCAATTTAAAAATATCCGTTTCAAACCTTTTTATGATCTTGCTGAACTGATCACGAATGAAAAGGAAATGAAAGCGGTAGACCTTGGCTGCGGAACGGGTGAACAGACGGCCATTCTTACTGAGAAATTTCCCAACGCCCAATTTACAGGAATCGATTCTTCTCCTGAAATGCTGGAAAAATCTAAAGCACTGGAAAACGAACGCCTTCATTTCAAGCTTGCTACTACAGAAGAAATGCTGAACGCTGACGAAAACTGGGATCTTATTTTCAGCAATGCTGCTTTACAATGGTCGGATAATCATTATGATCTGTTCCCAAAACTCATCTCAAAGTTGAAATCCGGCGGACAGCTTGCCATACAGATGCCTTACCAGCCGGGAAATACATTGAACAAAATTCTTTCTGAACTGGCGGGTGATGAACCCTTCAGATCCCAGCTTAAAGGCTGGAACCGCCCGTCTGCTGTTCTTACCATAGATGAGTATGCACAGATTCTGTTCGATAACGGGATTGAGGATTTAAATCTGTTTCAGAAGGTGTATCCTATTATTGCTGACGATCATGAAAGTTTGTTTAACTTTATTTCCGGATCTGCTTTAATTCCTTACCTGGAAAGGCTTGATGAGGAGCAACAGAAAAGTTTCACAGCAGAATTTAAAAAACGTATTGAGAAAAATTTTCCAAAACTTCCTGCTATTTATGCTTTCAAAAGAATATTGATGTACGGAAGAAAAAAATAAAAAAGCCCTGCTTACGATTAATGCAGGGCTTTTTGATATTCTCTACTGTTATTATTTCCAAAAATTCCAAACTGTTCCATCGAAAACAGCGAATGTTTTGCTGGCCGTATCATAACAGATCATTCCGGGATACGGATCTTTTACGCTGAGATGGGGTGAAGAGATTTTGGGAAGAATCATAGCTTTGTCCGGTGACTCTAAGACAAGAACTCCATCAGCGCTCCCCTCCTTCTCTCCGATTATAACTCCGGCTCCGTTTTCATTCGAATCGTTTGCTTTAATTGTCGTGGAATTTCCCGTATCGCTCAATGCTTTCCAACTATTATTTTCATATACTTTTACTTTGTCATCAGAGGTATCAAAAATAAATGTTCCGTTGGCTGTATTTCCGGCAGGAAGACCTTTTGTAGCAGGAAGAATCAGACCTTTTGTGTTTTCCGGGCTGTTGTTAAAATCCAATATTGTGTTTTTACCTTCAATTATGTCTTTACCTATGGCTACCTGCGCATGGAAAGTATTAAAAGCCAATACGATCAGAACAGTGCTTAAACTTTTTATATGTTTCATATTTTTAATAATTAGGTTAATCATTACAGCTTCTTTCAATACATTTCCATTGAGTTCCGTTATATAGTTTTATACAACGATCCTGGATGTCATATACAAGCATCCCCTCTTTTGGTTCCGAAACAGCATCTCCCGATTGAGGAACCTGGCTTACATGCTGTACTCTGGTAATGACAAATCCTTTGGTTTTCGACTCCAACGCAAGAAATCCATTGGGAATATTCTCAGGCCAGTCAGCCGTTTTCTGCTGTACTGTAATCCCCATTTTGGTATAACTGTCAGGTACGCCTGAAGCTCCGGGTTTGGTACAGTAATCATCAAGCTCATGAACTATTTCATCAGCAAAACCGCAAACCTGTTTATCCTCCGGAAGCCCTTCAGGCCACAAAGAAGGACACAGGGCCTTGGTTGCATTTGGTCCGCAGAAACTGGCATTTCCAGGCGCAAGCCCCGTTACCGTATCCATGGCAATGGCAATAATCTGGCTGTCGTTACTGAGTATGGAAGCTCCTCCTCCGCTTACCTGTGCTTTGGCAATACAATAGGCTTTCCCCAAAGGAGCCCCGATATAATTGACAAAAGGATAGGTAACGGACTGCTGGCTGAAAGTCCCGCATATTTCCACAACACTGTATGTTCCCATATCGATGGTTGAAGTCGCTCCGGGAAATGTTCCCATGAATGAAGGATCTCCCTGGGAAACCGATCCGGTAAGGGAAAGATATGCTTTGGTCCCCAGCTTAACTTTTGAGCTTTTCTGACTTCCGAAAACTCCGATGATGATGGAACCTTCTGATTTCACACTCGCAGCGTCTTTGATTTCAAGATCACCGTTGACTGTAATTCCTTTTACAATAAGTGCCGATCCCGGCTGAATAACTAAAACTGCTCCCTGAGGAATGGTAATATCGTTGGTTAATGTAAGATTTCCGTTGAGACAATAGGTTGTTCCTAGGTTCATTGCCTGGCCGGTATAAGCGGTACACTGAGCACGCGCAATACCATAAAAAAGAGCTATTAACAAGAAAATCACTTTCTCATTAATAGCGCCAAAATTTAAATAATTCATACGCTTTTATAATAAATTAAGATTTTTTACACATTTTAAGAGCCAAAATGCGCTTTCCAAAATACAGGACCTATCAACAATTTGCATACCAAAATTTTATTTACAGGAGCTATTTAAGCTGATAGTATTGGAGTTATAATCCTTAATTAACACAGCAACAATAATTTAAACAACTGTTTAAAAAAATATTTTTTTTTGCTATTTTTTCTTAAGCTGAAAGAGAATTATTTTTTTGTACAGCAAAGCCGATGGCTAGATTCAATCAACAATTGCATATCAGAAAACTAAAAAGGTGTGCCAGTAAGCACACCTTTCTAATGGTTATTTTTTTCACCCATCAACTCTCTAGTCTTCTGGAAATCCTATAATTTTTCCACCATCGAAAAACATTATATAACATACTGCTCCTGTTGTCAATAATAAAAGGAGGCTCCAAAAAGCAATTTTATACCCGTTCAGCCGTGTTTCTTTATGGCTGTAGCTTTCGTTTTCCCGGTTGAAATCTTCCAGGCTATTTCCAAGTCTGGGTCTTGAATGACTCTGATTCATCCAAGAACTTGCTCCAATTGAGCTGACTGTACCAATATCTTTGGTGAGCCTGATCTTATCCGCAAATACCTTTCTTCTTTCCAGATGCTGCTTTCTGATGAATTCTACTTTTCCGTCTGACTTTAATTTTTTAACCAGTTCATCTATGTTCGCAGCATATTGATCAAATTCCTGATTGATGGTTACAATGCCTTCTTTTGATTCAATGATCTTCTTTTCGTTCTCCTGATGTTTCCTTTCATTGTGAGCAATCTGTTTTTCGATATCGTTAATGATGGTTTTTCTGTCTTCTTTCAGGTTTTCCTTCTCCTGTTCCAACTCCTGGATACAGTTGCTGACGAGCCTGGATTTTTCTTCATCCGATTTTTGAATTTCACGGTCAAATCCATTTTCATCCACAATTTTAAAAATCCCTTTCTGCTGGACAAACTCAGCAACTTCACGGTTATCAGTGAAATAGATCATATCATATATGCTCAAAAGCCCTGTTGCCCTGCTTAATAAAGACTGCAGCTGGGAAGATCTATTCTCCATATAAACCATAAGGTAATTATTGCCAGACTGAGTGGTACCCAGGTTTTCTATCTGACGGAGATTCAAATTGATTTTATCGAAGTCTTTCGGCTTATCAATAGAAAATTTATCGGAATGGTTAATGGTAATGGTACCGTCTGCAACATTACGATCTTCAAGATGCTGGTGAAATTCATCCAAAACATTAATGACAAGACCTTCCGGAGCCACCTTATCTACAAAAATAAGGCTTGATCCTATAAATGTTCCGCCACGCTGTGAGTTCTGTTCTTTTGCAAAAGTGTATACAACGTAAGAAATCAGAGATGAACTACCGGCCGGCTCAATTCGTATGCCATAGATCCTGCTACCCGGAAAAAGCTTAACAGCGTCTGTTTTTAAATCAAATGTCCTGATATTTTTAGCGATTTCCGCATTACCTCCCAGGAAATAAGACTGCCTGAAACCATTCGGGTTCCCAAAAGTCCCGAACGCAGAAAAAAAATAAGTATTGCCCATCAGTTGGTAAAGCTAAATTTTAAACGTTCCCAAAATGTTCCTTCATAATCCAGATCGTAACCGGTAATGCTTCTGTACAGCCATTTGGACAGAACTTCCGCGGTAGACAGATTGAGCAGGTTCACCCGCTCCTGTCCTATGGAATTCTGAACGCTCCCGATCGTATAATAGGATTTGCTTAATCCATAAGTATTGATCCTTTGTGCAGTCATCGGCAGACGGTCGGAAATAAAGCCTTCCAGCTCTTCCGCGCTTTCCACATCCATCCTTCCCGATTTGTCCCATTTGGAAATCACCAGTACGGCATTTACAGATTTCAGGTTTTTCCCTTTTCTTTCCAGCTCATCCAGAAATTCATTGATCAGGCTGTCTTCTTTATGGGCAGAATCGTAGCTGGTAACAATAATAAAGGTAAGCGGCACATTGGCATTCAGAAAGGATTCTATACTGCTGTGATAGCTTCCGCCTCTTCTGATCTCATTATGGTTTTCCCCTGAAGTCTCCAGAAAAGTAAGATCAATAGGAACCACTTTTTTTGATTTATTGTTAGGTTCGAAAACCAGATCCAGGCGGGTCACCTGATCTCTTGTTGATCTGCCCGGTAAAATTCCCTGCCGAATGTTCTCAAAAAAATCAGACAGCAGGACGTTGGCCTCTTTACTGTTAGGAGTTCCAAGTTTCGGTCTCAAAACACCTGCATGAGATTTCAGGTAGTAAAGCATGGAAGATAGAATTACAGATTTCCCTGAATCTGCTGTTCCAAAGAAGAATATAAAATTGCTTTCCTTATTTTTAATATCGTTGGAAATGGTTCTGGCTATGGGAACGAAATCATCCTGTACCTGCTGTTCACGATCAAATGACAGGGGTTTCAGCATTTCTTCTGCTTCCTGATCAAAAGAGAGGGGTTTAAATTTCTCGTTAAAATTTTCCATGGTTTAATTATTTGGAATTAAAGTATTTCCGCTTCTTTTGTTATTGAAAACACTTCCCCGGTTGTTTCTGTTATTATCGGGGCTTGTAACCAGCAAGATGATAATCACAATAATGAAATCCAGCAAAATACATCCTGCAAGCACTACAAACTGGTACATTCCAAAATGTTTGATGGCATGTTCAAATGCAAAACCGATCTTTCCCACTTCCTGAGTCTGGGAAACCAGAGGTTCAAAATGAATTTTCTCATTCCCAAGAACGGTCTGTGCCCGGCTTCCCAATTTGTTGTATTCGGCAAGGGATTCATCGATAATACCCTGCGACAGGTCATCTTTTTCTTTTTTAGACAAAAGAAGCAAATCCTGAATGTTTTTGTTCCATTTTAAAGAAGCATTATTCAGGTCCATCTTCAATGCTCTTTCTTCAGGAGACAGGTCAGAAATCATATTATCGATCTGGTGACCCATTCTCTCAGAAAGATCTTCATAATCATTTCCAACGGGAGTCAGTAAATCTACTTTCTGGCCCGTTAGTTTTTCAATATCCCTGATCAATGACTGGGCCCGGGTTCCTATTCCTTTGTTTCCGGGATCTTTGATCTGCTCCATCAGCTGCTTTTTCTTGATCTCGATATTTTGGGTGGTGATTTTATTGTATTTATAGCTCAGCTTGGATTCCACATCGTTTTCGAGAGCCATGAAACTTTTATTGATATCCCGTAGTTCATCAGTATAAATATCCGTTTTCATAAACCTGGTATACAATGCATTAAAATTGGCAATAAAGCAAAATGAGGCAATAAATACGTAGATTCCGACAAGGCTTCCGGTAGGTTTTCCTTCAAGCTTGGCATTCCGAAGCATCCAGCACAGGAACAAAAGTAAAAGGGATAATACCAGAGCAATAACGAAGGATGCAGGGCCGAAGATCTGCTGCAGCCCGAGCCATGTCTGGTAAAAGCTTACGCTGATAAGCAGCAGGGCAAGGATTCCCAAAAAGAGGTCTGCGGGAGTTATTTTCTTATTCATAATAATTGAGTTTGTTTGTTTTCGTTTTATAATGCCGAAACTACAAACAACCGCGAAAGAAAAATTACGGAAAACCGTAAACGGACTTTTATCTATTAAAAAGAAACTGAGATGTATAATTTGAAATCCCAAGCATTGAAAAGGGATTCAGAATATTAGATCAGATAAATAAACTCTATAGATATTTAAAATAATTCAAATTATCCCCTTTACTATTGATTTTAAATCAATTAACACTATTTTAAAATCACCTCACTGTGATTAAAACAGATTTTAAATACAAATATTTCATAATTTAGTGATAACTAAAAACCATCAAAATTCAAAATTTATGAAAACATCATTATTATCCATGAAAAATGGCATGGCTGCTGCTATGCTTTTTTTAACAGGTATCGCCAGTGCCCAGCAGTGGGACATTAACGGGAATGCAGGTATCACCCCTGCCAATTATGCAGGAACAGTAGACCCAATCGCTTTTTATCTGAGAACCAATGGCGCTTCAGCGAATCCGGGACAGGCTATCCTTAACGAACCCGGCTCATTTATCGTAGATGCCGTGAATAATTCCAACGTCTCTAAAGCAAAGGGAAGCATCATTGTAGGAATTTCCAATGTTCTTGGGGGCAACGCCGGAAGCTCCCTGGTAGCCGGCTGGGAAAACGATCTGGCTAACGGCGGAGGTGCCAATATTATTGGCGGCCAAGCCAATGCCGTCCTGAATGGATCAAGCAAATCTGTAGCTCTGGGCTGGAAAAACATCATCAGAAACCATAATCAGTTTGCACTGGGAGTAGGTATAGACCTTAAAGATGTTTATTCCGGCGGATTCGGAATTGATCTTGCCGCTACGGGAAACCGTTCTTTTGTAATAGGCTCCGGAACGGGAGGCGCAAAGCTTACGAATAACATTCCATTATCCATTATGTTTGGGCTATCGACTACATCAACGATGCTGATCAAAGATAAAAGTGTAGGTATTCTTACGCTTACTCCTACTGCCAATTTCCATACGGTAGGAACGGTAAGACATGAAAATCTGCCTACAGGAAGCGGCCGCGCCCTGGTAGTAGATCCAAACGGAAATGTAATGGTTTCCAATACCTCCCTTAACAGAATGGCTTCTCCTGATGAAACTATCCTGAAACTGGAAGACCGCATTAAGAACCTTGAAAATACGGTAGAAGAGCTGAAGCAATTGTTACTGAATAAAGGTATTTCATCAACCAATATATCATCATATGATATCGCAAAATTAGCCCAAAATGTTCCCAATCCCACCAAAAACGGAACAAGCATTGGCTATTATCTGCCGAAAAATGCAAAAACAGCTTCTATCGAGATCTATAATATCTCCGGACAGCTGGTAAGATCTCTCCCCCTTCGTGAAAAAGGAAACGGGGCAGTTACGGTTTCAAGTTCGGACTTTCCATCCGGTACTTATGTATATAAAATGGTCACAGACGGAAAAATTACAGGTTCCAAAAAAATGGTTCTGGAGGATTAAATGCTTGATATATTATTTTCAAAAAATGAGCAATGGAAGTTTCCATTGCTCGTTTTGATTGTATCTATCAGTTTGTAAAGTCTACCTTTTCAGGTATTTTATCCGCATAATAAGTCCTCATGTTCTTAATTTGTTCCAGAACTTCCGACATAGCATCCTGTATGGTCTTATACCTTAAACTTTCTGAAAGTGTAAAGCAGCAAATATTTCCTTCTTTCCACAATTTAAATTTATGCGGTCCCAAATAAGCCTGAATGTCTGCACTGTATTGTGTAAAATTTACATAGTAGTATAATGATACATTCAGTTTTCCATCAGCCTGAAAAATCAGTGTAACATTATCTTCATCCGGAAAAGGATAAAACCTGATCGCTATTTCCTTTCTGGCCCAATTCCTATTATTAATGTGATAGCCTCTGATGTCTGTTTCACTTTTGATTTGCTCGGCCAATCCTACAATATAATGATCCAGTCTGTCTTTAGCATCTAAAATCTGTGAAAAATTTTCTTCAATGAATTCTGTAATATGTTGTTCCATTTTCAATTTATTTTTGTCTGAGAATTGTAATAAAAAATCATTTACAAAAAAATCCCATTTGTCATTTAATTTTACCAAGGGATTCTTCAGTATTTTATAAAATGTATGCTGAATATTGATGTAGTTCCAACCCGGGGGTACATGTTCAGTTTTATAAGACATGATTACAAAAAACTTTTCCAGATGGGGATATTTTGAATTTATATCCTCTACATAATCATCCAGAGGATTGTTTAGTGTGTGAAAAATTTTATTTTCGAACAGAATTAAATACCTTTTATTATGCAATATCAGATCAATACGGTTTCCCAGATTTGTTGTATGCTGTGTAGTGGTATTACATTGATCAATAAAACTATCAACAATTTCTTGGGAAAAAGAATCTTTTAAAAGATATTTAAGAAATAAATTCCGACGCTTGTATTCAGATTTTGAATCCAGAATATAAGCTAAAACATCAGTAAAAGGATTCTCATAAAACCCTCTTGTTCCGATATCAAATATGTTTTTTTCTTTATCAAAAATAAATTGGGGAATTGAATTAACAGATTCTCTCAACTCATCTATGGTGTAGTTCATCTATGAAATAAATTAAAATTATTGTTCTATCAGCTGCATATCAAATGACTGTTGTATAAGATCCATTACATCATCTATTTCAGAAATGTTTGAAATTGTGATTTCTACATTTCCATTACCCCATCTTCCTAACCCTGTAACATCCTTACAAAGATTTAAAGGATCATTAATTTCATCAAACTTCATATTGAGCATTAATCTCAACCTTGATTTCTGAGGTTCAATATCTACAAAATTAGTCACCGTTTTGTAGGCTATATATAACTTTTTAAACTCTTCTTTTATGGATGAATCTATATTTAAAATGCGCTTTCTTAAAGCTTCGTACAGCTCTAATACATCACCCTGTAAAAAAGTGAAATGCTCTCTGGTATAGTGAACAATTTCCTTTTCAGATGTGTTCAAATAAGTATTTAATATATTTTCATCAAGTCTGGGAGAATCCCATATTTTACAAGCCTTTTCGGCTAGTTGTGTCGCTCTTTCATTAATTTCTCCTTCAGACCAGGTTGAAACAGATCTCAAATAGGAATTTAATCGGAGTGGAGAATCATCGAAACCTCCGTCTATACTTTTTTTCTGAGCAAAGGGGCGGTCACTCAATTCAGAGTTATAACCTGTAAGAGTAAGATTACCCAATGTATGTAAATAGTTTTTCTGAATATCTTTCCAATGCTCTCCCAACATATTCTTCCAGTCAGGTGAAAGATTAGGGTTTTGGGGCAAAATATGTTCAATAGTATATTCATCAACATTGACAAACTCTTTGCGTTTATAGTTTTCAAGCTGGCTTAGCAGATAATTTCTAGATCTGAAATTGTAAACATCCTTTGATACAATTTCTTTTTTAAATTCAGTATCATCCGGAAACCGTTTATAGGAGTCCAGTATCTGAAATGCAGCCTGAACGCTTATAACGTATTGTTCTTTATTTACCGATCTGTAAAGATTAGCAAATGTTTTATTCAAACTGTTTGTCGGAATACCACAAATGGCTCTTCTGAATACGTAACTTTCAACTAGTTTCAAAATAATAATAAGCTCTTGTTTGCTAAGAATACCCAGAACAAAATCATTGTATACCGGCAGCACAAAAGGATAAGCTACATCAACTCTCAATCTTAGTATATTATTAAACAGGATCTGCAGATCTTTATCTTTCTCTTTTCTGAGAACCACTTTTGCATAATGAGTAGTATATATGAAGAGATCCTTAATAATTTCTTCTATATCCTTTTTAGATTTATCTGAATTCACATATTGTTTAAACTCTTCATATACCTGATTGATACGAGGAATTCTACCTGTTTTTACGGATAAATAATCTCTCATAAACCCATCAAACCGTGAAGCATATTCATTCCCGAAGGCCTGTTCCATCGGAAACCAATAATTTTCATAGAGTTTATTCTGCAAAGTGATTTCCTGTCCCATCAGTACATAATTACGGATAAGATCTGCCTGGGACAAGTCCAGACCTGTAGAGTTCATACTTTCGAAAATTAATTGTGGATTATCTTTATCCTTTTCCAAGGCAACATCTACAATGAACAGTCTAAGTACTCCATTGTAAATATCTTTAACATTTTCTATATTAATTTTAGAAACAAAAAACTTGTAATTTTCCACTACCCTGTTAAAAATATCTTCCTGCGGAACTTCATTCAGCAGATCAATATAAGACTGTTTATCTCCTCTGGTGAGCATTAGTTTGTAACGCAGATTATTATCTTCATCTGCATTCAGTAAATAATAATTAAAAAGTTTGTTTGCACTTGTATCAATATCCACCTTATTTTTTTTCAGGAAATGAGCCAGCGCCATCATCAGAATAGAAACTGTAGTTAAACGCTGCTGCCCATCAATGACCAAAAGTTTCGGGACATCTGAAATTGTATGAATATCTTCCTGAAAATAAACTATTGAGCCCAGAAAATGTCCCTGCTGCTGATCGTCGTTACTAATTCTCAAAATATCTTTTAAAAGTTGGTCACATTGGATGAGCTGCCAGCTATAAGTTCTCTGATAAATAGGGATCACAAATTGCTTCGGCCCTTTAATAACGCTTAATAAATTAGCGGATGATGCTTTCATTCGTATTGTTTTAAGCCACAATGATAGGAAAAATATATAACTCTTCTTTACTGGAAAACGTAATTCCTCAACAAAGCCACACATAAAGCGACCTTACCCTTTTCATAATTTCATAAAAGCTTAAATAATATCTGCGCTTCACAAGTTCCAAATCCCTTTTACAACCCCTTTTTTCCTTCAATCCAATACGCCTGTGACCTGATACACTTGGCATCCACACCTTTTGTTTTAAGGAATTTCCTGACTGCAGACATTGTATTCCCGTTTCCTGTAAGATAGAAAACCACTTCGTTGTTGTAAACAGCCTCCTTTTCTTCTTTCAAAAAGTCATTCAAAGCCCCTATAATGTTATGTATATCATTTTTGGATACATGGTAACCGTATAGTTCGATCTTTTTCAGGGCTGAGGACTCTTCCAGCTCATGAAGACAGACAAATGAACCTCCTATTTCTTCTGCTGCTACTTTGATGGCCAGAGAGCTCCCAAGCGAAGTTTCATCACCTATCGAAAAATGAATTCCTGCATTGGGTTCAAAAAAACGTTTTCCCCTAGGCATTAAAACTTTGGTAACATCACCTTCTGACAGATGATGAGCGAAACGGCTACCAACAGAATCGGCATTATGAAGATGAAACAGAACATCGAAAGTTCCTTCCTGCCTGTTAAAATTGAAAGGTGAATAATTACGGTAATCCCTTTCGTTGACTCTTATTCCAATAGCATAAGCAGGTTCAAATGAAACATCTTCCAGATCGGAAGCAAAGCGGATAAGCCGAAGATCTTTTGAAATATTTTCAGTATAAATAACGGTACACTCTTTAAATTTTGAGGACATAACATTTTCTAAAGTGTCATTGATCCATTTTGGTAAGCTTGGCATAAAAAATTTTAATACAAAGGAAGCCTCAAAATAAAAACGGACCGATAGCCGTTTCAGGGAATTAGTTGGACAATTCGCGGTTATTCTCCATTTTCTTTTTTGTTCCGGAATTCTGAGGGCGGACAGCCTTCAATCTTGGAAAATAAACGGGAAAAATAAGCATGATCACTATACCCCAGGTCATAAGAAATTTCTTTTACTGATAATTGAGTAAAAGATAAAAGTCTTTTGGCTTCAATTAAAACTTCCTGATGAATCCAGTACTGTGCAGATCTTCCTGTAACTTCGCGGATGACATCGGTAAGATAGCCGCGGGAAATATTCAAAGCTTCGGCGTAAGATGATGGACTTTTCATGGTTTTAAATTCTTTCCTTACAAGAATCCTGAATTTTCTTACTAACTGAACCGCCCGGTTTTCACCGGATACCCCGGAATTGTTTTCTCCTGAAAAGATCATCGCATACATCCCTGTAAAAGCATTCATTAAAGACCGGATAACCAAAAAACCTTCTTTGGAACCAAGCATTTCCTCTGTACAGGACATCTGAAGCATTGCAGCACATGTGCTGAGCTTTTCGGTCCAGTTTTTATCGATGGAAATCGGCTGTATATCCACTATAGTTTCCTCAAAAACCGATCTTACAGAATCCGGCAGCAGGTCCGCCTTCACTGCAATAAACCATCCGGTGACTTTTTCCATAAGAATTCCTTCGTGAACCTGTCCCGGCAGCAGAAAGAAAACAGCTTTATCCCGTGCTTCTATCATCTTAAAATCAACCATCATTTTGGCCTTGCCACTTTCCAGAAATGTAAATATATAATGACTGTCCCGGTGAATACCTTTATCAAACAGATTATCCTCGGTGCTGATGGTACGCTTTTCAATTCTTTCAATCAGGATGCCATGCCGGGTAATACCGCTTAGGTCATATGTAGGGATCGTCTGCTTCATACTTGCTTTCAGATTATTTAGCTTTTGAAAGGGCCATTTTTGCTGCTAAAAACATTAAAACACTTGCCATAAACCACTTCTGAACCTTCACCCAAAAAGGATTTTCCGCAAAAAATACAGCCACTCTTGCTGCCGCCAGTACGATGATAAAGTTGATACTAAAGCTCACAAAAACCTGGATCACTCCCAGTTCCAGACTTTGAGTAAGTACCGAACCGTACTCTGGTTTAATGAACTGTGGGAAAAAAGACAGGTAAAATACAGCAACTTTCGGATTCAGTACATTCGTCAGAAAACCAACTGTGAAAAGTTTTCCGGGACTGTCGTGTGATCCGTTTTTATCTACCTCAAATATATTTCTGCTTTTGGGCTTAACTGCCTGATATGCCAGATACAAAAGGTAAACCGTTCCAAGTGCTTTCAGTACCGTATAAGCGACCGGAACAGCCAGCAACACTGCCGTAAGCCCGAATGATACCATGATGATGTGAAAGAGAAAACCGCAAACTATTCCGGTAAGTGAAATCATTCCTGATTTTTTCCCCTGCGTTATCGATTTGGAAATCAGATAGATCATGTTTGGACCGGGACTTATCACCAATACCAGTGCAGCAAGGACAAAAAATAAGAGTTCGTGAAGTGGAATCATCTTGCAATCATTTAGTTAAATATCTCTGGAAGCTTTTTTTCAGCTGTAAAGAAATTATCGGACAAATATAGATGTTTCTCACGATTAGTAGGTTTGGTTCCCAATCGATTTTCTCTTTTTAGATCTTAATAATTAAGGCTGAATTATTAATTAACCATAAGAAAACAAATCTGTGTCATCTGCAAAATCTGCAAGAAGCTTAAATGTATTCTTTTGTCTTGAAACAAAAGAATCAAAAATTCAAGACCGGGAAACTTTCGACCTTATAAAATTCAATAAAAAAATATAAATAACTAATAAACAACAATTTAAGATCAATCCGTATTTCTACTTAAGATGATATTTGGTTATTTACACTCTAAAATTCATCTCATTTTCTTCGTTCCTTTGAGTTGTTCAATAATAAAGAATTCCAAAAACAACCAAAAACAAAACTCATGGAAACAATTCAAATTACACAGACTGAAGTAGGATTCAAAGATCCGTTCGAACGCGTTATTTTTTCTGAAAAAGCTGGAGGAGAATCTAAAGAATCTTATTCGATTGAAGTATCAGGTGAAGGGCAGCTTACAGGACTATCTTATACTGTACCTCCGTTCACTCAGGGAAGAATCACTGCTTCTCTTCAGGTATCTGCAATGTCCAGCCAGGATGTGAAAAATCTAAATGATCTGGCTATGGGTATGCTGGATGCCAGCTATAAAGAGCAGGTAAAAGAGTATGAAAAAACTTCTGCCAGTGCCAATTTATCTGTCTGGACCTGGTTCTTCGGCGGGGGCGGGGCTTCTGCTTCTTATGAAAAAACCAAAGAGACCATGAAGTCAAAGGGGCTTACAGAGCAACAGATCACCACACTAATGGATGCATTTCTTGAAAAAGCTAAACAGATGTCTACTGTAAATATTGACTTCTATGTTAATAATTCAGCCAATGATTATGCTGTTTCCGGAGATCTGTATCTGTATACTGTTTCAGGAACAATCAAAACTGAAAAAGGAACTGCCCAATACCGTATGCTGGCTGACCAGGCTTCGGCCGGAGGCCCTCCTCCTGCTGGAGGCGGAGCTCCTTCTTCGGGAACCATTAAACTGAACTAATATTAAGTTGGTCAGGAAATAAATTCGGAACGGCTTTGCCGTTCCGAATTTTAATACAATGATGAGCAACTGCTCTAATCTATCAACCACTAAATAACAAAATCATGAAGCTAAGTAAAGAAGATATCATCCTGCACGATAAAATGGCAGAAAAGCTACCCGAACTTGTTGAAGAATATTTCAAAAGGCCGGAAATAACCTCTTTGAGTGTTTCATTAAAGACTGTAAATGATCAATTAATCAATAGTCTCAGCTATACTTTCGGGGTAAAAGAGAAACTTCCTCTTTCACAGGTGAAAAATGCTATCCCTTCTACACTTTTTGGATTCCCTACAGATGTAGTTGATTTTGAAATGCAGGACAATCACCTGGCAACACCTGATATGGTGGCAGATGCAACCAGAAATGAAAAAACAGATCCATTGATCGGCGGAATCAGTATTTCAGCGAACGGAGAACTGATGCAGGGCGGAAAGGCAATTGCAGGCAACGGTACGCTGGGAGTTATGGTGAATAAAAAAGGGGACAAAAATCCTTATATGATCACCTGCGCCCACGTAGTGGCGGGAACTACTACAAAGCTTGATTCTGATATATGCCAGCAGTCTAAATGGCAGACTACTTTAAACTACTGTCATGACTGTGCAGCACTGAAGGACTATTATAAAGAGAATGTATTCTTTGACAGAAATTCAGTAGTTATAGATGCCTGGCTGGACTGTGCTATTGCAAGAAAAGGATATTTCAGGAATGCTGATATAGGGAAAGTATATGGCGTAGGAAATACCATTACAGGATTTGGAGAGGTCAACACTACCCTGATTGGCGAAGAAGTCATGAAAAGTGGGATTACTACTGAAATTACAACAGGTACTATAACAAGTATTACAGAATCTTTAAAAGTTAAGAAATTAGACGGAAGCGAGGTTGTCGCCCATAATGTAATAACAGTAAGGGGTGATGGCGGATATTTCTCAAGGTCAGGAGATTCCGGATCAGCAGTTTTTAAGACGAATGATTTCACAATGATCGGCGTTCTTTTTGGTTCCGGTGTTACAAGCGGATTGGGTTTGGTTTCTCCGATCGATGCCGTTTTAAGCAAATGGCCCGATATTCAACTGTAAAATATCCATTATTCCATTGTATTGGCTGATGTAAAATACAAAGCCGAAGCCCAGTTTTATGCATTAAGCCAATACTGTTTTATCCATAATCTATACAACCGTCAGTTTGTATTAAAATACTTTTTCAGATCCGATATGCTTTCTATCTTAAGACTCTGAGCCTGTTTCTTACGCATCATTAGTGCATAGGAATTATTGAATCCAAGCGGCTTCAACCATTGAATTCCATACTGTTTCCGGAATTCCGAATCAACGTATTGATAGGTTTTATCAGCACTTTGTGTCACTGTTTTAAGCGTTTCCGGTGTAGGTTTTAAAAGCACCAGAAGTCCGGTTCCTGTATATTCAGGGTAAAAATCTATGGCATCATTCACCAGAGCATCAAAACAGATTTTGGTTCCTCCCAGTCCCGTCTTCGTTTCCGCTTTATAATCAGTATAGCCTTCAATCAGCATTTTATACATTTCTGTGAGAATATACTGTTCCCCAAAGATTTTTGAGCCAATGCGTACCGTTCCGGAATTGCCTTTCCTTGAAGGTTTATAGAGTTTATTTTTAATTAAGAAATCCTTTGCGATCTTTTCCGGAGTCTGTTTAAGATAATCGGATTTATAATTCAGATCGGTCATGATGGAATCATTGAATTTACCTTCCAAAAGGTTCAGTGTTTTTTCCAGATCAGGAAATTTCTGCAGGGTTTTGGTTTTAATAACCGGAGCAGCGAAATAAGGAGGAAATATTTTTTTATCATCATTCAAAACATACAGATCAAAGGCTTTGATCCTGCCGTCCGTAGAATATCCGCTGATAAGATCCAGCTCTTTTTCATAGGCAGCTTTGTACATAATAGCATCGTTTACCACCACAGGATTTACATTAAGCCCGTACACGGACCGCAGGCCAAGGTCTCCATCCTGCCTTCCCATAAATTCGGGAGTAAAACCAGCCTTAATTTTATTTCCTGAAACAGATTTGAACAGATAGACGGCTCCAACTAAGATTAATACAACGGGAACGATATATTTTAATTTCTGAAACAGGCGATATCCTGATTTCTGCACCACAGCAATACCCTGGTCCAGTAAAACCGCCAGTAATGCTGCCGGAATAGCTCCTGCCAGGATCATATTGGTATTATTCAATGAAATTCCTCCGAAAATAAATTCACCCAACCCTCCTGCAGCTACAAACGAAGCTAAGGTAGCCACTCCGACATTGATGACAGCCGCTGTTCTTATCCCCGCAATGATAACGGGCATTGCCAGTGGAAGTTCCACCTTAAAAAGAAGCTGGCTCCTGTTCATCCCCATTGCCTTTGCAGCTTCGATAACGGTTGGATTAACCCCTGTTATTCCTGTATACGTATTGCGGATAATGGGTAAAAGAGCATAGATCAGCAATGCAACGATGGCGGGTTTAGGCCCGATTCCGAAAGCAGGAATCATAAAGCCCAGCAAGGCAATACTTGGAATGGTCTGCAGAATTCCGGCTGCCCCCAAAACAGGGCTGGACAGCTTTCTTTTCCTGGCAATGAGAATACCTAATGGTACACCGACGATAATAGCCAGAACCAGCGACAAAAAAGTAAGCCCCAGATGCTGTACAATCTGGGTCAGAAGTTTTTCCTGCTGTTCAATAATAAACTGCCAAAGGCTTTGCTGCGTCATATGATCTGTAATTTTCTGTAATCATTAAATGCTTTGATCAGGTTTTCGTAATAGAGAGTATTTTTATGATCCGAACTTAATTTTTGCAGGGCATCCCAAACACTTGTATTTTCATTAAAACCCAATTCTGAGTTCAGGACAGTACCTGTATCTTTCAATGTTGCTATCTTATATTCAAGCAAAAGCCTGTTTTCAGCAAAAAAATCTGTGACAAAATCATTTTGAGGGCGGTAAAGCATTTCTTTTGGCGTTCCGGTCTGAATAATTTTCCCTTTATCCATTAAGCAAATCCGGTGACCCAGTTCAAAAGCTTCCTGTACATCGTGGGTAACGAGGATGATCGTCTTGTTTTTAAGTTCCTCGAGGGATTTAAATTCTGAATGAATATCTGCTTTGGTGATATTATCTAATGCCCCGAAAGGTTCATCCATCAGCAAAACAGGGGTATTGGCAATCAGGGCCCGGGCAATTCCCACTCTCTGCTGCTGACCTCCGCTGAGCTCATTGGGAAATCTCGAAAGTACGTCTTCGGAAAGGTGAAGCTTATGTAAAAGTTCATAAGTCCGGTTCTGAGTCTTTACTTTGTCCCACTTCAGGAGCTCAGGAACTACAGCAATGTTCTGTCTGATCGTATAATGGGGAAACAAGCCGGCATGCTGCATCACAAAACCGATTCCCATCCGAAGTTCTTCCGGTTTCTGATCGCGTATATTTTTGCCGTCAATGAAAATATTCCCGGAATCTGCTTCTATGAGTCGATTGATCATTTTAAGCGTGGTTGTTTTGCCACAACCGCTGGTTCCGAGAAGCACCAGGATTTCCTGATCATTGGCATGAAAGGAAATATGGTCAACTGCCGGTTTTCCGTTAAAATTCTTTGAAACTGATTCTACTTTGATCATACACACCAAATTATCGGGCCAGCCTGATTCCTGTAAACTGCCATTTCAGATTGGTCTGGAAAAAATTACGGTAGGTATTCCTGCTATGCCCGGGAGGTGTAGCCTCCGAAGCTCCGCGCAAAACCGTTTGATTGACCATGAATTTTCCGTTGTACTCTCCTACTGCTCCGGCTTCTTTTTTAAAACCGGGATAAGGCAGGTACGCGGAATTAGTCCATTCCCAACGGCTTCCCCAATCTAAATGTTCTGAGGCAACCTCCCATTCAGCTTCGGTAGGCAGGCGCATTCCTTTCCAGGATGCAAAGGCGGATGCTTCATAAAAATTGATATGGCAGACTGCTTCATTCAGGTCGATTTCCTGCAAACCGTTTAAGGTATAATTCATCCATTGACAGTCAATATAATGCCAGTACAGCGGAGATCGGGCATTATTTTGCTTCACCCAGTCCCAGCCTTCGGCATGCCAGTGCCTGAAATCGGTATACCCTCCTGCCTCCATAAATTCCAGATACTCTCTGTTGGTAACCAGCCGGTCCGCCATTTCAAAATTATGAAGATACACTTTATGCCTGCCAAGCTCATTATCAAAACAAAAGCCTTCTCCGTTAAAGCCTATTTCATAAACACCTTCAGGAAACCTGATCATTTCAGTATTTCCCGGATCAGGTTTTGGCAAAGTACCTTCTGATTTATAAGCCGGGAAAAGCGGATTATGCCCCAGTATATATTTAATATCAGTTATTAAAAGTTCCTGATGCTGCTGTTCGTGGTTAAGACCCAGTTCTAAAAGCGGTTCAACAGCTTCAGTCATAAACCGGCTTTCAAGAAAGATTTTCATGTGCTCGTCCACATACCTGCGGTATTTATAAATATCGGAAACGGAAGGCCGGCTTAAGTTTCCACGGTCGGTACGGATTACTCTTGCTCCAATGGTTTCGTAATAGCTGTTAAAAACAAAATTATATTGCGGATCAAAAATTTTATAATCCGGAAAATTAGGTTCCAGAATAAACGTTTCAAAAAACCAGGTGGTGTGGCCGAGGTGCCATTTCGGAGGACTTACATCTACAATGGGCTGTACAACATAGTCCTCTATTTCCAGAGGGGCACATATTTCTTCGGAATGTTTCCGGATATCGGCGTATTGTTTTACTAAATCTGATGTTGCTATGTTTGGAGTCATGTGCTTGAGTTTTAGTTACTGAGTTTGATTGATTCTTATGTTTTTGCTCTCGCTGATTAAGCAGATTTAACGATTTTATAAGAATGGCTGAATCTGTGTAATCTGATAGATATGTGGGAGATCTTATTTCTTTTTTTTTGCTCTCGCAGATCAGGCATATTGAGCAGATTTTTATAAGAATGGCTGAATCTGTAATCTGATGATCTGGGGTAATTTCTATTATTTTATTTTACTTCCCAGACGGTGTCTACAAACCAATTTTTTGAATCTTTGATTTCTCCTACCCTTTTAAAATCTGATTTCTCTCTTAGTTCTTCTATTTTTTCTGTGGAAAATTTCTGTGAAATTTCCATATCGATAAGTTCATTTTCTTCAAATGAAATTCTGTCTTCTCCTATCGTTACCGTCTGGTCCTTCAGGCTTACCAGAAAACTTCTGCAGGCCCCGCTTACAGGATCGTAGGTTTGGTAATGCTGAAACTGTTGCGGATCGAAGTTGGCACCGAGTTCCCTGTTGATACGGCTCAGCAGATTAAGGTTAAAAGCCGCAGTAATTCCATTTTTATCGTTGTAGGCGTTTAAAATAATGTGCGGGTTTTTCTTAAGATCAAAACCGATCAGCAGCTTATCTCCGGAAGCCAGATTTCGGTTTAAATCATATAGAAAATTTTCAGCTTCTTCTATATTCATATTGCCGATATTGCTGCCCAGAAACAGGATCACCTTCTTCCTGTCTGATAATGAGGCTGCTTTCTGAAGCATTTCAAAGTACTCGCCTTCCAGGGTAACTGTTTTCAGATCCGGTAATTCCCGGGTTAATTTTTCATTTAAAATAGAAAGAATATTACCCGAAATATCAATGGGCATATAGGTAAAATCAGTTTTCTTTTCAACGAGGTACCTGAGTAAAAACGTAGATTTCATTGCATCCCCTGCTCCCAGCTCTATAAGGTCGAAAGCTTCATTTTCCGGGATGATGAGACTGGCGAGATCTGCTGTTTTATTTTTGAAGATGTCTAGTTCACATTGGGTAAGATAGTATTCGGGCATGGCCATAATTTCCTGGAAAATGCGGTCTCCCGTTTTATCATAAAAATACTTGGAAGATAACCTTTTCGGAATGCTTTTCAGGCCCTCAAGAACATCAGGACGAAAACTGCCGGCATGACGGTTCTCAACCATTGCATGTGGTTTTAACTGTAAATTCATATGTTTTAATTTGTGTGGTTTTTAGTTCACTACAACTATCTTGCCGCTCCAACATTAAATTCCATAAAACATCCTTAGTTTCAGCTTAATAAATATATTAATTTTATATTTATCGTAAGATTTAAAAAAATGCCATTCGATCAATCTGTATTAACGGAAAAATTAAAGAAACGAGACCACGATTTTTTAATACTGAAAAAAGACATCCTAGAAACTGTTTTCAATAAGGATGAAATTGTCTTTACCCTTATTAAAATCCGAAAAAGTGAAATTCCGGATATTCATTCCTTTATTATTTCAGCAATGGCGGCTTCCGGATCGGATGAGTTTGAAATACAGAATTCAGAAATCATCCTGAGGGATCGGGAATCAATGGCAGGAAAAATTGCTGATTTTGAAAGACGCTGGAAGGTTCGTTTAGAATTAGAGACTTATTTGGACGGCGAAGCTCAGTATGTGTATGAGACAGATGCAGATCCCAGCAGACAGAGCTATGACAGTGAGATCAGCTATATTATTGAAGCAGAAGATTTTTTTATCTACTTTTTTACCCATCACTTTTATTATTAATACGTAGTTTTCTTGACGCAAAGAATAATTAAGGATGGCTCATATTGTAAGGATGGCAAAGATGGATCAACTTGATCTTATGAAGCGTTGATATTACCGATTGGTTAATAAGAGTACTAAATGCAGATTGGTTTACTGTGAGACATTACTCCCGGGATTTTGTCCGTACTTCATTTTATTGATCAGAGGGTTGGCATACATGGCCAGGAAAAATTCTTTGGAGACAGCATCAGACGGGTCAATACGCATTTCGAGCCTGCGTACAAACAGCTGTTTTTCCTGTTCGGTATATTCTGAAGCGTAAGTATCGGTGTCGTGGAGAAGATCATAAGCGATAAACTTGGTGGGCCAAAGTTTATAGTTCTGCAGGATGGAATCGTCAATCATCTGGGCAATCGCCTGCAGCTGCTTATTTTTGTTCTCAAGGTGCGCTATATCGTCCAGTTCCGCATCCAGTACGGTTCCTGCATGAATGTGGATTCTTTTCTTTTGCCCCAGTACTCCGCTCAGCATGGTCATAAAATCTTCATCCTTGCCTTTTATGTATTCCTCATCCCTGTGCCTGGCCAGAAGCTGCGGCATTTTTAAGGAATCGGTAGGGTCGTATTCGTAAGAGATGGATATGGGAACTATTTTGAGTGTTTTAAAATAATCCGTCAAAGAAAGATCGCCCGCTGCCATTGCCAGCATTTTTAAAACGCCTTGCTGGGTAGCATCGTTTCCGTCTTTGGTACGGCCTTCCCTCTGGGCAATCCACACGGAACGTTTTTCAACATGTAAAAGCTGTTCAATATATTCGGACATGGTCTGGGAACTCTTCAGCTGCTCACGGATGGACAGCCCTCTCTGAACCAGAAAGTTACGGTTAAGCTTGGCCAGTACGTGTAAAAATGTTTTCTGAACCAGGTTGTCCCCAATTGCGGACGAGGTCATGATAAACCCTTTCTCAAGCAGCACCAGATTCAGCAGCGAGGTATCCAAAACAATATCCCTGTGGTTGGAAACGAAGAGATAAGGTGTATTGGGATCCAGCTTTTCAAACCCGGAAGTCGTTAAACCCTCAGAACTCTTCGCCAGGATCTGACGAATCGTGTGGGCAATAAACTGGTGCTGAAAATCGCTTATGGAATGAATATTTTTAAACTGTTCCCTCCAGACCTGCTTATCAACATCAGGAAAGGTGAACCCCATCAGTGCCGTCATCATAGGATCACGGGCGATTCCCCGCAATGCTTCATTTACTTCATGATCATAAAAAGGCCTGATTTCATCGAACTTCGACATGGAATGATTTAAGATTAATACTATTTTGCAAAAGAACAAAAATTTATCGAGGCTACGCTACAATGTTTGTTAAAGTATTATGATTGACGTTTAAGTTTAAAAAAATACCCTGTTCTGAACGTGGCAGTCCATTTTTATCGGCCTGGGAAGCTGTAGCGTTAAAAAAAATAAAAATTGATCCGTTAAAAAATTCCCACTGTTTGAGTGCGGACGGAACATTGAACCGAAGGAGAAACATTCAATCCGCACGAGTTTTGGGAATTTTAGGAGCAAATTTTATTTTTTAGCGAAAGATTCCAAGCCTTGAATTTTTGGTTCTTTTGTTTCAAGACAAAAGAACAATTGATAAAAAACAACCCATTATTTTACTTTTTCCAGCAGATACAGTTTAGCTCCGGAAAAAGCCAGTTTAGGCATCAGGTTTCCTTCCAGAACCATCGTTTTGTTGTTGACGTCAATTACTGAAATATAATTGTTGGAATTGTATTCTATATAGTTTTCCTTTTCTTTGGTTGCAGGATTCTTTCCGAATTCCATAGAATATTTTACCCAGTCTTCATCGCCGGAGCTGCAGTGTACGGGTTTGAATTTGGATTTTTTAGCCTTGAAAACAATCTGATCGTAGCCGTCCGCACAGTCGGAAGTGAACGAGCTTTCCGGGTTCTGATCGTTTGAAAATTCTTCAAAAGAGCCTTTGTAAACGCCTACCACTTTCCAGGTTCCGTCTACACGGTCTTCATCTATTTTTCCTTTGGCTTTGCTTACGGCCCAGCTGATCCCGTTTACGGTTCCTTTTACAGCCTTGTAACCTACTTTGGCAACTCCTGTCACTACTTTTGTTGCAGTTCTTACCACACAGGAATTCAGTACAAGAACGGCTGAAAGGAGGAATATTGTTTTTTTCATTTGTCAGGTTTTTTATTGTTGCGAAGATAGGTTTTTTGGAAGATAAGATAATTTGATATATTAAGATCAAAAAATTATAATAATAAATTATCCTTTAAAATATTCTTCAAACAAAATATTTTCTGAATTAGGAAGTTGCCACTTATTAATAAGAAACTCTAAAATCTTCCTACTTCTTTTCTCAATATCAGTTGTTTCCCAGCTATAATAATTTAAAAGTTCTTTTTCGGATTCATAGATAATATTATTATTATTGATAGCATTATTTATACGAATTTTGTGGGCATTGAAGTCTCTTAGTATTTGGCTATTATTTGACATAAATATATTTCCTAAGGCATAAGAATATTTCCTTTTTTTTGCAACTCCCAAACGGTTGATGTCTTTATAGGAAGTTCTTATTTTCATCTCTTCTTCAGGATAAATCCTATTAACACTAATTTCTCGCTCTACCATATTTCCAGATAAATCTTCTTCATATTCTTTTAAAATAAAATGAATGCCATCCCAGGTATAAAAATAATTCCCAAGTGATAAATTACGGATTACCTCTTTCCATGTAAAATGTTTTACCCTATTTTTTAATAGTTGGTCTTTAAGAGAAATTCCAGATTCAGCTGCATTTCCGGTTCTAAAATATTTATTAATATCTCTAAAGGTAGCTTCCTGATTATAGTTAGTTTTATTACCATTTAGTAAAAAGCACATAATATTATGTCTCTCAGCAGCCCATAAAAATTGTTCTATAGTAAATAAGGTTTGTTCTTGTTCTTCGGAGATTACATCGTCTTCTTTTTGGGGTAACAGACGAACTAAAATTGCTAATATCAGATTGAGCATATATCTACCGTAACCAAAGGGAAAGCTATTAAGCCTTAATAGAGATCTTTGAATATTAGAAGTGTAATGATATCTAAAGTCTGGATCCTGATCTACTTCGTATGGATTGTAGATGAAATACCACAATATGACGGATTCTTTCATACAGTTTAACCATTTTCGAAGCTCTATAGGATTCATCATATATTGATTATTATGAATATTCATTAAATCAAAATCTTTTTCAAATAGAATTTTTTGGTAAGACTTAAAATCACTAGCTACCATTTTTTCGTTGGAAAAATATAGCAGCCAAAAAGCTTTTAGAAAGGCATCGTCGTCCATCATTTTTTTAGGATTAGGATTTCGTCCAAGCCATTTATAGATTTCAAGCCATGTCTTATTGATAGAGTTTCGTTTGGCTAGTATTTGTGTTTTACCAAAATTTTGTTTTGACACAAGGTATAAAACTCTGTTCTTAAATCGTTCAAGTCCAGATAGCTGTTTGCCTCTAAAGTTCAGGGTCTCGAAAACCATAGAGATATCAAGATTACTTCCTGCTGTTTCACTAAGGTTGAGCACTGAAAAAAGTAAGCGTTCAGTAATTTTTGTAATGAGATCTTTAACGTTATTTTGTGACCATCCTTCTAATTTTTGTTGAAAAAATCCCTTAGCAAAATCTAAATTATAAGTGTAAAGAGTCTCTACATCTTCTATACCATAGGATTCATCTTCAAATATTTCTCTGATTAAATAATTGTGAGAGGGTACATCTACATGATATCCAAATAAATATTTGTTTCCTAAATTATTTATAAAAAAATATTCTTCAGTTATTTTCTGTTGATGCTCAGATTCTTTAAGCTTTTGACATAATTGAGAAAGCAAAATTAATATAGTTGTTAAGCGTTGCTGTCCGTCTACTAAATTATAAGCTTGATAATATTTCTCATTAAGCTTTACTTGCTTGTTTTCATAATCAATCAAATTTTCAAATCCTTCCTTGGATAAATTTTCAAAATCGTAATCTGAAAAATTATTGATAGTAAGTATTCCTGTAAAATGATAAGCATTATTCTGCAAGTGGACATTTGAAAGATCTGCCCAAAGATCATCTAATTGAGCCTCTTCCCATGAGTAGCCTCGTTGATAGTCAGGAATACGAAATATTTTGTTATGGAATATCTGTTTAAATGGTAATATTTCAGACATTATTTTTAGTTTATGTGGTTATTGTTTTTAATTTACTATTGCTAATCACTATAGTAGCATGTTAAAATTATAAGCTAATTACAACTAAGATAAAAATAAGAAAAATTGCTTTATTATATTATGGTTTACCGTAATTGAATAATAAGATAGGCTTAAGTTTTTATGCAATAATTTTTTATTAAACTTTATTTTTTATATGGAATCATAAATTATATTTTATCCCATTTTCCCATTTCTTTTATTTTAACATTATCAACAATTTTTGCATAAACTTGTGTTGTCCGAATATTTGTATGTCCTAACAATTTGCTTACTACTTCTATGGGAATGCCTAATGAAATTGATACTGTTGCAAAAGTATGTCTTGCCACATGGCATGTAAGTTTTTTATTTAATTCTAATGTAGTTCCAATTTTTTTCAAAACTCTATTGGTTACTTTATTACAATATACTTTGAAAATGTAATTTTCACTAAAGGGCTTTTCGGGGATAAAGCTTTTTGCTTTTTTACTGAGAGGAATATTTACTAAGTATCCTGTTTTGTGCATTCTGAGATGTATAGAGTCATTAATTATAGAATCCTCTGAGAAACTCTTTAAATCAGAATACCGAAGTCCTGTATAACAGGCGAATAAAAAATAACTAAGAATTTCCTTTTGTATTGGTTCAGAAAAATCATCTTTTAAATAATATTCGGTAAGTTTATTTAGCTCTTCAATTGAGAGAAAATCTCTCTTTCCATCAACTTTTTTTATTGAAGTATATTGAAATGGATTTGTTTTTATATATCCAAAACGAATAGAAATATTAATGAATGTTCGTAATACCCTCAAACTTTTACTTGCTGTATTCTCATTATTTCCGAGGGTATAAAGCATGTATTGTTTATAGTCATTAATAAATTTCTCATTAATATCTGAAAAATAAATTTCACTTTTAAATTTAAGGATCTTGGTAATCTGAGATTTATATCCAAACCAGGTTTCTGATTTGAATTTAGCTTTGTTTTCTTCCAAATAACCTAAAATATAATCTGTGAAACTTTTTTCATCAGAATTATGATTCAATGATAGTAATCGTTCTTTAAACTGGGTTAAGGTTAGTGGAAATTCTTCATTGATAAAATTGTTAACCAATAATTTAATAGACTTTTTATCTATTGCCTCTAAAATCATATTATACCTTTCATGATTTTTATTTTGAGTTTTGACTCTTTGATTTCTCAAGGACCAGTCTCGTAAAGGGATTGTAACAGGGGTGGCCGTTTCTATTTTTTTTCCTTTCAAAAATGCTCTTAAATAGATTGGATATAAACCTTGCTTGTTTTTTTCTCTTTTTTGTACAAACCGATAGCTTATCTGTATGCTCATAGTTACTGAAGTATTTGTGAAGTGAATTTATTCATAATCTGCGAAGAGATAATTTTAAAATGATAAAAATCAGCAGATATTAAGGCAAATTATGGAGATTGGAAAACCTATGCCTCTTGCATCAAATAAAGGGAAAAGTTTTCAAGGGAGTATTGTGCTTGGTAAAGGGTTTGTTTTGACCTCGAAAGAGGCTTTAGATTTAATTGAGAAGGATCCGAGAAATAAAGAAGTTTTATTTCCATACTTAAATGGGGAGGACCTTAATAACGATCCTAATCAAGAGCCCTCCCGCTGGGTCATTAACTTTTTCGATTGGTCGGAAGAAAAGGCCCGTACTTATCCCGATTGCTTTGATATAGTAGAAAGATCCGTGAAACCTGAGCGATTAATACAGAAGGATAAAGGAGGTAAAGAAAAATGGTGGCAGTTTTTAAGACCAAGAAAAGAACTTTACAATGCCATATCTGAGTTAGACCAGGTAATGGTGATAAATAATCACACAAGACATCATGTTTTTGCTTTTTATTCTAAAAATATTGTTTATTCGCATGCGTTAACTGTAATTACAATTGATAGTCTCTCATATTATTCTATAATGACATCTCAAATTATGAATGAATGGGCTTGGCATAAGGGTTCTACGATGGGAACATCTACATTGAGATATACATCATCTCAGATATTTGAAACTTTTCCTTTCCCACCAAATATTTCAGAGAGTGAGAATAATTTTTTAAAGAAATTAGGTGAAGAGTATCTAGCAATTCAGAGAAATATAATGAAATCAATGAATCTGGGATTGACTAAGATATATAACTTTTTTCATAATAAGGACTTAAGGGTAGATGAAAATACTTCGGTGGATAATTATAATGATATTTTGAGATTACGCAATTTACAGGTTAAATTGGATATCGCTGTTTTGAATTTGTTTGGCTGGTCTGATATAAATCCTAATCATAATTTTTATGATATAGAATATTTACCAGAAAATGATAGGACACGTTTTTCTATTCATCCGGAAGCACGTAAAGAGATCCTAAAACGTTTGCTCTCACTCAACCATCAACGTTACAATGAGGAAGTATCTGAAAATTCAAAAAATATTAAAACTAAACATAAAAAGACAGGTAATCAAAAGAAAGAAGCCAATTTCCCGAAGTTATTTTAATCTTCGGGAAATAAAGTATTATTTGAATTTATAGAATCAAACTTTGGGCTCTGTCTACCGACGGTTTTATCAAAAAAGTTTACTTTTGATTGTCCATTAAATTGCTTTAAGTTTAATAACAATAACCTTTTTAGGATTTCTTTTCTTGTATCTGGATGAATTGTAAATCGAATATTATCATTTCCTGGTAAATGTTCTAATGTATAAAAATCATGTTTTAATTTAAGGTCATTCCATCCATAAAAGGACAACACTAAATTATCCAAATGAGACTGCAAACGTCTCAGTTCGTTTATACTATTTGCTATTTCATAATAGTCAACATCATTATATTTTTGTAGATGTTTTTTCAACCACACATTAGTACCATCATTCAAATTTCTATCATGAAAAAAATTATAGATCTTTGTTAAACCAACTTTAATTCGATTCATTATTTCTTTGCGTACGGAAAAATATGACTTAGCTAATATTTCAAAATTGCTTTTTGCCGTATCAGCTATTATTGGCAATGGAAAGGTTTCGAATACATCTGATGGAGTGTAACGAGTATCAGACTTTAAGGCAGAAGCATATTTTTGTACCCAAGATTGATGTATAGAATTCTGTAATAAGCCAAACGTTAAATAATCATCAAATGTAAGTACAATACACATCATAGAAATAACCTGGCTCTTAGGCACAAAAGTAAAGGCTAAAGTTTTACTTACTTGTGCAATCACCATTACCTGGTCTAACTCAGATATGGCATTGTAAAGAGCAGGTCTTTTCTCACCATATATCCACCACTTTTGAGGTAAGGGTTTTCTTAATGCATATATTCCGATAATTTCATTATCATCATTATCTCTTTTCCATCGTTGTCTTTCTGGTTTAACTAACCTCTCTATGATTTCATAACAATCAGGATAAGTCTTTGCTTTCTCTTCATCCCAATCAAAGAAATTAATAACCCATCTGGATGGTTTTTGTTCTGGATCATTATTCAAATCGTCACCATTTAAGTATGGGAAAAGTACATCTTTGTTACGTGGATCTTTTTTTATGAGTTTTTCTGCTTCTTCAGGAGATAAAACAAACCCTTTACCAAGCACAATACTCCCTTGAAAACTTTTCCCTTTATTTGATGCAAGAGGCATAGGTTTTCCAATAACTTCGGAATCATCTAAATAAGAAGTTATTCTTTCTACGGTCTTATTGTCTAAAATAATTTTATTTTTCCATTCGCCTTTATGAATGGTAATTAATGAAACTTCTACTGCAGCCTGACCTGGCCACTTCATTGAACGAATAGCATGGTTAATCACTCCATTACTTGAACAGATGACGTCCAAACCTCCTTCTCGGGCGGAACCTTGTGCAATAGTATTGGTAGAAATTAAAGATTGGAAGCCATTGATTTTAATAACATCAAAGATTCTTCTGAAAAAATAAGTTACTAAATCTACTGCGCCAATCGGTCGATATGTATATTTTATATATTCAAGGAAATTAGTTCCATAATTTCCACTTAACTTTTGTCCACCTAAAAATGGTGGATTTCCTAAAATACAGTCAAATCCTCCATTTTGGAAAACTTCCGGGAATTCTAAAAACCAATGAAAGAATTTCTTCTGTTCAGCAATCACCATACTAGCTCCACGATCTAAGATTTGCGCACCGGAATTAAGATAAGTTTTATATTGACTATATGTTGTTAGTTTGTCTTTATTTTCTGCTGTTTTGGGAATGAAAAATTGTGCAACTTGCAAATCAGCCAGTTGTTTTAGTCTATACCATTTCTTGCCATTGGTTAAATCATAATATATTTTGGATTTTTGTGCAATCTGTTCAGAAGTATGCTCTGGCAATTGATTGAATTGTTCCATCGATTTTTGTATATCTGCAAAATCAGTATCTGCTGTATTTAAATCAAATAATTCGCTTATTTGAAGTTTACGTTCTGTATCATTACGTTTTTTAAAAGCAGATGCTATTGCCTTATCATCGCCTGCTAAAGCTTTAAATGCTTCACTGGCAATCCCATCGTGAAGATTTTCATAGCGGGCCAATCCTATAATTGCATTTCCATTTTTGATATGGTGATCTAAAAAGTTTAATGGTTCACCTGGGTCATGAGCTTCCAACCATAGAGCTACTTTACAAAGTTCTACAGCCAATGGATTTAAATCAACCCCGTAAATACAATTTTTAATGGCATCCCTAATTGCAGTTCGAAGAACAGAAGGTGTTGGCTGGTCTTCATTACTTCGTAAGCGTGCTAATTCGAATCCAATTTTTCTGGCGGCAGAAAGTAAAATATGTCCGCTTCCGCAGGCAACATCACATACTGTAATGCTTAATAATGCTTTTTCTGGATCGGCTTCTTTAAGTTTGCTTTCTATGATATGATCTAATGAATGAGCAATAAGAGGTTTTACAAGTTCTTCTGGAGTGTAGTGTGATCCTGATGCTGATCGATCATTTCCTTGTTTAAATCTGAATTCTCCATTTTCTACTACAGGCTCAAATTCTAGTAGTCCTTCATACACAGAACCAAATTCTTCTACATCCAGATCGGCATAGTTTACCCGAATGGTTTGTTGGTTTTCATTCTCGAAAGTAACTAAGTATTTAAAAACATTGAGTACATATTTATTGTTTAGTATCGTTTTTTCAATACTACCGATTGCATTTTGGTTAAAAATACCAGACCCAAGAGCATCAATTCCCAATTCTTTACCATAATGGCTATCTTCAAAAAGTCTAAATGTAGTTAACAATGACTGCCACAAATCTGTTTTTTTCGGATCAATATAAAGTGATTTACTAACAAGATAAGTGAGACGTTGGATACTGTAATATTGGTAGTAAATATCTTTAAGTTTCTTTTCACTCTCTGTAAGATTTTCTTTATAAATAAGATTTCGTTCTTCTATGACTAAAAGAAACAAGATACGATACACTGAACGCAAGATATGCAGATAATATTCTTTTGCAGATAATTTTTCTTCTTCAATAGCATTTCTCAGTTCAAAATTTTCTGGCTGCGAAAGTAATCCGTTTGCTAAAGCTATTATAGACTGTTCTACGGCTAAACTTAATCGCTCGCGAATACGAGACCCAGACGCTAAGGCTTCATTATGATAAAATTCTAGGATGGAATCTTTTCCATCTTCTTTTTTATCACTAATACGAGATGAGTGAAGTAATCGATAAAAAATTGCAAACTCTGCATAATGCCCTTCTTCCATCATTTGCTCAAGATTGAATTCAAGATAACTTAATCTTGAAAGCCTTGTGGCATCACGGAGTACACGGAAATGGTTCCCATTGGTTACAAACCCATAAATATGTTCGGTAGAATTGATATATTCCTGGATTAATGAATGTGGTGAAAGTCTTGGTCCATTTTCTGCCTTTTTATCCATGGATTGCTCACTACCAACAATATGTATTGGGAAGTCATCTTTATTAGAGGCTCTATAAGATACAGCAAAAGATTTTCCGTTAACAATTTCTGCATTAGAAAGGGAGACTTGATATCCTAAAAGGTTAAGAAGAGGGACAATCCAATATTTTCGTGTCTCTGAAATTCCTTTATCTGTCCCAGAAAAAGCATTCTTTTTTTGTTTAAAAATTTGCCAATGAGTATTTAGCAAGCTCCAGGCATTGCTTATTTCATCTCGGACCTGTTCATTTGGCTTTAAACCAAAATCTTGTGGTTTTTGGAAGCTGATATCATCCTGGCGTATTTTTTCCAGGATTTCACTTGTGAATATATTTCCTTGTATATTTATTGTTGTTAGTTTCATGGTTTAGAAAAGTGCTTTAGGTTTTGGCAAGAGGATGTATACTCCCATAACATCAGGAGGTAATACTGGAGTAGATTTTTCATAGCTTCGTCCCCCAATTAATGTTTTGAATCTGCCATGTGCTTCTACCAATTTATCTGCACGTTGAGTTGCTAGTTCTATAAACGCATCTTTCTTAGTCTCAAAAGACTTTAATTCTACATTTAAAAGTTGTTGCTGCTGTTCCAATGCCATATTGCTCAAAGGTATTGCGTTATTCAATAAATGTTGAGCTTTTGTAAAGTCTACAGGCTGTAAACCTTCTGAATTCTCAGTATATCCCCACAAATACATTTCTTCAGCTACTGATTCATTTTTAGAACGTACTTCTTTTACAACATTTCTCACTCTAAACATGACCAGAGTTGTTTTACTTTCAACACTGTCAGTTTGGATTACACTTGTTCTTGCTAAACCATAAGGATTGCCTTGTTCTTCAAAAGCATTACTTATAATATAATGGCAAAGTTGTTCTACAAAGCGATGATTTCTTCCTATATATTGATAATTCTTAGGAGTAGGTGAAGTAAAGGCAATCCGAGTTTCTGTTTTGCCTTTCAACTGTTCTGTTTTAGACAATAGAGCAACTTGTAAGTGTTTTGGAAGATTTGTTGTTTGTACTTTATATCCTTCCAAATCAGTTGTAACTGACGCTCCTAATGCTTGTAACGCAAATACTGAAAAATTCTCTACAATCTCAGGATCTCCAATGGCTTCATCTACTTCTTGTAAATCCTTTTTAATAGCTTCGGCATCTACAGATTCTTGGGCGAAAATTGATCGTAAGTTTTCTCCTCTTTTACGAGCCATTTCTAGTTCATTATCAATTCTTATTTTGTCTTCTGCAAATAGTGTTAATTGTTCTGCTTCTGATTCAGTCTTCAAAAGTTTTTGAGTCAATTCAGTCATCAATGACTTATTATTTTCTCCAATGGGAATAGTAACACCTATACTTTTTTGAATTTCACGGACTTTACGAATTAAAACTTCCAGAATAAATTTATCCATAGGATTATTTTCACCATAAAGCATATAGGTTTTGATCTGTGTAGATGTTTGGCCGAAACGGTCAACACGACCTTCCCTTTGTTCAATTCTATTGGGATTCCAGGGCAAATCATAATGTAAAACAGCATTGAAATAATCTTGTAAATTTATTCCCTCACTTAAGCAGTCTGTTGCTATAAGAACTCTTTTATCATGTCCTCCCATTCTTTGAATTTCTTCCTTACGTTGTTCATCTGCAAGTTCAGAGGTAATAGCCTGTACTAATATATTTTTAGGAAGTGCTTCTTTTAGTTTTTCTTCTACATATTTTGCCGTAGCAATATAATGACAGAAAATAATTGGCTGGAAGCCTTCTTTTAACCATTTTTTGATAATATCAATAGTATGCTTTATTTTAATATCTGTATCTGTATTTTCATTCAGATATTCTACACTATTCAATAACTTAGTAAGCCCTTCCAGTTCTTTTGCCTTATAATCAACAGCATTTAATAAGTCTGATCTAGAGAAATCAACCCCAAAGTCATTTTCTTCAAATAATGTATATTCTAAGGCTTCAGCTCCGATTTCTATTGTTGTTTCTTCTATAGTCAGCTTTGCTTGTCGTTTCTCTAACATTTCTTTAGCCATTACCGGACTTGACATGGCTCCTTTAATTAGGGCAATTGCAGCCCAAGAACGGAGAAGTCTAGTGTTCTCATTATCTGTTTCTACATCTGAAATTCCCCTTGCAAAAGCTACAATTTCATTATAGAAAGCTTTTGTTTCTTCTGAAAGTGTAAAGCCAATTTCTTTAGAATCTCTTTCGGGAAATAAAGTATCTTCATTTAGCCATCTCCGAATATTTTCACGCTTTCGCTGTATAAAATATTGGGCAATTTTTCTTCTGTCCGCTTGTTCAAGCCTTTCAAAATTCAGATTTTGGAAATTAGGGTTTAATAAACCTAACAATGAAAGAAATTCTTCATCCTTACCACTGTGAGGTGTAGCAGTAAGTAAAATAAGGTGACGATTTTGATTTACAGCAACATCATAAACCAAATTATAGCGTTGCTGTTGATTCTTTGAAGAAGCACCTTTGGGAAGAGTACAAGTATGGGCTTCATCTACAATGACTAATTCAGGACAGTCATGTAAGAAAATACTTCTACGCTTATCAGTTTTGATATAGTCAACTGAAATTACCTGATATGGAATATGGTAGAATACTGAATGATCATCAGCTACCATACGATCTAATCTTGATGCTGTACTGGAACGAATAATCTCAGCATCAATATCTAATTTATCTTTCAATTCTTGCTGCCATTGTTCGCACAAATGTGGTGGACATATAACGGCAAATTTTTTAATTTCTCCTCTTTCAATAAGTTCTTTGATGATCAATAAAGCTTCTATCGTTTTTCCAATACCCACATCATCAGCAATCAATAATCGGGTAATATCCTGTTTCAATGCCATTACTAATGGAACGACCTGATAAGACCTTGGTCTAAAAGATAGTTTTCCCATACTTCTGAATGGCCCCGCTGCATTTCTTAAAGAAAGTCTTGATGCATTATAAAGTAATTTTGCAGTCTCAAAGTTTCCGATTTGAGTGGAAGTAGGTTCTTTAAAAGTCGCTTTTTCTATAGCTTCAATATCTTTTGCTAAGGGTAAAAAAATACCTGTAGTTTCTTCATCAGACCCACCAAGAGGTTTTACCAGTATAATCTGATCTTCATTAGAGGGAAGAACCATCCAATCCCGGTTACGGTATTTGATTAAATTTCCCGGATTATATTTGTTATTCATTGTTTTCTTGCGTATTACTTACTATTGTACTTTTCTGAAAATATCTTTCCGTCTTTCCATCAATTCTTCCAAAGGCTCTGTATGATGCCATCGGATAACATCGTGTGCACCCTCTTTTAGTATCTGATCAATCATTTCATCACGTTTTTTTACTTTGTGAAGATCATGAATAGTACCATCACAGAAAATCAATGTGAATCCAAAATTATTTTTAAATACAAAGTCTGCATTAATGTAGTAATTATCTAAATTTACTTGTGCTTTATCAGGAAGTGTATATCCATTTTCATAAAGATACTTTATAAATTTAAATTCAGTACTACTATTTTTATCATAGGCATTTAATAAATATTGATATTGTTCTTCTCTATCATTTTCACCACCTTGTATTAATTCAATTTCACAATCCATCAAATACTCTAAGACATCTTTAATAATATAGCGACTAAGTTGTTTATGATAAATCTGGTTATAATAACTTAATAGATCTTGATAGGTTGCATGAGGAAGGTCCTTACCTTTATCAGTCTCTTCTCTGGTTTCTGGATCAAAATGAAGTATTTCATAACTGGCCTTAAACCACTCTTTCATTTTTATAGGTTCGGAAATTAACTGCGATAAAATACCAAGGGATCCTTCTGATGCCTCATGAATAAGAATATTGGGTTTTTCCCTATCTCCCATAGTGCTAACTGCTATCTCATTTTCTTCTACAAGAAACAATTTTTCTATTCCTCTTTTAAGTGCATAACTTAAGGAAATAACCTGATCTGGGCTTGTTCCAATATTACCGAGTGGCTGAATGTAAAGGATATCTGCAGTTTCTTTTGTGTAAAGCATTACATCTCTGGAATTTTGCTGCAATTCTTGATTATTATTTAAGTTACGTTCTTGTACCCAAACTCCATTTCTTTGGTCAATTGTAAACCCCTCTTTTTTAGATCTTCTGGCTTTTTTATTAACCTTAATAAGATTTGCTGTTTTGCTAAAATATAATTGTAGAAGTTTTTCACCTCCTTTTTTTAAAACAACTGATTTTGCATTCTCAACTCCATGAGGAAAATTAAAGTAAGAAAAAATATCATACCCTGAGCGATTTCTTTCTTCTTCAATGCACGATATTTTTTCTGATGGTATGCCTTCGCATTCAGAGAAATCTAAAACATTGGTATACATTTCAATAGCATCACCTTTTAACTGACTTTTACTGATAGGGTCGATATTAGCTATTTTAATATCATCGTTGAGATAAGCATAGCCTGTTTTATTAGATACAAGAATTTGTTCAGTAGCATTTTCGATGTCTGGCACAATCATCCTGTTGATTTTAAATTTACTACCTGAATGATAAACCATATTAGCTGGTCCGAATTCAGCTAAGGCTAATGAACGTGGTCGTGAAAGTACTTCAACATCATCACGATAACTTTTACCTAATATTGCTCTAACAGGAAGACGAGTGAAATTGTAGCCAGGCAAAAATCCTTCAGCAGCTAAATACCTAAATATATAAAATTCTGAATTGGTTGAGTTCTGTCGTTCTTCATTTTTTAGCAAAGCAATTTGTTTTCTTGCAAATCGTTCTTGTTTCGCTGCTTCTCTCTTTTCTGTACTATCTGCTTTATAAGTGTGATTATCGAGGATTGCTTGTGCTTTATTTCTAAGAGTACATGCACTTTTAAACATTCTAATCCACCGTGTGAATGACTCTTCAAATAGAGTTGGAAATTTTTCTATTCTGTTTAATATCCATTGTTGAGTAAACCAATTGGTTTTATTAAGCTCAGGTAATAAAGAATAAGCTATTTTTTCAAATTCTACTGCAAAGCTATTTTTTGAATTAGAAATTGAATGTTTTATACTATTTAAAATATTATGTTGGACAATTACATTTGTTTCATTTGATAAATCTAATACTTCAGCGACAGAAGTTTTTAATTCTTCTATCTCAAGTTTCATCAGAAGAAAGGCATTTAAATGAGTTACTATCAATTCTTCATTAATAAGATCAATTCTTGGAGGTTGAACTACACCTGAAACCATTTCTGCAGAATTCTTAAAGTAGTTTACATCATGTGGTGACATTGTAGAGCAATAAGTAAAAACTAATGCTGTTTGTCCCCCTCTTCCTGCTCGTCCGCTTCTTTGTGCATAATTGGCTGCATTAGGAGGGACATTTCTCATATGTACAATATTTAAATTAGCTATATCTATACCTAATTCCATTGTGGGAGAACAATATAATGCTGATATTTCTCCTTTTCTGAATTGGATTTCTCTCTCAATTCTTTGCATAGCATTAATTTGACCTGTATGTTCTTTTGCTATTAACTCTTTCTGAAATTTTGTAAAATCTGTTTTGTACAAATTTTGAAAATACCCGTTTGGAGTTAACTGAGGAAGTTCTACTTGAAAGTTGAATCGTGTATTATCCAGTTTCACAGTTTTTTCATTACCTTTTGTCCATAATAATTGGTCTGCCCTTAGTTTATAATAGTATAAATCGGTATCTTTTTTATCCTGTTCAGCAGTGAGGAAGTTTGTGCCAGTAAGTAGTGTAAGCAAATTTTGAATAAATTCCCGATACTGATCTCCCTTTAATTTCTGGGAACCTGATTCAACACTACATCGATTAATATATTTTCCTAAATTAGATCGAAGCCCTATTGACACTAGATATTTCCCTTTTGGTCTTTGAGAAGGAATTGTAATAACAATTTCGGCAGGCTTATCTAAATTTTCATTATAATCAAGAGACCATAATGAATCAGAAGATAGCCTATCTCGCATCAAGTCTTCTATATTAGCTATTTCTTTAAAGAATTTATGATCAAGAGCAAAATTAGTTCTAAAATAATCAAGTATATTTCTTAAAAACTCTTTTCTATATTCTTTAGATTGATATCTCAGGAAATCAAGAGCTTCAAAACGATCATCCAATCCTGAAAGTTTATCCAAGTTTTTATAATTTATATCTAAAAGTGCTACCTGTTCTAGGTTAGGCAATGTATATCGCCATCCTCGTTTCAAATCTTGAAATATTCTATATTTTAAATAGTTTTTTAGAGCTTCTATATTTCTATCATCTGGAAAATCCTCATCTTGTGAAGGATATACTGCATAATCTCTTTCTCTTAGTTTTAATATTTTGAATAATGATTCAGCTATTTCATGTATTTCAAGAGGAGTTTCGTTTTTTTCTAAAGCCATGTAAAGCGCCGATCTTAAACGTATAGTAGTATAAAAATCATTAAAATGTCCTGACTGTAAGGATGCATCTTGCCTATTATCTGTAAAGCTCAGAAGTTTTTGATCCTGTAACTTTTCTTGATCTTGAAGACTATTAATTATGGCGTAAGAAATTACTGAAGTCGCCGTACTTCTACCTTCAGATCCTAATCTGGAAAGTTTAGTGAATTCATTTACTTTACTATCTTCATAAATAATTTGAGCTGTTGGGTCAATTCTTAGTTTTGCAGGAATAAAATAGCCTTTAATAGGAAATTTTGGCTCAAAGGAAAATTGCCCCTCACTATTAAAATATATTACATGGGGCATTAACATTTGATAATAAGGAAGTAGAGCCGTGCCTTGCTTGTTCCACCACTCAGGAGGTACTAAATCATTAAAATTATTGTTCCAAAAATCTTCACCTTCGTCTAATATTATGTATCCAAACTTAAAGTCCTCCAAGTCTGGGTTTTTCTCGTTAATCTCAGTTCTTTTCTTATTAATAAATTCCTTATCAGGAGTGGCCGGTATAAGTTCGTTTTGAAGAAGGTCCAATTCTACGCACAAAAACTCATACCCGGAATAACGAGAGAAAAGTAATGGATACAATTTTTTTTCTTTATCATTTATTTTCAGATAGAGTTCATCTGAAGAAACGATTTGCCGTGTATCTCTTGGTTCTAATGTTACTGAAATGGACCCGGTTTGAGAGATAAATTGATGAAAACGGAATGGCAAAAAGGATTGACGTTTTCCATTTTTTCTACTTTCTTCATTAATTCTTTCTGCCCACCTTAAAAGATCATTTAAGCTCTTTTTAATATCATCCGTAGATAAAGAAGTTTCCTTATGTATTAATTCTACTATATTGTCTATATTTCTTGGTATACCTCTCTCTAATACTCCATGATTAGATTTTAAAGCAATATGCATTTCCAGCCAATTAGCTAGATCATTTTCTTTAAAATCCTCTTCAGTACCATTTGGGTTAATACCATTGCGTATAACACTAGCTAATTCAAATGGGTTTATTTCTTTGGCAGAAGTGCAGGGTTCAAGATATTCATTGATAATATCACCAATTGAAAACTCTTTACCAAATATTTGGGTAGCTACTTCTGCTACTTTTTTCTTTTTTTCTTCCGGTGTACCTTGCGAAGCCATAGTTGCAGAAGTCCCAATAAAAATTAAATCATTTTTTGCGAGTGCTTGAACTCTACGATTTAATAGGCTTACATCCGCACCTTGTCTTCCTCTATAAGTATGTAATTCATCATAAACAACATACTTAAGATGTTTCTCTATAGATTTTCTTAACCAATCTTCAGAGTATCTGGTCATTATTAATTCCAGCATCATATAATTGGTCAAAATAATATCCGGTGTGGTATTTTTTACCTGATCTCTTTCATTTCCAGATTCTTGACCAGTATATTTTGCAAATGTAATAGGAAACCTTTCTGTTGTTAAACTTTCTAATTTTTCTATAATTTCATCCAAGGTTTTATTTTTCTTTTCAACTTCAGTAAGGGGTACAAACTGCTCTAAATAGTTGATCTTGTATTTTTTTATTTCTTCTTCTTGAGAATTGATTAAAGCATTCATTGGATATACCAATATTGCTTTAACACCCTCTTTTTTTGATTCTCTTTTAAAAAGATCGTTAAAAATAGTAGCTAAAAAAGTTAAGGATTTACCTGAGCCTGTACCTGAAGTAACTATAAATCCTTTGTCCTGAACACCAATTTTAATCGCTTCAATCTGATGACGATACAATCTATACGATCCAAAAGCTTTTGGTAAGCTTTGATGTATTATATTTTCTTGGATTAACTCATCAAGTGATTGACCTCTTTCAAATGAAGGATTGAATTGAATAAGAGGCTCCGGGATAATATTATTAGCTAATGTAGAATTATTAACAAAGTCTGAGATTCGTTGGTCTTTAATATTAATAAATGATTGTAAATATGATTTATAATCATTTATTACTTGTTCATGAGTTTTAAAAGCATCCATCGTAGATTATCATTTAGTTTTTAGTATAAACTGTAAATATAATCAATGAATCTGAGGAAAAAAAGGTTAACCATAAACGATATAATAATCAAGAATTTTTCTATTATTATGTTTTTGTATTTTTAGTTGCTTCTTTAGTTTATATATAATGATACTTTGTATTTCATGAATGGAGAGTTTTATTAAAATATTATTAGGAAATAATTTTAACCCTCCTACACATCCACCTCCTCAACCTCCACACCGGCAAATACACAAACACCACAGACAGCACCCCCGCCAGTACCCCAACCACTACAGCCATTGCCGTAGCATCCAGCTTATAATATTCGGACCAGTTATATTGTGCTAAAAGTAAAACGGACAGCACGAGCAATCCGGTAATAACTCCGTGCAAAATGCTCAGTTTCGTCATCAGCTTCTTTTTATTAAGCTGCTCATCTACAGTGAACTCAATGGCGCCCTGTTCGGAAGCAATGATCACCCTGTTGATGATATCGATGGTAAGCACTACCGGTAAAAATATCGCCATGGGTAGCGTCAATCGGGCCAGATTTTGAGTTCCTGAAAAGAAATGCGTGTATCCCAATTCCTGAAAGCTGGCATAGGCAATAATGAAATTGAAGAATACATTCGGAAGGACATAATAAATCGTCCGCCTGATGAGAAAGCGTTTCAGGGTGGTTTTCCTGAGTTTTTTAGGATGGGGCGGCTTCAGTTTAAATTTCATAGCGACGAGGTCAGGAGTTCAATGGCTTTGTTTTTAATTTTTACGGCTTCTTCTTTGGACAGGAATTGTTCATTGGACATAAAGGTAAAATCCATTTGCTGATTATACGTTGTTGCGACCAAAGTATTCGAATTCAGCCATGGAAAGGCAACTGTAGGACTGATGATGGTTTCCACCTTAAAATTTTTATAATCGCCCGGGATATTGATTTTTCCCATATTGGAAAGCGTTACATCATGCCCGCCTTTACTGGATTTCAGCATGGAAACCATTCGTTCAACAACAGGATGCATCTGCTCACCCATCCACAGAAGCTCTCTGGCCTCCATTTTTCCTATTTTTTCTGTAAGATCTTTTTTGATCTGTCTGGCATTATCCAGTAGATCCGGGTTTCCTTTTTTTAAGGACAACTCAACGGTTGGGGCAAACGCAAATACATGATCCTGCCTGATCTCCGGAATAAAATGACGCACATCTACTGGACTGATCACCTTACCTTTTGCATATTTTCCCTGAACATCCTGGAAAGCCTGCATGAATGAAGAACAAAGCAAAGCGTGAACAGAGACACCATGAGCCTTAGATTTTGCCGTTATTTCCGCAGTTGTATCTGCATTCAGCTTCCAATGGACAACGTAATTACTGCCAAGGTTTCTGGTCTTACTTTTGCGCTGCATGAGAAAAAAGAGTCGGCCCATCATCAGATAAAAACGGGCTTTGCGTTTCTTTCTTTTCATATCGAAATCCAAAGGCAGAAAATCGTCCACAGAACTGAATACCTCATAAGGCTGCAACTCCAGAGCAGGATCATCCAGTAAAGCAAGAAGTTCCGTCATCATGGTGACAAGAGACGTTCCGTCGCAGATGCAGTGAGGCAGTACCCAAAGGATTTCCGATACCTCCTGCCCTTTGATCCAGACCAATTGGGCAAGCGGCTTTTTTTCATCTTTAAACAGCCGGAACCACTCTTTTTCGGATTCCTGCAGCCAATCTTCATCCGTTTTTCGTTCAACAATACGGAGCGGAATAGGTTCAATATCTTTTTCTTCTATAAAAAAGGGATGCTTTTCACTGTTATCAATCCTGGTTCGCAGCAAAGGATGTTTTTGCTGGATTTTCTCTAAAGCAGCCTTAAAGTTTTCCTCAGGAATATCTCCTTGGATTTTTGCCGTAAATACACAATTGACAGGGGTTTCAGGATCAACATACATGATCCGTTCCACCATCATTAAATTTCGCCTGATCATAATACTGCTATGGGGTCTAATTGTAATTTCACCATTTTAATCACCTCATCACGAATGGCTAAGGCTTCTGCATACGGTAAATAGCCTTCGCTTCCCACAAATGAAAAATCCATTTCCCCCTGGAAGGTTGAAGTCACCATCGTTGTTGTATTCCCCAACGGGCCTATTACAGACGGGCTGAAAATGGTTTCCAATGTAAAATCTTTGTATTGATGAGGGATCTGAATGCGTCCCAGATTGGAAAACATACAGTCGTTGGAAGATTTGCCATGCTTTAAAAGTTTCGTGAAATTTTTCAAGGCATCATGTGCAGATTCCATCACCATCATGGTAATGTAAGGATTCAGCTTAGAGGTTTTCCTTTCTACAGATTCCTGCATCATCCACAAATTGTCCGAAAAACTCACTTTATCGTCAGATGAAAGTACAATCATCAATCCGAAAGCGAAGATATGATCGTCCTTAATCTGTGGCGCAAAACGCCTGATATCTACCGGACATGACACTTTATTGAAAGCCGCATTCCCTCTTACTTTTTTAAATGCATGAAGCAACACGGTACTTAAAAATGTATTAACAGTAACCTCCTGCGACTTGCAATAGGAAATCAGTTCCTTGCTCATCTCTTTGTCAAATTTCCAGTGGATCAGGTAATCATTTTGCCGTTCAACTGCTTTTTTGCTGACAGGGAGACATTTGATGGCCGTTGCCGCTACCCTGCCGATTACTTTCGCTTTCATCTTTTGGTAACGGTTTGTAAGAATCTCTTCCGGAACCACATCATGAATTCCCAATATAGGATGCTCTACCCCGATTTCAGCTGACGGATTATCCAATATTGCTAAAAATTCATATAAAAAGGCCATCGCAGAACCTCCGTCGCACAAACAATGATGGAAAGAAAAAAGCATATCCGAAACCTCTTCCCCTCTGATCCAGATGAACCGGAGAAGGGGCTGTTCCTCAAAATCAAATAAAGTCTGCCATTCCCTTCTGGATTCCTCCTGCCAGTCATCCTCCCCTTTTCTGGAAACAATCCGTATCGGTATCTGCGGATGTGTTTCCGGTACCTCAAACCAGGGAATATGGTCTTCATCATAACTGATGAGCGCTCTCAACCAGGGATGCTTTCCCTGCAGCTGATTCAGGGCATGCTGAATATCCTTTTCCTGAAAGCTTCCCCGCAGACGGAACGGAATCACCGCATTGAAGGGTTCTTTTCCGTCACCCAGCAGCATACGTTCTCCAAATAACAATTTTCTTCTCATAACCTTATACTGTAACTAATGTTGAACGATGCTGGTGTACAAAATCTTCCAGAAGCTCTACCGCACGGTCATTGCCGCCGGCATTCAGCAAGTTCTTCCGAACCTCTTTCGCCGCGTTTCTGTAGGCAGGGTTTTCAAGCAGTTCAAAAACAGTTTCACGAAGAGCTTCAACACGTAACCGCTTGTACCGGATGCTGATTCCGCAGCCTGCCTTTTCAATTAATTTAGCAATATGAAAATGGTCGTATGCGATAGGCGTAATCAGCATCGGTAATCCATTGGTGAAGGTATCATTTACGGTATTAAAGCCTCCGTGGCAGATCACCGCATCCATATGGGGCATCAGTGCAGATTGAGGGACAAAACCGCTTACAATAAAATTAGAAGGCCATTCCTCAAATATTTCAGGCGGAGTGGCTGCAATAACTGTGACAGGCTGATCTGCAAATGCTGCAATCACCTTTTCAAAAAAGGCCTTCCGGATATCTACCAAAAGGGTTCCAAGTGATACAAATATTTTTGGTGTTGTGGACGCTTCCAGCTTTTCCCAATCGAAAGGAGCAGGATTGGGGCGTCCTTTTACCGGGCCTACAAATCTCATATGGGAAGGAACCGTTTCAAAATCTGCAAAAGCCTGCGAAGTGAATACCAGATTCAGCTTATTGGAATGGATAAAAATCCCTTCATCCTTGATCCCGACTTCTTTTTGGAGATCTTTGATCAGATTTTGCTGCCATTCGAAAATCTTCGGTGCGTTATTCGCAGTATCGCCCATTACGTCAGGAGGAACAGGCGTAGTTGTTACACATGGAATGTTGTGTTTGTGGGCAAAAAGAGCGCCTCCGAAAGTAATACAGTCATTCACCAGAACATCCGGTTTCCACTCTTGTACTAGACGTTCCAGCCCGGGCATCATCATTTTGGCAAACGGAACATAGGTTTCTTCCAGTGCGAGTTTCATCACTTCAGGTCCTGAACAGGCCGGCCCGTCGTCCTGCCGCTTTAAAATACGCTGAATATCTTCCTGAAAAGGACTCAGATCTTCTTCAGGATAAAAATAACTTCCTCCTTCGGGAATATGCTTATTGTCCAATGGGGTAATTCCGAACCATTTTACCTCGTGTCCGCGGGCGATCAAACTGGCTCCAACACTTAAGGTCGGGCTGATATGGCCAAAAAACGGCGGGATCACAAACAAAAATTTAGACCCGGATTTTACTGTTTCAGCAGCAGGGATTAATGCTTTTTCAAGCAAATTGGCTGCAGTGGCTGTACCTCCGGCTTTAGTGAAAGATTCACGAACCGTTTCAGCCGCTTCTTTATATTCTGCATGATTCAGGATGTTTTTTACAGCTTCGTTCAAGTGGTGGGATTTAAATCTGTTAAAATTAAGACGTTCTCCTGCTCCGGTACGCACAACACGTCCTGCCACATGCGACTGATCATACGCAATCGGGATGACCACCAGTGGAAGACCGTTGGAAAGGGCTTCGGAAACGGTATTGTGTCCGCCGTGGCATACAACTCCATCCAGATGAGGCAGCAGATCCAGTTGCGGAACCTGATTATACACCATAAAGTTTTCCGGCCAGCTGTCAAAAAGCTGCGGATCAGAAACCAGTACAACGGTCAGATCTTCATCTTTAAAGGCATCCACCACTTTTTGGAAGAAAGCTTTTTTATGATCATGATCGAAGGTTGTTCCGATGCTTACCAGGATCTTTTTATTGGTACTGCTTTTCAATCTGTCCCAATCAAATTCACAGGAGATACGGCGTTCCGTAAGAACAGGTCCCGTGAACTGATAGTTTTCCGGCAGATCCATTTCGCCAAAGAAATATTCTGAGGTTAAAACAAGGGTTAACAGATCGGAGGAAGCTAATGAACGGTTTTCCACTACCCCCAGTTCTTTTTGAAGTTCGATGATCCTGTTGACTTCCCATTCGTGTACTTTTGGCAGCTCATCCATCATTTTAATGGCAGCCGGAGCGGTAACGGAGGTGCTGTAGGGAAGATTTAGTTTTTTAGCGGCAATAGCGGCAGCAAACAGCTGATGGTCGCCAATTACCATATCGGGCTGATATTGTTCCAGCAGGGTAACAATCCCGTTGTAGCAATGTCTGTTTAAGGGAATCAGTACGTCATCGTAAAGAAATTTGACACTATCGATACCGTACACTACTTTTTTAGAAATAATATCGAGATAGCTCTCACTTTCTCTTTTTTCCTCGTCGGTCTGGTCATATTGAATGAGTAAAAGTTCTCCCCCGACAGGAAGTTTTGTACTTAAATTTTTGTCAAGACTGATCCAGGCCACTTTATGTCCTCTTTGCAGCAATTCTGCACCGATACTTAAGGTGGGATTGACATGGCCTGTCAATGGCGGAACAACAAATACAAATTTAGCCATGATTTTGTGTTAATATTTTAGATAATGATTGAGATAAAAAATGAACGATCGATTCTGCAATCTGAACAGGTTCCTGTATCGGGATATTGTGATCGCCGGGAATCAGCTCCAGTTCAGATGAAATGATCTGCGTTTTCAGCCATTCTCCTGTAGGTTTACAGTTCGATTCTGATCCGTAAAGCAGAAGTGTGGGGATATTCAGTTCTGAGAAATTGGCTTCCTTCAGAAAATGTTTTTCCCTGATCATATCTGCTTTGATGCTGGTTTTTTCGAACAGGAATTCATACATCCGATGATTTTTCTCCATCTGCCTTTTACCCATCTGAACTTTGGTAGTATCCGTAAAATTGGCCACATAATGCTCGAGGAATTCCTTGCTGTACTCATCGATGATGTTACGGGCTTTTTCATCCTGAGGGTCCGGTGCTTCTATGACGATCAGCTGACTGACACGTTCCGGCACTTTCAATGCGGTTTTCAGAGCAATCAGTCCTCCGAAACTGTATCCGGCCAGGTGTACTTTTTTTAGTTCCAAAACGTCCATCAGAGCCAGCAGATCGGATGACATACTTTCCAGATCGTAACCGTCTGTAAAACGCTCACTCATACCATGGCTTTTCAGATCGTACATCACCACACGGAAATGCTTCGCCAGAATCGGGGCAATATTAAAATAATAAATGGAGAGGTTGCTGAACATCCCGTGGATAAGCACCACCGTCTGTTCAGCTCCTTTATTGAGTTCCTGAATATGAACCTGTTTATGGTTTACATTAATTATTGGCATTCGTAGATATAATTGATGATCATACGGAGGTCAAGGTTGATCAGTTCGTCTAAATCCATAGAAGACAGCCATCCTGTAAAATCAATCTGGTCCCCGAAATGCGCTTTGATCTTCTCGGAAAAAGAAACGATTTCTATGCTGTCCATTTCCAGGTCTTTCGTGAATGAACTGTCCGGAGTGATATCCATTTCCTCTACAAATTCAGCGCCTATTACTTCCGTAATAAAACCTTTTAAAAGCGTGAACAATTCTTCGTGATTCAGTTTTAGTGTGTTGTTTATAGTGTCCATCCGATAATATATTTTTTATGTTTAATAGTTTTTATTTCAGTTTGATTGATCCACAAGTAATCTCCTTCGATACGGGTAATTTCAAAGGCTTTTGGATTTCCTTTCAGCCCGGTCCCGAGAAACTTTCCGTAGGCTTCTTTAGCTACCCAGAATCTAGTGGTCCATTCTGCCTGATCTCTGTCTTTTAATAAGGTTAATTCGTGACCGGTAAATACCAGATCATAAAATCCGGCAGTGCGCTCTTCCATGATCTCCATATCGATTCCCACCGGGCCGCCATGACGGGCAATACCGACCGCATCTTTTTCTTTATGGGCTAAAGAAATATGGATATCTTCGGTGACATCACCGATCAGATAAGGTTTTCCGGCTTCATCCTTCCCTATTTCAAAAGTGATGGGAAAGCAAGGGTGATTTTTTTTTTCACGGAGAAGGTTACGAACGGCATCTTTCACCGCTACACGACTCACCATCCATTCTTTCCGCTTGTTGGGAAGCAACTGCTGATGATACTGTTTTTCGGTCTGGTTGAAATATCTTTTGAGGATAAAATCCCACGAAGCAACCCTGGTATACGCCTGATGAAAGAAAAATATCCCGGGAGCTATTTCCTCTGAAAGACGGTTATGTAAAGGCGACATGGAAACGTTCCAAAGGGGTTCATCAATTTCCAGACGGCGGTTTTGCCAGCCTGTAATGGCGCACCATACCTTTCCGTCTCTTTTCAGGATGATATCAGCAATGGCAAATTCTTCATTGAGTTCGGTAAGGATACAGGTACATTCAAAAATACCTTCCTGATCTTTCATATCACCAAAGAATTCAATATCCCTGATCTTCACAGGAAAAGCAATACGGTCTTTGGTCAGGGTAAGTTGCAGCCACAATCCGAATAGCTGTCCGGCATTATCAAGCAAAGAGCCTTTTCCGCCATTTCCTTTAATTTTTCCTATAATTCCTTTCGTTCCTACTGCTGAAACTTCTGTAATTCCCTGGTAGAGTTCCCCATGGAACATATGTTTGTCATAGATCTCTTCAGGTGTTCTTTCGATTGGCAGAAGATCCCCGATCGAGAGGTTAAAGGCAGGAACAGCAGGCGCAGATGAAGCCAGTAAGACTTCTGCATTGGCAAAGTTTTCGATATCAAGATAAGCGTGGTTGGGGGATCGCCATTCTCCTTTGACTGTTTTTTCAAAAGGTTTGGCCACATTCATCCATTGAAACACACTTACATTAATGATTTTATGAACACGGGTTCCGGGTATTTCCGCCTGTGCGATTTCTGCTAACTGCTCAAAGATCATGGTCATCGGGATCACCGGCTCCATATCAGAAACATTGGTCCATCCTTTCGGCTGTCTCAATAAACTGTGATCGATGAGGTAAGGATGAGTATCTAAATTAACATGAAGAAGTTTCGAGAAATTCTTACTGACAGGAGGTTTGGAAACCACAGGTTTTGGAAGAGTAATTTCCGGACGGTTTTGAAACAGCGTCAGCACTTCTTCCTGCATCCGGATCATATCGGTGATATTTTCCTGGAAAGCCTGAACCAGAGGATGACCTGTCTTAGCCACCGCCGCTGAAACCGTATTTTGTTTTGGTATCTCAAAGGACTGAGCCAGATTTTGAATTTCTTTAAAATCCCGAATAATCGGCGAACCTAACTGTAATTTGATTCCTTTTCCTGATGATTTTTTAGATTGGCTTTGTACTTCTAAAAAGTCCAATGCTACCGTTTTCCCTTCCACAAATAATGCGGCTACCACACGCTGCAGCTGAGCCAGTGCAGATCTTGTGGCCACACTGGAAGCAATCGTACTGAACTCTTTTCCTTTTAAGGTATCATCAATAAACCCGATCAGTCCTCCGGTACCAATCTGGATAAAGAATTTTGCTCCTTCTTCATACAGTTTATCTGTCAGTTCACGGAAACGGACCGGCTGAACCAAATGTTCGGCACTTAGTTTTCTGATGGCATCCTGATCGGCAGGATACGGCTCCAAAGTCGTTGCAGACCACAGCGGGATCTTCGTTTTTTGAAACTGCGCTTTTTCCATTCCTGCTAATATTATGTCCAGCTTATCAGCAATAAATGGTGAGTGAAAACCTGACTGGAACGGCAGAATCTGATGAAAGACCTGTTTTGATTTTAACAATGGAACCAACTCATCCAGAGCAGTATTACTACCGCAAAGGATCACCTGATTAGGACAATTGTCATTGGAAATATAAAGATTGGGAATGTCATCAATAAAAGGTTTAATAGTATCTATCCCCGCTCCGACAGCAATAAATCTGGAGTCTTTTAATTCAAAAGTTTCCGGATTCAGAACATCGATCAGAGCTTTCACAGAATTCACTTCTGCCAGTTCTGAGGAATATCCTGCCAGCCATTCTCCCAGACTGTGTCCCGCATTCATATCCGGAACAATTCCCAGTTTTTTCAGGGCGTTATCAAGGATGCTGCATTTGTTGAAAATTCCTAATGCATCGCTTAGTAAACCTTCCCCTTCTTTTTCGATAGGTTCGGTTAATCCAAAGTAACGGCTTACACTGTCCACTTCACCCTTGGCAAGGCCATCCAGCCCCGGAAATACGAAAGCTATTTTGCCCCCATCCTTCAGCAAAGGCGTATTGGTATACCAGATATCCTGTTTATTGCGCCATGGATTATCTTTAGCTACAATTTTAATTGCTTTTTCTATTCTTTCAGGGGTCGGGTCGAATAAAGCAATCCGGTAATCCCCGTCTCCTATTCTGTTGTCATTGTTTTTAAAAGCAGAAAGTAATTCTTCATGGGTAGGTCTTGCCAATACTAAAACACGGTCTTTTTTCGGCATGTCATAACCTTCAAGAACAACATGTGCATTGATCCCTCCAAATCCGAAGGCATTGACTGCCGCTACTTTTGGCAAGCCTGTCTTTGACCAGTTTTTTGGTTCCTGCACCGGGGCAAAACGGGTCTGCTCCATATCTGCAATTGGATTTTCACAATGTAAGGTAGGTGGCAATGTATCATGATGAAGGGCCAGACAGATTTTAATTAAGCCTGCAATCCCGGCAGCCGGCATAGCATGTCCGATATTGGATTTTACCGATCCGATTCCTGCAGGCTGGGTTGTTTGTTCTTTCGTAAAAAACCGCGCTAAGGTCTGAAGTTCCGTTTTATCTCCAAGTGGTGTTCCTGTGCCGTGGGCTTCAAGATAACCGATCTGTTTTTCATCAAGGTCTGCATTGATCCAGGCCTGTTGTAAAGCTTTAAGCTGACCTTTAACGGACGGACTCATCACGCTGGTTCCATTACCATCGCTGCTTACTCCGACTCCTTTTATTACAGCGTAGATCTTATCTTGGTCACGGACTGCATCTTCCAGTCGTTTTAGCACGACAAAACCACAGCCTTCCCCAATTAGTAATCCGTCTGCATCCATACTGAACGGCTTGATCTGCTGTTGATGCGACAAAGCTCCCAACTGGGCAAAAATGCTCCAGAAAGCAGCATTCTGTCCGGTATGTACACCTCCCGCAATGACCATATCACAACGGCCGCGGTTCAGCTCCTGAACGGCGTGATCTACCGCTATCAGTGCACTGGCACAGGCAGCATCTACAGTAAAAGCAGCGCCTCCGAGATTGAACCTGTTGGCCACTAGTGAGGCAACGAGGTTAGGAATCAATCCCATGGCAGTATCTGCCGCAAATCTTCCTTTTCTTTCCTGGAAAGCATGTTTCACCTTTTCGATATCTGCTGAAGATACCTGAGGAAGCAATTCCTGTAATAATGAAGAAATCTGTTCTCCGGTGCGCACAATTTCAATGGCACGTGTCGCTCCGGGACCGGTATAGTTTCCTTTACCGATAATAATTCCGGTTTTTTCAAGAGATGTTCCCTTTTGAAATACACCGGCATCTTCCAGGGCTTTCTGCACCAGATCCAAGGTTAATAAATGATCCGGCTCGGTGCCTTCTACAGCTAACGGGAGAATCCCAAAAGCCGTCGGATCAAATTCATAATCTGAAATAAATCCACCGCGTTGACAGTAAAATCTGTCTACAGGGTTAGCAGCATCACTGAAGTGTACCGGATCAATCCTGTCAGCGGGAGCCGATTGGGTGGAATCTACTTTATTGATAATATTCTGCCAGAAAGTATCGGCATCCTGTGCCCCGGGAAAGACACAGGATAAGCCAATGACAGCAACATCTGTTTTTTTCATAGTTATTAGTGTATACAGAGGTTTACCAGTTGTTTCCTGACATGATCAATACCTGACTTTCGGTTCCGTATCTGATCTCATTAAGGAAAATTTCTTTCCCCTGGTCCAGTGGAATTAAAGAAATACCGCGGCGTTCATATTCTGTTTCCAGTGTTGATGAAACCATTCCAGCTCCTTTCCAAGGACCCCAGTTGATGGAAATTACTTTTCCTTTCAATTTTTTGTTCAATGCTTTGGCATAATCATCCAGTACGGAGTTGGCTGCAGCATAATCTGTCTGACCTTTATTTCCATATACTGAAGCGATGCTTGAGAAGAGCACTACAAACTGACAGTCGGCACGCAGCTGCTCTGCCAATACACGAAGCGGTTTTACTTTGGTATCAAAGACCCGTTCAAACGAACTGGATGTCTTGTGTCTGAACAATTTATCTTCCAAAAGACCTGCTCCATGAATAACGCCGTCCAAACGGCTGTATTTTTCGTAAATATTTTTGATCAGGTCTGATAATCCCTCTTCATCACAAAGGTCTAAGGATTGGTATAATACCGTATTTCCAAGCTGCTCCATATCACGGATGGTTCTCAGGATCTGGTTGTTTTTGAAAATTCTTACGGTCTCTTTTTCGATTTCAGCAGGAGAAGTAAAGTTTCCGGTTTTAATCAGATAGCTTCTTATTTCGTCCTTGGTCTTCATAACTTCCACTTCTTTAGGACCTGCTATATCCCTAGGATCCGCTGATCTTCCCACCAGAATATAGGTGCACGGATACGCTCCGGACATATGTTTCACCAATTCGGAAGTAATTCCCTGCCCGCCTCCAAGCACCAGAACTACAGATTCCTGATCCAGCCGGATATGTGCTTCTTCAAGGCTTGCTGACAATGGAGATGGAATGATATCTATTTTATGCCTTTGGTCATGTTTGTAAACCACTTCAGAAGGTTTATCTGTGGTTAATATTTCTTTTAAAGCGATCTCTGTAATCTGATCAACTTCCTGTGGTGTGCTCAGGCTGATCAGCCTGCAGGAAGTTTGTTCAAATTCTCTTGCCAAGCTTTTAAAAAGTCCCGGATAGCCTTTGTAATGGCGTAAAAGACGGGTATCGGTAAGTTCCTGGATATGAGCCGGAATATCTGAAATCAGATACACCCATTTAGCTTTATCAAGATCCAGTTTCTTAATCTGATCCACGTGGTCGATGATGCTGTGTTTTACTGTTGAGGAAAACAGATCCAGAATGATCAATCCGTCAAAATCTTTAAGATCCCTTTCTGTATCAACCAATTCTGCTATAGCTCCATGTTTTTCAAGAGCGTTTTTAATGGCCAGCGTGTGCGGACTGTTGTCCTGAGTGATAGCAAAACGTTTTCTCTTTATGATTTCTGTGTTTTGTTCAGTAGAAACATTGGTCGGCGTCAGGTCAAAGCGAAGGCGTGACAGTAAGTTCTGAGCCGGTTCAGCATCAGCATTTCCGCTCATCTCGCTGATCCATGAAGCCAATCCTTTTAATGTTTTAATGGTAGCCAGTTTTTCCATCAGATCATCAGCCTGATCCATATCTTCCCCGAATCCGATTTTGGTTTTAAGATCGCCGATAATTTCCATTCTTTTAATAGAATCAATGCTCAGGTCTGCTTCCAGATCTAGATCCAAACCAAGCATTTCTTTCGGATAGCCTGTTTTTTCACTGACGATATCCAGAATTACATTTTGAAGTTCTTCAAGAGAAAATACAGATTTGCTTTGTACTTCTGGTGCTGGTGTTCCTTTAGTTTCATTTTTTTCAGGAGCAGCCGCCGGACTTCCTGTAAATTCTGTCAGCCAGGAAACCAGGCCGCTTAAAGTTTTGATCGATGCCAATTTCTCCATAATCGTGTCTTCATCGGCATGATCTGATGTAAGCGTTCCAAGTTCACTGCGAAGTGTTCCAATAATTTCTACCCTTTTGATAGAGTCAATACTTAAATCGGCTTCCAGATCCATTTCCATTCCGAGCATTTCCTGCGGATATCCTGTTTTGTCGCTTACCACTTGTAATAATAAGGTTTTAATATCCTTTACCGGAGCCTGTTTTACGGCAACAGCAGCTGGCTTTTCTGCATTAACCGGCTGCGCAGGAATCGTGACTAAACGGTCATTTACAGGTGAATGTGCCGGTTCAGTATAAACAGGTGCAGGGTTGATATGTGGATTCTGCCCCAGGAAGGAAAGCATTACATCACGCTGTGCCTGGATCAGCTGTTTCATGGTATTTAAATATTCCTGAAGCATACGTTCAGCAGCAGGCTGAGATTCGGCTGCAGGGGCTGGTTGATTATTAGTAAAATTGTTCATGGGAATAGGATTTAATATTGGTAATGCACCGTTAGCCGGCAGATTACCTGTGGTTGGATGTGCCATTTGTCCGTTCACACGCCAGATGGCTGGATTTTTCTTATACAGTTCGGGCTGTTCAATTTGAAGCAGTCGGGCATTACGGCCTTCAAAAAGCTTTTCAATACTGAAGCTTCGGCCGGTTCCCAGATATTGCGCCAGCATAGAAAGAAGGTGGCTCATTTTATTACGGCTGCTGTCTTCTGCATACAGGGTGATCTGATCTTTATTTAAGCAGGAATTCGTCAGTCCGGTCAATACTTTTCCAGGTCCTACCTCGATGAATATTCTGGCTCCGTCTGCGTACATCGCCTGAAGTTCTTCTACAAATCTTACGGGTTGTACCAGATGATCTGTAAGTCTTTCTTTGATTTCTGATGGGTTGGTGGGATAGATCTCCGCAGTGGTATTCGACCAAACCGGAATCTGCATTTCATGGAAAGGAATATCCTTTAAGACCTCATCATATAAGCCTTTGGATTTGGCCAATAACGGACTGTGGAATGCACAGGCTACTTCTAATTTCTTTGCAGAGATACGTTCCTGTTTTAGGGTTTCCATTAATTTGTTAATGGCCGGCGTACTTCCTGCCACCACGCATTGGGTTGGAGCATTATAATTAACCGGATAGCACCCTTCTGTCTTGTCTAATACCGGCTGTAATTGTTCTCTTGTCGCGCTTACCGCGATCATGGTACCCGGATCTCCACCTTCTACTGAATTCAGAATGGCCTGGGCTCTTTGAATACTCAGATCAACCAGTTTTTCTTCTTCAAAAACACCGGCAAAACACAACGCCGGCAATTCACCATAGCTGTGGCCTGCCACCATATCCGGAACAATGTCCAGTGATTTCAGGAATTTAGCTAAAGCCAGGTCAACAATTCCCAAAATAGGCTGCGCCAGACGGGTATCTTTAATTGTTTCTTTCTGTTGTTTCAGGGAAATTTCATCAAACGTTGCTGAAGGGAAAACCACTTTCTCCAGTTCAGGGTATCCTTCAATCAGGTTACGCATAGCCGGAAAAGCGACGAACAGATCACGAGCCATATTGATTCTCTGGCTACCCTGGCCAGGGAAAAGGAAAGCTACTTTACCGTCTCGTTTATTTACTGTAAAAGTGTCTTTACTTTCAATGCCGGATAAGGCCAGCTCGATGTTCATCATCAAATGTTCGGCAGTATCAGCAACAATGGTTAACTGAATCGGTTTTTCTGACCCAACCGCTAGGCTGTAAGCCATATCTTTTAATGGAATATCACCATTTACCTCTAATAAAGATTTGATTTGATTCAATTGAACTCTGGCATCCTCATACGTTTCCCCACGGAATACAAATAATTCAGACGGCCACGATTGCAATACGGCAGAATCATCTTCTTTAGGGTGATTGGCAATAACCGTATGGAAATTGGTTCCCCCAAATCCAAAAGCACTGATTCCGGCATACCGGTTTTTCTCACTCCACAATCCACTTTCCGTATAAAAAGCAAAAGGACTGGTTTGGGGATTATAATAAGCATTAGGTTGCTGTAAATGAATTGTTGGTGGTTTCACTCCATGATATACTGCCAGTGAAGCTTTGATGAGTCCCGCCAATCCAGCCGCGCATTTGGTATGGCCGATCTGCGTTTTTACGGAACCTAAATGAGTCTGTCCCGGTATTGCTCCGGATTGGCTGAATAAATTGGTCAGCGCGCTCAGTTCGGTTTTGTCTCCTACAACAGTTCCTGTTCCGTGAGCTTCCACTAAGCCAACCGATGCAGGACTAATACCCGCTTGAGTATAAGCCCTTTCCAATGCGCGTACCTGCCCTATTTTTCTAGGTGCTGTAAGCCCCAATGCTTTTCCGTCACTTGATCCTCCCACTCCTTTGATGACTGAATAAATACGGTCACCATCTCGAACGGCATCTTCATATCTTTTTAAGACAAGAATGGCAACTCCTTCTCCAAGGGCAATACCATCTGCTTCCCCATCAAAAGTGGCACATCTTCCTTTTCTGGAAAGCGCGTGGGTGCTGGAAAACATCAGGTAATCATTGATTCCGTTATGTAAATCTGCACCGCCGGCAAGAACCATGTCTGATTTTCCTAATACAAGTTCCTGGCAGGCCAGATCAATAGCTGCCAAAGAGGAAGCACAAGCCGCGTCTACCGTGAAATTCCTTCCTCCAAGATCCAGACGGTTCGTAATTCTCCCCGCGATCACATTAGCCAGAATACCAGGGAATGAATCTTCCGTCGTATGTGGGAATGCCTGTTTTACTTCTTCATGAAGTTCTCCGAAAACCTGTTTATAATATCCTCTGAAACTATAGCTGTTGGCAAGATCATTACCGCCCTCAGCACCTATAATGACAGAAATATTTTCCCTGTTGATCTGCTTCTCTCCATAGCCTGCATCTTCCATGGCACGTTTGGCCACCAATAAGGTCAACAATTGTGTCGGCTCAATAGCAGCAAGGGATTGCGGAGGTATTCCGAAGGCCAAAGGGTCGAAATCAATTTTCGGAATAAATCCGCCCCATTTGGAGTGAGACACATCCGGTCCATCCGAATCCGGGTGATAATATAGCTCTTTATTCCAGCGCTCATCAGGAACTTCTGTAACACTGTCTCTTCCCAGGATGATGTTTCTCCAGTATTCTTCAAGATTTTTAGCTCCGGGGAAAATACATTCCATCCCGACAATTGCTATATCCAGAGGTTTCTCTGTGGATACCGGTTTTTCCGGTAAAGCTGCTTCTTCAATATATTTATAATTATCAATACTTACATTCTGATGCAGTGATGCAAGGGAAATTACGCGGTTCTGCATTGTGGCTACCTGACCGATCATATACATCCCGAGATCGAGCTGCTCGTTTTTAGGAACATTAACCAACTTGTCGCCCTGGCGATCGATTCCTTTTGCAGCAATCCTAAGCCGGCCCACATTTAGTTTTTCAAGCTGTTCCCAGACTTCTTTTTTATCCATTCCCGCTTCCAGAAGTCTGATCTTCTCGGTGCTGAAATGTTTGGCAAAAGCTGTATTCAAACAGCGTGTTTCGTGTCCCGGTGCCGTTTCCAGTAAGACGGTATCTTTTGCCTGCATGGCCTGCACCTGGAATTCTTCCTGAATAGCTCCGGTACGCACGGCTTCTTCTGTGTAGAGATAGGCTGTTCCGATCAATACTCCGACCTTTACGCCTCTGGCTGTTAACGGAGCAGCCATGACAGAAACGAATGCCGTTGAAAATGCATTATGAATTCCGCCTGCAAAAAATACGCTGATATTTTCGGGATGTTCTTCTTTTAAAATACGTTCAATCTGTTTTTCCCAAAGGACCATGCTTGAAAGCGGACCTACATGACCTCCGCACTCACGGCCTTCAAAGATGAAATTAGCAGCACCTTCTTTCAGGAAAATATCCAGTAAGGCAGGAGAAGGAACGTGAAGGAAAGTTGTAATGCCTGCCTTTTCAAATACCTTGGCCTGTGCCGGTCTTCCTCCGGCAATAAGAACTACGGGCGGCTTGGCTTCCAGTATATAAGCTGTCTGTTCTTCCCTTAATTCCTGAGGGGCAAAACCAAGAATACCTACTCCCCATGTCTTTTCACCGGCAAGCTTTTTGGTTTCCATGACCAAAGATTTTGCCTGCTCACCTTTAAGTAAAGATAAGGCGACAAAAGGTAAAGCACCCGCATCAGCTACTGCATTGGCAAATAATGGAACATCACTGACACGGGTCATTGGCCCCTGTGCTATAGGATAACGCAATCCCAGTTTTTGGGCCATTATGTTATTTTCACTGATTACTTTAAGTGCTTTGGCCTGCTTCAGGTGACCATACATTGCTTCTTTAAACCCAAAAATCATTCTTTTCAGGGTTTTGAAATCTTCGTACAGCCCTATAGCCAGTGAAATATCCTGTCCCATAGGGATATAGCTTTTATTCAGGTCAAAGTCCGTGAAATATTGTCTCAGCTCTTCGGCAGTCACATTTTCAGGTATTACAGGTGAGTTGGGTCTCACCAATACCCGGTGGCCGGCTATAATTTTAGTTTCGGTACCGTTCAGTTTTGAGGCTAAATCCTTGATTTCCTGGGGAACGGAACTTTCCGGGAATAATGCCAGCTGGCTGTCGAGGACAATTCCGGTTGCTCCCAATGCTTTTACTGCAGCAGCCGTATGCAGACCTATTCCACCCTGTACCCAAACAGGTAGAGTATTAATTTCTTTGATAATACGCTGGAACAGCACAAAAGTTGACTCATAGCCTACGAGGCCGCCTGCTTCATTTCCTTTTATAATAATTCCTTCGGCTCCGGATTGTTCGGCAAGCCTGGCCTCATCCAGATTGGTCACCTGATAAATTACTGGAAGATCCGGCACAATATTCATTGAAACTCCGGACGGAAGGATCGCGAATTTTACTTTTTCAGGGATTTGGAGGGAAATAAATTTGTCGTTTGGCAGATAGATCCCGTAAGAAGGTATATCTGTCCTGGCAATTTGGTCCAGCGCTGTTTGCGCAGCTGTCAGGTCATGGCCTAGGCTTAAGATGGGAAAAGCACCCGAGTCGTGCAGCTTTTGCGTAAGTTTAACATCCGGCTTTTCAAAGGGTGTTAACCCAATAATGGTTAAGTTTTTCATTGCATTCATGATATTGATGATAATTGGGAAATTCACATTACAAAACACAAACCTTACGGCATAATGAGTGATTGTTAAAATATGATGGAATAAAAATAATAAATATATACTATATTTTCAATCATAATTTAAATTTAATAATAAATTATTAACAATAAATTATTATGAATTTAAATAAAATTAAAAAACACAGTTTGAGTTTTCATTCTCAGAAACGAGACAGCACAATTAAACAGATTCAATTATAAATGTTTATAATTGAACATTACCACACAAATATAAAAATAAAAAATATAATAAATCAATAATAAGAGAATTATTTTTTCCAATATTAAAAAAATATAACACACTTAAAAGGTGTATAAAATCTACAAAATCTGGGTTTGCCGATCCGGTGAAAAGAATCATCAAATTCATAATTTCGAAAAAAACAGCAAAATCCTGTACCATTTTCACAATAAAAAATAACGTTACCCGAGAGTAACGTTATGAGAACAAGAAGATTACAGAATTATTATGATTATCCACCGGAGTTATTACACAAGAGACAACTTAAGATCAATCTCTGTTTCCGCTTTAGCTTTAATTTGATAGTATTAACGAGATCTCTGAAAAGGCTCTGATCCCTGTTACGAAAGAACTGGAGTTATGTAGCCAGCACTGTCACCTTACACAAGATACGAGCATTGCTTAAAACTGGTGAAATACTGCCTGTAGGACGTTCAAAATATAAAGATCTGAAAAATAAAATGGTGTGATGCCTGAAAAGACCTTTAAAACAGGCTGAGGTCATACTGCCTCGCCAGATCCAAAATCATGTGATAACCGGCTGCAGAATTTCCATGCTTATCCAGAGCAGGACTGAAAACACCGATTCCCATTTTTCCGGGAACACTTACGGTAATTCCGCCTCCAACGCCTGATTTGCTGGGAAGACCTACGGTTCTGGCATATTCTCCGCTGAATTCGTACATCCCGGCAATAAGCATCTGCGACAGGATCAGTCTTGACATTTCTGCATTTTTATACCTGTCATCTCCGTCAAAACGGATACAATCGTTAGCAAAAAAATAACCAATTTTGGCTAAATCTTCAGCAGTTAGTTCTATAGAGCACTGTTTGAAATAATTATCCAGCTGATCTTCATTTCCTGAAATCAATCCGTTATTTTTCATCAGGTAAAACATTCCCCGGTTACGGTGCCCGGTAGATTTTTCAGATTGATAAACGGAGGTATTGTACTCAATTGTCTGGTTTCCGGTGATATACCGAACCATATCCAGGATTTTAAGAAATGGCTTTTCGCCTTCTCCGGAAATTAAGGAGGTCGTAAGGATGGCTCCGGCATTCATCATAGGATTTAACGGCTTGCCTGTGGTTTCAAGATTGGAAAAATGATTGAAAGGCTGATCGGTTCCGAAATAGCCCATTTTATCAAAAACACCAGCTTCTCCATTTTCTTTGACAGCAATCATTAATGCAACGATCTTGGAAATACTCTGCATGGTAAATTTTTTGTAAACATCCCCTACATTAAGTACTCTCCCATTTTTCTCTACCACTGAAAAAGCAATAGCCTTAGCATCCATTTTCCCTAATTCAGGAATATAATCAGCTACTTTTCCCTGGGTATAATAGGTTCTGTTTTTTTCCAGAATACTGCTTAAGGTTTTCTCTGAAATTGTTGGTATCTCTGCGGTTTTCTGAGCATACATGGTATTAAAAGAAAGAAAAGCTGCTATACAGATTCCTTTTGCAGAAAGTAAGAAACTATTGTTATTCATAAAGGCATTTCCGGCTTATATTTTATCATCAACTACGGAAAACAAAGATAAAACTTTTCATCCGTTACCTGCAATTCTCCTAAAAATATCAGCTTTCAAGAATGATCTGTACGGGTTAGGTATTTTTACCCAAACCTGTAATTGGTCATTTATACTCTAAAAAAGATGCGTTCTTCTTTGTTACTTTGAATTACCATTAAACGCCATCCATAAAGGTTAATCCTTAAACCGGCACACTGGAATATCAGAAGTAAAAAAACTAACCAACCAAATACATTCAACATGGAAACAACAAACGTAAGCGGAACCGCGAATTCATCCGGCCAACTTCAATTGGGCGGAGGCGCTCAGTTCTGGGTTTATCTTTCACCTCAGAATGATACTGCCAAAATGATCTCTACATGGCGTGTTACATTTTCACAGGGCAACTGGAACGATTCAATTTCAAGCGAAAATCCGACAAAACAAATTCATACTCCCAATCTTTCAGGAATTTTTGAAATTAAAGTAGAATTATTAAGCGGTTCTACCGGTACATGGAGACAGATCCCACCACAGGCGGGAAGCTATAACGAAATAGGCTGCAATTCCAACTGTGCTTCTATGGTAGGGATCGTTGCGGACAGCACCAACCCTGCCCCCGGAGCTATTAATGCCCATTTCTGGACAACCTGGGATGCCATGTGTAAAACACAGTAAATTACCGGCTGACCATTCAAAGAATACATAAAAGCTGCCTCATTTTTCAATCATGAGGTGGCTTTTTATGGTTTAAAAGATATCCCCGTATCATATTTCTGCAACCAAATGTTTATTTCATCTTTTTATATTTTTTCACCAACTTATGTCAAAAAAATATTAATCATCAACAACCAGATTATCGGTTGAACAAAAAAATAGCTGCTTAATAGCAGCCATTTTTCTTTCAATTTATTATTATGAAATCTCAATGAGTCGCGGAGGTTTCCGTTTTGCGTCTTCTTTTTTAGGAATGACCAACGAAAGCAACCCGTTTTCATATTTCGCATTAATATTATCCTGGTCAACAACATCTTTTGGAAGCTCAAAACTTCTCTGAAACGATTGGTAACTGAATTCCCTGCGGGTAAAGTTTTCTTCTTTCGCTTCACTTTTATTCTTCTTCATTGATGAGATTGTCAAAAGGTTACCATCCAGTTTAATCTCAAAATCATTCTTTTCCATACCCGGTGCAGCTACTTCCACTTCATAGGCATCTTCATTTTCCCTGATGTTAACCGATGGAACGGTTGTACTGGTTGATGAATAATTGCTGTTTCCCCAGTTAAAAAGCTCACGATTAAAAAAATCATCGAAGAGGTTTGGAAGAGCAGAATTGTTATTCCAATTTCTTTTAATAAGATTCATAGTAATGTCTTTTTAAATACGTTAAACAATTATTTAATAACTCATTAGCCGGCCGGCTGGTATGTAAATATCAAAAAAAATACCGGCAGTGAAAATGTGAATTTTTTTCAGAAAAAGTGACAAAATTTCATGAAAAATTGTCATAATCATTTTTAAACCAATACATTAACTCATGTAAGATCATGAAAATCAAATTAATTTCTTTTTAATTTTAAGTCTGATTTTCGTTTAGTAATTTTACAATGATCTTACCGGTATGTTCTGCCCTATTTCTTATTTTTGCATAGAATTGAGCCACTCAGCTTTTCCTTCCGAATTATGAACGATAAATTTCCCGACAACAATCAGATTCACACGGTCTCTACCTTTTCTGAACTGGTAAATACAGATTTCCAGGCTGCTATGAATGCGGTTTGCTGGTACAGGAATTTAGCCGGAGATTTTAAAGAAATTGTAGCTAAGCTTCAGCTGAAAGAGAATATTACAGAAGTTTCGGTTGATGATCTTTCGGCGCTGCAATTATCTCAGGAAGGCGATATGGCGAGGGAAATTATACTCAATGATTTAAAGTTGTTAACTGATTTCGGAGCATCACCTTCACTTAATTTACTTAAAAATTATGAGCGGGATGAGGAATTCGATTTCATTTCCACCGATGTATATTCGTACCACGTCGACCGATCGCCCATTGGAACCGATACTTTTTTATGCACCTATTATGGAGCTGCAAGCGATATCCTGCCTAATAGCCAGGCTGAACAAAAAGTTCTGATCCCTGAAATCCGTGAAAAGCTGAAAGAATTACATGACGGTCCGGAAACTGAGTTTGAAGCTTTCCTGAAAGACTGTTTTTTTGACCTGCATTATCAGCCCAAACCCGGTGCAATGCCTGTAAATTTAGGATCAGGACACCTTTGGCGCCTGGCAGTAGATCATCCGGCTCAAAAGGCTTTACCCTGTATTCATAGGGCTCCTGTTGAAAATGATGGTGAATATAGATTATTGCTGATTTGTTAACTATTGATTCATCAATGAATACTATTTTGCCTTCACTTATATAATTTTGATCAATTGATATACATTATAAATTAATACCTAACCAACATGTCTGATACCGTTATATTATCTGAAGGAACAGAATTCGATCACGTTATAAATGAGGTTTCCAAATACATTCACCTGTATGTAATGGCTTTTGAAAAAGAAGAACGAACCATCACGCGCATTGATAAACGTGAAAATATGTACGGAGGAAACGGAACCGTATACCTGATTCAAATGTTCGGTCAAAATGAGCTGACCAATAATCGTCTGGCTGCTTATATGGTTTTATTGAACAGAGGTGATGAATCGGGATTTCATACTCACAACGAAAGAAATGAAGAGGAATTATATGTCGTCATTCATGGGACCGGCGAGTATCGTGAAAGAACCGGCACCCAAGGGCCGGAACGAAAAAAAATACTTCAAAAAGGAGATATTACAGCCATCAGCTCTATAGGTTATCATTCTATTGAGAATACAGGGGATGAGCCATTGATTATGTTTGTTATTACTACTAATAATCCTTTAAATAATAAAGCTTAAAATCCTTCTCAGGTAAGCTATAAATATTAACAGCGTCTTGTCTTCATTCACAGAGTCCCTGTTAAAAATGAATCCGGAACTGTATTAATTGAAAGATTGCCTGAATTCCAATGGCGACATATTGGTTTTCTTTTTAAAGAGTGTACTGAAAGACTGCGAATGTTCAAATCCCAGTTCGTATGCAATTTCGCTGATGGAAAGCTCTGTTGTCGAAAGTTTCTCTTTTGCTTTACTGATAAGCTTCTCATGAATATGCTGCTGCGTATTTTGCCCGGTATGAACCCTCAAAAGATCACTTAAATAATTCGGAGACAAATTCATGGCTTCTGCAATTTGATGAACGGTTAAAAGGCCGTTTTCAGATACCTTTTTATCAAAATAATCATTTAAAAATGATTCAAATTTGGCTAACAGCTGATGGCTGCCACTTTTCCGGGTAATGAACTGCCTCTCATAGAACCGTTTAGAATAATTCAGCAGCAATTCAATCTGCGATAAGATAATTTCCTGAGTATGATGGTCGATATGCTGGCATTCCTTATCTATTTTTTGCAGAATTTCAAGCAGATCATTTTCTTCATCTTCAGATAAATGCAGGGCTTCGTTCACGGCATACGAGAAAAATCCATAAGATGAAATGGTTTTTGCCAAAGGATGTTTCAGCAGGAAATCTTCATGAAAAATAAGCAGATAACCAGTATTTTCACAATCCATCGTCTTCAGATCCAGGTACTGAACCTGATTGGGTGCAGTAAAGCTTAGCACTCCCTTATCATAATCATAATGCTGCTGGCCGTATTTTATTTTTCCTTTTGCATTACGTTTCAGAGCGACACAGTAGTATTTGCTCACAAAACCTTTCCAAACCTCATCTTCAATGAAAACACTTTCATAAAGATTGATCACGCTTACCATGGGATGCTTTGGCTCCGGGAGGGAAAGCAACTTGTGAAATGCTGAAATGGATGGTATGGTATTCATTACTTCTAAACTTTTTATTTTATGGGCATCAGTCCGATTTTTTGTTCCGCTTCACAGCTTCGTACAGCCAGATCGCAACACTATTGATTCCAGATATCAACCTCATAGTTTACAGAGACCTATGAGGCTGAATTTTATTTTAAGAGATTAAAATTACAAATTAATAATCCAATAATCCCATCCCGAATTCATCATAGGTTGCTCCCGTATCTGTTCCCAAAGGTACAATACTTTCCAGTTTCAGGATTTCAGATTCATTCAGTTGAATACCTGCCGCTTCAATGTTCTGTTCAAGGTATTTTCTGCGCTTCGTTCCCGGAATAGGAAGAATTCCTTTACTGATAATCCATGCCAAAGCCAGTTGAGACGGAGTAATATTCTTTTCGCTGGCCAGCGCTTCAATCGCTTCCACCAGCTCAATGTTTTTATGAAAGTACCGTTCCTGAAAACGAGGAATCCCTCTTCTGAAATCATTCTCCGGCAAATCATCAATAGTTTTAATATTCCCTGACAGGAATCCTCTTCCCAAAGGTGAATACGCTACAAAGCCAATTCCCAGCTCATTTAATGTTTTGATAACGCCTTTCTCCTCAACAGTTCTTTCAAAAAGAGAATATTCACTCTGTACTGCAGTAACCGGATGAACGGCATGGGCTTTCCTTACCGTTTCAGAAGATACTTCCGACAAACCGATATAACCGATTTTTCCTTCTTTTACCAGATCACTCATGGCTCCGACAGTTTCCTCAACAGGTGTATTTTTATCAAGACGGTGCATATAATAAAGGTCGATGTAATCTGTTTTTAGGTTTTTCAGGGAACGTTCCACCGATTTTTTTACATAGTCTTTTGTTCCGTTGATTTTCCAGGTGACCTGCTCGTTATCATCAATCTCCCAGCCAAATTTTGTTGCAATAATATACTGATCGCGTTTACCTTCAATAGCTTTTGCAATCAGCTGTTCATTTTTAAACGGGCCATATAAATCGGCAGTATCCAGAAAATTCCCTCCTAATTCCAGAGAACGGTGAATGGTGGCAACAGCTTCTTTTTCATCTGTTTTTCCATACATATCTGCATCCCCGAAACCCGTCATTCCCATACATCCCAAACCAATATTCGGAACCCTTAATCCCTGACTTCCTAATTTAACCTGATCTAATTTCATATCGTTGATTTTTATTGGTACAAAATTGGGCAGAAATTAAAAACCGGATGTATGCAAATCCTTGATTGTCGTATGCAAATTATCTATTTTTATAAGTAATCAAAAATTTCAAACGAATGTAAAAAATAATGACAGACCCTATCATATTACCTGAGCAGCAATTAAATTTTATTTCTACAATATTCTTTTCAACATAAATATTAAAAAAAGACCGATCGTTTTATTTTTTTATATAATTTTGTCATGAATTAAATTTCCTGTTGATGAAAATGACAAAATCTGAAAATACCAAACGGTTAATTATCGAGAAAACTGCATCAGTTTTTAATACGAAAGGCTATGCGGGAACATCAATAAATGATTTAATGGATGCCACGGGGCTTTCAAAAGGCTGCATATATGGCAATTTTCAGAACAAAGATGAGATCGCACTGAGCGTTTTCGATCACAACTTTGGTAAGGTGACACAACATATGAAAGAACGCATCCTGGCAACTGATAGTTCGATAGAAAGACTGCTGGTTTACCCCCAAACGTATAAAAATTATTTCAGATATCCCTATTTACAGGCTGGCTGCCCCATTTTAAATACCGCTACAGAGGCTGACGATACGCATCCAAAGCTAAAAGAGCGGGCACAAAAGGCACTGGATTTTTGGAAGACATCCATTGAAAACCAGATAAAACGCGGTATAGAAAGAAAGGAAATAAAGGAAGATACTGACCCAACAGAATTTGCAGTAATCATAATTTCAATGATCGAAGGAGCCTTTATGCAGGCAAAGGTCAATAACCATATGACAGAGCTTAAAATAGCAATGTCCTTCCTGGAAAAATTAATTAAAAATCTCGGGGTATAATTTTTTTTGCTTAAAAAAAGACCGATTGGTTTATTTTATAAATATTGTATTAGAAAAAGAACAAAATGGAAGAATTTGATATTACCGTTATCGGATCAGGTCCTGGCGGATATGTAGCAGCAATAAGAAGTGCCCAGCTGGGTTATAAAACAGCTCTGGTTGAAAAATACAGTACGCTGGGCGGGACCTGTACCAATGTAGGATGTATCCCCACCAAAGCGCTGTTGGATTCCACCCATCATTACGCAGATGCAGTTAAGAGTTTTGAAAATCATGGCATTGAATTTAACGATCTCCGACTCAATTTTGAACAGGTCTTTAGACGTAAAACTGATGTGGTAGCTAAAAATACGCAAGGCCTGGACTTTTTGATGAGAAAGAACAAGATTAAAGTTATAAAGGGCACAGGCACTTTTCTCAACAGTGAATCCTTAAAAATAACACATGATGATCAGACACAAACTGTTATCAGGTCAGGTAAGTTTATTATTGCTACCGGATCAAAACCCGCAACTATCCCGGGTGTTTCTATAGATAAAAAAAGGATCATCACTTCTACTGAAGCGTTGGTTATGAAAGAAAAGCCGGAAAGCATGGTTATTATCGGCGGCGGTGTAATTGGTGTTGAAATGGCTTCAATCTTTAACAGAATCGGTACAAAAGTGACCATTTTAGAGTATGCGGATAATCTGATTGCCAATATGGATCATGAATTGGGCAGTACATTAACTAAAATTTTAACAAAAGAAGGGGTAGAAATCAGACTTAACGAGGCGGTTTACAAAACTGAGAACCTTGGTAACAAAGCCAAAGTCTATTTTAAAGATAAACAAGGCGCTGAACAGGAATTAACTGCCGATTATATTCTGGTAGCCGTGGGCAGAAAACCTTATATCGCTGATCTGGGTCTGGAAAATACAGGCGTCGAGATGAATGGTAACGGAACCATCAAAGTAAACGAACTCCTCGAGACTACCGCTCCCAATATCTTCGCTATTGGTGACGTTATAGGGGGTGCCATGCTGGCTCATAAAGCAGAAGAAGAAGCTGTATTTGTGGTGGAGAGAATAAACGGCCAAAAGCCGCATATACACTATGACCGCATCCCGTCCGTTGTTTATACCTGGCCGGAAGTTGCTTCTGTGGGGGCAACAGAAGAAGAATTAAAAAAGCAGGGATTGGAATATAATATCGGTAAATTTCCGTTTGCAGTCAATGCAAGGGCAAGAGCGGGGATGGAAACCGAAGGTTTTGTCAAAGTTCTTTCTGATCCGAAATACGGCGAACTTTTAGGCGTACATATAATAGGTGCCAGAGCGGCAGACTTGATCGCACAGGCAGTGGTTGGCTTAGAATACGAAGTTACGGCAAATGATATGGCCTCAATCTGCTATGCTCATCCAACTTATTCAGAGGTACTGAAAGAAGCCTATACCATTGCATCGGGAAGACCATCACTCAATATTTAAGTAAGTAATATCAATTTTAAGATTATGTCACAACAAACCAGGCTCGCCACTCCCGAAGATTATCCAAGAATCATGGAAATCTGGGAATCCTCTGTAAGGGCAACTCACGATTTTTTGCTTGAGGATGACCTTTCCTATTTTAAACGTACCATCCCGACTGATTATCTCCCACAGCTAACCGTATATCTTCTTATGCTGCAAGATCAACCAATAGCATTCGCGTCGGTATCAGAAGGAAACCTGGAAATGCTGTTTGTTCACAATGACTACCGCAGTAAAGGTTATGGAAAGATCTTATTTCAATTTATGGATGAAACGAAAGGGATTACAAAGGTCGACGTTAATGAGCAAAACCATCAGGCCATTGGTTTTTATGAGAAATTGGGATTCCGAAAAACAGGGAGATCCGAGAAGGATGGCTCAGGTAAAAATTATCCTATTGTTCACATGCAAAAGTAAAAATAGCCTTTTACGATGTTAAACAGTTCGCCGAACAACTTTTAAGAGATAATTTATACAAAGAAAAAATGTCTATTTTATCTTTACTTTAAAATAATTAGTAACTAAATATATAAAAAATGATTGAGGGATTATATGAAACACACATTCAGGTAAGTAACCTGGAAAATGCAGTTCGGTTTTATACCGAAGTACTGGGATTAGAGTTTGCACATTATGATGAAACCAGGCCGATTGCATTTCTTTGGATCGGGGAAAATAAGAAGGCCATGCTTGGTCTGTGGGAACAGTCAGGTAGTATTCACAAGAGACATTTTGCTTTCAGTTGTTCCAAAGATTTTATCCTAAAAGATGCAAATATTTTTTTAGAAAAAAATGAGTTACAGTCCTATAATTTTCTGAAAAACGGCAGCAATGAACCCATGGTTTTTGCGTGGATGCCGGCGATTGCGCTTTACTTTGACGATCCGGACGGAAATCAGTTGGAGTTTATCCATATTTTGGAAGGTAAAGGAAAGCCGGAACTTGGTGTCCTAAGTTACGAAGAATGGATAAAAATAAATTCAACCCATCAGAATGAATTATGAATATAGAGGATAATTATTTAGAAATCAACCGCCAGTCGTGGAATGCCAGAACGGAAACCCATATCAACTCTGATTTTTATGATTTAGACGGTTTTTTAAAGGGCAAAAATTCATTGAATGCTATAGAACTGAATTTACTTGGAAATCTGTCCAACAAATCTGTGCTGCACTTACAATGTCATTTCGGGCAGGACAGCATATCTTTAAGCCGCCTGGGAGCTGACGTAACCGGTGTAGATCTATCAGATGTGGCAATAGCCCGGGCCCGGGAATTGGCAAAACAGACTCATTCCTCTTCAGAATTTATTTGCAGTGATGTTTACGACCTTCCCAATCATTTGGATCGTCAGTTTGACATCGTTTTCACAAGTTACGGCACTATTGGATGGCTTCCGGATCTGAACCGTTGGGCGGAGATCGTTTCGAAATTTTTAAAACCCGACGGTACATTTGTTTTTGTGGAATTCCATCCTGTTGTATGGATGTATGATGCCCGGTTTAAGAAAATTGAATACTGGTATTTTAATTCCGGCGCCATTATAGAATCTGAGAAAGGAACGTATGCGGATAAAGAAGCAGAATTAGAAGTCAAAACAATCGGCTGGAACCACAGTTTAGGCGAAGTAATCAACAGCCTGATACAAAACGGACTCAGAATAACTTATTTTGAAGAGTTTGATTATTCGCCGTACAATAATTTCAATGATTCGGTAGAATCTGAACCAGGTAAGTTCAGAATTGCTCATTTAGGCAATAAGATTCCAATGCTGTATGCTCTGACTGCCTCAAATCAACTTCTTCCGGACAAAAAAGAAAATGAAATTTGACATTTGTCTGAAAAATAAAAGAAACACAGCTCATTTAAATTATATGCTTTTTAGGTTAATATTTCTTCATCTGTTATTTCTTCCATTAGCCATTAGTGCTCAAAATACCGCCCCAAAAGAGTATGTATTTTTTTTGCATAATAAATTTTTGGAGGGGCATCCACTGGATGAACCACATCCTAAATACGGTATCTCCGCCTATACAGCTATTTTAGAAAAACTTCAATCAAAGAATACTGTAATAATCGCTGAAAAGAGAAAGCCTGATACAGATCCTAAAATCTATGCAAAAAAGATTATTCTGAAAATTGACAGCTTAAACCTATGTGGAGTGCCTTTTGATCATATTTCTATCATTGGAACTTCCCAAGGTGGTTATATCGCCCAATATATATCCCGATATGCCAAAAACCCCAGGTTGAAATTTGTTTTTATTGGTTCTAGCTTTAAAAATGATTCGATGAATTTGGACAAAAAGTTTCGTTTATATGGAAAGATCCTGTCAATTAATGAAAAAACCGACGTGGGTGCCGAGTTATTATCAAGACAGCTCAGATTTAAAAATTCTAATTTAAAAACTTTTAAGGAAATCACCCTGAACACAGGTATGGAGCATGGCTTTCTGTTCAGGGCCCTGGACGACTGGATAATACCCACCAATAATTGGATAAATAATAACCTTTAGATATTACATGAATGAAAGAAGTAACCACGATCTTTATTAAAAGCTTAAAAAAGCAACAGACACCAACATCTAAACTTCTTAGCAAATAACCAGAACAATACATATGACAAAACTATCAATACTGGAGTATCTGAATAGGATGATCAAAGGTGAAATTACCGATGACATGCATACCCACATGCATTACCCGACACAGATATCAAAGACATTAGGCATAAACATTATAGAAGTAGGTTTAGGTACAGCAACTGTACAGATCAATACAACAAAAGAAAAACACAGTAACCAGCAGGGAACCATTCATGGGGGCCTGCTTTGCGATTGACAGGCACAGCAATCGGAACGGCACATTCAACCGTTATTCCGGAAGATGAAACTTTTACATAATTCCAACTTTAAAAAGTTTGAAAAATTAATAAAAAAAAGCAAACTTCTCTATTCTCAATTGATAAATATTAATGGTGAGAGGTCAAAAAAATGAAGAATCTATTACTCAAAATGGACACAAAAGTGAGTAGCTTACAACAAATCTAAGTAAGTTTTTATTTTTAAATTCATTGATTTTCAAAAAGTAGAGATAAACGGAGATAAGTAGTAGAACATATGATGGCTAAAATTTTGTAGTATCTAAAACTGCCTTTAATTTTGCAAAAAAAAGTTGTATAATGAAAAATAAGATTATTCAGTTTGCATTATTGAGTATAGGATTAAATACTTTTGCCCAAGTAGGAATTAACACAACTAGCCCAGCAAGTACAATAGATGTTAATGGCTCTTTCGCTACACCGTACAGAACACTACCTGTCTCCTCTGAAAGCGAATCAACTTTAACAGACACTGATTACTATATTAATTATACCGGAAGTAGTGATTATACGTTGCATCTGCCCTCTGCCAACACAACACTTCCCTTTAAAGGAAGAGAATACGTTGTTCGCAATCCTACAGATAAAATTTTGACCGTAATTCCAGTTGGAAGTGAAAAAATAGATATTGCAGGATCAGAATCCTCAAGTATATCCGTGCCTAAAGGATATGTAGCCTCCTTTAAGAATACAGGAAATACCAGCGGAACAACATGGGTCTTAACTTCTCTTTCATTGAGCGGGTTGCCTGAGGATCAAAAGATATTAAAATATGCAGCAAAAACTACGACTCCTATTAATGCTTCTACACCCACTGAATCTGAAACATGTATAGGAGTGCTGTGCATACGTTTTGCAGGAACTTCTCCTAGTGGATATCAGAGCGGTGGGAGATTTCAGGTAAAATTTGATACACAGACTAATTATTCCTTTTCCCGCTGGCTGTTTGGAGCCGGCGCAAATGCAACTTCCGGGGCGGGAGGATATGGAAGGGGAAATATTGCTGCCAATACATGGCTCGATCTTGATGCTGATGGACTCAATCCAAGCAATGATGATATGACCTCTTACATTATTTCAGCTATTTCTCCACAAAAGATGTATAGAGTAAATACGATCTTAAGCAGCGATAAATCAAACCCTTCAACACAGTCAGTTGTTAAAATATTTATTGAGGAGCTGGAATAATGTCTTCTATTTTGATGAAAAAATTTAAAAAAGGAAAGATTCTAAAACACATTTTTAAAAGTGAATTCTAAAAAAACACATTCACATAGAACAAAAGTTATAATCAGGAAAGAACTTACGTATAGCTACACTTAACACGATACATCAAATGTACTGTTCATTAAGCTCAGAAGCGCAGACAATCTTTCCTGATGTAAACTTTTGATAGACAGTTCGCTTGCTTAGCTTTTTGATGCGCATCAATGCATTTGATGTGTTTTTTTCTCTTCAACAAAGGTATATAATTATTCAATGAATATATTTTTACTCTCTGTAAAATATTAATATTCTCATAATAATTTTATCTTTGCAAACCTTATTTCGTTCCTAAGCTTAAGCTTATAAATGTTTGGATACAATAGAGAAACGCTATCTTTAAGCATTAACAAGACCTATTTTTTTATATTTTTTCTGACAGATGGGAAAAATCATATTCTTTTTTTTATTATGTTTCAACACGTTATCGCATGGTCAAGTTTATACAAAAAAATCTGATAACCTTTATGATACCGTATATTCAGCTGACACATTCTCAAAAAAAAGCGAACAAGATCTATTGCAGACTTGTAATGACATATATACAGAATCAATCAATAAGCATGATGGTAAAGGAGCGCTACAATCCATTACAACAATCATAAGGGTTTACAGTGAACTTGATGACCAAGTTAATGTGCTTAAGAGAATTGAAGAAGCCATATCTCTTGCCCAGAATGAAAAGGATTATTACAGATTAAGCCTGCTTTATTATTATATGGGACGAGCTTTTTTACATGTGGGATTATACACCAAAGCCAGAAAGGCTTTCGACATTGGCTTAGAAACAGTGCCCAAAGCTGGTTCAAAAGATAAAGCTCATATTTTAAAATTACAGCACTATGGTGGCATAGCAATGATCTTTGAAAATGCTACTCCACCAGTTGGAACACCAAGGACTCCATTAACAGATTCAATGACGTATTATGCGAAGAAAGCATACCAGGAAGCTAGGCTGATAAGTCCTAAGCATCCAGAAAAAAGTCGTTGGCTTGGTATAAGAGCAAGGATAATTGGGTCAGTGTTGATATGTACTTTATATTTCGAGGAAGGGGGCCAATATCTTAATGAAGCAGAAAGTTTATTATCAACCCTAAAAGATAAGCGCTTTATGATCAGCCTGTACAGATTTAAAGGACTGTTAGCCTACAATTCAGGACTTCCCAACTCCAATCAAAAAGCCCTGGCTCTTTATGAAGAATCATATCGCCTGGCAAAGATTTATGATATTCCTGCTGAAACTTATTTTATTACAGATGCCCTCGCCAGTCTATACTCAGAAATGAAAATGTCCGTTCCAGCAAGATTACGGGCAGATGACAGTAAAAAGGTAAAGTATGAGATAGATCAAAATGAGCGTCAGGCAATACCAATTGCAGAGAAAATAAATGTAATGTCCAGCAAGAATTATAATTCCGATAAACTTTTTTATATAATAGTTCCATTCACAATTATATTTGCGGGAGGCTTTATTTACTACAATATAAAAAGAAGAGGCAAAAAGGAGGTAATTCGAGAGGATATCAATAATTTTAAAATCACTAATATCAAGTCCCATACAGAAGATATTAGTCAGCTATTACAAATGGCAAAAGAAAATGACAGGACATTTTATATTATCTTCAAACAGGTGTTTCCTGAATTCCAAAATAAATTGCTTAGTATCAATGGCGAACTTACTGCCGCAGATCTGGAATTGTGTGCATATCTGAAACTCAATCTGCAAACAAAAGAAATAGCCATGTACAAAAATAATACGGTCTCATCTATCGACAACAAAAAATCCCGACTGAGAAAAAAACTGAATCTTTCATCAGAGACAAATCTGTATGTTTGGATTGACCGGATCTGATCATTGAATGTTTTTAAACACAACTTTAATTTAATCTTTTGATTATCAACATCTGGATAAAAACAAAGATGAATAGTAGAACTTGATGGCTCAATATCTGCCTATGACTGTTCCAAATTAGCAATAATGGTAACGTGGTTGGTCACAATTAATTATAGACCAAGAGGACTATTTGGGCTTCTTTATACGAGGATATATTTGAACTCATAATATTTTATTTGCGTGAGGAATAATTTAGCTTAAGGTCTAATATCTTAAATGACATTATATCTTCCAGGTTGAAAAATAAAATATTATCGGTTTGAGGAACAAATCTGAGCAAAACTAACCAAACTTTAAAAATCTCATACTAAATTATATTTCTTTAAATCATCTGGTAATCAAAAGATTGTCTTATTTAGTTATTACAATCAGGTTATTTATTTCCCGATACAGAACTTGGAAAGTCCTAGTTTTCAATGGTCTGTCACCATTGAGGGACATATAAGGGATAAATTCGCACAAACCAATAATAACTCTTACAAATTTACGGATTTTATAAAAATGAACAAAATATAATAGAAACAACTTTCATTATTTCCCACTGTAATTCAAGAAATTATTGTCAATTTTTTAGGAAGCATAATGATCAAAAAATGAGTTATATTTTGACGATTTGATAATAGTAAAAATTGCTCATTTCTGACAGATTTTTAAGTTCATACTTGTGTTTAAACTTTATAATTTTAAAAATGAGGGACAAAATGCCCAGTTTATAAGTAAGTTTTTTTTGCGTATATAACTGTTATTCAGTTAGTTATTGATATTATCTTATTTTTCTCAACGCATTGATAATCAGCTTAATAAAGTATTTAATAGTTTTTATTTATCCAAAAATAACTTTAGATCGGTGGTGAAATCACTGGTGAATTCACCATCGTTTTTGTGAATTAAAAAGACGTTTTGTATCACAAGATGAAATATTTGTGAAGAAGTAAATGATTTATTTGCTGATGTTTTATTTATTTTCTGATTAACACCATTCTTTTTTTACTCGTAAGTTTACAGCTGATTCCTCTGTTAAAAATTTAGTTGAACACACTAACGATTTGATACGCATTATCATTCTTCTAATTTTACTATTTTTTTATATCTTAGTTATCTATAAAAGCGACCAATAATGAAAAGTATTTCTCAACTTATTTATCGATACCTAGAATCAATTCTGAACATCGGGTCTATTTTCAGATTTATAATCATATTGGTTGCCATATGCATGTTTGTATTATCATTTATTGCATTTATTTCAACTCAAAGGTTACTGTTCGAAAATCATTTCGACTTTTCACCTGATGGTATGAGTTTTTACATTAATCAATTCAGCAAATTTAATGGATTGTTTGCCGCAACAATCACAATCATACTCGCTTATTACGGTATTGAAAGGCTTAAAGCAGCAGAAAGAGCAAATATTGACAAGGTTAGACTTGACCGATATTCTGATTGGAAAACCATCACTGATGCTAGAATTGATGTCGTTAAAGACGAAAATCCATTATTCAGGAGAGAGTTTATCAACATTAGGTATCAGCTTTTTGAAGATTTATATCCCGCTTTTGCGATTGAAAATAAAAAGCAATTACGAGCTCTTTTTAACAAATATTTTGCGAATTTAATCCCAGCATTTGAATCAAATAATAAAAAACAACAAGGTTGTGGAGGAATATACCAATCTGCAGCATATACTTATTTTGGTCAAAATTTTCTTTTTGTTTTCCTTGGAAGTGTAATTGGAGTGAAGTATGATAATGCGACGGAAGATCTTTTGGAAATGTATCTTGCAAGTCTTCCGAGCGACAGAATTATAGATTCTCTCGCATATCAAAGCGCTTTAGAGCGCTACATTAAATACAATAATTAATTTACCCTTTTCTCCCAAAAAAATAAAGCAATCATGAAGGATTATTATCGCCTAACAACTTCCAAAAAGCAAGAAATAGCTCAAAACCTAATTGATATTTTTGAGAAAGATATCATACCTTCAGCCGATACAATAACCTTTATCTGTAACTGGGTCTATACGGACCGAAGTGAAAAATTTAAGGCTTATTATGACGTATGGGAAATTGTATTAAGAAATTTCATCCCAAAGACGAAACCTATACTGATCAGAAGCATTCCCCGTAGATCTAAAGCAGAATACATTGCGAGCTTTACAAATACGGCATATTCGGCTGTAAGATTCGGTGAGCGAAAAGGCTATTGGATTATATGCGATACAAAAGATTGTCTGCCATCATTGGAAATCAATAAAGGGAAATACAGAAATACCTTTTACCCCCTTAGCGATGTATTAAAAAAAGCAAAAGCTAATGGCGGATACGGTTTTTCTGACCGATTTCTACGAGACTACGGCGGCGAAGACGAATACATTATGAAAATAGACTATTCAGTGATGCAATTATTAAAATACATAGATTATAAGTACTAAACTATGTTTTCTTCCAGGAATTCCCTGCCGTTTTGGAAAAAACGAATATCGTATTTGCCCGTATTCTTTTTAGTTCCAAAAATTATTGCTATACCTAATTTGTAATTGTAATGATTACCAAGAAAATCAATGGTTAGGTGTTCAAGTTTAATCAGGTCAAATTCTTTATGTTTTCTTGTATGGCTGTCCTTTTTTACTTCGATTACAACTAAGTTATGGTCGTTTGTCTGCCTTCGATGAATAATGATGTCAGGACTTATTTTGTAATTATCATTTTCATTTGGTTTAAAACCTATTTCCATCATGCGATTTTCTGCTATATCCAGCGCCTTCCTATCATTTGGCTTATCTATGTCACCATTATATTCGGGATCAACGTCGAACTGGGGGAAAAAAGGCTTTAAATAAAAGGCCAGATGAGTAGAAATATTAAGTTCATTAAGACCTCTTGCTAGATTACCAGTTTCTTTTTCAAGTAGAACATTTATGGCGTCTTTGATATTTTTTACAATGATTTCTATTTTCATATTTTTATTTGTACTGTATTAATTCATCTTTCAACATGTATGCTTTTGGGGAAATGATAGTTATTAGAAAATCCAAGATAAAGAGATAATCAGCCAGCAATTCTTTGTTAGTTTTTATGTCGTTTCCATATTTGTAAAAAGCTTTCTCAGCGAAGTTTTCCAATAGCTTCCTATTCACTTCGTAAGCATTTTGGCTTTTAAGCATCAAGGCCACCCAACTTAAAGATTCCGGCATAAACTGCTGAAAAGCCACACCACTCAAAAATTTGATGCACTCGTTTATTTTGTTAAATCCATATTTGGTAATAAACTCTTTATAATAAAGGCTTTTTCCTTCAAGCACATGCCAATTTTCCGATTCCGCAGTCCAATCAAGATCCATAAAAAAGAGCGGTATGTAAACCGTTGTTTCATTCTCAAGTGTCCACTCTCGTAAAACATCCCAGAGTGCCCAAAAATTATCTTTAGGTGAGCCATTTGCAACAGACCGGATAAATTCTTTGAGGAGCCGATACAAATAATTTGTTACATCAGTGGTATTTAGCTTTTTGTCTTCAGTTATGGTAAGATTCAATAATTCCTTAAAAAGAGGCTTTGAAATTTCAACGGATTGTGAAAGTAAAAATCTTGGATAGAAGAACGTGAATGCATGTCTACTTTCAAAAAAATCAGACTTGCTCCAAGATTTTTTGTCTCCTAAAAATTCCAGGTGAAGTTTAAGAACTTCTTGTACCATGTTATGTTGTTCCGCAACTGTCGTTGTCCAAGGTATAATGCGCAGAGCATCATCAAGAAGCCAGTGAGTGGGCATATCAAGAGTGAATGATAGTTTTGCAGGTTTTTCAATACTGCCATTAAGAACCACTGTTGTTAAATGATCCACAAATTCTTCCTCCTTTACAACATCTGTATTCTTATTTTCCGTTTCCTCCCCGTACATCCACATAGCATCCCTGCGGCGTTGTTCAATAGAATTCATTTCTTTTTTGTATTCTATGAAGGATAACAGGCCATACCAGCAATTTAATACAAAATCAGGATCATCTTTTACGAGTTGATGTGCTATCCCAGCTTGAAGCGCAATTCGTTCCTGTTCGTCCAATCCACTTATAAGCAATCGAAAAATTAATTCCTTTATTTTCAGTATAGTTTTTTCGTCTGTTCCGTAATTAATATTATATGAAAGACCAGTAAGAGCCGCCTGCTTACCAAAAACGTCAAGATACATATCCATAGATTCTTGGCCCATCAGATTTTTTTCTGCAAAGTCCATGATTATTTTCCGGCACCATACTAATTGCTCCTCGTCCATTTCTGTAAAAAAATCGCGTAAACCTAATGATGCCATCAGAGTTTTCGAAGTCATAAAATCAAAGTGACCCTTTGATTGTTGAATATAATCATATCCTTCTCGCCACTTTTCGTAATGGTGATCATCAATAGGTTTATTGTCATACGCATCTTTTGCCCAGATAACATTAACAGCTGGTATTGTGTCAAGATCATTAGTTTCTGTCACATTTTTTCGAACTTCCTCATCATAGGCTGGTTGAATCTGGAGCATTTTTTTACCGTTATATTCAACTGGTATAAATTGGTATTTACGGGCATCCATATCAAATAGAAACTTTCTCCATTGAAATTCCTCAGCTGGAGCCTGTTCCCACATTTTATCAATTTCCTTATATAATAGATCATTATGGGTCCGATAGATAAACATATAATCAAAAACAAAACCTACGAGGCCCTGATAGTATTTTCGCCGGTGAACTTTTGAATTGGACTTGGTTCTTTCATTTTTCTCGTATTCATCATCATTGAATACTTCATTAGTATATAATTCTGACATCCATCGGCTTGATTCCCACCAGAAAAAAATTGGTATACCTAATAAACAAACCGAATTTTCATCTAAAAGTTCAGGATGTGCTTGTATTACACTTATCGTAATTCCCAGAAATGCAACATTGTTAGATTCTTTGATAATTTTTTGAAGGTACCCTTTTAATTGTTGATCTGTTGTTTCCCCAATTAAGTCTAAAAGTCCAGCTTCAAGAGCCATTAATAAGGAGGCGATATGCCGGTTTTCAGATCTTTTACTTCGATACATAGACCAATAGTCATAGGTCCCATAATAAGACTTCGAAGTGCCATCGTGGAAGCTTACGGTAATATCTTCAATATCCTCACCTTGCGATTTTAAAACGCTTTGGTTTTTTTCAAACGCAGCATTTAAAAAAATGATAATGAAATCTAATGCTTTATCTGGATGATAGAGAAACATCCAATAAAAAAATGTGTGATAGGCACTTGGAAAACCATGTTCGGTATTAAATCGTCGGCTCAAACCGAAATCCCTTGCATCGGACCTACGAAAATGGATAGGAGTATAAGGTGGTCTTCTATCTTCTTCTTTATTTAACCAATCTTCCCTCGCAATCTCCAATACATCATGTGGGAAAAAACGGCATATTTGGTCAGCCATGACGCCTTCAGTAATACATTTTCGAATTTGATTTAAAAATTGGATATTATTCCATCGCTCATTTCCAACATGTGGGTTTTTAGCAGCCTGTATTAAGTTTTCAACTAACGAAGGGTCCGAAGCGGTCAGTTGAAAGATTATTTTTACATAGGGCTCTAATACCGAGCTCACTGAATCATATTTTACCGCTCCAATAAATGCTTTCTGAACTCGATGAACGAAGTCTTCCAAAAAGTTGGCAACACTTTTGGCACATGATGGGATTATTTGAGGATTGAAGTCAGGTAGTTGTTTCGACCACGCCTCAATAAGTGCTATGTATTCGGTATCGATTTTGAACGATGAAATTGTAGCATAATTATCCCAAATAAAGTCAATAATATAGTCCCATCCGGAACCTGTTGGCAATAACTGATCTAAACTTTGTTTGGCCGGGTCGATACGTTTACATCCGATCTGGAGTAAAAACATTATCTGTTTCAGGAATCGCCCTTCGTTGTTAAGAAGATTATCTTTTAGTGCATCTAAAAGTATTGCAGCATTCCTGGAACGGAGTGATACAACTAAAAGTTCGTCTTTCCATGATTGCGACAATAAGCTATCTTGCAAAAGTTCATGAACGAAACTTACCGATTTGACCGGCTCAGTAAGGTAGAACTCTTCCATCCACAACCGAAATGCTCTTTTTATTGCAGGGTTATTTTCCATGGATTCTAAGAAAGTTCTACTGTCTGGCATCAGCTTTTTTTGCTCTGAAATAAATCTTATCAGCGCCCAATCCTCTAAAATATCGTGTGAGGGACTATATTCAGGATTTATTCCGATATCGTTCTGTTGTATAATATTGTCCCTCAAAAGTTGAGAAATCGTGTCTTCGCTTCCTGGAAAGTCGGTGAAGAGGCACATTTCTCGTGATCTTTTTACACAAATTTCGTAAAAAACAGCTCCTCTGGCGGTATTTCCATTCTCTACTATGTGCTGCCACATCAACTTCTTAAATTTTATTTCATCTAATTGTTGCTCACTTTCCAGGAAAGGAATAATACGAACTGCCTTGTCAAGATAATAGGGGTTATGAAGTAAATGTTTGATTTTTGGGTTTTCAAGTAATGTTTTAAGTTGGGGGATGGCATCCTGAACTAGTTGTATCTCTCCATCATTAAAATCATTGACTTCTAAATATGTATTATTTTTTGGAAGCTCAAAATAAAAATGAATGCGAAACCTCTGTAATAAATATTCCCTAACTGTTATTAAAAGAATTATGCGCGAATTTGATTTCATAATTTGGAGCAATTCATTAAATGCCCCCGAAAATTCGGATTCTATTAATTTTTCAAAACTTTCAATCCAAATCAAAACATTTCGTGCGGATAAAGGACTACCGACAATTTGTTGGATTGTCGCATTATATCCGGCACTCTTCATCGCTTCATCTAAGGTATTACAGTAGAGATTTTCTGGAGTAAGCGTAATGACAGTATAATCACCTTCGGATTTTAATTCTTTCACGACGGCTTTCGCCAGAGCTGATTTTCCTACACCGGGCTTTCCATGGATAACGACAAGATTATTTTCTTTAATAGCACGAATCAAAAGGGATGTGTCACGATGAACAGTGAATGAACCAACTGTCTCCCTAGTTCTCAAATTAATTATTTCTCTATTTTTATCCATTTTCCCATAACTATCCAATATTTCAGGATTAGTTTCGGGTTTCAATTCTTCGATGAGTTTGAATTTGTTAGGATCAATGAGGTTATTATAAGCTAAAACCTTCGTTGCTATAAATGTATTTCCATCTACGTAAGTATGAATTATTCCTACAAAATAGAGATTTCCGAACAGATCGGCATATGCTCCTGATCCTGAAAGACCAGCTACATTTGACATGGCCTGTTGATAAAAAGTATCTAGTGATCCTTCATGATGCAATGTAAAAATATTCGGATTATGCTTTTTATTTTCAAGAAATTTAAGCGAAAAAGGCTGGTCGTCTTTTTGATCATTAAAATTTGCGAATCCCCTAACTGTATATTCTTGGATAGTATCATCCGCATCAATAACCTGACTGAAAAACCTTTTTCCGGTTAGCGCTACTATATCATTCGCAGGTACAATAATTAAGGCCAGATCTTCTTCATTATTTACAGAGGTTATCACGACTGCAGTATCTGAAAGAACATATGAATGATAGGTCAAAGACTCATCATTAAAAATTTGATCCAGTAGTATTCCTTCTTTAGAATATGTTTTGTTAAACTTTTCTCCAACTAAGCAATGTTTAGCGGTTAAAATATATACATAATCAGTATCAGCATCTGGAAAGTATATAACTGCGGTCCCAATGTCTTCATTGCATTGAATTCTGATGGTAGAAAGCTGGGGTAACTTTAGATTCATATATTGTCAGTGATTTCTTCAAATAAAAATAGTTCGTTTTCGGGACCAATCTCTTTATAGGTAGTTTCAAATTCGTAACACGTTTCTATCTTTGCATCAATTTTAAATAGATCTCTCAATTCCTTTGTGTCACAGGAATAATGAATTTTAATTTTTATTTCGTTTTTCTTTCCATATTCTAATAGCCTTACCAATGCTTCTTTGTCTGGATGTTGATTATGGATTCCGTTACCGGTTACAACAAAATTTTCTGTCTTGACCATTTCTAATAACTCAATACTAGTGTTTGCTTTGCTTCCATGATGAGATAATTGCATAAAGGAGAGCGGAATGGGATTTGTTGAACTGTACCGCAAGGCAGAAAGACTATCTTCAATATCTGAGGGATGGCTATCTGCTAAAAGTAAAGCCGTAATGTCGCCAAATTCAACAAGGGTAGCGATAGAACTGCCATTTACCTCATCCTTATCTTGATGAAACGGAAGGTCTTTAAGTTCAGCTATAGTTTTCGCATGGTCTGACTGTGAAGCTTTTCTTCCAATTTTCATTGTCCGCTCTTCCTCGGTCCATAAATCTTCCGCTTTTTTTTGCTTTTCAGGCGTAGGCGAAAGTATCGTCATTTTCAGGCCAAAAACTTCAATTGGATTTGTTTCCGTATTAATAGACGTTTCAGTTTGAAAATAACTCTTTTTGATATATTCTCTCAATGTTATGCCATCACGGACTGAAATTTTCTCACGGGGTATTTGGATAGGTTCGGAGGTACTGTTAAATATAAATCCCTTAACAGCCTTGGACTTATCTTTTATGGTTTTATCCTGCAGGAAACCTAAAACTGAACCGATATGATCTCTGTCAATATGACTGATTATCCAATAATCAACGATTTCATCAGCAGCTAAAATTTCTTTAATAAGTTGAGCAAAAGCATTTTTATATTCACGAGCGTAACCTCCATCAATTAGTATATTGTGCCAGTTCGAATCTTCTCCTAAAAATCTAATGTGGATTGCATCACCACCTCCCGTGTCGTAATAATGGAAACTAATCTTGTGCGTTTTTTGAAGCATGATTAATATATTTTTTATTGGTTATTTACGTAAACATCAATTAACTTTTTACGTGTTTTAAGGTGCTTTAACAAGTAGGCATCCAAGATATAAAGCTTGACATCTTCATCAATCCTCTTCTTGTCATAATAATTTGCGTCCATAGCTTTTACATAATTTAGAAATCCTTTCAATGGCATCTTTTTTAAGGTCGTATATCTTTTCAATATATAATGTGCATATCTTTTTTTTACGGAGACATACTCGCCAGCAAATTCGATGATAAAAAAATCGTAATGGAGATCAGAATGATAATCAAGTGATAGAAATCCTAATTCCTGCAGAGCAGGAATAGTTCTTTGAAAACGCATCTCGTGAGCGAAATGGACTCGGTCAAAAACATATTTTATTACGTCTACCTCAATTTCGGGAACTTCTAAAAATTTTGCAAGGCATAATCGATGTTGTCCGCCTATTGTAAAGTAATGGTTGCCGTACTGAACGACAGTTTTCGCTTCTTTTGCATTATGAATATGTTCAATCACCGTTTCTTTGGTTGGAAAATTGTCAATAACACGATCCAACCTGCGCAAATCAGTAAAAAACTGTAGCCAATAATATCGCCAGTCTTTTGGTTTATACATTACACAATTGTAGCCATAGGAGTAATCAATCCCACAAATTTTACTGGGATCTATTTTTTCCCTAAACGTTCCGGCAGATATAAAAAAATCAAAGTTTTTGATATGGCTGAAATGGACTACGACGTCATCGTGCCAATTTTGATCATCAAATTTTGGATTTAGGCTTCTTAACCATTCTATTCGCTGTTCATCTGAATATTTATAAGGCATTAATAAAGGCTTTTTAATATCAGGAATATACTAAAATTTCTATTTGAAATTAGAAAAAAATAGTACGATAAATTGGATTTTTAACTTTCATTTTTTTAATTTCAAGTTTCATAACTATGGAAGATACAATTAATTCAAAATTTGACGCTAATTCAGGACAGATTTTTAGGATCACCTATAAGAATAGAGATTTTCAGATTCGACTTTTAAAACGAGGAATTACTAAGGATATCATTGAAGTAGACCTTCTACTGGATGGAGTGATTCAAAAACTTCTTAAGAGAGACAAAACTTGGTATTTTGAAAACTCAGATGCGGATCAGGAACTTGCAAAAGATATATGGAGGGCAATTTCATTACGCTATCGGCTATAAAATCGATAATTCCTTACGGAAACACGTAAAAGTAAGACCTGTATAGATGTTGAAAATTTACTATGTTGGACGCTCATTCTTTTTTAAGCATCAACTCCCTAAATCATAAGCTTTTTTAATACATTTCATTCCTATTAAAATTTAAAAGTCTATATCTCAACTTGATACCGTGAAAACACCCATTAAAAATATGGGGTTTTCCCCCATACCGTGTATCGATTTTTTTTATAATATTGCCAGAATACCGCTAAGAAACCAGATGTTGATTATTTCTAAACGTATCTTATAATAATAAGATGCATGGATCTTTATTTTCATAGGTTTCCTAGCACTAACCAAAAAACATTTTATAGCCTATGAAAAGAATTGATTTTTCAAGAGTCATGCTCTGTGCGTTTCTTTTAGGTTCCCAATTAGCATTTTCCCAATTAATTTCCGGGGAAACTCAAATTTGGGAAAAAATAGATCCTCATTCAAGAGACGCTCTCAAATGTAAGGACGAAAATCTTTTGAACTTCCATTGTGGAATAAAAGATAAAGTCGTCAAAAAATTTATCAGGTATAGTAAGAATAAAAGTCACACACTCAGTCTTGTTCATACTGCCAAAGCGAATGAATTGATATGGGATAATCCCGAAAAAAATGTCGCACTTTCAAATAACCGTTACCAGAAAGGGGAAAAGAATGATATAGAATTAAAAAAGCGGCCAAGTATTTTTAGTTATATGAGCAGTCCTGATCGGGCAAAAGGTAAAACTGATAGCCTTAATATTAAATTATCCGACCAGAACCTTCATGAAATGATTTTTTATCCAAGAAGGGCCACACAAAAAGAATTGAATAATATCCACTCTTATCTTTCGATAAAATATGGAATCTCATTAGACAATTCAAAATATTATAATAGTGAAGGAACTGTTATTTGGGACCCCGACAAACACAGAAACTTTAAGACCAGGTTAACTGGAATGGGCAGGGATGATGGAAATGAGCTTTACCAAAAACAGTCAACCAATATTGAAGATCGAATCCTGACCATAGGGTTAAATGAAATCAAACGAACCAATGCGGAAAACTCGTCGCTATTAAACAACAATGAATTTATCCTTTGGTCCGATGACGATAAAGACCTCAACTTATCTCAGGAGGGAAATTTTTCGAAATTGAACCGCAATTGGCAAATAAATCTTTTAGGCTCTAAGGTCCAAAAATCCGGTTATTCCCTAAGAATCGAAAAATCAATCTTAAATCCCAGATCTTTACCCACAATATATTGGCTTTTAATAACCAATACTGCTGGGGACACAAGAAAGATTCAAGGGATAGAAACGGACAATTATATTTTTTTCAACAAAGTGGACTTTATTAAAGATGATGAAACAGGTGATTCCGCACTTTTTACATTTGCTATAAGTCCTACCAAAGATATCAAGGAAAAGGACGAAACAGTTATCAATAAAGCTCTTGATCCTAATAACCTTTCCCTTGATCTTGAAAAAATTGTCCTATACCCGAATCCAGTTAAGAAAGGACAGAATTTTACTTTACGTTTTCCGCCAATGGAAAATTTAACGGTTTCTATATATGACGGCGCAGGTAGATTGGTCGCGTTGGATAAAGTTGACAGGAACTCCAATCATTATGTGAACCAGTTACCAACCCAGAGTTCATACCTGATTAATCTCACGCAGAATGGGAAAATCATTAAAACTTTCAAATTAATCGTAGAATAATAACACCATGAGAATCGATTTACACAAACTTCCTAGTAAGAAGTCGTGTCTCTTTGTGCTTTTCTTTACCTGTATGCTTGTATTCGCAAGTTTTGATAAAGATGATAGGCAAAAGGTACGCATGCTTAAACAGGATTTAATGACTAAATTAAATCTTGGTAACAAACCATCTTCTACGGATGCAAAAGATCCGCCAGAGGAAAAAGCAGAACATTCGCTTTCCCAACCACTAAATCAAAATTGGGAAAAGCCATCAACAGAAATTTTTGAAAGCAATAAAGTAACTGATGAAAACATCGACCGAAATTCAGTTATTGATGCTTTTGATGCTGACGAAAATCAGGGAACTATCGGAACTTTCTCTGAAAAAGAGACAGATAATATTTCTGATAATTTCTTTAACATTCAGATAGAAGGGAAAATTGACAGATCAAAAACTGCATTTTTGGAGTATGATCTTTTTGGCCTTGATGATTATAAATCTGTATCAAGATCTATCAATCATGATATTGCTATAGGCGGAGAAGTTATTCGACCTAATGCGGATTGGAGCCACCAGAAAGAGGAATTCAATATTGATCTTTTAAAAAGTGGCAATAATACTATATTATTTACCCCACCATCCGCTGGCATTAAATATAAGATCAAGAATTTAAGGATAGTGTTTTCTTCTGATCCTGATTTATCTGATGATCTAAAAATCAGCAGCATACTTTCTTCAAATAAACTTTATGTCCGAGGATATTCCAAGAAATCACAAAGTTTAAAAATCAATAATGAGACTGTTGAGAATAACGGAAAGGAATTTGAGAAACTAATTGATCTCTCAGAACAGGACAATCGAAATGGAACATATACCGTTCATCATGGAAATCAAATCAGGACACTTAAAATTCCGGAAGCTGTAAAATCTTTCAAGATAGTCGGCAGGGATAATTACACTCCTAAAACACTGGAAATTTTAAATGGGCAAACTTATGATTTAAGTTATGAGCACTTAAATGTCAATGTTGAGAAAGGAACCTCGGAATCTGCACTGATAAAACTGCAGAAACTACGTGATAAGGATTTTCCTTCAACAACTCAGGGAATTAAAAATGTTACGCCCAATAATTCGGCATATAGAATATCCCTTGAATCTGGAAGCTTAAGTAAAAAGCTTAAAGTTTCAATGCCTTATGATGAAAGGAAATTAGGGCAAACTTCTCCTAAAGATATTCGAATTTTTTACTTTGATTATAGTAATAAACAATGGAAAATTGAACCATCAGCCGTTGTTGACGAAAAGTTAAAACTTGTCGTTTTCAATGCGGGACAGGATAATGATTATATAAATGGTATAATCTCCGTACCCGAATCACCAACAATCAATTCTTTTGCGCCAACTTCTATCAGTGGATTGAAATCTGCTGATCCGACTTCAGGCGTACAGCTGATGGCACCGCCAACAGCAAATCAGAAAGGTGATGCTGCCATTTCCTATCCAATTCAAATTCCGGCAGGAACCAATGGAATGCAGCCGCAATTGAACATTACCTATAACAGTAGCAAAGGAAATGGCTGGATGGGTGAAGGTTGGGATATTACTGGAATTTCAGGTATCACATTGGATACACGTTGGGGTACTCCAACATTTGATCCAAGCTATGAATCTGAGATTTACCTCTTGGATGGTGAAATGTTAATCTATGAAGGCGACTACCTTCCTCACAGGCATCTTAATGCTCAGGGAAGTATGGATATAACAAGACAGCCTAGAAGTTCCGGAAAAAAGAACTTCTATCTGAGAAAAAATAACAACTTCACAAAGATTGAAAGATATGGTTCCTCACCGACAAGTTATACATGGGTAGTAACCACCACTGATGGAACTAAAAAGTATTATGGTGGAACCGAATCTACCGTTGACAATAATGCCGTTGTTCAAAAGGACAATGGATCAATAGTCCAATGGGGAATTGTAAAAGAACTTGACGTTCATAACAATAATATAAAATATTATTATCTCAATAAGCTATTTACACAGGGAATGGTACCGATTTCGGGAGATAATATAAATCTTGAAAAAGGAAGACAGTTCCATATTGATAAAATTGTGTATTCAGGGGTAAATGATAATGATGGACCATATCAGATTCATTTTTCCTGTAAAGAACCCACAAGGCCGGATTATTCCATAAACACAAAAGATGGTGTAAAAAGGGTTGAAATTGAAAGACTGGACAATATATCTGTCACGAATACCGCACAGGCTGTCAGAAATTATAGTTTTACCTATACCACAGGAAAATTCTATAAATCACTTTTAAAATCGATTTCTGGCCCTGGTGTCAATTATCAGCTGGATTATCATGATGACACCGGCAATGCCATATTTGGCCCTGATAAATTTGTAAATGCTCCGGCACCGGATGCATTCTCAGGCGCAGTTAATTCTGCACTGACCCCTTCAAGAATCAGTGCGGATAATAATTTTGAATGGGGATGGGCATTAAGGACAGGAGCAGGGCTAGGACTTTTTATTCCACATAGATCAGGCGATAAAAATTTTATGGTTTCCGGATTTGTTGGTGAATCATATCCCGATATTAAAAGAGGACAGGAATTACTTGATTTTAATGGTGACGGGATTGTAGATATCCTTTATAGGAAGAGAAATGGAGATAATGGGATCAAGCTTATCCCCGGATCGTGGGAAAATGGTAATCTGGTTTTCAACAAACCGGAATTAAACGTACTGAATTTAAATAGCAATTTCACGAAAACCACAGGTAGTACATTTAATGCCGGAGCCACCGTTTTGTTCAATTGGTGGAAAATGGGCTTCGATTTCACGAAGAGCTGGTCTGAAAGCGAGTCTAAAACTCCAGTTTATCTTTTAGATGCTAATTCAGACGGTCTGCCCGATGTGGTTAAAGACGATAAAGTATGGTTCAATAAAATAAACGCCAATGGGCAGCCAGAAATGGTAACAACCAGTGACATGACAGAAAACATGGTCATGAAGGGTAATGTCCCCGTCCCGTACACAGAACCCGAAGATCTTGACGACGACGAAGGTGAAGAGCCTGTTAAAGCAAAAAATGATGTCGTAAAAGTCTGGATCGCTCCAAAAGCTGGCTATGTGACTATTTATGATCATATTTCAATTACTGACATCCAGGAAACCAAAGCACGGGCCGTCTACTCGATTGAAGTTAAGAATCCTAACGATACTTCAAAAAATGGTAGGGTTTATTTGACCACTTTAGCAGGAGGAAACCCAAATATAGACCTCAAAATCACAAAATATGATGAATATCCAGGAACTCCTTTAGGAATCAATAATTCTTCGCGAATTCATGTAGAGTCAGGTGACAAAATCTATTTCCGTCTGCATAAGAAGACCGGTATAAACTATGAAGTAAACACCACACCTTCGGTAGAATTTGTAAACGCTAACGGTTCGCCGATAGTTGATTCTCCTGAAGAAGAAATAGATGACTTCATGCCAAATAATCTAAAATATGAGGAAAACTTTGTTCTTAACAACCTGACAAAGACATTGAAGTACGACTATTTTGGAACCAAGCATCTTACCATTCCAGGGTTTTCAGTACCAAAATTAAACGATAATGTTACCTTCAAAATAACCTTATCCAAGGCAGAGGTAGTAAATCCTTGGGACGTTACCGTAATTTATGAAAAAACATATTCACAATCACTCGGAACCGTAAACATTGATCCAGTGGATATGGACTTTTTTGTACCACCACCAATACCAGGTGGATACCATTTAAAATTCTCAGTCATATCAGATTCTTACATGAACAAAGAAATTGAGTGGAAGAATATTTCGGTAACGACAGATGGTTATGTTAATATCCTTGATGTACCCGACTATCCATCTTATTATGTAAGGGATTTTAAAAAGAAATTTCATGTTGCAGATTTGGGAGCCAACCCACCACATGGAACAAACGATTACTTTATTTCTATAAACAAGAATTTTGCTTTTACTCCATCTTTGGAAGGTAACTTCATGTATGTTATAAAAAAAGGCGGACTTGTATTGGAAAAAAGATGGGTTAAATTGACCAATTCAGGTATTACTGAAACCTCTTTGAATGGTTTTCTCAATCCGATTAAGTTTTATACTGGTGATCCTTACCAATCCGTTCAGCTCGATGATAGGATTAATATTGTTGTTTATTGCGCTACCCAAAAAGATCGTGCAGCCTATGAATCTTTAAAATCGCAATTGCAGAATCAGATATTCAATATCTATGCTGGAACGAATACGAATCTTTGGTCTTTTACGGTGGAGACAGCAATATTTACTGCTGAGTTCAATACAATTAGTGCGGTTTATCGCAACTGGGGACAATTTATTTACAATGAGAGTAAAGATGTCAAAAAAACGAATAATTCCCTTACGCCACCTGGAGGTCCGCGTGATATACCTACAGCTCCATCGGGCGTAACAACACCAGACTATACAATCAACACAGATACACCAAAAGATTCTTATGGAGCATTGATCAATAATGAATTCCTTGATTCGCCATTCGGGATGTTCAATTATAACTTTTCTTCTTGCTCTGGAATAACTAATCAGGACCAGTACGGAGAGTGTGTCGGTGATATTATTCAGGCAGATTTCCAGAATATAGCAAACACAAACATTCTTGCAGGCTTTAATCCAATTGTTCCAATGAATACCTATTACACAAAAGGTGATAATGGAATCGTGGAGAAATGGATAAATAATGGTTTTACTGAACAGTTCTCAAAGGCAAGGTCTTTCAGGGATGAAGAATCTATGGCTCCGTTTTTTGTAGACGATGATCCAGATGAGCAGGATATCGAAGTGCAGGGAAATCCCAACACCGCCATGTACGCAATAGAGAAGAAACAAAAAAGCAAGGCCAAAACTACTAATTGGGGGATCGGCATTCCTGTTATTTCACATTCAACTTCTGAGCTAAGAGGATATGGAAACATCAATACGCAGGATTTCTTTGATGTAAACGGTGATGGTTATCCTGATATGTTATATAGAACAGAATCCCAATTAACAAATGCATTGGGAGGTCTTAGAAGTGCACAGGGGAGAAATCTAGAAAATAACCCTGACTCGGTTATTTCAAATAACGATAGTTTTCAGAAAACAAATACAATTGCATTCAATGTTTCTGCGGTGAAAACTGTCGGTAGAAATACCTCAAATTCTAATTCCGATTCTAAACCTGATACCTCAGCAGCATGGTCAGGAGGTGTTGGAGTCTCTGATTATCCTGATTCCTATGACAGAGGTGTAAAATATTGGATCGACATTAATGGGGATGGTTTGGTAGATAGAGTTGAATTAAACGATGGCCAGGTCAGATATAAACTCAACTATGGCAACGGACTTGTTAATAATCCTTTTGAAGACTATCCAAATTTAAAAACCTATGAATCCAAGCCTGTTGGCTCAACTTCTGTTAGCATAGGAGACGGTCTTTCAGGAATGATTTCTCAAACCGCTACTTTCAGTTCTGGTTGGGGTATCTCAGGTAATTTAACTGGATCTTCATCTACCGGAAGTTCAAAACTTATGTTCCAGGATATTAATGGAGATGGAATGATTGATCTAATTTCAATGGATAATGATGGAAATACTTCTGTATCCTACAACATGGGTAATAAGTTCGCTCCGGCGCAGGGTCTTTCAAAACAAGGGGGTATAGTTAATTTCGGGAAGGACAGTCGAACATATAATGGGGCACTTACCTTAAATGGTGGATTCTATATCAATGTTCCAATTGTTTGGCTATTTGGAATTACCATTCTCTATTTCCGTGCGGGGGCAGATATGAGCGCGAATATTGGCGTTTCAATGTCTGAAATTGAAAAAGGATTAAGAGACGTAAACGGTGATGGATTCCCAGACTTGGTAATCAACAATGGTAGCGGCTTACAGGTAAATTATTCGAGAATTGGAAGAACAAATAAGTTATCCAAAGTTACAGAAAAGTCTACCAATGGTACATTTACCATCGACTATGCTTATACAGATCCATCCTACAATGATCCTCATTCGAAGTTGGTCATGAAGGAAGTAAAGATTCTCAATCCAAATGTTGATTCTGACGGATATACAACATCAACCGATAAAAATATCGTAACAAGATTTGACTATCAGAATCCTAAATACGACAGAAGGGAGCGAACAAGCTACGGATTTGAAAAAGTGATCACTGAGGATATGAACGGTACGAATGTCTACCGTAGAGGTGTGGAGACTTTTTATAATTCCAATTATTACAATAATGGAATCCCTAAAAAAAGTGAGATATACAGCGGAGGAACTACATTAAAAGCAACTTCGGAAAATAATTACAAATTATATAAATACAACAGTAGTTATACTCAACTTGAAGAAATTCCTTCTTCTCAATTTGAAACTTATGATACTGGTGGAACGCAGGGAAATAGAATCGCGATTGTATTACCTTCCGGAACTTCCAACACGACATTTGAAAATGGGGGGTCTATAACCACGAGCTCCACTATGACCTACAATGTCAAAGGTCAGATAATCGGATATCGCTATAACAGCAACGTCGCCGCCGGAAGTTTTTATTCCTCGATTGGATATCATGACATACCATCCTTAACTGCGAAAAATATATTGAATATACCTTCGGAAATTAAGGTCTTTAATAGTTCGAATATTTTAATTCGCCAACGAAGTTCAGAGGTTGATACGAATTATGGCGATCTGACAAAAATTAAGGTGAGTCTTACTTCAAGTCAAACCGCAGATACAGAACTTACATATGATTCCTTTGGAAATGTAAAAACGGTGAAAGACCCCGTTGACTATCTCCTTACTTACGAGTATGATCCAACAGGAAAATATGTGACAAAAGTAACTGATAGTTTTGGCGTATTTTCATCTGCAACTTATGATTCAAGATGGGATACCATATTGGAATCCATAGATGCTACTGGTAATAAAATAACTTATGAATATGATAATTATGGTAGGTTAACTAATATTCTAGCACCAAAGGAAATAGGTGTTTCGCCTTATACGGTAAAATATTCCTATTTTCTGACACCTTATTCAACCACAGGTACGCAGATAAACCTATACGGCGCAACTACGCAGAACTATGATCCTGACAATCCAACAAATCCAATTGAAACTATTTCATTAGCGGATTTTACGGGAAAAACTGTACAGGTGAAGAAGGACATTTTTATTGCAAATGCTGAGAAAATATCGGTTTCTGGAATGACATCATATGATGTTTTAGGTAGACCAATTAGACAGTATCATCCTACAATGGAGGCAAAAGATGCTGTTCTGAACAAAAAACTCAAATTAACCCTTTCTCCTTATTCCAGTTCTATTCAATATGACAATCTTGATAGGCCAATTATTGAAATTGATGAAGATGGAAATGTGACAGATACCTCATATAGTATTGAAGGTACTTCCATGAAAAAAACTGTAAGTCAATTACAGAATCCGGGCAGTACAATGAAATCTGAAACATTATCAAATGCGGAAGGAAGAACAGTAATTGCTAAAAACTATCTGGGAACTTCAATTTTAGTTTCCCAGTACACGTATGATATTGTTGGACAGCTTCTCTCGTTAAAAGATCCTGAAAATATTGAGTTTAAATACGATTATGATTTAGGTGGAAGAAGAACTTCAGAAAAGCATCCTGATCATGGAACGACAAGGTTCACATATGACAAGGCAGGTAAAATGACGACAAGGTTATCTCCAAATCTTGGCCAATCCAGTGCGATCTCCTATAAATACAATAAAAATAGGTTGATGGAAATAACTTACCCTAATCTTCCTAATGGAGCCACTAATCCTAATAATGTCAGATATACCTATGGTATCGCTGGAACAGCAACTGGAAGGTTAGCTTCAAAAATTGACGGTACGGGGCAGACTAAATATACTTACGGAACATTGGGTGAAATAGTATCTGAAAATAGAAAAATTACTGGATACAACATTCCGACAATGAATTTTATTACTAACTATGAGTATGATAGCTGGAACCGTATTAAAACAATAACCTATCCTGATGGAGAAATCGTAAAGTACAAGTATGATTTAGGCGGAAATTTAAAATCCATAAAAAGCCAGCAGAATGGGGATTACGTAAAAGATATTCAATATGATGAATATGAGCAGCGAACCAAGATCCTAAATGGAAATGATACCTATTCACTGTTTACTTACGAACCAAAAACCAGATATCTTGCTTCTCATACGCTTACTAAGGATAATTACACAACCTATCTTGCTAATAGCTATAAATATGACTTTGCGGGGAATGTAGTTTCTAATATCAATAGCAGTATTTTAACACCTAACCAATTAGGGGGAAGTTACCAGCTTCTATATGGATATGATAGCTTGAACAGGCTTACACATGCGGTAGGGGCAATGCTAAAAGATATAAAAGAAGATCCTAATAACCCTTCTAATGTTGGAGCAAGTTATGAGACAACCCTAACTTACACTACTGGAAATGGCTTTAAAGGAAAAAACCAGACCCATGTGGTAAGCGGTATAACAAATCCTTTAAATACTTACAATAATAGTTACAAGTACGTCAAAGGAACCCATATGGTCACTTCTGTTACCGATTTGAACAATGGGTTTGTAGAAAGTTTCAAATATGACCTGAACGGTAATCCAATAGATCTAAATTCACCAAATGGCACTGTCTCGATGGCGTGGGATGAAGAGGACAATATGAAAGCCTACTTTAAAAAGGCTGATGGTATATTCCAGTATTATTCCTATGACAATAAAGGCGACAGAACTATTAAGTATAATTTACAGGAAGGTCCTAAATTATATCAGAATGGGTCACTCGTTGATGGCACAATGCAGCTGTATGGATACAAAGTCTATCCGAACTCCTATGTTGTGGTAAGCTCAGATAATACTTATACAAAACATTATTATGCCGGAACACAAAGGATCGCAAGCCGATTGGCAGACAATCCAGGTCTTTTTAACAGAGTAGCAGTAAACCAAAATGTCAACGATGATAAGGACAGTGTGCCTGACGTTGAAACTGAATTTAAAGCTTACTCAGAAAAAATGGGTGTAGATATTACAAAACTGGAAACTGAATTTGCTAAAAACAGTTCACAGGCAGGACTATATTATTTACACAGTGATCATTTATCGACAGCAAATTTTGTCACAGATGCAAATGCCGTAGCAACACAATTTTTCCTAAATTTACCTTTTGGTGAAACGTTCATTGAACAGCAGGTTCCTGGAGTCTATGAAAATCCATACAAGTTCAATGCAAAAGAACTGGATAGTGAAAGTGGCCTATATTATTATGGTGCAAGATACTATAATCCAAGACTGAGCATCTGGTATGGCGTAGATCCACTAGCTATCCATAATCCGGTTATGGAGCACCAATTTTATGGGAATGGTCAACATAATTCAGGATTCTATTTCATAGGTAATTTAAACCCATATATTTATACCTATCAAAATCCTGTACGATACACTGATCCAAATGGAAAACAGGTTGATACTGTTATTGATGGTCTCAAAAAGATGTGGAATGGGATCAATCCTTGGAAAGCCGTTGAAGGTAGTAAAGATGGTCCTAGGGTTCGCTCAGGCGAGGAAAGATTTCAGGAGTTTAGAACAGGAACTATACAGGCTGCTAAAGGAGCGGCAACGGCTGAAGTTGGGCATGTTGTCCTCGATGCAGCTGGTGTTGTTGATCCTACTCCTGTTTCAGATACGGCAAATGGTATTTGGTACGTCTTTGAAGGTGACTGGAAAAATGCTGCAATCAGTGGCATATCGGTTGCCCCCTATATAGGTGATGGTGCTAAAGGTGTTAAATATGGTGGAAAAATTATAACGCAGATACAAAAACACCACATTATTCCTCAGCAACTATATAAATTAATGCCAGAAATCGGAGATTTCATATTAAAGAATTCAGGTATAAATTTAAAGAAATTACCAAATAGATTTCATGGAAATCACCCAGCTTATACAAATTGGGTGAAAAATAAGATTGACGATTTATTAGCTGAGGGCGATCTTACGAAAGAAGGACTTGAAGGAGTAATAAAAGAAGCTAATATTGAACTTAATAAAGCCTATAAAGAGTTTAAAGAATCAGGGCAGTCATTGAATGATTATTTTAAAAACAAAAAGAAATAACATGCATAAACAGAAAAATTATTATCAAATTGAACCGACCATAGACAGTAAAATCATTGGCAAAAGTGAATTGGCACTTTCAGTTGAAATTACCAATAAACAATTTTTGGCATTCCGAAAAGATAAATTGGTCTATGTTGACAATTATTTTGAACAGACTGAACCATATAAGGATTTTCCCAAAAATATAACAGGCAAAATGTATCAGAGAAAGAAATCTCCCATTGATATTATGCAAGTCATGCCAATGTGCCTGGGAATTCCATTTATTATTAGTGGAAAAGTAAAGGAAATATTAGAGAACTTAAATATAAAAAAATCCGAATACCATTTGGAAGATTTGAGTATCGATGGATCTTCAGAGCCATTTTATTTTCTCTTTATTCCTATGCTTAAAAATTCTGAGACAATTGATTATTCCAAGAGTGTTTTCTATAGTACATTACAGGATAGATTTGCTGTTTTTGATACTTATGAAAAATATCTCACAGAAAAGAACAATAGATTCAAAGTTAAAAATCTGTTTTTATCTAAAGCACTGGAAAGTCAGGATATTATAAGTGTCCAGGCAGCAGGACCGTTTTTTAGCGAAAGAATAATTGATGCCTTCAAAGAAAATCATGTCATTGGTTACGATATAATAAAGGGCGGAGATTTTAAAGTAGACCTTAAATTCTCCTGATTTTATGTTGATGTGAATGTTTTTGAAACCACCGAAAGGTGGTTTCTTTTTTGCCATTTAAAAATTAAAAATGATTAACTTTAATTGTGGTAAATCATTGACAAATAATTGAATGGGCAATCTTTTTGAGAATAAAATAATTGAAATCATATCAGAAGGTGTAAAAATTGCTGTATCTGAACATACGGTAAATGATCAGCAAATATATCGACTGATCTTTTCCGATGATAGATTACCTCTTGTAATTACACGTATTTCCACTTTTTCTGGTAATAACTGGACAAGTGTTCCGCAGGGAAGACAGAAAGAAGCTGAATTATTTGGTAATGAAATCCTAAAACATTTAAAAAAATAATGATATGTGTTATTATAACGGACAACGTGTTTCAAGAGCTGAGTTCATTCGTTTAATGGACTTGGAAAAAGCGGTTGTGAATTATGATTTTTTAAATCAGGATCTGCACGAGGGTTTTAATTATGGAAAGATAGCGGTTCTGCGTCCTTCCGAAGACAAATGTAATTTTGAAATTGTGCAAATGGAATGGGGTTTCATCCCTTCTTATATTAAAAATCGCGATGCGGTTCAAAAGATGCGTTTTGGATACAAAGACTCCCTGGGTAAGTGGCATCAACCCTATACAACACTTAACGCTAAAGGAGAAGAGCTTCTGCTGATCGATGAAAATTCGGGCAAGGAAAAAATGTTTCGCAAAGCTGCACTTGATCGAAGATGCCTTATCCTGTCTAGTGAATTCTACGAATGGCGACACATTTATCGTCTGAACAAAAAGACAAACCAGCCTTTAAAAACAGCAGATAAATATCCTTACCATATTGGTTTAAAGGACAAAGAGTATTTTTTTATTGCAGCGATATGGCAAAACTGGATTGATAAGGAAACCGGAGAAACAATTGACTGCGTAGCCCTGGTAACAACAGAAGCAAATAGCTTAATGAGACAAATTCATAATTCAAAAAAACGTATGCCAACAATGTTGCCTGATGACCTTGCCTGGGAATGGATGATGGAAGATCTGGATGAAAAAAGAATTACTGAGCTGGCAACCTATCAGATAAATCCTACTGAAATGGTCGCTTATACGGTTGAAAAAGAATTTAAAACAACCGGTACTCCTTCAAAGGCTTTCGTTTACGATGAGATCCCTGATCTTTCTTATGAAGTCTAACAGTTAAAAATGATCGGCTAAAAAAATCCCATTACATAGAAGTTGCCGTTTTAAATATTTAAAGTTGGTCAATAAATTGGTTAGATGATGGGAATTGTCATACTAATGACTTCTTATGCACCATCAAAAACAAATAGATGTATTCCATGTTTTAAACTTTGCATGTATAGGGTTGTTATTGCCTTGTGATAGGATCAACCTAATATGTCATTTCTTTATTAATTTCTGAATTCTATAAAAAATATGAATGGAATAATTTTTCAGCATAACAAGGCCCATATCGGATGTTCTGCTAAATTTATGTTTATTCCTGAGCCTGGGCAAAGGTCAATTCCAGCAATAGCTGAATTTCAAGGTGGTGAAAAAGCATATGCCGTAATAGAAGAGGTAAATGCTCTTGAAGTTGTTTTAAGAATAGGTGAATACTTAGATGCCAAAGGACTCAAAGTTCCTGAGAAAGTATGGCGCATGAGATATGATAAAGACAATGACCAATGGCAAATTGTTGGTAGTTTTTTATCTAATGAAAATCTAAAAAACAACCGAAGAAAGAAATCAAAAATTGGAAAGATTTAATTTTTTTATTCGATTTTTTTAATCTTTGTTTTCCAACACAAACTGAAAGGTAGAACCTTTACCTTCTTCACTTTCCACACTTATAATTGAATTGTGATAATGCAATATCTCTGCGACAATATAAAGGCCGATACCAAAGCCGGAAATATTCGCAAGTTCCTTCCTTTCGACCCTAAAGAATCTTTTAAAAAGTTCTTTCTGATCTGCATTACTTATTCCGACACCTTCATCACTGACAAAAATCCTTAAAGAAGCATTACTGATTTTCTCACAGCCTAACACAATAGTTCCGCCTTCGGGGGAATATTTTATGGCATTGGTCAAAAGATTTGTTAAGACCTGACCGATTTTATCTCGGTCGGCAAGCACTTCATGAGAGGAATTACATTGAATCTTTATTATATGCTTTTCGCTGATATATCTTGCCTCCGATACGATCTCCTGCAACAAACCTAAAATTTGAAAATATTCAAAATGCATCCTGATTTTACCCTCCTCGATCTTTGCGAGGTTCAGAAAATCCTGAATCATCGAAGTCATCCGTTTCGCCTGATTTTCGATCCCGACTGACAAGTTTCTTCCTATTTCCAAATTATTATTCTTAAAACCTCTTTGCATGGCCTGAGAACTTAATAATATGGAAGTAAGCGGTGTTTTAAGCTCATGGCTCACCATTGAAACAAAATCATTTTTCCTTCTTTCTTCCTGTTTTTTTTCCGAAATATCCCTGGCTATTTTGGATATTCCCATGATTTCACCATTGGCGTTCTTAATGGGTGATATTGTCAGGGACACATCTAATAGTTTACCAGATTTTGTCAGCCTCTGCGTTTCAAAATGATTTATGGATTCCCCAGCCCTGAGTTTTTCCAAGATATAATCTTCTTCCCCCAAGCGCTCTTCAGGGATTATCTTTATGATCGGCTGACCGATCATTTCATCGGCACTGTAACCGAATATTGTTTCTGCAGAACTGTTCCAGGTACTGACAACTCCATTCAATGTTTTACTTATGATGGCATCAAAAGAAGAGTTCACTATGGCCACAAGTTTTGAATGGTACTCTTCTGAATTTTTTAGATCTGTAATATCAAGTACGCAGCCGACGACCCTGTGTAAACCTTCGCTTACTTGTTTCTGTATAATTCCCTGCACCCTGATCCAGACAGGAATAGCATTCGATTTTAAAAATCTAAAAATAATATCAAACTCACCGTTATCCCTATATTTCACATCTGAAATATGGGATTCCACCTTTTCTTTATCTTCCGGGTAAATATAATCTTTAAGCAGACCACCTGCATCAACTTCTATCGGGATTTCAAGCATCTGCCGAAGTTCATCTGAAATTTGGATATTTCCGGTAATTAAATCTAATTCCCATATACCCAAGTTAGATGCTGAAATCGCAAGCCGTAAACGTTCCGCACTTTCCGCAAGTAGATGGTGAAGTTCGTTCTTGCGTTTTTCTTCTTTGACCAGCTCGGTTACATCTCTGGTGAAACATCGCGTATGGATAAATTTTCCGTCCTCTATCAGTACATTTGAACTGATTCTGACATATTTGACATCCCCATTTTTGGACAGTAGACTGGCCGGAAAATCCTGTACCGTTTCATTATTGGAAAGTTTAACCAATAGCTCCGAAATTATATCACTATCGGCATGAAAATTCTGGATCGGAAAACCAATATATTCTTCTTTGGTATATCCCAGAAGATCGAGTTCGGCCTGGTTTGCCCAGATAATAATACCGTCCCCATTTACCCAGTGAAGGGGCATACTTCCGTTTTCGATAAAATCCGTCAGCTCTTTCACACGATATTTTAGCGATTCTAATTCGATTCTCAGATCCTCTACATTTTCAGGTTGGGCCATAGTCAATTAACTTTCGATATTTTAACTAAGTAAATTTATTAATTATACAAATATATAGCGCAATAATCATTTATTTATCCTACGTGGTATGGCTTATTTCACAACTGGTTAAATATCAGTGATGTGCGAATAAAATAACTGTGCGATATAGAATTTGTATGTATTAACAGAAGAGATTAAATAGAGGCTGGGCAAAATACCCAGCCAAACGTTACTAATAGTATTAATGGAGCGCGTTTAAATAAAACAAATACAGAAATCATTTGTTTAGGCATTTCTATAATATTTAGGTCAAAAAAACACTGCTTGCTATTCTATTTTACTGCAAATTATTTTTAATTTTAGTAAGCTTATATCGCTATAACAATTAATTTACCTCTAAACCTATATTTCGATGCAGTATAGATCTTTGGGAAAAAATGGGCCAAAAGTTTCTGCAGTATCCATTGGTACACGCAGTATGACACCAAATAGGGATATTGATTCCACGGAAAGTTCAAGAATAATTAAAGTGTTAGAAACAGCAATAGAAAAGGGCATTAATTTCATAAATACCGCTGATTTTTACAGTATGGGCTTAAATGAAATGCAGATCGGAAAAGCCATAAAAGGAAAGAGAGACAAAGTTTTTCTCAGTGTAAAAACTGGACTCAGAAGATCTCCGACAGGAGATTATCTCGGTCTTGACTGTACTCCATCTTCGATCAAGAATTTTTGCAACTATTCCCTGACCAGATTGGGTGTTGAGGTCATTGATCTCTACCAGCCCGCACGCATAGACCCCAATGTTCCGTTAGAGGATACCGTAGGAGCAATTGCAGACCTTATTAAAGAAGGAAAAGTCCGATACCTTGGTATGTCAGAGGTAAATGCCCGGCAGCTTAAGATTGCGAATGAAATATATCCGGTTTCCGCACTTGAAATTGAATATTCACTGGCTACCAGATTCATTGAGCATGAAATTTTACCTATGGCAAGGTCTTTGGAAATTTCAGTGATACCCTATTCAGTTCTCTATTATGGTCTCCTTACAGGCGATATTAATGGCCCGTTTTCTAAATCTGATTACAGAAGCACCCTGCCTAGATTCAACAGCGAAAATCTTACGGCAAATCTGGAAATCATTGACTTTCTAAAAGACTTTAGTGCCCAAAAAGGATATAGCCCCAGCCAGATAGCAGTTGCATGGTTGCTCAATCAGGGAAATGATATTATACCTATCATCGGAATGGGATGTCCTGAGAGAGTGTCGGATAACCTGAAAGCACTTGAAATAAAATTTACCAATGAAGAGCTTCTGTTTTTGGACAGCACTTTTTCAATGGGTGCTATTAAAGGCGACCGTTATCCTGAAACACTTAAATCAATAATTCCGTCCTAATTTATTAGCCTAGAGAAATGGTTATTTAATTTTTTCTTTTTCAAACGGAATATCAGAATTAAATTTTATTTTAGTGTTATCTTCCTCCTTAGAAGATGATCAAATATAGCTAAGCACCGAATTCTCTCTCGGTGCTTTCTTTTTCAAGTCAAAAAGTATATCAGTAGAGCAGTTTTGGGTTGTCATTATTATCCCCAACTAAAATATAAATGAAAATGGTTAATATTCCGAATATTTTTTGTCTACTTTCCATATATTTTCTTCCAGTTTTTTAAGGAACCAGGATTTTTTACTCATTTTGGTTCCAGAAGCTGTAACATATTCGTAGACATTCAGGATCAGTTCTTTGTCATTCAGAACTTCCATATCACCTTTTGCTATGATTCCATCAGTAAATTCAATATCTATTTCAAGATATGCGCTGCGGGAAGAGACAGGAAACAATATTTTTCCTATTGAACCAGCATAAAGATGGCTATTGTCAAACATTATCTTTTTCATAATTACGACAGTTTGGACAGATTTAAATTCAATGAAGTAACACCACCTAACCTTACTTTTAAAATGATAATTACTCCTAATGGAACTTTACATACAATTTACGGTTTCTAATTCAGATATCGTTTCAAATTGCCGTATAAAAAGCTAAAGTTATTTCAAATTTTGGGTTTAACATGAAAACGATCTTCTCTAAAAATATAAATAGTTGTCCAATAATAACGAAAGCTATCCTGTTTTGGGATAGCTTTCTATTTTTTCCTCTCGGTTCGATCAACAAATCCTGTCTAATGATGCTTTTATTACAATTACAGGAATTTTTGCAACCACAGACTGAATAAGATCAGAATATTCAGAACAAAAAGACAATTAACAGTTATATAAATTGAACGTTTGCTGAATTTTTTTAAAAAGAAAATGGACAAAACCGGTATTATCAAGGTGATAAAGTAGATGATTGATACTATTTGATTTACCATTTTAAATGTCGTAACCGTCATGCCCAACTTTTCTGATATTTCAGAAATTCTTTCGGGGTATGCGTCTGAATAAAAACCGCTGCCGGTTACCATATGCCAGATTGCACCTACTCCCATGAACGGGGTAAAAAGCCAGAGCACGAGCTGTAATAAGCACACCATAAATGACAGGGCATATAAAACTTTTAATGCTTTCATATTTAAAATTAATGATTAATCCTTACAATCGCTACTCAGTGTACTTAAAGGCTTTTTACCGTCAATTACATCTTTAACCGTATTCCAGTCTGGACGATGGATTTCTTGCTTTCCCGGTGCTGCTTTTCCTCCGTTTTTGTTCACGAAATCTGAAACCATTTTTTGATAAGAATTCCATAATGCATCCGCTTTACCGAATGGCCCTGCATTCGGTACGCCAAAAAAGTTTGCAACTGCTTGGAAATTGCTGCCGTCGATATAGGATAATCTATCCACGCCACGTGTATAAAACGTATAGGAGCCATTCGCATTTTTTACAAAACCAAAATCCCGGTTACCGGACACTGGATGCCCCTTATATTGGGGTTCAAAAATTGTTGTGAAAGTCCAGCCTCCACTATTATACTTACTCACAATAACAGAACCGTTATCAGGGCCTAAAATATCAATTGTAATAACAGCGTTTTTTGGATTACTGGAGTTCCATAAATTTTGGTCAGCAACTCCCCATTTGTCATATGGTGAAAATTTCGAATAATACGTGTCAACAAAATTATTGATATTTTTGCGGATATGTTCCTGAAACTGCTCAGGGGTTGCAGTTTTTCCATTAATAGTCGGCATTTTATCGATATTAATAGGGAAATAATCCATATTGACCAACGGACTGAATGCATCATTTATATCAAGTGCGTGAGAAACAGGACTTCCGAAATATGCTACATCAAATTTCCGAATTTTATCTTTCGTCGATTGGTCAATAGCGAATTTAGCCATTGCTAACCACTTCTTGATTATTGCACAGTCGATATTTGGGATTAAAGCAAAAGGTTTGTTTTTCAGCTGATTTTTCAGTTCATCCACATTTGGTTTAGGGAAATTGTCACTTGGGGCACCTGGAGCTCCACCACCGCCAGTACCTGTTGGGATAGGATCATCGGAACATGCAGCATGGGGTAATTTTGTCTTGGGAAAAGTCCATACGGTATTGAGTTGCCCTTCAACATAACCTTCAACAGTTCTCTGATCTTCTTCTTCCTCTGGCTGACATCTTGGATCACCGGGTAGTCCGCCTGCTTTCAGCTTAGGTGCTGACCTATCTTTAAGCCAGCTATTATCCGCATTAAATGTAGAAAAATATGCCTTTCCTCCATAGTATTTAGTAACGGTAAAGTTGTTATCAAAATATCCTTCAGAAATAATACGTCCTGTAAACCCGTTAGGTATATCTTTCCCATATTCAGGCAGATAGATAACTTTTACAAAATCCCATTCTCTTTTTTGGTTTTTAGTCGCCTTTAAAATCAGGTTGTTGCTTAAGTCGACAGGTATCGAATCGTTCGTGAATATTTTCACATCACTTAACAATTTTACCCTCACAATTGCCGTATCTGCCGTTTTGAAAGTCACGCTGTCCCATAGGATCTGCGTATTGAAATTCTTGCTGAAATTTTTTCTGTCCGCCGGAAGGCCACTGTCGCTATGCTGTTTTTCAAATGCTGCTTTCAGCGAAAGAACCTGTTGATTGCTGTTTTCTAAACTACTGACATGATCTTTTTTGCAGCTCTGAAATCCCACAAATAGGGTCAGGAGCATGCTCAGATAATAAATTCTTTTCATCTACATCTAATAATTGTTATTTAAACTGCTTATTTTTCGTCCATCATAAGATTATATCTAAGACGGTTAACAAAACAAATTGTCCCGAAATATTTTGATTTTTTAATATGATTGAGACATGTTTATTTGTATTCAAAAGAAATAAATTAAAAGGTGTTTTTCAATTCTTTTTTGATTTTAAAAGTAATCGATTTGTCATGTTTTGTTTAGATTAAAAAATGTAATTCAAGTGTAGTGGGTTAGATACAATGGTGATAGCTGTATTTTGCCGACTTACAACGCATTTAAGATCCAATTAAATTTTTTGAGATTATAGGGACAGAAGGCATAAGGGGAAGATCTGACTTGTCGTGATCTTTTTCGTATCGGGGCGTGTCAAATTGAGACCGCGCTTTTTGTTCCAAGTCCTCGCTGAGCTGTGGGCTATCCACTTCAATCGCTCTCGCATTATTGTATGTTTCCCATCGCGCACGCCAAAGCACATTTACCTCCCAGCTTCTTTCCGTCCCATAAAAGAGCTTTTGGCTTCCCATGATCAGAAAATTGTAAGTCAGATCCCAAAACAGTTCCCAACATCTGCCTTTCAAATCTCTGATGTCCGGACAACTAAATATCCGGATTTTTTTATGCATAGAAATTCAATGAATATCATTTTCAAAGAAAAGGATAAAAAGGCAGCCAAGTTAGTTCATCCATCCGACCCACATCCCACCAAGAGAAAAAAGTGAATGAACGGTTTCCCCCCAAAGGCCCCCCCCATTAAATCATTTTTTCTCTTGGTCTACGCAGTTGTATGATCTGTTTGTCTGCTTTCTTTTTTTCCTTTTTTTCTTTTGAAAATAATATCGGGGCCGAGCCTCGGAAGGACTGGAAGAACATAACAAGCAATGTAAAACAATAAAACAAAACGTTATGAACATCACCGCAAAAATCACAAGAACAGCAGAAGTTAGAACAACTTCAAACGGCAAAGAGGTAGTAAATTTTGGCGTAGCGATTAGGCACACCTTCCGAAACAAAGAAGGCGAAAAAATCAGTCAGCCAACTTTTTTTGACTGTGCCTACTGGAGAACTCCAAACATTGCCCCATACCTGACTAAAGGCACTATTGTAGAACTTTCGGGAAGGGTCAGCCCTAGAGCGTGGATAGACAAAGAAGGCAACCTAAAGGCAGGACTGAATTTTCACGTAACAGACATAGTTTTTCACGGTGGGGATGGAAAACAGGGGGGAGAAACAGTAAAAAAGGAAACTGTAAAAACTGGCAACTCTACATCCGTATTTGCGGGGGACAATGACGATGATCTACCATTTTAAAACAACGCAAATCTAAAATTCATCATGAAAAAATCAGCCCAAAATACAGGGGTACAGATACCCGATAATATAGCACAGATTGCCCTATTGGTTAGAAAAGACTGGAAAAACGTCTATTTCGGGGCTGTGCCTTATTTGGATGCAATGCACTCACTCAGTAGCGTAAATGAAAGCTATTACGAAGATTCCGCAAGCTCGATAATCAATTATTTCCTTGCAAATGCGACAACTTGGCGCGGAGAGGTTGCAAGGGCGGTAAAAGCCAAATTAAAACAGCTTGTCGCAAGTGCAAACTAATTTTTAAACCTTCAAAAATTTAACATCATGTCAACAATTCAAATAGATATAACACAGGCTAGTATTTACGTAGGAACATACGCTAAATATAACGATGGGTCAATTTTCGGAAAATGGCTAAAACTGTCCGATTATGCAGATAGGGGCGAGTTTTACGATGCCTGCGCCGAGTTGCACAGTGACGAGGAAGACCCAGAGTTTATGTTTCAGGATTACGAACATATACCCAAAGGCTTAATAGGCGAATCATGGTTATGTGAAAACACTTTTGAAGTACTGGAAGCCCTCGGAAATCTTGACGATAACGATCTTGAAGCATTTTTAATCTGGTGTGACAATGATCACAAAGACTTTTCCAAAAGTGACATTGACGAGCTTATCAGTGATTTTAAAGATGATTATGTAGCCCATTACGACAGTGAGGAGGATTTTGCACGGGAACTGGTAGAAGGTCGTTCAGATCTCAGCGATTTTGCGAAAGAGTATTTTGATTATGAAGCCTACGCAAGGGATCTTTTCTGCGGAAGCTATTGGAGCCAGGACGGACACGTATTCTATAACTAAAGTTTAACCACAGGCGACTGTGAAAGCAGTCGCCTATAAATCTAAAAAAATGGTACTGGAAACATTCAAAATAACATTGAAACATGATACAGGTTTTTTCAAGGTCAAAGTGACCTCACTCAGCGGAGAGCAGGGAGCAATTCAGCAGGTAATGGCCTGTGAAAGATGTCCAATAGGGGCAATAATCAGGATTAAAAAAATCGGTCAGAAATCAATCATTTAAAATTTACCGCTATGAATATTGGCGTAATAACATACAAAAAGTACGACGAAAATGTGCTACTGAACGCACATTTCAATGTAGATGAATTATTCAGGATCATCCTGCACGACAAAGATTTTGTACGCTTTGAAATCTTCGACAGGGAGAAGAAATTATTGGCATCTACCTATTACCCGAATGTTGACGGAAAGGGGCTGTATATCCATCCTGTCAAGGTGTTCAGGGACGAGGAACTTAAATGGATAGACTATTACGCATTTAGATCGCCTTCTACAATCAGGCATTATAAGGTGACTTGGAAAGTAGACGGTGCGGTTTTCCGAACAAGGAAAAAAGCCACTGAATACGCAAATCTTGTCAATAAAAGGGTTGCATACAGAATTGAACCTTTCATTGACCGAAGCACTTACCGCAGGTCGCAGAACTGAATTTTACACATCAAAATTTATCAAAATGAAACCATTGGACGAAATGAACAATATAGAAAAGGCTTATGTACTAGCCCGATTATTCCCTAAAGATTTAAAAGACCTTATCAGCTTTGTTCAAAAGGAGATAACCCATTTTCGGGAAAAGCAGGAAGATATTAAACTGGCTTGGCCACCCCAATGCCTGATAACAGCGAATTATTGGTATAGCCTGATCGCAGAAATTGAAAAGCTATTGGAAAGGCTCAATGTTCAGCTTCACAGAAGCCCGAAAATATTTTCCGAACATCTTTTTTGGGGACACAATTCAATTTTTATGATGCACTGCCTTGTGCGCTTTGTCGGGTGTGAAAATCCCCACCATAGCCTGAAACTGGCAATAGAACTACTGTTCGGAGATAAAGAAATAGTATCCATAGAATTTACAGAAAATACGGAAGATTAAAGTTTAACCACAGGTGACTGTGAAAAGTCACCTGTAAATACAAGCAAAATGACACAGGCAGAATTAACGGAAAATTTCAAAGCATTGATGACCATAAACCCACCCCTAAAAGAAATTGAAGAACTTTTCTTTAAGGCTGTGAACAGTGGCGCACTGGATTTTGAAGATGAACCACAGGACAGTTATAGAACTGCGAAGATTATTTATCATGCCATTCTTTGTACGATGGCGGCAAAATGGTTTCCCCTCGCAATAGAAAATTGGAAGGAAGCCCAAAACCTTAAAAAATTCTTGTAATCATGGCAAATTGGTGTAATAACACGCTTGTCTTCGTGGGAACTCCCGGAGCTATCGAGCAGATAACAGTCCTATTTAACACAATAGCACAAATGGGACAGCAGATAGATTTTGAAAAACTGCCTGATTTTCTAGGCGGTACGGAAGATCATTTTTTCTGCTATATAAGCTATAACCATGACGGTATGGTGGAATATGAAACGAGATGGACACCCAACATACAAGCTGTGGTGCGGATAGCAAAGCATTATAATGTTGATTTTACACTGGGCTATCAGGAAATAAGCAATTGTCTATATGGCATGGCAACCTATGCTAACGGTATTCTCAAAACTATCTGTTTAGACCCAATGGATTTTGGCAGATTCTAATCTGGTTGAACTATAATTAATTAAAAATGAAAATAACGGATTTAAACGGTCTGGAAATAACAGTGACCGATCTTGATAAAGCGATTCAGCAGGCGGAACTATTTAAGGATATGCACCATGTTCCGCCTGTACCCTACGATAAAGTAAGGCAAAAATACTGGACTGACGTTTACAACAAACTTTTGGAACTAAAATCAAAAATATCATGAGCAATCTAGCAGATAAAACAGAATATCGGGCACTTTCGATCATAGCCCGAATGGTTAAGGATTTTGAACGCTTGCATTGCCTGAACATGACGGCAACAGACGATTGGGATGCCACAGGAGCAAGGAATCTTTTGGAAGGCATCGTGCAGAGCAACGGCTACAAGATAAATTATGACCGTGACGGAAAGGGAAATAGACCGCTTCTCAAAGATGATAATATTTCAGATGCTAAACACAATTACACACGGTAAATCATGGACAAGGACAATCAATTTATGGACTTTCTTTTCAATGAATTTTTGATGATGGAAAGAAAGTTCGGAAAAAGCCGATCACATAAATATTTGACAATTATTTCAAAATATATAGAAGTCGGTTTTAGCTACAATGACCCTGAAAAAGCACAACAATACGCCTGCATGACTTATTCAAGTATTTTATATGCGATCTATAACTGGAAAACACATTTACTTGACCTCAAAGGAAAGGACGAGGAAGCTATACGGTTCGCAAGGTATAAAAAGCGATTAAAAAAACTGGGTTATTCCGAGGACGAAATTGCAAATCTTCTCATAGATAGATTTAAACTCAATAACCCGACTGAAATCATTTCCCCATACGGGCAATTATAAATAAATCAATATTCACAAACAACAATATTATGGAAGCGAATTTTTTTAAACAGATAGCAAAAATGGACTTGCAGAGCAAAGTAACGCTTACGATTGCCAAAGCAACAGAAGATAAAATAGTTGTCTCTATTTTGGTGCAGAATGACGGATGTGGAGATAAAGCAAAGTATATAATCCCCCCACTTAATCTCAAAGGAACGGCAGAAGAACTGGACGCTGAATTTTTCTCACATATCAAAAAACCGATTGAATCCGCTTCGGGGCTTATGTCCAATATGGAAGCTTTTATGAAGCAGATGGAGGAAGCAAAAAAACAGTCCGCTATGGAGAAAGAAAAAGCGGACAAGGCGAAAAAGGAAAAGGATGTGAAGATTAAAAAGTACAACGATGCAATGGCGAAAGCCGAAGCACTTGAAAAAGAGGGAAAATTCAAAGAAGCATGGACTGCGTTACCAAAGGCTTCCGAATATCCCGACCATGCCGAAACAATAGGTCAGAAGCAAAATTTGTATCAGTCCCACTTTGCAGGTGATCTTTTTGCCTCACCACAGAACCAAAATGAAGAGCCATTGGCAGAAGTGAATGTTTAACAATAAAATTGAAAGAATATGTTATTGAGCGTTGAATTAGCGAGAGTGTTTGTTCTCATGGACAAGGGATTGAAAATAATCCTTGACGACCCCGAACCACGTTGGGGCGTGGATGCAGTGATGAATTTTTATGCGAATACTTATCCCATTTTGACGACTTCAAAGGTTTCTGCGCCAGTAATTAAGGATGATTCTGTCGTATACACTTTTGAAAGTGTGATGGGTACGAAGGGTTAATTATTAAAGAATTAAAACAATGAACAATGCGAAAACAGATCATATCGGGAACAATAAAAATTCCCGACAAAGAAAGAGAAACCAACCTGCACCGCAGGATTGCGGAGTTCGCCCGATGGATGGAAAAACCAAAAGATGCACAGGAAATTTTCAGGGACAGAAGGAAATCCGTACCGATTGCCATGTTGCCAATGGTTTACTAAACTGCACATTTCTACCTAAGTTCAGGCAAACAGAAATGAATCAGGTAAATGAAACCTCTGCAAAACTTGAAAGTGACTTTTTCAGGTCACTTTCAAGACTGGCAGAACACTACAAAATCGAACCGTTTGCCAAGTCCGATAATTATAAATTTCCCTACAATATCAATCTTGCAATTTCCGACATAAAGGGGAAACTAAAAAAGAACGTGCTGAACTTTCACAGTTTGCGGTTCAAAAAAGAAAATGATAAATTTTATGTGGTTTCCGAAGAACGCTGTGATACAGGGGCGACACTCTTTTACATTCCTGTTATCCCGCTTTTCAGAATGCTTAATGACAAAAAACGGAAAAAAACAGCGCATCTTTTATTATCCGTGTTTTCCTATCTCTATCACATTGCTGATATACCCTATTACAGACAGGAGGGAAGCTATTTATATTATGAGTATGAAATATTGAAAGACTGGATAATGGATGATCCCTACGAAGACGAAGAAGACAACCGTGTAAGCGAAATCGAGATTGCGGAATGGGTGGGAGATAAAATTGAACAGAAAATTTACAACCGTGAGAACCTCACTTTTTTCGATCAGCGGATTGCCCATTTCGATGCCAAAGATGATTTTGATACCAATTGTTTGATCTTGGCACAAAAAACACTGGCAATTTACCGTGAATATCCCGATGCCAGTATTTTTCGCAATGCCAGTAGTATGTTCGATGAGGATGAAGAATATTTGGAAGATCAGATCATTCCGATGGAAAAATATATTTCTTTCTATGCCGATAATAAAGGTTGGCTCGCAGAAACCGTATTTGAATCCGTCAATAACCAGTTTCAGGAATACAGTGAAACGCAGGAACCTGCCCTGATCCAATGTTTTGACGGACAGAAAAATGAAACTAAAGACCTTGCATTTGAGGAAAGGCTCTTTGAACTATTGCATGACCTTACTGATTTAATTTACGATTATAGACAATTGAGCGATGAAAAACAATAACATAGACATTACGCAGGATTTTGACAATAAGCTTTATTATCCCAAATGTGCATTGGTGCTTTATGAATCACAGGGACTTGACCCTGATGTATATGTAGAACATTTTGATATGGACGGTAACGGAAACCCGATAAACGCCCATCCCCTGACAGTGATGGAAGCCGATATTCTGGCGAAAACGCTAATGCTCGAACACGAAAAAGAAAGCGCATTTTTAAAACCTAAATCTGTCCTTCCGAGCAATGTTTTGAGCCTTGACCCGAACACCGAAAAAGGAACAGTGATCTGGCATACCAAAGCACAGCAAAGAGAACTGTTTTTTGTCGAAAGTCTAGGGATTCCAAACGGCAAAGCCTATGTTCCGCCTATGCTGTGGAAGGCTAGCAAATCCAGTCTCACGGTATTTGCGCTTAAAAACAATAGAAGACCAACTTTAAAGTCACAGCTTTACCATTGCCCTTTTTTCAATATATACGCTGACGGAAAAGTATGTTTGGGAACAATAAAAATAGACATTAAAAATACGACTTCGGTAGAGGATTTTATGAAAGCATGGGAACACTATTTCTTCCACAGTTATTTTAGCCATGCCCTTGTTACAGGAGGACAGAGCAAAGAAAATTCCGTGACACTATGGAAAAGGCTGATAAAACAGGGAACGATTTTTCCAATAGAGGTGCTAATGCCCCATAAATTAACCCTTAAAAATATATTGCTATGAATCAGGAGAAAACAAAAATGCATTTTACAGATAACTACCTGTTAGCCCCGACAAACCCGATCACTGTCAATTTGGTGGGAGCAGGCGGAACAGGCTCAAAGGTACTGACTGGATTGATGGAAATCAATGAAAGCCTATTGGCACTAGGACATACTGGTCTGCAGGTCAGGCTATGGGATGATGATATTGTCACATCCGCAAATTTGGGGAGACAGCGTTTTTTTGACTGTGAGGTCGGATTGCCGAAGTCCGTGGCTCTTATTAACCGTATTAACCGTTGCACGGGGGCTAACTGGAAAGCCGAGACGGTCAAATTTGAAAAGGATAAGTTTGGAAAAATGCCCAAACAATCTAATGCGACAATTACGATTACCTGTGTCGATACGGTACAGGCAAGATTTGGAGTTGCCGAAATACTCACATCGGTTAACGGGCAGCGTAACCATGTTCGGGATTCGCCCAAATATTGGTTGGATTATGGCAATAGTAAACATACAGGGCAGGTTATCCTTTCCACAGTGGGTAACATCGTACAACCGGAATCTGAAAAATATATTCCTGTGAACAACCTGCCATTTGTGACCCAAGAATATGGCGAACTGCTGATGCAGTCAGAACGGGACGACAATACGCCAAGCTGTTCCCTTGCAGAAGCACTTGAACAGCAAGACCTCTTTATTAACGCTTCCTTAGCGCAGATGGGATGCAAGTTACTGTGGAGTTTATTCAGGTTCGGAATGACTAAGTACAGGGGATTATTCCATAATCTTGAAGATTTCAGGACTAGCCCGATATTGATAGACTGATCACATCGGGCAAAAAGACATTTCCTTAGCAGGAAAAGTCTTTTTGCGTAAAGCGAAATAGCCGCTTTAGGATATGCCCATTGATTTTCGCCCTACTCCGGGCACTAGGCATATCTTCTTTTCTTGTCGTATGGGCGACCAAAGAAAAGATTCTGTGTTATTTTTCAATTTTTTTTTAAAATATTCTTTTATCAGTTTGTAAAAAGTTTAATTAAATTGTTATTAGAACACTTAAAAAAGTGAATATAAATTTTCATATTTTTGCAGAATGAAGTATCTGTCTTACATATCGGCTATAATGATTTTGCTGTTATCTATAGCACCTTGCCTTGTAGAAGATAGTTGTATGGATGAACCTTTTGAAACTTCAAATAGTCAACAAAATGACGATAATTGCAATAAAAATTGTTGTTCACCATTTTTTAATTGTAAAACTTGTGCAGGTTTTGTTGTAAACTCATTTCATTTTTCAATATCGGGTTTCGTGAAGCAACCTGAAAAAAAGATAATGGTAACAACTATTGCTGCTATTTCCGACTTCCGATATTCAGTTTGGCATCCCCCGAAATATGCTTAATGTGTAGTGCTTTCAGCACAAATTAATTAATAACGATGTCTTTGCATCGTTAAGTTTATACAATCACATTAAATATCATTTTATAATGAAGAAAATGCTCATATTGTCGTTTTTTATGGCAATAAACCTTTGTGTATATGCACAAAACACATTAAAAGCCGTTGTTAAAAATAACGAAACAAAAGAAGTTCTTGTTGGGGTAACAGCTTCTATAAAAGGCACTTCAAATGGTGCAATATCTGATGAAAAAGGACAGATTACATTGTCAAATATCCCCGATGGATTACAGGAAATACACTTTAGTTACTTAGGCTTCGAAGAGTTTACTGAAATAATAAAATTCCCATTAAAAGAGAACGGCATAATAGAAATTCTTCTTAAAGAAAACTCAGAGGAATTAGAGAGTGTGGTAATTACATCAACAAGAAGTACGAGAAGCATTCAAAATATCCCAACTCGGATTGAATTTATCGGCGGCGAAGAACTGGAAGAAAAAGGCAATATGAAACCCGGAGATATCAGAATGTTGCTTGCTGAAAGTACTGGAATCCAGACGCAGCAGACCTCAGCAACCAGTGGAAACTCTGCCATACGTATCCAAGGACTCGATGGTAAATATACGCAGGTTATCCGTGATGGTTTTCCATTATATTCCGGGTTTTCAGGTGGTCTGGGTCTATTACAGGTAGCACCTTTGGATCTTCAGCAGGTTGAGGTGATAAAAGGATCATCTTCCACACTGTATGGTGGCGGAGCAATTGCAGGCTTGGTAAACCTCGTTTCAAAAAAACCAACCGAGCAAAGACAGCTTAATTTTCTGCTCAATGGAACCTCTGCCCTGGGACTTGACGCCAGTGGCTTTTATGCCCAAAAGTTTAATGGTATAGGAACAACAATATATGCGGCATATAATCATGGGACTGCCTATGATCCTGCTGATATTGGACTTACGGCTATTCCTAAATTTGACCGTTTTACGTTGAATCCCAAAGTATTTTTCTATTTCAATGAGAATACCACATTAATGGCTGGAATCAATGCAACTTCCGAAAAACGAATTGGTGGAGATATGGAATATATCAAAGGCAATGGGAGTACAGATCATTCCTACTTTGAGGAAAATAAAACCGGACGTTACAGTACTCAGTTAGAATTGGATCGTAGAATAAATGACAGGGCTAAATTTGTGATAAAAAACAGTGTCAGTTACTATGACCGTACCATTGGCTTGCCTGCTTATCAATTTTCTGGTGATCAATTGTCTACGTATACGGAAGCAAACTATTCCCTTAATGGCGAAAAGACTGACTGGGTGCTTGGTGCAAATTTTTTGACCGATAAATTTACGGAGAAGCAAGTAGCTGGAACTCCTGTAAGAGATTATAATTACACAACTGTTGGCGGATTTGTTCAGAATACATGGAATACCTCAGATAAAATTACCATCGAATCAGGTATTAGAGGTGATTATCATAACCGCTTCGGGTTCTTTTTTCTTCCTAGAATATCTACTTTATGGAAGATCAATGAACATTTTTCAACACGATTGGGTGGTGGTCTTGGCTATAAAGCACCAACTGTATTTACCGAAGACGCTGAACGTATCCAGTTTAGAGGAGTTTTGCCTTTGAATTTGGATGATACAAAAGCCGAGCGCTCTTATGGTGCGAATTATGATATCAATTACAAAACAGCATTGTTTGATGGTCAGGTACGTTTCAGTATCAATCATATGTTTTTCTATACCCGTATCAACAATCCGGTTCTGCTAACCTCTACAACAGGTAACATGTATCAGTATGTCCAGCCTTCCGGAAATTTTGATACCAAAGGGATGGAAACAAATGTCAAGCTTACATACGGGGATTTTAAACTATTTGTGGGATATACCTATGCCAATGTTAATCAGCATACGGATGGTACTTCAAAAATTTATCCGCTTGTTTCCAAACACAGGCTCAATAATGTGCTGATGTATGAAATCGAAGAAAAGTGGAAAGTGGGTGCTGAGGCTTATTATTTCAGTCCACAACAGTTAAATGATGGAAGTACCGGTAAAGGTTATTGGACAGCGGGATTGATGGCAGAAAGAATTTGGGAACGTTTTTCAATCTTTGCGAATTTTGAGAACTATACAAATACCCGTCAGACCAAATTCGGACCGATTTATTCAGGACCTATTACAAACCCTGTTTTCCAGGATATATATGCGCCTGTTGATGGGTTTGTAATTAATGTTGGCATAAAGCTTAAATTCTAAGCGATGAAGAAGTCGACTTTCGAAATTAAGCGAATGGACTGCTCTGCCGAGGAACAGATGATCCGTATGAAACTTAGTGAGATTACAGGCATATCCAGATTGGATTTTAATCTGGCAGCCAGGAAATTGGAAGTATACCATCTGGATAACATGGAACAGATCAAGGCGGCTATCAGTGAACTGAATCTCAAGGACAGTTATATCGGTTCCGTCGATTCACTTGATCATAATCCAGTTCAAAAAGATGAGCGCAAAGAGCGAAAATTATTGTGGCTTGTTCTACTGATCAATGCCTTTTTCTTTGGTCTGGAAATCATTACAGGTTTTATTTCAAATTCAATGGGACTGGTAGCCGATAGCTTAGATATGCTGGCCGATGCACTTGTTTATGGACTTAGCCTATGGGCAGTGGGTGGATCAATTATGCGAAAAAAGAATATTGCAAAGGTAAGCGGATATTTACAGCTTATTTTGGCTGTTTTAGGATTTTTCGAAGTCATACGCAGATTTATGGGATATGGAGAAACACCTGTGTTTTCAACAATGATTACGATATCCCTTTTAGCTTTAATGGGTAATGCTGCTTCATTGATCATTCTCCGTCGTACAAACAGTGATGATGCTCATATTAAAGCCAGCCAGCTTTTTACCTCAAACTATGTTATTATAAATATAGGTGTTATCCTTGCAGGAATTTTGGTATATGTTACTTCTTCCCGAATACCAGACCTGATAGTTGGAACGGTAGTCTTCGCAATTGTAATACGTGGCGCATTTTCTATTATGAAACTAGCAAAATAATATCTTATAAAAAGCCGAATACTAATCTATTCGGCTTTTTTACTTTTATCCATTAGAAAAAAATATCTCTTAAAAAGTTCAAAAAAATCGGAATGTAAAGAAGGTAGGTATCCACTGTATCTTTTTCTGAGCAATAGATTCTGTATTATAATCCGAACAATTCTTAAAACATTTCAATCATTATTTAAGCACTTGCTTAAATAATAAATTTAGCTATATTTGCAAGATGGAAAATAATTCGTGCATAAGACAACGGGCGGATATTAGACAGATCAATCGCTGTAAAAATCGAGTTTTAGAACTCCAAGACCCTTTTGATTATTTATCAAGTGGACTTGAATTAGCGGGAAATAATGTAAGGCTGAAAATCTTGTTTCTTCTACATGAAGAAAAACGACTTTGTGTATGTGATTTAAGCGATATACTAGATATGACAATTTCAGCAGTTTCCCAGCATTTACGAAAGCTTAAAGACCGAAAGCTAATCATAACAGAAAGAGAAGCACAAACCATTTTTTACTCATTGACAAAAGAGTACGAAAAATTGCTGGATCCATTTTTTAAAATACTAGTTGATAATAAAGTTTTAGAAACAATATGAAAACGGATAAAAAACTTATCGGTACTGGACTTTTAACAGCTATTGCAGCTTCTCTGTGTTGTATAACACCTGTTTTGGCGCTTATAGCTGGAACAAGTGGTCTTGCTTCAACTTTTTCCTGGCTTGAACCTTTCCGTCCATATTTTATCGGTTTAACAATTTTAGTGCTTGGCTTTGCATGGTATCAAAAATTGAAACCGCTAAGGAAAATAGATTGTAATTGTGAAGTAACTGAAAAACCAAATTTTATGCAGACAAGTTCATTTTTAGGAATTGTTACCGTCTTTGCGGGTTTACTTTTATCGTTTCCAATTTATTCTCACATATTTTTTTCCCAGACTAAAAGTAAAACTATTATAACTCAGACTTCCAAGATTCAGAAAGTTGAGTTTGCTATTAAAGGAATGACTTGTTCTGGGTGTGAACAACATATTAAAACAGAGATCAACCGACTAAAAGGAATTGTCGAAGTTGTAGTATCTTATGAAAAGGGCAACGCTATTGTTAAGTTCGACAGTAAACAAACAAGTATCACGGAAATTGAAAATGCTATCAATTCAACAGGATATAAAGCAATAAATAGTAAAACTATATCGTAATGGAAATAAAGTTACAAACAATAATAACTTGTCCAGACTGTGGTTACAAGAAAGAGGAAACAATGCCAACAAACGCCTGCCAATATTTTTACGAATGTGAAAAGTGCAAGAGAGTTTTAAAACCTCTCAAGGGTGATTGTTGCGTATATTGTAGTTTCGGCTCTGTAAAGTGTCCGCCAATTCAAGAAAATAAAAAATGCTGTTAATCTCTGGGTATTTATTTAAACCTAGATACAATTACAAATTCTTGGATAAAAACAAGGAGTAAATTATAATGACAAACGCAGCCTCTTTCACTTAAACTTCAAAGAAACAATTTAAATTATCCCTTTTTTTATATTTAAGGTTTGCGGTAACATATAAAAAAATATCATCATTATCTTTTTATATCAAAAATAATATCGTAATATTGCAATATAATAATTATGACATGGGAGCTACAAAAACAGAGCATTTTACTGAAAGCCAGAACCAGATAGCGGTTATTGCTAAAGCCTTGGGACATCCTGCTAGAATTGCTATTATCGAGTATTTGTTGAAGGTCAATACTTGTATAACTGGAGACATTGTGAATGAATTACCGTTAGCACAGCCAACTGTATCACAACATTTAAAAGAACTGAAAAACGCAGGATTGATAAAAGGAAGCATTGAAGGTAATTCAGTTTGTTATTGTATTGACGAAAATACTTTTGACATATTGAAAGAGTATTTTTCAAAAATAATCTTTACGGTAACTAACCAAAAATGTTGTTAAGAAAATGGAAATTGCTTTCATTATATCATCGATATTATTGATCAGCTATTCACTACTGGCAGTATTTGATGGTGTATTCTTACACCTATATAAATATCGCCTCTATCAACATGAAGAAAGTCGTTTTGAACATCTTACACATACAATAAGAGCCTTATTATTTACGGGTATTTTAATCTCTCTATTCATCAATATTGAAAACAACAATTTGTTTTTATTAGGCTGCATTTTGATTGCAGTTGATATTATCACCTTGTTGGTCGATGCCTATGTTGAAAAAGATAGTAGAGCATTTATGGGAGGGTTGCCAAGATGGGAATATATTGTTCACCTTTTGGTAAATGGTTTCCACTTCGCGGCTATCGCTGTTTTTTTAGTGATTAAAATAAATATAAATGCTGATGGCATCAGTTTAACTGAAAATTTTCAGCAGATAGAAAACTATCAAACTTTCAAGATCATAGCATTGAATCTTTTACCGGGTGCAATTATCATAAGCCTTTTGCATATTATGGTTTATAGTCCGAAATTCAATTATTACTTTAAAAAGATACAGCTCAAATGCTGTTAAAAAAATTTGTCAACAAATATCGCAATATTGCATTATAACTATAAAATATTAAAACAATGAAATTATCAGAAATCAAAGAAATTCTTCCAACATTAGAAAATGTTGAATTTCAGTTAGAAAATGGAACATTTGTACCTGAACATTTCCATGTTACAGAAGTTGGTCAGATCAATAAAAAGTTCATTGACTGTGGTGGTGTAATCCGTGACGAAAAAGCTGTAAACTTTCAGCTTTGGAATGCGGATGATTATGAACATCGTTTAAAACCAGGTAAGTTGTTAAACATTATCAGACTTTCTGAGGAGAAATTAGGAATCGAAGATTCGGAGATCGAAGTTGAATATCAAAGTGATACCATCGGTAAATATGATCTGGAGTTTAACGGAAAAACATTTGTGTTGAAAAGCAAAACAACAGCATGCCTTGCCCAGGACGCTTGTGGTATTCCATCAGAAAAGCAAAAGAAAAACCTTTCTGAGTTAACGGTAAATCAGAGCAATACATGTACACCCGGAGGTGGTTGTTGCTAACTATCCGAAGAATGTAATATATAACTTCTAAACAGTATTAAAATCCGATGGAAGAAATTTTTGATGTTATTGTTATTGGAGGGGGACAGAGTGCCTTAGCTTGTGGATATTATCTGAGACGAGCAAAACTGAAATATATTATACTGGATAAACAGGCTGTTCCAGGTGGTGCATGGCTCCATACCTGGGATAGTCTGACTCTTTTTTCTCCCAGAGAATACAGTTCATTACCGGGTTGGCTAATGCCTAAATCTGAACATCAGTTTCCGCTAAGACAAGAAGTAATTGATTACTTGGGCAAGTATGAAGACCATTATCAACTGAATGTTCAAAGGAGTACTGAAGTTACTGAAATTAAAAAAAATGAAGGTTTATTTTACGTTCATACTCTTCAAGGGATTTTTAAAACCAAAACAGTTATTTCAGCAACCGGAACTTGGGAGAATCCATTTATTCCAACGATTGATGGAATAGAAGATTATAAAGGTTTACAGATACATTCGGGAAAATATAAGAACCCTGAAAAATTTATCGGACTGAAAACATTAGTAGTAGGCGAAGGTAATTCAGGCGCACAGATTGTTGCAGAGCTTTCAAAAGTTACCACTGTAAAATGGTCAACCAAAAAGGAGCCTGAATTTTTACCTGATGATGTAGATGGTTATTATTTATTCACTGTTGCCTCTGCCCGATACAAGGCGGAAAAAGAAGGAAAACCGTTTGATTCATCGCAATACAATTTAGGTAATATCGTAATGGTTCCAACCGTTAAGGAGGCTAAACAAAGAGGCGTATTTGTATCAAGTGGTACATTCCATCAGCTATACGATAAAGGGGTAATCTGGTATAATGGTGAAAAAGAGGAATTTGATGCTATTATTTGGTGCACAGGTTTCGGTTACAATACCTCTTATCTTAAATCACTTATAGAAACGGATGAAAAGGGCATTGCAAAAACTACAGAAAGCAAGTCCTTAGAAGTGACCGGACTATGGCTTGTAGGATATGGCAACTGGACTGGTTACGCCTCTGCAACATTAATAGGGGTAAACAGAATAGCAAAACAGACCATTGCTGAAATCGAAGAATTTTTAAACCAACAAAACTAAAATGAAAATTGCATTATTCAGTGATATTCACGCAAATTTACCGGCACTGGAAGCTTTCTTTAAAGATGTCGAATTCCGTGATCCGGATAGTATTTACTGTTTAGGAGATCTTGTAGGTTACAATATTTGGCCCAACGAGGTGGTCAATGAGATCCGGAAGAGGAAAATACCAACCATTGCCGGAAATTATGATTTTGGCATTGGGCGTATGAGCAACGAATGTGGTTGTGCCTATAAAACTGACGGTGAAAAAGACAATGGTAACATTTCCATTTCTTTTACAAACTCCATTATGATGGACGATGAACGCTCCTATCTGCGAACACTTCCTGCACACATCAAAGTTGAGTTCCAGCTTAATGAAGACAAATTAAATCTTCTATTAGTACATGGCAGCCCAAGAAAAATCAATGAATATCTGTTTGAAGACCGGGAGGAAAAAAGCATGCTCAGGATCATGGAGCAAGCGGATGCGGATATTATGTGTTTTGGACATACCCATAAGCCATATCATCGCATTTTAAATTCAGGTACTGAGGATCTTCCGCATTATCGCCATGCAGTTAATATCGGTTCTGTTGGAAAACCAAAAGATAATGATGTGCGGGGAGGCTATGTTATGTTAACGATCAATGACAATAGTTCTGTGCTTAATAAAGACAGTATCAAAGTTGAATTTATTCGATTTGATTATGATATTGAAAAAGCGGCACAAGCAGTTGAAAACAGCCCACTACCTAATGAATATGCAGAAAATTTAAGAAGAGGCTATTAATTTTAGAATTTAGAAATGAACCAAACACTTGTAAAAAATATCGAAGCACTCTCAGCTGGTACGATATCAGAAGAACGAAAAATAGTTTTGCAACCTTTAGTTGATTATGTGCAGAGGAAAATAGAAACTGACCAGACGATCCGTTTAAATTTCATCTGTACCCATAACAGTAGAAGAAGTCATTTATCGCAGATCTGGGCGCAGACTATGGCTTATCATTTTGACGTTAAGAACGTATATTGCTATTCAGGTGGCACTGAGGCAACAGCGATGTTTCCGAAAGTAGCAGAAACGTTAAGTAACCAAGGTTTTCAGATCCAAAAACTTAGCGAGAACGAAAACCCTGTCTATGCAGTAAAGTACGCACAAAATGAAGCTGCTGTAATCTGTTTCTCCAAAGAATATAACAATGACTTTAATCCAAAAAATGAATTCGGAGCAATTATGACCTGTAATAATGCGGATGAAGGCTGTCCGATTGTGTTTGGAGCAGAGGATAGATTTCCAATAAAATACGATGATCCCAAAGCTTCTGACAATACCCCGGAACAAACTCAGGTCTACGCAGAAAGAAGTTTACAGATAGCATCAGAAATGCTTTATGTCTTTTCACAATTAAAGAAATAATATGGATATAATTTCATTTGGTAAAGAACAGTTTAGGGAAATTGCTGAAATCTATAGACAGGGCCTTGAAACTGGAAATGCGACTTTTGAAACCTCAGTTCCCAATTGGGAAGATTGGGACAAAAGTAAATTAGAGCATAGCCGTTTTGCTGCTGTCATTGACAATATCATAGTGGGATGGGCAGCGTTATCTGCGGTTAGTGATCGCTGTGTATATGGCGGAGTGGCTGAAGTGAGCATTTACATTTCCAATGACCACAAAGGAAAAGGAATAGGAAAAGCCCTGATGACAAAATTGATAACGGAAAGTGAGATCCATGGAATTTGGACATTACAAAGTGGAATGTTTCCAGAAAATGAAGCTCCAATAGCTCTTCATAAGAGTACGGGATTTAGAATAATAGGTCACCGTGAAAAAATCGGAAAGCTTGGAGATACCTGGCGTGACACAGTAATCATGGAAAGAAGAAGTAAAACAATAGGATTAAATTAAAATAGTATGCAACCAAAATTAAAATTTCTTGATAGATACCTAACCTTATGGATATTTCTTGCTATGGCCATCGGCGTGGGCTTAGGTTTCTTATTCCCTGGTATTTCAAAGGTAACAGATTCCTTATCCATGGGTACAACCAATATCCCATTAGCAATTGGATTGATCTTAATGATGTACCCTCCACTAGCTAAAGTGGACTATTCCCTTTTACCGACTGCCTTTAAGGATAAAAAGGTAATTAGTATTTCACTATTGCTAAATTGGGTTATAGGACCAATTTTAATGTTTGTTCTAGCCATTTTATTTTTGAGAAATGAGCCAGACTATATGATAGGATTAATCCTTATCGGATTAGCAAGATGTATCGCTATGGTCATCGTATGGAATGATTTAGCAAAAGGAAATAGAGAATATGCTGCTCTTCTGGTAGCTTTAAACAGTATCTTTCAGGTATTTACCTACAGTTTTTTTGTCTGGTTATTTATCAATGTTCTGCCTGGTAAATTAGGTCTTGCTAATTTCAATGTCAGCGTATCCATGAAAGATGTTACAGAAAGTGTACTTATTTATCTTGGTATTCCTTTTCTAGCCGGATTCTTAAGCAGATACATTCTAGTAAAGTCAAAAGGGATCGAATGGTATAATAGAAAATTTGTTCCAAGAATTTCCCCGATTACATTGTATGCTTTGTTATTCACGATTGTTTTAATGTTCAGCTTGAAAGGTGAAAAAATCGTAGAGCTTCCAATGGACGTAATCAAAGTTGCCATACCATTGATAATCTATTTTATCCTAATGTTCTTCGTTAGTTTCTTTGTAAACAAATCCTTAAAAGTACCTTACGACAAAAATGCATCTATTGCCTTTACAGCGACAGGGAATAATTTTGAGCTGGCCATAGCGGTTGCGATTGCTGTATTTGGTATTAATTCTCCACAAGCTTTTGTTGGTGTCATTGGACCTTTAGTGGAAGTTCCTGTACTCATACTACTGGTCAGAGCAAGTCTGTGGCTGAAGAAAAAATACTATTCTTAAGATAATGCAATAAAATTCAGGGGTAGTAGTATAATCTAAAACCTTTTAAATAAATTATAGGGAGGTCGATTTGGAACTGATAAGTTTTAAATCGACCTCCCTCTTTTTAATTTTATGGAATAATCTACAAATTGCGGATCATAATATGAATTATTTTTCCATAAAATAAAAGTCAACTCTAATAGTTTTCTTTGAATGGCCACAACAGCTTTCATTTTAATTCCATGCTTTGAAACTAATCTTAAAAAAATCTCTCTGAACCTTCCGTCGGTTCTGATTGCAGCTAGAGCAGGAAAATGCATTACCTTCCTTAAATAGCGATTACCCCGCTTGGAGATTCGGGGTTTCGATTTCACTGAAGTTCCAGACGTCTTTTCTTTTACATCCAATCCTGCATAGCTGACTAACTGTCGTTTATTTTTTATCAACTCAAAGCCATTTGTTTCGGCTATAATTGTTACAGCTGTTAGGCTTCCTATTCCCGGAATAGAAGATACTATTGTCATCTTATCCGCTAAAACGTGATCTCCTTTGATAAGTACAGCTATTTCTTCACGTATTTCTTTTTCCTGCAGATCTATTATGGATATTCTCTTTTTTGTTCTCTTCACTGAACTGGCATTTGAAGTTTCAGAAGTATGGTCAGCATGCAGTTGATTTTTTAACATTGTACGCTCCTGTATCAACTGTTCACGCTCTCGACAAAGTTGCTTCAAATCATTGTATATTTTTAAAGGAGGTTCCCAAACTTCCAATTGTCTTTCCAAACCAAATCTCGCAATGGCTTGTGATGCACTCTTGTCCGTTATCGTTTTTATGTCTAGTGTTCTCGAATAATTGCTGATCTTATTCGGTAAAACGATACTGACTTGTTTTTTAACATTGTATAGATAGTATGCCAGGGATTCATGGTAAACACCTGTCGCTTCCATTACATACCGTATCTCTGTTGAGGTCGATGTCTGCTTATTGACCCACGATACAAGAGCTGAATAACCTTTTTTGGTATTTGCAAATACTTTATAAGCATAAACTTCTATACTGAGATGCTCATCCATTCGGCCAAGTGATACCACCAATTCGTTTTGTGCCACATCAATGCCTACCGTTTGTTTTAATAATACCTTCATCTTATTTGTTTTAGATAAGTGAAAACCTTTCGTCATCTTTTCTCCTGAGTGGATATACTGGCTATACGACTCTTGATAATGAGTGCATTCCTTACATTCTGTTCAGATTCTAAAAGGTAAAGAAGAGGAGGTAGTTTCTTTTCCCGAATATACCGTATGGCTATTTAAAGCAAAATCTACTCTCACTCTTCTTCACTTAGATTATAATTATACAAACATAGGAGAAGCAAAAGAACGTCGGCTGATTAAAATATGTAGCTTTTAATTTCTTCCATTATTCTATTTCGAGTTCAAAGTAGGTATCTTCCCAATTGAATTTAGCCTTTAAAAATTCCCAGGCTCTATCAAGTACCATGTCCTCGTCCTGTCCAAGATTCTTCGCGTTACTTATAACAAAAAATCCCGTGTAATTTTCAGTCTTATATACAAAGTCCTTATGTCTTGATGTAAAATTTTGGGGCTCCCGTCCATTCATATACAGGAACTCGATCAGTGATTCGCTTTTTAGGTGATAGACCCAGGTTCTTTCATCTTCAATATAGTACCCGTCCAGTAACGAGTCCGCCTTCTGGGACACAAGCTCACCGTCATTCTCGTAATCCTGAATGCTTTTTTCGCAAAAAAGAAATTCTGGTTGATGAAATTCAATGCTTTTCATGATAGATGTCCTTGATTGTTATGATCTAATATACGATTATTTTTTTGCTGCTTCAATTTGATATTCCTTGTTATATTTTATTCATCATTCAGGAATAGTCGATCAAGTTCCTGATCAATATTCAGTTTCAGCAGGCTATTATAAAGTTCATCCTGCTGTTTACTATCTCCAAGGTTTTTACCGAAATACTCAGCCATAAATTCGGCGAAGAACCTGTGAAAAATTCTAACATAAGTCTGGGCTTTTTCTGCTATATCTGTGTCTCCAATATTGATTAAACCATGAAGGGCCAAGTAGATCCTGTAAAGTAGATTGAAATTCTTTTCCTTTAAACCAAATTGGTATAATAATTTCATCTCGTTTGGTATCAAAAGAAAGCATTTCCGTATGGCCTGAACTATGGGTTCGATTATGCCTTCCTTACCGCTTATAATCTGTCCGATCCCTTCCCATTCGTAGCTTTCATAGGATTTCATATTCAACAAAGATCTACGATCTGCCCTGTGGATAAATATAGGGGATGAAGCAATTTTATGAATAAAGGTCAGATGAAAATTGTAAGGGGTCAGATCTGAATTTTCACAATGATTTTCATCGCCCATTGGGAACGGAGCCAATTGCGACAGTACCGCAAAAGGAAAAAAATCTGCGATCAACAAACCTTCATTTCCATATTTTTTTTTCTCATAATCGATGTCGATGTGACCTGCGTTTTCATCAAATAAAAGTAATCTTGACTGATCAGAAATCACTTCCTTTTTTGGCTCTACTTTTAGCATTCTGTTGATAAGATCTGAAAACAATTTTGGTTTTGTTTGAGAAATCTCCATCAGTACAGCGGCTCCCACAATATCGCAATATGGAACTGCCATAGTCAATTCGCTAAAATAATTGAGATTTTGATCAATATCTCTGGTCTCAGAATCTTCCGCGAGAAGGCGTGAAATTATTGGAATACAATAATTGGCTAATAGTTCAGGAAGTTTGGGGTATAGTATACTAAAACCATTGTTCCGAAAATGCCTGATCACCGTTATGGAAGATTTTATCAGTCCCTCGTAATGGTCATTATATTTCCGTTTAAATATATCAATCGTAATAGAACCACTTAACGATGCAGCCACATTAAGATCTGAGTTTTGTTTCCGCAAATTATTTTCTTCCATAAAGCATTCTGCCATCATTGACATCAGACGGTGAATTTCTTGCGAATAAGTTTGGTTGTTTGTAAGGAGCTTTAAAAGGTAAACATCAGGTATCGGCTGGATCTTATCATATTGCCCTTCGACAAGGGCATCATTTTTATACAGAGAAATTAAATGTCTAATAATACGTGGTTCTCTATATTCAGCTGCATAATGTCCTCCATTTTCAATAACCAACTTGAATTTATCAAACATTATTTCATTTGCCTGAAAATACTCATCGTCGTCGAGCGCATCTAATTTTATAATTTTACTTTTCTCGCCTATAACAGTTTTATAATTTTTAAAAGGTACATAGGCTAACTGTTGTAAATTGAATTCGTCTACCGTATAAAGGATTCGATGGTGTCCATCATCAAAAATGTCAATTAGCTCAATGATTTCGTCCATAATAACATTGGAGATACTCTCGTTGAAGTTATCAAGCAACAAATAGAACCTATTCTCACTACCCACCCTCAGTGAAGAATGTAACCATTCCCTGATCTGTTCGTCACTCACACGCATACCGGAGTTTTTTGTAAAGGTATTGGCTAGTTGTCTATAAATTGAATAGTTATGGTCATGACAGTCCAGATAGAAGACAAAATTTTCCTGTGAATTCAACCTACTGAAGAATTGGTAGAGCAACATTGTTTTTCCGCTGAATGCCTGGCCTTGTACGCCTATCAAAGAGGTTTTATCGTCGAATGCTTCAATCACCTCTGCTAGAATGCTGCGGTCAATCACAAAATCTGGGCATATAGGCTTGGTTAAATCTCCAATTTCTCCCGTCAATCGTAAAAATTTTTGTTGGGTTATCTGGTTAATAACATGAGCGAATAATTCTGGATCGTTATTCAACAGGAGATTTACGGCATCCTTGAAATCATTTGCTGCCAGGGCGAAAGAATCCTTGATGCACTCATTTATCATCCCAAAATCTACACTATCGGTAATAATTTCTTCTTTGGTATAGGTGTTAAAAAAACGATTGATCTTTCCGTTAGAAATTAATGTTATCGCTGGCATCTGATCTAAAAGTCGTGCGTAGGAAATTCCTTGAGCTATATCTCCAGAAGAAATAGCCACATTCTCCTGTTTCAGTTCCAGGAGAATCACATTTTGCCCATCAATTTTCAATATAATGTCGGAAATTCCCCGTACAATATTTTTTGCTGAATATCCGGAATCTAATGGGATATAGTGATGTCCTATTTTAAGCGTAAATGAGGTTTGGTGTTCTACTTTTACCTCCTTGAATGTTGGAAATACTGTGTGCAGTACACGATCAATTCTTGCTTCTAACGTAGCTTCATTCATTGTTAATAATATGTATAAATTGATCCCAAAAGTTGGTTCTGAGGGATTAAAGCAATTTACAATTTTTCACCAATATATTCACCCTAATTATAATCCGATCTCCAAGATATAAAACGCTCAATTACGATGTTAATTTTGAAAGATCCGATTTGATTTCATTGAACATTTTGATAATAGTAGTGTTGTCCAACAGAAGTTCATTTTGTTGTGATTCCTCGACAGCAATACTCGACGTAAATTCCCAAACCTCCAAAAGATCTTTCAAAAGAATATTGTATGGCTTATAAAAAGAGTTGTCGGCCATAACCTCCAATGCGGTCGGTTGTACTGCCGATAATCTTTTATAGGTAATTCCTTCATGTGTTAAAAAAATATATGTCTTCCCGATCTTAATGTCATTCAGTGATTCTATATACCTTCCGATTATATAAGCACCGTCTTTATGAGGTGGCATAGAATCACCTTCTACTGGAAAGGCTCTATATTTTCCATTTCGAAGAAACGGCAGAGACATAGTTTGTAAGGACTCTATATAGTCAGGATCTGCATAGCTCATAAGATAGCCCATTGAAGCTTTGAATGGAACAATCTCGATTTTATTTTCACCCATCTCGTCGGTTTTTATAGGAAGTAGGATTCTGTTGTCAGGTAAATTGACCATTTCTTCTAACCTATATTTTCTAAGGTCAACGGTAAGAAGTAAGTCGGTACTTAAATGATAAAATTTAGAAAGCGCCACAAGTACTTCCAGAGGAAGAGAAACTTTTCCGTTCTCATATTTAGAATAGCGATCTCTTGTTATACCTATGGCCTCGGCTATTTTCTCTTGTGAAAGCTGCGTTTTCTGCATCCGTAAATACCTGATGTTGTCGGCCAAAAAAGTTTGTAATGTCATTTTGGGAATATTTTTCCCAACAAATATAAACCATCTTGGGAAATTTCTTCTCAATTTTGCTAAATAAATTAGTATAAAATGGAGCGGACGATTGTACATTGTGACTTGGATACATTCTTTGTATCGGTTGAAAGGCTGATCAACAGCGATCTTATCGGGAAACCAGTATTGATCGGAGGAAGTTCTGACCGTGGCGTTGTTGCGTCCTGTTCTTATGAGGCCCGCAAGTATGGTATCCATTCCGCCATGCCCATGCGCCTTGCCAGACAGCTCTGTCCCGAAGCTGTGCTTGTGCGGGGCGACCATGATCTTTACAGTAAATATTCAGACATTGTTACGGAAATAATCGAAGATAAAATTCCGGTTGTTGAGAAAGCGTCAATTGATGAACATTATCTTGATATGACCGGAATGGATAGATTTTTCGGTTCCTGGCAATTGACACAGGAACTCCGCAAAACCATTATTAAAGAAACTGGACTCCCCATTTCATTTGGTTTTTCAAAAAATAAAACCGTAAGTAAGATTGCCACGGGCGAAGCGAAACCCTGTGGAGAACGAAAAATTGATGAAGGGACTGAACGGAATTTCCTTGCTCCGCTATCTATTCGTAAAATACCGGGTATCGGGGAAAAGACCTATCCGTTATTGCGCAATATGGGAATATCACAGATCCTTACTTTACAGCAGATGGACGTCATTACCATGAGAAAGGTACTGGGTGAAAATGGCGTCAGCATCTGGAACAAAGCCAACGGTATTGACAACAATGCGGTTATTCCTTTCAGCCAGCAGAAAAGTATGAGCAAGGAGACGACATTTGAACAGGACACAATTGATATGGATATTCTCAGACGGACGATGCTTTCAATGGTGGACGAGCTGGCATTTGATCTGCGTAGAGACGGCAGACTGACTTCATGTGTGACAGTAAAGCTTAGATACAGCAATTTTGATACCCATACCATGCAGACAAAATTGCCCTTTACATCATCCGAAAGGGTTATTTCTGAAAAAGTAATGCAGCTTTTTGAAAAACTATACAGCCGCAGGATGCTGATACGCCTGATCGGTGTAAAATTCAGCAATCTGATAGCAGGTGGATATCAGGCAGATCTTTTCAATGACACACTTGAAGATATCAGGCTGTCTGAGGCAATGGACAGGATAAGAATAAGATATGGGCACGATTCGGTGCTCAGGGGCTTCGCACTTCCAAATTTATAATACGATGCTGCTCAATTTACATAGTTATTATAGTCTACGATATGGTACAATAAGCGTAAAGGATCTGATTGAGGGTATCCGCAAGTATGGATTTGACACAGCTGTACTCACGGACATGAATAATTCTTCAGCAACAATTGATTTTATCAGACAGTGCAGGGAAGCTGGTATAAATGGACTTGCAGGAATGGAATTTCGTAATAATTGTAAGCTTCTCTATATCGGAATCGCAAAGAACGAAAAAGGTTTCAGGGAACTCAACGAATTTATGACTGCCCACAATCGTGATAAAACATTATTGCCACCAATAGCACCTGGCTTTCGGGATGTTTTTATAATTTATCCTTATGGAAGTATTCAAGAAGCTGCTCTTCGGGATAATGAATTTATAGGAATACGGCCTTCGGAGCTTACCCGTTATATCGTTGCTCCAAAACGTTTTATGGATCGATATGTAATCCTTTCCCCCGTATCATTTAAACAGGATGATTTTCAGTTGCATAAACAGTTGCGCGCTATTGATAACAATATTCTGATATCACAGCTTCCTGCTGATCAGATGGCGGAGAAAGATGAAATATTTGTTCATAAGGAAAAATTAATGCAAATATATGGCCTGGTTCCTGAGTTGATTGCAAATACAGAAAAGTTACTTTCAGAATGCCGTTTTGATTTTGACTTCAAGGGTTCCAAAAATAAAAAGACTTTTACGGGAAACCGTTATGACGATAAACAATTATTGTTTAAGTACGCTATGGACGGGTTTGAACGACGGTATGGATCAAATGACAAAATTGCCAGAGATCGGGTTCTGCATGAACTGGATATCATTCATGAGCTGAATTTTTCCAGTTATTTCCTCATAACCGATGATATATGCCGTTATGCAAGAAACAGGAACTTTCATTATGTCGGTAGAGGCAGCGGAGCCAATAGTATTATCGCATACTGTCTTGGGATAACTGATGTTTGTCCAATCGAACTGAACCTTTATTTTGAACGGTTCCTTAACCCTAAAAGGAAAAGTCCACCCGACTTTGACGTTGACTTTTCATGGCGGGATCGGGATGAGATATATGATTATATTTTCAAAAGATATCAGGGCGAACATACTGCTCTCATGGGAGCAATGGGAACTTTTCGTGACCGTTCGATCATAAGGGAACTTGGAAAGGTTTATGGACTTCCCAAACCTGAAATTGATCGACTGATCAGTGACCCCTCCAATATGCTCAACAAAAATGAAGTTACCAGGACAATCCTGGGAGTTTATAATCAAATGGCAGATTTTCCCAATCAACGTACGATACATGCCTCCGGTGTGCTGATATCGGAAAATCCGCTGACCTGCTATTCTGCGCTGGATTATCCGCCCAAAAACCTGCCGACAATGCAGTTTGATATGTATGTTGCCGAGGAAATAGGGTTTGAAAAATTTGATATTTTATCACAGAGAGGAATCGGACATATTGAGGATTGCAGGGAAATCGTTAGAACCAATAGGGGCGAAGCCATCGAAACTTCCGATCCTAAACGTTTCTTTAACGATCCAAAGATTGCAGATCAGCTAAGGTCAGCCCATACCGTCGGATGCTTCTATATTGAATCCCCGGCAATGAGGCAGCTCATAAGTAAATTGAAATGCGATGATTATTTGACGCTTGTCGCTGCAAGTTCAATAATTAGACCCGGAGTAGCGTCGTCGGGAATGATGGGGACTTTTATTGAAAGGCATCTAAACCCTGAAAAAGTTGAGTATATCCATCCGGCATTTAAACAGGAACTCGAAGATACCTATGGTGTAATGGTATATCAAGAAGATGTAATGAAGATCGGTCACCGCTTTGGGGGATTGGATCTGGCTGATGCGGACGTACTGCGTAGAATGATGTCCGGCAAATACCGAAATAAGAATCATATGCTCGAAATTGAAGATAAATTTTTCTCCCATTGCAGGAACCAGAATTATCCGGAAGAAATATCCCGTGAAGTATGGCGGCAGATGGAAAGCTTTGCCGGATATTCGTTTAATAAAGCGCACTCCGCATCTTTTGCCGTGGAGAGTTACCAAAGCCTTTTTTTGAAGACTTACTATCCGCTTGAATTTATGGTTGCAGTGCTGAATAATCATGGCGGTTTCTATGACCGTGAAGTGTATGTGAACGAAGCAAAAAAAGCAGGCGCTAATATTTGTCTGCCCTGTATAAACAGAAGTATATTCGATACCTCAATAATTGGTAAAGATATCTACCTTGGTTTTGACTGTATTTTGAATCTGGAAACAAAACTGGCACAGTCGATCTCAGAAGAACGGAAGAAAAATGGCCCGTATCTGGGGATTGAAGATTTCAATCAAAGGACAGGAGCAGGGCTTGAACAGATCATCATTCTGATACGTTGCGGAGCCTTCGGATTTCTTGACGTTGATAAAAAGGAACTGCTGTGGGAGGCACATCTGATCCTTAATTCCAATAAAAACATGAACTTTCAGTTGGGCCAACTCTTCCAGAGTTCAAACGAAAAACCGAAACTTCCAGTCCTCATTACCGATCCGCTGGAAGATATTTATGATGAGATTGAACTGATGGGTTTTCCTGTTTCGGGCAGTATTTTTGATCTGGCAAAATCAAATTATCGAGGTAATGCATGCGCCGATAATATGTCCTTATTCGCAGGTCAGACGGTAAGGATCGTCGCCTATATGGTAGCTGAAAAATGGGTAAAGACGAAAACCGGTAAACCCATGAAATTTGGAACCTTCCTGGATAACAACGGTGACTTTATAGACACCGTGCATTTCACACAGAGCCTGCTCAAATTCCCCCTTCGTGGAAAAGGATTATACCTGATAGAAGGTAGAGTTACCATTGAATATGGATGCCCATCAATAGACGTTCAAAGATGTGCAAAAATGCCCATAAGACCTGATCCAAGAAGTATATAGTATTTGTTTATATGAATATGAAACTATCCATGTGACCATATTTACTACACCAGAAGTCAGCCCATAAATGAAATGCTTTCTCAGTAGAGACTTGTTTTAGTCGCTGTAATCTTTCTCCGACTTCTTTAGGGGTAAAGCCAATACCATTAATTGTGAACCAGGCTTTGTCATACTCCCCACTTACAATATACTTTTCAAATAGCTCTTTTTTATTTGTATTTGCTAAAAGCCATTCGGGAATATCCTCGATTGGTTTGTATTTTGGATCTTTTTTAAAAAAGGAAAAACTTGACTTATCTTTATTATACCCGATCCATTCTTTGTGAAAGATTTCAAAGTAACAAGACTTTGGAACATTGCTCAAAATTATCAGTTTATCGTTAGAGGGAAATTGACCATCATAAATTTCATTTTCGTTTACACATGAAAGTGGTCTATTTGTATTGATTACCGATATATTACATTCTGGATTTTCTTGGTGGTTCTGATTTGCTTGTTGAAATTCTAAAAAATCCTGATTCCTTAACCCCATGAGTGCCGCACATTTTTCTAGTCTTTCGGTAACTATGCAATCCTCGCTGTTTACGAATTCGTTAAACAACAATCGCGAAAACAGTTGTTTCTCGTTTCTAGCAATTTCACTTGTTTGAAACCCAGCTCCATCTGTCATATCACCAAAACTAATTTTTCTATCTGAAAACCAGTGTTTAACCATTCCCACATGATAATGGTCTGCGTCATAACTATACATAAAAGGTATGAGAAACGGTGGATGAGCAAATGAGCCTGTATTTGTTTCTTCAATATAAAACCTAAACATGCTATATTCATCAATAATCGGAATTTCACCTTTATACAATGATTTAAGTTCCTTTCCTAAATTTAATTCATTTAATAATTCTTCCATTCTTCTTAATCTAAGTCGTTATCGTCAATTGGTCTAGGAGGATATTCATATAATGGTTTTTCATGCTGTGGACTAACCGGATCTCTGGTTGGATGCGGACCCTGAGTAGTTGCTGGATGTATTTGGTTCAAATGCTGGTCAGTACTCTGGGTTGGATATAAATTTTTAGGATCAGTAGCATGCTCTGGATAGCGCTGTAATGGCCAATTGGTATGATGTATTGGGCCTTCCGGTAAGTCTACACCCTGTTCAGAAGCCAGTTTTTTAAATTCTCGCTCAATCGTTGAAAATGCATTCCTCAATTCTGTATTTGTCATCTGTCTATTATTACGCATATTTGCTTCGTATCGAGTAAAAGCATTTTCTTGTCCCGTGTTTCTTTTGTTTTCTTTGGCTTGTTCCCACAAGGCACGCCAGACCGGATTATCAAAAAGTGATTGCAATCCAAATCTCCCCTCTAAAGTGACACGCTCAAAAAGCTTACCATTTTTCAATGCATTAACTGTCTGCGCTCCCTGTTTGTAAATTCCAACCGCCATATTCGGGTTTGTCCTCGCACTTTCAGCCATCGCTCTTTGCCCAACCAGTGATAATCCAGCATAATAGAAATCCTGCCAATTCAACGGTTGTGGATTTGAGCCAGTAGCTTTTTGGTATATCTGAATAAAGGGTTGCTCAAACATCGTTAAACCTGAAATTACTTCATCGCCTGTTTCACTTAGACTTTTACCATTTCTTAATATCCCCTCGAAGCCTACCTGATCTACAACAGCAATTCCCCTTGCGGAAACGTTCAGAAAAGCAAAATTGAGCAATGCTGTAGACATTGTGGGGGTTGCGGTTCCTGCGAAAGCACCAAAGCCCGCTGATCCAAGTTTACCCAGCATAGCACCTTCTAAAACTGCCCAGCCAGTGTTTCTTGCAGTGTAGATCATAGCCTGCCAGGTACTCGTAATTCCTTCTGCATAAGTAACCGTGCCACCTATAATGCAAGTCATTTGGCATTTTGAAGTTAAAGAATACGCATCTTTACGTCCATAGGCATTTAACGTGGAGTAACCCACCCACTTTCTGAAAGGAGCTGCCAGACCTCCACAGAGTGCAGCACTTGCAGCCACTGCGACTGCCGCTAATAAAACCAATGCCGCACCTCCGGTAACAATGCCAGCTGCAGCTATCGCGGCAGCGATAACCACTGTCCAGCGGCAACAGAAATCGCCCAGCTGTTGTGTTGCAGTATCATCTTTAACTAAATAATAGAATTTATCTTTTGTCCCGTGGTTTGTTTGCGTCGGGTACATCTTTGCCGGAGCAAGACCTGATGAACATGTAAAATACATATCACTGGTCAATGCCACATAGCCGGTTTGTCCTGATTCACTCATACAGTCTAATTTTATAATGAACTTCGCCTCCAAATTTATCATTGATAGCTTCAGAAAAATTCACTTCCCCGTCAATAATAAAGCCACTCAATAGGTCTATATTATATTGTGCGTTATACAGATATACCGGTTTTAAAGCGTCAAAATCTGAAATCGGGAACCCACCATATAAATCTTTCAAATGATTCTCTGCCACTATATTCGGATATCCATCAACCTTGATAGTATAGATATTTTCCGCATCCGGACTTTTGTTCCCATCATATCCCAAGGCAAAAGGAATTAAACCTGACCTAAATAAATTAGGAATATTTTTTTTTATCCTTCCAAAAAAATCCCTGCCATAAATATTATTTAAATATATGTCAAAAAATTCCATAGCCTTTACCATTGCATCCACACCGCCAACCTTTTCAAAAGCTTCATCTTGGATTTTAAACAACTCAACCAATGAGGTATTGGCCTTATTGTATTCAATTGTCTCAGCCTTAACATCTTCCCATCGTTCCTTTATCTGTTCCAAATTTTTAACCCGCAGAAGAGTACCTTGCTTATCTACGGTAAAAGTGATTTCATTGAGAGCCTTTTGTAATTGGCTGACAACTTTATGAATTTCTATGTATCCCATATTATCCGCTTTGACCATACGGTGATCAAGCGTAATAAGTTCAAATGTATAATCGTGGGAGCCTATTTCTTTAAGTGTAAGCATCCATCTTAATTCCACTTCTGTTTCACTCATCATGCCATTTAAAAGCATATTGCTAGTAATGTTGACAAGGTATTTCTTAGTACTTAAGGTCTTAAAATTTATATATTCCATTCAGATAACCTTAATTAATAAATACGTTTCCACCACTCCAGGAACCTTCACCAGTAATTTCTATTTTTGCTCCGTTGACCTTAATTCCTGCCGTTGAAATTTCAAGACTGTTGTCACCAACTTTTAAGGTTAGCTTTTCCAGCGAACTTAAATCAATAACACCATCTTTTCCCATGGTAAGAACACTTTGACCGTTTCCAACATCTGTTTTGTGGATATCTCCAACAGTTACCGTATTTTTTTCACCAACTGAAACAGATTTATTCTTGGTAGCATTGGTGTTCGCATTCCCGGCACCATCAAATTTCATGTTCGCACCACCTTGATCTGTAAGGAAAACAGATCCTTCACCGTCATTCAATTCTAGCTTATTTCCACTTTTACTACTAAGACTTTTGATATTATTTCCTTCTCCTCCTCCGGCGCCAATCCCACCGTGATACATTCCTCCCATAACAAAAGGCCGATCAGGATGCAGATGGACATAATTGACAATTACCTGGTCACCAACTTCCGGAATTGACATAAATCCCCGGTTTTTTCCAACTTTATCGCTGCTTCCAGCATCTGGTGACATAACGCGGATAAACTCCGTGGTATCCTGGCCCTTTTGCCAGTCAAGCTGTACCTGTACTCTTCCTTGATTTTGTGGATCGGTATTGGATATTACTTTTGCAAACTGGGGCTCCGCTAATGGATTGATATATTCCGGTCTTGGAAGAAAGCCCGTATCGGAGGCAATTGCTTTAAATGATCCTTCATAATAGCCTCTGGCATCTACCTGATGAAGAGCTTCAATAACCATTAATTTCGTAAAAAAAGTAGTCTCATTGGAGTCCGGTTTTCGCATTTCTATATCCGTTATGCATCCTGGATAAAGAAATGGCAAACTTGTTTTCCCAGAGGTAACGAGTACCTCAGCGGCTTTGCTCCCTGCCGTACCTCTTTGGGAAGCATCAATATCCATAAAAGATATCGCTTTGATAGGGGCAACACGTAAAGAAGGTGTTTGAAAAGTGCGTTCTGAAATCTCATAAGCACGTTTTGCAATGTCTGAAGTATGTGTAATTTTTGAACTGCTTCCGATAAACTTTTCATCTTTACTACTATTGTAACCATAAAAAGTTGGTTTAACATGCTGTGCCTTCATTTTGATCTTTACATCACTTAAATTACTTCCATAAACCAATTTTATCGGTTTCTCCTGTGGTGGCAATTTGCCAAAATGAAGAATCTCTCCATCATAAAAAAACTGCTCACCATAAGCCTCGGCGATTCTTGACAGATAATTAAAATGTGTTTCCTCATATTGACAACTGTAAGAAATATTACCATGCTGAGAATCAACACGAAAATCAAATTTTCCTTGATCCAGGGCTTCTTTAATCACTTCATTTGCAACGCTGTTCAAACTTATCGGTTGCGAACCTCCAAAACTTTGTATATGTGGAGCTGCATCTAATAGGATCGTTGGACTATAGCCCTTAAAAACGATGTCTCCTAAACTGCCTTTTTCCTGACTAAATCCAATCTCTGTAATAACACCTACAAAATTTCTCTCAGGGCTTTGATCCACATCTTTATATTTAAAAACAACGGTGATTCTTTTCCCTAGAAAAGCCTGTGCGTTTTCAAGATTATGGTTTTCAGGATCTCCCAGTGCATCGTGGGCAAGAACCATTTCAAACTTATGATGGTTAGATGCCTTCTGTTTTAATCTAAAATGTTTAAAATGTCTGATTTGCTTACCTTCAACATGAATGTCAAGATTTATAACCCGATTAATACCTGCAATTGCGTTTTCCGGGATTGCATGGGCATTGAAAATTTTTGAAGTCGGTTGATTGCTCCAGATCTTTTTATTGGAAATTTCCGCCTCATTAGGAGTTATCGGCTTATTAAACATCTGGTTTCCTGAACTTATAGCATCTTGGGCTTTTAAAGCATCGCTTTTCAGGTTTTCAATATTTACATTTTTTTTGAATTCGTTTTCATAATTCATCTTATCCGAATACTTTCCGGTTTGGGAAAGATCCTTTTCTTCTTGAAACATGATAATAATTTTTTCGGTTGTGTTTAATTAAAATATAATCCTTTGGGTAGGATTCTTTGAGGACAACTGCAAACAAAAAGGTAGGCCCTGTTCCATTTACATTAATTTCACTTGCTTGTAATTGTAGCGAAAACTAGCGGGAATACCTCAACAAGAGGTGATTTGAAGATTAAATAAATGACTCATTAGCGGTTTTTAATAGGTTAATAATTAATGACTTGGTAAGCCAATATATAACTATAAAAATTTCTGACAAAATTTTATACCACATTTTTGAGAAATTGTCGTATTTCTACGACCGGAGATATAAGGATAGGATTATATGGAATTTTAGCTTTTAAATAGCTTATTTCTGATAGGCTTCAATACTCTTTTGGCGTCTTTCCTGATCTTTTTTGAAAGTTCTTGCAGTCCATAAAAAACCAATACCTAAAATGATCAGTGCATACGCTATCCATTTGCCAAATCTTTCTGCTAAGGTTACAATGACGGATCGCTCATAACTGGAAAAGCCTTCTGCGCCTGCGGGACCACGACGGTAGAATTTACGCCTGTTGATCCAATAACGTAAAGCCAGTCCGAGAATTAAAAAGCCAATGCCCATAACTAATAACGGTATCATATTCAGTGTTTCGGTTTCCATAAAAATACGAAAAAATTTTTTCTTCATAAGATATTACTAAGAAAAAATTGGGTTGTTTCAGTGTGAAACAACCCAATTTTCATTTCCTCAACCGGATAATCCTGCAATCCTGATTTAATCTATAATCTGAATCTTCCTCTTTTCCGTTCCGGTTTCCGGTTCTTTTTCTGATCTGAAAGACTTTTGTCTTGTTTATCTTTTTGCTGAGTGACTGGGTTTTCTTTTTCAAAATGTCCGACATGCTCCACAGTTTTTTCTTTTGGGTTATTTTTTTCATTACTGATCTCCTTTTTTTCAATTTTTGTTAGTTCGTTCTCCACTTTGTCAGCATAATAAAAAGCTGTCATTTCCACATCGATTAAGTTTCCCTTTCTTACAAGTATGGTAGGATCTTTTATGCCTTCCAGCATCGCTTTATAAAGCCATTCTACCGATAACTGAACCACAAAATCACGATCCGTGGTGTTTTCAAAACAATATTCTGTCGCATCATAATTAGTTCGGAAAGTGGGAAGTGATTTCAGGTCTTCAAGGGTGCATAATGTTATCCAATCACCGTAGGCTAAATACTTGTCACCTTTATCAAGTGTTCTCTTTAGATAGTCCATTGTCAGCAAATAATCGTTTTCTGAAATCGTCATCGTTAAGTTTTAATGAGAGAAAAATAAATGAGACAGCTTTGATCATTAAGCTGTCCCATTACATTAATTAATCAATACTGTTAAATTGAAAGCTCAATTGTCTTTCATTGCCAAAATTATCGAGTATCCAAATGTCAAATGATTGCTGGACATTGGATTGCGATGTGTAATAGAAGGTGATCTCCGAACTCTTGGCATCGGAAAGAAAGTATACTTTATTGGGTAGAAAGGCTTTTTTCCCTGTCTTCCCAATCTCATAGATCAGATTTCCATTTCCGTCATACTGAAAATACCGGAAGAAATATTGAACACCAGAAAAACTTCCTGTATTTTTGATTTTCATGGAAATTGCCTCCGTCTGGCCGACTGCAATTGCTTTGTTAACAGGAAGGACAACAACCTCAAATGGGAAGTTCTGCTGAATATCAAGATCATCATTTTTACAGGAAAATAATAAGCCAATACTCATTAATAAAATGAACCAGCTATACTGGAATTTTGTATCTAAGAATGTTTTCATATAGATAAAATTTAAAGGTTAAAACGAAGGCCAATACCCGCGGAAGGACGGAACTGATTAAAATTTGTTCCCCAAACGTATTTCGCTCTGGCCTGTAAGGATAGGATAATAAAATTGGTCAGATATGTCTCTAGGGTCAGCCTGCCTCCGGCACCGTACACAAAACTGCTTTCATTGTTGATTTGTGAACCATCCGCTAGCAATAGTTTGTTGTGATTGACCAACTGATAACCACCACTGGCTTCAACTGCTGAATTGAAATTCACAATTTTATTTGGTAAGCCTATAACATGGAAACTATATCCCCCCGATAATAAATAAGTTTCAATCGGAATGGGGTTTTCAGTATAGAATGTTGTCCTACGCTGATATTCTGCTGAAAAGAAATGATAGTTTCCTTTTTTGTGATTTTGTGTCAGCTCCAGATTCACAAAATAATTGTCCTTTGGCTGATCATTGGAAAACATGCCAGCAGTGACCTGTAAACCTTTTTGATAAGGTAGTAATCGTTGCGCCAAAATTGACGTAAATGGCAATAGAACCATTAAGAATATGCTTAATATCTTTTTCATATCGTTTTAAATAAGATTGTTATTTAATTTTTAGTGGTAGATCCTTTAATAGTACTGCACGGAGTAGATCCTCATTTTCAACTTCAAGTCGTTGATGCCTTCCACCATTCTTTTCAAAAAGCTCAATTACAAGTATTTTATCATGATCAAGTGTGAACTGATCCAGCAGATAAACTTCACGGCTCGTTTTGTTGTCCGGAACTTCGGCAATATCGCTGTAAGTCCGTACGATATTTAGTGGTTTCTCTTGAAATACAGTACGTTTTGCTACTTTTTTATCGACTATTTTAAAATTTATAAAGTCTATCTGATAGGAAACATTGGTTTTATTCTGAATCTGCGTATTAAAGTAATATTTCCCCTGGTATATGTAAATCCCTTTCAGACTAAAGAGAATTCCAAAACTTCTGGAAGCAATGTGCCTGATATTGTTCCGGTTTTTTTTATAGATAGCTTCCATGAGCTGATCGGGAACATAAGGAGAAAAACCCAGGTCTTCCAGATGTATATTGGCTCTGGAGTTTGATACGGATTTATCCATTGGATCAAGGTTATAGGTTAGGATCTCGGGATAAGAACTGTAAAAAACACTGAAGCTATAAAATTTTCCGTCATCCGTAATCACTGAGAAATTGGATTCATCTTCAAAATCTTTCACTGCTGCTTTGATCCGTAATACATTGTCCGCATCATCAGCTTTTCCCGCAGTGAGAAATTCACTTCCCAGATCAACATAACGGATCGCAGATGGAAAGATAAGGTGCGTTGTTTTATTATACGTTACAGTGATGTGATAAGGCTCAACGTGTTCTGAATCTAACTGATGATTTAATGAGTCTGTAATTGTTTGTGCATGCGAATAAACAAAACCAAGCATTGCACAAATCGTTATTAATATTTTTTTAATGATCGATTTCATTTCTATTTGATTTAAGAATTAGTATTATTTTTTTGAAACTAAAAAGACCTGATGACCTGCCTTTAACATTACTTTGGGTGTTCTTACTTTCTTTGAAAAATAGCCCGCAACTCCTTGAACCAGGCCACGGGAGAGGTCGCCCGCTATTTGCTGGCCTGCGGATCTGCTCATCATGATAGAAGTACCGGAAGACTGGCTCATGTTAGCAGCAATTTCATTGACGGCACTCATTTCAGCGGAATATGGCACGTTCAGCCCCAATTGACCGTCCAGATCATAAATATTGATTTCTACCGGGAAAATATTGCCGCTGGATTCTATTGAAGAAACCTTTAGGCTTAAACGTCCATTGTTGAATTTTGCTCCGGCAGTAACAATAGAACCGGAGGGAATAGTGAAATCAGGAGTCTTTGAATCTTCAAGAAGCCGCAATTTCACGGTTCCTTCACCAACAATGGTTGTGTTTTCATGAATGCATGCCCGAATACTATTCTTAACTTTGGTAGCCTGTTGGGTTACACCCACAGTGTAGAATCCACGGTTTCTTTCTCCGTTAATATTTTCCAAAAACTCCCGATCTGAAGGTTCACGATAAAGTGCAGAAACCACATTTGCACGCATAGGCGAAAAAGCAACAAAGGATGTTTTCTGACCTCCGGTATTTCTAATGGCTGTACTGTCTGACTTTTTTTGCTCACCACCATTATTTGGAAGATACTTGGACGCCATCTGGTAAGATTTTTCCATGAGCTGCAATTGGTCATTAACTGTCAAGGGAGCAGGATTCGCATCCCTTTCATCAAGTTGCCTTTTTAATCCTGCAATCTCTTTGCGAAGTTCATTTGATTCATAATTTTCATTACTGTTATAAAATGACCCTAAAGTCGCCTGTGCGTTGCGATAGGAGTTTAATGCCGGACTTTCGGCCTGATAGCTCTTTCCTGATGGATTATTTGTTGGATTCTCATTTAATCCTGAATTCGGATCGGCGGCCTGCATCGTACTGTCACTATTCCAATAATCGGAAAGTGATGTGAGCATATTCTTTTTTTGCTGGTTTTTCTCGTCCATCATTGCCTGCTCATAGGCTTTTTGTTTATCGGACTGCATACCTATTTCTGTTGCCTGTGGAACAGCACCATTGAGGCCCGAATCTTTGTTCTCATCCTTATCGGACGATGGTTTGAAAATCAGATATAGACAGACAAGGAAAACAATTCCCATTAGAAGATAGATCAATGGCTTTTTTAATTTTTCCAGCTTGGATTTGTCATTCCCACTGATTAAATCTTCAGATTTCTGGTCAGATTCTTCGACTAGAATACTGATTCTTTTATTCTCGTTATTTTCCATTATTCTCATTTTTTAAGTTAATTGATACACTGTCCTTGGCTATAAGACCGGACTTTTCTGTTTTTTCGACAGGATTCTCAATATGCCGGATGGCAACTTCCTGATCTGCTTCTCCCGTTTCGACACATACGTTTACCACAACAATAAGCGTTAAAATGGTGTACAACAGGAAAAAATAAATAGTATATTTTCGCTGCTTTTTTATGGGCAATTCGCGCCAACAGTCATCAAGATCATTGATACGATTTTCGATTTTTGTTCTTAGATTCATAATGATAGATTTAACGTTCTACAACTTCCAGATCCCTGTTCTCCAACACGGCGAATTTCTCGATGTTGAAGCCCTGTGGGTTATTATCTGACCGAACGGAGTTTAGCAGATTACAGGAAGTGACCAGATTACGCTTGGTCACGTTGCTTGAACGGATGATAAATTGAGTGGAATAAGTTTTTACTGAATAGGGGTAAGAATCGAAGTTGCAGATTACACTGTCAACTTCGACCCTTTGCTGTACATTTCCACTGATGATACGATTATAATATCCCTTTTCCGCAAGGTCATTGTAATAGTCAAATACGCTCTTGTCGGCAAGATTAAAAGCACGCTTCATGTTGCTCTCAATAGCATTTTTGTCCGGGGCCAGGGTAAAAAACAGTTCGTGAAAACGTCTTACATGCTCTCTTGCCTCAACAGGGCGGTTGATGCTGGCATCCTGTGCAAGCGCCAGCATCAATGATTTGCCCTGATCCAAGACATAGATTTTTTCCCGTTGCTTTTCCGCGAAACTGTATGACTTCCAGATTGCGTATCCAACGATACCAGTGCATAACAAGGCAAAAATTATCGCATAAAGCCTGATCTGGCGGAAGCTATTTTCTATATTCCGGAGGGTTTTAAATTCCATGTTTTTAATTTTTTAGGTATGTTATTTTTTAAGTAATCTCCCACCAATATTTCCGGCAACAGCCCCCGCACCACCACTAGCAACACTTGCAGCCTGCTGAATATTTCGGGTGAAATTTGTAGCACCAGAAGCTTGAATGATCCAGCCTGTTACCGTAGGAACCGTAAAATATCCTACTATCCCGATGATCATAAAAATGATGTATACGGTGTTGGTTGTATCTGGAATAAAGGAAGGATCGGATAAATTCTCGATATCGCGCTCCAAAATCAGAGACTGTATTCTGGCAAGGATGGAGCTGAACAGGTCAGCAACAGGTAGCCATAAATACACGCTGACATATCTCGTAAACCACTGATTTAATGTGGACTGAAATCCATCCCAGACACTTATGGCAAATGCGATTGGTCCTAGAATTGAAAGGACTATCAGAAAAAATGTTCTTATGGTATCGATCACCAAAGCCGCTGCATTGAATAATATTTCCAGAAACTCCCTAAAAGAATCTTTAATACTCTGTCCAAATTGGAACATTCCCCGCTCAAAATACATAGCGCTCATGGTAGCAAGGTCCCCAGGCGACCAGCCAAGTTCTTCCAGTTTTTTGTCAAATGCTTCGTCAGAAACCAAATATGCTTTTTCAGGATTTCGGATCATTGCCTCATATTCCAGTTTGTCTTTCTTTTCCTGTAAAGCATTTAGGTCAAGAACCTGATTTTCGAGCATGGCATGGGTGCCTTTTACAACCGGGCTTAAAACAGCATTGATAGATCCCAGCACAATTGTTGGAAAGAACATGATACAAATGCCCAAAGCGAAGGGTCTGAGTAAAGGAAAAACGTCGATAGGTTCAGCACGGCTTAATGCTTGCCATACCTTTATAGCCACATAGAAAAGCGCTCCTAAACCGGCTACACCTTTAGCCACTCCCGCCATATCAGCTGAAAGTGGGATCATCTCGTCGTATAACGACCTTAAGATTTCATGTAAGTTCTCGTATTCCATGATTTACCAATATTTTTGATCAGGATTTCCATAGAGTTCAAGAACTCGTTGGGTATTGTTTTTCTTCTTGGCACGAATGATACTCACGGAAATATTTTTGTTGGTAAAGTATTTTACAAGGGCATGGTATTCCCTTACTTCCTTGTATACTTTATCAATAACTTCCATTCTTTCCTTGTCATTAAGAGATAGGCCGTTGGCAGTGATAATCTGCTTTAATTCTTTTAAAAGCTCAGTACTCTCATTAAGCAAGGCAGAATAGCCGTTTGCAATGGCTGCCAGTTCATTCGGTTTGAAATTGGGGTCATTCATCATTTTACCAAAATTGGTAACGTACATTTCAGATACATCGCCAACGAGTAAAACTGTTTGCTGAACTTTGCGCGCGTCTTTTACTAGATTATTTACAGCCTTGAGCTTATCGTAGTATTCTTTTCCTTGCTCATAGACTCGCTTGACTTCGTTGAAATTCTTGATTACATTTGAAACTGTCGAGGATGTCTGGACAATCTCGTTTGCACTGTTGACAATACCCGATGCAAGATTTGTCGGATCGGTTACTACCCACTGCGCCTTTGCTAATGGTGTGAAGGCGAATGTAAATGCCATCATCACCATGAAAATGATCTTTTTCATTGTTTTAAAATTTTAGAGATTAATTATTATTTTGATTTGCGGTATTTTTGAGAACAATGCGTTTTATGGCATGCTCAACATTCCCGCCGAGTTCCTCAGCCAGTTGCATGACCTCCAGTTTTTCGGTTTCTTCCGTGGTATAGGCATAATATTCGGCCATTGAAACCTCCGTTGCGTAGACTGCAGAGTGAGTGCCCCCAAGCCCGATCCATACTTCCTTATATTTTCTGGAAGGATCATTGTTCATATTGATCGAAAGTATCTGGGATTTCTCTTTTTCGGTAAGACCTAGCATCGCTTGGATGTCATCGAACTTATTCATATATTTACGCTGATCAAGGAGAATTTTGCAATCAGAGTTGTTGATGATAGTCTCTTTGACCACGGGTGAATGAATGATGTCATCTACCTCTTGGGTCACGACGATTGCTTCTCCGAAGAATTTTCTGACCGTTTTAAAGAGGTATTTTATGTATTCCGCGAAACCTTCTTTTGCTATCGCTTTCCAAGCCTCTTCAATCAGAATTAGCTTCCGGATACCCTTTAACCGCCTCATCTTATTGATAAAAGTTTCCATTATAATAATGGTCACAATGGGGAAAAGAATTTTATGATCCTTGATAGCGTCGATTTCGAAAACAATAAACCGTTTATTCAGTAGATCCAGCTCCTTTTCGGAATTTAGTAAATAGTCATATTCTCCACCTTTATAGTAAGGCTCTAGCACATTTAGAAAATTGGCAAGGTCAAAGTCTTTTTCCCGGACTTCCTTGGCTTGGAGAACTTGCTTGTATTCGTTCTTGACATATTCGTAAAATCCATTGAAGGACGGTTTAACATCGCTGTTTTTAATATGTTCGATGTACCCGCTTACCGCATTCGATAAAGCAACTTCTTCTGAACGTTTTGGTGGTTCATCATCTCGCTTCCATAGTGTTAGGATAAGCGTCTTAATACTTTCCCTTTTTTCAATATCAAAAACGTTGTCGTCTGTATAGAATGGGTTAAAGGATATTGGATTATCTTCGGTGTAAGTGAAATATACCCCGTCTTGCCCTTTGGTCTTACCCTTTATCATTTCACATAACCCCTGATATGAATTCCCGGTATCGATCAATAAAACATGCGATCCCTGTTCCCAGTATTGGCGAACCATGTGGTTAGTGAAAAAAGACTTGCCCGAACCGGAAGGACCAAGAATGAATTTATTTCTGTTTGTGATGATACCTTTTTTCATCGGGAAATCAGATATATCCAGATGAACTGGTTTTCCCGTGAGCCGATCTGCCATTTTTATCCCGAAATGAGAGGGGGAATCATGGTAATTTGTTTCCTCGGTAAAAAAACAGAGCGCTGGTTCAATAAACGTATAGAAGCTTTCCTCACTTGGAAAGTCGCCTGCATTGCCGGGCATTGCTGCCCAAAACAGCGTAGCGACATCAACAGTGTTATGTCTTGGCTTGCATTCCATTAGGGCCAGTGCACTGCCGGTATCATTTTTTATACGTTTCAACTCTGCAGGATCATCTGACCAGGCTATCACATTGAAATGTGCCCTTATCGAAGAAAGACCAAAAGAATGCGCTTCATTGAGATATTTTTCGATCCATTCCCGATTTATCTGATTGCTTCGGCTATACTTTGCCAACGAATGCATGTTCCGTGCGGATTTCTCAAATTTTCTGAGGTTATCGTCAGAATTATCCAAAAAGATGTATTGGTTGTAGATATGATTACAGTTAAGCAACAAACCAACAGGTGAAGCAAATGACAGTAAACAGTCACTACGGTCCGTTGATAGTTTCTCGTACCTGCTATCTATTGAAACAGTACCAGGAAGATCATCGGTGTCCGATAAGGTATGTACACAGAGCCTTTTATTACCAACGCGCACTTCTTCGTTTCCAAGAGATATGTCCTGTAAAGGTTCATCTTTGGCTCTTGAAAGGGTTAAGTATTGGTCAAGGAGGCCAGGAACATTGTCAGTTCCGGTAATTTCCTCACTCGTAAGCCTTTCAAGAGATATAAATCCACTGTCATTTAAAATCCGTTCAAACTGTGCCACGGCCTCCATGAACCTATGGATGTTTTCTTTGTCACGTATTTCTTTGGGTATCAAGACACCTTTGCAAAGCGAGGAGAAATTAGATTGCATCCGCATTCTTTCCTTACTGGTCTTGGTCAGAAATAGATAACAGTAATGGTTTAAGAATGGTCGCTCATTGAAATGCTGTTGATAGGATTTCCCTAAAAAGCTTATATCTTCTTTGGAAAGATCCGGTTCATAACTCTCTTTAATGAACCAATCCTGTTTTAGCACGATTGAATGATCGGGCAAGGTTTTTATCGCTTTATGCCAGGCAGAGTGCATTGCATCATACTCAGCAGATGATACCGTAAATACTTCCGGAAGGATAACTTTGAAACATACAGTGATGTCCGCTTCTTTCGATATAATACAGTTCTCTTCAACTGCAAGTAGCGGAAACCTTGATTCAAGTGTCCTTGTCTTTGCCATATTTCTCATTATTTGATTGATTTGAAATTCAACTTGGATTTTAGTAAGCGATAAATCCGCTTTTGGCTGATAATGAACCTAGGATGTCGCTTTTTTGAAGCTATTTTCATAAGTCCATGTTCACCATACTTCCCATTAAGTGAGAAAGTCTGCCAGATGAGAACCGATGATCCCGTAGTTCCCAGTACAAGGCATACATAGGAGTTTAGACCAATCATGTACATGATCATGACCAGGATCAATACACCCAGAAGACCTGCCGCAAAAATGAAAAGGTACTGGGCCTTAAGCCCTTTAAATTCAACCGAACGGCCCACACCTTTATTGATATTAAATGTTTTCATCGGTATGGTCTAAAAGTTTATAGTTCCCTGAATTGCGTTCAGGTCGTAATTCGCCGTCAAGACCTCAATCTTCTTTTTATGCGGTTTTCCATGTGCATTATCCACCATTACACTGGACTGCATCTGTAAAGTGTACCAGCCCTCGTTTTTTATGTATTGCTTTAACTCAGGGCTCGGATAACTGCTCAGCAGAAATTTCCCACTGATCTGGGACAGGCACCGTAGGAGTGAGGAATAATCTTCTCTCGTATAGCCGTCATAATGGCCACAGTCAGAATTGTAATATGGTGGATCACAGTAATGAAATGCAGAAATGTGATCGCGTGAATTAATGATGCGGAGAGCATCGGTATTCTCGATTTGAACATTCTGTAACCTGATCGCATATTCCTCTGAAAATGAGTTGCGCTTATTGCTGATCTTTCTGGCGCTCGTAGAACTGGTTTTGTCGTAGCCCCAGGTGTCCCCGATAATTGAACTAAAGGATTGGTTACAGAGAACCCATACTGCCCAGGCACGCTTTAACCTGTCAAATAAGTGAGGGTTGTTGTAAATCACTAGGGCGTCGTTGTGTAAGGATCTACTGTGGAGACTTATTCTGATCAGCTTTTCCAATTCTACGAACTGGTTTTGGACCATTTCGTAGAAATTGATCAATTCCCTATTGTAGTCGTTGATAACTTCAACCTCGGTAATAGGTTTTGACCAAAATATAGCCCCGCCACCGACAAAAGGCTCAACGTATGTTTTATGTGGCGGGATAAGAGGAATTATAACCTTTGCGAGTTTTTGTTTACCCCCATAATATGTTAATGGAGTAACTATTTTTTTTGCTGTCGTCATAGCTGTTGATTTGAAGGTTTGAATTGAAGGCTACAGGAAGAATGATCGTAAGATCGTAGCCGCGACAATTAAAAAAATACATGCTCCAAACCAACTGGCAGCAGTCTTACTGGTATCGGGGTCACCAGAGCTAAATTTGTTGTAAACCTTGACACCTCCAATCAGCCCGACTACTGCGCCGATAGCATAAACCAATTTTGTTGCAGGATCAAAATAAGAAGTAACCATTTGAGTTGCTTCCTGAATACCGCCCTGACCGTTTCCCTGGGCAAATGCGCCAAAAGTTGACATCATTAACAATGCTGTCATCAAAATTCTTTTTCTTTGTTTTTCCATGTTTTAATCGAATTTTTTGTTATTCTTTTCCTGCACCCTGCAGGCTTACATGGCAAATGTGAGATAGAATTGAAAGCACTCTTTTAAATTGGAAATCCGTGGAATTATTTGGCTTTCTAAGGTTGTCAGGGGGTACTTTTGCGACCTAAATAATGAGTATTTATAACCCTAGAATACAGGTCAGCGGATGGGACGATTTTATCTTTCTGGGGAACAAAAAAAAGTGCTAGATTCTAAGAACTAGCACTTTTAATCTTATAGTTTGAAATGGTTAGAATTTCCGCCCTTTACTTTTCTTTGACTGATTATTGGCCTTTTGATTGTCCTGACTTTTTTGTTGTTTTTCCTTATTTTCTTTGATGACATCAACAATAAAAGTTTTTTCCCAGAGAATTTTCTTGGCTTCAAAATGGCTCTGTACGCCAAGCCATTTTAAATCACTTTTCAGATCCCACCCACCTTCACGGTTCCATCCAATCGGATCAAGTTTTGTTTGAAATGGAAATTCAATGGCGATCAGATCTTTTGGAATGCTGGAAATATTTGCGTAGTCCAATTCGCGAAATTCATGTTTTATGGGATCGTACGGAATGAGATAAGCATCTTTCTCTTCCGAATAATAGTGGTCAATATCATCAAAATTTATCCCTTTAGATGCGAAATCAGTTGCCGAACGGAGCATATTCATCCTGATGTCAACAGTAAAGGTATGGCCTTCAATATCGATAGTTGGAAGTTTGCCCTGCATCCGGCTGTGAAAAGCCTGTTGATCAACCATAAAATGAAAGTCATCATGCGATTCCACTTCCATGATGGAGACGTTGTATTTTTTTGCCATGCCTGAAGGATCAAGTACAACAAATTCAGGTAAGTGAATATCCTTGTCATTATATTCGATCAGATATCCATCACCACTGTCCTGCATTTCTTTTAACGGAATTACATTATTTGGATCGGACTTGTCACGGAACTCAAATCTATTGATATCGACAATAAATGTAGTCCCCTCGATCAGTAATTCCAGTTGGCCCTGATCATTCCTATTTGCTGGTATAACCTGGCTAATTTCGTTCAGACTGTAGGCAAGGTCGTATTCAAGCTTTAGATCATGGTATAAAAGGCCAAATTTTAGCGGTAATTTTGCCGCATGGTTTTTACCTATAGGATCTATGGTTCTTATGTCTGGAATCTCCACAAGCCTAACAGACTCAGTATCCATAACACTTTCCTTTTTGAGATCAATAACCCGTCCGGTTGCAGGTTCATACAATATATTATATGCTCTGTTTTTGTCACTATAATAATCTCTAACCAGGTCAAGGTCAATGTCCGGTTTTCCCTGAATCGACCATAAGATATCATTGTCCGGATCAACAACATATTGATTGCCGCAAATGTTTACTTTGACGGGATGACCGTCAATTCTCTTATTGTAAACATCCTGGTTAACCATCAATTCAAAGTCAGTCTTCTCAACCATATCTTTGCTGGTGCAATTGTACTTCTGGCTAAACCCTAATGGATCAATCTCTGTAATCCTTGGAATTTTAACATTCTGGCTGGTCTCAAAATAAGGATCAAGGATAATTTTTCCAGTGTCGTCAAATTCGGGATCGATAACGATAAAATCGTGATTTTTAGAGATTGGGCTGTAATTAAAGGAATAGTGTGTCCCATGATCTTCCATGTAGGCAAAGCTGATCGAATTGGCTGGATTGTCTTTTTCTATAAGAGCAAGCCTATCAATGTCAAATTGAAAAACAGTTCCACTTATTTCAATTTCCGGGAGTTGTCTTTTGGTCTGTTCCATAATAATGAATATTTGTTATTGTTATGGAGCAAAAATGTTTGGAAAAGCAATAGCATTGTTTAAAAGGAATTTTAGGGCATCTTTTGTCTTTCAATTGCGCTGTCGCCCTAAAAATAAATCATATAACAGGTTTTGTACTTCAACGGCAAATAATGAGAAGGATTTTTTAAAGAACTAATGACTTGAAAGCCGGTAAAAAAACAAAGGGGATCTTAAATAAAATCCCCAATGTTAAAATCATCACTGTTTTCAGAAGTTTTAGGTTCTTCTTCGTTTGGCAAATTCTTATTCAAAAGATCTGCGATCTTACGGGATGAACCTTCCATAGCATTTTCCAAAAGATAGAACAGGTCGGTACCTTCTATTTTACGAACTACAGCAACGGCCTTTTTAACTGAAACAGGTTCCGGATCATTGTTCCTTAATACCTGCCCGGCATCATTGAGTTCCTGAAAGGAAACCCCTTTGGCATACCCTCTGACATCATTTGGAAGTCCCATGTTTTTAAATTCTTCCTCTTCTTCCTCGTAGTCAATTTGCTCTTCGGAATTTTCATCAGAATTTCCATCTGGAACAGGATGTTCTAAACCCTTTCCCTCGGTTTTCATTTCAAAATTATTCTCTTTATCCTTTCGCTCATTTATTTGGCTTTCAGTGGATACACTTGGCGCGGTAAGTCTTCCATCATAGTTGGATTTGCCCATGATATCCTTCTGATCTTTCTTAGGAGCGACGATCTGAGTTCTTGTAATTTTGTTTATAACCAATTTATCTTTCAACAAAAGAATGATTATTGTTAAAAGAAAGATTAAAATCAATACTTCCATCGTTATAATATTGGTTTTTGGTTCAGGGCATGGATTGTGTTTATCTCGTCAGCGAAATTTTCAAAATGCTGCTTCAGGACATTATGGATATAGTCAGTGAGGGTAATTTCACCGTCCCCAAGGATACATACGATCCGGGTAAGTTTCTTGTGAAAATCCGAACATATGTAAACCGATTTTCCACATCTGGCTACAGTACTTGTCGGCTTTAAAAAAGCACATTCATACTCATCTATATGAAGTGTTTTTTTCAATTGGCTATTCTGTTGTTTTTTCATTTTGATATTCATTGTTATAAATTGAAATAATTAGAAGATTGGTTTAAACTTATCATTGAAGTCATCTGTAATTGCCTTTTCAAAAAGTTCAAAGTGGTGATTCAGAATATTGTCTAGATAGGCATACAACGGGATTTTATCTTCGCCAATAACCTGTACTATTCTTGATAAACGTTCATGATATTCCGGCCTGATATAGATACTCTTTTCACCTCTTCGGTTCATGGAATGATTTTTAAGAAAAAGTTCCCCGTAGCTTCCTTCTGGCTGTCTTTTTCCTTTCGGTTTATCTTTCACCACAGGCTTATTTTCAGCAGAAGGTTCTTGCTGAACTGGCAGATTTGGATCCCGTGTACCCTCAGCCATAACTTGCATAAGATATTCTTCATCAACTTTTGGGAGGTTCGCTTTTTTCTCATTTTTATCCATTATCCTTCAGTTTTATTGTTTTCAGAAATTCCTCAATGAACATATCCATTTTACAGGACCTTACAAGTCTTCTATCCGGTGGGAGCAGAGTTGACCTAAAAACCGTTTTCGCTTCTGATTCACTTTCTTTTCTGAATCGTTTGCTGTCAGTAACTCTAGTTTCCATCAATGTCAATCCCAGTTCATGAATTATTTTATCATAATGGTTATATAGAACAGACCTTTCCCTGCCGTCTACCTGATTCCAGAAGAGTCTAATTGTTTCAATCGAGGTCTCTCCATTTTTGATCAAAACGTTGGTCATGACATCGGTAAAAGAAAGTGTACTTTCAAGCACAACGCGATCCGCAGTTATCGGAGAAAAAATGTGGTTCATTCCCGCAAGAGTGCTTAGAAGGCCGGGAGTGTTAACTGTTCCAGGTAGATCAAAAAATATGATGTCAACAGGAATGGGCGACAATTTTAAAAATTGCTCTGCTTCTTTTAAGGCAAGTTCAGGCTTACATTGAAATATGGGATAAGCTTTCTTATTTATTGTCTTAAATTGTTGGAAAGCCAATTTTTTAAAGGTCTCATTTTTCATAATTGCGGATTGGTCTCTCTGTCTCATCTGGGCAAGACTGTGTTGGGGATAGTCGCAGTCAAAAACAGCTACATTAAGTCCTCGACTATAATGTAATGTACTCGCTAAAATCGCGGTGAAAGTACTTTTACCGACACCTCCCTTTTGGCTGGAGAATGCCACAAATAATGTTTTTTTCTTTTTTTCCATTTTTTTAAGATTTTTAAAAATTATTATAAAATAGTATTTGGTCTATCCTGCAAACCGGATCTCCTGCGTGATGGCTTGCCATATTTATTGTTCTCTTTCCAGATAGAATGACTGACTGATTTTCCAAAAGGAATCCGTCAAGCCTGCATTCTTGCCGATTTTCATCCTATCCTTCAGACTTTCTATCCATCCTGCCGATCTTATTTATTTCCGGAAAGCAATCTGTCCATCAATTCTTCCTTCATCCCTGAATCCCGGATATTTTTCAGGCGGGACAGGATCATAACTCGACTGTCGTCCTGAAATCATGTTTTCTGGCAGGCTTGAAAACAAGTTCGCTGTATAACTGGCCTGATGATTTGCCCCCATGACTTTTTGCCTGCCTGATATCCGGAAAACTATCAGCTTATCTTGCTTGATAGCACAAAGAAGAAGTATTTTTTAATGCACTATAATTACCTGGAATTGATTGACCAGAAGCGGCGGTTTTTGGCTCTTGTTGATATGGTGAGCCTTTGAAAAACTAGCCTTTACTTTGTATAGGATTCGTGGAAGACATAAAAGAAGCTCATATACTGTTGATGGATTTAAAAAATAAAATCCTTTAATCGTTGTTACTCAATCCGCCATCGCTGGCGGAATCCTTTCATCGGAAAGGAGCAAGTTATCTTTTGAGCAGCTCGAAATAAATTCCGCCGCTCAAAACAACTTGCCCTAGCGGGGCTTTAAAAACACTCTCCGAAGTCGAGGTTTTCATTAAAACATTAATTTTTGACAATGGACAATCAAAAAAAAGAGCAAATCAAAAAGTCTGGGCGCAAGCCCAAGGTTGATCCGGCAAGACACCGGTATTCCATAAGTTTGAACGATAAGGAGAATGATCGTTTCTTATCGCTATTTGAGAAGTCAGGTATGAAAGTAATGGCCCATTTTATCACAGCTTGCATGTTTGATAGAACCATAAAGACAGTAAAAATTGATATGAATGCAGTGGATTATCATACCAGGTTAACCAATTTATATAGCCAATTCCGATCAATAGGCGTAAATTATAACCAGATAGTAAAGATTTTATACCGAAATTTTTCAGAGAAAAAGGCCGCGGCATATCTTTTCAAAATAGAAAATCAGACTGCTGAACTTGCAGAACTTTGTCGGAAAATCATTGACTTAACACGCGAATTTGAAAAAAAACACCTTGAAAAATGATCGCTAAAATTGGGAAAGGAGCAAACCTTTACGGAGTAATTACCTACAATTTTCAAAAAGTAGCAAGTGAAAATGGGGAGATTCTTGGTCTTAATAATATGCCGGAAAGTTTCGATGGAACTTATTCGGTCAGTTATCTAATGAAATGTTTTGATCCATATCTTACAGCTAACAATAAAACAGAGAAACCAATCCGTCATATTTCTTTAAATCCTGATCCGAATGATAAAGTAGTGGACGATGATCTTATTAATATTGCCAATGAATATATGAAAAAAATGGGATTTGGAAATCAGCCTTACATTATATTTAAACATACAGATATTGAAAGAACCCATATGCACATAGTTACCACATGTGTAAAATCTGACGGAAAGAAAATTCCCGATTATAATGATCACGGCAAATCGATGACTATCTGCAGGAATATTGAAAAGGAATATGGGTTATTGCCCGCAACGGAAAAATTAACTAAAGATGAGCTTAATTTTAGACCTGTTAACCATAAAAAAGGAAATATCAAGAGCCAGATTTCAGCGGTGGTCCGATATATACCCCAACACTACCAATTTCAGACTCTTGGGGGGTATAACGCGCTTTTATCATTATTTAATATCACCGCCGAAGAGGTTAAAGGAGAAATTCAGGGACAGCCTAAAAGTGGTCTTGTTTATTTTGCGTTGGATGAAAAAGGTAATAAAGCGAGCAATCCTTTTAAAGCTTCATTATTCGGAAAAAAGGCTGGAATGGAATTTCTACTCAGTCATTTTGAAGAAAGCAAAATCGCTATGAAATCCAGCCCAGCAAAATCAATTTTAAAGAATACCTGTGAATCTGTTCTAGCAATTACCAATAGTGAGATAGAATTTAAAAAACAGTTGGCAAAACAGGGAATCAATATTGTAGTACGCAGAAATGATGAAGGTAGAATTTATGGTGTAACTTTTATCGACCATGAAAGTCATTCTGTCTGGAACGGCTCACAGTTAGGGAAGAACCTTTCTGCAAATTTCTTTAACGAGTATTGGTCGATAGGGGCAAGGCCACTCAGCGATGATTATGGTACTGGTCAAAAAAATGACCTGCCGATCCATAAATTATTTGATTTCATAGATGAAGGAATTTTAACCAATCTGACCGATAATTTTATTGAGGGAACGGGCTCAATGATACCAGGATCACAGGGAGAAGATTTTGAGGAAATTGATTTTGAAAACCGGATGAAAAGAAAGAGTAAACGTAAACGTAGAAAACTGTGATCTATTTATCTTTTTTTTAGGCAATATTTGAAAAAGTGGCAGTAAACAAATTACAATTAGAAGTCGAACTTTTAATTTCAAGAACTAACAGTTATTGATTTATTCAAAGTACTACTCTTTGATCACTATATTTTTTTCTTTCGATTTTTAATGATGTTAACCACTCTAAATACATTCCTTCCGGCATATTTCTGTATCCGATCTTATGTATGTAACTATATTCAGCATTGATTTTTGAAAGCAGCCTGACAGCACTTGAAGAATTTTTTTCAAGTTTTAAATATTGGTTTTTATGCGTTTCCGTTTTTAGAATTAAGGCCGTTATCAGATTCGGAAATATTTGTATCGCACGATCAGCACATTTTAAAGCGAAGCTGCCATCATTATCCGGAAAAGACCTATTAAATGCATTTGCCAGATCTACCAAGCACAACGCTAAGCTTTCTTTATCATCAAGCGCTTTCATATATACACCATTTTCAATCGCATCCAAATGGATAAACCCCGATGCCATTAGCCAGGAATCCTGTGGGAATATACCACTGGTAAGTTCGGTATTATACCAACCTATTGACTTAATGTTATGCTTTATATAAATATGATTGGGAGCAAGGGCCAAATTAGCATTTACACCAATTTCCTCGGCGAGGATCTTATATAGGTAGGGCAACGAGTTACAGTTGCCTTTCTGTGTATTTATCAGTTTGGAAACAAACAGATTCGCCAGCTCTCTGTGTCCAAACACGTCCTCAAAATCATAAGAAAATGGTTTGTAGCGAATCGTATCCTGGTTTATTAAAATTGGCGTTTCCTCACAGATCACCGAGAAAATTGCAGCATATTTGCTAACCGTCTCCTTATCTTTTTCATTGTAAGTAAGATCCCGGTTCTTAATAATTGTTTTGCAAAAGTTGGCCATAAATCGGATTTTCCTGTCAAGCTCAACTGTGTCTAGTTTGCCCTGATAATATGCATTTTCCACACTCAGAACAGCAGTTTTAAAACTGTATTTCTGCTTATCGTCCAGCATATTATCAATAGTCTGGTAGGCATCGGTATAAAACTGGTTCACCTGGGCTTTGATTACCCCTGCAAAAAAGATAAATAAAGAGAGATAGAAGTATTTCATAATTTTGGTTCCCAACATGGGATATATTTAAAAATCTGGATTTTGAATATGGTCTATAATGTCAATTGCAAGTACGTCATCTGTCTTTCGATCATACTTAGAAAGATAATAATCTATTAATAAACCAAGTTCTTTTAGTGAACAAAGCCGTTCATATGTAATCCCATTATCATTGAGTAATTCCTTCATTGCCCTTTTTAATTTAAAGAATCTATAATTTGTATCAGTTCCTATAGAGTACTCTCCATACAGAATGATTTTCTCATAGTCCATATCACTCACTTCTTCGGTGAGGAAATCATTAATCGTATTTCTTCTGATTGCTTTTATAATTTCATCTAATTTCATGGCTACCTGCATTAATTTTTTTATTCAACAAGATTCAACACTTTCCAACCGTTATCCTTTGTTAGACCAACCCAAAATTTATTGACCGTTATAAATCCGTCCGGATAGTAAAGCGTTTCTTCAATTAGCTCCTGATCTTTTCTTCTCTCTATAAGGTTGAACATGCGCTCAATGGTCTCAAAATTTGGAAAACCTTTATTCTCTAAATCCTCTAATAGAGAAACCCTCAGCACGCTTACTACTTTAGAATGGATTTCTGAATCCCAATCCATATTGTGTTCTTGCATCACATTTTCCGCTTCCAGATAAAAATCTTTACAGGATAAAATACCTTCCATATTATTTTCATTGTAAAAATTTTCCAAAGTGATTATTGCACCTTCAGGAGTTGAACGGTCTGGTCTGAAAAAATCATTCCCATGATCAATACGATATCCACAATATATTTCAAAATTTACTCTTTCATCCTCTGATAGCATATTGTAATAATGACGTATGGTGTAGCCACCTATCAGTCGTTGGTTATCTATTAACAGCCAGTCAACAGATTCTTTTCGGAGAACGATTTCCGGCTGACCTGTTTCAGCGAGAACTCCTTTGTAATATTTTCCTTCAATTTCAATATTTTCCAACCAAACGAAAACATCATTTTTGTCTTTGAACTTTATAGAATTATATCCTGTAAATCCACCTGCGATCAACTGATCGAAGTACCATAGCGTGCTGCTGGCCTTATATAAATTATATATAAATTTATCATCGACCTCAATTGTTATATGATTGTCCATTATTCTCTTAATACTTTGGGGGAAATTGGTGGCTTCTTTTTAAATAGGTAATATTGGGTATTTTATTATGGTTAAAATTAGCATCCAAAAAACTTAATTGTAAGGCTATTCATATTGCCATCTATTTAGTCAAAATCTGGATAGACGAAATTGTATTTTCCTGTCCTAATTCGTTCCGCTATTGCAAAAGGCGGTATTACAATTCCAATTTCCGCGATTCGGTTTTCTCCTTCCAGTTTACCAACTTTTCTGAAACCTTCATCATTAATTTTCCATACAAACCACCTTTCAGAAACTTTTATCGGTTCATCCCCAACTTTATTACCATAATCATTTGTATCCCGAAATAAGACTTCCTCTAAAGTTGGATAAACAATACTTTTACCTTCCTGCATATATAAGCCCTGTTTTACTCCAATATTGATCACGGTATGTGCATGAAATTCAATATCGCCCTTCAACAGTTCCGAATAATCAGGAATTACACGGGCTGGATATTCTCTTTTAAATGATCTAATAACATCGCTGTTCAATTGGGTTCGGTCATTAGCGATGTATTGGAAATATTTTTTATTCCCATTTTCTAATTCCACCGAGAATATGTCCCCGATTTCTGTTTTTACTCTTTTACCCATTTTATTTGACGAGGAATTTTATAATTTTTCTCAATTTAGGCAAATAGCGAATTTTAATTTTTTTTACCGACAAATGTCCTTAATCCATTGCGCCGATTTCAAAAATCGTTTTGCCGTATCATCGCTCCATTGGACCCCATAATCTATTTTATGATCCGTACAATTATTATTATCCAAAACTGTATTTGCTGTTTGTAAAAGTTTAGAACTGCCTACTCTTACGGTCAGTTCATCTAACTTTTTTAACCAACTCGAACTGGGATTTGCGCCTCTCGCTGTGTCAAAGAAATGAATCAGCTGAACTTTAATCTCAAAGTCATCCCAACTGTTTTCAACTATTTCCAAATTCATAATTCGGTTAATAATTCTGTAGCAGCACTGATTATTGGCAACTTTAAATTTTTTCAGATAATCAATCAATAAAATGTCTTTGGGAGACACTAATTTTAAAATCTTTTTAAAACAGATTACGTCATGGTGGAAGCTGATCTGATTTATAATTTCCAGTATATTTTTCAAAGTTGATAGTTTAACTTCCACAGTAGCTTTTTTGAAAATACTTCTGGACTGTTCAATTTTTATAATACCTTCCAAAAAGTTGCTGTTCGGCGAAACAAAATAGTTATGCTTAAGATAAACCGTAATATGAAAATAATCTTCCGGTGAATACGTAATCATCTTGTCATTCACAAAATTTGGGATAAGATTATTTCCGAGCAAAGCTCCCAATCTGGCGACGTATAACGACCTTAAAAATGCGCCATTAAATTCATTGTTATAATGCAACAATTTTGGCAGGATGTACTTATAGCTGTTCTTTTCAATTTCTGATGAGATCAGTTCATGGAAACTATTCTCCAAGTTCTTTTCCGCATTGAATTGTTCTTCCTTATCACTTGTTAATTCTTGATGATATAGAAGTAACTGGTCAAACCAATCCTGAATTTTTAAAAAATCACTTTCAGAAATATTTAATGCTTCGGCTAAAACTTTAGATTCCTTTAGGTCATCATCTTTAAATTTTAAATATGGATTATCCGTCATAAATCTGAATTTAGATCATTTCCCCAAATTTTACATTTTCACCATCTTTAGTATAGGGATAGATTTGCTGAAATCTGCTTTCAGGTGAAAGAATTAAATCCACAACCAATACATCCTTACCCTGATATCTTCCGTCCTGAGCAATAGCATAAACCCGAATATCCTCATCTTTTAAATCATCATATGCGCCAGCCAGCAAAATATCATACATTTCTTTTGAATTTGTTGATTCTGAATAAGCAGAGATATTAGTAAGGTTACCATTTGCTCTTACATAGGTAGCATAGGGTGCGAATTCACCACTTTCAATTAAATACTTTGTTGCTTGCTCTTTTATGGCATTGAGCAATTTCTCAATATTATTCATAAATAAATATAATACTTTTTAAACTATGTGCACCCAGGAACACCACCACAGGGATCTTTAGGTTTTGGTACAGGAATAAGCTTAGGAGCAGGAGCAGGTGTAACTCTAAGATTATCAATTTTGGGTTTTGCAGGAGGCGTATAGCGTTGAATATTAATACCGGAATTTTTAAGCGGTTCGCTTAGTTTTGCAGATTCATTAATTTTCAAAATAGCTTCCTGTCCACTTGCTTTTGAAATTTCCTGCTGGCCCCTAAGCTGTTTTGTAAACGATTGTTTGGCAACATGCTTTATTTCCACAGTTCCCCCTTCATCTGTCATTGCGTCGGGTATAGTTTTTCCGGTCTTTCCAGTCTTAGGATCGGTGTATTCATAGGTTTTGGTATTTTTCTCCTTTCCCATTTCCGCAAGCTGTTTTTCTTCAACATATCTACCAAAATTGAAATGTTCCTGCTGAGCTTTTGTTACGGCTTCACTTTGCTTTGTTCCTACTTCACCAGTCTTGGTAACTGTTTCAATTATGTTCGGTTTAATTGACGATTCTTCAAATAACGGCATTAAACGTAGCCACCAACAACACTCAGTAGCATCTTCCGGCGCTAAACCTGTGGGATCTTTAAATCTTACAGGGTTATTGAAGGACATACTGTAAGGGCTCCAACTTGGGAACTCTTCACTCAGGGGGTCAGGACTCATCCAGCGTCCATGTGTATCACCGATCGGTTGTGCGTCCGGATCTTCAAGATCTACTTCAATGAAATCAACAACCTCACCTTTTTTGACGTTGAATTTTACTGATCCTATCGTAACAATACTGTCCTGATCATGAAATTCAAGGTATTTTCCCTTACTTAATGTAGCTACCTTGGGGTAGTAACCATATTTTTTAAATGGGTTTCCTGCTTCTATATTTTTTCTTCTTCTTTCGGCTTCGGCAGGACTTAAGCTATCTCTTGTCTTAAGCACTTCCGACATATAGGGGCGGGATCGCTCTTCTTTTGTCAATTTAACGGGGTTTACCCATTCTTTTTCTTTTGTGTGTTTTTTCTTTTGTTTTTCCTGCGCTTGCGAAAAGCACATAAGAAACAGGAAAACACAAAATAAAATCTTTCTCATAATTTATTTGTTTCTTGATTATCAGTTATAAAAATTCCTTTGGAATTTTGTAAATCTTTGGGGATTCTTTTTTAGGTAAGATAGGTTTTGGTTTATTTTGAGCTTCTCTCTGCTTTTGCGCGTTTAAAATTTTGATCCTTTCCGCAATTTCATCACTTTTTTGTTTGTTCTCAGTACTTCTTAATGAGCTGAGCCATTTTTCATATTGATCCAGTGGCATCTGGGAAAACCCCGATTGATCAATATAGTCAAAGCTCAAATTTATTTGACGAAATTGGTCTTCCAATGGTGGGTAATTACGGATATTTTGCAGCTGCTCCTTAATCTGAGGGTCAATTCCAAATCTCGCGCAAGACTGCATAAAACGAACTTGATCCGTATTGCTTTTCCATAAAGTCGCATTGATATTCTGTGGATTTAAAAGCAAAGCCTTATCAAGAACCTTAGAAACGAATTCATCATAACCAAATTTATGTATATAACCACTTGCTAAATCCACATATGTCTGCGATAAAACTTCCCGTTTATTTAAGTTTTGCATGTATAGCTTATTCTTTAATGCCTCTGCTTTAATATATCCTGAATTGAGTACAAAGGAATTGGCAGAAAACATTCCATTGGTCAATTCAATACTTAGTATTTCTCCATCATCATTTTTAAATCTGATATAGGAGTGATTCGGAGACATTACCAAATATGCATCCGCTCCAATTTGTTCTGCTAATATTAGATATAGTAATGGCATTGAATGACACTGACCAGAATTGGTTTTCATCAGTTTAGACACAAACATTTTTGAATAATCTTTGGCGCCCATATAATCGTCAAAATCGTATTTCATAGCCTTATGAACTACTTTCCCATTCTGTTTACTGTCCTCCGCGAAATACCTAAAAATTGATAGATTCTTGGAAACGTTGTCAGAATCTTCCACTCCGTTTTTCTTTAAATCATTTCTTATAATATTAGTTGCTTTTTGGATTTGATTTTGGTAAGATTCATGGAAGTTTTTATTGTTATCGTAATAAGCATTTTCAACTATAAAAACAGCATCTGCTATGGAATAGCTTTCGGGATCAAGTTGTGACAGATTTTCATAAGCCGCATAATATGAAGAGGTACCTTTTTGATCTGCTAATGAAGCAAGCCTAAAGTTCTTAGCGAAGGATTCGGCCCTTATCTCTGCAATCTGACGTTCAACCTCCTTATTAATATGTTCTTGATCTGCTTGTTGATTTATACGTTGATCGGCATGGGAATTAATGCGAGAATGATTATAACGACCAGGAGTGATCGTCTGTGTTTCCTGTACCCTAAATAGATTATTCTTTTGGGGCATTTCAGGAAACTTGGGTATTTGTCCGAGACAAATAGAACTGACATTAAAAAATAGTATAATAATATATCTCATCGGTATAACTGTGCTTTTTTCGGAGGGATTTGCAATTTAATTCTATTTATGTTTTTCGGCTCTAGGTATTTTCACGGAATTTTTACTTTTAAATTCTCATTCAAAAAATATATGGAGCGAAATTATAACTGGAAAACGTCAGAACCTGTCGCATTTTAAACTTTGGGAAGTTTAATTATCTTTCTTACCTATTTATTGGGGATAAACAAAGAAAGGCATGGTACTGAAGCCAATCGTCTAAAGAGGTACCGCTAAGAACCCAGATGCCGAAAAGACTTAGCCCATGCCAATAGTAGGCACAGGCGTAAGTCTATCGAATTGCATCTGTTTTTGAAAATTAGCGGTTTTCTTTAGATTAAATTTTCGATAGCTTACGCTCGTTTATATCTTAATATTCTATTAAATATTCCGACTGCTAATATATTAATTTTTTAGAAATAAATATTCCAAATGATAATAGTGTTTTATTGTTGAGAATGTAATTATGAAAAATGCTGATGTTGTGGTATATTTTTCCAGTATAATTCACTTGCGTCCTAAACGTTTAAAAAGTGGCGGTGTTTGGATATAGCAAAGTTGCTATATTTAAATTGCAAAATTATAACACACCGCCATGATAAATTTAAATGTTTTTAGTCAGATTTTATCTCTTATCGACCGCGAATTATTCAAAGATTTGGTTTCAAAGCACAAAAGTGACAAACATCAGAAAGGGATCAACAGCTGGACGCATCTAGTCAGTATGCTTTTCTGTCATTTTTCCTCGGCAGATTCGGTTCGTGATATTAGTAACGGCCTACGCAGTACCACTGGTAATCTGAACCACTTAGGTGTAGTAAGAGCTCCAAGTAAGTCTAATATATCCTATATCAACACACACCGTACCCATGAACTTTTCAAAGATCTTTACTATTCTGTTTTGGATAGGCTTTGGCAAAAGGACACCCATTTTCGCAAAGATCTTGGTCAGCTAAAGCGTAAAGTATATCTGATGGATGCAAGCATCATCCCCTTATGTCTATCTGTATTTGACTGGGCAAAGTTTCGCAGCACCAAAGGTGCCGTAAAGCTGCACACTGTCTTGGATTATGATGGCTGCCTACCTGTTTTTATGCAGATTACCGATGGAAAAGTACATGAGAGCCAGCGAGCCGGTAGTTACAGTTTTTCCAAGGGAAGCGTGGTGGTAGTGGACCGTGGCTACGTGGATTACAGCTGGCTTGGGGATTTGGACAGCAGGGGGTGTTACTTCGTTACCAGGAGTAAAGTTAATATGAAGTACAAGGTTATCAAGTCCTATCAGAGTGAAGCACTCATCGAAAAGGGGATCCTTAAGGATGAGCTCATTGAGCTATCCGGTGCTGCCTGCAATAAATACAACGGCAAGCCGCTACGCCTAGTCCACTTTTGGGACAGCACCACTGGCAATGAGTACCACTTTTTGACCAATAATACGAAGTGGAAGGCTTCTTTGGTGGCAAACATCTATAAACAACGCTGGCATATCGAAGTCTTCTTCAAGCATCTAAAGCAGCGCTTAAAAGTATCGACATTCATAGGGACTTCTGAAAATGCAGTGATGATCCAGATCTGGACTTCACTCATTGGCATATTACTGTTAAAATACTTACAAAAAAAGGCCAAATATGACTGGAACCTGTCCAATCTGGTCGCATTCATCAGAATGAATATCTTCGTGAAAATAAACATCTGGCAATGGATAGATGATCCCTTTCTCAGGCCGCCTATAAAAGGAAAAAAGGGACAGCTAAAGATCTTCGCAGATTGAAAAATAGGGGTCAATATCGAAATGATGAAAAAAGCTATGCTTGTACCACAGAAATCCAATCCTAAAATTTATTTAGGACACATATGAGTATAATTAAAAATTATTTCGATAAATTTAATTATATATTAAAAAATTACTAATTTTGCTATTAACACAATGTGGTCTCTTAACCGACATATCAGAATTGAAGAACAACAATATCATAAGCTTCTTCATAAATTTAATCCACTAATATTTTCTCTCATTTATAAAAAGATCAATAATAGGGACGATGTTTTGGATGTCTTTCAGAATGTCATTATTCATATATGGGAATATCGGTCTAAACTGGATGCTGGCAATATTGAAAGCATAGTTGTAAAAACCTGCCAACAGGAAATAGCACATTTTTATAGGAACGCAAAAATCGATAAAACTAGCGATCTACCCTTACATTTTTCCGATACTTCGCATGAAGATTTAATCATTGCAGAAAATAAGGAGCGAAATCTCTCAGAAATAGAAACAGCAATTGAAGAGTTATTTCCTCCGCTTCGTAGAAAAATTTTCAAAATGAATAAAATAGAGGGTGTCACGCAAGAGAAAATTGCCGCTAATTTCAATATCTCCAAAAGAACGGTTGAAAAGCATATACATCAATCTATGATCTACCTGAGAGACAAAGTGAAAATTACTAAATGATGTTAAAGTATCATAAAATAAGTTAATTTTTCATAAAAACCGTGTGGTTTTTTCCTCCGTTCTCCTATACATAATAAAGGCTCTTTTATGAAAGACAATTTTCCCTATCTCACAGAGGAAGAAGAGAATAAAGTATGGACAAATGCTTTAATCGCTATTCGTCGTAAAGAAAAGCAAAAAAGAAATCGTAAAAATATAATGTACGGCGGCATTGCTGCAGTCGTGATTTTAAGTGGTAGCGTTTTAGGCTATAATTTTTTGATTAAGCCAGATGTCTATATGGCCGTTTCTGATCCTCGTAAGGTCTTACTGCCTGACAAATCAGAAGTAATTTTACAAAAAGGAGCGAAGCTGACTGTTGAAAAGTCATTTCCTTCAGATACACGTGAAGTTACACTTGATGGAGACGCAATCTTTAAAATTTCTAAATCAAAAGAACATCCATTTATTGTTCATGGTAGAAATTATGAGACTAAAGTATTGGGAACCGTTTTTAAGATTTATCAAAATGAAAAATCTTTCAGTGTTGACCTGTATGAAGGTAAGGTGTTGGTCTATAGATCTGAAAAACCTAACGAATCATTTGAACTAAAACCAAAAGAAACGTTTTCAAATTTGGGAACTGTACAAGTTGCAAGAATATCTGCCACATCACGGTCAACAGAATCTCAACTTAAATCAAGTTTATCCTTCAACGATTGCTCACTAAGTAAAGTAGCCCAAATCATAGAAGAAACCTATAACGTAAAAATGATAATCCCTGATAAAGATAAGGTGGTTAAGATTACGATTTCATCTACTAATTCTACCGCTAAATCCCTTATTGAAATCATTGCTTTCCAGCTGGATTTCAAAATAAAACAAATCAATGATAAAACATTTCAATTGGAGTGAAAAACTATGGGCTTTAATTATGCCCTCGCTCATTGACGACACGTGAAGCCGAAAATTTAAATGTTGAATAAGAAAATGACCGACGGGTGCGACCGTCGGCCAATGTATTCAACCAATAACTGTTCGATGAATTATTAATTATAAATACGTTACAAAAATATGAAAATTTTGTACAAAGCCGCCGTGTTCTTTTTGATCGGATGGCAGGGTCTTAATGCCCAAGAGAATCTCTCTACCATGAGAGTAAATTATGATTCGGAAGCATTACCCGCAGTTGATGCAATTGAACTCTTTTTGAAGGAAAATAAAATACGTCGTTTTTCTTATAAAAAGAAGTCATTTATAAACTACAAAGTGCCAAGCACAAAATGCAATAACGAATTATTAATGGATTGCCTTGCGAAGTTATTCAAGGAATTACCCTTTGAAACAACCATTTTTAATAATACGGTTGTCATTCGCGAAAAGAAAATTAAAGCAATTAGCCAAATAACTCCACAAGATCAAAGTTTACCTGTTGACACATTAAAATCCGAGTCTTTTGCGGGTAAAGAAACAAAAATTGAAGAAATCACTTTAAATGCCGGATACTATAAAGTCACCGAAAGGAACAGCACTGGAAGTATTTCAAAGGTTAAGGCAAAAGATATCGAAAACCAGCCTGTAACGAATGTATTATCCTCTTTGCAGGGCCGAATGTCAGGAGTTAATATCACGCAAAATTCCGGTATTCCCGGTGGAGGGTTTACAATACAGATCAGGGGACAGAATAGTTTAAGAACAAGTATGAATTCCTCGATTGACGGTAATCTTCCACTCTATGTGGTTGATGGTGTACCTTTAAGTGAAATAACAGCTGAAAACACGCAAATCGGCGCTACAGTGATGCCTTCTGGTAAGATTAATCCATTAAATAGCATAAATCCGGGTGATATCGAGAGCATTGAGGTACTAAAAGATGCTGATGCGACTGCTATCTATGGTTCCAGAGGAGCAAACGGAGTTATATTAATAACCACTAAAAAAGGTAAATCAGGTAGACTGAGTGTACGACTTACAACCAATTACGGTATAAGTGAGGCTATTTCCAACCTCAAATTATTAAACAAGGACCAATACCTTAACATGCGCCGTACAGCTTACCTGAATGACGGAGTTGTAAACTATCCGGCAACAGCCTATGATCTTAATGGCGCTTGGGGAAACAATGAAATAGATTGGGAAAAAACATTGATCGGAAACAAAGCAACCTATAGTAACACCCAACTTTCATTGAGCGGTGGTAGTGAAACAACCAGTTTTTTAGTCAGCCTCGGACACAATGAGCAGACAACTCCTTTTGGACAAGGTTATAAATATCTCAGCAATACTTTTAATTCTAATCTGTCACATCGTTCAAAGGATAACCGCTTTCAGCTCAGTTTATCTAATATGTTTACCAATCAGAAAAACAATGTTGTTAGAACTGATATTACTGGCAGTAGTTATACGCTACCACCTGTATCACCTCTGCTCTATAATGAAGATGGAAGTTTAAATTGGGCCGGAAATACTTTTAACAATCCTTTAGCGGCCTTTAATGCCACTTATAGTAACGATACCAAGCTCTTTCAAACTAATATAAACGCTGATTACAAGCTTTACTCGGATATGAAATTTAAGATTAATGCAGGATTAAATTACACGGCAATAAATGAATTATCTCTACTTCCCAATACAGTCAATAATCCATCCCTTGCAAGCGGTGCTTCCAGTGCAACTTCACAATCAAGAAAAAAAGATCAGGATATATTTTCTTTCATTATTGAACCTCAATTAAACTGGTCAAAAAATTGGGGAAACCATAAAATTGATTTTTTGATAGGGGGAAGTTTTCAGAGAAATGTTAGGAATACTGATGAAATTACAGGAATAGGATTTGAAAGCAATCAGTTTATTACAAATGTTTCCGCTGCAAAAACGATAAGAATGGGCGACCAATCATCTATTGAATATAGATATGCCGCATTATTTGGTAGGTTAAATTATCAGTATAAAAATCGTTATATCCTGAATGTTACTGGTAGACGTGATGGGAGCAGTCGTTTTGGACCTAATAACAGATTTGCAAATTTTGGAGCGTTGGGAGCCGCATGGATCTTTACAAAGGAAAATTTTCTAAAGGATTCTAAATGGTTATCTTTTGGTAAGATTCGCGGTAGCTATGGTTCGACAGGAAGTGATAATATCGGGGATTTTCAATTTTTGGATAATTATAATGTTTCCTCAACATTAATATACAATGGAATTACCGGACTGTTACCTGCCAGACTATTTAATCCCAATTACAGTTGGGAAAAAACAAGAAAGTTTGAAACTGCAATTGAACTAGGTTTTTTGGACAACCGTATTACTACTAATTTAGCATATTATCGTAATAGATCTTCAAATCAATTGGTTGGCTACCAACTATCTGCCGTAACTGGATTTCCAAGTGTGACAGCAAATCTGGACGCTACAGTGCAGAATACCGGACTGGAATTTGAAATAAATGCAAGACCAGTTTCAACTAAGAACTTTAATTGGGAAACTAATCTTAATATAACATTCCCTAAAAATAAACTGTTATCATTTCCAGGTCTAGCCGGTTCACCTTATGCAAGTCAATATTCCATTGGCTCTTCAACGCAGATTGTTAAGCTATATCAATTGGAAGGTATTAATCCGCAGACAGGACTTTATCAGTTCACTGATTTTAATGGAGACGGCAAAATATCTTCTCCAGATGACCGTCAGGTTATTGAAGATCTTCAAATTAAATTTTTTGGTGGCATAAATAACAGTATTCGATATAAAAATTGGGATTTATATTTTTTATTTCAATTCGTCAAAAAGAAAAACTATAACCAAAATTCAATTATGCCTCTTCCGGGTACAATGGTTAACCAACCTGTGGAAGTACTGGATGTTTGGTCTGCCGAAAATCCTAACGGAACATATATGCCTTATAGTGCATCAAAAAATTTGCTCAATCATAATTTATTTAAAGGAAGTACTGCTGCTGTTTCAGATGCATCCTTTGTAAGATTAAAAAACCTAGAATTTGGTTATAATATACCGATGTCGTCAAGTCCTTTTAAAAGTGCTAAAATTTACTTTCAGGGCCAGAATTTAATAACATGGACTAAATTCTTTGGTGTTGATCCAGAGGCAATAATCTCAGGTTTTCTTCCTCCCTTAAGAACATACTCTTTCGGACTACAGTTAAATTTTTAATTTCTAATCTCATGAAAAATTTTAAATATTTATACACATGCATTCTCGCATCTTTCTCATTGTATTTTTCGATTTCGTGCGAAAAATTGATTGACGTTGATCTACCGAATAATCAGATTGCCAGCAACGAAGTATTTCAGGATCTTCAAACAGCTAACGCTGCATTATCGGCTTTATATGCCGATGTAATGTCAAATTCCCCGATTTCAGGAGTGAATCTTGATGCCGCCCTAGGCGTTTATACGGATGAACTGGATGAATTCAGTACAACGATTACTCCAACTAGGGAACTTTATCTAAACCAACAAACTGACACGAATCAAACCGTATACAATATCTGGGTTTCATCTTTTAAACATATTTATACAGCTAATGCTATTATTGAAGGTGTTGATAAATCTAACGGGATTTCAATGTCCGACAAAAAGTATTTGAAGGGAGAAGCTTTATTTATTAGAACGTTAATGTTTTTTTATTTGAACCAACTTTGGGGGGATATTCCATATCCTGAAACAACGGATTACACAATAAATCAGATTTTAAATAAAACACCTTCAAATGATGCATTGAAAAAAATGGTAGAAGATCTTCAACAGGTCCTGACACTATTGCAGGATGACTATCGAAATGCTGAACGGATATATGCCAATAAAATGACAGCAAGGCTTCTACTGGCAAAGATCTATATGGCACAGAAAAATTGGAATCAGGCAGAACAATTGTTAAAAGAAATTACCCAATCTTCGCTTTATCAAATAGAAACCGATATAACAAAAGTATTTCAAAAGTCAGGTAAACACATTCTTTGGCAATTAAAACCTATTAATAATGCTTCTCTGAAACAGGCTACCTTATACTATTTCTCAAATGCAAAGCCTAGTTCTTATGCGTTGAATATGAATCTCGTAAACTCCTTCAACTCTAATGACCTAAGAAAACAGCACTGGATGGCGTCAGTATCCTATAATGGATCAATATGGTATAGAGCTGAAAAATACAAAAATCGCGATAATACAAATGCTAATGAGTATTCTATCATATTCAGGGTGGAAGAAGCTTATCTTTTATTGTCAGAATCTTTGGCTCAGCAGAGTAAACTCACCGAAGGGCTTATTTATTTAAATTCGATAAGACAAAGGGCAGGTTTAGCGGCATTAACCAACTTAAGCCAAGCTGATCTCCTTAATGAAATCCTTTTGGAAGATAGACGTGAATTCTTTACTGAAACAGGACATAGGTTTCTTGATCTGAAGAGAATGGATAAACTCAATTTATTGTCAACTGCAAAGCCTAACTGGAAGGATTTTCATAAACTTTGGCCGATCCCCCAAAATGAAATTCTCCTCAATCTAAATCTCAAACCTCAGAATAATGGCTATTAAGATCAAATATTTACTGGTTTCCATAATTCTTAACGGCTTCATATTTATACCTGCTCAACAGCAGGGGGATACCTTAACCCAATGGAAGGCAAAATTTGCAACATTGGGCGGGGTTCCCAAGATTTCATCTGAAGGAACATGGATAGGAATCAATAAGCAGTATAAACTTGGTGGTGATTCGGCTTATGTTGTTAGCACAAAGGACAAGACAATACATAAAATTGTATCGACGGGAGTTTTGGACTTTCTTAATGAAGAAGGGGTTTTTGGGAGAAAAGCCGATCAATTACAGTTTCTGAACCTTAAGACTGGTAAAATATACCAATATAATAATGCCAGCAATTATTATCGGCTGGATAATTTAAATAGATATGCCATTTACTCCAGAGATAAGCACCTTATTTTTTATGATCTGACGGGCAATCAGCTACAGGAAATGGCAGACATTGATGGTCTTATGGCAACAGACTCAAAAAGTAAGCTATATGTTGTAAGGCAGAGTGAAGGAAAAGCCAAGATCCTTGAAACAACGGGTAAAAGACAAGAAATTGTATATTCAACAGAAAATCGAATATCAAAGATCGAACTTACGCCATCAGGCAAACAGCTACTCATTACAGAAGTTCAGATTCAGAAAGGACATAATCAATTGACTATACTCGATTCAGAACATGACTATAAAAAGGTAATTCAATTAAACGTTCCAAGCAAATCAGAATTAAGTTTGACGGAAATTCAAAATGGAAAGTACTTTCTCATCAATTCAAGGGTAAGATTCTCCGAAGAGCAGTCTTCCTTGGTTGACATATGGTATGGCAATGATCCATTTGTCAACCTACATAAAAGAATGTACGTAAATAACGAATACTGGTTATGGGATACGATAGCGAATAAACTGCAGTCATTAAAAATTCAGGAGAACCATGTACTTGAATCTTTAAATAATGCTCGATATTTTCTGACCTATCTACCTAGAAAAGATTACAATTTTAATACGTTTACGCCAGATATCAATGATGCCTATATATTTGATATATCAACAGAAAGTTTAACAGCAATCGGCAGCTTAAAACAAATACCTACTTTAACAAAAGGTTGGAGACCCGACTTTGTGGGAAATAGGTTTTTTTGTTCCAAGAATGGCAGGTTGTTCCTAGCGAGCAATGATGGTAAAAATTGGTCCTTGTTCAGTACTTCGGGCAAGAGAGAAGCCTTAATAGAAAAATTTGGTCTTGAAAAACCTGTTTTTACGGCAAACAGCAATCAAATTTATTTTGAAAGCAGTGACGACCTCTGGAAATATGACATCAATAGAAAGAAGTTGACCGCTTTGGGCATTGCAAAAGGAAAAAAAGTTGAAATTAAAAATCAAACTAACGAATTTGGTGAAAGTACATTAAATTCATTTTTACCGGAAGATTCCATATTGCTGGAAGTATATGATAATTATTCAAATAAAACTTTTTACAATATGTACCGCAAGGGAAAATGGAAAGAGGTTGTACCGGAAACAGAAAACAGGATTGACTCTGATCATCTACTTTTCAACAGAAATATGACATCCTTTTATACGTTGGAAAGAAATTTCAACCAGCCTCCTACATTGTATTCCTATGTCAATGGACATAAAAATAAATTGTTCAATGCCGGAATTAAGGATGTTGAAGCACAAAAGATCAAACAGAAAATTTATAATTTCAAAGCTGTTGGAAAAAATCTAAGGGGTATTTTATACTATCCAATAGACTATGATCCAAAGGGAAAATATCCAATGGTAGTCCATATCTATCAGGTACAACGGACTTTAAGCAATGATTATCTTTCTCCAAATAATGTATCACCTGTAGGATTCCAGATCAGGACTTTATTGGAACGAGGGTATTTTGTATATCTCCCCGATATAGAACAAGGCAAGGATGGCCCCGGCATGTCAGCTTTAGAATGCGTAAATAGCGCGCTGGATGCTTTATTGAAAAACCCTCTAATTGATCAGGATAGAATCGCGCTTTTAGGACATTCGTATGGTGGTTATGAAACCAATTTCATCGCCACACAATCGCAGCGCTTTAAGACATATGTATCAGGAGCAGGTTTCAGTGATCTGATCAGCAGTTACCATTCTTATAGTTATCAGTATGTTAAACCGTTTTATTTCTTTTATGAAACTGGGCAGTTCAAGATGGGAGACTCAGTGGCTGAAGATAAAGAAAAATATTTACTGAATAGTCCTATTTTAAATGTTGAAAATGTCAAATCACCAATTTTATTATGGGGAGGAAAGAAGGATGAAAACGTGCCATTGGACCAGGTTATGGAATTTTATATTGGTCTTAGACGTTATCAAAAACAGGTGATAGCCCTTTTATATAAAAATGGTAATCACGATTTTCTCCATCATCCTCTCGAGGAGAAAGACAGGGACGAAAAGATCTTAGAATGGTTCGATTATTTTCTGAAAGATATAAAAGATGTTCCATGGATCAATAAGCAAATAAAAAAGAAGGCGCCTTTTTAAGCGCCTTCTCTTCGAACTTATGGAGTAGTTCTGAATAGTTCTTGTGAACATTGTGTTTCACTATCCATAAACTCATGTAAACGCGAAGTACCGTCTCCATCCCAAGTACAAACAAATCCGCTTGTGGCATTACAATCTTGTTGTACCTGAACACATTTGTTATTCTCATCAATACGATAAGTCGGAATTACTTTAGAGGCTTTACTTGCCAAATTGGTAGCGAAAGCTGCGCCTGCACCCATTGCTACAATAAGTGCTGGCAATAATATTTTTTTCATATTAAGTGTTTATTGGTTTATGCCTAATCTTTTCAAGGTTTTCGGCAATCCCTTTTTTGGGTTCCTTATCAACAGGCTGCTCCCTGAGCGGCCTGTTTCGTTTTGAATTCACGTCAAAAGCACCATCCCGGATTTTATAACGAACAAGTTCATTTCCAATAAGGACGAAAAGGTTGTTGTCCTGAACGATCATTGCAGACATTGGTATATTATTTTTATGTCGAATGTAAAAACTACCAATATATTGCTGTTGATCAGTGCTGTATACATCAATTATGGAAGATGTTTTCCAGGATTTTGAGGGCTCATGTTTGCCTTTCAGGTTGGATTGATTAAATAATAAATTACCCGAAACCAGTGAACCTTTATTTACGCTAAAAGGCGGAGCACTCATTTTATTATTGCCATTGGATAAACGTACTACAGAAATTTTTGCACGGCTTGTTGTATCAATGGTATTTAGACGATTCAATATCTTGAAATTGTTATCCATCACAATGTACTGGTTGCGATAGACATAGGTGTAGACCAGTTTTCCGCTCTGACTATCAGAACTCAAAATTCCATCCACATCAAAAATTCCGTCAATCTGTTTTTCTAAAATATCCGGTTGCAATTCCAGTTTTTTATTTTTATCTAAATCCAGTGAGGCTAGAATATACCGTTTATCAGACCTCCGCTGAGTTCTAATGGCAAATCGCATTGAATCAAGTATGGCAAGCTGATTAAAATATGCATCACCAAAGCTTATTGTTTTTGCTAATGAGTCCTCCAACTTCCCTTGATAAATTACTGGTACAGAACCATCGTACATATAATAATATGGTTTACGGATTGTTAACTTTAAGTTTCGGAATACATGATTTTTATTGTCCAATTTTACCTTTATATCTGACATCCCTCTTAGTGCGGTGTCAATTTTTGTTATGAAAAGCGGTGCAGTTGTATTTCCCAAATAGATATTTCCATCCTCCAACCCAGCAAAGTAGTAAGAATTTACTCCCAGGTCATAAATCTGTTCTTTAACAAGTGGATGCGGTACAAATCGCCTTGTAAAATTATTCTCCTGCTTAATAATGTGTTCGGAACTTAAAAATAAGCATACAACAATTCCACAACTGACAATACTTATGGCAATAGATTTGGATATGGGTAAGATCAGTCGATTTTGTGGATTCTGTTTTCTTTCCCTGTAAAGAATTGCTGTAAAAATTAGTATCACGACCACGATATTAAAAATCAGGTGTTCAGTCCACCCTAATTTTTCTAATATTCCGCCGCATGAACACGGAACAAAATCACTATAATTTATTATCAGATAAATATAGATAGTAAAAGCTGTCATTAAACCCAAAGAGCCATATAACGCAAATAATTGATAATCTGGAACACAGACATAAACTGCCAACGCAAATTCAACTATAATTACGGCATAGGAAATAAATCCGGCATAGGCACTCAACAGTGGGGATTGCGCGAGTTGAACCTGGAAATTTTCAAAATCCAAAAGTTTACTCATAGCTGCATATACAAAAAGCAGCGCTATGAAATAAGCTACAATACTTGCATAGTCTTTTGCAAAATATTTTTTCATCACAATCGGTTTAATGATTATCTATAACCAAATTTCAAAAACCTTTCTTGAAAAAAAATATCTTGAATGAGCTAATGTATTTCAAATAAATGCTTTTTTATTATAAAAAATTCCTACTAATAGGAATTTAATTATCGATACTATAATATTTGTTTGAATCTGGGTAAGTCATCCAGCACGATTTTATAATGTTGATTATATATTCTGTAGAGGTTTAAATAATCTCCAAATTGATTATTATAAGCAATTTCCTTTTTGTTCATATCCGAAAAAAGAATATCACGGTTTGCCCCGATCATCTTTAGTTTGATATAAAATTGATAAAAAGTATCCTCTAGATAAATCTTACAGTCTTTCTGGAACTTCTTATAATTACGATTAAATGATGTTACAAAGTCTTTTAACGAACTTCTTACCTTTGCATCATACAGATCAAGAAGCCTTCCAATATAATCAAGATCCTGCGCAATTATATCAATTAAAATTCTCGGTATTTCAAATTCATGAAGCAGAAATCTAATCGTTTTTCCATAGGAGTCAGTCGCTGCAATTCCTGTCAATAGGGCTAAATTATGGGTTTTAGGATATTGGGTGTGAATGGGAATAATGCGGTTTTTGACATCATCTTCGATTTCTTCAATAACAAAGGATAAACCAGATAAAATTTCATCTTCTTGTGCTTTATCGAAATCCTTTATTCTTCGTTCAATAAGGCAAGATTTTTTTACTAAATCCAAATCTTTGGGCAGAAATCCGGTTTTTTGAAAAAATTCAATGTAGTAATCCATGAGTTTATTCAACTGCAGTTGAATCACATCAATTTTGTTAGCGTGAAATGCAGGAGAGACCCAATGAAGTTTTGAAAACTCTTCAATCGCGTCCTTTAACGTACTTTCTACCAATGCTAATAAATAAGTGTTCATAATTATTGGCCAGTTAGTATAACAAATTTCTTATAGAAAAGAAAATCCAATATTTTACTAAGTAATGAAATAATTTTGATTTTCTAAGAAAAAAATAAAATTAATCTTTGTTATATTAACCCTTCAATATCCTAAGATTCCTTTTTTATCAAATGAGATAAAGATGGATCATTACTTATACGATCTAATTCCCGTTCAATAATTCCGTTAATGTCGGCTTTGATCTGTTTGTAATTCCCATCAATTACTTCTTGCATATTGTCATTACCATTTTCATCAATAAACTTGGTGATTTCGGGTATTTTTTGATATGATTTTGTCTCTGCTGCAACCTTTTTATTGTCCACGACAATCTGGGCATGAAATATTTTCTGATCAATGCGTTCATCGAAGTTGTCTGCAACTGATCCCACGAACATTCCTTGGGTTAAGGTGCTGATCTTCGACGCAGGAATTAAACTGTCAAGTTGTGTGGAAATGGATGTCGATTTGTCATTACGGTTTATTGTCATGCTTTGCCTTTTCTGCAAGACCTTTCCAAAACGATCAGAAAGAGTCTTTGCAGTCTCTCCAACAACCAGACCACTTACTATATTACCTACCAAGTTTTGTATCACTTTACTTTCTTTATCACCATAATCTCTGGTTAGCTGCGAGAAGTCCTGAATACCAAAGAGAGACGAAATTTTTAGGGATCTGGCGTAGGAAATGTAATCCAGTCCACGTATATATATTGTAGGTAACTCATCAATGATAATGGAACATTTAAGTTGATCCTTTTTAGAAATTAGTTTAATAATACGAGAATTATACAATCCTAAAGCAGCCGAATAAATATTTTGACGATCCGGGTTGTTGCCAACACATAGTATTTTTGGTTCCTTTGGATTATTGAGATCTAGAGTGAAGTCGTCGCCTGACATAACCCAGTATAATTGCGGGCTGATCATTCTTGATAAAGGAATTTTTGCGGAAGCAATTTGTCCCTGCAATTGGTCCTGGGCGCCGCCCTCCCAAGCATCCATAAAGGGAGAGATATAGTTTTCCAGTTCTGGATATGAAGTCAATATGGTAAATATATCCTCATACTTTTTGTTTAAAAGCTCTATAGCATGTGGGAAAGTACAATATCTGCCATTATCATAAATTTTCAGATACCAAATAATTGCAGCTAATAATATTATTGGTGAATCGACAAAAAATTCGCCCTGCTTAGTTATCCAGGACCTATTGAGGTTCAGCATAATTGTGTACGCAGACTCATATGCATCAGAGATGTCCGTCATAAATTTGGGATTGATTGGGTTACTTCTGTGACTTTCGCGGGGATTATCAAAATTGATTACATAGAACTTTGGTTTTACCTTGTAGCAGTGAGTATTCCTTAACAGGTGATTATATGCTATAGTTGAGAGATCTGGGAATTTAAAGTCATAGATATACATCGCAAAACCCTTCTCAATATGCTGTTTGATAAAATTATTGACGACGGCATATGATTTTCCCGATCCGGGGGTTCCCAGTACGATTGTCGCACGAAAAGGGTTAACAATGTTGATCCATCCATCATTCCATTTTCCTTTATAATAGAATTTAGTTGGTAAGTTTACCGAATATTCGTTCTCCATCAATTTGGTTTCCTGCATGAAGCTTTCATTTTCGCTATTAAAGACATCATCCATCAGATTGTTCTTTAAAAGCCGGCTTAGCCAAATACCACCTACCATCAATGAAATATATCCAATACTTGTCGTAAGAATGTATAAAAAGAAGCCTATGTCGGGAGAAAGTAATAGTAATGATGTGTTTAGAAAATAAAATACAAATCCTACTAATAAAATGGTATTAATTTTTGTCCAGGTAATTTTTTCATTTTTCACTCCTTTCGTTCCCAAGCAGCTTAATGCAAGAAGCAGGAATGCAAAAGCCTTCGTATAAAGAGTATGTGAAAATAAACCTGCCGTCCTTTGGAAGTTGCTTAAAATTCGGTTGACCACCTCTATGTTCCAGCCCTTGTCTGCAAATGCACTATAACAAAACCAATAAAAATGCATAAGTATCAGAACGATACTTACGGCCCTCATAAAAGCAATAATTTTTGCTAATCCTCTTAAATCATCATCTCCTTGCATATCTGAAAAATTAAATTTGCAAGTGAAATTATTGGGAATCTGTATCCGTTGATTAAATTGGCTTTTCAGGGAATTTTAAGGATTAATTTGGCATTATTAGTTATGTTTTTGACCGAAAACATATAATAAAAAAACTGCTATCAAACAGGTCTGTAGCAATTCTTTGGATTTTCAATAAGGTGATGTAGGATGCTTTTTATTAGAGATTATAAATTCAAGTTCTTTTTAATCCATTCACTAATAATAGCTTTGATATCGTTATAAAGATAATCATAGTCAGTACTATACGCAAAGTCATCCGTTAGATCATATTTTTTAAATATATCATCGCAGACATTCAGCATTTTTAGAGAAAATGGTCTTATCTCTTCATCAACAAAAAAGGTGTCGAATTCGTAGGTGACAACTTGAAAAATTGTATTGAACTTGGAAAAATATAGAGCTTCAAAAAGAATAGAATTTGCGATTCTCTCAGCTTCTTCTTCAGTATTTTTACCTTGAATAGCACCTTCATAAGCTTTAAAAGCCCAATTTGAACGTTGAGAAATAAATTTAGAATCGTAAGCCTTTTCAGGATAATTGGTGTATAGTAATTCTTGAAGGTTTGATCTAAAATACGAGAGGTTTTTAAGTAAAATATCCATATAATATAATTTTTAATGGATAAACTTAAAGAAGTAATATGATACCCTTCAAAATGTGGCAGTGATTGGTATTTTAAGGATAAATTTGTCTCAAAGGAAGCAATTTTTAATTTCTATTACCATTGGAAAAGATGCCTCTGACTTACCTCATGATCTGTTCGTTATATATGCATTGCGCACTGCATATATACAAACAGTTTGATTAGTTTTTGATTTTCCACTGTCCACCATTTTTAGGAGGTGGATCTTTATAGTCAATTTCTGCCGCATCAAATTCACCTGAATTCGATACTTGATTTAGACTATCCGCATTTCTGTTGGATAGTTTACTTATTGATTTTTCAAACTTAAAGTCCTGCTCTAAAGCCTGATCATCGTCCTGCTGTCTACAGGAGTGCATAAAAACAATTCCCGCTAAAATTGTAATTATTGATGAAATAATTGAGATAATCTTTTTCATAGTCATAATATTTAGAAGATTTATCCCCGGGGTTTTAATAGAATTCTGACTTCGAAATTATTGGACTTTTCTCGCTCTGAAAACCTTTGTATGGTGCGCTTCTAAAATAATTATGTTGTATTTCTAGAAAAATAACATTCGTAATTATTTATGTTTCTGGATGTTGACCTAGATATTGCTTCCATTTAATGTTTATTCAATAAAAGGTCATATTTGGGTGATTTTTTTTAATTTTATATGAAAGTCACCTAACCATGAAAGCCTTCCTTAAACTTTATATAATATGTTTTTCGTTTTTTTTCACGATGTCTTTGAAAGGACAGAATGATGAAGAGTTTAGTGAATACTATCTTCTGCGAAAAAATTATGAGGGACTTTCAGAAAATGATGAACATGCGCTTCAGTTTATAAAGCAGTATATAGCCAAAGCGAAAAGAGAAAAGAATTACGAACAATTAATTCAGGGGTATTTGGATGGTATTTTGTACTCATCACACCCAGAACAGAAATTAAAATTTGCGGATAGTACAATTTATGCCTCAAAACTCACTAAAAATAATGAAAAAATAAGCGCTGCATATTTGGAAAAGGGAGTTGTGTATTATTTCCAGTATAAGAAGTATAATCTCGCATTAGATGAATACATAAAGGCATATCAATACGCCAAAAATAGTACAGATTATTTTTATAACAATAGGCTAATCTATCTTATGGGTGTTGTCAACAGTTATATGGGAAATTATAATGAATCCCTGGAACAGTTTAGAACCACGAGTGAATTTTTTAAAAGTGAATCTAAAAAACCTCAACATCCAAACCTCATTTACAACAATTTAAGAGGTTATTTTAATTCTATCCATCAAATGGCAGTATGTTATAGAAATCTTGGACAGTTTAAGCGTTCGGATTCATTAATTGCTGTTGGTCTATTGCAGACATCAACGAGCAAAGAATATATGCAGGAATACAGTTATTTTTTGAAAGAAAAAGGAATTCAGCAATTCAGGAATAGAAAATATGAACAGGCAATCTCATCCCTAAATTCCTGCATGAAATCCATTTCAGCTGTCAATGATTTTGCTTGGTTAACGGTTTGTTATTCTTACATTGGTAAATCATATCTTGCCCTTGGAAAAGAAGATCAAGCTGCAACATATTTTAAGATGGTGGATTCCGTATTTCAAAGACATAACTTCATTTTACCAGAAGTAAGAAATAACTACGAATCTTTGATAAATTACTATAAGACCAAAAAAGATCTTCATAAAGAATATTTTTATACAAAGCAATTATTAAAAGCAGATATAGTCCTTAATAGGGATTTCAGATATCTTTCTTCTAAAATTCATAAAGAATATGATACCCCGTTATTGCGGGAAACAAAGCTTAGTTTAGAAAAGGAGATTTCCAAAAGTAAGTGGACAACTTTAATAATTATAATTTTGAGCTCTTCCGTGATATTGTTCATGATAATATGGCATCAATCTCAAAAGGATAAACTACTTAAAGCCTATTATCTTCTAGAACAGAAAATTTTAAATAAAGTTGAGGAACCAAAGCCTGAAGATTCTTCTCCCATAAATAATTCGGTTGACCCTTATATTCCCCAACAAATAATAAATGAGATATTAAAAAAACTGAAAAAATTTGAACAGAACAATGGTTTTATAGAAAAGGGCTTAACATCTAAAGACCTTGCAAAAAAGTTTGATACAAATTACAAATATCTCACAAGTATTATCAGAGAATCTAGGGGAATGAATTTCACCGATTACTTGGCTCACCTAAGAATAAATTATATTACAAACAAACTATATAATGATAGGAAATATCTGTCATATACCATTATAACTTTAGCCGAGGAATGTGGTATAGGGTCGCGTCAGAATTTTAATGAAAAGTTTCTAAAAATTAATGGTATTAAAGCCACAACCTTTATAAAAAAAAGACGGAAAGACTTAAATTTCGATGATGATCCAATAGTAGAAATTCCCCTATGATGCTTTTTAAAAGTATATTTTCAAAACGCTTTCAGTCCTTTATAAAAATTATGATTTTTAAAATTTAGAAATAATAGCTAATTTTATAAATTATAGCCACCTAAAGATGAAGAATGTTGAAAATATGGCCTATGAAATATTACTGCAGGGACTGCGGAATGGAGATCAATATGCCTTTCACCAAATCTTCCAAACATTTCACAAAGCAATAGTTTATTTTGCTTCTAAGCTTTTACCTGAATACAATTATTCTGAAGCTGAGGAAATTGTACAAGATGTTTTTGTCAAGCTTTATGAAAAGAGATCAACTTTTAATTCTTTTGAAAATATTAAAGCATTTCTATACATAGTAACAAAAAATGCGTGTCTGGACAAGATTGCTAAAGAAAAAGTTAGATCTAATCGCTTTGGTAGATACATTCAGGATTTTGAAGAATCAGAAGAAAGTATTCTTCAAAATATTATTGATGCTGAACTTATTAGCCAATTGGGAGCTGAAATTGATGCACTTCCTGAAAAGTGCAGGATTATAATGAGGCAGTTTTTAGATGAAGATAAAAATGCAAAGGAAATCGCAGATGATCTCGGCATAAGCGTAAGTACTGTCAATAATCAAAAATCCAGAGCCGTCTCTATCATAAAAAAACGGCTTGGAAATGCCGGAATCGCCCTTTTATTATTTTATTTATAAATTTTTCAATTTTCTTTAGAGAAACCTATACTATTTCCCGTTTCTATATTATAAACGCGGAATCATGGAAAGGAAAGATGTTTACATCAGTTTTGAAATAAGCAATATATTAAAAAAAATCGTTCAGGAAGAACCTTTGACTTTTAGTGATCATTCAACTTTAGAAACTTGGTTATTAAAGGATGAAGGGAATAAAATATATTTCAATAATTTAAAAAATGAAAATCTTGTCGCTGATTCCATAAAGAAACTTTATAATACTGATTCAAATGTTCAATTCAAACTGATTGAACAAAAAATCAGAAAGAAAAGAAAATTAATGCTGTTCCGAAAAATGAGCATTGCTGCTGGATTCATAGTCGTTTTCGGAACGTCAATTTGGTATTTAAACTATAAGTCGGGTACGCAAGAACCAACATTTAAAACCATAGAAAACGACATCTTACCGGGCTCAAATAAAGCTACTATAACTTTTGGGAATGGTAAAGCTATTAATCTGAAAGAAACGGAAGGCATTTTGGTAACTCCCAGCGGCCTAACCTATAGTGATGGGAGTTCTATAAATGATTCAGAATTCATCGGATCAGCAATACTGAAAACCCCGAGAGGTGGCCAATATAAAATTACCCTTGCAGATGGTTCTAAAGTTTGGCTAAACTCCAATTCGTCTTTAGAATATCCAGTAAAATTTTCAAACAATAATAGAGAAGTCCGATTAAATGGTGAAGCTTATTTTGAAGTTCATCATGACCCAAAACATCCATTTCTCGTCAACACAACTCTCCAAGAAGTTAAAGTTCTTGGAACAACCTTTAATATTCGTGCCTATGAGGACAAACAGTATACGACTCTCGTTCAGGGAAGCGTAGAAATTAAATCTAATGGCTCTACATTTACCAGAAAATTGAAGCCCAATGAACAGGCTATAATTGATCATTATAGCCTTTCCATTAAAAATGTCGATGCTCTTGATTTTATCGGCTGGAAGGAAGGGTTGATAAATTCGGGAAATATTTCTCTCGTGGAACTTTCAAAGGAAGTTGAACGTTGGTATGATGTAGACTTCAAATTTCCCCAAAATTTCAAAAATTCAGAGAGTGCAGATTTAAGCATTAACAAAAATGAAAATCTTTCCACTGTTCTAAAAGTAATAGATAAAACATACGGTGTAAAAACTGAGATTCACGGAAAGGAGGTGATCATCAGATAAGAACGTTTCATATGTGTTTATGCCCGTAGTTCGTAAGAATATACCGTCCCGAGGTCCAGTCGGGACGGCTGCGGGTTTTTAAAAGTTAAATAAAGCAAATTACTAACCCTAACTCAAATGTAATGAATAATACCATTATCGACAATGGTAAACCGATTTCTATTCCCCTATGGAAACGGAAAACCAATGAAAAACAATTAGAAAAAAGACAAGTCATGAAAAACCTAATATTTTTTATATTGATTATTTTTCTCGCTTGCACAAAACTTACTGCACAAAAAATAACATTGATCCAAAAAGATGCACCTTTCAGGACTGTTATTCGCCAGATTAACCAGCAATCGGGCTATTCTTTTTCAATAAATAGCAGGCATATGAAGATTGCTAAGGCTGTCACTATATCTGCAAAGGAAAAAGATCTAAAAGCGGTTCTAGATGAAATCTTCAATGACCAACCGTTCGATTATTCTATTGAAGGAAAAATTATAGTTTCTGTCGATAGGGGGAAGGAAACAGGTTCTAAAAACCCAATAGATAAAGATCAGACTCCCATAAGAGGAAAGGTTTCTAATGAACGGGGTGAACCGTTGTCCGGAGCTTCTCTTCGAGTAAAAGGAAGCAATGTAAACTTTATGACAGATGCAAATGGAATTGTTATGATCCCTGGTTCATTAAAGGACGAGGTACTTCAAGTTTCATTTATCGGTTATACACCAGTAGAAGTTCCTGTAATAAATTCAGGTAATATTATTATGCATCAAAACGATAATATTATTGGAATAGTAGATGTTGTTTCGACCGGATATCAAAACATACCTAAAGAACGAGCAACGGGCTCATTTGTCCAAATAGATAACCAATTATTAAACAGACGTGTTAGCACGAATATTTTAGACAGACTGGACGGTGTTACAAGTGGATTGATTTTTAATAAAATTTCAGGTCCAATAGGGTTAAATCCTCCGAATGAAAAATTAGGAATAAGCATAAGAGGAAGAGTTACAATTGATGATAAAGTTAGCGCTGATCCTCTGGTTGTACTTGACAATTTTCCCTATGAAGGAGATATTAATAATATAAATCCAAATGATATTGAAAGTATCACAGTACTTAAAGATGCTGCTGCAGCTTCGATCTGGGGTTCGAGATCTGGGAATGGTGTCATTGTAATCACTACCAAAAAAGGAAAATTTAATCAACCCTTAAAGATTGATTTTAATTCAAATTTAACCGTAGGGGCAAGGCCAAATTTAAAATATTCAAGAAATTTTCTTAAATCCTCTGAATTTATAGATGTCGAAACGTTTCTTTTTAATAAGGGGTATTATGATCCCAATTTAAACGACAACAATTACTATCCTGTAATATCACCAGTAGTTGAGCTTTTATCGAAACAAAGAAATGATCCTTCAAATGAGAATATTACTGACCAAATAAATAGATTGAGAAATGTGGATGTTCGCGACCAAACATCCGAATATTTTTATCGTCCCAGTATGAATCAACAATATTCATTGGGTTTTAGAGGAGGTTCGGAAAAATCTATTTATTCACTTTCTATAGGATATGACAAAAACCGTAATACCTTGTTTGGTTCTGGAAACAATAGGTTTACTATTAATTCAACAAATACATATCATCCCATTAAAAATTTGGAAATTACAGGTTCTGTATTATATACAAAGAGTGAGAATAAATTTGGATATCAATACACTTCTCCGTATCCATATATAAGTTTTGTTGATGATAATAAAAATCCGCTTGCGGTACCATATGGAAAAAGAGACAGTTATCTTGAAAATAGCCAAAGTTTAGGCTTTTTAGATTGGAAATATAGACCCATTCAAGAAAGAGACCTTTATGATACCAGTACTAAAACTGATAACATCCTTATAAGAGGCATTGTCCGGTATAATTTCACTGATTTCTTAAATGCTGAAATTCAATATCAGCATGAAAATGAATTCGGAAATAATCGTGGTTACAGAAGTCCCGAAAGTTATGAAGCGAGAAATTTCGTTAATATGTACAGCCAGCGATCTAGTGAGGGCTCATTTACATACCCCTTTCCAAAAGGAGGAATTCTCTATTTAACAGACAGAAAATTGTATTCCAATAACTTCAGAACACAGTTGAATTTCAATAAAGAATTTTCACAAAAACATTTAGTATCTGCAATTGCGGGAGCTGAGATAAGAGAAATAGTAAGTGAGAGTACTGATAAAGCGTTGTATGGCTACAATGATGAGTTTGGAACTTCTGTGACTAATTTAAATTATAATATTCCTTATCCAATGAACCCATCGGCACTTGGATCAACGGTTCTTCCGTCTCCTCTTGGGAAAATTATAGGTAATACAAATAGATATATATCTTATTATGCAAACGGCGCTTACACGTATTTAGGTAAATATACTTTTTCACTGAGTGGAAGAAAAGATGGTGCAAACATTTTTGGAGTGAAAACAAATGATAAAATGACACCACTTTGGTCAACTGGTGTTGCTTATGATATCAGCAAAGAATCGTTCTATAAATTTTCGTTAATACCTTATTTAAAACTAAGGGCATCATTTGGATATAATGGAAATGTATATAATGCCTCATCCTATTTGACGGCAACCTATGATGTCAGCCCAATTACTGGACTACCAATTGCCTACATCACGAGTGCCCCAAACGCAGAATTAAGATGGGAGAAAATTAGAAACAAAAATCTAGCTTTAGATTTTTCATCTAAAGGTAATCGCTTGAATGGTTCATTTGAAATTTATGAGAAGTTGGGTACTGATCTTATCGAGGATGCTTTGTTAGCACATTCAACCGGGTTTTCTTCTTACAAAGGAAATGCCGCAACTGTTAAGACAAAAGGTTTTGATATTAATTTAAACTCAGTAAATCTTAATGGTAATTTTAAATGGAATACGACTATACTATTAAGTTATAATAAAGATAAAGTAATATCTTATGACACAAAATATACTTCGCAATATCTAACAAGTTCAGGGCTTAATATTGATGGTCCTGGAAGATATGGTTTATATATCAAGGAAGGAAATAGTCTTTTCGGAGTATATAGTTTTAAAACAGCGGGACTTGATCCAACAAATGGAGATCCTCAGGGATATTTAAATGGTGTTATAAGTAAAGACTACCTCAATATAATTACAAGTTCGAATAATGAAGATATTGTATATCATGGTTCGTCAAGACCAAGAAATTTTGGGGCATTACGTAACACTTTCTCTTTTAAAGGAATCTCTTTATCCGCTAACGTTACATATAAATTTGGATATTACTTTCGCCGAAGGTCAACCTCATTAAACCTGTCAGACGTTGTAAATAGCGGATATGCCAATCAAGAATTTCAAGACCGATGGCAAAACCCAGGAGATGAAACGCGAACTACAGTTCCCTCAGTCTTATACGAATTCAACTATAATCGCAATATTTTTTATCAAAGCTCTGAATCTCTTGTTGAGAAAGGAGACCATATAAGATTACAGGATATTAGCCTTAGTTATGATTTTAATAAGGAATTACTTAGAAATCTTCCAATTTCCTCATTACAAATTTATAGTTATATAAATAATATTGGTATAGTGTGGCGAGCAAATAAGAAAGGAATTGATCCGGATGTTAGTGAATATAACCTTTCCGGTTATAATTCCTACCCAAATCCGACAACAGTATCATTTGGTATTAGGACAACATTAAAATAAATGCAGTTATGAAAAATATTATAATCTATGCAATATGTACATTTATCCTTGTTGGTTGTAAAAAGCAAGATGAATGGTTAGAGAAAAAATCAAATAAATCAGATATTATCCCATCTACCGTTGAAGATTTTCAGGCTTTACTAGATAATACTGATGTGATGAATACCAAATACCCTGCAATTGGATTAATTGGTGCTGACAATTCCTATATTTTAGATCAAACTGCCATCTCTGGTGGTACATTACAAGAAAGAAATGCATATAAGTGGTCAAGCGACATTTATGAGGGAGAGTTATTTGCTCCAGACTGGACTTATCCTTACCAAGTTATCGAATATTCTAATGTAGTACTTGATGGCATTGAAAAAATTAAAAATATTAATGATACTCGAATACCAGAAGTAAAAGGAACAGCATTATTTTTTAGAGCTTTTGCATATTATCAGTTAGCACAATTATATGCGAAACAATACAATGAAAGTACCGCAGATTCAGATCTAGGGCTTCCCCTTAAATTAAATTCCGATGTAAATGATTTGCCAAACCGTTCCACATTAAAAGAAACTTATGATAGAATTATTAATGATCTTATTGAAGCCGAATCTTTACTCCCTCTGCAAGTCAGTTACAAAACTCGGCCTACAAAATTAGCGGCAGAAAGCATGCTTTCAAAAGTATATTTTAATATGCAAAATTATACTAAGGCTAAAGAATTTGCAGATATTGTCCTTTCTAAAAATTCAGAACTTATTGATTTCAATACCTTAAGTACAACTGTGAATTTTCCATTTCCTACTGTTCGAGGTAATAATACTGAAATTATATTTTATGCACAAACTATTTCATATACTTTTAACAGTAGACAGGAATTATGTGTAATGAAAGATTTATTTGATACATATGAAAATGAAGATCTTCGTAAGGCAATTTTTTTCAAAAAAAATACCAATGGCGCAATTAACTTCGGTGGTAGATATACAGGAGCAGGCGCACTATTTTGTGGAATAGCTACAAACGAGATATTTTTGATTAGATCAGAATCATTGGCTAGATCGGGGAATTTTGTTGAAGCAATGAACGACTTAAACAAGCTTTTAAAAGAGAGGTGGAAAAAAGAAAATGGACGAAGTACATATTCAAATAAAACAGCTTCAAATCCTACTGAAGCTTTGTTATTAATAATTAATGAGCGCAGAAAAGAACTACCCTTTACTGCCAATTTAAGATGGGAAGATTTACGCCGTTTAAATATGGATGATAAATTTGCAAAAAAACTAACACGTAATATAGGCGTAAATATCTACACTCTAGAAGCCAATAGTCCAAGGTATGTATTCCCAATCCCTCCTGTAGAAATCAATTTTCATCCATTAACTCAAAATATTCGATAATGAAAATGATAGTCAAATTTATAATATTAGGCATTCTTTTGGTAAATTATGCTAATGCTCGAACTATTCAAACAAATTCGAAAGGCGGCAATAAAGTGGCATATTTAAGAATTATCATAAATGACTTAACTAAAAAAAATAATATCAAATTAGCTTATTGGGATAACGGATGGGGTGCTAATTCAGGTGTTAATAATAAAAATTTAACTTCCAACTCTGGAGAAAGAATAAAAATTGAATTTAAGAACAATGAATCATTTTTGTATGCTGATTTATCTGTAGAAAATGGGCAGACAATATTTAATAATTATATAATTGAACCTGGTGATGATTTAACTTTTAATATTGAAAGGAACATTATTACTGTTACCGGAAAGGGTAAAGAGAAATATGAACTCTTTTTTGATATCCAAAAAGATTTAAAAAAATTGTCCGTTCAAACTTTAGATTCGGTTCGAAAGTTAGAGAAAATATATGGTTATGAATACTTTGCTTTAAGAAAAACTGATATTACAAGCTATGAAAGAAGGTTTGATAATGCTTTTGTCTCATTAGAAAATTCTAAGTTGACGGCTTTAGGTGCATTGGAAAAATACCGAGATAAATTATCTAAATCAATTTATTCATTACTAAAGGCTAATATAACGTTCAAGTATAAAAATGACTACCAACAAGCTTATATCTTTTATACTTCCGAAGCTAATGCTCAAAATAAAGAATTTGCTGATTCTTGTATAAATAAACTAAAGAAGATTTACTCTGAAAATTTATTAAAATTCGACCAAAAATTTGACAGAGATATTCTTCTGTATTCCGACTATTACTACGATTTTATATTAACTGGTTTACGGAAAAAAGACTTCCCTCCACCTCAGGCAGTTGCATTTCTTAGAAAGGATTTTAGCGGACTATTTCAGGATAGGTTGTTAACCTCATATTTACTTGTTAAAAAATTACAATCTGACAAATATTCTGATATTATTATTGAAGTTACAAATTCAGTTAAAACACCTTACTGTATTGACTTATTAACAAAATATCGCGATAGTTCTTTGGCAGGAAGCTTAGCATATAATTTTTCTTTGCAGGATACTCTAGGAAACGTCGTAAAACAAAGTGATTTTTTAGGAAAAGTTTTGTTGATAGATTTTTATTTTACAGGCTGCACAAATTGCCGTATTCTTAACGATCAAATGACTGAAATATATAATATCTATAAAGATAATCCTAAAATAAAATTTATTAATATTAGTATCGACAAGAGTAAATATGAGTGGATTAAATCTGTGCGAAGTTTAGAATATTCGCATCGAGGAAGTTTAAACTTATATACTAACGGAAATGGTTCAGAAGAAAAACTTATTAGTCATTATAATATACGTGGATATCCAACAGTATTAATTATAGATAAGTTGGGAAAGATTGCAAGTTTAAATCCGCCTAGACCATATGATGAAAAAAATAGGATGAATTTAATTCAATTAATAAACTCACTTCTTTAAAATTTTAAGCCTAAGGTTTTACCAATAGATATCATCTTAGGCTTAAACTGTTCTTATTCCTATTCTTCAACCCATCTAGCATTTGTGTGATAAGGTTGGAAATTATTAGGATCGGTATTACTACCGGACGGATTGATTTTAGTGTAATCACAGGTTTGACTAGACTGAGTTACACAATCCCCCGAAGGTCTACTTGATTTTAATTGGTAAGTAGAACCAATTAGCACATATTCTCCAGCAGCTTTATTACTTGCAGTAAATGCGCTTCCAACGGCAAATACTACTGCCGCACCTAATAATAATTTAAAATTTTTCATAATAAAAAGTTTTTGATTTGTTGCTTACTCTGGTTGAAGGTTTTCAGCTTCCCCTTATTTTGGACCCAATAATTTTAATTCACTTATACTGATCTAAATTATTCTAGCGGGTTATAAAGTAAATGATTGGACGAATTTATCTTGTTTGCTGGATGGTAATTAACATAATCATAAAATATCAAAATAGCTCTTTAGTTGGAGTATGACTTTTAATTTTCCACTTCAAGATATAATGGAGATTATAGTGAAATAAATCGATTAATACGTAAATTTACAATCTGTTAGAAGTTTAAAATATCTTTATAATGGGAGTCAAAATCTAAGAACTCTAATAAAGAAAGAGATTAAATTAATAAATTCACTACAAAATTTAAGGTGCCATTAATGATAGCACCTTAAATATTCTTTAGTCCTCACCTTCAACCCATTGGGCATTTCTCGTATTAGGGGTGAAGTTATTTGGATCTGTATTACTGCCAGATGGATTAATTTTGGTATAATCACAAATTTGACTTGGCATTTCTCGGCATTCTCCGGCAGGTCGATTTGTTTTAAGCTCATAAGTATTAGGAGCGATTAAAACATATTCTCCTGCATAAGCTTTGTTGCTAGCAGTAAAAGCGCTTCCAACGGCAAATACTACTGCCGCACCTAATAATAATTTAAAATTTTTCATAATAAAAAGTTTTTGATTTGTTGCTTACTCTAGTTGAAGGTTTTCAGCTTCCCCTTATTTTGGACCCAATAATTTTAATTCATTTATACTGATCTAAATTATTGTAACTGGTTATAAAGTAAATGATCTGACAAGTTTTTCTTGTTTACTCGAATAGCGAGTGAAGTGATCACAACGAAAAAAAGGTTAAAAATTAAATGTTGTGGCCATGTTAGATTTTTTATGACGCCTCCACATGAACACGGCACATACTCAAAAACATGAAATAGAACTAGCGCTGTATAAATTGTAAATAAGCTCATCAAAAACAATGATGCATATAAACCTATCAATCTGGCTTTTTCAAATAATAGAGCAATTACAATTGAAATTTCAGTTATTGGTATTAACCACCTTAACAATGGTGTTAAGCTATTCGGAAAGGGCTGATTATTTAAATCATAAGTAAACCCCTTAAAATCAACAAATTTGCTTACACCAGTATAGAGGAACAAAATGACCAATAATACAACTACTATCTCCGTAAAAATTCTCTTTTTTTGCATGACAATGGTTTTTTAGCTTTTTCATTTCTCACAGTTGAAATTTAAAGGCTATTACCATTTTTTTTTCGATATAAATTTCAAACTGTCGTGAGAAATAATTCAAACAAATGTAGAGGGAGAAAACAACATGATGCAACATAATGATGTTACGATTCTAGAAAAACACCATAACTTTCCTTTATTCAAAGCAAAAATTCATATTGTAATAATTCTAGAATAATAACAAAAATGACGGTCTTTGGAAGCGCCATTCTTATAAATCACTTATTTTTTTTCTTTTTTTTATCAAATTCAAATGAAGTTTTACCATTTTCGTCAAGTATAATGTATGCATCAAACTTATTTCCTGATCTACTTTTCATGCCTTTCAAAAGTGATGTCCTTTTTTTGGTAATTAAGTTTTCCATTTCCTTATCACTTAGGGCAACCTCACAGACCTTCTTAAACTGAATCCATTCACAGTTCTTATCTGGACATTTTACTACATGTTCATTAAAGATTAAATTATGAGTTTTGCATTTTGGACATTTTAATTGCAATGTATTTGGTACAAACTCAGTAGATAGAAGTTCTGTGGTAATTTCTTTAGCATAGGCTTCCATTTCATTTTGAAATAGATTAGCATTTAACTCATTATTTTCTATCTTCTGAAGAGCAAGCTCCCATTGCGCAGTCATAGCGACATCGGCTATTTTCTTTTCTTTTACGAGTTCATAAACCTGAATTCCCTTTTTGGTTGGAACTAGATTTTTTTTCTCCCGGACAATATAATTTCGATCAAACAAAACTTCAATGATAGCTGCGCGAGTGGCTGGCGTTCCAATCCCAATATTATTAAGTGATTTACGCTCTTCTTCATTTTCAATTTGCTTCCCTGCATTTTCCATTGCCGATAGGAGACCTGCCTCAGTGTAAAGAACTGGCGGACGGGTCTTTTTTTCTAATATATTTGCCTCATTAACGCTGAGTGAATCACCCTCTTTTAATGTTGGTATATCCAATAATACCTCTTCATCATTGTCCTCATTTTTAAAGAGGTTTTGTATAGATCTCCATCCCGGATCAATCACACGGGCTCCTTTCAGAATAAATTCAAAGTGCAGTGATTCCAGCTTAACTTCAGTAATTTCTTTTGTACATTGGTAGCATATTGATTCAAGAAGCCTAATAGCAATCATATCATAGATAGCATTTTCCTTACTCGATAGGGCTGAAGGAATTTTATCTGTTATCAATAATGCATGATGATCTGTAACTTTAAGGTCATTCACAATTCTTTTATTGAATCGGCCCCATTTTACATTGTTTATCCGCTCTTTATAACCAACGCGATTCTCCAAAGCTCTGACTAGATCAGGGATCTCCGGCCAAATGTCATTAGATATATATTTACTGCCTGTTCGGGGATATGTAATGAATTTCTGCTCATATAAGCTTTGTGCAATTGATAAAGTCTCTTCGGCAGTAAGATCTAATTTCCTATTAGCTTCTTTTTGTAAAGAAGTTAAATCGAATAGTAGAGGTGGCTGTTCGTTTGAATTACGTTTATCGACTGAATTAACAATAGAACTTCCTAAACGCTCAATCGATTTTAATACTTCGGTAGCTTTTTCTTTATCATCCCATTTTTCCTTCGATATACTGGAGAAATAGAGTCCATCTTTTAAATATTTGAGTTCCAATTGCCAATAGGTTTCAATTTTAAAATTTTTATTGTCAATGTACCTCTTACAAATTAAGCTCAGAGTTGGTGTTTGCACTCTTCCTAGAGAATAAATTCCATTTCCAGCTTGTAAAGATAATGCCTGAGTTGAATTTATTCCCACAAGCCAATCCGCACGGCTTCTGGCTTGGGCAGCAAAAAATAATCCATCGAAATCGGTTCCTGGCTTTAGATTGGCAAAACCTTGGTCAATAGCTTTTTCTGTTAATGAGCTAATCCATAGTCGCTCAAAAGGTTTTTTACAATTCAAATAATTATAGATATATCTAAATATTAGTTCACCTTCTCTACCAGCGTCAGTTGCAACAATTATGCTGTCACATTGTTCAAAAATAGTTTCTATTATTTTTAATTGCCTAACTGCACTGGGATCGTCAAGATAACCTTTTTCTTTTTTGACTTTTCTTACTGTAAGTAAGAATGGATCTGGCAATATTGGTAAGTTGTCTTTTTGAAATCCGGTAATACCATATTCCGAAGGCATTCCCAAAGAAATTAAATGACCTATTGCCCAGGTAACGATATAGCCATTACCTTTTAAAAAACCTTCATTTTTTTCTGTTGCTCCCAAAAGTGCTGCAATTTCTCGCGCAACGCTTGGTTTTTCAGCTATTACTGCTTTCATATTAATTTATTTTAGGATACTCTTCGACCTCTTTTTTTAGGCGCATTGTTGGTTTCTTTTTGCGTGTTCTGCTGCCTTTTATTAGCAGGCGTACTTTGACCTGATTTTAATGGCTCCTTGATATTTTTAGTAGCTTCATTTGTTTTTCCATCGGAATTAACAGCGACCTGGGTTTTATGAGTTTCAGCTGTGGTTGCATTTTGTTTAAGTTTATTGGGGTTTTTAAAATTAAAATCCAATTCTCCTTTTTCTTTATTTAGCCATACATATCCCGGATATTCCTTCCCAGCACCATCCTTAAAATCGGTAATATATACTGTTTCACCCTTGCTAAGTTTATTATACTGGTCGAATGTAAATTCTTTCCTTCTAAAAGTTTTTGGTATTTCTGCAGATTGGTTTTGAGAGTTATCCTGTTTTTGAATTTTGGAATTTCCTTTATCAAATTGAAATTCAATATGACCTTTGAAAGCATTAAATTGGATTTCACCATTAAATAAAGTATCTCTTTTAGAAAGCATCCCTTCAAGATATACAGGCTTACCTTCCAATAAAAGATTTTTTTGATCGGGAGTAAGGGTCACTCCTTTGATAATATCATCAATACGCATCTTTTCAACCGGAAAAGAAACTAATTGATTTGTATCCTTATCTAGCGTTATCACATGGAAAGCCTTCGTATTATTATCTGTAATTAGTTCTACAGCTCTTCCCATATTTCCTCTTTCTAATAGGTTGGTTTTATCCTCTTCGGTAAATTCATGTCCTTGAAATTTTTTATCTAATTCAATTTCATTTTTTTTGGGAAGCATGTTAAATACCGCTAGACCATCCTTTCCCTGTTCAAGCCATAACTTAGCTTGGGTTTCAATTTCTTGATTTCCAACTTTTAACGATACTGTAAGCATGTCATTTGTTTTATAACCTTTTAAAAGAGAGTCCAAAAGATTGAATTTCTCAAATTCCTCGCGGCTGTATCCAAGATTTTCAAGGCTTTTCCAGTCGATTTTTTCAATGGAATAGTGATTACCATTACTATTTTCCGTTTTGTTTTGTTGTTTCGCCATAGTATTTTTATTATTGTTTTTACTCAAAATATCTTTTAGTCCTTCCAGAAGCTCTTTACCTTCAAGTTTTGCTGTATCAATAAATTGCTGCATTTTTTTCGCTATCATGACAGCAGTTTCAATAGGAACTTTAAAAAAATTGAAGCGTGTGGGATTGCCGATCTGACTAAAAAAATTCTTTAAAAAATTGGAAAGCATATCTTCATTTTTGTTGAGTTTCAAAAAAGAATTTTCTTTTCTTTTAGTTGGATCAACCGTTTCAAGCTCATCTTTTTCACCAGGTTTTTTGCCGGATTTTTTCTTTATTCCTTTAACCGCGAGAATTTTATTGGTTTCTGTATCATGGACAAGCAATGTATCTGTTAGATCATTTGCTTGATCAGATTTCTGATTTTTGGATTGATTAGTACTCATAACTCTAAATTTTTGTAAATCTCAGATCAAGGTATTTTATAAATCAATAGCAATAACTAAGTTGGAATTTTATGGTATTATTCGGCTTTCAATTTCCTCTTACGCTTAGTGGGAGTGTTAAAACTATCACGAATAAATTGGTGGACATCTGATAATTTGTAATAAAGCTTACCACTAATAGTGTAATAGAGTAATTTACCATCAGACCTGTATCTCTGTAATGAACGATTACTAATTTTTAGCATTTGAAGCAAATCCTGATTGTCTAGCAATTCTTCTCCATCAATTGCATTGTTAGTTTTCTTCATTTCTCTTACGCTCTCGGAAATCAAATCGAATCGATCCATGATTCTTTCCATCCAAGCAATAAATTCTAATCTGTCAATATTCATCTGTTTAAAATTTTTGTTCACAGACAAATTTCTTAGAGTAAAATAGCTCAGTAACCCAAGTTTAATCAAGAGCTGCCAAGAGAAATTGAAAATTTTTTTTTGTAATTTTTATTCTTCAGATGCTCCAATTCTCACGAATGAAAGGTTTCTATTTTGTTGGTTTATTAGGTCAACTTGGCATATCTTGGCATAACTTGGTAAAAAAAAGACAACCTATTGGCTGTCTTAATCAAATAATGTTATAGGTTCCTGCTCATGTATTCTTCTAAACTTACTTTAAGATGGTCAAGAAAAGCTGTTTTACTTCCGGACCTGACTTTCATTCGGTGGAAAGCATGGTGGAAATCGCCTAGTTCTATCTGGAAAAGTGTTTCAATTATGGTACTGATTTTTGATATTGCCAATCGACCATTGGATAAAGACCTGGCAGCATATAATGCATATATTAACTCTATTAGAGCGTTCTTAGAATCGGTCCAGAACATATCATCGTAATTGGTATATGTTAGCGATGGTGAATCATATTCATTGTCAGGGCTCAACCTATTTCTTATATAAGTATATAATAGTTCATCTGCAATGATATGAGCGACTTTATAGTCATAATATGTTGAAAAATTTGGATCGATTTCAAAGACAAAACTATTTAGTCCTTCTATTATATCAATATTTCCTAAAGCAAAATATTTCTTATCCAGATCTTTACGATCTGATTTTATATATCGATAAAAATCTGAATCTACAAAATGCTCCTGAAATTCTTTGTTTAATTTTTCAAGTTCATTTTCGAAATATATCTTATAAAGTTCACCAGCTTTTGTTGGACAAGATGTTTCAATTCTATATACCTTATTATAATAAATAAGCTTTCCTAGAAGTTGTGGTTTTACGTATTTAAAAAAATTGATCTCCTGATCTTTATCAATGAAACCTTTGTCTGATACAAGCTTTTTTGTTTCATTCAATAATTCTCGGAGAGAGGTCGCCATTTGATAGGCTTCTTTTATAACCTTTTCTTTAGTTAGCGTAATTTTGCATTCTTGAATTTCAATACGTTTTACTATTGTATCATAAATTGATTTTGTCATGGTAAAAATATATTTGAAAGGTTCTCATTATCAGGTCCAGTGATCAGCAGTCCTAAAAATATAATATTTTTCCCTTTGTGGCGATTTATTTAATTTATCAATTAATTATATATTATTTTGCTAATAACCTTTATTACATTTTTAAATTTTTATTGAAATATTTTATTCGTTCATAATTTGATTCATAAGCAATTTAAATTAATGTAAGGTGAAATTATTTGCTGTTTAATATTTGAGTGTGATTAGCAAATATTCGTTGTGTGATGTTTGATATAACAGGAACTAATTGACAAAATTTGTTCTAATAGGCGACTTACGTGCTAAGAGATAGATCTCCTTTATATATGGTCTAAACTATTGTAAATAAAAACCTTCCAAAATAAAGTTGGAAGGTTTAAAATGCTTGTATGATTTCTAATGCCATCTTTTTTTTGTTATTCTTTTTAAGATAGCATTACCATCACTACTTAATTCATTTAAGGATTTTTCTTTACCCTCTTGAATCCATTCTAATAGTTCCATTTTAGAAAAATGCAATCTATTTCCCTTTTTATAAAACGGTATTTCGCGTAGACAAACTTTAGAATATAATGTTGGTAATGATAATTTTAAAATTTTGCAAGCCTCTTTCGCATCAATAAATTCAAGTTCTGGCATTTCATTTTGGATACGATCCAATAAAATTTCTTCTAAACTTTCCAATCTTTCTTCAATTCTTCTAAGAATATTTGGTATTTGATCAAATGTATATTCCATTTTTTTTTTTTCAAGTTAATAAGACCTTGAAAAACGTTCTTGATAATGACTTGATCTGTCGTAATTTGTCTTTTGAAGGTATTTATAGCTTACTAACTATTTCATAAAATCTCAAAATTACTAGATATTTAAATTATCTGTTGGAGGATCAATCTGGTCGATATTTACGATGTTCTTACCTATATCAAATAAATTAATTTTAATTTTTTCAGAGGCTTCTTTTTTTAAACTGTCAACTATTTTCGCATATATCTCTGTTGTTTTGATATCTTTATGTCCCAATAGTTTTGAAACTGTATATATAGATGTTCCAGCAGCTATTTGTAAGGTCGCAAAGGTATGTCTGAAACCGTGGAAGGTGAAATGTTTTTCTATACCAGCATTTGCCAACCACTTTTTCAACTCTGCTACTGTGTTATGATAATTTAATCCTTCAAATACTCTTGAATCAGAATTTCCTCTTGGACCTAACAATTTTATAGTTTGATCAGATACTGGATGATATTCTGCATTCTCTGTTTTTTCCTGATTATATACTATATAATAATTGCCTTCGGTTCCATGAATTTCACTCCATAATAGCTTTTCAACATCTGAATATCTGAAACCGGTCATAGCAGAGAAAAGTCCTGCCTTTTTTACTATTGGATTTCGACACTCAGAATTTGCCATTCTTTCTAATTCCTCCATGAATAAAAATGGACGATGAGTTTCCTGCGGTGCAATACTGTCAATTATTGAACCTAGGTCTGTGGGTAAAAAGCGCTTTTTAAAAGCCTCCTTTAATGTCAGCTTAAATCTTCCAAAATAAGCTACGGCAGTATTCTTTTTTATGGTTTTTCTGCGTCCCAATGCGGGGCATGTTAACAAATAATCTGCATATTCCTCACATAGCGTTTCATTCAATTCATTAAATGGAATTTCGGGCCCAACAAAAGTCTTAAAATATCTAACAGACATTACCCAGTTATAACAGTTGTTTCTTTTTTTAGCTTCAGCTTCAAAGAATTCAATAAAGTTTGATTTCATCTTTTCTTCAGAAATAAAATCAAACCTCTTGCTTTGTAATTCTATATGCCTTTGAGCTCTTACATATTCTCCTAAAGCTAAAGTTTCTTTATTGAACTTCCTTTCAGTTTCGTTTTTGGGACGATTATAGATATATAATTTTAGATAGTGTTTTCGTTCCATTTTTCCTGTTTCTGGATTATAAATGGGAGGCCATATGTCCAGAAATAAAGATTGTCTGCCTTTTGATATAGGTTTTTTCCTTAATGTTACTTTTGACATAATTTTGGATTTTTGAGTAATATTAAAAATTGATAGTGTAAGCCAGATTTTATGGCTCTCTTAGGGGAAATTTGGCGTCAGAATGCCAAATAAATTGGTGTTATCCTGAATAAATACCCAACTCAATCCTCTTTAAAATATGCTCAATTTTAACTCTTGGTACATATACAAATTTGCCCTTCTGAAATTTTGGGATATTATGTCTTTCTATAAGATTTTTTAAGGAAGTCGGAGAGATATTATACTCTTTTTGAATTTGACCCATTGTGAAGCAATCCTTTAAAGGTGTCCATTCAATCTTTTCCAAATCTTCTGTTGGATTTTGGATTACTTTTGGCTTGACTTCAAATAATGCATCAATATCTTTCTTTAATAGACGAATCTTTCTGATGGATAAATTAGCTGCAGGAATACTGCCATTTTTAACCATTCGATAGACTGTTCTCTTATCACATTTCAATAAAATAGAAGCTTCCTTGACTGTTAAGTAATCAAGGGTTTTGAGGGCAAAATAAGAGTTAGGATCTTCTTTAGGTTTTGATTGAGGTTTGGAAACTTCCTGAGTTGCTTCAGTCAATTTTTCTCTAAGTTCCCTAACATTAATCTTGTAAGCTCTGGAATTACAGGTTTTGCAACAGTATCTGGTTACTGTTGTTTGGGCAATAAATTCAAGTCCACAATGTTCGCAAATCTTCTTGATTTTCATAATATTTTATTTGTGGAAGAGATAATTTGGCTTAAGGTACATTATGGTACATTTAAGTACAATTAGGTACAATAAATTACCTTAAGTGACACTAACTCTCCCGAGTTAAAAAAAATAAAATATTATTGGTTTGAGGGACAACTGGGGGACAAAACTGAACAAAACTAACCAAACTTTGAAAAACTCATACAAAATCAATATTTTTGCAAATAGCTAATAATCAATCGTTTGGTTTGTTTTAGTTTGTTTTATTTGTCGTACTTATTTGCCGATACAAAACTTAGAAAAAATATTCCCCAGCACCTCATCATTCGTCACTTCGCCTGAAATTTCACCAAGATGTTCCAGGGCATTTCTTAGTTCATAAGCAAGCAGTTCTGTAGAAATCTGGAAAGAAATGGCTTCTTTCACTTTATGAGTTGCCTCTAAAGATTTACGAAGAGCTTCAAAATGCCTCTGATTGGTAATAACCACATTATTTTCCTGGGATTTTAGCTGCTCAACGTAGGAAGAGAGTTCGTTTTTAAGGTCCTGGATATTTTGGTTTTCCACTGCAGATATCCTGATAAAATCAAAATCCTGATCAATTTCTTTTCTGAAAATATCTTCTACAGCTTCATATTTTGGAGGAAGCACCTCATCTATTTTTGTAGCACAGATAATCAGCTTCAGATCGTCTCTCTGCAAAGATTTTATCATTTCAATATCCTCAGAATAATCTTCTGTAGCGGCATCTGCAAGGTAAACCAGGATATTGGCGTTATCTACTTTTTCCTTGGCTTTTTTCACTCCGATAGCTTCAATTTCATCCTGGGTTTCACGAAGTCCGGCCGTATCAATCAGACGGAATGCATGACCTTTGATATGCAGCACCTCTTCAATGGTATCTCTTGTTGTTCCTGCAATATTGCTGACAATCGCTCTTTCCTCCTTCAATAAAGCATTTAACAGGGTAGATTTTCCGGCATTGGGTTTCCCGATGATGGCAACCGCAGTTCCGTTTTTGATGGCATTTCCATATTGGAAACTTTCAATAAGAGAATCTAATTTCAATTCGATTTTATCCAGCAATCCGTTCAGGGCTGTTCTGTCTGCGAATTCCACATCTTCCTCAGCAAAATCCAGCTCGAGTTCGATCAGGGAAACGAAATTCAGAAGATCTGTTCTTAAAATTGATATTTCATTGGTAATTCCACCTTTCAGCTGATTGATCGCTACTTTTCTTGAAGCTTCGTTTTCAGAAGCAATGACGTCTGCAATGGCTTCTGCCTGCGAAAGGTCTATTCTTCCGTTGATAAAGGCACGAAGGGTAAATTCTCCCGCTTTTGCCATTCTCGCCCCGTTTTTGATCAGCGTTTCCAGAATACGTTTTCCGATATGCGGTGAACCGTGAAAAGCTATTTCCACAGAATTTTCCGTCGTAAAGCTTTTAGGAGCCAGAAAAATAGAAAGCATCACTTCATCAATAGCTTCTTCGCCATCCATAAAATAACCGTAGTGGATGGTATGAGACTTTTGCTTTTCCAGTTTTTTGGAAGGAAAACTTTTCTGAACAACCGGTAAAGCATCATTCCCTGAAACTCTGATAATCCCTAAAGCTCCTACTCCATTGGCCGTGGCCAGTGCACAAATCGTATCGTTATTCATAGTGCAAATTTACGTTTTTTCAGACTAATTTCTGAAGGAGTATTCTATACAGATTGTCTATGCTTCTGATTGAAGGTTTTCGATGTACAAAAATTTTAAGCTTATAAAGGACAAACAATGAAGCAATCTCAAGGAGTGATTATTTATATTAAAATATTTTTCTCTTAAAAAACAATCTGAGTCATTCATGAAATCTGTGAGATTTTAAATGATTATTTTTTAATAACTATAAAATTGCTTCATCATTTTATTCCCCTCAACAGCAGTTTATTTTTGCTTTCTTCCCAATTCTTCTGCTTTCTGAAGCCATTTTGAGCGCTGAATGTCTGTGGAATTTCTTATAATACCCAAGTAAGTAACCTTAACAGGTTTTACCCCACAGAATTCCAGAGTTGATTTTTTCAGCTGATTAATACTTGGCCTTCCGTAAAAAAGCCTGTAATACCATCCAGGCTGATCAAGGGTTGTGATGATATGGCCTGTTTTACCTTTCAGCAGCTTATCCCACCAAACGGAGTTTTCCCTGTAACGATATGCAAATCCCGGAAGAAAAAGCCTGTCTATAAAGCCTTTCATCAGTGCAGGCATACCTCCCCACCACACCGGATGAATCCAGACCAGATGATCCGCCCATTGTATCGTTTCCCATGCATTCAGCAGGTCGGGTTCCAGCTCCATTCTCTGCTGGTAACCGAAGTGAAGAACAGGATCAAAATTCAGTTCAGCTATTATAATTTCTCTTACTTCCGATCCTGATTTTTCAGCTCTTATTCTGTAGGCTTCCGCAATTCCGAAGTTGAAGGAATTTTTATTGGGATGCCCGTTGATAATGGCTATTTTTTTCATCGCGAGGATTTTATATTAATAGTTTCATAAGCTTTGAGTTTTTCCAGAAGAGAAGAAGGCTGATGCAGCTGATGACTGAAGTATACCTTATTTTCATGGGTCTTTTTCAAGAGTTCTTCCGTATGAAGTACCGCAGAAAGCGCCGTCAGTTCTGCCTGACCTTTTGTACTCTGAAGGCTAAGCTTTTCATTGCCGTTTTTAGTTTTAATCACAATTTCAAATACGCTTTGGTCACCGTTTCCACTTGATCCGAAAATCATTTTCCGCTCTTTTAGTGATAAGATATTAAAAAGCCTGATTTTTTGAAATGCCCCCAAAAGCCAGGTTATAAATTTTGAATTATACGTCATCTTAACGCTTACATTGGGTATTTTTTCAATCTGATTGAGAATATATAAATCCGGTACATCAAAATTATAAGCTTCCCTTTTCCCAATTCCGAAAGAAAAATCAAAATCTTCTGAATCTAAAAAATGCTTTACAGGGACTGACCTGTTATTTTCATATCTGATAAAAGGCTTTGCCACATTTTCAGCCATAAAGTGAGCCGAACTCTCTCCTGCAAGGTCTTTTACGGAATAGTACACGAAAAGTTTCACTTCCTGAATATCCTGCATATTGCCAGCCAGCGTTTTTACCAGACCATTGACGATACCTCCCATCCATCCGGAACTGAATACGATTCTGCTCTGTATTGCTTTATTTTTTGCAATGGCATAGGCTTTTACAAGATCGGGAGTAGGCTTAGTGATGTCCAGATAATCTATTTTATTTTCTATAACGAAACGAAGAATATGGTCTTCCTTATCGTTTACGGAAAGAATAACCAGATCAATTTCCTTTTCCTTGATCATTCGAAAAGTGCGAGGGTCCGTCACATCAATTTTAAGATGATTCCCTGTCCCTCCTTTTCTGCCACCAATAAAAATATTGACATCCGGATTTCTCGATTTCAGAATGCGGATAATTGTTTTACCTACAAGGCCATTCCCTCCAACGACCAGAATATTGTGCTCCATATATTTTTTTTACAAAATTATAGAGCCCTATCACGGTAGTATAGGACAAATGTCTAAAACGGAAATCTCAGGTCTATTTTTTACCTCTCAATGAGCCCGCCTGTTGTTTATTTATACGGTAACTTCTTTCCTGATTCTGCTCAGGTGCCTTTGAGTAATTCCTAAATAGGAGGCTAAGTATTGCAGCGGAATTTTCTGAACATAATCAGGCTGATGGCCAATCAAAGCCTCATACCTTTGTGCTGCGCTATCTCTCTGGAGCTGAAAAAATCTTTTTTCAAGTTCCAGATATTCCTGTTCTGCAATTATTTTTAAAAATTTGGTCCAGTTCAGATCATCTTTTACCAGACTATCCACAACATCTTTTTTTAAAACCATCAGATCGGCATCGGTTATGGCCTGCATATTTTCCCTGCTGGGACAATCTGAAATGAAGGAAGAATAACCCGCCATAAGCTGATCGGGAAACCGGAAACAATAGGTCATATCCTTTCCCGTATCTGAAATATAGTAGGAACGAAAAATCCCGGATACAATAAATGCTATTTCACGGCATTTGTCGCCTTCCTGTACAAAAAAATCATTTTTATATACTTTTCTGGCTTCAAAAAGCTGTAAGAAATCCCGGATCTCATTTTCTGAGAATATATTAAAGCTTCGGAAATAGTTTTCTATCATATTTCAAGTTATACTGGAATTCTGAATATTTCAGCGAAATTAAACAAATACAAACTTCATTGCAAACATTGGGAATCTGTATTTAAGTAAAACTAAGATATGCTCAGGTTATTTGAATGGGTATCGTTGAAAAAATAAAACCACTTCAGAACGAAATGGTTTTACCTGCTTTGAATTTACTAAGTATATGAAGATATGAATGATGTTTTGTTGATACAAAGATAGATGGTCCCGCACAATCTTCTGTCAGGGGAATCCCTACAATTATTACCGTAAAAATACGGTTGTATTTATAAAAAAAGCCCTGCAGATCTCTCTACAGGGCTTCAGGGATTTATCTAACAATTATAATGTTCATATTTTAAGTTTAAGTCTCAATGTTTATGGCCAGGCAGTTATATTCCTATTTGCCATTCCATCATCTTTAAAGCGGGCTTACCAGTTCAAGGAACCAGGCTTTAACATCTCCTTCAAGGTGTGGTCCTATCTTTTCCTCACAGGTTTTGTGGTAATCATTCAGCCATGCAATTTCTTTTTCAGAAAGGATTTCTGTCACAATGGTATCTTTAAAGAACGGGCAGAAAGTAAGGGTTTCAAATTCGTAGAAGGTTCCGTGAATTGTTTTTTCCGCTTCTTTTACAGCGATCAGGTTTTCATGACGGATTCCGTATTCCCCTTCCAGGTAGTATCCCGGTTCATTGGAACATACCATTCCAGGAAGAAGATCCTGCGGGTTCATATCTTTTCTGATGTTCTGAGGACCTTCGTGAACATTCATAAAGCTTCCCACTCCATGACCTGTTCCGTGATTGAAGTCTTTCCCTTCCATCCATAAAGGAAGCCTTGCAATAGCATCAAGGTGAACACCTTTTGTTCCTTTCGGGAATTTCACCATGGATAAACGGATCAGACCCTGAAGCACCAATGTTGAATTCCTTTTGAAATCCTCAGAAGCTGCTCCCAGAGCAAAAGTTCTTGTAATATCGGTAGTTCCTTCAAGATATTGTCCTCCTGAATCCACCAGAATGGTTGCCTCATTGGTCACCTCTTTGCTTCCCTCACTTTTGGCGGAATAATGCATAATAGCACCGTTATCTTTATATCCTACAATGCTTCCGAAGCTTTCTCCCACGAAGTTTTCTCCTTCTGCACGGAAACCTCTCAGCTTCTCCCCGATAGAGTATTCGTTCATGCTTTCTTTCCCTGCATTGTGAGTCAGCCAGTAAAGGAATTTTACCATAGCAACACCGTCTCTTACCATTACGGTTCTGAAGCCCTCCAGCTCAGTTTCATTTTTTTGAGCTTTCATCAGGTTGCCGGGAACCGGAGCTTTTGTAAACTGGTTGTTTTCTTTAAGAGTTTCAAAAATCATCTGGTTGCTGTTGGGAGAAACCAATACGTTTTCATTTTTGAATGCTTTCAGATAATTGTAAAACTCTTCGTAAGGCATCATCTTCACAAAGGAATCATCCATCTGTTTCCTTGCTTCCACTTCCAGTTTTTCAAGGTCTGTGAAAAGCACTGCATCATTTTTGGTAATGACTACATAGCCTAAAAATACAGGGTTACTTTGTACATCGCTTCCTCTTAGGTTCAGGGTCCAGGCTACATCATCAAGGCTTGACACAATATGAACGGTAGTTCCCAGCTCTTCCATTTTCTGACGGATTGCTCCCAACTTATCGGTAACAGATTTTCCGGCTCTTTCTACCGGATGTACAAAAATTGGATTTTTCGAAGGCGTTCCCCGCTCTTTCCAGATCTCTTTTAAGAGCGGAAGATCAACCAAGGTTATGTTTTTTGACTGTAATTTCTGTGAAAGCAGTTCCCAATTGGCATTTGAAGTGGCAACAGCATTGACGGCTACTTTACCGCCCGCAGGAATTTCGGAAATAATCCAGTCTATATAATTGGGAGTCTCTTCCATACCGTCTTTGAAAAGATCGATTCCTGAACCTTCCAGCTCAAGGGCTGCCTGGGTAAAATACCTTCCATCTGTCCAGAGGCCTGCTTTGTCCTTTGTTATTACCACAAAACCTGCAGAACCTAAAAATCCTGACAGCCAGGCTCTTTCCTGCCATTCTTCAGGCAAATATTCGCTCATATGCGGATCTGCAGAATATACTATAAATGCATCAACATTATTTTTCTGCATTTCTTCACGAAGCGCAGCCACTTTTTCCTTTGAAGTCATTCTTTTCTTTTTTTAAACACCGAAAGTTACGAAAAAATGAGGTTCAGAAGTGAAATCAGGAGCGTATTTTCGTTAATGATTTGTTATTTTTTTCTTTACAAACCATCCGGGCAAATGTAAACTTCCAATTGTTGTGAAATTGTGTGGAATAAGTTCTTTGATCTTTACGATTTAATTAAAATAATATACAATATCAATTTCAATAATGATTTAGATACCACAAAAACAATATTATCATTAAACATATAAAGTTTTGGAAAGATTATTGCTACTATTCACCGTATGAGAGAGCAGAATTACAAAAACCACAGAAAGTTTTATCCGCCGCATCATTTCATATATCTTCCGCTACTCATCGTGCTGGAAATTTATGGAATTTATAAGATCTGGAATGATATGGAAAACCAGCTGATCTGGATATTATTTTCTATTGTCATATTTCTGCTTTTCTATCTGGCTTTTATGACGAGGCAGCATTATGCGCTTGGGCTTCAAAACCGTATGGTAATGCTTGAATTTAAACAGCGGTATTTTGAGATTTTCGGGCAAAGATCTGATGAAGTTGCCGACAAGCTGAAATTTGACCAGATCGCAGCATTGAGGTTTGCCTATGATGATGAATTCAAAGAGCTATTGTACAAAGCACTTCACGAAAACATCTCCGGCGATGAGATAAAGCGCTCCATCAAAAACTGGAGAGCCGACCACCAAAGAATCTAATTATAACACCAAAATATTTATATCATGAAAAAGTTGACTTTATACAGTATGACCCTATTCACGTTGTTAACATTAACAAGCTGTGAAGCAATAGAAACCATTTTCAAGGCTGGAATGTGGTGGGGAATTATCCTAGTCGTTGCAGTTGTAGTAATCCTTTTTCTGATCTTTTCGAGGGGTAAGAACTCTTAACCATTTTTTATGGAGAAGAATACTGACCTGGAAATTATTTCCCACTTAAAGCCTTCAAAAATTGTAAAGATCATGAAGGATCCCGAAGCCTCCGCAAAGGCGGTACACCTTATCTATACTACCGATGCGGAAACTGCCGGGATTACCCGCAAGAAAACCGGAAAGAAGTATTCTTATTATAAGGACGGCGAGAAAATTAAGGATAAGGATGAAATCAGCCGGATTAATAAGCTGGTTATTCCGCCTGCATGGGAAAATGTATGGATCTGCGCCCTGGAAAACGGCCATCTTCAGGCCACAGGGTTTGATGCAAAACGACGGAAACAATACCGATATCATCCTTTGTGGAGCGCTTTAAGAAACCACACCAAGTTTTACAGAATGCTTCAGTTCGGGTATGCTTTGCCAGATATACGGCTTCAGGTAGAACAGGATCTGGCTCTGAGGAATTTCGAAAAAAGAAAAATACTGGCGTTAATCGTGAGTTTAATGCAGCATACCAACATCCGTATTGGCAACAATGCGTATGAAAAGCTGTATGGTTCTTTCGGACTGACTACTTTGAAAGATAAACATGTAAAAATTAAAGGCCAGAAGATTACGTTTTCTTTTAAAGGGAAAAAAGGGATCATGCATAGCATTGACCTGAGAAGCAGAAGGCTTTCAAGGCTTGTGCAGAAGTGCAAGGATATTCCCGGAAAAGAACTTTTCCAGTATTTTGATGATGAAGGAAACCGTCATTCCGTAGATTCCGGGATGGTGAACGAGTATATTAAGGAAATAAGCGGTGAAGATTTTACGGCCAAAGATTTCAGAACCTGGTCCGGAACTGTAAGTGCTCTGATCGCTTTTAAAGAAATCGGTTACGCTGAAAATAACAGCCAGTATAAAAAGAAAGTAAAAGAAGCCCTGGAAATCGTTGCCCAACATCTTGGAAACACCAGTACAGTATGCAGGAAATATTATGTACATCCGCTGGTCATTAATCTGTACGAAAACAATACAATCAAAAAATATCTTGATGAACTGGAACAGATCGAGGAAAATGACGGGAAAGCAGGCCTTACCCATGAAGAAAAGCTGGTACTGAAAATCCTTGAAAACGAAAAGATGTAGTGACGAATGGAAGATTAATGCCTGAAGATAAAGTTGTTGAAGCAAAATGTTCAAAATCGAGACACGTATAATCCCTATCCGATAACAGCATACCAGTAAATACCTAATAAACAGACACTTAATAAATTACTCTTAAAGCCATCTAACGCAACAATTATTTCAATGTTTTGATTTATACAATTACTATAAAACGGAATATCGTTACATTCAATTAAAAAAATAAATCCAGAAGCATCAAAACAATCTATTATGTATCATCAAAATGATATTTTTTTGAATATAAAACAGTAATCGGCTTCCTTTTATAAAGATGAGGACTTTTTTTTCTTTGCGTTAATTATTGTAAATTTGTATACCAACATATTGATTAATTTTTAAAATAATACAACATAATATGTCAAAAGCAATTTCGCAAGTACCATTTGCAGTAAACGAGCCGGTAAATTCTTATGTACCGGGGTCTCCAGAAGTTAAAAGCCTTATCGCCACTTACAAAAAGATGTGGGCTGAGAAGACAGAAATTCCAATGATCATCAATGGAAAGGAAGTGAAAACTGCTGAAAAAGTTCAGCTTCAGTCTCCTCAGGATCATGCTCATGATTTCGGATTTTACTATAAAGGTACCATGCAGCATGTAGATGACGCTATCAATGCGGCACTGGCAGCTAAAAAAGAATGGAACGAACTGGGCTGGGAACAGCGTGCGGCGATTTTCTTAAAGGCAGCTGATCTTTTGGCAGGACCTTACAGAGATGTGATCAATGCAGCAACCATGATTGGCCAGTCTAAGAACGTGCACCAGGCTGAAATAGATTCTGCATGTGAATTTATCGATTTCTTAAGATTCAACGTAGAATTCATGACTGAAATGTATTCTGAGCAGCCGGTTTCTGACGCTGGAATCTGGAACCGTGTAGAGTACAGACCATTGGAAGGATTCTGTTTTGCAGTAACTCCATTCAACTTTACAGCGATTTCCGGAAACCTGCCTACTTGTATGGCTATGCTTGGGAACGTTGTGGTTTGGAAACCTTCCGACAAGCAGGTTTATTCTGCAAAAGTAATCATGGATGTATTAACTGAAGCGGGTCTTCCTGCCGGTGTAATCAACATGATCTTTACAGACGGAAAAGAAACTGCTGAGAAAGTTTTGGCTCATCCTGATTTTGCAGGTCTTCACTTCACAGGGTCTACGAAAGTATTCCAGGGAATGTGGAAAATGATCGGTGATAATATCCATAACTACAGAACATATCCAAGAATTGTTGGGGAAACAGGTGGGAAAGACTTTGTCATTGCTCACCCTTCTTCTAATGTAGAGGCTGTAGCGACTGCTTTGGTAAGAGGTGCTTTCGAATACCAGGGACAGAAATGTTCTGCAGCTTCAAGAGCCTATGTACCAAAATCGCTTTGGGCTGACGTGAAAAAAGTAATGGAAACCCAGATGAATTCTATTAAAATAGGTTCTCCTGAAGATCCGTCTAACTTTGTGAATGCAGTAATCGATAAGAACTCTTTTGAAAAATGCAAAGGATATATCGAAAGAGCTAAAGCATCCGGTGAAGCTGAAGTAGCAATCGGTGGGAAATATGATGATTCTAAAGGATGGTTTGTACACCCAACTGTAATTGAAACTACTAATCCTCATTATGAAAGTATGGTTGAAGAGATTTTCGGCCCTATCTTATCCGTTTATGTATATGAAGATCAGGATTGGAAAGAGACTTTAAAATTAGTAGATTCCACTTCTCCTTATTCATTAACAGGTTCTGTTTTTGCACAAGACCGTTATGCAATCAATGAGGCTTTCAAAGCTTTAGAAAATGCTTCGGGTAACTTCTATATCAATGACAAACCAACAGGTGCGGTAGTAGGCCAGCAGCCTTTCGGAGGAGGAAGAGCTTCAGGTACAAATGATAAGGCAGGTTCTAAAATGAACTTATTAAGATGGACCTCTGTAAGAAGTATTAAAGAAACTTTCGTTTCTCCAAAAGATTACAAGTATCCGTATCTAGGTTAATTACAATAAAACCCTGTTCATGATGAGTAATCGGTAATGAGCAATAAGTAATTATAAAAAATCCCTCGGAAATATCATTTTCGGGGATTTTTTATGAATGGTATTAGAAAGATAATAATTGATTCCAGCGAAAACTCGAAACTCAAAACCCGAAACTCAGAACTCGAAACCCTAAACTTGTCACCTGATTTCCATTCCCTAACACCTTTTAACAAACTTTATCTATGTTTTAATACTTTTAAATATTACTTAGGAATAATTATTGAACTTTACTAAATACACCAAAATAAAGTATTATGAAAAAGTTTTTGATAGCAGCCATAGGTTTAGGGATAATAGTTGTGAGCTGCGGAACCAAAGAATCTTCCATGTCATCCGGTACTACCGATTCAACGGCAGTAGATACTACCAGAACCGCGACACCGAACAGAACCGTAACTCCGAGTACGACAGATTCTGCAAAGGTGACTAATCCTGATACAATCAAGATGAAAGTAGATTCAATGGCAACCACACCTCCGGCAAAATAGATACAAATAAGTTTAATCTAAAAATGGAAAATCCACAGATGAAAGCTCTGTGGATTTTTTTGTTGGAATTCAACGATTCAATTTAAATACTGTATAAAAACATAATTTTATCAGAATATATAACATGCAACTATAAAAAGAGCTTAATATTTTTTTATATTTGATTGTATTTAAACATCAAAATTAATTATTATGAAAAAATTATGGATAGGAGCTGTTCTGGGAGTTTTGTTTTTAGGAAGCTGTGCTCAGAATAAAGAAAAAAGAGAAGAGTTTAAAGATGAGCACAACAAGGATTCACTAAGGAATACAATGGGAGATTCAGCAGTTGCTAATTCTGAGCCGGCTGCTACCGTTCAGGATTCTTCTAAAATAAAAACCGACACTCTGAAGACAAAATAAAAAGTAAATCCGCAGCAAAACTGCGGATTTACACTTAAAAAAACTTGACTGAAAAAAACCGGGCAATCAACCCCGATTGTATTATAATATTGTATCAGGTTTAAATATTGATTCCTGATCTAAAAATTCTTCACGGTTAGTCCATCAGATAAAGTCGCAATCGGCACCGCTGCATGATCATTATCTTTCCAAAAGGCAGTATTGGAAAATACATCTGCCGATACGACCCCTTCATCTCATTAACTAAATTAAAATTTTCATGGTTTGCATAAAATAACTGCAGGTATTTTATACTGTTAGTGTTTTTTTGCATTTAAATTTGAACGCTGTTCTGCTTTACAGAAATCAAAGATTAAATAGAGTGACACATGCAGTATGCCTGTTACAGTAAAGCTGCCGCAAAGATATAGATGTGAAGGCCTTAGGTAAAACAATAGGTTACCCATTTTCGTGAAAATGAAAAGACTGTATGCAAAAAAAAGGGTGCTTTTAATTGTTTTCGTGAAAATGAGTATTTTTATCTGGTTGGTTTCCAGAGTCCAGATACTTAATATAGGCTGAAGGAGAAAAATCAGTCACCGCCTTAAATACGGAAGCAAATTTGCTGTGCGAAGAAAAACCACATTCATCAGCCAGAATACTTATTTTATACTGTCTGTATTTATCATCATTGATAAGCTTGTCTACAATATAATTAATTCTTAAACGGTTAACATATGTTTTTACATCTGCACTTTTATGCCGGTTGATTACATAAGACAGATATTTTGTATTGGTATTAAGTTCTGCAGCCAGAAATGACAAAGACATGTTCTTATTGTTGTACAGCTCTCCTTTTTCAAACTCTTCGAGAAGTTCCAGAAGCTTTGTTTCCGTCTCGGAAGTCATCATGAGGGATTCGTTCTTTCTTTTATCGTCCTCTCCTGCCCTGTCATCCACTTCTTCAACAGAGATATTTGAGAAATCAGAAATTTCTGTCTTTAAAGGAGATGTCTGGCTGCGGGAACCGATCATCTGTAGCTGTGTTCTTATAATATTTCTGAATTTTGCACGCTGTTTCTTCTGCTTTTTTCTAAAGAATACCAGAATAGCAACCAAGGCAGCAAGCAGTACAACAATTGCCGTATTTTTAACAATACTGATCTGAGCGTTTTTTTTACTTGGCTTTACTGGTGCTTCAGGACTTTTAAAAATAAGCTCGCGGTTTGTTGCTGTAAGATCGTCATAGGCTCTTACATATTTTAAAGCATACAGAGAAGCTTTAAAGCTATCCCCCGTTCCTTCATAAAAATCATTGATATTGGAATATACAGCTTTTTTCAGTTTGAGACTTTTTGAGCTGTCTGCTATATTTTCAGCTTTTTTAAGGTAGAATTCTGCATCTTTCCAGTTTTTCTGTTTCAGACGGATCCCGCCCAGTCCGTTATAAACCAGACCCAGAACACAGCATTTAGTTTTAAGCAAGGATTCTGCTTTCCTGTAATGATTTTCAGAAGCTGTGTAATCTTTAAGCTTAAGATATATGTCTCCAAGAATCTGATAAGAAGCGGCTACTGCCCATTTATTATCCTGATCATCTTTCCCAAAGAAATTTAATGATTGTTCAATATATTTCACCGCTTCAGGGTAGCTGCTTTGCTCAATTTCATAATAGGCCATTTCCTGACTCAGCAATCCCAGTATTTCTCCTTTTTCCTGAACATCAGTGATCCGTTTTGCGGCTACCATACCTTGCCGCGTATATTTTTTTGATCTTTCAAAAAGTCCTACCAGCCGGTATTCTTTAGCTAAAAACCTATTGACACGGGATTGCCATTCTGCATCATCAATCTGGTTGAGCAGGGAATGGGCGTTTTCACCATAACATAGAGATTTTTTGAATTCTCCTGACGAATGATACAGCTCTGCTGAAAGTAAAAGACTCTTCACTTTGTCCAGAGGTTTTTGCGCCTTCATATATAATGAATCTGCTGTTTTCAGGGCCTTAGGAATCTCTTTTGGATCTACCTGAACAGATGTTCTTTCACAGACCTGGTCAAAATTATATTTTTTCTGGGCAAGAAGAGGCACAGCAGTAATGAACAAAAACAAAAGTTTCAGCAGACTTCTAGACATAAAAAGGCAAATTATTATTTTGATTTTATAATAATTCATCATTCTCATGGGGTGTCTTTTTGTTTTTACAAAGCTACTAATATTTTATATTTTATTAAAACATTCTTTAATTATTTAATTTTTTTAACTAAAAAATCAAATTTCATTTATTTTAATAACATATCCGTAAAGGTTTTTACCTTAAATAGATTTATAACATTTAGAAATAAAATATCCGTAACTATTTTCTTTCCATGCCGACATATTGTTAACATAATTATTACATTTGTAATCAATAAAAAGTTTTTATGAAAAAATTAGCAATATTTTCTTCTTTATTTATAGGAGCTCTGGCATTGGCACAGGGAATTAAATTTGAAGACAGTAATTTCTCAGCTATACTGGCAAAAGCCAAAAAGGAGAATAAACTGGTATTTGTAGATGCCTATGCATCATGGTGCGGTCCTTGTAAACTGATGGTGAAAAATATTTTCCCGCTTCAGACTGTTGGCGATTTTTACAATTCCCATTTCATCAATGCTAAAATAGATATGGAAAAAGGAGAAGGGATAGGCCTTGCCAAGAAATATAATGTAAAAGCATTTCCAACCTATCTTTTCATTAATGGAGACGGAGAAGAAGTACACAGAACATTAGGATACGTAGAGGAAAAGGATTTTATCCAGTTTGCCAAAGATGCTGAAGATCCTAGTAAAAGACTTACCGCCTTAAAACAAAAGTTTGAAAACGGAGAAAAGGATCCTGAGTTTTTAAAGAATCTTGCAGGCCTTACCATTTACAACGATTCCGAATTTGCCGGAAAAGTACTGGACCGATATTTCCAGCAAAAGACCGTGCTTGACCAGGAAGATATACAAATGCTGCTTTCTGGAATACAAAGTACGGAAAGCCCGTTATACAAGACTTTCCAGTCAAGAAAATCCGACATTACCAAAATCCTGCCGGAAGACCGATATGCAAAAGTAGACAAGAGCATACAACTCAATACTGTTCTTAAAAAGTCTTACAATGCAGATACAAAATCGTGGAACGACAGCTATTTCCTTGCGGAATCACAAAAATTCATGCCTAAGGACGAAGCTGAAAAAACCCTGAAAAGAGCAAAAGCCAACAGGGCTTTAAAGAATAAAGATATCCCGACCTATGAGAAACTGACACTGGAACTGTATAAAGATTATTCTGCAGCAAGTTCAGAAGAGCTAAATTCCCTGGCGTGGAACTTTTTTGAAAACGTAAGCAATAAGGCCTCCCTGGAAAAAGCAGTAAGCTGGGCCCAGGAATCTGTAAAGAAAGATGAAAACTATGCAAATACAGATACACTGGCTAATCTTTACAACAAAATAGGAGATAAAAAGAACGCTAAAATCTGGGCTGAAAAATCTGTTCAGCTGGCTAAAAGTACAGGCCAGGATTCTACAGATACAGAGAAATTATTGAAAAGTCTTTAATTGATAGTTATTATATAAAAAAGCATCGGCCGGGCTTTGCCCGGCCGATGCTTTTATTTTTACCACCCGTCAGATCTTTGATCTGCTACCCCTCCGGAGGAGGGGAATTATCTTCTGGCATTTGGCTATTTTGCAGTTTTGCTATTTTGCCTGTTTTCAATTAATATTCAAACAGTACGCTTCCCCAGGTAAATCCACTTCCGAAAGCCGAAAGAAGCACAAGATCTCCTCTTTTGATTTTTCCTTCCTCAATAGCTTCACTTAATGCAATAGGAATCGAAGCTGCCGTTGTATTTCCGTATTTCTGGATATTGTTATGGATCTTTTCATCCGGAAGTCCGAATTTCTGCTGTACAAACTGGGCAATCCTCAGATTGGCCTGGTGAGGAATGAACATATCAAGATCTTCTACTGTTTTTCCTGCTTTATTCAAAGCTTCCATCATTGTTTCAGGGAATCTTGTCACCGCATGCTTGAAAACGAAATTACCGTTCATGATAGGATAAACTTCTTTATTCGTTACATTTTCAGGTTCTTTTCTCATCCTGTCGCTCCACCCGAATTTAGATCCGGGAAACTGAGTACACAGTTCATCTGCATATTTCCCCTCCGAATGCATGTTGACGGCTAAAATATCTCCTGCATTTTCATCTTCAGTGGCAGATAATATGATAGCTCCTGCCCCATCTCCAAAAATCACGGAAACCCCTCTTCCTTCATCGGAAAAATCCAGTCCGAAAGAATGGATTTCTGCTCCTACCACAAGGATATTTTTATAAGTTCCTGATTTGATAAAAGCATTGGCAACACTCATAGCATACACAAATCCTGAACATTGGTTTCTTACATCCAGAGCACCGATGGTATCACATCCCAGCATATCCTGTAGCAATACCCCGCAACCCGGGAAATAATAATCCGGAGAAAGTGTCGCAAAAACAATATAATCTATATCCTGAGCGGTAAGACCCGCTTTTTCAAGAGCTTTTTCAGAAGCTTTAAATGCTAAATAAGCTGTGGTTTCCTGAGAATCATTTCTGTTTTTTCTGTGTCTTCTTTCTTTGATGCCCGTTCTTTCCGTAATCCATTCGTCATTGGTGGTCATCAACTTTGCTAAATCATCATTCGTAACAACATTATCTGGAACATAAAATCCGATCCCTTTTATTGTACTTTTAATCATATAGTTTTTTTAATTTTGGCAAAGATAAAATTATTTAACACATAGTTTTTCAAAATATTAGTATTTTTATTGTATGCCAATCGACACGATATACAGAGACTCCCAATGTGAATGGGTAGATGTAGAGGCTCCCACAGCGGAAGACCTGAAATTTCTTCACGAAAGATATGAAATCAATAATCTTCTTCTGGAAGATACGATGGATCCCAACCACCTTCCCAAGTATGAAGAGGATGGCAACATTAAATTTTATCTCCTCCGAGAAAGCACAGAACTGGAGCGGAAAAACCTCAATACAATAAGCGACATCAGCACAAAAATCGGGATTTTCCTGGTGGATAATACAATTATCACCATCCACAGGATGAAGACCAGAAGCATTACAGAGACGAAGAAACAGGTCTCTTCGATGCAGGCAGATATTCCGCCTTCAAAAATAGCTTTGGCAATTGCCCTTCTGATTATGAAAAGCTTTGATGATGAATCAATCAGCCTTATGGAAACTATGGACAATATTGAAAATGAGATCTTTCTTAAAAATACCAACCATACCAACCAAATCAGAAGACTGTATAAGCTGAAAAGAAAATCCGGGCTGAATTCAAGAGTGCTGACCATTTCCACGGATGCGGTAGATAAATTTAAATTATTAAATCTGCAAGACTCCGAAATCGTTGATTTAAAAGATAAACATAAGGACGTTGTAGCGGATTTTGACCACCTGAACATCCAGATCACCAACCTTATTTCGATGTTCCTGGCACTTTCGGATCAAAAGGCCAACCAGGTAATGAAAGTGCTTGCTATTTATTCAGTTTATTTCTTACCAATTACCTTCATTGCCGGTGTTTACGGAATGAATTTCGATAATATGCCGGAGCTTCATCATAAATACGGCTATTTTATAACCTTGGGCATTATGGCTTTGGTGGTGATCTGCACATTTATTTATGCAAGGCGTAAGCAATGGTAATTCCTGGAAGGTATTAAGCGGAGAAGGTGGTAATGTTGCTGATAACAAAGCTTTTGAATATTTTATACGGATATAACAATAAAAGTAATCTTTGAATCCTGGCATTTAAGCCCAAACAGCTAAACACCCAACCACCATGAAAACTGAAAATTTAGATAAAATCCTTAAGGAAAATGTACTTTCCGGAGCATCTAAAGAAAAACTGTCTGCATTGCATGAAAATATTTCTTCCAAAGAATTTTCCGACCTGCTGGATGCCCGGGGAAACCAATATGTGGAGTTTGTTCAGGAAGGAGGCGGTGTCTGGGGAAGTGCACTGGTAGGTTATCTTTATGGGCTGGAAATATTCGGAATCCGTTTCCTGAAAGTAGCAGGAACCAGTGCAGGAGCCATCAATACAATGCTTATTGCAGCCTGTAAAACCAAGGAGGAAGCTAAGAGTGAAATCATCAAAGATATTCTCTTCAGCTGGAATTTCGCCGATTTCATGGATGGAAAAGAATATGTGAAAACCACTATTCATGCGATTCTTAACAATAAGAATTTCTTTAAGATCAATGCTATCATTCTTGCTGTTGTCATGATCATCCTGGTGATTATTCCTTTTGCTGCCCGGCCGGAAACGACCCTCAATGCCAAGCTGCTTTTCCTGATTCCTTTAATTCCTGTAATCATTTCCTTTTTCTGCATCAAAAAGTTTTATAATGATTTCAGAAAGCAGAACAGCGGGTTCAATCCCGGAAATACGTTTCTCCAAACAATGGAAAATGTCCTGGATAGTTTCGGAATCAAAACAGTAGCTAATCTTAATGAAAAATTTATCCAGAAAGAATATGACCTGAAACTGAATTACCGCTACGGAAACAATCAGGAGTATTATACGATTGCCCTGAAAAGCATAGAAGCGATCAAGGGTAAAAATATTGAACATATTGATCAGACAAGCTACAGAATATTCTATGAAAGTGCCGTGGGTAACGATTATTACAAGAACAATCCTTTTTACCAACTCCGTTCGGAATATGTTGTGATTACTACCGATATTAATGCCAAGATCAAGGTTGAGCTTCCTACCATGGCCAATTTATACTGGTCGGAAGAGGAACTGAAGCACATCAGTCCCGCTGAATTTGTAAGGGCATCCATGTCTGTTCCGTTCTTTTTTGAGCCATTCCAGAAGAGAATTAATAAGGATGATGATTCTGTGAAATATGCCTGGAAATTCTGGATGAATACGAAACCGGAAGGCATCTACCCTGCCGGACTTTTTATTGATGGCGGAAGTATTTCCAATTTTCCGATCGATATCTTTCACGCAAGCGATGTATTTTATCCAAGGATGCCACTTTTCGGGGTACAGCTAACGAGTGATTCGGATCTTCTTTCAGAAAAGGGAAAAACCAGTGAGGAAATTCTCAAAACTCCTTTTTCTTATGCCGGAAACATCATCAGTACTTTAAAAGGTTTTAATGACAAAACATTCTTAACCAAGCATAGTTTCTATCGTCTTTACAGTATCCAAAGCGTAAACTGCGGAACAAGCAGCTGGCTGAATTTCTTCATGAAAAGACAAGAAAAAGAAGATCTGTTCAACAGAGGCTTTCAGGCTGCCCTTGACTTCCTGAATCAGTTTGACTGGGAAAAATATAAGTATGAAAGAATGATGCTTTCGATGAAGGAGAAAAAGATTCTGAAAGAGGAGGATACGAAAACGGTGGGGTAAGGAATTTTGGATATGTCAGAACTTTCAATAAAAGAATAATCATTTAATAGTAACCTACAATTTGCCCTTTCTAATAATTTTTACAAAAACTTGAAATATTATCCAAAAACTAAAATCAATATGTCCTTTTGGAAATACCTGTTATTTGCCAATATTTGCTTTTTTTCCTCATAAGCTGTAATTCCGAGCAATTTGACAAAGAGAAATGGCTTTCAGGAGATTCAGCATTATACAGCGGACATCGCAAGAAAATGCTAAATCACCTGATGAAAAATATTCTCAGCTTTGAACATGGAAATAAAAAAGGGACCAGCAAAAAAGAGGTAATCAAACTCATCGGAAAACCAGATCAAATTAATAAAGAAACCGGAGCTGAAATTTATTTTATTGAAGAAAAAACAGGCTTGATTGATCCAAACGGCTATATTAACCTGCATTTGATTTATAAAAGTGATTCAAAATTAATCAGTTGGAGGATTGAAAATGTAGATTATAAAAAATAAAAAAATTAATATGGGCGGATTCATAGAACTTTACAAAATTGATAAAACCAAAATCAAAGAAAGACTGTATCCCAAACTTTCTGATACAGCCCTTCCTGAAATATACAACAGCAATCTAAATACAAGTTTCGGAACCTTTCAAAATTATCTGATTAACAACAAAAATAGCCTCGATTACCTCAATACTTCCTATGAAACGATTCTCAAAAAGCTTCAGACAGAGAAATTCACTTTGGAACATAATGAGTTTTCTGCCATTTTTGATTGGTTTACCTGGTATTATCAGGATAAACATCAGGGTGATGAAATTATTTTTGCAGAATATGGTCTGATTGCAATCGGAAACCTCAATGTACGATATGAAGTTCCTGTATTTTTTGCACTTACTGATGACGGAATCAGAGATTTTTATTTGCCGCTTCTAAATCCCACAGATTTCGAATGGTATAATGATTCATCCTATCTGAATACCCAGAAAATACGGCTGATGATTGATTACCTTGTTGTATTATGCTTTAATATTGCCGGATACAAAAAAGATCCATGCCAACAGGATATCAAAGAAAACTTTATAATTTCTGATAGTAGAAATGATCCGAATATGCAGATAAGTACATGGAAACATCTGGAATCTTACCTTAACGGCAATAAAAATAACCGCAGCACAATGGAATATCTTTTTGAAGACGGCTACACCTATATTCCGGGAATAGTATTAGATATTAAAAGAAATCTTGGAAGTTATCAGGGCCTAATTTATAAAGATAACTCCTATTAACTTATAATGCCTCCAAAAACTCCAGATATATCGGCACACTCCTTTCCACCCATTCTTCTGAAGGATCATTTTCGATTCCGTAATACACAAAAGGTTCCTTATACTCTGCCCTGATATAATCGAAAGTCAGCTCGTAAGGCCGGAAAAGCTCATTCATGGTATATTTATATTTTCCGGAAGCGCTGTACCCTTCTTCATCAATTCCTGCTGTAACGGCTAATGTTATTTTCTTTCCTCCTGCTTTGAAGCCGCTTTTACTTCCGTAAGCCCAGCCGTAAAGAAGCACTTCATCAAACCATTTTTTCAGAAGTGGCGGACTGCTGAACCAGTAAAACGGAAACTGGAAAACAATTTTGTCATAAGATTCTATCAGCTGCTGTTCTTTTGCCACATCGATTTTTTCGTCCGGATAAGCATCGTATAATGAATGAACGGTATATTTTTCAGGATACTTTTTCAGTTCTTCCATCCATCTTTTATTGATCACCGATTTTCCCATTTCCGGGTGAATAATGATAATTAATGTTTTCATTTGTTTAAATTTCTTCAGCAAAAATAATATACGTAACTTACATTTCTATCATTAGTGTCCAATTGTATGGTACTATAAAAAATGTAAGTAATGACTAAAATAAAGGAAACATCAACCAATTTTGCCAATAAAAAAGCCCTGGCCGACGAGTGTCCGGAGATCTACGCTTCCAATACGATTGGCGGACAGTGGGCCCTTGCGATCTGCTGTTATCTGATCAACGGAAAATTAAGATTTGGAGAACTTAGAAAAAAATTAAACAATATCACGGAACGGATGCTGACACTCCAGCTCCGCAGACTGGAGGAAGACAGGATCATTACCAGAACTGTTTACGCAGAAGTTCCTCCGCGTGTGGAATATGAACTTACTGAAATCGGGTATAAGTTAAAACCCATTATCCTGGAATTTGAAAAATGGGGCAAAGAACATAAGGAAATCATGAAAAATGCAGATTCTGTTTCAAAGCTATAGAAACTGTAGATCCGGGTTTAGGCTAAAGCCGGATTGCATATGTTTATTATTGAACGGACTAAAGTCCGTTGCTATTGATGTAGATGCATACCCATTGATTCAATAGAAATTAATTTCATTATAAAACAGATTTTACAACAACTTTATGACTGCATTAGACTCTTTAAGAGAAACTTTATCTTTCCAGGCATCCAGAAATAATCCCGGGGCCAATTATTACTATGAATTTGAGATTGTTCCGTTTGATCAATCTATCCATGCGACGGATTTTATGAGAACCCATTTTCATTTAAAATACAACGATACATTGACTGTACATGAAATAAGCGAATCTGAATTCAAAAAAGCCATATATCATTGGTTCTTTGAATGTGAAGGTTCAAAAAATGCCAATACAAACCCTTCAGAAAATACGGAATATGTAGAAAGCTTTTATCAGTCTTTAGCATCTGAGACCAAAAGAAAAAGGATTTATCACTTTCAGAATGTGAATGAAGGGCATTATGAATATCAGCTGGGTATCTATTTTGACTATTTTTATATTGAAGGGGAGGAAAATAATTTTCTGGTTTATTTTAATATGCAGGATTAATCTGTAACTCTACTTCATCCAAAGCGGTTCCTGCTTCATAACATCCTTATAAACAGGACAATGTTCTGCATGCGCCCCTTTCAGATATCCTGTACTCATTAAAAATTCATTCACGATCTCCCCGCCGGTAAATTTGAATGTTTTTTTAAAGAGTTTCATCCATTCAGGAAGGGTTTTAGGATGATGATGCTCCAGCCATTTTTCAAATGAGCCGAATTCCTCCTGTAAGTTTAGAATGGTTTTAGCGTTTTCAATAGCAGCATTAACTTTCAGGCGGTTGCGGATAATTCCGGGATCATTCAGCAGTCTTTCCCGGTCTGCTTCCGTATAAGCAGCAATAGCCCGGATATCAAAATTGCTGTATGCCTTCCTGAAGCTTTCCTCTTTCTTGAGTACTGTTTCCCAGCTCAGCCCTGCCTGGTTGATCTCCAGGATCAGTCTTCCGAAAAGCTCATTGTCATCGTGGATCGGAAATCCGTAATGGTTGTCGTGGTAATTTTTATGAAGTTCCTTCCTGCTTTCAGGCTTCATTCCTTCTATTGCTGAACAATAACTCATTTAAATAAATTTTCTGTTTTGGTTAAAAATTTTTCCAAAGCTTCTTTAATATCTATCCCAGTACGATCTGCTAAAACAATAATCCACCAGATATTTTCACCCAATTTATGTTCTAGCTCTGCAGCAGAATCTTTTTTCAGCCATCTTTTCTGATGCGACATGATATTTCTTCCCACAAGTCCGGCATCCGTAAGATAGGCCAGAGCATCTTCTTCCAAGGTCCATTCTGTGCCGTGATGCTGTTTTTCCAGCTGATGGTACTGTTCTCTGATCTTTAAAGAACGATTTATGATTTCGTCAAAATTATTTTGATCCATTCTTTTTATAATTAATTCAGAAGGTAAAGATAAATCAAGATTGTGACAACTGTTTGTCAGTAGTCTTTTTAATTTAAATTTTTTATCCTGAGAGTTTTTATAAAATCATAAATTAGAGCTTTAAAAAATATGACATGAAATTTTTTTCTTTTCTTTTAGCTCTGATTTTTGTCTCCTTTAATGCGCAGACAATATATTCCAAGGCTTACGGTAATCCAAAAGATATCCCCATCATTTTTATTCATGGCGGACCGAGCGGAAATGCCACTCTATTTGAAGGAACCACAGCCCGGAAGCTAGCAGATAAAGGATTTTATGTGATTGTATACGACAGACGCGGAGAAGGCAGATCCAAGGATAAAAATGCTTCCATGACTTTTACAGAAAGCTTTGAAGACCTCAACGGAATTTATAAAATGTATGGGATTGACAAAGCAAACATTGTTGCCCACAGCTTTGGAGGAATTATAGGAACATTATTTACAAAAAAATTTCCTGATAAAGTAAGCTCATTAACTCTGGTGGGAGCTTTATTTTCCCAGCAGGAAACCTACGATCATATTTTAAAACAAGCCAAAGAAAAGTTTAAAAATGATTCTTCGAAAATGGCTGAAATTTCTGAGATTGAACATTTAAGTAAAAACTCAGCAGATTACAGGAAAAGATGCTACAATTTAGCAAGCGATATGAAATTATTCAGCATGCCTTCACCAACCCCGGAAAGCCAGAAATTAAGAACTGAATATGAGTCCGGTGAGTTTTACGCTGCTAATTTCAGAAATCCGGAATCCCCTCTGAAATTCTATAAAAATGAAAGTCAGAATAATCTTGACAATACTGCCGTTTTGAAAGAAATCAAAAAAACAGGCATCCCGATTTTTGCGGTCTACGGAAAAAATGATGGAATATTTTCTGAGAAACAACTCAATGATATAAAAAATATAGCCGGAAAAGATCATTTTAAGCTGATAGACAATTGTTCACATTATTTATTCGTAGATCAACAGGAAGAATTTCTGCAATTCATAAGTTTACTATCAAATAAAGTGTAGTTTTGTAAAAATGACCATATCAGGAACTCATATAAAAAACTACAAAGCACTTATCCTGGTGTTTGTATTGGTATTTTCATTATCTCCGTGTTCCTTAAAAAGAGATTTTCTCAGTATTTTTGATATCCAGCACATCAGTGGCTTAAATAAAGTTAAAATCACCGGCAGTGCTGCATCCTGTGTTTTCTCCGGTGAAACCTCATCTTCGAGGATAATTCTTTCAAAAGCTGATGTAAAGCTTAAAAACAGTGGTTTTATTTTCTATTCAGATACAGAACTCAGCTTCAGAGAAGAAAAAATTACATTTCCAAAATATTCCGGGCATACTTCCGGAAACAGCCCTCCAAAGTATATTTTATTTAAAAGACTGAAATTGAATCCGGCTTAAAGTTTTTAACCGGAACCATTTTTAAAACAAAGTCTTTTAATACAATATAATTTCAATGAAACATATATCAGACAGCCCGTCTTCTCATCTGGCGGGGCTCTATCTATTGCCTTTCCGGCTTGTGATCGGATGGACCTATTTTTCAGCTTTCTGGCGAAGGCTCATTCTCGAAAACAAACTTATTCCTGAAGAAGCAGGATATATCGGGGAAAAGTTCAATCATTTCCTGCCCAATGCTTTAGGCATAAAACCTCTTATAGAATACCTGGTCACGCATCCGGATACCCTTCAAACTTCAATGATGGTTTTTACAATCCTGGAAGCTGTTGTAGGATTATTCATCATTTTAGGGTTATTGACAAGGCTAATGAGTATAGGAATTTTTGGTCTTGCCCTGGGAATTCTCCTGGGCTCAGGCTGGATCGGCACGACCTGCTTGGATGAATGGCAGATAGGCGTTTTGGGAATCGCGGGAGGATTTGTTTTATTCCTTACCGGAAGCGGTCCTTTTTCTTTAGATTATTATTTCATTAAGAATCATAAAAATTTCATCCACAAAAAGTGGTTTCCATGGTTAGCATCGGGTATTCTTCCTTTATCAAAGCCTAAAACCCTTGTCTTCGTAGGCTCAGTGTTCGTTTTCGGACTTACGCTGTATACCAATCAATATTTTCATGGTGGAATCTGGGGAAAACTGCACAATAAATCCGTAAAACCCAAAATTGAAATTTCCAATATTTCTCTCATGAACTCGGATTTAAAATTTGAGGTGTACAGAACTGAAGGTGCAGATGTATACGGTTCTTTTCTGATTGGCATCCATATTCTGGATCAGAACGGAAACATTTTAAAAGAGCTTAACCACAAAGAACTTTCGGAGTTTCCGAAAGAAAATATCAGTAATCATTATGTAGCGAAAGTGAAGCCGGGAAAACACAGTCTGGTAATTCCACTCGGCTCAAAGGCTAATCTTACGGTGAGTCTTAATGATATTTTAACGGAAAAAGAAAAAATCCATTCCGTAAAGCTGATTGATATCAGCGGGGTTGAATGGACTGTAGCATTAAATCAGTAAGTGTTTTTAAGATTATTAAGTTGAGATGCTTCGACTCCGCTCAGCATGATAGCACGAAAAAAGCGCCGGTAAAAAACAGTCAGTATTAGAAATGTCATGCTGAGCGGAGTCGAAGCATCTTCATATAAACTAATGATTGGTATAATTTCATAATCATTTTCCACAAAAAAAGCCTCCGGACATTCCGGAGGCTTTGTATTTATTCAGATCAATTTAGTGTACACCACTCAAATCTATTTTTTCTTTGCTTTTTCTTTCCTTAATGAAAAGAATGAACGGGATACACACAAGGAAAATAACCCCTAAATAAAGGAAGACATCCATGTATGAAAGTACCGTAGCCTGTTTGGTTACCGACATATCCAGCATTTTATACGCTGCATTCATTGCTGCATCGGGAGTCATTCCTTTTGCGATAAAGCTGGCTTTTAATCCGTTCAGACGCTGCTGAACATCAAAACTGTTTTCATCGAGGTGCGAAATCAGGTTGAGTCTGTATTTCTGGCCTGCGTTGGCAATAAATGTAGTAATTGCTGCAATCCCGAATGAACCCCCAAGCTGTCTCATCATTCCGGTGAATGCAGCCCCCTGGCCGATTTCCTGTCCTTTCAGCGTACTTAATGACAGTGAAGTGATCGGGATAAACAGAAGTCCTAAACCGGCTCCTCTTACGATCAGCATCCAGAAAAAGGCATCTTTACTGGTATCCGGGGTGAGGATTTTATACCCCCAGAAGCTATAGATAAAGAAAATGAACAGTCCCAGAGACACCAGAATCTGCTGTTTTGCTCCTTTCGAAAGCAGTCTTCCGATTATAGGCATCATAAAGGCTGTCGTCAGTGCCGCAGGAATCATCAAAGCTCCCGATTGCAAAGCCGTCCATCCTAAAATACTTTGGGTATACAGCGGTACGATAAATGTAGAACCGTATAACCCAAACCCTAAAACGAACGACATGACGGTTCCGATTCTTAAGTTTCCGTTTTTCAGTACCCTGAGCTCCACGATGGGATATTTGAAGGTAAGCTCTCTCCAAAGGAATAATATAAACCCTAAAATAGCCGATACGGTAAATGTTACGATCATTCCGCTCTCGAACCAGTCTTCCTCATGACCTCTTTCCAGGATAAACTGTAAAGATCCTACAGTAACTGCGAGTAAAGCAATTCCTATCCAGTCTACATCCGAAACCTTTCGTTTTTCCGCATATTTAGGACTTTTCACAAACTGTAAAGTCATCAGCGTTGCTGCTATACCAATTGGAATATTGATATAGAAAATATACGGCCAGCTGAAATTATCTACAATATATCCTCCCAATGGCGGGCCTAAGGTTGGGCCGATAATTACCCCCAAACCGTAGATGGCCTGCGCCATACTTCTTTTCTCAATAGGATACGATTCTGTAATGATCGTTTGCGAGGTCACCAGAAGCGCTCCCCCACCTATTCCCTGCATCAGCCTGAAAAATACGAGCTCCCAGATATTGGTGGCATTTCCGCATAGAAAGGAAAAAACAGTAAATATGATGATGGAAGCAGCAAAATAATTCCTACGTCCGAACTGCTGTGACAGCCAGCTCGTCATCGGCACGATAATAACGTTACCGATTGCATAAGCTGTGATCACCCAGCCTACTTCAGAAAGTGTGGCTCCAAGGTTCCCCTTCATCTCATTAAGGGCAACGTTCACAATCGTGGAGTCCACAATTTCAAGCAGAGCACAAAGGATTGCCGTGATCGTAATGATCACTCTCCGGGCTCCATATTCTACTAATGAATCTTGCATAATATTTTGTACAAATGTTTGTATTAATGTAAATGTAGAATGTATTAATGATGTAAAATTTGGCTAAAACCAATGTGTAATTGTTTTATGCAAGCGGGCTAAAGCCCGCTCCTATTGAAGATTTAAATTTTTAAATTCTCCGATTTTTCAATCAGCCATTCATCAATACATTGTACGTGAATACATTCATACTATTTCAATGCTACCTCTGCTTTCACGTTCATTCCTGTTCTCAGTCTTTTTGCAATGTTCTTGTCAAGATTTACAAAATCGATCTTTACAGGAAGTCTCTGAACCACTTTTACGAAGTTACCGCTGGCATTATCCGGAGGCAATATGGAAAAAGTAGCTCCTGTTGCAGGTGAGAATGAGCTTACTACCCCATCAAATTCCTGATCAGGGAAAGCATCGATCTCAATTTTCACTTTCTGCCCTTCCACCATTTTATCTACCTGTGTTTCTTTGAAGTTGGCCACCACCCATTTCTGATCGTTTTTAACCAAAGCAAAAAGTTGTGATCCGGCCTGAAGATATTGTCCCGGCTGAGTGGAAACTTTTCCTACATATCCGTCTTCCGGAGCAAGAATTACGGTGTATGATAGATTTAATTTAGCATTTTCCACATCTACTTCTCTCTGTTTTGCCACTGAACCGGCAACGCTGATCTGCTGAGAGCTGGCTGCAGTCTGGGAAGATGCAATGGTAGTCTGCTGAGCGATTTGGTTTCTCTGGTCTACTAAAACCTGAAGCTGTCTGTCTGCAGACTGTTTAGCGGCCAAAGCCTGCTCATATTGTTGTTCCGTAATAGAATGATCTTTTACAAGATTAGCATATCTCTTCAGATCCTGAGAAGTTTTCCATACGTTTACTTTAGCTGCTTCTATCTGTGCATTGGCTGTTGTTACTGCTGCCTGGGAAGAGCTGATATTCTTTGAAGTTGCGGTTGTAGTTGCTTCTGCATTTGAGATATTGCTTTTAGCTGTTGATAAAGCAGCCTGCGCCTGTTCAAGAGCCATTTTCTGATCTCTGTTATCCAGGATCACTAAAGTATCTCCTTTTTTTACGAACTGGTTATCCTTTACTTTTACCTCTGCTACATATCCTGAAATTTTGGAAATTACCGGTGCCATGTTGGAAGTAATCTGTGCATCATCAGTTTCTTCATGGTACTGTCCGTAAGTAAAAGCTCTGTATCCGTAGATCCCTCCGCCAATTACTACAGCGGCTAAGATGATAGGGAAAACTAAACTTTTTTTCTTTTTAGGTTCTGTTTGGGTATTATTATTTTCCATTTTGGTTTGAGTCTGATTATTTAATTGTTAAAGTTCCTGTTGTCTGTAATAGTTTTCTGTAGGCTAAAGCTGCATCTGCCTTTGCATTGATCACTCCTACGTTAGCTGCTATCTGGGCAGCATCTGCATCCAGAAGTTCTGTCATGGTTGCAAGTCCGTTGTCGTATTTATTTTTGGTAATTCTGTAATTTTCATTAGCCTGTTCAGCTGCTTTTTCATACACAGCGATTCTCTTTTTAGAGTAATCTGTATTCTGGTATTCTCTGTTCACATCAAGCTTAATGTTGTCATTCAGCAATTCATCATTGGCAGCCAGCTGTTTTTCTCTTGCCTGGGATTGTTTCAATGAAGAGTTTTCTTTCCAGATATTGGATAAGTTATAAGAAATTCCAACTCCTACATTGACGGCATTGTATATGGTAAGAAATTTTGGAATATCTGCCGCTACATATCCTCCTGTAAATGCAATTGAAGGAAGGTTTTCAGCCTTTGCCGATTTGGTACCCAATTCTGCAGCTTTTCTCTGCTGGGCAAGGGCCTGCAAGTCCTTACGGTTTTCTTTAGCTTCATTTACATAGTAATCCACCGTTCTTACATCGGATCCTTCATCAATATAATTCTGGTCAACTTCAATTTCTGTAGTTTCAGGCAGTCCCAGTAACAGGTCCATATTGATGTTGGCGATATTGTAGTTGTTTTTAGCTTCCAATAATTGCAGTTCTATATTTGAAGTCTGAAGATTCGCTTTTAAACGGTCGTTTCTTGCGATAACCCCATTGTTTTCAAGCTTAAGAAAAGTTTCGTCCCTCTTTTGCGAAGCGGTAAGGTTTTCTTCTAAAACTTTGATGGACTGGTTGGCTTTAAACAGGTTATTATAAGCCTGAGCCACATTATAAGCAATCGCTATTTTATCATTTTCAGTGCTCAGCTTTGATGCTTCCACCAGATATTTTGCAGACTGGATCCCGTATTTGATTCTTCCACCACTGTAGATAGGAACACTAAGATTAGCTGATCCATAGGCAACCTGATGTACTTCCGGCCCTCCTGCGGCTGAGACACCCGGAAGTTTCAGATCCACATTGGGTTTAAGAGGAAGGTACATATAACTTCCCGAAACTTTCAGCTCCGGAAGCTGTCTGTTTTTGGCTTCCAAAAGATCTGCCGTTGCTTCTTCAATTTTAGCGGCATCTATCTTAAGGCTTTTACTGTTCTGGATTCCCAGCTGCACGGCTTCATCGAGGGTGAGCTGTTTTTTCTCCTGAGCATTTATGGCTGCAATTCCCATAAAAAGGGATAATGCCAACACCGAATTATTTATTCTCTTCATAACCTAAAAGGTCTTTTAGTAAATATTTTATATGTTTATTAAGTTCTGTGTAGTATTTTTCATCAAAAACTTCATCATCCGTAGTATCGTTAAGGAATTCTTTATACATTTCTTTGGCGTTGGATGCATAAAATAAGGTCCCGCTTATAGTGGCATGAAGTAGATAGATAGGAGGTTTTTTGGTGAAAATCCCTTTTTTCAATCCGCTTTCAAGCACCTGCGAATACATGGAGATAAAGCCCATTTTAGTCTGCTTCAGAAATTCCACGATCTGAGGATTTTCCGTATGAAGCTGCTCACGCTGCATGATCCTGTAGAAACATTTGTGATGTCTTACTCTTCCGGAAAACTGGTCTACGATCTTTTCTATCTTCTGCCATTCGTCGATATCCGTTCTTTCCAGAATGTCTTTTGAAAAGAACTGTCCTTCATTCATTCTGTATTCCACCAACTTCTCATACAGCTTTTCCTTTGAACCGAAATAGTAAGAAATCATAGAGATATTTACATTTGCCGCCTTGGAGATCTCCCTGGTGGAAGTTCCGTCGAAACCTTTTTCAGCAAAAAGTTTTTCTGCAGCAAATAATATATTTTCTTCTTTTGAAACCATAGTTCTTCTATTTTTCAGGGCGCAAATTTACACAAGATTTTCAACAAATCAAACGATTGATTGATTTTTTAATCTTCTTTTAATATTTATTAATATAAATCACTGATTATTAATAATATTAGAATTTAAAAATTTAATGAAAAATTAATAAATAAGAACCTATTCTTAATGTAGAACTTTACATAAAATAAAATCCGGAACATGTCCGGACTAAAAGTATTATTACGATTCACCAGCGAAATGCTGCCGAATTATGAATTTTTATGAATGTAACGTGATAGCTTGATACCCAGATCTGTCCAGACAATTTTGGGGTTCCCGTTCCTCGTCAGGTGAAGATCTGCCATATTGATTTCTTCCAGGATACTTTCTATATTGGCTCCGCTTATGAATTTAGAAAATCCATCCCAGTTGAAACCTTCTGCGTTGATCTTTTTATAGACCAGATTTTCGGATTGGTAGTTCTGTAGCAGTGCCAGCCTGAAAATCTCTGAGCAATAATTAAGGAAATTCTTCTGCTTTTCTCTGTTCCAGCCGGCAATTTCTCTGGCCCAGAAGATGATGCTTTTTAAAAACTGTGGCTTCTTTTTCACCATGAATGCATCTCTTACCCATTGGATAAAAAGTTTTTCAAATTCGTCGCTTTTATGTCCGGAATTTAAAATTTTAAGGGCTTCATTGAGGTCTCCCTGCGCTTCATGAACAATTTCTCTTATTTTTCCCTCAGAAATCTGAAAGTTCTTTTTAAAATAGTTTTCCAGATCTTCATCACTGATTCTCGGGACTTCTACGATCTGCGTTCTGGAAAGAATGGTAGGAAGAATGTCGTTTGCCGTTTCGGCTGTAAGAAGGATGAGGGTTTTTGCCGGTGGTTCTTCCAGAAATTTCAGAAATTTATTGGCTGCCGCAATATTCATTTTGTCTGCTCTCCAAACGATCAGGATTTTGGTTCCGCCTTCAAAACTTTTCAGGGCAAATTTTTGGTTCTGATCATCAATTTCATCTGCAGAAATGAATAACTGTTTATTTTCAGATTCAAGAAAAGCAGTCCAGTCGTCATAACTAGCATAGGGAGAATCCAAGATCATTTCCCTGAAATCTTCAAATTTATTCTTGCTTAAAGAATTCTTATTATCAGTAAAAACAGGGAAACTGAAGTGCAGATCCAGGTGATTCAAATGTTCCACTTTGGAAGCGGCATGTTCATTTTCACGGCTGAAGATCTCTTTGGCATAAGCCAATACCAAAGGAAGTGTTCCATAGCCTTCTTTTCCTAAAAAAAGCTGGGCGTGGCTTACTCTGTTTTCAGCAATGCTTTCACGAAGAAGTTTTTTCAGATTTTCCTGTCCGGCGATGTTCTCCCAATTCATGCTCCAAAGATAAAGAATTTTTAGAACGGATGATTTCTGAAATGTGAATTTTGCTCCGCAAGTAAAGAGTGAATTTTAGTAATATAATTTATATAGGTCATAAAAATGTGGGCAAATCATATTCACAATTGCCAATTCATCATAATTATGGCTATTCATCCCCCTTAACAAACTTTAACCACATATAATTTTTACAATTCATTAATATTTAAGATATTTGCGCATTGTTTTAAAAATAAAGAATGAAAAAAATCTTTGCGGTATCATTCATATCAGTTGGATACTTCCTAAATGCACAGAGTATAAGTAACTCTCCGTATGCAACCTATGGAATTGGAGATGTAAAATATGATAATACGATTGAAACTGCCTCTATGGGTGGTATATCTACTGCTTATATCAGTGATTTCACAAGCAGCTTCAATTTCGCAAACCCTGCGAATAACTCTAATTTCGAGCTTACAAGCATTAAGCTGGAAGCTACCAACGAAAACAATTACTTCAAAACAGATTACAACAATACGAAGTCTACCAAGCATTCTACGTATCTATCTAATATATCATTAGCTTTTCCTTTGTCTCCAAAGGTAAAGATGGGTCTTTCCTATCAGCCTTACAGCTCCAAGAGCTATGACATTGAAAATAAAAGCCCCAGATACACCACCGTATATGATAACGTTGTTACAGAAGACGGATATTATACGAACCGTTTTAAAGGAAGCGGAACTCTTAATACTGCACAGGCAGCCATTTCTTATAAAATAGATCAGAATTTTGCAGTAGGTTTAAGAGCTAACCTTTATTTCGGTAATCTTTACGATCTGAACGAGCTTAAATCTTTCGATAAAGACGGTGTAGCCAATGCTGAATATATCAACGGTTATGAAACCAAAAACAGCATTAAAAACTTTAATTTCACACTTGGGGGTAGCTACCAGAGCCTGAATACCCGTACAGACAGAAAACTGACTATTGGTGCTACGGCTACATTTGGGAATACAAGCAACATGACTACAGATTACGTCAACAGTACTTATGTATATTCTGATGTTGCACAGACAGTTAAAGCTCTGGAAACCATTATAGAACAAAAAAGCACAAGCTCTAAAAACCTTCTTCCGTTACAGGCATCATTTGGAGTTGGGTACGGAAGCGAGAACCACTGGTTCTTTTCAGGACAGCTTGATTATAAAAAAGGAGAAGATATTTCTTATTTCGGGAAAACATTTGACTTCCAGGATACGTACAGAATTTCTGCCGGAGGATGGTATCTGCCGAATTACAATAACTTCAGAAGTTATTTCTCAAGGGTAATTTACAGATATGGGGCTTTCTACGAAAGAGGAAGTCTTAAAATAAACGGAACCAGCATTAATAAATTCGGGATTTCCGGAGGAGTATTGCTTCCGTTTAAAACAAGCAGCATTACAAGGATGAGCGGTCTGGAATTAGGCATTGAAGTCGGAAAGAGAGGTACGCTTAAAAACAACCTGATCAATCAGAATTACATCAATCTGAAAGTAGGATTCAATTTTGCTGACAGATGGTTCAGAAAGACCCTGTACAACTAAAATGAATTTTTTAAATAAAATATCATATAAAAATATAGCATGCCTTTTTAGTTGTGCTATATTTTTTATATTGACATCCTGTGAAGAGGATCTTACCAAAGCCAATGGCAACAAAAGCAAGAACTTCCCATCACAGATCATCAACAATGCCAATATTATACAGCGGGATTCCGGTTTTATATCATTAAAGGCCAAAGCTAAGATCATTGAAAAATATGAGCTGATAGACAGCCCTTATATCGTAGCCCGAAAAGGTATCATGATTGAATTTTACGATAAAAAGAAGCCAAAGGTACCCGGGAAAATCACCGCTAAATATGCCCGCATTTTTGAATATAAAAAATTCTACGAGGCCAAAGGTGATGTAAGAATTACCACCAATGAAGGCCAGCGATTCGCAATGCAGAGTATTTACTGGGATCAGAAAAAGAACAGGATTTTTACCAAAGATACGGTATACGTTACTATGGAAGATGGTTCTACCCTGGTTGGCGCCAATGGTATGACGGCAAAGGATGATTTCTCAGAATATACTTTCTTTAATAACTCAGGAGATTTCAGTACAAAAAGACTCGAAGAAAAAAAAACACCGCAGTAATATGAGAGTTCAGGCTATCGGACTCATGTCCGGAACCAGTCTGGACGGTCTGGATATATGTTTTGCCGCTTTCGAAAAAAATAACGGCTGGGATTTTCAGATCTTGCATGCTGAAACCATTTCCTATCCCGAAGAATGGGAAAAAAAGCTCAGAAATTCCATTCATTTATCCTCAGAAGAATTACTGGAGCTTCATTCGGAGTATGGTTTTTATCTTGGACGTAAGGTCAGGGAATTTATCGAACGGAATCATCTTCAGAATATTGACCTCATTGCCTCTCATGGCCATACTGTTTTTCATCAGCCAAAAAAGAAATTCACACTACAGATCGGTGATGGCAGAGCCATAAAAATAGAAACCGGACTTCCTGTTGTCTACGATTTCAGAAGCCAGGATGTGCTGATGGGTGGAAACGGAGCTCCTTTGGTTCCTATCGGGGACGAACTGCTTTTCTCAGAATATGATGCATGTCTGAATCTGGGTGGGTTTTCCAATATCTCTTTAAAACAAAATAACAGAAGAATAGCTTTTGACATTGCACCTGTGAACATTGTCTTAAATAAGCTTGCCCGGAAATTCAATAAAAATTTCGACGAAAACGGTGATCTCGCAAGGAAAGGTACACTAGACGAGATACTTTTAGAAAAGCTGAACACCCTGGATTTTTACAGCCTGCCTCATCCTAAATCTTTAGGTATTGAATGGTGCAATGAGTTTATTTTTCCCCTTTTGGAAAATATTCAGGCTGAGGCTGCGCTTACTACTTTTACGGAACATGTGGCGCAACAGATTTCAAATATTATTAATCAAAACAGTTTAAAGAATGTTCTCTGCACTGGCGGAGGAAGCTACAATACCTGTCTTATTGAAAAGATCAGAGAAAAAACGGAGTCCAGGATTATCATACCGGAAAAGCAGATCGTTGATCATAAAGAAGCGCTGATCTTTGCTTTTATGGGAGTTTTAAGGATGAATAACGAGATCAATGTCCTTTCTTCTGCAACAGGCAGTAATGAAGATCATTGTTCAGGAGTATTGGCATAAAAAAACCTTCATTTCTGAAGGTTTTTGATTTATTTGTAGGCTTCGATCTTGTCTGTTAATGTATTGATGAAGTTCTGAAGCGGTTTTTCTACCATCATTTTGATAAAAGGATTAAATTTTCCCTCAAAAAGCATCTGAACCTCAGTTTGATTTTCGCTGACCGGGTTTAAAGTAGCGGTTAATGAAAAATCAAGGCTTGAACTTGCTGACTTCAAAACAGCTTTCTGCTCATCTACTTCATCTATTTTCAAAGCTATTTCCGGCATTCCCTGAAGTCCGAATTTAAAACCGTTATCTCTTGTTTCAAATTTCTGAAGACCGTCCGGCATAAAATCTTTGTAGTTTTCAGGATATTTCAATATTTCAGCCAGCTCTTTAGATGATTTATTGACAATAATTTTTCGTCCTTCTAAATTCATTTTTTATTTTTGTATTTAAATTCTTAATTCTTACAAATATATGTATAAAGTTTTTGTGAACGAAAAAAAATTATTGCTGTCTAAGCATCCTGGGAATCTTGAGAAAGAGCTTAGGTACGAAAGTTTCACAACTTTAGAGATTGCATTGGATCTTTTGGAAAACACCTCGGTAAAAGAGCTGAATGTTTTCGGTGAGAATATTGAAGAAATCTGGGACGAGTTCCAAAAGCTTTTCAGGATCATAGAAGCCGCCGGAGGACTTGTCAATAATCCCGAAGGAGATTTGCTTTTCATTAAACGGTTAGGCAAATGGGATCTTCCCAAAGGTAAAATGGAAAAGGGCGAATCCCGTGAAGAATCGGCAGTGAGGGAGATTGAGGAAGAAACCGGATTAAAAGATGTGGAGCTGGTGAAATTCATCAATACCACCTATCATATTTATATTGAAAGAAACGGTGAAAAAATTCTTAAATGCACCCATTGGTTCGAGATGAACTTTAATGGTGAAGACACTTCAAAACCACAGATAGAAGAAGGAATTACTGAGGTAGCCTGGAAAAACACCACACAAATTGAAAATGAAGTTTTCCCAAGCACTTTCCAGAATATTAAACTGATTGTAAAAGAATTCTGGAGTTCTAAATAAGGATATTAAATAAATTCGATTGACTTTTCAAGCGCAATTCCGCGTGAGCCTTTTAGAAGGATATTTTCAGAGTCAATTTTATTTTCCTGAAGGTAGGCTATTAATTCTGCAGTATTTTCAAAAGACAGTGATGAAGAATTAACAGCTTTAAAATGCTTACCCACCGTAATGATCTGGTCAAATGCCAGCTCATGGGCAAGATTCAGGATATTCTGGTGTTCTTTTCCACTCTCTTCTCCCAATTCAAGCATATCGCCGATGATGACAGTTTTACGCCCCTCAAAAGTGGCAAAATTATGCAGCGAGGCATTCATAGAGCTTGGATTGGCATTGTAGGTATCTAAAACCAGTGTGGTACCTTCTTTTTTTACAACCTGCGAACGCATATTGGTCGGCGTATAGTTTTCTACAGCATGCTTTATTTTATCAAAGCTGATTCCGAAATATAAACCAAGGCTGGCTGCTGCACATAAATTGGTAAAGTTATATTCTCCTGTCAGTTTTGAAACTGCATGTATCCCCTGATACTCCAGTCCTACAAAGTGTTCTTCTGAAAGAAGCCCGAAACGATAATCCGAATGCTCCTTTCCAAAGGTAATTTTAGGGCTATAGTTTTCGGTTTTTTCTGCCTGTATAGGATCATTCTCATTGACAACAATGGTTTTACCATGGCTTTTCAGATAATCATAGAGTTCGGATTTCCCTTTGATAACCCCTTCAAAACCGCCAAAGCCTTCCAGGTGAGCTTTTCCAAAGTTGGTAATATATCCGAAATCCGGCTGAGAAATGGTACATAGCAATTCAATTTCCTTCTGATGATTGGCTCCCATTTCTACTACTGCCATTTCATGCTCCGGTTTTACGGAAAGAATAGTTAGTGGAACACCAATATGGTTATTTAAGTTGCCTGAAGTATACTGCACATTGAATTTCTCGGAAAGAACCGCATGTATAATTTCCTTGGTGGTGGTCTTCCCGTTACTTCCCGTAAGGCCTATAACAGGAATCTTAAGCTGGTTCCTGTGATGAATGGCCAGCTGCTGAAGAAATTCCAGCGTGGAAGAAACATAGAAAATATTTCTACCTTTATTTTCGAACTCTGGTTTTTCTACGATCACGGCAAGAGCGCCATCGTCTGCAGCCTTTTCTGCTAAGGTAGCAGCATTGAAGTTTTCGCCGGAGAAGGCAAAGAAAATGTCATTCTTACCAACTTTTCTGCTGTCGATAGTCACTTTATCTGACTGTAAAAATAAAGGATAAAACTGTTCTATATTCATACTCCAAAAATAAAAAAACCTTCCGGAAATCCGGAAGGTTTTTTTTAAGTATTTTTTGATAATATTATCTTCTAGTTCTGCCCTTATCGCTAGCTCTAGCATCCTGTGCAACACGGAAGCCAATCCATCCGTAAGCTCTGTCCTGGTTTTTGTATCTTCTTTGTCCCGGATCCAACCAATACGCTGTATCCTGCCAAGAACCACCTTTTACAACTCTTACATCATTAGATACTGCAGATGTTCTGTCTCTTGTATCTTTCTGAAGTTTTACTCTTCCACTTGCATCTACAACAAATCTTCTCTTAGGAGCATTGTACATATCAAATGAAGAAGCTGAGTCTGAAGCTCTGTAATATTCTAAAGAAGACTGTCTGTCACCATCTCTGTAGTTTCTAAGATCCGCAACAGTTTCTCTTTCAAATTGTCCAGGTAAACCTTTGTATACTAATCTTCCGTCTGCTAAAGTATCATACTTGATCGAACCTTCATCGATCATTTTGTAAGTTCCGTCACCGTTTCTTACAATAGCCTGAGGCATGTTTCCTCTATAGTAGTTGAAGTCATTAAAATCTTCATCAATGATAGGTCTGTATACGTCAGCAGTCCATTCAGACACGTTTCCGTACATACCGTAGATTCCAAGATCGTTAGATGGATATTGTCTTACGTCTGCTGTTTGTGCAGCTCCGTCATTTTTCCATCCTGCAATACCTGAATAGTCACCTCTTCCCATTTTGAAGTTCTCAAGGAACATTCCTTTATCTCTTCCTTTGGTACCTCTTAATCTTTCGATTTCAGGTTTTTTACCTAAGTATTGGTTGTATTCTCTGTTTTTAGCCATCCCAAGAGCTGCATATTCCCATTCAACTTCGGTAGGAAGTCTGAATTTCTGAACCATTGAAGCATTTGGAGCTCTGTTTGCGGCAAGAAGTCTCTGGTTGGTTGTTTTCATACCAGATTTCTGCTGCATTCTTTTTTCGTTGATATATCCCTGCATTTCCGGATCGTTCGCTTTGAATTTATCCATGTTGAAAGCAGTTCCTCCCTGGTTATTGGATTCGTTGATATACAAATCTTTGGCAATAACCCCGGCTTGCATTAAAGCTTTTTCATTCGCTCTGTCTGTAAGCCACTCACAATATCTGTTCGCCTGAGTCCAGGAAACGCCTACTACCGGGTAGTAATCGAATTCCGGAGAACGAAGATAAGTTTCATTATAATCGTTTCGAGCTAATTTGTTGTCCCATAAAAGAGTATCTGGCAAAGCGCCGTTGTAGATCTCCTTGAAGCTAGGGTCACTTGGTGGAAATACATACTTCAACCATGTCAGGTATTCGCGGTATTCGTAGTTAGTAATTTCTGTTTCTCCGATGAAGAATGAACTTACCTGCATTCTGCGCGGTGTGTTATTCCAATCATGCATAACATCATCTTTCACTAATCCCATTGTAAAAGTTCCACCTTCTACATATACCATTCCTGGCCACCCCTTCTGTTTTTGTTGCTTTCCTGCAAAAAACCAACCTTGTTTTTCGTTTGGTTTCCAACCTGTCTTGCTGACAAATTTTTTAGTACCGCCTCCTTTGCTGGTCCCGGATCCGCCACAGCTGGTTAATGCAAGTGTAGAACTTAATGCTATTAATGAAAACAACTTTAGTTTTTTCATAGTCGATATAAATATTTTCAAAGTACAAAGAAAAAATAAATTATTCAATAAATCAAGTAAACATTTGATTTTTTTGAAAAACGTTAACAAATTAATTTTATTGTATCACAATTTAATTCTAAAATTTTCATTTTATTTGTAATTCAGAAATTTCAATAATAAACATGAAACAAAAAATCACCTTTTTATTACTAATCTCTTTTGTATCAACACTTTGGGCTCAGAGAAAAGCCATAGAATGGGAAGGCTCTAAAATCCAAGATTTTGGTGACACAAAATTAAATCTTCCAAATTTCAAAAATGAAGGTTTTTCGTTCAGCCAAAATAATGTTTTTATCATAACTAAACAAAAAATCGGAGAAAAGCAGCTAAAAGTTTCAGATCTGGCCTGGGAAAGCGTTTCCGGCAAGGAATTGTATGATCTGGACAAGGGCAGACTGCCGGATTATGAAATTGCAGATATTGCTTATTATACATTGGAAGGAGAAAGATATGCCAGCATCAGCGTTGCTTTATTTAAGAATGTAAAAGGGCGTGTTCAAAGACTTTCTTCATTTAATATTTCTGAAACATCAGCTCCCAACAACTTCAGATCGGGAAATGCCAACAAGGTGGGAACTACTGCCAATCCTCTTTCGAGCGGTAACTTTTATAAGATTAAAGTAGACAGATCTGGGATATTCAAAATCACCACCCAGTTTTTAAAAGATAACGGTATTAATCCGGCTTCTGTAAATCCGAAAAACTTCAGGATTTATGGAAATGGTGGTATCATGCTTCCGGAATACAATCAGGATACAAAATACAGCGCCCTTCAGGAAAACGCCATCCAGGTGGTAGGTGAAGAAGACGGCGTATGGAATGACGGCGACTACGCCTTGTTTTACGCTCAGGGACCGAATGGATACAATCTTTATGATACGTCCAACGGAAACGGGTTTAAAAGAATAGACACAAGAACAGACAGAAGCAATAATCTTAAAAATATATATGATGATTTCTCTTACTACTTCATCAATTTTGACAAAGGTGCAGGTAAAAGAGTACAGCCGGTTGATGTCAATCTGCCTGCCGGCAACCTGATCACAAGGTTTGATAATTATCAGGTGATCAACAACGACCAGAAGAATCTTTTAAAAGTAGGAAGAATCTGGGTGGAAGAGGCGCCTTTTACAACAGATAAGGCAGTGACCTTCACTACCGCTTCACCAATACAGGGTGGAGATGTCATCAAATACAGAACACAGGTAGTAGGTTACCGGGCACAGCAGAATACGGTTGAATTTAAGATCAACAACCAAAATCCGATCACGCAGACGGTTCCGGCCAACACTCCCACATACGGGTTTGATTTTTATCAGCTAAAGTATGACGGAACAATATCCAACCTGAGCGGAAATCAGATTACCATTAATTATGCACCGAATATTTCTGTAAATCCGAACGGAGTTTTCCATTTTGATTATGCAGAAGTACAATATAAGGAAAACCTGACATTTAATGGGTCACAGCTAAGTTTCAGAGACTTTTCACTTACCAGCGGGACCAATACCACTTACGGCTTCAGCATTTCCAATGCTGCGAACCTTGAACAGGTATGGGATGTAACAGACATCACCAATGCCAACAGAAGAGTAAACAAAGCAGGCTCAGGCAGCTTCAATTTCGGTTATATTACTTCTGATCCGAATTTCAACAATGAATTTGTAGCATTCCGTGCTGATGGGGCTTATAATCCGCAGTTTGTAGAAAGAGTGGCCAACCAGAACCTTTCCGGACTTCAGAATGTAGATTACCTGATTATTACGGTTCCTGAAATGATGGGACAGGCACAGAGACTGGCCAGCTACCATCAGACGAAAAACAATTATACGGTAGAAATCGTAGACGCAGCTAAAATTTATAATGAATTCGGAAGCGGAAGCAGGGACCTTACGGCAATAAGAGATTTTGTCACTAAACTTAACAACAGTGGAAGACTTAAATATGTATTCATTTTAGGAGATGCTTCTTATGACTACAAAAACAGAATATCCGGCAATTCCAATATCGTGTCCAGTTACCAGGGTGAGAACTCGGCAGATTTCGTCGGATCTTTTGTAACGGACGACTATATTGTAATGACTCAGCCACAGACGGCCTCTACCATTGAAAACAATTTGCCTGACCTTCCTGTAGGCAGAATTCCTGCAGCCAATGTAACGGAGGCAGGAAATATGATCAGCAAAACGCTGGCCTACTACAATGCGCTTCCTGGACAGTCCTCCCCTTTCGGAGAATGGAGGATGAAGCTTGACTTTGTCGTAGATGATGATAAAGACGGAGGAAGCCCTTTCCATGAAGTTACCAATAATACATTGGTGAGTATCTTCGAGGCTCCGGGACAGCAGGATCTGAAAGAATATAATGTTAGAAAATTATACATGGATGCCTTCCCTGCCCAAAGTACCGCTGCAGGACAAAGATTCCCTCAGGTAACCCAGGCTATCTCCAATGATATAGGCAACAGCCTTTATCTGTTCTATTTCGGACATGGAGGTATTAACGGATGGGCGCAGGAAAGGGTATTAACGAGCACTGAGATTCAGAATTCCAATAACTTCTCTAATGTATACAGCAGATTCCCGTTTGTATCTACCATTACCTGTGAATTCACATTATGGGATGAGCCGAACACTTCTTCTGCAGGAGAACAGTTCATTAAGCTTAAACAGGGAGGAGCTGCCGCTATGATCACATCCAGCCGTGCCATCGGGGTAGATTACGGACGTAACTTTACGGATCTTTATACCAAGAACATTTTCAAACTGACTGCTGATGATTTTGAAACTTTAGGCTATGCCCATTTAAATGCCAAAAAGCAAAAAGGAGCTACCATTGACCACCTGAAAGTAAACTTCCTTGGTGATCCTGCTATGAAACTGAGCAGACCTCAGAGACAGCTTGTGATAGACAATATTGAATCTCCGGTTCCCGGATTGATCAGAGGCCTGGATTTTATTAAAGTAAAAGGACATATCAATAATCCGAACGGAACGGTGAACACCACTTTCAACGGAAGAGTTTCCATCAATATTTTTGATAAGAGATTAAATAAAAAAACATTGAATAATGACGGGGTATTGGCTCCTGTTATGGATTACACCGAAGAAGGAAGTGCTATTGTTAAGGCTTCCGGAATGGCGGTAAACGGAGTATTCACGGTTGAATTTTATGTGCCTAAAGATATCAATTATGCAGTGGGACAAGGAAGAATACTGGGATATGCAGACAACAGAGTAATAGATGTATTCAATAACCAGGCAGTACAGGTGGGTGATATCAATCCGAACGGAATTAACGATAATGAACCTCCTAAAGTAAAGCTGTATATGAATAACACCAACTTTGCTGATGGCGGAATTACCAACCAGAATCCGATGCTCTTAGCCTGCGTTACTGATGATACGGGAATTAACTCAACCGGATCCGGTGTAGGACACGATATTACGGTTTATCTTGACGGCCAGATTATCAACACGGTTGTTTTGAATGATTTCTTTGCTTCAGGTGAAGGAAACGGATGTCTGAACCCAGGCCTTGCAGACTATCAGAAAGGAAATGTAACCTACCCTTTCAGAAACCTTGCGATAGGTCAGCATCAATTAACATTTAAAGTTTGGGATATAAACAATAATTCTACAACTGCTACGTTAAACTTTGAAGTTAAGGATGAGACCGACCAGCATCTTGTTATCAACAGACCGCTGAACTGGCCGAATCCGTTTACCAATAAAACATACATCCAGTTTGAGCACAACTGCGATGATATTCTGGATGTAAATGTTCAGATTTATACAATTACAGGAAAATTGGTAAGAACATTATCTCAGCCGGTAGTTGCAGAACCCTTCCTACAGGGCTTTAGAACGCCGCGTCAGGCAATAGAATGGGACGGAAGAGATGATTTTGGGTCAACTGTTGCAAAAGGTACGTATATTTTTAAGATATTTGCAAAAAGTCAAAATCAAGAAAAATGCAAAGGAAGTGCTACAGCTGTAGAAAAAATGGTACTTTTGAAATAAATTAAATAATACATAGACAATAATTGTTATAAAAAACTGATAATATATAAAAGACAACATATGAATTTAACTACTAAACTGCTTTTGGGATTTGGTTTAAGTGCTGGTTTTTTAGGCTATTCGCAAGATTTAAGTAAAATAAATCCAGTATTAACCGGGGCTCCTTTTCTGAGAATTGCACCAGATGCAAGATCTGGAGGTATGGGAGACCAAGGGGTGGTAACTTCACCGGATGCATTTTCACAATTCTGGAATGCGGCAAAATATCCTTTTAGCAGAACAAGTTCTTCCATTGGTCTTAACTACACGCCTTATATGGGGAAACTTACCAATGATGTATTTTTACTGTATGGTGCATTCCATAAATTTTTAGGACAGGAAGAAAGATCCACTATTTCTGCAAGTATCTATTATTTCAATATGGGGGAAGTAGACTTAACCCAATTGGTAGGTTCAGAAGTAACTTCTATGGGTACTTCAAAACCTAATGAATTTTCCATCGACGTTGCTTATGGTCTGAAACTTTCCGATTCGTACTCCATGGCCGTTACCGGTAGATTCATCCGTTCAGATTTAGCCGGAGGCTTCAATACGGATACTACCCTTAAAGCTGCCAACAGTTTTGCAGTAGACGTTTCAGGATACTATACCTCTCCAAAATTCTCAAGTTTCGGAGGATATGACGGTAAAGTAAATGCTGGTTTTGCTGTTCAGAACTTAGGTCCTAAACTAGACTATACCGGAAATGAAGAATCAAGATCTTATCTTCCTACAATGGCAAGATTAGGTATTGGATACGATATGTATCTGGATGATATGAACAAGATCGGTCTTAGTGTAGAAGGTTCAAAAATCCTCGTTCCGGGATCCGAATACGTAGGAATTGACCCTAACACAAGACAGCCGAGATATGAAGTTCCTAACGTAGGTGTAATGGCAGGAATCGGAAAATCTTTCAAAAACAAGAACAGTATCATGTACAGCGGTGCTTTGGAATATTCTTATGATAATGCATTTTCAGTAAGAACAGGTTACTTCCACGAAAGCGAAGAGCAGGGAGCAAGACAGTTCGCTACAGCAGGTATCGGATTGAAGTACCGTTCTTTCGGACTTGATATTTCTTATCTGATCAATATGTCAAAAATCAATACGGCTTTAGATAACACCCTTCGTTTCGGTCTTACCTGGAACATTGGTGATGAAACATCTAACGTAGATTATTAAGAACATTATACAATATAAAAAAGCCTCATTGTCATGAGGCTTTTTTTATGTCAATTATGAAGATCAATGGTCAATAGTCCAATTCCAGCATTAAATTTGTATTACCCCATTCGTTTCAATTACCCGTTAACAATTTATTACAGAAATATAATATATAAGTTTGCAAAAGTCCTATTTTTATAAGGCTTTTCTTATTTTCAATAATTAATTTTGTAGGATGAACTATTCAGCAGAACTCAAAAAATTCGTTACCAGCCAATATGTATATTCTGCGATCAGAATTACGCTGGCAACCGTTCTGCCATGTTTAGTCCTTGCCCATTTCGGAATCCTTAAAGAATATTTTCTTTTTCCTCTGGGAACCAGCTTTGTGGCACTTTGTGACCAGCCCGGCCCTTTTATCAGAAGAAGAAATGCACTTACATTTGCTATTTTCTGCTTTGTTTTTGTGGCACTCATTGCCAGTCTCGTCATGAATTTTAAGGTGCTCGTCATTCTGGAAATCATCATCTTCGGAATGTTTTTCTCCTTAATTGGTGTTTACGGGCAGAGGCTTGCTGCAGTGGGATCATTATCTCTTGTTGTACTGGCCATTTTTATCGACGGGCATCTTACCGGCAGTAATATTTTTAAGAGCCTGCTTATATTTGCATCCGGATGTACCTGGTTCCTGCTGATTTTCCTTGTGGTTACTACCATTCAGCCATATAAACTGGCCAGCCAGATGATTGGTGAAAACTACCTTCAGCTTGCTGAATTTTTAAAAATAAAGGCCAATTATTATCAGAAAAATCCGGATTTCGACAGACTGACTACCCAGGTTATTGCCAAACAGGTAGGAATTAAAAACCTTCAGGAAGAAACCAGGGAAACTGTTTTCAAGACCAGAACCATCGTTAACGAATCTACGACAACCAGTCGTCTTTTAATGCTGATGTTCCTGAATTCCATGGACCTTCATGAAAAGCTGATGACCTCGGAAAGTGATTATCAGAAGCTGCAGCAGAGTTTTGAAGACAGTATGATCCTTGTCAATATCCATGATTACCTCAACCTGCTTGCCGATGAAATTACCAATATCGGGATTTCACTTCAGATAGGAACGAGAGCCAAACCTATGGCCGATCTGGAGCTTGAACTGAAAAACCTCAACTATCATTATTTCGAACTCCGCAATAAACAGCTTACTCCTGATAATCTGGAAAACTTCATGATCCTTCGCCAGATCCTGATGCGCATTAATGAAATCACCAAGGAGATCAACGAGATTTATAAAGTATTTTCCCAGAATATAAAGCTGGCAAAAAGTCTTTCCACAGGGCTGGATCTGAAAAAGTTCATGCCTAATGAAGAGAAACTCAATTTTAAGGTTTTAAGGAATAACATTTCGCTTTCCTCGTCTCATTTCCGGCACGCGATAAGAATCACTACGGCCCTGCTGGTAGGATATCTTTTCTCGATGTTCGATTTCCTGGGACTTGGCCATACGTACTGGATACTTATTACCATCACCGCTATATTGAAGCCCGCCTACTCTATTACCAAAAAGCGGAACCTTCTCAGGCTTTACGGAACCATTGCAGGCGCCGTAATAGCCTACGCTATTTTACATTTTATCGATATCAAGGGGCTATTATTTTCTATTTTGCTTTTGAGCATGATTATGTGTTTCAGTTTTCTGAAAGGCCGTTACTTTTGGGCAGTCCTGTTCATGACGATTTATGTATTCCTGAGTTTTAATTTTTTAAATCCCGGAAATGTAAATGTGATCTTTAAAGACAGAATTCTTGATACCTTCATTGCAGGAGTAATTGCTTTTGCCGTGTCTTATATTGTTCTTCCGGTCTGGGAGCATACCCAGAATCTGGATCTGATGAAGAAATCTGCAGCGGATAACCTGATCTATTTTGAAAGTGTGATCTCCAAATTCTTAGATGGAAATTTTGATATTGAAGATTATAAAGTAAAACGGAAAAATGCCATCATTTCCCTGGCCAACCTTTCCGACAATTTTCAGAGAATGATCTCTGAGCCGAAAAACCAGCAGAAAAAACTGGAAGTCGTACACCAGTTTGTTGCCACCTCACACCTGATTACAGCCTACACCGCATCTTTGTCCCAGTATTCCAAAAACAATGAAAAATATCCCGAGATAGATGCTGAAAGCTGGAGCAGAAAGATAGAAGCAGAAATGCAGCAGACTTCTGTTCTGCTGAACGGAAATGAGATCAATGAAGCTCTAAAAATGGAAAGCCGGTTAGAACCAGAAGATTCTTCCATTGAGGACATGCTTTCGAAAAGAAAAACAGAAATAGAGGAAAACGATGTTATTGACCGCAGAGATCCTGATAAAATTTCACATTTAACGGAGCTTAAAAATATCCATGATATATTGGAACTGATTTATGATGTGGCTAAAGAACAGAGAAAAGTCATCGAAAAATACAAAAACGAAGCAGACCCTATTCCTCCACAATCGTGAAACAGTAATCATCAAAGAATTCCACTCTTGCCTTGAACTCATCTGAAAACTGCTCATCATAAACCCGGCAGCTTATTTTATGAAGATGTTTAAGCTCAAACGGCTTTACTTCATAGTTTTTTTTCAGAGACCAGTATTTCGAGTGGTGAATCTTATACATACTTTCCTTTACACTCCAGATAATGGTATAAAACGTCACGGAATTATTTTCAGGAATGAACCCTCTTTCATTTTCGTAGGTGAACTTATCGATAACCCTTAAGATCTTCGGGTTGAATTTTTCAATATCAATGCCTATTTTATTCTTGGAAATGGCAATAGCAGCAAAAGGAAATGAATGGGTAATGGAAATTTCAGCATCTTGAGGAGACAGAAACGGTTCCCTCTCTTTGTATAAAATTTTGGAATGAGGCTTTAAACCTTTTAAAAGTTTACGCACCATCAATACTTCCAGAAGTTTTTTAGGATGGTAATCCTTTACCTTATCAGCATTTTCAGGTTCCAGAAGCTCGTGGATATCAAGTTCTTCACTGTCATCATATTTCCATACAAGGATCGTGGCATTGTCATCTGAAAAATCTCGGTAAAGGGGCATTGTTTTTTTATTCGATAAAAGTAGTAAAAAGATGTGGAAGTTGAAAGGGATGAGAAACGGATACGGGAAGATGGAAGTTCCCTACAGTCTGCAAAATAACCTTAGGCATTAATTAATATATAGATTTTCCATCTTCCCGCATCCGTCTCCCTTCTTCCCTTCTTTTTATTTCGACTGATGATTCACATCATTTCTATGTTCAAGAATCTCAAGATGTTCATCTACAAAATAAGCACTTCCGAACCCATTTACGTAAGAACCTTTTACCGGCTGCAAAGCAATCAGAATAAAATCCCCCATTTCAGCAATAACGTCAACGACTTTTCCGTGAGTTTTCTTTAGTTTGTCAACAACTGTATTCCAGGTTTCCGAATCTCTTTCTATTTGTGAAGGTATTGCTTCAAGAGTTAATCTTTCACGGGCATAAATCTGTTTGGTAGCCGATTCATCCTCAATGAACATCACTGAAACTTTTCTTCCGTCAGCAAGGTTTTTAGTGTGTTTTGCCATAAAAGAAACAAGGATATAAAGTGTATTTTCTATCTGTGTAAAAGGAGCATAGCTGGAATTAGGAGTTCCCTCTGCATCTACAGTAGCCAAAATCACACTTCTGGTACGTTCTATTAATTCTTTCACTTTTGGAGCTACCGGCTTTGCTTTTCTGTGAGCCTCTTCCTGAGTAGGGTTATGATTCATAGTATAAAATTTTATCTGTAACAAACATAGTTATTTAAATTAAGACTAAATAACATTAACAACTGTTTAATCTCATCATTTGAACTCGATCTGCCGTTTTTTTATCTTAATTATTAATTGTAATTTTGCATTTCGTTATCAACTGAATTTAAATTTTATTCATTACATATGAGTACTACAACACAATACGTTCCTTACAAAGTGAAGGACATATCCCTAGCAGAATGGGGAAGAAAAGAAATTACCCTTGCCGAAGCAGAAATGCCAGGTTTGATGTCCATCCGTGAAGAATACGGACCATCTCAACCTTTGAAAGGAGCAAGAATCGCAGGATGTCTTCACATGACGATCCAAACTGCTGTGCTTATCGAGACATTGGTGGCTTTAGGAGCTGAAGTTACCTGGTCTTCTTGTAATATTTTCTCTACTCAGGATCATGCTGCTGCTGCTATTGCTGCTGCCGGAATCCCTGTTTATGCCTGGAAAGGTCTGAACGAAGAAGAGTTTGACTGGTGTATTGAGCAGACTTTATTCTTCGGTGAAGACAGAAAACCATTAAACATGATTTTGGATGACGGTGGAGATTTAACAAACATGGTGTTTGATAAATATCCTGAACTGACAAAAGACATCAAAGGACTTTCTGAAGAAACCACTACAGGAGTACACAGACTGTACGAAAGAATGAAGAACGGAACTTTGGTAATGCCTGCCATCAACGTAAATGACTCAGTTACCAAGTCTAAATTCGACAACAAATACGGATGTAAAGAATCTGCAGTAGATGCTGTAAGAAGAGCTACAGACGTTATGCTTGCCGGAAAAAGAGTGGTAGTTTGCGGATACGGAGACGTTGGTAAAGGTACTGCTGCTTCTTTCAGAGGAGCAGGTTCTATTGTTACTGTTACTGAAATCGATCCGATCTGTGCGCTTCAGGCTGCAATGGACGGTTACGAAGTGAAGAGACTGGATACCGTTGTAGACAACGCTGATATTATCATCACTACTACAGGAAACTTCAACATTGTAAGAGGAGAGCATTTCCTTAAAATGAAAGATAAAGCAATCGTTTGTAACATCGGTCACTTCGATAATGAAATCGATATGGCATGGTTGAACAAAAACTACGGTTCTACAAAATCTGAAGTGAAGCCTCAGGTGGATATCTATACGATCGAAGGTAAAGAAGTAATCATTCTTGCAGAAGGTAGACTTGTTAACTTAGGATGTGCAACAGGACACCCGAGCTTTGTAATGTCGAACTCTTTCTCTAACCAGACTTTGGCTCAGATCGAACTTTGGAACAACTCTGCTGCTTACAAAAACGAAGTATATACACTTCCTAAACATTTAGATGAGAAAGTAGCTGCTTTACACCTTAAAAAATTAAGCGTTGAGCTGGAAACTCTTTCTCCGGAGCAGGCTGAATATATCGGTGTAGATGTAAAAGGGCCATTCAAGCCTGAGTACTACAGATACTAATATTTTTAATCTTATATAATAAAAGACTTTTCAGGTTTCTGGAAAGTCTTTTATTTTTTCTGCTGTTTTTATTAATAAATTCTTTTTCAGGGAGCTATTTCCCGCTATCCGCTCATACTCCTCGCGTCCAACCTCAGCCCTTCTGCTGCGGGGTAACCACTGCTATCGGGGCTATGACAGTAGTCACACAGCGGCAGTTCTCCGTATTTTACCCATATTTTTTGCTGTATTGCGGCTAATTATTTAAAAAATGAATATATTTAGCCCCTTAAACAAAAACATCATAATCAATGAAAAAACAAAAAGTCTCGAATGCATTCGTAGCCGCGTCCTGGATAGCATTAGGAGCAGGAATGATAGGTTTTATCGTAGGTCTTGCAAGGGCAGAAATGCAATTGAATGAAAAAGGATATTATTTTACCATCCTGTTGTATGGCCTGTTTGCCGTAGTTTCTTTGCAGAAAGCAGTTCGTGACCGGTTAGAAAACATTCCGGTAACAGATATTTATTACGGAATATGCTGGTTTGCTACCTTGTCTTCCATTGTTCTGCTGGCTGTAGGGCTTTGGAATGCGACTATCCTTCCGAGTGAAAAAGGATTTTATGCATTTGCATTCCTTCTCGCTCTTTTCGGTGCTATATCCGTTCAGAAAAATACCAGAGACAATATGCTCCAGGAATAATATAAAACGCTCCAAATCTGGAGCGTTTTTGTTGTTTATTTTTTTTACCAATCATAACAATTCACTTGACTTTTATAAATAAGAAATTCAGCAAATTCACAATTGACTATTCACAATTAATTCTACTTATCATACTGGTTAGGATGCTTTGCTTTAATATCATCCACCGTACCCAATACTTTATCTTTTAAAGAATCCTGGTATTTCTGAAGATTTTCAGCAATTGCTTCATCTGCACTTCCTAAGATTTTCACGGCTAATATTCCCGCATTCAAAGCCCCGTTTAAAGCTACCGTGGCTACAGGTATTCCCCCCGGCATCTGAAGGATAGACAATACGGAATCCCAGCCGTCAATAGAATTGCTCGACAGAATCGGAACCCCGATCACGGGTAAAGTTGTGCAGCTGGCGACCATTCCCGGAAGGTGTGCAGCACCGCCTGCTCCCGCGATAATTACTTTCAGGCCTCTTTCCCTTGCCGTTTTTGCATAATCAAACATTCTTTCAGGAGTTCTGTGCGCTGAAACTACCGTCAGTTCGTATGGAATATCAAGGCTTTTCAGAAAATTCGCAGCCTGTTCCATGATTGGCAGATCGCTTTGGCTGCCCATAATAATTCCTACCATCTTCAATTTTTATTAGATGGTCAAAGATAAAAAAATATAACCTTTTTTAACATACATTTCTTTCTGCCCTTTCAGACAAGAATGATGAAAAATATTTCACTTTATAGAATCGCATAAAGAAGTTAAACTGTGTTAATTTTGACTTACCGTTATCATTTTTTTCCAATATTTGTTTTACCAACAACATAAAATTACTTGTAATGAAAAATTTAAAAAAGCTTAAAAAAGAAGAATTAAAAAAGGTTTTAGGAGGTATGGAGCCCTGTAAATTCCAGCTTTGTTTTAGAAACGGCAAGTGGACATGTGTTCCTTTTGATACATGCGGAGGATTCGAACCTTAAAAAACAAAGAGAGTACATTTTGAATGTACTCTTTTTTATTATATACTTCATCAGTTCTTCTGTACCTCCAAAAAATACAACAACTGTACCCATTCGCTTTATTCCATAACAGGTATATTTGTTCGTTATACCTGATTTCACATTGAAAGATTATAAACTTATTTTTGCCGTTCTCACGGTCGCTCTTGTTTGGGGAACTACATTTCTGGCGATCCGTGTTGCCGTGGAAACTATTCCCGCATGGTTCGTGGCCGGGATACGTCAGTTTCTGGCAGCCATGATTATGCTTACCATCCTTCTTTCAAAAAAAGAATTTAAATGGATAGGCTGGAAAGCCTTTGGTTATCAGGTTATTTTTGCGTCCCTTATGCTCGTAGTGGCCAATGGAATGACAACCGTAGCGGAAGAAACCGTATCCAGCAGTGTTGCTTCACTGATCAGTGCGTGCTCTCCTATTCTTGTATTCCTGGGAAGTGTGGCTGTTGGTCTTCAGAAATTCAGTTTCCGGGCTCTTGCAGGTGTCCTTTTATGTTTCAGCGGAATTCTGTTTATCTTCTGGGACGGAATACAGGACCTGGCGAATCCACAATACAGAACTGGAATGATCTTCCTTTTCTGCGCGATTGCCGGTTGGGCCTCAGGAACTATTTTTACCAAAAAGCTCAATATCCAGAGTGGCAATATTACCCTGAACCTGTTTTATCAGTTCCTGTTTGCAGGAATAGTACAGATTATGTTTGCCTTCTTTTTTTCAGAGAACTATAATTTCGGAAACTGGAGCTTTAAAAGTATTTCAGCATTGCTTTACCTGGCCGTATTTGGTTCTGTTGCTGCTTTTTTCGCCTTCCATTATGCATTAACCAAAATTTCCCCGGTGCAGGTGTCCATACTCGCTTATGTGAATACTATCATTGCTATATTTCTGGGGTGGCTCATTATGGATGAAAAAATTTCCCTTAAATTTATTCTTGCAGCAGTAATGATTATATGCGGTGTCTTCATTATCAATTACAAGCCGGAAATGTTTAGAAAGCAGAAAATTACATGAGAAGATAAAAGCAAAAACACGAAGCCTAAAAGCGATGGTTCCCACTTCCAAATTCCCCTATTGATCAAAAGTTTTCCGAATTTTTAACGGGTTGATTTACAACACAAGTCGGTCAATAAAAATTTCCCCATTTACTCATACCACACAGGTAAATTTCATATTTTCCTTATTTTTTCCTATATTGTTTACACCAACATTGACAATATGCTTAAAAACACATTTTTTATACTTTTTGCTGGTTCTTTCCTATTAATTAGCTGTGATTATAAAGAAAAAGAAAAAAATCTCACAGAAAGAGAAAAGCAATTACTGGAAAAAGAAAAACTATTTGCAAAAAAAGAATCCGAATATCAGTCTCTTTTAAAAATGAGAGACAGCATTTTTTCCAAAAAAGATTCTGTCAAGATAGTCCTGTGGCCGGAAGAAATCTCCGGTCCATGGACAGGAAAAGTGATCTGTACAGAATCCAACTGCAGTGATTATGCAGTGGGTGATCAGCGTACGGATATCTGGGAATTCGACAGTGATTCTATTCACCTTTCAACAAAAATCATTAATAACAATAATCTGGTGAGGGTTTATTCCGGTAAATTTGAAAATAATGAAATCAAACTTAATTTCAAAACAGATTCCACTTCCCAGAAAAAAGTAGAAATGAATGTTCTGCTGAATGATATTTCCGACACCAAATTGAAAGGAACAAGAACCATAACCACCGACAATGGCTGTACCGCCAAGTTTTCCGTCGAATTAGTACGTTCCACAAAATAAAAAACACCTATGATTTTACTGAGTATACACAATCTGAATTTTCCTATAGAAGATCCGGTTTTAAAATTCCTGTTGGTATTGGTCATCATCCTTGCCGCTCCCCTGCTTTTGAATAAAATTAAAGTTCCGCATCTGCTGGGACTTATCATTGCCGGAGCAGTAATCGGGCCTAACGGGTTCAATGTGCTGGCAAGAGACAGCAGTATTGTGGTAACAGGAACTACCGGCCTTCTTTACATCATGTTTCTTGCAGGGCTAGAAATTGATATGGGCGATTTTAAGAAGAACAAATGGAAAAGTCTCACCTTCGGAATTTATACTTTTGCCGTACCTTTTGTGCTAGGCTATCTGGGTGGTTATTATCTCCTGGGATTCTCAATGCTTACTTTCATCCTTTTTGCCAGTCTTTTTTCATCGCATACCCTTATTGCCTATCCGCTGGTCAGCAAGTTGGGAATCGCCAAGAACAAAGCAGTCAATATCACCGTGGGCGGAACGATGATTACGGATATCATGGCCCTTTTGGTACTTGCCGTAATCGTTGGAATGTCGCAGGGTGATGTAGGCACAGGTTTTTGGGTTAAACTTTCTGTTTCCTTCATTGTTTTCGCTTTAATTGTTCTGATTGTATTCCCGATTATAGGACGTTGGTTCTTCAAAAAGGTGGATGATAAGATTTCACAATATATTTTTGTACTTGTTATGATCTATCTGGCCGCGCTGTTGGCTGAGTTGGCGGGTGTGGAAGCTATTATCGGGGCATTCTTTGCCGGGTTAGCATTAAACAGGCTTATTCCTCACACCTCATCACTTATGAACAGGGTAGAATTTGTAGGAAATGCCATATTTATCCCTTTTTTCCTGATCAGTGTGGGAATGCTTATTGACTTTAAAGTTTTCTTTAGAAGCTGGGAAACCCTTGAAGTTGCCGGGATTATGCTTGTTGCCTCCATCGGAGGGAAATATATTTCAGCAGTGATGACGCAAAAGACTTTCAGGCTATCCAAAGAGGAAGGAAAACTTATTTTTGGACTGAGTTCCGCATCTGCAGCAGCCACATTAGCCTCAGTAATGGTTGGATATAATATTATTCTTTCAGAAACTGAGACCGGTGAACCGGTAAGACTATTGAATGAACATGTACTGAATGGAAGTATCCTTCTGATTCTTATTTCCTGTACGATTTCTTCTTTTGTTTCAATGGCCAGCGCCCAAAAGATTGCAGAAAGTGATAATGAAGATACGGTTTCCGGGAATAGTCATGAAGAGGAAAATATTCTTCTGGCGATCAATCATGAGGAAACTGTTGAAAGAATGGTGAATCTTGGCATACTGATTAAAGCTCATGAAAATACAGAAAACCTCTTTGCCTTAAATGTCATTAATGAAGATAAAAATGAATCTTCTGTAAAAAATGCCGAAAAACTGCTTCATCAGGCAACAGATGCCGCCGCAGCGGCTGATGTCAAAATGCAGGCTCTTAAAAGATATGATAATGACGTGATCAATGGAGTGAAAAATGTGATCAAAGAACAGAATATTACCGATCTTATCATCGGTCTGGAAGATGAAAAAGGCTTCTCTCCTTCTTTTGTTTACAACCTTTACAATGGATATCTCCAAAATGATGATGTGAATGTATTGGTTTACCATGCAGCACAGCCGCTTTCTACCATTAGGAAATATGCTGTAATGATTCCTGAAAATGCCCATAAGGAAGCAGGATTTTTTCACGCCCTGCTAAGAGTGTGGAATATTGCCAGAAATTCCGGCGCCAGTGTGGTTTTTTATGCACCGGAAAACATTCTGGATATCCTTCAGAAGATTGTGAAAAAAGCGAACATAGAAGCAGAGTTTATCATTATGAGTACCTGGCAGGACGGTGAAAAAACTGCTGCAAAACTAAAAGAAGATGAAGCTTTAATTGTCCTGATGGCCAAACGTGGAATGAAATCCTATATTCCGAGAATGAGGCTTATTCCTGAATTACTGAATAAGTATTTAAGTGACAATAATTACCTGTTGATCTTCCCATTTTCAGAATTTAATGAGAACAGTCCGGAAATACGCTCTGTAGGCAATCATGATGATTTTGTTGAAATTGGAAATGTGATTCAGAAGATTTTTAAGTAAAAAAAGAAGAAAGTTTTTGAGAAATAAGGAAGATATTAAATAAATTTAGTCCTGCTCATTATACCACATATCAGTTATCATTTTTATATTTTAGTATCTATAAACTGTGTTTTATTTTTTATGATTGAAAATCTTGAAACTCTCAGCTCTTTTTTAACTTCCTTATTACCATTTTCCTGTGCCATTGCATTGATAGGATTATTCATTGCCATGCTGACACGCCTGTTTAAAAATGTTAGAGTAACAGTAATTGGTATCGTTTTGTTTGCTCAAATTTTTATTCTAGCACTATTATTAATCATAGTGCAAAATATGATGGCAAAAAATATCAGAAATGAAATATTGGGCATCCTTGCTGATCCTAAAACAAAAATAATTGTTAATTATAATGATTTCGGATCGCTGCAACCGGAAGAATTAAAAAAAGAACTTTCCAAACTTAAAGATATTCCTACCAACCATAGTCATCCTACAGAAAAAAAAACAATTCCGGTGATTTCTGCAGCAGGGAATTTTAATCTCCTCATAGCACAAGATTCAAATGATTCAAAAGAATTCTGGATTTTTACAGATAAGTATCAACATAGTGAAGAAACAGAAGTAGGAAAGATTATAACATCAAATATTAAATTGGAAAATGTAAATACATCAGATTAATATTTACACATTAAAAAATAATTAATCTAAGAAAATAGAAAGTCAAATCAACAAAAATAAGAATGAGATTAGCAAATTGACTTGATGAAGTATATGAATAACACATAAAAAAGAGCTGTAAAACAATTACAGCTCTTTCTATATTTTATTCTTAGCTTATTCAGCTATGACTCTCACCATTTCTTTCACTTTGACAAGCTTTTCCATCAACTCTTCTCTGGAATCTGCCAAAACGTTGATATGCCCCATTTTTCTTCCCGGTTTGGTTTCGGTTTTTCCGTAAAGGTGAACGTATGTTTTTGGTAATTTAAGGACCTCATCCATTCCTTCATAGATTACTTTCCCTGCATGTCCTTCCGCCCCTACAAGGTTCAGCATTCCGCTGTATCCCAAAGTGTCAGTATCAGCTAAAGGTAAATTTTTCACTACGCGGTACATCTGCTCAAACTGGGAGTTGGCATTTCCTTCTTGGCTCTGGTGGCCGGAATTATGAAGTCTTGGAGCCGTTTCATTGACCCATACTTTTCCGTTTTTATCAAGGAATAATTCGATGGCAAAAAGCCCCGGAGAATTAATTGCATTTAAAAATTTTTCCGTGATGGAATCAATCTGTTTCTGGATATCTTCGTTTAAAAATACCGGGCAGATATTGAAATCAAGCAAATTCAGCTTTGGATCGGCAACCATTTCCGTTACGGGGAAAGTTTTTGTTTCGCCATTTTCATTTCTTGCCACAATTACAGAAAGTTCTTTGTCGATATCTACCAGTTTTTCAATCACAGAATCCTGTACCCAAAGATTTTTCATATCGTCTGCCGTACGGATTACCTGAACTCCTTTTCCATCGTATCCTCCTGTATTCATTTTCTGTACGAAGGGTAATGGCATTTTAATTTCGTCAGAGCTTCCATCCATCACTTCAAATTCCGGACTTGGAATATCGTGGGCTTCGTAAAACTGTTTCTGAAGAATTTTTTGCTGAATTGTTTTAATAATTTTAGAATTCGGAACCACTTTTATCCCTTGATTTTCAAGTTCGGCCAGAGCATCTGCATTTACATGTTCTATTTCAATGGTTACCACCTCTTTATCTTTCCCAAAATTCAACACCGTTTCATAATCGTTGAAATTTCCCTGTGTGAAATGTGAGATATTATTGCATGGTGCATCAGAAGCCGGGTCCAGTGTATAAAACTGATCGTCATATTTCAGTGCGCTTTGTATCAGCATTCGTCCGAGCTGTCCGCCTCCTAAAATTCCTATTTTCATTCTTACTTTTATTTTTTCTATTAGATTTATTTGCGTGAAGTTTACTGAATTTTATCAATCTTTAAATAGCCAAGCCCCATCAGGTTTTCCTGATTCTCAGCGTCGGATTTCCTCAGGACAATGGAATATTTTTCTTTCATTTTTTCAGGAAGGATATCATTAACGTTGAAAATATCATCAATATCAACACCGTGTTTGTCATCAATATGGCTTACCGCACCTTCAAAACCCATCGTTGCATAAAATTCTGTTGCCTTTGCTCTTTTCACAATTTCTCCCATCGATTTCCCTACCATCAGGTGCTGCTCATGAAACTCTTCAAAAAAGCCTTTCTTGTATCCTCCTAAATTAAGGAAATACAGCTGGTCTTCGGACGGCTGATCTGTTTTCTCAACAATAGTCACTTCATATCCATCTGCAAATTTCACTTCCTGATAACAGTCTATATGGATTTTTCCTTCTGCTTCCTTCCAGAAATCCTTCATATCGGGAACGAGATCTTTAAGATTTTCTGCGATCCCGAAAAAAACGTCATGCTGCTCAATATTCCTGCCCTTGGGCGTTGCACCGAGAATGATATAAAATAATTTCATTTCACTTTTCATATCTGCAAAAATACGTCAAATTTATCTTTTTTAAACGTTTGGCAGACTACCACAATAGTTTTATATTTGTAGCATGTCAGAAATCATCATTCTGTTTCTCGGCGCAGTTTCCGCCGGTCTTTTAGGTTCACTTACGGGTTTGGGAGGAGGAGTTATAATTATTCCTTTATTAACGCTGGGTTTCGGCGTTCCGATGCATTATGCCATTGGTGCTTCTTTAATTTCTGTGATCGGCACTTCTTCCGGCGCCGCAGTAGCTTTTGTGAAAGAAGGTTTCACCAATATGCGTATAGGGATGTTTCTGGAAATCGGAACTACTGCAGGAGCAATCATCGGAGCATTGGTTTCCGGAATGCTTAATCCTAACACGATCGGAATTATTTTCGCCAGCATCCTTTTATTAACAGTTGTTTTAAATCTTAAGGGAAAACCTGACCACCAGGAACCCCTGATTAAAGGAAGCCTTGAAGAAAAACTGAAACTGTACGGAACTTTTCCTGATAAAGGGGTAGTAAAAAGCTATTCTGCAAGAAATACAGTTCCGGGATTTCTTATGATGCTATTTGCCGGGGCTATGTCCGGACTTCTGGGAATAGGTTCCGGGGCTCTTAAAGTTCTGGCAATGGACAATATGATGAAACTGCCGTTTAAGGTTTCTACGACTACCAGTAACTTTATGATTGGAGTAACCGCTGTAGCCAGTGCCTTGATCTACTTCCAGAGAGGCGAGATCATCCCGGTGATCGTAGCTCCGGTACTGATTGGTGTAGTAGTGGGAAGTTTCATCGGTTCAAAAACCCTGATGGTATCCAAAACGAAGAAATTGAAGGTGTTCTTTGCTATTGTGATCACTATTTTAGCAGTATATATGATGTATAACGGTATCAATAAAAGCTTCAGATAATGAGAAAGAATTTTACAGATGTGGATCTGAACCGTTCCGTAGGAAATCTTCTGAGACTGGGGGTAATTTTATCTGTGGCCACATCATTGATTGGTTTTATCAAACTGTTTACAGAAGGCTTTAAAATGCCTAAAAAATATACTTCCCTGGACATGGGCTCTTCTTCCGAAAAGGTATGGGGAATGTTCTGGAATTCTTTATGCAAAGGAGAAGGCATGGCCATTATCCAACTCGGAATCCTGCTGCTGATCTTCACTCCTCTTGTAAGGATTATTTTTGCACTGATCGGGTATTTAAAAGAAAAAGACTACGTTTATGTAGTCATTTCCTCAATTGTTCTGGCCATTATGGCAGTCAGTTTCTTTACGGGTTATGCCCACTAATTTTTACATTTCATAAAATTCCAACGGAAGCTGATCCGGATCCTGGGTAAAGAAAAACTCTTTTCCCGTATATTCATCTATACGGATTTCTTCACAGACCAAGCCTTTTTTTACCAATTCTTCCCTCTTATCCTGTACATTCTCTACGGAAAAAGCCAAATGCCTTAAACCGCATGACTCGGGACGGGATGGCCTTGGCGGAGGATCAGGAAATGAAAACAGCTCAATTACATAATGATCTCCGATAGCAAGATCAAGTTTGTACGACTGTCTTTCTTTACGGTAAACTTCACGGATGATATTTAAACCCAGAATTTCAGTATAAAATTTCTTTGAAACATCATAATCCGAGCATATGATGGCAATGTGGTGAATCTTCATTTTAGAATATATTTTTTTCTTTCGACTGCATGTAAAGATCTATCAGACCTGTTATTTTATTTCTTTACAGTTTTCTTTTCTTCTGGTATCGATAATGTACTGAATTTTCCAGTCATTCTGCTGCTTGACCAATTGAAAACTGTTTGCCCCGCAATGGGAAAATTTACCTTTAAAAAAGAATGAATACGGTGTAAAAACGCTTGCCAGTCCACCATCGGTGTGAACGGCTTCAACAATAATTCTTTCATCCAGATCATCTTTTGAAAATTTGGAAACGGAATCCATAAATTCCTGTACATTTTCATTTTTCACGGTTCCGTCTTTGGTAATGGTCTGAAGAATTGCTCCTTCTGCAAAAGCAGATTTCATCAGCGCGGGATCAGCATTTTTCATCCCCGAAAATAGATTGCGGATAGGTTTTTCTATATCCTGATTCTGCTGTCCGAAGCAGAAAGTACCAAAAGCTAAAGTGAGTGCAACAAGTTTATTCATGTAAGTTGTCATTAATCGGGTACCATAAAAGTAGGAAAAATATTGCGAATGGTTAAAATTAACAAAGTTTAAAAAGTGAATTGTTTTGAATTATTTAAAAATAGATTATTTTTATCCGTTTATTGAATACTATGTGGGGAATCTATTTATTTTTAATTGCGCTGCTGGCGGTGTTTACGATACTGCCCAAAATTCAGAGTTCCCATTGGATATTCAGGGTTCCGGAGTTTGGTAAGATCCAGATCTTTTATATTACCTTTTTTACTTTTATTTTCGGTTTCCTGATTGAGAATCCCTCAAACTTTCTGTATTCGCAAGGTCTTCTGGTCCTGTTATTTGTACATCACGGGGTAACACTTGTAAAATATACTCCTCTCTATCCGGTTAAAAAATACAGACAGCAGCATAAGTCTTCTCAAAAACTGCATTTTATCTCAGCTAATGTCTACCAGTTTAATAAGGAATATGACAGATTTATCAAACTGATCGAAAAATACAGTCCTGAAATGTTTCTGACCATGGAAAGCAATGGTGAATGGGAACAGGCAATGAGGGTTCTTGAAAAAGAATATCCTTTCCAGCATAAGGTAACCCTTGAGAATACCTATGGAATGCATTTCTATTCTAAAATTGAGATTAAAAGCGCAAAGACCCATTATTTTGTAGCAGATGATATCCCGAGCATTGAGGCTCATTTGAAGACTGAAGATGGATTTTCATTTGTATTTTTCGGGGTGCATCCGCCTCCGCCGAGTCCTACTGAAGAAGAAACTTCCAAGGAGAGGGACGGCGATCTTCTAAGTGCGGCAAAAAGGGTTAAAGATATCCATCAGCCCGTTATTGTTGTAGGGGATTTTAATAATGTGGCCTGGTCAAAATCATCTATCCTGTTTAGAAAAACGAGTCATTTGATTGATCCGAGAATCGGGCGTTCTTTTGTGTCTACCTTTCATGCGAAATACCGTCTGCTGAGATTTCCGATTGATCTGATGTTCCACAGTGAAGATATTTTCATCAAAGAACTTAAAACTCTGGAAAATTTCGGATCGGATCATCTTCCGGTTTATTGTGAGTTTTTTATTGATCATCATAATGATGAGCAGGAAGAACAGGTTGAGGGAGCAACGGCAGAGGAAAAAGCAGAGGCAGAGGAAATGATACAGGAAGGAAAGGAAGAGGATGGAGAACGTGATGCGGTAGTAACTGAAGATTAAAAATGTAAAGATTAATCTTCCAGTTTTTTGGATCAGACACATTCTTTCTTGATTAAAATAAAAGAGACCATCCTGCGGATGGTCTCTTTGTATTATTATTGACATTCTACAATTAGAATAATTCTTTTCTGATGATGTTCTGGCTTCTTTCAGGTCCTACAGAAACAAGGTATACGTTGATTCCTAAATATTTCTCAATAAACTCGATGTATTTTTGAGCGGTATCAGGAAGTTCGTCATAGCTTCTTGCTTTTGTAATATCTTCGTTCCAACCTGGTAAATCCTGGTAAATTGGCTCATAGTTATACAATTTCTCAGTTGAAGAAGTGAAATAATCGATGATTTTTCCGTCTTCTGTTTTGTAATGCGTAACTACTTTCAGGTTTTCAATGCCTGTAAGAACGTCTAATTTTGTAATAACCAGGTTATTGATCCCGTTGATCATACAAGCATGCTTTAAAGAAACAAGGTCTAACCAACCTGTTCTTCTTGGTCTTCCTGTAGTCGCTCCGAATTCTCCACCGATCTGTCTGATCTTTTCTCCTAATTCATTATCTAATTCTGAAGGGAAAGGACCGTTTCCAACTCTTGTACAATATGCTTTTGCAACTCCAATCAGGTTTTGAAGTGAAGTTGGAGGAACTCCAGCTCCTGTACAAACACCCCCTGTAGAAGGAGAAGATGAAGTCACGTATGGATATGTTCCGAAGTCGATGTCAAGCATCAAAGCCTGTGCTCCTTCGAATAAAACGTTTTTACCATCTCTGATTGCTTCGTTTAATTCCAGTTCCGTATCAACGATTCTGTCCTGAAGCTGTTTTCCTATTTCTAAATATTCGTTGTAAATTTCTTCAACATCCAACGTCGGTTTTCCGTAATATTTTTCAAAAAGAGAATTCTTGATTTTTAAGTTTTTCTCGATTTTGTCTCTCAGGATTTCAGGATTCAGAAGATCGATCATTCTGATCCCCACTCTTGCAATTTTATCTTCATAGCAAGGTCCGATCCCTTTTTTCGTTGTTCCGATCTGCGTTCCGCCGTGTTCTTCTTCACGGTAAGTGTCCAGAAGAATGTGGTAAGGCATGATGACATGCGCTCTTCTGCTGATGAAAATGTGATCCGTTTTCAAGCCTTTGCTTTCGATCTGATTCACCTCCTTAATGAAAGATTTAGGATTTACCACTACTCCGTTCGCAATGATACACTTCCCTTTGCACTGCAGTACACCGGAAGGAAGAAGGTGCAAAACGAATTTCTCTTCGCCTACATAAACCGTGTGACCTGCGTTGTCCCCTCCCTGGAAACGAACAACATAGTCCGATTTAGCCGATAAAACATCCGTGATTTTCCCTTTACCCTCATCTCCGTACTGAAGACCTACAACTACGTAAGTTGACATATTTTACTTTTATTTTAGATTCATGCAAAATTACTTTTTAAAAATAGGGTGAGCAAATTATGAGGAGATTTTATTTTTGGGATGGGTGGAAATCATGTGGTTGAGGAAATATATTGCATTTCTTTTCCTATGAAAGTTCCATTTATATCTTTCAACTATTACTTTTCAATTTATTTATTATCATTTTAACAGGGTTAATTAATTCCGTATATTTAGGGTTGTCTTCTGAAATCATAAAGACAAAACACCATGACATCACAAAAATCATCATACCTCTCTCCCGGATTCAGTGAAAAAAAACTTTTCCACACCCTGTTCACTCCTGTTGAAATTCCCGTAAAAGCCACTTTACTCATTATCCACGGCATGCAGGAACACAGCGGAAGATATAGTGAAATTGCAGAATATTTTGCAGCCCGGAGACTTGCCGTACTCACCTACGATCACTTAGGACATGGCAAATCCGTAAAAGATAAAAAAGACATCGGATTTTTCCAGCTAGATCAACCCGATGAAAAACTTATTTCGGATGCTGAAGCGATGGGTGAACATCTTCATCAACACTATCCGGATGTACCTCATTTTATTCTTGGACATTCTATGGGGTCGTTTGTTACCCGCTGTCTTCTTCAGAAAGCCAGTGGAAAATTTTCCGGAGCTGTCATTGTTGGAACCGGTGGTCCTCTAGCAGGCATTAGTTTGATAAAAGGCTATCTTTCGTTAGCCAATAAAATAGCCCCTCATCATCCGACTTATCTCAATAAACTTTTTAATATTGTTAATAACAAGCGTTTCAAAAAAGACAAAGATTTTAGTGATACAAGCTGGCTCAGTGTAAATCCGGCAAACAGGAAAGCTTTTACCGAAGATGAACTTTGCGGTGTTCCGTTTACCAATAATGCTTTTTATGCACTGTTCAGCATTTATAAAAAAGCAACGGCAAGAAACTGGGCTGCCTCTATTCCAAAATCTTTCCCTTTCCTTTTCATCAGTGGTCAGAATGATCCTATCGGGGATTTCAGCAAAGGTGTTAAACAAACTGTTAACCTTTTGAAACAGGACGGATTCAAAGATATAAATACCAACATCTATCCCGAAATGCGCCATGAAATTCTCAACGAGGCCATTAGGGAAGAAGTTTTGAATGATATACTCCAATGGATCTCAAAGCATTTATAACATAAACACCTGTAAAAAGATTGCTTCGTCGTTACACTCCTCGCAATACAAAAAAATGGCATACAAACACCTGTGTCATCTGCAAAATATGCGAGAGAAAAAATCATAAAAACATAAAATGCCTTTATAAATCAATCTCCCTTTCCACCCCAATCTCCTCCACAAAGGTTTTATCATGTGAAATCACCAGCAGTGTTCCTTTATACTCTTTAATTGAATTCGTCAGAATCTCCACATTCTGCAGGTCCAAATTATTTGTCGGTTCATCCAGGATAATCATGTCAGGAGCTTTACTGCTGATGGAAAGTCCGCACAGCAAAAGCCTCAGACGTTCTCCTCCGCTCAGTATTCCGCAGTTTTTATCCCAGGTATCCTTGCCGAACAAAAATCTGGACAACAGGGTTTTCACTTCAGATTCCGGCATTGCACCGTCATTAAACTGCTGGGCAAAATCATAAACCTTGATTTCCCGGCCAATCAGGGAATATTCCTGATCAATATAAATACTGTTGAATTCTGCTCTGTTTATTTTCCCTTCCGAAGGCACTATGTTTCCCAGCAGCAGTCTTATAAGTGTAGTTTTTCCGGAACCATTGGAGCCTTTGACACAAATGCGCTCTCCGCTCCTGATTTCAATACTTATATTCTCACTCCAAAGATTTTCATCTCTATATTTAAAATTAATATTTTCCGCATTGATCAGGATTTTCCCATAATGTAAATTGGAATCATTAAAACGGACTTTCATCTGATCAACATTTTTTAACGAAGAACGTAGTTCCCGCAAATCTCCTGAAATATCGCTTATTTTTTCAGCATGAATACCTTTCAACCGGGAGGTATTTTTCTCGGCATTATTCTTTAGCGTATTCATCATAATCCTAGCTACTCCGGATTTTTCCTGCTTCTGCTTTCCCCTTGCATCCAGCTTTTGCTTTCGCTCTATCGTTTCCCTTTCTTTTTCTTTTGCTTTTTTCAGGGCTCTTTCCTTTGCATGAATATCATTGTACAATGCTTCCTGCTCTACTTCTTTCTGTTCAGCATAAAAATCATAATTCCCGCCATAGGCAGAGATTCCCTGATTGCTTAATTCAAATAGAGTGTCAACAAGATTCAGTAAACTTCTGTCGTGGCTCACCATGACAACTGTTGAATTTGTTTTCTCAATAAAATCATACAGCAGCTTCCTGCCTTCCAGATCAAGATGATTCGTAGGCTCGTCCAGTATGATTATATCCGGCTGGTTGATCTGAATACCTGCCAGAAAAACTTTCGTTTTTTGCCCTCCACTTAGGTTTTCCAGCTTCTGATCCAGTTCCAGATCTTCAAGCTTCCAGTCATTCAGTGCATGCCGGCAGCGTTCCTCTATGTCCCAGTCATCATTTAAAATATCAAAATACGCTTCATTCACTTCGCCGCTTGTGATTTTTTGGAGGGCATGAAGCTTTTTGTCGATGGCAAGGCATTCTGCTACGGTATAATCGTTAAAGTTCCCGAACATCTGCGGAACAAAGTAAAGATCACCTTTAACGGTGACCGTTCCTTCTGAAGGCTGAATTTCCTGAGCTATGATCTTCAGGAGTGTAGATTTACCAATGCCGTTGCTTCCAACTAATGCGGATTTTGTATGTGATGGTATAGTTAAATTGACGGAATGAAAAAGGAGATTTCCTCCCGGAAACCCAAAGGATATATTTTGCAGTAAAATCATTATTTCTTTCTTATGTAATGGTGAAACATCAGTAACACACCGGTTACTGTTTGATAAAATCGGAAAGAAACTGAATCCTACATGCTCGTATTATGGGTTTTGGAAATACAAAGATAGCAAATTATTAATTATTCATTTTTTTCAAATAAAAAAAATAAAATCTTCATATAAAAAATAAAAGGAAATGCCGGAAAAACTGATATTTTTATAACAATAAAAATTCCCGGAATCAGTATTTTCTGTTCTCAAACTACCTGCAGGATTAAGTTTTCCCGGAATTACTTATCAGAAGCACTGTGAATTATCTCAGGATGTATTTTTTAAACCATATATTTATTAAATCCGGAATAAAAGTAGAAAAGATTTTAATCAAAAATCCGTAACTTTGTCGACTACTAAAATTTTTTATGGAAAGTATTAAAGTTCACGACAAAACTTTCGTTCCTTATCTGAAGGACGCCGAAATTCAGGAAATTGTAAAAGAAACAGCTTTAAGAATTTATGAAGATTACAAGGATGAAGTTCCTGTTTTCATAGGTGTTCTGAACGGAGTAATCATGTTCTTCTCAGACCTTCTGAAATATTATCCGGGCGAATGCGAGATTGCTTTCATCCAAATGAGCTCCTATGTAGGAACAGAATCTACAGGGATTGTTTACCAGAAAATGGAACTGACTAAAGACGTGAAAGATCGTCACATCATTCTTGTGGAAGATATTGTAGATACAGGGAACACGGTGGAAAGCCTGTTCAAATATTTCACGGAAACACAGCGTCCGAAATCTGTAAAACTGGCTTCATTCCTATTAAAGCCTGACGTTTACAAAAAAGACTTCAAGCTGGATTATATCGGAAAAGAAATTCCGAACAAATTTGTTCTTGGGTACGGTCTTGATTATGATGAATTGGGAAGAAATCTTTCAAACCTGTATCAACTGGAAGAAGGACAGATCAACCATTAATTACTGCTATTAGCTTTTGGCTACTAGCCATTAGCTTTAAAAATTAAAATCGAAATAAAGTAAATATTAACTAAAAAAGCTAAAGGCTGAAAGCTTTATTGCTAAAGGCTGAAAGCGAATCAACATTATGATAAACATTGTTCTGTTCGGCCCTCCAGGAAGTGGAAAAGGAACACAAGCTCAAAACCTGATCGAAAAATTCAATTTAAAACAGATTTCAACAGGTGATCTTTTCAGATACAACATGAAAAATGATACGGAGCTTGGAAAACTGGCTAAGTCTTACATCGATAAGGGAGAACTGGTTCCTGATCAGGTAACAACGGATATGCTGATCGATGAGCTCAGAAAACCAACGGATACCAACGGATTTATCTTTGACGGCTACCCAAGAACAACTGCACAGACGCAGGCACTGGAAAAAATTGTTAAAGAAGAACTGAATGACAAAATCGATATCTGCCTTTCATTAGTGGTAGAAGACAAGATTTTAGTGGAAAGACTTCTGAAAAGAGGGGAAACCAGCGGAAGATCCGATGACAGCAATGTAGAAATCATTGAAAACAGAATTAAAGAATATTATACGAAAACAGCAGAAGTAGCGGAACTTTACAAGCAACAGGGAAAATATGTTGAAGTAAACGGCGTAGGAGAAATTGATGAAATTTCCCAAAAACTTTTTGCTGAAGTAGAAAAAATAAAATAATCGAGATACGGGATGCCAGTTTTTTGGACCCGCAGCTCGCAACACAAACTATATGTCTAACTTTGTAGATTACGTAAAGATCCATTGTAAAAGCGGACACGGAGGTGCCGGATCTGCCCACCTTCGCCGTGAAAAATATATTCCTAAAGGAGGTCCTGACGGTGGTGACGGCGGTCGTGGCGGACACGTCATCATGAGAGGAAACGCTCAGGAATGGACTTTACTTCCACTCCGATACACCCGCCACATCAAAGCGGAACGTGGTGAAAACGGAGCTAAAAACCAGCTGACCGGTGCCGACGGTTCTGATATTTATATCGATGTTCCAATCGGGACCATTGCTAAAAATGAAGATGGAGAAATTATTGGTGAAATCCTTGAAGACAAGCAGGAGATCATCTTAATGCAGGGAGGAAAAGGAGGAAAAGGGAACGAGCATTTCAAATCATCTACCAATCAGACTCCAAGATACGCACAACCGGGAATGGATGGCGAGGAAGGCTACGTTGTGTTCGAGCTTAAAATTTTAGCCGATGTAGGATTGGTTGGCTTTCCAAATGCCGGTAAATCTACTCTTCTTGCCTCAGTTTCTGCTGCAAAGCCTAAGATTGCCAATTATGCATTTACCACTCTGACTCCCAATCTTGGGATTGTGGATTACAGAAATTACAAATCATTTGTAATGGCTGATATTCCGGGAATCATTGAAGGGGCAGCTGAAGGAAAAGGTTTAGGACACAGGTTCTTAAGACATATTGAAAGAAATTCCATCTTATTATTCTTAATTCCGGCTGATTCTGAAAGCCACTTCCAGGAATTTAAAATTCTGGAAAATGAATTGAAAGAATACAATCCTGAACTTTTGGATAAAGATTTTATTGTTTCCATTTCAAAATCCGACCTCCTGGACGAAGAGCTGAAAAAAGAAATTGCCAAAGAGTTTCCGGAAAACAGACAGCCGCTGTTCTTCTCCGGCGTCACCGGAGAAGGCCTTGTAGAACTGAAAGATGCAATCTGGAAAAAACTTCACGGATAAGATGATACACTCATTAAAAAAAATAACAGCACCCGCTGTTATTTTTGTTTCATTTCTTCTGCCTGCCCTGGCGTATGCCCAGGACAGCGATTCATCTTTGGAGCTATCCAGAACAAATGAACCGGCACCTTTAAATGACAAGGCGTTTTTTAAATATGAATTTAATAAAAGGGTAAAATACAAATTTACTTACGATAAAGTTACAGATCAGGGCACAACTCATGAAGTAAGCGAAGACATCCAGTATTTCATAAGTGATTACGATCTATCTGTTCTGTATTTTAACAACAGCAGAAATGGTATCATTTACAATTTAAACAAGGATACCAACCCGGTTCTCCCTGTTTTGATCAAAGATGAGAAAAAAGATACCAAGCCGGGAAATTTTGATTATTTCAAAGGTGATATTCCTCTCGAATCTGAAATTGCCGATATCAGAAAAAGAAAAAAACCCAAAACAGACCAGATTCTGGAATTGGTTGAAAAGAAAGCAGACAATGATCTGGTTCATTATACCTACCATCTTATCCGTAATAATAAAGGAAGGACGAATTTAGGAATCATTGAGTTGGACATTACCAACAGTGATCAAGGTTTCAACAACAATATCCTGTATGATATGGAACCGTTGTTCTTCAAAAACAAAATAGCCTTTGACAAAGGGGAAATAAAAAGCTATTCCTATTACAATGCAGACAGAAAAAGAACAAAGTATTATGAGTCATTAGCTACCGACTCTGTTCTTTTAAGATTATCATTCACCAAAGGCTGCTGTGTTTCATCACTGGAATAGTCACAATGCCTCAACAATTTCCGTTTGGAATAATTATTGAAAGAAATCAGGAAAATCATCCGTTATGAAATACATACTCAGCCTTTGTGCATTTATATTCTTATTTTCCTGTACAACACAGAAAACGAATTCAAAATATTCTAAAATTGAATATGAAGCAGGTGTATGTTTTGGATCGTGCCCTATTTTCACCATGACGATCAATCCGGACAGGACAGCTGTGCTTGAGGCTGAACATTTCAACTTCTCCAAAGATTTTTCGAAAGGTGAATTTTCCAAGCCCCGTGAAGGGACTTTTAAAGCTACAATCAAAGAAGCAGATTACAATAAACTGGTTACTTTGCTGAACAGCCTTGACGTTAAAAGCCTGAAAGACAAATACGGATCAAGAAACGTAACAGACCTTCCCACTTCATACCTGAGAATTAATTTTACAGACGGAACCTCCAAAAATGTAGAAGATTACGGCAAAAACGGAAGCGAAAAACTGAGAGAAGTCTATACCTTCATTGAAGAACTGAGACACAACCAGCAGTGGACAAAAGTAAAATAATCCGTTTAAAAATATTTAGACTACCTTTGTATCCTATAATTCCTTCACATTGAGGGAATTTTATTTTAAATTAAAAAACAATTCATTTGAATTTTACAGACCTAAACTTAATAGAACCTATTGCCAAAGCAATTCAGGAACAGGGATATACCAATCCAACACCCATTCAGGAGAGATCTATTCCTGAAATCCTAAAAGGAAGTGACTTTTTAGGATGCGCACAGACAGGAACAGGAAAAACAGCGGCGTTTGCAATTCCTATTCTTCAGAACTTATCAAAAAGCAAAACCAAAAATAATCATATAAAAGCCCTGATCTTAACGCCGACAAGAGAACTTGCCATCCAGATCGAGGAAAACATCAATGCCTACGGAAAATACCTTCCGCTTAAACAGCTTGTCATTTTCGGAGGTGTAAAGCAGGGAAATCAGGAAGCAGCCTTAAGAAAAGGCATTGATATCCTGGTAGCTACCCCGGGCAGGCTTCTGGATTTTATTGCCCAGGGGATTATCAGTTTGAAAAACATCGAGATCTTTGTTCTTGATGAAGCAGACAGAATGCTTGATATGGGCTTCGTACATGATGTAAAAAGAGTGATCAAGCTTCTTCCACAGAGAAGACAGACTTTATTCTTTTCAGCAACAATGCCTTCCGAGATCCAGAAACTGGCAGATTCTATCCTGAACAATCCTGTGAAAGTAGAAGTTACCCCGGTTTCTTCCACTGCAGAAACTATCAAGCAGTCGGTTTATTTTGTGGATAAGGAAAATAAGCTGAACCTTCTTTCCCATATTCTGGAAAATGATATTGCAGATTCAGTACTGGTATTCTCCAGAACGAAACACGGTGCTGACAAAATCGCCCGAAAACTTCAGAAAGATAATATCTCAGCGGAAGCCATTCACGGGAACAAATCTCAAAATGCAAGGCAGAATGCCCTAAATAATTTTAAGTCCGGAAAAACAAGGATTCTGGTAGCCACAGACATCGCTGCAAGGGGGATCGATATTGATGAGCTTAAATATGTCATTAATTTTGAACTTTCCGACGTTTCTGAAACCTATGTTCACAGAATCGGAAGAACGGGAAGAGCCGGAGCAGAAGGATCTTCAATCTCTTTTGTAGACAGCCTTGACCTCCTGAACCTGAGAAATACGGAAAAACTGATCGGAAAGAAAATTCCTGTGGTAAAGGACCATCCTTTCCATACCGATAATCTGGTCGCTCAGAAAAGGGACTCCAATAACAAACCTATGGCTGCAGGCGGTGGAGAAAGAAGATCTTCGAGATCTCCAAAACCTCAGAATAACAATAAACCAGCAGGCAGTACACCTACTACAGGATTTAAAAAACCTAAGAATAAAAATTTCACCAGAAAAAAATAAGAAAAAGCTTCTCAATGAGAAGCTTTTTTGATCTATATATCCAAAACTCAAAAGGGTATTTTATTTTCAATATACTTCAGCAGATATTCCTTTGAATTTCCTGAACTGTCATATTGTATATGAAGGAAAAAAACAATGAAGAAAAGAATGTTTATAATGAATAACGAGCTATTGAATTTCCCTTCTACATATGGCATTTTCGAAGTATTATCTGGTAAAGCGATAATTATCAATACAATAAGCAGTAATGCATAAATATGATTCCACCGAAACCAATCTGCTCCCAATATATAAATCGGACTTACCCAAATCAGGGATATCAGAATAAAAATTTTAAAATTCTTAACCTGCTGCGGCAAATATTTTTTTACAAAGACAAAAGATAAGAATATCATAAACAGCAGTTCCAAACCGAACAGAATATAGGACGGATAAGCATTCATCATTCCTCTTCTTTCTTTAATCACATCATAGGTAAAAATATTCAGCCTGGTAAACTGTATTCCTCGCTGCTTTAAAAGCTCTATGGAATTTCCCTGATTAATTTCTCCTCCCCAGAAGTATAATATTAAAATAACTGATGTAGAGACCAGAAACAAAGTGCCCAGATATTTAAAATCAACTTTATTGGTCTTTAAAATATAAGCAGCCATTACAAAAGGCAAATAAAAATAAAACAGCTCGTGCAGGAACAATCCTACTATAAAGCCAACGAAAAGTATATATTTTTTTAATTCACTCTGCTTGCCATAAACAAAAAACAAAACGAGTACTATTAAAACTATTTCTTTCCTCCCGGAATTAAAAATATTAACAGGGATAAATAAAAGGCAAAGCGGTGAGCACAATAAAATCAAAAGGTCCCAGTTCAATTTTTTAGAAATGATTAAGCGGACCAATAAATAAAAAATAAGGATAAAGAAACATGACTGGATAACAAAGATCTGCGTATTAAGCGGAATCTTCAAATTATCCTGAATAAAAAACAAAAAACTTCCTGATAGCCCCCTTCTTTTGAATCCTCCATCCTCATAATTGATCAACCAGTCTGATATTGTCCAGCCCAGTTCTGGAAGATGTGATTTAATGTAAAACTGGGCAATTATATACACTAAAATTACTCCAAGAAATCCTATGTAAGCATAAAACTTTATTTCTTTACCTGTTCTGATCATATTTTAAAGTAATTAATTCAAAACTTCCCTGTCCGCTTCTCTTTTAACCGAGAAACAGTACCCAATTATACAGAAAGGAAGACAAGCTGCCAGATAAGTTGTCGGAAAAAAATTGTCCTGAAAGCCAATCCCAAAATACAGATACTTTTCCAGCACGAAACTAAGCATAATAAAAAATACAATATATGACGAAAAATAAAATACTTCATTTATCTTTTTAGCATAAAAAGACAAGAAAATGGCAGCTGCCAGAAAAAACAACATGACCAATTTATTACTTTGCCCCTGAAGTTTCAGCGGATTATGTTGGAAAATATAATCAAAGTTATTGGCAGGAAAGAAAATAGTCACAAGAAGTATCGCTACAGTGATCAGAAAAGTTAGTACTGTTCTTATCTGAAGTGTTTTATTAGCGGCCAGAAAAGGTTTCAGCAAAAATATGATCAAGGGAATAACAGCTACACTCCTGGTTAAGAATAAAACACCAAGGCAAACTCCTAATAGTACAGGCTTTTGAAAATAATTATCTTTAAATTTACTGTGCCAGAAAAGAATAAATGCAGCCGAAAATATAAAAGAAGAAATAAAATCACTCTTGCAGACTGCTTCATAAATATAAGACAAAGATATTCCCAACATGAGTATTGCTGTAAACCTGATCAGATTACTTTTAAATTCCTTCAAAACTGCCCCGGCAAACAACAAAAAAGCCATCACCTGTACATATCCAAGATTTCCTAACAGGTAAGAAGGAAGAGATAACAAAAGCTGGCCCGGAAGATAAGAGGACAGATTCCCCATGAAATTACGCTTGGTATAAATATATTGGCCATGAATCCAGTAATCCATTGAAAAATCGAGAGTCTGCCAGCGGTCTATATTCATTTTATAAGGATCTTTCATAATATGACATAATGCAATATAGAAAACAGTAAAAGCACATGCCAGCAGATAAACAGATTTTTGATTCAGATTTTTTGACAAAAACCGGTTTTTTCTAAAAAAAAATATTAAAAAGTGTACAATAATAAATCCAACAATCAAAATACTGATGGGAACAACCGACTGTCGGATACCGTATTTTGTAAGAAATAAAAAATTAATTACGAAATAAATAATAAATAGCATCAAGCTGGTCGCTGTGCTATATTTTGTAAGGTTTAAATTTTTATTCATCTAAAAAGAATTAACTGCTAAAAATCTTCTTTGCGTTTTGTGTAGTAATTTTATCTATTTCGGAAAAGTCTTTACCATAAATATCCACCAGTTTTCCTGCAACCAGATCAAGATAGGAGCTTTCATTTCTCTTTCCTCTGTGTGGAACCGGGGCAAGATATGGAGAATCTGTTTCCAGAACGATCTTATCCAAAGGGATTTCTTTTAAAAATTGATCTATTTTTCCGTTCTTAAAGGTCACAACCCCTCCTATTCCCAATATAAAATTGAGATCAATGGCATGTTTGGCCTGCTCCAGATTTCCTGAAAAGCAGTGAAAAATCCCACGGAGTTTCGGATGTTTTTTTCTTTCCAGTACTTCAAATGTTTCATCAAAGCTTTCTCTTGTATGGATAACAATAGGAAGGTCCATTGCTATGGCCCAGTCGATTTGCTGCTCAAAAGCTTTTACCTGAATATCAAGCGTTGTCTTATCCCAGTAAAGATCGATACCGATCTCTCCTATTGCAGGAAAATTTCTCTGATCGAGATAATTTTTAACAATTTCCAGCTCTTTTTCCCATGATTCCGGCTTTACATAGCATGGATGAAGTCCCATCATAGAAAGGATCTGTCCCGGATATTCATTTTCCAGCTGAAGCATTTTTTCATGAGACTCCGAATCGATGGCAGGAAGATAAAACTTTGTAACTCCTTTATCCAGGGCTCGCTGAATAGCTTCTCTTCTGTCTTCATCAAATTCTTCTGCGTATAAGTGGGTATGTGTATCAATCATTTTCTTAAAATTTTAACAGATCTTTATACGGGTTTTTCAAGTCCATCAATAAACCGAATGCCGGCTCAGTCTTGATTCCCTTTTTCTTAAGTTCTATTATTTTATATTTGAAATCTTCTCCTTTTTCTTTTAATATTCTGTATTCAGCCATCATATGCTGATAAGCATTCTGGGCGAGCACCGGTTTATTCTGTCCGAAAATTTCTATTGGAAATTCTTCCAGCATAAAATTAATAACAATACTTTTTTCGCCATCTATGGTAACGTTTTCAACCTTTACCTCTGCATCTGCAGGAATTAGACGGCTAAACATAATATCATCCAGAAAATCTTCTTCAAAACTAAGATCTACTTCGCAAATAATGTCCAGGTCACTGCTTTCAATATCGATCCCGATAGGAATAGTTCCTGCCAGCACCGGGGAATAAGGCTTCAGCTTTTCAAAGACCTTATACTTCGTAAGAACTTCATACACTCTTTTCTGCTTTTCATTTCCAGACCTTAGATAGTCAAGGGTAGTGAAATCAATCATCTGAAAATATTTTATGCCTTACTTTTCCTCTCTGAATTTCAATTCTCTGGCTTAATTTTTCTCTGAATTCAATATATTTAGGATCCTTTTCATCATCCGTCCTGTGCTCCAGTGCTCTATTGATTTTAAAATTTTCTTTGATAAAGCTTTTCGTATCTTCTGAAAAATAGGCTTCACCGAATTTATCAAAGATATAGCTGACCGCCTGAGAAGTAGGATGAAGCATATCTTCCTTGTAAAAACGGTAATCACGCAGATCATCCATCATTATTTCATAAACAGGAAGATAATGGCAGTTTTCTAGTTGTGAAACAGCCTCATGAACTGCTGTGATCAGCTTGGATTTACTTAATTGATTCTCAACCATTCCATCTTTTGTGTGGCGGACCGGTGAGACGGTAAACAGGATCTGGACATCATCACGGCAGATATCTTTCAGGTTTAAAACCGTATTGTAAATGGAATCTGTAAGCTCCTGATGAGAAAGCAGTCTTTTTTCAAAAAACTTCTGAGGAATTTTATGACAGTTCGCTGCCAGCTTTTTTTTCGGAATAAATTCATAAATAAATGAAGTCCCGTAAGTAATAATGACCCAGCCTGCATCCTGAAGAAATCTGTTTCCCACCTCTATCCCGGCATTGATTACATCCAGGGTCTGATGAATATATCTTCTGTCGAAGCTGCTGTGATGATCCAGGGAGATAAATTCGTCATTAAAAGTGATCAGCTCGTCTTCTGTATAGAACTCTGAATCATGGAGCCTTTTAACGGCATTACTGATCGAAAAAGGATTAAAAATAGTTCCAAAGGGATTATTAACGGTCTGAAGCTGGCCCTGTCCCAGCAAATCTGTCATTTCCGAAGCAAAACAGGATCCTATTGAAAATATTTTATCTTCAACTTCAATCTTTTTCTCCGACTTCGGAATGTCAACTTCAGTTCTGAATTTCATTGGTAAGGGATTAGGATTTAGGAATTAGGGCTAAGATAACTGCTACAAACAACTAATCCCTAAGCCCTAAGTCCTTTTACCTTTAATTAGCTCTCTCTTCTCAACAGATAATTAGCCAGTTCTATAAAAGGCTTTTTCTTTTCTTCAGGAATATTGATCTTTTCCAGGTAGCTCTGCCCTATTTCGTTATGCTTTTCGATCAGGCGTAATGCTTTTTCATCTACTTTGGTTCTTCTGAAAATCTTTTCAACACCGTATACTTTGTCGATGTTATCTGTTTTTTTACTATACCAGTGGTCCAGTTCTTTTCTTTCTTCCTCTGTAGCGTGTTCCCTCGCTAAAAGATAAAGTACGGTCTTTTTGTTCTCATAAATGTCTCCGGCATGCTTTTTACCAAACTGGGCCTGATCTCCAAATACATCCAGGTAATCATCCATAATCTGGAAAGCAATACCAATATGTTTTCCGAAATTGAAGATCGCTTTGGCATCTTTAAAATTGGCTTTGGCAATAAGAGCTCCTATTTCAAAGGAAGAGGCACTTAAAACACCTGTTTTATAGGTAATCATTCGAATGTAGTCATCATAGGTAACATCCTCCTGAGTTTCAAAATTAATATCGTACTGCTGTCCTTCGCACAAAAGAAGTCCTGTATGGGTAAAGATCCTGATACATGCCTTGAAAATTTCAGGTTCAAGATCTTCAAAGAATTTATAAGCCTTAAGCATTAATCCGTCCCCTGAAAGGATTCCAACATTAATCCCGTGAAGGGTATGAATGGTAGGCTTGTTTCTTCTTAACGGAGCTTCATCCATAATATCGTCATGGATCAGGGTAAAATTATGGAAAAATTCAATAGCCAGCGCCGGTTTTATAGCCTGTTTAAGATCTCCTCCGAACAGGTCGCAGGCCATCAGTACCATAATAGGACGAAGGCGCTTTCCACCGTGTGAAATGATGTAGTTCATAGGGTCATAAAGTTCCGCAGGCTTGTCTTTAAAAGTATACTTCGTGATGGCATCAGCAACGATCTGCTGGTATCTGTCTAAAAATTCCATAAAATCTTTTAATTTGAACAAAAATACAATTTTTCGAGGCTTTATAAAACAAAAAACTTTGCCCGGAAGGACAAAGTTTATATATGTATTCTAATCTTTTAATTAAGTTAGAAAAGTTACAATAAGATAAGTAGCTCCTGCCACAACAGCCGAAATCGGAATGGTAAGTACCCACGCCCAAAGAAGGCTTACTGTAATTCCCCATCTTACGGCAGAAACTCTTTTCGTTAACCCTACTCCAATAATAGACCCTGTGATCGTATGGGTAGTAGATACAGGAATACCGAAGTGGTCCGTGATGAATAATGTAATAGCTCCTGCTGTTTCAGCACTTACTCCCTCAAGAGAAGTTACTTTCGTAATTTTGGTTCCCATCGTTTTGATGATCTTCCATCCTCCACTCATGGTACCTAAACCGATGGCTAAGAAAGAAACTAACGGAACCCAAAGGTAATGTTCTGCAAAATAATCAAAACGTCCTGCAGAAGGAATATTCAGGTAAATAGGGTCCTGCAGCATTTCTACGTGATAGTAGATCAAAGCTGCTCCAATGATTCCCATTACTTTCTGGGCATCATTCAGACCGTGTCCCAAGCTGAATAAAGCTGATGAAGCCAGCTGTAATCTTTTGAAAGACTGATCTGCCTTATGCGGATTGGATCTTTTGTATAAATGAACGATGATCAGTGTAATAATGATCGAAATGATCATCCCTATTATCGGAGCCATAAAAATGAACAGGAAAATAGGAATTACTTTATCAAATTTTACAACACTTTGTGTCGTTACCTGATGAAAAGCATGTTTACAGGTTTCAATAAAACCTAAATTGGGTTGTGTTGCTACTATATCATGGTAATCCATCATGAAGGCATGCATAAGAGCTGCACCTAAAAACCCTCCGATCAGGGTATGTGATGATGAAGAAGGAATCCCAAACCACCATGTTAAAAGATTCCATGCAATAGCGGCTACAAGACCTGAAAATATAACTTCAAGATTGATAAAGTTTTCATTAACAGTCTTTGCAATGGTATTACCAATTTTAAATTCACCAATAATGTATGCGGCGATAAAAAAAGCGGCAAAGTTCCATAATGCTGCCCAAAGTACCGCCTGAAAAGGGGTTAAAACCTTGGTAGAAACAATGGTTGCAATTGAATTGGCTGCGTCATGAAAACCATTGATATAGTCGAAAATTAAAGCTAACGCAATAATAACCGTAAGTAAAATCGGAAATTCCATTTCTGTGAGTTATAATTGTATTAAGCGTATTTAATCATGATGTTCTCAATCGTGTTGGCAACATCTTCTGCTTTATCAGTTACTATTTCAAGATAATTAAGTACGGATGAAACTTTGATGATGTTAATTGCATCATTGGTTTCAAACAGATCCACCATTGAGTTGGATAGCAGGTCATCTGCAATGTTTTCAATAGAGTTTACTTTGATACATGCTTCCTTTACCTGATCCATATTTTTGAATCCTTTAAGGTTTTTCATCGCATTCTGGATCTCAAGACAAGCTTTGTGGATCAGCAATGAAAAATCTGAATAGGCTTTCATTTCAGGCGATTTGTACAGGAAGATGTATTTTGTGGAAGCGTAGATATAATCTGCAATATCATCAAGGCCGGTAGCCAGTGTGTGGATATCCTCACGGTCGAACGGTGTAATGAAGTTTTTTCCTAATTCAACGAAGATCTCATGGGTAAGTTCATCATTTTTATGCTCATAGTCGCTCATTCTTTTCAGCATTGTATCATCGTTAAGATCGAAATCTTTGATACCGTTGTTAAAGTCTTCAGACATTGCAACTAGGTTTTCAGTTACTTTTTCAAAAAGTACAAAGAAAATTTTATCTTTTGGTTGAAAAGCGTGGAAAATATTACCAATTCCCATTTTTATGTATTTATAATTTTGTGCAAATTTCCTAAAAAAGGATTTGCCCTGAAACAATCTAACGTTAAGTTTTGTTAACATTCGGTTAACACTTGATTATCAAATAAAAAAACCGGCCAAAAGCCGGTTTTATATATTCTGAGAGATCTTAGTTTGCCACTTCAGCTCTCATTTCTTTCCCTCTGAATTTCATTGAAGGAATATTGCTCATTACATTTTCCTGGAAAGATTTTTCCACTTCAAAGAAAGAGAATTTTTCTAAAATTTCAATATCACCGATTTCTGCTCTTTTTTTGCTTTTTCCGGCTGTCGCTTTATTGATGATATCTAAAACATCAAGCTTTTTCAACTGATCTTTTTTCCCCAGATTGAAGAAGAATCTTACCATATTCTCATCTTTTCTTCTAGGTTTTCCGCCACGGTCTCTTCCATCTCTGCTTCTGCTGTCACGGTCGCGGTCTCTTCCTCTGTCCCTGTCTCTGTCACGACCTCTGTCTCTTCTTGAATAGTCGTCATCTCTGCTGCTTAGTTTCTGCTCAACAAGATCATGCTTGTCTTTGTAATAAAGGGCAAGATCTTTCAGCTGGAACTGCAATAGCTTATGAACCAATTCTTCTTTGGTGAACGCACTCAGATCCGGGATCAGGCTGTCATCAAATTCAAAGATATCTTCTTCGTGTTCTGTAAATAATTTTTCGAAAACACCTCCCACCTGGGCTTTGATGATATCATTACCGGTTGGTATTGTTTTCTCTACGATCTCAATCTTCGTTGCAGATTTAATCTGTTTCAGCTTTCTGCTTTCTTCAGGCTTAATCAATGCCATTGAAACTCCATCTTTTCCAGCTCTACCGGTTCTTCCGCTTCTGTGAACGAATACTTCCGGATCATCAGGTAAAGAATAGTGGATCACGTGTGTCAGGGAATTTACATCCAATCCTCTTGCTGCAACGTCTGTTGCTACAAGGATGTCGATGTTTTTCAGTCTGAATTTCTTCATTACCGTATCTCTCTGCGCCTGGGAAAGGTCACCGTGGAGCGCATCTGCGGCATAACCATTCTGCATTAAGAAATCTGCCACTTCCTGGGTTTCCATTCTTGTTCTGCAGAAAAGAATAGAATACTGGTTTGGATTGGCGTCAATTAATCTCTTAAGAGCTTCTTTTTTCTGACGGTATCCTACCACATAGTATTCATGTTTAATGTTCTTCTTAACCTCGTTAATAGAACCTACAGAAATACGGTGCGGGTTGGTAAGATAATTTTTGGAAATTCTTTCCACTTCTTTATTCATCGTAGCCGAGAATAAGAAAGTCTGCTTTGTGTCCGGTGTTTCGCTCAGAATTGTTTCCAACTCATCTTTGAAACCCATAGAAAGCATTTCATCAGCTTCGTCCAAAACTAACCAATGAATCGCAGAAAAATCAAGCGCTTTTCTGTTGATAAGGTCGATTACTCTTCCAGGAGTACCTACAATGATTTGCGGTTTATCCTTTAAAGAACGAATCTGATCCATAATACTGCTTCCACCGTAAACCGCTGTGGTTTTGATGTCTTTCATGTACTTGGAGTAATTTTTTATGTCTTTAGAAATCTGAAGACATAATTCCCGTGTCGGACAAAGCACCAATAATTGGATTTTGCGACTCGTATCGTCAATCATATCCAAAATCGGAAGCGAAAACGCTGCTGTTTTGCCTGTCCCTGTCTGCGCAAGTGCGATCAAATCGCGAATATCTGAAAGAATGAAAGGGATAGTCTGTTTTTGGATTTCTGTCGGGCTTTCGTAACCCAGTTCGCCAATTGCCTTAAGAATGTCAGGACTTAAATTGGACTCCGTAAATAAATTCATTAAATATTTTAAAATTTTTGCAAAGATACAATAAATATTTGATTTGTTTTTGAATAAAGTTTTAAATATGTAAACTTTAATTCAGAATCCTTTAATATTTTTTTATTTTTTTAAAAATTAAATCCAAAAAAACGTGCCTCGCGTTAAAAAGATGTTAAACATTATTTTTTTTTATTAAATTGGATTGATTTTTTCGGTATTATTTATGAATTTTCAAAAATAACATGATTCAACATAAAATTTTTATTTTAAAACGTCACATGTTTTAACCGGGTTCATCCCTTACTATCACTAGATTTAACAGCCATTCATTAATCCGGAAGCTGTGTATCATAAACGGTGTGTCTTTAAGGTATTTAACTCTCAAAAATTCTTTCTAAATTTTTAATACATTCGTTATATTGTATAATTTTGGTCAGCCTAAGTTTATTTTTTAACTTGGTTAAATAAATAAACAACACACCTTATTAAATTTTAAAAACATGAATAGCATCAAGCCGGAAACCCTGAAATTTCTACAAAATCTTACTGTCAACAACAACCGTGACTGGTTTAATGAAAACAAATCCGCTTATACGGAAGCCCAGGAAAATGTTATTACTTTCCTTGACGGCCTGATCAAAGAAATGTCCGGTTTTGATGAGGAACTGGGGAAAATCGACGGCAAAAAATCATTGTTCAGAATTTACAGAGACACACGGTTTTCAAAAGACAAATCACCCTATAAAACTAATTTTGGCGCCTCCCTGGGAATGGGTAAAGGCAGTCAGAAAGGTGGCTATTATCTTCATCTGGAACCTGGGAAATCTTTCCTGGCGGGTGGTATTTATATGCCGGAATCTTCGGTCCTGAAAGAAGTAAGAAAGGAAATTTCTTTATACAGCGAGGATTTTCTTAAAATTATTAATCAGAAAGACTTTAAAAAACATTTTCCAGAGCTTGACCAGGATGATAAACTGAAAAAAATTCCCCAGGGATTTGAAAAGGAAGATCCAATGGGAGAATATCTGAAACTCAAGAATTTCATTGTAGTATATCCCCTGAAAGATGAAGAAATCCTGGACAAAAATGCTATAAAAAACTTAACGAAAATCTTTAAACTGATGAAACCGTTTAATGATTTCCTGAATGCTCCTTTTCAGTAAAACATTCAATATTTTGAACTAAAAGATCATTGCAGAAGTTTTTCTTAAACTGACTTTTTAACTTGAAGTTCAAAAAGAATCTGCGTGATCTGCGAGCGAAAAAACTCTCGCAGATTTAGCAGATCACGCAGATGTTTGTGTCATATTTTTTTAAAACCTCATTACATCCTTCACTACTCCATTTTTCTGAGTGTGTTGCAGCAATTCGGTTTCGATGAATGCTTTGATCTTATCTTCGGTTCCGTTGTTGGGGAACAGAAGATGAACGTTGGCACCGGCGTCCAGCGTGAAGAACAACGGCAGGCCAGTTTCTTTTCTAAAATCCCAGATTTTATTGATTACCTCCAGTGTTCCGGTTTTCATCAGAATAAAGGCAGGATCACTCATCATCATCATGGCATGAAGGGTAAGTGCCTCATGTTCTACCAATTTGATAAATTCTTCCAGGTTGCCGTTTTTAAGAATTCCCTTCATGGGAACAAAGTTTTCTCTTGCTTCCTGAAATCTTCTTTCCGCATACGGATTGGTATTCATCAGGCCATGCCCTACGGTTGAGGATACACTTTTCTGGCCTTCATGAATTAATAAAACCCAGTCATTAAAGTTTTTAAATATTTCATGAATTTCATTATCGGGGTATTTCACAGCAAACAGATCTGAGCTTCCTTGTACCTCATCCGACTCTCCCCACACTACAAGCCCGTTATACAAACTTCTGCAGGCACTTCCACTGCCCAATCTGGCCAGAAATGAGGCTTTTCTTAATGATTCTTCCTCAGATGATTTTCCTGAAAAAGTTTCATCCAGCTTCATCAGGCACTTTGCAATGGCTCCAAATCCGGAAGCAGAACTTGCAATCCCGGAACTGTGCGGAAAGGTATTTTCTGTTCTGATGATATATTTTCCTTTCAATATCCACGGAAGGTATTGTTCAATATTTTTAAAGTATTTTTCTATTTTTTCAGCAAATTTCGTTTCTTCATTGCCCGCCAGGAAAGTTTGCACAGAAAAGGCTTCATTGGCAAAAAACTCTATGGACGTATTGGTTTTGCAATGATTTAAAGTAAAACTGATGCTTGGGTTTGCAGGGATCTGATCAGCATATTTGCCCCAATATTTAATCAGGGCGATATTGGAAGGACAGCTTTCTGAAACTGTCTGATTATTGATGGTGAAATTTTGTTTTCCCAGAAATTCTTGTGTTGTCATAATCTGATTTAAAATAAAAAACGGTACATCTGTCGTAAGGCATTAAGGTCTGTGTTTAATACATACTCTCAATAATATCCGCATATTTTTTAAGAACCACATTTCTCTTGACTTTCAGTGTCGGAGTTATTTCTCCGGTATTGATATCAAACTCTGCAGGCATTAGTGTAAATTTTTTCACTTTTTCATAATCTGCAAGATGCACCTGTAATTCTTTAATTTTTTCTTTATACAAAGCAATAACTTTCTCGTCCTTCACTGCTTCTTCCCAGCTGGTAAAAGGAATATTATTTTTTTTGATAAAATCCTGCAGAAATTCAAAATTCGGAACGATAAGCGCGGAAACAAACTGTCTTCCCTCTGCCACCAGCATGATCTGCTGGATAAAGTTATTATTGGTAAGAAGGTTCTCGATCTGCTGTGGTGCCACATACTTCCCGTTGGAGGTTTTCATCAAATCTTTGATCCTGTCCGTGATAATCAGGTTGCCTTTATCATCGAATTTTCCGGCATCTCCGGTTTTAAACCATCCGTCTTCTGTAAAGACTTTCTGTGTTTCTTCAGGCTTGTTGTAATATCCTTTCATAATGCCGTTTCCTTTAGCCTGGATCTCATCACCTTCACCAATACGGATTTCTACACCTGGTAAAGGTTTTCCGCTGGTTCCATGCTCAAAATGGGTCAATGGGAAAAGGGTCAGTGTAGCGGTTGTTTCAGTCAGTCCGTATCCTACTGTGATGTGAATTCCCACTGAATCAAAGAATTTGGTGACTTCCGGCGAAAGCGATGCTCCTCCACAAGGTAAAAACCACAGCCTGCCGCCCATTCTCTCTTTAATTTTACTGAAAACCAGCATATCTGCAACGGATTCCTTCAGTTTCAATCCAAAAGGAACCGGTTTTTCATTTCTTCTCAGCTCTGCAGTCTGCCAGCCTGTTGCCAGCGCCCAATCGAAGATCTTTTTCTTCAGTGAAGAGCCTTCTTCGGCTTTCTCGAGAACTCCGGCATATACTTTCTGAAAAAATCTCGGCACAGCACACATTGTGGTAGGCTTTACTTCCTCCAGAGCCTTTGCAATATTTTTAGGATCTTCCAGGAAATATACTCTTGCACCGCCATACAGGCAAAGCAGGCTCCAGCTTCTTTCAAAAACATGGCTTAATGGAAGAAAGGCCAGCGACAGTTCTTCTTCAAAGTTTTTAAATTTAAAAAACTCAAAATGGGAATCGAAAGCTTTGATGAAATTCCCATGAGTAAGCATAACGCCTTTAGGAGTTCCCGTTGTTCCTGAAGTATAGATCAGGGTAGCTGTATCGTCATATTCTTTTTTACAGATTTCCAGCTTGGGGGATGATTTTGCAATAAAATCCTCAAGGTAAAAACTGTTGAATTCTTTTTTAATCCAAACCGATTTTTTAGAAACAATAATGGTTTCCAACTCGTTTTCTTCTTTCTGTAAGATCTCCAGACAGGCATCATACTGTTCCTGGCTGCCGACAAGCACAGCTTTTGCTGAAGAATCACTGATGATATATTCTGCCTGTTCTGCATTATTCGTAGAATATACAGGTACAGTAACGGCACCAATGGCCATTGAAGCAAGATCAACGGTCATCCATTCGGAAGAGTTATCCGAGTAGATGGCTACTTTATCATTTTCCTGAATTCCTGCATTTTTCAGTGCATTAGCTGTTTTAAAAACGATCTCACCGAATTTTTTCCAGCTCAGCTCTTTCCATACTTCATCTTTCTTTTTAAAGCCTATTGCTGATTTTACCGGATGTTTTTCTACATTTTTAAGGATAATTGCTGCTGCAAGATTCATGAATTCAGCTTTTTGTCGTTAATATAATTTTTAAGATGAAAATCAACACTTTCCTTTACAGGAATAAACTGATAATCAAGCTCTTTTTTAATTTTCTGATTGGAAATGGTATTGAGCGATGATATGGCTTCAATATTTGATTTTGTAATGATTCTCAGCTTTGGAATCAGCCAGCCTAAAAGAATATTGGCTAACCGTCCCAGGTTCAGTTGAGATTTTGTAAGGATTTTTGCTTCTTTCAGTCCAAGCTGAGACCTGATCTGTTTTCCGAGCTCTGCATATTTCTGATTTTCGGAAATAAGAATAAAACGTTCCCCGAAAGCATTTTTTTCCATCAGCTGAATGGCAATCCGGGCTGCATCTCGGACGTCTACATAACTGGTTCCACCGGAAAAAGTAAAGCCATTATTTTCAAAAGTGGGAAATATATCGCCACTGCTTTGACCCCAGTTTCCGCTTCCGATGATCATTCCGGGATTCACGATAATGGTATTCATCCCTTCCGCAGAGGCTCTCCACACCTCCATTTCTGCAAGATGTTTAGAAATGGCATAAGCAGAATGCTCTTCTTTGGGATTAAACTCTGAATTTTCGTCTAATTCTCCTTTTTCATTAAAAATATCCAAAACAGCAATACTACTCACATGAAGAAATTTTTTCACTCCCGAACCCTCACAGGCAAACAGTAAATTTTCTGTACCTTTTACATTGGTATGGTACATTTCTTTTTCGTCTTTAGGATGGAAACCTACTTTTGCGGCACAGTGATACACCTCATCCACATCTTTTAACGCCTCCTGAAGAGCATCAATATCATCAAAATCTACATCTACCCAATTGATCTTATTAAAAAAATCATCAGGATTATCTGTATAGAAGCTGTAAGAATGCCTTACATCGTTTAAATTGCTGCCCGGTCTTTTGGAGGCACGAACGTTTTTCCCTTTTTTCAGAAGTTCCAAAACAATCACCCTTCCCAGGATTCCGGTTGCACCCGTTACAAAAATCATTAATTATGTACTTGATTGCTGACTAAAATATAACAATATTTCCTATCCGGCAATTCTTCATTTTTCCAGTAAAGTTTATGAAAAACCGCGTATGCAAATTTGCGATTTTTAAAGCAGAATTCCACTTTATTTAACCAATATTATCATTTTACAGGGAAAATCATTAAGCATTTTTTGGAAAATAAAGATTTCAATCGACAGATATTTGTCGGATCATAATTCCCCTCCCCTGGAGGGGTGGCGAAATTCATAGAATTTTTGACGGGGTGGTTAAGCACAACCCCACACCGCTACTAAACACAAAAAAAGGCACAAAAGCTAAATACCAACCTTTTGTGCCTTTTATATTTAAATTGTATTTCTATTTAAGCCATAACCATATTGTTTCTTCTCGGAGCCTTATCACAAAGAACATCCGCAATACTCTTGGAGATCTGATTTTCTTCCGTCAGATTATCCAGCCAGAAAAACTCACCTGCAGCATTGATCTCAATGAAATAATATTCATCTTCAGGGGAAACAATGATGTCTATAGCGCCATAATCCACATTGTATACATCTAAAAGTTCCAGAAGCTTCGATTCAACATCTGCCGGAAGTTCTGTTCTCACCCATTTTGTAAGCAGGTTTACCCCGTCTTTTCTCCAATCGACTTTCGCATCCTCGGACTGTTGGGAATCTATTTCAAAAGCATAAACATCCCTTCCTACAATGGTAACGCGAAGTTCTTTTTTCTTTTCAATTTTTTTCTGAAACTGCATTGGGCAATACACCAACGAGTCCAATTCCTCCAGCTTGTCTTCGTTGACGACATTGGTAAAGACCACACTTTCCACTCCGTCTTCATAAATCGCAAAACCGGTCTGCATTTTAGCGATCACATTCTGATGTTTAAGGATGAACTGCCTTGCTTCTTCCGGATTGTTCGTCAGACAGGTTTCAGGAATCTTAAGTCCTAATTTAACTGCAATTTTAAGCTGCTCTTCTTTACTATCCAGCCTTCTGTAAATGCCGGGTTTCCCCAATGCATAAGCATCCACAGATTCTATAAATCCGAAAAGCGTATTGCGGATCTCCCCCATTGCAGCACCATAGAATTTTTTATCCATTTCTTCTTTTACTCCGCTTCCGATATTATAGGCTCTCCTGTACCATACGGCAGCAATATCATCCAGACGGTATTTTGCCTCTTTTGTTTCAAGAACACTGATCCACTCTCCATCCTGATATACTGTTGAAAGTTTATTTTGTATCGGGTACAGGTCCACATCGAAACGGATGACCTCGCAGCCATTTTTTTCTATATATTCCGTTACTTTTTCAATTGAAAAGTTATCTGCTGTATGCGTAATGATTAATATTTTATTCATGGGTTATTGATTCTTTTTATAAGGTTATCGGCGATTTTTTCTGCGATGGGAAATCCCAGCTCTTTCTGCAGCATTCCCCATTCTCCCTGCGGGTTTACTTCCAGGAAATAATATTCCCCGTCTTTTCCTCTGATCATATCTATTGCTCCTATATAAAGCCCCATTTCCTCCATCATGGAAGCAAGACCGGCTTTGATATTTTCCGGCAGTTCATAGGCTGACCAGACATAGTTTCCCTGTGCCAGTCTCCAGTCTGCATTTTCACTGTTATTGATCTTTCCGGTAAAAAACTCTCCGGCAATATAAACAATCCTCAATTCATATTCTTTGTCAATATAGGGCTGAAAGATCATCGGACAATATGTAATATCCGCAATATGCTCCAGGGTATCTTCTTCAATGATCATTGTTGAAATAAGATTCTCCCCGCTCATAGTTTTTGCAGTCAGGCTGTGCAGTTTTGCCACTGCCTTTCCATTACAGAACTTATGAAAAAAGGCTGTGATCTTTTCTTCATCATTGGAGAAAATAGTTTCAGGAACAGTTAATTGATGTTCTTTGGCGGTTTTCAGCTGAAGCATTTTATTTCCATCAATTTTTCTTTCATTTTCATAAGGATTGATCCATGGAATATTTTCTAAAACAGTAATAAGGTTATAACGGAGGTTAGCGTAACCGCTGAGGAATATTTTTTTGTAATCTTCATCCAGTTCTTCAGGAACGGGGATTCCCCAGGCTTTTCTGTGCCATACTCCTTTGATATCTTTTGAATGAATGGTATTTCCGGATTCATCGGTCAGTTCAAATGAATCTTCATTCACACTGATCTTCTGGAGGTGATTCATGCGGTCAGAATTCAGCCTGAAGTACGGAATATTTTTAGAGGCCAGATATTCAAAAAAAAGATCAATATTGTAAAAATCTTGGGAATGGGTAATACAGAGAATCATTTGCCGGTTTTTATTAAAAAAGGAAACTTAATGGTAAGTTTCCTTTGGGTATGTGATGATTGTATTAATACGATTAGTATTTCATTTTTTTAATCCAGTGGAATAGTTGGTGCATCATCATCTCCGTCAGACGGATATTTCAGCGTGTGCATCATATCATCTTTAGGGGAAGTTACCACATCAACAGATGGCTTGGTGATGGAATCTTTTAAAGTGTCGGTGATAATCCCTGTGTCTCCTCCTTTAATGGTTTCAGGATCTTTAAGCTGCTTTTCCAGGAATGACGCAAAGAACGGCTTCTTTTTTGAATTCTTGTCTTTCATAATAATTTAGTTTTGGTTGAAAATATACTTGTAATTGTGTATTCTGTAGAAATTTAAACCACGTCATCATCACCGTCTGAAGGATACTTCATTGTTACCAAAAGATCTTTGCTCGGATGGGTAACATGATCAAAAATCTGTGCGGTAACGTTATCAATAGAAGGTGCGGTAACGACGTCATTATCTGTGTTTGAAATAATGCCGCCTCCCTGAATGGTTTCCGGATCTTTAACCTGCTTCTCCAGGAATGAGGCAAAAAACGGCTTCTTTTTTGAATTTTCGTCTTTCATAATCTTGAGTTTGGTTATTGTTTTTTATTCCGGTTTAAAGAATATCTAATTCTCCAGACTCATCACTGTCAGACGGATACTTCATGGTTACCACCTGATCCTTTAACGGCGTTGTAGCATTGTCGAGAAACGGTGATGTTGTAACATTATCCCTTTCAGGTATAGTAACAATATCTGTAGTAGGTGTAGTAACTGCCCCACCCTGAATTTTTTCAGGATCGCTGATTTGTTTTTCTAAAAATGAAGCGAAGAACGGTTTTTTTGAATTTTTCTTTTCCATAAGTTATTATATTTAGTTTTTATATAAAACTAAAGTACAAAAAATTTCAACACACAGGGAAATAATATTTTTATTTTAAGAAAAATTTAACTAAATCAATAAAAAGACGGAAATAAATTAATCCAAATTCAAAAACTCTTTGACAACTTTCGCAAAATCTACCGGATTTTCAGCCTGAACCCAATGCCCGGCGTTTTTAACCGTCACTATTTTAGCTTTTGGAAACTGCTGTTTGATTCCGTATTCATCCTGCGGAAGAATATAATTTGATTTTTCTCCTGCAATGAATAAGGATTCGCCTTCAAAAACCCCAAATTTAACGGCATTGGAAACAAATTCGTTATATTTTTCAGATAAGGTTTTGAGATTAAATCTCCAGTTCAGCTTTTTGTTGTCATCCCAATACAGATTCTTTGCTAAAAACTGGATGGTAGATTTTTCAGGAATATACTGGCTCAATACAGCTTCTACTTCGCCTCTTGAGTTTACAGTATTGAAATCTACAGTCTCAAGGGCTTTGATAATTCCCTGGTGATGCGGTGGATAGGCTTTTGGTGAAATGTCTACCACAATGAGTTTTTCTACCCTTTCAGGATATTTCAGGACAAACTGCATGACTGCTTTTCCGCCTAGAGAATGGCCCAGGACATGCGCTTTCTGAATCCCATAATGATCCATATAGCGGGCAATGTCATCAGCCAGATCGTCATGCGACATACTTTCGGAATGAAAACTTCTTCCGTGATTTCTAAGGTCGATCAGATGTACGGGAAGGTATTCACCAAGGTCTTTCCCGAAACTTCCCCAGTTATCCAGCATTCCAAATAGTCCGTGAAATACAAGAAGCGGCGTTACCGTAAGGTTTTCGCCAAATATTTTTGAGTTTAAGATGTCCATTTTTTTGATTTAGAAATTAGAAGTTAGGGGTTAGAAATTAGGGATTAGGGATTAGGGATTAATTAAATAAATTTTTATTATTAGTTTCTAATCTCTAATTTCCAACTTCTTTTACCACACTGCCAGTCTTTTCAGATATGCCTGAACCGTATTTTCAAGCCCCATATACAGTGCTTCAGAAATCAAAGCATGTCCTATGGAAACTTCCAGAAGATTCGGAATATGATCAGCAAAATATTTTAAGTTTTCAAGGCTTAAATCGTGTCCGGCATTGATTCCCAGGCCAAACTCCGTTGCTGCCAGTGCCGTTTCATAATAAGGTTTTATAGCCTGTTCTTTGTTCGTAAGGTAATTTTTTGCGTAAGCTTCAGTATACAGCTCTATTCTGTCGGCTCCGGATTTTGCAGCATATTCTACAAGTTCCGGCAAAGGATCAAGAAAAACAGAGGTACGGATTCCTGCATTCTTAAATTCTGCAATAATTTCTGTCAGGAAATCCAAATGCTTTTTAGTATCCCAGCCTGCATTGGATGTAATAGCATCGTCTGCATCAGGAACCAGCGTTACCTGCTCCGGCTTTACCTCGAGAACCATATCAATAAAAGAGCGGTGAGGGTTTCCTTCAATGTTGAATTCAGTGGTAACCAAAGGTTTCAGATCGTACACATCTTTCCTTGTGATGTGTCTTTCATCAGGTCTTGGGTGGATGGTGATTCCCTGTGCACCAAATTCCTGTATTTTCACTGCCGCTTCTGTTACACTTGGTGTTTCGCCTCCTCTTGCATTTCTTATCGTCGCAATTTTATTAATGTTTACGCTTAGTTTTGTCATTTTTTTATTGAGATGTTAGATAATAAGGATGGAAGTTCGAATTCAATCATTCCATACCGGACTTTTGTTTCCTTAATTATCATAATTTAATTAATTTTAAAGATCTGATGAGTGGGTTTCATCAGACTTTTACACTTATCTGCATAACCTGAAGATCAAATTCCTTGGAAGCAACCAGCAAATGGTCAAAAATATCTGCCTGAATCTGTTCGAAATGCTCCCACTTGGAATCATTCGAGAAGCAGTACACTTCCAACGGAAGCCCCTGCGGAGTAATGTCCAGCTGGCGGACCATTTTTGCTCCCTTCTGATCTATATCAGGATCATTTTCTATATATTTCTGTGCATAATACCTGAAAACTCCGATATTGGTAAGCTGTCTTCCGTTGATGGTTTTATCATTATGCTGCAGATTTTGTTTTTCCCTTTCAATTTCCTTTGTTTTCTCTTCCAGATAATCTGAAATCAGGTTGATTTCTTTCAGCCTCTCAATATCTTCTTCATTCAAAAATTTAAAAGAATTGATATTGAAATAAATAGATTTCTTGATCCTTCTGGTATTGGATTCAGACATCACCTGAAGGTTTTTAATTTCCGTGGTCAGGAGGTCATAAGTAGGAATGGTTGAAACTGTTTTATCGAAATTGGTGATCTTCGTGGTCAGAAGGCTTATATCAGTAATATTTCCTTCAATGCTGTATTTTGGAATACTTACCCAGTCCCCTACTTTGAGGTTTTTAGAAGTTGCTACATGGATCCCGGTGACAAAACCTAAAATGGTATCCCTGAAAACAAGAACCAAAACAGCAGTAATGGCTCCCAAACTTCCCACAATAGTTGTTCCTTTGATTCCGAATATTACGCAGAGCCCTACCACCGAAAAAATAAAGATTCCCAGGATCTTGACGGTTTCTGAAATGGCATTCAGTGCCATGATCTTATAAAAATCCTGCTTTATGGTGAAGAAATACCTGAAGCCCGTTAATGACCTGTAAAGCATACCTGCCAGAATCATAACCAAACCTAAATTGATAGATCTGTTAATAAAAATATTGGTTTTAGGAAGTGCTGTGGCAGGGAATATGGAAGGATGGACGGCTCCTACAACCAGAAGTGCTGCAAAATGAGCAACAGAATTAGAAATCTTAGACTGATAAACAGAGCGTATAACCGGATATTTTTCATCACTTTTAAAAAATCTGAAAACAAAATTAATAATGAATTTAAAAATAAAATCCACTACTAAAAACACGGCACACAAAAGCCCCAGCTTAACAATAATATGAACGACCCAATCCATACCGCCGGGTGTCACCTGACTGATATAAATATAAAGCTGATCGCTTATTTCCTGCAAAAAGCTTTTTGTATCCTGTATTTCGTCTTTCATTACAGCAAATTTATAAATAAAGAATGATGATGTAACTATTGACAATCAATTTTCATCCCAAATTTGAAAAAGACTCCTGCAAATTTTCTTTTTCCTATCTTGCATAGATAATTTTAAAGAATGGATACAGCCTTAATTAATATTCTCTGTCTTATTTTACTTGTTTTAGGAATACTTGGGACTTTCCTACCTGTACTTCCGGGACTTGTACTGAGTATCTGCGGTCTTCTGATCTATAAATTCGGGACAGATGCGGACCTGCCTATGATCTATATCTGGGCTTTTGTGATCCTGACACTTATCTCTGTAGTACTCAGCTATGTAATTCCTGCGAAAACGAACAGGAAATACGGAGGAACGCGCTGGGGAAGTATCGGGTCGATCATTGGGACCATTGTCGGAATTTTTATTCCTATTCCCTTGGGATTCCTGGTAGGAATGTTTGCAGGCGTATTTATCGGGGAACTTCTTCATGACAGCAAGGATATGAATAAAGCTCTGCAATCGACAAAAGGTGCATTTATCGGCTTCATTTACGGAACAGGTTTCAGTCTTGTGGTAGGTGTGGCAATGTTTTTGGTAGTAGTATTGAATATGCTTGGTATTATTTAAACAATATAGCATGAAAGTTTAGACGGATGCTGGAAAAGATGGATGGAATTTAATGCAGGATGCCAGATTTCCGGCATTGCAATTTGACAGATTAATTATAAATAAATTCACATCAAAAAAAGAAAAATATGTTTCATAAAGCCATTATATTAAGTTTGGGAATGCTGACCTTAGCCGGCTGCAATGCCCAAAAGAAAACAAAAACCCCTGAAATAAAAGCAGGAACAGCTTCCGATATGAAAAACACCAAGGCTTCAGAAAAAGAAGGTATCATTTATTTTAACCAGGGAGAAAATAAATTTCTTCCAAAATATCAAATGAATGTAACATTCAAAGGGATTTCCGAAGACAGCCGCTGTCCTGAAGGGGTCAACTGCATCTGGGCAGGCGTTGCCATAGCACAGGTAGAAGTAATGAGCACTACTTCCAGACCTGTCACTTTAAACCTTGCCACGATGGATAATACCGGAAGAAATTACCACAAATCCGAAGGATTCAATGGATATACCATTTCACTGGAAGAGGTAAGCCCATTCCCGAAATCTGACGGAGGGGCAAAAGCTTTGGAAGGAAAATATAGAATAGGAATCAAATTCACCAAAACCGGAGCAACAAGATCCGAAACTACCAGGAAATAGGTTTCTTTCCTTTTGAAATAAGGTACTCGTTAATTTTCGAGAAGGGTTTGCTTCCGTAAAAACCTCTATACACAGAAAAAGGTGACGGGTGCGCTGATTTTAAGATAAAATGCTTGGCCGGATCAATGAGTTCGGCTTTTTTTTGTGCAAAAGCTCCCCAAAGAACGAAAACAACATTTTCTTTTTTATCTGAAATTTCTTTGATGATAAAATCTGTGAATTTTTCCCATCCTAAATCCTTGTGGGAATTGGGTGAATGGGCACGTACCGTTAAAGTGGCATTCAGCAGTAAAACGCCCTGCCTGCCCCAGTCGTCCAGTTCTTTGGAAGTTCTTTCAATGCCAAGGTCATCTTTTAATTCTGTAAAGATATTTTTAAGGGAAGGCGGCGCCGCTACCTGTTCTGAAACGGAAAAACACAAACCATTGGCCTGATAATCATTGTGATAAGGGTCCTGCCCAAGGATCACCACCTCAACATCTTCAAAGGGAGTAATTTCCAACGCTCTGAATATCTGATTTTTTGGCGGAAAAACTTTGGTTGTTGCATATTCCTGCTTTACTTTTTCCCAAAGGTTTTTAAAATATTCCGTATTTTTTATCGGGGCTAAAACTTCTGTCCAGGTCATTTTTTATCTATTTATTACAATATTCGTACACTCTGTCTTTGGCTAAAACAATATGGTTGATGGCTGCCATCTGGTAATCAAGATGTACCTGTCTTGAAGCTACAATTCCGCTGTTTTTACCTTCCAGCTGATGATCAATCATCCCTACCGGCCGCGAATAATTTTTATTGATTATAAAAAGTGTAGCATTCTGATCATCGCTAAGCTCAGTTTCATCATATTTTACATAGTCTCCTTTGACATATTTTTCATTACAGTCGATACTGTTAATATCAAAATCAACAACTTGCTGGTACTGCTTAAAGGGCGCAGGCTGAACGGGAAGATTACAGACAATCATATGATTATCTTTATCGTACGTACCTTTTTCCACTCCAAAATACTCGTCCATATCTTCATCTTTTACGTCCATATAGATTTTGAAAACAGCCTGATTACTCATGATATTATTTCCATTGTACCAGGTGAAAACCTGAAGAACAACAAAGAAAACTGCGGCCAATGCCACAATACCTATTACAACTTTTTTCATGGTTAGTCTGATAAAAAATCAAATATAAAATTAAATATCTGCAATATCAAATTTCGCCTGTCTCTGGCTGTAAAGTTTAATGGTTTAAATTCTCAAACTGAAAACAATATTATCAGGAAAGTCTTCATCTTTTCTCTCCTCTTCCAAAACAAAATGATGCTTCAGCAGAAGATTTTTCGAGCTTTCATTAGACTTGTGAGTCATTGCCACTACTTCCTGAAGATGCAGTTCATTAAATCCGAATTCTAAAACCGCTTCTAAGGCTTCCGACATGATGCCTTTTCTGTGGTAATCAGGTAAGAGCTCATACCCTACTTCGGCAGTTTTCCTGTCTTCAGAAAAGTTCCAGAGGCAGATCGTTCCGATAAGATTAGGCTGATCTTTTAGAGAAATTCCCAAATAAATGGTTTGGTTATTTTGAGTCCTTTCCTTAATGGTTAAGATAAACTGAAGCGCATCATAATTGTTTTTGGGTGGATTTCTCGCCAAAAACTGGTTGATGACTTCATTACTGCGAATCCTCAGGATATCTTCAACATCGGTTTCATTGATGTTTTTTAAAATTAAGCGTTCGGTTTTAATCATTTTTATAATGTGACATTTGATATTCTATTTTCTCAGGCGAATGATATTTTTCTTTATAGGATTTCCCTGCATTGTAGCTTTCCTGATTAAAACAGCTTATGACAGCCTCAATTAAAGCTCTTCCATAAGTATTTTTCCGGAAACTGTCAATAATGTGAAAACCTGCAAAAGTTATTTCAAAAATAAAATTTAAATGTTTCCCTTTAAGTGCTGAAATATAAGAAGCAATAAAATCAGCATAATCTTTTATTTCTTCAAGATGAAGATGGTAAAGTTCTTTTGGAAATATATTTTCATCTACTTTCCAATCAATATTTGAACAGTAATCAGACGGAAATCCTTTATTTATTTTATTCTTATAATTTTCTAATTCATAAAGATTCAGCTCAATGAAACCATAGCGATCGTGTGCTCTCCATTTCTGCATACCATGGCGCTTTTCTAAGTTCCAGTCAATTATTTCGCTATTTATTACCAATAATTTTTCTGAATTATAAATTTTCCTATCAATTCTTTCCATCTAATTCTAGAATGTTTCGGGGTCAAAATTTGTAAATATCTCAAATATACATAATAATCACATTTTCTCACTAAATTTGCAATGTGTATATAAATAAAGAAGATTTAAACGAATTAGAGTTTCCGCAATTGCTCGCGGAGATCTCTCCATTTGCGTATTCTCCGAAAACGAGAGAAAAAATTCTTCAACTTCGTCCCATGGAAATTGACGAGGCGGAACTTTCCCTGAAAAAAACGTCGGAATATCTTTCGAGTTTTGAGAGTTCAAATGCAATTCCGTTCGATGAATACGAAGATATCGAAAGTGAGCTGAAATTAATGCTGATCGAGAATTACCGTCTGGAAAACAGTGCTTTCATCAAAATAAAAACCTTAACTGAACAGATAGGAAAGCTTCAGAAGTTTTTCCCAACCATGCCCGACACTTTTCCTAACCTGATAAAAGATGTTTCTGAGCTGGAATTCAAAAAAGAGATTATTGATAAGATAGATAAGGTCTTTAACCGTTTTGGGGAAGTAAAAAGTGATGCTTCTCCTGCTCTGAAGGAGCTTCGTTCTGAAATTCAGGTGGCTAAAAAAGCCATTCAGGAGAATTTCAACCGTGCTCTTTTCAATTACGGGCAAAGTGAATTTCTGGATGATATTCGGGAAACGATTATTGAGGATCAAAGGGTTTTAGCAGTAAAATCCGGATTCAAGAAAAGGGTGGCCGGAAGGGTCCTTGGAATTTCAAAAACCGGCTCTATTACTTACATCCAGCCGGACAGTGTGGTAAAACATTACTTCAAGCTTCGTGAAAATGAAGAGGAAGAGAAAAAAGAGATCGACAAGATCTTAAGAAAGCTTACTGCTGAACTGGCAGAGTTTCAACCCCAGCTGTGGAGATACCAGGTCTATATTTTTGACCTTGACCTTACGAGGGCAAAAGCAAAATTTGCTGAAATGGTTAACGGAATCCTTCCCAAGATCAACCGTCACAGAACATTAAAGCTTAAAGACGCATTCCATCCGCTGTTATGGCTGAGAAATAAGGCAGAAAATAAGACTATCTTCCCACAAACTCTGAGTTTAACGGATCAAAACAGAATCATCTGTATTTCCGGACCGAATGCAGGAGGAAAATCTATCACCCTGAAAACCGTTGGACTGCTTCAGCTGATGATCCAGAGCGGAATTCTGGTACCGGTACATCCAAGATCTGAAATGTTCTTTTTTGAAAAGATCATGACGGATATCGGTGACAACCAGTCGATTGAAAACCATCTTTCAACTTATTCTTCTAGACTGAAGAAAATGGCCGGAATTATCCGAGAAGCTGATGGCAATACCCTGCTTCTTATTGATGAATTTGGTACGGGATCTGATCCCGAGCTTGGTGGTGCGCTGGCGGAAAGTTTCATGGAATATTTCTATGATAAAAAGAGCTTTGCGATCATTACCACACACTATACAAACATCAAGCTTGTGATAGAACAGCTTCCGCATGCTGAAAATGCAGCGATGCTTTTTGATGAAGAAACACTGGAGCCCATGTACAAACTGGAAGTGGGACAGGCAGGAAGCTCATTTACTTTTGAAGTGGCCGAGAAAAACAGAATTCCAAGGTTTATCATCCATGCTGCGAAAAAGAAGGTGGAACACGACATTGTGAACCTGGACAAAACCATTGTAAAACTTCAGCAGGAAAAATTCGAGGTTGAAAAACTGAAAACTGATCTTGCTGAAAGAAAGGAGTCCGTAGAAGACAAACGGGATAATCTTCAGAAGCTGAACGAGCAGCTGCAGCAGAAACTTTTCAATTTCCAGAAACTGTATGAAGAGGAACACCGTAAGCTTCAGTTCGGGAACAAAATTGAAACCTTCATCGACAGTTATGTGAAAGGAAAATCGAGAAAAGATGTGGTGAAAGATTTTGTGAAACTTCTTGAACAGGAGAAATTCAGGAAAATAGGTGCTGATAAAGATGAATCAAAACGTCTTCAGGTGGTAAAAAGAAAAATTACGCAGCAGCTGAAAAAGGAAGAAGTGATCGAAAAGATTGCCGAAACCAATGAAAAACTGGAAGAAAAACGCAAAACCGACCGTGCCGTCTGGATGAAAGAAGGTCAGCGCGTACGTATTGCAGGAAGCACCAGCGTAGGAACCATTGAAAAAATTTCAAAAAATAAAGTGATCGTGAATTACGGAACTTTCAAGACGACGATCAATGCGGATGAGCTGGAAAGGATCTAATTATTTGCAATTTTATAGTTTTTAAACTAAAAAATAGTGCTGAAAACATCAGCGCTATTTTTATTTTCATGAAACATTAATTATACAACCGGAATTTTATTTTTATTTTTGATTTATGGGTAAAAATTTATCGGTTCTGTGGATTTTTTACAGGAAGCTAATCATTCCTGCTGTTTTATTTTCACTTTTGATCTCTTTCTTAAGTCAGTTCAGTATTGAAAATTTTGGACTATGTTTTTTCCTGATTTTTCCACTTCTTCATTTCTTTATTTATGATATAAGGCTTAAAAGTGAATATTATTTTATGCTCATTTCGGTTTCTCAAAACTTTTTTTGTGGGTGGTCACTTTGTCGTTAGGTTTAATTATTAAAATCATGACCAAATTTTTATGAACAGGCTTCATGTTGACAGTATTACCAAATCCTTTGGCCAGAGAAAAATCTTGCAGGATGTCTATTTAAGTTGTGAAACAGGAAAAATATCGGCACTTTTTGGTTCATCCGGCAATGGAAAATCTACGCTGCTGGAAATTATTTTCGGAACTGTAAAAGGAGATACACAGTTTATTAAGTTTAATGATTCCATTCTTAAAAATCAGTCTGACAGAAAAAACAAAATTGCCTATCTGCCGCAACGGTCCTCCTTTCTTCCCAAAGAATGCAGCATACGAAAGCTTATCCCTTTATTCTGCACCCAAGAAAATACAGAACTTCTATGTGGTTTAAAAATGATGCAGCCATTTCTGGATAAAACTTCCAGAAATCTTTCAGGTGGCGAGAAAAGAATTGTTGAAACATTGATCATTATTTATTGCGATTCCGCATTTATTCTTCTGGATGAGCCTTTCAGCGGTGTTTCTCCAAAAGCCGTAGAGGAATTGAAATTAATCATTAAATCCCAATCGAAAAATAAAGGAATCATTATCTCTGATCATAATTATAGTGTAATTTTAGATATGGCTGATGATATTTACCTTCTGTCCGGAACTTATCTGAGGAAGATAAAAGATGTTAAAGAGCTGCAGCAGTTTCATTATCTTCCCAAAAGCTGAAACCGTTTAAAATATTTTAAAAATTGCCTGCGAAATAATTCAGACGAAGTTCCTGATGAAGAATTTCATACAATTTTCAGGAAATATTGATAATTTTAATCAAATCCCTTTATATTTTACAGATCAAAAAAGCATTTAATTTATATATTTGAAGGATCAAAAATTTCATAGAATGATTTCCGTAAACAAAGCATTGTACTTATCCGCTTTCAGTCTATTTTCCTTATCATTTGTGAAAGGACAGAATAAAGTTCCTTTCGGCGTTGTAAAAGCTGAAGAGGGCTACGCCAATGTGCGTGTTCATAAGGACGACTACAGAAAAATTGTAGACAAGATCCGGATGCGTAAAGGGGATGTATTTGTTTATGTAAAACCTGCACCGGGAGAAACGGAATGGATATGGATCAAATATCCTGAAAAGCAGGATGAAGAAAAGCCTTTTGTAAGATACGAGAATCTTGATAAGGAAGGAATGGTCAACAAGGGACGTGTTGCCTTCATCGATCAGCTTCCTCAGTTTACGCCTTCAAAATCTAAAAACGGGAAATCACTTATCTTCACAGACAACAGCAATCCAAAAATCCCGACTGCCCAAAGAACGAAGGTTGTTATCGATATTTATCCTTCCAATGCCGGTTACAGAAAGCAGGAAAAAGATGCGGACGGAAAAATTCTTACCATCGATAAAATAAAGCCGTGGGGAATTAAAGATGCGCTTCCTGAAGGAATGACGGAAATTAAATCCATCAGGGTTCAGCAACCGGGAAGAGGTTCTGTTTTTGTAAGAGAAGCCATTAAAAATATGTTCCAGCCCACCATGGATTTCAACAATATCGGCGTAACTGCCCTTGACAATGACCATATCTATCTTTACATGATCAATGGTTCCGGTGAAAACAGGTATACCACACTCTGGACGATCAAGGAAGGCAAGGTTATGAGCCAGATTATTTACAATAGTCCGGAATAATTGCCATTTTTTTCTGTAATATTCTTATTTTTGCCCTGAAAAAGTTTTAACGCTAATTCATCACAGAAACTGGTTCTGCTTAACGCAGATTAAAAGGGAACCGTGTGAGAATCACGGACTGTCGCGCAACTGTAAGTAACTTAAGTCTTTATCAAAGGATCCACTGTGCAGGGCACGGGAAGGAGATAAAAGATGTTACAAGTCAGGAGACCTGCCTATTTCTTTAAACAAGAAACTTTCGCGATCTGAAGTTTATTGATCTGATGGACTGTTTTCAGGGATTCCTTTGATTCCTGTATCTGCTCTGTTATTTTAATAATATTTCATTTCGCATTAATTAATAATGAAATATGACTACAGAAGAAAGAATTGCAGCATCCGAAACCAGAATTTTTAAAGCGGTTTTCCCGAATACCACCAACCACTACGATACTCTTTTCGGAGGTACAGCCATGCAGCTGATGGATGAAGTTGCTTTTATCACCGCAACACGTTTTGCAAGAAAAAGAGTGGTAACCGTAAGCAGCGATAAGATCGATTTCAAAAAACCTATTCCTGCCGGAACAATTGTTGAGCTGATCGGAAAGGTTGCCTATGTGGGAAAAACCAGTATGAAAGTGAATGTTGAGATCTATACGGAACAGATGTACTCTTATGAAAGAGAAAGAGCTATTGTAGGCGATTTTACGTTTGTAGCCATTGATGAATTTAAAAAGCCGATCAGGATCATGTAATGATGATTATAAAAAAAAGTTTTCGGGCGGCCTGCGGCCGCCCGAAACTTTTTTTAACTTTATCAGAGGTCTATCTGATCACTTTTTCTGTCTCCAGACTTCTACTCAGCAACATTTCAAAGGCCTCTCCCATTTCATCTGATGCTCTTGTGATGGCATTTTCAAGCATATTTCTGATCTGTTTTTCGGTAACACCAGCTTCCGTCCAGCTTTTCCCTGAAGTATGGGAATTCAGGATAAAGGGCATAATACGGTCAATAGAACAGGCAAAAATAGCATCAGGGGTCTTTTCTTCCTCAAATTCAAGCCAAAGCTCAAAAAATTCAGTACGTAAAGGCTCGTCCAGGATTCCAAAAATTTTCTGGGCTGAAACTTTCTCTCTCTCGAATTTTCCTACCATTGCTTTTTCATCGAAAAGAAAAGTATCACCCGCCTCTATTTCCACCAGATCATGAATGGAAAGCATTCTTATAACCCGTAAAAGATCAATATCTACACGGTTTTTGGCGTATGGATAAAGAATCTGAGCCAGAATAATGATCTGCCATGAGTGTTCGGCCGTATTTTCCCTTCTGGAATCGTCGGCATTATAATTTCTTCTTTGTACGTTTTTCAGGGCATCCACTGCCAGGATAAAATCGATTTCCTTCTGTATCTTCATTGTTAATTTTTGTAATATTCGTTAATGGGATAGGTTTTAATATTCTTTGTCCATTGATCGTTGATGAATTCTTTTTTGGTCACCTTTACTGTTTCGCCTCCGGTTGCATCTTCTTCCAGCTCATATACTTTAAACAATCCCCGTTGCGGAACTACCGTATATTCCGTTGTGAGGTGCCAGCAGCAGCCTGATTTAGAATAGGTAATCAGTCTTTTTCTCTCAGAATCCGTATTGAACATTCCCAGGTTTTCGTGGGCCAAAGCAGTTAATTCGTCACTCGGAACAAATTGCTTTTTCGTAATATTAAATACATAAACGTCATAAGAAGGACCTCCATAGCCGCTTTCATTTCCGTTTCTGATGGCTACATCTTCTGTTCCGTCAAAATTGAAATCATCAAAAATCAGCGGACTTTGTTCGTTGTATAACTGAATGATATTCGCAGTAGGCTTCTGATCCTCGTTCAAATAGAAGTTTAAATTGTCTGAAGTTAGGGTCTGGAATTTTCCGGAAGTCTTTTTATCCCAAAGCTCAACGGTTGATTTTCCACTGCATTCATTGTTTTCGCAGGTTTCCACATTGATTTTTACATTGTAATTCTTGGAGGCATCTTTTAACTCAAACTGATTCTGAGCCAAATAAAAGTTTCCGAAAAGGATAATAGGCAATATTATTTTGTGATTCATCTGAGTTGTGCTTGTTTTAAATAATTTCACTGAATTCTTTCTGTAAAATCTTTCTCAAAAGTACAAAAAATTAAAATCTCAAAGCCGATTTTAACTGATTTCAAATTCATGACAAATTGCAACTAAAATTTATACAACTGAATATCAATAAGTTAATGTAAAATTCAAAATAATTTCACTACTTTGTATTGCATAATACCATTTTATTTACATATCTTTGTAATGTAAAATCGGAATAGGTTTATCTAGCTAGGAACATTATTCTGAAAATATAACTAATTAACAAAACTTATTAAAGATGAATACTGAAAATACCAAAGCGCAAATGCGTAAAGGAATTCTGGAATTCTGTATTTTAAGTCTCATCAATCATCGTGAAATGTATGTTTCCGACCTTATCGATGAACTTAAAAAAGGAAAACTGGATGTAGTGGAAGGAACCCTCTATCCTCTCCTTACAAGACTGAAAAATGGCGAGTTCCTTTCCTACAGATGGGAAGAGTCTACCGGAGGACCACCAAGAAAATATTACCAGATCACAGAAAAAGGAAAACTCTTCTTGGACGAACTTCAAAATACCTGGGCAGAACTGACAGATTCAGTAAACCAAATCACACAAAAAAATTAAAAAACAAAGCTATGAACAAGACACTCTCAATAGGACTCGCAGGTTTTTCTTTCACTATAGAAGAACACGCATATATAAAGCTCAGCGATTACCTGAATGCTCTTAGAAGCTCGTTGGACGCTTCGGAAGCAGAAGAGGTAATGCACGACATAGAAATCAGAATGGTTGAAATCTTCAAAGATTCTTTAGGTAAAAGAGAAGTCATCAACGATGGAGACGTAGAAAGAGTAATTGCTCAGATCGGTACTCCTGAAAAGATCGAAGAGCAGGAAGAAGCTTACTATTCTGAAAAAAACAGTAACAGACAGAATACTACAGGAACTACATATTCCGATAAAAAGCAATTGTTCCGTGACCCTGAAAAACAAAAGATCGCAGGAGTTTGTGCCGGTTTAGCTGCCTACTCTGGTATGGACATTACCTGGATGAGATTAATTTGGGTGGGTGCATTTCTTTTTCTTTGGGTTGCTCCCGGGTCTTCGTTTTTAGTTGTCCTTTTATATTTTATTCTCTGGGCAGTATTACCTAAAGCAGAAACTGCATCAGACTTTTTGAAAATGAAGGGAAAACCATTGAATTTTGATAATTTAAAGGAAGAATCCAGTAAAATTGTGCAATTCGCCAACGAGACAACAACCAGAGCTGGTGAAATTTACACTGAAAATAAGCCTTACATCAGCAATGCTGGAAGCGGAGTCTGGAATGTTTTAAAATATATCATTGGAATCTTTTTCGCATTTATGGCTTTAAGCAGCATTATAGGAGTATTTGTAGTCTTTGGTCTTTTCGGAATTGACTCAAACTTTCCCGGAGCCGATGAAATGAAATTCCTTCTTGATAACGATGGGCTTTACAATGTATTTTTAGCATTAATTATTGTTGGATCTTTAATTCCTGCAGTTCTTTTCAGCCTGCTAAGTATTAAGATCTTTTCACCAAAAACCAAGTTGAGAAATATCGGTTGGGTTTTAGGAGCATTATTCCTGGCAGTAATATGTTTGGGAACCTTCTTTGGAGTAAGCATGGCTAAAAAAGAAATGTTCCTGAAAGGACACAAGGAAGATACAGAAGAAGTTTCTATCAATACAACTTCAGATACTCTATATGTGGATGTAAAACAGGTGGCAATTCCTCAAAACTTCACTGGGTATGATGATGATCTTTACTCCGACAAGGTTTCGGTTTACAAAAAAGACTGGATCCATGTAGAGGTGACAAGAAAAGTTGACATTAAAACTCCATATCTGATCATTAAAAAAGAGGCAAAAGGATACAACCTTCCATTGAACGTCAATGTTCCGGTAGAGATCATCAACAATAAGATCATTCTTCCCAACTATGTAAAATATCCTTATGAACACAGATTCAGAGATTACAGCATTGATTATGAGTTGGTGGTTCCTGCAAAATCAGTAGTAATCCCATTAAAAAATGACAGAATGGATTTCGACGGGGATTTAAACGGAGACGGCATCAATGATAACGACCAGGAGCATGACGAAGACGGTAAAATCAGAATAGAAAAGAATAAAATTTCTGTAAATGGTTCTACCATAGAATATAACTCTGATGATAAAGACAGCCTGATCATCAACGGGAAAAAAGTTCCGAAAGCACAGGCAGACCAGGTCATCGATTCCATGAAGTCTACCATCAAAAAGATGAACAAAAACGTAGACATCAAAATCAAAGACGGAAAAGACGAAATTTCCATACAAACTAAATAATTAACTTCAGAGAGTGCAGGAGGTGTGAATGGAAGGCAACCGTTTGAAATTCACACTCTTCTTCTCTCAGAGATTGGAAAAAAAACTTATTATTTAGTTCGCTATGTTAAAAAAATGTCATACATTCGTATAGTTAAAAAATAATTAACCAAATCATTAAAAAACACCTTAACCATGGTACAAGTTGCATTAGAAATTGTTATGAAGATCGTAGATTTAATCAGCGGTTTGTTTTAAGAGCGATAATATTTCAATATATTTGTAAAGTATAACCAAATAGGTTATACTTTTTTGTTTTTAATCTGAAGATATATGAAAAAACTGATAGGTAAACTGATGTTAAAGATGCTGGGCTGGAAAGTCGTCCTGCAGGGCGATGCAAAAAGCCTGAACCGATGTATCCTTGTGGTAGCCCCCCATACCCACAACATGGAATATCTGTTAGGAAATCTTGCCTACTGGTCTTTAGAAAAGCCTTTGAAAATCATCATTAAAGATGCCCACACCAAAGCATGGTATGGAAGTGTGGTAAAAGGGCTTGGGGGCATTGGTATCGACAGAAGCCAGAAAAATGACCTGGTGAATTTTGTTGCCAGACAATTTGAAAAGGAAGATTTCAGTCTTGTTATTACTCCTGAAGGAACACGAAGCTGGGTACCGAAGTGGAGAAAAGGGTTTTATCATATGGCCCTGGCTGCAAAAGTTCCCATCGTCCTGGCAGCAGGTGATTTCAAAAGAAAAATTGTTTATCTGGGCTATACCATCCCTTATGAAAGAATTGCTTCAGTTCCGTTTTCCGAGATTATGGCAGAAATCCAGGATTACTATGTAAAATACGACATCGTTCCTAAAATTCCTGCAAACTGGAATCCGAATATCATAGGCAACGGCAGCGAAGAAGAAGTTAAAAGATAACGGAATTACTTTTTCATCCATTTATTATTCATCATTAATCAATCATCATTCATCATTTATACAATGAAAGGTCAGACCAAAGAAGAGCTCCTTACGTTCCTAAACAACTGGGGAAACGGGGTAACACTAGCCAAAACACTTGAAATACAATTCATAGATATTGACGTTGAAAATGAAACTCTGACTGCTACCATGCCGGTACAACCAAAAGTACACCAGCCATTCGGGATCCTTCACGGAGGAGCAAGCTGTGTGCTGGCGGAAACTTTAGGTTCAAGCCTGTCCAATATTTTCATCGACGGCAGTAAGTATTACGGAGTGGGAACGAATATCAATTCCAACCATCTTAAGAGTAAAAAAGACGGCATTGTAACAGCTACGGCACGCTTTATCAGAAAAGGAAAAACAATGCATGTTTCTGAAATCGAGATCAGGGATGAAAAAGGAGTGCTCATCAACCATACAACGATGACGAACAATATCCTTCTCAGATAATCCTAAAAATATCAACTACAATAAAGACTCAAGAAAAATTGGGTCTTTTTTTATTTCCGGAATATAATATGAGAAATGTTTCGTTAAAAAACAGTCTTTATATTTTGACATTTTTAAGACTAGTAATACCTTTGCTGAAAGGAAAATTACCCCGGAACTTTTCTGTTATATTTCAGCAGGAACGATTTTCAAAACCTATCCACAGCGCATGATTTACTTCAAACTTCCCTTCGACGAAACATTATATTCAACAGATCAGAACCAAAACGGAGAATCCGTTCAGTTTCATTCTTTTGACCTTTTAAGGCAGATCGGTTTTGAAGGTGGTATTATCAATGCTTCCGAAAAGTTTGAACGGGAAATCATTACCAATGAGACTCTATTGAAAGACGAAAGCTTTTTCAATGCAGAAACCAAGGAAGAATATATTGACAGTCTTCATCAGGTTATTTCGGTGATTAAAGATCATAAGCTTCCAAAGCTGGTGTATTCGAGAAGAAATATCTTCAGGGATTTTAATCAGATTGATTTTAAAGAGAGCTTTAAAAAACTTTGTACTTCTTACCCTAATGCCTTCAGATATCTATTTAATGACGGACAAAATGCCTGGATGGGAGCTTTTTCAGAAACTTTAGGAAAATTCAACAAAACAACTCATGAATTTGAAACCATGAGCCTTGCAGGAACACTTCCTGTGTCTGAAGAATGGACAGAAAAGGAAATCGAGGAACAGAAACCTGTAACTTCCTATATTCAGGATACACTTAAAAATTATTCCGGAAATATAGAAATATCAGAGACTTACGACCATATTTCGGGAAATATCAAACATTTGCGAACAGATTTTAAAGCGCAAATAAATCCTGAAGATCTGGACAGCCTTATTAACGACCTTCATCCTACTCCTGCCGTGTGCGGTATTCCAAAGGATTTCTGTAAAAAAAGCATTCAGGAACTGGAAAAATTTCCGCGTGAATTGTATTCCGGCTTCATTAAAGTAGAAACAGAGGAAAGTGTAATGTATTTTGTTAATCTCAGATGTGCAAAGCTTTACAAGGATTCTGTACATGTATTCATAGGTGGTGGCATCACAGCCCAGAGCAGCCCGGAAAAAGAATGGAGAGAAACGGAGCTGAAATCGGAAGCAATCTTAAAAAATCTGGTTGTTTTTTAAGGTAAGGTGGCTTCGAGAACCTCAGCCACCTTCCATCAGAAAACAAAAAAGCCTCCTTCCAAAGAAAGAGGCCTGTTATATAGAATAATGTAATTCTGAATTATTTCTTAGCTCCGATCCTGCTCCATGTATCCAGTACAAAAAGCAAAATAAGGCCAATAACCGCTGAAGCAATTGAAAATACAAACTTCAGGTTATCTTCTGATAAAAGATCCGTCTGCCAGTCTAATGCATAAAGATTGATGGCAATAAACACGATAAACACAACTAGAAATACTTTATAAAACTTCTGCATGATACTTAAAAATTAATATAGTTTTGCACCAATTGGGCAAAGTTAGCGGTGAATAATTTAATTGAAATCGCTAAAAGGATAATCCCGAAAACTTTCTGAAGAATAGACAGGGTAGCCTCCCCCATTCTGTTTTCCAGCCACTTCGCTGATTTCAGCACCAAATATACGAAAATTGTATTGAGAACAATTCCTAAAATAATATTAATATCGTGAAATTCAGCTCTGAGCGATAGCGTAGTCGTCAGGGTTCCCGCTCCTGCAACCAGCGGAAACGCAATAGGGACGATGGATGCAGCTTTAGCTTCTGTCGTTTTGTTGATCTCAATTCCAAGGATCATTTCCAGGGCTATGATAAAAATCACAAAAGCACCGGCAATCGCAAAGGAATTCACATCCACTCCTATCAGTTTAAGGATTTTATTTCCTACAAAAAGAAAAACAATCATGATCAGTCCGGCAGTAATCGATGCTTTTCCTGCTTCTATCTGTCCAAACTTCTGCTGAAGGCTTACGATGATAGGAACAGAACCGATAATATCAATTACGGCAAAAAGAACCATAAAGCAGGTAACAATCTCTTTAATAGAGAAATCATTAAGTATTTCCATCTCTTTGTAATTAAAAATTTCGCAAAAATATGAAAAAAAATTGATTATTTGCTAATCTGTGAATACAAATTAACAACTGCTTTTAAAAGATCTTCCATTCCTTCTGCAGATTTCAAAGGAGAGTATTTCTCTACCTGAATCCTTTGTAAGAGATTCCTGTATTCTTCAGCAACAGCCAAACCTTTATAGCTTTCCAGGAAGAGTCTGAAATCCTGGGAAGAACTCTGGAAATACTGTTTTCTCACATCAATATCCATCTCTTCCAGGGTATCGAAAAATTTCTGATAATCTTCATTATCTTTAAGATTTTCCAAATAGCTGAAATAATCATTAATATCTGTTTTCAGCGTTTCTCTGATCTCTTTTTCTGTTTCAGCCACAGATCCCAGCGGTTTCGGGGTTGCTGTTTCTTTAACTAACGCTCGTTTTTTTTGCCATGTCTTAAATAACAGATACATGATAAATAACCCGACAAGAATAGAAATGTTGGTTAAAAGGATATTCCAGTGGAATTTACTTTTCTCTTTTACTTTAAACGTCGTTGTTTTCAGAACCGGAGTATCCACCGTTTCAAGAAGCGTGTTGGTATATTCGTTTACCTTCTCAACGGTAGTACGCGATTCCAGGATCTGGTCATGGGAAAATGCATTCAGGTCAAGCGTTTTCTGGCCAAGGTCTACATATTCGCGGCTGGCCGGATCAAAGAATGCAAATTTCTCAGTCTGAATCGAAATAGGTCCTGCCTTTTTAGGAATCACAACATAACTGGCCAAAATTTCCCCTTTCATTCCCGTAGTTCCAGGAACTACCTTAGAGGTAATCTTAGGAGCAAACACTTCATAATCAGGTGAGGAAACAATCTTAGGCAAGTGCATATCCGGAAGATTGCCTTCGCCTGAAACTTTAACCACTACATTAATCGGTTTTTTAACTTCTATTTTCTCTTTTGATGCATTGTAAACACTTACATTGAAGTTCCCAACCGCATTTTTAAAGTAATCGGGTGATCCTTCAGGGAGTCTTTTTACATTAAGCTTTACCTTATTGGAAACAATTTTATTCTTATTGGAATAGGTGCTTACCGATGCCGACACAGACGGAACCTCAACATACCCTGCTTCATTAGGAAATACCATAAATACAGCCAGAACCTGCGAAGCCATATTATTTGATCCCGAAGGATCTATTTCCGATTTGCTGAAGCTGATAGGATGCACATTGATATTATTCTGACGGGGAAGATGAACGTCCTTTACTTTTCTTAGGTTGTCCATATTCTTAGAATACACCTTCAATACAGCTACTGTAGGCTGATCCTGATAAACCTCACGGTCTTCTATCTCCATATTAAGATAGACTTCATTGGAAAGATTACTGGCAAGAGATCTTTTATCAATAATATCCTTAATATTTACATCAAAAGGCTCAGTCTTGTAAATTTTATTATTGACGGTTACCAAAACAGATCCGATCTTGATTTTACCTCTTTTCTTCGGCTCAAGGGCAATTCTTGAAATCTTCTGGGTAATCAGTGTATTGGTGGCAGGATCGATCAACGTATTGGTCATTGATCCGCTTCCTATAATATTAAACTTTGAGAGATCAGGAAGCTGAAAGCGGGTTTGAGGTTCAAGATCAATCCCGTTAAGCTCCAGAACTATGGTAAGGTTTACAATATCCTTTCCGTTGTATTCTGATTTATCAGATTCCATAAAAAGATTAACCTGTCCGTAAGAAATCACGGAGGTCAAAAGGAATAATATGTAAATCAGTTTTTGCTGCATCACCAATCTTTTTCGTTGCTCTGCGGCACCGAATAAGAATTCTTATTTAAGATTTTTCTGGCGGTTTCTTTTTCTTTTTCGTTGACTTTATCTAATATCGCATTTTCAAGGTTCTTAGGCATTTTTCCCTCATCATCCTGGTTTTGCTTAGGAGTATTTCCCTGTTCGCTTTTTCCTTCATTCTGCTGGCCGCTGCCCTGATCCTGCTTCTGATCTTTCTGGTCTCCTTTCTGATCATCATTTTTATTCTGATCATTTCCACCGCCGCCTTTTCCTGAATTGTTCTGTTCGTTTTTCTGCTTCTGCTGTTTTTCTTTTTCTTTCAGCTTGGCAATTTCATAGTTCTTCCGGGTTGCTTCATTATAAGGATCCTGTTTCAGGGCCTGCTTATAATAATCAGCTGCTTTTTCCGGCTGGTTCATCTGCATGTATGCATTCCCCAGGTTATGAAGGGCAGCCGTTTTATCCGGTAGCGTCTGCGAAAGCTTCTGGGCTTTGTCAAACTCTGCTTTAGCCTCTTCATACTTCTTACTTTTATATAAGGCATTTCCCAGGTTATAATGCGCGGTAAAGTCTTTTTCATTCACTTTTACGGCTTCCATATATTTGGAAGACGCTCCGTCATAGTCTTTTCCGTTAAATTTCTGATTACCTTCATAGACTAAAGTTCTATAGTTTTCCTGCCCAGACAATACGTTTGAGAATGTAAAAACAATAAGAAACGATAAAAAAATGATTTTAGTATTCATTACCTGCAAAATTATTCCTTTATATGTTAATAAACAGACTTCTATTTGTTAAAGTTCGGTTAAAGTACTTATTTAAAATCTTGATAAACAAAGTATAAAAACTAAATATTGAAATCTTTTTTCGGATTCAAGATATAAATTAAAAAGAAAAAGAAAATAGAAACTATTAAAAAGTACTGATAGTAATGATTGGCATTCTGAGATTTCACCAGCGTCTGTGCAGATGAAGATTTCCTTTTCATGGCATCAATGATCTTATCCGGAGCTTCATTAATGTTATTTCCGTCTATATAATCTCCTCCTGTAGATTCCGCCATTTTTTTAAGGGCTTCCGTCTGTCTTTTGGAAATTACCGTTCCTCCGTCCATATCGGTTTTATAGCCCATCAGCTGTCCGAAAACGTATTCCGGAACCGGAGCGCCTTCATCTGTCCCTATTCCTACCGATGTTATGGATATTCCTTCTTTATTGGCCAGTCGTATCGCCGCATTATCATTGCCTTCGTTATCTTCCCCGTCACTCAGCAGAACAACTTTTCTTGAGCCTTTGCTTACATTTTTAAATTTCTCTACAGCAGCCTGCATTCCTTTCAGGAAATCGGTCCCCTGAATCTTCATTGAGCCTGTTTCCACAGCACTTATGTAAGTTTCCGCAGAACCGTAATCTGTGGTAAGCGGCATAATAGAAACGGCTTCCCCTGCAAAAATGACGATTCCAATCTTATCATTCTTAAGCTTCTGCATCATGGCAGTCATCAGATTCTTTGCTTCCGAAAGGCGGCTGGGATCAATATCTTCCGCATTCATTGAATTGGAAACATCAAGCATAAAGATGACATTATTAAGCTTCTGGTTGGTTTTTACTTCCTCGGAACCATTCAACAGATCTATGATCGAAAATATCAGGAAAAGTGTTCCCAAAAGGTATAAAGCCGGAAAGAATTTTGTAAACCCGGATCTTTTTTCAAACAGACTGTCATGAAAGCGGCTGTCTGCAAAGATCTCCCTTCTTTTCTTTTTCCATTTCAAAAAACGGATCAAAAAGAAAGAGAGCAGCGGCAAAAGCAGCAGCAATAATAAATACCAGTAATTTCCTAACGACCAATTCATCAGCTTAAAAATTTATATAACACCCATCGCAGCAGTGCATCAAAAAACAGCATTCCCAATGCGATCCAAAGGAAAATTTTAAAATATTCATCATAATTATACAGCTTGGAAACCTTGATATCTGTTTTTTCCAATTGGTTGATTTCATCATACACCTCTTCTAGACTGCTGTTGGAAGTAGCCCTGAAGTATCTTCCTCCCGTTGTCTGTGCAACTTCTCTCAATGTATTCTCATCAATCGTTACTGCCGTTTCCGTAAAGATCAGGTCACCAAAAATATCCTGTGAGGTAGGCATCAGCGCAAAACCGTTGGTTCCGATCCCGATGGTATATACTTTTATATTATTATTTTTGGCAAGTTCTGCGGCCATCTGCGGAGGAATTGCATTCTGGATATTGCTTACCCCGTCCGTCATTAAAATCACCACTTTACTTTTAGCCTTGCTTTTAATCAGGTGGTTTACCGCTACGGAAAGCCCTTCTCCAATAGCTGTTCCGGGTTCAAGACCTGCGGAATTCAGATTTTTAATTTCATCTATAACGACCTGATGATCGGAAGTCACCGGAACTTTTGTGAAGGCTTCCGCAGCATAAGCTACGACCCCTATCCTGTCGTTCGGACGTTTTTGAACAAATTTTACAGCGATATCTTTTAATGCTGTAATACGGTCCGGATTGAGGTCTTTGGCAAGCATACTCAGGGAAACGTCTATGGAAAGCATAATATCGACTCCTTTGGTATCGTCCCTGTCCTGGGAAACTGTAAATGTTCTCGGTCTGGCCATTGCAATAATCAGCGCAGAGAGAATAATATATTTTGAAACTTTAAGCAGAGCAAGCACAGCACGGATTCCTCCACTGTCATCCATATTCCGGACGGTAGGAACTTTGATCCCTTTCTTTCGTTTTCCACCCGCATCTTTTATAAAAAGAGGAATGAACAGCAGGAAAAGCAGCAGGAACCACGGACTGTAAAATTCAAAATCAAGCATCCTTTCTTAAGTTTTCAAATTCTAAATCTTTTGATGATCTCTTCACAAAATCTCGGATATCAGCAAAATCTTTCTCCATCGTGGTCTGATCAGGGAAGGTTTTGGCAAACTTTACCAGATCGCCTCTTAAAAAGACATCTTCCACTATCCTTTCGTTTTCCTGGGAGATGGTATTATTCTTTTTCAGGACGTCGATAAGATCATCTGTAAGAAGAACGTCTGCAGGAAGCTGATACTGTCTGCTAATGAATTTTCTTGATATATCTATTAATTCAACATAGAACGAACGGAAATCGCCTCCTTCTATATATTTTTTCTTTTTCAGGGAATCCAGTTCCTTTAAAGTCTGGTTGGTGGCAACAACAGGCGAACTTTTTGATTTTCTGCCCCATTTGACAAACATAATGATTGCTATAATCAAGGCAATAACCGCTAAAGCTGCAAGAATATAAAACTTGTAAAGCTCCCAGTAATCCTTGGTTTCAAGCTTCACCTCCTTATTCTTCATAATGTCATTGATCTGGTCTCCCTTTTGGGCAGTATTCACAACATCAATTTCGTAAGGAATGGTTTTTAAGATCTTTCCTCCGACATTGAATTCCAGCTCGGGAATGGTAAATTTTCCTTCTTCATAGACTGAAAATTCAATTTTCCTTTCATAAGAATTCTGGTTTTGTCCGATGCTGTCTTTAATTTCTTCAAAATGGAAGGGAAGCAGCTCATTTTTGGGAGCTGAAACCACCTGTAGCTCGTGAATATTGTCTATTTTAATCACCAGACGGTTAACTTCACCTAAAGCAAGGGTCTTCTTCTCCAAATTGGAAGACAGTATCTGTGAAAAAGCGTTTCCACAGATTAAAAAAGAAAGTATTAAAAGTATTTTTTTCAATTTCAACTGATTGTAATTGCGGCCGGAGCCTTCATTTATTTTAAATTTACTTTTTCTGGAAATAATTATACAGCAGCTTTGAATAATCAGCGCCTGTGTTGATATTCATAAAACTGGCCGAACTGGTGGCAAAATCTTCTTCCAGAGCCCGGACTTTCTGTTTCTGAGCTTCAGCAAATGTGTATCTCCATCTTGCACTGGAAGTATTCGCCCAGATTTCTTTACCTGTTTCGGCATCATACAAAAGGGCATAGCCTATATCAGGTATTTCATTGTCTTTCTCGTCATAGATCCTCATCCCCAAAAGCTGGTGTTTTTTTGAAGCCACGCGCAGCATTTTAGAATCATAATCATCTTCAAAATCTGAGAACAGGAACACCAGTGATTTTCTTTTGAATATTCCCATCATATATTCCATTGCCTTGTCGATCTTCGATACGGCCGGGACATAATCTGCCATCAGAATATTGCTGATGATGGAAAGAATATGCTTTCTGCCTTTCTGAGGTGGTATTACTTTATATACTTTATCGGCAAACAGGATCAGGCCTACTTTATCATTGTTTCCGGCTGCGGAAAATCCAAGGCTGGCTGCAATTTCTGCAACATATTCTCTTTTGAGCTGGCCTTTGGTACCGTAATCCATAGAGGCAGAAATATCTACCAGCAGCATCATCGTCAGCTCCCTTTCCTCTTCCATTACCTTTACGAACGGTTCGCGGAAACGGGCTGTTTTGTTCCAGTCGATTCTGCGGATTTCATCTCCGAACTGGTATGGGCGGACTTCCGAAAACGTCATCCCCTGCCCTTTAAAAGCACTGTGATACTGTCCCATAAGTGAAGCTTCCGTCTTCTTTCTGGTACGGATCTCTATCTGCTTTACTTTTTTTACAATATCTTTTATTTCCATATGTGTTGCGGAATTCGGGTTACGAAATTCGGGTTGTGGGGTAACGTTCTACTCTTCTATCTTCTAATCTCTCAATTCAATCGAAACATTCAGCCATTCATCATCGAATTTCGGGCTGTATTTCTTATAAAAATTAATGGCGGGTTCGTTCCAGTTCAATACCTGGAAAACCATTCCGCTATACTGGTTTGCTTTTCCATATTCCAGAGTGGCATCAAACAGAAGTTTTCCTATCTGTTTGCCTCTCATTCTTTCGGTCACTACAAGATCTTCAAGATACAGCCTTCTTCCTTTCCAGGTTGAAAATCTGTCATAATATAGGGAAATCCCTACAATTTCGTCATTAACTTCAGCAACAAACGCTCCCCAGACCGGAGATTTTCCGAATCCGTCCTCTGTAAATTCATCCAGCGTTATGGTTACCTCATGAAGAGCCTTTTCATATTCTGCAAGCTCACGGATGAGCTCCAGCATCGAAGCGCAGTCTTCCTGAACAGCTTTTCGGATAATAACCTCACTCATTAGGGTGCCTGTATTTTTGCCAGAATCCTGTTGATAATCTCTTCCGATGAAATTTCTTCTGCTTCAGCCTCGAAGGTAAGACCAATTCTATGTCTTAGAACATCCTGTGCCAAAGCTTTTACATCTTCAGGAATTACAAAAGCTCTTCCTTTCAGGAATGCATAAGTTCTGGACGCAATAGCAAGGTTAATAGATGCCCTTGGAGAAGCTCCGAAACCAATATAGTTTTTAAGCTCAGAAAGTCCATAATTTTCAGGATAACGGGTTGCAAAAACCATATCCAGAATATATTTCTCAATCTTCTCATCCAGGTAAATCTGGTTGATCAGTTCTTTAGCATCTACAATATCCTGCAGGGATATCACCGGTTTGATGACAGGTTGGTGAGAGGTAGAAACCATTCTCATGACCGTTCTTTCGTCTTCAAAATTAGGATAGTCTATCTTACATTTCAGCATAAAACGGTCGCTTTGTGCTTCCGGCAGCAAATAGGTTCCTTCCTGATCGATTGGGTTCTGGGTAGCCAGTACCAAAAACGGTTTTGGAAGTTTCATGGTTTCATCACCAATGGTTACCTGCTTCTCCTGCATCACTTCCAGCAATGCCGACTGTACTTTTGCCGGCGCACGGTTGATCTCATCTGCCAGAACAAAATTGGCAAAAACAGGACCTTTTTTTATTGAAAAATCGTTGTCTTTGATATTGAAGATCATTGTTCCCACTACATCTGCCGGAAGCAGATCGGGAGTAAACTGAATCCTTGAAAATTCACCGTGAACAGCTTCTGCCAGGGTTTTGATCGCTAAAGTTTTTGCCAGTCCCGGTACTCCTTCCAAAAGGACATGCCCGTTACCTAAAAGACCTACCAAAAGGCGGTCTATCATATATTCCTGGCCAATAATCACTTTATTGATTTCCTGTCTGAGAAGGGAAAATAAGTAATTCTTTTCTTTTACTTTTTCCGTCAACTGGCGGATATCTTCAGCTTGATATGTATCTGACATAGCTTTAATTAAAATAGGTGGTAAATTTCTGATAAATACTGGCATTAATCAACATAATGAATGCCATATTAGAGTTAAAGTTTGTTAAATATTCCTTTATTAATAATGTATCCAAATAAGGAGCAGGAATTTGTGGTACTGATTTCTTTTAAAACAGTTTGATTCTCTGAAGACATATTGATTTAATGACAACTCGTGTTATCATTGAAAGTATGGCAATAAATGTTTAAAAACTAAAGTTTAGTAATGCTGATGGTAAAAACATTTTCCGGCATATCAACTGTTTCTTCATAAGCCCCGACATTTATAAAATAATCGGTTCCCGCAGTTGTTGTAAAGGTATAGGTTTCTGCTGCGCCACCTCCGCCGTTATCTACCGCATTTACACAGGTCAGACTGCCGCATGCTCCGCTGTAGATATCCATCTGAGGGTCATAGGTACTACCTGAAGGCATGGTTATTTTTACAGTAAACTGGCCACCGTCTCCGGTAAATTTAAACCAGGTTCCATCATTCATTGCATCAGGACACGTGGTTATAAATCCGCTGTTGTTAGTGGCAGACATGGCATCACTCTGGGTATAGGTATAAGGAAATGCTGACGCTGCAAAAGCTCCGGAACATGCATCGTTGAGGGGTACAGGAGGAACCGTACTAAAAACAACATCCGAACAGCCTGAAGATTGAAGGTTTCCCGTAACGGAAGTAACTTTCAGATAATAACTGGTATTCGGGTTAAGAGGTATTGACGGAGAAAACTCGGTAGCATTCACTGTCTGCTGGTTAATAACATCAGTTCCTCCCGCGCTTGTTCCCAGTGAAACTTTATAAGAATCTGCTCCGGAAACAGGAAGCCATTTAAAATTTGGAGTTAAAGATATAAACTGGGCATTATTAACCGGGAAATTAACAAAAGGACATGCAGGAGTAGGCTTAGGCGTTAATCCTGAAATGGTAACAGAAGATTTGTAATCCGCCCTTATTCCTCCGGGAGGAGATGCCGGGTCGATAACTGCACGGTCACCTTTATAATACAGGGTAGAATTGGGAACGTGGGGATACACATGGAAAGCTTCGTCAAAATTATTAATATCAATACTCTGAGAATTTTCTTTTGCCGCAATGACCAGATTATCCGTGTTATTATAAGCAAATGGCGTTGCCAATGTAATTTCAACCTTATTATTGGTCTTGGTCACTGTACCGGCAAACACCTGAGTGAGCTGAGAAGCGGGAATCCAGTCTGTTCCTGATGCAAAGGCTGTTTTTGAAGTATGCCCTATATAGACAGTCCAGTCCGAAGAATCATTGATAGTAGCCGAAGGATCTACATAAAATGTAAGGCCTGTGATATTTCCTGCAGCCGAAGCATTCAATTCCTGTTTAGGATAAATCTGCTGAACATAAGAATACGAAAAAAAACTACTTACCGGTGCCGTTCCGACAGCCGGGCTTCCAATGTTTAAACTGATCTGGGCCTTAAGTACTGATATTATTGACAACAAAGATAAAAGTAGAATTTTTTTCATTATTAATAATTTAAATTGAACGATTCGCTAATTTAATGATTAAATTTTAATTTTATCATTAAATTGTGAATTTTAATCAATACATAACAACACCTTATACTAATATTTAATATATTTGTAATAAACACCACCATATGTATCAAAAACTACTTTTTCTGAGTATCCTTTTTGCAGGCCTTATGAAATCACAGACCACCAACAGAATGAATCTGATTTCAGATGCAGTTTATTACGACGGGTATGCAGCCACAGTATCGAACCCTGTTCCTACAGGTCTCATCAGACTATCAAATACAAGATATACAAGAAAACTTACAGACGCTGAGCTTAACTCTTTTAAAGCTAAAATTGCCATGAGAGTGACCATAGGTGCTCTGTGCGATAATTACGACCGTTTGGGAAGTGTTTTTTTAACCATGGTCCCTAAAAGTCAGCCTACTTATACCATTGATGATACCAATGTGAAAAGAATTGAAGTGGGCAGATACATTACTCCCTTCATGAGTAAAAACCGTTCGCCTCTGGAGGTTCCTTATACATATGATTTAAGCAATCTGTACAGCATATTCCATGATGCTGCATTGCGTACCGCTTATGACATGTATATGGAACTGGATGTTTTTGGTGTTCCTTATGCAGCTCAGACTCAGGTCGCAGGATGTGCTGGCAGAATTGATGTTTTTTCCGGTTCACTTACTTTCTTTTCTACAGATACAGGGGCTACTCCTACAGATTACAATGCGGTGGTTCCAATATTAAGTTATAACAGATTAAATAATTACAACAGCACTGATGTTCCGGGTGAAACCGTAAGAATTGTCAGCTTCAATCTTCCCAATACCGTTACCAACGCCAATTTTTTCGTCATCTCTACTCCTCATGGAGCCAACAGTGGCGGTGAAGAATATGTCAGAAGGCAGAACTATACGTATATAGATGATGTACAAATGCTTACCTATACACCCGGAGGAATTTCCTGCGAACCATTTAGGGTTTACAATACACAAGGCAATGGAATTTATGGGGCAACCCCAAGATCACTTACAGAGTGGACTTCCTGGAATAACTGGTGCCCGGGCAATTCAGTCCCTATCAGAGGGTTTACAATGCCAAGCATCACGGCCGGAAATCACACACTGAAGCATACGATACCCACAGCCGTTTTTAACCAGCAGCAAGGCGATGTATATTTATCTGTTTACATGCAGGGAAAAAGCAATGCCGCTCTGGATGTAAAAGACATTAAGACCGTAGATGTAAGCATATATCCCAATCCCACTTCTGACTTTGTGAATATAAGATCCAAGGCAGATGTAGCGTCAATCAGCCTTTTCAGCATCGATGGAAAAAAACTGGCTGAAATCCATGGTGAAAACAGGATAGATATTTCCGCTTACAGTACAGGAGTTTATTTTCTGAATATTGTTCTGAAAGATGGAATAACGTTTAAGCATAAGATCATTAAAAAATAAAATAACCGGTGGCTGAGGATTTCGTTCAGCTGTCTATAATAATACAGAACTCCCTTGATATTTTCTAGGGAGTTTTTTTATGTTTTACAAAAAAAACGTCATCATTAACATTTTTTTTCACGGTTTAAGAACATTTAATTCAATCCTCTCTTCAAAAAATTGTCACTTCCAGTTTATTAAACTATTTTTGGTGATTAAAATTTTTGCAAAATGAATTATCATTTTCAAGCACACAGACAAGTGAGAAAGAACCTTTTAAGTATTCTGCAGAACACTTCCCACGAAGATCTTCTGCTGATTCCTGACGGTTTCAACAACAATATATACTGGAATATTGCCCATACAGTGGCTACCCAGCAGCTGTTACATTATTATCTGAGCGGAAATCCTTTCAGAATTGATAAATATTGGATCGAAACCTACAAAAAAGGCACTCTGCCCAACCTGAATGTACAAAAATCTGAAGTTGAGGATCTTGAGTTTTTACTCACTGAAACTTCAAAGATTTTAATGAAAGATTATGACAGCGATTTCTTTTCAGATTACACACCCTACACGACAAGTTTCGGGATGGACCTGAAAAGCATCCAGGATGCCATCATCTTCAATAATATGCATGAAAGCCTTCATTACGGCTACATCATGGCACAGAAAAGAGCAATACTCGGAGAGAAAGGAAGATAATTAAGGTTTAAAGTTTAAGGGTTTAAAGTTTAAAGTTATGGGAACAATAAGGAGATTTGAGGATTTAGAAATCTGGCAATTGTCCCGTGAACTTTGTAAAGAAATATATAATATTATTCAAGCGACCGATCTTAAAAATAATTTTAAACTTTGCAGTCAGATTGACAGTTCATCAGGTTCAATTATGGATAATATTGCTGAAGGATTTGAAAGAAACGGCACCAGAGAATTCATTCAATTTCTTTCCATTGCCAAAGCTTCTTGCGGTGAAACAAGATCACAGCTATACCGTGTTTTTGACAGAAACTTTATAAGTCAGGAATTATTTGAAACTTTACTTGAACGAACAGAAACTTTAAGCAAAAAGATTAGCTCTTTTATAAAATATTTAAAAATAACAGATTTAAAAGGAACAAAGTACAAACCTTGAAATTCAGTATAATCTCTGGACTTTAAACATTTGAACATTGAACCTTAAACATACAAACATAGACATTTCAATGAAAGACGATTTTATTTTCGGGCTGCGTCCCGTAATTGAAGCTATAGAAGCAGGAAAAACGATTGACAAGATCTTTGTGCAGAATGCACTTCAAGGTCCTATTTATGCTGAGCTGAAAACAATTTTAGCTAAAAATAAAATTCGTCCCAACTATGTTCCTATTGAAAAGCTGAACCGTTTTACAAGAAAAAACCACCAGGGTGTAGTTGCCTTCATTTCAGACGTTCCTTTTCACAGAGTGGAAGATATTGTCCCGCAGTTATTTGAAGAAGGGAAAACACCTTTCCTACTGATCCTGGACAGGCTTACAGATGTAAGAAACTTCGGGGCGATCTGCAGGACAGCAGAATGTGTAGGCGTAGATGCTATTATTCTCCCTGAAAAAGGTGCGGCACCGATCAATTCAGACGCGATCAAAACATCTGCCGGAGCACTGTATAATATTAAGATCTGTAAGGAGCCGAATCTTGCCCATGCAGTAGATTTCCTTCAGCAAAGCGGTATTTCAGTATTTGCAGCTACCGAAAAAGCCCAGAAACTGATCTATGATGTAAATTTCACAGAGCCTTGCGCCATCGTAATGGGTAATGAGGAAACCGGAATTTCTAAAGAAGTAATGCATCATTCGGATGAAAAAATAAAGCTTCCTATTGAAGGAAAAACGCAGTCACTTAACGTTTCTGTAGCATGCGGAGCCATCCTTTATGAAGCAGTAAGACAAAAAATGATAGCAGCTCCAAATCTTTAATCAGTCGGAACAGAAGTATTTTTGTGATGTTTTATGGTATCGTTATTGATGCAAAGAACAGAATCAATACAATTTAATTTAAAAAAAATCAAATGAAAAACGTAGCAGCAGCAATGCTTATCTCATCTATAGCCCTTATATCTTGTAAAAAGGAAACGGCAACCATCACTAAAGTAGATCCTAAAACAGGAAAAACAGTTACTGTAGAAGTTCCTGCCGATTCTGTTGCTAAAGTGGCGGAAAACCCTGCGATTAAAGATTCTGCGGGAGTTTTCACCCAGACATTCAAGCTGGAAAAAGGTAAGACCTACCCTCTTACCACTTACCAGAGAGATGTAAAAACAATGGAGGACCCTCAGGGAAAAACCATTACCGCAACCAGCGAATCTACGGATGAAATGAATATCACAGTCAATGATATCAAAGGTAATGTATATGATATGACGCTTAATCTGGTAGCTAAAAGAAACTCTCAAAGTGCCCAGGGAAAAACCGTGATCGTGGATACAAAACAGGCTATTCCGAAAGAAGACGACCTGAAAATGATCTGGAACATCAATAAAGCCCTTACCAGCAATAAGCTTAACATGAAAATGGACACTAAAGGAAATGTGATCTCCATTACAGGTTTTGATCCTGTCTATGCTAAAGTTACAGCAGCCGTAGGAACACTTATTAAAGATGCCAACCAGAAAGCCAGCGTTGTAGCCAGCCTTAAAGAAACTTTCAATGAAAAAGTGCTGAAAGACCAGCTGAATAAAAATTTAACGATTATTCCTAAAAAAGGAGTGAAAATCGGTGAAAAATGGAGTACTTCTGAAAATGCCGACCCAAGCGGAAGCATTAAGGTAAATTCAAACTATGTATTGAAAAGCGTAGGAAACGGTACTGCGGAAATCTCCGTAACAGGAGGAATTCCTAAAAAAACGGAAAAGAAAACGCAGGGACCAATCACCCACAGCCTTAGCAGCGAGCTTTCCCAGAACGGAACCATTAAGTTTGACCAAAGTACAGGATGGATCGCCAACCAGAACATCGATGTAAAAACTACACAGATCGAGACTATTTCAGACGGAAAGCAGTCGCAGTCTATGAAAAGTACATCCAAATCTTCTGTAATGGTAAATCCTTCTTCAAAATAATTGAATTAAAAAAGTTTCCGGGTCAGAATGTTTATATCAATGATCCGGAAACTTTGAATTTAAATCAGAAATTATGAAGTACATTCTTGAGTTAGTACTCACGGCTATTATTATTTTCTTTGTCTGGAATATCCTGAAAAGGATTTTTTTTAAAACCTTTTACAGCTACAGGTTCAATAATCCTAAAGAAAATAGTAAGCAGCAGGATATACACAACTTGAATAAGAATAAACAGAACCTCAACTGGGACGCAGAGACAGTTGACTATGAAGAGGTAAAAGAAACTAAAGACAAAAGGTAATTCCAAGAAATAAAAGATAATAACCCACATGGCTAAAAATAAAAACTTAATTTATATTGCAATTTCATTAGTTGTATTTATAGTTTTAGCATTTTTATACTCCACCCCTGTTTTTTCAGGGAAACAGCTTTTTCAGCACGATATCGTACAGTACAGAGGAGGCGCCAAAGAGCTTCTGGACTACAGAGCTGATACCGGAAACGAAACCTACTGGAGTGATTCCATGTTTGGCGGGATGCCCACTTATCAGATGGGAAGCCAGTTCAAAGGCGATATCATCAAAAAGATAGACAGCAATCTGAACTTCCTGCCAAGACCAGTTAACTATCTTTTTCTTCTTTTTGCAGGATTCTTTTTCCTGGGAATGGTAGCTGTCAGAAACTGGAAGTATGCACTGTTGGGCGCCACTTTCTTCGGGCTATCCACCTATTTTTATATCATTATTGCGGCCGGGCACAACGGTAAAGTAAATACCATCGAGTATTTTGCACCGCTGCTTGCCGGAATCCTGTTGGTTTACATCAGGAAAAACTATATCTGGGGATTTATTACCACTACCCTGTTTATGGGGCTTCAGATTGCGGCTAACCACCCGCAGATGACCTATTACCTGTTTTTGGCGTTAGGATTTTTATTCCTGTCTGAGTTAATCAGGGCGATCCAGAAAAAAACTCCGATGAAGCATTTCCTTATTTCATCCGCCATCATTGCAGCTTCGTGTGCAATAGGTGTCGGGATGAACTCCCAAAGGATTATGGCCAATTCCGAATACATTAAAGAAACCGTACGTGGAAAACAGATTTTAACGAACGACAGCCATACCTCAGGGCAATCAGGTCTGGATAAAACCAGCATCCTGATGTGGAGCTACGGGAAACTGGAAACACTGAATCTTTTCATTCCAAGACTAATGGGAGGCGGAAGCCAGGAACCGGAAGCTAAAGAAATGATGAACAGGGTTCAGGAACTTATCCAGGAAAATGTAGGATCACAGGCCGAAATGGACCGGATTTCAAAAGGATTCAATGGGGTAACCTATTGGGGAGACCAGCCCGGAACTTCGGGTCCTGCTTATCAGGGAGCTGTTGTATGTTTTCTTGCTTTATTAGGCTTCTTTTTTGCCTGGAAAAAATACCGTTACTGGATCCTTGGAGCATCTGTTTTAACTGTTTTGCTCGCATGGGGAAGCAACTTTATGCCGCTGTCTGATTTCTTTATCGACTACGTTCCTTTTTACAGCAAATTCAGGGCACCATCCTCTATATTGGTCGTAGTAGAATTATTGTTACCGTTAATCGCTATTATCGGGATCTACAGGTTCTTTACAGATGAAAAACTGACGGAAGAATACAAAAAGAAAATCCTTCTGTATGTAAGCGGGGGAACTTTGGGACTGTTACTGATTCTCCTGATTTTTGGAAAATCACTCCTTGGCTTTTATACAGAAGGCGAAAAAACCTATTTCCCGCCTTTCCTTTTGGATTATCTTACTGAAGAAAGATTTAAATTATTCAGAATTGATGCTATCAAAGCCTTGATTTATGTTGCTATAACGGCAGCTGTCCTTTTTATGACCATGAAAAAGAAGCTGAGCCAGAATATTGCTCTCATCATTATCGGGGCGGTAAGTTTATTTGATCTCTGGACCGTAAACAAACGTTACCTGAATGATTCCAACTACGTAGACAAAGTTTTTGCTGAAAACCCATTCCAGACAGAAAGTTCAGATCTTCTGGCTGAAAAGGTTCAGGGAAATCCGAATTTAGAATCTATTTTAGCTAACGTCAACGTTAATAAAACACTTGAAACTATTGCTGAAAGAGACAAGACCCATTACAGGATCTTCAATAATATTTTAGGCACATTCAGCGAAACCAATACGTCTTATTTCAAATCTTCAATCGGAGGGTATCATGCCGTAAAACTGAGAAGATATGATGACGTGATCAATGAATATTTCCAGATCATGGACTCTGTAAAAGTGCCGAATGTCCTTAATCTCCTTAATGCAAAATACTGGGTAATGGGCGGACCGGAACAGCCACAGGCCATGCCGAATCCTAAAGCCAACGGAAATGCATGGTTTGTAAGCGACCTGAAATTCGTCAATACTCCGGATGAAGAAATAAAATCTATCGGAGTGATCGACAGTAAGAAAACAGCTGTCATCGCTGCATCAGACAAGTCATATTTCAACAGTAAACCTGTACAGGCAGATTCTACAGCATTCATCAACCTGACGAAATATCAGCCGAACGAACTGGAATTCAAATCCCAGTCGAAAACACCTCAGCTTGCTGTATTTTCCGAAATCTACTATCCTCACGGCTGGAAAATGTTTGTAGACGAAAAAGAAGTTCCTTACATCAAAGCGGATTATCTGCTCCGTGCCGTACACGTTCCTGCAGGAAACCACAACATCAGGATGGTCTTTGAACCTGAAGTGATTGAAAAAGGGAAATGGCTGTCGCTGTTATGCTTCGGATTATTTATTGCACTGGCTGCCTTCGGGATCTTCTGGATGAATAAGAATAAGAAAAAAGAACAGCCTGTTGAGAAAACAGCTTAACATTTTAAAGTTTATTGTTCAAGATTAATGGAACAAAAAAAAATACTGATCATCACCTATTACTGGCCTCCTGCGGGAGGTCCTGGTGTTCAGAGATGGCTGAAGTTTGCCAAATATCTGCCGGAATCTGGCTGGAAACCCGTGATCTACACCCCGGAAAATCCAAGTTATCCCTTACTCGATGAAAGTCTTCTGAAAGACGTTCCTCAAAACTTAGAGATCATAAAAACCAAAATCTGGGAGCCTTACCAGCTGGCAGAAAAACTCAATAAAAGCAACAAAAAATTCAAAGCCGGACAGTTTGATGTGGGCAAAAACCAAAGCTGGAAATCTAAGCTTTCGATCTGGGTAAGAGGAAATTTCTTTATTCCGGATGCAAGGGTATTTTGGGTAAAACCCTCCGTTAAATTTTTAGAACAGTATTTAAAAGAAAACAAAATAGACGTGGTGGTAACCTCCGGGCCGCCCCACTCTCTTCATATGATAGGTCTTGGGTTGAAAGAAAAGTTCCCCAACCTGAAATGGATTGCCGATTTCCGTGACCCATGGACTGAAATCTCCTACTATAAACATTTAAAGCTCACTAAAAGCTCGGACAGAAAGCACCGTCAGCTTGAAAGTGCCGTTTTCAAAAAGGCTGATATTACACTGGCTACCAGCTATACGGATGCGGAAAATTTCAGGAAAGCAGGAGCTAATGCGGTTTGTATCACGAATGGATTTGATGAGGAGGCCAAAAAGCAAAAAAGTGAAATAGTAAAAGGGCAAAAAAACGAAACGTTTACTTTGAGCTATATCGGTGTTCTTGAGCAACTAAGAAATCCTGAAAATCTCTGGAAAGTTTTAGATGAACTTATTAAAGAAAATAAGGACTTTGCCAATAGCTTTACTTTAAAATTTGCAGGAAGAGTGGATGATAAAATTCTTCAGTTTATAGAAAATTCAAGCCTGAAAGATCACCTCCTGAATCTGGGCTATATTGCCCATGATAAAGCTGTGGAAGAAATGGCCAATTCCAGTCTTCTGCTGATTACCAATTTTCCGAATGAATCTTCCAAAGGGATTATTCCCGGAAAAATATTTGAATATCTCGCCACCGGAAAGCAGATTATTTCTTTTGGACCGGATGAAGCTGATGTCTCGAGAATACTTACGGAAACGGGAGCAGGAAAGCATTTCAACTATCAGGATTCTAAGGCAGTTAAAGAATTTATCCTTCATAAATTTGAGTTATGGAAAGACGGAAGCCTCCTCGAAAATACTCAGAATATTGAACAGTTCTCAAGAAAAAATTTAACCAAAAAGCTTGTTGAGATCTTATAGTTAGTAATTACATTATGCTAAAAAATCAATAGACAATATTATAGATGCTTCGACTCCGCTCAGCATGACAATGGGTAACTTTCAGTTACAATATTAATGATGTCATGCTGAGCGGAGTCGAAGCATTCGTTTTTAAATGTATTAACCAGATGTTTTAAATCGTCCACTGATCGCTCACAACCGCTACCAGATATTGTTTTCCCTGGAATTCCTCAAACACAAAACGAAGTGTTTTCCAATCCATTTTTCCATTTTCTTCAGTGCCTTTTATAAAATTTTCCGTGAAATCTTTACCGGGATATATTTCCTTTAAATTATTAAGTGAATTTCCTTTCCCCTGAAATGTATTCAATGAATAGTGGGAGGTTGTAAAATCTTTGGAAAATACCCATTTAGACAGATAATCGTTGATTGTCGCCTTATACGGATCCCCTGAACCATCTTGCGCTCCCCAGCTGAACACCGTTTTTGTAGGCTGGTATTTTTCAAAATCTTCTTTTGAGAAATGACGGTCCTCTTTTGGGTCCACAAAGCCGTACATGGAGAAAGTAATTCCTTTTTCCGGATGAATATAGGATGCAAAAGTTTTATAATCCTTACTTTTCAAGGCCTGCAGGATTTGGTCGTTAGCAGCCTTTACAGCTACCTCATCCGTTTTTTTCTTCTGAGCTGCTTCCTCAATATTTTTCTCTTTGGCCTGTGCCATAGAATCGATTACATTCGGAACCGGTTTCTCAGGATTTTTTTTACAGGCTGTTACTAAGGTCAATGCTAAAATTGGAATAATCAGTTTTCTCATCTTTCAATTTTTTAACTGTAAAAAACACCAAAACTGATGCCAATGCAATACTTTTAATAGATAAGTTCTGTTGCTAATTTTTCAACTCATATTACCGTTTTCAGTACATTTGTCTTATGGAAATTTTAGACATCCTCATCATCGGAGGCGGACCTATCGGTCTCAACTGTGCTCTTGAAGCTCAGAAAAATAACCTGACTTATCTGATCATAGAAAAAGGAACCATCGTGAATTCCTTATATCACTATCCTTTATACATGCGTTTTTTTTCATCAGCAGAAAAACTGGAAATAGATGGCATTCCCTTCATTTCAACGGCTCCTAAACCCGGACGGCAGGAAGCTCTTGAGTATTACCAGGGAATTGCCCGGCAAAAAGAACTGAATATCAATCTGTATGAAAAGGTCCTGAAAGTTTCCAAGACGGGTAATATTTTTGATATTGAGACCTCAAAAGCAGTGTATAAAGCAAAAAATGTGATTATCTCCACAGGGTTTTATGATATTCCGAACCTGATGAACATTACCGGGGAAAACCTGCCGAAGGTTAAACATTATTACACGGAACCCTATCCTTACGCCAAGCAGAAAGTGGTTGTGGTAGGATCAAGCAATTCCGCAGTGGATGCTGCCCTGGAAACCTATCGGAAAGGTGCTGATGTAACGATGATCATCCGCCACTCCGGAATTTCAGAAAATGTGAAATACTGGGTAAAACCGGATATCGAAAACAGGATTGCAGAAGGAAGTATTAAGGCTTACTTTAACTCAGAAATGATGGAAATTACTGAAAATACAGTCGTTTTCAAAGTTGGTAATGGTGAAGTCAGAGAAATTGAAAATGATTTTGTTCTGGCACTGACAGGTTATCTTCCCGATTTCGAATTTTTAAGAAATTCAGGAATAGAACTACAAGGGGACTGTCTGAATCCGCTGTATCATCCTGAAACCATGGAAACCAACGTCCCAGGTTTGTATCTGGCCGGCGTGGTCTGCGGAGGAAAAGACACCCATCTTTGGTTTATAGAAAACTCACGTGTTCATGCGCAGATGATCGTGAGTAACATACTTTCAAGATAATATTCATTGCTTGGAAGTAATTGGAATCTGTTAAAATTCAACATTTGCCCCAAACATAAAGTTCCTTTTTGCAGCAGGATTGTAAAATCTGTTTCCAAAAGCATTGATATCAAAACCGGCAACGTACTCTGTGTTGTAAAGGTTCTGAATCTGAAGGTGTATATTCAGTTGGGCACGGTCAATCTGTACCGGGAAACCCAGCCGGATATTTCCTACCAGGCTTGATTCCGACCATACAGAGTTGGCATCATTCAGAGGTATTTTTGAGGTATAGTAATGAGAATAATCTATACTAAGCTTTTTAAAAAAAACAAAATTAAATAAACTGCTTAACGATGTTTTCGGGACCCCTGTCACTTCATTTTCTGAAAAATCATTATCCAGCTGTTTGTAATTTTTGAATTTAAAATCATAAAAACTTCCGGACAGCCGGAACTTAAAGCTGCTGAACAGGTCATTTTTAAGATTAAAGCTTTTAGACTCCAAAAGAATTTCCACGCCTTTTTGGGCAATATTTCCCTGATTGGCAAAATACTCCTGCCCGCTTTCATTTTGTCTCCGTACGATGGCATCTTTCATCCTGAAATCAAAATAGCTTCCTTCAATAAAAACAGCATTTCCAAACTCTTTCCTTATACCAATTTCTTTGTTCCAGCCGTATTCAGGGACAAGATCAGCATTAAATTCCTGATTGGAAGACCGGATCTCTTCACTTGTAGGAGCTGAATTTCCTTTTCCTGCTTTTCCTCTTACCGAAAAACCTCTTCCCAGCAGATAAGTAATCCCGATGTTCGGAAGCCACTGTTTTTTAAATTTCACCCTGCCTTCTTCTGAAACGGGATAGATTCTCTCCCATTCGTAAGAATTCGAGTTTAAGCTTACCGAAATATCTGTAAAAAGCTTTTCATTAAAATTCAGTTTTTGTGACAGGAAATAAAAGCCTGAGTTATTTTTTAACTGATCAAAATTCTGAGGGTTCCCCTGTATTCCCTTATTGTTATTGTAATTTTTAACCAGAATATTTTGAGTTCCTCCCTCAAATCCCAATCTCCAGGCAAGAGATATATGGTCCCAGTTTTTTTCAAAATTAAAATGAGTCCTCAGGGCAAAATTCCTTTCAAACCTGTTTTCAAAATTCGTGATGAAAGGATTCTTAAAATCTACATAGGAGCCCTGCACCAAAAGGAAGTGAGAAAAATGTGAGTTAATAGCAGTTTCATGGGAGATTCCTGCCAAGACCATTTTATTACGGATTCCCGCATGCTGTTCCTTTGCACCTGGAAGGCTACCGGCAGAGGGTCTGGCCTGTTTTCTGTCAGATTCCATCTGTTTTAGGGTTAATCCGCCCGGAGTTTCATAATCCAGATCAGAAAGCAGCAGGATTGCATTGAGTGAAGCTCCCGGAGTGTAGGTAAAACGGTCTTTGAGATAGATCTGCTTCCTTTTCACAGCTGACTGCTCACGGTAAGAGTCTGCCTGGTAATAGTTTTGGAAAAGCTCAAAGAAATGTTTTCCTTCCTGACGGGCAATGTCAAAATTCTGTTCAAAAGTTCCATAACTTCCTATTGAAATTCCGGCAGATAAATGATCAGAGCTTCTGGTCTGCAAAAGCACCGTCCCACCTGTTACAGCACCATAATCTCCACTCTCTGGTCCTTTATAGATTTCCATCCTGTCGATAAGCCTGGGGGAAATCACATTAAAATAAGTATTCCCTGAAGCATCAGACAAAATGAAATCATCGAGATAAACTTTAATATTCCGCACTCCAAAGGGAGATCTCAGGGTGCTTCCCCGTATTGATATCCTGTAGCTGGCCGGAGAACGTTCTTCCATTCTGGCCCCTGCTATCTGATTAACGGCTTCCAATAGTCTTTCCGGAGGATTCAGCCCCAGAAGGTTTTCAGATACAACGGCCACGGATTTCGTAGATGCCATAAAGGGAACCTGTTTCTTATAGGCATCAATTCTGACCTCAGATATCAAAACGGCAGTATCCTTTTTCTGAGAAAAGAAAAAAGACATAGTGAGAATAAAAAAGAATGCTGATAATCTCGTCATCAGCACAAAGCTAGCAAAGTTTTACTGTAAATTGTATGGACAAGGTAAAAACCACAACTTTTAGCTTTTAATTTCTCTTTTTTTAAGCATCCATGGAATCACAAAATAAAACCCGGCAGCAATAGCTACAGCTACCAGTCCGGTTCCTATCCAGAGCATATTGAATCCGAACCGGTCCGCAGTCATTGTCCCGACATATGGAGTAATGATAAAAGCCAGGGCAACCGATATTCCGTTCAATCCCATATAAGCTCCTTTGTTATTCTCGCCTGAGCGCAAAGCAGTTATTGTAGATATAAACGGAAGGGTCCAGATTTCCCCGATACATAAAAGGGTCATGGAAACTACAAGAGTCAGAATAGAATAATCAAAAGCCAGCATAGCATAAGATATTCCACACAAAACAGTTCCAATAAACAAGGTAAAGGCAAGGCTGAAATATTTTTCAGCAACCTGTACAAAGCCCATTTCCAGCAGTACGATCAGAAATCCGCTGTACCCCAGGATATATCCGATACTTTGCTGACTTAAATGTGCCGTGTCCTTATAAAAGATAGTCAGTGTACTGAACAGCTGGAAGAAACAGATCGAAAAAAGCATACAGAAAAAGCTGTACAGCAGGAACTTTCCATCGCGGTAAGGGGAATTTTCTTTTCTAACAGCAACAGCTTCTTTCACTTTTTTAGGCTTTAATGAAGCCTGTTTGTTCCGTTTTCCGAAGAATCTGATGTACATTAAACCTGCCAACAATGCCGCCAATGCATTGGTAAAGAATAAAAATTCATAGGAAATGGCAGACAATATCCCTCCCAAAGCAGGGCCGATTGAAAAACCAAGATTGACAGCCATTCGGTTTAAGGAAAAAGCCCGTGTAATATTTTCCGGCTTGGCATATTTAGTAATCGCTACTGAATTGGCGGGACGGAAAGTTTCACTGACAATACTCTGGATTAAAATAATAGCCGCCAGCCCCGCTTCTGTTTTGAAAAGCGGGATTAAGCAAAATAAAGGCACACTGAGAAGTAAACTCAGACTTTGTACCCGGTATTCCCCAATTTTATCAGTGATCAGCCCTCCCAGCCATGAACCCAATACGGACCCTATCCCGAAAAAGCTAAGGATAATTCCTGAGTTTTCTATACTGAAATGAAGATAACCCGTCATGTATACTCCTAAAAACGGAAGTACCATAGAACCTGCCCGGTTGATAAGCATAACCAAGGCCAGCATCCAGCTCTCTTCCGAAAGTCCTTTGAAAGAACTCGTATATATGCTAATTAATTTCACAATATTATTTTTTTGAAAAACCAAGTAAGGCATAAAATTAGGAAAACAGCCTGCACTGTTTTTTCCAAATCCACTTCTTTTTATCGATATTGTTGATAGAAAGAAAATGATATCCCTTTACAAGGAATTGATACTTAAACATTTATTAAAACAAAAAAGGCAGGACTTTGGGAAGTCCTGCCTTTTATATCCAAATCATTAAGATTATTCGGGTTTAAAAGAGTCCTTCAATGTTACGGTACGGTTAAACACCAAGTTATCAGCCGTAGAATCCTGATCTTTGGTAAAATATCCGATTCTCTGGAACTGAAGCGGTTCTCCTACTGCTACATCTTTCAGACTTGGTTCTGCAAAACCTTTAACAACATTTACAGATTCCGGATTGATGAAGTTCAGGAAATCCACATCTTTTTCAGCATCAGGCTGCTCAACAGTAAAGAGTTTGTCATAGATTCTTACATCTACCGGGATCGCATGAGTGGCAGATACCCAGTGAAGCGTACCTTTTACCTTTCTTAAACTTTCTTCCGTTCCGCTTCCTGACTTGCTTTTTTCATCATAAGTGGCATAGATCGTAGTGATCTCGCCGTTCTCATCCTTCTCTACTCTTTCTGCCTTGATGATGTAAGCCGATTTTAAACGAACTTCGCCGCCTAATTTCAGTCTGAAGAATTTATTGTTTGCTTCTTCTTTAAAGTCTTCCCTTTCAATATATAATTCTCTTGAGAAAGGAATTTCTCTTGTCCCTGCATTTTCCTGTTCAGGATTATTTTCAGTTTCAAGCCATTCTTCCTTACCTTCAGGGTAATTTTCAATAACCAGTTTTACAGGATCCACCACTGCCATTACGCGTTTTGCAACCTTGTTCAGATCTTCACGCACGCAGAAATCCAGTAGCTGAATCTCGATCAGGTTTTCTCTCTTCGCAACTCCTACTTTTTCAATGAAGTTCTTGATAGATTCCGGTGTGAAACCTTTTCTTCTCATTCCTGATATAGTAGGCATTCTCGGATCGTCCCAACCTGTCACTACTTTCTCAGCAACGAGTCTTTGAAGCTTTCTTTTGGAAGTAATCATGTAAGAAACATTCATCCTTGCAAATTCTCTCTGTTTGTTTCTTACTTTGGTTTCATCATATACCTGATCAAGATACCAATCATAAAGCGGTCTATGGTTTTCAAATTCCAAAGAACACAGCGAATGCGAAATTTGTTCAATATAATCAGATTCCCCATGCGCCCAGTCATACATAGGGTAGATTTTCCATGCAGTTCCGGTTCTGTGGTGGGGCTTATTCAGAATTCTGTACATGACAGGGTCACGCATGTTCATATTCGGCGAAGTCATGTCGATTTTTGCACGAAGAGACATTGAACCGCTCTCAAATTCACCGTTTTTCATCCTTTCGAATAAATCTAAAGACTCTTCAACGGGACGGTTTCTGTACGGAGACTCTATTCCAGGTTCTGCCGGATTTTTTCTCTGCTCGGTAATCACTTCAGACGGCTGCTCATCTACATAAGCTTTTCGTTCTTTGATCATCTGTACGGCCCATTCATAAAGCTGCTGGAAGTAGTCGGATGCATACAGCTCTTTATCCCATTTAAAACCAAGCCATTCAACGTCTTTCTTGATAGAATCTACGAATTCCTGCTCTTCTTTTTCAGGGTTCGTATCGTCGAAACGAAGATTTACGGGAGCGTTGTATTTTTCGCCCAATCCAAAGTTGATGCAAATGGCTTTTGTATGGCCTATATGCAGATATCCATTGGGTTCAGGGGGAAAACGGAAACGGATCTGGTCTTGTTTCAGCCCGTTTGCCATATCATCTTCAATAATTTGCTCAATAAAATTGAGTGATTTTTTTTCTTCTTCCATTTAAATTAGCTTTTATAAAAAAAGTTTCACAAAGTTACGGAAAATTTGGGGCTTACGGAAATGATAATTTAGTGGTAAATTGATGATAATTCAATCTTTTTTGATTAATTTAGATAAAACTAAAAACCGTTTCTAAAAATTACCGACTATGGCTGTTTATATTTTAAGCAATCGTAAGATCGTCCGGCATAAGGGCGAAAAAGCAGATTCATTTTCCAATGATGAATACTCTATTCCCAATTTCAGAATCGCCAAATGTAATTTTGACACCTATAAAGAGCCCACTGCCGCTGCCAAAAAGAAGAAAGATTATACTAACCGCAACATATTAGATTACAAATTATTTTCCGAGCCTGAAAAGCAGGGTTATGAGGAAGTTCTGGAAGTCTTACGAAATGAAAAAGGCATTAAAAAATCTACACTGACAGCGAATAATCTTGGCGGGACACAAAGAATGTTTTATGAGCTGTATAAAAACATGTCCTCCACAAAAGACAGAAGTGATGTCCTGATTTTTATTCATGGATATGCCTATGATTTTGATGATGAACTCAAAGCCATCATTGACCTTAAAAAACTGTACATAGACCATCCTGAATCGCCTGTAGAGCACATTCTTTTTGTAAGCTGGCCTGCTTCGAGCAGCCTTGTACCACTAACTTATTTCGACGATAAGGCTTCAAGCATTAATTCAGGATCATCGCTGATGAGGCTTTTCTATTTTTACACCCAGTTTTTAAAGGACATTTTTTCAAACCGGGATCTGGCTCCTTGCAATCAAAGAATTCATCTTATGGCTCATTCCCTAGGGAACAGAGTTCTTCAAAGCATGCTGTACAGCCTTAAGAGGGAAAATATTCTGCGTGTTATTGATCAGGTTCTGCTATTAAATGCCGATGTTACGTATAAGGTTTTTGAAGATTCTGAAGATTCATATAATAAACTTCCACTGCTGGCCAATCGCATTTCCATTTATCTGAACAGGAAAGATACGATCCTTGGAATTTCACAATTTACCAAGAATATTCTTACGCCAAGATTAGGCAAGAACGGTCCAAGTGATATTGAAAAATTGAAGGATATTGTTTCTGTTATCGACTGCACTTTTGTAGAAGATGATATTCTAAACAGTTTTAAATATGAAGTGGGAAACCATTGGGGATATCTTTCCAGCTCTATGGTACAAAAAGATATTTTTCAGAATTTATATGGAATTGACAGAAATTTAATCACAGGAAGATTAAAAAATAACGAAAATATTTTCACAATTATTTCTTAATTATTAATTAAAAAAATGTTATGAAATTAATCATATGTTAAACTTTAATCACTATGCTTAAGTTGGCATAAAGATTGTAAATTTCATTATAACGAGAAATACACTTTTATCATGAAAAGAATTAAAAACAAGTTTTCTTATATAGTGAGATATATTAAGGAAGCAATTTTCGTAAAAGACGTAATTTAAAATGAATGTTAACCCATAGCCAAGAAAATATCCGAGCCTAATATTACTTTACCACAAATTTGATCTACAATCATAACTTCTATTATACTTTAGAAGTAGTTTTTCATGCTTATACTTCGAAATTGTGCTCGTAAATAAGAATTCAGCTACGGAATTAAATCCTTATGGGGTGATTTTAGTTAATTTAAGTTAAAATCTTGTGCAATACAAAAAAGAGATTGATATTTACTGTACCAAACAAATTAAAATCTTTACTATGAAAAACATGAGAAAGCTTAACAAATCAGATTTAAGAGTTATCAAAGGAGGAATTATACCTATTGGATGCAACAGTTGGGACCCAAAAGTTAGATGTTGCAGATCCTGGGATGCTGAGCATGCAGGTAACCCAACCTGTGCAGATTCTCCTCCTTCATTTGCATAGCTAATCAAGGCTATATTTTGAACCATAACAGCTCATTTCTGAGTTCCAGGTTTGATTCAAAATTATTTACAAATAAAGATCCGGTGCCCAAACCTTGCGGCATCGGATTTTTCTTTGTGTAGGTATATTGTGCAATAGCATTGAGCCCTATATTACTTTCCAGAGCGGAGGTGATCCACCAGCCGATATTTTGCTCCTCCGCAAGAGAAATCCATTCGTCTGAACCAGAAAAACCTCCTGCCAGAGCAGGCTTTAAAATAATATACTGTGGCTTAATACTTTCTAAAAGCTTTTTCTTTTCGAAAGGATCAGTAATCCCGATCAGTTCTTCGTCCAAAGCAATCGGTGTCGGAGTTCCGGCACACAATAATGCCATGGCATCCCAATTCCCGGCTTTTATCGGCTGTTCGATAGAATGAATATGAAGGTCTGCAAGCTGCTGCAAGACAATTTCCGCTTCTTCCCTGCTGAATCCGCCATTGGCATCTACCCGAAGTTCAAGCTCATCCTTTGAAAATTTTGATCTTAATTCCTGAAGGATTCTGTGCTCAGATTTCCAGTCAACTCCAATTTTCAGCTTAATACAGTGAAATCCCAGTTGAAGCTTTTCCCTGATCTGCTCCTCCATGTAATGAATATCTCCCATCCAGATCAGCCCATTGATCATAATGGAAGCTTTTCCTTCGGTAAATTCACTTGGGAAATACAGATTACCTCCGTGCTTCAAATTTAAAATGGCCTGTTCGTATCCAAACCATATTGAGGGAAATTCCATCAGCTGTTCTTTCAGATACTGGTCGTCCTGACTGATATTGTCACAAAGCCATTGCAGCTTTTCTTCATAATCCGGTCTGTCGTCAAAACTTAATCCTCTGAATATCGCACATTCACCCGTACCTTTTTTCCCGTTTTCTTCAACTTCAAAAATAAAGGTCTCTTTTTCATGCAAAACGCCGCGAGATGTTCCGCTCGGGCGTTTGAATTCTAATAAATATCTGAAATATTTTGCTGTCATTATTTTACGCTGTCGATCCTCATAAATTCCTCTGCTTTTTCTACCATCTGAATACTTCCGCAGAAAAACGGGATTCTCTGGTGGAGTTCCGTAGGTTCTACTTCAAGGATTCTTCTGAAACCGTCTGTAGCTTTCCCTCCCGCCTGTTCTGCAAGGAATGCCATAGGATTACACTCGTAAAGCAGCCTTAGTTTTCCGTTCGGAGCCTGGGAATAAGACGGATAAATGTAAATTCCTCCTTTCAGCATATTTCTGTGAAAATCTGCTACTAAAGAACCGATGTACCTTGAGGTATAAGGTCTGTCTCCTTCTTCCATCTGGCAATATTTAAGGTAATTTTTCACACCCTGCGGGAATTTGATATAATTTCCTTCGTTGATGGAATAGATTTTTCCATTTGTAGGAAACGTCATGTTCGGATGAGAAAGATAATAGGTTCCCAGAGATGGATCCAGCGTAAAACCGTTCACCCCGTTTCCTGTAGTATAAACAATCATGGTGGAAGAACCGTAAATTACATATCCGGCAGCAATCTGGTTGATTCCTTTCTGAAGAAAATCTTCTAACTGAACCGGAGTTCCGGGCTCTGTTACTCTCCTGTAAATAGAAAAAATGGTTCCTACGGAAACATTTACATCAATATTGGAAGATCCGTCAAGAGGATCAATCAGAACAACATATTTGCTCAGATGGCCGTTTTCTCCGCATTTAATGTCAATAAAATCATCATTTTCCTCGGAAGCAATACCGCAAACAACCTCTCTCTGAGACAAAGCCGTAATAAAAATCTCATTGGCAATCACATCAAGTTTCTGCTGCTCTTCTCCCTGAATATTCTGATTTCCGGCAGCTCCTGTTATATCTACAATTCCGGCTTTATTTACTTCTCTGTTTACCACTTTTGAAGCCAATCTTATCGCACTTAGCAGACGGGAAAATTCACCCGTAGAATACTGAAAGTCGTCCTGTTTATCAATAAGAAATTCTCCTAAAGTCTGTAATGGTTGATTTGACATATTTTTCTTTTTACGTTTTCCCCAAATTTCGGAAAATTTATCGGAGAAAGAAAGCTTTTATTAGAAAAGACCTTATACATTGTATTTCAGAACAATACAAAGCCAACAAAGGTATATCCTTAAAATTATCAGGGCATAATTAATCCCCATTTGATGACAATAAATCAATGAAATTATGATAATATTCATCAAGTCTCAATTTTAATAAAATCTTAATTCCTTCCAAGCGGGAGACACTTTCATATCTCGTTGTAAATTTATAATTTTGACGTCCGTAAAAAACTCATGTAATTTTTAATCTAACAATTTTATTTTAAACAAATTAATGAAAATTTTCAAGTTTGGTGGTGCATCTGTGAAAGATGCCGAAAGTGTAAAAAATGTGTCCATGGTTTTGCAAAGCCAGGGGTTTGCCAAATGTCTGCTGGTGATATCAGCAATGGGCAAAACGACGAATGAGTTGGAAAAGGTTGTAGAACTTTATTTCAAGAAAGATAACTATCAAACTGAGATTGAAAAGATAAAACGAAAACACATCGAGATTGCGGAAGGTCTGTTTCCTGAAAACCATGCAGTTTTTGCTGAGATCAATTTATTTTTTGACGATATCGATTCTTTCTTAAGAAGAAACAAATCTCCGAATTACAGCTTCGTCTATGACCAGGTGGTAAGCTGCGGGGAAATGATCTCTACTAAAATCTTAAGCGAATACCTTAACGAAATTCAGTTTACCAATCAATGGTTGGATGCCAGGGATTTTATCAAAACCGACAGTTCTTACAGGGAAGGTGTGGTAGACTGGGCAAAAACAGAGGAATTCATTTCAACCCTGAATAAGGATATCTGCTACGTAACACAGGGATTCATCGGTTCTGATGACAATAATTTCACGGTAACTTTAGGAAGAGAAGGTTCTGACTATTCTGCCGCTATTTTTGCATATTGCCTGAATGCAGAAGCCATGACCATCTGGAAGGATGTACCGGGTGTAATGACCGGAGATCCTAGAAAATTCAGTGATGTTTCTCTTCTTTCCAACATTTCTTATGAAGAGGCTATTGAAATGGCTTATTACGGGGCAAGTGTAATTCACCCGAAAACTTTGCAGCCATTACAGCAGAAAAACATTCCTTTTTATGTAAAATCTTTCGTAGATCCTACTAAACCAGGAACAAAGGTGGGAGGATCAGACAAAAACCAGCATGAGGAATCTTATATATTAAAGGAGAATCAGGTTCTTTTAAAAATATCAACCAGAGACTTTTCTTTCATTGCGGAAGACCATATGAGCCTTATTTTCGGATACCTTTCCAAATACAAGATCAAAGTGTCTCTTATGCAGAATTCTGCTATTTCCCTGGCGCTATGCCTGGAAGACAAATTCGACAATGTGGATGAATTTAATGAGGAACTTCAAAAAATATTTAAAACCGAAGCGGTTAAAAATGTATCTTTATTTACAGTAAGAAATGCAAATATGGATCATATTGATAAATTTTACCAGGAAAAAAATGTATTATTGGAGCAGATTTCCAAAAATACGGTTCAAATGGTAACACAATAATTTTAACTGCGACTAAACACATATGAGTTTAATTTCGAAAAACGATCTTATCACAGCTTCCGGCTTAAGCAAAATCGGGTTCCTCAAGAACCCGGTTGCTGCTGCCGTGATGAGCATTGCCAAAATAAATGAAGTAAATAAATTATACGACAAATTAAAGGACAAAGAAGGCAAAGATTTTTTCGACTCATTTGTAAGAGAAAGAAACCTAAGCTATATCGCTTTTGAAGAGGATCTGGCAAAGGTTCCAAAAACAGGACCGTTTATTCTGGTTTCTAATCATCCGCTGGGAGCTATTGACGGGATATTAATGTGCAAAATTCTTTCAGAGGTACGTCCGGATTTTAAGGTTATGGGAAATTTCCTTCTGGAAAAGATCAAACCGATGGCACCGTACGTAATTTCCGTAAATCCTTTTGAAAACAGAAAAGATGCATACAGCAGTACTTCCGGAATGCGGGAAACCCTGAAACATCTCCAGGAAGGAGGCTGTGTAGGCATTTTCCCTGCAGGAGAAGTATCGAATAAAAATAATCCTTACGGGGAAATTCTCGACAGAGACTGGGAGAAACCTGCCCTAAAGCTGATCAGAATGGCTAAAGTACCGGTAGTTCCCTTATATTTTCATGCTAAAAACAGCCGCTTATTCTATCAGGTGGCCAAACTTCATCCAAGCTTACAGACTTTGATGCTTCCTGCCGAAATGATGAACGACAGAGAAAAGCCGATCAGAATAAGAATAGGAAAACCCATCACGGTAAAAGCAATGGATGAAATGGAAACCATTGAAGAACTGGGTGAATTCCTGAAACGCAAAGTGTACATGATGAAATCTTATTATGAAAAGAGAAAATCATTGGCACAGAGCATCAATCTTAAAAATTTAACGGTCAAATTTCCTCTTTTAAAAGAAGAAAATATTGTACAGAATATCATTGATGAGACACCGAAGGAAGATATTCTTAAAGATATCATCAAACTGAAAGGTACAGATAAAATGCTGTTCAGTAACGGGAATTATGAGATTTATTTCACGACTTACGAAGAAATTCCTTCTGTCATGAGAGAAATCGGGCGCCAGAGGGAGCTTACTTTCCGTGCTGTGGGTGAAGGAAGTAACCTTCCGTTTGACCTTGATGAGTATGACAAGCATTACCATCATCTCTTCCTTTGGGACAACAGCGCTGAGAAACTTGCCGGTGCCTATAGAATGGCTTTGGGTAAGGAGGTGATGAAGAAATACGGCATCAAAGGATTCTACACCAGCTCTTTATTTGAATTTGAACAGGACATCCATCCGTTCTTTAAAAAGGTAATTGAAATGGGTCGCGCCTACATCTGTGAGGAATACCAGCAGAAGCCGCTTCCGCTTTTCCTTTTGTGGAGAGGAATTGTACATGTTTGCTTAAGAAACTCGGATCATAAGTTCCTGATGGGCGGAGTAAGTATTTCCAATAAATTTTCTGAGTTTTCCAAATCTCTGATGATTGAATTCATGCGTTCAAATTATTTCGATTCAGCAGTGGCACAGTACATTACACCAAGAAACGAGTACAAAGTAAAGCTGCGGGACAGGGATAAAAATATTTTCTTTGAGGAAATGGAGTCTGATCTGAACAAGCTTGACAAAATCATTGATGATCTTGAACCTGAATTGAGGCTCCCTGTTCTGATCAAAAAATACATTAAACAGAACGCTAAAGTAATTGCTTTTAATGTAGATCCGAATTTTAATGATGCCATCGACGGATTGATGTATATCCGTATCAGCGATCTTCCTGAAAGTACGATAAAACCAGTACTGGAGGAGATGAGTGACCATATCAGAAAAGAACAGGAAAATAATTCGGCTGAAAATCAGTAAGTTTTATTTTTATTAAAAAAAAGTACCGTTAATACTTGCTTCATATAAGAAAACTTACTACTTTTGCATCACTTTAAAACAACGAAGTAAGTCAACAAAAATATAATGGTTTCTTAGCTCAGTTGGTAGAGCAATGGATTGAAAATCCATGTGTCCCTGGTTCGATTCCTGGAGAAACCACTAGAAATTAAATAATTTCTGTAAACCCCACAAATTGTACAATTTGTGGGGTTATTTTTTATTGTATAAAAAGACGGCTTGACTTGAAATTTCACCTCTTCACCGGAATCATCAATTTTTTTCTGAAAATTTATAATCTTTCAAATAAAAGATCCTTAAGACTAAAACTATCCCTAACCGGATATTGAAAAAATATATATTCATTTGTGAATTTAGAATTTTATGTTTTGGTTAGGGATATGGAGTAATTACAGCGTTAAGTATTGTTAGTCCAATTGGATTATTGTAAACGCTGAATAGTTATTCTTATATGGTGGTAATCTGACGGAGTGGGTACCGTTTGCGAATCAGATACACTGTAAAATTCAATCCTGTACCAACGGGCTTTATTGATGACAACATTCATTTTGAGTACTCTGGCCGTAGATGGATTCCAGCTTCCCGTATTTCCCTGCCCTACATCAAGATAGCTGTTTGCTGCGATATTTCCTGCTGCTGACACTGTAGTTCCTGATGAATATCCTTCTACCTGCCAGTTAAGCCCCATTGCATTTGATGATGTGTTATATAAATAAGGTGTGTAAGTGAATCCTCCGGTTATTTTTCTGATATCAATTCTAAGTCCTTCTATCACCGGAAGATCTGATGTAAATGTACTGGCATACTGCCCATCTGCCATTGCCGACTGCAGGATTCTGGTATAATATCCGTATACCTCCCCCACTCTCAATATGTCTCCTGTAAGCTTTGCCACACAGTTTTGATTCAGAAAGCTTATATTAAAAATGGCCGGATTGGGAGAGGATTGGGATGGAATCCCTGTCAGATCATAAATCAGCTCACCATTTCCATTGGAAAGATATCCGGGACGTAATTTTGCGCTTAATCCTGTATTTCCTGTAGAAGCAACGGGCGTTCCTGCGCCATAAGCCCCACCATTACCTCCGGAGTATGGAATGACCATCACCCCGTTATAGGGTGCTCCTGATATAAAAGTAGGCGGATTGAAAGTAGCGTCCGAGCAATTAAGTCCCTGCACTGACGGAGTAATGGTGGAGGAAGAATTAAAAACCCTCCATTCACTTCCATTCCAGTAATGATATCCTTCCGTCTGAAGTCCGCCTGTTCCTAAATTATAAACCAGCAATCCTGTTGCGGGATTAGGAATGGTAATTTGATCAACTGATGTTTTAAGGGCAACTTTTGGTCCTAAAAAACCTTTCTTGCCATCAAGAGGCAAGGAAGTAACATCAAGATGTAAGATTGAAGAATTATCCGGCGTTGGTGTACCAATACCAACTTGTCCATAAAAGCCTGCAGAAAATAAAGTAAGAAGTAGAAAGGAATAGTTTTTCATGCGAAATAATTATTGGTTTGAATGCACAAAAAAATAAAACCGACAGGATTTTAAACTAACAAACTGTCAAAAACAGGAATGACAAATTGTAAATTGAAAAACAACAGGTTGAATATTAACAAAATATTTTATATTTTAGAGAATAATAATAAAACAGTGCACCCTATCGCTAATACTTTTTTTCTCTCCTTCTATTTGATTTCCGCTTTGGTATGTTGCACCCTTTTGATCTATTCCTATAACAGAAAAGAAGGCAATAGAGAGAGTAGTATCAAAAAAGTTTTAATACTGTATTTTGGTATTATACTAATATTCGGATTGTTTACCGGGCTTCGGGAAACCAAGGTGATACAGCCAATGGGTAGAGCTTATCCTTTTATAGCTTTGTATTCAGCAGCCATTAGTGTATTATTTTTTCATTTTATCTTTCTTTTAACGAATAAAAAACAAAAAATCGCTATACCTACCTTCAACTATACGCTTCCGGGTGTCATATTTATTGTTACCGCATTTTTCTTTTATTTGCTTTATCCCAGAATTGGGTCTCAAAAAGAGCTGAATCAGTATATGTTACCCTACTTTTCACTCTACACCTTATTGTATCAGATGTATTATGGCATCCTGTCGTTAAAATATATCCTTTCATACAAAAAAGAAATAGAAAGAAGGAATATTGAAATTGATAAAAACATTAACTGGCTTTATTCTTTAATAGTAATTAAGGCCTGTTTTATTCTACTTATTATTTTCCAGATAATATTGGGTTATTCTTTTCTTATGCTTTCTGCATCGTACATTCTCAGTAGTTTTTTGTTTATTATTGTTTTATTTAATGTATTGGAAAAAAATTATTATTTTCTGCCTCATTTAAAAAATAATACGGTGCTTGCCCCTACCGGACATATTTTCCATGAATCTTATCTGAATGAAGATGTACCACAAAGTGATCAAAAAAATGTCATATTCAGCCAAAAGGATTTTGAAAATTATTTTCATGAGCAAAAGCCTTATCTCAACCCTATTTTTAAAATTGATGATCTTAGTTTAATTTTTAATACAAACAGAACCTATATGTCGAAATTTATAAACGGTACCTATGACATGAATTTCAATCAGTTTGTTAACTCATGGAGGTTAAATGAGGTAAAAGAGCTTAAATTATTAACCCTACATAAAAATAAATCTATCGAAGAACTTGCCCGGCTGGCAGGCTTTGGAAGTCTGAGAAGCTATTTAAGAGCTGTAAAAGCTGCCTCTGAAAAACAAACAACAGATTTTAACGGATGATCCCCTACCTGCTTTTCCTGTCTTCTTTTGCTTGTGTTTCTGGAAGTATATTCTGTATTTTTATGTTTCCCGGAAAATTAATGGGTCAGAAGCATGCTTTTAGAACAAAAATAGTATTCGTTATCGGTATTTGCTTTTTGCTGATACTGGGAATGCTGCATACAACTCATATTATTTATTCTGTTTATAACAATCTGCCAATCAAAAGCATTAGAGCTGTTAATTTATTTTGCCTGACTTTACTCCCTATCCTGCTGAACCTATTTATTTCCGTATTAACCGGAAGAAATCTGAAGGATAAGAGTTTTTTAATCAAAAACTATATATTTCCTATCAGTCTTATTTTAACAATAGGATTGGGAATAGCATTAGCCTTGCAGAACACTGATTATCAACCGGATATAGAAAAGACATATCCTGAGAACAGTATAATCTGGTTCCGGAAACCCGGCCATGTAGATTTATATATGAGCTTATTCACTATTCTGTTCTATCAATATCTGTCTGTAAGATCAATTGCTGTTTTCCGTAATAATAGGGCTGACCGATCTATACTTTCTAAAACTTCTCCGGCACGATCGGTTTTAAATATCGTTTTCCTGTTAACAGTTATGAACATACTCTACTTTTTGCTGAGTTTGATTTCCATAAACATACCGATTCTTTATAACGCCGGTATTTTTTCATTCAACATAATATCTTTTATTCTTCTTACTACTTTCAGTTATAATTTATTCACTTATAATTACCTAACCTCATCCGTTCCGCATAAAGCCGAAGCAAAGAAAAAGATCAATAATTCTGAAGTAATCAGTAAAGAAAAATTTGAAAGATATCTGCAGGAGCACAAGCCCTTTCTGAATTGCGAGCTTAAATTATCTGATGTAACCCAGTATATGGGAACCAACAGAACCTATTTATCCCTTTTTATCAATGAGAACTATGGAATGAGTTTCAGCCATTTCATCAATAGTTTAAGAATTGAAGAACTGAAACAGCTTAAGCTATCTCCCCATTATAAAGGTACTCCTGAAGAAGAATTAATATATATCGTAGGATTCAAGAGTTATAAAAGTTATCAGAAAACTATTGAGAATGTAAGTAATAACATCCCTTTAAGTTAATTACCTTGTTCTTTACCTTACAATTCCTGTAATAACTTTTCTGAATTCCAAACGGAAGCAAATTCTTCATTCAGATTAGCCAGAGCAGTCAAATGGATCAGTTCGGCATTATATTTCTCTCCATTAATTCCAATTCTGTCAAAAGCAGCTGTGGCATCAGAAATCAAATAGGTTTCATATCCAAAATTCCCGGCCATTCTTACCGTCGTTGATACACAGTGGTTCGTGGTTATTCCTACAATTACCAGAGTATTTATGCCGTGTTTATCTATTCTTTCTTTTAAATCGGTTCCGATAAAAGCACTGTTCACATTTTTTGTAATAACAGGCTCATCATTTTGAGGGAGAACATAGTCATTAAACTGAAAGCCCGGATCAGCCTCATGCAGTTTAGATTTCGGGTTAACCGAACTGTGTCTGATATGAAAAATGGGAAGCTCCAATTCCCTCCACTTTGTCAATAAGATTCCGCTGGTCTTTTCAGCTTCTTTATTATTCCTGTTCCCGCCCCAGTAGTCTTCGTCCAAAAATCCTTTTTGAATATCGATCAGTAGCAGAGCCGGTCTCCTATCCCTTAATTTCGTCATTTTATATTTTTAATAATTGAACATACGGCTGTAAAGAAACTCTTTATATCTGTCATTTAAAGGAGAATCAAACAAATCAAATACATGCAACGCGCCGGGTATCACCCACAATTCGGTCCTGACGCCTGCCTGATATAAAAGACTGGCATATTCTATATTTTCGTCCCTTAAAGGATCCAGTTCACACGCTACAATTGTGGTTCCGGGAAGATTACCGAAATCATCGTAATAGGTCAGGTCCGCATATCTAATGCTTTTATCCTTATCATTGTTTCCTAAAAAATGAAGCCAGGCGATCTCTGCATATTTTTTATTCCATAAAGGAGCATCTGTGAATTCATTCATGGAAGGCGTATTAAGCTTGTTGTGGATCACCGGATATAATAAAAACTGGTGCTTTATATTCTTTATCCCGTTATCATTTGCCATTTGAGTAACAGATGCGGCTAAATGCCCACCGGCACTTGCTCCGAAAACAACGATCTGCCCCGGGTCAATTTCCAGTTGTTCTTCTCCGTTTCTGATAATCCACTGAAGCGAATCAAATCCGTCTTGTATCGGAATGGGAAACTTATATTGTGGGGAAAGCCTGTAATCAACCGAAATTATTGTTGCATTTAGTTTTTCTGCCAATTCAAACATCTGTGGATCTACCTGTTCCGGAAGGCCGAAGACATATCCTCCTCCATGAAAATAAAGGATCGTCCTGGTTTTATCAAATTTTTTCGACTGATAGATATGAAGCCTTATTTGATGATTATCAAAAGAGCTTTCTATGAAGATATCTTTCACCTTAATATCATCCGCTCCTTTAAACGGGTTTTCCTTTGCAAACTGTATTTTTTCTTTCTGAATGATCTCAGGATGGCTGAGAAATTCTGTTTCATTAATTTCCAATGAAAATGGAAAACGGTCTATACTTTCCCTCAGACCTTTATCAATTCTATTTAAATCCATTATTTGTATAATTTTTTGGATGACAACCATAAGCTTTCACCCATTATTTTTATTTTGTAAATTTATATGATGAATATCGTGCCTGCAAAAACTCCATCAATTGTGCGGAACGAACAAAATTGTAAGTATGAGTATTAAAGAGTCCTCGACGAATAATGAGAATAAAAAAAAATTAGAACAAAGCTGCTCGGAAATTTATGCCGTCAATCTTATCAGCGGAAGATGGATACTTTCTATCTGCTATTGCCTGAAGCAAGGAAAATTGAGGTTTTCAGAACTGAAAAATAAGATCCCGAATATCACGGAAAGAATGCTCACGATGCAACTGAAGAAAATGGAGGAAGAACAATTGATCGTAAAAAAAGTATATGCTGAAGTCCCTCCCAGAGTAGAATATGAATTAACACAAATAGGGACACAATTGATTCCTGTTCTGGATGAACTGGAAATGTGGGGTAAGGAACACAAAAAAATAAAAAACAGCTCAAATTAAAACAACACTGGCATTCAGCAATATATACCCTGTTCAAAAATTTAAAATAGTATTCTTTTAAAACATTATCTATATTTATCAAAAAAACTTGCACAATATTGCAAAAAGTTCTATTTTTGCACCCACGTTAAACAACGAAACAATTGGTTTCTTAGCTCAGTTGGTAGAGCAATGGATTGAAAATCCATGTGTCCCTGGTTCGATTCCTGGAGAAACCACTTAAAACCTCTAATTTATTTAGAGGTTTTTTTGTTTTTAAAGGGTACTTGAAAAATTATTAACGTTGTTTTCCAAGAATGATAACAATCTTAAAGTTTCGTTAATAAAGAGCCTCCTGGAGTAAATTCACCGTCTATTTTTTGGAAAATACCTATCTTCGCCTATAAATTTAATTTGAAAATGAGGAAGATCATCTCCGGAATATTTGTTTTCTGCTCCGTTGCTATATTGGCTCAGGAATCCATACAATTTCAGGAATTACCGTTCAAAGACTTAATAGCGAAGGCAAAAAAAGAAAAAAAACTGGTTTTTGTCGATGCCTATGCTTCCTGGTGCGGGCCCTGCAAAATGATGGAAAGAAATGTATTTACCCAGAAAACTGTTGGAGATTATTTCAATACAAATTTCGTTAATGCCAGATTTGATATGGAAAAAGGAGAAGGAAGGGAAATTGCTGCCAAATATGGGGTACGCTCCTATCCTACTTATCTGTTCCTGAATGGAGAGGGTGAGCTTGTCTCTCAGAATTCCGGGTATATGGATGAAAGTCTTTTTGTAGCCATGGCCCAGAACATTAATTCCCCTGGCAATAACAAAGGTTCCTTAAAAGAGCGTTTCGCAAAAGGAGAAAAAGATCCTGAATTCCTGATCAATATTATGAAATTGAACTCTTCTTCAGATTATGATTTTGCCAAAAAAGCTTCCGAACGGTATTTTGAAAACAAAAAGAAGACAGAAGAAATCACCAAAGAAGAAATAGGCTTTCTCCTGTTCTTTGTAAAATCAACAGAAGACAGCAATTATAATACATTTGCTTCAAGAAAGGCCGAAATTATTAAATATCTGCCTGAAGAAACTTATAACGAGTTTAATAATCAGTTGAAACTGTCAAAAATCGTAGAGCAGTCTATTGATGATAAGAATAAAAGGATCAACGACGAATATTTCATGAAAACAGCTGAGCCATTAGTAGGAAAACAGCTTGCCCAATCAAAACTGAATCAAACAAAGCTAAGCTATTACGAACAAAACGCTAATTTCCCTGAATTTGAAAAAGCTGCTTTGGAATATTATAAAAATTCTGATGCCTTCGAACCTAACGAACTGCTGAGGGCAGCCTGGGTATTCAGTGACCATATCAAAAATCCTGCATCCTTGAAAAAAGCTACGGAATGGGCAGAAAAATCTGTCATGCGCAGCGAAACGCCAGAAAATACATACATTCTTGCAAAACTTTATTTTCTGACCGGAAATAAAGAAATGGCAAAAAACTATGCAGAAATGTCTAAAAATATGGCCGTTCAAACCAACAAGGATTCCAAACTTGCAGAAGAATTATTGAAACAAATAAAATAAATGCTAAAACACAAATTTCTTACCACATCCATCACACTCCTTTCCGCAGCTTTGCTTACTGCGCAAGAGCAGCAACAGGAAAAAGGACTATATATTAAAGGAAATGCCCTTCTGGCCCCAATCGGACTCATCAATATTGGTTTGGAAAAACAACTGAGTCAAAAAATTACTCTGCAGGGTGATGTTTTGGTATCTCCCTGGAAATCTTTTGCCGGACATGAATTTCAGTATTATTCTGCATCCTTCGAAGGCAGATATTATTTCAATGAAGCCTTCAGCCATTGGTATGTAGGGGCAAACGTAGGAGTATCATCATTTGTTTTACAAAAATGGAACTATTGGAAAAGTATTCCTTATACCAATAGCAATAATGAAGTATTTGTTAAATCTAATTTATACCAAAAAGGATATTCTTTTTTAGTGGGTATTACCGGTGGATATCAGTTTAAGGTATCTGACCGCTGGAATATTGATGTATATGCAACCGTTGGTTCATCAACAGATTTCTATAAAGGATATGACCGAACTACCGGTAAGCGGTATGAAACTGCTCAGAAATATAATAAAAGCGGAGAAATCCTTCCTTACAGAGGAGGCGTAATGATCTCTTATAAACTAAAATAACAGCATGAAACTGTTCGGAAAAAATCATATTATTATTTCAGTCATCACTTTTGTGATTCTTTTTTTAATGAATTATATCGGAAATGATTTGCCTGATAAGCTGGAAAGAGCATTAATGACAGCTTTTGCCGGAGTTATAGGCTTATCGCTGGGGCTCTTCATTCTTAATAAGGGAAAGAATGACAACAAGCCACCACAGAATTTTGACTGATAAAAAGTAAATGGTCAATAGTCAATTTAGCTTCCAGTGAATTTTATCATGACACATGGTTACTCTTGACCAGCGAAGCGAAATTGACTATTGACTTTTAAAATCAGTTCTCGTAAATAACATATTTGCTGCGGATTTTTTCAAATTTCTCTAAATCGTTTTTCCATGAAGCTTTGATTTCCTGAATTGATTTTCCGGCTATAATCTGCTTTCTGAATTCATCCGTTCCGGCCAGCTTATCAAAAAATAAATTTTCAAGGAAAAAGCCCTGGCCAGGATTTTTATATGCTTTATAAGATTTGATCAGCCATTCAAGGTTCAGTTCCCTGAGATCTTTCGGATAAGCTGAAAGATCTTCACCGTAGCAAAGTTTCCCATTCAGGAAAGGGTCTTTTGCTCCAAAATTAGGTTTTGGTGTAAACTGATAAGGCAGTTCCTGCGTCCAGGGAGAACCGTAAATCTGAAATGGAAGATTGGTCCCTCTTCCTACAGAAACCTGAGTTCCTTCAAAGAAGCATAAACTGGGATACAGATTAATAGACTTATCGTTGGGAAGGTTTGGAGAAGGCTTATCCAAAACAGAATAACGCTGTTTTTTATGATAATTTTTCATTGGAATCAGGGTGTATTTTGCCTGAACTCCATTTTTCAGCCATTTTTCGCCGTTGACCATTTTTCCGTATTCTCCGATTGTCAGTCCATACACTACAGGAACTTCATGCATTCCTACAAAGCTTGACCATTTCTTTTTCAAAACCGGTCCGTCAATATATCCATCATGTGGATTAGGGCGGTCGAGTACCATGATTTCCACATTATTTTCTGCTCCGGCCTCCATTAAATAAGTTAAAGTTGAAATGTAGGTATAAAATCTTACTCCCACATCCTGAATGTCGAAGATTACAATATCCAATCCTTTTAATTGTTCCGGTTTTGGTTTTTTATTGTTTCCGTATAAAGAAATAATAGGGATACCGGTTTTGGTATCAACTCCGTTTTTTACTTTCTCCCCGGCATCTGCATCTCCCCTGAAACCATGCTCAGGAGCAAAGATTGTTTTAATTTTAATATTGTTCTTCACCAGAAAGTCTACCACATAGTTTTTATCGCTCATCAAACCGGTTTGGTTGGTCACTACCCCTATTGTTTTGTTCTTCAGCAGAGGCAGATAAAGTTCAGGCTGGTCTGCTCCGGTTTTGAAATCCGGTTGAACTTGAGTCTGAGAATAATATTGATTGAATACTCCTAAAAAAATTAGGCAAATAAGAAGTAAATTTTTAATTTTGAAATCTAAATTCATAAGCTTGAAATTTCCTTTATATTTCTCTAGAAAAATAGCGTTTTCCAAAGATAACAAAAATAACCTTTCAAGAGTTATCATCTTCATCGGCAGGCTTTCTGTAGCTTTGGGGATTATTGTTTCTTTAATTACCGTAGCTACCGGCTTCGGTTCTAAGAAAGCAATTAAGGAAAGACTCGCGGATTTCAGCGGACACATTACCGTAAGATCTACCAGATCCAACTCTTCTTACAACACCTCTGTTTTAGATAATCAGGGACTGGATATTCAGAAGATTAAAAAGCTTCCGGATGTGGAAAGTGTCCAGAAATATGCAACAGTGACCGGAATCATGCGTAATGAGCACAATTTTTCAGGGATCATATTTAAAGGAATCGGAAAAGATTTTGACAGCCTGAGATTCAAAAAATTCCTGGTTGCCGGCACAACTCCAAAAGTAACAGAGAAGGGCTTCAATAATGACATTACTATTTCCCAGAAAATAGCAAATGATCTTCATCTGAAAGTCAATGACAGTATAGTTACCGTATTTTCAAAAGCGGATCAGAAACCTATTTACCGTAATTTCAGGGTTATAGGGATCTATAAAACAGATATTAAAATGATTGATGAGCAGTTTGTTATAGGCGGCATCAATCATGTAAGAAAAATCCTGGAAATGAAGCCTGATGAAATAGGCGGCCTTGATATTTTCTTCAAGAATGTGAATGATATTGACAAAGATTTTCCGGAAGTTGAAAAACTGATCGGCTACAAAAATTATGCAGAAAAGGCAACGGAAAAATTCCCTCAGATCAACGACTGGATCAGTATTTTTGATACTAATATTGCCCTGATCATCATTATTATGCTTATTGTGGTGGTGATCAACATTATTATGGTCCTTTTAATTCTCATCATTGAAAGAACCAATTCCATCGGACTTCTGAAAACCCTCGGAGCCAGCAATTCACAGATAAGAGCTACTTTCATCAATTATACACTGATCATCATGATCCCCGGACTTCTCTACGGAAATGCAATAGGCCTGGGTTTGATCCTGATCCAGAAATTCTTCGGTATTATTAAGCTTAATCCTGAAAATTATTATGTAAGTACAGTGCCTGTAGACCTTAATCCTGTTGCCATTATTTCCATCTCAGTAGGAATTCTGATTATTTCGGGACTGGCGCTGATTGTTCCGAGTTACCTGATCAGCAAAATATCTCCGGTGAAAGCGATTAAGTATAATTAAACGTGAATGGTGAAAATTCATCTTTTACTATTCACCATTCAGACTATAAATTAATCTTAAATTACGCAGCTAATTTTTAAAGCCTTATCTTTGCACCGCTTATAAAACATTTATGAAATACGCAAAAAATATTCTTGAAACTATAGGAAATACACCTCTTGTAAAGCTCAACAAAGTATTGGGTGAAGATTTTCCTGCATTAGTTTTAGCAAAAGTGGAGACATTCAACCCAGGAAATTCTGTAAAGGATAGAATGGCTCTTAAAATGATAGAAGATGCCGAAAAAGACGGTAGACTAAAACCAGGAGGTACCATTATTGAAGGAACTTCTGGAAACACAGGGATGGGACTTGCTCTTGCAGCTATCATCAAAGGCTACAAATGTATTTTTGTAACCAATTCTAAACAGTCAAAAGAAAAATGTGATATTCTTCGTGCTGTAGGTGCTGAAGTAATCGTATGCCCTACCGATGTGAAGCCTACGGATCCACGTTCTTATTATTCAGTTTCCAAAAGACTGGCTAAGGAAACGGAAAACGGATGGTATGTGAATCAATATGATAACCTATCCAACAGGGCTGCTCATTACGAATCCACTGCTCCTGAGATCTGGGAGCAGACGGAAGGTAAACTTACGCATTTTGTAGTAGGTGCCGGAACCGGAGGTACGATCACCGGTTGCGGAACATTCTTCAAAGAAAAAAATCCGGATATCAAAGTAATAGGAGTTGACACTTACGGTTCTATTCTGAAAGAGTTCCATGAGACAGGGGAACTTCATTATGACCATGCTTATACCTATATCACAGAAGGAATCGGGGAAGATATTATTCCTGAGAATTACGACATGTCTGTGATTGATCATTTTGAAAAAGTAACAGATAAGGACGGTGCCATCTATGCAAGAAAACTGGCTAAAGAAGAAGGGATTTTCTGCGGATATTCTGCGGGAAGCGCTATTGCTTCTTTAATCCAGATGAAAGACCAGTTCACTAAAGATGATGTGATTGTTGTTCTTCTTCACGACCACGGTTCAAGATATGTAGGAAAAATCTACAATGACGAGTGGATGAAGGAAATGGGTTGGTTAGATTAATCAGAACAAAAATCAATTATCTCTTCATATAAACAAAAATCAGAGGAAATGCTCTGATTTTTTTATTCTTTGATATTTTTCTTTATAGTTTGTTTGAGGCTATCATAATCCGCCTTGCTCATTGATTTTTTGGGGAACATATAATTGAACTTTCCTTCCAGGGAAATAAATTCATTATTAACATCAAAGTCTTTAAAATCTTCCCATTTACTTAATTCTTCCTGATGATTAAGGTTGACGTTAAAAATTTCATTGTTAAACCTGATCTCATATATTTTGGAATCTTCCAGTGATTTCAAATACTTATTCACCTCTTTCTTCCACCGGGAAACTTTGTTAATGCTTAAAGAAAGATAAACTGTGCACAGCAGAAACAGAAAACTCACAAAATACAGAATCCCGAATTTTTCTTTGCTTAAATCATCTTTAAAGAAAAAAAGGATCAGCAGAATTAATCCTACCACCGCTGTCGTAATGGTTTTCCCTCTCGTAGTAGGTGAAAAAAATAAGCTTGTCTGGTTCCCGCTGAAATAAATTTCCTCGAAATCTTTTCTGTTTACATGCAATCTGATGACTTTCTCTCCATCCATTTCTTAGAAAATATTTGAATTCGTTTTTAAAGATTACAAAACTAAATCAAATATCTTCATATTGATCATTTATTGCAGAAAGTTTATTCATCAGGTCACGATTTTCTTTCTTCAGGCTCTTTATTCTTAGAAGCATATCATTAATAACTTCCAGACCCGGCAGATTGATTTCCAGATCATAATGCCAGTTGGTAAACCTTTCGAATACAGGCAGATCATCATACAGTAAATAACGGATTTCGTTCTCCGTTTCTACATTCAGCAGACCTACATCCACCAATTCGTCAAAAAAAGTAATCTCTACATTATATATTTTTACGAGTTCTTCCCGCGATATTCTTTCACTCATGGCTTAGGAATTTTTAAGTTGTTCAAAAAGTTCTTTCTGTTTGTCCGTTAAACCAGTAGGTAATTTCACCTCGTACGTTACAAAAAGATCTCCGGACTGTCCTTCTTTTTTATACACCGGAAATCCTTTTCCTTTCAGCCTTACGGTTGTTCCGTTCTGTGTTTCGGGTTTTACTTTCAGATTAACACTTCCATCCAGTGTATTTACTTTTACATCGCCCCCCAAAACTGCGGTATACAGATCTATTGAAACTTTTGTCTTAAGATCATCGCCTATTCTTTCAAAATTAGGATCAACAGGAATATTGAAGGTGATGTACAGGTCTCCGTTCGGGCCTCCGTTAAAACCGGGATTTCCATGACCTTTCAGCTTGATCTGCTGGCCATCATAAACCCCTGCAGGAATCGTGATTCTTACTTTTTTGCCATTGATCTCAAAAGTCTGCGGGTGGGTATGTGCCGCGTCTTTTAAGTTTAAATTCAATTCAGCATGAACGTCCTGTCCTTTAAATTTACCTGAAGAACTTCCTCTTGAACTTCTGCCAAAGCCACCGCCTGCACCGCCAAACATGCTCTGGAAAAAATCCGAAAAATCTTCTCCTTCCCCGAAATCAGCACCGGAGAACCCTCCTCCGCCATAGCTCTGCTGCTGGTATTGTCTTTGTTGCTGCTGCCGGGCTTTTTCATATTCTTCACCATGCTTCCAGTTTTCCCCATACTTATCATATTTGGTACGGTTCTCAGGATTGCTGAGGACTTCATTAGCTTCATTCAGTTCCTTGAATTTTCTCTCCGCTTCTTTGTCGTCGGGATTAAGATCAGGATGGAGTTTTCTTGCCAGTTTTCGATAAGCTTTTTTAATGTCATCCTGGGTTGCGCTTTTATCTACGCCTAGAATTTTATAGTAATCTATATAAGCCATAGAAACGATATTTACTCAAATTTATGAAATTTGTCCCTGAAAAATATATAAGAGAGTGTTAAAAATAACCCTATCTTTGATAAAAAGCGTTGAATGAAAGAGGTTCTTAAAAACTACTCGGGAATTATACTTTTACTATTTGGGATTATTGCAGGAAGCATTATAGGCATTACTGCTCCAGGCATTGTAGAATATATTAAGCCTCTGGGAGATATATTCCTGAATTTGCTTTTTGTAAGTGTGGTGCCTCTCGTATTTTTTGCCGTGTCCAATTCTATTGCGTCTCTTGAACAGCAATCTAAGTTTGGAAAAATCATTCTCGTGATGGCTTTTACTTTCCTCTTTTTTATTTTAACGGCGGCTGTTTTTACCATTTGTGCGGTCTATCTATTTCCTGTTTCAGGAGTTTCCGGTAGTTCAGAGGTGATTGCAGAGACAGCTTCTGAGGAAAGTTGGGGTAACAGGATAGTCAGCTTTTTCACTGTTGGAGAGTTTACTCAGCTTTTTTCAAGACAAAATATGCTGGCTCTTCTTATTTTTGCCTTCATGACCGGCTTTGCTGCCAGAAAATCAGGAGAAAAAGGATTGCCGTTCCGGGTTTTTATTTCTTCGGGGTATGAAGTGATGAAGGAATTGCTTTTATTAATCATGAAACTTGCGCCTATCGGGCTTGGAGCATATTTTGCCTATCAGGTAGCGACTTTGGGCCCTCAGTTGTTTGGATTCTATGCTAAACCTCTCGGGCTTTATTATATTGCAGGAATCATTTATTTCTTCGTGTTCTTTTCACTGTATGCTTTTATGGCAAACGGACAAAAGGGAATCAAAAGTTTCTGGACCAATGCGGTATACCCTACCCTTACCGCTTTAAGTACCTGCAGCAGCTTTGCCACTATGCCGGCAAATCTTCAGGCTGCTTCTAAGATCGGTATTCCAAACTCCATTGCCAATCTGGTTATTCCTATCGGGACAACACTTCATAAAAACGGGTCTTCGATGTCTTCGATCATTAAAATATATGTGGCTTTCCTGATCATTGGAAGAGATTTTTTTGATCCTTCCAATTTGCTTCTCGCTCTGGGAATCACAGTTTTCGTAAGTATCGTGGCAGGTGGTATTCCCAATGGTGGTTATATTGGGGAAATGCTGATGATTTCGGTGTATAAATTACCTCAGGAAGCCATTCCGGCAGTAATGATAATCGGGACTTTAGTAGATCCGCTGGCCACCGTTCTGAATGCTGTGGGAGATATTGTTGCGGCCATGTTTGTGAACCGCTTTGTGAAGGTCTGACTTAACATTATTTATAACAGGAGAAGTTTAATTTAACCTACTCGCTTCGTTTTACAGGCTCTAGGTTTTTATATTCTTCAGGAGTAAAAAGCCTGTAATGAACTTTGAATGTTTTGCCTAAAGGGGTTTCCAGGGAGAAACCTCCGGGACCGAAACCCTCTGTAACATCGAGTGTAAAATGGGAATATTTCCAGTATTCAAATAAATCGCGGTCGATCCAGAATTCATGTCCGTTAATGGTACCAATCATGGCGTCATTCATACGGGGAAAAAATCCACCTTTTTCGAAACATTGCGGCTGAGTGCCTTCGCAGCATCCTCCTGCCTGGTAAAACATCAGCGCACCATATTTGTTTTCCAGTTCGAAAATAACATCCAGTGCTTTTTCTGTAGCCGATAGCCTTGATATTGTGGTTTCCATTTTTGTTCTTTTTACATCAACAAGTTTACTTCTAAGTTACGAAGATTTTACCTATTGGATTTTTATCTTTTAAAAAGCCCGGCAGAAAATCCGCCGGGCACATTAATCCATCATCATTTAATTTGAGCCGGCAATATCCAGCACGATTCTTCCATCAATCTGACCTTTCTTCATTTTATCAAAAACATCATTAATATCTTCAAGCTTTGCAGAGGTTACCGTTGCTTTTACCAGTCCTTCATTCGCAAAATCCAGTGCTTCCTGAAGGTCTTTTCTTGTTCCGACAATAGAACCTCTCACCGTTATTCTTTTTAATACAGTTTCAAAAATCGGAAGCTCAAAAGATCCCGGAGGAAGACCGTTAAGAGCTATCGTTCCTTTTCTTCTGAGTACATCTATTCCCTGCTTGAAAGCAATCGGAGAAACAGCTGTAATTAAAGCACCATGCATTCCGCCCACTTCTTTATGCAGATATTCTCCCGGATCTGTATTTTTTGCATTTACTACAAGGTCTGCTCCTAATTTCTTTGCCAGTTCGAGTTTATCATCGGCTACGTCAATAGCTGCTACATGCATTCCCATTGCTTTGGCATACTGGACTGCAACATGCCCCAATCCTCCGATTCCTGAAATAGCTACCCACTCCCCAGGTCTTGTTTCCGTTTCTTTTAAACCTTTATAAACAGTTACTCCTGCACACAAAATAGGAGCAATCTCCAGGAAATTAACATCAGATTTCAGATGCCCTACATATCTTGAATCTGCAATAACATATTCCGCAAAGCCTCCATCTACGCTATAACCTCCATTTTTTTGTGCTTCACAAAGGGTTTCCCAGCCGGTGATACAGTAATCGCAGCATCCGCAGGCACTGTATAACCATGGAACACCTACCGCATCTCCTTCTTTCACCTGGGCTTCAGGGCCGCATGCCACAACAATACCTACTCCTTCATGGCCGGGAATCAGGGGCATTTTGGGTTTTGCAGGCCAGTCACCATCTACTGCATGGAGATCTGTATGACACACCCCACAGGCAATAACTTTTACCAGTACTTCATATCTTCCGGGCTCTCTTACCGGAACTTCTTCTATTTTTAATGGTTGCCCGTAGCCTTGAACTACAGCGGCTTTCATTGTTTTTGGAATCATATGATTTGAGTTTAGTTTTTATTAGTTTGATGATAGCAGTGAAGCGTCAATCGTGGATCTTACTATCAATCTGTCATTAACTATTGACTTACGAAGCAAAACTGACTTTTCACCATCATAACTGTGAATTTCTTAAGGGTAATAGATTTCCTACCTACCTGAATATTTCAGATAAGGAATACGTTTTTTCGCGTGAGGGATGGGAAGGGCGGCGAGGAACGAGCCGGTGCGAAATGAAATGGAGCACCGAAACGTAGTGAAGCCCTGGAACAGCCCGACCGTTTTGCCCCGGCTCTGCCGGGGCAAACGGGCACGCCCTAATATTTAAAAATTAAAAGAAACCTAATTTGTTTTTGTTGTAAGAGATCAGCATATTTTTGGTCTGACGGTAGTGATCCAGCATCATTTTATGGTTTTCTCTCCCTATCCCCGATTGCTTGTATCCTCCAAAAGGCGCTCCTGCAGGATATGAATGGTATTGGTTTACCCAGACTCTTCCAGCCTGAATCTGGCGTGGAACATTGTATAGCTGGTGAGCATCTCTGGTCCAGACTCCGGCTCCAAGTCCATAAATGGTATCATTGGCTATTTTTATACCTTCTTCTTCGTCCTTAAAGGTTGTAAAGGCCAGTACCGGTCCAAAAATCTCTTCCTGGAAGATTCTCATTCTGTTATTTCCTTTAAAAATGGTCGGCTGGATATAGAAACCATCCTCTAAGTCTTCTCCGACATTGTTTACATCTCCACCTACAAGAACCTCTGCCCCCTCTTCTTTTCCAAGCTGAATATAGGACAGAATTTTGTCTTTCTGAATCTGTGAAGCCTGGGCCCCCATCATCACCGTTTTATCAAGCGGATTCCCTACTTTAATGGCTTTTACTCTTTCAATTACTTTTTCGATGAATGCATCTGCAATATCTTCCTGAACCAGAAGTCTGGAAGGACAAGTACAGATCTCTCCCTGGTTGAGTGCAAAGAGAACTGCCCCTTCAATGGCTTTATCCAGGAATTCATCATCTGCATCCATTACCGAGCTGAAGAAAACATTCGGAGATTTTCCGCCCAGCTCAAGGGTTACAGGAATAATATTTTCCGTTGCATACTGCATAACAAGACGCCCAGTAGCAGTAGATCCAGTGAATGCAGCCTTTGACACTTTCGGATTGGTTACCAAAGCTCTTCCTAATTCAGCACCGAAGCCATTCACTATATTAACTACGCCGGCAGGTAAAAGGTCACCGATGATTTCCATTAAAACCATGATGGAAACTGGGGTGCTTTCTGCAGGTTTTAATACGACACAGTTTCCTGCAGCCAGGGCAGGAGCTAATTTCCATACGGCCATAAGGATAGGAAAATTCCAGGGAATGATCTGTGCGATTACGCCTAGAGGTTCATGAACAATGAGGGACACCGTGTCTTTATCAAGTTCATTGTGAGAACCTTCTTCTGCACGGATCACAGAGGCAAAATACCTGAAATGGTCTATGGCAAGAGGTAGATCTGCCGCTAATGTTTCTCTTACAGCTTTTCCGTTGTCTATGGTTTCAACAATGGCAAGGTATTCAAGATTCTGCTCTATCCTGTCTGCTATTTTATTGAGTATGATACTTCTTTCTGTAGATGAAGTATTTTTCCAGGTTTGGAATGCTTTGTCTGCGGCATTTACAGCCAGCTCCAGATCTTCTTTGGAAGAATGGGCTACCTGGGTGAAATTTTTACCGTTCACCGGGGAAACTACATTGAAGTACTGTCCGTTTACGGGAGGTGTAAACTTCCCGTCAATATAATTATCGTATTTGTTTTTGAATTCAGGCCACTGAAAAGCGGTCTCTGATTTCGGTTCTGTCATAGTGCTCATATTAGTATCATTTTATTTTTTCGTAATGCCAAATTACATTTACCCATGAAAAAGTGATAGCACAATCGTATAAAAAAACATCAAAATAGTGCAGATGTTCAATTTTATAATTTTATTAACAACAGTGAAGAGTTAAAATTTATATATTTGAGTGATTGGGTCTTATAAAATGTTTAGAAATGAATAACAATAATAAATTTTTATTAAATACTCCTGAATTAAAGAAGGAGAATCAGTTATTGAACCTTGTGGAAAACCAGACAAAATTCAATCTAAACAACTGTGAGTTTAGCATTTATGAGACCCACAAGGCCGCTTTCGGGGTTAAACTTCATTTTGAAAATATAGCATTTACCGCTATGCTGAGAGGCAAAAAACATATGAAGCTGGATAATAAAACAAATTACTTCGATTATTTCCCGGGAGAAAGCGTTCTTGTTGCCCCAGGTGAAACTATGGTGATCGATTTCCCTGAAGCAGATGTAGCACCCACCCAATGCATTTCTTTAAGTCTTAATCCTGAGTTTATAGAGAATTCTCTTAATTACCTGAATTACAGTCTTCCCAAAGCAGATGAAACATCCCAGTGGAATATCCAGCTGGATGAGTTTTTCCTTTTTAACAATCAATCTTTGGCTTCTGCTACCAATAATATCATGAGAATTGCCATGGATGACAATTCCCAGAAGGATATCATGGCAGACTTCGCATTGAAGGAACTGCTAATCAGGCTGATGCAAACCCAGGCCAGAAGCATGGTGGAAAAGAATATTGCCAAAAACAAATCAAGGATAGGTTTTGCCGTAGATTATATCAGGAAAAATCTTCATCAGAAATTGTCTATTGAAAGCATTGCGAAGTTAGCTTATGTAAGCAAATCTAATTTTTTTAAGATGTTCAAAGATGAGCTGGGAACTTCACCTAATGATTTTATCCTGCAGGAAAGAATCAATAAGGCTAAAGAGTTATTGGCCGGCCAGATCAGTATAAAGGAAACTGCCTACCAGACAGGATTTTCGGATACAAATTATTTTACGCGTGTATTTAAGCAGCTGGTAGGGGTTACACCGAAGAGCTATCAGAACGGAATGATCTATCTTGATTAGACCTTTCGATCATGAAATTCCTGCTCTCTTTTGCTTTTGTATGGTTTACTTTAATGCTATGCCATGCCCAATCAGGCAAAAAATATCAGATTTCTCCAGCACTGGAGCAAATTCCTTTATGGCCTCACAGCATGCCGGATAATTTGGGATCAAGAGAGCCTGAAAAATCAGTGATAAAGGATCTGTCACCAATGTTTCAAATCCCAGACTTATTGTTCATCAACCGAAAAATCCCAATGGTACTGCTATTTTAGTGATCAGCGGAGGCGGATATGCACATATTGAACTGGGAAAAGAAAGTACCCCTGCGGCCAATTGGCTTAAATCAGAAGGAATAACTGCATTTGAACTGGTTTATAGATTGCCACAGGAAAACTGGAAAAGTACAAATGTTCCTTTTGAAGATGCACAGCGCGCTATAAGAATAATTCGCAGTCTTGCCAAAAATTACGGTATTGATCCCAATAAAATAGGAATTCTGGGGTTTTCAGCAGGCGGACATCTTGCAGGTTTTACTACCTCCAAGTCAGATGAAAAGCTTTATACATCCATTGACCAAACAGATACTTTATCAGCCAGACCTGATTTTGTGGGGTTAATTTATCCTGTGATCTCAATGCTTCCACCTCATAATAAAACCCATTCTTACAAAAGTATTCTTGGGGGAAGTTCTTCAACAGAACAAGAGATTGCTTACTCAGTGGAAAAACAGGTGAATGAAAGTATGCCTGTAACTTTTATTACCCAAGCCGCTGATGATCCAATTTCACCTGTTGACAACAGTTTTTTGATATATTCAGCTTTAAGCAATGTTCATGTACCGGCGGAAATGCATATTTTCCAGACCGGAGGACATGGCTGGGGATTGGGTAGAAAAGGAAGTCCTGTCAGCAGCTGGCCGGGTCTTTTTAAAAACTGGGCACAGCATAACGGGTTTTGGAAATAAAAAAACATTCCGGTAACGGAATGCTTTGTTGTATTGATTAGATTGATAAACTTAATCTTTGTAATGATAATATCTCGCCCCTTTCAAAACAGGGTTTTCAAATACAAATTATTTTACAAGGATATTTAAACAGCTTTTAGGAGTAACTCCGAAGAATTATCAAAACACAAAGATATTTTTTGAATGAACTAAAAAAGAGCAGAATAATCTGCCCTTATACTACTTTATATTTTAAAGAATTATTTCTTTTCTGCAAGAATCTGCTCTAATTTCTTTTCTAATCTATCAATTTTTCCAGATTGAGACTTCAAAGTTTTATTTTCTTCTTGGAGGCTTTTGATCTGTTTATTCTGCTCTATAGAATAAAGGGTAAGTTCTTCGATTTTTTGTAAAAGTTTAATTTGAAATTCTCCGATATTCACTCCATCTTTGTCCATAACTTTTGCTGAAGCAATTTCAGGCAAATGCTTCTTTTCCTTTATAAACTTTTCAACATCTTCCAGTTTTGGAAGATCATATTCATTTTCAAATACAAAGTCTGCGGTTGGCGTCTGGGTTACTTTCACTTCTTTTGCTTCAAATTTACCGTGTATTAGAGCATTTCCATTTTCTCCATTTATAATAAGCCCTTTCCCCCAATCCCAATCAGTATTCGCAGCATTTTTTGGGGAAAGATGTATTGACTTCCTACCATCATCAGGAGTATGGAAAATCCAGGAATTTGACCCGCCACTTATAATATCCTGAAATTGAGCATTCCCAACAACATCCAATTTATATGCAGGAGCATCGGTACCAATTCCAACATCTCCATTAGGTGTAAATCTTACTTTTTCTCCGCCATTAAACCTGATTCCAAGTCCTACAATATTATATCCACCTCCTCTAATAATGCCTATATCTGCATGATTATCATACCATGTAAACATCAGAGAAGAAACCAATGTATTAATAGGATTTAATGTTGTAGAAGGCTGAAAGAACCTAATGGCCTTATCTTCGTTTCCAAAATTAACATCAAATTTAGCTAAAGGAGTTGATGTCCCAACTCCAACGTTCCCGTTTTCTAGCAATTGAAAACCTACTCCTTTAGAAGTCCGAAGTCTTACCCCGCCATACCAATTGATATCTAATCCGGCAGATCCGGTCACAGGATAACTACCTAAATAATAATTTACAGGATCTCCATAACCATATAATTTGCTGAATGGGATATCTTGAGAGAATAATAGTCCACAAATAGCCAAACCAAGAACTGATAATGTTTTTTTCATAAAATATGTGCTTAGAAATTATTTTATTTCTATCAAATTAAAACAATTCAATAAAAAGTGAGCAAATTTAAATATTTTTTTAAGAATGCCAACATAATTTTTTTATCACATATAAACAAAAATTTTAATCCTTATAAGCATAATATCTCGCCCCTTTCAGTACAGGATTTTCAGTTTCTACTGATTGTAATCCGAAACCTTTGTAGTTTTCATTAACAGAACTTTCAAGCTGTTTTCTGTGTAATTTTTCGTAGGTTTCAAAATCAATGGCTGTTCGGTTTTTCAGATTTTCAAACAAATTCCATTTGGATGCAGCAGTTTTCCAGTTTTCAGATATTTTTCCTGCAAAAACTTTGGATTTCGAACCGCTTCCATATCCTAAAAAGCCGATTTCAGCACCAGTAAGGTCTTCTCCTTCATCAAATGAAACCTGTATTGCTGAAAGTAATGCCATAAAAATGGAAGCTGTATACATATTCCCTATTTCCGAAGATGCACGCTGTGATCTTTCAATCTTTTCATTAATAAAATTCAGATAATTTTCAGATTTCGCAACCGCTTTCTGTTCATCCGGAGTTCCGTAAGCAAGTCCGTTTTCAATGCTGTAAATTTCTGTGAATACCCTTTTACCGTGGAATGCATAGGGCAAATGAAAAATAAGATACTTCCAGGCTTCATAAGGCTTATCTTTTCCTGTAATTTCCTTATAATGCTGATAAGCTTCCCTGATCCTGTCCTGATAACACTGGTTTGAGTACTGCCCGTCAAAAACAGGTTCATCCGTAAAAATTTCAATTTTATCCGGGAAAGTTTCAGGTGCTGAACTTAAATCTTTTTTGCTATAGTTTCTTCTTGGTTTAAAAAAGTCAAAAACACTTTCTGTAGCTATGCCCCAGTTGTTTTCAATTTCCAGAAGGTCGGGTTTTGATGAAATCAGTAATGCAACGGCACCGCCTCCCTGTGTATATTCTCCGGAAGAAGCCAGTTCGTATTTAGCATAATCGCTGGCGATAACTACTGCTTTTTTATCCGGGTTTATCCTTACAAAATCGAGGGAGTTGTGTAAAGCATCTACTGCTCCGATACAGGCAAAAGTCATATCTACCACATCACAGTTCCTGAAGCATCTTTCGCCAAATTCTTTTTCCAGCACTTTCTCTACCATCTGCATGGCATAGGAAGCTGTAGGTTTGGCAGCATCCAGAGCACTTTCCGTTCCAAGGTAAATTCTGGCTATTTCTTTGGGATTGAGATCATAATCTCTTATCATTTTCAATAAAGCTTCCGCTGCAAATGTAGCCGCATCTTCATGCACATCCGGAAAGCCCATTTTATGCAGTCCTAATCCTTTTTCCAGTTTTGCGGGTTCAATTCCTCTTTTCTCCGCCAGGTCTTTGATTTCCAAATACAAAGACGGCACATAATAGCCCGCTGCCTCAATTCCAAAAGTCATTTATTCTAAATTTTTATACGAATTTATAAAATGATGTTTGAATAATCCCTCAGTTCTTAGCTATAATTTTCCTTTTTAATGTAAAAATCATAAAAAAACCGCTGTTGAGTACAGCGGTTTTATATTCTCAGCAATTTTACTGAGCTGTTTATTTAAAATCAGCAATAGCTTTGTTGATAGCATCAATCTGTTTGTTGATACTTGCAGCATTCTGAGGATTCTGTTTTAACAGTTCCATTTTTTTACTCAAACCGTCTTTAAGCATTTGGGAAATCATCATTTTTACCTGTGGGTTATCTCCCATCTGACTTTTTGCATGGCTAATGATCTTCGTAATGTTTTCAGTGGCTTTCAGATTATCTGAGCTCATGATCCAATTGTAGCCTTCTTCTGCGGATTTACCCAACTCAGGATTCTGGAATTTAATAAAAGGATAAAATGCTACCAGCGAAGTGATATTCGCCATTTGTGAGGTTATTTTGTTCTTTACGATAACCGGAAGCATCTGTGCCAGCAATTCGTCTGAAGCACCTTCAAGATCAATTTTATCTGCCAGTGCACTGGCTTTTGATGGATCCAGGGCTAAAACAGCGTTTAATGAGTTCCCTTTTACAGCATTGGAAACAGCATTTACACCTTTTTCAAAAAGTGGAAGGTATTTCTTGTCTTTGGTTTTAGCCAATGCAGCAATAGCAGCAGCCTGAACCAATGTTTTAGGGTCATTGGTAGCTAATTTTTCAACATCTGCACCTAAAGCTTTCATCTGCTCAGGATTGGAAAGATCCATCAATTTAAGAGCTTTCATTCTTGTTCTGAAATACGGATCTTTTAATGCAGCAGCCAATAATTTTGTAGCAGCCGGATTTTTTCCTACCTGGTCTTTTATATCGGATAATGCATTGTATCTGCTCTTAAATTCTTTGGAATTGGTAAACTGCATCAGGTTCTGCTCCGGAGTTTTAGAATCCGTGATGTCTGCCAGTAGAACTCCGTCTGCATTGATATTTACTAAATCTGCATTTTTAGAAACATCAAAATTAAAGGTATTTTTTGCTGTTGCGTTTACCCAAACGTTGTACCTTTTAGGCTTTCCGTTGTCATAAACATCAATTGCCAAAGGAAACTGGAAAGGCTGTTCCTGGGTTTGCTCGATGACAACAGCAATTTGTTTTTTAACAGGTTCGAAAGTGTAAGAATATTTAATTTTCGGATTCCCGTTTCCAAAATACCATTGATTAAAGAACCAGTTCAGGTCTTTTCCTGAAACTTTTTCTAAAGATAGTCTTAGCTGATGGGCTTCTCCGTTCTGATATTCATAGGTTTTCAAATAATCATTCAAACCTGCAAAGAAGGCATCATCACCCAGATAATTTCTTAGCATGTGAAGAATTCCGCCTCCTTTCTGATAGGTAACCAGATCGAAAACATCTTCACGGGAATCATAATTAAACCTTACCAGGTTTTTTTCGAAATTCCCGGGCGTTGTAAGGTACATGTTTACATCTTTCATCTGATGATAATCTGCCTGGTCTTTTCCGTATTTATATTCGTTCCAAAGATATTCTGAATAGTTCGCAAAAGATTCATTTACAGTCAGGTTACTCCAGCTTTCCGCTGTCACCAGATCTCCAAACCACTGGTGGAATAATTCGTGGGCAATGGTATCTTCCCAGGTGTTTTCATCGATTAACTGTCCCGGTTTCTGCAAAATATCACTTCCATGAAGTGTTGCGGTCGTATTTTCCATTGCACCACTCACATAATCTCTTCCGGAGATCTGAGCATATTTCGCCCATGGATAATCGTAACCTAATTTTTTAGAGAAAAACTCGATCATTTCGGGAGTGTTTCCATAGATCTGTTTTGCGTAAGGCTCGTATTCTTTTTCAATATAATAATCAACTGCAATATTTCTCCATTTGTCTTTTACAATAGCATATTCGCCTACACCCATGAAGAAAAGATACGTTGAATGCCTCTTATCCATTACCCAGTGATCTGTTCTCAAGCCGTTCGCTTCTTTTTGTGAATCTTTTAATAATCCATTGGAAAGGGTAACATATTTATCAGGAACGGTCATATAGATTTCCTGAGTTGTTTTTTGGTTAGATTTATCAATGGTCGGGAACCAGGCAGAAGAAGATTCGGTTTCTCCCTGTGTCCAGATCTGAGTAGGCATGTCGGGGTCCTTTCCCTGGGCATTAATGAAATACAGTCCTTTAGCATCATTAATTGCGGCACTTCCTTCCTGTTTTACTTCATTCGGGCGTGCCGTATACTTGATATAGACCGTATAATCCTGGTTTTTCTGATATGTTTTATCTAAAGTAATTTTTAAAACATCATCTTTATAATCGTATTTTAAAGGAGATTTCTTACCATTGGTTTCCAATGCCACTTCATGAATCAGCATTCCTTTTGCATCAAGCGTCAGTTCGTTGGTAGGATAGAAAAAAGGTGAGGCAGTAAGCCATTCTTCTCCATTCATTTGTTCCTTCTGGTAATCGAAATTTACTTTCAGCTTGGTATGTTTTAGTTCCGTTACTTTCGTGTGAGTGGCTCTGTATACCTTTTCCCTGCCTGAAGTTTCGGTTTGTGCTGATACGTTTGCGGAGAATAAAATTCCGAGTACAGCAATGGACAAAATCGCCTTTTTCATTTATTACTTTATTATTTTTTAGAATTATTTTTCGTTATTATATCAAAAATATCATTAACTAAAGTTTCGTAGTCTCCTTTTTTGAGCTGTTCTTTGGTTTTGGCAAAAGCTTTTTTCAGTTCGCTTTCAGGGTTTTCATCGTCAATGATGTCTACAGAAACAACTCCTTTCATTTGAAGAATTGCATTTTTCAAAGCTTCGGGATCAGCTTTTTCTTCAGTATTTATTTTTAAATATTTCATATTATTCTTTTGTAAAGGTATTTTTTGTTCCTCCCTGGATGATGATGAACTGTTTTTTCGCAGGATAAAAGTCGATGACAATTCCGGCCATATCAAATTTAAAGCTTGTCTCAGAAGTTGCTTCCAGAGGAAATGCTCCTTGCCCCGTCGCCTGAGCCATCAATTTTTTATCCTTGATAAAGATATTAATTTTTAAAGGGACATCCGGACTTGCATAATTTCCTACGAATTTCTGCAAATCAGCTTCCGGAATTTCAAGAGTTTTAAAACTTGGCATTTTAAAATCTTTTCCTATCGCCGTTTCTACCATTTTGATAGAAATTTCGTTGGTATCCATATCTGCCTGATTTGTTGTGAAACTCACCGCAGTTTTCAAATCAGGAAAATAAAACAATGCCGATCTGAAATTGTCGATTCCGCCTGTATGACCAAATCCGGAATATTTATCGAAAGGAACTTTCACCAAGCCATATCCGTAATTATCAATAAAATTTTTCATTTTATCAACATTTTCTTTTTTGATTAATTTTCCGCTTTCAAGGCCGAGAATGAATTCCAGCAAATCTCTTGGCGTTGAGATGATATTCCCTGCCCCGATCGGAATACTCATATCTGTTTCATTGGAAACCTCATATTTTCCATTGGTAAACTGGTAAGATTTTGCCTGATCTTTTGAAGTGTCGATTTTTCCTCCGACTTCCGTTAAGGTTAATTTTAACGGTTTTGTAATTTTAGCTTTAATTAATTCAGCGTAAGACTTTTTGTATACTTTTTCAAGAATAAAACCCAGCAAAATATAATTTGAATTACTGTATTCATACTTTGAACCCGGGTCAAAATCACTTTTATATTTTTTAATGATATTAACCAGGCTGCTTTCTGTCTGAGGTTTTGTATTGTATTGCCAGTATTCAGCTTCGTTCGTCAGATTGTGAATTCCTGTTCTGTGCTGCAATAAATTTTCAATTGTAATTTTGTCCGCATTGGGAATTTCAGGATAAAATTCAGAAAGTTTCTGATCTAAAGACATCTTCTTTTCCTCAGCAGCCTTCATGACCAAAACTGCTGTAAACGTCTTACTGATAGAGCCAATTCTATATTGCGTATTTACATTGGCTTTCTGGTTTTTTTCAACATCAGCAAACCCTATTACTTTCACAAAAGTCGGGCGTTCATTTTCTGCAAATGCAAAACTTCCCATCACTTTATGATGAACAAACAGAGAATCGAAATAATTCCCCAGTTTTTCCTTTAGATTTTGTTGAGAAAAAGCGGTACCCGAAATAGCGATCGCGGAAATAAAAAGTAACTTTTTTAACATACTTTTGAGATTTAATCAATAAGTAGTAAAAGTCAAAATTTTGTTACATATTTTAATATCCTTTTTGCGGGAATTTCATACGCTTAAATAGCTACCGGTGCTTTAATTCCCGGATGCGGATCATAATTTTCCAGGGTAAAGTCTTCAAAACTGAAGCTGAAAATATCTTTCACTTCCGGATTTAATTTCATGGTCGGAAGTGGTCTCGGCTCTCTGGAAAGCTGCTTTTTTACCTGTTCAAAATGGTTATTGTAGATGTGAACATCCCCGAAACTGTGGATATAGTCTCCTACTTCAAGGTCACAAACCTGGGCAACCATCATCAGTAGCAATGCATAGCTTGCAATATTGAACGGTACTCCCAGAAATACATCAGCGCTTCTCTGGTACAGCTGCAGGGAAAGTTTTCCATCCGCTACATAAAACTGAAAAAGGGCGTGGCATGGTGCAAGGGCCATATTTGGAATTTCTGCGGCGTTCCATGCGGAAACGATCAGTCTTCTTGAATCCGGATTTTTTTTAATCTGATCTATCACCTCGGTGATCTGATCTACCACTTTTCCGTCAGCTCCCTGCCAGCTTCTCCACTGGGCTCCGTAAACAGGTCCCAAGTCTCCGTTCTCATCAGCCCATTCGTCCCAGATGCTTACTCCGTTTTCGTTGAGGTATTTGATGTTGGTATCACCATTCAGAAACCACAGCAATTCGTAGATAATGGATTTCAGGTGTACCTTTTTGGTGGTCACCATCGGAAATCCTTTTGACAGGTCATATCTTAGCTGGTACCCGAAAACACTTCTGGTTCCGGTCCCGGTTCTATCCGTCTTATCTGTTCCATTGTCTAAAATATGCTGTAAAAGTTCGAGGTAGTTCTGCATTTCTGAAAGTGGTTTTTATGGTTCAAATTTAGAAAAATCTAACCGATTTCCACTTATCACAGATCATAAAAAAGCATTCATTTTCATGAATGCTTTGTATAGGGCTGATGTTATTTTTCTATTAAACAGCAGTATATCCACCGTCTATGAGATAATATCCTCCTGTTATAAATGAAGATTTATCTGAACTCAGGAACAGAACTAATTCTGCAACTTCCTGAGCAGTACCGAGACGTCCTATGGGGTGTTTTCCTATCAATAATTCTTTCTTGTCTTCATCCAATTCCTGCAAAAGCGGGGTATCAATATACCCAGGACCTACTGCATTGCAACGGATTCCTTTTTGTCCGTACTCTGCTCCTATATTTTTGGTAAGCCCTACCACTGCATGTTTTGCCGTTGTATATGCCGAAGAAAGTGGTGCCGCCACACTCCCATGGATAGAAGCCATATTGACAATCACTCCACCTCCGTTCTTCTCCATTTCCAGGATTTCATATTTGCAGCCATAAAATACACCATCAAGATTAATACTTAAGACTTTTCTCCAGCTATCCAGGCTGTAATCTCCGGTTAAAGCTGCTTCGCCGCCAATTCCTGCATTATTGCATGCAATATCAAGTTTTCCATAAATCTCGGCAGTTTTTCTGACAAGGTTTTCTACATCTTCTGCGTTTGCGGTGTCAGCCTTTATAAATGAAGCTTCCCCTCCTTCCGACTTTATCTTTTCTACAGCTTCTTTACCATGTTCTTCATTGATATCCGATACGATAACTTTTGCTCCTTCTTTAGCATACAGCTGAGCCACTGCTAAACCGATTCCTGAACCTGCACCTGTTACCAGTGCAACTTTGTTTTCTAAAATTCCCATATTGATAAAATTTAATATGTTTTTTGTTTAAATAACTATCTTCAATTTACTACAAAAACCAATAAAATTCTAAATTTTAACAATAAAGTTTTCTTAATTTTACACCAATAATACCAAATTATTTAAAAATCAATTCAATTTATTAAAATAATTTGTAATTTAATAACAATAGAACATTACATCTTATTGGATTTTGTTCAATGCTTAATATGAAAACGGAAAACTATTTCGTTTGCGGATCAGACGAAATAATACTATTCTATGGACCAAATAGTTTGAGAGACCGCATTAACTGAAAACGTCTCACCTGCTTTTTTTCCTGACATTGCTTTAATAAGTGGTGATTCTGCAGAAACCGTCATGATTTTCTGATTTTCTAAGATGATTTCACCCACTGATACGGCAACATAAAAAAGTCCTTTATCTGTTTTTACCAAAGCTCCGGTCTGAACTTTGCCTGAGGCTTCTGCTGATATCTTTTGGATAATGGATTGCTGATTCAAAGCTTCATTAAGCTGTCGCTGGAGGTTATTGATTTCCTGCTGAAGCATTTCGCGGCCGGTTTCATATTTATCACCCATGGAACTTTTGGTATCATTGTTAGAAGCCCTGGTTTCTGCAATCAGGTTTTCAAAAGACTGAATCTTGTCATTGATCTTTGCTTTGATGATGTTTAATAATTCCTGTTTGTTCATATCGTGATATTCCGGTGAAATGATTCCTACAAATTAAATAAATTTTGGCTAAAGCCTATTACAAATGTATATAAAAAGCGGGCTAAAGCCCGCTCCTGTTGAGTATTTTTAAAAGGTTGAAAATTCATCTTAACAAAATTCCTATCTGAGATGTTTTTCAAACTTATAATTTGTTCATATTTATTTTTCAAAAACTGCATAATCTGAAACTTTGAAGTTGAAGTCTTTTTCGCCGTCAAAATTTCGTTTTGTCTTATCAAAAACATTTTTAAAAGTTCCTGAAAGGTTCTGATCTTCTATGGTAAAGCTTACAGGTTCTTTTGACATATTCAGGACTACCAGAACCTCATCTTTTCCATTTTTTCTGACGTAAGCCAGTATTTTATCATTGGCTGTAGTATTCAGAAGATACGTCGAAACATTGGTATCTCCTCCTCTTAATGCGGGATTGGATGTTTTCAGCTCCAGCAAGGTTTTGTAGAATTCTGCCATCTGGTAGTTGTTTGTCCATTTGATAGCATCTTTTTCAAAGAACTCAAGTCTTTTCGTATTCGGAAGTTCCTGCCCTGAATACAGCAGAGGAACACCATTCCAGGTTGCCGAGAATACAGCTATAGGCTTGGTAATCACCCCATATTTTTCGTATTCTGTTCCGTTCCAGGAATTTTCGTCGTGGTTGGTGGTAAACCAGGCTCTCATAGAAGTATCTCCGATATTGGAATACTGCTTCAAAAGATCTTTAAGTTCCTGCAAAGGTTCATTTTTCTTGTAATAATCTGCTGATTTGTGCATCCATTTCCATGAATAGCTTGCATCAAATACTTTTCCATATTCCGGGCTTTCGATTTCATCAAATTCTCCCAACCAGAAAAGGGGCTTTATTTTTTCAACTTCGGGACGTGCCTGTTGCCAGAAATCCACCTCTACCCATGAAGCAAGATCACATCTGAAGCCATCAATACCGGTTTCTTTTACCCAGAACTTCATGGCATCAATCATGGCCAGCCTCATTTCCTGATTTTTATAATCCAGCTCAATGATGTCATCCATTCCTGAGGCAATATGGAATTTCCCGTCAGGGTCTTTCAGATAAAATTCAGGGTGTGTTTTTGTCCAGATATGATCCCAGCCCGTATGGTTGGCCACCCAGTCTATGATTACTTTGAATCCTAAACGGTGGGCTTCGTTTACCATATGTTTGAAATCATTCATTGTTCCGAACTCGGGATTAATGGATGTATAATCCGAGGCTGCATAAGGACTTCCAAGGCTTCCTTTTTTGTTTTGCTGAGCAATAGGGGTAATTGGCATGAACCACAGGGTTCTGACTCCCATGTTTTTCAGGCGGGGCATTTCTTTTTCAAATGCTTTAAATGTTCCTTCCTGTGTATATTGTCTTATGTTTACTTCATAAATATTGGTCGTATGCTTCCATTCCTTCGGCAGATCCATAGTGTTTTTCGTATTTTGAGTAGCGCAGGAAACCATTCCCAGGCCAATTATTGCTAATAGAATTAATTTCTTCATTCATCTATTTTTAGCAAAAGTAAGGAATGTTTTTTTGTTGATGAAAGGAAAAAGGGAATTGACTATAATGGATTTTTACTTCGAAGGTTTTTTTTAGGCTTGAATAAGAAAATAGTGGATGTTTAATTTTGAATTTATCGGAGCTATGGAAAATTGGAGCTTTTTTCACGCAAAGTTTATGTTCTTAGCTGTTGTATATTCTGTCCGAGCAAAATCCACTTTGATACAAAAAAGCCCCGGACAAAAATCCAGGGCTTTATATTGTTTCAGATGTTGTTATCTTTCATCATCGTTATCATCATCATCTTCGAAAACATCATCGTTGTAGTTTTCTTCTTCCTCGTCATCGAAGCTGTCGTCATCTTCATCTTCGAAACTGGTGTTTCCTCCAAAGTCATCATCAAAGCTGAAATCGTCGTCCATAAGCGGCATTGCCGATCTTTTTTTGGATCCACCTGCATTTCCGCTTCTGCTTGGCGCCTTTAATGGAACGTTTCCGAATCTGTATACAGTAATAGGGTAATTAACTCCTTTTGTTTCTTCGATGATTTCCACCAACTCACAGTATAGCTCCCAAAGATCAAGAAGCCCGTACTGAAACTGTGCCTTGTCGCCTATTTTTTCAAAAGCTTCATCAATGTAAACATCCGACATAATCTCGCCATCACCATCGTCACTCATATCTTCCAGAGGAACGCTTTTAACTATCGTCCCGTCATCTTCCAGCATATTAAAAGTGGAAAGCTCGTCTCCCTGCAGACTGAACGCACTTTTAATTCCCAAATGTAAGTTCCATAGCGATTGTTTTCCCTTCACTTCAATATCTCGGAAAATATCCTCTTTCGCATCTAATATTACGCGGATCTTGTAAACCATATCAGTTTCTTAAATTACTTTTTTTGCCTTAATTATTATGATAAATCTCTGTTGCAAATATATAATAAATGACATGTGACAAAAAAATATTTCAGGATTTTTTAAAATATTTTTTTTTCTTACATTTTACCAAAATTATTTACTTTTTTCAAGCATAAAACTGAATTTAGTGCCTTCAAGATAGACACTTTCTACGGTAATATTTTCGTTGTGGGCCTCCAGGATGTGCTTCACGATGGCCAGTCCTAGCCCGGAACCTCCTTCTCTTCTGCTTCTGCTGGTTTCCACACGGTAGAACCTTTCGAAGATCCTGGGAAGGGCTTCCGCTTTAATTCCCATACCATTATCTATTACTTCAATGAGTACTTTATTTTTGAGGACACTGGTTTTTACGGCTACTTTGGCTTCCTGCCTGTTGGCATAATGAATGGCATTGGAAATAAGGTTAATGAAAACCTGTGAAATTTTTTGTTTGTCGGCATCTACAAAGATCTGGGGATGAAGGGTCTGAATCTGGAGAGTGGCATTATGTTTTTCTGCTTCAAATTCAAGAAGCTCAAAAATTTCCTTAATCAAAAGGTTAACATCAAATTTTGAAACGGTAATACTGATTTCTCCTGCTTCAAGCCTGTTGATCATATCAAGATCCGTAACGATGGCTATTAATCTTTCTACGGACTTATCTATTCTTTCCAGGTATTTGTCACGGATGGTAAGGTTATCTACCCCGCCGTCTCTTAGGGTTTCCACATATCCCTGAATGGAAAACAGGGGTGTTTTGAGCTCATGGGAAACGTTTCCTATATATTCTTTACGGTAGCTTTCCATTTCTTTCATCATATCGATCTCCGTTACCTGCTGCTGGTTAAGATCAGAGAATCTTTCGCCCAGTTCTTTAATGGTGATATTTTCGTTATTGTCGTGAACAATTTCCTGGGGAAGCATTTGTGAAAGTCCGCGGACCTGTTTTTTCCCGTAATAGTTGAAAAGAAGCTCCAGAACCACATAGTTGATCATAAAGATGAGAACCAGGCAGGTGAAAAGACCGATTTTAAAAAATGGGGTCTGGTAATAGATGTCCTTCAGCGAATCGAAGATGATCACTAAAAGAAACATCACCAGTGTCAGAAGACACGAGGCGACGAGTGTAAGTCTGTAAAATTTCAATTTTACAAGTTTTTATAGGTTTATGTAAAGATAGGAATTTAAGTTATTAAACGATAAGCTTATAACCGATCCCTTTTAATGTCTGGATAGTATTGATTCCCAGTTTTTCTCTCAGTCTTCTGATGTGTACATCAATGGTTCTTTCTCCCACAATCACATCATTTCCCCACACTTTTTCAAGAATTTCTTCTCTTTTGAATACTTTTTCCGTGTTTGAGGCAAGAAGGTAAAGTAAATCGAACTCTTTTTTAGGAAGAAGGAACTGCTGTCCGCTTTTGGAAACCCTGAAATTGTCCTTATCAATGACCAGATCCCCTATTTCAATAAGCTTGGCATTATCTGAAACCTGAGACGTCAGCTGTAATAATGCATTTACTTTAGAGATAAGAATTTTCGGTTTGATCAGCTTTACAATGTAGTCGTTGGCTCCGGCCTGAAATCCTGCTAACTGGGAAAATTCTTCGCTTCTGGCAGAAAGAAATACAATAAGTGTTTTCTGGAGTTCTTTTACCTTGCGAAGTTCCTGGCAGGTTTCGATACCGTCTTTTTCAGGCATCATCACATCTAAAAGGATAAGATCGGGAATAATCTCTTTGGCTTTATCTATACCTTCGCTACCGTTTGTGGCTGTATAGATATCATAACCTTCTTTTTCCAGGTTGTAAGACAGAATCTCTAAAATATCCAGTTCATCGTCTATTAAGAGTATTTTCTTTTGGTTCATTTTAAATTTTTACTGAGTCAAAGTTAATAAATTTTAAAGCACAGATGAACAAATGTATTATCGTTCACATAAAGTTAACAATAATATTCTTTTCTTAATGTTTAGTTAAAAAAAAATTAAAATTCACTAAACCACTTACCCCATTTATCTTTTATTCCTTTGCACCGAAAGAATCTAGTAAATAAAGTAAGTAAGATAATGAAAATTAATAAACTTAGCATTGCAGTCGTATTTTTATCCGGATCAATGTTTTACGCTCAGGAAACGAAGCAGGACACGATCATCAAGGAGAAAAAAATTGATGGCGTAGTCATCCAGGGAAGCAGCAACAAGAAAACTGAAACTGCCGTATTGGGAGAACAAAAGAAAGCGGTTATTCAAAAGCAGGCTGTAAGTGCTGAAGAGATTTCCAGAAAAGGAATTTCCAACGTAGAACAAGGACTTACGAAAGTAACGGGAATCACTACAGTAGAAGGAAGAGGACTTTTCGTAAGAGGACTTGAAGAGCGATACAATTATTTATTGATCAACGGTCTTGGTTCACCTTCCAACAACCCGTTCCAAAAGATCATTGCTCTAAAGCAGTTTCCAACGGATGTAGTAGGAAAATTAAATATCTATAAAACTTTCAACTCTAACCTTTACGGGGATTTTGCGGGTGCTACGTTTGATATTGAGACACTTACGATTGATAAACCTTTTACCAAGGTAGAATTCAGTGTTGGGATAAATACCTTGAGTACATTCAGAAATAATTTCAAAGTAGCTGAAGGTGCAGATGGAATGAATGGATATCTGGGGCTGAACTCAAGAGACAGAAGACTTCCTGATGAAATCAGAAACGCAAGACCAGATAACTATAAATTTACTCCTGATCAGGCTTTAAATTCATTCAAGGATTCATGGAATGTGGACAATGTAAAATCAATGCCAAATACCAGCATAGGGTTTACTACTGCTCAGAAGGTGAAAATGGGTGAAACCGGGAATTTAGGAATTTTATTCTCTTTAAACCAGGGAAGTAAATTTGAGTATAAGGATGGTGATAATAATCAGTTCAAAGGGCAAGGAAAAGGTTCATTCATCGAAAACATGAACTTTCTTAACCGTAAACAGTACAATTACGAGATAGAATCTTCAGTTTTATTAGGTTTAGGATATAAGAACAAAGGAACCAATGTTAACCTAAACGCTATTTATCTGCAAAATGTCAATAATATCATAGAAGATAATTATGGATATAAGGACGGGCAGGTTCTTAATAAAACTACTTTCTTCAGAACTAACCAATTAGATGTTTCAAGATTTTTAGATTTACAACTAACTGCTTCTCAAAAAATAAATGAAAGGCATCAGATAAAAGCCGGAGCCAGTTATGTAATCAATAATTATCAACAGCCGGACAGAAAAATCATTGAAGGTAACCGTATTGATCCTACTACAGGAACCTATCTTACAGGCAGTAATATCGCGATGCGTTATGGAGGAAATAACATCATCCGACAGTATCTGGATGTAGATTCCAGATTCTACGGTTCAGCTTTCGCGGAATATCAGTTGTCTCTGGGAGAGAAAGGAGACAGAAAAGATTTCCCTATTCAGATTGCATTGGGTTATAATGGTTTCTCAGATTTCAGAAAAACGTCTTACCGATTTATTTTCGGACGTACTGCTACTTCTTCAAATCCTTTTGTTATTAATATTGATACTCCTCAGGATACCTTTAATGCATCCCTAAGAAATGGAGATTTATATTATCAGGAAGGATCTGATATTTCACAGTTTTACTCAAGTTTCTATCAGATCATTAACGGAGGATATGCCAACGTTAATTTAAAGCCTAATGATTCATGGGACATCTTATTGGGGGCAAGATATGAAAATGACATGACGCTGATCCGATATTCCAAACAAAGTGAAGATTTCAAACAGAATTTAGAAAAAACTAAAGATTTCTTCCTACCGTCATTATCGGTAAAAAAAGCTCTTAATAATAAGAATAATTTAAGATTCTCTTTCAGTAAGACTGTTACACGTCCTATTCTTATTGAAACAATGCCTATCACCTATATCAATCCGGATAACGTAAATATTGTTGGTAATCCTGCAATTAAAAACAGTGAGAACTACAACTTCGATTTGAAATGGGAATATTTTCCAACCAATAAAGAAATGTTTGCTGTAAACCTGTTTGCGAAAAGAATTGATAATGCGATCGAACGCTCATTGGTAGCTTCAGGAAATGCAACCGGTTCTACCATTACTTTCTTTAATGCAAAAAAAGCAGATTTATTCGGGATAGAATTGGAAGGAATCTTAAGTCTGGGCAGAATCTCAGAAGCTTTAAGAAGCTTTACTTTAGGAGCTAACGCAACTATTATGCACTCCGATGTAGAAAGAAGCCAGGACCAATTAAATATGGAAAGACCTGACTGGTTTGACCAGACAGGGGAAACATTACGCAAAAGAGGATTACAGGGGGCAGCTCCATACACTATCAATGCCGATCTAAAGTATGAACTTAAAGATCGCAACAACTTAGCTCATACATTCTCTCTTGTTTATAATGTATCAGGAAGTAAAATTTATGCTACAGGAGGTGCAGGTACTGACAATTACTATGAAAAACCATTCAACCAGATAGATTTTGTATACCAAGGACAACTAACAAAGAACTGGAATGTAAAGTTTGCGGTACAGAATATCCTGGACAGCAAATATAAAATCCTGATTGGCGACAAAAATTATCTTCCAACCAATTTTGAACAGGGTAATAATACACTTACAAACTATTACAGAGGAACTACATTCAACCTTACTGTAGGCTATACATTCTAAAAAATAATTAATAAAAAATAAAATAAAGTATATAAAAATGAAAAGAAGAGTTTTATCATTATTATCGTTAACAGCCGTGTTAACATTGGCCTTAAATTCATGTACTATCGAGGTAAATGATGGCTTGGGAGACGGTACGGTTACAACTCCTACCACTCCGGGAACTACTGAAGGTGTATTAAGCGGAAGCGGAACATTATCAGGTACTATTTCAAAAGATCTCCTTATTAAAAAAGGAAACTATACATTAGACGGGATTGTAAAAATTACAAATAACGCTACCATTACTATCGAGGCAGGTGCTACTTTCAATGTAGTAACTTCCAAAACAAGTGGTTTGGTAATTCTTCAGGACGGGAAAATCAATGCTGTAGGTACAGCTTCTGAACCAATTGTATTCACAACTTCTACCAAAACTCCTGGTGACTGGGGTGGTATTACTATCTATGGAAATGCTCCGATCAAAGCAATTAACGGAAATACCCAGGCTCTATCTGAAGATGGGAACAATGTTTACTACGGAGGAACTGATGCTAATTCAAACTCAGGTACTATGAAGTTTGTGAGAGTGGAATATGCCGGTAAAAAGATCGGTGATGGTACTTCGGAAACAAACTCTATGACATTCTACGCTGTAGGAGCCGGTACTACTTTAGAAAATCTTGTAACCTATAAAGGAACAGATGACGGCTATGAATTCTTCGGAGGTACTGTAAGTGCAAAAAATATTGTTTCTTACGGTAACTACGATGACTCTTTCGACTGGCAGGATGCATGGAGCGGACAAAACAACACAAACTGGTACGCTTTCCAGACAGGAACAGGAAACTTCGGAATGGAGATTGAATCTTCCGGTAATGTTGATAATACTGCCCCAAAAATATCAAACATCACCCTGATCAGAGATACAAACACACTACCTGAAACAGCTAACTCTCCCGAGATTACTGCTATCCAGTTCAAAAAGCAGGGAACAGGAATTTTCTCAAATGTTTATATCAGCGGTTATAAAAATATCGGGACTCAAAAAGCCTATGCTGTGCTAATCCAGGATGCAGCTACAGAAACAAGCCAGGTAAATACAGGGAAAGTAGTGGTTGCTCCTCTTACTTATTTAAACTCTGATAACGCAGGAGTTTGGGGATATGCATTTACTCCGAACGGTGGAAAAACTTTCACCAACGCTGCTACCGTTACAAAAGTATCTCTAACTCCTGGAGCTTGGGCTACAGTAGACGGAGTAAACCTTTTGGCAGGACTACAATAAGTCACTAGTTTCTTCATATCAAATTTAAAAGGCCATCGGAAGTTTTTCGGTGGCTTTTTCTATGAATGATTATTTAAACTGCGACGGAGTCATTCCTGTCTGTGCTTTGAAAAATTTAGAAAAGCTGGCATGATCATAAAACCCAAGATCATACACAATATCTTTTACAGACATTTCTGATACCTTTAAAAGTCGTTTTGCCTCCAACAGAATGCGATCCTGGATAAGAGAAGAAGCAGAAGCATTCAGATTCTTTTTGCAGACGATATTTAAATAATTGGCGGAAATACTTAATTGATCGGCATAGAAGGAAACTGATCTTTCCGTTTTGAAATGCTTATCAATAAGCTGCAGAAACTTAGAAATAATAGGATTGGAATGATACCTTTCGAAATCTTTGAAAGCCCCTTCCACGGATTTGCTGATCAGCAGCCCGATCAGTTCACTTCGTTTTTGGATGACTTCCCAAAATATATTTTCACTGCTGATCTCTTTTTGAATCGCCTGAAATTCATGACGAAAAGTTTCAAGCCCTTCCTGTGAAAGATGGATAACCGGATGATTCTGATAATACGATGCCGAAAATCTCAGTGAAGGAAGAAAACTTTCAAACCAATCCCTGCTGATCATCAGCTGATAACCTACAGTTTCTTTCTCAATTACCCACAGATGTACCTGATCCGGAAAAACAAGATGAATCTGACTGTTTCCTACTTCATAATCCGTAAAATCGATGGTGTGGCTGCCTTTCCCCTGTTCAAAAAGATTAATGATGAAAAAATCATGTTTGTGAGGCTCATCAATGGAGCGCTCGCCATGAAGCTCGTTAAACAGCAGATGACACCCCTGAAGTTGATTTTCACTGAACTCCTGAATTCCTAAAATCGGAAAATGATCTGTACGATGCCCCACCCCGTCTGATTTTCTCCTAAAAGTAATAAAATTTACACAGGAAATTTGAACAGATGGAGATATTTTCATCGTAAAACCGGTTTTGATTTTCTTAGATCCAAAAGTTTTTACACTTAAGTTCTCTAAATTCTTAAATACTTATGCCTAACCCTCCTCGGATCCAAATTCCCCTCCTCTAGAGAGATGACAAAAATTCAGTAAACTTTTAACGGGGTGGTCTAATAAACCACATTTCCCTGATAAACCAACGATTTCACATCCGAAACCCTTGACACTGCCTCCGCAGAACAGCTTGCATTCATCAGTACAAAATCCGCCTGATCTCCTGCTTTGGGCCATTGCAGGTTTCCCTTATCATCCAGTGGAAGAATATTGGCTGTTGCCAGCTTCAGGCTCCTTGACAGTAAAAACTCTGTAGAATAACCGTAAAGCTGTGCCATCAGGTTGGCCTTTTGCAATACACTTCCGGTCCCGAAAGTATTCCAGTGGTCTACAATACTGTCATTACCTGTCAATACTGTTACATTATGTTTATACAAGGTAGGAATCGGCATGATCAGACTTCCGAAAGGGATGGTAGAGACAATCCCGATCTGGGCTTGTGCTAATTTTTCAGCAATTTCTTCCTGTTTCGCTTTATCTAACTTTGCAAGAATAAAGCAGTGACTCAGATATGTTTTTCCTTTCAGGGAAGGATTTTCATTGACTTTTTTAATTAAATATTCAACTGTTTGTAATCCGGATTCCCCGGTTTCATGAAGATGAATATCAATTCCTTTTTTATGGTCTAAAGCTAACTGAACTGTAAAATCAACTGTTTTTTCAATGGCACCGTCAATGTTAAATGGATCTACTCCGCCAATAAAATCTATATCCATTTGGGCCGCTTCTTTGAGATAAGGCACAGAATCCGTATAAAATACACCGTGCTGTGGGAAGGCCACCAGCTCTGCTCCAAAGTTTTTCTTTTTATTTTCTAAGGCTTTCTGGAGGTTTTTTAAGGATTGTAATTTTGAAGTCGGTTCAATATTGACATGGCTTCTGGCAAAAGATGTTCCCTTTGATTGCAGCAATTCAATCATCTTTTCTGCTTTGAATGTTGAGTTTTTCAGCATTTCAGGAAGTATTTTCTGTTCCAGCTCAATCATTCCTTTTACGCCGCCGGTTCTTTTTCTTACTGCCTGCCATTTATCGCCGTAAAAAGTTTTATCCAGGTGAATATGCATATCCTTAAAAGCAGGAAGCATCAGCAATCCCTTTGCATCAATAGCTTTTCCATTCGGCTGGTTCGGGCTTACTTTAATGATCTTTCCGTTTTCAATTTCGATATTAAACAGATCGGTTTTAGTGGCGATCACTTCTCCTTCTTCATATTCAAAACCTGTTTCCAGGCGGACGTTCTTAAGGCTTAATTTTCCTTTTTCAGAAATATTCTTCGGATCAAATAATGGGGATGCTGCCATAATATTGGGGATTAAAGTGAGTCCGGCTGCTGCCAGAGCTGAGTTTCTTATAAAATCTTTGCGGGATATGGTATTTCCAGAGGTCTTCATTGCCAATCTATTTATAACAAAAATAGAAAGAACAGGATTGATTGAAGTGTATGGTTTATTACAATATCTGTATGATTTATTGTGTCTTTTATGGTAAAAACAAAAAAGACCGGATCATAAAATCCGGCCTTATACTAGTGTATCTTGTATATTTTAAGAATATTCAAATTTCCTTACCGCTTCAAGCGTCATATCAATTTCTTTATCACTGATCGCATCACTGATAAAATAGGTTTCGTAACCACTTGGCGGAAGGTATATCCCGCTCTGAAGCATCTGGTGAAAGAAATTATTGAAAAGGGAATGATTGGAAGCTGCTGCTTCATCAAAATCAGACACTCTGTTGGTATGGAAAAACACTGACATCATGGATCCTTTTCTGTTAATCTTATGAGGAATTCCTTTTTCGTTCAGGATTTTCCCGATCCCGAAATCAAGCGTTTCAGTTGTTTTATTGATCCTGTTAAAGAATTCCGGATCGTTTTTAATAAGCTGCAAAGTTTTCAATCCGGCTCTCATAGCCAATGGATTCCCACTTAATGTCCCGGCCTGGTAAACTCCGCCTTTTGGAGCTAAATGGTCCATAATTTCGTTTCTTCCTGCAAAAGCGCCTACCGGAAGACCACCGCCGATTACTTTTCCGTAAGTAACAAGGTCAGCTTTTACGTTAAATAATTCCTGTGCACCTCCGAACGCCAGCCTGAAACCAGTCATTACCTCATCAAAAATCAATAAAGCACCGTTTTCATCACAGATTTTTCTTAAGTTCTGAAGAAAGTTATTTTCAGGAAGGACGCATCCCATATTCCCGGCAACCGGCTCAATAATAACAGCTGCAATTTCTCCCTGGTTGTGACGGAAAAGGTCTTGCACCTGCTCAAAATCGTTGTAACGGGCCAGCAGAGTATCTTTAGCTGTTCCTTCCGTAACTCCCGGAGAATTCGGGTTTCCAAAAGTGGCAGCACCACTTCCTGCTTTAATAAGGAATGAGTCTGAATGACCGTGATAACAGCCTTCAAACTTAATAATCTTATCTCTTTTTGTAAATCCTCTTGCTAATCTTACAGCACTCATACAGGCTTCCGTTCCTGAAGAAACCATTCTGATCTGATCGATATTCGGTACGTTTTCTACGATGAATTTTGCAATTTCTGTTTCCAGTTCTGTAGGTGCTCCGAAAGAGAAACCTTTTTCAGCCTGGATCTTCAGTTCTTCCAAAACTTCAGGATGGGTGTGCCCTAAAATAGCCGGTCCCCATGAGTTGATGTAATCGATATATGTGTTGTCATCAGCATCGGTAAGATAAGCTCCTTTTGCAGATTTCATAAATACAGGCACTCCTCCCACGGATTTGAAAGCACGCACGGGAGAATTTACCCCGCCCGGGATGTATTTGTAGGCTTCATCAAATAAAGCCGAACTTCTTTGGTATTTCATTTATTGTTGATCGTTGATGGCTGCTGATTGATAGTCTATCGGTAAACATTACATTGTCAACCCATAAACAACAAGAGCAACTATTGAATTAGTTTCTTGGTTTTTTATCAATCAAATAAATCAGCTGGCCGGCAGAAGGTTTCTGTCCTTCGTCCATTCTGTTTTTTGCGTATAATTTATTTAATTTGATTCCGAATTTCTGGGCAATATCGTGCATATCTTCCCCGCTTCCGGCTGTATAAGTGGCCGTATTTCCTGCTGAGTTTTTGGATTCGAGGAAAACAATGTCATTTTTCTTCAGAACATCACTGTCAAGCTCATTCCATTTCGCCAACCTGCTTTCGCTTATTTTGAATTTATTTGCAATGAATTTTACCGTGGTATCTTCAGGAATAACAATGTATTTTAAGCCTTCATTCGGGTGACTTTTGATTAGAATTGAATTGAGAATCTCGGCTTTTGTTTTGATTCTTTCCACTCTTTTCTGCTGCTGGGCATAAGAGGTTTGTTTGTAAGGAACCTCAACAGTAACAGGATCTTTAGATTTCTTAACTGTCATTTTGGAAGGTTCCAGCTGCGCCATAAATGTTCTGTCGTCTTTCAGATCAGGATACATTTTAAGAACGGCATACAGTACTTCTTTGGAATTGGTATTGTCATATTCATAAAGCCTGTATCTCTCAATTTTACCAATAAGAATTGAAGCATAACGTGGATTGGTGGCATAACCTGCTTTTTTAAGTCCGTAAGCCCACGCTTTGTAATCTTTCATATCCAGATTGAAAAGATTTGTATAATATTTTCTTGTGGATAAAAATATGGAGTGGTCCTCATAAGACTGTCTTGGATCGTCATAAACACGAAAACACTCATTGGGAGCATCATCCGTATGCTTCATGGTTTTTCCGGTCCAGTCTTCCTTACATTTTATACCGAAGTGATTTTTACCTTCCTGAGCCAGTCTGCTCTGCCCTCCTCCCGTTTCCAGGAGCCCCTGGGCCAATGTGATAGAGGCCGGAATTTTGTATTTTTCCATTTCTTCTACCGCATATTTAGCGAATTTCTGAATGTACTGGTCTTCAGTAGCCCAAGTCTGGGCTGAGAATGTTGATAAAACTAAAAGGCTTACGATTGAGAAAAGTCTTTTCATGTTTTTCAATTTTTACTTATATAATTAAATTTCTATTCTGTTTTTCCAAAAGCAGATTGGCTCCTTCAATACCCTGCAAGCCACCGGTATGAAAGCACAACACCCTACTGTTCTCAGGAAAATAACCCTCATCAATCAGTTCGAAAACTTTCTGCATCATTTTCCCTGTATACACCGGTTCCAAAGGAATACCGTACTTCTCTTTAAATTCATTGATAAAACGGATGTTTTCATCTATTATTTTACCATAACCTCCAAAACATGAATCTATTAGATTAAAATTCCGCCCTGAAGTTAATTCTGAGATTTTATCTTCCAGTGAAGCATCATCAACTACCTTAAATCCTATAACATTCTGATCTTCTTCACAAAACTTTGCAATTCCGGCAACTGTTCCACCGGTTCCCACTGCGGTGCAAAGATAATCAAAATCTTTTGTTTGATCGTTGAGCATCATTTTCACTCCTTCTACAGCATCTTTATTGGTACCTCCTTCGGGAACAATCAGCGCATCAGGAAATTCTCTGGATAAAAATTCGGTTAGTTTTTCTTTGTGTCTGTATTCTTCACGGGTCACAAATTTCAGATTCATTCCGTTTCTTTTTGCCAAAAGAAGCGTTGGATTATCCCTCCATTTATCCTGCAGCTCCTCTCCCCTGATAATTCCCAATGTTGAAATACCGGACAAATTTCCGACCGCAGAAACGGCAGCAATATGATTGGAAAATGCTCCACCGAAAGTAATGATGTAAGGATTTTCGGGATTTTTCTCAAGATAAGTGTTGATGTTATAAAATAATTTCCAGTATTTATTTCCTGAGATCTGGGGATGAATCAGGTCTTCCCTTTTGATAAAGAGTTTTATATTCTTATGAGGAATGGATATTTCCTGAATAGGAATGGATTCTGCCGGAGCTTTTAATAGCATTTTTATGATTTAACTATCATCTGCAAAATTAGTGATTTGTTTTTAGTGAATTATATGATTTTTTTCGGGTTTTAGATAGAAGAATTTAAAATTAGCCACGGATGAAACGGATTTACACAGATTTTGGAAAATAATATTTCTAAATCATTCTTTTTAGTCTCTAAATATTTTCGTGGAAATATTCGTGAAATTTGTATTTTATTTTAGGTTTTGGCTAAAGCCGGATGAATGATGATTTATTTTTTTATCAGGCGGGCTAAAACCCACCCCTATTGAATTTTAATAAAAATCTTCAATCTTTTACAAATATCTCCTGAAGTTCCAGAATTTCCTTTTTTTCAGGTAACGCAAGTCTGCTTCATGGGCATAGGCTTCTCTTTCAAAAGAGATTCTTTTATAAGCCAGAAAACCGTCTTTCAGCTTGAAAAACCAATAATAGTATTCGATAACATAAAAAATGTAAAAGAAAATAACGAGCATTTCGAGTTGCTGTCTCAAATGGATTTTTTCGTGATTGATAAGTACTTTATTTTCCTTATCTTCGGGTTTCCTAATGAAGATAAAGGGAAAAAGAGCAATGCCATTGATTTTTAATCTTTTTAATGGCTTTTGGCATATAATTATCATACTAACAAATATAAAGTTTTTTTGACTTAGCGATTTAACTTATGGCCCAATATGACATCAAAGAAGGTGAAGACTTTTACTATAATGAACAGGGGTACAAGGTTTTTACGGAAAAATTCCACCTGAAAAGGGGATATTGCTGTAAAAGCGGCTGCAGACACTGTCCTTACGGGTACGATAAAAAGACTGATACATTTATTAAAAACGATAAAAAAAATAAATAAAATGAAAAAATATATTTTTATTTTGTTGGCATCGGCTGCATTAGGCCTTACATCGTGCAGTCCATTTCAGGTACGTTCAGATTATGCTGAAACAGCTAATTTTACGACTTACAAAACATACAAAATCAGAATTGACGATCTGAAACTGAATGATATTGATAAAGACAGGGTTTTAAATGAATTGTCGAGACAACTTCAGAGCAAAGGACTTCAGTCCGGTGAAAATCCTGATCTGATCGTTAATGTAAAAGCCAATCATAAAAAAATTACGGATATCACCAACAATTCTCCTTACGGAATGTGGGGATGGGGCGGCCCTTTCGGATGGGGTGTAGGCATGAGCAGAACATGGACCAGCAATTATAATGAAGGTGCACTGATCGTAGACCTTATTGATTCTAAAACCAATAAACTGGTTTGGCAGGGTATCGGAAGCGGAATTTCTGTAGATTCTCCTAAAGCTAAACAGAGACAGATTCCTGAGATCATGGCTGAGATCATGAAAAATTATCCTCCTCAGAGAAAATAAATTTATTTAAATCAATTATCTATATATTTTCCGGTACGGTTTTCTGTGCCGGATTTTTTATGGCTGAAAAATATTAACCATTAAATTCATTCATCTTAAATCCTTATCCTTTCTTCAGCTTATTTAATCAAATAAATATGGTCCATTCCCGATATTGGTTAAACTGCATGCGCTACATTTCAAAATTAACAATAATGTAATTTTTTATTCGTGAAAATATAGTATTCTTACAGAAATTTTATTAGTATGAAAAAACTTATCTTATGTACTGTAATAGCGGGGTTCGCTAATGCCCAGGCTCCTGCAGGTTATTACAATTCGGCAAACGGATTGAGCGGTGCTGCGCTGAAAACGGCATTAAGTACTATTATTACCAACGGACACCAGGACAAAGGTTACAACGGGCTTTGGACAGGTTATAAAACCACTGATATCGATAAGACCTACGAAAATGACGGTTCAATTATGGATATTTATTCAGAGAAACCTTCAGGAACCGATCCTTACAAATATACACCAGGCACTAACCAGTGTGGAACCTACTCTACGGAAGGCAATTGCTATAACAGGGAGCATATTGTTCCTCAAAGTTTATTCAGTCAGGCTGCTCCAATGGTTTCGGATATTCATTTTATCAGAGCTACAGACGGAAAGGTAAATGGAATGAGAAGTAATTACCCATTCGGAAAAGTAGGTTCGGCAACATTTACTTCCCTGAACGGCTCAAAACTGGGCAGTTCTTCGTCTTCCGGATATGCAGGAACTGTTTTTGAACCGATCGATGAGTTTAAAGGTGATGTGGCAAGAATGATCTTTTATTTCGTAACCCGTTATCAGAGCAAACTGTCTACTTTTTCTTCAGGAAATATGCTGGGCAATTCAACGTTTCCGGGACTTCAGACCTGGGAGCTGAATGTTCTTCTGGCATGGCACGCTCAGGATCCTGTATCACAGGCTGAAATTAACAGAAACAATGCATCTTATGCTTATCAGGGAAATAGAAATCCATTCATAGACAATCCTAATTATGTCAATCAGATCTGGGGTTCAAGCCCGGGAACTACTGATCCGGGAACACCTACCAACCCGGGAACGAACTGTGTAAATGAAACTTTTGAAACGATTCCTGCTGCAGAAGCTTCTTATACCACAAGAACATGGTCGGCAAACGGTATTTCATGGACAGCCACAGATGCAAGAACAGACCAGACCATCAACACAAAGGCTATTACGGTAAGAAACGGTTCTCTAACTTCCGGAAGTTCAGCTAACGGTATCGGATCACTGACTGTGACTACCCAGCTTAAGTTCTCCGGAAGCAACGGTACATTTGATGTGAAGGTAAACGGAACAACAGTAGGAACTATACCTTACGGAGCTACTGCTGCCACAACGACGATCAATAACATCAATATTGCAGGCAATGTTACCGTAAGCCTTGTGAACACTTCATCAAGCAACAGAGTGGCTATAGACGATCTTAAATGGACGTGCTATTCGGGAACAGCCAGACAGACTCAGGGAACCTCAGCCGATGAAATTACGATTCAGGAACTTCAGGTTTATCCTAACCCGATCTCCGGACAGGAAATTTTTGTAAAGGGTAACACTCAGAATATCCAAAAGGCAGAAATTTACAATCTTCAGGGTAAAGCACTTCAGACGATTAACAGTCCTTTTAAAAACGGAAATTCTATTAAGGTCCGAAATCTTGAACAGGGAATTTATATTTTAAAACTTGATCAGACTACTTTGAAGTTTATTGTGAAATAATAATTATAATACCAATAAAAAATCCGGCTCAATTCTTGAGCCGGATTTTTTTATTTCATGTAATTATACCATGGAGATCCCTGGGGAGTCGGGTATTTTAATCCAAAAACAGCATTGTTCCTGTATGCATCTTTGGTAACGGTTACATATTTATTTCTGATCGTTCCATCATCTTCAATGGAAATACTCAGGATTGAATAGTTTTTCCCGTCATCCCAGAAAAAAGAAGTGGGATAGGTAAATGAGTTTTTTTCACCCTGGTTCCATGACACTTTATCGGGTGAAATTTTTTTAAGTTTTTCAAAAATTGGTTTTACAAGTTTAGCATCTACGGTTGCTTTGTCTGTTACTGTTGCTGTAGGTTTGCCATGTTTAGCGGTTATTTTTTCAACGAATTCTAAAGAATATTTTTCGGCGGCATTGGTATCAATTGCTCCTACTTTTCCTTTAAATATGGTAATTCTTGTCCCCATTGTATTATCCAAAGGAATGCTGCTATATGTAAGGCCTTTATTTTCGTCTGCATAATACTGTACAACATCGGGGTTGCTTCCACTATCTTTCAGAAAAAGGTTTTTATTTTCAAAATCATATTTTTTTGCATCTTCTCCCAAAGATACGGACGAAAGGTCAAATGATTTATTTCCGCAGCATATATTGATCAATACAGCAAAAATCAATATTAAAAACTTTCCTTTTTTCATAATACGTTATATTTTGATTTATTAATGTCATCAACCTGCTGACATACAGGCCAGCTGTTTTACTGTTTCAAATATATGAATATCAGACAGAATACGTTGATCAAAGTGAGTGTCAGTGCTGCTCCGAAAGACCACATGATTCTTTTCTTCATCCCGTATGAAGAACTGTATGTAGCGAGCAATACAGCAAAAAATGCAGCAACACCTGTAAAAATACCCCCGACTCCCAACATGATCCAATCCAGTTCCAGAGCATTTGTGCTGTTTTGATTATCAGCATCTGTAATTTTTATTTTTTCGCCCAGAGCGGGAGGATTATTGCTGGTAATATCGAGTGTCTTTACTATTTTTTTCCCGTTGGCATTTGTATATTCCACCTTTGGGAAAAAAATGACCCTGTCGCTGTATGAGGAATTTGAAAAGTTTTTGCCTTTGGTGATTTCTTTCTTATATCCTATTACTGTGGCTATATACTGCGGCTCATCATAGGTTCTGTATGCTTTCTCCCAAAAAAAAGAGTAGGATAAAATAAACGCCAGAGCATTGATAGAAACCATGATCAACGAAATAATAAGAAAGAGAAAGGTCTTCTCCATAACCCCTCCTGTTTTTCCGGAATAATTCCTTTTATCCGAAATTTTTGAAAAGATTCTGTATCCCAGGAATACGGAAAGCAAAACAACCACCGCAATTAAACCTCCAAAAAAAGTCATTATCAGGATAATTTAAATAATACTAAATCCTTTTTCTTTTGTTCTCATATGAAGCTTGACTTCCAATTCGATGTTGCCCTGCTTTTCAAGGTCCGGACTTTTGAACTGAAGCGGCTGGGATCCGTCTTTTCTCATGAGTCTTACCAATTTACCATACCCCATGATCTCCAGTTGCAGATCTGCTTCATTAAGCTCTTCCACAGCTAAATTCTGACCAAACAACTGTCCGGCGCTGTCTAAAAATCTTTTTTTCCGGTCTTCGGTATAGTATAGAGCCTGCTCCTGAAGCTTCATTTTGTCCTGGGACATTTCCAGGTATTTCCCTGCATCATGCTCAACAAGTACTGCACGTATCTGCCTGTAATATTTCAAAACATCACTGAAGAGGTCTTCTTTTTTCATGTCCTTAAAATCTACGGAATGCTGCCAGCCGTCCAATACAAAAGGAAGTTCTACTTCTATTTCGCCGGCAACCGTAAAAGTGGGGTGACTGACGTTTTCCGTAAGTCCGTCCCACGGGGATTCCATTTTAGGGTGAAAGGCAAAACGGGAGGCTTTCCAGTTGTCCAAATCTGCACAAAAGAAATCTACCGACAGGGTATCATCTTCATCCAGAACATTTTTTCCCAAACGCGGATACATTTTACCAACCACCTGGTATTTCCCGCTTTGAAGCAGAGCCTGATTGATCATGGTATCTCCTCCGAATCCTCCTTCTTTTGTCTCATCTCCGTACCAGTCTATAACGGGAACATCATTCACATAAATGGTTCCTGAACAATACATTCTGGGATATACGGAGTATAATGGTTTTTTAAAATTATGCATACCTGAATTTAAGTTAAATATTTTTTATCCATATAGTAAGTTTCTTCTTTCATCACCTTTTCTTCTACTTTGAAATTACTTTTCCACCAGCCTACTTCGCCTTCTATCTCTACGGAAAGAACAACTCCGGAAAACTTCAGAACAGGCTGGATAAATAATCCTGTGGTATCTGAATCGATCACAAAATCTCCTCCAAAATAGGAATCTGCTTTGGCGGCAGCTTTAAATGTGGCAATAGGTTTCACTTTTGTCCCTTTTACGGTTCCTACCTCAACACTGATACTGAGTTCTATGGTAGCTCCCATTTTTCCTCCAATAGTGGTTTTACCCTGCATATTGATTCCATTGATGCTGTCTATTTTCAAGGCATCCACCATCATTTCCAGCTCGCCGTAGAATGTAGCTGTAAAGGTAACTGAAGCGCCTAGTTTTTCCAATCCGCCTCTGAATTTATTAATAATTCTTGCGGCGGCAGGGTTTCCTGTTGCCCCGTAAGAAGCTACGGCAATTGCTGCCCCGATGATGTCAATAACAACTTCTGCTCCTATCAGGGGCTTGAAGCCAAAGCCAACTTCCCCTATCACACTCAGGTTTGCCCGCTCATTGACTCTCTCCAGATACCACTTCCCTACTACTGTAAACTTAGGATATCTTACATTAAAACCGACAGGAATTGCTGTTTCTTTAGCGGCACTCTGAGCGTAATTGATCGCATTTTGAACGATATTTACAGCAGTGGCAATCATCTTTGCAACGATCTCTATCTTATCTGAAAACTCGTTGGTGAAGCTTCTTTTTTCTCTGCCGGCATCCCATTCTGCGGATAGCCCTACGCCTATGGAAATCGGAACTTTTCCGGTTTCGTTCAGCCGGTATCTTTTGTAACCTGCCTGTCTGGCTTTCTCCTGATGTTTGGCATAGATATTTCCCGGCGGCATATTGGCCGCTTTATAATTGGATACATTGACCTGGAATTCCAATGCCAGTTCCCATTTGATATCGGGATATGCTTTGATTAAAACTGTAGTTCTTTTTTCATTGCTGAAATATCTGCAGCTGTGAACATGCATATGGAACTGGTTCGGATTGGTAGCCGAAGGCCAGATATACTGTATAGGAGCCACATTCAATCTTGATATATTAGAATAGACTTTGTACCGGAAAGACGGTGTGCCAAAGGTTTGTTTGGTATCTCCGGCATCAATGGCCTGCCCCACATCAACCATAAGGGTCTGCTTTTTATGCTTGTTTTTGCTGTCGCGGAAACATTCATTAGTCTCGAATCCTGCAATATCAATTGTAAGCTCTTTCTTGGTGGATTCGGTAGGCGCCACCACTTCATAATTTACCGTCTGGGCATCATGGGCATTGAATACAAAAGAAATATCTACTCTTCTGTTATTCTCGTAATCTTTTTCATTTTTATATTTTATGTTGTCCCTGCCCATTTTATCATCGGTAGGGTCTATTTCTCCTTTCCCTACAGAAATGATCCTTCGGGGATCAAGACCTCCGTCTGCAAAAAATTTTTTTACCACATCTGCTCTTCTCTGGGACAGTCCTTTATTGTAATTCTGCTTTCCTATCACACAGGCATATCCGCTAAGGTTCATGGTAGAATCTTTATGCTCGAGAAGAAATTTAAGCACATTATTGAGAATAGTTTCTCCGTTCTTATCTATTACCGTTGAATCAAATTTATAATAGATGGTTCTCTCGATCCTTTCCTGAAGAGCGACAGACTGTACTTTTCTTATTCCTTTACCGTTGTCGAAAATCTTGACAGTCGTATTGCTTGCTTTTCCATCCTTCACTTCACTTTCTGTGATTTTGATGACTTCGAATTTACAAGGTTCCTGACGAACGGAATTTACGTCCGGTTTATAAACTTTGGTAGGAGTCTGGTTCTTGCTGACATTGGCATTGGTGGTGATTACTTTATTTTTTACATTCAGATAAATACCGTGAAGCTCATCACCGAGATTGTCTTTAATGTATTTTTTTGATGCGGAATCTTTTACTTTTATATAAAATTCTTCTACATTCTGGATGTTGTCTACATGAGCCATCCAGGAATAGGTATTTTCTATTTTTAAATTGACCTCACCGTCTATAACCTGTACATTATTGTATACATGGATCAGCTTATCGGCTTTTGCAGTCTGCTGGTTCCAAAGTTCAACTGTCAGGGTATTTCCGTTAAGACCTTCCGTTGTAAGGTTAAGGTAAACAATATGGCCGTAGGAAATAAACTTGGTTTTATTCTGGTTTTTGATGCTGTTTTTGCTTCCCCGCTGGGTAGTCCATTTACTGGTAATGATTTTAGGTTCGCACCAGCCCTTTACATAAAGACCTGTATTGTTTTTGGCATCTCTTTTACCGGAAAAACTGGCCTCGATGTAGAACTGATAGCTTCCACAGTACTGTTTGTCAATCCTGAATGTATAGCCTGTAGCAGATGGTGCCTGGTAGATGATAATTTTGCGGTCATTGGTCTGCCTCATCCAGATGACAGGTTTCTTTTTATCTTCAGCGGTTGTGCCCGGCAGCCATTCATCGACCTGAAAAGTCACATCCTGATTGGGTACAATGGTGACTCTCTGCCCCGGAACAGACATTTTCGGATAATAATTGCCTTTTATAACCTTTATTTTTTTTACGCCTTTTGCCATTTGTTTATCATTTAGATTACACCATCCTGCCCACCGTAATCAGGCTGTTCTTTATACATTTCTTCAGCATCAACCAACGGATTGATCTGCTGCTGTACATCTTTATCAGCATTTTTAAAATTCTGCGGACTGCCTTCGGTCCTTTGCCCATGATCTATGATCTCAATACAAGGTGTTCCGGCAATGGCACAGACAGCTTTGCTTGTTTCCACGATGATATATCCGCCGTTGTTAAGCTGTACTTTTTCGTAATAATCTTTCCATTCCGTTACCATAATCTTGCAGGGCGGCGGCGGAGTTCCCATTTTTATACAGTTTCCGAACGTATTTTTTTCAAATGTGGCGGCTCCTATTTCTTTCGTGGTAACGATCAGTTTTTTGGAAGCATCCTTATCGTTGGCGTATTCTTTCTGGTGTGAGAGCACTTTGAGCTTGTCGGGCATCTGCCCGAACTGGCATTTGCATAGAGCACCCTGTACTACAATATGTTTTTCTGCCATGGTTAAAATTCTTTATTTGAAATTACAAGTCTGGTTAAATATTGATTCCCGAATTCCAGACGGACAAAAGAGGAGTTCATCTTGAAGGCAACAACCGTTAATGCACTGGATGTCATTTCATCGGTATCAACCGTAGTTTGGTAGAGCTTAGCATTGTACCGTGCAAATTTCTGCTTACATTCAGATGGTGAACTGTCGTTGAATACAAGCCCATAAGGTAATCCGGAAACCATATCGCTGCCATAATACTGAATGGCATAATATTCCCGTCCATCGTTCATATTGGCGTAGATCATATTGAAATCGTCAAAATCCCAACTGGAATATTTGCCGTTTTTACAGTCTTTACATTCCAGCTCGCTGGGATCTGTCTGTAAAAGCTTTGTAAACACAGCAGATGTGGCAGGCAGCGCAATAAACTGTTTTTTACCGAATAAATTCTGGAGGTATTTGGAAGTCTTTTTCTGCTTTGGAGTTCCCTCTTCCGTGGGAAGGGTCGGAACATCCGAATAGGTGGTAGCCGCTTCAGATGCATCTGCTACTTCCGCTCCTGCTGCGGCCTCAGACGGTTTGTAGGTGGTAAGAAACTCTTTGATTTCCTGTTCCACTTTTCCTGTGGATTTGGTGAGCTTTGTATCCACCTCTTTTTTTGACCAGCTGTCCGGAATCAGTTTTTCGAGATAAACCGTGACTTTTGTATTTTTTGAGGACACTTTTTTCATATTTACGGTCCAGGTCGCCTGTTGGATGAATTGCTTGGATTTGGCTCCGCTTTTCAATGCCAGATCCAGGTAAGGATTTTTGGCAGCTACGTCGTATTTCAGATCATAGAGATCGACAGTAGTTGAAAAATCCTTGTCCGATGCAGCGGCTGCTTTGGGTTCATCTTTGGTATAATCATTCTGAAAATAGAAGATGGTGTTTTGTAAGGTCTCGATGTCCTTAGGGATGTTAAACTCTGTTTTCTGTGCGAAACAGAGGCCAAAGCTTAATATAAAAACAAGTATGGAAAATTTATGATTTGGTTTAATTTTCATTGTGTTAGTTTTTTAATTACTCAGTCAGTGCCGCAATGACTACTGATATTTTCTTTTTCTTCTCAAGTTGTATATCACATTCTAAATACATTGATTTTATAAGTAAGTTTTGTCCGTTCAGGTAATATACCAGCCTGAAGTTGCCTTCATTATTCATCACCGGACTGTCTTCAATAATCATGGAAAAAGGGGCTTTGTTGATAAAATCATAAATGTTTCTTTCATCATTCAACTTTCCTTCTCCTTCTATATTAACCAGGCCTGTCTCTCCTTTTAGCGGATCTACTTCCAGTCTTATTTTATATTTTGGCTCTACCGGATTGTCTACCACAGGAAAACTTTCTGTTATTTCCGTTTCATAATCCTGTCCGAAACTCTGATAGGCCCCGAAAAACAATGTTCTGATGAAATAATCGTTTTTCAGATAAAGGTTCATCGCATCAGGTTCGTTGATTACTTTTTCTATCTTTTCGCAATAGGTATCTACCGTTTCGCCGTCAAATTCTTTATACACCTCCTCTTTTACGGCAGGCCATCTTTCTTTGAATACGGAAAGATTTTCTATGTCATTAAATTTTCCTTTCTCGTCTACGCTGATCTGTAGCGGGTATAAGACTTTTGAGGTTTTATATGCCAGAAGATCGGCTATTTCATTGACTTCTTCTTCGTTCAGATACAGATTGGAAGTCCTGTCTATTTCAAAAAAATGAAGCTGCTTCTCCTTTTTCAGCCAGCGTACTGACGTTTCATATTTCAGTTCGTTTTTATGATCATCATTTTCAATAGTTATGGTTGTTCCATATCTGATGAATGAGTTTTCCGGCTGAAAGATCAGGCTGTTACCCCTTCCGAACTTTACCAACCTGCTTTTATCAGTCACCACAGTTCTCGGCAGAAAGAGCTCTTTCTGTGTTGTAAGCTCAATCAGGATCATATCTTTTACGTCGCAGTGGTTATTGTGGAATAACTTTAAAGCATTGGCGTCTATGCTGTACAGCTGGCTTATACTTTTCAAGCTTTCTCCTTTCTGGACGGTATGTATGTTAAATTTCTGCATAAGCAATCCGGCATCAGTATTCTTTATCAGAATGTCTTATTTAATGTTTTGTATATTTAAGCCTGATGGATCACTCTTACCCTGTCGGAGGTAGGATCCATTCCTATCCCTTCTCTTCTTGCCGACCAGTGCAGGTATTTGTTTCTAAGTGTTCTCAGGTCTTCCTGTTCTTTCATTTCTCTCTGATAGTCTGCATATTTCTGTTCCGGTATAGATGCACCACCATAAGCAACCCTAAGATCATGATATCTTTTAAAGGTATATTGTTTTCCATCTCCCATCGCATAAGGTCTTAAACGGTTTTTCACCCTTACCAGCAATTCATCTGATGAAATGGAATAGGTTTCGTCGGTGAGTTTTTTTATTTTAAGGGGAACGGTCTTCTGCACGCCGTGCTCTGCCATAAAATGCAAGGGAATATAGCTGTATGCTTTTTTCAGAAATTTACGCTCTCCTCTCAGTGACAGGTAAAATCCCGGGGTAATGGTAAGCTCTTCATCGGTATACCAGGCATCATTGATGAGCTGCTGCCGTAATGCTTTTAATTTTGTACTGGTGGTCCATGATGTTTCCACCTCTTCCCATATTTCCGGACCGTCTTCATAAGCTCCACCTACATCACAGTGTACTCCGGGAAATATTTTTTCTATTCCTACGCTTACATTGGTAAGGTCGAAGTTTTCGCGGTGTTCGTTTTCTGCCACAAAATGGATAACGGTCTGTGCCCTTCCGATATCATCCAGTCCCAGTTCTGCTACGTCATTGTGGAAATTGGGTTTTGGAGAAAAGTTTTTGGAATAGGAAGAAACGGTATCGTAAATTCCCAGGAATCTTATCTTCAGGACATCGACAGTAATTCCTGCCTCCTGAAGCTTAAGTCCCAGATGTCCCCATTTTGGAAGCTCCTGACCTTCTACAGCATCTCCGTCACTGTCTGAATAGGATGTTACGGTCATCCCTTCATGGGAGACCGTTGTAGCTCTGGCTTTATATTTTGATTTTCCTATTTCGTGGGCAAAATTACGGGCAGCCGCAGCACCACGGCTGAAACCGAAAACATCAAAAGTAAGAACAGCTATTTTATCTGCTTTTTTTGAGTTTTTGATCGTTTTTACTTTTTTTACGATCTCTTCACAGCCTTTTCTTACTTTTCCTCTGATTCCGGTGGCTCCTGTTCCAAAGGCATAGCCAAGCATGGAATCTTCTTCTTTATCTTCCGTTCCTATTCCTTCTATATAGATTCCAAAATTTTTATCGTAATTATCCCATAACCGTGCTACATTACTCCAGTCATTATTATAACTGTTATTATCACTGGGTTTGCCCCCGTTTTTTTTATAGTCTGCGGTCTTGTTCCTTCTTTCTGTAGTGTTGGTTTTATTATTCAAAGTTCCGTCAAAAAATATCCCAAGAGTAATGTCTAATACTTCCTCTTTGGATATTTCCGGTGTATAATCTCCAAATTTATTATTGTGCATGGTTCTTATTTTATTTATTGACAGATGGTTTGTAAACTTTTGACAGCCGGAATCTACTCTATTTTACCAGAAAGTCTGATCTTTGCTTTCGTAACCGGCAGTTCTTCGTTTCCGCTCTTTAAGGAAAGAACAGCTCCTGTATTATCTGCACGGACCTTAATGGTAAGGTCTATATTTTTTTCTTTTCCCAGCTTACGGAATAATTCAAATATTTCTTTCTCATCAAACGAGTCTATCCAGACTGCATATCTGTTTTTATTTTTATCTCTCCAGTAGAAACCGCAGAATTTCGGAACAGCTCTTTTTTTATAGGTATCTGCTTTCAGGCTTTCTCCGAAAAGGTTTTCCTGCTCACCATTATAATTATTAAATCCGAAATCGATCCATTCGCTGCCCTCAGGCAAAATCACTGAAGGTTTCCAGTTATATTTTTCCCTGTATACTTCATAAATACCCGGATCAGGATAGCCTTCTTTTTCTATTTTAGCTCTGATTTCTGGCTTAAATGTTTCATAGGACGGATCTTTCAGCATTCTGTCTGCAAAACCATCTTTCAGCATGTACTGTGCGTTTTCGTATGCCTTTTCTTTGGTAATAACAGTATCATGAGCCTGAAAGACACCTACTTCTTTCTGATTTCCCGGACCGCTGATCCATAAAACCACTCGTCCTTTGGGTGCAAGACCAACAATAAAATTGCTGTACGTGGTTTTCTTACCATTATCCTGATCTATAAAACCTTTATCAAAGAGATCTTTTATTTTTTGTTTATCCAGATCCCATTCTCCGGTATAGAATTTATTTTCCACCAGGGAATACCATGTAAATTCCAGTTTGTTGGGAATATCCATCTGGCTGGTTTCTACACTCATGGTTCCGCCTTCATTTCCCCATCCCGTATTCTGTGTACCCCAGATGGCATCAAAACCATAAGTGAAATCGTCTGCAATGATGGCTCCCTTGTAAATTTCCATCGGGTATTCCTCCGGTGCCGAAAGGGTTCCCAGCCAGCTGTATTTCTGTTCCATTTTTTTATTTTGACAATTGATTAATGAGAAACTACTAAGAATAAAAAGAATAAGAATTCTTACTTTACTTGTTCCCATGAGACATTATTTTCTTGTTGCTTGCCAAAACAAGGTTATTTTTCTGTGCCTCTACATTAATTTTCTGAGCAATTTTTTCAACTTTTTTGCCTACACTCAGATGATAAGAGTCTGTGACTTTTATCTGTATATTTTTAGCTGTTTTGATGATGGCCATATCAGAAAAGTTTTGATTTTTCAGCACTGTTGAATTCCACAATCTTGCCACTCTGCATTGTCATGTTTTCAAGCTCGCTGAACATGGATATTTCTCCGGCTATTTCATTGGAGGTTTCAGACTGTCTTCTGAATTCTTTTTCCACCATTTCAGTTCTGGTATCCGAAGATTCGCGGATATCACCGGAAGCTGTCTGTACAATATCCTTTCCTGCTGTAGAAATGATACTGTTATTGGCAGAACTGTTGATTCCTTCTCCTGCACTGATCGAAATTTCTTTTCCTGCGGTGATATTGATATTATCTCCGGCATTCAGCGTGAAGTTTTTAGGAGCTTTCATGCTTATGTTCCCTGCACCATCCATGAAGTAGATATTCCCGCTCGGATCCATGATTTTCACACTTCCTTCTTCATCATTCATTAAAATTCTGATTCCGCTTCTGGTCTGGATAGATTTCAGGTGATTGTTGACACCTCCGCCCAAGGCTACTCCACCATGGAACATTCCTCCCATTACAAAAGGCCTGTCCGGATGGCTGTGGACAAAGTTCACCATCACCTGGTCTCCCACTTCCGGAATGGCTACATATCCTCTGTTTTGTGTGATCTGATCTGTTCCGCCCGCATCAGGACTCATCATTCTGATAAAATGTGTGGTATCGCTGGTCTGCCAGTCAAACTGAACCTGTATTCTGCCTTGTCCTTCGGGATCTGTATTGGATATTACCACCGCAGTTTGCGGTTCCGCTTTAGGAATTTTATATTCCGGTCTGGGAAGAAATCCGGTATCTGCCGCAATTCCTGCAAAGCTTCCTTTATAATGACCTATAGTGTCAATCTCATGTTCAGCTTCCGTGATCATGATTCTTGTAAAATATGAGGTTTCATTGGAGTCCTGCTTACGCATCTGAACATCTGCAATACATCCGGGATGAAGAAATGGAACCGTTGTGTTCCCTGAAATGGAAAAAACGTTCACAGCCGCACTTCCCGAGGCACTTTTCTGCGAGTATTCCACATCCAGATGAGTGGAAGCTTTGATAGGTGCTATCTGAAGCGCAGGAGTTTTGTAAATATTGTTATTATGCTCATAAGCTGTTTTTGCCATATCACTTACGTGCTGAATCGGTGTAGAGCCTGAAGTGAGCTTTTCATTTTTATTGCTGTTGTACCCATAAAACTGGGGTTTGGTATGGATGGCCTTCAGTTCAACTTTAATATCGTTGGCACTGCTTCCGTACGTAAGGATAATAGGTTTGTTCTGGGGCGGGAGTTTCCCGAAATGAAGTACTTCACCGTCATAAAAAAACTGTTCTCCGTAAGCTTCAGCCATTCTTGCCAGGTAATTATAGTGAGTCTCATCATACTGACTGCTGTAGATAATCTGCGAGAAATTATTGGCATCGACCCTGATATCAAAACGGCTTTTATCAATTCCCTGCTTGATAACTTCTTCTGCAATAATTCCTATATTCACCGGCTGGCTTCCTCCAAAGCTCTGGATATGGGAAGCACCGTCCAGAAGAATGGTAGGGCTGCATCCTGTAAGCACAATATTTCCCAGGCTCATCTTTTCCTGGCTGAAAGCTACTCCGGTAATGATACCCACAAATGTTCTTTCAGGACTGTTATCTATATCTTTATAGGAAATGACTGCTGTGAGACGTTTTCCTAAGAATTTATTGGCTTCTTCCAGCGAATGGGTCTGGCGGTCTCCCAAAGTATCATGAGCCAGGGTAAGGGTAAATTCATGATGACGCTGGGTACTTTGCTTAAGTTTAAAATGCTTATAAAATTTGATAATCTTTCCTTCTATAACCAGGGAAAGTTTTACCAGACGGTTGATACCGGCATGATGATTTTCGGACACTCCGTCTGCATTTTGTGACGGTCGAAAAGCTTTTCCGTTTGAATTTTCTGGTGTAGTAGACATATTTTATAAAGTGATTTGTGTTAAAATGTGTATATTATTCATCCAATCGGGAATTTTTGAGAATAAACAAAGATTCCTTATTAGAAAATAGCGTTCACAACAGGTAAAAAAAGACCGTCTTGAGGGACAGTCTCTTTGTATTTTGTACTATTCCGGGTCTAGCTTAATGGCCAGAATCCGTCATATAGTGAATTTCCATAGGTAATGCTTTCTGCACTTACTACGAAGCTTACCAGCATATTGTTGCTGTCAATAGCATCAAAATCCACTTCGTGGTGGATTACGTATCCGTTTTCCCATTTCAGGGTGATCAATGTTCCCTCTTCGTGAGACTTATTGAATGTAACTTCACCGCTGGTCGGTTTATATTTACTGTTCAAAAGACTTTCCAGAATATCCGATTTTTCGGTTGCTTCAACGGTTATTTTGATCAAAGCATTAGAAGGGTCAGATGCTACACGTCCTGAAACATCGGTAGACCTTGATACGTTATAGTTAAGTTTTAACAATTTTTGTCCTTCGCCTCCATTGAATTTTAAAATTCCTCTTGAATTTCCTGCCATATTCTTACATTTTAATCATTAATGATTATACGATTCTTAAAGTTTGTCTAACAAAGATAAACTTCACGCTCTAATTTAAAAAATTTTCACCTGAGAGATTTACATTTTGTAGTAATTCTACGACTTTTTTTCTACTCATCCCGGATAAGAATTAAAAAAATATAGTTTCTGCCTGGTCTATAAATGAGAATGAATATAAAAGTGCTTATAATAATAGGATATGACCATAATCACCAGATTAACAGCAATCATGATCATCAGAATACCTCCATATTTCCTTTTTTTATCCAGAAAACTTATGCCTAAGGTTAAAAAAAACAGCAATAGGGTGTAGACTGCCGGATACATATGAAAAGCTTCTGAAAATCTCCCTTCAAACACCAGCATAACCGCCCTCTGGGCACCACATCCCAGACATTCTATTCCCAGAAACTTCTTGCTGGGACAAGTGAGCATAAAGTCTTCAATTTTCATTTTTTATATTACGATGAAATTTTTGCTCTTGTATATTGATGAGGAAAAAAGCAGTCAGCCTTCATTTCAAAAGAGCCCTGAACAGCAATATAAGGATTCCTTAAGATTTCTCTCGCTATAAATATAAGGTCTGCGTCTTCTTTTTCCAATATTTCTTCGGCCTGCTCAACCTTAGTGATCAATCCCACTGCTCCGGTTCTTACTCCGGCTTCTTTTCTGACCTGGGATGAAAAAGGAACCTGATAACCGTCAAACACAGGTATTTTTGCTCCATGAATGTTGCCTCCACTTGATACATCAACCAGATCTACGGAATGTTCTTTTAACACTTTGGCAAGTTCTGCACTGTCATCGATGTTCCAGCCGTTTTCGGCATACTCAGTACCGGAAATCCTTACAAAAAGGGCTGTATTTTCATTCAGTACCTCATTAACGGCATCAACAATTTCCACAAGAAATCGGGACCTGTTTTCAAAACTCCCTCCATATTCATCCGTTCTGATGTTGGAAAGTGGTGATAAAAACTGATGGATGAGGTACCCGTGTGCACCATGAATTTCTACAATATCGAATCCTGCCTTTACTGCTCTCCGGGCTGCGTCTTTAAAATTCTGAACCTGTTCCCGGATCTCATCAACAGTCAGTACATGGGGAATCCTTTCGGAGGGATGATAAGGAATACCGCTGGGAGCAACTGTTTCCCAGCCTTCTTCTACGGGAATCTGTATATTGTTCCAGGTGGATCCTTTTCTTCCTGCATGTGCAAGCTGAATTCCTATTTTACTTTCTGAACGGGCATGGACAAAATCAACGATTTTTTTCAGTTCCTCTGCCTGCTGATCGTTCCAGATTCCCATACAGTGGTTGGTGATCCTTCCCTGTGGCTCTACGCCTGTAGCTTCTACCATAATCAGTCCGGTTCCTCCTTGTGACCGGCTTCCGTAGTGTACAAAATGGAAATCATTGGCCATGCCATTTTCACAGGAATACATACACATAGGGGACATTACCCATCTGTTTTTCAGTTCTACATTTCTAAATTTTATTGGTGTATACAGCATTTTATTTTTTTGATTTTTCAATTTAATGGATGAATAAAAAAACATTGTTCAATTGGCGAAAAAGGAGTACTTTTAGCCCCCCTTTTTTAGTCATAACTAATATATGAAAAAAGACATACAGATCAGTTACGAGCACTTTAAAAACAGCAGCGAACTGAGCGATATAGAAAAAAAACTGTTCGAAACTGCCAAACAGGCCCGTGAAAATGCCTATGCGCCTTATTCGAACTTCCTTGTAGGATGTGCTGTTCTGCTGGAAAACGGTGAAATTTATTCGGGTAACAACCAGGAGAATGCAGCCTATCCATCGGGACTATGTGCAGAAAGAACGACTCTTTTCTGGGTGGCTGCTAATTTTCCTGATGTAAAGGTTAAGAAAATTTTTGTAGTGGGAGGACCAAAGGAATTTCATGAGAAAAACCCTCCGATTCCTCCTTGTGGAGCCTGCAGGCAAAGTTTAATAGAGTATGAAACGAAACAGAGCGAAAATATAGACCTCTACTTTTCAAGTATGAATGACGAAGTTGTGAAGGTGCATTCTATTAAAGATCTGCTGCCTTTTTATTTTGATTCATCGTTTTTATAGGGCAAAATGGTGAGAATGCCGATTAAAGCTGATTAGACTGGTCAGCTATTTTACCTTTTTGCTCTTTTACCTTTTTGCCATTTTACTTTCCATTTTTTCCTTTTTTGTGAAATACATATAAAAAGTTATCTTTGCAAAAATTTTGGTTTCCAGCATATTGGAAATAATAGGGAATTGGGTGCGATGCCCAAACTGTCCCCGCAACTGTAGATCGCAATAAGATTTTCTGCAAAAACCACTGTTCATACGGGAAGGTGCAGAAAAGCGAAAGTCAGGAGACCTGCCAGAATTATAACTAAAAACGCATTACTTTCGGAGGAAAAGTAAAATAGTATGGATATAAAAAGGTCTTTATTACTTCTTTGTTCGTCTTTTGGCGGTTTTCTTTTCGGACAGGAGAAAGCTGTTGATACTGTTTATATTTTCGACAGCCAGATGAAAAAGGTAAAGCTTTTTCACCCGGTCCGTACCATTACTCCAAAAGATATCGAGAAAAACTCAACGAATCTTTCTGAACTTTTACGCTTCCAATCTTCAATTTATATTAAAGAAAATGGCCGGGGTGCTGTTTCTTCACCATCGTTCCGGGGGACAACGGCTCAACAGACTGCTTTTGTTTGGAACGGAATCAATATCAACTCAAGTTTTTTGGGACAAGGGGATGTGAATAATATTCCTCTCTTCGGATATGACCAGATTGATATAAAAGCCGGCGGAGGAAGTGTTGTATATGGAAGCGGTGCTATCGGGGGAAGTATTCATTTGAATAATATACTAGATTTCAACAGTGGCTTTAAAGCTTCAGTATATTCGGAGGCGGCTTCTTTTGATACGTATAATAATTTTGCACAGGCTGCTTTCAGCAATGAAAAATTAAGTGTAAAGGTTTCAGGAAGCTATATAACCAGCCAAAATGATTATAAGGTTCCTGAATTTGTAGTAGGCAATACAGGATTTCACAATACTAACGGAAGGTATTATAATACTTCGGTTAATATTGGTGTAGCCTATAAGATTGCTGACCACCAGACCATTTCATGGCAGAACCAGACGTTTGATGCTTCCCAGCATTATCCAATTTTCGAACTGAACGGTAATAAAACGAAATATAAAGCGCAGACTTTAAGAAGCCTGATTGCATGGGACATTAACAAAAATAACCTTTCCAACAGCCTGAAAATGGCTTACACAGAGGATAATTTCCAGTATTTTGCAGATCTTAACCAACCTAAAGCAAGCGGAGCAGACGGAAAGAATTACATTTTTAAAAATGATTTCAATTATTTCATCACTCCGAAGATCAACATTAATGCTATTGGAGAATTTCAGGTGAATAAGGGCAAAGGCTATGGATCCGGATTGGAAACTGTCAGCAGGAATGTAGGCTCTTTATCGGGACTGATCAGATATTTTGCCACCAAAGATCTACGTTTCGAGGCAGGAATTAAGAAGGATTTTGTAGAAGACATCTCTTCTCCCCTTCTGTATTCTTTTTCCGGAAAATGGAATGCTGTGAAATGGTATCATGTAGGAATTAATTTTTCAAAAAACTTCAGATATCCTTCTTTTAATGATCTTTACTGGCAGCCGGGAGGAAATCTGGATCTGGTTCCGGAAACCTCTGTAAATATTGACATGAACCATGAGTTCAGCTTTGGAGATTTTAAAATCGCTCTAAGCCCTTATTATATGGATATCAAAAACCTGATCAACTGGCTTCCGACTTCTTTGGGATACTGGGCACCATTTAATACGTACAGGGTTGAATCTTACGGTCTGGAATCGCAGGTTACCTGGAATAAAACCTTCGGTAAACATGCTTTGAGGCTGGACGGAGGCTATACTTATTCAAAATCGGTCAACAAAGACACTGATTTGCAGAGGATGTATGTTCCGATGCACAAGGCAGTCGGAAATATAGAGTATGGGTATTCTTTATTTAAAGTATATGCTCAGGGAATGTTCAACGGCCTTACGTATACAACATCCGACGAAAAAAGATCTGCAGCCATTGACCCATATTTTATTCTGAATGCCGGAATTTCCGCATCGCTTTTCAAGAAATACACTTTAGGATTTAAAGTAAATAATTTAACCGATACTTATTACCAGACAGTATCTCTTTACCCGATGCCTAAGAGAAATTACAGTGTTTATGCAACAATTAATTTTTAAACTTAAAAATATTATGAAACTGACAAAACTTCTACATCTTCTTTTTGCTTTTACACTTCTTCTGGGCATTGTGTCCTGTAGCAGTGACAATACTATTGAGGAGCAGGAAATATTCTACGGTAACGGCTTTTTAATTGCCAATGAAGGGTCTTATGGAAAGCCCGAAGCAGACGTAACATTTGTAAGCGCAGACCTAAGCCTTAAACAGGATAATATTTTTGCATTTAATAACAGTGGTTCAAAGCTGGGGGATGTTCTACAGATGATTGCCTTCAATGGTGAAAATGCTTACCTATTGTTGAATAATTCTAATAGAATCCAAATTGCCAACCGCTCCAATTTTAAAGCAAACGGCCAAATTACCGCTGAACTTAATTCTCCCCGCTATATGGCTTTTGCCAACAATAATATTTATGTAACGAATGATAAATATATGGGTGATAAGTATGTAAGCATTTACAGGGTTTCAGACCGTTCTTTCATCAAAAAAATTGCGTTCACGGATGCTGCCGAGAGAATTGTGGAAGCCGGAAACAATATCTTCGTACAGAATGCTTCTTTCGGTTTCGGAAATAAGATCACTTACATCAATACTTCTACTAACGAGGTTCAGTCGACGATCACTCTTCCTGCCGGAAACATCAACAAAATCATCTCCAGCAATCAAAATGTTTACGCAATTGCTGCAGATGCCGCTAATTCTTATATCTACCAGATATCAAGCACAGGAAGCATCACCAAAACAACTACTTTAACGGGAATTGCCGATGCAAAAAATCTTGAAATTTCCAACGGTAAATTCTATTTTACTTCAGGAAAGAAAGTATACGGAATGGATATGAGCGCTACAACGGCTCCTTCATCACCATTATTCACTGTGGCGAACAGTGTTGATGACTATTCTGCCCTATACGGATTCAGCGTAATCAACGATAAAATTTTCACGTCTGATTCCAACGGATTTACCCAGGACAGTAAAATTGTAATTTACAACACTTCAGGAGCTGTTATCAAATCATTTACTTCGGGTATAGGTTCAAACTCTGTTTACCCTAACTAAGAATTATACTTCGGTATTATCACATAATTTTTTATTTTTTTTCATCATTTGTGTTTTTTTTCCGGTCTCTTCTGCAAAGAAGCGACCGGATTTTATTTTATAAAACGTTTACGGCGGGACTTTGTCCCGCCGTAAACGTTTTATGTATATATTTTAGAGCTTAATTATGCTTTCAATCCCAGTTTCTCGGCTTCGGCAATCACAAATTTTTCAGCTTCTTCCTTGTCATTCGGGATCTCACCTTCCAGGATCGCTTCTTTTACTTTTTCTTTGAGAATTCCTATTTCTTTTCCAGGTTTAAGGTTGAACATCTGCATGATCTCTTCTCCTGTAATCGGTGGCTGGAAATTGCGGACCTGGTCTTTTTCTTCCACTTCTTTAATCTTCACGGCCACATATTCGAAGTTCTTTTTGAACCTGTCCTGTTTTCTGGAGTTTTTGGTCGTGATATCTGCTTTGCACAGGGTAAAAAGATCTTCCAGATCTTCACCGGCATCAAACAGAAGTCTCCTCAACGCAGAATCTGAGGCATCATCTGTGATCAGAGCAATAGGTCGTGATGAAAGTTTCACCATTTTCTGGACATACTTCATATCACTTCCCAATGGCAGTTTTAGCCTGTTGAAAAGAGTTTTTACCATTTTTGAGCCTAAAAACTCATGCCCGTGGAAAGTCCATCCGGTTCCCTCAACGAATTTTTTGGTTGGTGCTTTACCTATATCATGCAAAAGTGCTGACCAGCGTAACCACAAATTATCTGTATTTTCAGAGATATTATCCACCACTTCAAGAGTGTGATAGAAATTATCTTTATGCGTCTGCCCTTCTACCTCTTCTACTCCTTTCAGTTCTATCAGTTCGGGAATAATCAGCTTTAAAAGTCCTGTTTCTTCCATTAATCCCAGTCCTACAGAAGGTTTTTTGGACATCATGATTTTATTGAACTCCACCATGATCCTTTCCATAGAAACAATCTTGATTCTTTCTGCTTCCTGCTTAATAGCATTCAGGGATTTTTCTTCAATCACAAAGTTTAGTGTTGAAGCAAAACGAACAGCTCTCATCATTCTCAAAGGATCATCAGAATAGGTCTGAGCCGGTTCCAAAGGAGTTCTTAAAATTCCCTTCTCCAGATCTTCAACTCCGTTGAAAGGGTCAACAAGCTCTCCGAAATTAGCTTTATTTAAAGAAATCGCCATTGCATTGATGGTGAAATCTCTTCTTTTCTGGTCATCTTCCAATGTTCCGCCTTCTACTTCAGGCTTGCGGCTGTTCTCGGTATAGCTTTCCTTTCTGGCACCTACAAATTCGAGCTCAAGGTCTTTATATTTGATCATGGCTGTACCGTAAGTTTTGAAGACCGAAACTTTCAATTTAGGATCAATATCACGGGCCACGGTTTGTGCAAGCTCAATACCGCTTTGCTCTGTCACAAAATCAATATCTGTGGAAGCCGTTCTCTTCATAAGAAGGTCACGGACATATCCGCCGACAATATATACCGACTGGCCGTTTTTTTCCGCTGCTTCAGCAATGATCTTGAACAGTTTTAAATTTTTATTTTGGGTAAGATTAATTTTCATCGTTAATAAATAGGTCGTCTTTTTCTAGCAATGCATATCCATCAATCATAATGGGCGTACATTTTATTAATTTTTTCATCATCATCAAAGAACATGACTTCTACAGCATGCTTATCCATAATAGATCTGTAGAGCAACGCCACCGAATTTACACCTGCCGTTGAGTTTATAATCTCGAAATGCAGATCAGGAAATTTATCCAGTGCTTTTTTCCAATATTCCCGGACGGCATCTTTGCCTTTCAATGTACTTTCTTTCCCGCCTGTAGCCATTACAATCATGGGAGTTGTGATCTCTATATCCTCCGCATAATGGGACAAGATATCTTCAAGGTCATGGGAATTCCAGGAACGGATCCATTCTTCAGCAAACTTCTGGTGATTCATGGTATGTCTTTTATCAGTTGAAGAATGCAAAGATAGAAATTAAAAAAAAGAAATCCTGCCGATATGCATGGGCAAGATTTAAATTGAATTTTGAATTACGGGATTTTATTCACGAAGAACCTTAATCCTGTTGTCGTTCCATATTTTTATCACCGAAGAACCTGAATATTTTGAAACTTTTTCCCTGTCTTCTTCCACTGCATAATCTACCAACTTAATGATTTCGGGTGAAATATCAGAGAACTTCAACGGACTTTTATCACCACTGAAATTGGCTGAAGTAGAAACTAAAGGTCTGTTCAGTTTAGTAATCAGTTTTTTACAGAAATCATTTTTCACCAACCTGATTCCAATGCTTCCGTCCTCAGCGAGCAATTCTTTCGGAAGCCCGCGGGGATTTTCATACACAATGGTTACCGGTTTTTCGCTAAGATCAATAATTTCCCACGCCATTTCCGGAACATCCACAAGATCCTGGAGTCTTTTTTCAGATTCCACAAGAATGATCATGGACTTATTTTTTTCTCTTTTCTTGATGTCGAAAATTTTATTGACAGCTTCTATATTCGTGGCATCGCAACCTATTCCCCAAATAGTGTCTGTAGGATAAAGGATGGTTCCGCCGGATTTTAATATTTCGATAATGTTTTCCATAATTTTCAGGTTTCAAACCTGGGTATAAAGGTAAAGAAATGGTGAATTTCAGCCAAAAATATGAGGGTAAATGTTTTGTTTTGATGGTTATTAGGTTTTGGCTAAAGCCATATTTTGATAACATTCTGTGCGAACGGGCTAAAGCCCGTTCCTATTGAATCTTACAATTACACTATTCTGCTCTTGGGAAAATATAAATCTGAATTTTATTATGGCAGGTAAAAATATTATAATTCACGGGCATTTAAATTGAGTAAAAGAAAATATCTATTATTCATCTCTTTAATTGTCTGCAAGCATTATATATTCAATAGGAATGGGCTTTAGCCCATTTAACAAAATCAATAGAATCATCAAGGCTTTAGCCGAAATTTATTTAAAATTATTTTTCTCAAGAAATTCCTGATATTCTTCTGTAAAACTTTTTCTCTGATGGTGTTTCTCTTGATTTCTAATATATTCTCTCACAGCTTCCACCTTCGATTCAGAAACAGATATTGCAAAATATTCGTCCTGCCACGAAAACTTATCTGTTGTAAGTTGATTTTTATTAATCCAGAAAGAAGATTCTCCTTTTAGCAGTTGCACTACTTTTTCTACATTCTGACCGGATCCCAGAGAAATCAGACAGTGACAATGATCGGAATAACCATTTACCATATCTAAAAATATCCCTTTTTCCGAGGCATTTTCCTTAATATGTTTCCATACCTTAATTCTCAGGTCGAATGTATTCAAATATGGAACCCTGTTTTTTGTAGAAAAAACAAGATGAATATAGATTTTAATAAAAGACATTTGTGTTGTTTTAACCAAAAATAAATATTTTTTATTCATGTTTTGGCTAAAGACATATTTAAATAATTTTCCATAAAAAAACGGGCTAAATCCCGTTCCTGTTGATTGTATAATATTTTTAAAATCTAATCCAAGGTTATTTCAATCCCGGCAGATATCTCTCCTGAATAATATTCAAATGGTGATAATTGTGTCCTACGATCAGTTTCCCGACTGTTTCTGCCGTCAATTCATTTCCATTAGCCGTTCCAATGTTCTTCATAGCAGATGGCTCGAGGCTTTCGATCAGGATTTGGGAAGATTTCCGCACGGTTTTATATTCTTCCAGTAAAGATTCCAGAGATCTTTTATTTGCAAAAGAATGGGCAGCATATTCTTCTTCATCAAAACCCGGTAATGCTGCTTTGTCCCCTCTGGCAAAAACCAGTAATCTGTACTGAAATACTCTTTCAGTATCCGATAAATGAAGTAAAAGTTCTTTCAAGGTCCATTTCCCATCAGCGTAAGCGAAAAGAGATTGACCTTCGGTAAGATCCGAATAAACAGCTATTGTTTTCTCTCCTGATTTCTTCAATTCTTCAATCCAGCTTCCGGAAGGAATCTGATCAAGATATCTTTGTATGTATTTTTGAAAATCTGACATATTATTTAATTATAAGTGATGAGTAATAAGCAATGAGTGATCATCAATATTTAAAATGTAATTACTGTTGATCATTCACATTTTAATTCTCTCTGTTTGTCCATTCATAAAAATTCACAGAATCATAGAGTTCAAAGCCACATGCGGGATAGAGTTGATTTCCTACATCATTGCTTTTTCCGGTTTCGAGAAGAATTCCACAGGCATTGGATGATCTGCAGAGATTTTTTGCTTCTTCAATCAGCTCTTTGGAATACCCTTTTCCCCTGTAATTTTCGTTGACGTAGAGATCGTTCAACAACCAATAGCGTTGCATCCTTGTAGATGAAAATATAGGATATAGCTGAACAAATCCAGTCAGTTGCCCATCATTTTCTGCTACAAAAATTTCAGAATCCTGATTCTCTATTCTTTCTCTGAGAAAACGTTCAGCGGAAGGAATATCGGATTCTTTGTGATAAAAAATCCTGTATTGATCAAATAATTCTGCTAATTGATTTAAATCTTCAAACGTAACTTTCCTGGTATTTTTCATATTGATTATAAATGGTGATCATAGCTCAGTACCCTCTTCATTTTCCATTGCTTATCTTCCAAGACCCATAAAATATTGAATTTTGCACGGCTTCCCTGAACCCATTTTCCGTTGGAAAATTCGAAAAATTCATGTTCACCCTCCTGTACAAAAGCATACAGCACATTATTGTTGTATAAAGGATACACTTTCATGCTGTTGGGAACAAGATCCCGTCTTACCTTATTCGGGCCTCCGCAGATATTATTTTTGATGGAAGCGGTAAAGGCTTTTTCTCCTGAAGTAATCCCGCCTTTATCGTGGTAAAATTCCAGATCGTTACTGACTATAGATTTATAATGAGAAAGATCACATTTATTAAATCCTACGTCAAATATCAAACTGTCCAGCTTCTTGGCCGTTTTATACAAATCATCGGTAGTTTTTACCTGGGAATAGGTAATCTGACTGAAAAAAATCAAAATCAGAAAAAACAGGATCTTTCTCATTATTATTTATTTAAAAAGGTTAAGAAAAAGCTCTTTCAAGATCTGCAATAAGATCTTCTGCATCTTCAATACCAACACTTAAACGAACCAGATCGTCCGTAATACCCAATTCCTCACGTTTGTCTGCAGGAATGGAAGCGTGCGTCATTAACGCAGGATGGTTGGCTAAAGATTCAACTCCTCCTAAAGATTCTGCCAAAGTGAACACCTTAACTTTTTCAAGGAATTTCACAGCATCTTCTTTTTTCCCTGATTTAAAGGTAAAAGAAACCATTCCTCCCGGTTCTTTCATCTGGGATTTGGCAAGTTCGTACTGAGGGTGAGATTCCAGTCCAGGGTAGATTACTCTGTCTACTGCAGGATGTGTTTCAAGATATTTTGCCACAGCTAGTCCGTTATCTGAATGGCGCTGCATTCTTAGAGCTAAAGTTTTGATTCCTCTTAAAACCAGGTAAGAATCGTGAGGTCCCAGGATACCGCCGCTTGCAAACTGGATAAAATGAAGTTTTTCTCCTAATTCAGCATCTTTTGCAATTAATGCACCGGCAATAACATCAGAATGTCCTCCCAGGTATTTAGTAGCTGAATGCATTACGATATCTGCTCCAAGGTCAATCGGTCTCTGGATATATGGGGTTGCAAAAGTATTATCAACAGCTACAAGAATATTTTTTCCTTTAGCTATTTCAACGACTGCTTTGATATCTACAAGCTTCATCAATGGGTTAGTTGGAGTTTCCAGCCAGATCAGTTTTGTTTTGTCTGTAAGAACTTCAGCAATTTTGGAAACATCGTCGAAATTCACGAACGTAAATTTCAGCTGGTATTTTTCAAAAAGTCTGGTAAACATTCTGTAAGTTCCCCCATAAAGGTCATCTACAGCAACTACTTCATCACCCGGATTTAATAATTTCAAAACACAGTCGATGGCCGCAAGTCCAGAACCGAAAGCAAGTCCTCTCGCTCCGTTCTCAATGCTTGCCAGGGAGTCTTCCAAAGCCTGTCTTGTAGGGTTGGCAGCTCTTGAATATTCGTATCCTGAATGTACTCCCGGACTTTTTTGTGCAAATGTAGACGTTAAAAATACAGGAACATTTACAGAACCTGTTGCAGACTCGTGGTGCTGCCCTCCGTGAATTACTTTTGTATTAAAGTTCATATTATTTTTATTTTTTATAAGCCTGCCATGAAAAAGTCAAGGCTCTTTGAAATGTTATCAGATTTTCTTTTCACCTCAAGCTTTCCGTTAAAAGCATAAGCCACAACATTTATCTCTTCCGGAAGTTTATCAGGAACAGTTGTTGTATATGAAACCAGATATTCACTGTTTTCATACTGATCTTTGCCTGTTTCCTTAAGTTCTTCAAACTTTCCGTTGATCCTGAGAATGATTTTCTTCAGGGAATCATCTATATAAGCAATATCCGAGCCGTTTCCTTTAATGAAATCATCCATACTGGGAACAAGCTCCATGACAGATTCACCTTCCATATCATGCGGATGAAGACTTCCTTTTAACATAGCTGCCGGAATATCTTTCTCTTTAAATAAAGCAACATCCAATATAGCATTTTCGGGAACTTTTTCTGTTTCTGAAGTTGCTGTGGTTTTAGCGGCCGGGAGTTTATCTGCCTGAAGGATAGAGTCAGAGGTTGTTGTTTCCTTTACCTCAGTTTTTTTATTGCAAGAGGCCAACAATATCATTGTCCCGATAAGTAAAAGTGTTTTCTTCATGTATTTTGTGATTGGTGTAGTGGGTTTTACATTTTTATCGCAGACTTCACAGCAAATTCTTCTGCAATCTCCTCAAGCCACTGGGCAACATCTTCCTCTCCCGTTGCTCTCTGGTAAGTATTTCCTAAAGATACCAGGATCTGGTGGATAAACATTTTCATCTGATCCACAGGCATTTCTTTTGTCCAAAGATCGATTCTTAAAGCCTCCATTGTTTTGTCGTCCCAAACCGAGATCATGGTAGCTTTTGTTTCCTCCTTTTCCACACCACCATCCTGAGCGTTCCATGTAATATTTTCAGGAATGTGGTTCTCATCCAGCTCTACATCTATTGTAATCTGAGTTTTTCTCATATCAATCTAAAATTTTTCCGCAAAGTTAATACTTCTTCAGCTTATCTAAAATTCTGCAGAGTTATCTTCATCACGAAACAGGGTATTAAATTAAAAAAAATAACCTTCAAATTGCTTTGAAAGTTATCATTTATTTTAACTATTATGGTGTTTTAGGTTTATATACTGCTTCATTAAAGATATTGGTAGCATCCAGCTTTAAAAAATCAACCAGTTTCGTTTCCGGCTTTTGCCTGAAATAGGCTTTACAAATTTGCCAGCCTGTAAAGATTCCGATCTGGGGAGAAGACTCATTGTCGATCTCCGTATAGAATTTTGAGAAGGGACCGGGAGAAATAAAACGCTCCACAAGTCTTGGATCGTCCCCGAAAATCAGGTTGCTTTCCACAAAATAGTTCCAGATATTGGCCTCATTGGCTACAGCCCAGTCGTACTGTTTCTTGGTATAGTTCATTTTCAGGTAATCCGGTGTATCGGGAAGAAAGGCATCCTGGAGCATCATGATTTTTCCGTTCAGAATAATTTTATCGATAAATTTCTGATGGTCCGGAGATTCTGTTACGATATTTTCAGCAAAGATCTGAGACACCTTGGGAACAATATTCTGAGGATTCATAGATTTTTGAAAATACAGTTCGAGTCCTTTGTAATTGGCATTCCCATCTCCCATAAATCCTGTGATGTCTATAAAAAGAAGATTTCCCTTTGAATCATAAAAAATAGGGTCCTGAACCATCTGCAATGCTGATGAGAAAAGGTAAACCTTAGGACTTTTAAATTGTGGGAAATAATATTTGATATGAGAAAACAGGTCCTGAAGCTCATTCTGAAGCTTTGCCTGATCTATTTTACCGGCAGCTTCTTTATAGATTTTGATCTCCTCCGCATCTGCTCTTCTTTTTCCAAAATCTGCATCGGAAACTGTCCCCTGAAACCAGGGAAACTTAGCTTTAAACTGATCCAAAGGAATATTCTGATCATAAAATTCTTTGGAAATATCCGTTACCTCAACTTTTTCAGCAGGAGTTTTCACTTCTACTTTCCATTGGTTCTCCGGTTCTTTTTTACAGGAATCCAAAGCGAGAACTAAAATGGAAGAAAGCGCAATAATTCTAAAAATCTTCATTATTTTTACATGAAATTTAAGTGAACAAAAATAAGGATTTAAAACACAATCCATGATGAAAATTAAAATATTTGTAACCTTAAGCCTTATTATTTCAGGATTTTCTCTGTTATGTGCCCAAAAACTTAATTTTAAGGATAAGAACTTTGAAAAAGCGGTTCTCGAAAATTTTGATGTTAATAAAAACGGTTCGCTGGAAAAGCTGGAAGCGGATATGGTTATCAATCTGTTCCTTGTTCAGAAAGGCATTACAGCGGCGGATGACGTGCTCCTTTTCAGCAATGCGAAGATGATTATACTTGATGACAATACGATTTCGGAAATATCTGTGAAAAATCTGCCGCATCTTGAACTGTTTTCCTGTACGGGATGCAAAATTGCTTCTTTCAAGGCTGAAGGTCTTAAAAATCTGGCTTCTTTATATCTGGATAATAATCTTTTGGAAAATATTTGGCTCTTGGAAACTCCAAAAATTGACCAATTAACATTATCTTTAAATCAGTTAAAAACAATTGATATCACTTCGCTTAAAAATTTAAGAAAATTAAATATAGAGCACAATAAGATCCTGAAACTTGATATTTCCGGAAATCCAGCTCTTCAAACGCTGAATGTAGGTGGAAATCCCATGAAGGAAGCCAATATTAAGAAGGGAATGAAAACTGATATCACTATTTTCGGATTTGAACAATAACTCAAGCTATGAAAATTGAAACACAACGACTCATATTAAGGAAATTTGAAGAAAAAGATGCTGAACGTATGTTTCTGCTGGATTCCAACCCCGAAGTTATGAAATACATTGGCGTTCCGGTACTGACGGACCCCGCTGAATCATTAAAAATCATTAGGATGATTCAGAAGCAATATGAAGAAAACGGAACGGGAAGACTGGCCGTAATTGAAAAGGAAACCGGACTCCTGATCGGCTGGAGCGGCCTGAAATTACTTACTGAAGAAATCAACGGTTATAAAAATGTCCTTGATCTCGGTTACCGTTATCTGCCTGAATCATGGGGAAAAGGTTATGCCCTGGAAGCTGCGAAAGCATCTCTGGAACTGGGTTTCCACCAGATGAAAGCGGAAGTGATTTATGCTCATGCCCATTCGGAAAATCAGGGTTCCAATCATATTTTAAAAAAATTAGGTTTTGAGAAAACCGGTGAATTTACAGAACCCGACGGTATTTGTAACTGGTATGAGCTCACACATGAAAAATATCTTCAATAGGATGCTTAAGACAAGAATGAAGCTTTCAGAACTTAAGTTATTATCCTAAGTATGGTTACAAAAAAACCAGTAATTTTGCAATTTCTTAGTAAAGACAAATTAAAAATATAACAGGAGTAAAAAGAGATTTTAATAATTAGATTAAAAATATAAATAAATGCAGACTCAGAAAGTAATAGATCATATTGTAAACTGGCTAAAAGATTATGCCGTAAAAGCTAACGTAAAAGGCTATGTAATTGGAGTATCAGGGGGTGTGGATTCCGGAGTGGTTTCTACTCTCTGCGCCATGACCGGACTTGAAGTACTTCTTCTTGAAATGCCGATCCGCCAGAAAGAAGACCAGGTAAACCGCGCCCAGGATCACATTGAAGATCTTAAGAAAAGATTTCCAAACGTTCAAGGAAAAACAATCAATCTGACCCCTACTTTTGAGGCTTTTGAAGATATTGTTGAAAACCATGTTGAAGGAAGATGGAGCAATAATTTAGCTCTTGCCAATACCAGATCGCGTTTCAGAATGGTTACTTTATACTATTTTGGACAGCTTCACGGTTTATTGGTTTGCGGAACGGGAAATAAAGTGGAAGATTTCGGAATTGGTTTTTATACAAAATATGGTGACGGAGGTGTAGATGTTTCGCCAATTGCCGATCTTTATAAAACTGAGGTTTACAAGCTTGCCAAAGAATTAAATCTTATCGAAAGTATCCAAAATGCAATTCCAACAGATGGGCTTTGGGATTCCGACAGAACGGATGAAGACCAAATAGGGGCAACTTATCCTGAACTTGAAAAAATTCAGAAAGAGTATGATACTAAAACTGTTGATGATTATGAGGGACGAGACAAGGAAGTATTTATCATTTTTGACAGAATGCATAAAGCGGCAAAGCATAAAATGACCCCTATCCCAATTTGTGATATTCCGGAGGAATGGAGAAATGATTAATTTTAAGTAATAAAATGATACGTTTTATATGAACGGTAAAATAAGATCGGTATTTTTTATTTGCCTGGGGCTTCTTTTCGGAATGTCTGTGATGTATGTCTACAATAATTTTATTGCTGACAAAAAAGGAAATGCAGAGACCGCAAATACAGAAATTACCAGCTATGGAAGTACTCCTTCAGGTTCCCAAAGTACGGATGGAAATTCTTCCCCACAGTCCGTAGATCAGCTCACGGCTGAAAAAACAGTCATTAATTATGTAAAGCAGAACCACAGGCTTCCTGATTATTATATCACTAAAAATGAAGCAAGAAAACTGGGCTGGAATGCTTCAAAGGGTAATCTCTGCGAAGTGCTTCCAGGAAGAGCCATTGGCGGGGATAAATTCGGAAACAGGGAAAATCAACTTCCCCAGGGCGAAAAATATTACGAAGCTGATGTCAATTACAGTTGTGGAAACCGAAATGCAGACCGGATTATATTCACCCGAAACGGGGATGTTTACCTGACTAAAAACCATTATAAAAGCTTTGAGAAGCAGTAATTGAAGTCATTGCGAGGAGCAAAGCGACGAAGCAATCTTTAAATAACTTGAACATACGTGAAACCAGGTTTTGTTTACATTATGACCAACAGGCATCATACAACTCTTTATACAGGAGTTACCTCAAACCTGCCCCAACGTGTTCTGCAGCATAAAGAAAGGTTTTTCGAACAAAGCTTCACCTCAAGATATAATCTATACCTACTGGTCTACTGGGAGTCTTTCCAGGAAATAGGAGATGCTATTTCCCGGGAAAAACAGATTAAAGCGGGCTCAAGACAGAAAAAACTGGATTTGATCAATTCATTAAATCCTGAATGGAGAGATTTGACGGAAGATATCGAAAATATCATGGATGTTTTTTGAGATTGCTTCGTCGCTGCGCTCCTCGCAATGACAAACCTTAAATAATAAAAGAAAAATATGAAGACAATATATATCGATTTTACAGACATAGGCGATTATGAGGATTTTTATGTCCAATTAAAGGAAAAACTAACCCTTCCTGAATATTTTGGAGATAACCTTGATGCACTTTCCGATGTCATTACCGGAGAGCTGGAATTACCGCTCCACATTGAATTTGTGAATATGACGGTAGACCAGCTGGAGATCTTTGAAGATCTTCTGACGACTCTTGAAGATGCAGAAGATGAAACGGAAGATTTCAGTTTCACTTATTATCTGGAGCAGTACGAGGATGAAGATGAGGATACACCGCAAGACTAAGAATAATTCTATACAAAACAAAACTCGCAGAAATTCTGCGAGTTTTTTGATCAGGTCTTTTTTAAGTGTTTCTAATTTTATTTTTACTGTCTGATAAACTTAAAGCTTTGTGAAGTTTCCCCCTTCACGAAAATCTGCAGAATATAATTCCCTTTTGATAAAGAAGATACATCTATTCTGTTTTCCACAGCATTATCTGTTTTTACTTTCTGACCGACCATATTGTAAATTTCCACTTTATCAATCCTGCTGATTCCTTTGATATGAAGAATATCTTTTACAGGATTCGGATAAATGGATATAGTATTGTTGTGTTGCGTACTTTCATGGGTAGAAAGCAATGTTTTTGAAAGATCCAGAAAAAAAGCAACCATCTGGTTGGAAGCATTGGTTCCCATTCCTGCAATTCTTTTTCCATCCTTTGAAATAGCTAAGGGAAGTCCCATATTAACTCCCTGGGTATTAATTCCCATGCTTACCGCATAATCATTCAGGTTCACCCGTCCTCCTGCTTCAGTCCATATAAAGCCTTCTCCAGACATGGGAGGTGCACCAAAAGCCCTGAAAAACCCGACTACTTTTTTACCGTCGGCAGAAATCCCGGTTGCTCCCCCTCTGAAAAAGGCTGAGGAATTTGGATGGGTTATGTATGTAAGGCCGTTTACGCTGTTCCATACGTATGGATTAGGCATTGCAGAACCTATGATGGTAGTTCCGTCAGCTGAAACATCTCCAGCTTCACCTACGTAATTGCCGTTGGTATCTGTAATAAAGCTTTCAACTCCGTTTACCCATTTGGCTCCGCTTCTAGTACCATTGTCCTGGTCCTGCCAGCCAACAATTACAGATCCGTCAGAATTAATTGCATTGGCCCTGGAGCTTCTGTTGGGAACTATACTGCCAAGATCGGTTACTCCGGTTGCAGCATCCCATTTCACGGCATGCGCCGTTCCTGCAGTAAGCCATCCCAATCCTACAATGGTACTTCCATCAGAAGTCATTCCCCAGGTAGAACTTACATGGCCGTCCCAGCCTGTAGGAACCAGTCCTCCGAGATTGGTCCATGAACCTGTCGCCGTATTATAGGTTGAAATTTCATTAAAACCAGTTGCGGTATTGGTGGTGGAAGAACCTATTTTGGTTCCGTCAGCTGTGATCAGCGTTCTTCCGGCAGCGGGATATCCGTTGGATATAGAGCCTATCTGAACCAAACCATTCAGCTCATCCCACTTATAGATCTGACCGGCACTTGTGTGCATGCTGACAATTCCGCCATCCGAAATACCGCCAACTGTATAATTTCCTACTGTCATCACTGTTAATTGGGCATTAGTTATTGTAAACCCCAAAATACAGCAAGCATATAAAGCTTTCTTTGTAATCTTGTAAATATTTTTCATAGTTGTTTAAGTTTAATATTTTGAATTGGCTTAAACAATATTAATATTATATTTACCTTTTTAAAAGATTTTGACTTGCATAATTCGTGAAATTTAAAAGAGCAAAAAACGTAAAACACTAAAAGTCAACTATATAACAAAAATCTACTTTGAGGACAGATCATAAAGAAGCTGTAAGAAAAAAAACATTATTTTGCCGGAATGCTTTACTTCGAGGCATTCTATTTCTGTTCATCGTTCTGGGCTCAGTTTTTACCAAAGGACAGTCGGGTCCGGATTTCAGTATTTTGGCCGACAAAGCTTTTCAGAAATTATATCAGAATCCTGATGAATGCATCAACTATTCCCAGAGCCTGCTGATCAGTGATCAGAACCCGGAACATAGGATTGTACTGCAAAATATTATTTCCCAGGCCTATGCCATGAAGGGGGATTATGTACAGTCGGTAAACATCTACAGTCAGAAAGAAGACTCAAGGGAAAAGGAAAAGCTGTCTTATTTTCTTCAGATTGCCGGTGATTATAATCTGGCTGACCAGTATCAGAATCTGGGTCTTTACAACCAGTCGCAACAGATTATTACCAGCCTTTTATCCGATCAGAAGCTTCTAAAAGGTGACAATCCCAGGATGAATGTCATTGCAGGCAAACTTTACCAGCTTCAGGCTATTAACTTCGGGATCAACAGGAGTTATGACAATGCCCGGGAAAACCTCAATAAAAGTGACCATTATCTCGGCTTTAATAATCAGGAAAACCTAATTCTGAAGATGGAGAACAGAATCTTCAGGGCTTCTTATTTAATGAAACAAAATAAACCGGAAGAAGCCAAAAATATTCTGGAAACTACGCTTGTAATAACTGAAAAGAATGAGAATTACCCTTTTCTTCAGGCATTCGCTTATGAAAATCTGTCGCGGTATTATTTTTTAAAGGAAGATTATCATACTGCTGTTGAAATGCTTGAAAAAGGCCTTTCCAGGATAGAAAACATTCCTTATAACAGTTTAAAGGCAAAAATTTATGAATCGTTATCCAAGAATTATTTTGCCCTTCGAAATGATGAAAAGTACCATCAGTACAATAAGCTTTACAGTGAACTCCGGACGAAATCAGATTCAAATACCAAGGAAGGGATACGTTATATTGTAAAGCTGGTGGAAACCAATCAGAACAATAATCTGGAATTTCAAAACCAAAAACAGCTGAAAAAGATAACCTGGCTTTCTACAGGATCGCTGGTTATTATTTTAGGGCTTCTGATTTACTTTCTGATCCTGAAAAACAGTCATAAAGACCTCAAGAAACAGTTTGATTTTTTTGAAAAACAGAAACAACAGGAATTGGCTGTACAGAAAGACCTACCTGCCATTGCGGAGGAAGCGCCGCCTACTGTTAAAACCAACGAGAAGGACCTGAATAAAATCTCCAAGGAAAAGGAAGATGAAATCCTTCAGAAACTGGAAGAATGGGAAAAACAGCAGCGTTATCTCGACAAAAACATGACCCTTTCCATGCTGTCTTCCCAAATGGGCGTCAATACAAAATATCTTTCTGAAGTAATTAACAGCAGTAAGGGTAAAAATTTCAACGGGTATATTAATGAATTAAGGATTAACCACATTGCCCTCCTGCTGAGAACGGATCCTGTTTATCTTAACTATAAGGTCAGTTATCTGGCAGAATATTCAGGGTTCTCTTCACACAGTGCCTTTACTACAATTTTTAAATCGGTGACCGGAATGTCTCCTAATGTTTATATCCAGGAAATTAGTAAAAGCAGAGCGTTATGAAAGTTGCATTAAAAATCATTATGGCAATTCTATTATGTTTCCGGATTTCAGCTTACGGGCAGAACGTCCCGTTTGATTCCCTGATGAAAAAAGCCCGCCTTGAGATTTACGATAATCCGGATAATGCCATCAGAATTGCCAAAGACCTTCTTGGGAAGGAACATGACATCCATAAGAAAATAGGTATTTATCAGCTGCTTTCTACAGCCAATATTGCTAAAAGAGATTTTGACCAGTCCCTGCTCTATCTTTTGAAAGCTAAAGAAACAGCTCAAAAAACCAATGATCTGAAAATACGAACCAGCGTCCTGATTTCAGCTGCCATACAGTACCAACAGATGGAACTTTTCAACAAAAGTCTTGAAACCCTTAACGAAGCAGAGCCACTTCTTGCCAAACTGCCCGATGACCTGCCTGAAAAGCATATTGAAACGGCAAGAAGCTACGCCATCCGTGGAATGATTTATAAAAGCCAGTCGAATCCGGAAATTGCCCTAGAAAAGTTCCTGATCTCTATTCAGAATTTTGAAAAGATAAAATATAAGCAGACCACTTATTCCAATATGAGTGTGGTTTATTACAACATCGGTTATTGTTACCTTAACCTGTCTCAGCTTGAAAAAGCCCACCAGGCATTTCTCAGATCCGCAGAATATGCCCGGAAAAATAAGGCAAAAAGCCTGGAAGCCTTTGCATTGAAAGGAATGGCTGAAATGTACAAGCAGAAAAAAGAGAATGAAACAGCCCTTCTGCTGCTGATAAAAGCCGAAGAACTCAGCAAAAATACCGGCGACCTTATCCTGAATGAAGGTATTTACAAAGAAATGTCCGACAACTATCTGGCCTTGGGAAAGCCGGATCTTTATCAGAATTACAGTAAAAAATACTTTGAGATGCGTTTTCAGCGGGAACAGAATGAATTAAGCTCTATCAACCATTCAATCAACGATCATAATCTGGAAACTCTCAAAAAAAGCAGTACAATGAAAACCCGATATAATTATCTGACGGCAATTATCGGGGGCGTCAGCATCTTTACCATTGCTCTATTACTTTCTTTAATTTTAAAGATCAGAAGACAAAACCTGAAGTACAGAAAGGAGATTCAGAAACTGATAAGATCGTGATAATGAAAATAAAAAAAGCACTCCTTTCGGGAATGCTTTTTTGTGATTTTTTATCTTCCAATAGCTTCTGTAATTGGATTTCCTATGTTTCCGCTCGGGAACTGAATTTTCAGCAGTGATGAAACAGTCGGAGCAATATCAGTCATATTATAAGGCTTGTTGCTTTCTCCTTTCTGAATTCCCCACCCCATAAAAATCAATGGAATGTGCGAATCATAAGAATTCCAAACGCTGTGCGTGGTTCCTGTCTTAGAATACGGAGGAAGCATGGAATCGTGAGAGACCAATTGAATATCACCGCTTCTCTGCCTGTTAATTCCGTTAATAATCCTCTGTTTGATTGGTTCCGGAATGGTCGCTTCCTGAACTTCATCTACAGATACGGCATATAAAACTGTAGGATCTTTCTGGAGTTCTTTGATCGTGAAGTCTCTCAGGTCATCCAGTTCAATTTTATTGTCCTGCATCAGTTTTCTGTCGAAATAGATCTGATAATTGTCTACTGCATTGATCAGTTTATCTACTCCGAATTTATCTTTCAGCTTCTGATTGATATCTTTTTCCATTCCTTCGCCGAAGAATCCTGTAGTAAGTTTATGCTCCTTCAGGAATCCTACTGAATGTGCTCCACCATGGTCGGCAGAAAGGAAAACAGTATATTCCCCTTTTCCTACTTTTGAATCCAGATAGTTGAAAAATTCTGCCAGATCCTGATCAAGTCTTAAATAGACATCTTCTACCTCAATAGAATTCGGTCCAAATTTGTGACCTGCATAATCTGTAGAGGCTAAATTGATCGCTAAAAAGTCGGTTATCTGATCTCCTCCTAACTTTTCTCCTTCCACAGAAGCCTCCGCCAGTTTCAATGTCAGCGTGTTTCCAAAAGGCGTATAACGGATATTATCTTTTTTAGCCTGATAATCCTGTGCTAAATTGCTGTAAGGGAAAACCGGTGTTTTGGCACTGCCTAATAATCCTTCCCATGAAGAATTATCCGGTGAACTTTCCGTATACTGATTAATAGGAAGTAATGTATTCCAGCCATTCGCTACTAATTTCTCAGGAAGGTTCTGGGAATTGAAAGATTTCACCCACTGAGGCAAATCGTTCATATACCATGTACTCGTAATGAAGTTTCCAGTGCTGTCATCAAACCAGAAAGCACCATTCGGTGTATGGCCCGCAGGAAGGATAGAAGCACGGTCTTTCAAAGAAACTCCGATCACTTTTCCCTGGAAATTCGTTGCCAGCCTTAGTTCGTCCGTTACCGTTGTAGACCAAAGGTTTTTAGGAGAGTGGCTTCCTGTTTTCGTATTCGATGTTCCTACCGGCTGCACGCTTTCATCTGTTGTACAGTAAACATTTTTCCCGGTTTCTTTATCTGTCCAGTCGTTTCCTGCAATACCGTGGATGGCAGGCACAGAGCCTGTATAGATGCAGGTATGTCCCAAAGCTGTAACAGTAGGGACGTAGTTGATATGAACATTATTTAAAGAATATCCTGTATTCAGTAATCTTTTGAAGCCATCATTCCCGTATTTATTGTAAAAACGGTACAGATAATCCCACCTCATCTGGTCTACCACCAGTCCTACGACTAATTTGGGTCTTTCTAACTGAGTGTTTTTGTTCTTCTGAGCATTGATTGTCATTACGGACAAAAGGGCAGCTGCCGCAATTGAAATTTTCCTAAGCATCTGGTAAATTTTTGTTGACGACAAATTTACGGGTTTTGAAAGTTTTGGAGTGTGAAATTTTATTTAAATTTGATGACAATCCATTAAACCAACAAGTTCGGTAATGATTTTAGGTGTATACTGGTATTTTAAATTTCCTGAAAACCTATACAGTTTTCATTTTTTTAAATTTTCTCAAGGATTAGGAGGCCACGCCAACAATCCGGCAGAGCTTATAGCCAAAGTTTCTGTGAATCATCCCGAAAATTTACTAAATAAGCTAAAAGAACTTCACCTCAGGTTCAGCGGTTCCTATCTGAATATTAAGGTCAATGAAAACCAATGTATGATTTCCATAGGTGATTATCAGCTTTTCGATTATCATTTTCAGTTGGTTTCAGAAATAGAAAAATTATTGATTGATGAAAATGCTGTTTCGTTAGACATTTCTTTCGAGGCGAAATCAACTGTAAATTTCACCCCTGAACAGAAAAAATTTGAAAATATAGAATATCGCTTCATCCAGCTCACAGGCTCAGATTTTAAAAAGAATAACGCTGAAAATTTTTCCATAAGGATTGACTTTAATCTCCCTTCAGCCCATAAAAAAGATTTCATCAATGATTTGATTGAAATATGTATAGAAGAGAATATCCATGTGCTTTATTATTTTGACCGCGATTTTGATAATCATTGTAATCTGATGGTCTTTTTTACCAACGGCAGGCAGACGGAGAATACAGTTCAACAGGTCGCCATCAACTCATTTGGAAAAAAAATCAATCACCTGAATCAGAAATATCCGTTTCATTTCGGTTTTTTTGGAGGAATGGAGCATTATCCTTTCAATGATCCTCATCCGGTGCTGATGATGGATGAAGAATATATTTTAAACAAAAAGTAAAATCAAATATGATCAAATTCAAATATGTCATTCTGTACGTTGAAGATGTAGAAAAATCTATGGCTTTTTACCAGAACACTTTTAATATTCCTTTAAAATTCATCACTCCTGAAAAGGATTATGGAGAATTGCTTACAGGGGAAACCAGTCTTTCTTTTGCTTCGGCAGCTCTTGCCAACTCCAATATAAAACAGGGGTTCCTATCTTCTCAATCTGCAGAAAAACCTTTCGGGATTGAAATGGGATTCACAACAGACAGTGTTGAAGATCTTTTGGAAAAAGCTATTAAAAACGGAGCGGTTTTGTATGAGGATATTTCAGTAAAACCCTGGGGACAGAAGGTAGCGTATATTAAAGATCCCAACAATTATCTTGTAGAAATCTGCACAGAAATTCAATAAACCGAAATAACAATCTTGTTTCCATGGAAATAAAAAAACTAGAAAAACTGAATAACAATCCCAGCTTAGATTGGGGAATGAACGGTTACACCACAGATAAGATACTTGCTGTTTCTGCCGTTGAATTTTCCGGTTCTTTTGAATTTATTTTAAAAGAAAAATCCATACCCTACACCAAGATCTGGAAAACCAGTTCAGATGAAATCAGGGAGCTCAATGAAATCATTGAAAAAGGACATTCTTTCGGGGTTTTTGAGGAGGAAAAACTATTGGGCTGGATCATCTGTGAGCACAGAACATGGAACAACAGTTTTTATATTGAGAATATTCTGATCAGTGAAAATTTAAGGAGACAGGGAGCCGGGGCTCAACTGATTAAAAATGCTGTCCGGGAAGCCCGGAGTTTAAAATGCAGGATTATTGAACTGGAAACACAGAACACTAATTATCCTGCCATACAGTTTTACAGGAGGCTGGGCTTCAGCATTACCGGACTGAATACGAGACTTTATGAGAATACTGACGAAACTGCCGTATTTATGACCCTGGATTTATAAAGCAATTGACAGATCCTATAAAAGCTATTGATATTTTAATTTTGTACCAAATGGTACAATTATATATCTTTGCTTCATCAATTCATCTCTTATGGCAGGCAGACCTAAAATATTCGACGAACAACAAGCAATATCAAAAGCAACTGAAGTTTTCAGGGAAAAAGGATACGATACGGCTTCGGCTGAAGAACTTCTTTGTGCAATGGGCATTGGGAAAGGCAGTTTTTACCTGGCATTCAAAGGGGGAAAGCAGGAACTTTACATCCGTTCTATTACCCAGTTTGCAGATCATTTCTATCAAAAATTTTCGGACAGTATCTCTTCTGCTGAAAATAAAATACAATTCATCAGACAGTTTTTTTTAAGTCTTTCTGATGCTTCAGACTGTGATAAGGAACGGGGCTGTTATTTAGGAAATGCTCTGGTACAGCTTTCTGAAAAAGATCAAAATATAAAAAGTATTACTGCGCAGCTTTTAAAAAAATTACAGGTCCTGTTTGCAGAAACTGTAAGAAATGCACAGGAAAACGGACAAATTTCAAGTACTGAAGATCCTGAAATTGTTGGCTGGCACCTGAGCAATCTGTGGAACGGAATCCATGTTACAAGAAGGATGGAGACTTCACCGGAAATTCTTAAAAGCATTATTGAAATTAACCTTAGAATACTCAATTAAAATTTTTTAATCAATTTTGTACCATTTGGTACAATATAAAATACTTTATAAATTTAATACCCAAAAATGTCATGAACATTACAAACAACACTATCCTGATTACCGGTGGAGGCTCAGGAATCGGATTAGAAATTGCAAAAGCACTGAACAAAAGCAACAAAATTATTATTGCAGGAAGAAATAAAGAAAAACTTGATGCCGCAGCAAATGGTCTTGAAAACGTCTTTACTATTCAGGCTGATATCACCAGTAAAGAGGATGTAAATTCCCTGGTAGAAGAAATTAAAGTGAACTTTGGGGATCTTAATATTCTCATCAACAATGCAGGGCACGCTTATACTTACACGCTTTCCGACAATTCAGACACTTACAGCAAGGCTTCTGCTGAATTTGAAACGAATTATTTCGCTCCAATACGTCTCACTGAAAAACTTCTTCCCTTACTGAAAAATCAGGAAAATGCCGCAGTTGTTAACGTTTCTTCTATTGTTGCATTCGTTCCGGGTTCACACATTCCGACATATTCTGATTCGAAAGCAGCCCTTCATTCCTATACGCAATTATTGAGGTATGAACTGGCTAAAAATACTGCCGTTAAAGTATTTGAACTGATGCCGCCTCTTGTTAATACAGATTTTTCTGCAGAAATCGGAGGCAAAGAGAATGGTATTCCGCCTTCGGAGGTAGCAGACAGTTTAGTAAACGGGCTTATCAATGACACCTATGAGATCAGAGTGGGAAATACGGAAGTCTTGTACAGCAACTTTTTTACAGGCTCGGAAGGTGCCTTTAATGTAATGAATCAATAAGCTGGATTTAAGAATTATTTCCCGGCAATGTATTACTTGCATCAAGTAATGATTAAATAATGAGAGTGGTTGATACCGCTCTTTTTTTATAGCAAATTTTAAAATATTGTTTCATTTAAAATAGTGAAACTTCGCTGGAAAATCCATTTATATCTTAAACAACAAATATTCATTATTAATTGATTTTAATCATCAAATTTGAAAATAATAAGTATTTTTATCACATATAATTGAATTACTATTTATTTTTTATATATTTATCAAACTAAAACAATATTAATTACTATGAAAAAAACATTCTTGTTTGCTATTGCATGCAGTCTATTCCTGACGTCATGCAATAATGAAAGTATTCCGACTGTAACTCAGGAAAATCAAAGAACAGAAGCTTCTCAGAATTTCAAACGTGCGATCACCACCATGAATACTTCTAAAAATCTTCCTATGAGTGATGAGAAGCAAAGTACTGAATATCAGTTTCCACAATTAAGCGAAAAGAGGAAAGACGCCCTTCTCCCTGCAGCCAGATCTCTTATAAAATCTACAGGTATAAAAGATGAACAAATTGAAAAGGCTACCCATGGTGATAAAACCAAAATCATATTATGGGCCATGGAAATTTTCCAGGATCATTACACTAATTCTTCTCTATAATCTTAAGCTTAATTTTTAAATCAATATGAAAAATATTTCCCTATTCCTTTTATTATTAATCGGAACTCTCGCATATTCCCAGATAGGAAGCATGACCATTTATAATTTTTCGACGCAGAGTGTTACCTACAACCTGATCGGCACCAATGACAACAGCTATCCTATAGACTGCCAGCCTATCGTTGAAGGTAATTCTGCAACAGCACTTCCTCCATCTTCCACTGTCGTTTATTCACAATATAATTCGAGTCATCTGGTAACCCCTGCCATCAACCAATGGGCTGTTATTTCGGATGCAATAAACATTCCCAGCCAGACCTATAACGTTTCTGCCGGGGTAACTGTTCCGTCGGTAATCAGCACTCCTACATCATGGCAATCACTACGCCTTACTTTTTCAAATGGTGAAATGATCCACCTTGGAAGAGACTGCGGATATGTTGACAGCCACCACGGAGCTTTTAGCGGCTCTACTCCAAGCGGCATTACGGCTACCTGGAACTATTTAGGAAATAATGTTGTAGTATTTATCAACTAACACAATTCATCAACGACAATATAAGGCAGATCCTTCATTGGATCTGCCTTTTTTTAAATCATTTTCTTTCAATATCTAAAAACAGTTTTTTTAAAGTAATAAACCTGCCTTTTTACTTGTTATTATTGTATGAAAACAATCCCATTATTTATTTTCTTTGTGATCTCCGTCATTTCCGTTTCAGCGCAGACCAACGGTACAGAAGCTTTTTTTGAAACTTCCGACCATGTTAAAATCAATTATAAGATTTCAGGAAAAGGAGAAGCCTGCATCTATGTTCCGGGAGGTCCGGGACAAGGATTTCCTTCCTTTGAACTTTTGGGTGGCAACAATCTTGAAAAAAACCTGCAGATGATTTATATGGATCAACGCGGATCAGGCAGTTCCGGAACTTCAGATAATTATCACCTGAATGCGATGGTTCGGGACATCGAAGAACTGAGACAGCACCTGAAGCTTGATAAAGTTTTTCTACTGGCTCATTCTTTCGGAGGGATTATAGCGGTTAATTATGCAAAACAATATCCTCAGCATACAAAGGGATTAATTCTGGCCAATATTACACTTCATTTCCTCAACGATAAAACACTGAAAGAGCAGATAGCATATGGAAACAGCCTTCTTCAGCTACAGAATAAAGTAGTTCCAAAGGACAGCCTTTCTACTGAGCTATCAAAAATCAGTGCTGCCTTAAGAAAGAAAAGAATCGGATATAAATTCCTTACCGAAGATATTGAAACCATCAGACAAACCGATAAAATAGATTCTCTTCACCCAAGGATTATAGATTTTGGAATGGCCGTAATTTCAAAACCCAAAGAGTTCCCTGAATATTATGCTGATTATGCTCCGCTCACAAAAAACATTCATGTTCCGGTCCTGGTTATTACCGGAAAAAAAGATAAGGCCGTAGGAACACAGCATTACAAAACATTCCGTTTTCCGGATCAAAAGGTGGTTGCCATTGATGGTGGACATCTTCTGTATTATGAGAAAAACAGGGAGTTTGTGGATGCAGTGAGAGAGTTTATGGAAAAACATCGTTAAGTTTCAGATTTTTTATTAGCCCCTCCGACTTAAAAATCAAGGCTTAGGCTTAAACAATAATTTAAATTCATTAATTTCGGGGCCATTAAAAAAAATTATAAAACACCATGGAAAATAATTTATTCTTATCCAAATTCTGGTCAAGAGTCTGGGCCTTATTAATTGATTCTCTTATTCTCGGAATTTTTGGGTATATATTGGGATCAGTCTTCGAAAATTTCCTTATTTCCCTGCGAGAAGAAGCCAAATTAATCGGATGGTTTATTTCTCTGGCCTATTTTTCAATTTTAAATTCCAAACTGAATAATGGCCAGACTATTGGTAAAAAAATAATGAAAATCCAGGTGACGGATATTGAGGGAAGAACGGTTAGCTTAAAAACATCATTCATCAGATCTTTAATTCTCACAGCGCCATTTTTCCTGAATGGATTTAAAATTACAGGATCAGAAACATTCTCAATAGTCAATATTATTCAATCGATGATTATTTTCACTTTAGGTCTGGGAATTATGGTGTTTTATATCTTCAATAAAGAAACAAGGCAATCCCTTCATGATATCGTGGCAAAAACATATGTTGTTCAGGATCGCAGAAACAATACGGTCACTATGATGCCCCAGCCAAAGAAGCTACCTTTCTATATCACGGGTGCTCTTCTATTACTTGTAGTTATAACATCAGTTTATAGTTACAGCAGCAATAGCGAAATAAAAAAACTGCTCCCGGTTTATGAAAAGGTTTCGCAACAGGACCATGTTTTAAGGGCATCTATATCAATGAATCATTTTTCAGGAAACAAACAGCACGTTTACACCATATCTATTAAAACCGATAAGAAACAGCAGTATGACGGCCACATGGAGACTGATCCGGTCATTAAAGAAGCGGTTGAAACATTTTTGAACAGTAAAGTTTATGATAGTGATCAGGATGTATTAAACGTAGTGATCGGCTCAGGATTCGATATTGGTATCGCAAGACAAAATTATTCTTACAATATTTTCAAACCTATTTTTAAATGGAAGGAAACATATAAACGATAACCTCATTGCCATAATAATTAATATAAATAAGCTTCGGCGCGGCCGGAGGCCGCGCCGAAGCTTATTTACTTCTTACCATGTATAACTGATTATGATGATTTCCAACATGAATTATAAGTAAGTATTCTTTGAAATATTGGAATTTCAAAATAAATAAACCGTTGTAAAACAGCTCAGCGCGGCCTTCGGCCGCGCTGAGTCTTTATTTAAAGCTTAAATCAATTAAAATTTAAGATCTCCGTTTACTTCTCTTACTGCATTAGCCGCTTCAGCAAACTTCAACTGCTCATCTGCAGTTAATGTTATGTTGACGATCTTTTCTACTCCGTTTGCTCCGATAATAGCCGGAACACCAAGGCAGATATCATTTTGTCCGTATTCACCTTCAAGCATCAGAGAGCAAGGGATCATTTTTTTCTGGTCGCAAGCGATGGCCTGAACCATTACAGAAACTGCTGCACCAGGAGCATACCAGGCAGATGTTCCTAATAATTTAGTTAATGTAGCACCTCCTACTTTAGTTTCTTCAATTACATATTTTTGTTGCTCATCACTTAAGAATTCAGTTACAGGAACACCGTTTCTTGTAGCTTTGCTTAATAATGGAAGCATTCCGGTGTCACTGTGAGCAGCGATTACCATACCGTCTACGTCAGAAATCGGGCTTTCCAATGCTTCAGCCAATCTGTATTTGAATCTTGCAGAATCCAGTGCACCACCCATTCCGATGATTTTGTGCTTAGGAAGACCTGAAGTTTTGTGTACCAAATAAGCCATAGTATCCATTGGGTTGGAAACCACAATGATGATCACTTCCGGAGAATGTTTTACAAGGTTGGCAGTAACATCTTTTACAATTCCTGCATTGATGCCGATCAGCTCTTCTCTTGTCATCCCAGGTTTTCTCGGGATACCTGAAGTGATTACTGCTACGTGAGAACCTGCAGTTTTGCTGTAATCTCCTGTTGTTCCGGTAATTTTTGTATCAAATCCGTTAAGAGATGCAGTCTGCATCAAATCCATTGCTTTACCTTCAGCAAACCCTTCTTTAATGTCTACCAAAACTACTTCTGAACAGAAGTTTTTCATTGCGATGTATTCTGCACAGCTTGCTCCTACAGCGCCTGCACCTACTACAGTTACTTTCATATTGTATACTTTTTTTAAATTATTTTTTTAGTTGAGTCTAAAAATTGAAACGCCCAAATTTAACAATTCCTGAAAAAGTGGGCAATTTTTCAGGAATTTAATTAGGCTTCGGTAAAATTAATTGACGTTCAATAAAAACGTATATAGTTTTTTCGCTCCGGAAAGGACTTCGTTGTAGTTTTCCTCGGTAACTTCAGTATCCAGAACCTCTTTGAAATTCTTCCACATAGGACCTGTATTCTCCTGATAGCATCCGAAGAAATTGAAGGTTACATTATCAAAACCTTCTGTTTTAGAAAGCTGTTTAGCGATCACATTTCCACCTAATGTAGAACCTTCGATCACGTACATGGCGCCCAAAGCTTCATGCTCATTATCAAATTCAAGGTGATGGGAAGCCGGCTGGTTTTCCAGGGAAAGACTTTTAAGATCTTTTTCAATAAGGGAAAGCTTCTTTCTTTCGTTCAGCTGAAGTTTTTCCGAATATTTATCAGAAAGGTTCCTGAATATCTTGTCTTCACTGTGAAGAAGCATCAGATAATTGGTATTGATCATTTTTTTATAATCTTCTAACGTGAAGGTCTTATTAAAAATTTTTTCAGAATTGAAAAGTTTCTCCGCAGCATCGTGATATTCCGCCGTATTTTGTTTAAGATACTCTGATACCATACAATAAGGTTTTAAAGTTTCTCAAATTTACGGTTTTTTAAACGTTAAAATAAAACAAGTTCCCTCTTTATTGCTCTCATAATCCACATTTCCCCCGATCCGGGTCATAATCCGGTGTACAATGGACAACCCTACTCCATTTCCTTTAAATGTTTTGGCATTATCCATCCTGTTAAAGATTTTGAACATCTTATGCTTTTCCTGCTCGGGAATTCCGATACCGTTGTCTGAAATCCTGTATACAACAGTTTCGTTTTCCACAGTTCCCCAGATTTCCACTCGGGGTTCATCCTGATGGGAAGTATATTTTACAGCATTATTAATGACATTCAAAAAAACCTGATTAAGCATTGTTTTATCTGCAAGCACATCAGGACATTCCTTAATAACGATTACAGTTTTTGGAGTATCGAAAGTAATTTTAGCATTTTCAGATATCTTTTGGATGGTAGTCAGAGGCTGGAGACGTTCCAGTTCTATTTCGCTGTGTTTGGCACGGCTCAGCTGCAGTACATCATGCATCATTTCTGCCATACTGTCGATTTCTTCAACAATGGAGGTCAGTTTATTTCTATTCTTTTCCGTTTTTTCAAAATTGGCAAGCAGCATCTGGGCATTCAGCTTCATCACCGTAAGAGGAGTTCCCAGGTCATGTGAAATTGTGTATGAAAAACTGTCAAGCTCTTCATTTACTTTTCTCAGCTCATTATTCAGGGCTTTAATCGCATTATACTGTTTGTGGGAAGTTTCCAGTATCACATCACGGATGGCATGCACCGCATGGATATCTCTGGAATTCCATCTTTTTGAATTTCCTTTGATATTTTCTGTAAAAATATGGAAAGAAGTCCTTGGCGAAACCATTTGCTTTTCCTCACCATTCTGGACGAACACCTCTACTTTCTTTTCAGGATTTCCTGCCCAGTTGATATGCTCATCAAACTCTTTGCGGAACCAGATCAGCATTTCTTTCTTACTCCTTTCGATAAAATAAATAATAATACCTGCAGCATTTTCATCAAGCTTCAATTCCTGCCCGTAATCTTTAAGGAAACTCCGGCTTACAAAAATACTTTCCGAGGTGTTCTCAAGAGCCCAATGGGCAATGCTGTCAATGATATCATAATCCGGAACGATCCCCACAGTAATTATATTTCCTTCAGAAATAATGGCAAGACCATCCGATTCAGGCAGTTTCCTGATTTTTCCCTTATTATCTGCAAGGGAATCGAAAAGATTATTATGTTTTAAAAACTCCGATTTCAGCTGAGATGCTTTTTCATTCAGCTCCAGACGGTATTTCAACTCATTTTTAGACTTGAATGAAGAATAGGCATTGGAGGCCAGAGCCGTAAAAATTCCTGCCTGTACCCTGTCTTCAAGGTCAATATGCTTAAACTCCGAATTCTGGCAGGTAACCAGTCCCCAGAGATGATCATCAATAATAATGGATATGCTGAAGCTTGAAGTTGCCCCCGAATTTTTAATGTACTGACCATGGATAGGTGACATTCCGCGGGAAGCTACAAAAGTAAGATCTATGTTTTCTTCAGACCTGCTCATAAGCGGAACGGTTTCCTCATATACATTGCTGAATATTCTCTTTCTTTTCTTTAAATAAAGTGCCCTCGCCTGTCTTGGAATATCAGATTCAGGATAATGAAGTCCCAGATAGCTCTCCATATTACCGTCTCTTCTTTCTGCAATCACCTTTCCTGAACCGTCCATCATGAATTTATAGACCATCATCCGGTCATAATTTACAATTTTGGAAAGTGTGCTCAACAATTGATCCCACAGCTCCTGTTCATTATCTATGACATAAAAATTATCATACTTATTGGAAATCCGCTTATTAGGATTTTCCAACACCGCTTCAAATTCCAGAAAAATATGTTTTCCGCTTCTGAAAACAGAAAAATGATACTCTTTTTCGCCAAGAAATATCTTATCAAAATGGGTTTCATTTTCTCTTTTTGTAAAGCTGGGCAGAGAAGCGTACAGATCGGATTCAATAACAGACCGGAAAGTCTCAGGAAAGTCCATAAGGCTTTTTTCAAAAAGCTGTTCCGCATTTTCGATTCTGAATATATCCGCAATATTCCGGCTGAAAAAAGTGATGGAATGAGATTCTGCATCAATGCCAATCAGGTAACCAAAACTTTGTATATACCCAGGAATGTGGATGGGTTCCTCATGACACTCTACAAAATTCATATATTTCTTTGATCTATCAAATATAACGATTTTTTTACCGTCATGTTGTTTTGTGGTATTAAATCATTAATCCTTTACAACACTGTAATCCTATAAATTTAACTGTATTTCGGCTTTAGGTATTTGTTTTCGATATTAATCAGGGCTTTAATTTAAAATATACTAAAAATTTATAAAAAATGCAAATTTAATTTTTCAATTATGATTCATCCCATAAATCCTATATGGCACTTAAAATAATTATTTTAATTAAATAAAATTTATTAAATTTATATCACCAAATAATGAATATAACAAAAATTCATTGAATTATTCTCAATAAATTCAATGCAAAATTTAAATTCAAATAATACTATTATGAAAAAGTTCCCATTAATTTTATTTTCCCTTATCCTTTCTGTAGGATTATGGAATCCATCAGAAGCATGTACAAGGGTAGTTTACAAAGGTCCTCAAAATACCGTTATCACAGCCCGTTCTATGGATTGGCGTGATGAGATCCCTGGTAACTTATGGGTTTTACCCAAAGGAATAGACCGCAATGGATTGGTAGGTCCGAAATCTGTGAAATGGACTGCAAAGTATGGAAGTCTTATAAGTTCTTCCTGGGATATTGCTTCAGCCGACGGTATGAACGAAAAAGGATTAGTGGCCAATCTGCTTTGGCTGGGAGAATCCCAATACCCAAAATTTGATGGTAAAGGAAATAAAAAGGGAATTGCAATTTCATTGTGGGCACAATACTATCTTGATAATTTTGCTACAGTAAAAGAAGCTGTAGAATTCTCACGAAAAGAGCCATTCGTTATTGTAAGTGATTATATTCCGGGAACAGAAAGATTTACAACCGTCCATCTTTCCATTTCGGATGCTTCAGGAGACAACGCCGTATTTGAATATATTGACGGAAAACTGGTTATTCATCATGATCCATCTTATACGGTAATGACCAACTCTCCTGTTTTTGAGGAACAGCTGGCGTTAAACAATTACTGGAAAGGGATTCCGGGAACCGTAATGCTTCCGGGAACAAACCGAGCTGCAGACCGCTTCGTTCGAGCTTCTTACTACATCAATGCAATTCCTCAGACTGCAGATACTCGTACAGCAATAGCCAGTGTTTTCAGCGTCATCAGAAACTGCTCTGTTCCTTACGGAATCACTTCTGCCACAGAACCCAATATTTCGTCAACAAGATGGCGTTCTGTTTCTGATCAGAAAAACCTGGTATATTATTTTGAAACGGTTTTCACGCCAAATACCTTTTGGGTGGATCTTAAAGATTTTGATCTTAGTTCTAAGGGTAAAGTAATGAAACTGGATCTGAGTAATAATAATACTTACAACGGGAAATCCAATGCGAATTTCAAAGAATCTGTACCGTTCACTTTCTTAGGATTAAAATAAATATTTCATAACAACCACTCTTACACTTATCAAAATAACACTCTGAATACAAACAGATTATGATTAAATACGAAGCTATGCAAATCATACAAAGTGGTATCAAATCAAAGATTTGACAGGAGGTTAATCAGTTGTGGTTAGAATAATATTCACAGTAAAAAACAAAAATAGATATGGCCTTTTTTTCAATTAAAAAGAAAAGCCTGATCCTTTGCATGCTAGCCTGCGGGTTATCTGCTTATGCACAAAATCAGGATTCTCTGAAGACCACACCTCCTCCACAGGAGGAAGACCATGTAAAATATCCTGTACTACAGATTAAAGGCCTTTTCCAGGCACGCTATCTCGTGGGAATGGCAAAAGATGTAGACGTAAACGGGCTTCATCACGCAGACGGATCAGGGACCAGCAACAATTTTATGCTTAAATACATGCGGGTCCAGGTACGCGCACAGATCAGTAAGAGAACGGAAGTCGTGGCTCTTGCCAATCTTGCCGATTTTAAAAATGATCCTAAAAGCAGGGTTCTTGAGAACGCCTATCTGAAATACACATTCAACCCTAAACTTGCTTTCACCGTGGGGCAGTTCAGACCATGGTTCGGTATTGAAGAAACTTATCCTATAGACATCATCAAGTCTCTGGACTGGTCCAATCAGTATACAGAATTTGGAAAACTGGGCTGGACGAGCTTCCAGATCGGGCTTTCTGCTACAGGGCAGCTTCAGTTGGGGGAAATACCATTTCAGTATGCCGTTTCAGTCGTTAATGGAAATGGGAAAAACCAGATCAATGATAACGACAACGGAAAGCAATATTCTACAAGACTGGTTTTCGGGCTGTCAAAAAAATACAATTTCAATGTAGGCTTAAATGGAGGTATTGGCGAAGTCTTAAGCAAAAAAGTATATGCAGTAGGAATTGACCTGAGCTCATTAATCCAGTTTGACCCGAAATGGAGCCTGGATATGCAGCTGGAAGCCAAACAGGCAACCAATCATGTATTGTACAATACCATAGATCCGGAAGTGAGACCTGACAATCCTGACCAGTACCTCATCCGGGGCGCTTATTTTCTTCCTAATCTGAGGTACGAGATCAATCATAAAAACCTCAGCGCTTTCGAGCTCTCTTGCCGGTATGAATATCTGGACACCAATTTCCGCTTGAATTCCAATCCCAGACAAACCATCACTCCTATGTTCGGCCTTGAATTCCTGAAAAATTATGGCGCAAGGATTCAGTTAGGCGTACAGTTCGACCGTTACAAACATCAGGTGGAAAACACATCACAATACAACAATAATCTATTCATTGTTCAGGTGCAAAGTAGATTTTAACGCTTAAATATTTATAGACATGAAAGAAATTAATATTACCAATACAGCAATAACATTTGCCGTTGCGCTGATCATATGGTTTATTCCAGCTCCGGAAGGCGTCGCTGAAAATGCCTGGCACCTGTTTGCCATCTTTGCGGCAACTATTCTGGGAATTATCCTTAAAGCCGCTCCAATGGGTACCATGTGTATGATGGCTATTGCTTTTACAGCCCTTACCCAGGTTGTAGCCCCGGGAGATGCAGGAAAATCAATCACCAAAGCACTTTCCGGATTCGGGGATAAGGTGATCTGGCTCATCGGGATCTCATTTTTTATTGCCAGAGGATTTATCAAAACCGGGCTGGGCAACCGTATTGCCTTTTTATTTATCAGAATATTCGGGAAAAGTTCATTGGGACTTGCCTACGGACTTGGACTGGCGGATGTTTGTTTAGCTCCTGCCATTCCCAGCAACACAGCAAGAGGAGGCGGAATTATTTATCCCATCATGAAATCTATGGCTATCAGCTTTGATTCGGTTCCCGAAAAGCCGGAAACCCACAGAAAACTGGGATCATTTCTTACCCTGAACAGCTATTATATGAACCTCATCGCTTCGTCTATGTTTCTTACCGGAACTGCAAGTAACCCGATGTGTCAGAAATTTGCAGCCAATTTAGGAATCAATATCACATGGATGTCTTGGGCTGCTGCAGGATTTGTTCCGGGGTTAGTGGCATTCTTTGTCGTTCCTTTGGTTTTATACAAACTCTACCCGCCTGAATTGAAAAAAACTGGGGATGCGCCAAAAATGGCAGCTCAGAAATTAAAAGAAATGGGACCTATTTCCAGAAACGAATGGCTGATGCTATTGGCATTCTTTATCCTTTTAGCATTATGGATATTCGGTGGAGCATTGTCTATTGATGCAACTACAACAGCTTTTATCGGACTTACAATGCTGCTTCTTACTTCTGTGCTCACATGGGAAGATATTAAAGGTGAAAAAGGGGCATGGGATACCATCGTATGGTTTGCGGTTCTGGTGATGATGGCCAGCTCTCTGAATGAACTTGGCTTCATCGGATGGTTCAGTGATCTGATCAAGGTAAAAATAGGCGGATTAAGCTGGCAGGTAGCCTTCCCCGTGATTATTGTCGTTTACTTTTTCAGTCACTATATTTTTGCAAGTGCAACAGCTCATGTGGCGGCCATGTATGCAGCCCTGCTTGGAGTTGGAGTTTCTTTAGGAATTCCACCAATGTTACTGGCTATGATGCTTGGTTTCTTAGGTTCAATTTATGGGGTACTTACCCATTACGGTCATGGTCCGGCCCCGGTATTCTACGGAAGCGGATATGTCGAACTGAAAGCCTGGTGGCTGAGAGGTCTTGAAATAGGAATTGTATTGCTGATCATCTACATGGTAATCGGAGGACTGTGGATGAAAGTTTTAGGATATTATTAATCATTAAATCAAAAATATGCTGTCAACCTTGTCAAGAAAAATGCTGATGTGCCTTACGGGACTTTTCCTGAGTTTTTTCCTGCTGATTCATTTTCTGGGAAACCTTCAGCTGTTTCTTCCGCCGGAGCAGGCCCAACTTCAGTTTAATGCCTATTCGCATTTCCTGTCCGGAAATATTCTGATCAAAATGGTTTCATATGTTCTGTATGCAAGTATTATTATGCATGCCCTGGACGGACTCATTATTACTTTAAAAAATAAAAAAACGAGAGGAAATTATCAATCGGACAGACGCGGGCGGGCCAGTACCTGGTCATCCAGGAATATGGGGATTCTCGGCACGCTGATCCTGATCTTTCTGGTAATCCATTTTCAGAATTTCTGGTATGTGTACAAGTTCGGAAACCCTCCGCTGGACAGCAACGGAAACAAAGACCTGTACACTCTGGTAGTAACGGTCTTCAAAGAGTGGTGGTATGTCATTATTTATGTGATTTCAATGGTTGCATTATGTTATCATCTGATTCACGGGATCTACAGTGCTACGAGGACATTGGGATTATACCATCCGAAATTTGTACAATGGTTCAAAACTGCCGGAATTGTTTATTCAGTGGTCATCTGTGCCGGTTTCGCACTAATGCCTGTTTATGTATTCTTTACTGCCAATTAAACAAAAAAGTCATGATCTTAAATTCAAAAATACCGGAAGGTCCGCTGGAAAAGAAATGGGACAACTATAAAAAGAAAGCCAGGCTCGTTAATCCTGCCAACCGTAAAAAACTGGACGTTATAGTAGTGGGTACAGGACTGGCAGGAAGCTCTGTTGCAGCTTCTCTGGGCGAAATGGGTTACAATGTAAAATCATTCTGCTTCCAGGACAGCCCGAGGAGAGCTCATTCTGTAGCCGCACAAGGCGGTGTGAATGCGGCTAAAAATTATAAAAATGACGGCGACAGTGTCTACAGAATGTTCGCAGATACTTTAAAAGGCGGAGATTTCAGAGCCCGTGAAGCCAATGTGTACCGTATGGCAGAATGTTCTTTAAATCTCATCGACCAGGCTGTAGCGCAGGGAGTTCCCTTCGGACGAGAATACGGAGGTTATCTTAACAACCGTTCTTTCGGAGGAGTCCAGGTGAGCCGGACGTTTTATGCAAGAGGACAGACAGGACAGCAGCTGCTTCTGGGCGCATATCAGGCATTGATGAGACAGGTCGGTAAAGGAACCGTACAGCTGTATTCCCGGCATGAAATGCTTGATCTCGTCATGATCGATGGTAAAGCGAGAGGAATTATCGTAAGAAATCTTGACACCGGAGAAATTGAAAGACATGCAGCACATGCAGTGGTGCTGGCAACCGGAGGTTATGGAAAAATTTACTATCTCTCTACCCTGGCAATGGGGTGTAATGGTTCGGCCATATGGCGTGCCCACAAAAAAGGAGCATTAATGGCTTCCCCGAGCTGGATTCAGGTACATCCTACCTCTCTTCCCCAGTCAGGAGATTATCAGTCTAAATTAACCCTGATGTCAGAATCATTGCGGAATGACGGAAGAATCTGGGTTCCTTCAAAAGCGGATGAAACCAGACCTCCTAATGAAATTCCTGAAGATGAAAGAGATTATTATCTGGAACGCCGGTACCCCGCTTTTGGAAATCTTGCCCCGAGGGATATTTCTTCCCGTGCTGCCAAAGAAAGAATTGATGCCGGTTACGGAATCGGGCCTTTAAAGAATGCGGTTTATCTTGATTTTTCCAAAGCGATCAGAGAGCAGGGAAAAGAAAAGATTCAGGAGAAGTACGGGAATTTATTTGACATGTATCTCAAAATCACAGGATATAACGCCTATAACGAACCGATGATGATCTCCCCTTCTGCCCACTTTTCAATGGGCGGTCTCTGGGTAGATTATGAACTGATGACTACCATTCCAGGACTTTTCGCTTTGGGAGAGGCTAATTTTGCAGATCACGGAGCCAACAGATTAGGGGCCAACTCGCTTCTTCAGGCTTCCGTAGACGGATACTTCATTGCACCTTATACAATTGCCAACTATTTAGCTGAGGAAATTCACACCGGAAAAATCTCACCTGAAAGTCCGGAATTTGAAACCGCAGAAAATAATGTGAAACAGCAGATTCAGGGACTTATAAACATCAAAGGAACCAAAACCGTTGACTATTTTCATAAGACTTTAGGAAAACTGTTGTATGATTACTGCGGGCTGGCCAGGAACGAAGAAGGCCTGAAATACGCTATCGGAGAAATCAAGAAATTAAAGCAGGAATTTTACAGAGAGGTCAGGGTTTCAGGGCAGGGAGACCAAATGAATTCGGAACTTGAAAAAGCAGGCCGTGTAGCTGATTATTTCGAGATCGGCGAATTGATGTGTTACGACGCCTTAACCCGGAATGAATCCTGCGGCGCCCACTTCAGGGAAGAATTCCAAACTCCGGATGGTGAAGCACTGAGAAATGATACCGAATACCAGTTTATCTCCGCATGGGCATGGACAGGAGAAAACAGAGAACCTGAACTGATTAAAGAACCGCTGGTTTTTGAAGAAATGCAGCCTACGGTAAGAAGTTATAAATAACAAAAGGCGAAGAAGGCTAAGGAAGCATAAGGCAAAACAGCGAATATGGAATTTGCTTCATAAGCTTTCTTTACTTTCTTTGCCTCAATTCAAACATAAAATATCATGGATTTACATCTTAAAATATGGAGACAGAAAGATAAGCAGAGCGAGGGAAAACTGGTCAGCTATGATCTGAAAGAACTGAATCCCCACATGTCTTTCCTGGAAATGCTGGATACTTTAAATGAGAAACTAATTACTGAAGGCGATGAGCCTGTAGAATTCGATCACGACTGCCGTGAGGGAATCTGTGGACAGTGCGGCATGATGATCAACGGAATTGCCCACGGTCCTTTAAAAAATACAACCACATGCCAGCTTCATTTACGATCTTTCAAAGATGGCGAAACTGTTTTGATAGAACCTTTCCGTTCCGAAGCTTTCCCCGTTAAGAAGGACCTTAAAGTAGACCGGTCAGCGTTTGACAGAATTATTTCTTCCGGCGGATTCGTATCAGTCAACACAGGCCAGGCTCCTGATGCCACGGCCACTGCAGTTACCCATCAGACCGCTGAAGAAGCTTTTGATTCCGCAGCCTGCATCGGATGCGGAGCCTGCGTTGCCACCTGCAAAAATGGAAGTGCTGCTTTATTCACGTCTGCCAAAATCACTCATATGGTTCTTCTTCCGCAAGGTAAAGAGGAAAGAAATAAACGGGTCCTTGATATGGTTACCCAGATGGATAAAGAATTATTCGGGCACTGTTCCAATACGGAAGCCTGTGAAGTGGAATGTCCGCAGGGAATTTCTGTATTGAATATCGCAAGAATGAATTACGAATATAGCAGGGCATTATTCTTTAGGCGAAAGGGCTAAAGGCTAAATGGCGAAAAAGTAAAAAGGAAGAATGAGTCAATTGACAAATCCTTCCTTTTATTTTTTATCATTAAAATCCTTTCGGGATTATAATTTTTTTAGGATCATTCTCGTCATACATAATCTCAATGGTTCCGTATTTAGGAACAGATGAGAGATTCAGGAGGCTGACAATTTTTTTGTAAACAGCAATATGTTCAGTTCCTTTAAAATCTTTAAAACTTACCTGAAACATAATCTCCGGCTGATCATTCACAAGAAGGCCTGTCTGGCTTACACTGATAATATTTGCTTCGGCATTTCTTCCTGAAAAGAGGATCCGTTCTTCTTTTTTATTTTTGAAAAACTTTGCGAAAATCAACTGAAAAACCAATACATAAATCATCGTCATCACACCGCTGAAAATAATCGGGTGCATTAAGGTCAGAAACCTCCAACCGAAATCAAAGGATTCCCGACTGTAGAAATAAAAATATAAGCCGATAACATAAGAAATCAATAATACAAGAAATACGATCCTTAGAATCATTCCGGAAGTATTGAATCCGACTTTCTGATCACTTAAAATGAAGTAGGGTTCCTGTGATACCTTAGGATTCAGCAATACTTTTATTTTGTTTCCTATAGCAAATCTTTTTTCGCGAGGTTTAGAATCATGAAACATCATTTTATGTTCTATCACCGTATTGCTGAGGTTAGGAAAAGAAAATTTAACCTCAATGAGATTCATGTTTTCTTTAGGAATATATTTGAGAAGTTTATAATCAATAATATTGGCGTCTCTTGGAATTCCGTTCTGTAAAATGGACTGAATAGTATTCTTCTCTTTAAAAGTTTTAATGAAAAGCTTATTGATAAAGAAAATAATCACATATGCCCATATTAACAAAGAAAAACCGAGATACCCATAGCTCACCGCTAATGAATTTCTCGGTTCTGTTGCGAGTTCCTCACTCACCATATAAATGAAAATCGGAAAAGGAATACAGAAAAAAAAGAGAAGAATCCCCCAGAAAATGATCATAAATTTCATAACTGCTATTTTGTAATCAGCAATAAAGTTATGATATTATTATGGAACGGGAGATATCTTTTACACCTCTTTATCGAAGTAAAGTCTGTAGTATTTTCCTTTGTCGTCCTCTCCCATTTCCAATTTCTGCCTGTCACCGTGAATATAGATATGGAAGTTTTTGTCCAGTTTGATAATGCTTTTGAAATGACGCTGAGTTTTCTTTACAGCTGCTTCACTGATCGGGAATTCCTCGGCAATATTCACCTGCATATCCTGCTCATAATCCGTCTTGAAGTTTACGAAGCTTTCAATCACGTGCTGATCTCCCAATACTTCATTGGCAAAATCATCCAGCTTAAATTCTTCCTTTTCTTTGAAGAAATTGATGGATTTATTTAAAAAGTCAGCCTGATCTGCTTTTGAAACCTCAAATTCCTGCGGAAGCTGCTTGGTGATATAATCTTTGTAAACCATAAGGGCTTCCTGGGTGTGGAAATATTCATCGTCCCGTTGCTTTACTTTCAGGAAGTCCTCGAACCAGTAGTACATATCTCCGTTTTTATTGTTATCAACCACGGAAAGTACATATCCTGTCTCTTTGTTATTGTTATAGATTAAGGCTGCTTTATCAATTTTAGACAAGCCGATCCCCTGGTCTTTTTCAATGTCAAAAGTTTCTTCCTGAGGTGAAATTTTCAGGAAAGATTCTCTTTTTTCTGTTTTAAAGATTCCTATCTTATCAACTTTATCAGGACGGTCGCTTTCTTCTTCAAACAGAACAATAAACAGTTCTCCACCCTGAACTCTTGGATTTTCAGCGGCTTCAAAAAGATGTTTTGCAATATTTTCAGATTCCCAAACGAATTTTGCCTTATCTTCAAAGATCTCGGACACGGAGCTGTAAACCGGATTATTAACCAGATAGGTGTCGCTGTAAAAATTGAAGGTTTCCTCCGATTTAAAAGAGCCTAAAAAATAATCTTCAAGCAGCTCTGCCATTCCTTCTTCCAGCTTCAGCTCTTCCTGAGACAGTGTTAAAGATTCTCCGTTGATTTTATTTCCTACTCTGTGTACTATTATTTTTGAAAACATCTTATCATTTTTGAGCTGCAAAGATAATGTTTGAAACCCCAAATAAAAAATACACAAAAAGTATTTACAGGATCCCGGAACATTTATGAAAAAATGGAATCAGCCTGTTATCCATTTTAAATCATCACATTCCGTAGCTAAACAAGAATATTAAATATCAAATAGTTATATTTTTTATCCAAAATATACAATGGGTAGAATAATTGTTTTTTAATAGATATCTCACTTTTTTATTAAATTATAGTTCAATTATTAGCTGCCTTGAAAAAAAACATTAAAAATATAAGATTCGATCAGGAGAAGGCGCCTTATGGCTGCGAACTGCTGGAACTGGAAGCTTTGTTTAAAAGGCTGACTACCTGGACGTATTTTGGCAAAACAGAAAGGATTCATTTCTTTAGTGTGATGGTTATTACAGAAGGAAAAGGCAGACATTTTGTAGATTTTAAGGAATATAAACTTGAAAAGGGAACCGTTTTATTTATTGCTCCGGGACAGATTCAGCAATATGAAAGCAATCCCCAATACAAAGGCTACATGCTGATATTTACGGAATATTTCTTCCATAAGCAGGTGAATGAGCTTACTTTTCTCAACCAGTCATCTATATTTGATATTACCCTCCCAAATGCCCTGGTAAAGCCCGATATAGAAACATTTTCCAAGATCATGCAGCTTCTGTTTCTGCTTCAGCAAGAATTTTCATCATCGTATGAACTTTCCAAAAAAGAAAGCTTACAGAAACTGGCCAGTCTCTTTCTTATTTATTTGGAACGCCAAAAACAGAGAGACAGCAATGTCGTTTCCAATAATCACTATTTGTCCCAATATTATCACTTCAAGCAATTGCTTGAGACGTTTTTTTCAAAGGACCGGAGTGTAGATTTTTATGCTTCCCTCATGGCTATTACTCCTAAAACATTAAACAGGATCACCCGCTCAACTATTCAGAAATCTGCAAAAGAGTTCATCGACAGCAGAGTTATCATTGAAATAAAACGGCTTTTGTTATTTGAAGAATTAAGTATAAAAGAGATTGCGTATTCCCTGAATTTTAATGAACCTACCAATCTTGTTAAGTATTTTAAAAAACATACAGGAGAAACCCCCACTTCATACAAAGGGTAGCAATGTCCGTTTTTTACCATTTTTTGTCTGCTTTAAACCTTTTTGGAATCACTCTAAAAGTACATCTTTGCATATAGTAATATTTTCAAAAAATTATTTCAAATTCAAAAACACAAATGCATTGATACAAAACCGGCTTCTGCCGGTACAATGAACCTGTAAGAAGGTAAAAACACAAATGGAGCTGCCTAATAAGGCAGCTTTGTTGTTTCAAGGAAATACATTGAGCCGGCAATTTAACAGGCAGCTATTAATCCCCAATAAAATAATTTCAATTTCTGATTCATTTTGAGAAAAACCTTATCATTTTGACAGGATTTTCAGGAGGCCCTATCTTTCCAAAAAATAATTAACTTACTGAATAAAAGCATATTAAATAAAATCCATACTCATAGGAACAGCTTTCGCTTCATTATTTTCAAAACATACAATATGGACCTTAAGACCTTAAACTGCATTGATAAGTTAAGAAGATTAAAAAGCCGAGGACCTGAAACTCCAAAGTGGCTGAAACCTTACCACCTGCTTCTTATTGCTTTCTGGGCTGTTTTCATTTTGGGAGCCATGATCAAATTTTTAGAACAAAATCATTAACCTATGAACTATTCGGAAGCCGTTCAGGAAATTACAGAGGTGATTCCTGACTTTGAAAATGAACTTACAAAAAGTACCCAGCAGAACCCTTACAGTGTGATCAGGAATTTCACAGAGCGGATCAAAAGTATGGTCCGACAGAATGACAGAAATATTTTATTCAAAAGTCTTCAAAAAATGGACAAAATTTACACGAACGGAGATACCGATTTAAAAAATGCCGTAGAAGGAATTTTCGTTTATTCCCTGGATAATTTCACGGTTTTCTGCAGCAGGGAATACAGAACAATGATTTTCAGCCATCTATCCAAGGAATTACGACAGATGTATTCCAGACAGATTTACAGTCATGGGAACTAGGTTTTTATTACATTATTCATCTGTTTCATTACAAAAGTACATTTTAACTTAAAATTAAATCGACTCAAATTCAATACGTTATGAAAACAAAAATCAGAAGAACATCCGACTGGAAAACGCTTAAAACAACGACGAACAGGCACAATACAGAGATATTGGCTACTCACATTGCTGTGATTATAGGAGTTTTTATTTTTGCAGCCATGCTGTAAATTTTGGTATACATTTCGCTGCAAGATAGATACTGAAAAATATTAATTATGATGAAAGTACAAATGCAGGCTATTAATAAAAAAATAGCCGTTGAATACTTAAAATTTTTCTATCCGCCACTCCGAAGTGAGATCACACAGCTGTCTGTTCAGGAAAACTTTGCCGGCGTTATTCAGGCCACAATCAATTATCTGAAGGATATGCTTCAGGAATCGAAAATTTATATTGTGGCCCATCACATTAAGCTGATGGACTGGATTTACAGAAACGGGGACTCTTATGTAAGAACCATCATAGAAAACCTGTTTGTAAGATCTCTTGAAAGTTTTAAAAAACATGCTAAAGATCAGCATTGGAAGCTCCTTTACCAGTATATGCCTGACAGTTTTCAGGTCATTTACAATGAGCAGCAGAAGCAGGACCAGCTGTTTTTCGGGAAATAAGAAATAATTTAATTTGTCAATAGGCTCTTCAGGCACTGTGTCTGGGGAGCTTTTATTTTTATGTAAAAGTGGATGAAAACGCCTTTAAAGTTGTTTATTATGCTTAGCAGATTTTTTATTGAATAATATTTCACTATATGGTGTAAAAAATATATTTTTGCAAAAATTTTCTGATGAAACACCCTTTTCTATGTGCTCTTATAATCTTGCCAATGCTGTCATGCAGCGGGAATGAAGACAGTATAGCTGAATCTCCCAATCCTGCAGTAAAGCAAGTATACCAGTTTCAGTACAAAGATTATAAGGTGCAGAATATTTCGTTGTACAAGGGTCCTTCAGGCCATAAAACCAATCCTGCGGAATCTTATCTGAATACTTATTGGAGCACTTACAAAGAGCCGACATGGAAAAGCATCGGCATGGATCTGAAAAATAATTCCCTGAAGCTTGTTTCGGGAACATCCGCAGAGATAAATTACCCTATGAAAATCGAAAAGGATTCGGTATTCGTAAATGAAAACGATGGGAAGAGTTTTATTGGAATTTTTAACAAAACTGAAGCTTCATTTACCCTTAAAAGATCTTTAAGATACATCAAAAAGATGCCGAGAGAAAATGTAAATGCTTTGTTTATTTCTCAGAAAGTCACTTTCGGGGTTACCGGATATCAGGATATCTTCGGGAACAGTATTTTCGGTAGTCCCTCTGACATGAATGAGGCCGGAGATGATATCATTTGGAGTAATATAGATTATCATTACAGCTCTTTATAAATTTTGACGATGTGTTATCAGATTATAGAAATATCCTTTCATACATTACTTGATCTGAAAACAGCCTCCCCCAACAACTTATTGGGGGAGTTTTTATTGTTTTTTCATAAGTTTTAAACATGATTTTTATCACTAACAAGAGAACTACATTAAATAAAATCAAGGCATTACATTAAATTAATCTTTTATTAATAGTGGTTTACAATTATTTAATCTATATATATTTCACCAATACGTGTAAAAATAATACTTTTGGGTTCTCAAATTTAACTCATGAAAAGAATCATTTTACCCATGGCATTACTGGTTGTAGCCAGTATCACTTCTGTATCTTGTCGTCAGGATATCAATGAAGAATCACCAACCGTTTTAGATGGCGCAAAGGCCTCGAAAGGACTTAATCCTGTAGTTACTTTACCATCCAAGTATTTAAATTACGATGAAGTTTCCGTAGGAGGACAGCCAATTACTTCCAAAACAACCACCGTTACGCTAAACAGTGATCAGATGGTAGTAACTGCTCCCAACAAAACGTTTATCGGAGGGGTTTACAACTCAACTACTCTTGATAATCTTTCGTACACTCCCATTTCCTATCCTGTAAAGCCGATTACGGTTTCTTACTCGTTCCCGTCCGATTTTATTGTGGACACCATTGAAAAACCTTCGCTCTCCAGCATGAGATCTTCCATATTCAAAGCGATGCAGAGTGCTAATTTCAGCGGACAGCAATCCCTTGCCTTTGATTATAACATCAAACAGTTCTCTTATTACAGCGAACTTAAAATTGCATTTGGAGCTAACGTTAATATTGGAAGCATTTTCAGTATTGATGTAAGCGGAAGCAACAATAAGGTGAAAAAAAATACCGGCATCTTTGCTAAATTCACTCAGAAGAATTTTACCATCGATATGGATATTCCGGATAACGGAAATATTTTCAAAAATGAATCTGACCTGAATCTGGCAGCCTCTAAAAATCCGGTTTATATCAATTCCATCACTTATGGAAGACTGGGAATTATCTCCCTGGAATCTGATTATTCTTATAACGAAACAGCGTTTGCCTTAAAGGCAGCATTAAATGCCAAAATGGTAAACGGCTCTATCAGCATTGATGTTCAGAGTAAGAAAATCCTTGAAGAATCTGATCTGAAAGTATACATTCTGGGAGGGATAGGTTCTGATGCCGTTCAAGTGGTTCAGGGTTATACAGGTTTCATTAATTTTATCGTGAACGGAGGCCAGTTTACAGCTAACGCTCCGGGAGTTCCGATTAACTTTACAGCAGCCCATGCAGAAGACAATTCTGTATACTACACAACATTTACTGTAGAAAAATAATCATGAAAAAACTGATGTATGTAATGGCAGCCATTTCTATGGCTGCTTTATCAAGTTGTGCCACAGAACTGGACAGAACCGAAGCCCAGGAAATGACCCGCGCTCCTCAGATTGTGAATATCACTTCATTTGGGACATATCCGTCGGCATTATCCGGAAAAATAAGAAGTATGTCTGCCAAAGGAGGCAATCTGGAAGAGTTCACGGAAACCAAAGAATTCGAATCTTCAGAATCTATCGTCCTTCCTCATCTTCAGATGTACATTTTCCCAGGTTCCCTGTTGAAAGGAAATTCTATACAGGATATGAATTTCAAGCCGATTACCGCTTCCGTAAAGCCTGTGACCGTTTCAATGTCTATCCCGGCTTTGAATAAAAAAACGGCTTTCACGATTGACCAGCCTTCTTTATCCAAAACCAGGCAGCTGGTCCAGGATTATATCCAGTCGGCCGACTTTACACAAAACGGAACACTGAGCTACAGTGTTGAGCAGTTTACGTCATACGATGAATTGAAAGTAGCTTTCGGGTCTAATGTGAACACAAGATCCCTGTTTGGAAAAAACTCTTCATCCACGAATATTGAGGAAGGAATGATTGCCAAAAGAACAGGATTCTATGTAAAGTTTTACCAGACTTCTTTCACCCTGGATATGGATATTCCTGCCGGCTCGCTGGTTAATGATACCAATCTGGATACAGGCGGTGTAGAGCCGGTGTATGTGAATTCTATATCTTACGGAAGAATGGGGGTATTAACAATTGAGACGAACGAACTGACAGAAACAGCCAGAACAACAATTAATGAATCTTTCAGCAAACTATTTGTAAAAGGAGAAAGCTATCTGACAGAAGATGAAAAAAATTTCCTGAACGGAGCAGATTTCAATCTTTATTTAATAGGCGGAAGCGGGGTAACGGCAGCTCAATCTTTCAAAGGATATGAAGCTTTTGTGAATCACATTTCAAAAGGAACTTTTTCCAAGAGCCAGCCGGGCGTTCCTATTTTCTGCTCCTATTCTTACCTGAAAGATAATTCGCCGGTGAAAACTACCTTTAAATTTGATATTAAAAATCCACCGGTATACGTAAAACTCGTGAAAGAAAATATTACCAGTGGCCGTAACAGGAATGTGGATTTAAAGCTGTATTTCTATTCTAGCAAAAGCCAGACTAATACAATCGCCCACCCTGCCATTCGTTTTGTAATCAACAAAATATCTAAAAAGGGAGTGAAAAACAGCGGAATGTACGGACCATGGACATATACTACCACCAATGAACCTATTGTTCTTCAAAATGCAGGAATGAACATTAATATGAGCCTTCCCAACCAGGTACTGTCCCGAGAGAGCGGACCATGCGTGCCAAGGGGAAGATTCGGGTGTGAAGTGGTTCCTACCTACACAGAAGAGGTGGAATACAGCATAGCACCTAGTGAAAAGTACAATTATATTGTTATTGACTAAAAAGCAACTTTACAGATGCATGATCAGATTATAAAATATTTTTTGGTTTAATCTGAACAAAACTTCCCCGGATCAAAGATCCGGGGAAGTTTGCATGCTTAATAACATTCAATTAATTAGAATTTTAGCAAAAAATTAAGGAGCTATCCAATAATAATCAATTAAATGTTTAAGATTATTCATCTCTTTATTATCTGGGCTTGTTTTTAAATATTTGCCATCCGAATCGTTAGCTACTACTACATTCTGACCACTATTCCATTTAGAATCCTTATAATTCCAGATCCAGGTTATAGCTGTGTTCCCTGAAGTTTCTAATAGTTTAATTGCTTCGCTTTTAGATTTTTTAACTGCCCTAAAATTACCTTCTTCATTCATCTCATGAAATGCATAATGAGTGATTACATCATCACCATTTTTCCAAACGCCTGAAATTGCATATTTTGCCATAATTATAAAATTTAAATTATTTTAAGCAATTTATAACCTCATTTTAAATACTCATTACGGAAATCCTCAATTTTATCAGATAATTCTTCAAGCTGTTACATCAATTGATATTGGCTGTTGAAGTGAAATAATTGGCCTTTTATCTATCAGTTTCTGGTTTGAAAACGTCATAATAACCATACATCCAAAGTACAAGCACAACAATAAAAAACCGCAATAAACATGGGGTTTACTGCGGTTGTATAATAAAGTGTAAGGTTTACTTACGGCTTCTTATTTTACTTCTTCAAAGTCTGCATCCTGTACATCATCTGCACCTCCTGCATTACCTCCAGGATTCTGAGCTCCTGCATCAGCACCTTGAGCCTGTTGCCCTGCTGCATACAATTCTTCTGAAGCTGCCATCCAGGCTGCATCTAAAGCTTCTGTTTTAGCTTTTACATCGTCAGCATTTTTAGCTTCGAAAGCGGTTTTCAATTCTCCGTGAGCTGCTTCAATAGCTGATTTTTTGTCAGCAGAAAGCTTTTCTCCGAATTCTTTTAACTGCTTTTCAGTCTGGAAAATCAATCCGTCTGCTTTGTTGAAGATTTCAACTTCTTCTTTTTTCTTAGCATCGGCTGCAGAGTTTTCCTGAGCTTCTTTCTTCATTCTTTCGATTTCTTCGTCAGAAAGACCTGAAGAAGCCTGGATCTTGATTGTCTGTTCTTTACCAGTTCCTTTATCTTTAGCAGATACGCTTAGAATACCGTTAGCATCAATATCGAAAGTTACTTCAATCTGAGGAACTCCTCTTGGTGCCGGTGGAATATCTGTAAGGTCGAATCTACCGATTTCCTTGTTATCGTTGAACATTGGTCTTTCACCCTGTCCTACTCTGATGCTTACGGCCGGCTGGTTGTCAGAAGCTGTAGAGAATACTTCAGATTTTTTAGTTGGGATCGTAGTGTTCGCTTCAATTAATTTAGTGAATACAGAACCCATAGTTTCGATACCTAAAGAAAGTGGTGTAACGTCAAGAAGCAATACATCTTTTACATCACCTGTCAATACACCTCCCTGGATTGCTGCACCAATTGCTACAACCTCATCCGGGTTAACTCCTTTTGAAGGCTTTTTACCGAAGAATTTTTCTACTTCTTCCTGGATGATCGGGATTCTTGTAGAACCTCCTACCAAGATTACTTCGTCAATATCAGAAGTTGATAAACCTGCATCTTTCAATGCCTTAGCAACCGGCTCCATAGATCTTCTTACAAGATCTGCGGATAACTGCTCGAATTTAGCTTTAGTTAAAGTCTTCACTAAGTGTTTAGGACCTGTAGCCGTAGCTGTAATATATGGAAGGTTGATTTCAGTCTGAGGAGAAGAAGATAACTCGATTTTTGCTTTTTCAGCAGCTTCTTTCAATCTTTGTAATGCAATTGCATCAGATTTTAAGTCAACACCTTCTTCAGCTTTGAATTCATCTGCCATCCAGTTGATGATCACATCATCAAAGTCATCACCTCCTAAGTGCGTATCTCCGTTTGTAGACAATACTTCAAATACACCGTCTCCCAAATCAAGGATAGAGATATCGAAAGTACCTCCACCAAGGTCATATACAGCAATCTTCTGATCTTTGTGGTTTTTATCCAAACCGTAAGCTAAAGCTGCAGCCGTAGGCTCGTTGATGATTCTTTCTACTTTAAGACCTGCAATTTCACCAGCTTCTTTAGTAGCCTGTCTCTGTGCATCGTTGAAGTAAGCCGGAACAGTAATTACCGCTCTTGTTACTTCCTGTCCAAGATAATCTTCAGCAGTTTTCTTCATTTTCTGAAGCGTCATAGCTGAAATTTCCTGTGGTGTATATTCTCTGTCGTCAATTTTAACTTTTACAGTATCATTTGGTCCTGCTACAACTTCATAAGGTACTCTTGAAATTTCTTTAGCATCTTCCTTAAAATGAGTACCGATAAATCTTTTGATAGAGTATACAGTTTTCTTTGGATTCGTTACAGCCTGTCTTTTTGCAGGATCCCCTACTTTTCTTTCACCATCCTCTGTGAATGCCACGATAGACGGAGTCGTTCTTTTACCTTCTGCGTTAGGGATAACAACAGGGTCTTTCCCCTCCATTACAGCAACACAAGAGTTGGTTGTTCCTAGGTCAATTCCAATTATTTTACTCATAATATTTATATTTTTTCTAATTTTTATATTTTAATTTACACTCTCAATTTCTCAATATCTGTACCATCTCCTATTTTGTGACAAAATGACAGAGTCAAGAATAATCAGAGGAAATAAGACTTGCCAGATTATGTTAAATTGCAGTATTCAGGACAGTTTGAACATGAGGAATTTTAAAAAATTAATTAAAGTTTAACCTTGGAAATGTGAATTAAACTTCACGAATTGCTATTTTTGATAAAATATACACATTTAAAATGTCAGTACACTTCAATCCGCGAGATATTACATGGCTTGCTTTCAATGAAAGGGTTTTACAGGAAGCTATGGATGAAAATGTCCCTTTACACTTAAGAATACGTTTCCTGGGAATCTTTTCCAACAATTTAGATGAATTTTTCAGGGTACGGGTAGCCGGATTAAAGCGTGCAATGGATTTTAAAGAAAAAGTAATTGCGGAATCTTTCTACCAGCCGCCTTCCAAAATTCTTCAGCGGATCAATGAAATTGTGATCAGGCAACAGCAGAATTTTGATAAGACATGGAAGCACATTCAGGCTGAAATGGCCGATCTCAAAGTATCGATTAAGACCTCTAAGAACCTGACAGCCAAACAAAAGGAATTTGTAAGGCAATATTTTGATGAAGTGGTGGAATCCAATGTTATCCCCATCCTGCTTCATGAAAACACGCCAATGCCGTATATGAGGGATAAAAGTCTTTATCTTGGGGTGGCTATGAGGAAAAAAGACTGGCAGTATTCCAGTAATTATGCGATTATTGAAATTCCGTCACGTTTTGTAGGAAGATTTGTCCTGTTACCTACGGAAGATCCTGAAGAGAAGAATGTCATGCTGCTTGAAGATGTCATCACCTTTAACCTTCCCCATATATTTTCTTATTTCGGCTATGATGAATTTTCTGCGAATTCTTTTAAGGTGACAAAAGATGCAGAGCTGGAACTTGATAATGACATCCGTACCAATTTTGCTGAAAAAATAGAAAAAGGGCTCAAGAACAGAAGAAAAGGGAAGCCTACCCGTTTTGCTTTTGATAAAGATATGGATAAGGCCCTGCTGGAACTTCTGATCAGGAAATTGAACTTAACAAAAAAAGACAGCATTATTCCAGGGGGAAAAATTCATAATTTCAAACACTTCATGGATTTCCCGGATGTTTTTGAAGCCTACGAAAGACCTGTGGAAAGAACTTCTTTCACCCATCAGGCTTTTGAAAACGGTGAAAGGGTAACTGATGTTATCTTAAAGGAAGATGTTCTTCTTACTTTCCCTTACCACAAGTATAACCCGGTTATTGACCTTCTGCGTGAAGCAGCAATGGATCCTGATGTAAAATCCATACAGATCACCGCCTACCGTCTTGCCAGCAGCTCAAAGATCAGTAATGCCCTGATTTATGCGGCGAGAAACGGTAAAGAAGTGACGGTAATGCTGGAGCTTCAGGCCAGATTCGATGAAGAATCCAACCTGCAGTGGAAAGAAATGTTTGAACCTGAGGGAATCACAGTCCTTATAGGCCTTCCCAATAAAAAGGTACATGCCAAGCTATGTGTGATCAAGAAAAGATCACATAATAAAACCATTCAGTATGGTTTTGTAAGTACCGGAAATTTTAACGAAAAAACAGCAAAGATCTATGGAGATCATTTGCTGATGACCGCAGACCGTGGCATTATGGCAGATATTAATAAAGTATTTAATGTCCTTAAAAAGCCGAAAGATGATTTCCTTCCGGTCCTGAAAACCTGCAAAAATCTAATGATCTGCCCGCAGTTTATGCGTGAAAAAATCGTACATCATATTGACAGGGAAATTGAAGAAGCGAAAGCAGGAAGAAAGGCTGAAATTATTGTTAAAGTTAATTCCATGAGCGACAGGGCTCTTATCGAAAAACTCTATGAAGCTGCCAAAGCCGGAGTGGTTACAAAAGCCATCGTAAGAGGGATCTACTGTGCTGTGAATCAAAAAGAATTCAAGGAAAAAATAAAAGCGATAAGCATTGTTGATGAATACCTGGAACATGCAAGGGTAATGTATTTCTACAATAAAGGAGCAGAAGACCTATATATTTCCTCCGCAGACTGGATGACGCGTAACCTGGACTACAGAATTGAAGCTGCGGCAAAGATTACGGATAAGGAACTTAAGAAGGAATTGAAAGATATTCTCGACATTCAGTTGAGAGATAACGTAAAAGCTCGTATTTTAGACAAAAAATTGAGCAACGAGTATGTAAGGAATGATAAAAAGGAATGCCGTTCTCAAATAGAAACCTACAAGTATTTAAAAGCTAAAACAAGCAAAAAATGAAGATCGCAGCGATAGATATAGGAAGCAACGCCGCCAGACTTCTGATCAATGAAGTAAAGATCAGCAACAGAAAACCTGAATTTATAAAACTTAATCTTTTAAGAATTCCTTTGAGGCTGGGGATGGATGTATTCACCATGGGAATGATCGGGGAAGAAAGAGAAAAAATGGTCATTGACTCTATGAGGATTTTCAGCGATCTTATGAAGATCTATAAAGTAGAGCATTACCGTGCCTGTGCCACCAGTGCGATGCGTGATGCCTCCAACGGAAACGAAATCATCAGGCAGGTTCAGGAAACTTCGGGAATCAATATAGAAATTATTTCCGGAGACGAAGAAGCCACTCTTATTTATGAAAACCATGTTGCAGAAGGACTCGACAAAGAGTTTGCCTATCTGTACATTGATGTGGGAGGAGGTTCCACAGAGCTTACTTTTTACGAAAACGGAAAAATGGTTTATGAAAAATCCTTCAATATCGGAACAATCAGACTTCTAAATAATCTGGTATCTGCAGATAACTGGCAGGAAATGAAGGAAGAAATTAAAAAAAATATCGTCAGTAAAAAACCTATTGTGGCTATTGGCTCCGGAGGAAATATCAATAAAGTTTTCTCAATGAGCAAAACAAAAGACGGAAAACCTATGACACTTTCCCATCTTAAAAAGGTATATAAAGAATTTAACGAACTTTCTGTAGAGGAAAGAATGAGCAAACATAACCTCAGGGAAGACCGGGCGGATGTTCTGGTACATGCTTTGAGAATCTTTAACAATGTCATGTCCTGGTCAGATATCAACAGGATATTTGTTCCTAAAATTTCCGTGGCTGACGGATTGATCCATAATATTTACAGTCAGCTGCATGAAAAAAAGTAAATTTCTCACACTATATTAGAAACCGGCCAGAATCTGGCCGGTTTTTATTTTATATAACGTCATTGCGAGCAAAGCGAAGCAATCTCAATTAAACATTAAGAAACATTTAGAATTATTAAGGGATTACTTCGCTTCGCTCGTAATGACAGAAGCGGTGGATCCCTACTCCAAAACAAAAATGTTAAAATCTAAAATTTTTGCAGTAAATTTAAAGTAAAGCGAAAAGTGGTACGTCTCACATAATATTAACAGAAAAAATGAACCCAATCAAAATAATTCTTACAGGAGCAACCGGTATGGTAGGTGAAGGTATTTTAATGGAATGCCTTGAAAATCCTAATATCTCTGAAATTCTAAGTGTAAGCAGAAAACCTTCCGGGAAAACACATGCCAAGCTCAGGGAATATCTGATTCCTGATTTCTTATCCATAGATCTGAATGATGAAAATCTTAAAGGTTATGACGCCTGTTTTTTCTGTGCCGGAATCAGCAGTGTGGGGATGAATGAGGAAGATTATACAAAGATTACCTATGATACTACAATTCACTTTGCCAAAGCCGTTCTGAACCAAAACCCAGACATGGTTTTCAATTATGTTTCCGGAGCATCTACAGACAGCACAGAAAGTGGAAAGATGATGTGGGCAAGGGTAAAAGGAAGAACAGAAAACACTTTGAAAAAAATGGGCTTCAGGAATGCATTCAATTTCCGCCCAGGATTCATGAAACCCGTTGAGGGTCAAACCAATGTAAAATGGTTCTTTAAACCATTTATTTGGATTTTTCCTATTTTGTTACCATCAAAATCGTTAACTTTACATGAAGTGGGCAGAGCTATGATCAACGCTGTGCATAAAGGATATCCTACCTCTACTTTAGAAATTAGGGACATTAAAAATTTAGCAATATGAGAGACATGTTAAAAAGAATAGTTCTTGTGGTTTTTATACTTCTTGTTCTGATGGCTGTTTCAGGCTATTTTTATATGCAGAAACACCCAATGGAAGGGAAATCTTCCGCAGACAAAACACTGAATATCTCAGGAAACCAGATCAGTAAGTGAAAATACTTAAAAAGGCAAAACTACAAAACTGCTGATTTGCTTTACTGCTGAGCATATGTTATCATTTGCCTGATATAATTTACCTTCATCACTTCTCCGAATCTTATTTCTACTCACAATTTAATTTTGCTTTTTGGCATTTTGTCTAATCCTGTAATTAAAGAGTTCAGGACTATGAATTATAAAAAGACTCGGGCGGAAAGCTTTGCTTTCCGCCCGAGTCTTTTTATAATATCTTAATATTAAGCTTTCGGAGCCTCAGTTTCCGGTTTTTCCGGAGTCATGTCATCAAAATTCTTCTTTTCTTTCTTCTCCGGAACCGTGATGATCTCTTTTTTAACCTCATCCGGCTTACCTTTTAAATAATCCGGTAAATTAAGACCTGCCATATTAAACAGATCATTCAGCGGCGGAACTGTTTTCATCATTCCGGAAACAAAATTAGCGGTAGAACTATTTCCATCCTGCCCGTTTCCACTGTCCCAAACCGTCACTTTGTCGATCTTAATATTTTTAACAGCTTCAACCTGCGTTTTAACCAATTCAGGAAGCTTTTCAATTAACAGTAACTGGAAGGCACTGTTGGTATCGCCGCCAGCGGCCTGTACCACTTTATCGTAACCTTCAGCCTGCTTGGTCAGAATTTCATAAAGCCCTTTTGCTTCAGCTTCCATTTTCGCGAAAATAGCATCTGCCTCTCCTTTGGCTTGTAATCTTAGTTTTTCAGCTTCTGCCTGGGCATCAATGATCGCTTTTTGTTTGGCAATTTCTGCGTGTACTACAACGTTGGCCTGTTGCGTAGCACGTTCTCTTTCAGCCCTTGCTGCTTCTGCTTTCTGCTCGGCCAGATAAGATTCTTCCAAAGACCTTGCAGCCTGTACTTTTTCCGCAGCCGTTGCAATTCTTAATGCTTCTGCTTCTTTTTCCCTTCTTTCGGCATCGGAATTGGCAATGGTAATTTTGGCTTCGTTTTCTCCTTTTACGGCGATGGAATTGGCCAATGAAGTCGCAATTCTGGACTCTTTTTCAGCTTCTGCCTTACCAATCGACTCATCTTTTAACGCTGCAGCAATGCTTACTTCTTTATCTTTTCTCGTAATTGCAATCTTTACGTCCCTGTCTCTTTGTGTTTCTGCAATCTGGGTATCTTTTTCCCTGTCTGCAATCGCTTTTCCGGTTTCCCCGATCTTGGTCTGCTCTGCAACGCTGATGATCGCTTCATTGATCGCTTTTGCAGCCGCTTCTTTACCCAAAGCTTCAATATATCCGGATTCGTCCCTGATATCGGTAACGTTAACGTTGATCAGCTTTAAACCGATTTTCTTTAATTCAGTATCTACGTTTTTAGAAATATTATCTAAAAATTTATCCCGGTCTGAGTTGATCTCTTCAATCGTCATGGTGGCTATAACCAAACGCAGCTGTCCGAAAAGAATATCTTTGGAAAGCTCCTGGATCTGTTCCTGTGACAATCCCAATAATCTTTCAGCAGCATTTCCCATAGAATCAGGTTCCGTAGAAATGGCAATGGTAAATCTACACGGCACATCTACCCGGATATTCTGCCTGGATAAGGCATTGGTAAGATTGGCTTCAATAGAGATAGGTTTAAGGTCGAGATAAGCATAATCCTGAATTACAGGCCATACAAATGCACCACCACCGTGAATACATTTTGCAGAGCTGCCTCCGGTTTTGCCGTAAATAACCAAAATTTTATCCGACGGACATCTCTTATACCTCGAAATAAGGGCTAAAAATGTGACGAATAATACAAGTACAATGACTAATGTAAGAATAAGAGTTCCTGGTATTGCCATAAATAGTTTTTATAAAATGGTTGATAATGATTAAATTTTTGAAACGACAAGGATTTTGTCATAGATGTAAGTTACCCTTACCGAATCTCCGGAAGGAATATTTTCTTTTTCTTCTGTCATCGCAGGGAGTTCATGACTCGTTCCGTTTACGGAAATCGTGATTTTCCCCTTGCCGCTCATATTGGCAGGAATAGTAAGATAAACTTCTCCTGCTCTTCCGATGAGGTTTTCCTGTTTAAATGTATTGTCTTCGGTAAGTTTAAGAATCTGCATAATAAGGATAAAGAACAGAAATATAAATCCGGCACCTATAAGCACAGCCACAAAGATCAGCAGTAATTTGTTTCCTATTGAGCCATAAAACGCTACCCCGCTCCATCCGAATCCCAAGAGGAAATTAATGAGATTTCTGAAAGAAAATAACTGAAATGGGCTGTCAGCATGGCTGTCTCCGCTAAAATCAGCATGTGTTACATCTCCGTGACTGCCTCCGGCAAAAGTAAGAACCGTTTGAATTAAGAAAATAAAGCTGGCTGCTATAGCTGTATACCAGAAGCCCTGATGAAGCGGTTCCAGGTTTTGTAAAAATTCAAACATAAGATGCGTTTTTCACAAATATAATGAAAAAAAACCAACAGAACTAACAAAAAACACTATAAAACAGAGTGTTAATTTATCAAACAGCAGATTGAAATAATGAAATAATGATCTGTTTAAACAAAAAAAAGACAGGCTGAAAAACCTGTCTTTAAAAAATATTTCGTGTAATTTTTTACTCTACATTGATTACTTTTTCAATCTCCGGAGCATGTTGCTTGATTGTATTTTCAACGCCCAGTTTCAGGGTTGAAAAATTCAGCGAACACCCGGAACAGTTCCCCAGAAGTTTTACAAAAACCTGGTTATCCTTCACGTCAATAAGCTCAATATCGCCTCCATCCTTGTTCAGGAACGGCCTGATGCTTTCCAGAGCTTCCATTACTCTCGTTACTGTATCTTCGTGTGTTATATTTGTTTCCATATTTTTCATCGTTCAATTCGGTTCTTTTCAAACTTAATTGAAAATAATTATTTTTTAGCTTTCGGCGAGCATCCTGCCATAGTCGAAATCTTTACCGCTTCTGTAGGCGGAAGGTTTTTGTTTCTTTCTACAAGGCTTTCTACCATATTTCTTGCCGTTTCTGTGTAGATTTCTGCAATTTTAGAGCCTTCCTGAAGCGCTGCAGGTCTTCCGACATCTCCGGCTTCTCTTATACTCTGAATCAACGGAATCTCTCCCAGCACCGGAATCCCCAGATCCTCAGCAAGATACTGAGCGCCCTGCTGTCCAAAGATATAGTATTTGTTATCAGGAAGTTCTGCCGGTGTAAAATACGCCATATTTTCGATTAATCCAAGAACAGGAATATTAATGCTTTCCATCTGGAACATAGCGATCCCTTTTCTTACGTCTGCCAACGCTACATGCTGAGGTGTACTTACAATCACAGCACCTGTTACCGGAACTTCCTGGATAATAGACAAATGGATATCTCCGGTTCCCGGAGGAAGATCGATCAACAAGAAATCAAGTTCTCCCCATGCTGCATCTCTGATCATCTGATTTAAAGCTTTTGAAGCCATAGGACCTCTCCACACCACAGCCTGATTAGCTCCTGAGAAATATCCTATAGAAAGCATTTTTACCCCATAGTTTTCTATAGGCTTCATCATACTCTTCCCGTTAACTTCTACAGAGAGAGGTTTTTCACCTTCTGTATCAAACATTGTAGGAACAGATGGCCCGTAGATATCGGCATCAAGTAATCCTACTTTGAAGCCCATTTTAGCCAAAGTAACTGCCATATTCGCAGCCACAGTAGATTTTCCCACCCCTCCTTTTCCGGAAGCAATAGCAATAATATTCTGAATTCCCGGAATCTGCTTGCCTTTGATCTGGCTTTGCTGAATCTCGCTAGGCTCCGGAGAAACAATTTTAAGTTTTAGCTGGATCTCTTCACCAAACTCACTGGCAAAAGCCTGTTTCATGGCAGCTTCCAGTTTTTTCTTTTCGTGCATGGCTGGTGAATGAGCTGTCATGTCAATATAAACATCATTGCCCATAATCTGAAAATTACTCACCAAATCATCTACTTCTATCTCTTTAAGGAAATCTTGAACCTTTTCTTTCGTCAACATATAAATATAAATTGTTCACAAATTTACGGATTTTTTCGATAATTTAGAATCAATAAAATCTATAACCTGATGTGATAAATAAGATGATAAAAATACACCCTCCCATTTCTTATCTCCCTCCTTATCATATCGTTTCACTTTTATAAAACAGAATCTATGAACGCAACTAACTATCCCTCTAAATATGCATCTCCCAAAGGTATTTTCACTCTTGGCAGAACCAGGTTCAAATGGTATAATCTGGCAGAAGATCCGGCTGTAATTTCTCCTCAGGATATTATTAATGCCAAGACGTGTATTGAAAATGCTGATGAAAATTTCCAGGACAAAGATGACCTTGGATTTGTTATCATGCACAGATGCGGCGAAAATTATCTGTTGCTGATCTGTACCTGGAGAAGCGAAAACGAGTTATGGGAAAGCGTTTATTATAACGATTCCGGAACATTTGAGGTCTGGGACCGAAAAAACATCCACATTCCCACCTACTGCGTCTGGGAAATGGGAATTGTTTATCATGAATCCAAAGCGTGGAAAAAATTTCTGGGAACAGACCGTACAGATGTCCATCAGCAAAACTATTTGAATGATTTTTTCGAAGGAGAAGTGTAGGGTTTTGAGATTAAAAGATTAAAAAATTGAAAGATTTAAATAGCTGACTATTCAATAGGAACGGGCTTTAGCCCGTTTTATGGATATTAAACATCCGCCTGGGCTTCAGCCAAAACATAAATTCGTCATTTTTAAGCCTTATTATTTGTGTCCATCTGTGAAATCTGTGGGCAATAAAAACTTAAGCACCAAGCTTTTAAACACTTTAGTTTTTGAGTTTAAATGTAATTGGATAAAAAGAGCACTTTTGTTTATAAGTTCTCATTTAAAATAATTCCTCCCTATCTTTTTTAATTTGCCCTGCTTTTCTCATCAAATCTCACATTACGGTCCGTTCCTTTTACTTTTTTGTTTCCAAAAGTATAGGTTGCAGATAAGGTAAGCCTTCTTGCATCATAATAATTATTGTAATAATGAGTTCCGGTCGTATAATAGATCTCTCCCCTGCTCCTCGACTGTTTGAAAATATCGGAAACAAACAAATTCATCTGAAGACTTTTTTCCATAAGGTTCAGCTTAAGTCCTGATGTAAAATTTCCGGCAAAATCCATATACACATTCCCGGAATTGGATGGTAAGCGGAACCAGTAATTGAAAATAAGCTGTACTGTTTTACTTTTATTGAGTGACAAGTTGTTCTGGAAATTAAAATCATAACTGCTTCCTTTTCTGGATGCGGCATCGGTAGAAAAGACTTTTGTTTCCATATAGGACAGATCCGCAGCATAATTGGCTTCCCAGAATTTAAAGAAAGTATCTGAATAATTGATGGTAACTCCCATACTGTTCTGGTTATAAAAATTCTCAAATGTGCTGATACGGTTCTCCCCCTGAAGGTTCACCAGCTGGTCAAATGCTTCTACTGTTCTCTGGAAATAGGCTGAAGTAGATAATTTTCCTTTGTAAACATGGGACAATTCAAAATTATGATTAATAGAAGGTTTTAACAGAGGATTTCCCGTAAAATATGAGTTAACATTGATGTACCAGCGATAAGGGTTAATCGCCCGGAATCCTGGTCTGTTGATCCTTTTTGAATAATTTAAGCTGAATGTATTATTCTCATTGCTTTTATAGGTTATATAAGCCGTTGGAAAGAATTTTCCGTAGGAATTTTCTGTCTGCTGACCTGAGGTTACAGAGTTCCCGTTCACTGTAGAATATTCATAGCGGATGCCTGCTTTTGCCGACCATTTTTCATTGAAATCTTTCTCGAAGCTCAGATAGGCAGCGTAATTCTTTTCGTTATATTCAAATACGTTGCTTTTTACAGGATCTGTGACAAAGTTTCCACCGGTAAAATTCTGATAAGAAATATCTGAATTGTTATCAAAATTGGTAAACTTTATTCCCGTTTCCGTCTTCGCAAACTGAAAAGGTAATGTAAGATCCGCCTGCCCTGAATAAATTTTATAATTAACTGTAGAAGGTGTTCTTACTATAAAACTGTCGCCGGAACTTTCTGTTGTGGTAAAATCGATAAGGCTCTTCGGAATATTGGAAAAATAATTTCCGGTGATGCTTAGTTTATTGTCTCTTTTCCCGAATTTAAGATCATAATAGGCACTTACCGTTTGCTGTTGGTTCCTGGCCCGGTGTTCCGCATAGGTAGACAGTGTATTGGTATAATTTCCATTCTGAAAATAATCTGAAGTATTCGTAATATCCATATTGGAATGCCCCACTCCATACTCATAAATAAATCCAACATTCGATTTAGGATTAAGTTGATAATCTACACTTAAGCCTCCTCCCAGCCCGTTTCCGAAATCTCTTCTGTCGTCAGAGCTTTTAAGTCCGTCGGTTCCTTCGATGGTATAATTTTCATAAGAATGTTTTTCACTTTTATTTTGCCTCAGCTTCAGGGATGCCCGCAGTTTTTCATTCTGGTAATTGATCGTGGCGCTATTGGAGGTTCCTGTATAAGTCTGCTGCTGAAGTCCGGTAGTAAGGCTCCCGCTCCAGCCCAGGTTCTGGTTTTTCTTTAAAACAATATTGATCAGGCCGCTGTTTCCCTGAGCTTCATATTTTGCCGGCGGTGTGGTAATCACTTCAATTTTTTCAATATTCTCGGATCTTAAATTTTTAAGATAAGCTACCAGCTCATTTCCCGAAAGGCTCAGCATTCTTTCATTGATCATCACGGCAACTCCGTTTTTCCCGGCAATAGAAATTCCTGAGTTATCGTCTACTTTAAGCAGTGGTGTGGTTGCCAGAGCTTCGGCTCCATCCATTCCCTGTGAAGCAACAGAATTGGATACATTGAAGACCAGTCTGTCAGCTTTTCTTTCAATCAGCTTTTTTCTGGCGGTAATCGTAACTCCTTCAATCTGTTTTTCCTGTTTTCTCTCAACAAAAAAATCCTGCTTCATATCGCCATTTACCGTAATATCTGATGCGGATATTTCTGCTCCGTCCTGTATTAATCTGATATGATAAGTTCCGTTTTCAGGAAGTTTAAGTGTATAGTTTCCCTTTTCATCCGAAATGGCAGACTGCCTCTTCTGATCTTTAGCAGCTATGATTTCTATATATGGACCTGAATTCCCTGATTGTGTAATTTTTCCTGTTATACGCTGTGAAAAGGCAAGCAACGGCATCAGCATAACCACCGAAAGTAGTATTTTCTTCATTTATTTTGTAGTAATAGTTTTTAATAAGACAGTCCTTATCATTTTTTTGTTACATAGTATTCTGTAGTTTTTTCAATATATTCGTTGGTATAAATTGATGTTATGAAAAACAGACTGGCCATTTTCTCATTATTCATTGCCCAGATGATCTATTCTCAGAATGAAGCCCAATATGTGAATCCTTTCATAGGTACGGGAGGCCATGGCCACACGTTTCCGGGAGCTATTGTCCCTTTCGGAATGGTGCAGCTTTCACCGGACACCAGGATAGACGGCAGCTGGGATGGCTGCAGCGGATACCATTATTCGGATAATGTGATCTATGGTTTTTCCCACACTCATTTAAACGGTACCGGAGTTTCGGATTACGGTGATATTATGCTGATGCCTACAATGGGAAATGTGAGCCTGAACAGCAAAGATTATTCGTCTAAATTTTCGCACAAAAATGAGAAGGCATCTGCCGGATTTTATTCCGTTAAATTGGACAAAAATAATATTGATGTCCGTCTTACCACCACAAAAAGAGTGGGTTATCACGAATATACTTTTAACAATTCCGGCAAAGCGAATATCATTCTGAATCTCAACCACAGGGATAAACTGCTGGAAGGTGAAGTAAAGATCATTGATGATAAAACCATTGAGGTTTTCAGGAGAAGCGAAGCCTGGGCAGCCAATCAATATATCTACGCCAGAATTGAGTTTTCAAAACCGATGAAAATTTCAAAAAAAGATGTTAACGGAAAGCAGGAGGATAAGCTTTTTACAGGTACAAAACTGGCTCTGGCTTTCTCATCTGATGTTAAGAAAGGAGAAAAGATCAGTGTAAAAGTAGCTATTTCCCCAACAGGCTATGAAGGAACGGAAAAAAATATGCTTGCAGAAGGAAAATCAGGTGATTTTGAATCTGTAAGAAAACAGGCTGAATCCGAATGGAACAAGGAACTCTCAAAAATTCAGGTTAAATCTGATGATAAGGATAAGCTTTCTGTTTTTTACACGGCTTTATACCATGTATTCACCCAGCCGAACATCAATATGGATGTTGACGGGAGATACAGAGGCAGGGATAATAAGCTTTATACAACAAACGGATTCGATTATTATTCTGTATTCTCACTTTGGGATACGTTCAGAGCTGCTCACCCGCTGATGACGCTGATCGACAGAAAAAGAACCGCTGATTTCATCAACACCTTCATCAAGCAATACGAACAGGGTGGAAAACTTCCGGTCTGGGAACTTGCATCCAACGAAACAGAATGTATGATCGGTTACCACTCCGTTTCTGTAATTGCGGATGCTATGGCCAAAGGAATCAAAGGATTTGATTATGAAAAGGCATTTGAAGCTTCAAAAAATTCTGCCATGCTGGATGTTTTCGGTTTAAATGCATACAAGCAGAATCATTACATCAGCATGGATGATGAGCCTGAAAGTGTTTCCAAAACAGTGGAATATGCTTATGATGACTGGTGTATTGCACAAATGGCCAAGATTTTGGGCAAGAAAGAAGATTATCAGTATTTCATGAAACGCTCACAGAATTGGAAAAACCTTTATAATCCAATCACAGGCTTTATCCAACCCAGGAAAAACGGAAACTGGTATGAACCTTTTGACCCAAGGGAGGTAAATAATAATTATACGGAAGGTAATTCGTGGCATTATTCCTATTCCGCACAGCAGGACATTCCCGGATTGATCGCAGCGCATGGTGGAAAGGAAAAGTTTGAACAGTTTATTGATGCTATTTTTACGGCACCGGATAAAACCACAGGCCGTGAGCAGGCAGATATTACAGGTTTAATGGGACAGTATGCACAAGGTAATGAGCCGAGCCATCACATCGCTTATCTGTACAATTATGTAGGAAAACCGGAAAAAACAGATGCCAAGATCAAATATATCCTCGACAATTTCTATAAAAATACGCCGGACGGTCTTATTGGAAATGAAGACTGCGGCCAGATGAGTGCATGGTATATTTTAAGTTCGCTGGGAATTTACTCAGTTACTCCAGGGCTTCCGGAATGGCAGACGACAATTCCTTATTTTGATGAAGTTAAAATTCACCTGGAAGACGGCACTACAAGACTGATTACAAAGAATACCGGCAGAGCTGAACTTCAGAAATTAGGCTTTGAAAACATCAAACCTGTGAAGGATTATAAATATCCGCAACTGACTGCTGCACCGGTGATTGCTTCCGACAGGATTTTCGATTTCTCGGCAAAAGTTCAGATCACCCCATTAAATCCGGATGATAAAGTATATTATATGACCTTAAGTGACAGTGATGCTAATGTAAGAAAAACTTTCACTGCCTATAAAGGACCATTCACCATCAGTAAAACGACACAGGTTCACGCTTATTCGGAAAGAAACGGTGAGAAAAGTTCGGTAACAGTAGCCAATTTCAGCAGAAGACCTAATTACTGGGACATCACCGTCCATTCAAAAGTAAATCCACAATATACCGCGGGTGGAAAACTGGCACTTATCGACGGAATCAATGGTGATGTGAATTGGAGAAAAGGAGACTGGCAGGGTTATCAGGGTCAGGATTTTGAAGCCGTTATTGACCTGAAATCACCACAGCAGATCACAAAACTGTCATCCACCTATCTTCAGGACAGCAAAGCATGGATTCTAATGCCTAAAAAAGTGGAATATTATGCATCCATGAACGGTAAAGATTTTATTCTTCTCAAAAGCATCGACAATACGATTGATGCTAAAGATGAAAAAGTGCAGATCAAAGATTTCGGAGCAGAAATTCTACCTACTGAAGCCCGTTATATCAAAGTAAAAGCTTATTATTTCGGGAAACTTCCGGAATGGCACCAGGGTGCTGGCGGTGAAGCGCATATTTTTGTGGATGAAATTTCTGTGAAATAGTTCCACGGCTAAATGCTATGAAATACCCCCCTTGAAAATATCAAAGGGGGTATTTTTATTGAATGCTTCGACTCCGCTCAGCATGACATCTCTAATATTAACTATTCGTGTTGAATGTTGTCATGCTGAGCGGATTCGAAGCATTTAAGTTATATATTTTAATTGATTCTCTCAGACCAATTCAGTTCTTCCGGCAGCTCCATATCAGAAAATTCTATATGAATCACTCTTCTTCTCCTTCCATCTGTGGTTCTGTTGGAACCATGAAGTGTCAAGGGTTTCATAATCATAATTCCGCCTTTTTCTACCTTGCAGATCTCTTCGGTTTCCACATTCCAATCAATAGTTTCGGGTCTGTAAATTCCTTTAGCGTGTGATCCCGGAACGACTTTAAGCGCTCCATTATTTTCATCAGTATCATCCAGATGGATTCTTATGGTGTAGATATTTTCAAGAACAGGCAGAGGTGGCTGCACAGCAAACTGGTTTTTCTTTGTCGTCCATGGTCCAAAACCCTGCATTTTAAGTTTTTTATCTACCGATATGGTAAGATCCTGATGATAGGCAACATACCAGTTCGAGGTTTCCGGCTTATCAAAATAAATACTTTTTACTACAAAATATTTTTCTCCGAAAAGTTCTCTGATAATAGCTTTGACATTACCATTAAACACAAGACTTTTAATTTCCGGAACTTCCTTCAAAAACTGTCTCACAGCGAAAAGGTCATCAGATTTTCTGAAGTTTTCTGCGGATGTATCTGCATTCTGAATAACCTCAATTATCTTTTTGATCTCATCATCAGTAAAAACAGAATCTATTACTGTAAAGCCGTTTTTGAGAACAACCTTTTTATGATTGTCTAAATACTGTTCTGTCATTACACTTCCTGAGGAGTATTTTCCAGCTGCCCTTCCCACTTGGAAACAGCTGAAGTAGCCAGAGCATTTCCTAATACATTCGTCATACTTCTACCCATATCGCAGAAGTGGTCAATTGGCAGGATCAATGCGATACCTTCCGGTGGAATTCCGAACATGGAACATGTCGCAACGATGATCACCAGAGAAGCTCTCGGAACACCCGCAATTCCTTTTGAGGTTAACATAAGTACTAAAAGCATTGTAATTTGCTGCCCCAGTTCCATTTCAATTCCGTAGATCTGGGCTATAAAGATGGAAGCAAACGTCATATACATCATACTTCCGTCAAGATTGAATGAATATCCTAATGGCAAAATGAAAGATACTACCCTGTTATTACATCCGAATTTTTCAAGCTCTTCCACCAGTTTCGGGAAAACAGCCTCAGAACTTGTTGTAGAGAACGCTATCAGTAACGGAGCCTTGATTCTTTTTAATAATTCGAAAAGACGGTTTCCTAAAATCAGGTAACCCACCAGGAGAAGTACAAGCCAAAGTACACCTAACGCAAAGAAAAAGTCCCTCAGATAAATGGCATATACTTTAAATATTTCAAACCCGTTGACAGCAACTACAGCGGCAATAGCTCCCAAAACACCAAGTGGGGCAAACCACATAATATAGCCTACCATCTTAAGAATGGCATGGGCAATAATATCGAAAAGTTTTACCACAGGTTTTGAATATTCTTCCCCTAAATTGGCTAACGCCACACCAAACATGATGGAAAACACTACAATCTGTAGTACTTCATTGGTGGCAAAGGCCTCAAATAAACTTTTAGGAATCATGTGCTTTACGAAGTCTTCCAGAGAGAAGCTCTTACTGGTTTTTAAAAGATCTTCCGCGGCGGCGGCATCCTGGATCGGCAGTTTGGTTACATGCCCAGGCTCAAGCCAGTTCACCAGCATCAATCCTATAAAAAGGGAAACCAGGGAAGCTGTAATAAACCACAACATTGCTTTCGTTCCCACTCTTCCGATCATTTTGATATCGCTCATTTTGGCAATTCCCACTACCAGGGTTGTAAAAACCAGCGGTGCAATGATCATCTGTACAAGCCTGATGAAAACCGTTCCCAGCAGTTTGATGTTTTTGGAAAAGGGTTCTGCACTCTCAGGATACTGTACGTGTACCATACCTCCGATTCCTACTCCCAGGATAAGTGCAACGATAATGGCAATAAAAAGTTTATTTTGTCCTTTCATATAAATAGTTCAATTCCCACAAATATAATAGTTTTTCAATTGGTACAAGATTTTGTCTGAATCCGGTTAACTCCAGATTAAGTTTATAATACATTAAAATTAAATCGCTGATTTCGAAAATATTGTAAAAAATTTAAGAAACATTTATTGAGTTTTTATTCTTTTGGTACAAATTTTATTATTACATTTGATTGTATTAACAACATTAATAAATATACAACTATGAAAAAAACTATCGCAATGGCTGCATTAGCTCTAGCTATATCCTTTGGAGCGGTTTCTTGTAAAAAGAAAGTCTCTGATGCTGATCTTCAGACTCAGGCTACAACTGTGGTAACTTCTAATCCCAATGCTTCTGTGGAAGTAAAAGAAGGAGTGGCTCATTTAAGCGGAACTTTTGCAGACCAGCAATCGAAGGATGCCATGATCGCCAAATTAAAAGCTATCAACGGAGTAAAAGACGTAATGGATATGTCTACTATTGCTGCTCCAGTTGAAACGGCACCGGTAGAAACGGCATCTGCTGTAGATCCTGCAGTTCAGAAAAAAGTTCAGGATGCTGTTAAAGATTTCCCTTCTGTAAAAGTTGAGGTTGTAAACGGGCAGCTTACCCTTACAGGAAATGTTTCAAGCCTTCAGGCAAGAAAGATCAAAGAATCTGTGGATGCTTTGAAAATCGGAAAATATAACAATAACCTAGTGGTAAAATAATTTTTTAAGATGAGCACATTACAAGATAAATATTCAAGCGTAGTTTCAGCAGCACAGTCTGCAGGAATTTCCAACCTTCAGGTTCAGGAGCAGGACGGTATCCTATACGTTACAGGAAGTGCTTCCAATACAGCAGCAAAAGATGCGGTATGGAACGCTTTAGGAGCTATTGATTCCACGTATTCAGCTTCAGACATCAACATTGATGTACAGGTAGCAGGATTAACTTCTGGGGCTTCTTTAACAGTAGCTACTGAAGATTCTAATCTGAACATCAGACAGGAGCCTTCTACTGAAGCTGCTGTAGTAGGAAAAGCTGCAAAAGGTTCATCGGTAACTTTAATCGAGCAGACTTCTGATGACTGGTGGAAAGTTAAGACAGATGATGGTCAGGAAGGATATGCTTATTCAAGATATTTAAGAGCATAATTTTTCAGAAACTGATTTCAAAAACAATACAGACATCCCCGCTTGGGGATGTTTTTTTATTTACCTACGGCTTCACCTTTTCAACAGCAGACTGATTCTCAGAATGATTTTGAATAATCTAAGTAAGAAGTTTAATAAATTTATTGGAAAAAGGACATTAAAGAATCTACGCCATCTGCTAAATCTGCGAGCAAAAAATACTCTCTCTCTCAAATTTAGCAGATCAAACGGATGTTTGTGTTTTATTGGCATTTAATGAAGATGGATTTATTTTTTATTTTAGTTAAAGATTGAAGATATACTATGGATCGGAAACGATTTATTTCTAAATTAGCCGTAAATTTTATTTATGAAGATCCATATTTCAATTTTATTTATTTTCTTTTTCATCCTTGGGCATACTCAGAACGCAGACCAGAAGGATACTTTTGTAAAAGACAATTTCACCAAAAAGGAAGTCTACATTCCGATGCGTGACGGAGTAAAGCTTTTCACAGCGATATATATTCCAAAGGATATTTCGAACAAAAACAAATATCCTTTCCTGATGCAGAGAACCTGTTACAGTATTGCTCCTTATGGCGAAAACGAATATAGAACCAAACTGGGACCCAATGCTTACCTGATGAAGGATAAATACATTTTTGTATTCCAGGATGTACGTGGAAGGTATATGAGCGAAGGCACTTTCACCAATATGACTCCCCAGGTGGACCGAAAGACCAAAAAGGATGTAGATGAAAGTACAGATACCTATGACACGATAGAATGGCTTCTGAAAAATGTGAAAGATAACAATGGCAAGGCGGGTCAGTACGGAACTTCATATCCCGGGTTTTACACTGCAGCAGGAATATTGGCGCAGCACCCTGCCTTGGTAGCTTCGTCTCCGCAGGCTCCGATTTCCGATTTCTGGAATGATGATTTTCTTCATAACGGAAGATTTATGCTGGGATATTTCAGAACATTCCCTGTTTTCGGAGTTCAGAAAACAAAGCCTGAAAACAAAGCCTGGTATATGGATAGTTTTGTAAAGCAGACTTCGGAAGACGGTCTTAAGTTTTACAGAGACATGGGAACTTTGAAAGACGGCTATGAAAAATACTATCAGAACAATTTCTTCATGACCGAGATTATGAACCATCCGAACTATGATGAGTTCTGGCAGAAAAGAAGCCTCCTTCCCCATTTGAAAAATGTAAATCATGCCGTAATGACTGTTGGCGGCTGGTTTGATGCCGAAGACCTTTCCGGGCCTCTGAATATTTACAAAACCATAGAAAAAACAAGTCCGAAGGCCAAAAATACGATCGTCATGGGACCTTTCTCTCACGGAGCCTGGGCTCAGGAACAAGGTAAACACTTCCACAACCAGATTTATTTCGGGGACAGTATTGCAACGTATTATCAGAAGAATATTGAAACTAAGTTTTTTAATCATTATTTAAAAGGAAATATAAAAGAAGATGCCGGGCTTCCGGAAGCCCTGATGTACGACACAGGGTCTAAAGAATGGAGAGAATTTGCTTCTTATCCTCCAAAAAATGCCCAGAAAGTTAATTTCTATTTAGCAGGTGGCACTTTAAAAAATACAGCAGGACAAGGATTTTCAGAGTATTACAGCGATCCGAACAATCCTGTTTTAAGCTCGGACAACCTGAAAGATTTCAACGGCTTTACGCCTAAAAATTATATGTCCGAAGATCAGAGGTTTGCAGTGGGAAGACCTGATGTTTTAACGTTTACAACGGATGTTTTAACGGAAGATATAAGTTTTGCAGGAGAAATTATGGCTAAACTGAATATTGCCTCCAGCTCTACTGATGCAGATTTTGCCGTAAAGCTGATTGATGTTTATCCTGAAGATTTTAAGCCTTTAGAAAAGAAAGACGGAGTGATCTATCCCAACTATCACCAAATGGTAAGAAGTGAGATTATGCCGGCAAGGTTCAGAAATTCCAGGGAAAAAGGAGAAGCTTTGGTACCTGAACAGAAAACAGCAGTGAATTTCAGGCTGCAGGATGTCATGCATACTTTCAAGAAAGGTCACAGGATCCAGATTCAAATCAGCAGCACATGGTGGCCGCTTTTTGCCATCAATCCTCAGAAATTCATGGAGAACCCGAATTTTGCCACGAAAAAAGATTATACAAAGGCATTTATCAAAGTATATGATGACAGTTCCATTGAAGCTGACGTGTTGAAATAATAAATACGGTTTAAAAAGTATAAACCCCGGTCGCTGAGGAACCTCAGCGACCGGGGTTTTTTATGGTTTCAGATGGCTTCTGGCCTAAGCCACCTTATTTTATTCCTCAATTGTTCTGAACGTCAGATTCACCCTTGGTGTTTTCACTTTTGTCGTCGGGGGAAGCCTGTGCAGCCAGTTTTCCTGCGTCGTTCCTTTCATGATGAGTAAGCTTCCGTTTTCCAGGAATATTTCCACCTTTTCTTTGGTTGTTTTATGTTTAAATAAAAACTTTCTTTCTGCCCCGAAAGTAAGGGAGGCAATGGCGCCATGTTTTTTAAGATCGGTTTCGCCGTCGCTGTGATAGGCCATCCCTTCACTTCCGTCATGATATAAGTTGAGAAGGCACGAATTGTAGGTTTCTCCTGAGACTTCTTCACATTTTCTTTTTAGTTCCAGCAGCTCTGGTGTCCAGAATCTGGCCAGTTTTGTACGCTTTGAATAAGTGTATTCAAAGGCTTTTTCTCCAAACCAGGCCACTTTTCTTTTCGTTAGAATTAACTTCCCGAAGATCATCGCTTCATCATTTTCCCAGGGAATCTGATGCAGCAGATAGTCATAAAAGAACTGAGACTTTTCTTTATTAAAAACCTTTCCGTAATAATGTACAGTGCCGTCGTGCGGAAGAATATTTAAAGGGAATTCTGACATTTCCTCAAACAGATTCATCATAATTAATTAAGTTTTATAAAAATAAATAACAATTACCACAATAATGACCATCACCAGCAATATCTTCAGCCATTCATATATTTTTTCCTGTTTCCTGATTTTTGCTAACTGAAGATCCCTTTCCTCTTTTTCAAGTTTTTTTTTAATTTCATCTTCTTTCCTCTGTTTGAGGATATTTTTATAGCTTTCACTGGAATACTCCCAAACAACCTGCTCCGTTAATGGAGTCTGTTTGATGCTTTTGGGTTCATGAACAGCAATGGATTCTATCTTCCCTTCTCTGTTCCAGTTTTTTGTGATCCTGAGATCTCCGTCTTTATAGATAAATTCATAGCCCTTATTTCCATAATTTTCAGCATCAACAGCTACATCATCATGATAGTACACCGACTTCCTGACAGGTTTTCCGAAAGAAAAGCTTTTGACATTACTTATTTTTCCATTTTCATACCAGTATTTAAAATCGCCGTCGGGGATATCATTTATATAAAAACCTTCCCCTCTTTTTCTTCCATCAGGATAAAGAAAGGTAATCCATCCGTTTTTAATATGCTTTTTGAGCATGCTATGGGGGTTATTCTTAAAATATTCTTCCTTTCCATCCCAGTTATTATAAAAGTGGTTAAACTGCCACGGAAAAATCAGCTCGGAAATGCGTTCCAAATCCAATCCAAGCTGCCCTTTTTCTTCTGCAATAAATTTAATTACAGCACATGGCGGGTCAATTCCCAAGTTTTTGTAGGCACAGAGCTTATGATGACCGTCCAGAATATATTCGTGCAGATAGTTATCCTCCAGAAATTCAGAAGTAAAAATAATGGCAAACGGCCTTGCCCCGGAAGAAATCAGACTTTCATAATGCTGTATAAGGTTAATGTTGGTTTCTTGCCTGGATTTCCATGCTACGAAAGGCAGTTCATATTCGTTGAAACGATAAGTGCTGTCGTACTGGCCGCGATAAGTATAGTCATAGATATTATTCTGATATAATTTCCCGTTATACTTTTCTATTTCTTTTTCTACTTCTTCCCTGTTAAGCCTTTCTTCCGCAAAAGCAGCTATGGGACCAAAGCTTTTATGCAATCTATGTTCTGAAAAGCTAAGATGATATTTTCCGTTTTTTAATAACCGCAGCAAAGGCTTTAAAACATCAAATAAATCTTCAATCCGGTCTGTATAATCTACATCCAGATCAATATTCTGTAATGTATTATTGATTAAATATTTACTTTCCTCATCAACAGGAAGCAATACTAAATTTTCATCACCGGGATCATCACAGTCATCCCAAAGAAAAAGTACGGGACTTTTTCCTATCGTAAGGCTTTCACTGTAATATCGGGGTTCATAGTTAATAGAAAGCAGACCTTTCCCATACTTAATTTCAAAGTTCATTGATGAGATGTTATCAGTTCGAAATCTATATTTTAAAATCTAAAGGTAATATAAAACATAAACCGAACAAATAAATTTCAAAGGTAGTATCAATAGGAACGGGCTTTAGCCCGTTTCATCCATCAACAACATACAGTCAGGCTTTAGCCAAAACCTAATTGATTGAGTTATCTGCCCAATACATTACAATACAATAGAATTTCCGGAATAAATCTTGGAACTTTCCCAGCCTATAATAGCATGCTTCCGGGTACTTCCCCACCTGTAACCGCCGAGATTCCCGGTAGACTGAATAACGCGGTGGCACGGGATAAGAAATGCAACAGGATTACTGCCAATAGCCGTCCCAACTGCTCTGGAAGCATTAGGATTTCCTATTTTCTCTGCCAGATTGCCATAAGTGGAAAGTTTCCCCATTGGGATAGACAGAAGACTTTCCCAGACTTTAAGCTGAAAATCTGTACCTTTTAAATGTAATTTAATCGTGTTGAGCTTTGTCCAGTCCTGACCGAATATGGAGAGGGCATTTTTCTGAAGAGCATCCTGTTTTTCAAAAAAAGAAGCATTGGGAAACTTAGCATATAAATTTCCCAATGCAGTTTCTTTATCGTCTTCAAAAGCCATGTAGCAGATCCCTTTTTCTGTAGATGCTGCCATTACATATCCAAAAGGACTTCTGGAAAAACTGTAATTGATGCTCAGGCTTTTTCCGCCGTTTTTATATTCCGCCGGAGACATGCCTTCTATTTTCACAAAGAGGTCATGAAGCCTGCTTGTGCTGGAAAGCCCCGTCTCGTAAGCGGTATCAAATAAACTCGCTTTTTCTTCTTTCAGTAAATTTTTAGCATGTTCAAGACTGATGAACTGTAAAAATTTCTTCGGACTTGTTCCCGCCCAATCCGTAAATATTTTCTGAAAATGGGCCGGGCTCAAATGTATATTTTCTGCCACTTCCTCCAAACTCGGCTGAAGCCTGAAATTGCCCCGGATATATTCTATCGCTTTGGCAATTCTGTTATAATCTATTTGATTTTGTGTGGACATAGTATTTCTTTTTTACCTCACAAATTTCCAAAGAATATACGGCAGAAAAAATCCGATTCTTGCGGAATTTAGTTATTGTTATAAATATGATTGTAAGCAAGCATCTTGTAATATAACTTGGCAGCAAGGAAAGCAGTTGGCTTAGCCATCGGAGAATCCATTAATTCTACGATATCAAAAGCTACAACGTTACATTTTTCAAATACTTTTCTCAATAATTCCAATGTCGGATACCACTGAAGTCCACCCGGCTCCGGAGTTCCCGTAGAAGGAGCAATAGACGGGTCAAATGCATCAAGATCGATGGTGATATAAACGTTTCCAGAAACTTTTTCCAGAACATCATTGATCCAGTTGTCATTATTGGCAATCTCATGGGCAAAAAATACTCTTCCTTCCGGCAGGTACTGAGCTTCTTCCGCATCCATAGAACGGATTCCCACCTGAACCAGGTTGTGTTTCTGGTTGGCTTCAAAAACCGCACATGCATGGTTTGAAGTAGACCCATGAAATTCAGGACGTAAGTCTGTGTGGGCATCAAGCTGAAGAACGGTAAGATTTTCAAACTTCTCTCCTACGGCACGGATAGAACCGATAGAAACAGAATGCTCACCTCCGAAAAGGGTAAATACCTTCCCTTCATTATTTAAAAGCTCTTTTGTTTTCTGATACACTGCTTCCGTCATTGCCTCAGGAGTAGAATTTTCGGAAACTTCTCCCGCCAGGTATACCCCGTCAAGATAAGGTTCAGTACCTGTTTCAATGTCGTAAAGCTCCATGTTTTCAGAAGCATCAAGGAATAATTCCGGGCCTTTATCCGCTCCTTTTCCCCATGTTGATGTTCCATCGTAAGGAACGGTTACCAGCATTACTTTAGAGTTTTCTAATGTTGCATTTTCTTCAGGAATTCCTGCGTATGTTCTCATGTTTTATTTAAAAAATTAAATGTTTTAAAGATTGAATGATTCCGCAAAGATACAAAGAAGTTGGAAGCAGGATGCAAGAGGCCGGAAGTTTTTGGAAGGCAACCCAAAAGACCTATGTTGAAAAAAACAAGTTATCTTATAAATTTTAATATCCTATTGCCATCTTCAGGCTTCCACTCCTCTTTACCATTTAAATATTAAACCTTATTTTTGCAAAAAACAAAATATGTCTTTAAAAGCTGTTCTTTTCGACATGGACGGGGTTATTGTAGATACGGAACCACTGCACAGAAAAGCTTATTTTAAAACCTTCGATGAACTGGAAATTGCCGTTTCCGAAGAACTGTACAGCTCTTTCACCGGAGCCTCTACCAAAAAAGTATTTGAAACGCTGATCGGGAAATTTGGTTTAAAGCAGACGCATGAAGCCGCTTCGGGTATCAAAAGATCTCATTTCAAAAATTACTTCGATACTGATGAGGAATTCGATCTGATTCCTGGTGTGAGAGAGCTCATCCAACATTATCATGAAAACGGGATCAAACTTATTCTTGCTTCTTCAGCTACGATGACGACCATTAATATGGTTTTTGATAAGTTCGGACTTGAACAATATTTCAGCGGAAAAATCAGCGGTGCAGACCTGAAAGAATCCAAACCTCATCCTGAAGTTTTTCTTCTGGCTGCAGAAATGGCAGGAGAACCTGTAAAAAACTGCATGGTTATCGAAGATTCCACCAATGGAATTCTTGCGGCACACAGAGCCGGGATTTTTTGCGCTGCTTACCGGAGTCCCCATTCTAAAAATCAGGATTATACTTTAGCGGATATTGTTGTTTCAGATTATGAAGAGCTGGAACTTGAAAAGCTTTCAAAATATTTTTAAATGATAAAAGCTCTCAAAATTGAGAGCTTTATTTTTTATAGCTGGTCTTAATGATTCTTAAGCCTTAATAAAAATCTTAATGGTTAAAAAATTGAAACATTAAGAACAATTAAGTTGAGATTGCTCCGTCACTTTCGTTCCTCGCAATGACAGGTTAAGATTTTATTAGTAACCTAAGATTTTCAAAATATCTTCAGGTTCCTGCTTTTCACGGAAAATTTCATACTGAAGCTCACCGTTTTCATCTTTCTGGATGAGGACGTGCCTAGGCTGCGGCATCAGACAGTGGTGAACACCTCCATACCCTCCAATCGTTTCCTGATAGGCTCCTGTATGGAAAAAACCAATATAAAGAGGCTTGGTATCACTGAAAACCGGCAGGTAGATGGCATTGGTATGCTGCTCAGAATTATAATAATCATCCGAATCACAGGTTAACCCTCCTAAAAACACTCTTTCGTATGTATCCTCCCATCTGTTCAGCGGAAGCATGATGAAGTGTCTTGAGATGGCCCAGGTATCGGGAAGTGTGGTCATGAATGAAGAATCGATCATATTCCACTTTTCTCTGTCATTCTGACGTTTCTGGGAAATGATCTTATAAAGGTTGGCACCGCTCTCTCCTACGGTAAAGCTTCCGAACTCTGTATAGATATTAGGTTCTTCCACTCCTTCCTCTTCACAGAATTTTTTGATCTGTGAAACGATCTCCTCCACCATATACTGGTAATCGTACTCAAAGTTTAAAGAAGTTTTGATCGGGAAACCTCCACCGATATTCAGTGAATCCACTTCCGGGGCAATTTTCTTCAAACGTGCATACACACGAAGACATTTATACAATTCATTCCAGTAATAAGCCGTGTCTTTGATCCCTGTATTGATGAAGAAGTGAAGCATTTTCAGTCTTGCGTTCGGGTGCTCGGCAATTTTCTGACTGTAGTAAGGAATGATATCTCTGTATCCGATCCCTAATCTTGAAGTATAAAATTCGAATTTCGGCTCTTCCTCTGAAGCGATTCTGATTCCGATGTCGAAGGTGGTATCAATGCTTTCTGTAAGCTTATCCAGCTCGCGGTAGTTATCCAGGATCGGGGTAATATTTTCAAAACCACTGTTGATCATTTCTGAAATTTTCACCAGATAATCATCGGTCTTGAATCCATTACAGATCACTTCAATATTTTTATCTACTTTTCCTTTCTCATAAAGAGATTTTACAATATCCATATCATAGGCGGAAGAGGTTTCTATAGAAATGTCATTCTTAAGAGCTTCTTCAAGCACAAAATTGAAATGGCTGGATTTTGTACAGTAGCAGTAGGTATAATTCTTTTTATAATCGGCTTTCTCAAAAGCTTCCCTAAACCAGTTTTTCGCCTTCTGGATGTTTTGAGAAATTCTTGGCAGGTAGCTAATTTTTAGCGGGGTGCCAAATTTTTCAACGACTTCCATTAAAGGAACATCGTGAAATAACAAATTGTTCTCAGAAACATTAAATTCCTCTGTAGGAAAATATAATGTCTGATCAATAAGTTCCGAGTACTTTATTTTCATTTCTTGACAAGTGAATTACGAAATGCAAAATTGCTAAAAAAGTTTGATTTTTAAGCGTTAAATTTATTATAAATTTCAAAAGGGAAACCTGCAAAAATCCAGACAGATTATCAATTTGTAAACTTCTTAATATATTCCTCCCTTTTATTCTCTGAAATCCCCAGAACCTGTTGAATATAAGTATCGATCGAACCGTATTTCTTAGAGATTTCATTAAAAGCAGCATCAAGATATGCCGTTTCCACCCAACTCAGTTTTTCAAGGACTTTTACATCCATTTTGGGATAGAGAAAATGTAAGTTATTTGCCAGACGGAGCCTTTTATGAACGAGTTTTTCCCTGTAATTGTTTGATAAGAGATAATCATTATAAATTGTTTCTTTATCAAATTTCAAAATGGTTAAAATCAAAGCGGTGGTAATTCCTGTTCTGTCTTTCCCTGCCGTACAGTGATAAAGAACGGGTTGATCAGATTCCAGGATTTCAGTGATTATTTTTCTGATCGTCTCCGGGTTTTCGGTTACATATTCCCGGTAGAAATCTATCATTCTTTTGTCGGCATCAGAACCATTTACCTTTCCCCTTAAAACCAGTTTTTTAGCCTGTGACAGCTGATCTCCCTTATCTTCAAAGGCTGAATATTTTTTATAAATGATATCATCCGGAAGCCGGTCCGGCTTATCTGCAATTTCCTTTGAATTCCTCAGGTCGATCACTTCTTTTATCCCTAAATTTTCCAGTTCTCTGAACGATCTTTTTTTCAGGTGATGAAGATGGGCACTTCTGTAAAATATCCCTTCCTTTAAAGTTCTCCCTTCCGAATTCCGGATGTTTCCTGGTGTACGGAAATTATGTACTTTTTTAATCTGAATGGGCATTCCGTTTTCTGTTTTTCCGTATTCGGGCGCAGAAAAATGCTGTGTTTTGCATGAGAAAATACATAATAATGAAATGATGAGAAATGATATTTTGGCTAGATTTTTCATTTTAATCCCACAGATTCTCGGGTTTCACGGATAAATGTGGTTTTTGATTTGGAGTTTATGTTTTGGCTAAAGCCAATTGATTTTATATTTTAATGGGCTAAAGCCCATTCCTATTGATATGCTTTTCGTAAAAATTTCGTTATCGATACTTCAATTACAAATATTTTTTCCCGATAAAAATTAATAAATCTCCTTTTTCATATTCAATGGAAACTTCATCTTCAACGGCAAAATTACGGGTCCCGATCCTTGAGGTGATGCTTAGGCTGCCATTCGTTAAAGGCCAGTTAACTCCTTTGGTCGTAATATTTTCAACATACGGAAAAGGATATAAAGAGATCATTTTATTATTCACTCCTTTTACAGAAAAGCTTGGGGGAATAAAATAATACTCGGAGAACTCGTCATAAAATTTCAGATTCATTTTATCTTTAAAAGTATAGGCGACCGTCAGATTTCCCAGGAAATGATCCTGTTCACCACCACTTCCTCCGAATACATCGACCGTACTAAAACCCTGTTGCAGAATCAGGTCCAGCGCCTTATGAAAATCCGTTTTGTCCTGATCGGGTGTATGAATAAACTTTTTGTGATAAATATTTTCATCCGACCCAGAATGAGAATCAAAATCACCTGAAATAAAATCCAGTTTTTCCAAAGGAAATCCCATATTCTTCAAGTAGTGGAAAGCACCATCCGTACAGGCAATAAGTTCATATTGACCCGCATCCGGAAGCATTTTCGGTGCGTCTCCGTTGATAAAAAGCAATACTTTACCTCTCATTCGGATTCCAGTATTCTTCCGGTTCGTTATTGATTTTTGAAATATATCTCGCCAAGACGAAAAGATAATCTGAAAGTCTGTTCAGGTACTTAATCAGTTCCGGACGTACTTCTTCAGACTCATTTAAGAAAACAAGCGAGCGTTCTGCTCTTCTGCAAATGGTTCTCGCCGCATGTAAAAAAGTTGCAGGTTTTCCACCGCCCGGAAGAATAAAATATTGAAGCGGCTCCAGTTTATCATCAAAAGCATCCATCCACTGTTCCAGCTCTTCAATCTCCGTATCTGAAATGATCAGAGGTAAACGTGATTTCCCGTTGGCCAGCATTAATTTATCAACCGGTGTTGCTGCTTCTGAGCCTACTGTAAACAGGTCAAACTGAATTTTTTTTAACTGCTTCAAAACTCCCTCATCCTCAATATGGCTTTTTGCGATCCCGATGAATGAATTCAGCTCGTCTATATTTCCATAGCTGTCCACTCTTGCACTGGCTTTGGAAACTCTTGTACCGCCATATAATGCAGTCTGTCCTTTATCTCCTGTTTTCGTATAAATTTTCATAGTACTAAATTACTTTATTTTGTACAATGTAAAAAGTAAAATCTATTAATGATTTTTAGTTTTATCTCTTCAGGATGATCTTTCTAACAATCCGGAGTTTCGCATACTGTCATCCTGAGCGGAGTCGAAGGATGTCATTTACAAGATAGTTGATTTTTATTCCCGCAGATATCTCAGATTGACGGATTTTGAATTCCAGATTTACATTTTGGCTAAAGCCGGATTGTGAATTTTATTTTAAACGGGCTAATTGAATGTGTTCATATATAGGTCAAGTCTCTTCAGAACTTTATCACTTCTATGCCTTTTCAAAAAAAATGACCGGATAAATCCGGTCACTTACAAATTATTTATTTACCTCTACGTATTGTATGATGGTCTGGTTTTTAGGGTTATAGATTATTGTGCTGTTGTTGGGAAACCTTTTCAGCTTATAATATTCTATATTTTTATCGTTTTTGATATCTTCCAGGAAGCTGGTATCAATCGTATTTTCAGGAAGGAATTTAGAGACAAAACTTATTTTGTCAATAATACTTTGCCCGTCTATCTTACGGGCTGTTTTATCAGATTTATTTTCGTCGGTAGATGGCTGTTTTTCCAGGAAAGGAAGCAGGACGGCGATATCAGACTTATATTTGAAGATATATCCTTCAGAACCATTAGGGAATTTAAATTTCTTTCCGGTATCCTCAGTCACTATTGGTTTTCCTTCAGCTGGAAATACCTGGTTAAACTTTACATCCTGGGAATTTGTTAAAGAATTAATGGATTCACTGACAGTTTTCTTTACGGTTTCTTCCACTGCCTGCTGAGCTTTTTGCTGTACAGTTTCGGCTGTTTTCTGGACGGTCTGGTCTATTTTCTCTTCAATTTTATTACATGAGATTAGTAAAAAAACAGGAATAACAGGCAAAATATACTTCTTCATTTCGAGATTTTAATAGCGTTGCATTTTCTTAATTCATGCAATTTACATCTAAACGGAGAAATGACCTTTTATATTTTAATAAAGAAATAAAATATTTTTTTTAAAACTCATAAATCCTACTGACAAACTGTTGTCATAACCCTGTCATACCTTTGTATCATTAATAACAAACTAAACAATACAATTATGACAACTACAGCAACAGCCACTAAGCAATTCATGACATCTGATCAATTATTAGAGCACTGGCAGGGACATAGAAACCTGACAAGAAGAGTGATCGAAGCTTTTCCGGAAAAAGAATTATTTGAATTTTCCGTAGGCGGAATGAGACCTTTCGCAAAACTGGCAGGAGAGCTGATCAGTATTGGCGGACCCGCTTTGAAAGGAATTATTAACAAAAACATGGAAGCTTACGATGAGGAAGGATTCAACCCGAAAACCAAGGAAGATATCCTGAAAAAATGGGACGAGGAAACAGAAGTGATCAATCATTACTTCAACCAGATTACTGAAGAACGTTTCCAGGAAACTTTCAATTTATTCGGTCAGTACGAATTTCCGGTATACCAGAACATTCTTTACTTCATAGATAATGAAATTCACCACAGAGGACAGGGATATACCTACCTGAGAGCTTTAGGAATTGAGCCCCCTTTTTTTTGGGAGAGATTTTAGGATCATTAATGCCTTTGTTCAAGCTGAAAATGATGATTCAATCCAGACAAAAAGATGAAACAGCAGGATCAAATTTATTCAAATTATCCATTCATTAAATATAGACACCCCCGATTTTGTTGTTTTTGATTTTTGTCTTGGTTTAAAATCTCTTTATTTAAATTTATATGAATTTCTAAAAATCCGGCTTCACATTCGTGAAGCCGGATTTATATGGTTTTATCAAGATAAATATTTATACCACTCTGCTATTGTTTCTGATTCAATTTTCTTAGTCTATTTTTTTTGAAATATTTTCTACCAGGTTTTTAAGCTTGACTTTTAAGGATTCCGGTTCTAAAATGGTTGCATAATCTGCAAAAGTGATCAGCCAGCGCGGGAAACCTTCTTTTATCCATTCCGTATCAAAAGTCATTTCAATTCCATCCTCAGTCTCCTTTTCTTCAATAAAACCGTAATACCTTTTTGAATTAACAATATGCCCTACTATTTTCTTATCCACTAAAAGTCGCACCCTTGTTTTCTCTCCGTTTGAATATCTTCTGTAATCATTGATCTGTCCGTATTCCTGGGAAAAAGGATTCTGGGTTTTGAAAATCTGCTGGATCCTGTCCACCCGAAACTGTCTGAAGTCTTTTCTCATGGTACAGAAAGCCATTATGTACCAGTAATTGAATTCAAAGAAAATACCGACCGCTTCGATGGTCCTGTTGGTTACCCGGGAATCAACTGTCTTGTATTCAATGATCAGCTGGGTTTTATCTGCAATACTTTCCAGGATGGTAGGAATCACATTCTTGATACTGTTATCCGATTGTGTATGATGATTATAAACATCAATCTGTTTTTCAATATTCTGTATCAGGTTTTTATCTGAATTCCGAAGTACAGAACGTACTTTTTCCATGGCGATCTGATAATGTGCTCCCAGACTTTGATGGGAGAATTTCTGCATCAGCTTTTCGGCAGTGATAAAACTCAGTACCTCTTCTTTTGTAAACATAATGGGCGGAAGCTTATAGCCATCCATCAGTGAATATCCGTTTCCTGCTTCACCTATAATGGGAATTCCAGCATTTTCCAGGGTTTTTACATCCCGGTAGATGGTGCGGATGCTTACATCAAATTTGGCAGCAAGATCCTGTGCCCTTACTGTCGGCTTCGACTGTAATTGCGTGAGAATAGCTGTTACCCTGTCCAGTTTTTTAAGATAGTGATCGTTCATATTTGATATAGCAAATCTATCAATCTTTTTTGGGTCATCACATAAATTGACCTTGTTTTTATTTATATTTAAATCTTTATTCATTCTATTTATTTGAGTATGAATCCTACCAGCTTTATCCAAACCATCGAAAGTATAAGTAAGCCTGAACAGCCTGTTATGGATGTTTTGGTTTCAAATCTAGAATTAAAAACTTACCGGAAAGGCGATTTTCTTCTAAAAGGCGACGAGACCTGCCGGTACTTTTATTTCCTTGAAAAAGGCCTGGTAAAACTGTTTTTTGATAATGGTGACAAAGATTTCATTATGACTTTCTTTTCTGAAAATTCTTTTTTCACTGAGCTGAGCGGCTTTTTAACGGGTAATCCATCAAAATATATGATTGTTGCCCTTGAACCCTGTAAAGTTTTCCGCATTCATAAAAATGTTATTGAAGATGTATGCAAGAAATACCATAGTGCAGAAACTCTCTTCAGCAAACTTTACCGAAAAGCTCCTGTCAATATGATGGGAAGAATCAGTGAAATGCTTGAAGATGAAGGCAAGAAGCGGTATAATAATTTTCTGAAACAAAGGCCTGACCTTATCCAGCGTATCAGCTTGGGAGATCTGGCAGATTATATCGGGATCACTCAGGTTTCTCTAAGCAGAATCCGGGCACAAAAATAGTTTTTTATCATATGTAAAAAAATTCCGGAAAATTGCAGTCTACATTTGTGACATAATTAATCAAAAACAATTTATTATGTCACAAAGAATTAATGCATTTGCAATGGGAAACAAAGCTGTAAACGCCCTTCATCATCTGGGATCTCAGCTACAGCATTCATCACTGGACCGTTCGTTCCTGGAACTTCTGTATTTCCGTGTTTCCCAGATGAACGGATGTGCTTTCTGCCTGGATATGCACTCCAAAGAATTAAGAGCCAGCGGCGAAACCGAGCAGCGAATATTTTTGGTGAGCGCCTGGAGGGAATGTTCTTTTTACACGGACAGAGAAAAAGCAGGACTGCTATGGGCAGAAACCTTAACTTCTTTAAACGGGAAAGAGGTTTCCGATGAAATTTATTCTGAAGTTACTCAACATTTTTCTGAAACTGAAATACTGGATCTCACTATGGCTGTGATTGCGATCAACAGCTATAACAGAATCAATATTGCTTTTGGAGCAGATGTAGGGACTTATCAGGTTGCTGAGAAGGCACAGTAAAATCATTTTTTAACGCAAAGTTTTATCATGACTGCTTTTGATTAGGCTGATGATAGAACTTTGCATTTAATCTCGTGTGGGAAGCTTTAAAATGGTCTTGTAAAATGAAGATTATTAGTTATCCTTAAAAGTACTTACCAGCTTATCCAGATTTAAACTTCTGGCAGAGGCATCAAAGATCTCACGGTAAGTTCCGTTCAGCTGAACCAGCTCATCATGAGTTCCGCTTTCTACAACCCTTCCTTTTTTCATCACATAAATAGTATCAGAATCAAGAATCTGTGACAGTGAGTGAGAAATAATAACCACCGTACGTCCTTCTTTGATGGCATCCAGGGAGTTTTTAATCTGTTCGGTAGCAATAGCATCCAGGCTGGCAGTGGGTTCATCCAGGAAAATAATCGGTGGATTTTTCAGGAATAATCTGGCAATGGCAATTCTCTGCTGCTGCCCTCCTGAAAGCTGGGTGGCATCATGCTGATAACCATCCGGAAGATCAAGGATCTGGTCATGCAGGTATGCTTTTTTGGAAGCTTCCTGAATTTCCTCAAAGCTGGCGTTCATATCACCATAACGGATATTATCCTCAATACTTCCCTGAAAAATATGGTTCTTCTGAAGCACCAATCCTAAATCGTCCCTCAGAAAAGTATTGTCATACTCATCTAAATTGACTCCGTCCAGCAGGATTTCTCCTGAATCGGGAAGATAAAATTTACACAAAAGGTTAATGACCGTAGACTTTCCGGCCCCACTTAATCCTACCAATGCCGTGGTTTTCCCATTCTCTATCTTCATGGAAACATTATGTAAAGCCTGGGTTCCGTTCGGGTAACTGAAATCTACATTTTTTAATTCAAAATTACCTTTGATCTCCTTTTCTACAAAGGTTCCGTTCGGTTCTTTCTCGTCATCGGCATTGAGGATTTCAAAATAGCCTTCCGCATAGATCATGGCATCATTCATATCATCGTAAATTCTGTGTAGCTGACGTATAGGAGCTGAAATATTGTTAAAAAGCATAATATGAAGCATAATAGCTCCAATCGTCATCTGTTGATCGAGTACCAGATAAACCGTTAGAAGAATGATTAAAACCACTCCAAACTGTTCTATAAAAGTTTTCAGGCCATCATAGATAAAGTTGGTTTTTCTCGTGAACATCTGACTTTCCATCAGTTCCATCTGCAAATCATACTGTTTTTTTCCTTCAAATTTTTCACGGACAAAACTTTTGATTACCATAATGGAATTAATCAGATTCAAAAGTCCGGAAGTCTTCCTTTCCCGCTGATTTCTAAGCTGGCGGCGTACTCCTCCAAGCTTTTTCGCCTGTAACGAACTGATATAAAAATAGATGGGAACAATGATCGTAGAAACCATCCCTACATACACATTCTGCATGTACATAATGATGAGAGCGATAATGGCATTGGAAAAAAGCGGAAGTATATCGATGAAAAAATTCTGTACAAGTCTTGTCAGACTTTCTATCCCACGGTCTATCCTGATCTGAAGTTTTCCGGATTCATGGTTTTCATCATTGAAATAAGCAACTCTGTACATCAGGATTTTGTCAATAGCTGATTGTGCAAGAACGGAGCTTACATTGATCCTTATTTTTTCACCATAAAATTTTTGTCCGAAATTGATAAAAATATTAAGCAGTTCCTTCCCCAGCAAAATGATAGAAATGACGATCAGAATATGAATACCCTCAGACATAGGATGCGGAAGATGGGTAAGTTTGGTCACCTCATCTACCGTATATTTTAAGACAATTGGATTGACCTGTGCCGCAAGAGCCCCTAAGAAGGTCAGAAACAACGTCCCGTAAATCATTAAACGGTAAGGTTTTATAAATGGAACAAGCTGTTTATAGATCCCGAATAAAGTGACTGTTCTGTTAAAAGGTTTTGCCATAGAAGTTATTTTAACTAAAAAACGTACCGTTTCAGAGAGAAAAGGTACGAATCATTATTAATTGACATTTTAAGATTTATTTAAAAATCTTCAATGTGCCATCATCATTTATATACTTGAATTGATAGTTTGAATCAATAATCTTTCCACCTATTTGCACAAAAACTCCCCACATTCCTGACCAATCTTCAAAATCTTTTTCATCAGATGTATCCCAACGGATCATTGTTGAAAATTTATGGAGTTTTAAATTCACTATAACTCCGTATTCATTTTCCAAAAAAACTTTGGTCCCAACTTGAAAGTCTTCATATTTATAATCATCCATTTTATCCCTCGTAAAAATAGGTTGTCAGGTAATGCAGTTCTGGTTTGCTTGCTGCTTTGGATTCAGCTTCTGCCTGTTCCAGGGTGTACTGCGTGGTCAGTTCTTTTCTTTGAAAGATAAATGAATTATTAGCATTTTTGTCCACCACATCATTGAAGATATGCTCAATTTCAGAGTTGGCAAGCGATGCAAAGCTAATGTCTTCAAAACCGTACATCAGTCTCAAATCATCAAACTGACTGAAATTTTCATCTACAAACCCCTGAAACTGTGCTTTTGAATCAAAATTACCTGCCCAGATGTTATAAATATATTTTTTCTTTTTCGGTTTGTCTAAAATACTCTGGTAGACAAAGTTTTCACCAAGATAGGCTTCTCTCACCTGAGGATCGTTAGCAAGGTCTTCCGGAAGTCCTTCTTTCAGGATATTTCCTTCAAACATAATGTATGTTTTGTTGGTAATTGCCAAGGTCTGCTGCACATTGTGATCCGTGATCAGGATTCCGATATTTTTGTCTACAAGACTTCTTACGATTTTCTGAATATCTTCTACCGCAATGGGGTCTACTCCCGCAAAAGGCTCATCCAAAAGGATAAAATTTGGGCTCGTGGCAAGACATCGCGCGATTTCCGTTCTACGTCTTTCTCCTCCTGACAAAAGATCTCCCCTGTTTTTACGTACATGCTGCAGGGAAAACTCTTCGATCAGTTCATCACACTTAATCTGCTGCTCACGTTTTGACAATTTTGTAAGCTGTAAAACACCCATAATATTCTCTTCTACAGAGAGTTTTCTGAAAATGGATGCTTCCTGCGCAAGATATCCGATTCCCTTTTGGGCCCTGCGGTACATGGCATCAGTGGTGATCTCCTGTTTATCGAGAAAAATCTTTCCTGAAGTAGGTTTAACCAATCCAACGATCATATAGAATGAAGTGGTCTTTCCTGCCCCATTCGGGCCCAGCAAGCCAACAATTTCTCCCTGTTCTACCTGTACAGAAACGCCTTTTACTACTTTTTTAGGACCGTATTCCTTGATTAAGTTTTCTCCTCGTAAAATCATAGGAGCAAAGATAAAGTTTTTTTGAATTCAAATTTTAGATTATAAACGGTAAACGTTTTTTTGAATGGTCATTTTATTTTCCAATAATTCGGAGATATTTAAATTTTGGTTAAAGCCATGAATCCCGACATTTTTTATTGTAAACGGGCTAAAGCACGTTCCTATTGATTACATCCTTCTACTACACTCAGGATGGCAGATTTACTACTCATTGCTAAATTCATGATCATATTTCGTTAAAAATTAAACATTTATAGTATTATTTTGTAACTCTATGAAATTTTATCCGACCTATTGCAAAAGCATTTATAATCATCACAATACATTAACAATGGAAAATTACGGTTATACAAAAACAGAAGGCACGCAGAATCCTAATCCTCAAAATAATATGCCTTACCGATCGGAGAAGAAAATTCCGGCAGCGATACTGGGAATCCTTGTCGGCTGGCTGGCTTTAAATAAATTCTATCTGGGCTATACGAAAGAAGGCGTGATCCAGCTTGTTCTGAATATCATCACTTTTGGAGCCGCTTCTATTATTCCTTTTATTGAAGGGATTTTGTACCTGTTCATGAGCGATAAGCAGTTTGATGACACCTATGTATACGGGAGAAAAGGATGGCTTTAGGAAGAGGATAGGTAAAGGCAGCTAAGAAAGCTGATAAAGCTAAGAAGGGGAAGGCTAATAAAGCAAATTCCCCTTTTCACTCTTTTGCCTTTCTACGCTTTCGCCTATTATTTTATTTCCCTATTTTTATGTTACCAAATCAAGACTTAAATTATATGGAAAATAATAAAGACCTTACAGATCTTCTTGCCCTGGATCTGGGTATTAATATTGTAGACAGAAGGCCTTATGCCAAAGAAGTTTTCAAATGGCAGGATATGGATCTTCTTCCCCACTCGTCTACCGATACGCTTCTTTGCGAAATCTTCGAATGGAACGGAAGAAACTGGAGAACGACGGGAAATAACCTCATCGGATACCTGTTTTCCGGAGATCTTCTTAATACAGTCAAACAGCAGCTGATCAACACACCCAAGCACCCTGCATTGATCCCTGACTTTGAATTCACAAAAGAAAGCATGGTGGAATACGGTCTCTCCCTACCTTCCCTCTTTAATATCGGAGTGAATGGAGATATTAAAAATACCAAGAGTTTCTCTGTAAGAGTGAATGGGGTAACCAAATCCAGGATTACCAATATTGATACTCCGGGAATTGAAATTCTGAAAAATTACTCTTTGTTTACCCAAAGTAAATCCAAGACTTACAGAAAAAATATTAAATTCAATTATCTGAGTACTTCTCTTTTCTATGCAGAAAGTGTAGAGATCTTTCTTGAAAAGGAATCTGGGGTTGGAGTAGATGTGAGCTTCCAGACTGAGAATGTAGAAGTGGATGCTAAAATAGATACAGACACAAAGAAACATTTTGTTTTGAAATATTCCGGGAATCAGGCTCCTTTTGCTGCAAAATTTACCAAAGGAAAAGATTTCAACATCATGTGATAAATTTTCACTATTTTAGTTTCACTAACCTATAAATATTTGTCATGAAAAAGTTAACAAAAAAAGAACTGAAGAACATTAACGGTGGAAGTATCAGATTTCCTGATGCCAATGGTAATTGTCCTGCAGGATGGTATTTGTGTCCCACCAATGTATGCGTAAATGATAATGGGGGTGAAAATCCTATTCAACCGGGAGATCGCGATTATTTCGCCTGCTTCGGTCACAACTAATAATATTTCTTTATGATATAGAAACTGCGCCTAAAATTTCATTTTAGGCGCAGATCATTTGTTTAGTGATTATTTGTTAAGAATCATTGCTGCTTCTTTTGCAAAATAAGTAAAGATCATATCTGCTCCGGCTCTTTTGAAGCAGGTAAGGCTTTCAATGATTGTTTTGTCATTATCCAGCCAGCCGTTCTGTGCTGCTGCCTTTACCATCGCATATTCTCCGCTTACGTTATAAACCGCTATGGGAAGATCAATGGCTTCACGAACTTTGGAAACAATATCAAGGTAAGGAAGTCCCGGTTTGATCATAATAATATCTGCCCCTTCGTCAATATCTTTAAATACTTCATTCATAGCTTCACGGGAATTGTGGAAGTCCATCTGATAGGTTTTTTTATCTTTCGGAATCTCCATATTATCCTTTGGTGCGCTGTCCAGAGCACTTCTGAAAGGTCCGTAGAACGAACTTGCGTATTTTGCGGAATAGCTCAAAATTCCAACATCGGTAAATCCGCTTTCTTCCAAAGCTTCACGAATGGTAAGAACTCTTCCATCCATCATATCGCTTGGTGCCACAATGTCAGCCCCGGCTTCAGCATGGGATACGGACATTCTTGCCAGTGCATCATTGGTAGCATCATTTACAATCTTTCCGTTTTCGATGATTCCGTCGTGTCCGTAGATAGAATAAGGATCCAAAGCTACATCAGGCATCACAATCATTTCCGGAACTGCATCTTTAATCGCTTTGATCGTCTGCTGCATTAAACCGTCTTTGTTCCAGGCTTCTTTTCCGGTATTGTCTTTCAAATGTTCTGACACTTTCATGTACAGGTTGACTGATTTTACACCCAAGGAAAAAAGCTCCTTACATTCTTTCACCGTCAGATCTATGCTCCGCCTGAAAATTCCCGGCATCGACGGGATCGCTTCCTGCTGGTTTTCGCCCTCCATTACGAAGATAGGCATTACAAAATCATCAGTCGTAAGGATATTTTCTCTTACTAAACTTCTGATAGATTCATTAACTCTAAGCCTTCTATTTCTTGAATGTATCATTTTGGAATACTTTTTGAATAAGTTTCCACAAATTTACTACAACTTATATAAAAAACTATTGTATAGAATTGTAGAATTGTTTATTTTTGTTTTAATACATTCGAGAAATTATAATTTGATGAAAAAACTTTTACTTTTATTTATCTTTATCGGCGCTTTCGTTGGATTTTCCAACAATATGCAAGCACAGCTAAGAGAGCCGGGATCTCCTTCACAGAAGTCTGATGACGGGGTATTGGTAGCTTACCCAAATCCAGCAAAAGATTTCCTTCTGATCAAAGCGAAAGATTCTGCTTTAAAGATCAAAAGTGTAACCTTTTATTCAATATTAGGAACACAGGTAGCTAATTATTCTGTCAATATGAACTCCGGTGAAATCAATATTGAAAAACTGAAACCCGGAAAATATCTGATTCGCTATATTTTAAGCGATAATACCCAAAAGGTTACTCAAATTGTAAAACAATAAAATTAAATCCTGATAATCATCAGGATTTTTTCTTTTATCACTGTTCTGCCTTAATAATTCCGTAACTTTCAGAACTTTTTTAGACTCATTGTAAAAACAATTTAATGCTTAAAGCTGAACATATCAGAAAGACCTATAGCTCCGGAAAGAAAATAGCATTGGATGATTTCAGCATCCATGTTCCTCAAGGCAGTATTTATGGTCTTCTAGGCCCGAACGGAGCCGGGAAAACATCCTTTATCCGTATCATCAACCAAATTACCCAAGCCGATTCCGGAGACGTCTTCATCAATGGAAACAAGCTTAACCCCAGCCATATCCGGGACATTGGTTATATGCCGGAAGAAAGGGGACTTTATAAAAATATGAGTGTGGGTGATCAGATCCTTTATTTTGGGGAGCTGAAAGGAATGAGTAAAAACGATGCTTTAAATGAAGCTAAGAAATGGTTTGAAAAACTTCACATCGACCAGTGGTGGAAAAAGAAACTTTCCGAACTCTCGAAAGGGATGGCCCAGAAGATTCAGTTTGTAGTTACTGTTCTGCACCGTCCGCACCTTCTTATTCTTGATGAGCCTTTTTCAGGTTTTGATCCGGTAAATGCCAATTTAATTAAAGATCAGATTATTGATCTTAAAAATAACGGAACTACGATTATCCTTTCAACGCACAGAATGGAAAGCGTTGAGGAAATGTGCGATTATGTAGCCTTGATCAACAACTCTAAAAAAATCATCGACGGAAGGGTTTTTGACGTGAGGGAAAAATTTAAGAAAAATATTTTCGGGGTTACTCTTTCCGAGGTGGATGAGGCTAAATTTGAGAATTTTAAAACCAGCTATGATATTTTTAATTTCTCTAATGAAAACAACCTGATTTCTTTTGATCTTAAAAATGAAAGCGGACAGAATGATATTCTCCTGGACCTTATACATGTAGGAAAAGTAAGATCATTTGATGAGAAGATACCGAGTATGAACGAAGTGTTTATTAATGCTGTAAGCAATCATTCTTAATTTTTATGAATAATATTTTTTTAATTACAAAAAGGGAATTTCTTACACAGGTTAAGAAAAAATCCTTCATTATATTAACATTACTTGCTCCTCTTTTAGTGGTTGGATTTGGAGCGGTAATCGGACTGATGTTTAAAGCAAACGAATCCCACAGCATCATTGAGGTTGTGGATAAAAGCGGACTTTTCAGGAATCAGCTGAAATCCAATGACAAACTTGAGTATGTGTTTGTTTCAGCCGCTGATGAAAAAGCAAAGATCAATAATCTTAAAGACAATGAGTCAATGGACGGCATTCTGATCCTTCCCGAACTGAAAAATCAGAATTACAATGAGCTTGAAAACAGCACAAGGCTTATTATAAACGCCAAAATGGGCTTTGATACCAAACAGAAGATCGTTTCTGACATTACAGATGTGATCAAAAAGGAAAAGATCAAGCAACTTGGTATTGAAGAAACTCAACTCAACAGTCTTGATAAAGGCTTTACGTTAAAAACGATTAATGTTTCTGATAACAGCAAGGAAGATTCTGACCTTGCCTTCGGTGTAAAAAGCGGTTTGAGCATCCTTTTAATGTATGTGACGTTCATGTTCATCATTATTTATGGAGTAAGGGTAATGAGAAGTGTTCTTGAAGAGAAGAACAACCGTGTGGTGGAAATCATTATTTCATCAGTCAAGCCTTTTGAACTGATGATGGGTAAAATATTGGGGGTAACCCTGGTGGCCCTGACCCAATTTCTGATCTGGATCTCAATGTCTGTTATAGGAGCATTAGTCTTGAATACCGGATTTTCATCTTTCCAGAAAAATATTCCGGGAGGAAATGAGGAACTGGCCAATAAGCTGGATATTACACAGATTGCTACTCAGGTTTCACACAGCCTGCTGGAACTGAATTTCCCTCTGATCATCTTTGTATTCATTATATTTTTTCTTTTGGGATATATCTTTTACAGTTCTATTTATGCAGCCATTGGTTCTGCAGTAGATAATGAGACAGAGACCCAGCAGTTCACTTTATTTGCTATTTTACCGCTTACCGTAGGGATGTACGGGAGTTTTTCTTTAATGAACAATCCTGACGGTCCATTGGGCTTCTGGCTGTCTATTATCCCGTTTACTTCACCAGTTGCGATGATTGCAAGAATACCTTTTGGTGTTCCGGCATGGCAGATTGCCCTGTCTATTGCATTATTACTGGGAACTACTATTTTCATGATATTCTTAGCAGGTAAGATTTACCGAGTAGGGATTTTAATGTACGGAAATAAGGCTACTTTGAAGGAGATCTGGAAGTGGATTAAAGGGTAGTTTTCGTTGTTCTTTTGTCTTCGATAAATGAGCCAACAAAAACTACTGTATAAAACAAAAAATCCCGGAAATTTTAATTTCCGGGATTTTTTTATCATTGAATAACTTATTATTCTATTTAAAGATATAGCTTAAGCTCAGGCTGACTACCTGCTCAGACTTTTTCTTATCAGTTCCTCCTTTTTCTTTTGCAAGATCAGGATAAGTATCTGAAAGACCAAGGTCATATTTAAGAGCCAGTTCCAGCTGTCTTTTATAGCTGTATCCTACTCCTAATCCTAAAGCAAAGTTAAAGCTTGAAGCTTTTCCACTTACGGACGGATATAAAGGATCGGTAACATCCGGGTCATAATATGGTCTCCCTATCGGAGCATTTTTAACATTCTGACTCATCAGAAAGTTAAATCTTGGACCGATCATTCCAAAGAATTCTGATTGTGCTTCAGAAAAATATGCTTTAAAATAAACCGGAACGCTCAGATAATTGTTCCCATATACTGCATCATAACCATCTTTTCCTTTGGCATCTTTGTCTTTTCCGGTTTCACCTGCACCGTAATATACGACTTCAGGCTGTAAAAAGAACTGGTTTGCTTTTCCGATCGGGATCAGCGCCAAAACTCCGCCCTGAAATGCATATCTGGGACCGGAAGGGTTATGGGCATTTCTTACTCTGGAATAGTTACCTCCTGCCGTGACACCAAATCTTGTATTTGCAAAGTCGATCTGGGCAAAAGACAGGGTTGAAAGGGCTAATGCTGAGGTTAATAAAAGTTTTTTCATATGTTTTGTTTTGTATTTGTTATCCTAGAATTTTTGCAACAGTAGCACCAATATCTGCAGGAGAATCTACAACGTTGATTCCGTTGTCTCTCATGATCTGCATTTTTGCCTGAGCTGTATCTTCATCACCTCCTACAATAGCACCGGCGTGTCCCATAGTTCTTCCTTTAGGAGCAGTTTGTCCGGCAATAAATCCTACAACCGGCTTAGTAGATCCGCTTGCTTTGTACCATCTTGCAGCTTCAGCCTCTAATCCACCACCAATTTCACCGATCATTACTACTGCTTCAGTTTCAGGGTCGTTGATGAATAATTCCAACGCTTCTCTTGTTGTTGTTCCAATGATTGGGTCACCACCAATACCAATTGCTGTAGAAACACCGTAACCTGCTTTTACAACCTGATCAGCAGCTTCGTAAGTAAGGGTACCTGATTTTGAAACGATACCTACTTTACCTTTTTTGAAAACGAAACCTGGCATAATACCAATTTTAGCTTCTTCAGAAGTAATGATTCCCGGACAGTTAGGACCGATCAATCTGCAGTCTCTGTCGGCGATGTAAGATTTTACTTTTACCATATCCGCTACAGGAATACCTTCAGTAATACATACGATAACTTTGATACCAGCTTCAGCAGCTTCCATAATCGCGTCAGCAGCGAATGCAGGTGGTACGAAAATGATACTTACGTTAGCTCCAGCTTTTTGAACAGCATCAGCCACTGTATTAAATACAGGCTTTCCTAAGTGCTCAGATCCTCCTTTTCCCGGAGTAACCCCTCCTACTACGTTGGTTCCGTATTCAATCATCTGGCCCGCGTGGAAAGTACCTTCGTTCCCTGTAAATCCTTGTACAATTACTTTAGAATCTTTGTTTACTAAAATTGACATTTTATTGATGTTTTAATTTATTTAAATATTTTATTAATGCTCACAAATTTACTTATTTTTCTTTGATTTTGGACAAAACCAAGTGAATAGTTTATTTGAGATTTCTCAGCTTTACTTCTTTTTTCAAATAGCCTTTGAAATCTTCTGCGAACATTCCAATGTAGGTTCCTTTTTTAAGGTCTCTGTTCACTCCTGTTTTACCAAGAATAACAGATCCGGCTTCAATTTTGTTGCCGGAAGCGATGCCTACCTGCCCCCAGAGGGTAACCTCATCTCCTATGACACAGCAGCCTGCAATTCCCACCTGTGATGCGATCAGACATTTCTTTCCTATGACAGTGTCGTGCCCGATCTGAATCTGGTTATCCAAAACAGAACCTTCCCCGATTACCGTAGAATCCGTAACGCCTCTGTCGATCGTACAGCCATTTCCAATTTCTACATTGTTTTCGATGACCACATTCCCAACCGAAATAAGACGGTCAAAATTCCCATTCAGCTTTCTGTAATAAAACGCATCACCTCCTAAAACCGTGTTTGACTGAATGACAACATTATCCCCAATCACCGTTCTGTCTCCAATAACAACGTTTGGAAAAATTAAAGTATTTTTTCCGATGACAACATTATTTCCGATCACAGCGGTACGATGGATTTTTGTACCCTCCCCGATTTCTACATCGTGAAGTTCCTCAGTGAAATTGTATATTCTTGTAAAGTGGGTATTGATTTTATTGAAATCTCTGAAAGGGTCATCGGAAACCAAAAGTGCTTTCCCTTCCGGACATTCTACTTTTTTGTCGATCAGAATAATTGTAGCCGCAGAATTTAAGGCTTTATCATAATATTTCGGGTGATTCACGAAAACGATGTCTCCCGGTTTTACCATATGGATCTCGTTGGTTCCCAATACTTCAAAGTCTTCGGGACCTACGAATTCCGAGCCTATTAAATCGGCAATAGTTTTGAGCTTTTGTGGAGAGTGGAATCTCATAACAACTGGTTTTCTTATAAAAACAAAATTCGGTATGCTGGTGCAAACCGAATTGATGTAAATTTTATTATTATTTTACTCTTTCTAAGTAGCTGCCGTCTTCTGTACTTACTTTAATTTTGTCTCCCGGCTCGATGAATAGAGGAACCATCACTCTGGCCCCGGTTTCAACGATTGCATTTTTAAGAGCGTTGGTAGCCGTATTTCCTTTTACTCCCGGATCTGCCTCAACTACTTCCAGGTAAACAGACTGAGGAAGTTCAGCAGAAAGTGGAGTTTCGTCAGCCTCTTTCAAAATGATCGTTACTTCTTCTCCTGCTTTCATGAACTGTGAATTTTCAATCATTTCTTTATTCAGATATAACTGAGAGAAATCGTCATTATTCATGAAGTGGAAGCCATTCTCGTCATCGTAAAGATACTGGAACTTTCTGGTGATTACTTTTACTTCGTCTATTTTGTGTCCTGCAGAGAAGGTATTATCAATTACTTTCCCGTTAGTCACAGACTTTAATTTGGTTCTTACGAAAGCTGGTCCTTTTCCAGGTTTTACGTGAAGAAACTCTATTACTTTAAAAATATCGTTACTGTACTCAATGCAAAGTCCCTTTCTGATATCGTTACTTGTTGCCATTAATTTATGTTATCTTTTTATTTATTATTCTCTTTATTTACCAAATCAATTATATCCTCTAAGTAATACTGATTTGTTTTTAGCTTTGAAATGACTTCAGGATCATTATCTGTAAGCTTAACAATAAGTTTTGTATCCACTACCAATCCGAAGCTGACATCTCTTTTATCAGAGGTATTATTTGATTTTTCAATATCAATCAATAGAACCTTATAAGAGTTTCCTTTTTTATCCTTCCACGCAAACTTAGGTGTCAGGCCTGCATTTAAAGCACCTCCCAGCAAACCTCCTCCATAAGGATTATTGTATGAAATTGCTTTTTTATCTTTTACTTCATCCAGATAGACCAAAAAATATTTCTTCCCAATTACCTTAACTTTTGCAAATGTATCAAAAGAATAGATATACGCTGCATAGGTCATGCTAAAATACAGGTTATCCTGATACTTCATCAGCCATGCTCTATTCTCCTTCTTTGCTTTTTGATCAGTATCTGTATATCTGAATGGTGACATTTTAATGTAATCTTCATTCTGACTTTTTACTTCTGCATAAACATTAGGTTTGGCAAGGCTATCTTTTTTATAGTCCGAGAAGCCGTAATAGAAATCCATGCCTGTTATTCTTTGGTTCTGGGACAGATAAAAATTGGAAATTGCCAGTACAAAAAGGAAAGACAATTTTTTCATTAGTTGCTTTCTTTACCTGTTCCGTATCCTTTTACAATACCTCTCGGTGAGTTTTGGATAAACTGAAGGATCTCATCTCTTTCAGCGGTTGGAAGCATTTCTTTTTCAATATAAGCTACAGCCTGGGAAACGTTCATTTTCATCTGGAAAATAGTTCTGTAGATTTTCTGGATCTCGAAAATTTTCTCGTTGGTGAATCCTCTCCTTCTTAATCCTACTGAATTGATTCCCGCATAAGACATTGGTTCTCTTGCTACTTTTACATACGGAGGAATATCTTTCCTTACCAGGGTCCCTCCTGAAATCATCACATGTTTTCCGATTTTACCAAACTGATGAACAGCACTGAGGCCTCCCATTACGGTATAATCACCAATTTCTACGTGTCCCGCAATACCACAGCCGTTTACAATGATCACGTGATCTCCGATAACGCAGTCGTGTGCAATGTGGGAAGTGGCCATGATCAGGCAGTTTTTACCAATTTTAGTAAATCCCAGAGCTTTTGTTCCCCTGTTTACGGTAACACACTCCCTGATTGTAGTTTCATCACCAATAATTACCTGAGTATCTTCACCATCAAATTTTAAATCCTGAGGGATCGCAGAAATTACCGTTCCGGGGAAAATTCTACAGTTCTTACCTATTCTGGCTCCATCCATGATGGTAACGTTAGGACCAATCCAAGTTCCTTCTCCGATCTCTACGTCCCCTGCAATTGTAGTAAAAGGTTCTACGATTACATTTTTGCTGATTTTCGCACGTTTATCTACGGCTGCTAATTGATGAATCATTTAATCAACTTTATTTTTTGCAACTTGAGCCATTAGCTCTGCTTCTACTGCTACAGTATCCCCTACATATCCGTATCCCTGCATATGAACAATACCTCTTCTGATAGGCTCTATCAATTCAATTTTGAAAATCATAGTATCTCCCGGAACTACTTTTCTTTTGAATTTTACTTTATCAATTTTAATGAAATAGGTAGAATAATTTTCAGGATCCGGAACGCTAGCCAGTACCAGGATACCTCCTGTCTGTGCCAAAGCTTCTACCTGAAGTACTCCAGGCATTACAGGCTCTTTTGGGAAGTGGCCTACGAAGAAAGGCTCATTCATCGTTACGTTTTTCAAACCTACCACATGGGAATCTGAAAGCTCGAGAACTTTATCAATCAGTAAGAACGGAGGTCTGTGCGGCATAAGACGCATAATTCCGTTGATATCGAAAACTGGTTCTTTGGTAAGGTCGAAATCCGGTACATTTTTCTTTTTCTGAAGCTTCCACTGACGGTTCAGTTTTTTTGCAAACTGGGTATTTACAAAGTGACCCGGTTTATTGGCTATAACTTTTCCTTTTATCTTTACACCAGCCAATGCAAGGTCTCCAATCACATCGAGTAATTTGTGTCTTGCCGCTTCGTTAGGATAATTTAATGTAAGATTATCTAAAATACCGTTGGGTCTGATCGAAACATTGTCTTTCCCAAACGCTTTTTTCAGTTTTTCGGTAGTATCCGGAGTAAGGTCCTTATCTACATAAACGATAGCGTTAGAGATATCTCCACCTCTGATCAAGCCATGATCAAGAAGCATTTCCAGTTCATGCAGAAAGCTGAATGTTCTGGCAGAGGAGATTTCGTCTTTAAATTCTGAAATATTTTTAAGAGTGGCATTCTGTGTACCTAATACTTTGGTTCCAAAATCCACCATGGTTGTTACTTCGTAAGTATCTGAAGGAATAATTGTAATTTCCGATCCTGAAGCCGGATCTGTGTAGCTCAGCACTTCTTTTATGACCAGGTATTCTCTGGCGACTCCCTGCTCTGCGATTCCCACACTTTCAATAGCTTCAACAAAAAACTTTGAAGATCCGTCTAAAATCGGGGGTTCAGAGGCATCCATTTCCAGGATGGCGTTATCGATATCACATCCTACCAACGCCGCCAACAGGTGTTCACAGGTAGTGATTTTTACGCCTAATTTCTCAAGTGTTGTTCCTCTTTCTGTAGCTACTACATAATTAACATCAGCTTCTACCTGAGGGTGTCCCTCTAGATCTGTTCTTACGAACACAAAACCTGTATTTTCTTTGGCAGGTTTGATGGTAAGTTTTACTTCTTTACCTGTATGAAGGCCAATTCCGGAAAGTGTTACTTCTTTCTGGAGTGTTTTTTGCATATCACTCATTAGTTTTATCTTTTGAGATATCCTCAAGATTATTTATTCTCTTTACAATTTCAGTAAAATTCCTGAAATGGACATAGTTTCTAAGATAGTCATTATAGCTTATCGCCGGGGATCCGTACAATGTTTCTTTGTCATTAACACTGGAGTTTACACCACTCTGGGCCTGGATTTTCACCTGATTACCAATTTTAATGTGGCCTACCACTCCTACCTGTCCGCCAATCTGGTTCCAGTCTCCTATTGTAGTAGATCCTGCAATTCCTGCCTGCGCTGCAATAACGTTGTTCTGTCCGATTTTCACGTTATGAGCAATCTGGATCAGATTATCAATCTTTGTTCCTTTTCCGATAACGGTGGAACCGATGGTAGCTCTGTCGATGCTGCAATTGGAGCCAATCTCCACATCATCTTCAATAATTACGTTTCCTAGCTGAGGAATCTTCTTAAATCCTTCCGGAGTAGGCTGAAAACCGAACCCATCTCCTCCTACAACCGTATTAGAGTGAATCACGCAATTATCACCTATAATACAGTAATCGTAGATACGGGCTCCACTGTCAATTTTACAGTTTTTACCGATCTTAACTCCTTTACCGATGTATACATGCGGATAAATTTGTGAGCCTTCCCCGATTTTGGCTTTTTCCGAAACATAAGTAAATGCCCCTATATAGACCTTTTCACCAATCACAGCAGTATCATGAATAGAAGAACCGGTTTCGATTCCCTCTTTTCTTCCCTGCATTTCCTGGTACAGATTCATTAAAACCTGGAAAGAAAGGTAAGCATCCTTTACAACAATTAAGGTAGGATTATAATTAACTTTATCTATAAGTTTTTCCGAAACAATAATTACGGAGCATTTTGAGGTATTTAAAAAATGTGAAAATCGATCCTGTGCTATAAAAGAAAGATGTCCTGATTCACCATTTTCAATTGGTGAAACCCCTGTAATAACCGTGCTTTCGTCGCCTATTATCTGTCCGTTAATAAAACTTGCAATTTGCGAAGCTGTAAATTCCATATTCTGCAAAGATAAGAAATTCTATAATTCGCAAACATTTTTTGATTTTCGGAACGTGAATTTTAAGATTATTTAAGATATTATCTTGGAAATATCCCTTGGAAAGGTAAGAATATACCTTGCCGTCTTGTGTACCATAAGCCCGGATAACAGCTGGTCCTGCGACTCTTCCAGCCTGATTTTTTTGCCATTTTTCTGAAGGAGATAAATAGGCTGCTTTTTGGTATCATAGGGCAGCAATTTTCTTTTAATCTCATGTACAAGCTCTTTTCCATTATCGATTCCGAAAAATTCATTGGTTTTTTTTACTTTTTCCTCAATAAATTTTCGCTTAAAAGGATGGGTTGAAATGACCGTTTTCGGGAGGTTTCTCTGGATCACACATCTGCACCAATAGGAAAGAATAAAGTCTTCAGAATCCTGCCATGATTTCATCGCATGAATTATATCATTGTCGTCAAGTTGTGTAAATCTGTAAATATCTTCATCGGTCGCTGAACTTTTCCCACGGTTCAGGAAGTATTTCAGGTTTTCTCCCGCAGGCAGATCCATCCCTTCAGAAATCAGGTATTTTGCTCTTTCCAGGATTTTAACCAGAAGAAATTCTGCCAGTGCCGAAGTTTTATGATAATACACCTGCCAGTACATGAACATTCTGGCGGTCAGGAAATTTTCAATGGAATATACTCCTTTGGCATCGATAACCAATTCGCCTTCACTGCAAACATTCATCATGGAAATGATCCGCTGTGTATTGATATTCCCTTCCGAGACACCGGTAAAAAAGCTGTCTCTGTTCAGGTAATCAAGCCTGTCTACATCAAGCTGGGAAGAGATAAGCTGGTTGAAAAATTTCCTGTGGTATTTTCCCTGAAACATTTCAATAGCTACGGAAAGCTGTCCATCAAATTCCTCATTTAATTTATTCATCAGCAATAGGGAAAGCTTTTCATGGTGCCAGTCGTCCATCAGCATATTTTCCAATGCATGGGAAAATGGCCCATGCCCAATATCGTGCATCAGGATGGCAAGCATTGCTCCTTTTTCTTCTTCCTCTGTAATTTTTACTCCTTTCTGACGTAAGGTTTCCAATGCCGTAAACATCAGGTGCATCGCTCCCAGTGCATGATGGAACCTTGTATGGGTAGCTCCCGGGAAAATAAGATTCAGAAGACCGGTTTGCCCTATCCTCCGCAATCTTTGAAAGTAAGGATGTTCGATAACGTCAAATAAAATTTCATGTGGGATCCTGATGAAACCATGAACGGGATCGTTGATGATCTTTAGCTTATTCTGCATTGAAACGTCGATATTTAGTAAACAAAGTTAGGGATTTTAAATTGTAAGCGTCATTAAATTGGTGTTAAAGAATGCCTGCCCGCTAAAAGAGATAAAATTTTTCTGATGAATCTATGTTTTATTTTTAAACAAAGATTGTAAGGATTTGCACAGATGTTTTCTGCATATTCTGTTTTAAAAATATATCTTTGAGCTATTAATAACTCTTCATTTTAAATGAGAAAAGTTTCTCTTTTTATTTTACTTTTTTTCAGTTTACTTTTTTCCGCCCAGACTCTATCAGAAGTACAAAAGCTTGAATCATTGTGCAGGGTGTGGGGATTTTTGAAATATTACCATCCTCATGTGGCCAAAGGTAATTTTGATTGGGACCAGCAGCTTTTTCAAAAGATTGAGGAGCTTGAAAACATTCAAGATAAAAGCCAGCTGAACGAATTATATTCCCAATGGATCATCAGTCTTGGAAAAGTGGAAGAATGTAAAAAATGTCTGAAAGAAGATAAAGCAAAAGTATATTTTCTGAGAAACTTTGATCCTGGCTGGATGGGTAATGAACAAATATTCAGTAAAACAGTCACCGAACAGCTCTTATTTATCCAGAACAACAGAAATTTAGGAAGCAGCCATTATTTCGGAAGAGGCGGAAAAAAGGTTTTCTTCAGGAATGAAAATTCATACGGTTCAAAATTCATTTCAAAAAAAATTGGACTTTTGGAACTTTTCAGATACTGGAATCTGGTAGAATATTTCTTTCCGTATAAATATCTTACTGATGAGAACTGGAATGATGTATTAACGGAAATGATTCCCAAATTCCTCAGCATTGATAATGATGAAAGCTATCATCTCAACCTTGCGGAACTGGTCACAAAAACTGATGATTCTCATGCCTTTTTATACTCGCCCCTGATCAATGCCAACCAATACGGAAGAAGAAAGGTTCCGGTAGAATATCTCTATGCGGAAGGAAAGCTGGTTGTAACAAAGATCAGAAAAAATAAATTCAATGAAGAAACACCCTTGAAAACCGGTGACATTATTTATGATGTGAATGGAAGGACAATTCCTCAGCTGGTCAACAATTTTGCCCGATATGTTCCTGCTTCCAATTCCTGGGGTAAGATCACAAAAGTGAAAAACCTTTTCCTGTTCAGCAATAATGATTCTATTTCCCTTAAAATAGAGCGTGACGGACAAAATCTGGCTGTGACTGCAAAAACCTATCTCCTTACGGATATTACAGGAGAAAAGCCGGCGATTCAGCAGAAGTGGAAATTTTTAGATACGGATAAAAAGATTGGCTACGTTAATATGGGGATTCTTGAAAAAAGTGATGTGGATGATATGTATAAGGACCTAAAATTTTCAGCATCCATCATTTTTGATCTCAGAAATTACCCGAAACAGACCATTTTTCCTTTGAGCAGGCTGATTCTTCCTGAAAAAACAATTTATTATCAATTTAATTTTCCCGAGACGGATTATTTGAGTAAATTTTATAGCTTAAAAAACAGCATCGGCAGAAAGAATCCGGATTACTATAAAGGAAATGTTATCGTACTGGTAGACGAGAGTACACAGAGCCAGGCAGAAACAACAACGATGATGTTTAAGCAGCATCCGAAAGCCAAAGTAATCGGAAGCAATACTTCAGGGGCCAACGGAGATGTTATCCGGTTTAAAATTGCCGGTCTGGATACGTGCTTTACAGGGCTCGGTGCCTATTATCCGGACGGAAAGGAAACGCAGAGGATCGGAATTATCCCGGATATTATTGTAAAACCCACTGTGAAGGGTATACACAACAAAAAAGACGAAGTTCTGGAAAGAGCTTTAGACTATATAAAGACCGGTTTTTAAAGAAATTGAATATCAGTAATAATGAACAGGGTTTCATTTAACTAATATTTAACTTTTAGCCTCTCTAATTTGTGAGAAATTAAAAGGAATTGGTCAACATTTTGATGCAATAACCATGTAAAAAAATAAATTATGTCGGAAAAGATATTATGGATAGATGATGAAATAGATTTACTCAAACCCCATATCGTATTCTTAGAAAAAAAAGGTTATCAGGTAACCCCTGTTAACAATGTGAATGAAGCTCTGGAACTAATGGATTCGGAGAAGTTTGCATTAACGCTTATTGATGAAAATATGCCCGGTATTTCGGGGCTGGAAGCCATTCCCATGATCAAAGAGAAAGATAACTCTTTAAAGATCGTGATGGTAACAAAAAGTGAGGAGGAACATATTATGGAAGAAGCTATCGGATCACAGATTGCGGACTACATTCTAAAACCTGTAAATCCTAACCAGATTTTATTATCGTTAAAGAAGAATCTACAGGAGGATAATCTTGTGGAGCAGAAAACAATACTCCAGTACCAGCAGGAATTCAGAAACCTGTCTATGGAGCTTTCCTATATCAGAACTTACCAGGAATGGGCGGAATATTATAAGAAGATATTAAGCTGGGAGATTAAATTTGATAAGGTGGAGGATAATGAATTTTCCGATCTTCTGCAGTCACAGAAAGAGGAAGCAAATATTCAGTTTGCCAAATTCATTGAAAAAAATTACGAAGGCTGGCTTACCGACTCCGATAAGCCTCTAATGAGCCACACACTTTTTAAAGAAAAGGTAAAACCGGAAGTAGAGAAAGAAAAAGTTCTTCTTCTTATGGTAGATAATCTGCGTTTTGACCAATGGAAAGTTATTGAGCCGTTATTTACAAAATACTACAATAAAATTTCAGAAGATTACTATTACAGTATCCTTCCTACCGCTACGCAGTATGCAAGAAACTCTTTCTTTGCAGGACTGATGCCGTCTGAAATCGAGAAACGTTTTCCTGATAAATGGTTCAATGATAATGAAGAGGGAAATAAAAATGAATTTGAGCGTGATTTCCTGGAAGACCAGATGAAAAGAATAGGCCTGGGATCTAAATCCATGAAATACCTTAAAGTTTTGAATGCTGATTTTGAACGAAAAATCTATGATGACTTCAACCAGCATAAAAATAATGACCTTTTGGTTATTGTTTACAACTTTATCGATATCCTTTCGCATGCCAAAACAGATAATCATATTGTAGACCAGCTGATCCGTGATGATAAAACGTTCAGATCTCTCACGCTTAACTGGTTTGAGAATTCATCATTACTGAAGATCATTAAAGCAGCAGCAGAAAACGGTTATAAGCTCGTAATTACCACGGATCACGGAACAGTTTATGTTAAAAAACCGAGCAAAGTGGTTGGTGACCGCGAAACTTCCACCAACATCCGTTATAAAACCGGAAAGAGCTTAACCTATGATGACAGCGATGTATGGGCTGTTACCAATCCTGAAAAGCTGTTCCTGCCCAAAGGAAACCTAAGCTCGAAATACATTTTTGCAAAAAATAATATTTTCCTGGCTTATCCTAAGAATTACAATCACTTTGTGAATTACTATAAAGAGACCTACCAGCATGGAGGAATTTCACTGGAAGAATGTATTATTCCTATCAGTATTTTAGAACCCAAGTAGTTTTTTTCATAGTTTATTTAAAATTTTGGGTTTAAGGCGGCAAAAATCGAATGATTTTTGCCGCCTCTTTTTTTCAACTCCTTTTAATAGTCTTGAAGAGTTCATATCTTAGCAAAAAAACAATGTTTATTATTTCACTGACCTATAAAACCTCTCTGGAAAATGTAGAACGTTTTATTCCGGAGCACAACGATTTTCTTGAAAAATATTACCGTTCCGGAAATTTCATTGCTTCCGGCAGAAAAGAACCAAGAACAGAGGAATCATACTAGCAAATGTCCATTCTAAAAATGAAGTTGAAGAGATCATTAAAGAAGACCCCTTTTATATTCATCAGGTAGCAGATTATGATATTACAGAGTTTTTCCCCACAAAATATAACGAACACTTTAAATTTTTCATCAAAAACCCATGAAGTTAATCACGTACAACGTTAACGGAATCAGAGCTGCCTTTACAAAGGATTTCCTGGGCTGGCTGAAGATTGCTGATCCGGATATTATCTGTATTCAGGAAAGTAAAGCCGGTAACGATCAGATAGACATTGAAAGCCTCGAAAAAATCGGTTATCACAGCTATTGGCATTCTGCAGTAAGAAAAGGCTACAGCGGTGTCGGAATTGCGTCAAAAATCAAACCTAATCATATCGAATACGGATGTGGAATTGAAAGCTATGATAATGAAGGCAGAATCATCCGTGCAGATTTTGACGAATACTCTGTCATTTCGGTTTATGTTCCTTCTGCCAGCAATATCGATAGGTTAGAATTCAAAATGCAGTTCTGCCATGATTTCCTGGCTTATATAAAAGAGCTTAGAAAAACGATCCCTAACCTTGTTATTTCGGGAGATTTTAATATTTGTCATCAGGCAATTGATATTCATGATCCGGTCCGTTTAAAGAACGTTTCCGGCTTTCTACCGATGGAAAGGGAATGGATGACTAATTTCATTGAAGAATGCGAGCTGATCGACAGTTTCCGTTTTTTCAATAGCGAACCTGATAATTATACCTGGTGGAGCTACAGGCAAAATTCCAGAGCTAAAAACAAGGGCTGGAGACTTGATTATAATTTTGCTACCTATACCTTAAAAGATAAGCTTTCAAGAGCCGTTATATTAAAGGAAGCCGTACATTCAGACCATTGTCCTGCTTTATTGGAATTAAATGTCTAAATGACTATATAAAAGTAAAAGCCAGCTGAATCAGCTGGCTTTTTAAATTTAAATCATAAATTTAGTCGACAATTTCATATTCAACCGGAATGGTACCACGACTGGTATCCCCGATTTCATCGAACGCAGCTTTAGAAATATCTAATGCTCTTGATGCATGGAAAGGTCCTCTATCATTAATCTTCACTATCACCTGTTTTCCATTGTTCAGATTGGTAACTCTAATATTAGTTCCAAACGGAAGCGTTCTGTTTGCAGCAGTAAACTTTGAATTACTAAAGATTTCTCCGCTTGCTGTTTTTCTACCGTTAAATTTATCGTGGTAGTACGATGCATAACTTGTTTTCTTCGCATCTAAGGTGTTACCTGTAAAAGAATAAACACCTAGGGTTGAAATCATCATTATGATTACGAGAATGAATCTTTTCATCATCTTGAATTTTATTGGTTTTGACGGAGCAAAAGTATAAGGAATGTTGTAAAGTCCCTACTCCATATGTTAAAAACCGTTAACGAAAAGTAAATAATATGTTAATAAGTCTTGTAACTGCCTATTATCAGGGGTTTTAAATACCACTGTTAAAAAACGTTAAAAAAAACACTTAAAAGTTAACATATTTAACTTTTTGTCAATAAAATCCAAAATTCAATTATCTTATATTGTTGTAATTCAATACTTTATAAATTTTACAAAATTATAATATTATCTATTTAAATAGTTAGAAGACTAAAATAATTTAAGATATCAAATGGTATGAAATACTTTTAATAGAAGCAATTTAAAGTTATGAAGTAAATCACTCATATTTATTTTAACAGTGACTTTACCATCCAAATAACACTTTAATTATTTCTAATCAATTACTTCATTTTCTTCCTTATATTAGTATGAATATCAAATTAAATACCAATAAGCAAGTTCTTAACCTAAAAGCAAGTATATATAAAAAAACAAAACCAATGATTGCTCATTGGTTTTAGTATATTAATAAGTATTAATCTTATTTCAAATATTCTATTACATAGTCATATGTTCCAGCAGGATATACTACTGACATACTTGGAGAACCTGTAATTGCATTTCCTGCAGTGGTTGCAATTGTATAAGAGTATAAACTTCTGTCATAAACAGTGTTTGTACCTGCTTTATAAATAGTAATACCATATAAAGCAGTCATACCTGTCGGCGCAGGAATATTTACTGCTGTTGAGCTTCCTGTAGCTGCAAATGTTCCTTTGATAGCATAAACCTGCTTGCTTGCTACTAATGTATTGGTAGCTGTTTCAGCAGAGGTTACATCAAATTTAGCACTACCTCCTCCTAGTGGTCTCCAAACTCCTGAAGTTACATTACCGTTTGATGCACCATTTGGATTATAGAAAAAATAATATCCTGGTGTTACGGCTGTTGATGTTGAAGATCTGTTACCTGTTGTAAGGGTATTTCCTGTAGCATTATTATATACAATCATACCGTCGAAGTAAGTTGGGAAAGTAACACTATCCGCCAATGTAAGATCAAACTGGAAGTTAACCAAGTCTACACTTGGAATAATAACTCCTTTACCAACATATGGCTGAGCACCAGCTTCAGTACTGAAGTTTGTACTTCCGTCTAGTAAAACGTTAGAGTTTGTAATGGTAGCATTTGTTGGTTGGTTAGTAAGAACCTGGGCATAGCTGACTGTTCCAAGTCCGGCTAATAGTAAAAGGCTAAATATATTTTTCATCGTTGTATAAAATTTAAAAATTAAATATTGTTTCTATTATATATTATAATCCAATACTTACCCAATTGGTTCCTGTCCAAACTAATGTTCTACCTCTAAGTTGATTATTACCTAACTGTCCTATTGGACCAACAATTGTATTTGCTGCAAGTGAAGGGTTATTATTAAATACAAGTACTGTACGTCCTGCATCAGCAGCTGTTAAAGGAGGGAAAGTAAGAGTGGCACCTCCGGCCGCAACAGTTGTTACTATTAAATAATCGTTTGCAGCAACAGTATAAGCTCCTGCACTGGTAGTTGTTACCGTTCCTTTAATTGCTTCATACTTCTGAGTTGGGGCAGCAGCACCTCCTCCTACAGCAACCCAAACAGAGTTTGGAGCGTCATAGTAATAGAATCCTGTTGCAGTTACATTCACTGTTTTACCAGCTGCAGAACCATCCAGAGTATTAACAAATGTAAGGGCGCCATTTTGAGCAGTTGTATATGCTGCATCTTTAGCTGCTAACTGAGCTCTTGACAAACGAGGGACTAGTAAGGCATCAGGTCTAGCATTGTCAGTAGTATTAGCTACTACGTCTAGTGTTGCGGCTGGTGTAGTTGTGTTAATACCTACACGACCCGTTGTCTGAGCCTTGGAAACTGCCGAAAGGCCAACGAGCATCGTCGCTGTTAATAAAAATTTTTTCATAAGTTTTTAAGATTTAAATTACACTATTTTCCATCAATATTTCCAAAACGGAAAATGCATACCAACTTGTGCTCATCTTCAAGGTTAGACATTTAAACTTGTCAGAACGGCAACTTATTGAAGCATTTGATTTTAAAACATTGCTTATTGCGCAAATTTAAGATATAATTTTGAAATTTATTCATTTTATATAAAAAAATAAATGACATTTATTAATCAAAAATATAAAACATTGAAAATCAACACTATCAAAAATTAACAATCGATAAAAAATACTGTTAAATTTTAGTAATATTAGGAAAAATGATCGGTTAGATATTGGATGTAAAATGCGGATTATCAGATCAGTTCTCCATATAAATCAAATTCCTCCGCCGAAGTTATTTTAACATTAGCAAATTCACCTATAGAAATATATGTTTCTTCTGCAGAAACCAGAACCGTATTATCCACATCAGGCGAATCATATTCTGTTCTTCCAACAAAATAATTTCCTTCTTTTCTGTCGAAAATGCATCTGAATACTTTTCCGATCTTCTCCTGATTCTTTTCCCAGGAAATTTGTGACTGAAGTTCCATGATTTCCTCCACTCGTGCTTCTTTTACCTCCTGCGGTATATCATCTTCAAGCACGTAAGCTCCTGTATTTTCTTCATGAGAATAGGTAAAACATCCCAATCTGTCAAATTTTTGTTCTCTTACCCAGTCTTTCAATTCCTGGAATCTTTCCTCAGTTTCTCCCGGATACCCAACAATCAAAGTGGTTCTAACCGCCATATCCGGAACTTTTTCTCTAAACTTTGCTAATAATGCATTGGTTTTTTCATGAGTGGTTCCACGTTTCATGGATTTCAACAGGTCAGAATTGATGTGCTGAAGAGGAATATCAATATAGTTGCAAACTTTAGGTTCTTCACGGATGATATCGAGAACATCTTCAGGGAAACCACTTGGGAAAGCATAATGAAGACGGATCCACTCTATCCCTTCAACTTTTACCAGCTCTTTTAAAAGCTCTCCAAGAGCACGCTTTTTATAAAGATCAAGACCATAGTAAGTAAGATCCTGGGCAATAAGGATAATTTCTTTAGTCCCTTTTTTTGCCAGTTTTTGAGCTTCTAAAACCAGTTTTTCAATAGGGGTGGAAACATGTCCGCCTCTCATTAAAGGAATAGCACAAAAAGAACAAGGACGGTCGCAGCCTTCTGAAATTTTAAGGTATGCATAGTGTTTTGGAGTAGTAGTTAATCTCTCTCCTACCAGTTCATGCTTATAGTCTGCACCAAGGTGTTTAAGAAGAACCGGAAGATCTCTTGTTCCGAAGTATTGGTCTACATCTGGAATTTCTTTGATAAGATCCGGTTTATATCTTTCAGAAAGACAGCCTGTAACAAACACCTTTTCAACCTCGCCTCTGTTTTTTGCATCTACATAATCAAGAATGGTATTGATAGATTCTTCTTTAGCATTGTCGATAAACCCACAAGTATTGATGACCACAATATCTCCGCGGTCTTCATGAACCACTTCTTTTCCATTGGCTTTCAGCTGGCTCATTAATACTTCAGAATCGTATACGTTCTTGGAACATCCAAGAGTAACAACATTGATTTTCTTCTTCCCTACAGATTTTGTGCGCATCGTTTTGATTTTGAGTGTGCAAAGATACAAAATAATAAAAGAGTAGGCTCAAAAAATAAAAACCACTTTAGGAAAGTGGTTTTCAATATATTATTTAAAAATTTTGTTCAGCGAATTTAGGCAATACCTTATCTTTTTCAGAAAGGATAACAACGTCAAGAGGTAATTTCCAGTCAATATTCAAATCCGGATCGTTCCAGATTACACTGCCTTCAGAATCTTTGTTATAAAAATTATCGCATTTATATGCAAAAACTGCTGTTTCACTCAAAACCGAAAAACCATGTCCAAAGCCACGGGGAACATAAAGCTGAAGTTTATTCTCCGGCGTAAGCTCAACTCCGAACCATTTACCAAATGTCGGTGAATCTTTCCTAAGATCAACTGCCACATCAAAAACTTTCCCTTCCAGACAGGATACCAGTTTAGCCTGAGCATGTTCTCCCTTCTGCAAATGAAGTCCTCTAAGTACACCATATGAAGATTTTGAAATATTATCCTGAACAAAATGTCCATTCATTCCAGTCAATTCTTCAAATTTTTTTTCATTAAATTTTTCGAAGAAGTATCCTCTTTCGTCTTCGAATATAGTTGGCTCAATAATATAACAATCTTTTAATGGTGTTTCTTTTATTTTCATTTTTTGTTGTTTTTATAAATTATATTCTTTTTTTAAATTCCATTTTAATCCTAAATACATTCCACCCGTGGGAATAAATATAATCAATATAATAGCCCAAAGAGGAAATTGTGAATGAATCAAAAATATATTAATCAATAACTGAACAATTGCATACACAGAACTTATGATTAGATGAGAAATTTTTTTCTCATTAGCAAAGAGCTGGTAAAGATGTCTTCTGTGGGCTTCAAATATATTTTCTTTTAATAATATACGCTCAATAATAGTAAGAACAACTTCCATCCCGTAAATTGAAAGTAATAAGATGTATTTGTATTCTCCAGTTCTCATAATAAGAAGGGTAATAAGACCAATTACCCAAAAGCCGATTCCCATGCTGCCTACATCTCCCGCAAAACATTTCGCTCTTTTTCTGAAATTGAAAAAAAGAAAAACAAGACAGGCTAAAACGGGATAAATAATAAAATCCAGATCTGTAAACTCAACAATATCTTTATTGATATAAGCCAGAGATAAAAGGGTAACAAGGCTGTATAGACCTGTCATACCATTAATTCCATCCATAAAATTGTAGGCATTAAGCGTTCCAATTATTAAAACAAACAAAATCGGCCAGACCCAAAATGGCATTAGAATAAAAGCACCCGTAAAATACAGAAGAAGCATAACGGAAACGAAATGAACAGAAAGTCTGATTTTATTGGATAAAGTTATTACGTCATCAATAAAACTAATTGTACAGATTGCAAGAAGCCCCAGGCCGAAAGACCAATAATGCTCAGCAATCATATGCATATTAAAGCAGCAAAAAACAATAAATGCAATAGGAAAGATAATTCCTCCGCCTCTTAGAGTAACCTGTGTATGTGCACTTCTATGGTTGGGTTTATCAATGATATCATACTTATCTGCTAAGTTGAAATAAGAAATCATTGCTATGAAAAGTATTAAAGTTAGTAATATAAAATGCATTTAATTTGCTTGAATTATTTTATTATTTTTTCCTTTATTTTGATTTAGATTATTCATAATGTCATTTGTAACTTTTGGCAACTCAAATATTACTCCTTCACCATAAAGATTGTCTTTATTTTTAATAAAGTTTTTAAACTTTGTACCAATATAAGCATTGCCAAAACCGAACTTAATATTATTTAACGGCAAGCCTTTATATTCCAAAAGATACACATTATCATCATTCAGAAAATTAAAATAATTACCTTCTAAAACAGTCGCATTAGAATAATTTTCAAAATTAAGTGCCACCTTAAAATTTTCAAAGTAACTGCTTCTTATTGTTACTCCCGCTAATTCACTATTAAAATATATACCTGTATTACATCCTTCTACAGATAAAGTTTCCAGATTTAATGCTGCAAGTAGCCCATTTTCGAAACTAAAACAAATATCTGAATTACCAGCAACCAATTTCGTAAATTTATTTAATCCATGATATCCTTCAAATTTAAATCTTTTACCTTCTCTAAGTTTACTATTCAAAAGAGAATTTATATTATATAGTTCTAAATAGTAATTATTAACAGAATGCAATAGATTTTTTGAATAAAATGAGCTCACATTTTGTAATTTAGTTCCTTGGTGGTAATCCTGAATTTTAATTGCATAACTATTCAGGTTTCCAATTTCACTAATAATTTCAAAATTTTCTATTGTCATACCAGTAGTAAACTTTGAATCCAATTTTGTTCCCCAATTGTCACTTTGCAAAAGTGTAATATCTTTATTTAAAATAAGCTTAGAATTTGAGAAATCAATCACCATATTTCTCATAGAGAAACTAAAATGCTGAGGAATAAAAATAGTCTTACTAATATTATACCTACCAAAAGGAAAGACTAAATTCTGGCTTGTAGAAACAGCATAGTTTATCGCTTCCTGAATAGCGTTAGAATCATCAATATCGTCATTGGGTAAAGCCCCAAACCATCCTGCATTTAATGCTCTATCATAATATCTTCTATAATACTTATTATCCTTCTTTATATAGATAACTCCATCTACCTTAGCCTCTGTCATGTTTTTACCATCTTCCCACTTATCAACAGAATTATAGACAAAAGTTTCTTTTGTATATTTATCAACTAGGCTTAGAGATTGGGCAAGGCTTAGTTGGGCTAATAAAACAAAATATAAAATGATTATTCTACTCAACATTATTAAAGCTTTTAATTGTTTTCTCAAGACCGTCTGAAGCAGAAAGTGGCAATTCTTTTATACCAAGAGAGTGTTTTATTTTTTCATTAGATATAATAAGATTTGAAGTCATTTTTTTTAATCTTTTTGTATTAAAAGGCAATTTAAGTAAATCTCCTGTTTTTGCAAAAAAATTAATTAAAACAATAGGCAAATATAAAATAATAGCTTTTCTTCCTTGACTCTGAGCTATTATCTCAATAATTTGTTTGGTAGATATTGGATAATCATCACATATATTATATATTCCACTATTAATATTTTCCCATCTAATTATTATTTCATTTAATAAATAAGCAACATTATCTACTGAAATAAATGATCTCAAATTATTAAAACTACCTAAGGGATAAGGGATCCCTTTTGAAATAATCTTATAAAGAAGCTTTAGATTTCCTTTATCTCCATCTCCATGAATCATTACCGGTCTTAAGATAATCAACTTTTTGCCCTCTGGTATCTGTTGGGCTAAAAGATAATCTTCAGCAGCTTTTTTAGATTTGCCATAATGAGAAACAGGAAAGCATTCTGATTGTTCATTAATAATTCCAGCTCTTTCATTCTCTTCTACTACAGCAATTGAACTTATATGAATGAATAAAAAAGCTTTACTATTTATAAATTCTTTAAAAAGTGATTTTACTACTTCAAAATTTGCTTGATAAAAATCTTTTTCAGTAGCTATTCCCGAATGATCATGGGCTTTCCCTATACAATTTATAAAAACACTAACATCATATGGCATTTCTTCTTGCCAATTTTCTTTCCTGATGTTTACAGGTACAATATTTTGGGGCAATGATTTTTTCAAGTGTGACCCTAAAAACCCAGAAGCACCAAAAAGCAAAATATTCTCCATTATCAATTAAACCAATAATTATCCTGATGTTCAAAAAATAAGCACTCTAGCCAACTATCTAAAGACATTTTGTAAAGACTATCTTGCCCAATATCCACAGTATCTGATTCAAAAAATAATTTAGATAATTTAATATTTTCCCGGTCAATAATTAAAATATTCTGCGCATTGTAAAACGGGTAATATTTAATTTCAGAATTAGTAGTAATCAATTTCCGTCCTGCTCCCAAAGCTTCAAAGGTCCTCATTGTAAGACCCTTTTGCCAAGGATGATTAATATCTAAAATTGCCTGGGAACTTTTATATAAATCGATTATCTCAGAATGTTTTAAACTCTGAAAACTAATTTTGTTTATATCAAATTCTTTAAAAGTTGATTCAAATAGTTTTTTAAACAAAAAAACAAATCTGCTAGGTGAAAAATAAAAGGCAAAAGAGCTAAAATTATTCATTTCACACCATTTCTTTACAGCCTCACTTATCACATATCTATCCGAATGAGCAGTTCCTATAAACATAGTATTGTAAGTAACCGTATTTTTATAATCTCTTATTTCTTCATATTCTTTAGAATAAAAAAGTGGTCTAAAATGAATATTATAACTTAAAGCATCATTTCTGTCAAACGTAAATTTTTCATCAAAAAAATGTAAGATATGCTCAGCATTCGGATTGTTTTTAAATGAATCATAATTATAATAAACAGTCTTAATATCTTTATTTATTTTTTTTATGCTTTCAATAAAAAATGGAGGGATTACTTCACCTTTAATTAATAAAAAATAGTCATATTGATTATCTTTTATTTCTTCCAATATTTTCTGATAGTATTTATTAATTTGAGTCTTATAAAAATCTTTTTTTATTCTTATTATTCCTTTAGCCAATATTGAATTAGAAGGTCTTTCATCATAAAAGTCCACAGTAGCGCCTAGCTCTCTAAGACGCTGAGCAATTATCTTTTCATAATTGAAAAAACTAACTGTTAGCAAAAGAACTTTTTTATCCTTAAAATTCATATCTCTTTTCATTTATACAGCCCTTTTTTCTTCATCTCTTCCAACGAATCATTAAGCTTATCCTCCTGAATTTCTTGTTGTAAAACCCATTCTGAAAACCTTTTAATTCCTTCCTCAAAATATACAATAGGTTTAAATCCTAATTTAGAATTTATCTTTGAAAGATCAGCAAAATTGTGGCGAATATCTCCTAGTCTAAAATTCCCAGTGACTGTAATTGGAACTTTAATCTCATAGGAATTGATTAATGTGTTAGCTACAGTGAGTACATCTGTAGGAACTCCTGTCCCCACATTAAACACTTCTCCATTGGCCTCTTCTTTTTCAATTCCCAATATAGTTGCATTTACAACATCATCAATATAAACAAAATCTCGGGTCTCTTTACCATCCTCAAAAATTTTTATCCCATTGCCATTTCTTATTTGTGTAGAAAAAATCGAAAGAATCCCTGTATATGGATTAGACAATGATTGTCCTGGCCCATATACATTTTGATATCTAAAAGCAACAGGAGCAATTCCAATTGTTGGGCAAACAGTCATAATCATTTGTTCCTGATTTTGCTTTGTAATGCCATAAACAGAAGATGGATGAATTTTGGACTCTTCATCTGTTGCCATAAGCTCTACATCTACTCCATTATATTTGACTTCAAAATCTCCATCCAACATTTCTTTTTCGTTTCTATGTGTTGGATATACTGCTCCCAATTCGGGATGCTTATATTTTCCTTCCCCATATATTGAACGGGATGAAGCAATAACTATCTTTTCAACCGTCCCATTATTTGTATTAGCTAATATATCTAGCATAATTGCTGTTCCTTGTATATTAACTTCAGTATACTTTTCTATACAATACATAGATTGCCCAGTCCCTGTTTCAGCTGCTAAATGAACAATTACATTTTGACCTTCGAGAGCCTTTTCCCAATCGCCTCTAGAAGTTACAGTACCTTTAATAAAATTAACTTTATCTTTTATGCTGTTATAAAGCGGTGATGTTCTTTCAGGATCATTCCCATGAATTTGAGGTGATAGATTATCCAATATGGTAATATTATAGCCTTTTTCAATTAATTTCAAGGCCAAATTACTTCCAATAAATCCGGCACCTCCTGTGATTAGTATATTTTTCATTAATTCGATATTTTTTCCCATTTTTGAGTTTCAAAATTATATTTTTTAATTGGTTTAGCAGGTACTCCTACGATTACACAATAATCATCAAACTTACCTCTTACTACAGAATTTGCACCTACAATGCATTGCTTCCCCAATATTGTTCCTGCCTGAATTGCTGCACCTATACCGATAAAACAGTTTTCTCCAATTTCTGTTTTTTTTATTATATTTTCCTGTTCTAAAATAGGAACACCAATTTTTTCATAATTATGATCTATATCTGTTATAAAAACATTGGCTAAAATAGTGGTCGACTTTCCAATAACTAATGTAGACCCCGTAGTTATATGAACATTCTGACCTATTGCAACATTATCACTAATTATCAATTTTGAATTTTCCCCATGAGCTTCTAACCTAACATTTGGGTAAATTCTTACTTTTTTTCCTATAAATATTCTTTTTAAGCCATAAATAAATGTTGGTTTTCCTATGTAAGATGGAAAACGAACCTTTCCTAAGAAAGGAGCATATATAATCATCCTTAGCCCCCAAAAGATTTTTTTCATCATTCTTAATTCTTTACAAATATATTCTTCTTATATACTTTATCTTAGAAAAAAAATTAAAAAAAAGATATTCTAAAACATTAATTTTCTTCAAATAAAACATTTCTTTAATATTTTTTTGTACACCTAATTCCATTTCTGAAAAGTTTGAAGAAAGCCCTTTCTGTCCATAATCATTATCTGTTATTACAAGTTTTTGATTCAATAATATCATTTTATTGTTTAAGGATATCCTTAGCCAATAATTTGCGTCTTCTGAATACTTTTGTTTTTCATCAAAATAACCTGTATTTTCAAGAATCTTTCTTTTAAAAATAGCTGTTGATGTTTGTCCTACTGTCTTCAATAATAATTTTCTTAATGTAATCTCAGCTATTCCATTTTTTACTTTGTAGGGATAAGTAATATGATCATTATTCCTTAAGGCGCAGATAAAATCTATATCATCATTGAAATTTTCCATTTGTACTTCCAATTTATTATTTAACCATACGTCATCAGAATCCAAAAAACAAATATATTCTCCCTTGCTCCTCTTTAGTCCTTCATTTCTAGCTTTAGAAACTCCACTATTTACCTGGTTTATCAAAATAAGATTAATATTCTTATTTTCATTTTGATAGTTCTCAACCATATTTTGTGTACTATCTTTGGAGCCATCATTAATTACAATAATCTCAATATCACCTTTATAAGTCTGATTTTTCACAGAGTTAAGAGCTTTTATTATTGTATCTTCAGAATTATATGCTGGTATTATTACACTTATCATGTATTTGTCTTAAAATTAGAATCAACCAAATAATTTAATCTTTCACTTATTTTCTTACTTGAGAATTTAGTTACATTTAATCTTGCATTTTTTCCTAACATTCTGCATATGTCTATGTTGGCGGTAAGAAGATTTACTTTATCAATGAATCCGACTTCATCACCTACTTCTACCAAATATCCATCATTCCCATTTGTAATTATATCTCGAGGACCACTTGGACAATTAAAGGATATACAAGGCAAAGCGCAGGCCATAGCTTCTGCAAGTACTAAACCAAAGCCTTCAGCCCTAGAGGTAAAAAGAAATAACGAGGCATTTAAATATTCTTCAATAATATCTTTTGTAGGAGGAGTTATAATAACATTATTTTCTATCCCTAGTTCTATAATTTTAAGTTTAATTTTATCATAGTTTTCACCCTTTCCGATAATTTTTAGAGTCCATCCTTCTTTTATAGCATTAGATCTTGCCCATAAATCCAATAACAAGAGATGTTGTTTATCATCTGTAAATCGTCCGATATTTAATGCTACTTTATTTTTATATAAAGTAGTTTCTTCCGGATAAAAGGGTAATGGATTTGGCAAATACTCATTTTTAATTCCATTCTGGTTATATATTTCAGAATCCAGTGTTGTAGGTACTGCTAAAAGCTTAATTTTTTTATAAAAAACAAATGCTATTTTTTTATATATGGAATTATATCCCGTAATAGATGCATGCTCAGTTACAAAAATCTTTTTATAATTTCTTATACTAAAAATTACTTTTAATAAATTCAAAGGGTGAGCTGTATATACACAATCTGGATTTATTTCTTTAATTTTTTGTCTCAATAAATTTACATTTTTAAAAAAAGAGTAACTAATTTTAAAAATTCTCTTAAGACGACTTTCGTTTAATAAAAGTTTGGTATCTATATTAAGATAAATATGTTTAACGTTTGCAGGTAGCTTATAAAAAGAAGCCTCTGAATCATCGGTAATGAGTATTAATTCATTTTTTCCAGAAAGAAAATGCATATGTTGAGCTATAACACGCTCAATTCCACCTGCAGGGGCCATTGAATTTATGTAAAATATGATTTTCATAATTTAAAAAATAAATTTATATTGGTATGATTCAAGTCCTGTATAGGTATATATTTTATATATCACAACAATACTATAAACAGCTGTGATAAAAATCTTTTGGTGCAGTTTTTTAGAAAGATATAACATGTTACCTACTAATATAGTATCTAAGACCAGATAGTAACTTCCAAATCTTACCCCAAAATCTGCCGATATTAAATAGGTTGAAACATAAATAATAAAACCTAAAAGATATAGATTAAAAAAATAAACAAATCTATCATCATTAAAAAATGATTTTCTGAAAATAAGGACTAAAAAGATGACAATAAATCTCTTTAGTAATCCTACAGTATAAGCAACATATATATTACTTTCTACTTCTTGAATCTCAGAATAAAAAATAAATTTTTTGTTTAGGTATTCAACATTTTCTATTAAAAATCCAATTCCTAAAAAAGCCAAAACAGACAACATAATAAATTTTACATAATCTTTTAACTTAAGACTATTTCTAGGGATAAAGATTGCAAGTGCAAACACTATTGCTGTAATATGAAATAACGAAGCACATATTATAAGGAAAAAAAACTTTTTATAGTTTAAATTTATAGCATAATAAAGAGATACACATGTAAATGACAAAGCAATTGCCTGCCTTATACCACTAAAATTGTAATATAGAAAGAAATCTGAAAAATAAATTAATAATGGAAACAGATAGAAGTAAGAATTTAATTTGATAAATCTAGCTATTAATATTAATGATAAAGAATTAATAAAAAGAAGAAAAATAGTATAATCTGCATGCAAAACTTTTGAAAAGAATGTATTCAAAAATTCATATCCAAATTCCGTACTCCAAAATCCCGCAATATAGTTAAAACAGTATGCAGGTGAATCAGTCCCTACTGTACAACCATCTCTTAATCCAACGAAAAGGATCATTATTATAGAGAAAAAAATTAAAAAAAGGTTCGAAAACCATTTATTATATTTAAGAATCTCTATGTAGGCAAAAAGCATAATAAAAATCCCGACAACCAGATAAATCACTACTGTTTTCTTTATTCTATTATCTAAACTATAAATTTACCAAAGTAAGTATATCTTTTAACTTGTTATATACTATCTTTAACCTCTTTAAATTTTTCAAGAAATTGAGTTCCATAAACATAGTCTGGTTCGAGGTAATTCCCTTCAGCCCATTCATTCCATGATTTTATAAAAACAAGATTATTAGTTGAAGATTTATTTTTTACAACATCCAAAGTACTTTTAACATGTTCTTTAAAAGCTTCTGGTGTAAAATCTGTTAATACTAATGCCTCTTTCCCACTTCTTGGTGAGTGATCCCAGCCCGTAATAATTGTAGGGTAAATATTCTCTTTTGAATCTATTTCCGTATTTATAAAATACTTTGCTACAGTAGAATAATCATATAACTGAGGAATATCTGCTAAAAACTTTTTCAAATGCTTTGTTGCCTTTTCAGCAACAGATCTTACATTAACCTGATATGAATCTAAACGAACCGTATTAACAGCATCTACACCAGTATTTAGAACGTCATTAAGGTCAATCCTAGAATCAATTACTTGACCAATAAAATGAAAGTCTTCCAAGCCATTCTCTTTAGCAAGTTTTCTCCAGGTTTCAATAAATAAGGGAATTGAAGCATCTGCTAGTGGTCTGTAAATCATAAACAATGGCTTCCCGTCGACTTTAATATATCTTTTATCTTTAAAAGCAGGCAGCAATTCATAAAAATGATTTTTGAAATCTTCTACTCCCGGATATAATTGCTCAATAAGAGTATTTCTATTTTTTAAACCATGAGCAAAACCTTTCCAAGTTTCATTTGCCCAAGCTAAACAAAAAGGAAAATCTGGTTCCCCTAAAGCAACAACTTCATTGAAAGGACGTTCTATTAATCTCTTTCCATTTCCAAACCAATAATGCCAATAACAAAATCCATCAATTCCAAATTCTTTTGCCATATTGGCTTGAGCTGCTCTTGTTTCAGGAACCCTTAAATCATAATACCCCAGGTCTTTTGGAACCCTTGGCTGATAGTGACCTTTAAATAAAGGTTTTGCTTTACCCACATTGGTCCATTCTGTAAAACCTTTTCCCCACCATTCATCATTTTCAGGAATTGGGTGAAATTGAGGTAAATAAAATGCTATAGCTTGAATATTCGATTCCATAATTTTTTTATTTGTTTGTTTTTTTTAACTTATTTAATCCTATATATACAAATTCAGAAATAGTAGTTTCCCTTACTATAAATAATAATAAATAATATAGTATATATGATAAAGCCAGGCTAATTAAAAGTATAAATACATTTGATAAATCAATTTTAATTTTAATTAACAATGCAATACTAAATACAATAATTGAGCAAAAAATAATTTTAATAAAATTCCTATTAAATATTGACATTTTCTTAACCTCTTTCCTTTCAATATAAAACATAATAACAATTGCAAAAAGTTCTGCCAATACAGAAACTAAAGCTGCACCGTTATGATAATATAATTTTATTATAAAAAAATTAACCGAAAGACTGAACAGAGCTGAAATGATAACAGCAATAGTATATATTTTTTCCTTATGTTGTGTATACAATAATAAATATCCTATAAAATAAGCAAGCCCTACTATAATACATAAAGGAGACATAATCTGCATTGTAACTATTGATTCTTTAAATTCAGGACCGGCCATTAAATTTATAATGTTCTCTGCATAGACTAAAAATATTATAGTTGAAGGTATGGCTAGCAACAATATAATATTAAAAGATTGCTTCAAATACATATAATATGATTTTAAATCTGTATTATATAAACTGGAAAGTCTTGGAAGCATGACTGTGCCAATAATTGTAATAAACGATATAACAAATCTTACCAATTTATTAGAAACACTGTAGTATCCAACATATTTATCTCCTACCAACGAGCCTATAAGAAAATTATCAAGCTGTAAATAAATATTAACCGAAATGGTTGCCACAAAAATTGTAAGCACAGGCTTCATGTGTCTTTTAAGATGAAGTTCTCGAATCTTTATACTTTTAAAATTTAATGTTTTAACAAGATAAAATAGATTAAATAAATTAGAACCACAAATTGTGAGAACCATTATAAAGGCATACATTAAATAGTCATCTGGACTATTTATTGAATAAAAAATCAAGAATATAGTTACAACTCTTACAATAACATATCTTACAGTAATATATAATTGATCTTCCATTCCCTGAAAGTACCACTCTGCTCCAATATTAGTAAGAAATATCATACTACTCATCAGCAGAATAAGATCTTTATAACTAGCAAAATAATTTAAATTATATAGAACTCCTAGCAAGATAATATAAGAAAGTATAGACGTTATGAATAAAATACTCAATAACTCAACTGTTGCTTTAGTTCTTTCCTCAAGATTATTCTTTACCTTCGATATTTCCCTTATTCCATACATAGGAATACCTAAAGCTGAAAATAGAATAAAATAATTAATAATAACATACACATATTCAACTTTCCCTATGCTTTCTGGACCTAAAATCTTATTAATATAGGGCATTATAAAAACTCCTACCAAAGCTGAGGAAGCAACTCTGAATAAGTTTAAGAAATAATTAGTTTTTACACTTCTTTCCTTCATCAAATTTGTAAATACTGCTATTATATAAGTTTCGAAAAATTGTTGACAAAAATAACTTACTTAAAGATGTTCTTAAGTCTAGTCAAAATACTTTTATGTTCTGTATTAGTATAACCATAACCATATTTATTTCCATATCCAAAATAATCTCTTGGAACATCATTTAAAACAAAACCTACATTTTTAATCTTATTAGAATCTATATTTTTATTTGCAAAATCTATTAAAGATCTTTCTGTATATCCTGATCTAGCAACATAAATAGTAACTTCTGCAAATTCAGAAATAAGAAAAGTATCTGTCACTAACATTAATGGAGCAGTATCTAATATAATATAATCATACTTATCTTTTAATTCTTCGATCAATTTTTCATATCTTCCATTAGTAAGAAGTTCTGTCGGATTTGGAGGAATACTACCTGAATAAATCACATCTAAATGTGGATTAAAACTTGAAACATGAACAATATCAGTAATAGAAGTCTTTTCATCATATAAATACTCAGTAAGTCCTTGCAAACCCTTTCTTGCTCTATTGTATCTTTGAAGTTGAGGATTTCGAATATCAGACCCAATAATAATAACTTTTTTGCTAGGTGTCGCAAGTGTAAGTGCTAAATTCACAGAAATAAAAGTTTTTCCTTCCCCTTTTACCGTAGATGTTACAAAAACAACTTTTGCTTCTTTCTTTTTAGGAAGCATAAAATTCATATTAGTTATGAGAATTCTAAAAGCTTCTGCTAAAGGTGATAAATCATTAACTTTTACCAACTCTTCTTCTCCTCTTCCCATACTCGGTATTTCACCAATAACTGCCTTACCGTGAGAAAGTTTTTCTAAATCATGTTTTGTCTTTATTTTATCATTAAATAATTCTTTAAGATAAATAAAAATGAAAGGCAAAAGAACTCCTACTAATAAGGCAACCAATAAAAAGATTAACTTTTTGGGAGCTACTGGTTTAGGAGAAGCATAGGCATAATCTATTATTCTCGCCTTACTTGCCGTAACAGCCAACGAAATTGCAGTTTCTTCTCTTTTTTGTAATAAAAGCAAATATAAATTTTCTTTTATTTGTTGCTGTCTTTCAATACTCCTAAACATTTTTTCTTGGGCAGGAATCTTTGTAATTTTTGAGCTGATCTTATCCTGCTCACCTTGATATTGATTCTTAGCCAGCTGTAATCCCGTTTTATTTTTTAATAAGCTTTCCATAATAGACCCCCTAAGAGAGGATATTTGCTTATTAAGATCAATAACCAAAGGATTTTGTGGAGTAGCATTTTCAAGCAGCCTATTTCTTTCTAATACAAACTGATTATAAGCCGAAATATTAGCAGATGTTGTTGCGTTATTTAAACCAATATTAGAAGGTAGTACTTGGGTATTATTTTGTCTCCCCATAAAATCGATCAAAGCGTTAGTTAATTCAAGCTGAGATTCTAAATCGATTTGTTTACTTCTTGCTTCTGCTGATGTTTCAAGATTGATTTTAGCTTCCGTTGACAAATCTGTAATCTGATTGCTTGATTTGAAACGTTCCTTTTCATTTTCAACCTGTCCCAATTCTTTTGAAATAATGTCTATCCTATCATCAATGAAATCTTTCGTTTTCTTGGACTCAGAATTTTTGTCATAAATAGCATCATTATTATATACTTTTACTAAAGTATTAACAATGTCTTTCGCCTTATCAATATTTGCGTAATTTAATGACAAACCTATAACAGTTGCATCTTTATTAACTAAATTTACGCTCAACATATTTTGAAAACGATTTACAGTTCCGTCAAGCGAAGAATAAGTAAAATACATATCACCTATATCTCCGGAATTAGATTTATTATACCCCGGATTTTTAATTATTAATAGATTAGCATAAGGGAGGCTTATTGTTTTGCTTAATTGTGTTTTGATTTCTGAAAAATCCTTACTTGTTAAAATAATATTATCACCAGAAACCTGAATTGCCACAGGATGTATTTCTTTTGTATAAAGCTTTTCATTAATAATCTGAATAATTATCGGTGATGTATCTTTATAAAGTTCCCTATCACTAAACTTGGATTTAATATATATTGAAGTTTGTAATTTATTTTGTTTTACAACTTCATACATTAATTTTTTAGACTTAAAAATTTCAATTTCATTTTCAATACTATTAGTTCCCATACCTCCGAATCCAGATAAATCTTTTAGAACCCCAATTTCTGAAGAGACGGTAGGGTTCTTTTTGGCATCCTTAATTAATACTGATGACTGAATATTGTAAATAGGTGTTGCGAACCTTAAATAAAAATAAGTTATAATTAAAGAAATTATAGGAACAATAACAAACCATAACCAATTTTTTAAATATGGTTTAATTATTTCCTGAATATTAATTTTTTTTTCTGATTCCTCAATAACTGGATTATCCATTATTTAGTTTTAAATTTTACAAGTTATTCTGTTATATATTAGCAACAGAGATTAATTAGTTTATTATCTTAGATTATAGTCTTGCATCTACCAAACTTCTATCAATACAAGCTTTAGCATCAAAAATAACGCTATTTTCCTTTTTCATTTTCTTAAAGTCTAATGTAAGAAATTCCTTATGAGATACTGCTATGATAATAGAATCATATTTCTTACCTTTCGGAAATTGATCCAAGATATCAACTCCATATTCATGTTTAACTTCCAATTTATTTGCCCATGGATCAAAAATATCTACTTCTATACCGTATTCTGTTAATTCGTTATAGATATCGATTACTTTTGTATTCCTAATATCAGGGCAATTTTCTTTGAAAGTAATCCCTAAAATTAAAGCTTGTGAGTTCTTAATAACCTTACTCTTTGATATTAATAATTTAACGACTTTCGAAGCTATAAATTTTGTAATTGAGTCATTTACTCTTCTGCCGGATAGAATAACATCGGGATGATATCCTAGCTGTTCAGCCTTGTGAGCTAGATAATATGGATCTACAGAGATACAATGCCCACCGACCAATCCTGGCTTATATTTAAGAAAATTATATTTTGTTCCTGCTGCTTCGAGAACATCATTTGTATCAATCCCCATTCTATCAAATATTAATGCTAATTCATTAACAAAAGATATATTTACATCTCTTTGAGCATTTTCAATTGCTTTAGATGCTTCAGCTACCTTAATGCTAGGTGCTTTATGAGTTCCTGCTATAATAATTTTCTTATACAGATTATCTATCTCTTCTGCTATTTTTTTTGTAGACCCAGAGGTAACCTTTTTTACATTTATTAAAGTATTTACTTTATCACCTGGATTAATTCTTTCAGGAGAATATCCCACAAAAAAATCTTGATTAAATTTTAGCCCAGAATATTTTTCTAGTACCGGAACACACTCTTCTTCTGTACATCCAGGAAAAACAGTAGACTCAAATATTACTATATCACCTTTTTTTATAATTTCACCAAGCATTTTTGAAGCAGAAATTAATGAGCTTAAATCTGGGGCCTTATATTTATCAATTGGTGTAGGCACAGTTACTATAAAAACATTGCAATCAGAAATATCATTCAATTCACTAGTCCCTTTATAGCCTACATTACCATTTGAGTCTTTATATTTTTTTAAACATTCCTCAAGCTTCTTTGTATTTGCTTCAAGAGTTACATCAATGCAATTATTAAGTTTATCAATTCTTTCTGTATTTATATCAAACCCTAAAACCGGAAAGTAATTTGAAAACTCCAAGGACAGGGGTAAACCAACATATCCCTGTCCAATAACAGCTATTTTATATAATCTAATTTCATTCATTTGTGTTTAAGCTTGCTAAAAGATTTAAAAAAAGAGCATACTTACTTTAGATCATTCAAATTTTACCCCTATTTTTTAATTAAACTTACCACAACTGCAACTGCAGTTACAGCAATTGATATAGCCGTTAAATATATTCCTGTATTTGGATTTTGTTTTGATATTATATCTTTAGTATTATTTGCAGGAACTATAATTGCATCTCCTTGTTTTAAATTGTAATATGGTGAATTAATTAGATTTGCATCTAATAAATTTACTTTTCCATGGGTAACATTACCATTTTCTGTTCTAATAACTAAAACATCATCTCTCTTTCCATACACCGTCAAATCTCCTGCTAAACCTAATGCATTTAAAATTGTAGCCTGGCCATTTGAAACAGTATAGTCTCCTTGTCTATTTACTTCTCCAAGAACTGTAACTTTAAAGTTGGTAAGCCTTATATTCACAGTAGGGTTAATTACATACTGCGCCATTTTATTTCTTAATTCTTCTTTAAACTCAACCAATGTTTTATTTGATGTACTAAGTTTACCCAATATCGGAAAATCGATATTCCCTTCAGAATCCACAATATAAGTAGGCCCTGTAATACTATTTGATCCTTGATTAGGAGTATTTCCGCCTGCAAGAGCATTTGTCTGAACAAGCTCCGATGAAGAATAATTTTGATTAAAAGGCTTTACTACGTCCATATCCTTAGCTGTCACCAATATCACCAATTGATCCCCAGTTTGAATCGTATTACTAGAATTTCTGGAAGAAGACTCAACAGCTACCTTCTCTATATTCTGCATATAATTGAGGTCATTTTTGGCATTCGGATTAGTTTTGCAAGAAACTAACCAAAATGCAACTAATACAACCAATATTTTACTTTTCATATCTTAAAAATTGTACAAATATACATTTATTTATATTTTTTATTTATCTAAGGCCTCGTAGATGGAATTATTACTTCTAAACTCAGGCACAATTGTTTTTAAAAGCTTCACTACATTCACTTTATCTTCCATTACAGAAGCATCTGTTACCAGATTTATCAGGGCTTCTATTTCTGAGAATGACATTGCAGGATCCTTAGAAATCATGATCTTGTCATTATGGGTTGGAAGTGTTTTTGCGTTATCACTCAAAAGCTCTTCGTATAGCTTTTCACCAGGTCTTAAGCCTGTATAAATAATTTTTATATCTATATTAGGTTCAAAACCGGATAATTTGATCATTCTTCTGGCCAGGTCCAGAATTTTTACCGGCTCTCCCATATCAAAAACAAAGATTTCACCTCCTTGCCCCATTGTTCCTGCCTGAAGAACAAGTTCACAGGCCTCCGGAATGGTCATAAAGTATCTTACAATATCCGGATGGGTAATGGTTACGGGACCTCCTGCCTCTATCTGTCTCTTAAAGTGGGGAATAACGGAACCGTTTGATCCTAATACGTTTCCAAATCTCGTTGTAATGAATTTGGTAGTATTTCCCTCAACATGATGTAAGGACTGAACAAAAAGTTCAGCTGCTCTTTTGGAAGCCCCCATTACATTCGTAGGATTTACAGCTTTATCCGTAGAGATCATTACAAATCGGTTCACTTTATAACGGCTGGATAAAACAGCAATATTTTTTGATCCTAAAACATTGACGCGGATAGCTTCATTGGGGTTTTCCTCAACCAACGGAACATGTTTATAAGCAGCTGCATGGTATACCATTGAAAAATTGTAGATCTGGAATACCGGCTCAACACGGTGTATATTAGAAACATCTGCTAATACAAATTTAAATCTGATATGAGGAAATTTCTCTTTCATTTCAAGCTCAATATCATACAAAGGTGTTTCTGCCTGATCCAAAACAACAATCAATGCAGGATTAAACTGGGCGACCTGTCTTACAATTTCACTTCCGATAGATCCGGCACCCCCTGTTACCAGTATATTTTTGTTGAAGTGTCTGCTTTTAACTTCTTCACTTTCAATTTTTATCGGTTTTCTGTTGAGAAGGTCTTCAATCTGAAGATTTCTGATGGCTCCTCCCAGATCACTGTCTCTTAATTTCTGTACGGATGGAGCTTTGAATATATTTAAGTCTTTTTCTAAAAATAAATTCACCCAGGAATTCATTTCGTCTTTAGACATCATTTCTTTAACAATGATAACTCCGTCGATAATAAGATCTTCTTTTGTAGCTTCCTCTATCCTTTTCTTCTCATAAATAGGTTTTCCCAATAACGAGGCTCTTTTTGAGTCTGTTCTCTGAGTAAGGAAGCCCACTACCTGATAAGGCAGGCTTGGATTATCCAAAATAGCACGGGCTATAGCAATGGACTGTTCGTCGATACCAAGGACCAAAATTCTTTTTTTCAGGGCACTCCTTCTATATTCCCGGACAATATGGAAAAACTCTTTCACATATAACCTGAAAAGGAATAATCCCATAAAAGAAATAATGAAGTATAATATAAGGAATGGGGTAAGGATAAATTTTCCTCCGGTAGACCAGAAATAGATCAGGTTTACTAATCCTACTACAGTCATGGTACAAAAACATGACACAAGCAGTTTAAAAAGGTCAATAAAAGTAGAGTGCCTTATAATTCCTGCATAGGTTTTGAATAAATACATAAAGATTGTATTTACCAAAATAATAAAGCCAAAAACAATACTTTTATCTTCATGATAAATGAACTCTTTCTGGGTAATTTTTTCTATAGTATAGGTGGAAAGAAATAAAGACATGACCAGAATAATAATATCTATTACGAGTATTATCCATCTGGGTAGATATCTTACGTCTGAGAGATTGACAACATTATCACCTCCGAATATTTTTTTTCTAAGAGAGCTGTACATTGTCTTTGTTTGTGTTCATATTCAAAATGGGGTTAAACCCTGTTTTATTAATACTCTTTTTAAGAATGGATACAAAAATAAAATAAAATCCTATCTATCCATAAATTTTAAAAACAAATTTAGGGAATTTCATTTTCTAAAACTTCAGAAATTCTATTTCTGCAATCATTCGTTAAGTTGGTTCCTGACGGTAGGCAAAGTCCTGTGTCAAAAAGCGTACCAGATAAATTATTTCCAAAAAATTTGCAATCTTTATACAGGGGTTGAAGATGCATTGGTTTCCATAGATATCTGGTTTCTATATTATTCTGTGAAAACTTATCCCTAAGTATTTCCTTTGAAAGTGTGTTTTTCAGAATAACAGTATTGAGCCAATAATTTGAATAAAAATCAGTGCTTGGAGCAGAAAATAAATCAATATTTTCATTATTCTTCAATAGTTCGTGATAAAAATCATGATTTTTTCTCCGTGCGATGATTTTTTCTTCAAGTGTTTCCAACTGCCCTCTTCCAATCCCGGCTGCAATATTATCCATCCTGTAATTGTATCCTAATTCGGAATGGTTATAAAATTCTTCGTTGTCTTTACCTTGTGTGGCAAGAAAAAGTGCTCTTTTCTTTACCTCCTGGTTTCTTGAGATCAACACTCCCCCGCCTGCAGTAGTGATAATTTTGTTTCCGTTAAAACTTATAACGGAAAGATCTCCGAAAGTACCACAAGGCTGGCCTTTATATTTACTGCCTAATGCTTCTGCACTGTCTTCAATTACGGGAATATCATATTTCTTTGAAATCTGGAGTATCTCTTCCGCCTTAAAAGGCATTCCATACAGGCAAACTGCGATAATTGCTTTTGGTTTTTTTCCTTGTTGAATACAGTATCTCACCGCATCTTCCAAAGCGTCCGGGCACATATTCCATGTTTGGGCCTCACTGTCGACAAATACCGGAACGGCTTTGAGGTAAAGAATAGGATTGGCAGAAGCCACAAAAGTAAAAGACTGGCAGATAACAAAGTCTCCTTCTTCAACATTCAACAATCTAAGGGCCAGATGAATAGCTGCAGTTCCTGAAGATAAAGCCGTTACATGAGAATTGTTTCCCAAATAGCTTTCCAGGCTATGTTCAAATTCATCTATATTGGAGCCGTATTGGGAAATCCAGTTGGTATCAAATGCATTATGCACGTATTCAAGCTCATTTCCCCCCATATGCGGAGGTGAAAGCCAAATCTTATCTTTTTTCAATTACTTATTTATGTTTCGTCAAAAGTATCATTTATTTTTTCATATTCAAAGCCCCGACTCATTAAATATTTTATTGTTTTAGATTTTTTTTGATACTCTTTCATCCCTTTCTGCCTTGAATAGTAGTCTTCAAAGGTTTTTCGGATCATTTTTTCATAATCCGATTCATCTATTTCATCGAAACAGCTGTTGATGAGTTTTTCAGAAATCTGTTTCTGCTTAAGGTGCATTTTTATTTTATTCCTGCCCCAGTGTTTGATGTAAAACTTTCCTCTGATATAGCTGCGTGTAAATCTTTCTTCGTTAAGATAGTTTTCTTTCAAAAGGTAGAGGATAATTTCATCCTTTGCTTCATCAATGAGCATAAATTCTCTCATTTTCTGCTCAACTTCTGCATGACAGCGGTCCTGATAGACACAATAGTTTACCAGTTTCTGTTTTATTTCATCAAAGGTGAAAGATTTTTTCTCCATAACAGATGTATATGAAAAAGAATGGACAGGCCGCCCATTCTTTATGATAATATTTTAATTCTGATTAATAATTGAACAGGGCTTTACCTTCCATCAGTTCATTTACTTTCTTTCTTACAGAACCTATAACTTCTTCATTTTTGATATTGTCTACCACTTCAGAGATGAATCCCGCAATCGTGTCCATATCGTTTTCTTTAAGACCTCTTGTTGTGATAGCTGCAGTTCCCAATCTGATACCGGAAGTTGTGAACGGCGATTTATCATCAAAAGGAACCATATTTTTATTACATGTGATATCTGCAAGTACCAGAGCCTTTTCTGTTTCTTTTCCGTTGACGTTCTTGTTTCTAAGGTCTACCAGCATTAAATGGTTATCTGTACCTCCGCTTACAATATCGAATCCTCTGTTGATCATCGCTTTTGATAATGCCTGCGCATTGGCTTTAACCTGTTTCGCATAGGTTTCAAACTGAACGTCTAACGCCTCAGCGAAAGCAACAGCTTTACCGGCGATAACATGCTCAAGCGGTCCTCCCTGAATACCCGGAAAAACAGCACCATCCAATACCTGACTCATCATTTTCGTTTCTCCTTTCGGTGTTTTGTGGCCGTATGTATTTTCGAAGTCCTTACCCATCATGATCATTCCTCCTCTCGGGCCTCTTAAGGTTTTGTGAGTGGTAGTGGTCACTACATGGCAGTGCTCGAATGGAGAATTTAATAATCCTTTTGCCACTAAACCAGCCGGATGAGCAATATCTGCCCAAAGCGTAGCTCCTATTTCATCTGCAACCTCTCTGAATTTAGCATAATCAAGATCTCTTGAATAAGCGGAGAAACCTGCGATAAGCATTTTCGGTCTTTCTCTTAAAGCCACTTCTCTCATCTGATCGTAATCGATAAGACCTGTTTCTTTCTGAACCCCGTATGAAACCACCTGATACTGAATTCCGGAGAAATTTACAGATGAACCGTGGGTAAGGTGTCCTCCCATTGAAAGGTCCATTCCCATAATTTTGTCTCCGGCTTTCAAAACTGCAAGATAAATGGCAGCATTAGCCTGTGAACCTGAGTGCGGCTGTACATTCACATAATCTACACCGAAAAGCTCTTTGGCCCTGTTAATGGCTAATGTTTCAACCTCATCTACTACTTCACATCCTCCGTAATATCTTTTTCCGGGATATCCTTCAGCATATTTGTTGGTCAGTACACTTCCCATTGCTTTCATTACGTTCTCAGAAACAAAGTTTTCTGATGCAATAAGCTCTAATCCATGGGATTGTCTTTGTCTTTCTTTTTCAATCAGGTCGAAAATAATGTCCATTTTACTTTTAGTTTTTGAAATTTTTCACCCCAAATGTACGGAATTTCCTGCTAGATTTTGGCATCCTGAAATATGATTTTAACTCTGTAATTTTATAAAAAATCAGAATTCTTCATCTGCAAGCTCCTTATTGACAATAGCTCCGGTGAAATTCCCCTGTGCAACGGCATTGGCAACAGATCTCATCATAGTCACATTATCTCCGGCTGCAAAAACACCAGGAATATTAGTTTTATGCATATCATCAATTTTAATAAATCCGTGCTCGGTAAGCTCACACCCCAGATCATCAGATACATTGATATTCTGTTCAAAAGGTATTTTAGCATACAGGGCCTGTAAAGAGATTTCTTTTCCGCTTTTAAAGATTATTTTCCGGATATAGCCGTTTTCATGCTCTATTTTTTCAATTTTATCTTCAACTAAACTGATATTATTCTGAGCGAGTTTATTTTTCTGATCTTTTGAAAGCTCCGACTGTCCATTGCTGAATAAAAAAAGATCTTTGGTCAAGTTATACACCACCTTTGAAAATTCGTAGCCCATATCGCCATCTGAAAGTATTCCCGTTACCTCATTTTTCACTTCATAACCATGGCAGTAGGGACAATGCAGTACTGAAATCCCCCAGCATTCTGCAAATCCGGGAATTTCCGGCATAACATCCTTTACTCCTGATGCCAGGATCAGCTTTTTAGCATAAAATTTTTCTCCTGTAGAAGTTTCTGCTTCAAAACCTTCATCTGCTTTCTTTAAAGCTGCTACAAAACCTTCATGAAACTTCACGGTATCATATGCTGCAACCTGCTCCCGGGCAAGGTCCGAAATTTCTTTTGGTGTTTTCCCATCGTGAGTGATAAAGTTATGGGAATGTGGAGTCTGCCTGTTGCATGGCTTACCCTTGTCAATAATCAATGTGTTTCTTAATGATCTTCCCAGGGACATGCCTGCGGACAATCCTGCGTAGCTCCCTCCTATAATGATGACATCAAAATTTTTCATTTAAATTAGGTATTGATTGATGGTTAATGGTTGTAGCTAAATGAACAATTTCACTTTTTTATTGATCCATTTGAATTACAAAGATAAAATAATATTTTATTAATGAAACATTGTTGCATTAATATTTATTAATATATAGTTGGTTGAAACTATCAAACCGAATCAGCTTACTTTAACCTGTAAAACTTTAAAATCAGCTGTTATTTTATTAATATCTGTTCTTCACTTCTTTGATTTCATCCGCAATTTTGGGGCGGATATCAATTTTCGCTCCTTTAAAGCTGAAAATAGTGGTTCCTTTTTCCCGGGCAAATCTATTGACAACAGAATCTGCTACTTTGGAGGTTTCAAAATAAGGACCTGTTTCTTTCAGTTCATTATCTTCAGTGGAAGCTTCTTTTACACGGATCAGGTTATCAAATTTTTTACCAAGATCAAACCAATTGATATAATCTGCATTAAAAGAAACTGCCTTTACTCCTTTTTGGGAATAGTAATTAATAGCTCCTGCCTGCCCATAATTATCACAAAGCACTAAAGTCCTGCCACTTCCGGAAAGCATGGAATATTCTTTATCAACTTTCTGCGCAAGTTCCTTCCATCCCTGCATATCTGCAAAATCCTGGGGCAGCAGATGGTCTTTACCATCTTCCCAGCGGAGCAGTCCCATTTTCTTATATTTTTCAGGATGGCTGACTATATATTCCGGCCTTTTATTGGGAAAAGCCAGGTTATACAAAGGCAGGAACAGAAGAACAGGAATAAGGATAAAAACCGGTTTAAGAAACTTCTTCCAGCCTTTATCAAAGATATGCGCCAGAAAAACAGCACCGAACGCTATGAAAACCGGATAAAGTCCAACAGCATAATAATCTTTAGCCCTGAAAAATAAAAACAAGGCAATAGTTATAACATATGCCCAAAAGAAGGATCTGAATTTCTCAAACGGTTTATAAAACAGCAGCGCATAAAAGCCGGCAATAATTACCAACAGAGAGCCTATAAAGAAAAGGACCTGTGATTTAAAGAAATCAAACCTGTCGACATGCACCAGCTGTCTTTCTGAAAGTTCTTTCATGTGCGAAACAACCGGAAAGTCGAATTTATATTGCCAGATCAGGTTAGGAAGCATGATTAATACAGCAACCAAAGCAGCACCGTAAAGATGAGGCTGAAGAAAAATTTTTCTTTGTCTGGACAGAAGGATAGCAGGAATCAGTCCGAGCACGGAAAAAGCTATATTATATTTATTCAGAAAACCTATTCCAAAAACTACGGCTGCGCTATAAAGCCATTTTACTTTTTCTGAATTAAAATACAGGATCAGCATATAATACATAAGTGTCCACAGCAGGATTTCCAGGGAAGTAGGCTGAAAAAGCATATTGATCCGGAGAAGTACGGAGAGTAAGATACCGGTTGAGGCTAAGATTTTAGCATACAAGCTTCCCTGAAGCTCTTCAATGATTTTCCATACGACAGCAAGGGTGAGCGCTCCAAAAAGAGCAGGAAAGAATTTTACCCAGAATACGGACCCTCCGAGTAATTTAATAAGCCACGCCAGCCATGAATTCACAGGAGGTACAGAAAGATATCCCCATGCAAGATGATTAGCCTGGTCCAGATGCAGGTATTCGTCCCTGTGAAGTTCGTATTCAGGGCTGATCAGGGAGTATTGAAGGATGAATTTTGCAATTATAAAGAAAATGAGAAGGAGGTAGTTTTTCTTCATCAGCTATGATGTTGTACGGTTATTATTCTATTTTAAGACAATTTATTAAAAATATTCATTACATCGGTTTCGTCAATAAAAAATCCCGGGAAAGTTTTCCCGGGATCATACAGTTTAAATATATAGTGATGGTTTACTATTTTTTCTTTTCTTTAAGTTCTTCTTTATCTTTATCGGAAGGGTTCCAGACTTTCACTTCAGAGTCTTTGGTGATTCCTGAAAGGATCTGAACATTGATTCCATCGCTGGCACCTAATTTCACATATACTTTTTTGAATTTTCCATCAGGCTGCTTCACTTCTACGAAAGGGGTGTCCTTACCGTTTTTCTTTTCGTACTGAATAAGGGATTCGTCCAACAGCAATGCATTTTTCTCAGATTTCAGCACAATTTCACCATTGGCAGAAAACCCTGCTCTGATGTATTCGTTGTTAGGGTTGTTCACATCCCCTTCCACCGGGAATTTTATGGTTCCGAGATTATCTTTTCCTTTAGGGGCGATCATCGTCAGCTTTCCCGGGAACGTTTTGTTCTGAAGGGCTCCGATTACGATTTTCATATCCATTCCCTGCTTCAGCTTTCCGGCCTGGGCTTCGTCAATTTCTCCCTGGAAGATCAAAGAATTAAGGTCCGCAATGGAACAGATTGTTGTTCCTGCATTGAACGAGTTGGCTTCAATTACCTGGCTTCCTACTTTCACAGGAACCTCAAGAACGGTACCTGCTGCTTTGGAACGGATCTGTGTTGTTGCAAGACCCTGAAGTTCAGGGGTAGCTCCCGTTTTTACAATCTGTAATCTTTTTTGAGCGGTAGCCAGCTGCTGATTGGCATTTCTAAGGGCCTGCTGCTGTGAAAACAGTTGCTGCTGCGAGTTTAAATACTCCTGCTTGGAAATAACACCTTGCTTATACAGTTTTTCCTGCATAGCATATTGCTTCTGCATGTTATCCACATTCATTTTAGCATTGCTGATCTGCAGCTGGGAATTCACTACTTCCTGCTGAGCATTGTTTACATCAGCAATATTAGGAATGATTCTCACGGTTGCAATCAGCTGTCCTGCTTCTACCTTATCTCCTTCATCTACCAGAATCTTATCGATGATTCCTGCAATATTAGGTTTGATCTCGATCTCTTCTTTCGGAATAATTTTTCCTGTAGCCATTACCTTGTCTTCCATATCCTGGTACTTTGGTTTTCTGGTCAGGAAAGCTTCACTCTGTTTAGAATTTGATTTCACGAGATACCCGATCCCGGAGAACAACGCCACTGCAAATAAAAGCCCGAGTACAATATAAATGGCCTTTTTCCAAGTGAATTTCTTTTTCATATATCTAGTTTATTTTTACTATTAAAGGTTATTAGTTTATTTAAATATTTAATGATTAAAAAATTTAAACAAATCGTCATTTTAAATTTTTCAAATTAATATCATCCCGTTATTACTCTGACCTCAGTGCTTCAATCGGGCGGATTTTTACTGCACGCTGTGCCGGGATCATCCCGATAATCAGGCCAAGGATCACCATCACAGCCATGGCACCGAATACGTTTCCATAATTTACGGTCGGGTTGTAGAAAGGAAAATCGTCCTGATTCTGGGTTACTACATTTAAAATAATGAGGACAAAAATTCCGCACATAAACCCGAGAATTCCTGATGACAGCGTAATCACTACACTTTCCAGAAGAATCTGGTTTCTTACTTCAGCCGGCTTTGCTCCTAAAGCTCTTCGTATTCCTATTTCTTTGGTTCTTTCCTTTACGGTAATCAGAAGGATATTTGAGATGGCGATAACTCCTGCAAGAATGGTAAGCGTTCCTACAATAATCGTTAAAAGCTGCATTCCCGTAAGAAAACCTGTAAGTTTCTTAAATTCTTTTCCAAGGTTGAAGCTTCCGAAGGCATTGGTATCTTCCGGAGATACTTTGTTTTTATTCTTCAGGACCTGTTTTACATCTTCTTCCACTCCGTTGACGTTAGCATTGGGTTTGCTCACAATCGCAAACATATCAATCTGTTCTCCGGCATTATACATTTTTGTATAGGTTGAAAGAGGTATAAAAGCAGTTCTGTCGTTTTCAAATCCACCGCCCTTTTTTACTCTGAAAACACCGATCACATTAAAAAATATCCCTTTTATATTAACCTGTTTCCCAACGGGATCTTCTTTTTTCTTGGCATCAAAAAAATTCTTATAAATCTCTTCTCCAATAACTACCACATTTTTATTTCCCTGAACATCCGCATCATTAATGTAACGCCCGAAAATAAGTTTCTTTTCAGAGATTTTATTCCCTACCGAATAGTCTCCGGTAAGAGAATAGGTTCCGTTTTTACCATTTCTCGACATGGATTCTCCTGGCGTACCGGTAAAGCTTCCTCTTGCATTTTGCGGTGAGATATAGTCTATGGCAGTCACTTTTCTTTTCAGCATTTCCATATCGGACAGATTGAGATGCACTTCTCTTCCTTTAGGAAATCCGTCGTATGGAATGGAGGTTTTCTGAGCCCAAAGAAAAATGGAGTTGGTGGCAAATCCGGAAAATAATTTATCAAAACCGTTTTCCATCCCTTTTGCAGCTCCAAGAAGACTCACATACAAAAACATTCCCCAGCCCACACCAATCATGGTAAGGAACGTCCGAAGCTTATTATTCCTCAGTGAATAATAAATTTCCTGCCACGTATCTTTTTTAAATAAAATGTTCACTTCTTTGAGTTATAAGTTTTATTATTATAAATGATCATTGATGAATGATAAGTGATGTTTTGATTCGTTTTATCATTTCATCTTCGGATCAACCAATCCTTCACATTAACACATCATCATTCCGTTCTCAGTGCCTCTATCGGTTTAATCCTTGAAGCCCTGTATGCCGGAACAAATCCTGCAATAAGTCCTGAACATACCAGTGCTATAAATGCCATAAAAATGGTTCCCCATCCTACGCTAGGGTTTTTAATAAAATATTCTTCAAGGCTGTCTCCTATTAAGCTAAGTGCCAATACTCCTACGGCAACTCCTATAATTCCTGAAATTACTGTTATCACAACACTTTCCTGAACAATAAGGGCAACAATACTTCTGGGTTTGGCACCAATTGCCTTTCGGACACCTATTTCCTTGGTTCTTTCTTTTACGATATAAACCATGATGTTACTAATCCCGATAATCCCTGCCAGCAATGTTCCCAGCCCGATAAAACCTACAATAAGGGTAAGGACTGCCATAAACTGAAAGGTCTCGTTCATATTCCGGGCATTATTCCAGACGCGGACCCCGTTTTCATCGTCAGGGGCAACGTTTTTTCTTGCTTTTAACCTATCTTTCAGCTCGTCACCATATTTAATGGCTTCCTGAGGGGTTAGCTTTTCGTTGTAGGCAATAAATGTGGTAGATACTGTATCAGAACCTTTTTTCATTTGCTGAAGGGTGGTAATGGGAACCGTGATATGTCTTTCATCCCAGTCGCCTCCATCATCGGAAAAAACGCCTACAACTTTGAACATGGTTCCATTGATATTGAGGTCCTTTCCTACCGGGCTTCCGTTTTTGATCAGGTCACGCTGAACCATTCTCCCGATTACAGCTACATTCAGCTTTCTCTCAAGGTCCATCGGCGAAAGATAGCGTCCGTCAATCATCTTTCGGTTTTCAATAACCTGCTCCCCGGGTTCTGCTCCGTTGATCTGGTAAGTTCCGCTTTCTTTCCCGTATTTCACCATTAAGTTGGTGGTGTATCTTGGACTGGCATCCCCTACTTTTTCTTTGTCGGTATTGATCAGAAAATTATAGTCATCATTATCCATTGTGACTGTCCTGTCAGACTGAAGTCCTTTATAAGCTATCGTGGTTTTACCCGTAAGTATCGTGATAAGATTCTGTGCATCTCTTGCAAAACCTTCGGTAAAGGCATTCTGAAGTCCTCTTCCTATCCCGAAAAGAACAACAAAAATAAACAGCCCCAAAGCCACCGTAAACCCCGAAAGCACTGTCCGCAATACATTACTGCGGATAGAACTGAATATTTCCTGCCAACGATCTAGGTCAAACATTTTTTATTGGTATTAAAAGATTGAAAAAATTTAAAGATTAAAAACAGTAGGCTCTAAATTTTCAAATTATCTCATTATCAAATTTTAAAATCAGCACATTTACAAAACAATCTGCTTAATAAACTCATCACTTTCTATGATGCCATCTTTCAGGATCACATTTCTTTTCGTTTGTGCAGCTACATCAGGTTCATGGGTTACTACAATGATGGTTCTTCCCTCGTTATTGATATCCTGGAGAAGTTTCATAATATCGTGTGTTGTCTTGGAATCCAGTGCTCCGGTTGGTTCATCGGCAAGAACGACCTTAGGATCTGTAATCAGAGCTCTTGCAATAGCTACTCTCTGTTTCTGTCCTCCCGAAAGTTCATTGGGAAGATGGCCTGCCCATTGTCCGAGACCTACTTTCTCAAGGTATTCCAATGCTTTTTGGTTACGTTCTTTCCTGGGAACATTCTGATAGTATAAAGGAAGGGCTACATTTTCAAGGGCTGTTTTGTAGTTGATCAGGTTGAAAGACTGAAAAATAAAGCCCAGAAACTTACTTCTGTACTCTGCGGCTTTCACCTCAGACAGATGCTCAATCGGTACACCATCCAATTCATAAGTCCCTGAATCTTTTTCATCCAGAATACCTATGATGTTAAGAAGTGTGGATTTTCCGGAACCGGAACTACCCATAATGGAGACAAACTCGCCTTCGGAAATATTAAGATTAATTCCCTTCAGAACGTGCAGCTTGCTTTTTCCTGTGTCGTATGATTTATGTAAATCCTGAATTACTAACATTAAGTGATGCTTGTTTTATACCCAATAAGTAGATGATATTTTCAATTTGTTACAAGAACAATAATTTATTCGAATATTTTATTGTTTAACTCATTAATCCTTTATTAGTAATACATTACATACAAGTGTTTAACTGTAACTTGAATTTTTCATTCATTTTTTGCCTGTAACCCTCCGTAAGCCATTATCTGTGCTGGTTTCATGTAAATGTGGAAAACTTTTACAGTTAAAACTCAGCCAATTAGTATTTACCCCTTTCAAAATCGTTTCTTTTTTTCGAACTTTGTCATTAGTTCTTTACAAGAAACCGACACCAGTCAATGTGAATATGTTTCATATGTAAATACCAAACATACAACAAGTTAAGCATTGCTTCAAAGTTATCCACAGTGATGCAAATTATTTAATTTTAAAGATATTTTAAATATGGGAATTTTCGATAAAAGAGTAAGTTACAAGCCATTTGAATACCCTGAGGTTCTTCAGTTTGTAGAGGCGATCAACAAATCGTTCTGGGTACATTCGGAAGTGGATTTTACTGCAGATGTTCAGGATTTTCATTCACAGTTGGAGCCACACGAAAAACATGCTGTGAAAAACGCACTTTTAGCGATTGCACAGATCGAGGTGTCTGTAAAGACATTCTGGGGAAACCTATACAACCACTTGCCAAAACCTGAACTTAACGGGCTTGGAGCTACTTTTGCAGAATGTGAATTCCGCCACTCGGAAGCCTATTCCCGACTGTTGGAGGTTTTAGGATATAATGAAGAATTTAATTATGTTGTGGAAATTCCTGCCGTGAAAAAGAGAATTGACTTCCTGTCCAATGTACTGAAGCACGCCAATTCCACTACGCCGAAAGAATACGTTTCTTCTCTTTTATTATTCAGCATCCTGATTGAAAACGTATCGCTTTTCTCACAATTTGCCATCATCCTTTCTTTCACAAGATTCAAAGGATTTATGAAGAATGTTTCCAATATCATTGCCTGGACTTCTGTAGACGAACAGATCCACGCCAATGCAGGAATCTACCTGATCAATAAAATCCGTGAAGAACAGCCGGATCTGTTAACAGATTCAGATATCGAAGACATCTACACATTGGTAGATCAGTCCATCGAGCTGGAAGGTGAAATCCTTGACTGGATCTTTGAGTTAGGAGAACTAAGCGTTTTCTCCAAAGAAGACCTTCTGAACTTTATGAAGTACCGTGTAGACGACAGCTTAAAGAAAATCAACATGGAAACCCGTTACAACGTTTCCCCTGAGCAATACCGTCCAATGAAATGGTTTGAAGAGGAAGTTTTCGCAAACTCTATGGACGATTTCTTCGCAAAAAGACCGGTGGATTACACGAAACACGATAAGAGTATTACGGCGAACGATTTGTTTTAAATCAGGAAAAGCGCGAGCGAAGCGAGCGGCAAAACAGTTAGTATTAGCAATGTCATGCTCAGCTTGCCGAAGTATTATTTAATAAATTCATTAAAATAGCTTAATGTACAATAATGATCAATGTAATTGTAACCTACACCGTAAACCCTGACTACGTTTCAGAAAACAAAACCCATATTCAAAAGTTTCTGGAAGATTTCAAAAACCTGGATCAGGAAACATTTGAGTATAAAGTTTATGTAAAAGAAGACGGTGTTACTTTTTTACATTATTCAAATTATATCAATGAAGAAGTTCAGCATGAGGTTTTAAACACACCTTCTTTTAAAGAATTTCAGCGGTTAAGAGATGAAAGCGGCCTGAACGGTACGCACAAAGTGGAAATATTACAATCAATATAAGCAACAAAATTCCGGAGTATAAAAACTGCCCCGGAATTCGAAAATATAACATCTATGGAAGAACAAAATACAAATATATGGTGGCTCAATGAAGAGTCTGAGCAGATGCTGAACAGAGGCTATCTGTTAAAAGGAGAAACTGTGGACGGAGCCATCGACAGAATCACTACTGCTGCTGCAAAAAAACTATACAAGCCAGAATTACAACCTGCTTTCAAAGAAATGATCACCAAAGGATGGATCAGCTTCTCATCCCCTGTCTGGGCGAATATGGGAACGCAGAGAGGTCTTCCTATTTCATGTTTCAACGTGCACATTCCGGACAGCATTGAAGGAATTACCCACAAAATGGGTGAAGTAATCATGCAGACAAAAATCGGCGGTGGAACTTCAGGATATTTCGGAGAACTGCGAAACAGAGGAACTGCTGTAACAGATAACGGAAAATCCTCAGGAGCGGTTTCGTTCATGAAATTATTCGACACTGCAATGGACGTAGTTTCTCAAGGAGGTGTTAGAAGAGGGGCATTTGCCGCTTATCTGGATATCGACCACGGTGATATTGAAGAATTTTTATCCATTAAAGATATCGGAAGCCCGATCCAGAACTTATTTACAGGAATTTGCGTTCCTGATTACTGGATGCAGGATATGATCGATGGAGATATGGACAAGCGTAAGATCTGGGCAAGAGTTCTTGAAAGCCGCCAGCAGAAAGGCCTTCCATATATTTTCTTTACCGACAATGTGAACAGAAACAAACCGCAGGTTTATAAAGACCTTGGAATGCCTGTTAATGCAAGTAACCTTTGCTCTGAGATCATGCTTCCTTCTACAAGAGAAGAATCTTTTATCTGCTGTCTGTCTTCCATGAACCTGGAATTGTATGACGAATGGAAAGATACAGATGCCGTAAAACTCGCTGTTTACTTCCTGGATGCTGTTTTAACCGAGTTTATCGAAAAAACAGAAGGAAACTACTACCTGCAGGGAGCAAGAAACTTCGCATTGCGTCACAGAGCCCTTGGATTGGGAGTTTTAGGATATCATTCTTATTTACAGAAAAATATGATTCCTTTTGAGAGTTTTGAAGCTACTCAGTTCAATGCAAGAGCTTTCAGACACATCAAAGAACAGGCGGAAACCGCTTCAAGAGAGCTTGCCAACATCTATGGTGAACCGGAATTACTGAAAGGGTACGGATTGAGAAATACCACAACAATGGCTATTGCTCCTACTACTTCAAGCTCTGCGATCTTAGGACAAACTTCTCCGGGAATTGAGCCGTTTGCTTCCAACTATTATAAAGCCGGTCTTGCGAAAGGAAACTTTATGCGTAAGAACAAATATTTAGCAAAATTACTGGAAGAAAAAGGTCTTGACAACGAAGAAACATGGAGAACGATCATGCTTAATCACGGTTCTGTACAGCACCTTAAAGAGCTTACAGACGAAGAGAAAGCAGTATTCAAAACATTTAAAGAGATCTCTCCGATGGAAATTATCTCTCAGGCTGCTCAAAGACAGCAATATATTGACCAGGCGCAGTCCCTGAACCTACAGATTCCTTCTACAATGCCTGTAAAAGATGTAAATTACCTTTATATCGAGGCCTGGAAGAAAGGTGTGAAAACCCTTTATTACCAGAGAAGTTCATCCGTTTCCAAAGAAATGATGGTGAATTTTGTAACCTGTTCAGCTTGTGAGGCATAACACGTACAAATAATAAACATCACAATAGTTAAAAGCACGCTTTCTGCGTGCTTTTTTTCATAATTGAAATTTTAACAATTTTTAACGTTTTAATTATGAAATTTAAAAATACCCGTCATCTTCCACTGACATTGAAAATACTTGCACCTCATTCCCTGAGCAGTGAATCAAGTTTCTAAAATACAGCCTTTTAATAAAAATTATAGCGCAATTTTATATAAATTTGCCAAAAATTTAATAATAAAATGTTTATTGATATAATATTAACCGCAAAAATTGATATGACATCAATAAACTAATAACATATTATTTTAAATTTAAATATTTACAAATAAAACACCAAATAAATCAACATAATGCACTTTATGTTACTATAAAAAATATAATATATTTATAAAAAAAACACAACTAAAAACAAGAAATATCAAATGAATGAATAAAAAATAAAAACACAAAAACACACAAAAACACATCCACAAATCACCAAATGATGAATTTTTAATTTAAAATAAATATTTAAATTAAAAACCAAACACAAAAAAACCTCGTAAATAATATAAAATAAATAAAATACGGGTTTTAAACAATTAATTTACTATTGGCAAGAAGTTTGCTAATAGTACAGAACACAAAAAAAATTATTTCGAAAATGCACAAGATTATCACTTTAATTTTGGTAATGGCTTTTTGTACCATTACTGCTCAGGTGGGTATTAACACTTCAACTCCTGACCAAAGCTCTGTTTTAGACGTTACAAGTACCTCTAAAGGAGTTCTTTTACCTAGAATCAGCAATCTTTCATCCGTTACTAATCCTGCAACAGGACTGGTTATCTTTGATACCAACAAAAAATGTATCAGTCAGAATGTAGGAACTCCCGCAGCTCCGGACTGGGTATGCCTTTCTCCGTATGTAGCCAAGTTTTTCTATATGCCAAGCGTAGTTTTTGATACAACTACTCCTGCAACAGGACAGACAAAAGATCTTTATACACTGTATAAAAATCAGTTCTCGAATGTACCTGCAAATGCAAGAAGCACATCAGCTCCGGCAACGATTCCGTTTTTCCCTAATGCAACAGATATACACTACTATGTAACGGGATATGACGCTTCTGTTTTCAAAATAAACAGCATCAGCAACACAGGTGTATTGAATTATGACGTATTATCAAATGCTACTTCAGCATCTTTCATCAACATTGTATTTGTTGTAAAATAAGCAGTCATGAAAAAGAATTTTAAAGGGCTGTCTTTGATGAGCCTGGTTTTCGTTCTGCTTACCAACTTTGTGTATGCACAGACAGACAGTACAGAAGTAGCAAGTATTTACGGGTTTTATTCCTATTCAAGTTCACTAATGAATGCTTCTTCGGCATCTGAACTTTCGATACAGGGAAATGCCTCACATACCGCTACAGGCGTGCAGCTTACTCCCGCCACCTCAAGCCAGTTCGGGGGATTGTTTATCAACGGAAGAACTTTTACATCTGTAAACGGCCTTCACGTAGAATTTGAATATGATATGAAAAACGGGGCTCCGCTAAGTGGTACCTACGGAGATGGACTATCTTTTTTCTTATATGACGGAGCTGTAACCAACCCTGTTATCGGAGCTGCGGGTGCCGGACTTGGATATTCTTACAACAGGGCAATGAATACGTATGCCAGTTTAAGAAAAGCCGGTTTAACAGGAGCCTATCTGGGGATAGCACTGGATGAGTTCGGAAACTTTAAATCCAAACGTTTTCAAGGGGATTCCAGAGTGAATGGTATTTCAGGAGTAACCTGGGGGCAGGGAACAAGCCATGTCACTTTAAGAGGAGCAAAAGGTGCGGTTATCAATTCAAATGGTTTAGGAGACGGATTTACAGGATATCCGGTTTTGGTTACCCGCACAACACTGAGCAATACCGGAGCAGTAGGCCGGATCCTGCAGAGCGACAGAAGCTATCTGCCCACTTCAAATACCTTACCGTCACTTTTTGACCTCAGAAATAATGCCGGAGAATTCAGAAAAGTATATCTTGACCTGATCCCGCATTTTATCACGTCAACTACAACGGATGGATTTGATATAAAAGTGGATATTCAGACTACTCAAAATGGGACACCGATCAATGTAATTAATTATTACCACTACAAAACCTCGGTTCCATATAGTGAAAATGCAAATCCGCAAATAACTGATTTCAACACTTCAAACACGGAAGGAACTCCTACCGACCAAACCCTGAATGCAACCGTTCCGGCTTTTTTAAAGCTTGGTTTTGCAGCATCTACAGGAGCAGCATATCAGCAGCATATCATCCGAAATGTAAAGCTTACTCTTCCGTATGCCGCTGTTACCAACGATGATGTGACTTCTACCTGTAAGTTCCAGCCGGTCAATATTCCGGTTTTCAATAATGATATCGCTTACAAAGGCCCTATCAGCATCACCACTCCGCCTACAGGAAGCAGTGCCAATATAGACTATTCTACTTTCAGTTTTACAAAAAACAGTGATACGGATCTTACTCTGTATCGTAAAAAAGTAACTCCTCAGGGAACCTGGACGTATAATAAATCTACAGGAATTGTTACCTTTAATCCTTCAAGCGGATTCACAGGAACCGCAACAATGACTTACACAGTAAAGGGAAGAACTGTAAAAGATTCAAACGGAAAAATTATTGAACCTTACGGTGATACCGCTTACCGATCTGTTCCTGCAACGATCACAGTCAATTTAAAAACTACCGGATGTGTCTATTCTGTGATTTCAAACAGAATGGTAACGCAAGGAGTAAAATAAAAGAATAATTCAAATAATAAAAGGCTTAGCAACACCATAGAAATTTCTATGGTGTTGTGTTTTATTGGAGTATTATTTTCTCCCTAAAAAGGTTTGGGTATAATAAATAACATAAAATCATTACCTGCAGCCTACAAATTTTTATCAAATAGATGAATTCACTTTAAATAGCTAACAAAATAGGATGGGATCAAAAAAAAAATTATTTTTGGAAGCTTAAATTTTATTATAAAACACAAACAAATGAAAAAAACTATTACCATCTCATTGGTAAGCTGTTTTTCTATGGCTTACTCTCAAAACTTGAACTTTGCAGATTCAAAATTTAAAGCTTTAATCCTAAGCTCCAACTCAGGTAATAATATTGCCAAAGACATTAGCGGCAACTCTATTGCTGTAGATGCAAACGAAGACGGAGAAATCCAGGTTTCCGAAGCGCAGCAGGTAAAAATACTTTCGGTAAAACAAGATCCGAACCAGATGTATATTGATCCCAATGGTAATCCCAGCGATATAAATAATATAAACCTAACCTATTATAACAGCCATTTACCCGATGAAATAACTGATGCTCTGCTTTTTCCAAATGTAGAGGAACTGTATTTTTGGACGACAAAATCAGCCAATATCAGCTTTATAAATAACAATAAAATAAAAAAGGTAAAGGGAAGGCCATATTATTATAATATGAACCAGCAGGGGGATTATACTGCCTCTCCGATTAATCTTTCGTTCGATAACTGTTCCGGGATCCAAAATATTACCGATGTAATTGCTTATCAAAGTACCCTGAATCCCTGGTCGGCAGATGAAAATATTTTAAAGATAAAAAACTGTCCGCAAATTAACAGTACGGCAATTGTTGATTCGGCTGAGCTTACAGAACTCTATATTGAAAATTCAGGAATCAGTACTTTAACATTCAATTCATGTAAGTTTCTAAAGAAAATATCTGTTCCCAACCTTAATACAATCACCAAAATATCTGTTTTAGGAGATAACGGAATATCTGCTCCAAACTATATTAACCAGAATATTGAGCTGATTGCCAATAACTGTATCAATCTCCAGGAGATTATTGCTGACACAGATCATTACAATACTTCAGGAGCTTACTTTTCATCTGTAAATCTGAATGGCTGTACTTCTTTAAGAAAAATAAAAGGACTTAATTCTGCGTCCATTAATTTTTCAACAGCAGGACTTATTAATTTAGAGGAGCTGGACTGCTCGTTCTACAACAGATATATTTATAATACAACTTCAGGAACCTATTACGGAGATTTAACTTCTCTGAATCTTGCAGGCCTGCCCAAACTTAAAATATTAAAAGCGTTTAACCAGCCCATCACCAATAATGTCAATTTCAGTGCAGCAACTGCTTTACAAAACATAGACATTACCAATTCATGTGGGTATATGACTGCTTTGAATGTAAGTAATCTTCCCAACCTTACCACTCTGAAATCAAACGTTGTAATGCATCCCAACTCAAGCTATGATCATTATGACCTGCAAAGTATCACTGCCCAAAACTGTACGACACTAACTGATTTACAGATCAACGGAAACTTTAATTTAAAAAGCTTAAATCTTCAGAACTGCTCAGCTTTGCAAACTTTAAACCTTAATACTTATCCAGCTCCTTATTTTTCGTCTTTAAATACTTTAAACATTTTACAGTGTACAGCGCTTGAAAATTTAACCATAGACAATACAAAAATCACAGAACTTATTGCATCGGACTGCATTGCACTTGCTTCGCTTGACCTTACCAGCAACTCAGATCTTACATTTGCAAATATTAAAAACGGCTGTATAGAAAACACCTCAATTTATAATAACAACAGTAATCTGTCTATGTGTGTAGATGCTGCCCAACTCAATGATCTGCAGAGCACCTATCCAGATATTTCTTTTACTTCTAATTGCGGAGGCAGTGTTTTAAGTACAGTGGATAACCTGCCAAAAAAAGCAGATATTATAGCTTCTCCTAATCCTACAAAAGATTTCATTCAGGTCGAATCCCCAAATACTATTCAAAATATACAGTTTTTCGACAGCCAGGGAAGACTGCTTTCAACTCAGAATTTCAAGCAGAATTCAGTCAAAATGAATTTATCAGCCTATCCTAACGGAGTTTATACCATGAAAATAAATGACGGAAAAAAAGTAGTAGTAAAGAAAATTATAAAGAACTAATTCTAAATCTTTAACAAGCAAAACCATAGAAATTTCTATGGTTTTTATTTTTTACAGGTGAAACCCTACAGGTCTATTCTAATAAAAAGGCCATATTATAGAATACACTTTTTAAAACTTTGTCTATGAAATCCGGGTAAGCAGAAGACCATCAAAAATAGATCTTAGCTCTCTAAAAGATTATTTATTATATAGTTAAAAAATAAAATCACTTTTAATAAAATATTTTATTACCTTTATATTAATAAAAAACACACACTTATGAAGTTAAATTTTTCGCTACATCCCTTCTCTACCATTTGTATTTTATAAAATACAGATAAGATTGACAGACTTGGTTCGTAAGTTTTTGATTTAATGTTATAATAGGAAGCATACAAAAAATATCTATTATATGTCTAATGATTTTACTACCAAACATTAAATTGTAAAATTTTCCATACCAATTATTTAAAGATATATACATCCTGCACACAAATCAGTTTAAAATATTCAACTGGTTACTGTAAAGTCTGAATATAGTATAATCCATTTCCACCCTTTTCAATTTTAAAAAGTATTAATGTATTTTGAAATTCATTAATGCCTTTTCAGTCCTGCATTAAATAAATTTTTAATTAAATACAAATAAACAAAATGAAAAAAAGATTATTATTTGGGATTATTGTTTTCCCTTTATTTCACTATGCACAGGTAGGTATAAATACAACTACTCCAGCTGCAACATTAGATGTAACTGCTAAGAACACAACAGGAACTGCTACCAATGTGGATGGTCTGCTAATTCCCCGCGTAGATAGGCAAAGAGCACAAAGTATGGCTTCTATCCCTACTTCAACCATTATTTATGTGAACAGCATCGCAACAGGAACTCAGACAGGAACCGCTGCCAATATAAATGCAGTAGGATATTATTCATACGATGGATCAGTCTGGGTAAAAATAAACACCGGAAATGATGTTAACATTTACAACTCAGACGGAACCCTTACCGCAAACAGAACAGTTGAAATGGGGACCAACTTTTTAAGGTTTCAAAATACTGCATCCGGTCCGTTTTTCAGGATACTTCACACAGCCACTGATGGCCAGGCAACTCTTCAGGGAACCAGCCGTGCTGCTATGACGTGGTCTTCCAATGCCGCTTCTTTCCTCGATATTTTACAGGATGTGGGATCGGCCGCACAAATTTCCATCAGAGGAACTTCTACCGGTTTGTTTTTAGGTTCAGCTACGGGAAGTACCGCTCCTGTTAATCTTATGGCCAATGGAGCCACAGCCCTTACAGTTATTAACGGAGGTAATGTAGGAATAGGAACTGCAACACCGAATGCCAATGCATTATTAGAATTAAGCTCAGCGTCAAAAGGGCTGCTATTGCCTAGATTAGCTTTGACCGCTACGAATAATGCCTCTCCGCTTTCCGCACATGTGGCAGGTATGGAGGTATATAATACGGTAACCAATACATCATCTGCAGGCAATGAGGTTTATCCTGGCGAATACATCAATGACGGTACAAAATGGGGCCGTTCATTAAGCACGAGTGACGTCAGTATACTTGTCGGAGCAGATGGTACAGACGCTGTGGCTACATCAGCAACGATAACAGTACCTAGTGGTTCTAATGTTGGTGTTAACACTAATTTAAGTACGTTTAATTTTACATTGACCAGACCTTCTTTGGTAACTTTCAGCGCCAATGTTTCAGCAAGTTTAACCACCACTACCGGAAGTGCAATAACAGATGGGGTACCAAGACTTTATCGTGTTTATTGGCAGTTTACAACAGTTCCTGCAGGTTCTACAATAACTACCGGAACTGCCTATGGTCCGAGTTCCGGCATTTATACTGGAGCCAGTCCTTCAGGAGGAACAACAGGAAATATGAATACGACTCCCAATATGTCTCTTAAGTTAATTCCGGGTTCATACACTGTAGTTTTAACCGGACTATTAACAAATATTGTTAGCTCCTCCTATAATGGACAATTTGGAGCAGCTGCTAATGACAACGTGAGTATTGTTGCGATCCCGATAAAATAAAATATTTATCCCATTAATTTGATGAACCGCAGAAAATTTCTGCGGTTTTGTTTTATATTTGTTTATAAGTTTAATTTTTTAAAAACTTCAACTATGAAATTCGGCCAAGTAGAAGACCCGTCAAAAATAGATTTCACACTTCCAAAAGATCATTTAAGAACTAAAGAAATTTTAAATCAGAATAAAAAAGGACTTGAAAATATTTCCGTAGGATGTGCAAAATGGAACAAAACCGACCTGAAAGGATTCTATCCTAAAGGAACCAAAGACGAACTGACCTATTATGCCAAGCAGTTTAATTCTATAGAACTGAACGCTACCTTTTACGGAATGCCTACTCCTGAGCAGGTGGCTGTATGGAAAGAAAAAACACCTGACAATTTTAAATTCTTCCCAAAAATCACCAATACAGTTTCCCACTTCAGAAGACTGATTGACGTTACTGAACCGGTCACCAGCTTTGCATCAGCCGTAATGAATTTTGATCAGAAACTGGGAATGGCTTTTCTGCAGCTTCATGATAACTTCAAACCTAAAGATTATGACAGGCTGGAGAAATTCGTGAAAGACTGGCCCAAAGAAGTACCACTCGCTATTGAACTTCGTAATACAGAATGGTTTACCGATGAAGAGATCTTCAATACTACCTGCGAGCTTTTTGAAGCCCATCATATTACCAATATTATAGTAGATACTGCCGGAAGAAGGGATATGCTTCATATGCGCCTTACTACCCCCAATGCATTTATAAGATATGTAGGGGCCAATGCCGAAAGCGACTATGAAAGACTGGATGACTGGATGAAACACCTGACAAAATGGAAAAAAGAAGGCCTTCAGAACGTCTACTTCTTTGTTCATCAGAATATTGAGAAAGCATCTCCCCTATTATCTGCCTATTTTATTAAAAAGATGAATGAAGAATGGAAAACAGATCTTCATATTCCGCAAATGGCTTCCGACAATAATGGAACATTGTTCTAAAAACCGGAAAATATACTCCATTTATCAATAAAACGCGAAAAAAAACTGTTTTTGTGGTAAAAATTTAGTAATTTAGGATAGACTGCCTGTTTATAATACAATAAGCTGTTTTAAAATACAAATGCCATGGAAAAAGAAATTTGCACAATCAGCATCGCCAGCAACTGGCTTGGTGATGAATACACATTCTATGAAGATCACAGAATAAAAAGGGTCTACGATAATCACAGCCTGAGCGTCAACCGTACCGAATGGCTGGAGCCTCACCAGATCAGCAAACAGAACAAGGATAAACTGGTTAAAAGCTGTCCTGAAGAGTTTAAGGAGCAGATTATGCAGATCCTTGACTATCCTTAATGTAATAATATGAGCAATAGGTAATAAGTAATATTAAACTAATGGTTTAAAGAATACTTATTATCCATTACTTATTGCTTATTTTTTCTCAATAAAAGTACAAGATTCAGGAAAAGCAGAAGAAGGTCTAAAGTGACCCAGATTCCCAGCTTTGTATTCTCATAGTTATAAACTTCCAGTTGTTTCTTTGCCGCTTCTGAAAGTTTAACACTTTGGTTAATATAATTCTGAACTTCTACGATCTGGTCTATATTTTTATTCGGAACGGCATGCTGGGAGAAATACACCATATTCTTTTTACCGAGATATCCTATAATCCAGTATTCATCGGATTTATCCATTTTAAGATATTCTATCCTGTAATATTCCGGACGTATTTTACCGATATGCTTAGGTTCTAAATTCCCGTTTTTGGCAGTGTCTACTTTGATAAGGTAAAAATCCAGTGTCTGGGGCAGCTTATTCACGACCTGAAGCCCCACTGAGTTGTCTACAAAACCTATTGTGCTTTTTTTAATGAACCAATAGGTAAATATTGAAATAGAAAAAACTAACGTAAGAATACGAAACAGTTTCGCCCATTTTGCAGCCTTTCCTGATTTTACTTTAAATAAAATCAGAGAAATAACACAAGCCCAGAAGATCACAAAAATGATAAATACCATACTGCAAAGATACTGATTTAAGATTTTTCAGAGGTATCTTAATCTACATTCCATTCTTTATAGAACTGGTCAAGGAATCCCAGCATATAATCGTGTCTTTCCTGAGCCAGCTCCTTCCCTTTTGGGGTATTCATAAGGTCTTTTAAAAGAAGTAGTTTTTCGTAGAAATGATTAATGGTGGTACCGTTGGATTTCTTGTATTCATCTTTGGACATATTCAGGCTTGGCTGAATTTCAGGATCATACATCAGGTTATTTTTAAAGCCACCGAAGTTGAACGTTCTTCCTATTCCAATAGCACCAATCGCGTCTATGCGGTCTGCATCCTGCACGATCTTAAGCTCAGCAGGAAGCTCGGCCGGCATTTCTCCCCTGTTTTTAAAAGAAATATTTTTAATGATAAATAATACCTTTTCTATTACCTCTTCCGGAACATTCTGGCTTTCCAGGAATTCACGGGCTATTTTCGGAGCTATGGTTTCGTCACCGTTGTGAAATTTAGGATCAGCAATATCATGCAGCAATGCGGAAAGTTCTACTACCTCCTGGCTGCAGTTTTCTGTTGCTGCAATTTTTTTTGACAACTTCCATACTCTTTCAATGTGGTACCAGTCGTGTCCTGCTTCAGCACCTTTTAATTTTTCTTTTACAAATTCTACGGTGTTTTCAATCGTACTTTTCATTTATCCATCAGTTCGTTTAAAATAATGTTCCAGAGTTTCTTATTATAACTTCTAAAAAAATTGATGTGTCCGATTTCTTTTTTTTCGGATTCAGATGTTTTCACGAGCCTGTAGGAAGGTCTGAGGTTGGGATAAGTATTGTTCAAAAGGCTTAATACACCTTTTTCTGTCAGCCATACATCGTCTTCTGCCCGGATCACAAACACTTTCTGTGTCAATTTTTTAGAATAGTCATCAATTTTCTCCAACAGTTTGTTGGTTGATTTCCTGTTTAAAATTAAGGTTCTCCAGTCATATGCACAATTTTTTGGAAGACTTTCTCCCAATCCAAACCAATTTGCCGGGAAGTACCCTAATAACCTGGTGGTTAATGGCTGAACAATTCCAAACCCGAGATAGGCTTCAACTTTGGTACCCAACTTCAAATTTCCGACAAATGCATTCTGCGTTCCCACGAAAATAAATTCATCAAACATGATGGAATCTTCATTCATCCCAAGAATCAGTGCTCCAACCGAATGTCCCAGGCAGTATTTTTTATATTCGGTAAACTCTGTTTTGATATACTGAGTCAGTGTTTTGTAATCTTCCGAACCCCAGATCCTCATAGAAGCCCTGTAACCTTTCATTTTTTCCGGTTTTGAAAGACCAATTCCACGGTAATCATAAGTAATCACCGTAAAACCATGTTCCGAAAAGAAACGGGCAAATGAGAAATAAACCTGCTGCTTTACCCCTGTTGCGGAATTGATCAGGAGGAGCTTGCCATTGCTTTTTTCAGGCCTGAAAAGATGAACAGCCAGAGATACACGGTCTTTTGTAATAAGTTCCAGTTTTTCCATAGTAAAAAAGAAAAAATCCACTATAAAAGTGGAGATTTTACTTATCTTTTTATGTTAAGTTTGTAACTTTCGATATGTGGCAAATAGCTTTAGGAAAAGAAATCCGACATTCTCGGAAGTCCCGTCTGCGAGCCTTTCCCTCCGGAAACTCTTGAAGAAACTTCATTTCCGAACTTTACGCAGTCTTCGATGGAGTTCCCGTGGCAGAGTGCGATGGCAAATCCTGAAGTAAAGGCGTCTCCCATTCCCATTTTATAAACGGTTTTATCCTTATCATTTCTGTAATACTTCATTTCCGTCCCATCAAAATAGATCGTGGAATTGGTATCATCCCTTACAAAAACTTTATTAAAGTATTTTTTGAGGATCTCTTCTCTTTTCTCTTCTCCGAAAACAGTATGAAGCTCACTGCTTTTGGTAACGATAAAATCTACATTATCAATAATATCTTCATTTATCCTTCTGGCCGGTGAAGCATAAAGACCAACTTTCTTACCATACTTTTTGGCTTTTCTTATAGTATACTCTACTACTTCCATTGCTACTTCAAGCTGAACGAGAATAAGGTCCACGCTATGAAAATAACGGTCTGCATCTTCCACATGCTGTATACTCAGATGTTTGTTGGCTGCCGGAACTACTACAATAGCTGCATTCCCGTTGCTGGTTGTTACGTATGCTGTCCCGGTAGATTCTGCATCTGTTTCGTGGACAAAGCCTACATTCACACCTTCACCAACGAGATTTCTCATGATCTGCTGACCAAGAGGATCCATCCCCACACATCCGATGAAATAGACGCTTGCTCCAAGTCTGGCAGCACCTACCGCCTGGTTGGCTCCTTTACCACCAAAATAGCTGTCTGAATGAACGGCTAAGACTGTTTCATTGGAATGGGGAATTTTTTCAGTCTCTAAAACCAGATCGATTGAAGAGCTTCCTACAACAATAATTTTGGGTTGTTCTGATGAGAAGTTCATTGGTGTTTTTATGTTAGTTTAATATAATATTCAAGAAAACTAGGTTCCAAAAATAACTAATTTAATTAACTTATTTCAATAAATTCTGTAATTATCTTCACGGGCTTGTGATCTTTGTCATAACCGATATAGCTGGCATAGAAACCTTCTCCGTACCCTGTTTCAAAGGCAAAAATAGTTCCGGGATGATCATCTGAAGGCTTCAGGAATGCATACTGATCTATCGCTCCTTTCTCGTCAAAGAAATAGTCATGGAAAAATTCTTCATAGATTCCCATAAAATCTGCGCCTTTGCTATGATACAGTCTTTTTTCAAGCTCATTAAGGCTGTTCTGGGTATCCACATCCATCAGACATCCCATTCCGCTTTCTACCGGATATCCGAAAACTTCTTCTTCCGCCAGGTCTTTTACATCCTGCCCTTCAGTAACAGCCATCTTCCATTCCTCAATTGCTGCACTGCTGAAAATAACCTCTGCATAGGCTACACAATTGCTTTCTCTTTCTTTATGCAGTAAAACAGAAAAATTCCCTTTCGGAAATTCTGTAGAAAACGGAAGCATATCATTCGTGATCAGAGGATCACAGGCCACCAGCTTTCCACTTGAAAGATAGAGCTTCCCAACTTCAAAGCTTTCCAACAAAGGGCTTTCCACGAAGTTTTTTGAGAATAGTTTTTTTATGTTTTCTATATGTGTCATTTAGTTTTAATTAATCTGTGCTACTTAAAAAAGAAGCGTACAATTTTTCTTTTTACCAACTACTGTTTTCTGTAAAAATTTTAAACAATCCTTCTTTATATGGCAGCTCAATTTGTTTAAGCCTGTCTTCTAAGATATGCCAACTTTCTTCGGAATAAGAATTTAAAACGGCATTCAATTCCGCTTTATTATTATTCATATATTCTAAAGGAACCGGAAAAAAATCATTCCAGTGAGGAGTGCAGCTTTCGGAACCTTCGTATAAAGAAACAGTTCCTATTCTTTCATTCAACTTACCTTTTCCTTTATAGGATAGCACTTTTACAACAGGGTAGCTTCCTGCAAAGCCTTTTGAAAGGTCTGTAGCAACAGCTATCAGTTTCGGTTTCTCGGAAATTACGATGCCTCCATTAGAATCTCCGTAGGCAAACTGTTCTTTTTTTCTTCTCCAGTAAAAAAAATTTATCACTAAGAAAATACAAAAGAATATTCCTCCCCAAAGTAAAGAAACATCAAAAGCAAAAACCAGAGAAGACAATAGAGCTATTAATAAAAAAACAGGTTTGTGCACATACCTCATCAATACCAATGGCATTACTCTTACTTTTCCCGGGTTGGAAGCCACAGTATCACTGTCCAATGTAAGAATACCTCTATTATCTTTCATATTTTATTTTAAAGCTTTGAGAAATTTTACAAACTTTTCAGTTTCTCTTCCAAAATAGCAATTTTATCCTGAGCATCTTTTTGTTTCTGGCGCTCTACCTCAACAATTTCAGGTTTTGCGTTGGCTACAAATTTCTCGTTGGAAAGCTTTTTGTCAACGGAAATTAAGAATCCTTTTAAATATTTTAATTCTTCTTCCGTTTTCTTTTTTTCTTCTCCTAAATCCAGGTTTTCACTTAGAGGAATAGAAACTTCCGTTGCTCCCACGAGGAATGTAAAGCTCGGTTTATCTGTTTTTGTCCCGAAATGAATTTCAGAAACATTTGCCAGCTTTTTAATGACAGACTCGTTTGCAAATTCTGAGGCATTGGTATAAATCTCAGCTGCTTCTCTCGGAGAAATTCCCTTAGTCTGGCGATAATTTCTGACTCCGGAAATCACTTCTGCCGCAGTTTCAAAGTTTTTAATGATCTCTTCGTTAAATGTTCCTGCTTTTTTCTGCTGGGCAATAACCAAGGCTTCTTCAACTTTTCTTGCAGAGATCAACTGCCATATTTCTTCTGACTGGAAAGGCATAAACGGATGAACCAACTTCATTAATTCTTCAAAAAGTTCAACTGTTTTATGATAAACTTCCTTAGAAATTCCTTCTCCGTAATTAGGTTTGATTGCTTCCAGATACCAACCGCAAAAATCATCCCAAATCAGTTTATAAATTAAATGTAAAGCATCAGAAATTCTGAATTTTTCAAACTGATCATTGATCTCAATAATCGTCTTATTCAATTTATTTTCAAACCATTCGATTGCTTGTGTTTCAGCCGGGTTTGCAGGTTTATCCTCATGATTCCATAGATTGATCAATCTGAATGCACTCCAAATCTTCGACATGAAATTTCTTCCCTGAAGCATTAAATCTTCATCAAAAAGAAGGTCGTTCCCAGCCGCAGAACTTAACAAAATCCCTACACGAACGCCGTCTGCACCATATTTATCCATCAACTCAAGCGGGTCCGGAGAATTTCCTAAAGATTTCGACATCTTTCTTCTCTGTTTATCCCTTACTATTCCGGTAAAATATACGTTTTTGAACGGAACTTCTTTTCTGTATTCCAGTCCGGCCATAATCATTCTGGCAACCCAGAAGAAAATAATATCCGGACCTGTTACAAGATCAGAGGTTGGATAATAATAGTTGATATCCTTATTTTCAGGATCAAGCAGACCGTCAAAAACAGACATTGGCCATAACCATGAGGAGAACCAGGTATCAAGAGCATCTTCGTCCTGTTTCAGATCTGATGTTCCGAGATTCATGTTTCCTGTTTTTTCCTTGGCTAATGTTAAAGCTTCTTCGATATTTTCTGCAACTACAAAGTCATTTTCACCCTCTCCATAATAGAATGCAGGAATCTGCTGCCCCCACCAAAGCTGGCGGGAAATATTCCAGTCACGGATGTTTTCCATCCAGTGTTTATAGGTGTTTTTGAACTTTTCAGGATAGAATTTCACTTCATCATCCATTACCACATCCAAAGCCGGTTTGGCAATTTCAGACATTTTCAAAAACCACTGAACCGAAACTTTAGGCTCAATAACCGCTCCTGTTCTTTCTGAAGTTCCTACTTTATTGACGTAATCTTCTGCTTTCAACAAAAGATCATTTTCTTCCAGCTCTTTGGCAATCTGCTTTCTTACCTCAAATCTGTTTTTACCTGCATAATGTAAACCATGCTCGTTCAGATTCCCGTCGTCATCCAGTGCATCAATCATTTTCAAATGATGCTTCTGACCGATCTCGTAGTCATTGATATCGTGAGCAGGTGTAATTTTCAAGGCACCTGTTCCGAATTCTATGTCTACATATTCGTCTTCGATGATTGGAATTACTCTGTTTACAATCGGTACAATTACATTTTTGCCTTTAAGATGGGCATATCTTTCATCATTAGGATTGATACACACTGCAGTATCCCCGAAAATAGTCTCGGGACGCGTGGTAGCCACGGAAAGAAATTCTTCCGTACCTTCAATCTTATATTTAAGGAAATATAGTTTTCCGTTCTGCTCCTTGAATATTACCTCTTCATCGGAAATATTGGTCTTTGCTTCCGGATCCCAGTTGACCATTCTGTAGCCTCTGTAGATCAATCCTTTATTATAAAGATCTACGAAACTTTTGATCACCTGCTGGGAAAGTTTTTCTTCCATTGTGAAGCGGGTTCTGTCCCAGTCACATGAACAACCTAGCTTTTTCAGCTGCTCAAGAATAGTTCCTCCGTATTTATCGGTCCATTCCCAGGCATGTTTTAAAAATTCTTCACGGGTAATATCTGATTTATTGATCCCTTCAGACTTCAGTTTAGCAACAACTTTGGCTTCAGTGGCAATTGAAGCGTGGTCTGTGCCCGGAATCCAGCAGGCATTGAAGCCCTGCATTCTTGCACGGCGGACGAGAACATCTTGAATGGTATTGTTCAGCATATGTCCCATGTGTAATATCCCCGTTACGTTTGGCGGAGGAATTACCACAGTATATGGCGGTTTGTCATTAGGTTCCGAATGGAAGTATTTGTTCTCCATCCAGAAGTTGTACCATTTCTGTTCAGTTTCCTGTGGATTGTACTTTTCTGAAATCTGCATAAATTCTATTTCTTTTGCTTACAATTTGCAAAAATAGGCTAAAGAAAAAAAATTTTAAGTATGAATTAAAATAATTTTTAACTTTGTTTCTCAAAATTTATCTAACAAACATATTAACATTCAAGAATATGAAAAAATTAATTGCAGGAATTGCATTATTTGGAACATTTGCACTGGCATCTGCACAAACCATTACGTTTGACAAAACGACTTTTGACTACGGTACTATTAAACCAAGTGCTGATGGTACAAGATTCTTTACTGTAACGAATACAGGTGACAAGCCTTTGATCTTATCTAACGTAAAGCCTTCTTGCGGATGTACAACTCCTGAATTCAGCCAGGACCCGATCATGCCAGGAAAGTCTGCTAAGATTAAAGTAGGATACAATACTGCTATTAACGGACCTTTCAATAAAATGATTGAAGTTTTCTCTAATGACCCGGCTAACAGCAGAAGCGTAATCTACATTAAAGGTAACGTAGACGCTAATGCTCCTGAGCCAAAGCCATTAACAGCTGAAGAGCAGAAAGCAGCAGCAAAAGCTGAGAAGAAAGCCGCTAAACTTGCTAAAAAAGCAGCAGCAAAGTAATCTCTACTAAAAAAATAAAAAAACCGTCTTCAATGAAGACGGTTTTTTTATTACATTTAGGTTAAAATATATCAAATCTATGGACACTAATTTTTCAGACGACTTCCTGATCAAGGAAAAATTTTCAATAAAAAAGACTTCAACGGAATATAAAGGAAAACTTACGAAAGAAGAAGGAGAACAGTTGCTAATTGCAGAAAAAGAAAAACTCCGTGAACTCCAGGAAAAACTATACGCCGATGGAAGCCAATCACTGCTTGTTATTCTCCAGGCAATGGATGCAGCGGGAAAAGACAGTCTGATAGAGCATGTTTTTGGCGGGGTAAATCCGCAGGGCTGTAATGTCACCAGCTTTAAAACGCCAAGCACAAAAGAATATTCCCATGATTTTCTGTGGAGACATTACCTGGCTCTTCCCCAAAAGGGAATGATCGGAATCTTCAACCGCTCACACTATGAAAGCGTATTGGTATGTAAAGTTCACCCTGAATACAATCTCAGTGAGAAAACGTGGTCTTCTGTAAAGGATTTTGATGCAAAATTCTGGAAAAACAGGTATGAAAGTATCCGGAATTTCGAAAAACATCTATCACAGAACGGAACCACTGTGGTTAAAATATTTTTAAATGTTTCCAAGGATGAACAGAAGAAAAGGCTTTTGGACAGAATAAACGAACAGGAGAAGAACTGGAAATTTTCTGCTGGAGATCTTCCGGAAAGAGCTCTTTTCCCTGAATATATGGACGCCTATGAAACTGCTATTAATGAAACTTCAAAGGATTATGCTCCCTGGTATGTACTTCCTGCAGACAACAAATGGTTTGCAAGAGTAGCCGCGATACAGATCATTATCGACACCCTTGAAAAGATGAATCTGAAGTATCCTCAACTTGGAGAAAAGGAAAAAGCAGAGCTTGCCGAAGCTAAAAAAACTCTTGAAAGTGAATAATATTTAAGTGTAAATTATTACACCGTAGCTAAATAAGATAAAATAAATTTAATGTAAAAGACACTAAAAAGTGAATAATATGTTGCACATATTAGTTTTTTTCATAAATTTATCAAAAATTAATTTTTAACCCCTAATTATTAAACTTTAGCTATGAAAAAACATTTATTATTATCAGCAATTGCTGTAATAAGCATTATCTCCTGTAATAGTGAGGGAACGGCAGTCAATACCGTGCAAAGCATGAAGACTCCTCAAATGGAAAATTACGACAAAGCTTTCAAAAGTCTTGGTGACCCCCAGAACAGACCTACCGAAGAAGAGAAGAAAAGTAATACTTCTGAACTGAGTGACAGGAGAAAAGCACTTCTTGTACCTGCATGCAAAGAACTTATTATTTCCTCAGGCGTTACAGAAGCTGAATTAATGAGAAAAACAGGAGGTGATATGAGCCAGATTATTGTCTGGGCCACCAATATCTACATGCAGAAAAGTGATGAGATCCGTAAAAACTTAAAATCTGAATAATCATGAAAAAGTTTTTATTGCTGCTCGGCATATGCTTTGTTTCTTCCGCATATGCTCAGGGTGGAACACTGATCATTCAGAATTTCACCACCAATTACGATTTCCATGGAATAATTTATGCCAATAATTTTGCAGGAGGATGCTATCCTTTCATTACTTCCAAAGACCCTTATCCTGTAGTGGTACCGGCAGGTGCTACAGCAAAATACGAAAACTACAGAGACCAGTTCACTTCTTCCCCCTTTCCGGTTTCTTCGTGGGAAGTTACCCTTGCCTCAGGTTCCGCGCCAACAACAAGACCATGGAACCATCCCAGCCTGATGCCCGGAGGTGTCATTTCCAATAATACAAGATGGTCTATGTCTAAATTCCAGATGTACCATGCCGGAACTTCTGTACCGGAAACTTTTTTTAACGGAGATATCGGAGATGCTACCAATCCATGCAACAGTAATCCTGATTTTATAGATTCATCACCTTACGGAAGCTCCAAGTGGTTCACCATCACTTCAGGCGGTACAGTCTATACTTATCTTGTCATTCAATAAACCACTCACCTTATATTACTATGAAAAGAACAGCATTACTTTTATCAGCCCTGGCTGGAGTTCTTTCCTTTGCCCAGAACTCGCCCCTGATTATACAGAACTACAGTGCGTATGATGCCGTAGGCAGGCTCCGTACCGGTACACCGGGAGTGCCCGGCCCTTATATGTATGCAGCTCCTAACTTCCCTTACGGAACTTACACCGTTCCTGCGGGAGCTATGACACAATATAATTCATTCAGCACATCAGGTACAGCTTCTCTTCCTATTACGACATGGTATGTTACAGATCCAGTAAACCCTGCCAATAGCGGAACATATCCATACAACCATCCCTTTATAGCATCGGTAATGAACCCTTCCAATATATGGGGCGGATTCCATTTCTGGCTGACAGATCCATCGTTGGGAACTGATACGTATCAGCTTGGGAATCCTGTTGTATATTCAGGTTTCACAGCTTCAGGAACGGGAAATTTTTCGAGCGCAGACTGGTTTACCATAACCACACCTAGCGGCCCGACCACTTACCTGCAGATCTTTTAAAAAAAGGGACAGCTGTTCTGCAGCTGTCTTTTTACATTATTATTACAGTGAGCAAAGTTTTTTTGCTTTCTGAGGATTTTCTATGCCTGCATTCAAACCTATTTTAATCTTTACTCTAATATAATTAATTATGAAAAAATTTCTTTTATCGGCTATGGTAGCCGTCATAACATTAACATCATGTAATAACGAAAATACTGCCGTAAATACGGTGGAAAGCATGAAAACCCCACAGATGGAAAACTTCGACAAAGCTTTTAAAAGTCTTGGTGATCCGCAGAACAGACCTACTGAAGAAGAAAGGAAGAGAAATACTTCTGAACTGAGTGACAGAAGAAAAGCACTTCTGGTTCCGGCATCCAAAGAACTTATCCTTTCTACAGGGGTTACAGAAGCCGAACTGACAAGAAAAACAGGCGGTGACATGAGCCAGATTATTGTCTGGGCCACACAGATCTATATGCAGAAAAGTGATGAAATCCGTAAAAATATTAAATCTGATAAATAGTTTATGAAAAAGTTTTTAACAATTATAGGACTGGCATTTATATCATCTGCCTATGGACAGGGAGGACCTCTTGTCATTAATAATTATACATCTTATGATTTCCATACAAGGGTTACTGCTGCTAATCTGACTACACCGGGATGCTATTTCTATGTGGCTTTAAACGATCCTGAGCTTGTAATTTCCGGTGGTAATTCGGTCAGTTACAACAGCTACAATATTCCGGGTACGACCTGGAAAGTATCAACATCGCCTACAAACGCAACACCAAGACCGGGGAACCATCCAAGTTTAACTTTGGGAGGGGTGATTTCCAACAATACGAAGTGGGTGATGTCAGAGTTTCAATTTTACCAGACAGGAACGCCTTTATCATCTGGTGCTGTGGGTGATACGGCTTATACATGCAATCCTGTTCCCAATATATTTAACACTCCTCAGGCAGTAGTAGAATGGTTTACGATTACTTCCGGCACCACTACATCTACCTATATCCAGATATATTAATCAGTTTATCCAATAAATCCTATTCCTTATGAGAAAACATTTTGTACTGGCAGCTTTTGCCTTATTAATCTTAACCTCATGCAGTAATGAAGGTTCTGCCGTCAATACAGTGGAAACTATGAAAACTCCGCAGATGGAAAACTTCGACAAAGCTTTTAAAAGTCTTGGTGATCCGCAGAACAGGCCTACTGAAGAAGAAAGAAAGAGAAACACTTCTGAACTGAGCGACAGAAGAAAAGCACTTCTGGTTCCGGCATCTAAAGAATTAATCCTATCCACAGGGGTTACAGAAGCCGAACTGACAAGAAAAACAGGCGGCGACATGAGCCAGATTATTGTCTGGGCTACGCAGATCTACATGCAGAAAAGCGATGAGATCAGAAAAAATATTAAATCCGATAAATAAACACTAACCATTCAATTATTAAAGTATGAAAAAATTAACTGTTATTCTAGGGATACTGGCAGGAATAGGCATTTCCGCACAATCTTCCTTAATGGTGATCAATAATTACAGCGCTTATGATGCTGAAGGCAGGTTTATGACAGTTGGCTCGGCCGGCATGGGATCTTCTCAACCCTATATGTATGCCCTTCCAAATCCTCCTTACTCGGTATATACCATTCCCGCAGGAGGTTACACTAAATATGACAAGTTTGATAATACAGGCAGCCCAAATCCTATCCCCATTCCCGGATGGAACTATATTGATCCTTTAAACAGTGCCAACACCGGAAATTACCCGTACAATCATCCTATCATCACGGCGGTTACCCCTATCGATGAATGGATGGGCTTCGCATTCAGGCTCACAGATCCTACAGGGTATACGTATGATACTTTTGAGGTAGGGGACCCGATTCTTTCCAACGGTTTCTTAAGCTCGAGCCAGACAGGCCCCAACACCACTGTATCCGCAGACTGGTTTACGATCACAACACCGGGCGGACTGGTTACTTATTTCCAAATCTATTAATTCCCATACTAACCTAGAAGTTTAAAGTAATTAAAAACGAATATTAAGTACTTATGAAAAAACTATTCCTATCATCAGCATTTGCCGTATTAACTCTGGCATCATGCAGTAATGAAAGCAATGCCGTCAATACGGTAGAAACCATGAAAACCCCGCAGATGGAAAACTTCGACAAAGCTTTTAAAAGTCTTGGTGATCCGCAGAACAGACCTACAGAAGAGGAAAGAAAAAGAAATACGTCCGAACTGAGCGACAGAAGAAAAGCTCTTCTTGTTCCGGCATCCAAAGAATTAATCTTATCCACAGGGGTTACAGAAGCCGAACTTACCAGAAAAACAGGCGGAGACATGAGCCAGATCATTGTCTGGGCTACCCAGATTTATATGCAGAAGAGCGACGAGATCCGTAAAAATATCAAATCTTAAAAATAATTATCATGAAAAAAGTATTAACATTACTGGGATTAGCCATTTTTTCTTTCGGTTTCTCACAAGGAGGAACGCTTATTGTGAACAACTATTCTGCATATGACTTCAAAGGATTTATAATCGCTAACAATTTTGCCGGAGGGTGTTATCCTTACATTAACTCCAACAATCCGGATATGGTAACAGTTCCTGCCAATTCTCATATTGGTAACGGTAACGCATTGATATATCCCAATTACAGGGATCAGTACACTTCTTCTTTATACCCGATGACTGAATGGCACGTCAGTACATCATCTTCACCCGGTATAGTAAGATTATGGAACCATCCCGCCATAATGCCCGGCGGGGTTATTTCAAACAATACCAAATGGGCCACTACCAAATTCGTAATGTACTATCCGGGAACAACTACCCTTGCTCCGGATAATTTTAACGGTGCCATCACCCTTGCCGGCAACTCAAGCTGCTACACCGCCTCTGACAATATGACGACCTCAACAGGAAACAATAGTGCAGAAATATTCACCCTGACAACTGGCGGAACTAATTATACCTATATCCAACTCTACTAAGATAATTTAATTATGAAAAAGATCTTAATGATACTGGGAACTGCAGTGGCTTCTTTTGCTTATTCACAGGGAACAATTATTGTGAACAACTATTCGAAATTTGATTTTTACGGATTTTTAATGGCTACCAATTCCACCTCCGGTTGTTATCCCCGTGTAGGAAATGACGGTGTAATTGTGGTTCCTGCTGAATCTCATATGGGAAACGGGCTTGAGCTTGTGTACAAGGATTATATGGGGCAATTCTCTTCTTCCCTGTATCCTACAGCTAACTGGGTAGTGACATTAAATCCTACTTCATCTTCAATCATGGCGTGGAATAATGTGAATCTTTCACCGGGCGGAACCATTGCAACCACCACAAAATGGTATGCCACGAAGTTTGATATGATGGACGCAGGAACAACAAATTCAAGCACAGAAAATTTTCGGGCCAATATGAATATTGCCAACGCTTGCGGTACCGGTATCAATAACTATTTCGTTACCTCTTCAGGAAACAACAGTGCGGAAATGTTTACCATCTCCGGTATTACATACCTGCAGCTTTATTAATCTTAAATCATTTTAATACTACAAGCATGAAAAAAATAGTAACCATCCTTTCACTCGCTTTGTTTTCATCAGCATTCTCCCAGAGCAGTATTATGATTGTTAATAATTATTCTACTACTTACGATTTTCAGGGAAATATCAGTGCTCACAACTTTGCAGGAGGATGCTATCCGTATGTAACCTCCAGCACCCCTGCGGCAATTACTGTTCCTGCAAACTCACATACAGGTAACGGTCAGGAACTTGCCTATAAAAATTTCAGAGACCAGTTTACCGGCTCATTGTATCCAACTACCAACTGGACAGTACAATTAAGCCCTACTACATCTCAGGTACGTGCCTGGAACCATGTAAGTATAGCACCGGGAGGAGTTATTGCCTCAAATGTGAAATGGGCTTCTTCGCAGTTTCAGATGTATTTCGCAGGAACTTCCACACCGGAACCGTCTTTCAGCGGGCTGATCGGAGAATCTCCCGATCTTTGCACAGGAGCTACCGGATATATTTCAACGCCTTACGGAGATGCGGAATGGTTCAATATTACTACAGGAAATGTAGATTATTCTTATTTGCAAATTTATTAATCAAAAAAATCAAATCTAAATTCTAATTAATTATGAAAAAACTTTTTTTATCGGCTGCTTTTGCTGCCCTAACCCTGGTTTCATGTAACAATGAAGGAAGCGCTGTCAATACGGTAGAAACTATGAAAACTCCTCAGATGGAAAACTTCGACAAAGCTTTCAAAAGCCTGGGAGATCCGCAGAACAGACCTACTGAAGAGGAAAGAAAAAGAAACACTTCCGAACTGAGCGACAGAAGAAAGGCACTTCTTGTTCCGGCTTCAAAAGAACTAATCTTATCCACAGGGGTTACAGAAGCCGAATTAACGAGAAAAACAGGCGGTGACATGAGCCAGATTATTGTATGGGCTACCCAGATCTATATACAGAAAAGTGACGAAATCCGTAAGAACATCAAATCTGATAAATAGGTTATGAAAAAAATCCTGTCAATATTAAGTATTGCAGCCTCCATAGCTGCCTATGCACAAGGAACCCTTATTATCAACAATTATACGATTTATGATTACAGAGGAGATGTAATCGCACACAACTTGTTTGCCCCATGCTATCCGAGAGTGGTCAACAATACTCCTATCATAGTGCCCGCCAATTCCAATACCGGAACCGGAACCCAGCTCCAGTATGATAACTTCAGAGATCAGTATACTTCTTCTTTGTATCCGATGGCTGCATGGAGTGTAGCAACCTCTCCCAATTCCACAACTATAAGACCGTGGGACCACCCGGCTTTAGTTCCCGGAGGTACGTTTTCAAACAATACGAGATGGGGCATGTCTAAATTCGGGATGGTATATGCGGGAACCAATAATAATGTTGTTGGTTTTAATGCCGATATAGCTATAGCCGGAAATCCATGTTATACTTATCCTGATTTTTTTACGACTCCAAGCGGAGCTAACAGCGCGGAAATGTTTACCATTACCAGCGGGAGCAATGTAACCACATATCTCCAGCTTTATTAATCAAAAATTCAACCTAAATTCTAATTAATTATGAAAAAACTTTTTTTATCGGCTGCTTTTGCTGCCCTAACCCTGGTTTCATGTAACAATGAAGGAAGCGCTGTCAACACAGTGGAAACTATGAAGACTCCACAGATGGAAAACTTCGACAAAGCTTTCAAAAGCCTGGGAGATCCACAGAACAGACCTACCGAAGAGGAAAGAAAAAGAAACACTTCCGAACTGAGCGACAGAAGAAAAGCTCTGCTTGTTCCGGCATCCAAAGAACTAATCTTATCTACAGGAGTTACAGAAGCCGAATTAACGAGAAAAACCGGTGGTGACATGAGTCAGATTATTGTATGGGCTACCCAGATCTATATGCAGAAAAGTGACGAGATCCGTAAGAACATCAAATCTGATAAATAATGAAAAAGCTATTAACCATATTGGGAATCGCTGCAACGTCACTTGCTTATTCCCAAGGAATGTTCATGCTTAACAATTATTCCCCCCATGATTATCACGGAAATCTCATGGCCATGAATCTTAGCGGCTGTGTTCCGGCTGTCATCAACAATGACCCTGCTACGATTATCGTTCCTGCCAATTCACACATGGGAAACAGTCTTGCATGGAAGATCGATAATTACAGAGACCAGTTCGCCAGTTCCTTATATCCCATTAATAACTGGCTTGTAACCCTTAGCTCATCCTCTTCAACCGTGAGATCATGGAATCATGCCAGCCTTATGCCGGGCAGTGTGATCGCCAATAATACCAAGTGGGTAACCTCTAAGTTTTCCATGTATTATGCAGGAACCAGTAATAAAGTGGTAGGCTTCAATACAAATCTGGGAGATGCTACCCCTAATACATGTATCTCCAGTGTGGATTATTTTTCCACTCCGGACGGCTCTGCAGAATGGTTTACCATTACAACAGGTACTACAACAACAACTTATCTACAAATCTATCCATGAAAAAAACAGCAGCTTTATTATTGGGCTTAGCAGGAATACTTTCCTCAGCCCAAACCTCTTCTTTTGTATTTAATAACTACAATACCTATGATGCAGTAGGAAGACTGATGACCTGCAGCCCGACTCCCGGACTGATCAAATATATGTATGCTTCTCCAAACGGTAATTTTGGTTCGTATACAATGCCGGCAGGAATTTCTTCATCTTATGCATCCTTCGGGACTACCGGCCTGGCGCCATTCCCTATGAACATGATGCAATGGAATGTGACTGATCCTTCCAATACAAACAACAACGCATCATATCCTTACAATCATAATTTTATAACCTCTACAATGTCAGCTATTAACGAATGGGCATCATTTCATTTTACGTTGCGTGACAGCTCCGGAAATGCCATTGATTCTTATCTCGTGGGAGATCCTGCCATTACCATTAATGCAGGTGTAACTGCAAACGCGTATCAGATAGGTGCCAACAGCGGAATAGAATCAGAATGGTTCACCATTACTACGTCTAACGGCAAGGTAACCTATTTCAATATTTATCCATAGAAAAAAGCGGAGATTAGTCTCCGCTTTTTTATTTTAAACAGTTGCTATTTGAATAAAAATCACGAGAAAATCTGTAAGCCGGATTTTGTTCTTCCGAAGAAGCGCCTGTTATTTATCTGCGTCTTACATTGCTGCAAGACTTGAGCTGATTACCCCTCGGCTTTCAGGACGAGCCGCCCCTATTTTCATTACTGAAAAGAACCGATATACTTATCATTGCACCGCAAAGAGTTTACCTGGTTTCACTACAGCCGAACTGTACCTGCTTTCTGTTGCACTTGTCCTACCCTCACGGGTGACGGATGTTATCCGCTTTGCTGCTCTGTGGTGTCCGGACTTTCCTACCCCTGCCGAAACAGGAATCAACAAGCCGATTTTCTCGCGGCTGCAAAGATACGTAAATTTTGGGCAGGAAATGCAAAGAGCGAAATAGCAAAAGGCTAAGCATACGCAATAAGGAAATAAGATAATTTGCAATTTTGTCTTTTTGCTATATATTTTTCACCAATTACCGCATTATTGTTATCTTCGTGCCATTATATAACTATGACTTCCAGAGAAAAAGAATTTGCGCAGCTTATTAAGGATAATCAGGGCCTGATTATTAAAGTTTCGCGCCTTTATACCAATTCTCTTGAAGACGAAGAGGATCTTTTCCAGGAGATTGTACTTCAGCTTTGGAGAAGCTACGATTCTTTTAAAGGAAACTCTAAAATTTCTACGTGGATGTACCGCGTAGCCCTTAATACAGCCATTACTCTTTTCAGAAAAAAAAGCAAAAGCCTTCCTACGAACGAACTGGATATCAACCATAAGGATTTTGTAGAGGATGATGATGAAAAGCAGCAGCAGATCTCACTTCTGTATACTGTAATCAAAACCCTGCCCAATATAGAAAGAGCTATTGTGATGATGTATCTTGATGACCTGCCTTATAAGGATATTGCTGAAAACCTCGGGATCACCGAAGTTAATGCACGTGTGAAAATGAACAGATTAAAGAAAACCCTTAAAGAACAGATGCAAAAATATGCCTGATTTTGATTTAGACAGCTTTAAGAAAACATGGCAGGAACAGCCTGTTCAACCCAAATACGACAGCAATGAAATCCTTCAGATGCTGAACAGAAAATCACGCAATTATGTGAAGTATATTTTCTGGATCAGCGTAGCGGAATTTTTATTCTTTTCCGTTTTGGGACTATTCTATTTCTTTCAGGATGAGGAATCGGACAGTTTCCGTAAAATATTGGAAAAACTAGGTGCACAGAAAGCTCCTGAAATAGAAAATAATTTTGATCATGCGTATTTAGCTATAAAAATCTTAAGCCTCTTAGTTACTGCTTATTTTGTCTTTAAGTTTTACCAAAATTACCGCAAAATAAAAATTGAAGAAAACCTTAAAGGCCTTATTATACGAATCATCAAATTCAAGAAAACAGTCAACGCTTTTATCCTGATCAGCATTGCTCTTCTGGTTGCTTTTACCTTTGTATTTACAGCCTTTATTTTCTATGTCCTGAATTCCCAGAATGTAAGGCCCGACAATTCCAACCTGATTATCGTTATTGTCGGCATCATTGTAAGTACAGTTCTGTGCGTACTTTTGATCTGGCTTTACTACAGGCTTGTATATGGAATCATCATCCGAAAGCTGGACAGAAATTTACAACAGCTCAGAGAAATCGATTCTCAGGAAAATTAGTACAAACAGGCATCAGTTCAAGATTTTTCATTAATTTTATTCTACCAAATCTTAAACTATGCCATTATCTTATGCCCATGGAGTTTCCACTATTCCATTATTGGGACAAACCATTGGGGGAAATCTAAAAAAGACTGTCGAAAAATACCCGAACCAGGAAGCGTTGGTTTCTGTTCATCAGGGTTACAGAGCGACTTATCAGGAATTTTATAATCAGACAACAGCGGTTGCAAAAGCTTTAATCTTTTCGGGCGCCAAAGCGGGCGACAGAATCGGAATCTGGGCTTCCAACCGTTATGAATGGGTATTGCTGCAATATGCCACAGCCCGGATAGGCACAATACTAGTCAATATCAATCCGGCTTACAGAACACATGAGCTTACCTATGTGATAAATCAGTCAGGCATCAGGATGATGTTTTCCTCTTTAAGCTTCAAAACAAGCAATTATAAGGAAATGGTGGAATATGCAAAAGAAGTCTGCCCCAGCCTGGAACATGAAATTTTCTTTGATGACAGCTGGGAAGATTTTCTGAACAACGGCCAGGACATTTCTGATGATACACTTCACAGTTTTGAAGAGCATGTACAGTTTGATGATGCTGTGAATATTCAGTATACTTCAGGAACAACAGGCTTCCCGAAAGGCGTTACACTTTCGCATCACAATATTTTAAATAACGGGTATTTCATAGGCATACGCTTAAAATACACGGAGAAAGACCGGGTCTGCATTCCTGTTCCTTTTTATCATTGTTTCGGAATGGTCATCGGGAACATATGCTGTACCGCCCACGGTGCATGTATAGTAATCCCTAACGACAGCTTTGATCCGGATATTACTTTAAAGACAGTTTCCGAAGAAAAATGCACGTCTTTATACGGAGTACCTACAATGTTTATCGCTGAGCTGGCAGTTAAGGATTTTGATACCTATGATTTTTCAAACCTAAGAACCGGTGTCATGGCCGGATCTGTATGCCCGCCGGAAATTATGAAAAAGGTGGAGAGCCTGATGAATATCAAAGAGATGAGCATCTGTTACGGAATGACGGAAACTTCTCCCGTTTCCACACAGACCCTAATAGGGACACCTTTGGAAAAACAGGTCAGCACTGTGGGAACTGTTCAGGACCATCTTGAAATTAAAATTATTGACGAAAACGGAAAGATTCTGGAACGGGGCGAACATGGTGAACTTTGTACAAGAGGCTATTCCGTCATGCTGAAATACTGGAATGATCCTGAAAATACTAAAAAAGTACTGGATGACGCCCGCTGGATGCACACCGGAGACATGGCGGTAATGGACAATGACGGCTATATTACGATTTCCGGAAGAATCAAAGATCTCATTATCCGTGGCGGTGAAAATATTTCGCCTAAAGAAATTGAAGATTTCCTGTATACTTATCCTAATATTCTTGATGTACAGATCATTGGGGTCCCGAGTGAAAAGTTCGGGGAAGAAGTAATGGCCTGGGTAAAAGTCAGAAAAGGATTTGATGTAACGGAAACTGAGCTTTTAGAATATTGCCAGGGAAGAATTGCTCATTATAAAGTCCCGAAATACTGGAAATTTGTTGATGAATTTCCTATGACCATTTCAGGAAAAATAAGAAAGGTAGAAATGCGGGAAATTTCTATTAAAGAATTGCAGCTGGATGCATTGAAGCAACGTTCTTAATTGATGTTTTATTTTAACGCAAAGTTTTATTTTAAATACGTTTGATTGTAAAGAATGCAAAGTAGCCGGCTGCGCCGTTGATTAAGCTATATGGATAAAACTACTGCTTAAATTTCTCGCAGATTGAGCGGATTGAGCAGATTTTCATTTTATATTTAAGCTGATTTATTTCCGATAAATACAAAAAAGCCCAGTATCCTGGGCTTTTATCAATATATAAAGTGTATAACTTTTTAAAGTTCTTTTCTCAATCTGGCTACCGGGATATTAAGCTGTTCACGGTATTTGGCGATTGTTCTTCTGGCAATATTGTAGCCCTGCTCTTTCAGCATTACTACCAGCGCATCATCGGTAAGAGGTTTTCTTTTGTTTTCTTTCCCGATCACTTCCTGAAGGTGGGTCTTGATTTCTTTGGTAGAAACTTCTTCACCGTCGTCATTCGTTAAACTGTCAGAGAAAAGGTCTTTCAGGTAAACGATTCCGTTCGGAGTATCGGCATATTTGCTTTTTACTACTCTTGAAATGGTTGAAATATCGAATCCGGTAATATCGGCAACGTCTTTCAGGATCATTGGCTTCAAAGATTTTTCGTCACCTGTGATAAAATAATCCTTCTGGAACTTCACAATAGCCGTAATAGTCTGCAACAGAGTATTCTGACGCTGATTAATAGCATCAATATACCATTTTGCAGCATCCAGTTTCTGCTTGATGAATAACGCGGCCTGCTTATGTTCAGAAGAGTTTTTATCGTGAGAATAAGTAGTTAAAATATCCTTGTATTCTTCGGAAACTCTCAGAGTAGGTGCATTTTTACTGTTGAGCATCGGTATTACTAAACCATCTTTTACCTGGATCACAAAATCCGGGATAATTTCCTGGTTGATGGTGATGGTTTGGGTATCAAAGTTCCCTCCTACTTTTGGCGAAAGCTTGGAAATCTCGTCTAACGCATCCTTAAGATCATCCTCTTCTATATCATATTTCTGGATAATCTTGTTGTAATGCTTATTAGTAAGCGCATCGAACTGATGTCTTAAGATATTGGCAGCTAACGAAACCGCTTTATCAGAACTTACTTTCTTTTCGATCTGAAGCAGCAGGCACTCCTGGAGACCTCTTGCCCCAACACCCGGCGGATCCAGTTTCTGGATATAATTTTCAAGAATATCCTCTACTTTTTCTTTAGTGGTATAAATTCCCTGAGAGAAAGCAAGATCGTCCACAATAGCTTTGATCTCCCTTCTTAAATATCCGTCTGTATCTAAATTTCCTATAATATATTCAGCAATTTTTACATCTTCTTCGCTGATATTTACCAGGTGGATCTGTTCCAGCAGGTAATCGTATAATGACTGGCCTTCGGTAAGAAGACTCTCATTATCAAACTCTTCATCGTCCGGAGAATAGTTGCTGGATGCAGTTTTATAGCTAGGTTCATCATCGTAGATGTACTCGTTAACGTCAAAATCTGTCTCAATACTATCGGTTCCTTCGTCCTGATAAGCCTCTTCTATAGAAGAGTAATCATCTTCTTTGGAATCTTCCTTTACAATTTCCAAAGCAGGATTTTCTTCTAGCTCTCTTTCCAGCTCCTCTTCGAATTCCAATGTATGAAGCTGGATGAGCTTCATCAACTGGATCTGCTGAGGTGCCAGCTTCTGTCCTAGTTTGAGTTGTAAGTGTTGTTTAAGCATATTAGTCTTTGTGTTTTAACATAACATATTCTACGAATTTAATGAATTAATTTGAAAAAAAACATATTTAGCATGATTTTTGCATTATAGTTTCAACATAATAAACTATTGGAAAATAAAAAAAGCCTTAATTTTTACATTAAGGCTTTTTTATTGTGCTAAAATTCAGCGCTTTTCGGTGTTCTAGGGAAAGGAATCACATCTCTGATATTGGTCATTCCCGTTACAAAAAGAACCAGTCTTTCCAGTCCTAAACCAAAGCCTGCATGGGGAACAGAACCGAATTTACGGGTATCAAGGTACCACCAAAGCTCGTGTTCATCTACATGCATATCTGCCATTTTCTGTTTTAATACGTCTAATCTTGCTTCTCTTTCCGATCCTCCGATGATCTCCCCGATTCCAGGGAAAAGAACGTCCATTGCTGCAACGGTCTTATTGTCATCGTTCAGTTTCATATAGAAAGCTTTGATCTCTTTTGGATAATCGAACAATACAACCGGGCTTTCAAAATGCTTTTCAACCAGGAATCTTTCATGTTCGGACTGAAGATCCGTTCCCCAGTTTTCAACCGGATACTGGAATTTTCCTTTTTTATTTTCTTTTGAGTTCATTAAGATCTCAATGGCTTCCGTATAGCTTACACGTTTGAAACGCTTGGCGATAACATTCTGAAGTTTCTCGATCAAACCTTCTTTTGCTCTGTCTTTTTCCGGTTTTGATTTTTGTTCTTCTTCAAAACGTTTGTCCAGGAATTCAAGATCGTCTTTACAGTTATCAAGAACGTACTGGATTACATATTTTAAGAAATCTTCCGCAAGGTCGATGTTATCTTCAAGGTTGTTGAATGCCACTTCCGGCTCTATCATCCAGAATTCGGCAAGGTGTCTTGTGGTGTTCGAATTTTCAGCACGGAAAGTAGGTCCGAATGTATAAATTCTTCCTAATCCCATTGCTGCAGTTTCCCCTTCCAGCTGCCCGGAAACAGTCAGGTTGGTTTTTCTTCCGAAGAAATCCTGTGCAAAATCAATCTCACCATCCTCAGTTCTCGGGATGTTGTTCAGGTCAAAGTTCGTTACTCCGAACATTTCTCCTGCTCCTTCAGCATCAGCTCCGGTAATTACAGGGGTGTTGATGTAGAAGAACTGGTTTTTGTTAAAGAATGAATGTACGGCAAAACTTACCGCGTGACGCACTCTGAAAACCGCTCCGAATAAGTTCGTTCTGAATCTTAAATGAGCCTGGTCTCTTAAAACTTCCAGCGAGTGTTTTTTAGGCTGAAGAATGGTTTTATCTCTATCTTCTGTAAAGTTATCACCTAAAATAACAATTTTTTTCGCTACGATTTCAACACTTTGCCCGGCTCCCTGGCTTTCCACCACTTCACCGATTACTTTTAAAGAAGCAGCCGTACTGATCTTACTGATAATCTCTTCATCGAAATTTTCAAAATCAACAACAATCTGCAAATTATTGATCGTAGAACCATCATTAAGCGCTATAAAGCGATTTGCACGGAATGTTCTTACCCAACCGTAAACCGTAATGTCATGATGTAGTACTTTCTTGTAATCCTGCAGGATTTCTTTAATTGTTTGCTTTTTCATTTGTTGATTATAAATTTTCGTTTAAAAATTAACGTTGGCAAAGTTACAAAAAAACAGCGTAACCTGATGATTACGCCATCTTTTAAAAAAACCATTATCAAATATTAAATCTAAAACTTAAAATATATTCCTGTTTCCACGGAAAAAGAGTTAAAACCTTTTGGAACCGTATTCCTATACCAGAGTCTGTAAGGCATATATGAAGCCTGTATCCCCAATCCTATATTATTTTTCCATAACCTTATCCCCTGCCCGAACTTTAGAGTAGCAATGCTTTCCGCATCTATACTAATATTGATGGTATTTTCATCATCTTCAGTTTCGGGTTCATCCGGTACTGTTTTTCCATCAAAGAACAGGTTATGGAAACTAAGTTCACTCACCCACTCTATCCTGGTATTTCCGGCAGTATATTCTTTCACCAGCCTGCCTCCAAGATTCAGTATGAATTCCCTGGAATCTATGTGGTAAAATGCTCCTCTTTTTCCGTAATCAAAATCATAGATACTTGAACTGTAACCGAAATTTCCACCTATCTCTAAATGGGTCTTATTTTCATCAACAGGATACCGATACCAGTACCCTACATAAAATCCCGGGCTCTGTTTTACTTTTTCAGGTGAAAAATTCATATAACCACCGGTTTCGATGAGTGATTTTTTATACCTCTGACCAGCTTCCGTACTTTGTGCTGCAATCTGTATACAGCATAAAAGCATACAAAAAATATAGGATTTCATAGGTTAAAAATTAATTAATGGCAGTGTTCTTTTGCAGTTTTTGTTCCAGAAACCGATCTGAAGTCCTTTATTTTCATCTGTCTTATTGACCAAACCAATCTGTACCCCTTTGTTTTGCTTGCTTATATTGATTGCACCCCCCTGAAACCCTTTCATCACCTGGGTGTTATTATAAATTCCGATCTGGGCGCCCCCAAAAGTATCTGCCGTATTGCTGAAAGAAATTAAAAGTCCGTGGCCTTCCCGCGCAGAATTATTGAGAAAAGAAACATGCAGCCCGTTAAGCTTACCGGAATTATTATTAAATCCATTCACCGTAAATCCATTGGTTACCTGGGCAATATGGTACATCGAAATTCCCAGCCCATTCAGTTTTTTAGCATCCGTCATTCCTCCTGTTGAAATATGTAAACCATTGATAGAGACCGTTGCCGCTTCGTCACCGGGAACTTCCACCGCATGTGGAAGCAGAAGATAAATAACGGAAAGAGGATTCCCCTGGAGATTAATACCATTGATCTTCTGGGTTTTGTAGTCATCCATTACGCCAAAATTGATTCCGGTTGTGTTTTCCATTTTGCTCTTAGGTGTGAATGAGATTATTTTTGATTTTATTTTTTCAACCTTTACACTGTCCTGAGCACTGATAATGCCTCCCGCAAAGAGACTGATGATCAAGAAAAATTTTATTTTCATAACGCTTTGTTTTAAAATGATGAGTCAAAATTATCTGTGAAAAGCACAAATCCGAATGCGGAAAAAAATTAAAATAAAGAAGTACATTTGTGAAAATCACAAAACCATGTATCAGGAACTTTTACTTAAGGAAATCCGCAGGAAGATCGGAGCACAATCGTTGAATGATGAGATTGCGAACATCCTCAATATAAGTTATGATGCAGCACACAGAAGAACGTCACTAAAGGCAAAATTCAGCTTTGAAGAAGCACTGGAACTGGCAAAATATTATCAGATTTCCCTCAACCAATTCATCACTTCGGACCGGCAGCTTGTGGTTCAGAAGACTACTGTGGTAGACAAAACGGAAGACCTGCAGTCATTTTTCCAGAACAATCTCAGCATCTTTGAAAATCTTCCGCTTTCTGATGAAATGACGGTTTATTATTCTGCGAAGGACATTCCTTTCTTCTATACGCTTTCGGACACTTTGCTTTCCCGTTTTAAAATTTATGTCTGGATGAATCTCCTGAACGCCAAGCAGGTCTTCATTCCTTTTCTGCAATTTTCACCACCTTATTTTGAATCCAACACTCAGGAGCTCAGGAAAAAATATGAAGATCAAAATGTAGTGGAACTGTGGAATGACAGGACCATTTCAAGTATTCTGCAACAGATCCTGTTTTATTTTGATACCGGACTTTTACAAAAAAATGAAGCCGGAATTATTCTGAAAGAACTTGAAGAACTGATAAAATACATTGAACAAAAAACGGAAAGTAACCTCAAATTCCATCTGTATGAAAACGAACTGATGCACCTTTCCAATGATATCTTTTTCCATCATCCGCAACAGTCGCTTTTTGCCATACCTATCAATATGTTCGGGTATATTCTGATTAATGATGCGAAAACCTGCAGTGAGACAAGGAACTATTTTGAACACCAGATTAAAAATTCAAAATCCCTGAACACGTCGGGAAACCGTGACCGAAAAATATTTTTCAACAAAATGTATAACCAGATTGAATCTTTAAAACAAAAAATGATACTATGAAAACCCTCTATAATGGTGAGTTTTTTGGAAAGACCAATGAAACGCTTCGTTTTGATGGATTAACCATTACGGATACGGAATACACACATCCTTACGTAGACTGGCACTATCATGAAAATGCTTATTTCACCTTTCTTTTACAGGGGAATATGAGGGAAGCAAACAAAAAAGAAACTTACGATTGCCAGGCAGGAACATTGCTCTATCACCATTGGGAAGATGCTCATTATAATATTAAGCCTGATATTTTCACAAGAGGATTTCATCTGGAAATTACCGAAAACTGGTTTGATGATTTTCAGGTTTCAAAAGAAGCTGTTGAAGGAAGCTTTAATTTGAAAGATCCTGCTTTAAAATTGTTGATGTGCAGGATTTTCAAAGAAACAAAAATTAACGATCCATCATCCGAACTTTCTGTTCATGAACTTTTACTGAGTATTTTCAGCCAGTTATCTGAGAAAAGCAGCAATTCTGACAAAAAGCCGGTATGGACCCGGAAGATTACTGAAATACTTCACGAAAATTTCACAGAAAAGCTAAGCCTCACAGAACTTTCAAAGGCATTGGATGTTCATCCGGTTCATTTGAGCAGGGATTTTCATAAACATTTCCAGTGTACCTTAGGAGTGTACATCAGAAAGCTGAAAATCAATAAATCTATAACTCTTCTCAATACCGGTTTGTCTTTAGCTGAAATAGCCCTTGACTGTGGTTTTACAGACCAAAGTCATTTTATCAGGTCTTTTAAAGAAAATACAGGAATTACTCCTTTGCACTATAGAAATATTCTGAAAAAGTAAAGATGCTAATTTCATTCTATTTTTCTTAAGGATCAATTTATATTTTTGTTTACATAAAACATTAACATGAAATCTATTCTACTGTTTGTCTTTTTCCTCGGATTCGGATTTTCTTTCGGACAGTTCAAAAATATTATAGATCCTGAAGCCATTGTACACCCTGTACAGAAAAAATACTTCAACAAAATAGTTTTTCTGGATAAAACGATTCCCTTAGACCAATTAAAAGAATCCGATATTATTACTGCTACAGAATTTCAGGAAGATAAGGATCTTGATATCCGTATTTTTATGGATAATTCCTTGGTTAATTATCTACATCAGCTAGATCCTTCTTTATCGCCCGATGAATTGCTTAAAAAGGGAAATTATCAGTTTAGTTTCTATGTTGACGGAAAATTAATGTATACTGAAAATCTGAATACCGGAGCAGGAACGCCGGACGATAAAAAGAAGAAAACTACATTCAGAATTCCTTTATTAAGTTCAAAAAACGAAGATTCCTGGGGAAGGTATATGTGGATGAGATTCTACCTTGGAAATGGAGGAATTGATGCACTGGAAGAGGGAAATCATGTTTTAAGAATTGAAATCAAACCTTACCTGAAAACTCCGGCCTTAAAGACAGGAAACATAATTACAGCAGGAGAAATTCAATTAAAGATACCTCATAAAAATATTCCTGAGCAGCAGATGGCCATTCAAAAAATACAGGCCAACAGCGGATGGAAAATTTCCAGTGAAAAGCTGAACGAAGAAAAAATCAGGATTTTAAACAGAAAAATTGCAGAAAACAGGTTCCGGGAGATCACCGGTATTGCAGTTATTAAAAATGAAAAGCTTCTTCTGGAAGAATATTTCAGCAATTCCGGAAGGGATTCTTTGCAGGACACCCGTTCAGTCGGAAAATCTTTTGCCTCTGCACTCACGGGTATTGCAATTCATGACGGTTATCTTAAAAGTGAAAACCAGATACTGAAGGACTTCTATGACCTGAAACAGTTCAAAAATTATTCTACGGCAAAGGACAGCATCACCATCAAAAGCCTATTAACGATGAGTTCCGGATTTGACGGAAATGATTCCGATGAAAGCTCTCCGGGAAATGAGGAGAATATGTATCCTACTGAAAATTGGGTAAAATTTGCCCTGGATCTGCCTGTAACACAAAGTAAACCCGGAAACACATGGAGTTATTTCACAGCTGGTGTTGTAATGACCGGAGATATTTTGGATAAAACAGTTCCGGAAGGTCTGAAAAATTATGCTGCCAAGAAATTATTTCAGCCTCTTGGAATTACAGATTACAAATGGCAGTTTACGCCACAGCAGAAACCTTCTCTGGCCGGCGGACTGCGCATGCGGGTACTGGACTTTGCCAAATTCGGGCAGCTTTATAAAAATAACGGAATATGGAACGGCAAGAATATTATCGACAAAAACTGGATAAAGAAATCCTTCACCAATTATTTCCCGAATGACCAGGATTTTGAAGGGTATGGTTATTTATTCTGGAAAAAAATCTATAAAGTGGGAAACCGGAATTTTGAAGCCTATCAATCCAGCGGAAACGGAGGAAACAAAATTATCATATTCACAGAAATTCCTGTTGTAATTGTAGTTACGGCAAAAGCTTATAACAAACCTTATGCACATATACAGACAGATAAAATCGTTCAGGAATATTTGCTTCCAGCCATTAATAATAAGTAATAGTTTTCCGTAATTTCTTAGCTATATCCCTATATTTGCCCAATAATCAACATTTATAAAACTATAGCCTGACATGACTTTTAATGAAATAAAAAAAGAAATACAACTTGAGATAAAAACCAATAAAAAAGTAAGATCAATCTGGTATTGGGGGCTTTTTTCTATGACGGCTGTCTTTGTATTAAAGTGGATCAGAGCAAGGCACATGAATCTTTCAGGAGTTCAGGATTTTCTTCAGGGTACGTTACCTAATTTTTTTGCTGCTACCGGAATTTGTGCAAGCCTATTTATATTTTACAAACTGATTTTCTTTACAGATACCTCTTTTACCAAAAAATTAGCTTTTTCAACATTATTTACATTTTTTGGATTGGCAGCCTGGGAAGTTATACAATATTATATGGGGTCTCCGATGGACATTTATGATATACTGATGACCATTTCAGGCTGTGTGATGACTGCAGGTTTTATAATGATTGTTCACTCTGACAGGTTACAACAGAATAGGTAATTGATAAATGGAGTAATGAAAAGCGGATCGCTTAGGAGATAACTCCTTTTTGCCAGAAAAGTTAATGATTTTAATTATTCGTCTTTTTTAGAAGAAACTAAAAAGACATCGATAAGCCCTTCCGGAAGCTGCATTTTGATGAACCTTTCTTCTCGGTTCACCTCAAGGATCCAGTCTTTGATGATAGGGATCACTACTTCTTTTCCGTCCAGATTGGTGACAAAATAATTTTGGGCAGTCTGATCATTTACAGATCGTATGACGCCGCATTCTTTATTATTTTCATCAAGGATATCGAAACCGATGATCTCATGATAGTAAAACTGTTTTCCGGAAAGTTTGGGAAGGCTTGCCAGCGGCAGGTAAACATCTTTCCCTAAGGATTGGTCTACCAATGCTTCAGTGGAGTTTTTGAAGGCAATATTCAGAGCATCATTTTTGCTCCATGATGATTTGGCAATAAAAAATGGAACCAATAATCCGTTGATTTCAACGAATATTGATTCCAATTTATTGTAAAGCTCGGGTTGGTCGGTATCCAGTTTAAGGATCACATTTCCCGCAAGGCCGTGTCTGCGCGTGATTTTTCCTAGTAAATAGCAATCTTCTTTACGCATACAGGGTTATTCTTAAGCTTCAGTGTTTTCTTCAGTTTCAGCAGCAGGAGCTTCTCCTTCTGTAGCTTCAGCAACTTCTTCTGCAGGTGCATTAGCAGCTTCCTCAGCAGCTTTAGCATCAGCCTCAGCTTGTGCAGCAGCAGCAACTCTGGCTTCGTTTACTTTAGCTTCAGCTTCTAAAGCAGCTTTCTTAGCGTCAGCCTGAGCTTTAGATAAACCTTCTACTTTACCTTGTACTTTTTGTTCTTTTGCTTCTACCCAAGCAGTGAATCTTTTTTCAGCTTCAGCCTCATCAAAAGCTCCTTTAGCAACACCACCTTGTAAGTGTTTTTTGTAAAGTGCTCCTTTGTAAGAAAGGATCGCTCTTGCAGTATCAGTTGGCTGAGCACCGTTGTTTAACCACTTTACAGCAGAATCAACGTTCAAATCGATAGTTGCAGGGTTAGTAATTGGGTTGTAAGTTCCTAGTTTCTCGATGAATCTACCATCTCTTCTAGCTCTAGAATCTGCAACCACGATGTGGAAGAAAGGCTTACCTTTTTTACCGTGTCTTTGTAATCTGATTTTTACTGACATAATGTTGTGAATTTTACGGGAACTCGTCCCAGTTAAATATTTAAGAGTGCAAAGATAATAAAAAAAACTAATCCAGCACACAATAAATTACTTTCTCCAACATTTAACTTAATATTATCATTGCAATTGGATAAAAATGTCAGAAAAATCAGGATATTTGGCCTAAAAAAAACGAATGCCTAAATACTTATTTTTCGTCCTTGTTATTTTAACTGTTGTAAAAGTTCAAGGCCAAACTAAAGAAGAAAAAATCAATACCTTGGTTAATACCTATAGCAATACGGATCGCTTTAACGGAAGTGTTCTGATTGCAGAAAAAGGAAAAATAATCTTCGAAAAAAGTTTTGGAATCCAGGATTTCCAGACCAAAATAAAAAATACCAACCAAAGTAAATACCGGATCTATTCTACCACAAAAACATTTACAGCTACGGTAGCTCTCCTGTTAAATGAGGAAGGAAAATTATCACTGAATGATAAGCTTTCTAAATATTATCCGGATTTTCCTAAAGGAGACAGTATTACCATAGAGAATTTAATTACCCATACTTCGGGAATTCCTGGTGATAGGGGACCTGAGAGCACCAAGAATGAAGATATTTTTATAAAATCCATTTCCCAGCAGCCTTTTGTTTTTTCTCCGGGAAAAGGCTGGGGCTACAGCAATTCCAATTATTATATTTTAGGATACATCATTACAAAGGCAAGCGGGATGCCATATCCGAAAGCCATTCAACATTATATTCTCGATCCGCTGGGAATGAAAGACACAGGTTTTGGGTTTAAAGATTTAAAGGATAAAAACAAAACAACAGGCTACGAATATTTGTCTCCCCACAACTACCGTGAAGCAGTGGTTTACGATTATGACCATCCTCATGCAGCAGGCGCCATGTATTCTACCGTTGAAGATTTATACAAGTTTGAAGAAGGTATTAAAGCTTATAAAATTCTTAACAAGGAGACTCTGAAAAAAGCACAGACTCCTTTCAAAACTTACGATTTCGGGTACGGCTGGCACCGCCAAATCATCAAAGGAAGAACAACCATTGGCCATGATGGAGCCGGACCTGGTTTTATAAGCCGTTTCATAACAATCCCCGATGAAGATATTTCTATTATTATTTTAAGTAATTTAAAGGACAACAGTGTTTTTGAAATGACCGACAAAATCATTGCAATTCTTTCCGGCGAGAAGTATGATCTTCCCAAAAAAGTCAATATTGGAACAAAATATGAAAAAGAGCTGACAGGTCTATACCAATCAAAAAATTCCTTTTTCTATATTTTAGCCAATGACAACATACTGAGCTTTAAAGAAACCAATGAAGGAGAAGGTATCCTTTTTACAGAAAGCCCTGCAAAATTTTATATCAACAACCAGATTGGAGACAGAATCTATTTTGAATTCAAGCCTGACAGTAAGGGTAAAAATACAGTCTTAAACATTGTCATTAAGGATAAAATCGTAAAAGAAGCGAAAAAGATCGATGATCATTTTCTTTGGGGTGTAACCGGAAGTGCAACGGCAAACGGCTGGAACGGCCCTGATATCAAACTTACTCCGACCGAAAAGAATGAGAATATTTTAGAAGCTAAAAATATTCCGTTGAAATCCGGTCAGATCAAATTCAGAGGGAACAACGAATGGACGCTGGATCTTGGTATTAATGACAACAACCAACTCGTTCAATATGGCAGAAATATCGATGTGGAACCCGGAACTTACGACATCATTTTTGATACTACCAATCCGGTTCGCCCAAGCTATCAATTGATCAAAAAGAAATAGATTAGCAGTTAAAACCCGTTGTACATTTATAATTTTATTCAGAAATAATTGAACATAAGATTAAAAATGTACAACGGGCTAATCAATCAATTTATACTTCCCATATAAAAAAGTCCCAGACATTTCTGATTTTCCTCAATGGTTAAAGATTCTTTAAGGTGGTTTACAATCGCCGGAGAGCTCCAGTAACAGCCTATATTATTGGCTGTACAGGTAAGGTACATATTCTGAACTGCCATGGAAACAGCAGCAATCTCTTCCCATTCCGGAACCATACCACTGAAATTGACCACAATGGAAACAACAGCATCTGCTTTATTGATTTTAAAGCCAATGTCCTGATATTTCTTCTCCAAAAAAGTCTGTTCGGGTTGTGTTGCTTTGTAAATAGCCTGCATTTCTGAAGCCAATTTTGCTTTTTCCTCTCCTCTAAAAATCTTAAAACGCCATGGTTTTGTACGCTTATGATTAGGAGCTAAGGTTGCCGAGTGTAGGATTTCATCCAGAATTTCCTGAGATATTTCCGTTTCAGAATAATCTTTTGGAAAGATGCTTCTCCTCTGCTCTATGATTTGTTTTAAAATTTCTGCATGATTCATATTGCAAATTTACAATATGTAATTGAATGCATTACTTTAAGAATAATTAATAGTTAATATTATTGCAATACTAAATGACCTCTACAATCTTCTGGTGAATTTTGTTCAGGGTAAACTCAGCGCCGGGTTTCATTCCCATCATCTTTTTAGCCATAGGGCTTTCGGGAGAAATGGCATAAAACCGGTCGCCTTCATAAAAGAACTCTCCCAAAGAAACCGAAATATAAAAACGGGCTTTATTGGTAATCACCAATGAACCCAGCTGTATCCTTTCCGTAGAAGTATTGAGAACCTTTGACATATTTCTTTTAAGATCATTCAAAGCTCCCAACTGGCGCTGCATCTGATAAATCTCCTCCTGCATCTCTTCCCTCATGCTGTCATATTTTGGAGTCTTTTTAATATCACGGCTTGCTTCCAGGGTAAACTCAATAAAATTTTTAAGCTTTTCTATTTTTTCAGAAATTACAGTTTTCACGTAATCTCTTATATCACTTTTCTCAAATACGGTCTTCTCCATGAATCTAATCTTTACATAAAGATAATAATTTTTTAAAATAATAATTGATATTTTCATTCTTCATAAAAACAGGCCGGTAATTCATAAAATACACTTACAGAAGATCAGGTTTTTGAGTAAATACAATAAAAAAGCCCTGTGTTTCCACAAGGCTTATGTTTTTTACTTTTCAGCAAGCTTTTTAAGGTCTCCCAGCCCCTGGCCAAACATTTTATTCATATTCATGTTCATCATAGGTTTCATGATCTTCATCATTGTATTCAGTTCATTGTCTATTGCCCAGGTGACTTTGGTTCCGTTTCCTTCAGGCGTCAAAATAAATTTTGCAACCGCATCCCCTTCAAAAGGTTTGATGAAATGAAGCTTGGTCACCATTTTTTCACCAGGTACAATTTCGGTGATCGATTGCTCGCCCTCTCCTACTTTGTCATTCCCTTTCCAGTGATAGGAATCTCCCACTTTGTCGCCTTCTCCTGAATAAGTGATCACAATATTTTTATCTGCCTTGGAAAAAGGATCCCAGATATTATATTGTTTCAGCGATCCTACATGCTGCCATACTTTTTCCTTTGGAGCATTGATTACAACTGACTTTTCGAAGTGGTAATTTTTACTGAAAGCCAGCATGGCAATAACTGCATATACTACCAGTAAAAGAATGATTACGCCAAGAATTTTTAAGAGTGTTTTCATAGTTCTGATATTTTGAGTTTATTTTTCCAATTTTCACCACAACAACCATTAAAATGAAATTCATCACTCGTTAAGCTGGTATGTTTATGGCTTATAATTTTATTTTTCAAAATTAGTCATTCCACCCACTTCGCTGCTTTTCATATGACAAGATATTAAAGTTAAAGTATTTTTGTCACATCTGGATATCCGGGCATTATTTTTGTGCATTTCAGCTGTGATTCCCATTGAATCATTAAATTTACTTATCTAAAAAACGAAAAATGAATATTTTAACAGAGAAATTTAACACACCATATCACGCAGCACCGTTTACCGGCATTAAAAATGAAGATTTCCTTCCTGCATTTAAAGAGCTGATCAAACAATCTGAAGATGAAATCAATGCTATTGTCAGTAATCCTGAAACACCGACTTTTGAAAATGTCATTGAGGCATTGGCTTATTCCGGTGAACAGCTTGATGTGGTTTCCAATATTTTCTTCAATTTAAATTCTGCCGAGACAAGCGATGAAATTCAAAAGATCGCCCAGGAAGTTTCTCCGCTTTTAACTGAGTATTCTTCAAAGATTTCCCAGAATGAAGTCCTTTTCAATAAGATCAGAAAAGTATATGATGAAAAGGAAAAGTATCATCTGAACGAGGAACAGGAAATGCTGCTGAATGAAACATATAAAGGTTTTGTAAGAAGCGGAGCCCTGCTGAACAAAGAAGACAAAGAAAAACTTCAGAAGATCAATATGGAGCTCTCTGTGAAGTCGCTTCAGTTCGGGCAGAATGTTTTAGCCTCTACCAATGCTTATTTTAAGCATATTACCAATAAAGAGGAGCTGGCCGGAATTCCGGAGGCCATCCTTGATCAGTATGCGGAAGAAGCGAAAGAAAGGGAACTGGAAGGCTGGGTAGTCACTCTACAGTATCCAAGCTATATTCCGTTTATAACTTACGCCGAAAACAGGGAGCTGAGAAAGGAAATTGCCTTAGCCAGCGGTAAAAAATCTTTTGATGGCGGAGAATTCGACAATCAGGAACTCATCAAGGAACTTCTGCAGCTGAAACAGCAGAAAGCTGAATTATTAGGCTATAAAAACTATGCAGAGTACGTTCTGGAAGAAAGAATGGCAAAATCTCCGGTAAAGGTTTTTGATTTTTTAAATGAACTTTTAACGAAAGCAAAGCCGTATGCAGATAAAGAAATTGAAGAGCTCAGAGCTTTAGCCAAAGCCGACGGAATAGACGAATTGCAAAGCTATGACCATATTTTTTATGCTGAAAAACTACGTAAGCAGAAATATGATTTCAATGACGAGGAACTGAAACCTTATTTTCCATTGAATCAGGTACAGGATGCTGTTTTTGGCCTGGCAGGAAAGCTTTTCGGACTGCGTTTTGTGGAAAGGAATGATATTCCGAAATACCATGAAGATGTAAAGGTTTATGAAGTCTTCGACTCCGCTCAGAATGATGGTGTAAAAGAAGAACAATTCAAAGCGTTGCTGTATGTGGATTATTTCCCGAGAAAAGGCAAAAGAGCCGGAGCATGGATGACAAGCTATAAAAACCAGTATAAAAAAGACGGCGAAAATTCCCGCCCGCATATTTCTATTGTGTGCAATTTCAGCAAACCAACGAAAGATACGCCAAGCTTGCTTACCTTCCAGGAAGTAACGACTTTATTTCATGAATTTGGTCACGCCCTTCACGGCATGATGGCTGACACTCAATATCCAAATCTTTCCGGAACGTCTGTGAAATGGGATTTCGTAGAACTTCCGTCCCAGTTCCTGGAGAATTTCTGTTATGAGCCTGAGTTTTTAAAGACTTTTGCCAAGCATTATAAAACCGGAGAAGTGCTTCCTGACGAAAAGATTGAAAAGATCGAACAATCGAAAAACTTCATGGAAGGCTACCAAACGATGAGACAGCTTGGATTCGGGCTTCTGGATATGAACTATCATACAAAAGTCGGTGAGCTGGCGAATGAGAGTGTGAAAGCTTTTGAAGATAAATATACCAAAGTAACCTCCCTTTATCCTGTGAATCCTGAAACAGCCATGAGTCCAAGTTTTTCCCATATTTTCCAGGGCGGGTATTCTGCAGGTTATTATTCTTACAAATGGGCAGAAGTTTTGGATGCAGATGCTTTCCAGTATTTTAAAGAAACCGGAATCTTCAATCCTGAAACGGCAGCAAAATACAAAGTCCTTCTTTCCTCAGGCGGAACAAAAGATCCGATGGAACTGTATAAAAGCTTCAGAGGAAGTGAGCCTAAAGTGGAAAGCCTGCTGAAGAGAGCATTCGGATAACCAATATATATTGTAAATAATTAATTTATAGAAAGAACAGTGAATCGCTGTTCTTTTTTGTTTCAGTTATAAGGCATATTGCAAAAATATGAGGTTTAATTATTTTATTTAAATCTCCATGAAAATATATAAATTAGCTTACTTTCAAATTAAAAACACAAAAGCCAGTCATGAAAAAAACATTGATAGTAAAAGGATTTTTAACCCTCAATATATTTTGTATGCTTGCCTGTTCAAAAACAAAGCAAACCGGGAAAGAAAATAATTTTCCAAAGGAAAATCTTCAAAATCAAGATTTAAAAGAATTCATAGGGAAAAGAATAACCGTTACCGGCCAAACAATAAACATGAAACTTGGCGCATTACTGATTATAGAAAACGGGGAAAGCATCTGGATGGAAGGAATGGATAGCTGGCCGGATGGATATTATGTAAGTAAATCTGAAACTAAAACTGTGAAAGTAACAGGAATTTTAACCGAAAAAAATGATTTACCTGTTTTCATTATAAGTGACTCAACAATTCAACAGGGAATACCTCAACCGGAAAAGACCAACCTTGAAAAATCAGGTAATAGATATTTCTTAAAAGATTATAAATACACTGTACTTAAATGAAAATAACTATAGCAATGAACCGAAATATAATAACGCAGAATATTGGTATTTGAAAAATAAAATTTTGTTCAAAAAAGAAACAAACTAATACTGTAATTAACAAGCAAAACATTAAAAAAACATATGGAAAAACAATTTTATGCAGTTTATTTAAACCCTTCAAGACCTGATTTTGCCATGAGTATGACAGACAGCGAAAAGACAATTATAATAGAGCATGTCGCTTACTGGACGGAAAAAGAATGCCGTAGTTCCGGACATATCCAATTCTATTTTATAACAGCCGACAAAAACAACTGAATTTATATGACCCTACAGGAACAGATCGCAGAATACATCAATAGCCAGCCGGAGTCTAAACGCAATGATATGCTGGAACTGCACCGCAGCATTCTGGAAATAAATCCGACATGCCAGCTATGGTTTCTGGATGGTAAAGATGATGAAGGCAAAACTGTTTCCAATCCCAATATTGGCTACGGACATTATACCATACAATATGCCGGTGGAAAGACCAGAGTGTTTTATCAGATTGGTCTTAGTGCTAATACCACCGGAATATCCGTCTATATTCTCGGTATTGATGATAAGAAATATTTAGCGGAAACGTATGGAAAAACAATAGGCAAAGCAAGCGTTACCGGATATTGCATTAAATTTAAAAAGCTGGAAGATATCAATATTGAAATACTTGAGGCTGCTATACGGGATGGGTTTATCACGACATAGGGCAAACTGATATTTCTTTACCTTCAGCATAGGTTTTTCCCCAGTCGCAAAGGCTTTCCAGAATAGGAATTAAATCCAGGCCTTTATTCGTTAAAACATACTTGACTCCTGGAGGAACGGTTTCAGGAATTTCTTTCTTGACAATAATTGCGTGAGTTTCCAGCTCTTTCAGCTGCCGTCCCAAAACCTGTTCGGAAATATTGGGCAACTCCTTTTTTAATAAATGAAACCTGTTATTTCCCTGTGAAATAGAATAAACAATTTGCGACTTCCAACGGCCGCTAATCATTGCTACCGCTGAATTGAGCTCACAAACCTGAAATAAAAACTGTTCATTTATCGCCTGGGTTGAATTTTCTTTACGCATAAGTCTTCATTTTTAACGGCTCACAATTTTGTTCGTTATTGTACAGAACAAAATGCTTGCTGAATTTTGTAATAAAATTACACAATATGAATAAGGTAATAAGCATTATGATCGGATTACTTACGGCAATTTCAGCCAAGGCACAGGAAAAATGGGTGATAAAATCTGACTATTTGGAAAAACCCGACACAGTTCTGATTTTTAAGCCCAAAACCTATCAGAAAACAGAAAAATATCCCTTGATCTATCTTTTTCATGGTTACAGCGAAAATTATAAACAGTGGTCCAAAACCACAGATTTACAGAAACTGGCCGATCAATATAACTTCATTATTGTTACGCCAGATGGTTTTACATCTTATTATATCAACAGTCCCATCAACAAAAGTTCACAGTATGAAAATTTTTTCTTTAAAGAATTGGTCCCAAAAGTACACCGTTCATTTACTGTTGACAACAGAAATATTTTCATCAGCGGTTTAAGTATGGGAGGCTATGGAGCTTTGCGGTATTTCATTCTGCATCCGGACTATTTTAATACAGCAGGATCTACCAGCGGAGCTTTGGAAATTGACCCTTTGAATTTTAAAAAAGTAAGTCAGCACTTTTGGCAAAGCAACAGATTAATGGATGATCTGACCACTAATATCGGCGATCCGAAACATACAGACTGGACCCCATACAGTATCTCATCACTTTTGAAACAGCATCCCGATTTTAAGAAAGCTTTTATTTTTGACTGCGGAACCGAAGATATCTTATATCCGAATTCCCTGCAGCTGAAACACCAGTCTGACAGTCTCAAAATTCCAGCTACTTTTATCAGTCAGCCGGGTGACCATAATACAGAATACTGGAACAAATCCATTGAACATCATTTTGTCTATTTCCAACAGCATTTGAAAAAATAAAAAGGACAAAAGCCTGTGAACATTATTCTAAATCAATAAATTAAAAAGTAAAATTAAATTGTTTCTTTTTCAGGAACATTGACAAATTCACCTTTTTCAACAACAAGCCGGTTGCCCCATTCTGTAATAGCGTCCAAAACAGGAATAAACGTTTTACCAAGATCAGTCAGGCTGTACACCACCTTAACAGGTGGCTTTTCGCCAAAGACTTTCCTTGACACCAAACCGTCTTTTTCCAATTGCTTTAACTGCAAACTCAGCGTCATTTCGGTCACTGCCGCCAGCTCTTTCCGAAGTTCACTGTACCTTTTAGCTTCTTCTTTCAGATGATAAAGGATAACTGCTTTCCATTTCCCGCCTACCAGATCCATGGTAAGACTTACGGTACAGGGATATATTTTCCCTTTTAATTTTATATGGTCACCAATGCACTCTGTTTTCATTTTAAATTTATTTTGGCCTATCGGTTTAGATAGTTATTGCAGATGTAGTGTACTAAAAATAATTTTGTAACTAAAATAATTATAGTACAAATTTAAAGAAAATGAAAATACTTATTGTTCTTGCACATCCGGAAGAAAAAAGTTTTAATGCGGCCATGTTCAACACTGCAGTCAGGACTTTAGAAAAAGAAGGCCACGAAGTAAAAACCACCGACTTGTATAAAGAAAATTACCAGCCGGTCAGTGGAAAAGAAAACTTCACCCAATTAAAAAATGCAGATTACTTTAAACAGCAGAATGAAGAATTATTCGCCTTAGAGCATTCTACTTTTACCCCCGATATTGTATCGGAACAGGAAAAGATTGAGTGGTGCGATATGATGATCTGGCAGTTTCCGCTGTATTGGTTTTCGGCTCCGGCTATTTTAAAAGGCTGGATCGATAAAGTTTTTACAATGGGAAAGTTTTATGATAACGGTAAAATTTTTGATAACGGATTTTCTGTTGGGAAAAAAGCAATGCTGTCTGTAACGGCCGGTGGCCCTGAAAAAATTATACAAAGGACAAATACGGTGATATAAACTCAATTTTGTTTCCGATACATCGTGGAATTCTGGAATTTCTCGGTTTTTCAGTTTTACAGCCGGAATTTATTTATTCTGTGGAACGGCTTACTGACGAAGAAAGAAAAGCAGTATTAAACAACTGGTCAGAAAGATTGATCAATATTGAAAAAGAAATCATGAAAAGCTAATGACTAATGATTGGAATATAATTATCCTGAAAATGGAAAAGGTAGAGATCCGAAAACTTATTTCCTGAAAAAACATCAAATTAGTAATGCAAATTTTGACTGCTTTCCAAAAAGTTAGATTAATTTTGGAAACAAGGAAAACCAACAGATCTCTTACCATAAACCTTCCGTAAAATTGAAAAATACATTAAGCTTAATTGCTTTATTTCTAACCTGCATCCATTTATACTCTCAGAACACCTATGTCTTTTTCGGCTCATTCAACCGTGATAAAGCAACCGAAGGACTGTATGTATATCAGCTGGATACCATTAAAGGCAAATTAACCAAAGTAAATTCTCTGAAAGGAATTTTAAATCCTTCATTTCTTACCCTGTCTCCCAACGGAAAGTACGTTTTTGCCTGTACAGAAAGTAAAACACAGGGTGCAGGAAGTGTAAGCAGCTTCAAATTCAAACCTGAAGATGGAAAACTGACTTTTATCAACAGTCAAAAAAGTGGTGGTGAAAATCCTGTTTATGTAACGGCCCATAAAAACGGTAAATGGCTGGTTAATGCCAATTACACTGAAGGCAGCGTTTCCGTATATCCCTTATCCGAAGACGGAACCATATATCCATACGTACAGAATTTACATTTTTCGGAGGGCAGTGTCAATAAAAACAGACAGGACAGATCACATGTTCATGCAGCTGTCTTTTCACCGGATTTCAGTCAGCTATTTCTAACGGATCTCGGTGCCGATAAAATCAGGTCCTATATGTTTGACAGTACCGCAAACGAGCCTTTACAACCTGCAAAACCTCCTTATCTGTCAACTACTTCAGGAGGCGGACCAAGGCATTTCACCTTTCATCCGAACGGAAAGTTTGCCTACTCCATCGAAGAAATGGGAGGTGCCGTGAATGTGTACAAATATGAAAATTCCCAACTGGAAAGCATCCAAAGGATAGATACACATAATGATCAGCACAAAGAAGAATTTGAAAGCTCGGATATTCACATTTCCCCGGACGGTAAATTTTTATACGCGTCTAATCGTGGGTACGAAAATAATATTGCTATTTTTTCGATTCTTCAGCACGGAACATTAAAAAATATCGGGTACCAGCCCACTTTTGGCAAGCAATTAAGGGTTTTTGATATGGACGAAACAGGAAAATTTTTAATTGTAGCCAATGCTGCCAGCGGAGATGCTTTCGTATTCAGGCGTAATCCTGAAACCGGTTTATTGAAAAAGGCAGGAAAAAGAACAAAAATTAAGGGAGTTTCTTGTGTGAAAATAAAAAAATATTGATTTACTTTTCACCCAGCAAAAAATTTTTTAAAAAAATAAGATATCCTAGCAAAGTATCTTATAATTGCATAACTTTAGTTTTATGACAACCATTGAACAGCTCTATAAAACCTTAGATGAGCGCAGACGTCCGGAAGATGTTGCGGAGATGATTGTTGAATTAATGAAAAATGATCTGAACCGTCATGAACTTTCTGTTTTGGAAAAAGCTGCTCAGGGCTCATTGAAAAGAAGTCTGTATGGGTATACTTCAATGCTCGAAACTTTCGGAACTGCAGTTGGAGCCGAAAAACAGATCAAAAAAGCAATTGAAATCTTTAAAATCAGTCAAAGTGAAACTTCCAATTATCACTATATTGAAAATATTGAAACCTTTTTAACAGAAACATCTCCTTTGATCCATAAATCAATAGGAAAGAATGATTTTCGTAGCGACAGGCTTAATAAAATTCAGAGAAAAGAAGCAGGACTGGATCTTTCCAAAAGGAGCTACAATAAAAAATGGCGTCTTCTGAAGCGTATTGAAAAAAGACTATACAAGTGTATCCAGGAGTCCAAAAAGATTGAGTTCCAGAAAATAGCAAAACATGGATTGGCACACACCATCAGTCCTGAAGATTTTAATGCAGATCTTAATACCGCCTGTTTTATTGCCTATTTCAATGCACGGAGTAATGTAAGAAGTACATTTACCAATCAAAGTCAGGAAAGGCCGTTTGATGAAATCTGTGAAATGTTATTCAACAGATGCAAAGGAAATGCTGACAAAACCAACTGGCAGGCTGTTTCATATATCTATACCAATGAAGAAGCTTTGCACTATCTTGCTGACGAACAGAAAGGAAGACTATTGGGAAAATGGAGTAAAATCCTGCAGGAAATTGCTGAATTCCTGGAAAAATTGTGGACAGATAATGACATCAACAGGAAAACTATGGCTGTAAAAAAAGGCAATGATTCCACTACATGGAACAATACGGCCGGAGCCTGGAATAAAGCAAGAGACAACTGGATGAATTTGATCTATGCACTAGGCATGGAGTATATTCTCGATGATATCTGCTTCGGAAAAGTGATGCGACTGATGGCGGCCGACGTCATTGCATGGCATTTATCCAGTGGTGGAAAACTCGACCCTAACACAGAAGTCTGGAATATACTACCTTTGCCCTGGGAGGTTTTTCAGGAAAAACAATTCTGCAATAAAAAAATGATTATACAGGCTTGCAGAAAAGCCGGTATTGATCCTGAAAAATCAGGCTGGATTGCTCCGAAAACTCAACAGGTAAGCCAGTTTAAACCAACGCCTGAACTGGTACATGGAGTGACCGTTTCAAACCCTTTTCTTGCATCTGTCTTAAGAAAAAACAAATATTTTTCAGGCAAAATCTGAAAACAATAAAATAACGGATAGGTTAATTCAGTGGTAGAATTCCCGGCTCTTCATCCGGGTTGACGCAGGTTCGAGCCCTGCACCTATCCAACTTCTGATATAGCTCAGTGGCAGAGCACCCGGCTCTGGACCGGGAGGACACAGGTTCGAGCCCTGTTATCAGAGCAATAATAAAGAAAATAGTGTAATCTTTAACCCAATTTAAAAACTACCATCATGTTACTTGCTATTCTCCTTCCTTTTCTCTCCTTTATGGTCCGTGGGAAAATACTTACAGGCATTGTCTGTCTCATTTTACAGATTACCCTCATCGGTTGGCTTCCTGCTGCGATCTGGGCGGTTTTATCCCTGAACAATGCCAGGGCAGAACGAAGAAATGACAAACTGATCCGGGCCATGAAAGAAAATGGAAGATAAGGAGGTTTGAAAAAATTCAAGTAAAAACTCAATATGAAAATCGCATTTAGAGATTAATCACTGGAATGAAAATTACCACATCAAAAGGATGGAATCTTGAATTTAACGAACTGAGGAAGGATGGCAAAGCGACAGAAACCTGACAGGTAATGACGCAACCTCTGTCACTAAAAATCCTTGTTTCATCTTTCCGGATTGCCTGTATCAGGAATATTCCGAGGATAACGATTTTGAAAATGATCTCGGACAGTTCATTGATTTCTATCTGGACAACCGGTACACTATACTCTCTCAAACAAAAGTGGCTGTTAATGCTATTACGCAACACAATCATGATTTCGCAGCCGATGATGATGTGAATTATATCATATCCTACATTGAGATTTCTTACCTTAAACGATATGAATTCAAAATTAATTTTGTGTTTATGTACGGGTATGCTTTCTACGATATCTTTTATCAGGTTATATCGCCTGAACATTTCATCATTAATAAGGTAGAGCGGCTTTTAAATTATTGATGCCATTCCATTTATTGTGATGTAAAAGAAACAAGAAATAAAAAAATACCATCACAGAACTTGAAATCATTCATTAAATTAATATTAGTGTGTGAAAGAATAATGGTTAAGTTGATCAATCATAAAAGGATTAAACATCCACTGCATAACATTTTTACTTATTTTCATTACATATTTTGTATCTTTAGTTACCATTTGGAAAAGACATGTGGTATACAAGCAATGGCAGAAGAACTTTTTTTCATCAAAACGAATCCTAATGTTGCCAAAATCAATTTGTACAATAAACTGTGCCGTGATGAGGAAAAAATCATCGGCTTTCTGCAGTCCGATGCTAAAGTAAGCCTTGAAATCATTAAAAATAAAGTAAAAGATTCTGTAGAAAATCTTTCCAAAGAGGAACTTTCAAGTATTTTCCAATGGTTCAGCAATGCTTATCCTGCAGACCGGGAAGAAGCTAAAACCCAGCTTTTCATTCACGGGCTGGATCTTTTTTATGAAATTCCAAAAGAACAGCATGTAAAAAGTTTTCAGGAAATCCTGGCTGATTATGAAAAATATTCCAAGCAGAACCTGGATTTTATGGTAGATGCCCAAAACTTCAATCAATTCCTAATTTACGGTTTATTTTTTACTGATATTGCCCTGCAAGAAAAAGGAAATGACACTATTCTTTCTCATTATTTAAAATCAGATTACCCTTCTCTATATACGCTTGCAGAAGAACAGTTCCGCGCCAACGGACCAGGTAAAGGCAATGACTCCGACCTTCATCACTATTTCGGGGAACTGTATGACCTGACAAAGTTTTATAAAGGCTCCATCATCAAACTGGATCAATAATTGTTTATTTATACATAAGAATACGTTTGTGGAAATAGTAAAGCAGACCTCCTAACAGATAAGCTGCAACATCCAGAATATCCCCGGTAAATTTTCCTGAAAGCATCGGGCAGATAACTTCAAAAAGCAATGACAGATAAAGAATTGAGCTCAGAATAAACTTAATATCCGGTTTCCACTGATATTTCAGCACATTATTCATCAGATATTCTATCAGGTAAGCATACATCGGAACTGTAATGAAATCTGTCAGGTGATTACTGATTACCGGAATAAAAATTCCCTTCTTTCTCAGAAAAACAACAATTAGCCAGATCATAAGGCCCAGCAGAAACCAGTATGAAATTTTGCTCTTCATTACATATGAAGTACGGCCATGATGAAGCCTACAATGATCTGCAAAATTTTCACGAAGATTTCCCGTGTATCTTTTTCTTTTTTAGAATCCTGATTTTCAAATGATTCGTAATTGAACATTTCTTTCCCTTTCATTCTTATTGATTTGAGAAAACAAATATATTAAAAATTAGAACAAATGTTCTAATTTTGAAATATGATTTAAACTCTCTTATATTTGAACAATGAAAACAAAGGACAAGATACTTTCAAAAGCAATGGAGCTGTTTAATGAAAAGGGCTACAACAATATCACTACAAGGCACATTGCGGCAGAACTGAACATTAGTGCCGGAAATCTGCACTATCATTTTAAACACTCGGAAGACATTATCAAGATCCTTTTTTCTGAGCTGGTCCTTAAAATGGATGACCTGCTGAACAATCTGCAGAAAATAGAGAATAAGACCCTGGAAGATCTGTATCACTTTACATTTTCCACTTATGATGTTTTTTATTCCTTCCGCTTTATCTTCATGAATTTCTTTGATATCCTGAAACATATTCCGGCTATAGAATCCCAGTATGAGTCTATTAACATCAGCAGGAAAGATGAGTTTCAGGAAATTTTCAAAGGTTTTCAAAAGAATAACATTTTTAGAGAAGACATCCCGGATTTTATACTCAGAGGCCTTACTACCCAGATTTTCATTATTGCAGACAACTGGATCATCCATAACAACCTTGCTTTTAAACTTGAAAAAGATGAAGCGATAAAGCATTATGCTTTGATACAGATGAACCTGTTTTATCCGTTACTGACTGAGGAACAGCAGAAACTGTATATAGCCAAATATATCTGTGAACCATGATCATCAGGAAAGGAACCAGCACCGACCTTCCGGAAATGAAACAGCTTTTTACAGAAACCATTACGTGTGTCTGCAAAAAAGATTATGATAATGATCAGATCAGTGCCTGGAAATCGGGAGCCGGCAATGAGGAGAGATGGAACAACGTTATAGAAAACCAGTTGGTGTTCATTGCAGAAGTTAATAAACAGATCGCCGGGTTCTGCACCCTGGATGGAAATAATATTGACCTTTTATTCGTTCATAAAAATTTCCAGCGCCAGGGAATCGCAAAAAATTTGTATACCTTTATAGAACAGGAGGCCAGAAATCAGAAGCAAAAATTCCTGACTGCCGATGTAAGCAAAACTGCCAGACCTTTCTTTGAAAATGCAGGTTTTAAGATGATAAAAGAACAAACCGTCAATGTAAAAGGAACTGATCTTATCAACTATAAAATGGAGAAAATATTAAATTAAATCATCCTATGCAGGAACTACATCCGGAATACCGCCAGCTTAAAATCCCGGTTCCCAAAGAGTTTGAGAGCATATTCACGTATTTTTATTACGCAGAAAACAGTTCGCCCGATCCGGTTACAAAAACCCTCCTCCCCTCTTATCAGACTATTATGCTGTTTTGTTTTGGTGAAAATGCCTTTATGACAACTCAGGAAAAGAATACGATTGAGGTCAATCAGTGCATTGTTTTGGGCCCCGTACGTCAGGCTTTTGATTATACTTTGCCGGCAGGAACTTCTATTCTGGTAGCTAATTTTAAAGATGATGCTTTCTACAGGTTCTTTGGCAAAGCCATTGTGACGGCAAATGGAACACACCCCAACGAAATTCTTCATGATAATTGCTTTACAGAGCTCTGGCATCAGATCTCCGTTTTTCCGTCTCCGGAAGAGAAAACCAATCACGTTCTTGAGTTCTGCAGACCCTACCTTCAAAATCAGGATGAGATCATCCGCCTGCTCAATCAATTTGAGGATCCCGGATTGAATCCTATTAAAGCGATTGCCAGCCAAACCAACCAGAGTGAAAGAACCATTCAGCTGAAACATAAAACACAGTTCGGGTATTCATCCAAAGAGCTTATCCGCTATAACCGTTTTCTCAAGGCCATTACCATTATTGAAAAAGAACTGATTCACCAGAAAAAAATTGAGTGGTTCAGTATAATTGATGAATGCGGATATTATGATCAGAGCCAGCTTATCCGCGATTTTAAACACTTTATCAATCTTTCACCGTCCCGGTATCTGAAATTCCAGGATGACATCTGCCGTTCCGGATCAGCATAATACCTTTCGTTTTCTTACAATTTTTGCGGGATGTATTCCCCGACATTTGTCTCATAAAATTTAAAAACAAAAAGCAATGAGACACTTAATCATTTACGCGCATCCTAACGAAAACAGTTTAAACAGCAACCTTCTTCAAACGGTAGTTGAAAGTCTGGAAAAAGGTAATCATGAAATAGAAATCAGGGACCTCAACAAAATCGGGTTTGATCCTGTCCTTTCATTGGCAGATATGCAGGGCCAGCGTGCAGGAAAGGTTTCAGATGATGTAAAAACGGAACAGGATTTCATTTCCAGAGCAGAATTTATCACATTCATTTATCCGATTTGGTGGACCGGAATGCCAGCCATTATGAAAGGCTATATCGACCGGGTTTTCAGCTATAATTTTGCCTACCGGTATGATCAGGGAGTTCAGAAAGGACTTTTAAAAGGTAAACAAGCAGTCATTATAAACACCCACGGAAAGTCCCATGAAGAATATGAGCGTATGGGAATGGATAAAGCACTCACCTTAACCTCGGACAACGGAATTTTCCTGTACAGTGGTTTTGAAATCATACAGCACTTCTTTTTTGACAGGGCAGACAAAGCCTCTCAGGAAGACCTCAACATCTGGAAAGAGCAGATCAGAAATACCTATTCGCAGCGTGTATTCGATCTTGAAACGGATAGACAATACACAAATGAGCATTGATCGTTTAAAGATATGCTGTAAAATAATCTTTAATAAAGCATTCTTATGACAGTTCTCAGTTTTTACCTGTAAAGGATTTATGGCATGAAATTAGCTGCAAAAGCGCTAAGTAAAATTGTTTTGAAAACCTTTATTTTAAACCATTAAGATTAATCAACTGTCGAGAACAGTGAGTTTAAAACTCAGCTGATATGGAACTTTACAGCAGATCTTAGTGGTTTAAATATTGGATTTATCTCAGTTTTTTTCTACATTTACACTATCAATGAAACATTTAAACAGCATATTGCGTCTTCCTTTCTTTAATGAGTATTACTCCCCGGCGAACCGTTCGGGAAGACTTTCTATATCTGTAATCTAAACAAGAATAACATCCAAATAATATAGAGCCCGGACAGTATTGTCCGGGCTTTTTTTAATTTAAAAACCAATAAAAATGATCAGCACACTAAAAGAAAACACAGCCATTATTCTCCCGGAAAACGGTCTGGAAGAAAAACTGAAACAGGCTGAAAAGGAAAACAGGAAATTAATTATTAAGCTGGGATTTGATCCTACGGCTCCGGATCTGCATCTGGGCCATGCCGTGTTGCTCAAAAAACTGAAACAATTTCAGGAGCTTGGGCATCAGGTTGTGATCGTAGTAGGAAGCTTCACAGCAAGAATCGGTGATCCGACAGGGAAAAACAAGGCACGGAAACCTTTAAGTGCCGAAGATGTCAGTCATAATGCACAGACCTACATCAACCAGCTTTCAAAAGTAATTGATGTAGAAAAAACCAAAATTGTTTTTAATTCCGATTGGCTGGATAAACTCAGTTTTCCGGAAGTTATTCAGCTGATGTCGAAAGTTACCGTCGCCCAGCTGATGCACCGGAACGATTTCAATAAAAGATTTACAGAAAATACGCCGATCGCAATGCATGAGCTCGTTTACCCTATCCTCCAGGGTTTTGATTCTGTACAGATTAAATGCGACATTGAAATGGGCGGAACAGACCAGCTTTTCAACTGTACGATGGGAAGACAGCTTCAGGAAGCCCATCTGATGCCGGCACAGATTGTTATGTGTATGCCGCTGCTTAAAGGTCTTGACGGTAAAGAAAAAATGAGCAAATCCCTGAACAATATTATCGGACTTACCGATGAACCCAATGAGATGTTCGGGAAAACCATGTCGATTCCGGACAGCCTTATTGATGAGTTTATCGATCTGGCTTCAGATTTTTCTGATGAAGAAAAAAGAGGTTTACAACTAAAATTACAAAATGGTGAAAACCCTATGAATATTAAAAAGCTGATTGCTAAAAATATTATTTGCCAATACCATGATAAAGCTGCAGCAGAACTTGCAGAAAGTTTTTTCAGCAGTCAGTTTCAAAGCAAAAATCATGAAGAAAAAGTCTATGAACCTGTTTCTTTAAATTCTTTGTCTCATACAGGCAACCTGATAACATTAGTGGAACTCTGCAGTAAGCTTAAAAATGATCTCAGTAAATCGTCAGTCCGAAGAATGATTCATAGCGGAGGCATCAGGATTAACCATATCAAAATAACAGATCCTGATAAAGAGATTGAATTATTCCCGCAAACAAAGATAAAAATCGGGAAAAGAGATTTTTTTGAACTGATATAAGTAGAGGTGTTTTTAATATATTTGTTTTGGTGAATAAAACTGCATGACCACAAAAGAAATTTTCGATATAATAGAAGACGAACTCTATCTCACGGTGCCTGATTTTGAGATTGAGGAAGACCGGATTTTCTGGAAAGATGCCTTCGGGGCAGAAATTGAAATAAGCAGACACAGCACAGCAATCAATGATCAGGGGATTTTTGCATGGTGGCAAAGCAATGAAGTGGGACATGAACTGGTAAGAATAAAAATAAACAAAGATATCATCATCAATTGGCGGCCTCCTATTAATACGATGGGACAGCCTTCATCAGGGGGACATTTACAGTTTTTTGAAAATTTTCTTATTGCCCTATATCAGGATAAACACAGACAGCGGCTTTTTGTTTTCAATATTGATACCCTAAAAGCAGAAGAAGTTGTTACGAAAGGCTTCAGCAAGAAAGTAAAATTAAATGGTAATGAACTGTTCATCGCAGACAGCTTCGAAAATGAATTTATAAAAATTACCCTATATCCTGACCGCATGGAAAGAGAAGAAATTGACGAAGAATATATGAACAGCAGAAATATAAAATTTGATTAGGCAATGAGCTATTTTATGGTTGATATTGAATCGGATGGCCCGATTCCGGGAGATTTTTCAATGATCTGCTTCGGAGCAGTTCTGGTCAATGAAGAACTGGAGACTACTTTTTACGGAAAGCTAAAACCTGTTTCTGAAAAATTCAATTCTGATGCTTTGGCGGTTTCAGGATTCAGCAGGGAAGAAACAATGGGTTTCGATGATCCTGAAGAAGTGATGCTCGGTTTTGAGGAATGGATTAAAGAAAATTCCAAAGGAAGACCTATATTCATCAGTGATAACAACGGTTTCGACTGGATGTTCATCTGCTGGTATTTTCATCATTTTATCAAAAGAAACCCTTTCGGATATTCTTCAAGAAGGTTGTCTGACCTGTATTGCGGACTGGAAAAAGATACTTTCGCCCAATGGAAGCATCTGCGCAAAACAAAGCATACACACCATCCCGTAGATGATGCAAGAGGAAACGCAGAAGTTCTGCTGCATATGAAAAAGGAAATGGGACTGGAAATAGATTTGAAATAATTCAGATCAAACAGATGGGAAGAAATACGGAAATCTATATGTTCGATAAGGAGAAGGCATCTGCTCATCTTTATGAGGATCTGAAGCATACTACATTCCACAAGAGAACCTTTAAAACCTATCTTGAAGACCGGAAAAAAGAATTGAGCGGTACTGATTTCGAAGTCGGGTTTGAAGAAATTTTAAATACAATCAAAAATGACATTAATGCCATAACTCCTGATGAGCTGTTTGAAATCAATCTATTCCTTAGTGAAGAAATACATTCAAAATTTTCAGCTGAGGGTTATCCGGTAATAGAAAAACATCTTCAGAACTTAAATGACCGGTTTGGGATCATCCTGCTTTATGAACTTCCTACTTCAACCGTCTGTACAAGTTATATGTTTCAGTATGGAAATTATACTCATTATTTCCCTATTTATGACATGCCCTCTAAAGATGGAGGGACCAATCTGGATTCGAAAGACTTTCTCCACTTTAATGATTATATGATCCTGCTGACAAAAATGATCCTTGACAACAAGCTGGATGGTTATGAGTATACATTTACAAAAGATGAGGAAGAAATCATTCATCATATAACGGAAGAAAATCAGAACCATCTGATCCTGTTTAAAGAAGTCGAAAATGAGTATGAATTTCTTAAAAATGCAATATCCACTGATACCAATGGCCCCAACGCGCAAACCATCTACTATGCCTATACTTTCTTTAAACAATCTCTGGAAATGAAATCAAGGATTCAGACAGAAAAGAATCCAAGAATTGTTATCTTAGATTCCTATTAGTAGAAAAGGCAAAATAAAGCTTAAACCAGGATCTCACAATAAGTTATGAATACTACAGTTACCTATAGAAAAGCCTCTGACCAAGATATTAATTACCTGCTCGACCTGAGAACAAAAACCATGAATCCGCATTATGTGGACTCAGGACTTCCGACGGACAGGGAATCTACACTCCAGAGAATTCTGTATCAGTTCGACAAGGCCCATATCATCCTCTTCAACAATGAGCCCGCAGGACTGCTGAAGATCAGTAAAAATGATGATAAAACAGAAGTACTACAGCTCCAGATTGATCCGGATCTGCAGGGAAAGGGACTTGGGAGAAGTATTTTAACTGATATTCTGAAGGAAGCTTCTACGGAAAGAAAAACAGTAGCTTTAAGCGTATTAAAAACAAATAAAGCCCAGCATTTATACACAAGTTTAGGTTTTAAAACTGTAGGTGAAGATGATCATTCCTATTTTATGGAATTTCTTGAAAGATAAGTATTTACTTAGGTTCTAAAAAAACTAAATTTCCTTATTGGTTTATCATTTGTTGAGGAATTCCCCTCATCCGGAGGGGTGGCGAAAATTCAAAGAATTTTTGACGGGGTGGTCCAATCCCGCATCCTACTGATTGGCCATCGTCACCAATATCAGCCTTCCACCTTCTTCCGCAGACAAAAGTATTTTTTTCCCATCCGTCAGCTCAACCATAGATCCCGTCGGAATTTCTTTCTGCTCAGTAACATCTTTCATAGAAGTTAGGCTCTGATTTACGAATACCCATTTCCCTTGATGAAAAGTAAAATAACCTACCGGCATTTTATCCTGCATGGTAAGGTTTTCATTTCTGATCACTTTTCTGGATACATGCCATTTGAATAAATATTGATTGTTATAGACCATCAACCTGTGGTTTTCCGGTTTCCATACATCGCCATCGAATTTAAAATACAGATCCAGTACCGGAAGTGTTCCCCGGTGGGGTGTTCCGCAGAAAGGACATTTCGGGTTGCTGCTGTTATCAAATACATACCATTTTTCCGTACATTCCTGGTTGTGGCAAGGCTGTATCAGATCTGCGGTCTTCAGCAGCGCAGTTTCCCATTCATTGGCGGTAGGACGGCGGATAGGATCGTGAAGGCCATCTACGAACGCTTTTTTAAATAGCTCGGAAAGATAAGGGCCCGCTGCCGTGAACGGAATTTTTTGCGGATCGCCCCAGAAAGCATCCCATTTTCTCAGATGATCCGCTTTTACCTGATTGGACGGGTCTGTAGGATGTTCCACGAACAGGGCTTTTTCGCCCATAGAAATAATCTCATCTTTTTCGGAATCCAGATCCCAGATTTTTCCTCCCCTCAAAGGGTGTCTCCTGAACAAATACATATAAATGAGTACAGCCAGTGCATGAAGGTCCGTTTTCTGGTCAGGAAGGTGTCTTCCGGGGTCCTGCATATTCAGATGTTTGGTCTTCAAGACTTCGGGAGCAATAAAATCCGCCGTCCCGATTACTTCCGGGGGGAATAATTTTGGAACCACCAGGCCGTCTATGTCGATAATGCAAGCCGATTTTGTAACCGGATCGATCAAAATATTGTTATACGAAAGATCCGAATGAGCCAGCCCCATCTGGTGAAGCTTTTTTACTCCCCTGCTGATATTAATCGTGATCTGGAAATAGCTGAGCCAATCCCCGAGTTCAGAATCATCCAGCCTTAAAGGATACTGCCGGTTCCTGAACATGGGAGCCGTAAACCATTTCCCTACTTTATCCTGTCCCTGAATATTATCCGAACCTACATATCCTTTTGCAAAAAAGAACTTTTGGTGGTAAATGGGAACCACAATTCCTGTCAATTTGCCTTTTTCCACAATATCATATGGCCATCTGAATATTTCGTTCAGAAAATAATCTGCCGAATTTCCGTTTTTAATATTCCCGAGATAGGTGGAAACAATTCTCATAATACGCTCCTTCTGCCCGGTATCCAGAGGATTCCGGTAAAAAGCAACTACATATTCCCTGTCCGGCGAAAAGTAAACATCTTTCACCCCGCCCCGAATAGGGCTTTCGTCCACATATTCGTAGAATATGTCTGGGTCAAGAACTGAGGTAACTTTAACGGTTTTTTTCATGTTTAATAAATTATGGCCAGTGTTCTGTCATCATGATTTCCCCGGCTCCAGAAATCGGTCCAGAGAAGAAGCTGCTCATCAATATCGGTATCATTAATGAAATCTACCTTAGCCCGGTCGTCATTATTCCCGCCAAGGTCATTAAAAAAAGTTTTCCAGCTTTCTATGTCTTCAAGCCGGCTTTCCGTCATGAATTTCGGATCATAGATGCCATCTGTCATCAATACCAAATAAGAAAAATCGTTAACGCAGGTGATCGTAAACCTTGAGGCTACATTATCATCATTAAAGATCTCTTTCATGGTCACAAAACGGGTTCCGCCTCCAAATTCTCCTACATCCATATGATTCAGAAGCTTTACTTCAGAAAAATCAGGATTAATCAGGCTTACCGGGCAATCTCCCACTCCAAAACTAAGGATTACATACCCAAAATCGAATTTTTTAGTTAATGTAAATACCAGGGTGGTATGGAAATCTTTGATAGAAAAAGAATTTTCTGCTGCGGTTTTATCTAGCACATGGTAAACATGATAAACACCTTCATACAAAAGCCGGATAACCTTTTCTCCGGCTTCGGACTTCATTTCTTTTGAGGACTGAAAGGAATAAATATTTTTAATATTTCTTTCGATATTATTTAAAATATCTTCAGAGTCGAAAAAGCGGTTAACTGAACTAACAGCCAGTCTGGAGCCTTCTCTTGCCAGAACCGCGGAACCTGCCCCATCTGCAACAGAGACAATAAACCAACCCCCGGGAAGAGCTTTCACAGCAAAATCATCATCCCTGAATTTTCCTTCATGAGCATGAGAACGTCCCCTTTTGGATACGACCGTGATTTTTTTATCTAAAAAATTTCCTTTGTAGGAATTTTCGTCGGGTTTATGATAGATATCGTCTGTATCACTTGGAATATTTTTCCAGAGGTCTTTGGGATCAGCATTAATGAACAGATGTATTTTCTTAATCTCCGTACTGCTTTCGTCATGGATATGATAGAATTCAATATCCAGGTCATGAACATTATTAACATACGGCGTTCCTGATATTTTATTATTTTCGAAGGTAAGTCCTGTATCGTGAAGATTAGCAATATTTCTGATCCTTATGTTTGGAAAATCATCAAGCTCAAAACTGAACTCGTAAAACTGATTGGAGCTGGCATTTTTAAGCACCAGATGAAAGTCTTTAAACTCTTCTTTTTCTCTGTAAATTACAGCTTTTTCCATGGTTTATTTCCTTCGGGATAAACTTCCTTACCCTAATGTTCTGTTAATATCAAACCCTTCGCTGGAAAACCCATAATAATCTGAAGTTCCGCACCACGGGCACTTATTGTAGCCTTCTCCCCGCAGGCAATGGATCCCGCCACATGAACAGGTTGCCAATGCAATGGGATTGGCACAGTGAGGGCATGACGTGCCTCCCTGAAGTTCTTCAATAGAAATTTTAAGATTATTTTTCTGGGAAGAGGAAAGTCTCATATATGCTTTTTCATCAATTTTATAGGCTCCGTCCAGTCTGTAATACCTTGTAGACATCCCCGGTATGCTTGATTCCGCGAATGTTTTTTTGAACTTCATTAAATACAGCTTTTCTGTTTCTGAACATTTACCGTTCAGAACCACAAAATTATTATCCGGAAATTTCTGCTCCAGTTCCGGGTTTACTTTTTCCAGAATAATGGAATCTATCTTGGAGAGGTTAATTCCTTCTTTATTGGCTTCGGTAACACTCTGGCTGGTTGTTTTAATGGAATCCGTCACCCATTTGAAAAATTCCCTGTAAGAATTCTCATCCGAATTGTTGAACAATAGAACATTGTCAGATAAAGTTCCCAGGAGTTTATAGTTCGTGTTCTCCCCGATAGAAACAGCTATGGTATTGGACTTCCCATGATATTTATTATTCCATCTTTCAATCGCTTTGGTAGCATCATCGGTAGGAACTCCATCTGTAAAGAGAAAAACGATAGGCTTCCAGTCGCCTTTCCTTTCATAGGTTGTTTTCACAATATCCCTGTCTATGCAGTCCATCACTTTGATCAGCCCCTGAGACAAAGATGTTCCACTTCCGATAGGGATTTTCGGAGGATAAAAGCTGATAATATCCTGAAGCGGCGTTATTACCTCAGCTTCTCCTGCAAAACCGATAATGGAGATATAAACCGTTTCCAGCGAATATGGGTCTTTTTTAAGCTCTTTAATGATATTGGCGATACCTTCCTGTACCTGCTCAATAGGGTCTCCCACCATAGATTCGGAGACATCAACTAAAAAATAAATGGGCAGTCTTCTCATGATTTATAAAGACAAAGTGATTTAGATAATAATATTAAGCTCGGAAGGAGGAGGAGGCAGCGGAATATTTTCTTCGGTCCCCTGTGATTTTCCGCCCATGGTGATGGATGAACTTACCCACTTGAAAAACGAAGAAAGGGTGATCGCATCGGTAGTATCCAGTTTTACCACGTGGTCGGTAAGCTCTTTTAAGAACTGTTCGTCTGCTTTAGGACCTGCCGCACAGCCTACAATAGCCCCGAATTCCATCTCTCTGATCACCGGGATCATCTGACGGTATTTCTGGATATCGGATGGCTTCCCGTCTGTAAATATAAACAGCAGCGGCCTCCAGTCATTTTTTCCATCTGAAGAACCTCTGATCAGTTCTTTCTTCACCAGTTCCGAAACCATTTCCAATGCCGCCCCGGTATGGGTAGGGCCACTGTCCGGGCAAGTGATCTCCATAGGATAAAAACTTGTCAGATCAGTTAAAGGAATAATGTTTTTCACCTCACGGTCAAAGGTGATCACACTCAGATGAAGGCTGTCCATGGCCTGGGGATCTGCACGAAGCATGCTTATCAGCCCGTTAAATCCGTTATTGAGTGCCTGGATAGGCTCACCGTTCATGGAACCTGAAGTATCCAGTAAAAAGTATGCTAATAATCTCCTGCTCATTGGTAAGATAATAGTATTTCTGAAGCCGGCAGCGGAAGTTGAAAACTTCCCTGCCGGCTGTTAGGTTTGGTAAAATTTGCTTAATTGCTGTATGCGTACTGCTTCAGGATCTCAATAAAATTATCGGTCTGGTGAGGTTCTCCTAAGGCACGGAACTTCCAGTCACCGTTGTGACGGTAGGCTTCGGCAAAAACCATCGCACATTTTCCGTTCATACTGGCATCACCTGAAAGGCTGTATTTTGTAATTTCTTTTCCTTTGGCATCTACTGCACGGATAAAGGCATTCTCTATCATCCCGAAATGCTGGTTATTTTGTTTTCCCTGGTAAATTGTCACCAGGAATAATATTTTCTGATAACTTTGATCAAGCTGGTCAAGCTTCACAATGATCTGTTCATCATCACCATCTCCGGCTCCGGTTCTGTTATCTCCGGTCAGCCAGATATTTCCGCTCGGATGCTGCATAGAATTGAAGAAAACCACATCACCCTGATAGAGCGCGATCTGTCTTCCGTCGTTGGTCTGTACTGTTCTTCCCAGGTTGGCTACTTTTCCGTTTCCATCCAAGAGAAATGCTACCGCATCAAGATCGTATTCCGCTTCTTTATTGAACAGTTTTCCAAAAAAACCACCCTGTTTTCTTACGTCCCATCCTAAACCGATCGTTACTTTTGAAAGGTCATAAACACTTTCTCCGCGGTCGTTTTTTCTTAAATCAATGGTTTGACCTTTCTGTAAATTAATTGCCATAGTTATAGTTTTGTGTATTTGAAATATAATTATTTAATGATCTGTCCTTTGTAATATTTCTCAAGGAAGAAAGCAAGGTCTGCCCTGTATCCTATTCCTGAAGCTTCAAACTTCCAGCTTCCGTTTCTTTTGTATAGCCTTCCGAATTCCACTCCGGTTTCAATAGAGAAATCTTCATCCAGCTCATATTTTGCGATCTCCTGACCGGTATTATTATCTACAATTCTGATGTATGAATTTCTTACCTGTCCGAAATTCTGCTTTCTTCTTTCAAAGTCTTCTATAGTTACTACGAAAAGAATTTCTTCTGCTCTGGGGTCCACTTTTTCAAGATCTACAATAATCGCTTCATCATCGTCGCCATCACTGTTTTTACCGCTAGGATCATCTCCTGTATGGATAAGGGCTCCATCGGGAGACTGCAGGTTATTATAGAAAACAAAACATTCTTCAGTTATTAATTTTCTGTCGGAATCAATCATGATGGCAGAAGCATCCAGATCAAAATCAAAACCGGTACCTTCATTCGGGTCCCAGCCCAGCCCTATCGTCATTTTTGTAAGTCCGATCTCTATTTTTTGTCCTTTCTGTAAATTAATTGCCATAGTGTATTAGTTTAAAATTATTTTTGTTTAATATAAATTTGATTTGTGAGCTGACCAAATTTATCGATAAAAAAATAAATGGCATATCAGGAATGAGATAAATATTACATTTTATGAAGGTTTTAACATACTCATGAACAGCAGAAATTAATGTTTTCTTTGTGATTGGATTAAAGTATCAGCTTTAGGTTTTCTATATAAAAAAGGCCCAATTAAAAAATCGGACCTGTATATTTAAAAGCTATATTTATTTTTACTCATGAAATTCTTTGCCGGAAACTGCCTTTTCTCTTGCTTTTGCCAGCATTGGAATGGAAATCAGTCCCATGACCAGCATAATGGTGATCTGCAATGGAAGTGAAATAAAGGAATAGGTCAGCCCCATTTCGCCACCCAGATCTGCACTTTTCCCCATTGAGATAAACAAAGCCATGAATCCGTACTTCATTGCCAGATTAAATGCGCCGATGCCGCCACTTGCAGGAATAATCATTCCCAGGGTACCGACTACAATGATAAAAAAGCCGTCGGCTATAGTAAAATTCGAGGTTTCGGGAAGTGCAAAGCAAACAAGATAAGCTGCAAAATAATAGCATATCCAGATTCCTAATGTATAAAGGATGAATTTCCCTTTCTCTTTTAATTTGAATATAGTGGTTAAGCCCTGGAAAATACCGTCAATAAAATTCACGATCTTCCCTAGAAACGGAATATTTGCCAGCTTCTTTTTGAAAACAAAAAACAAGACGGTTCCTACTGCCAGAATCAGAATAATTAAAAGGATCTTATTCGGATTAAAGTTAACACCTGAATTTTTATAAAAAGACAGGATCGCGTCGTATTTGAATAAAAGGGTCAGTCCCAAAAACCCAAGCATACAGATAAGATCCACTACTCTTTCCAGAATGATTGTCCCGAAAGATTGATCCACCGGAACTTTTTCCACACCATATAAAGCGGTGGCTCTTGCCACTTCTCCACTTCTGGGAATGGTAAGGTTCATCAGATAGCCAAAAGATATGGACCAGAGCGAATTCGAATTGGAAATGCTGTGTCCCATCGGCTCCAGCATTAAATTCCAGCGCACAGCCCTGAACCAGTAAGCCAGAAGCCCAAAAACAGCTGCAAATAGTACCCAAAGATAATTCGCTTTAGCCAGGGATGCCTTTATAACTTTAAAATCAAGTCCTTTTAATGCAAGCCATAAAAAAAAGCCTGCAAAAGCAAGCGAGATTACTATTGTTAGTATTGATTTTATGGGACTCTTCGATTCCTTCTCCATAGATTAAGTTAGAAGATTTGTTTTTTCGTCCGGGAAAACGATTTTCGGCTGGAAGACTTTTGCTTCTTCTGGCGTCATCTGTGCATAGGCAATGATAATTATGATATCATCTTTCTGAACTTTTCTTGCAGCAGGCCCGTTCAAACATACTTCCCCGGATTTTCTTTTCCCCTTGATAACATAGGTATCAAAACGTTCTCCGTTATTCACATTGACGATATAGACTCTTTCGCCCACTACCAGACCGGCAGCTTCTATAAGATCTTCGTCGATCGTTATACTCCCAATATAATTAAGGTCTGAGGCCGTAACCCTTACCCTGTGGATCTTAGACTTGAAAACTTCTATTAACATTCTGCAAATTTATTAATAAAAATTAATAAATCGAGTGTTTGAAATCATTTTAAAACTCCCACAGACCCAGCCATTTAATTTTACTTTAAACAAGTTTTCAAGACTTTGTTTATAAAATCAGCAAACATATCCATAAAAATATTAATACTTTATACGTAATTCAGGATTTAATAAATACAGTAAATAATATTAATTTTTTGCTAAAGTCAATACTCATAAGCATTTGGCATGATTTTAGTGAGCCGTAACGTAGATTTTACGTGAAAAGTGAAATTATCATATTTTAACTGTTTTCAGCAAAAACCAAAAAAGTTTTATAACTTTTAATAAAATAATTGCACAATTAGAAAATAGTATTATATTTGCTATAATTACGAACTAACTTAATATTAAAAATTATGAACAAGTCTGAATTAATCGACGCAATCGCAAAAGATGCAGGAATCACTAAAGTTGCAGCTAAAGCTGCTTTAGAATCATTCATTGGTAACGTAACTACTACTTTAAAGAAAAAAGACGGAAAAGTTTCTTTAGTAGGATTCGGTACTTTCTCAGTAGCTGAGAGAGCAGCTAGACAAGGGATCAACCCTGCAACAAAAAAACCAATCAAAATTGCTGCTAAAAAAGTTGCTAAATTCAAGGCAGGAGCTGATTTATCAAATGCAGTTTCTGGTGCTAAGAAAAAATAATCATTCAGATTAGAAAATTCAAGACCGTTTCTCAGGAAACGGTCTTTTTTTTGGGCTATTACGCAAAAGCGGGCCAAAGCCTGCTCTATTGATTTTACATTCAAATAATTTTGTAGAACTTGTTTTAAATTAATCAAATTTTAATTCAAAACATGAACCTTATGGTGCCAGTCGGGAAATTTTCCAGTCCAGATCTTCAAGCTGATAAATAATCCTGTCATGGAGCCGGTTGGGTCTTCCCTGCCAAAATTCTATTTCGTAGGGCTTTGCAATATACCCTCCCCAGTTGGCCGGTCTTGGTACTTCGCTGTTTTCATATTCTTTTTCCAAAGCTTTTAATCTTTCCTCCAGGAACTCTCTATCAGGAATTTCCTGACTCTGCGGTGAAACAACAGCTCCCAGCTGGCTTCCTTTAGGCCTTGAATGGAAATAGCCGTCGCTGAGGTTTTCAGCAATTTTTTCAAGGTTGGCTTTTATGATGATCTGTCTCTCCAGGTTGGGCCAGAAAAAATGAAGACAGGCTTTATGATTGCTTTCTATAGACTTTCCTTTCCGGCTGTTGTAGTTTGTATAGAAAATAAATCCTTCATACGTATATTCTTTCAGCAGTACCATTCTTGTCCTTGGGCATCCATCTTCCTCCAAGGTAGAAACCGCCATGGCATTGGCTTCAGAGACTCCAGGAGTATTACTGGCATCCAGAAACCAGTCCCTGAACTGTTCAATGGGATTTTGTTTTATCTCACTTTCAATAAGTTGGGATTTCTCATACACTTTTCTTTTGTTGTGCAGGTTTTCCATAAATATTTTTTATTAAATTTGAGTATGAATTACTCATACAAAGGTAAAATATTAATTTCCACACCTGACATTTCCGGCGATATTTTTTCGAGATCGGTGGTGTTGATCGTTGAGCATAACGAAAGCGGTGCATTTGGTTTGATATTGAACAAGAAAAACGGCCAGATGAGTAGTAAGTTCAAAAACTTTTTTGATTTCAAAATAGAGGTCTATGACGGCGGTCCCGTCGAAAATGACAAGGTCTTTTTTATTGTTAAGAATAAAAAGGTGACTGAGGTCTATTCTGAGATTAACAAAGACTTTTATATCACAGAAGACATCGAAAGCATCATTAGCGCTGTCCTTAATAAGGAACTGAGCATCCATGATGTGAAAATCTTCTCAGGATACTCAGGATGGTCTGCCGAGCAGCTTGATAACGAGGTACAAAGAAAGATGTGGACTGTGGTGGATATCTACAATCTGGATTATACTCTTCCCAATGACCAGACGCTCTGGAAGTCGATTATGCAGAACCTGGGCGGAGAATACCTGCTGTGGGCCAACTCACCTGAGGACATCTCTCTTAACTAACTGAATTTCTATCTGATACGCTTTAAAAACATTAACAAATTTTAAGATTATGTTAACCAATTTTATAGAAAGAATTTCCGTTATTTGAAAAACCAAAATCACTGAAATGAAAGGAATCAAACTACTTGCTTTAGGAGCCTTTTCCGCCTCATTTTTATCATTTACTCCCATCAACAAAAAATATATCGTTATTGATGCCGGACACGGCGGAAATGACATGGGAACGGTTTTTGAAAAATTCTCTGAAAAAGAGATCACCATTAATATCGCCAAACAGATCCAGAAACTGAATGAGAACCAGGATCAGTATGAAGTGGTATTAACAAGAGATTCGGATACTTATCCAAGCCTTCAGGAGAGAACTGATATGATCAACAAGCTGAATCCTGAAATGGTAATTTCCCTTCATATGAATAACAGCCCGCAAAAGGAAACTCCCAAACAGGGCACTGAAGTATATATTCAGAATACTGAAAATTCAAAAAAACTTGCTGAAAAAATCTCCAAAAAATTTGATGTCCGCAAAATTGAAGAAAAAAATCTTCATATGCTGAGAGAAACAAAATCACCTGCAGTACTGGTAGAGCTTGGCTTCATCAACAATACTAAGGACAGGGAATATGTCACGAGTGAAAACGGACAGAAAGAAATCGCACAAAAATTCACAGAAATTATCCGTGAATATTAGATAAAGAAACAATTTCTGATTTAATCAGAATAAAACCCGGTAAAGGACTTGGGTACTTTGTTGTTTACCGGGTTTGTCAATTTTTTTTAAAAACTATTTTTCCAGCTTTCCACCATTTCTTTAAAACGGGAGCTTTCAAAAGTTTTATTTCTTATTTTACCTACAGAAAATATGCCTTTCTCGTCGGAGATCATCAGAATCTCTTCGGCTTTTTGTGATTCAAAGGCAATAATTTCATGTTCCTGAATATCTGCCAGGTTATTTTTATGTAAAAAAGTAACGAAGTTTTCCATTAAGGGAGAGATGTATGCTCCTTCGGACTGCTTTGGAACTTTAATAACGTTCCCTTCCAGAAATAAAAGGTTTCCGGAAGTGGTACGTGCGATCCGTTTGTTGGGATTCAGCAGGATCACATCATCCAGATCATTCTCTTCTGCATAAATACTTCCGTAGATATTTTCCGGGCAATGAACCCTGATATTGCTCAACAGGTTATTATTGACATTGATTTCCTTGATGAGATCCATTTCTAACGGTCTGTGATGAACCGCAAGCACATCTTCCGATTCCGTTACTTCATAAAAATAGGATACAGAAGACTTTGAAACCGTTACTGCATCATCATTCCTGAAAACCTGAAAGTTGATAATCCCGTTTTTTATTCCTTTACCATCGATAACATCTTTATGAAAAAGGGTCTGGAAAAACTCCAATGTATAGGTAAGCGGAATATTCAGCCTCATTTTCCTCATGGAAGCCATTAAGAAGAAATAGCATTCTTCATCCATGATCAGCTCACCATTTCTCACAAAGAAAGAAACCTTCACTGCGTCGCCCAAAAGAAACGCTCTGTTCTTTACATTTAATCCGTCTGATGTAAAATATTGATTTTCCAATTTTTGATGTGATTTATTTATAAAAAAATAATGAACGATAAATCGTTCATCAGTTTTACCATGTCATAGTATCCGGCCTATGCCGCACCTAATTTTATTCTAAGGTTTTCTATAAGGTTTTCCCAATACAGTGCATTCTCCTGCTCGTCACCTTCTTCACAGAAATCTGTAATATTCAGAGCCAGGTCTTCTGTAATATCATCTATTGTAATCGTCATTTCAAAGAAGTTTTTAGTCCCTTCATCTTCTTCCCATCTAAAACGTACGAAACCTTCCGGCTTATATCTAATCAAAGTGGCCTTTTCGGCAGGTCCTCCGCCCCAGCTAAAAAAGAAGTCATCGCCTTTTTCTGTTACCTCATCCGCAAACCATTCAGATAAACCCTCCGCCGTCGCCAGATATTCGTATAAAATCTCTGATAAACAATGCATTGGAAATTCGTAATGGACTTTATGTTTCGCCATATAATCTTTGTTTTTATCGTCCCGCAATATATAAATTAATTTTTTTATTACACTAAAAAGCGGTTATTTTTTTAAACAATCTTCATGATATTTATCACAGATTTTAAATCTATATTGAATCTAATTTCAGAGCCTGAAACTACCATGCAACCCATAAAAAAACTCCCCGTTAAGGAGAGATTTTTTATTTATTTTTCGTTTAAGACATCAAGAATAATCTGGCAACCTTGTCTGATTTCGTCCATAGAAATGGTAAGGGGCGGCGAGATTCTCATATACTCGTTTCTGTAGAGCTGCCAGAATACAATAAGACCTTTTTCCATGCATTTTTTAGCTGCTTCCAGGGTATATTCAGGTGTTCCCAGATTAACTGCAAGCATAAGCCCTTTTCCGTTGATATTTTTGATTTTGGGATGTACCAGAAGTTCCCTGAACAGCTTTTCCTTTTCAGCGGTTTCATCCATCAGCCCGCTTTCCAGGACTTCTTTCAAAGTAGCATAACTGGCTGCTGCAATCAGAGGATTCCCTCCGAATGTTGTAATATGTCCTAATTTAGGGGAATGCGACAATGTTTCCATAATTTCCCTGGAGCTCATAAAAGCACCCACAGGGACTCCGCCGCCCATTCCCTTCCCCATAACAAGGATATCAGGAACAATTCCGAAATGCTCGAAAGAGAATAATTTACCGGTTCTTCCAAAGCCGGGCTGGATTTCATCAAGGATCAGGAGTGCTCCTACTTCTTCACATCTTTTTTTAAGCTTAATTAAATAATCACCTTCCGGAACCAGGAATCCTGCAGCTCCCTGTATGGTTTCAAGAATTACGCAGGCGGTCTTATCCGTAATTTTATCCAGATCATTTTCGTTGTTGAATTCTATGAAGCTGACCATTGGCAGCAATGGGCGGAATTCTCTTTTATGGGTTTCATTACCGGATACACTCAGGGCTCCGTGGGTATTCCCGTGGTAAGAATTTTTAAAGGAAACAATTTCTTCTCTTCCTGTATACCGTTTGGCCAGCTTAAGGCTTCCATCGATCGCTTCTGCACCACTGTTAACCAGATAAGTAATTTCAAGCGGATCCGGAGTAGCTTCTGCCAGAAGTTTACATAATGCGATTGGTTTTTCCTGTGCATATTCCCCGTAAACCATTACATGGAGGTATTTTTCTGCCTGTTCTTTGATGGCGCCCACCACTTTAGGATGTGAATGGCCTAAAGTATTGGCAGAAACGCCTGCTACAAAATCCAGATATCTTTTGCCGTCTGTTCCATAGATATAGCTCCCTTCTGCTTTTTCAACTTCAAAACCTGCTGCAAATTTTGTGGTCTGTGCCTGATATATAAAAAAGTCTTTATGCATTTCCATTGTCTCGAAAATTTTAAGCAAAGCTAAAAAAGATTCAGCACATGCCGAAATTATCAGTCCTGAATAAAAAATTGCCCTCAGAATTCTAAGGGCAATAGTATTAAAATCAATATCTTATCTAAAGTACTTTTTCAACTGTTACGTAGCTATTGTTTATTACGTTATAGGCAGTTGTTCCCCCTACTTCAGAAATCGCCTCCAGTGTAATATATTGTCCCTGAACGGCATACACTGAAAAATCCAGGCTTATTTTTCTGACTGTACCGTCAAAATTCACAGCATTTTCCAAAAGTTGGAATCTCTTGGCATCGTTAACGTATAAGCTTGCTCCTAATCTGCTGCTAAATGTACCTGCAGCACCTGTAAAGTTCAGGCTTACATTAATTCTGTATAAACCGCTCTGACGGATATAAAGCCTGTTCAGATCTGCCCCTGTTGTCGGAACATTTGTTTTAAGCTTTAACGGATCGGCTAAAAAGTTAGGCTTATCAATTAAGGAATTAATAGGAAGCATTACAGCACCTGAAGTAGTATTCACGGGATTTATCGTAAATCTGGAAACATTATCAGATTCCACCTCAAAGGCTTTGCTCCACACAAGTCCGTCAAATACCATTGCCTGACCTGTACTTTTCACAAATATGAGCATACCTCTTAAAACGTCTATCCTTGTGGCAGGAGCATTTATACCGGTATAGGGCAAGTCGGTGTCGGTTTCTACAGCGGGTAAACCAAAACCTTTAACTCCGGTCGCTTCATTTGTATTTGTTATGTACATCATTACCTGATCGTTACTGGTAGCATTAGAATCAGGGTTGGGTATGTTTGTAAAATTAACTTGCGCACTGTATATGTTTAATGCAAACAAGAACAGGCAGAATATATATTTTTTCATCACTAATAGGTTTTAATTAAACGTGCTCCAATATATGAGTTGATAGAACTGCTATCCGTTCCGTATGCAGCAAGAGATCCTCCGGACCCTCCGATAGTTGTTATCGTTGGAACAACTCTCAGTTCTGCACCGGCAGGTAAGGATATGGTCTGGGAGAAACTGGATGTTTTACTTCCCTGAGTATCAATGATAAATATTATAGAATAATTACTCTTGGTAACAACAGTTTCCCAGGCCGAAGCCGGAGTATATTTAACCTGCAATGTCAGTTTAAATTCTGTAACACCTATCTGGGCTCCTACACTGCCCCCGGTAAAGCCAAGAGCTGCTGCTACGTCATACATCCCATTCTGTTTTATAGTTACCGAACTTGCATTTTTCAGAAGAAGGTTATCAACAAGAACCTGGCTTTTGTCATCCGGCGCAAGATACTGGGGAGATCCTAAGGAAAGGCATATTCCAAGACCAAAAGCCAGACATGGTATCGTAATTCCTGAAGAAATTCCCAACCTTGAACCTTTGGGCTGAAAGATTCCCTGTATTTGTCTTGCCGGGTTCCAGGCATAGCCATCGTATTTATAATACTGGTCATCGGCTTTGTTATAGATAAGCCCTCCTACAAGATTAGGATAATCACTAAATAGATCCGTTGATGCAGCATCGTATTTAGGGAACGAAGTATAAATATTGGAATAAGGTAGTATCACCCCTCTTGTTCCATCCTTTATTTTTAATATATTCTGATTGCTGGCAACATTGTCTCCAATCACTACTTGTGCATTTAAACCATATTGAAATAAAAGCACTAGAATTAACATTATCTTTTTCATCTTATTGCATATTTATTTTTTCAACAATAATTTCTGATACCCCATTTCCTGTGGTATTCATTGAAAAAGACATTACATTCCCTCCAATGACACCGGTACAAACCCCTGTTCCAATATTCTGGTTTCCGTAAAATCTAAGTCTTAAATTATCACCTGCCTCAAAACTTCCAACATAAGTAAGAACTAATGACTGTCCCACATCAATGGCTGTAGGATTTAGACTTCCCAAGGATAATGCGCCGCTGGTAGAGCTGGTCGTATTATTGGTAATCGGCCGCCAGGTAGTAGGAGCTGCGGCAGTGCTTGTTTCCAGGTCAACCTTTGAGTAAAGATTAATTGTAACTCCCACGCATAAAGCCGGTGTTTTAACATCTATAGCACCGCTTTTGAAAGAAATTTTATACAAACCTCTTGTCTTGATATTAATGACATTACTTGTAGCCGATGCAAGGGAAACGTCTGACGAGATATCATTATAACTGGGGCTGGCAGTTGTAAAAGGAACATCCATGGCTCCTCCCCCGGTAGGACAAAGCCTGTTTACTCCACCACATCCCAATCCGCACGTTCCGCAGTCTGCCGTCACTACAGCACTTCTTATAAAACGCGCCATTTTGTTGTTTTTCAGAGCCGTTACAATAGGATCTGAGATTTTCCATGCTGTACCATCATTCTGAACAATACTTCCGGTTTCCCTGTTGAAAATAACAGAACCCTGGGTTCCGTTTCCTGTAGTACCGGTAGCAGACACAGGCAGCGCTGAAGCTGTGTTCGCCCTAGGCATCCTGGCTGCGTTGTCATCTTGTTTTACATGTAAAAGTGTTCTAGTGTCAGGTTGAAAACCGGGAGCTTTCGCAATCCCAACCTGTGCGATGACTCTTATAAAGCAAAAAATAAGAGCCAAGAGGAAATACTTGATTTTCATTTCTAAATTTTTTTATCATTCTTGGTGTAATAAATTTAGAAATAATTCTAATTCAAAATCTATCAACTGCTGAAAAATAATGTTAAATAAAAAATGAAATAACAGAAACGTAGATTTAAAGCGGGATTCAGATGATAACAAACCTGATTATCAAGCCAAAAAAATCGTTTTTTTTACACTTTTTTAGTCATTTTTATGGCTTTTTAAAAATAATAATTCACCATTTACTACATGAAAAATGGTGAATTATCGTTTTCTCTGAAAAAATATGATTTTATTTTCTTACCCTTTTAGGTTTTTTCGCTTCTTCTTTGGCTCTTTCTTTGTCTATCGCTTCCTGCGCCTGATTAAACAGCTCATTATCAGCAGAATACTTTATTTCTTCATAATTAGGGCTGTCAACAAGAATATCCTGCCATTTCCTGATCCGGTCTTTGGTATTCCAGTTAAAATCTGAGAATTTCCTTTTCTCAGGCTCTATCTTACTCATGGGATAGGTATCAGAGTTGGCCGCAATACTGCAGGATATGATTTGTAAAGTTCTTTGCTCAAATAAAGCTCCTATAATCCCACAGGTTGAAAGAGTAATTCCAATTCTCTGAGGCTGTTTTGTTTCCTGGTCTACATCATCCACATAAACAATGGACTGCGCATTTCCTACGACTCTGGCTTCTTTAATATCATTATTCTCATAATATACTGTCATGAATTTTCCCTTTACCTGGTTAAATTCATCTTTGAGGTTTAATGAGTCTACTTTACTGATAGCTAAGGCGTTTCCAATGACTTTAAGCGAATCTATATTTTCAGTTTTGGTATTAAAATATGCCTCAACTTTATCACCGGTTACCTGTTTCTCACCGCTCCAGAGAATGGGATGGGTATACATATGCATAATTCCGTCCGTTTCATTGAAAGCAATAGAATCTGCTCTTCCCTGTGCATTGGATTTATAGATTCTTGCTTTTCTGTAAGCTCTTAAAAAACTTTTCTTTACCGTTATGTCTGTTGGATCGGGTTTTTGATAGGACAGGATTTTTTCTGCAGCAAAATAAATGGAATCTTTTTCCATGATTTTAACGGCATACGGGCCTTTGGTCATCATGGCAGAATCTTTCTTCTGAAAAACTTCTCCGTAACCGCCTTTGATATATCTTTTTTCCAGAGGATCATCCAATGTAACGTTTCCGGTTGCTGTCCCGAATCCTGTTATATTATTGAAGTACATATCATCCCCTGTAAGAATTTTATCATTATAAAAAATCTTGGAATTCTTATTGAGGAAGGCTTCTTTCGAATCCATTTTATAAGTTCCTCTTTCAGTATAAATACGATTTTTAGGATTGGCCCGGTTGGTGATTGTTGTAGGTCCAAAGAACTCCGCCACCTTTGTATTCTGGTTTTGCTTGATGTTGGGACCTTCTATGATATAATCAGGATTATCAATTTTCACATTCCCGACAAAATCTATCATTTTGGTATTGAGGAAATAGGTAGCAGATTTGGTATACATTACATTCTGCCCATCAGAAATTGTTCCTCCGGTATTGAAGTATGCCTGATTAGCCAACCTGTCATAGTACAGAATGTCTGTTTTAATGGTCTGCTTAGGATCGGTAAGAACCACATCTTTTTTGGCAACCCCTTTCTGGGTAACCCCGTTGTACTCCATTTCATTAGCCGTGATCACGGAACCGTCTGCATTCTGAAGCTTTGCATTACCGATAGCTTTTACAAGACTCTGGTCATTGTAAAGGATTACCTCATCAGCATAGAGAACTGATCCCTGATGCTCTATCTGAACATGCCCTACCATGTACTGGTTTCCCTCATACTTGGTATCTTTCCTGAATTCATCAGCATGAATGATCTTTACCTTGTCTTCAGGTCTTACAGCAGGTGAAGCTTTTCCTTTATTTTGGATATAAGGATCCATCTGCGTGGTTTTATTGTCCTGTGCGGAGCTTAACGCAGAAATAAAAATTAACAGAAAAAGGATTATTCTCATTGATTAATCATTCTTGGTACCATAGAAATACAGCGAATGCGAATCAATATTTACGCCAAATGCTTCTTCAATTGCTTCTTTGATTCCCTGAATTCTCGGATCACAGAATTCGATAATTTCTTCAATTTCTTTATCCGAGTCTTTTTTGTAGATCACCAGGTGGTCATGCTGTTTGTCAAAATAAGACTTTTCATAAGATGAAGAGGTCAATGTTTTTTCTCCAAACTGATGCTTACGGATCAAGCCTGCATCAAGGAAAATTTCAATAGTGTTGTAAATAGTTGCTTTTGAAACATGATATTTCTTCTGCATCATAAGAAGGTAGAGATCATCCACATTGAAGTGATGATCCATACTGTAAATCTCTTCTAATATCGTATATCGTTCAGGTGTGTTTCTGAAACCCTTCTCTAAAAGGTAATTTCTTAAAACATCCTTGATCAAAGCAATATTCTTTTCTTTTTGTACTGTATCCATCAAAAAAATTATCTACAAATTTATTGATTTTTATTTAAATAAACCTTATGGTATGATGCAGATACTTTTTTATGAATTATGACGGAAGAAGCCGGATTGCTCAATCTTACTGTCATAAACCGTAAGCTCGGTAATAGGTGCAGATTCCACTTCTACGTTGTGTGAAGAGACTCCCCACGCTTTGAAATCATCGCTTCCGATGTACTTCACGAAGTTGTAGATATTAAGGGTAATCTTCTGTTTAACAGTTAAAAGTATATCGTTAATATATGTATTATCTATAATTACATACTTCAGATCCGGTGGTATATTATGGGCTCTGAGAGACGGGTGGCTGCTTCTTGAAGGAATGGTTCCCTCTGCCATAAGATCTTTCAGCACCATATTGAAATAGTCATTGATCCTACGGTCTACTTTAAATCCTAAAAGGAAATTGATTTTGTACACTGTGCCCGGCAGAATTTCATCTACTGTATACTTGAAAGTATATGGATCTTCCTGGTTAACAATGCTTAATATAAAATAATGATCTGCTCTTTTCGGCTGTTTCTTGATGATGGAATAGATAATTTTTGATTCTACCTCATCATTTCTTTTGGCTCTGCTCAGATAAGCAAGATTGGTTGCATATTTCGGAATGCTTTCGTCCAGTTTCATATCTTTCAGAATGGAAACATATTTTTCTATTTTCACAAATTGAATAAATCTGGTTTTTATCAGTCTACCATTATACCATGCATACATAGAGATCCCGATAGAACCAGCAAGCACAACTGTAATCCATCCGCCTTCCATGAATTTGATAATATTCGCACTGAAAAATCCTAATTCAATAGCCATATATACTAATGCGAAAAATACAATTAATACTTTGCTGACTCTGTGTTTCAATAGCCAGAAAACCAATAGAACGGTTGTCATCAGCATGGTTACTGTAATAGAAAGTCCGTAAGCGGCTTCCATTTTCCCTGATTCCCTGAAGTGAAGCACAACAATGATACAAAGAATAAGAAGTCCCCAGTTGATTCTTGGAATGTACATTTGCCCTTTAACCCCGGAAGGATAATCAATTTTCTGATTTGGCCATAAATTAAGGGACATTGCTTCGGAGAAAATGGTGAATGAACCTGTAATCAAGGCCTGGCTTGCAATAATTGCAGCTGCAGTAGCTAAAATTACTCCCGGTACGATCATCCACTCTTCCATAATTCCAAAAAATGGATTCACTACAGAAAAACCAGGTTTCCCATGGTTGGTTAAAAGCCAGGCTCCCTGTCCCAGGTAGTTTAAAATAAGCATGATTTTAACGAATCCCCAGCTTACTCTTATATTTTTGGCACCACAATGCCCTAAGTCTGAATAAAGGGCTTCTGCTCCCGTTGTACAAAGGAAAACAGCACCAAGTATAACAATTGCACTTGGAGAGTTCACAATAAGCTTGTAGGCATAGTAAGGATTGAAAGATCTCAAAATTTCAAGATTTTCACTTAAATGCATCATTCCCAAACCACCTAAAACTAAAAACCATACCACCATTACGGGTCCGAAAAACTTCCCGATGAAACTGGTTCCGAATTGCTGTACCACAAAAATAACAATCAGAATTCCAATGGTAATAGGCACTACAGGTGTGTGAGGGTTATATATCTCAAGACCTTCAATAGCCGACATTACGGTAAGCGATGGCGTAATTACCCCGTCTGCAATAAGTGCGGCAGCCCCAATGATAGCAATAAGATACAGCCATCCTTTTTTAAGGTTTTTGACCAGCGAGAATAAAGCTAAAATACCTCCTTCCCCTTTGTTATCTGCTCTTAAAGCAATGATCACATATTTTATGGTAGTCTGAAGGGTAAGAGTCCAGATAATGCAGGATAAAGCTCCTTCAATATACTCGTTAAAGGGCATATTACTGCCTGCATCTTTTGCATTCACAATCGCTTTCATTACGTAAAGCGGTGATGTTCCGATATCCCCGAACACAATTCCTAGAGAGACTAAAACTCCAATAAAAGAAAGTTTTTTTATATCAAAATGATAACCATCTTCAGTAACGTCTGCCATGTCAGCTTATTTTATTTTAAACGCGCAAATTTATACTAATTTTATGACGTCAAAAACTATTCTTCATGAATATAATAAATGAAAAAACTTCCTTTCGGAAGTTTTTCTCTATAATAGTTATTTTACGTACATCGCTTTTTTGATTTCCTCTTTCACTTTCTCAAGCTTAGGGAACCATTCTGCAAATAATGCAGCTGAGTATGGTGCAGGCGCATCAGGAGTCGTAATTCTCTTGATTGGTGCATCCAGATAATCAAATGCTTTTTGCTGTACCATATAAGTAATTTCGGAAGATACGGAACCAAACGGCCACGCTTCTTCAAGGATTACCAGTCTGTTTGTTTTTTTAACAGAAGCTAAAACGGTATCAAAATCAAGAGGACGAACGGTTCTAAGATCGATTACTTCTACAGAGATTCCTTCTTTAGCCATATCTTCAGCAGCCTGAATAGCCAGCTTCATGATTTTACCGAAAGAAACCAAAGTAACGTCTGTACCTTCTCTCTTAATATCTGCTTTACCTATTGGAAGGTAATATTCTTCTTCAGGAATTTCCATTTTATCACCATACATCTGCTCAGATTCCATGAAAATAACCGGATCATTATCCTGGATTGCTGTTTTCAATAATCCTTTTGCATCATATGGATTGGAAGGAACTACAACTTTTAAGCCCGGACAGTTGGCAAACCATCCTTCAAAAGCCTGGGAGTGCGTTGCTCCCAACTGGCCTGCAGAAGCTGTAGGACCACGGAAAACGATCGGGCAGTTCCACTGTCCACCACTCATCTGACGTATTTTTGCTGCGTTGTTGATAATCTGATCAATTCCTACCAAAGAGAAATTGAATGTCATAAATTCTACGATAGGCCTGTTACCGTTCATTGCCGCACCTACAGAGATTCCAGTGAAACCAAGTTCAGCAATGGGTGTATCGATTATTCTTTTAGGACCAAATTCATCCAGCATTCCTTTAGAGGCTTTGTATGCACCGTTATATTCTGCAACTTCCTCCCCCATCAGGTAGATAGATTCGTCTTTACGCATTTCCTCGCTCATTGCCTGTGCAATTACCTCACGAAAAGTATATTCTGCCATATTTTCTTGAAAAATTTAGACTACAAAAATAGTGTTTTTTTATTATACACATAACAAAAAAGCGATCTCATTGAATGAGGAACCTTAATTAATTTAACTGAAAAGGTTTTTCTTCTGCCGATCCATTTGTTTATACCTTTTCTATGGCTGAATATTATTTTAAAAAACAAAAACGATATTTCATTGCTGAAATACCGCTTTACAATTTTATTTAAACTTAACTAGTTTACTTTGTCCCAGATCTGGGTTCTTCCCAATATAGAAACTCCCATATATCCTCTTACATTCAGCTTGTCACCGCTTTTTGTAATGGTACATTTGTAGGTTTTACCTGTTTTAGGATCTGTAATGGTTCCCCCGGTAAATTCGTCACCATCTTTTTTAAGTCCTCTGATAATCTCCATTCCTAATATTGGCTTTCCTTTTCTGTCGTCCTTACAACCTGTACAGTTGGGATCCGCCGGCTTTATAAGCAACTGGGAAACTTTTCCGTAATATTTTCCGTCGGACTTTTTATAGATCTCAACGATAGATTTTGCCTGCTTGGTTTCATCATCTATAGTCTTCCACTTGCCTTCAATCTGTGCAAACGATAATACGCCAAACAGAGAGAGCACGAATGTTAATAATACTTTTTTCATATTTTTTATAGTTTTAATTCCAATAAAAGATTTCTGCTGTCTATTTACTGCTAAAAATATAAATTAATTTTAAACAAACAAAAACTTTTATTATCCTTCGCATGGTATAACAACACTTATACCAAAATCAATGATTTAAACATTTACTAAACATCAGTTAAGCTTCCTGTTGATTACCCTGTCCATATAATCCTGGTACCATGCCTTTGCCGTCTGCATTTCCTTGTCTGTTTCCGGAGTTTTTACCTTCCCCATCAGATTGTTGGTAAACCCAAGGTCATTCTTTTCATACATTCCTGTGATTTCCTTACCATCGAAACGGTACATATGGTTCCCAATGATAAACTGCTCTGTGCTGCCATCGGAATTAACAATAATAGAAGGATATTGTTTATCGCTTACCAGACTTCTCCCCCAGCTTCTGATCCTCTTATTATATCCGATAAGGTCTGCCAGTGTAGGATAAATATCTATCTGCTGGGCTACTTCTGGGTTTACACCTTTAAGGTTGTATTGCGGATTTGGAGAATAAAATATCAATGGAACTGCAAAACGGTTCATGGCTTTTTCGTATTCACCGTAAGCGATCTGGTTGGTGTGGTCGCCTGTGAAAACAAAGATGGTATTATTGAACCACGGTTCTTTTTTAGCAGTTTCAAAATATTTTTTGATGGCATAATCCGTGTATTGGATCGGTTCATGCATTTCTATGGTTCCTTTTTTAAATTTACCCTTATATTTTTCAGGAATTTTGAACGGGTGATGTGATGAAGCCGTAAAAACCGTTGTCATAAAAGGCTGTGTTTTTCCCACGTTTTTTGCAAAATACTGAAGAAACGGTTCATCCCATATGGCCCACATTCCGTCGAAATCCTCATCATGATTGTATTCGTTTTTCCCGAAATAGTGCTTAAAGCCTAAAATATTTCCAAATCCGAGGAATCCCATGGAACCATTCGGCGCGCCATGATAAAAAGAGGTGTCATAACCCAGGTCGTTACACACCGAAACAATAGACTGGATTTTCTGATTGGAATACGGAGAGCTGGTAAAAGCATCCGTAAGGCTCGGAATTCCTGCCAAAACACTGCTCATCCCATGGATAGACTGCCTCCCATTGGCAAATGTATTGGGAAAGATCAGACTCTGGCTGGCAAGACTGTCTATAAATGGGGTATAAGAAACATAGCCGTTTATATTTTTATATTTATTAAAAGCACCTGAATATTCCCTGCCAAAAGATTCAACGATAAAAATGACAATATTGGGGCGGTTTTCCACTTTCCTGTCGTATATTTTATAAGGCTGAACATTCTCAGTAATATATTTTTCGTCTACAAAATGAACTTCTTTAAAATTATTGGTCCCCAAAGTCCTGAAAAAAGAGAAAGTACTGTTCAGTACAATATTCCCCTGAAGCGGATTAACTACAAAACGGTTGGCGTCCACCAAATTTATGGGTCTTGTACTGTGTTTGAAGTCACCACGGATTCCCCCGACAACAAGGACGGCCGTCCCGCAGAGAACAAGTATAGACCAGATAAAGTATGGAATAAGTTTTACCGGTTTCTGTTCCGTAATTTTCACTTTTTTGTACAGGAAAACCCAAAGAGCCATTAAAACAACGAACCATATAAGCACAAAAGGATGTTGCCCAATGGAAACTGTAAACACTTTAAAAATATTGGATTCATGCTTGGCAACCTGCAATGCGGTAGAGGTCAGCCTTGCCTGGGCAAATTTATAGTAAACAAAATCACCGAAATTCATAGCATAGGCAATACCGTTGGTGATGAAATACAGCCAGAACAAAACGGTCTGGTAGCCTTTCTTTGTATTGATCACAACCGGGACAAGGCTTAACAAAATGAACAGGGCATTAACATATAAGATTGCCGTGGTATCAAAGGCTGTTCCATGAAATGCCAGGCTGAAATAATCTGAAACGGAATCCACTTTGATGAGTTCTTTATTGAAATACCAAAACAAAAGGCGGGCAATCTGATAAAAAACATATGCTAAAAAAATCCGGTAAAAAAGGACCAGAACTTCTTGTTTTCTAAATTCTTTAAAAAATTTCATTCGGCAAATTTACATCAAAATCGTATTAATGTATTTTTTCCTTCATAATATTTCAGGTTAAAATTCTGAAAAACCCTACTTTTGCTGGTATGAATTTCATGAAAAACAATCTTGCCAATCTGCTGACGCTTGCCAATTTATTTGCAGGCTGCGTAGGAGCAATCCATCTTATCCTGGGAGATTATCAGACTACGGCAATCTGCCTTATCCTCTCCTCTGTTTTTGATTTTTTTGACGGGTTTGTAGCCAGGGCTTTAAAGTCGAATTCCAATCTGGGGCTTCAGCTGGACTCCCTTGCGGACATGGTAAGTTTTGGGTTGATCCCGGGGCTTACAATGTACAAAGCACTGGAGCCGTTCGGAAATGAAATTCTGGGAATGCATCTTCCTTTTGCCATCAGCTACCTCGGTATTTTTGTGACGGTTTTTTCATGCCTCAGACTGGCTATCTTTAACCTGGATGAAGAGCAGCGTTATTATTTCAAAGGGCTGAATACACCTACCAATACCGTTTTGCTGTTTGGATTGTATTATGCCTTTAAAGAAACAGGAACATTTGCATTTTTATTTGAAAATTCATTGTTTCTCATCTTACTGACCGCTATCACTTCATGGCTTCTGATCAGCCCTATCAAAATGATGGCAATGAAATTCAAATCCAAAAAACTTCAGGATAATTATCCGAAAATTATTTTATTAGGCGGTGGAATTGCTATTCTGATCCTGTTTCAGATCGTTGGCATTCCGATGCTTGTTATTTATTATATCATCGTGTCGCTGGTTTTTCAGAAACAGCTGGGTTAGATTTCAGATGCCAGACATCAGACTTTAAAACTTAGAAATCAGCACATTTTCAAATTAACACATTATCAAATTTTCAAATTAAAAAAATGAATTTAAAGCTCCATAAACCCCTTTGCATTTTTGATCTTGAAACTACAGGAACGAACATCGGAAAGGACAGAATTGTAGAGATCTGTATTTTAAAAGTAAATCCGGACGCCTCCAGAGAAAGCAAAACCTGGCGTGTGAACCCGGAAATGCCTATTCCACAGGAATGCAGCGAAATCCACGGAATTTATGATGAAGATGTAAAGGATGCTCCGACATTCAGGGAAATTGCACCTAAAATTATGGAAATGCTTTCAGGAAGTGATCTGGGAGGATTCAATTCCAACAGATTCGATGTTCCGCTTTTGGCAGAAGAGCTTTTAAGAGTGGAAATGGATTTTGATCTGAGCAAATTCAAACTGGTGGATGCACAGACTATTTTCCATAAAAAGGAACCCAGAAACTTAGGGGCTGCCTATCAGTTTTATTGTGGAAAAATTCTGGAAAACGCTCACTCTGCCGAAGCTGATGTGATGGCTACCTTCGAGGTGCTGGATGCGCAGGTTGGAAAATATGATGATATTCCCAATGAGATCGCTCCTTTAAGTGAATTCAGTTTTCATAATAAAAATGCTGATCTTGCAGGATTTATCGGATATAACGATAAGTCGGAGGCTGTTTTCAATTTTGGAAAGTATAAAGGACAGGTTGTAAAAGCTGTTTTCCAGAAGGATCTGGGATATTACGGATGGCTTCAGAATGCAGATTTCCCGTTATATACCAAGAAAATTTTTACAAAAATCCAACTTTCAAGTAAATTCTAGAACATGTCGAATCTGGTCCGCTTTAAATTTTATGAATCAGCTCTTGAGGCCAACAGGGATAAGCAAATCCTTGCTGAAAACGGAGTGAACAGCTTTATTGCCAACGAACAGCTGATTCAGTCGGACTGGCTGCTTTCTCAGGCTGTTGGCGGCATTCAGCTTCAGGTTTTTGAAGACGATCTGGAAAAGGCAAAAGAGATTCTGAAGAACTATAATGATAATGAAGCCTATTCTCTGGAAGTGGAACATACCATCACTAATCCTGAATTTGACTTTGTATGTCCGAAATGTGGTTCCAATCATATTTACAGGGATGACAGTGCCACAAGTTTCTTTGGTATTTCTTTCCTGACGAGCCATCAATTCAAATGTTATTATTGCGGAAATGAATTTATTCATTAGCTAAATTCATAATTCAAGAATAGTAAATAGTATAAAAGATTGCTTCGTCATTACATTCCTCGCAATGACGGACTCATAAAACATAAATAATTAAGCATTATGAAAATCATCTGCATAGGAAGAAACTACAGCGAACATGCAAAAGAATTGGGAAATGAAATTCCTGAAAAACCGGTTATTTTTATGAAACCCGACACAGCGGTCTTAAAGGGAAATGATTTTTATATCCCTGAATTCTCCAATGATATTCATTATGAGCTGGAAGTGGTTTTGAAAATTTCAAAAGGAGGAAAATACATCCGGAAAGAAGCGGCCAGCAAACATTATGAAGAAATCAGCCTTGGAATAGATTTTACAGCAAGGGATCTTCAGAGCGAGCTTAAATCCAAAGGTCTTCCGTGGGAACTGGCTAAAGGATTTGACGGTTCTGCTGTGGTAGGAAACTTCTTCAGAAAAGAGGATTTTGATCTTCAGGGACTGGAGTTCTCTTTATTGAAAAATAAGGAAGAGGTGCAGAATGGTAATACAAAAGACATGATCTTCAGTTTTGATGATATCATTGCTTTCGCTTCACAATATTTTACACTGAGGGTGGGTGATCTTATTTTTACCGGAACCCCAAAAGGAGTTGGAAAGGTTGATGAAAATGATATTCTTGAAGCTTATCTGAAAGATGATAAAATTCTTGATATTCGAATATTATAAGTATTTAACATAAAAATCCGGCAATTTTTCTTATCTTTAGAATACAAAATTAAAGGTCATGATAAATATTGTACTACCCGTAGATTTTGGGGACAAAACAGAACAGCTTGTAGACGGAGCCGTAAAATTTGCAAAACAGTTGAACGGCAGAATTTTTCTGATTCACGTAGCGCCTTCAGATATAGGTTTTGCTATCGGTGATATGGGATATCAATATTTTCCTGAAGTAGAAGCGAACGAGATCAGAGATGAGCTGATACAGCTGAATAAGATCGAGCAGAGAATCCTTGCCCATGATGTGGACTGTGAGCATCTCTTAAAACAGGGAATCGCCAAGGACACTATCCTGGAGTATGCAAAAGCTAAAAATGCAGATTATATCGTTATGGGATCACACGGAAGAAGCGGAATTTATGATGTTTTTGTAGGCAGCCTTACAAAAGGGCTTACGAAAGATTCTCATATTCCGGTACTGGTACTTCCCATCCACGACTAGAAAAGTAAATTTTAATCGTTAATAAAAAAACCGATCAGACTAATGTCCGATCGGTTTTTTACTATATAACCAATTAATTAACCTTCTTTTTTATAGATCTTAGGATCGTAGTAAGGGTGCTTACCCTCAGTTGGAGAATAATAGTCTTTGTCTTTATCACCACTTAGTTTTACCACCAATACATAGCACCAGTAAGTAAATAACGTACAGCAAACGATAAATAGAATCCAGTTTAGAACATTTCCAAATGTATCAAAAAAACCAAATGTAAATTTGAAAACTTTACTTAAGAATAACCAGAAAGACGTCATTATTTTCCTTTTTTAAATTAACTTTGTACAAATTTATAAAAAATGTTTAAATTACTTTCAAAAGAAAGCAATATTTTTTCAATTCCTGTTTATATTGGTTTTCTTCTTTTAGTAGTCGTAATATTTAACATACTGAATTTCAACACCTACGAAGCCATTATCGCCGGAATAACTTTTCTTGGGATTGCTTTGGGATATTTTTGTTTTCACAGTATTGCCCTTAATTACCAGACGCATCTGCCGCTGTTTTTATATACATTTTTTATTTTTGGGTTATATCCGGGAAACCTGGACATCGGAATTGCCGTTTCGCTGCTTACCAATTCCTTTCTTCTACTGCTTCTGACGAGCGCTGATGAAGATGTAAGGAAGAAATCCTACGTCCTGGTAGGCGCCATTGTTGCGCTTAACTTTATTTTCCTGCCCACCACCTGGCCCATGGCTCTTTTCGTGATTGTTCACGTGATTGCCACTTCCCAGAAAATAAGTTTAAATCTCTTCAGGTTCCTTTTGGGAATGGTAATGATCGCATTCAGTTATTTTTCCATTATGTTCTTTTTCCGCTTCACTACATGGAATATTGATTATTTCCCGTTTGGAAAGATGAGGCCTATGACGGATTATACGGACCTGCTGCCTTTGCTTCCCGTTCTGCTGATGCTTATTTATGCCGTGTACGACCATTTTAAAAACTATAATAAGAAAAGCCCGATAAGCAGGTACAAATATACCTTCCTGCTTGTTTTTTCGCTGGCCCAGCTGGTAACCATTATTCTATACATGAATAAAAACTATGAATATTTACTGCTTCTGGCATTCCCATCGAGCATTATCCTGAGCAGGATGATGAGATTTTTGCCTAAATACTGGATGCAGGAGGTAAGCCTGTGGCTTATCATTATGAGTATGATTGCTTTTAAAGCAGGTACGTATTTTAATTTATTTTAAAGATTATGATTCAGATAGACGATAAATTGATTTCAGAGGATGTATTTTCCGAAGAATTTGTTTGCAACCTTTCGAAATGTAAGGGTGCATGCTGTGTGGAAGGAGATGTAGGTGCTCCGCTAGACAAGGATGAACTTGAGATTTTAGACAGTATTTTTGATAAAATAAAGCCTTATCTTACCCAGGAAGGCATCAAAGCCCTTGAAGAACAAGGCACATGGACCACTGATCCTATGGACGGAATGTACGTTACCCCTATGGTGGAGGACCGCGAATGTGCTTATGTAACTTTTGATGAAAAAGGGATCACGAAATGCGGTATTGAGAAAGCCTATGAAGATGGTGCCGTAGACTGGCAAAAGCCTATTTCCTGCCACCTCTACCCGATCCGTGTTACGGAATACTCTACTTTTACAGCCCTGAACTACCACGAGTGGAGCGTATGCAGCGATGCTTGTACACTTGGAAAAGAATTGCAGGTTCCTGTCTATAAATTCCTTAAAACCCCGCTGATCAGAAAATACGGCGAGGATTTCTACGATGTTTTATGTGAAGCCGCCGATGAATGGAAAGCCGCTTATGGCTCTTAAATAAACAAAACCGCAGATTCGATCTGCGGTTTTTTAGTTAAAGTTGAGTTAAAATTATTTTTCCATAAAAAAGCCGGAAAATATCCGGCCTATATTTCATTAAAAATATCAGTTTTTATTTGAAATCTGCATCAGAAACGCCTGTATTTAAAACAACCTTTGTTGTTTTTATTGTTACTTTCTGGCCTTTTCCGTCAATATCCACTTCAGAAGGGAATTTTATGTCTTCCACCGTCATGTAATTTTTCACGGTCACACTTCCTTCTCCTACAGAAGATTTGTATAAAAGTCCTGTAGCAGCATCAAAGTAAAACTTACCTTTGTCTGAAGATAATACGTTATAGTCTTTGCCATCGAGCTTTTCTGCTGTCACATCCTTAAAGTTTGAAGGATTAAAAGCCAATGCTTCAATAGTAGTCCCTTTTTTCAGTTCAGCGATATTATCAGCCGGGAAATCGGTTTTCTGGCCTGCTCTTTCTATATATCCTTTTTCACCGTCAAATACCTGGGAAACTTTCTGGCCCATAGCAGTTTGTACAGATTTAAATTTATTGCCCTGCTTCATCGTGCTCATGGTAATATCCATACCCTGAACATTAAGTGTATTATCAATAATTGTGGACTTTACTGCTTCCAGCTTACTTTTACCTCCTAAAGCTTTAAAGTAATTATCTACAACATCTTTTGGGGTCAGTTTGGATTTTACGACTTCCGTCTTTGCGGGAGCTGCACTGGTCTTCTGAGCTGTTGCCGGAACTGAGAACAGTACGGCACAAAAAAACGGAATGATGATCTTTTTCATATCTCTATATAATAAGTTTAAGGTGTAAATATAGGAATAATGACCACACAAAAATAAACACCGTGAATTTATGTGAAATACGTGGTGATTACGTCCCTAATTCATTAAGATTTTTTAAGAATATCGGAAAAAACAAAACCTCCGATCGCTCGGAGGTTTCAAATATTTATATCGGAATAGATTATTTCTTAAGTTCTTCCAAAAACTCGTCGTGAGAAATTTTAGTTTCTTTTTTAGACGCTTTTTCAAGAATTACATCTTTCAGTTTAGCCATAGCTACTTCAGAAGAAATTTGTCTTACCTGCTCCTGGTCTTTCAACATTTCAACAGCATATTTCTGGATTTCTTCGTCACCTAGGTGGTGGATTCCGTAGATTGCCAACTGGTTTCTTACCAACTGCTCAGCCTGTGCCAATACATCAGCATAGTCTAATTTGATCTCGTTGTCAGTCATTAATTTACCTTCAATGATCTGGTATCTTAGCTGGCTCTTCTCTGCATTAAGGATTTCTTTAGCCTGCTCTTCAGACTGGATGTTCTGGTTAGAGAACATTAACCATTTCACAAGGAAGTTTTCCGGAAGTTTTACTTCTTCTTTTTCAGTAACCTGCTCCAATACTTTATTCACATAGTGAACATCAGCATTTTGCTGGAAGTACTCATCCAACTCAGATTTTACTTTTTCTTTAAGCTCTTCTTCAGATTTGATTGTTCCTTCTCCGTATACTTTGTCGAATAAATCCTGATTAAGCTCAGCCAGGTTCAATGAATAGAAATCTTTTACTTTAACTTCTACTTCAGCGTGGTGTAAGTGCTCAACTTCTTCTTTAGAGAAACCTAATTCTTTAGCCAGTTCTTCATCACCTGCAAGAGTTTCTTTAGATACTTTTACAGAACCGTCCATTTTTAAAGATTTTACCAATTTGAAAGCTTCTTTGTTTTCAGCAGTAATGGTAACGTTCTTTGGATGGTGGTGGTGCTCTCCTTCAGCATCTTCTTCTACAACCTGAGAAACTTCTAAAGCTATATAAGAATCTTTAGTGATTTTATCCTGAGGAACCTGCTCTGCAAAACGTCTCTGCATGTTCTCAATGCTCTTCGTGATTTCTTTGTCAGAAGCTTCTACTTTATAATGAGGCGCTTCATATTTAGCTAAATCTATAGTGAATTCAGGCTCATATCCTACCTCGAAAGCAACTTCAATTTTGTCAGCGTTGTAATCTAGTTCGTTTACTGGCTGAGGAACAGGCTGACCAACTAATCTTAGTTTGTTTTCGTTAACATAGTTGTTCAATGCGTCAGAAACCTGTCTGTTGATTTCTTCGAATGCAATACCTGCTTCATATTGTTTTTTAACCATACTCAAAGGCACTTTCCCTTTTCTGAAACCAGGAACTTGCGCATTTTTAGCATAATTAATCAACTGCTTTTCTACTTTTTCTTTGTAGTCAGATTTTTCCAATGTCACTGTAAGTAATGCACTTACGTCATCATGGTTTTGTGCGGTAACCTTCATTATTGATTAAAATTTTAGGTTGCAAAAATATGAAATTTTTATGAGAATTACCCACTTCTCATCAATTCTTAGTGTTCAAATATTTATAAAGATGATATCTTCAGAAATTTAGCTTCAAAATCTTCAATTGTATGGGTTATTTTAATGATCATCAACAAAACTTTCCCCGGTTTATAAGCAGAGAGAGATTAGTATGACAGATTTTGTCTGAATATTCTAAACCATCAACAGCATTTTCAACAACTTCATGACTTTCTGACGTAAAATATGAATATAATTCACAAAAATAACCTTTTGCATATCAATTGATTGAAATTTAAAACCAATCTTTAAAAACATTACAATGCTTAAAAAAAATGATTTTCTTAATATTCTGGAGTGGTCCTGCTGCCTTTATGTTTCTGGAATTATGATTTTGTTTGGTGCAGGTAAATATTCGCAGTTCAATCATTCTGTAAATGAAAAGTTTAAAGGAATGAAAATAATGTGGGAATTTTATTCTTACTCCAAGCCATTTGTTGTAACCTTAGGAATCTTTGAGATATTGGGAGCCCTTTTACTGTTCATCCCAAAAACAAGGATTATCGGATGCCTGTTTTTAACTTCCCTTCTTATCAATGTCATTTTACAGGATTATTTTTATGAAGTTCCGGCAATTTTTGGCGCCCTTACATTACAGTTAATTGTTTTTTTTATTTTATGGTTAAACCGTACCCCATTAATTAATGGTATCAGAGCTTTTACAACAGTTTCAAAAAGAATTAATTCCGGCAATCAGATTAAGCAAATCATATACATTGTCTTAGGTGCTTTATTAATTTTTGTAATCATGTTTTATCTGATTGCTTTTTTACTTAATGCTTTTATACTTTAATACAATAAAAAACCGCTGAATATTTCAGCGGTTTTACTATTCACATCAACTATTTTAATTGCTTAAATTATAGGTAGCTTCAGCATCTGTTTCTCCACCTACAACGCTTCCCCAGGCTGTTCCTGCTTTAGCATCATTTACACTTTCAGGTGAATGGATCAGGGTCAGTTTCAGGAAAGGAGAAGTTCCGTCAACGGCCTGTACTACATCCCATTTTGTTTTTAACCCTACTCTTTTGCCGTCGTTTCTCAGGTCATTACCATCCAGTCTGGTAATGTTGATCTTTGATTTTGGAAAGTCAAAAATAAGGAAATGCTCATTTTTAGCATCAATAATTTCTCCTGTAGCATCTTCATTCCCGTTTCTGAATTTCGCTTCAACGGTATAAGATTTCCCGTCTTTCAAAGGAATGGTAGGAATTCCTCCTGCCCCGATGCTGTAATTATATTCGATAGCCGTAGATCCCGGGGTATCTTCTTTTACCAATAAAATAATATTCGTGAGCTCTTCCTGAGGAAGGTCATCTTCTGCCACCGAGCCGTCTCTCTGGCATGAAATAACTGTAACCGTGATGAATAAAAGTGCTAATAATCTGAAAATATTTTTAGTATTGAATAATTTGTTCATTGTAAGAATTTTAAAGTTGTAAAATTTAATTGTTCTGAAATCTTTAGAATCTGTATCTAAAGTTTAAAATAAAGTTTCTTCCTGCCTCATCCGCAAAGAATCTCAAACGGTTCAGATATTCTCTGTACGAAGTATTGAAAATATTGTTTACGATAAGTCCTGCAGAAAGATTTTTGCTGATATTGATTCCTGTCTGGATATTCCAGAGTGAATAACCGCTGGGCGGTGTACTGAAATCAATCATTTTATCCACCAGCTCGCCATCTACATAAATTTCCAGCGGAGCATTGCGGATCGGGAATCTGGTCTGTTTTAAAAACGTCTGGTTTTCAAGAGTAAAATAGAAGTTATTCCATTTTTCTTTTTTAAACTGTAATGCATTGGAAAAATTCGGTGGCATCATTAAAATCAGAGGTTCATTGTTCGTATCATCCTGTCCGTACACATAAGCCCCTCTTCCCACATAGGTAAGCTCATCGGTAAGCTTCCAGTTAACATCCAGATCTACCCCATACATTTTGGCGTCGATCTGCTGGTAAGCCCATTCTGGAAATACGCCTCTGATGGTTCCTTTAATTCCTACCGGCACCTGATTGATAAAGTTTTTAGTGATAAAGAAGTAGGGATTCACAGAAATATTCAGTCCCTTCAAAACATTGATTTTTGAATCTACCGTTAAGTTGAACTGATGTCCCTGCTCATTTTTCAAGCCCATATCACCTGTTTCAATCACCCCTGCGGAATGATGCAGCCCGTCTGAAAACAATTCGGCAATATTCGGGGACCTGCCCACTTTTGCATAATTAAATTTCAAATCAAAACTTGAGCTCGGGCGGTATTCCAGGCCTGCATTGAAGGAAACATTATTATAGTTAAGCTTAGGACGCGTCAACACCCTGTTTTCATCCTGTTTTACATAAAACTGAGGAAAAGTGTTTGCATACAATTTGTCCCAGTCACTTTTGTCATACCATTTCGTAACATCATAACGGGTGAAATCATATCGTGCTCCCGCCTCAAAATTAAATTCGTGGGAAATCTTATATTTAAAAACAGAATATATTCCGGCAGAATATTTATCGTAATTAGGGATCAAACGTCTTGCTTTAGTGGCAGGATCTGAATAATTGTTTTGAAAACCTGCATCAATTCCCGTTTCCAGAGACCACTTTTCCCTTTCCAGAAGATCGTTGATATTAAACTGATGCGTCATCAGCTCAAGATCAAGAGAAGGTGTATCCTTTAATTCCCCTCTTCTGATATCATATTCCTGTCTGTGGTTATACTGATAACTATAGGTTGCCGAAAGTTTTCCGATATTTTCAAACCTTTTAAAAGCTGAAACTTTCGCAATATGATGCTCGATAACCTGTCTCGGATTATCAATATCATAACTGAATTTCCCTGAATAAACAGGTGGATTGGCATTCATTGCCCTGTCATAATCCCCCGAAGTGGAAACATGGGAATCTCTTAAAATCCCTATATTCTGGTTAGTCAGATAATAATCAAAGGAGATTCCTTTTTCATAGCTGTTGTTCTGAACCGTAAAATTAAAAGAAGAGAAATCCATTCCCGTATTCTTCAGGTTATAATCCGGAGCGCTCTGGTCGCCCAGCTTTTTGATGCTTCCACCGGACTTTACCGCCCAGCCGTTTTTCCAGACTCTGGCGACATCTACATCCAGCCCAAGCCCTCTTCCGTTGGAAATCCCGGTAAGACCAACAGAACCTTTAATGGTATCCTTTTTAGGGAAAATTTCAGGTTCCATTACCACAACACCTCCAATGGCATCGCTTCCGTACTTTAATGCAGAAGCCCCTTTTATGACATCGATGTGCTGAAAATTATTAATATCAACATTGGGAGCATGCTCTACGCCCCATTCCTGCTCGGCCAGCTTCACTCCATTATTTAAAATAGAGATGCGGCTTCCGTATAACCCGTGAATCACAGGTTTTGAAATATTATTCCCGGTTTTTAAGGTAGTAACTCCGGATATTTTTGATAATAAATTACCGAGGTTATCCGTAGAGTTTCTCTGGATCTCGGATTTATCGAGTGTTTTAATGATTAAAGAGCCATTGGATTTATGACTTCCATGGATCGTCACCGTCTCGATATCCTTAACGTGGTGCTCCAGTGTAATGGCCAGATGCATATCCTGATCTACTCCTATATTTTCAGTATAATCATCACAATCAGGATGTTTAGCAATGAGAATATATTTTCCCGCAGGAATTTTATTGAATATAAACTTACCGGTACGGTCTGTTTTGGCTGTAAATTCTCCGATTTTCACTACAGCGTTTTCCAATGCTGCTTTATCATGAAAATCATGAACAGATCCTTCCACAGTATAAGTTTTCTGTGCATTTATCAATGTCAGTCCGCAAAGAACCAACATCAGGCTATATATCAATTTCATTGTCTATAGATTGATTGCGTACCATTTTCAGGTACATTTTTTCGTAAAAATTTGTTGAATGGGACTATTTTTTCATTGTAAAATGTATAATGTATTAATGATGATAGATGCGGTCTGAATATAAAAGTAATGAGAGGTATACAATTAATTACACCTGAAAACTTCTAATATCATGTATCACAAACCCCGAATCCCGAATCCCGTAACTTAAATCTGAACCACGTAAAACCGGCTATCAGCAAATACTAATCCCAAATATTGAACTTTAAAACGAATTAAAGCCAATAAAAAATAAATGATTATGCAACTGCGGGAGGCCCCCGGAGCTGAAAAGTAAACTTGGTCTGAGACCATATTTTTTCCTGAACGGTAATGGTCTGCTTTACCTGATGCGTAAAATGCTCAAATGTAAAGCTGAATTCGTCAGGAACCAAAGTATGTCCTGTAGCCAGGAAATGACAGGCCAGACAGTCGCCCGGCTTTTCTTTGGCTGAAGTTTTAGCGATGGAGTTTTCTGCCTTTTTAAGATTGAAGATCTTAAAGTTATCGACAGCATCGTGGTGGTGAAAACTCTGGGAAAACAGCGCAATGAAGTAGATCCCAAACAAAAGTTTGGAGATAAAACTCTTCAGATTTCTGCTTTCCTTAAAAATCATCCTGTAAAATTATAAAAATAATTTAAAGTTTTTAATTAAGTTTTTATTAAACTGCTCAATACGTCGCAAAAAGTCTTTTTTTGTTACAAAAAAGAACCTCGACAAGTATATTTATTTAAAATCCTTCGACTTCGCTCAGGATGACACGTTAAAATTACACCGTTAGTATTAGAAATGTCATCCTGAGCGGAGCCGAAGGATTTATTTATTATTTAATTCAAAAATTTAAGCAAGTTGAGATCCCAGATGCTCCCATTCCTGCAAAGCAACATCTAATTCCTCTTTGGCTTTATTGTACTTTTCCAAAGTTTCTTCAGAAGGGTTTTCTTTGGCAAAGGAAGCTTCCATGGTTTCAATTTCGGCTTCAAGTTCAGAGATTTTCTCTTCTACTTTCTTTAGTTTATTCTGAATATTTTTTTGCTCTTTGCTTACAATGGTTGATGATTTATCTTCCACTTTCACCTCTTTCGGAGCAGGTTTTTCTTCAACTTTCACATCATCTCCGTGAAGTTTTGCTTTTTCAGCAGATATTTCGCGAAGCGTTTCTTTTTGTCTGTATTCAAGGTACTCACCTACGCTTCCAAGGAATTCTTTCATTCTCCCGTCACGGAATTCGTAGATTTTATCACAAAGACCATCCAGGAATTCTCTGTCGTGAGAGATGACGATCAGGGTGCCTTCAAAATTCTGTAAAGCCAGTTTGATAATTTCTTTAGACTGAATATCAAGGTGGTTGGTAGGCTCATCCATAATCAACGTGTTGAACGGACGAAGTAATAATTTACAAAGTGCCAGACGGTTTCTTTCTCCCCCGGAAAGCACTTTTGTTTTCTTGGTTACGGCGTCTCCCTGGAAAAGGAAAGATCCCAGAAGGTCTCTTACTCTTGGTCTGGTTTCTTCCGTAGCAGCATCTTCTGCCTCTTCCAGAACAGTTTTATTAGGAGTCAGAACTTCTTCCTGGTTTTGGGCAAAGTATCCGATGTTCACATTATGTCCAAGGTTCCAGGTTCCTGTATAATCTTTGATGTCTCCGGCAAGAATTTTGGCTAAAGTAGTTTTCCCCTGTCCGTTCTGTCCTAAAAGAGCAATTCTGTCTCCTCTCTGAACAATAAAATCTACTTTATCAAAAATCTGTTTGTTGCCGTAAGCCTTTCCTAGGTTTTCTGCCTCGAAAATAACTTTTCCGGGAACCATAGACTGCACGAAACGGATATTGAATTTGGAAACGTCTTCGTTATCCACTTCAATACGTTCGATCTTATCTAATTTTTTAATAAGCGACTGCGCGAAAGACGCTTTTGTAGCACTTGCACGGAACTTATTAATGTTGTCTTCCATCTGCTTGATCTCCGCATCCTGATTCTTTTTAGCCTGAATCAGTTTTTCACGGCGCTCTTCACGCATAACCAGATATTTGGAATAGTTGGCTTTATAGTCGTCAACTTTTTTATTGTTGATATCAAAAGTCCTGTTGCAGACAGCCGTCATGAACTGTTTATCGTGGCTCACCAGAACAATGGCTCCGGGATAATCTTTCAGAAAGTTCTCCAGCCAGATAATGGATTCCATATCAAGGTGGTTGGTAGGCTCATCGAGAAGCATGATATCGTTCTTCTGAAGAAGCAGCTTGGCCAGCTCAATTCTCATTCTCCATCCTCCTGAAAATTCATCGGTAATTTTATGGAAATCATCTGCTTTAAAACCCAGACCGAATAATATCTTCTCCATATCGCCTTCCAGATTGTAGGCATCATGGTTCATCAGAAGATCATTCAGTTCCGTCATTTTATTGATCAGATCTGTATAGGAATCACTTTCATAATCGGTTCTTGTTGCCAATTGGTGATTAACTTCTTCCAGTTCACTTTTCCATGCATTAATCTGCTCAAAAGCCTGCATTGTTTCATTCCAAACGGTTCTTCCTTTTACGAAATCAAGATCCTGTTTCAGGAAACCGATGGTTACATTTCCTTCAGGGACAACACTTCCTTCGTAGAAATTAATTTCTCCGGAAAGCATTTTCAATAAAGTAGATTTTCCTGCTCCGTTTTTTCCAACGAGTCCCACTTTATCATCCTTTTTGATGGTGAAATTTGTATTTTGAAACAGATAGTTTCCTGAATGATGTAATCCTAAACCTTGAACCGAAAGCATTTTATTAAATAAAAATTAAGTGAATGAATAATGAATTTTCGGGTGCAAAAGTACGGAAAAAGAAATGAATAGTGAGAATAACTGAAAGATGAAGAGACAGAGGGGTAAAATCGCGGAAAGGTAAAAGGCAAAACGGCTAAGAAAATCAGTAATTAATGAGATGTGTACTTGCTATTTTCTTGTTTATATTTTTGCTGATAACCATTAAGGTTTTGCTATTTTGCATTTTTGCTAAAAAAGGAGTGCCTATACAGACACCCCTTCGCAACCTAAATTTAAAACTGAAAAGTACTTGTATGATCTATTTAACTCTGTTTGAAACAAATGATTTTATCCCGATAGAACGGCTCCAGATATCATTGTTGGGAACGTTGGTCCCATACATAAAATCTACGACAAAACTATCCTCAGGAAGATGCAGTTCGGTAAGAAATCTGGTCTGTATGCCCTGGTCTACGGATGTGCTGCTGGGTACATTCAGCCCGATGTTGATAAGCTCTGCTTCTATTTCACCGGCCGACTTCTGCAATACATCATGGTGGTACATTCCGAAGTTAGCTGAAATATGGGTATAGTCTGCAAAACCGGCATAATCATAATGAGGTTTCAGAGCCGGTAAAAAGCTTTTGACATACGCTGTGAGATCTGCCTCAAAATCTGCCAGAAAAGGATCATCCACAATCTCAAGTCCGGAATTGGCAAGATCTGTACTGAAAATTCCCGGCGTTGCATTATTGGTTTCAGTCAGCATGATTCTTCCGTATACAAACGGCAACGTATTCAGGACCAGTTCCCTGGAAACATAAGCCTGGGACAGTACAAGTCCTTTTTCTACCTGAAAATCTGAAAGCAGAGCGTCCCATATTTTGTTTCCTTCAGCGTCCGTTTTTGTATTTCTTACGTCTGAAACATAATTCTGTAAATCATCTGCATTAATAAAATCTGTAGAAACATATACAGACTGAGGTGCCTGCAAGTACCCACCCCCCACATCAGCATGGGCTCCCGGAACAAAGATTTCTTTCCATATGGCTCCTCCCGTTTCTGTTTGGGTATCCTGCATATTCTTTGAGTTTTCAAAAAAACCGGTGAGCGGGAAAAAGAACCGGCATTCATTCACGGCACATATATGAAGGGCATTTTCTACCTGCTGAGGCAGAGCCATATCATAGGTATTGAAAGGCTTTGATTCAACGGTATCGAAAACACCCAGAAACTTTATGGTAACATTTGCTGTGGGATAATTCGTGACAAGCTGGTTGCAAAATTCTCTTGCCAGCATACTTCCCCTGCTGAATCCGTAGATATAAAAATGATAATCAGTATTTTTATCAGTCACCAGATTTTCTACGAAAGCATTGGCTTTCTGAAGTTTGTCATCGGAAGAATATCCCTGGGAATCCGGAGGATTTACGCAGGTAGCCATAGCAAAATTGCTGTCTTCACTGCCTGTGACTGTTCCTATTCCTTCGATATATATTTTATGGTTCCCGTTGAATATATTAAACAGTTTGTAAACATTCGTCGGGGCTCCTTTATAGCTCTCATTATTGGCGGGCGGCCTGGTTGCCGAACCTGCATTGATTCCGTTATTTCCGGTTCCGTCAAAAAAAATCCCGACAGGTAATAGGGTATCATTTTCCATCGCTGTGTTTTGCTTTAATTATTGAAAGTTTTTTGTAAAAGCTTCATTTTGTGATTCTGCCATAAAAACTTATCTCCAAATTAACGGAAGAAGGAAAAGCAATACTAGCGTGAAAAATACCAAATAAAAAATTCCGTATTTCTACGGAATTACATTTTATCAAGAGAATATATATTGTTTACTACGGCATAGATAACGATACCCACTGTATTTTTGGCACCTATTTTTTCCAGGATGCGCTGCCGATGGCTTTCTACTGTTCTCGGACTGATGAATAGCTTTTCTCCGATCTCATTATTGGTATATTCCTGGCAGATCAGCTTCACCACGTCTTTTTCCCGTTCGGAAAGCTCGTCTTCCATTTCAAAAAGAGATTTCTTTTTTGCGGAGCTGTTCATGTAGGTAAAAAGCATCTGGTGATCTTCTGCCGTAAAGAAAACTCCATTTTTATACACCATGGTAATGGCTTCGATGAAGGTTTTCCTGTCCGAATTTTTAGGGAGAAAAGCAGAAACACCTAATTTTACCATATATCCCAGAATGGAGGTTTTATAATGGGAAGAAAGAATAATAATCCGGAGGTCAGGATATTTTTCTTTGAGTACTTCCACCAGCTCAAAACCGTTCATGGGCTGCATCTGTACATCTACAAGGGCTATGTGTGGGAATTCATCTTCAGAAAGGGTTCCGAGCTTTTCAATAAAATCCGGGCCGTTGTTGGAGGTAAGACATACGGATATGTTTTTTTCGTTGGAAAGCAGCATTTTCACCCCTTCAAGGATCAGCTGTTCATCATCAATTAAGGCTATTTTTATTTGGGAGTTCATGGTTTCTTGGAATTAAAATAATTAGACGGCTTCCCTTATTCGGGGCACTTTTCCATTTATGTAAAGCATTCATGGATTTTATCCTGGATTCGATGTTTTTGATGCCCATTCCTTTTTTCACGAGATCATAATCAAATCCCTGTCCGTTATCAGAAATAACAACAGCCATGTGCCGGGGATAATCTTTGATGTAAATCCAAAGGTCTGTAGCGGTGGAATGTCTGATTACATTGGTTGTAAATTCCTGAATGATCCGGTACAGCTGCACTTCTACAAAGATATCTTTTTTCTCATATCCGGGCATGACCTTCATGGAAATACTGATCTTATGAGAAAGATTGGCAATAAGCTCTTCCACATAAAGAACAAAGCCCACAGACTCCAGGTTGACAGGATATAAGGAATGGGAAATGCTCCGGGCCGCATCAATTAATGAAGACATCTGGCTGTAAATATTCTTTTTAATGACTTCATCTCCCTGTGTATCGAGGTTGTTCAGCCACAGGGAAAGGATATTGAGCCGGTTCCCGATATCATCATGGATCATGACGGCTATTCTTTTTCTTTCTTCTTCCTGGGCTTTGATATTTTCGAGCACGAGGTTTTTCTGATGAAGAACTTCGGCTTCATGCTGGGCATTTTTTTCTTTAATGATCCTGCTGATGAAGGATCTGTAAGCCAAGAGAATAAACGAAACTATAACGGTTATGGTAACAATTATAAGGATCAGCAGGCTAATATTTAAGGTTACTTCTTTAATTTGATGAAGGTATATAAAAATGAACAATATAAGATGCCTGACAGAATATTATTAGCACTGAGAATAATATAGTAATCATCTTCTGAAAGGTCCGCAATCTGGTGCTGAATAATAAAAATAAATACAGAAACCGAATAGTAGAAAAAGATACCGGCATCTGCAAAAAGAAAACGGTTCTGTGCAGAAACGCCCCTGATTTCCCGGATCAAAGTAAACCCAGAAAGGCAGACAATGATAATATTTGATATTACCTTTACAATATCACTGTTGAACGGATAGTCAAACACATATTTAGATATCATAAATCCACATGCCAGCAACGCTGTAATTCCCAGAAAGTATTTTGAGAGGTTCAGTTTTCTGATAAATAAAGCGGTAACCAGAAAAAATTCGCCGGCAATGTATAAAGGGTAGAGAAACGAGGTATCATTCAGATTGAAAACATAAGGCAGAACCAGGTTCAGCAACTCAATAAAAAAAAGGAAAGCAATACAGTGAAAATATTGCTTTTCTTTATTATTCAGTATACGGTATTTTGCTGCTCCCAAAAGTATAACGGACAGAAGCAGAGCATAATTCAGGAATAAAATGGCTTTGAAAAAATCTGTCATTCCTATTTATCCTGGTATTTAAGATCCAAGTTCTGGGATACGGCATACAGGCGGACATGGCTTCGCCCAGTCGTAGGTATTGGAAATAATGCTTTCGCTGTTTCCCTCTTGTAACATTTCATGGAAAGAGATAAAGATCAGTGTTACCAGCATTCTCTGATAAATATCGTTGTATCTGAGCCCAAAAGAGCACTTGATCCCGATCACTTCAGGATAAGGATGGGTAAGGTCCTGCATCGGAATATAGAATCTTCTGAAAACTCTTTCTCCACCGAATTCGTTGCATTCACGGAAGAACCACTCCATTCCTTCATTTCTCCAGCGCTCAATAGCTTCTACTGCGATATCCTGGTCCAGAACCGGCTGTTCGGATACCGGGAAAGAGGTACTGGTATTATCATCCACTTTGGTAAGGTTGCCGGAAAGAACTGCATTTTTGGTTATGGAAAATTCTTTGGTTTCCTGTAATCTCAGATCATATTTAAGCGGACACAGAACAGTGTACTGGTATTCGGTAATACTTTTGTCAATATGCCCCTGTGAATCCAAAGGAAGGAAAATTAAAACCACTGCACCGTTATATATGCCGACTTCTGCGCAGATGTCCACATATTTGTTTTGCTGCTTGATTTTATCAATCTGTTCTGATGAAAGTTCGAAAATGTAGTTGGTGGGAATTAAATTGGCAATTTTGGAATAATCTGACAAGCATCTGCCCCATTCGGCAACGGCCAGTTTGTAATCGTTCTCGTTCATAAGTTCATGGTTTATTTAGTTGCATAAAATTATACAAACTAAACATCCTGCACAAATAATCGCATCATAAATTTATTATTTGTAAGATTAATTTAATCTTAGCGATCTAAAATTTTCCAGATTACAATGAGGTTTGGGACGAGCCGGCTGCTTAATAATTCCTCACTGTGACGTGATAACAACTCTGCTGCTTTTCTTTAATGTAATAAATCCTGCCGGCATTTGCATAATACTTTAAAACTTTCTCAAGTGCAGTTTCCATTTTCGGATTATACTTCAGCACATCATTAAACCTGATATAAGAAATATCAAACGAGTTTCCGTAATTGTGGGAACTAATCCCCAGCGAAGCATTGGAATTGACTCTTCTGAGCCTGCACTGGTCCTCTAATGTCCTTGTGATGGATGATACGGTAAAAGTATGGCCTTTGGTTTCCTTGCTGAATCTGGCTCCCATTTTTTCAAGAGTGGCTTTCGCTTTAGAGACCATGTAAGGTCTGCTGTAATCAAGCTTCTGGACACGATAGCCTTTCCCGCTCTTTTTTATTTTGTGAAATTTCCCGCCGGATATATATTTCTGTACTGTTTTGGAATCTTTCAGCAATTTTACATTAAAGCTTTTGGAAGCATCCAGATGCGGTTTGTAGAGGGAGGTAGGCTCTACTTTAAGTACTGTTGCAAGATCATAGCAGGGGAATGCTTTTTTTGCTGCCTGCGAATAATAAAAGCTATACATGAAGGGCACAAAGGCTACACAAAAAAACTTTCTCATTAACCACTCTTTTAAATTACTAATCGAAAGATAAACATTTATGAAACATCATTCAACTCACGAATAATGTCTTCTTAAAAAAAATCCCAACAAACATTAAACCAAATTAATAAATGTGCAATACTATCTTAATGAATCTTAAAAGATTTTTAAATTTTATCTTTTAATTTTAAAATTTAAATTTTACATTTGAGATGCATTTAAATAATAAACATATGATAAAAAAACTTTTTGCTGAATTTTTCGGCACATTTTGGCTTGTTTTCGGGGGTTGCGGAAGTGCAGTATTTGCTGCCGGAGTTCCCGACATCGGTATTGGCCTTTTAGGGGTTGCATTAGCCTTTGGTCTTACGGTTCTTACGATGGCATATGCTGTAGGCCATATTTCCGGCGGACATTTCAATCCGGCGGTTTCCTTCGGGCTTTTGGCAGGGGGCAGATTCTCCGCTAAAGATCTTATTCCTTACGTTGTGGCGCAATGCCTGGGAGCTCTTCTTGCAGCAGGATGCCTGTATGTTATCCTTAGCGGTTCAGGTGCTGTAGATTTTTCCAAACCGGGAGCTTTTGCAACGAATTTCTACGGAGAGGCGGTCTATAATGGGAAAGCTTTCAGCATGGGAGCAGCATTCCTTGCAGAGTTTTTACTGACAGCTTTCTTCCTGATTGTTATTATGGGAGCTACAGACAAATGGGCTAACGGTAAATTTGCAGGTATTGCAATCGGTTTAGCTCTTACCCTGATTCACCTTATTTCTATTCCTATCACCAATACTTCGGTAAACCCGGCAAGATCACTTTCACAGGCAGTCTTCACCGGTGGGCTTGCCATGTCTCAGCTTTGGCTGTTCTGGGCGGCGCCTATTTTAGGAGGAATTACAGGAGGTTTGATCTACAAGTTTTTACTTCAGAGAGATACTGCTGAAGTTACTGATTAATATTAATTTTGATATTTATATAAAATCCTGTCAGGCGGCAGGATTTTTTTATGGGCGAAAAATTATTTCTCTACCGAACTTACATTGACAGGAACAGAATGCGAAAGTTTTTTATTTGTTTTTTTTGATCTCAAAAGGATTTTTAAAGATAAGTTCTTCGTGCTTTCCTTTGATCTCCAATTTACGCTGCAACAGATTCAGGGCCATTTTGCGGATAAAAAGATCTTTGTCATTCAACTTCCAGTAGGAATCCTCATGGACTCTTTTAGGCTTACGGATAAGATAAAATTCGGTTTCCCAGGTATCTGCATTGTGGTAAAATTCTATAATTCCGCAATGTTCCGGAATTACAGCATGGTCTATCATGCCCATCGGAAGAAGAAAACTGAAAGCATTGCACATATAGTCACCACATGAAATTTTATCATGTTTCAGGAATTTCTCCCCGGTATCTTTATTGAGGTATGCTTTTTTGAAATCGTTTTTAAAATCACTTTTTGAAAGCTTGATCTCAATTTCATGACTGAATCCATCAGCATCTATGAACAGCATATCCGCTTCCCAGTCGGCCTGGAAATAGTTCGTCAGCACAATTTCTTTTTCGAAATCACAGTGGGAATGAATATATGCGTGAACAAGTTCTTCTATTTTCAGCATTAGAGGTAGTATTTATGTTGTCAGCTGCTATTAAGAAACCAATAAACTACATCCGCGGATATCGGAATGATCTATCCTTCCCAATACCTGAAATTTATCTCCCGGAAGGGTTTTCCCTAAATCCTGTGTAGCAATAAAGCAGCACGAATGGATATTGGCAAGGTCTATAATATTAATTGCCCCGGTCCGTCCCTCCTTTTCATAGGAAAAAGGATCTTCTGCATTCCGAACCAGTATTTTCATCCAGTTTGGGGATTGATATTCGTTATTTCCCAGGGAATATGCCTGCGAAAGCAGTTCTGTCATTGAATATTCTGAATAAATCTTCTCAGTTTTAAAGCCATTCTGCAGGATTTTCAGCAACTCATCCTTGGTCATTTCTTCTTTTCTGCCTTTCATTCCACCGGTTTCGATAACGATCAGATTTTGAGATCCGGTAATTGAACGTCCCAGAGATTCAACGGAATCCAGGAAATCCAGTAAAGCAAAGGATACTCCGAAAAGAATGACCTTTTTGTCTTTTAAATCGTTCAAAAGCTGGAACAGCTCAGCATGGTTGTAAAGAAAATATCCGTTCTCAGGTTTTCCGGATTTTTTCATAAGATCATCTACCATGTAAATTAAAGAAGAATTCTGCTTCTCCAGGTAACTTGGCAGCAAACCCAGAAATACAAACTCTTCGGGCTTTCCTATAAATTGTTCAAAGCTTTTAGAGATGCTTTCTTCATACAGCCCGGGATCTGCAATAAAATGCTTTGAAAGATTCATCTGGGTAGTTCCTGAGCTATGAAAATACAGATCGGCTGTTGCATTTCTGTCTAAAATCTGATGGTTTTTAAACATCTCGATGGGCAGAAAAGGAATTTTAGCCAAATCAGTCACCTCATCGGGGTTAATTTTCAGAAAATCCACAAACTTTCTATATACCTCAATATGGTCATATTGGTAACGAAAAGCTGCCAATGATGCCTCCAGAAAATCCTGTTCTGTCCGTATATCGAATATATTTTTCAATTTTTAAAGACTATTTTTAAACTAATTAAATAACTGAAAAATAGCGAGTTATTTAAAAAATGTATTTTTTTAATATTTTTTTAATCAAAGAATTCTACTTTGGTAAAGTTCTTGTAATTACTTAACCGGAATATGGATTAAAAACAAGAGTGGACTTCGGTTCATTCGAAAATTACCCCGCTCAGGGGTAATTTTTTTTTGTCCCGTCTGCAAAAGTTTTCAGCTCGAAATCTTTTTCAAATACGCCATAGGTGAAGTAAGAGATCCAGTCGCCAAGGTTAATGTATTTTGCTTTCTGCTCCAGGTCCAGCACCATCGGGAGATGGCGGTGCCCATAGATAAAGTAATCCAACTTCTCGGACTTCAGTTTCTCTTTTGAATAAATGATAAGAAACTCTTTATCTTCACCAAGGAACGCTTTATCTTCTTCTCCGGAAATCATTTTATTTTTCTGGGAAAGATATAGAGCCACTTTCATGGCAATATCGGGATGAAGCCATTTGAAAAACCACTGTGCCACAGGATTTGTAAACAGCTTTTTCATTCTTTTATAACCCTTATCACCTGGTCCCAGACCGTCTCCGTGAGCGAGGAGAAACTGCTTCCCTCCCATCTCAAAATACTGTTTTTTGTAAAACACGGTACATCCTATTTCTTCTTCCAGGTAGTCTTTCATCCACAAATCATGGTTTCCTACAAAAAAATAAATATGGATTCCCCTGTCTTTCAGTTCGGCGATTTTCCCGAGGACACGCACATATCCTTTAGGAATTACGTGTTTCCATTCGTGCCAGAAATCAAACAGATCACCCATTAAAAACAAAACCTGTGCATCTTCCTTGATCTCGTCCATCCACCGGATGAATTTCTCTTCACGCATCTTACTTTCCTTAGGATTTGGAGCGCCAAAATGCTGGTCTGAAGCGAAATAGACTTTTTTTCCAGGTTCTAAATTAATGATCGTTTTTAACACCGGTCTGAGTTTTAATGTACATACTGTTACTTATTGTCTTCTGCGAACCATTCTCCATAGGAGTTTTCCGTTTCGTGAAGTTTAAGATAGGCCAGAGATACCTCAGCCGGAAGTTTCGATTTTATTTTTGCTGCAATGGCATACAGCATATTTTCGCAGGTAGGCTGAAAACTGCAGTAAATTACTTTGTGACCTTTATTTTCAAGATCTTCACCAAGTTCTTTATGGGGAGACAGTGCATTAACAAGAACCGCATGATCCCATACATCCACGATTTCAGATTTCACGATACTTTTAATATCTCCAAAATCCACCACCATCCCGTTTTTGGGATTCTCCAAATCATTAACGGGTCTTCCTTTCACTGTTACAAACAGCTTATAGGAATGTCCGTGCATATTTTTACATTTCCCATCGTAATTATACAGCACATGGGCTGTTTCGAATGTGAAAATTTTTGTAATCCGTATCATAATGCAAAGATAAGGCTTAAGTTTGAAATTAATTATTTTAGCTTTGATTTAAAATTACAAAATGGATAACGATAATATGGATGCTGAGTTCAAAAAAGCCCATCATTTTATAAGAACCTATCTTGGAAAAGACCAGATCTATACGGATGAGGAAATTCAGGAACAGGAAAAAGCCAACAGATTTGATTATAAATTCATTCCGGATCTGGATTTCCGTGAATATCTTGAGCATGTTTCTCTGGAAAACCATAGAAGCAATGATTTTATGGCAGCTTATCCGGTAATTGTTAAAGATGATCAGCATTTTCTTCATTTTAAAAATCAGCAACATCCTTTTTCTGTCCTGTGGGAATATCAAAATCTTCTGTATCAGGTAAATTTTAACATCAACAAATGTTCCCAGCCATTTGATCATTTTTTTGAAAAAAACTATTTTCACCTGACGGGAGTGATGGACTCTAAAAACAGCAGTATCCTGATCCTTCCGTATTTTAATGAAATAAGATATTATAAAGAGTTCAGTGTATTTTGTGCTTCCATGTTTCCTGACAATGAGGAAGATTCGGACAATTTTATCAAAAAGCTGTTTTATTTTGACACAAAAGGGCGTTTTATAAAAGAGGAAAAAGGACACATTCCCAATCGTATCCCAGGTATTGCATTTAATGAAAAAGAGAATGTTTTCACTGAAATCAGTTTACAGTTTGCTGAGAAAATACATTCTCACACGGTTTATATCATCGAGCAGGAAAGAAGATTCAGTCTGGTTAACCATCAGAATGAATTTTTAATTGATGGGTTTTATGAAAAAATATTTGTTAATGATACTTTAGATTCTGCCTTATCTCAAAGCGAGAATAATATCTGTCTTCATTTTTTTGCTGATAAAACCAAAGTTAAAATTACAGAAGGCCAGATGGCTGATCAAAAGAACTCATGGGTACGATTTTTTGATGGTCACAAGAAATGGGGTATTTTAAATCATCATGGTATTGAGACTACCCCCGAATATGATTATCTGGACTGGACTTATGATTCTACAAAATTAAAAGCATTTAAGGGAGATTTTTCGTGGACCTTTAGTGATGAGTTTAATGAAAATATCAGCCCCAGAATTATTGGTGACAATGAGGACCTGTATACCAGCGCCGGCCTTGAATTAGGAAAGGGCAAATGGGGAATAATCAATCTGAAATCGGAAATAATTGTTCCTTTTGAATATGAATGGATCGAGGAACTAAATCCTGAATTATATCTGGCTAACAAAAACGGGAAAGTATATAAATTCGATCTGTATAATGAGTACAGTGACTGGAAGAGACCAGAAGAATATCCGGATGAACATGCCGTAGCAGGTGGAGAATGGTATTTGCTGGACCTGCACGGAAATATCGTCAAAGAAATCAGTCTTAAGGAAGTTAAGCAGCTATATGATTCGGAAAGTACTAAAGATTTAGACGAATTTAAAGAAAACTGCGGTGTACTGGCTTATAAGTTCTGACTGCAATGGATCAGTCACTTAATAGGGCAATCATAATTAAATTGATAGCTTGGAAAAACAGCGGTTTCTAAGCACGATTATTGTGAAAGCTTATCCAGCCAGTTACTTTCCAGTCTTTTAATCTTCTGGGTTTTCAGATCAACCAATACCCAAAGCGTATCTGAATCCACTACAAGCTGATCATTACAGTAAAACTCCACTTTTCTGGGCTGCCTGATGCCTTCAGGAGGCTTCGGATAGGTTTTAACGGTAAGTATATCTCCGAGATAGACTTGCTTTTTGTATTGAATATGATGATCAACAAGCATCCAGATATCTTCGGGATACTCTGTTTTATCCTTTACTTTTTCCCAGTGCTCGCCTGCTATTTCTTCTACCCAATGGACATACTGCACATTATTGACATGGTTGTTCTGGTCTATATGCTCTTTTGTTACCTCAATCTGTTTTTGATAAATTAAATTCATTGGTATTTCTTCTTCATGATCAGTCAAAGATATGGACTTTAAAGCTTCAAACATTCTTCAAAGCGAAAAACCTTCCCAAAACTGAGAAGGTTCACAACTAAAAATTTATGTAATATGGAAAATGATCAATGAAACTGTGCGGTTTCTGTAGAATCTTTCATTGCTACTGTTGCAGAAGATCCGTTGGTCACCACATTCTGAACCTCATCAAAATATCCTGTGCCTACAAACGACTGGTGTTTTACCGCCCTGAAACCCTTCTGCTGAAGGGCAAACTCACGTTCCTGAAGCTCGGAATATCCTGCCATTCCTCTTTCTTTATAAGCTAAAGCAAGCTCAAACATCGCTGTATTCAGGGCATGGAAACCTGCCAGTGTGATAAACTGGAATTTGTAGCCCATTTTGGCAAGCTCTTCACGGAAACTGGCCATTTCTTCCACACTAAGCCTTGCTGCCCAGTTGAATGACGGTGAACAGTTATAAGCCAGCATTTTTCCCGGAAACTGAGCATGGATGCCTTCAGCAAATTTTCTGGCCTGCTCCAGGTCAGGATTGGAGGTTTCCATCCAGATCAGGTCTGCATAAGGAGCATACGATAATCCCCTGTCAATTCCCTGCTCTACTCCATTTTTCACTACATAGAAACCTTCGGAAGTTCTTTCTCCGGTCACAAATTTTTTATCCCTGTCATCAATATCCGAAGTCAGAAGATCCGCAGCATCAGCATCTGTTCGCGCAATAATGATACTTGGCACACCCAATACATCAGAAGCCAGACGGGCTGCAATGAGTTTATTAATGGCTTCCTGAGTCGGAACCAAAACTTTCCCTCCCAGATGGCCGCATTTTTTGGCTGAAGAAAGCTGATCTTCAAAATGCACTGCTGCTGCCCCTGCCTCAATCATCTGTTTCATCAGTTCAAAAGCATTTAAATTTCCGCCGAATCCTGCTTCTGCATCTGCAATGATGGGAACCAGATATTCTTTATTCCCGTTTCCACTCACGGATTGGACCTGATCTGCTCTCAGTAAGGCATTATTGATCTTTTTCACTACAGAAGGTACTGAATTGGCAGGATACAGTGACTGGTCCGGATACATTTCCCCTGAAAGGTTGGCATCCGCAGCCACCTGCCACCCTGAAAGATAGATGGCTTCAAGTCCGGCATCCACTTCCTGAACCGCCTGGTTACCCGTTAAGGCGCCAAGTCCGGCTACATAATTTTGATTATTCAGTTTATCCCAGAATTTTTTGGACATTTCTGTTGCAATGGTATAATCAATCTTATAAGAACCGCGCAGCTTTAATACTTCTTCAGCGGTATACGTTCTTTTTACTCCGTTCCAGCGAGGATTATTCAGCCAATCCTGTTCTATAGCATGGATCTGTTCTTGTCTTGTTTTCATAATATTTGGATTTATTGTTAATTAGGGATTAGGTTGCAGGGATTAGGGAAATGTTTATGATAAATTATGAATAGGATCTTTTCTTTTTTCCCTCATAAACTCTCCTACTCCCACTCTCTTACTCAATAAAAGGGTACGCTTTCAAAGTGAGGAATTCCTCGAATTTTTCTGCAAATACCAGTTCATTGAAAAGCTCTTTTGCAAGGTTGAATTTTCCATGTTTGAAACGTTCTTCACCTACATATTTTTCAATATTTTCGATTTCTTCAGCCTCCCATTGAAGGATCATTTCACGGGTCAGGACCTGACCGTTATCAAGCTTTGCTTCATTTCTCAGCCATTGCCAGAGCTGCGTTCTTGAAATTTCGGCAGTTGCTGCATCTTCCATCAGGTTGTAAATCGCTGCTGCGCCGGTTCCCATCAGCCAGCTTTCCAAGTACAGAATTCCAATATTGATGTTCTTTCTGACTCCTTTCGCTGTAATTTCACCTTGCGGAACTTCCAGGAGATCTTTTTCTTTAATATGATATTCAAATTTTTTATCAATCTGATTCTTTTCAGGCATATGACGATCAAAAACTTCTGTTGCAACAGAAACCAAAGCCGGATGTGCTACCCAGGTGCCGTCATGACCATTGTTCACTTCTCTTTCTTTATCTTTTCTTACTTTTTCAAAAGCAGCGTTGTTCGCCTCATCATCGTTTTTCACAGGAATCTGGGCAGCCATTCCTCCTATAGCATGAACGTTTCTTTTATGACAGATTTCAATTACTCTCTTTGAATAGGCGCTCATAAAAGGTGAAGCCATGGTTACCTGGTCTCTGTCCGGAATCATAAACCCGGAAAAATTTCTGAATTTTTTGATGAATGAAAAAATATAGTCCCATCTGCCACAGTTCAGACCTGCGCTGTGCTCCTTTAATTCAAATAAAATTTCATCGATCTGAAATGAAGCTGTAATCGTTTCAATCAAAACAGTAGCTTTAATGGTTCCTGAAGGAATCCCCAGGTAGTTTTGGGCAAAAACAAAAACATCATTCCACCAGCGGGCTTCTTTATAATGCTCCAGCTTAGGCAGGTAAAAATAAGGGCCGCTTCCGTTTTTCAGCAGCTGCTCTGCATTATTGAAAAAGTAAATTCCAAAATCAGTCAGTGAGCCTGAAGCTTCTTCTCCGTTGATCTCCAGGTGTTTTTCCGGAAGATGCAGTCCTCTTGGACGAACCTGCAGTACAGCTGTTTCTTCATTAAGCCGGTAAGATTTCCCGTTTTCAGCATTAAAGTCTATATTTCGCCGTACTGCATCCGCCAGGTTAATCTGTCCCTGAATACAGTTCTCCCAGGTGGGCGAGCTGCTGTCTTCAAAATCAGCCATAAAAGTTCTGGCACCGGAATTCAGTGCATTAATGATCATTTTGCGGTCTACAGGTCCTGTAATCTCTACTCTTCTGTCGAGTAAATCATCCGGAAGCGGCGCACAAGTCCAGTTTCCGTTTCTCACCTCTTCAGTTTCGGGTAAAAATCCCGGAAGGTTGCCTGAATCGAAAAACTGCTGTGTCTTTTTTCTTTCTTCTAACAGATCTAATCTTTTTTGATTAAAGTTCTGATGAAGGGCAATTAAAAATTCACTCAATTCCGGAGTAAAAACCTCTTCAAACTGCTTCTGAGCATTTATTTTCAGTTGTGTCTTTGTTTCCATAACCTGTTGATTTTGTGATTTGACATTACAAACATAAATAAAAATATTCACAAATAGCGAACGTTCGCTATTTATTTTAAAAAATTATTATGCGAATAATCGCAATCATTCTTTATATTTGATTATGAATTCAGAAAGTGATTATATCAAAACGGTATTCGGATTGAAGCTGAAACAGCTGAGACAAAAGAAAAACTGGTCTCTGCAGGATCTTGCCGTAAAGACAGGACTGTCCAAATCTTACCTTAACGAAATTGAAAATGGAAAGAAATATCCAAAGCATGACAAGATCATCCTGCTTTCCGAATCACTGAACTGTGCTTTTGATGAACTGGTCTCTACCAAGCTTGATAAAAGCCTGGCACCTTTTAACGAAATCCTGCAATCGGATTTTTTCAAGGAAGTACCACTGGATCTTTTTGGCATTAATAAAAACAACCTGATCAGCATTATCAGTGATGCTCCCAAAAAAGTAACCGCTTTTATTAATGCCCTTATTGAAATTTCCCAGAATTATAACCTGGGAAAAGAACGTTTTTATTTTGCTGTGCTCCGGTCTTTCCAGGAGCTTTATGATAATTATTTCCCTGAAATAGAAGAGAAAGCAAAAGAATTTATCCGGCAAAACGGACTTGACATCAGCAAAGACCTGAGAGCTTCGGTACTGGAAAACATTCTTACTGAAAAATTCAATTACAGCATAAGATCTGAAGATTTCGTACAGTTCGGAGCTCTGGATAATCTGCGTTCTCTTTTTATTCCTGAACAGAAGCTGTTACTTTTGAATGAAAAACTCGAAAAAGATCAGCGAACCTTTATCTTAGCTAAAGAGATCGGATTTAATGTCCTGGAGTTAAAAGTTCGCCCCAACACGTATTCATGGCTGGATTTTGGAAGTTTTGAGGAAATACTGAATAATTTTTATGCTTCATATTTCGCCGGAGCCCTGCTGATCTCTAAAGAAAAGACGGTTGAGAAAACAACAGAATTCCTTCTTCAACATACATGGGAACCGAAAAGCTTTGAAGAACTGATCGAAAATTTTACAGATTCTCCTGAAACTTTTTATTACAGGCTTACCAACCTGCTTTCTTCTGAATTGGGGATTAAAGATTTGTTTTACCTGTGCCTGGTCAAGAAAAAAGATTCGGATAAGATCCAGATTCTGAAGGAGCTTCACCTGAACCATCAACAGGCTCCTCATGCCAATGCCACCAACGAACATTACTGCCGAAGGTGGATCGCTGTGAAAAACCTGCACCATTTAAAAGAAAACGAAACCCTTACAGATGCCCAGATCTCTCATTATAAAGACCAGGGAGTAAGTTATCTTGTGATTTCAACCTCACAAAGGAATCCGTTTTCAGATGGCAGCAACAGAAGTTACTGTCTGGGAATTTTGTTGAGTACACAGACTATTAAAAAGATTGGCTTTGTAAAATCGCCGACCTTAAAGACGATTAATGTAGGAGTAACCTGTGAATCCTGTAGCATTCCGGACTGTGAAGTGAGACAGGCACCACCGGTACGCCTGGAAAAAGAATATTTCAATCTTAGCATGAAGAATGCGATTGAGAAGATCAGGAAACAGATGATAATGGATAATGAATAATGAAATTACCAATTGCGTTCTAAAATCTAATTTATTATATCTTTATTTTTTAATTAAACACACAAATGATATTAGATTTATTTTTCCCAAACCGCTGTATAGACTGCAGCAGGATCATTGACGGGGACCTTTTAGTCTGCAGCTTATGCTTTGAACAGATTCATTTTACCCATGCTGACTATTTCAGTGATAGTATTATTAAAGAAAAATGCAGACTTCTGTTTCCTGTTGAAAAAACCTATGCTCTAATGAAATTCGAGGAAAATGGCTTAAGCCGGAAACTGATCCATGAACTGAAATACAAAAGCAGGGAAAATGCTGGAAAAATTCTTGCCGAATGGACAACAGAACGCCTGGACTTTAAAGACGAAAAACCAGACATCCTGGTTTCTGTTCCTCTTCACCCCAAAAAACTAAGGGAAAGAGGTTATAATCAGCTGCATTTATTTACAGAAACTTTATCAAAATTTTATTCCATTCCTTTTGATCATAAGCTCATACAGAGGAATCAATATTCAAAAGCACAGGCATTAAAAGATAAGAAGCACCGTCTGGAAACTGTGAATCCTTTTTCTCTATCAAAGCCTATTTCAGGGAAACATGTTCTTTTAATTGATGATGTTTTTACGACGGGCAATACAGTTTCATCAATTGCCTGGGAAATTTTAAATGCGGGAGAGAATAAGGTGAGTGTTCTGGTGATGGCAGTGGATGCGTGATGAGGGGTTTGGGGTTGAAAAGTTTAAGGTTTAAAGTTTTATGTTGCAAGTTTAGAGATGCGGGTTAGGTCTCGATGAATTGATGAATATCTAATTGGATCTCGTAACTCAAAATTCGAAACTCGTAACTCAAAAACCCGAAACTCAATAATCTTTCATCTTCCGATTCTTTTTCCTAATTTTCAGCAAACTATTGATCATGAAAAATATTCTTCTGCTTCACGGTGCTTTGGGACACAGCGATATTTTTAAGCCTTATGAAAAGGAGTTGTCAAAACATTTCAACGTCCATACTCTTTTATTTTCCGGCCATGGAAATACAGAACTCCCTGAAAACGGGATCAGTATTGAAAAATATACTGAGGAAATAAAGGATTATCTGGAGAAAGAAAATCTAAATGATGTTTGTATTTTCGGACACAGTATGGGAGGTTATGCAGCTCTTTGCTGTGCTTTAAGGCACCCCGAAAGAATTAATTCCATCATGACTCTGGGAACAAAATTCGACTGGACTGAGGAACAGGTTTTAAAGGAAAGTAAAATGCTTGATCCGGAAGCTATTCTTTTAAAAGTTCCGCAATATGCTGAACAGCTGGATAAACAGCATGGTTCAAAATGGAAGCAATTATTGCCTACGGTTGCAGATCTGATGGTTTCTCTCGGAAAAAATCCGGTACTGAATGAGAGCAGTCTCTGGGCCATCAATATTCCAGTGCAGATCATGACCGGGGATAAGGATAATATGGTCAGCATTGAAGAAAGCGTAAGTGCATACAAAAGTATTCCGAATGCAAAATTGGCCATACTCCCGGATACAAAGCACCCAATGGAAAAAGTACGGCCAAATTTATTATTTGATCTGATGAAAGATTTCTGGAATCTTTCGTTATAGTTATCGTTGTAATTTTTCGCCGTAGCTTAAATCTCCGGCATCACCAAGTCCAGGTGTAATATATCCTTTTGAAGTCAAACCTTCATCAATGGCTCCTACCCAGATTTTTGCATCGGGATAGGCTTTTTCAATGGTTTCCACACCTTGTCTGGAAGCGATTGCCGCTACAATGTGCAGCTGGGTCGGTGTCCCGTTGGTCAATAGGTCTTTGATGGCCTCAATCAGTGAAGCTCCTGTCGCTAACATAGGATCCGCAACAATTAAGGGTCTTCCCTCGATATTCGGACAAGTCAGATAATCCTGCTTGATAGAGAAATAGTCATTGGCGTCGTGTTTTCTATAAGCGGCCACGAAACCACAGTCTGCCCTGTCGAGATAGCTAAGAATTCCTTCAAACAAAGGTACTCCTGCTCTCAGAATAGTAGTAATTACGGGCTGAACCGCTATTTCCTGAACTTTAATCTTATCTAAAGGGGTCTGGATCTCTACTTCTTTATATTCCAGCCCTTTGCTGATCTCGAAAGCTGCAATTTCACCAATACGTTCCATATTTCTACGGAATCTCATTCGGTCATGCTGGATGTCTACATTCCTAAGCTCATTAATCCAGGAGTTTATTAAAGAAGACTGTTTTGACAACACAATTGTATTCATTATTCTGAAAAAACGTTTAATATATTATTGGATATGAATAAAATCCCTCTCAGAAAAATCTAAAAGGGATCATTTTTTATTTCTGTCTGAAATACACTTCGATCGGAACTCCGGTGAACCCGAATTCTTTTCTCAATTGGTTTTCAGTAAATCTTTTGTAAGGTTCTTTTACATACTGTGGCAGGTTGCAGAAAAATACAAACTGCGGAGACGGCGTCGGAAGCTGTACACAGTATTTGATTTTAATATATTTTCCTTTATTGGCCGGTGGTGGTGTCTGCTCAAAAATTGGAAGCATCACTTCATTCAGTTTTGAAGTTTTGATTTTCTTTTTACGGTCTTCATAGACCTGCATAGCCACTTCCACAGCTTTCAGGATTCTTTGCTTCGTTAAAGCTGAAACAAATAAAATAGGAATATCGTTGAACTGTCCAATCTTATCTTTAATCACTTTTTCGAAATCACGCATGGTATTGGTTTGCTTGTCTTCCACAAGGTCCCATTTATTTACCAGAATTACAATTCCTTTTCTGTTTTTCTGAGCCAGCCCGAAGATATTCATATCCTGAGATTCCCATCCTAATGTAGCATCTACCATTACGATCACTACATCAGAATATTCAATAGAACGGATGGATCTCATTACGGAATAGAATTCCAGATCTTCATTTACTTTAGATTTCCTTCTCATTCCGGCGGTATCTACCAATACAAACTCGTGACCGAATTTGTTGTAAAGCGTCTGAATACTGTCTCTCGTAGTCCCGGCAATATCGGTTACAATATTTCTTTCCACGTCCAGCAAAGCATTTGTCAGAGTAGATTTACCTACATTCGGACGTCCTGCAATGGTAATTTTAGGCAATCCTTCAAACGGATCTTTATATTCCGTTGTTGGAAAATCTTTAACGATATCATCTAAAAGATCCCCGGTTCCCGAACCTGTAGCGGAAGAAAGTGTATAATATTTATCTATACCCAACTGGTAGAATTCTGTAGCCGGAAGTTCTTCTTTTGCAGAATCCACTTTATTGATGACAATGTAGATCGGCTTGTTTGATCTTCTTAAAAGACGATAGATCTCATAATCGGTATCAGTAAGGCCTTCTTCTACGTTCATCATAAAAATGATAGAGGTAGCTTCATCCACTGCCAGCTGAACCTGCTTACGGATTTCTTCTTCAAAAATATCATCCGTTCCTACATCATATCCGCCGGTATCTATAACTGTAAAATCTACTCCGTTCCAATCGGATTTCCCGTAATGACGATCTCTGGTAACACCAGCTGTAGAATCTACAATGGCTTCCCTTCTTTCAAGCAAACGGTTAAAAAGTGTTGATTTTCCTACGTTGGGACGCCCAACGATTGCGACAATATTTGACATAAAAATGTTTAATAAATGAAATTATTAATGGGTATCTCCAACTTTTGGAGCCCAATTTTTTTGCAAAGATAAGATTTTATTATTTAGATGCTAAAACCGACCTTATATCAATGAATTTTTAAAATAAAAAGTGGTTTTGTATTTTATTAAAAATCACTTAATTATATATTACCACAGTCTTTATTGCCACCCAACTATGAAAAAATACTTTTTTCAATGAAATATTTTTTATAATTTCGCGCCACCAAAAACAACAAAGACCCATGGTGTAGCGGTAACACTACTGATTTTGGTTCAGTCATCTGGGGTTCGAATCCCTGTGGGTCTACAAAAAACTACCACTTGATATTCAAGTGGTAGTTTTTTTACAATAACCATTATCTATATCATATAGATTGAATCCTAATACCTCGAAATCAGAACCCATGCAGATCCGTTACTTTGTACGGAAATCGCTCTTCCAAAATTACTGTTGTTTAAATCGTAATTGGTAAAATTCCCTCCATTGATCCGGAATGTTCCGTTCACCGTAACGGTAGCAGCTGTATCATTGACCAGATTATAAATTTTCCCCTGATTGGCTGTACTTGCAGCAGGAAGAGATATATTTCCTGTTACGAGAACCGTATAATCGTCAGCAGCAACTGTTCCTGAAGCTAAAGTTCTTATTTTTGCATTCAGAGACGAAGTATCTTTCCAGGAAAGTGTTCCGGCTCCATCCGTTACCAATGCCTGATTGGCCTGCCCATTGGTCCTCGGGAAAGTATAATTGCCCTGAAGAGTACTTGTAGCATCCTTATAGGAGAAAGTAACTCCCTTAGTTTTTTCAAGAACAATGTCTGTTGAACTTGCATTAATTCCATTGTGACTCAATGTCAGATTATCAATAGTCCCATTACTTATCCCCCATACGGAAGCGTTTACACTTTGATTCAGATTACTGGCTACCAAGCCAAAAGAGCCACCCGTAGCCTGTGAAAATGTGGCTATACTTCCTCCACCGTTTCCATAATTAGATTGCATGGAGCTTACTCCAGGTCTAGCCAAAAACATACTTGAAGTTGTAGATGCAGAAATATCAACGTTATCAGAATAATAGAGTCCGTTACCTACCCCTAAAAGGTTAGTATCTATCCCGAAATAATTGGTTCCGCTTCCATACTGAGCCTTCATATCACCCTTCACTTCAAACTGTCTGTCTGAAACCGCATCAGCAGCTGTAAAACCAATCCCTACTTTACCGTTCTGGTAAATATTTTGAGTATTGGCAGTGGAAGGATTTGCTGTATTTTGAATATTCCATGGTGAAGAGATGATTCCTGAATTCAGTTTTACCCATTTATTCAGGTCTCCGTTAAAATAATAATACCCTTGAGAATTTACATCAGCAGTTTGTCCGGTTAAAGCTCCGGCAGCAGTTACGTAAACCAATGATCCTGTTTGTAAGGAAGTGTAATTTTTTGCATTCAGCTGGTCTCCTGTAATCCTGGGAGCAATGATTCCGTCAAATTTTGAAGTATCAGCCGGGTTGCCAACTACATCGAGTGTAGCATTGGGAATTGATGTATTAACTCCAACTTGTGCGAAGCTAAAAGAGCCTACCAATAAGAAGGCAGGAAATAATTTTTTAAGCATATTCTATTTGTTTGTTTTTCAACAAATATATAATTAATCTAGATATTCCATTCATTTTTTAATAAATTTAAATTAAAATCAATAAAAAAAGACAGCTTTTACAGCTGTCTTCGCAATATTATGTTAAATCAATGATTATTTTAAATCAAATCGGTCTGCGTTCATTACTTTTACCCACGCAGAAACAAAGTCATTTACAAACTTACCCTGAGCATCAGAGCTGGCATATACTTCTGCAATGGCTCTTAGTTCAGAATTGGATCCGAATACAAGATCAGCGCGGGTAGCTGTCCATTTTGGCTGACCAGTTGACCGGTCTGTACCCATATACAGTTCATTATCTTCAGAAATTGCTTTCCATTGTGTTCCCATATCCAGAAGATTAACAAAAAAGTCGTTGGTAAGTACTCCGGGACGATTGGTAAATACTCCGTGCTTTGATCCGTCAAAATTCGCATCCAACGCACGCATTCCTCCGATAAGTACCGTTAGTTCGGGAGCAGTAAGGGTTAAAAGCTGTGCCTTATCAATCAATAAAGACTCTGTAGATACACTGAATTTTCTTTTAAGATAGTTACGGAATCCGTCAGCTGCTGGTTCCAGATACCCCATAGATTCTATATCGGTTTGAGCCTGTGAAGCATCCATTCGACCGGGTACAAACGGAACGTTAATATAATGTCCTGAATCTTTAGCTGCTTTTTCAACTCCTGCGCTTCCTGCAAGAACAATTAAATCAGCTAATGAAACCTGTTTACCGTCGGCCTGGCTTTCATTAAATTCTTTCTGAATATTTTCTAAAATTCCCAATACTTTTTGAAGACGGGCAGGGTTATTTACCTCCCAGTCTTTTTGAGGGGCAAGCCTGATTCTGGCTCCGTTTGCTCCTCCACGCTTGTCACTTCCTCTGAATGTAGAAGCAGAAGCCCATGCAGTAGTCACAAGTTCTGAAATACTTAGTCCTGAGCTGATTATTTTTTCTTTCAATGCAGCAATATCTGCTTCGTTTACCAATTCGTGGTTAACTTCAGGAATAGGATCCTGCCATATCAGCTCTTCCTGTGGTACATCCGGTCCAAGATACCTTGCTTTTGGTCCCATATCTCTATGGGTCAGCTTAAACCATGCTCTGGAAAAAGCATCTGCAAACGCTTCAGGATTTTCATAGAAATGTCTTGATATCTTCTCATATGCCGGATCGAACCTTAAGGAAAGGTCTGTGGTAAGCATGGTAGGTCTGTGTTTTTTTTCAGGATCAAAGGCATCAGGAATGATCTCTTCTCCACTTTTGGCTACCCATTGGTGGGCACCGGCTGGGCTTTTAGTCAATTCCCATTCATTCTCAAATAAATTTTTAAAGAAATAATTGCTCCATTGTGTCGGAGTTTCTGTCCATGTCACTTCAAGACCACTGGAAATGGCATCTGTTCCTTTTCCTGATTTGTACGTGCTGCTCCATCCCAATCCCTGAAGTTCAATTCCGGCTGCTTCCGGTTCTTTTCCTACATGATCAGCAGGACCTGCACCGTGGGTTTTACCAAAGGTATGACCACCGGCAATTAAAGCTACGGTTTCCTCATCATTCATAGCCATACGCCCGAAAGTATCGCGAATATCTTTAGCGGCTGCAATAGGATCAGGATTTCCGTCCGGTCCTTCAGGATTTACGTAGATAAGCCCCATTTGTACGGCAGCAAGAGGTTTTTCAAGATTTCTGGAATGGATATCACCATCTGCATTATCATCCGTCGGAAGCACTGCTCTTCCTTCTACTACGCCCTCTGAACCGTGAGCATAACGTAAATCTCCTCCAAGCCATGTTTTTTCCGAACCCCAGTACACATCCATATCCGGTTCCCATACATCCGCACGCCCTCCTGCAAATCCGAATGTTTTGAATCCCATTGATTCCAGAGCAATGTTTCCGGTAAGGATTAAAAGATCCGCCCAGGAAATCTTATTTCCATATTTTTGTTTGATAGGCCAAAGGAGTCTTCTGGCTTTATCTAAACTAACGTTATCCGGCCAGCTATTCAAAGGGGCAAAACGCTGCTGTCCAGCTCCTGCACCTCCTCTTCCATCTCCCACACGGTATGTCCCGGCACTGTGCCATGCCATACGGATAAACAGAGGCCCGTAATGACCAAAATCGGCCGGCCACCAATCCTGAGAATCAGTCATTAAAGCATGAAGGTCTCTTTTTACAGCTTCCAGATCGAGACTTTTAAATGCTTCAGCATAATTAAAATCTTTATCCATAGGATCGGAAAGGGATGAATGCTGGCGCAGAATATCCACTCTCAGCTGATCCGGCCACCAATCCAGATTTTTGGTTCCTCCGCCGGCCACAGCTTCTTTTTTCATCGTTCCGTTATGAAACGGGCATTTACTAATGTCGTTTGAATCTTTTTCCATATAGTTAATTTTTAATGTTATTGATACAGTTTATTTTAGTACCTGACAAACTTACAAAGCTTCAGCAATAAATACAATCTATTAATTCTTATTTAAACAATAGTTAAAAACTATTATTTATGATTTTTATTAAGTTGCTTAAGGCATGTCATTAAAAGATTAAATAATGCAATTAAGTTAGTAAAAATTCAAGAGCAGATGTATAAAAAGCAAAAGCAAATGATCATATTTAGAATCATTCAAATGTGGATTTTATATTTTGATAATCAATACATTCCGATTTAATAAAATTTGATTATTTTTATCTTTTAAGAATAAAATGATATGAAAAAAATCCTGGTTGTATTACTTGTTGCATTTATTATTATACAGTTTTTCCCGATTGATAAAACCAATCCGGCCCCTACTCCCGGAATGGATTTCCTGAGGATCAAGAAGACACCGGAACCTATTGCGAAGATCATCAGGACTTCCTGTTACGACTGCCATTCCAATGAAACCCAATATCCGTGGTACTCAAGTATTTCACCAGCTTCATGGTTTGTTAAAAATCATATTGATGAAGGCAGAAAGCAGCTTAATTTCTCTACCTTTGCAGTATACGAACCTAAAATACAGTCTCATAAACTGGAAGAATGCATAGAAATGATTGAAAAAGAGGAAATGCCTCTGGAATCTTATTATGTAGGACATCAGGATGCCAAACTTACTGCGGAACAACGTAAGCAACTGGTAGAATATTTTAAAAAAGTAAAGGAAGAGACGGACAGAAAAATGGTATTTTAAAATCAGACGTTATGAAGGAGAAGTGGGAAGATAAGCATATTGTATTTTTTGACGGCGATTGCGGCGTCTGTAATTTCTGGGTACAGTGGATCCTGGAAAGGGATCAGCATGACAGGTTTATGTTCGCTTCCCTGCAGTCTGATTTCGGGCAGAAATTCCTTTCTGAAAGAGGCCTGGAAACTAAAGTATTCAATACGCTTTATCTTTGGAAACCTAACCAGTATTACTTTATCAAATCCCGGGCTGTACTGCAAATCGCTAATATTCTGGGTGGGATTTATAAACTATCAGCCATTGGGAAAATAATCCCTGCTTTTTTAAGTGACAAAATTTATAATCTTGTTTCTGAAAACAGAATGAAGCTGGCCAACCAAAAATGTTTCCTTCCGGACCGTGATCAAAAGAAAAAATTTATTGAAGTATAATTTTTTTGATGAATGCAGTCATTAAGTTTCGGCTAAAGCCAGTAAATTTTTCTGAATGAAAAACGGGCTAAAGTCCGTTCCTAATAAATATTTTCTGAAAAATTAAAAGCAAGGATGAAACGATTATCCTTGCTTTTTTTATTCTTATTTTACTGGTTCAGTGACCAAATTGAATAGCTGTTTGGCGGTGCCTGGATCTTCACCCATTTATCTCCCTGCGTGGTAGGATACCAGCTTGAGTTACCTGTAAAATCTTTTATCTGCTGGCTGCTCCAGTTCGTTTCTATCCATCTTTCCTGCCAGCTGGATGAGTTATTGATGTACACTACAAGCCCCGGATTTCCGTTATAGCCGTTACGTCTTGCAATATATTCATCATTATCCGTATATAATATGGAAGTTGTTCCTGTAGCTTTGTTATTATGGATCCAGATCAGGTTATTCAGCCTTTCTTTATTTAACCATTCTTCGTAATCACGGTAAAAGATGGTAGGATATCCTTCATGGGTGAGGATATAAGCATAAGCCGGCATTTTATTGTAAATAATATCTGTGTCGTGATTTGCTACAAAGGTTACTGCTTTATAAGGATTTCTTTTCCACATCATATCATCATTCAGAACATTAAGGTTTCCGTTGTCGAAGGCCTCATCCATTTTATAGTAGGCAGCAAAATCGAATACGGAACTGTTGGCATTATTAGCCCACCATTCTAAAGTATTTACATTGGAATCCCACAATTCACCAACGGAGAATCCACCTACGTTTGAGTTCCAGTTATTGACTACCCAAGGTCCGAAACCTTTCACATAATCAAACCTCCAACCGTCAAATTTCATTACATTTTTATAATATTTCCCGACAGAATCGTCTCTTCCCCACAACCAGTCCTGTACATACGGATTGGCATGGCAAAGATCCGGAAATCCTCCGAAGGAGCCTTCATCATTATTCCCGTAAGAATTTTTGTAAAAGTCATTATAGCTGCGTAAGAATTTTCCGGAAGCGACTCCTGAAAAATCGGTCCAGGTATTGGTCCCGGTATAAGGATTGGCCTGGGACTGGCCGCCACTGTTATGATTAATCACTATATCTGCATAAACCTGCATGTTTTCTGCATGGGCTTTTGTAATTAGAGCTTCCAGTTCAGTGCGGGATCCGAAACGGGTTTCCACGCTACCGTTCTGATTAAAATTTCCGAAATCATAGTAATCTGTAGGGTCATATCCCATTGAATATGCTCCATTCTGTGCTTTGGAAGCCGGCGGAAGCCATACTGCACTGATCCCTGAATCTGACCATGCTGTAAGTTTGTCTTTTACAGTATTCCACCAGTTTCCGCCTTCGGGAACATCCCAGTAAAAGCCCTGCATAAGAACACCGCCTCCGGGACCTGATACAAATTTTCCGGTTACAGATCCGCTTCCGGTACTGAAGGGACGCCCGTCATGGTTGGTAACATTAACGATTTTGGCATGAACTTCTTGTTTGCTAAGACTTTCATTGTCATTCTCATCACTGTTCCGGCAGGAATTAAACAATGTTAAAGCCAGCACCGAAACTAATAAATGTGTTTTTTTCATACTTATTTTTAATTATTAATCTATCAACTAAATTACAATTTTATTGAAATAAAGAATATAAAATGTACATTTTTTTAATTCCCTCTATAAGATCTCTCTAAAATAAGCGCATATAATTTTCATTAAAAAATCATAAACTTTTAATATTTTCAAAACAATTTTTCTTTTAATCCATATATTTGCATACTATGGAATACAACACCCAAAAAACTCAGCTTCATATGCCGGAATATGGCAGAATTATACAGCAGCTGGTTGAACGCTGCAAAGAGCTCCCTACCAAAGAGGAAAGGAGTGAAATGGCTATGGCCATTATCGATTTTATGGGTCAGAGAAACCCTCAGCTCCGTGACGAAGAAAATTATAAGCATAAACTTTGGGATCATCTTTTCATTTTAGCAGAATATGATCTTGATGTAGAATCACCATACCCTTTTCCTACCAGAGAACAGCTGGCAGAAAAACCCAAAAAAATGGAATATCCTAAACTTCAGGGAGATTTCAAATTTTACGGAAAAAGCATCCTTCAACTGATAGAAAAAGCCATCGAACTGGAACCGGGAGATGAAAAGGAGGCCCTGATCGAGGTGATTGCCAACAATATGAAGAAGTCTTATAATGTATATAACAAGGAACATGTAACGGACGACGTTATTTTCCGCCACCTGAAAGAACTTTCTGAAAACAGGCTGGATCTTACGGGAATAGAATCTCTTGAAAAAAGTAAAATCTATTACACCAGCAATAACAACAGCGGCAGAAATAACAGCAATAACAGCGGCAGGAACAGCAATAGTAATAACAACAATAATAAAAACCAGACCAACAAGAGAAGGCATAACAACAACCATAAAAACAGAAAGTAATGAGTGGAACATTTCAGATAAGAGGAGGGAAAAGACTGCATGGGGAAATCACTCCACAAGGGGCTAAGAATGAAGCCTTACAAATTTTATGTGCTGTCCTGTTAACAGATGAAGAGGTAAGAATTAAAAATATTCCGGACATCCACGATGTCAATAGATTAATTGAGATCCTGGGTGATTTTGGAGTTAAAGTAACCAAGAACGGCCATGGGGATTTCACTTTCAAGGCAGACAAGGTTAATTTTGATTATATCAAATCCCATGAATTTAAAAAAGACGGAGCTAAACTAAGAGGATCCATTATGCTGATGGGACCTATGCTGGCCCGTTACGGTGAAGCTTATATGCCGACTCCGGGAGGTGACAAGATCGGAAGAAGAAGACTGGATACTCATTTCCAGGGACTTGTGGAACTTGGCGCTGAATTCAATTATGATGAAGAGGAATATTTCTATTCATTAAAAGCCAAAGAGCTCAGAGGGAAATTTATTCTTCTGGAAGAGGCTTCGGTTACCGGAACGGCCAATATCGTAATGGCTGCAACGCTTGCCAAAGGAAAAACAAGAATTTATAACGCTGCCTGTGAGCCTTATCTTCAGCAACTGTGCAAAATGCTGAACAGAATGGGCGCCAATATATCAGGAATAGGCTCCAACCTTCTGACCATTGAAGGTGTAGAATATCTTCGCGGTACTGAGCATACAATGCTTCCGGATATGGTAGAGATCGGATCATGGATAGGTCTTGCTGCCATGACGAAATCCGAAATTACCATTAAAAATGTAAACTGGAGCCAGCTTGGCGTTATTCCCAATACTTTCAGAAAATTAGGAATCCAGCTTGAGCAGAGTAACGATGATATATTTATCCCTGCCCAGGAAAACTACAAGATCCAGAAATTTATCGACGGATCCATCCTTACCATTTCGGATGCTCCATGGCCTGGATTTACACCGGATTTATTATCTATTATTCTGGTAGTGGCCACTCAGGCAAAAGGCAGTCTTCTGGTGCATCAGAAAATGTTTGAATCGAGATTATTCTTCGTAGATAAACTGATCGATATGGGTGCCCAGATCATTTTGTGTGATCCACACAGGGCTACGGTGATCGGAATGAACCAGGAAACTCCGTTGAGAGGAACGACTATGGTTTCCCCGGATATCAGAGCGGGAAATGCACTTCTTATCGCAGCACTTTCCGCAGAAGGAAAATCCATCATCCACAATATTGAACAGATCGACAGAGGTTATGAGAATATCGACGGAAGACTGAAAGCCATTGGGGCGGATATTGAAAGGATTTAAAAAATATGATATTCCAATAAAAAGCGTTCAAATTAATTTGAACGCTTTTTATTTTTTTCAGAATTTATATAAATTATTTTTTTGCTTTAATTTGGTAATCAGGATGTCCAAGCTGCCAGAATGCAAAAGCAAAAATATCTCCTAAATTAGAATACCGCTGAGCAAGAGGAATATTATTACCATGCCCGCCTTCATAATCTATCTTTAGCAAAACAAGATTTTCAGATTTACTTTTGGCCATTAACTTAGCTGCAAACTTCACAGGCTGCCAGACGATTACCCTGTTATCATTAATCCCACCGGTTATAAGTGTTGCCGGATATTTTTCTCCTTTTTTAATATGCTGATAAGCATCCATTTCCAATACACTTTTGAACTCATCCGGGTCCTTTACGGTTCCAAACTCTTTGGCATTTCCTGCCCCATTTGGTGTATTTTCAAATCTGGTTATATTGGTAATTCCCACTTCAATCATTGCTGCTTTGAATAAATCCGGTCTTTCGGTTATTGCTCTTCCGACGGCAATCCCTCCGGCACTTGCTCCCCAGACAGCTATTTTTTCTTTTGAGGTATATTTTTCTTTAATCAGGTATTCTGCACAGTCAATCACATCTCTCCACGTGTTAGGTTTTGTTGCTTTGAAGCCTGCCAAATGCCATTGCTCCCCTTTTTCACCTCCTCCTCTCACATGGGCAACGGCAATCAAACCTCCTTGTGCCGCCCATAACATATAACTCTTAACAAAATACGGATTCCTGGATGTCCCATAGGCACCATAGGCGTCTATTAAAACGGGGATGTTTCCATCTCTTTTTATATTTTTATCGTAGATCAGGGACAAAGGAACTTCTTCACCATCCCTTGCTTTAAAAGTTATTTCTTCTACAACTATATCTTTAAATTCAGGATATTCCAACGCAGGGGCTAAATTTTCCAAAGTAAAAGTATTTTCTTTAAGGGTATATCGAAAGCGTTGCTCTTCGTTTGCCCAGCCGGAACAAGAAACCCAGATATCTGAAAAATCTTTACCTTTAGATTGCAGATCAACATTTCCAGATGCGTAGGGCAATACAATAGGAGTCTCTTTACCATCTTTATACAAATACAGTTTTGCTTCTACACCATTTTTTGTCGTTGTGTAGTAGATTCCATCCTTAGTGACTGTATAATCCTTAAATACCTCATCTTTTTTTTCCGGTACCAAAACATCCGGATTTCTGAAATCAGGATGTTTCACATTGGTTTTACACAATTTCAGATTTGATGAATTATATCCCGAAAGAAAAAATATTTCATCTCCTGCAAATCGTAAATACGTTACCATATCATCTTTATCATAAAGCGGTTTCCAATTTTTCTTGCCCTGTAAAATATCTTCTTTATCAGAGATAAAAGTCTTTCGGAAATCATCCGTATCCACCAATATACCAACATAATACTGATCGTCAGCATTAATGGAAACAATAGCGGGAAAATCATCATCACTGATCTTTAAATCAGGATTGTTTGTACTGGAAAATACATCATTACGAATATTCGGATCTTCTCCTATTCTGTATAAAACCGACTGGGTATTCTTTCCAAATTGATTAGACGTTACATCAACTACGGGATAATATACATAGAAAAAGCCTGAATTATCTTCCAGCCATTTTATTCCTCCAACAGAAGCCGGATTGGATTGGGTAATAACCTGTGGATAAATATATTTATTTTCCACTTCCATGATAATAATCTGTGAAATTTCTTTTCCTTTCTCTGATAAAGAAATGGCAAGTTTCTTACCGTCCCAACTCGGACTGATCAGGGTAACTAAATAATCGTGATCGGGCTTATACGGATCGTACAATAATAATTCTTTTCCGTTAAAGCCGTTTCTATAATATACTTTCCCTGATTTTTCGTTAGCTTCTTTTTTTACATAAAAATACTCATCCTTGGCTGTAATCTTTAAGTTGGAAATTGAATAGCCCTGTCTTTTATCAAGTTCTAATCTTCTATTCAGATAATAATTTTTATTTGGAATTTCATTAAGGACAGAAGTAGAATATTCAGTCTGGGACTTCATCCAACTCGTTGTGGATGCGTCTTTTAAATCTTCAAGATTTCTATATTCATCTGTTATTTTAATTCCAAAATAGGTATCTGTTACCGGTTTTGACGGAGCCAGATTTGTTCTTTGAGCATTGATTAATCCAAAAAAGATTAAAATGAAAAACTTCAGTTTTTTCATATCGTATGATTATTATAAATACTTTTAAATTGCTTTCTATCCGGAGAGCAAGAAGGTCTGCTAAATTAATACATCTCTTTTAAAAGAAATCACTATCAAACGGATAAACACACAAATGAGTAATATTCCTTCATAAAACATTGTTTTTCAATATGTTTTTATAAGAATACAAAAACTCACCTCT
>NZ_FQWT01000002.1 GCF_900129755.1 Chryseobacterium oranimense
CAAAAGCTCTTCTGCGCTACCGTCTACTCTCGTTTTCAGTGGGGCAAAGATACATCCTTATAACTACACAAAACAAAAGTATTTAACATAAAATTCATATAATAATCACATTGGGGATAAGTTACCCTGTAATAAGCTTATTTAAAGTTCATTACAATTAAAATCGAGTTATCCACAATAACAGTGAATAAAACCAAAAAGCTTTTTTGCTAGAAAAAACGTTTGATGAGTGCTTTATATATGGAGTATCCGATCAGGCAGCCTATAATATCTGCTACGATATCCAAGGTTTCCATTGATCTGCCTAATCCCATTTCTTCCTGAAGAATTTCGGTAAGGAAGGCATATAGAAGTATGATCTGGAAAAAATACGAAAATTTGATTCTGGGAAAGGTAGCAATGAAGGAAAACCCCAGCATTGCAAATATGCTCACATGCAAAACTTTGTCGATACCATTGAACATAAACCAATATTCATGGTTTTCTTCACCGGGCTTGAGAAGCATATAAGTAAGAAATGCCCAATAAATGGGCAAAATCTTACTAAATATTTTTGAAATATTATCCAATGATTGCCTGGTATTCTTCTGCAGTAAGTAGTTCTGAGTGATCTGCACCATCAGCAAGCTCTAATTTAATGATCCATCCGTTTCCATAAGGATCTGTATTTAAAAGCTCAGGTTGATCTTCCAGTTCGGAATTAAACTCAATAACTTTTCCAGCGACAGGTAAGAATAAATCTGAAACAGTTTTCACTGCTTCTACACTTCCGAAAACCGCTCCTCCTTCAAGATCATCATCTACAGTATCTACATCTACATATACGATATCTCCAAGTTCTCCCTGTGCGAAGTCTGTAATACCGATGGTAGCAACATTACCTTCAACCTTGATCCATTCGTGGTCTTTAGTGTACTTTAATTCTGATGGTGTATTCATTTTAATTTTTATTTTGTACAAATGTATTCAAAATAATAAAAGGTTCAAAGAGGTAATGAATATCTTGATCAAATTTTGGATGGAAAATAAAAAAACATTCCTGAATCAGCGATTGGATTACTATCTTATTACTTTGTTATAGCTTTTAATTCTTTAATTTCTTGTGCTAACTTGTTATTATTTTCCTGAAGTTTTTTAAGCTGCTTATTTTGCTCGATGGTATATAATGTAAGTTCCTCAATTTTCTGCAGAAGTTTAATCTGAAATTCTCCGATATTAACTCCCTCTTTCTCCATTTGTGCTGCCGATGCAATTTCAGGAAGATGCTTTTTTTCTTTAATATGTTTTTCTACCTCATCTAATTTTGGCAGCTTATAATTTTCATCAAAAACAAAATCAGCTGTTGGAGTCAGTGTTACCTTTACTTCCTTTGCTTCGAATTTTCCATATAAAGCCATATTACCATCGTCAGAAAGTTTTAATCTTGAACCATACATTGTTCCATCATTTGAATAATTCCAGAATTGTAAAGAATTACCATAGCCTCCTGTCATATTGTATATAGCCCACTTTCTGGCAATATTTGAGGATGTTTTTGTAGAGTTTTCTAAAATAAGCACGCCTCCTTCATTTGAATTTGCCAGAGAAGAGAGCTGGCCGCTAACTTCAAATTTGTCTCTAGTTAAAGTAGCTATGATTTTCCTCTCGTCCGTATTAGATACTAAATTAAAATTAATCTGATTCTCCAATAATCGCATATAAGAACCTCCTGTATTTGTATTAATACGAGGAAATTTTTGACCATTAAAATAGTTTCTTACATTATTCCCAATTCCTACACCTGTATATGTTTCTTGCGGCTCTGAAGCCCAAAACGACAAATTAGCAGAACTGTTTCCTCCATCACCTGATGAATGTAGTAGAATTGTAGAATTTTCATGATTTCCAAAAACGGTTAGCTTTTCAGATGGGGTTAGTGTTCCTATACCCACATTGCCCATTATTGTTTGTTTACCTGTAAAATCATTTGCACCTTTGGTTGCTAGCTCATTCCAAGAATTCCAAACACTAAAATCCCCATTTCTAGTTCTAAAGGATATATTACTTCCATTATAAGCGGCACTTATTTGTGTATCATATTGATTTGCAAAGCCTCCAAAACTTATTAGTGAGCCATTCCAAGGTGTTCCGGAAGTAGCATAAGCAAAAGTATAACCTCCTGTAAAATTATCAGCTGAACCGGGAGCTGAAATTGACACTGTAGGGGACAGATTTTGTGCCGTGGACATTATAGACATTAGGGTGAAAAAAGGTAAAATAAATCTCTTCATAGTTTTATGTAAATTTTGAGCAAAGATATCATATAAACCAAGGCATTCCAAAAAACGTGAATTAAAACTATAAACCCTTTCTTTTACAGAAAGGGTTTATTATTTTAACAATTATATATTAATTTTTTTCTTAGAAACCACCGCCTGAATCTCCAAATGTAAATGTTGCAGACAGACCTGCTCTAATAGTAGACAGCGGGAATGCCGTTGATATTTTGTACTTGGAAGTCATCTGCTCGTAGAATACTCTCAGGTTCAGGTTTTCTGATACATTGTAATCTGCGGAAAGCTTTATATTCATCAATTTCTGACCTCCTGTAATCTGTGAATCATTCAACAGGATGTTCATGATCGAAGTTTTACTGTCTCTTAACGAGATATCCCCTCTAATGTTAAGGTCACTTCCTTTTCCTCTTGAACCTCTTGTATTGGCCATTCCTAATCTGAAATTCTTAACGATATATCCAAGTCTCACTACATATTCGGTATTGGCATCTTCAGTAAGGGTATGGTTTACCAATCCTAACATCAGCATTCTGTTTCTGTTATACTGAAGCCCAAACTGCATGTTGTTTCTCATCGTAACATCTATACCGATAAGCGGTGAGAATGATTCTACGTAACCAACCTGCGAGAAAGTAAACGGATTAATATAATCATTATTAACATCGAAGGCATTTCCACCTGAAATCCTGTTAAAGTAGTCAATACTTGACTGGATACCGGTTGCTGTATAGGTCGCCGTATATCCGTGCTGTATATCAAACTTCGTAAACTGACCGTTAATGATAGGAATATTCCTTAAGCCTGAATAGATGACCTTCCAGTTTGGAATAGGAAGTCCCGCTTTTTTAGCATTGCCGATCTGTTTAACGGATTTCCCTTCAACTGCCGCCCTGAATGCAGGAATCAATACATAGGCATTGGCAATACTGTAGTGATCCGCAAAGCCGTCACTGTTCAGTATTTCTCCTATTCCCATCTGCTGGGAAAGTATCATTGCATTTTCTCTTATCGCCTGGTAAACAGCCTGGGTTTCTTTAAATGAGGTTTTAAGAAGCACCACAGAGTTGGAGTACGTTACCAGATCGTTAGCAAAGGTATAATCGTGATTGGCTGTTCCAAGGTTGTTCCTGTTATTAAATCCTGATTGTGAGAAGTTTCTGTTATAATTATGCAATGCACTAAGGTCAATCCTGAAATCATTAATCGGAACGATCTGTAAATTGGCTCTTAATTCTCTGGTGGACATCCTCACATATGGATCCGTCATATAAGGGGAATCACTTACCCAGCCATTTTCAAGCACTGTTCTTCTGATATCGGCCTGCGATCCTAAAAGGAATCCAATGGTTGGTCCTCCCAATGTCTGACCGTATCCATACATATTAGGTGCTGAAAGTAAACCTGGAAGCACCGTTCCGTTATTTTCGGAATAATTAATATCCAATTGTTTGAATGAAGTCAAAGCGAAAGCTGCACTCTGCAATAATGTCAGTTTATTTTTGAACTTATAGCCCTTATATCTGTATCTTTTCTTTTCCCATTGCTGTGTATAGACGTTGTTCAAGGAATCTATCTCCTGTTTACGCTTCTGCAGTTTTGCAGAGATGTTCTTGAAATATTTAAACTGGCCAAAGAACTTAGGAATATCTGCAGTAGCCGTAGCCTGAATCACATTGGTATTCTGACCTACAGAACCTAGGCTTCCCTCAGGACTTGAAAGAAGTGCCGTAGATCTTGCATTCCAGTTATAAGTAAGCCCATACCCTATTTCTGCGTCAATAAAATCCAAATATGGAAGATACTGGAACGGCAGTTTGTAATTAAGCTGAACTCTGTGATTATACAATACCGGTCTACCGGCTCTGAACACATTTCCAAAGATGGATTTGTCATTCATCCCGTTCACATCCACATTATCATTAAGGGTTCTTGTCGCAGAATTAATTTCCAGATTCAATGATTTGGTAAATTTAAATCCTAAGCCATACTGCCACCCGAAATAGAAGTTTCTGTTTCTGATCGGAGCAAAACTTTCACCGGTATTTCCGTTCAGGATTGCTTCCACGTTTCGGAACTCAAGCTCATTGTAATTTCTGTCTATTTCCGTTCTGAAAGATAATCTTGTAGGAACCGGATTGAAATTGAATTCTTTAATCCATTTCAGGTATTTCGTGGATTTTGCCGTATCACTGATCATTTTGTTGAATGGCTTAATTACCCATGGCTTGAAGGTGTAATTATAATCAACATATCCTCTCAGATACTGTCTGTAGTTTTTAGAAGTATAAATATCTCTGTAATAATCATCATTATAGACTGCAGTTACAGAAACGTTTTCAATATCATAGAACTTAGGCTTTTTATTTGGATTTACCCTTTCTTTATGCATATTGACAACTCCAATACTTCTTTGTTGTGTATATGTTCTTGCTACCTTCTTAAGCTGTTCTTTGTTCGCTGCCTTGCTGAATTGTACATCGGTATCAAGAGGATTATATTTTGGATCCTCAATGGTTTGCGAATAGGAATAGTTTAAAGGAATCTTCATTCCGCTTTTTTCAGGAAGGAACTTATCTACATTGACAGCGGTATTGATACTGAATGCAGATTGGGTAGACTGATTTCTTTCCGCCGGTTTTGAATCTATATTCCCGAAACCTACGGAAGTATAAGATGCATTGGTATTGACGGTGGCAAAATCTCCAAGGTTGAAGTTTAAGCTTGCATTACCTGCATATCCTCCGTCATTTTCAATTTCGGAAAGGCGGATTTCGTTTACCCATAGAATTCTGGTGATGGAGTTTGAACGGCTTGTATTTCTTACCCCGATCATAATAGTCGTAATATTTCCTAAACTTGGACGTCCTTTGATATAAATCCTTTTTGACTCATCTCCAAAGTTAGGATCCATAATTCTGTCTACAATATTGGTTGAGTTTTTATCTCTTCTGATTTTGGCGTCTACAAAATTCTGAATTTCAAAATCGACATTATTTTCAATCGGCCATATTTCCAAAGGAGTGGTTGCAGTTCTAGGAGTAAGCATCATTTGAGATTCATACTCATAATAGTTGTCTGTAGCATCACTTCCGAAACGGATAAAGAATTTAGATTCGGAATCAATACCCTGGTATCTGTCAGTAGGATCCTGAGCATGTACAAAAAATTTAAGCTTTTTATATCTTCTCATATCCAGGGTAGTATTTTTGAAAACTCCTCTTGCTTCTCCGGCAAGATTATCTACCTTCATGTAAAGGGAAGCTTCATTCTGTCTCTGTGCTCCCGCATTTCCACTTAACACCTGTCTGTCGATTCCCGGAGGCAATACATACGGAGGCTGGTTTAATGCATTTTCCTCAATATTTACGCTTCCTACTTCGAAGTTGTTATTTTGCGCTATACCTACCCCTTCCTGCTGAGAAGTTACTGTTGGGCTGGCAATTTGATTAGGATATCTTCTCCAGTCTGATCTTACAAGATCCATGGTCCCAAATCTTAAAGTAGAAGTGTTCTCAAAACCTGTAAGCATTAATCTCGCAAATCGTACGTTGTTAAGTACTGATGCACTTCTTTCTCCTTCCGCATCATTCTCAGCATATTTAGAAACAGGAATTCTGAACAGGTACCATTTCACATCGGAAGACTGCCCGTTCTGGAAGGTAGCTTTTACTGTTTTTACATCTACGATATTGTTCTGTCCTAATGCAAGACTTGGTTTATCTAATTTTACAACGTATTCATTATAGCTTTCTGTCTGGTCAAGGTTATAATCCTTGTTGATATCTTCCGCATCCGGAGTCTGGGAAGCTACTTCCAATGAATTGGCCTGAGAGTTTCCTTCCGGGTTTCTGAAATATTTGTATCTCTGAACAAGAGATGCAGCCTGATTTCCTGTAAATTTATCTGACATGAAAAACACAAAGTCATCCACTGCAGGGTCTACCAGGTTGGTAACCGGGTTTACAAATGTATTCCCGAATCTCATGGATTCCTGATCAGAACTTAGACCATCGTAACCCAAATCCTGGGATCTTCTGTCGTCCCCTTCACTTGAAAATGCATAAAGAATCGGTGGCTGTTTCGGCTGTACTCCCCAATTGGAAGTGGTGGTAGTAGATGGTGCTCCTGGCGTTGGAAGACCATTTTCATACTGCATTTTGCCATCTTTCAGGATATCTTCGGAAACGTTTCCTAATTGAAGTAAAAGCCTGGCATTGTTTCCTAAAACGGTTCCGTCCGCATAAGGATCCATCATCCAGAATTCTACATATTCTATATTCGAGTTAACGAAATTGGAAACACTGATCGGTCTCATGATCCCCGCCCATCTGGAAGCTGCTGTTTCAGAACCAGGATTAACGTTATAAGGACCTTTTTCCTGAGGATAATAGGAAATATCTAAAGTATTGGTGAAGGTTTGCTCACCTGCAACAAAATCTCTGTTGTTATAAATTTCGGAGTACTGAACTCTTCTGGATGCGTGATTGGAAACAGATTGTGCTGTAATTCCCGCAGGTGCTCTTCCTCCTACTCCCCAGAATCTCGGGTCAATGTTGTACCATGATAAAAGTCCTCTTCCGTAGCCGCTTGTCAGGGCATCATCACTTGGTGCGCCGTTAAACGGAGGTGCCAGGTTTTTCTCAGGTCTTGAAGCTAAGCTCCATGCTGCCGGCTCTTTTAAAGATATTTTAGAGGTTGTCTGTTCGAAATCATCCACATAAGATTGGTCATTCGTCCCTTTATTCAGTCCCGGAAGAAGGTATGCAGCTTCCATTTTGAAGTTCAGGTTGGATGGGGCTTCAGTGTTTACCAATGGAATTTTATCCGTCAGCCTGGTAAGGAAAGGAACCTGATTGTTATACATCATATTGATCCCTGCCATTGTATTGTTGACCGCTTCCTGTCCGTAGTTTACCTTCTGGGTAAGCGGAGATTCGGAATAATTGACAATGGTTCCTCCTAATATGAAGTTTTCACTGAATCTTCTTTCGAGGTTTAATCCTAAGAATCTTTTTCTCTGGGTATTAAATGTAAGCTGGTTTTCCAGTGAAATATTAATGGCCTGTCCGGACTGTTTAACATTTTCGTTGATAATGGTTACCGTTCCCAGCATATAATCTACGGTATAGTCTACCCCTTCTGTCAGCTGAACACCGTTTGCAGAAACTTTTACAGATCCCTGCGGAACGTTTACAGCACCAAGGGAAATTCCCTGCCCTTGTGTTCCTTTATAACGCCCTTCTATGGTATATCGCTGTGCAAGGTTGCTGGAAGATGCCACCTGCTTCTGCTGCCTGTAGAGATCAGTAAAAACAAACTGCGGATCATTCCCGACCTGTCCCTGCATAAAGCTTCCGAAAGGCTGTACTTTGGTAAAGATAATTTTTCCTGTTTCCGGCCTGATGGTAATTCCGTTGACAAAGTCAAAAATACCGTCTCCCAGTACTCCGCTGCTGGCCTGGATATCGCCGTTCATATTAAGACGGTCCCAGTTAAGTAATTTAAGTAAGTTTTTGTCCTGAACACTGGTTCCCGGAAGGTAGTTGACTTTACCTCCGGTTTTCGGATCACGATAAAAAACATTCAGGATGAATCCGTCCTGTGCTACCTGTCCGGCATCCAGCGAATAGATGTTTTTCATCATCAGGTCCCACATAGGGGATTCTGTATTCACTTTATTGTTTACCCTAAGAACTTTGGTTACCAATACCGGGCTTTCTTCGGAGAATTCCCCTACTTTATAGACTTTATTGGTTCCATCCGTGAAGGAATATGAAACCGCTAAAAGCTGATTCTCGTTTAGTTTCTGGTTTAATGAGATATATCCTAACTGAGGCTGCAATGTATATTCATTGGCATTCAGCCTTCTTGCTTTTGTATTGAAAATAAATTGTTCTCCGTTGTCATATGGCTGCGTACTTCCCGGAAACATCTGCCCCTGAAAAGTAGTTGCATAGTTTTTCCCGGCTTCCCTTGTTCCTACCACAGCATTAATTGACTGATACAATCCGTTCTGTGAGTTGTCCGGCAGACCGGCTGCTCCTTCTCCCAAATCCCTGATACCAATAATACTTTTCTGATAAGCCAGGTTACTGTTTCCCTGGTCAAGTACCCATACTTCCAATCTGGTAATATTAACCGTGGAATTGATCTGTGGATAATTGGCCAAAGCATTGTCGTAACGATCCAGGAAGTAATGTCCCAGGAAGAAGTGCTGATTATCTTCGTAGTCAATAGCATTAACCTTGAAGTTATTCATCACACCACCACCCTGTACTACAATATTTCTGGCTTCTCCCTGTTGTTGGGAAAGAACTACCGTTCCATAAGTTTTTCCAAGCTGGAATTCTGATTTTACCCCGAATAATGACTGTGAACCACGGATAAGACTTGTAGAAAGCGGCATATTAACGTTACCGAATTCTACTCTTTTAATGATCTTATCTTCTCCTCCGGCACTAGGCTTGTCTACATCCCCAAGACCTTTGGTCTGAAGATCTTTCCAGCTGCCTTTTGCCTGCCATACGAGGTTCATCCTGTTTTCGAATGCAAAACCACTCTGGGTATCGTAATTGGCTTTCAGCTGGAGATTTTCTCCTACTTTACCTAACAGTCCCAACTGTATCCTTTGGTCGATATCAAAAGTAAAGCTAGTTCTGTTTTGAGGCAGAATCAGTGGGTTATCTATTTTCTGGTATAACCCGGCAAAGTCTAAAGAGGCATATCCGGATGGGATAATCTCTATTTTATTACTTCCGAAAATAGTTTCAAACAGCCTGTTGTTGATCGTTAAAGACGGAATGAGCCCTTTCTTGCGGGCATCAGTTCTGTCTCTTCTGTAAAGGAGACTGTATTTATCGGATTTTTCTTTGTAGTAAGCTTTTGACTGCGTTGCGAGCATAAATTCCTTATACTCTTCGGGAGACATCGCTGTAGGAGGTCCTGTGAATGTATTTCCTATTTTAGGATACACATAATACATTCCTGTTTTTATATCGTAATAGGCTTCGTACCTCGTGGGATCGGCCAGTTGATAATCTTTCTTTATGATCGCAGTATCACGCACCTGTGCAAAGGCACTTACTGACATGCACAGGAACGACAGGAACAAAAATATTTTCAGATGCTTATTATTCGCCACCAAATGTTAAATGTTTTTTAAAATTTGTTTTACCAATTCTTCTACGGAGATCTCCGGATTCTGTTTCATCATTCTGTCCGCGATCTTCTCACTCATACGTTTCGGAATCCCTAAAACTTCTAATGCAGATAACGATTCTTCCTTCACTTTATTATCCACAAAAGAAGAAATATTTTCTTCTGCAATGCTGAATTTTTGGACTTTATCCTTCAAATCCACGATGATTCTTTCTGCAGTTTTAGCACCAATTCCTTTGGCTTTCTGAATGAGTGCGCTGTTTCTCGAGAGGATGGCCGAAGCAATCTCTTCAAGGCTTAAAGTGGAAAGAAGTATAAGGGCAGAAACAGCTCCTACTCCGTTAACGCTTATTAACAGATTGAACATTTCTTTTTCTGAACGAGTGTTAAATCCAAAGAGAAGATGAGCATCTTCCCGTATGATCTGCTGAGTAAATAAGAATGCCGGCTTATTCAGGGCCAGTGCCTGGGAGGTCATCAAACTGATACCTACATAGTAACCAACTCCTTGTACGTCGATTACTGCGTAAGTGGGTGTAAGTTCTTGAACGCTGCCTTTTAAGGAAAATATCATTATTAATTTTTAAAACTCCCAAATATAGCAATTTAAACTAATTAATATTTTCATTTCATGAGCGAATGAGTTTTAACTTAAATTTTGAGTGTACATTCAATGATTTAATACAAAAACAAAAGACTCCAAAATATGGAGTCTTTTACTGTTTTATATTTAAAATTGCCATTGGTCTGGCAGTCTTATTATTTCTCGGAAGCTTTCTTTTCTCTTCTCTGGGCATCGAGAACGGCTACCGTTGCAAGGTTTACAATTTCATCCACACTGGAACGCATCTGTAAAACGTGTACAGGCTGCTTTAGTCCCATTAAAATAGGTCCTATTACCTGGGCAACCTTCATTCCTCTGATGATTTTGTAAGAAAGATTAGCACTTTCAAGATTCGGGAAAACGAAAGTATTGGCAGGAGTTGTTCCTAATTTAGAGAAAGGATAATCGCTCAAATGGTCTGCGTTCATTGCAAAATCCGGCTGGATTTCACCATCAACTATCATTTTAGGATATTTCTCATGAAGGATACTTACTGCTTTGGCTACTTTTTTGGAAGTATCGGAGATAGCTGCAAAGTTTTCGAATCCAAGCATAGCGATTCTAGGTTCTATTGCAAAAGATTTCACGGTGATTTCTGCCATTTTAGCAATATTCACAAGATCTTCCGCCGTAGGATTCTGGTTGATGGAGGTATCTGCAAAGAAAATAGGCTTCTTTTCAGACAGGATCATCATCATCGCCGCTATTTTATCTACTCCTTTATCTTTTTCAATCACTTCCAAAACAGGACGAAGTACTGAAGTATAGTTTTTAGAGAAACCTACGATAAGTCCGTCTGTATCTCCATGTCTCAGCATTAAAGGACCGAAATAATCTCTCTGGCGAACATATCTTTTCGCCTTATATTCATTCATTCCTTTTCTCTGACGAAGTTTCCAAAGGGTTTCCCTGTATTTTTTTCTGTTTTCTTTCTGGTCGTCGTCGCTTGGATCAATGATTGGAATATCCAGATTGATTCCAAAACGCTCCATCTGTTCTTTGATGTATTTCTTGTCTCCTAAAAGGCTTGGGAAGGCAATTCCCTCTTCATAAAGGATCTGCGCTGCTTTCAATACGTTGTATTCTTCGGCATTTCCTAATGTGATTCTTTTCGGATTGGATTTGGCACGGCTCTGCATCATTCTTACCAGCTTCTCGTCTCTTCCCATTCTGTCCAGCAGCTGGTTTTCGTATTCTTCGAAGTCTTCGATGGTTTTTCCTGCAATACCGCTTTCGATAGCTGCTTTTGCTACAGCACTGGATACTTTGGTGATCAGTCTGTTATCAAATGGTTTCGGAATGAAATATTCTCTTCCAAACTGTAAGTTCTGAACATTGTAAGCAAGAATTACCGCTTCAGGTACAGGTTCTTTCGCAAGATCTGCAATTGCGTGTACAGCTGCCAGCTTCATTTCTTCATTGATTCCCCTTGCCTGGACATCCAAAGCGCCACGGAAAATATAAGGGAATCCCAATACATTGTTTACCTGGTTAGGATAATCGCTTCTTCCGGTTGCCATGATGACATCCTTACGGGTTTCAAGGGCAAGGTCGTATGCAATTTCAGGATCAGGATTAGCCAAAGCGAAAACGATAGGATTTTCGTTCATGCTGGAAAGCATTTCCGGGGTCATTACGTTTCCTTTTGATAAACCGATGAAAACGTCGGAACCTTTTACGGCATCTTCTAATGTTTCGATATCGGTATTGGCAATGAAATCCAGTTTTTCAGGCGTAAGGTTTTCTCTTTTGTGATTGATAACCCCTTTGCTGTCGCACATTAAAACATTTTCTCTTTTCAGTCCCAGAGAAATATACAGGTTGGTACAGGCAATGGCTGCCGCTCCGGCACCGTTCACTACCATTTTCACTTCTCCGATGTTTTTATTGGCAATCTGTAATGCATTGATCAGGGCAGCTGCGGAAATAATAGCTGTTCCGTGCTGGTCATCGTGCATTAAAGGAATATTAAGCTCTTCTTTAAGTTTCTGCTCAATGTAAAATGCTTCAGGAGCTTTAATATCTTCAAGGTTGATTCCTCCGAATGTAGGAGCAATCCCTTTTACAATCTGAATAAACTTGTCCGGATCTTTTTCATCAATCTCGATATCAAAAACGTTGATATCTGCAAAGATCTTGAATAAAAGACCTTTTCCTTCCATTACCGGTTTTGAAGCTTCTGCCCCAATATCACCAAGTCCCAATACCGCCGTTCCGTTTGAAATTACGGCTACCAGATTACCTTTTCCTGTATAATCGTATACGGTTTCGGGCTTATCATGGATCTCCATACAAGGAACCGCCACTCCCGGTGAATAGGCCAGTGATAAATCTCTTTGTGAAGAGTGTGGCTTTGAAGGAATGACTTCAATTTTTCCTTTAGGTTCATTTTTATGATAATCCAACGCAGCCTGATTGAAGTTCTTTTCGTCGCGGTTGTTTTTGCTTGACATAGAATTTGTTTTTTATTAAAGTATATACTTAATATGGTAGTCTACTAAACTTTCGATGGGTTTCTGGACCACATGGCCCACATGTAATTGGAATTCTTCCGCAACAGAGCGGAGAATGTGCTCATAATAATACGCAATAGAGCCGATGAAATTGATCTCGGCATCTTTTGATTCTTCATAGGGAATCACCTGGTATTCGAAGAAGTTTTTCATTTCTTCGTATACCATATTTTTAAAGTAAGGGTGCTCCTTTCTTTCGATCACGAATTTGTTGAAATCTGCCAGCCAGGCATTCGGTCTCGGGCTGTGATACATATTGTTCAGGGCTTCCTCTATTTTAAGCCCGTAGCTCTGCTCGAATTCTGTATGAAGGTCTGCAGGGAGTTTTTTCATAAAATATCTTCGTACCAGCTGTTTTCCGATGGCACTTCCGCTTCCTTCATCTCCCATAAGGAAGCCTAAGGACGGTAATTCTATCTTAAGGTTTTCACCGTCAAAATAGCAGGAATTTGATCCTGTTCCTAAGATGCATACTACAGCCGGTTTGCCGCCGTATGCAGCATAGGCTGCGGCCATAAGATCTTCCCTCACAACAATTTCTGCTTTTGTGAATATTTTTTTAAGCTCTTCTTCAATGGTTTCGCAGTTTTGTTTCACACCGCACCCTGAGCCATAGAAGAAGATCTTTGTAATGGAATTTTTGACTAGTATAAGGCTGCTGTTCTTTTCTATTTCAGGAACAATGAGTTCTCGGTTGATAAAATTGGGATTAAAGCCGATGGTTTCTGTTTTTAAAAACTCTTTTTTGAAATCATCCAGTATCACCCAATCTGACTTGGTAGACCCACTATCAACAATAGCAACCATATTTTACATTTTAGTTTAAGGATGCTAAATTATGAATTTATCTTCAAATAGCGTTTAAAAACAGACTGGAAGCTTCTAATGTTTTATATCAGCTTTTTGATCATTGAACTTAAGCAGCCAATCTTCTATTTCATCTTCAAGATAGGAACTCTGAAGCTTGATTGCATTAATAAAATCATCAGGCACAGGATCGTTTGTAGAGTTCTCCAGATTCCACAATTCATTTTCCATATTTTCATATTCTGAATACACTCTTTTGAAGCGGGAATTTTCTCTCTCAAGAGCTTCAATATTTTTTTGCTGAAGCTGGAATTTTCTGTATTTGTTTTGACTTTTCATACAAATATTATTATAATTTGGGTCGTAAAAATTAAGGTAGTATGCGTTATACCGCGCATTACAAGATAGAAAAAACCATCAACACAAGAAGTTGAAAATGAATTTATTATCAGGTTATAATTACATCATTCTGAATATTAAATTTAGAAATTATTTTGGTTCAAAAAAATAATTTAACAACTTTTTTCATTGTTTAACATATGCTTATCACAATATTCCCGAAGCGAAACTTTCAGATCCCTGCACCCATCCCTATTGCTCCTGTTTTTATAGTTTTAAAAATGATAAAAATAAATTTTTCCATTCCATATATAATAACTTTAATTAACTAAGACCCGGGAACATTATTTCTCTGTATACTACTATAACATGATGTAAAAAGCCTCGCACAATATTGTAATTCAATGATTTAAATTAAAATTTAAGTTTAAAATAATCTTTTATTCTTACATTATTAACATATAATTATAAATTTGCAACTTCATATCTATTGAATGAGAGAATTACTAATACGCCAGAAACAGGTATTGTTCTTTATTATAGCCGGTGGGCTAAGTGCCATTGTAGAGATTGGAAGCTTCAAGGCATTCAGTACCTATCTTCCGCATTTCTTTGCCAGAGAGACCAATTTTCACGGCATCCATTATCCGTTAAGTAATATTTTCTCTACAAGCTGCGGGATCATCAGCAATTATTTCCTGAGCATCTGGTTTGTATTCGAAAGGGGCAAACATTCCAAGAAAAAAGAATTTGTCTATTTTATGGCAGTCTCTTTTGTCTCCACTTTATTAAGTCTAGGCTTCTTCCAGATTTTTTACAGCTTTATATTTAAGGATAATATTGATTTAATTTTTTATACCTTAAGCCCGGAAATGATCAGTAAGATCGCAGCAATCCTGCTGGTTTCCATTCTTAATTATTCAGTAAAGAAGAAAGTAATTTTTAACGGATAGGCGGTGACAAAAATTTTAAATTATCTCTGGAGATTCTGGCTGCTGGTACTGGCATTTGTTCTGACAGTCACATTAGGAATCCCTGTTTACATACTGTCTTTTAACAAAAAGCATTACAAATACGCTTACAGGTTTATCCGCATCTGGTGTTTCGGGATGTTTTACGGCATGGGCCTGCGTTACGATCTTATTAATCTTTCTGATCAGAAAAAGGATAAAGGCAAACCGTATGTTTTTATTTCGAACCACACTTCCATTATGGATATTATGCTTACCTGTATCCTGATGCCACACCACCCGATCTGCTTTGTGGGCAAAAAAGAGCTTGTAAAGATTCCCATCTTCGGTACTATATATAAAAGGATATGTGTAATGGTGGACAGAAGCAGTGCCAGAAGCCGTGCAGATGTCTACAGAAGGTGTGCTGAAAAGATGGAAGAAGGAAACAGCATTGCCATATTTCCTGAAGGTGGCGTTCCCGACGATACTTCCATTATTCTTGATGAATTTAAAGACGGAGCATTTACCTTATCCTCCAAACATCATTCTCCTATCGCCGTTTATACTTTTATCGGATTGAAGGAAATATTTCCTTTTGACAGTGGAAAAGGTTACCCTGGAAGGGTAAAAGTATATTTCAACGGAATCATGGAACCATCAGATTCTCCGAGAGATCTGAAAATGGAAGCTTATAAAGAGATAAAAAAAACACTGCTGGAACATTCCATTTAAAAGAAATAGTTATATTTGTTTGCGAAATTTTTAACAAACATGTCAAATTATTCTAAACAAACCAATTGGGGACAGTTTATTCCCTTGGTTACTGTGTTTTTTTTCTGGGGATTTGTTGCTGCAAGTAATGACATTCTGATACCAGTTTTCCAAAAAGCCTTTAAATTATCCCAAACTGAAAGTATGCTCGTACAGATTTGTTTCTACGTGGCTTACACTGTGGGTTCTTTAATTTATATGGTCGTCTCAAAAGGTTTGAAACAGGATCTTATTAATAAAATAGGGTACAAAAACGGCCTTATCTTAGGGCTCCTTATTTCTGCGGCAGGAACTTTACTGTTCTATCCGGCAGCAAATATGGCATCGTTCCCGTTAATGATTTCCGGCCTGTTCATTGTAGGGTTAGGATTCTCCTTACAGCAGATTGTTGCCAACCCGCTGGCTATTGAAGTAGGACCCACTGAAACAGGATCCCAAAGGCTTACCATGGCAGGAGGAATTAATAACCTCGGAACTACCATCGGGCCGCTTATTGTATCATTTGCTATTTTCGGATCAGCTACTGCAGCCAATACTGAGGCAAGCATTGAAAGCGTAAAGGTTCCTTATCTTATGCTCGGAGTTGCATTTGTGCTGGTAGCCATCATGCTTAAGTTCTCCTCTCTCCCTGCCATTACTCCAACTATTATAGAGGACACCGACGATGTTGTTCCGGGAGACCATAAAACATCTGCTTTCCAGTATCCGCAATTGGTGATGGGGATGATTGCTATTTTTGTTTATGTAGGGGTAGAAGTTTCTACAGCCAGTAATCTTCCGGCTTATATGGAAAAAAGCTTAGGTTTTGAAACAAAAGATGTAGCCCCTTATATTTCATTGTACTGGGCTTCATTGATGATTGGCCGTTGGACAGGTGCAGTAGAAGCATTTGACCTGAGTGCAGGATTCAAAAAGATCTTAAGATTCCTTGCTCCTTATCTTGCGTTTGGTGTATTCTTATTGGTAAATGCCATTGCCAAGCATGATCTTTCTCCGTTCTATGTTTATGGTGCTGTTATCATTGTGATGATTATTTGCGATATCATGAGCCAGGGAAATCCGGCAAGAATGCTTCTGATTTTTTCTATAGCAGGTATGGCTGCTTTGTTGATTGGAATGTTTACCTCAGGAATGGTTTCCGTATACGCGTTTACCAGTGTGGGATTATTCTGCTCTACTCTATGGCCATGTATTTTTGCACTAGCCATTAACGGGCTTGGGAAACACACCAACCAGGGTTCCGGATTATTGATTATGATGATTATGGGAGGAGGTATTGTAAGTATAATTCAAGGATATGTAGCTGATTTAACAACTATTCATATGAGTTATATGGTGGGAGTAATTTGTTTTGCTTATCTTGCATTCTATGCAGTCCGCGTAACCGGGATTCTGAAATCTCAGGGTATTGATCTGGATAAAATCTCTAAAGGCAGTGGTCACTAATAATACAAAAATAATATATAAGAAGAGATTTTGGGCAGGTATTTTACTTGCCCAATTTCTTTTGTTTTATGCTTTCTCAAAGTCGGGGGCTATGATTTCTTTTTTCGAAAAGTTTTTTGAATTACAGAAGAAAATCCATCAGATGCTTTTCAGCCGGATTCCTTTTTCTTTTGGGGATCTTATGTACATTATTTTCGGCATTTTTCTTTTATATCAAATTGTTTTATGTTTTAAAAAGATAAGAAGAAATGAGGCTATGTTAAAGCTTCTGATTGCCATTAATGCCTTCTACTTAGTTTATCAGATGTTTTGGGGCATGCTGTACTTTCAGATTCCCATTATTAAGAAGCTCTCTGATCAGAAAGAACCGGAAATTGGTAAAGCAAAAACATTGGCGCTGCGTTATCTGGAAAAGTGTAAAGCTACCAGACAAACTGTAAAGGAAGACAGAAACGGTATATTCATTATAACCGATCTTTCCTCTATCCAGACGGAAATTTTACAGCAGCAGGCAAAACTTCCAAAATATATTTCCGATAAAAAAGCCCCACAGATCAATTCTTTTAAACCCAGTATTTTTAAAAGCGTGATGAATTTTACAGGAATATTGGGCTACTACAATCCTTTTACAGCAGAAGCTCAATATAATGCCAAGCTTCCTCATACCCTCATTCCGTTTACTTCAGCACATGAAAGTTCTCACCAGCTTGGTTTTGCAAGGGAACAGGAAGCCAATTTTGTAGGTTATCTGCTGGGGGTGAACTCTAAAAATGCCGATCTGAAATACAGCACTGAATATTTTACATTAAAAAGTCTTCTAAGGTTTATTGTGGAGGAAGATCCTGAATTTGTAAAATCAGTTCTCAATCAGTATTCTCCCGCCATGAAAAGGGACCGCATGTATGAAAGAAGCTTTATTTTCAGACATCAGGGCTGGCTGGATGATTTCTTTGGATTTACCAATAATCTCTTTTTAAAAAGCAATCAGCAGGAAGGTGCAGTTACCTACTCCTACTTTATCGATCTCCTTTTGAACTACGAAAAACCATAAACAAAAAAAGAATCGTATCAGGCGATACGATTCTAAAAACACAAATGATGAAAAAAAATTTATTACCTTGACTTGTTCCCTCATTCAAGGCGATGTAAAAGTACAATATATTTTATAAATACAAAAACATTTCCCTTCTTTTTTTAAACTTTAAGAAAATTTTATGATTTTTTATGTTTTTTTGAGTTTATTACTGGAAATTATATTTTTAACAAAACAGCCGGTTTGATCATCAATCATCATTTAAACATCACTTAAGCTATAAAAAGCTTATAAATCTAAACAATTGTTTAATGATAAAGCATTGTGATTTTGTGTAAAATTTGTTATCTTGAAAATTAGAGTTATTTTCAAATTAGCAGCAAAATAATCAAAGAAAAAGGAATGAAAAGCTGCGAAAAATATATCACCCTAAATAACATAACAATTTCTTCATTTTAACTTCGATCAATTAACTTGTTTCAATTTCATCAGAAATTCTGTTAGGATTGTATTGCGAAATCAACTTGAATTTTCGCTAAACAAAACAAAAACAGCAACAATATTTGCACAAAATCAAGTATTTAACAAAGGTATATCACTAACAAAAGAAAAAAAACTTGTTTTTTTAAAACATCTGCGTATTTTAGTTAAAAATATTACTATGATTTTCGACAAATTAATTAACTACCTGAAGCTCGATAAACAGGAATTTTCTTTCCAGTTCAACTCTCATCCAAACTACCCTTCTGCATTGGCTTTTAGCGATACGCTTAACTTTATGGGAGTAAAAAATGATGCTTATGAACTTGATAAGGAATATTGGGATGAGCTGCCGGAAGAGTTTATTGCGATCGTAGATAATTCCTTTTCCTTGGTAAAGAAAACAGGAGCCGGATATTCGGTCTATTCTGAAAAAGCAAAAACGCTTAATAAGGAAGAGCTTCATCAGAAATCGACAGATTTTGTACTGCTTTTCGAAAAAACTGAACATGCAGAAAGTAAAGCTGTTTTTGATTTCAAGCCTCTTTTGTATGTTATTTTTGCCATCATTCTAGGCTATTCCTTCTTTACACAAACTATATTTGAAGCTCTTTTTAATGTTCTGTCTCTTGCAGGTGTTTATATTTCGATGGAAATTTTCAATCAGAAATTCGGAAATACGTCTACAGTAATCGGAAGTATTTGTGGAGATACTTCAGCCAAACAGGCCATCAATTCATGTGATAAGATCATCAAACAAGATAAAACCAGTATTTTAGGCTTAAAATTTTCTGATTTTTCTCTGATCTATTTTACCGGCCTCGCTGCATTGGGACTTTTTCTTCCCGCAACAGCCTATATTGTAAAAGGATTTACGTTGGTTTCCGTACTGGCAATCGCCTATTCATTATACATCCAGGCATTTGTGGAAAAAGCTTTCTGCAGAGTTTGTCTTTTGATCATTTCAATTCTTGCAGGACAATTGGTTCTTAGCATATTATTTTTCCAGAGTACACCATTTAGTGTAGGAGCATTATTATTAACTGCAGTTCTGTGGATTCTTGTTTTCTCTGCGGTTCTGTATTTCAACAATATTCTTTCACAAAAAGAAAGCCTTCAGAAGTCGAATGCTAAAAATCTCAGATTTAAAAGAAATTATGAACTTTTCAAGAGCCAGCTTTTAGAAAAGGAGAAAATAGAATTCCAGGATACCGATACATTCACATTAGGAAATAAAGATGCCAAGTTTCGTCTATCCATTGTCTCCAATCCATACTGTGGATTCTGTAAAGACGGCCATAAGATTATGGAAGGGCTTCTTGAAAAATATCCAGATGATATTTCCGTACAGATCCGTTTTAACTATTCTTCAGAAAGGGCTGATGAGAAGTACACTAAACTACTTTCAGCTTTTAAACATATCTATCAGACTAAGCCTCAAAAAGAATTTTTAAAAGCCGTTGAGGAGTGGTTTGAAACAAGAGACGAAAACAAGATCGTTAGCCTCTCAGGTTCATCTGCTCCGGAAGATCTTAGTCCATTTGTTGAAATGACAAAAGATAACAGTAATTCAGGATTAAACTTCACCCCTATTTTTATACTGAATGGATACCAGTTCCCGGATAAATATGATCGTGAAGATATCTGGTTCTTTATTGATGAATTAATGGAAGACGAGGACTTTCAATAAGAAATCTCCAGAATTCAAAAATTCACTATCTTAGGACAAAATTAAAAGCGGTTTCTGAAAAGCTTTGAAAGAGTAAGAGATAAAAAACTTAATAACAATATGAAAAATTTAAAAAAATGTTCTAAAGAATACAATAACAAATAATAGTGTTAGTTAAAGATTAAGTTGTAACAATGAATAAAGAAAAAATGTCGTCATCCAATGACGGCATTTTACAATGAGATAAATTAAATTTTGAAGAAATTTCCCTTTTATAAACAGCCGGACGCTAAAGACTGCGGACCCACCTGCCTTAGAATAGTAAGTAAATATTACGGCAGAAGTATTTCTTTGCAGCAGATCCGTACTCTTTCTGAAACAACCCGTGAAGGAAGCAGCCTTCTGGGACTTAGTGATGCGTCAGAAAACCTGGGATTCCGCTCGCTTGGAGTCCAGATCGATTTTAATACCCTTGCAGAAGAAGTTCCGTTTCCCTGTATTGTCCATTGGAACAAGAACCACTTTGTTGTTGTCTATAAGATTGATAAAAATAACAAGGTCTATATTTCGGATCCAAGTTATGGATTGATCACGTATACCCGCGAAGAATTCATTAAGTTATGGATTGGGGAAAATGCCAACGAAAATACGGAAGAAGGGATTGCCCTTATCCTTGAAACTACACCTGCATTTTTTCAAACTGAATTTGATACAGAGGAAAGCAAGGCAAGCTTCTCTTTCCTTTCGAAATACCTGCTTAAATACAAGTCGCTGGTTATACAGCTGGCGGTTGGTCTTTTGGCAGGAAGTTTACTGTCCCTTATATTTCCGTTTCTTACCCAAAGTATTGTAGATGTCGGGATACAGAATCAGGATCTCAATTTCATTTACGTAGTTCTTCTTGCCCAGGTTATGCTGTTTCTTGGAAGGATGGGGATTGAAGTAATCCGGAGCTGGATTTTGCTACATCTTTCTGCAAGGATCAATATTTCGATTATTTCAGATTTCTTTATCAAACTAATGAAGCTTCCTATAAGCTTTTTTGATACAAGAATGACCGGAGATATCATGCAGAGGATCAATGATCACCACAGAATTGAGCAGCTTCTGACGAGCTCCTCTTTAAATACCCTGTTTTCTCTTGTTAACCTTATTATCTTCAGTATTGTCCTGTTATTCTATGATTACAGACTTTTTCTTGTTTACCTTGTAGGAGCAGCTCTATACATTGGATGGATTACTTTTTTCCTTAATAAAAGAAAAGAATTGGATTATAAAAGATTCTCCCAGGTTTCCCAGGAACAGAGTAAGGTAATTGAGCTAATCAATGGAATGCAGGAGATCAAAATGCATAATGCGGAAAAACAGAAGCGTTGGGACTGGGAATTCCTTCAGGTAAAATTATTTAAAATCAGGATAAAATCTCTTTCTCTGGAACAATGGCAGTCCGTAGGAGGAAATTTCATCAACCAGATGAAAGATATCCTGGTAAGTTTCCTTTCTGCCAAATTGGTTCTGAGCGGAAATCTTACTCTGGGGATGATGCTTTCGGTACAGTATATCATTGGACAGCTGAATAGTCCTTTGCTACAGCTTATCGAATTCATTAAACAAACCCAGGATGCCAAAATCTCTTTGGAAAGATTGGGTGAAATTCATGACAAAGAAGACGAAGAAGATAAAAATGAACAGTACGCGGGAGAAATTCCTCAGAAAGATATTGAAGTGAACAACATATCGTTCCGATATATCGGGTCAGATGTTCCCGTGTTTGAAGATCTCAGTCTTACTATTCCCTATCAGAAGACTACAGCCATTGTAGGTTCCAGCGGAAGTGGAAAAACCACTCTTCTGAAGCTTCTGATGAAATTTTACGAACCTGACACAGGAGAAATTAGACTTGGAAATACCCAATTGAAAAGCATTTCACCAAGGGTCTGGAGAGATCATTGCGGAGTAGTAATGCAGGAGGGTTATGTATTCAATGACACTATTGCTAATAATATTGCAGTAGGAGAAGATTATGTTGACAAACAAAAATTGAGACGTGCTGTAGAGATTGCCAATATCAAAGATTTTATCGAAAGTCTTCCGCTAAGCTATAATACAAAGATCGGAAATGAAGGTGTAGGGGTGAGCGGTGGCCAGAAGCAGAGATTGTTTATTGCCAGAGCTGTATACAAGTCTCCGGAATTCATCTTTTTCGATGAGGCTACTTCCGCTTTGGACGCCAATAATGAAAAGGTGATCATGGAAAATCTGGAACAGTTCTTTAAAGGCAAGACAGCCATTGTGATTGCCCACAGATTATCAACCGTAAAACATGCCGATAAAATTATAGTTCTTGATAAAGGCAAAGTGGTAGAGGAAGGCAACCATGCCGAATTGGTGGCCATAAAAGGGGAATACTACAGGCTGGTGAAGAATCAGCTGGAATTAGGAAATTAAATAATATCCTCCTTAAATATGGGAGGAATTTATCTCAGAAACATGAAAGAAGACATCTTAGACAATATTGAACTCCGTTCGGAAAGTGTTCAGGACATTCTTACCCAGCCTCCTCATTGGATGATACGCTGGGGAAACAGTGTTATATTAATTATACTCCTGCTTATCCTTGTGATGAGCTATATTATAAAATATCCGGAATTCGTTTCCGCTCCTGTTATTGTAACATCGCAGAACCCTCCCGAGAAAATAGAAGCCAGGACAAGTTCTAAAATTGAGAAAATCTTTATAAAAGACCATCAGCAGGTTAAAAAGAACGATGTACTGATGGTTATGCAATCAACGGCAAATTATAAAGATGTTTTGGAGCTGAAAAAGCTTGTGGATTCTATCACTCCCAATCAGCTCAGCTCTTTTCCGATTGCGCAGACATCCAGGTTTAAGCTGGGCGAGCTTCAGGCTGATTACAACAATTTCGCCAAAGCTTTTCAGGATGAAGAGCTTTTCACAAGGCTCCAACCCTATGCTCCGGAAAATATAGCAGCCAATCAAAGTATTTCTGAATACAGGGGAAGAATTGCCACATTAAAACAGCAGAAAAGCCTGGAAATGGCCAAGTATGAATTATCAAAGAAAAGTTATCAGAGATCTCAGGAACTTTTCAACCAGGGTGTCATTGCTTCCATAGAACTTGAAAACGAGAAAATAAAATTCCTTCAGGCCCAGCAGAATCTTGAAAACCTTAATATTTCTATCTCCCAGATGGACGAAGGGATTTCGAACCTGAACAAAACGAAAAGCGGGACAGCTATTAATACGGAAAAAGACAAGATCACTTACTCTTCACAGACATTACAGCTTTTCGAGCAGCTCCGCAAATCTTTAAAGCAATGGGAGCAGAATTACCTTGTTATTTCTTCTACTGATGGGATGGCCAGTTTTCAGCAGTTTTTCGGGGAAAATCAATTTGTGAAAACAGCAGAACCTATTCTGTCTATTCTTCCAAGCAACAAAGAAAAGCTGGTAGGCAGATTGTCCGTTCCTACCGTGAACTCAGGAAAGGTAGCCACAGGCCAGAAAGTATTGATTAAACTCGATAACTACCGCTTCCAGGAATATGGTATCGTAGAAGGAAAAGTACAGAATATCTCCCTTATTCCTGATGAGAAAGGAAATTATTATGTAGATATAACTCTCCCTAAGGGATTAAAAACAAGCTATAATAAAACTCTTCCATTTGATAAAGAACTCAGAGGTAATGCAGAAATTGTAACCCAGGACCTGAGGCTGATTGAAAGGTTTTTCTACCAGATCAGAAAATTATTGGGATACCAAAGCTAATTGTTCTCAGAAAATATGAAAACCGTAACTGTATAAGTTGCGGTTTTTTTATCTATAATCCCACATTTGAGTCTTGCAAAAAATAAACTGCTGAAAACTTAGAGTGGGCAGATTTTAAATCATCATTTAAAAGTTAACAATCATGATTTTTTAAAATAAAAAAAGGGAAAGTAAATATCTTACTTTCCCTTCTGTTGTAGCGAAGACGGGAATTGAACCCGTGACCTCAGGGTTATGAATCCTGCGCTCTAACCAACTGAGCTACCTCGCCGTTTTGGTGGTGCAAATATAGAAAATATTTGTTTACCACCAAAATTATTTTAGCTTAAAATATTCCAAAACATTCCCCACGTGATCTGGTTTATTGATTATCTTATTGTTAGCATCTAAAATAAAATACGTCGGAGTTGCATGAACATTGTACGTATCTACATAACTACTGTTCCATCCTCTTAATTCAGAATCATTGATCCAAGGAAATGCAGCAATCTTTTGAGTATATGAGTTCTTATCCACATCCAGGGATAATCCAATAATCTGTACATTTTTACCTTTCAGATCACTATATTTTGCCAAAAGTTGAGGCAGTTCACTTTCACAATGAGAGCATGTAGATGACCAGAAAACAACTATCTTTTTATCCGCTTTTACATCATACAGTGACTTTGCAGATGTATTTGCCGGAGACTGAAATTTAACATTAGGAAATGCAGCTCCAATTTCAACATTGGCATTGGATTTTAAAGTAGATGCCAGCCTGTCATTGATAGTACACTTAAGGTTTTTTGCCAATGTAAGATATTTCGTTTTAAACTCTTCCATATCATACGCGTCAAAGATATCAATAAGCTCTGATAACACCGTCTGCCCTCTTGGAGTTTCCACCTTTAAACGGTCTAAAAGTGTATCTACAGAAGCTCCTACATTGGTATTTCCTCCTGAATTAAGATAAGCCACTAAAACCGGTCTTAAAAGAGAAGACGATTCAAGCATATCATTGGATTTATCCAGAAAGTTAACAATATCGTCCTGAGTAACTTTTTTAGTCGAATCTGCAGAGTTAGACAGAAACTTGTTATAATTGGTATTATAATAGGAAATAAACGGATGCTGGGTAGCATCAATAGCTGTATTCATTCCGGCAAGCCTTTCTATTTCTGTTTTCAGCGCTTTTCCGAAATCTGTATTGTCTTTGTAATATTCTTTAATCTGTGCCAGGGCCGGAAGAATAAGATCTTTCTTCTGCGAACCTTCCTGCTGTTTACTCATAAGATCATTCACTTCATCAAGATAGATTACATCTTTGATCTTATTATTCTGAACATCCATTTTGATGTTTACATTTTTATTTTCCGAAACAAAGCTTACCGAATTATTTGAAGCCGGAAAATACACTTTCATCATTCCCATATAATGACTGGGATATTTGAAGGTCCAAGTATTGTTCTTGCTCTGTTCTTTGGTAACGATAATATCTTTCGAACCGTTTAATGTATATAGAATAGCATCCTGATCTTTAAATTCTGCCGGTGTCTGAATTGTAACTGTAAACTGTGCCTGCAGGGAAAATGCAGCTAATACTGCAGATAATATATATATCTTTTTCATAAAGTAAAAATAAAAAAACTCTCCGATTAATCAGAGAGTTTAATGTTATTTTAATAAAATTTTAGGCTTTTTGGCTCTTAAATTTCTTTGTATAGTATACGATGAATGCTACTGCTACAATAGATAGCAAATAAACATACATATCAATAGGTGATGCTACCCCTCCAGGTCCTACACCTCCTGTACCTCCACCTCCTGGTGCTGGTGGTATTTCATCATCTGCCTTGACTAAAAGTGTCCCGAAAAAGAAAAGAGCAAGTACTAGTTTATTAATAGTTTTCATAATATTTTATTTTAAGATTTTAGTGTTAACGGTTTCTCCTTTATCAGAAACAATTTTTACAACGTAAGAATTTTTAACTGCGCCATCAAGCTCAATTACAAAATCCCTAGATGCATCAACTGCTTTTTTAGAGATAACCAGTTTACCGCTCATATCATAAACTTCAATATCTGCTTTTTTCCAGTTTGGATCAAATCTAACAATGTAGTTGGTAATCGCTGGATTATATACTACTATTGTTCTCGAAGGTTCGGCTGTTTCTTTTGTAGCCAACACCACACTACTAGGCTCACCATAATATAAATCATAAGATGCAACAGCATTAGGAGCAATACCTCCTTGTGTTGCCGGCTGTAAAGTACCGTTTGATGCTTTATAGTAGAAACCAATTCCTGCAGACAATAAGTGAGTTCCAGATGGAACTAATTGTCCGTTTTCTCTTATTTCAAATTTATACGATTTTACTTTACCTGTATCGTAATTTACCAGTTTAACATTTTTACCTTTGAAGTTACTTTCATTAGCTTCGTTAATGTATAACCAATACTGTCCTGTATAGTTAGTATCATAACCACCATTTAAAGCTTCTTCAAATGTACCGATAATGTTACTTCCTGCAGTTGCCTGAACCGTAGTTGCTACAGAAGTCTGGTGACCAGTAACTGCATTAGGTGAAACTACATAATATGTTCTTGCAATTTCATTCCCGTTAACGTCTAAACCAATAACTCCAAGTTGTTTTATTGTACCTTCACCAACTTTTCCATTGGCATTTCTGGCAGCAGTAACACTGTAGTCAGTAGTTTCAGCTCTAACGGTTGAATTAAATCTTCTAAGGGTATTGAAATTCAGGGTTTGTGCAGAATTATCTCTCAATTTCAGAACAAAAGTCTGCATTGGTTTGATAATCATTCCGATATCTCCTACCGGAACTTTTGTAGTTGCATCATAGGTCTGGATCAATGCTCCTGTACTGTATGCATTTCCTTGTGAGCCTACAACAACAGTTCCCGGATCATATCTTACTCCCCAGATGTTGCTGATATTGTTACCATCAGTAACACCTCCGGTTGCTGGCTCTGCATATCCTATTCTTGATAAATCAAGGTTAGTTAAGAAAGGATTCCCGAACTGGTAAATATTTTTACCATAAGTTCCTCCCCAAGGCGTAGCTGAGTTTTCAAACTGATCCTGAAGATACGTGTTATATTTTTCATTATATCCGTTAAGCGCTGTACCACCTGGGCCAAATGTTACATTTCCTCCATTTTGAAGAGTTGCGGCAGAGGCAAATGTTGCATAAGGACGACCATTAACAGTATGCAAAGAGCTACTTACATCTAAATTATTATTATTAGACCCAAGCATATAATACTCTGAACCATTGCTGGTGTTAGTTGTTAAACTTGTATAATGATCAGCTACAGCTCCAGTGTTATTCCATTTTAGGATTTCATTCTGGCTTCTTCTTACAGTACCGAATGTTTTACCCAGCTCAGTGGATAAGCTGCTCAAGGTTTTATCAAAGAAAGGTAACCCAACCTGTTGGTAATAATTTCCAGTACCGTTTTTCTTGGTCCTGAATTCCTTACTTACAATTCCAGTAATGTCGCTTTGGTTTAAACCATCAACATATAACTGCCCGTAAGTAGATGCATCGTCTGTGTTAGTAGGAGTATTAAGCCTTAAAATAATATTTCCGCCATCAGTTTTAGGACTTCCTAATCCTGCTCCGGAAATTGTTTTAATAGCATCACCAGCAGCACCTACGACCATTACATTACCATGAACGTCGAGGATACCATTATCTCTGGTCTGTAAACCTCCACCGCTGTAGACGAGGGTGCCTTCGCTCACATACATATTAGCATTAGTGTCAACATGACATAGTACCTGCGCCTGAACAGAGTAACTAATTGCTAAAAGACCTATAGCAAATAAACTTTTTCTCATTGTATAAATTATTTGTGTGTTAATACAATCTTCACCTGCAAAGGTAAGATTTTTTTTTAAAGAAAAAAATATATTTTATTTATTAACAAAAATATTATCTTCCGTTAATATGATTTCTTTTTCTTCACCTATTGAAAACATATAGTCCTCCAATACTTTTTCTGTTGTTCCTCTTAAACCTCTGGCTCCCAACCCTTTTTCGATGGTCTCTTCCACAATCTTTTCAATAGCTCCATCCGTAAAAACCAAATTCGTGCCATCCATTTTGAAAAGCTCTACGAACTGATTGATGATTGAATTTTTAGGCTCCTTCATGATTCTCACCATCGTCTCTTTGGTAAGTTTATCGAGGTAGGTAATAATCGGGAATCTTCCCAAAAGTTCCGGAATCAATCCGAAAGAGCGAAGGTCGATTGCGTTGATATGGGTTAATACATAATCCTCTTCATCGGCCTTATTGATTTTTTCCGAACTGAATCCTATAGCCTGCTTATTCATCCTTCTTTCGATGATCTCTTTGATCCCGTCAAAAGCACCTCCTGCAATGAACAGGATATTCTGGGTATTGACCTGGATGTATTTCTGGTCCGGGTGTTTTCTTCCTCCCTGAGGCGGAACATTCACAATACTTCCTTCCAGAAGCTTCAGTAATCCCTGCTGTACCCCTTCTCCTGAAACATCTCTTGTAATACTCGGGTTGTCTGATTTTCTTGCAATTTTATCGATCTCATCAATAAATACGATTCCTCTTTCCGCTTTTTCCACATCATAATCCGCAACCATAAGAAGTCTGGAAAGGATACTTTCCACATCTTCCCCCACATAACCTGCTTCTGTAAGAATTGTGGCATCTACGATACAGAAAGGAACGTTAAGCTCTCTTGCAATGGTTTTTGCCAGAAGAGTTTTTCCTGTACCGGTTTCGCCTATCATGATGATATTCGATTTTTCCAGTTCTACTTCTCTGTTCTCGTCCTGAGCGTGAAGCAGTCTTTTATAATGGTTGTATACAGCAATCGAAAGCTGTTTTTTAGCCTGATCCTGTCCAATGACATATTGGTTCAGGAATTCCTTGATTTCTTTCGGTTTTTTAAGTTCTTCTATATTGGCTGCAGGAGAAGATCCTGTTTTAGAAACGCTGTCTTTTACGATAACATGCGCCTGTTCGATACAGTTCTCGCAGATAAAACCACTCTGCCCTGAGATAAGCATCTGTACTTCATTTCTTTTTCTGCCGCAGAAAGAACATTGGTTTGAATTCATAATAATATATATGTTAAAGAAAATCGTAAAAAATTTCTTTTTTACGATTTTATGCTTTTTAAGAATTAATAATTGAGTTTTGGATCTCTTTATATTCTTCGTCTGTTAATTTCAGTCTCTCATTTCTGAAGTTCATGTCTTCCATTTTATTTAAGGGAATAAGATGGATATGGGCATGAGGAACTTCAAGTCCTACTACAGCTACTCCCACTCTTACACAGGGAACTGCATTTTTTACTTTTTTGGCAACCTTCTGGGCAAATCCCCAAAGGTTTTTGTATTCTTCACTTTCCAGATCAAAGATCAGGTCAACTTCTTTTTTGGGAACTACCAGTGTATGCCCTTTTACCAAAGGCATTGCATCAAGAAATGCTACGAAATTATCGTCTTCAGCAATTTTGTATGAAGGAATTTCACCATTGATGATCTTTGTGAATATACTGCTCATTTTAGAATTTAGATTTTAAAGTTGAATTTAATTCAGCGGTCTAAAGAGTAATGTCCAATACTTCGAAAGACAGTTTGTTTCCGTTGGGTAACGTAATATCTGCGGTTTCGCCTATCACTTTACCAAGTAATCCTTTAGCGATAGGTGTATTCACAGAAATTTTTCCTGTTTTAAGGTCGCTTTCATTATCCGGCACTAAAGTAAACACCTGCTCCTGGTTGGTTGCATTGTTTTTAAGTTTAACCGTAGTAAGGATTGAAACCTTTGAAGTATCTAGTTGACTTTCATCTATGATCTTGGAATTTGCAATAGCATCCTTAAGCTTGGAAATTCTCATTTCAAGCATACCCTGAGCCTCTTTAGCAGCATCGTATTCAGCATTTTCAGATAAATCTCCTTTATCTCTCGCTTCTGCAATCTGCTGGGTAATTTTTGGTCTTTCCACAGTTTCTAACTGTTCCAGCTCAGCTTTCATTTTCTCTTGTCCCACCTTTGTTACATAGCTTGCCATAATTTTCAAAATTTAGTTTTGGTATAAAAAAATAATCCGACATTTGCCGGACAATGTTTTACGTGTTATAATCGTTTAACTTTTACAAATATATAAAAATTTAAATTGAAATGAAAAAAACTTTTTCAATCCTGTCTATTTTAACACTGCTGATTTTCAGTAATTTAACCATAAACTCATGCGGAAGCAGGGAAGACACCGTGAACTGCTTCCCCAGCAACCCTATCAATGTATCTTTAAATCTGAACCTGCCCGCCTATAATAATCTCAACTATGACGGAGGCTGGATTTATGTGAACGAGCAACAGTCCGGGACAAGAGGATTAATCGTAGTCCGCGTGGGAGATTCCTTTAAAGCTTATGACCGTAATGCTCCTCATATATGCCCTGATACCAATACAACTCTTGAGGTAAAAGACAATATCAGCATCCTTTGTCCTAAGGACAATACCCGCTGGATTTTGAGAACAGGCCAGCCGGAATCCGGTGCTGCCACTTCCCTGCCTCCCAAAACATATCCTTACAACTATGATGTTGCTACCAAAACATTAAATATTTATTATTAACATGAAGATTGTGATCCAAAGAGTTTCCGAGGCTCATGTAAAAGTAGATGGAAAAATTGTCGGGGAAATCGGAAAAGGCCTGATGCTTCTGACCGGAATTGATGAAAACGATGAGAAACAGGATGCAGACTGGCTTGTTCAGAAGATTCTGAATTTAAGGATCTTCGGTGATGAAGATGACAAGCTTAATCTTTCCGTAAAAGATATTTCCGGTGAAATTTTGTGCATCAGTCAGTTTACCTTAATTGCAGACTATAAAAAGGGAAACCGCCCCTCTTTTATCAAAGCGGCCAAACCAGATAAAGCGGTTCCTCTTTTTGATTATTTCAAGGAGGAACTGGCTAAATCAGGATTAAAAACCGAAAGTGGAATTTTTGGTGCAGACATGAAAGTTTCGCTCGTCAACGACGGGCCTGTTACTATCGTTATGGATTCAATCACGAAAAGCTAATACTGTCCTCATTAAAAAATTCAATTATTTTTCTAAATTCACAAAAAAGTGATTAATATTTCTCATTTAATTTATATATTTGGTTTACAACCATTTAATAAGATATTATGAGAACGAAAATTAGACTTTTCACATTATGTATTTTCATTTTCGTGTTTTCATTCGGGCAGAAAACCGATCAATTAAGTCCTAACATTTATGTGTGCTTCTCAAAAGATGTCAGTTCTGACAAAGAGGCGTTCAGTAAAAACCCTGCATTAGCAGAATTTGTCAAAACAAGTGACATTTTATTCGTTAATGATCTTGGCTTCAGTGAGAGGAAACTTGAGGAAATGATGGCAAGCAGCAGAGCAAACGGTAATTCGGGCGAATCCGTTCAAAAGCTGAAACGCATCTTCAGAGTCAGTCTTCCTTTCCTGAATCACGAGGAAGCTGAAAGAACAGCTCGCACTCTTGAGAAGTTTCCGGAGGTAGAATATGTTTCCGTAATGAGCAGCACTCCCATTGAACCTCCATTCGTTAAAGCTTTTGTGACTACCCCGGATCTTGAAAGCCTTCAGACTTACCTCAACGACAATCCCGGGATCAACGCAAAATATGCATGGTCCAGAGGAATTACAGGGCAAAATATCCGGATTCGTGATGTTGAATACGGCTTTTACAAAACTCACGAAATGCTCTCCAATCAGAACTCGATACAACTGGAACCGGGATATTCACCTAATTCGGGGCTATCAGGTAACAATTACAGGGATCACGGGACTGCAGTGGTTAGTATTTTAGGTTCCGTGAAAGATAATATCGGGCTTTCCGGCGCCGCTTACAGCGCATCAGAAATCAAAGGATATATGGAATGGACTACTGTGGGCTACAACAGGGCTGCCGCAGTAAGCAGATCGATCAATGCATCGCAGGCCGGTGATATTATTTTATACGAAATGCAGACAGGCGGAAAAGACGGCCAGTACTGCCCAGCTGAATACGACAGTGTGATCTGGGATCTGACAAAAGCAGCTACCGATTCCGGAATCATTATTATTGCAGCAGCAGGAAACGGAAATCAGAATCTGGATGATCCTTTTTATGCTTCTTACATGGCAAGAGGAAACAGCGGGGCTATTATCGTAGGGGCAGGTTCTTCCAACACTACTCACTCTAAACTGAGCTTCAGTACCTACGGAAACCGCGTGGATGTACAGGGTTGGGGAAGTAATGTTCTGGCTGCCGGATACGGCTCGTATCAAAAATACGACAACGATAATAACAGAACATATAATTATTTCAGCGGAACAAGCTCTGCTACTCCTGTTGTAGCATCGGCAGCTACTTTGATCCAGTCTTTTTACCGGCAAACTACAGGTCAGTATTTGACTCCTGCTGCTATGAAGAACCTTTTAATATCAACAGGAATCCCTCAGGGAGGTACCGTTGCCAATCAAAAAATAGGACCTTTTCCTAATGTGAAAAATGCCATATTACAGCTGGAAAGTAGTTCTTTACTCAAATCCAATAAGGCTGAGGTTCCTCTTCCTTTAGAAGTTAAGATTTATCCGAATCCTGTAACCAGCCATATCACCATTCACAGCAGTGAAAGTAAAAAACTGGATTTTGAAATTATCAATATGCAGGGAAGAACTGTCAGAAAGGGATCTGCCTTACCTGATGAAAAGATCGGAACTGCAGATCTTCTTCCAGGCCAGTATATCATCAATATTACAGAAGGACAAAGAAGAGTGGTTGAAAAATTCACTAAATTATAAGAACTAAAATACTTATAAAATAACTAGGTGGTCCAATTAAGACCACCTTATTTACTACCTATCATGATCATATTTTTGTCAATAAGAAGGATGCTGAGAAGACTATTGAAGTATTGATAAAATTATCCGAATAGGCTTTTTACAATGATTTAATACTTAAAAAAAGAGGCTGCCCTTTTCAGGACAGCCCTTTATTTTATTTTTCGAATTAGTTTGCCGGAACGCTGTTAAAATTAAGCGCTATTTTAAGCGTCATATCTGAGCTTGTCTGATTTTTCAGCTCATACACTGTTCTTACCGTTAAACCTGTACTTTTTACCACCTCATCCAGATATCCTGTATCATTAATATCCAGATTTAAGCTGGAAGAGTCCGTTGTTATATTGGAACGGGATGCAACAAGTCTTTCACTGGTTCCGTTAGATGAAACATAAACCTTTACGGATTGAACCGCACTTAAGTTTCCTCCTGAAGGGGACACTACGGAAATTTTAGCATCAGAAATTCTTACATCCTTGATTTTCGCGTTATTGTTACCTCCAAACCATGTCTGTACATTGGTAGCAGTAGATGTGGAAGAAACTTCTTTACCTGCCGGCACTCCCGTAGAAACCAAAACGTTGGTTGTATAAGGGAACGTATTCTGAACAAGCGACTGTACGGTTCCGCAGCTTACTGCTAAAACTGAAACGGCTGCTGACATTAAAAATATATTTTTCATAATGTTAAACTTTAGGATTGAGTTTGCAGAAATTATACCAAAATGATGAATCCTATTCCACACTTACATTAAAACCTCCTTTTGTATTACCGGAAGCCATATTACTTTTTCCTATGATGAGCCATACTTCACCTTTTCCTTTGGTTTCGTAGGTAATCTCTCTTCCAAAAGGCCCGTCATAATCTCCGTTTGGCAGCCTGATCTGGTTGAACCTGATATTGAAATCTTTTTCATTAGTTGAAATCGTGGCTTTAATGTTGGGTCTGTCATAATGGGTTAGCTTTAAAACCAGCTCCTGTCCGTCTTTTGTAAATTCCTCGCCTAATGTAAAGGGAAGCTGTGAAGCATCTGCTGTTCTTATGATCTGCCCTTCTTTTTCGCTTCTCATCACGCCTTTACGCAACACTTCTTTGGTAACGGGAGCATTGTTAATGATTGAATCTTGCTTTCTGAGAGCCGCAGAATCTGTTTTAATGGCAGAATCCGGCATTTCTTTAACCACAGCGGAATCCTTGTTCACAGTTTCCGTTACAGCGGGTTCTTTTTTACATGAAATAATAATCAATGGGATTAACAATAAGGATTTTTTCATAATAATTATTCTTTTAATGTTTCGAAGTAAAGAATCTTTGAAAGGAAAGTTTTGGATTTTTCCGCTTTAATTTTTTCCAGCACTTTCTTTTTAAGCTTCAGATCGTTTTTGCCGTCTGCATACTTCAGCAGTCCTTTCTCACTGAAATTGATCTTTTCCAGGTGATAACTGACTGCAAAGTCTTTACGTTTCATATTCTGGGAGATAATAATTCCGCCCCAGTTCACATAACTGCAAGCCAAAATTGTTCCATAAAAATACCAAATCATTGTATTGAACAGGAATGCATTTCTTTTTTTCCTCTGAATTTTAATGAAAGTAAGAGCAAGTCCTATTAATGCCAGCAGAAGAAAAGCAAAGACTCCCAGCCTTTTGTAAGTATAGCCGTAACTGATGATGTATTCGTAGTTTTTCAAGGCAGCAGAACATACGAGAATGGCATTCAGAACGATCCAGATTTTAGCAAGAATTTTTAGAAACCCGGCCTTAGGATCAAAATTAAAACCAGCTTTAAAATAAAACATAATCACGAGTACCGCCATAATGATCGACAGGATTACGGCATTAACCCTTTCATGGGTTTCTTCCGAAAGCTGAACCGGCGTTTTTGAAACTTCATAAAACTGCTCGTAATTGTACGTAATGATAAAAAATATGAGCAAAATATTCAGACAAAAAAAGGAAATAACACCGCTGGTTCTTTCTGCATTCAGATCCAGAAAAGAATATGTGGCCTTCTGAATCTTATCCGCATCCTGAAAATCCTCATCCAGCAGATGGTTCTTTTTATAAATAAATCGTTCCACGGCATAGTTCCAGTAATTGAATGCAATGAAAAACCCAAGAACGGAAAGAGCAAGTACCTGCCATATATTAATATCCAGCTCATAATCCCTGAAAACAGCAGCAAAATGATCGCTCCCCACGGAATAAATTCCAAAAAATATAGAGATAAATAATAATGGTATGATGATAAAAGCCAAAGTTTTCTGCCATATGACGGAAATATTTCTTTTCGGCAGCCATGCGTCAAAGCTGAAGAACCGGAAAACTGAAGTAACACTATTGATGATAAAAACCGGGATCAGGAAAAGTATTTTCAGCTTTCTGTTTCGTGAGCGGTAGCCTAACAGCAGAAGGGAACTTACAACCGCCAGCAGGGACGGAAAATCTCTGAACCATGCAAAAGCAAAACCTGACAGAATACTGGTAACAAAAAGTATCAGAAAAGTTCTGGTCCTGTTTCTCTCAGGAGTTTTGAACAGGGTAAGCAATGCATAAATAATGGCAAGTATACCTAGATTCAGCCCGGGCTCCTGATCATAGAACAGGATGACAAACAAAGCGGCTGTAAGAAATATATAATGATGTGTTTTCATGATTTAAAATTGAAGAGTTTGTAACCATTAAAAAAGGAGAAGAATATTAAGATGGAATCTTCCCATGTCATTTAATTAAAAATACTATGGATTTGAATTCAAGATAATAAAGATATAAAGGACAGTGACGGGAATATTGATCAACAGAAGAAGGACTGAGTTCCCGGATGATTTCTTCTCTGAGGTATTGTTCAGAAATTCCAGAAGTTCATACAGCAGGACCAGCATATTGATCACTGCTGCAATGATTACAAAATAGAACCCTGTTATCAGAAGAAAGTCTGCCCTGGCTATCAAATAAGAAACCAGCAAAAAGCTCCCCGATAAAAATGAGATCCAAAAGGTCGTTCTTCCGGTTTTGCTAAATTTTATTGTCTTCATGGCAGTTGTTTAATATAGAACTGTTGTTTCTTTCTGCTGGATATAGTCTTTCAGGTGGTCGAAATTCTGCCATAACAGGCTTTCAAAATCCCAGTGATAAAAAGGTCTCATGCTCTGCCCTTTCCTGTATGCTTTTACGTACAGCTTCAGGTATTCCGGAAGGATGATCGTCCCCAATACAACGGCTGCAAGGAGGTGTGCATTGAGTTTACCATTTCCCAGAAGAAGGTACTGCATGGCGATTTCGTCTTCGAATTGGGTACCGCAACCTGTGATCAGGTGATGCACATCATGGTTTTCCATTTTGGGAATCATTGAAAACCCATGCTTTTTATAAAACTCGCCCAGCTTTCTCCCTAAGGAATCTTCTTTGAATTTCAGCAGCTGCTCTTCATTGAACTGCCACTGTCTTTTTTTCTTTTTAAAATATTTCCTGTAAGCTTTCTGGGTTTTATCATAAACAAACAGCAGAAATTGAACTCGTATTTTTTTCATAATGTATTATTTAAATATTAAATTAATTCCTATTAAAACATAAAGGTATGCTAAGGGAATATTGATGAGAAGAAGACCAATAGCTTTGAGACAAGCTTTAAGTTTAGATCGACTGGCAATTCCATAAATCAATAATCCAATTACAAAGAGTAGGTTTACAATGGTTCCCCAAGTTAAGAGCATATAACCACAGGCTACAAAACCATCATTTCTGGTTATTAAATAGCCGAAAAGACAAATATTTCCGAGCATAAAGCATAATCCGAAAATATATTTCCCGATGTTTATTATTTGATGATCTTTCATCTATATTGTATTTTAAGCTCGAGTTAAAGTAAAGACTGTAATTTCCGGACGCACCATAAACCTGATCTGGAAAGAATGACCAATAGCCCTGTTGATGTACAGCATTCTTCCATCCTGAAGGTCTATTTCTCCGGATACATATCTTCGGTTTTCCACAGGCAGAAGAGGGGTGATAATTCCTGGGATTCTGCATTGTCCGCCGTGGGTATGACCACTCAGAATCCATCCTTTATACCCGTTCCAGATATCCCTGTCGCACGCATCCGGATTATGGCAGAGTACGATATGGGCTTTGGAAGGATCATAGCTTTCCATCACTTTTTCCGGATAGAAATTGGGTGACCACAAGTCTTCAAAACCTATAAAATTGAGTCCGTGGCTTTCTTCACTGCTGTTTTTTAGCATCCTGATTCCGAAGCTTTCCAGAGTATCGCAGATTTTTTCGGAGCATTCTGTATCATCCCAGTTTTTTCCGTAATCGTGATTGCCGAGAATTGCAAAAGTTGACAGTTTGCCATGCACTGCATGATTCATTACTTTCTCTAGATTCTCCTGATCTTCTGAGGTTCCGTGGTTAACAAAATCCCCCGTATACACTACAAAATCAGGATTGAATTGTTTTGCTTTCTGAAAGGATTCAATCAGGAAATTCCAGTCGAAACGATTTCCGACATGCAGGTCTGATATCTGCATCAGTATTTTTCCCTCCAATGCTTCTGGCAAATTTTTAATGGGAAGTTTTCTCCGGACGAATTCTACCCAAAAAGGTTCTATCTGCCAGGAATACAAACCCGGAAAAGCTTCTAAAAGGGAAAGCTGCATGAGCCTTTTAATAAATTTTTTCCTTGTCATAAGTGAAAATAAATCAGCTTTTAACTTCCTGCGAAAGGACTTCCGAAAATCCCTACTGCCAGTTCAGCCCAGATTAATGCGAGAATCAGCAGAATAACAATACTGACCAGGACTCTATGATTTTGCTTTTTGACTGTTCTTCTGACCAGATTGATCAGAAAAGCTGTGGTAAAAAGTAAAGCCACTGCTACCAGAAAATCTGAAGCTGTCCAATTGAATTCTTTAGAAAATAGATTTCCCAGCAATGGAATACACAGCAAAGCCAATGGTAGGGCATAAATCGTGATTGTTTTTTGTTTTTGTGTCATCATTTTATTTAATTTTAATTTATAAAGTACTTTGTAATTCAAAGTTAATTTTTAAAAAAATATAAAGCTTATCGTCCCAACAATTTTTCAAGGGCATCCAGATGTTCGTTAAAGGCCTGTCTCCCATTCTGCGTAACACGGTATGAGGTTTTGGGCTTTTTACCAACAAATTCTTTTTTTACTTCAATATACCCTGACTTTTCAAGGGCATTGCTATGGCTGGCCAGGTTACCGTCTGTAATTTCCAGAAGTCCTTTCATTTCAGAGAAATCAACCCAGTCGTTGACCATAAGAACGGACATGATCCCCAGTCTTACACGGCTTTCGAATTCTTTATTGAGTTGATGTATCTTTATCATAGTAAGTCAGTAACTGCAGGTTCTTAAGAAGGCTTTCTTAAAATCCTGCAAATTTAATCTATTTATATTTTTTATGCATGATCAATCCATACACAATATGTAAAACTCCGAAACCAATGGTCCAGAAGACTAGTCCCCAGCCTAAAAAGAACAGGGAAATGAGGCCAAAAACGATCTGGCAGTATCCAAGATACTTAATATCCGTCAAAGTATATCTTTCTGCACCCACCAGGGCGATCCCGTAAAATATTAATGTTGCCGGGGCAATCCATACGAACAGATGGTGAAAAAGAAGCGCGAGACAAAAGATTCCACCTGTTACCAAAGGAACGGCAAAGGTTAATAGCAAACGTTTTGTTGTAGCATCCCAGATCTTCTGCCCTTTCTTCTTACTTTTATTGGCTGTAAAAATGTAACCGCTCAATAAGGCTGTCAGTAAAATGACTGCTCCGGTAAGTACAAGTTCTCTGACCAATGCGGGGCTGAAGAAGTTTCTGTCCCCATCAAAATAGTCAATTCCTTCCCTTTGGAAAACAAAATATACATATCCGGCACCAATCAGCGCGGCCAGTCCTGCAAAAACTCCTGACAATCCGCTCAATGAAATAAATCTGGAAGACCGCTCCATCATGGAACGGATATGAGATAAGTCTTCGTGATAGTTTTTCGAATCCATAAAAAGAACTTTGAATTACAAAGTTATCATTTAATTTTAATCTGCAAAATATTTTTTTTAAAATTTCAATCTTTACAAAGACATGAAATAAAAAACCGCTGAAATAATCAGCGGTTTTAATAATGTATAATGAAAAAGATTATTTCGCTCTTAATCTTTCCTTAATTCCTTCGATATTTTTCTTCGCCGAGTCTTCAAGGATCAGGCTTGCGCTCATATGGATTCTTGCAGGCATCAGTTCATTGAAGTGATCTGTTCCTTCCCACGAAACTTTTTTAATCAGAGCTAAGGCATCACTGCTTCTGGAAGCCAGCGTCTGCATAAATTTGTCCAGTTTGGAATCCATTTCCTGGATATTTTCCGAAACGGAATGGTAAACGTTATGCTGCTCCGCCCATTCTGCCGATCTGAAATCTGCATCAATAGCCATTGCAGCAAACTGTGATTTTCCGATCTTTCTTTCTACATAAGGTCCGATTACGAAAGGTCCGATTCCTAAATTAATCTCCGTAAGTGCCAAAGCTGAATCTTTAGTAGCAAAACAGTAATCTGCACCGCAGGCAATACCTACTCCACCGCCTGTAGTTTTTCCCTGAACTCTTACCACAACTATTTTTCCGCAATTTCTCATTGCATTGAGGACTTTAGCAAAGCCCCCGAAGAATTTTGTAGAGGCCTCTAGTTCTTCAATCGCTAAAAGCTCATCAAAACTTGCTCCTGCACAGAATGCTTTTTCACCTTCACTTTTTACCAGAATAGCTTTTACTTCTTCTTTAGCTCCTTCATCCAGAATGGTCTGAGCCAGCTTTTCTAAAATAGCTCCCGGAAGGGAATTGCTTTTGGGTGTTCCGAAGGTAATTTCGGCAATATTGTTTTTAATTTCTGATGCTACGAATTCGTTCATTTTTATTTTAATTGGATTCTTACAAAAATACTAAATACCGCCTTTCCGGAGAAATTATGCAACATAAATTCCAGATTAAATTGTGATTATGTGATCTCCATGATTCCTTATGATAAAAGCTATTTAAAAAGGGAAAATAAATCACCATTACGTATAAATACGGACTCTTCAATTTGGTATTTTCTACTCTAGTACTGCCTTTCTATATATTGTTCCTTTGACTTATCAAATTTAAAGTTGAAGGCGGTATCCGAAAAGCCCAGAGAACAGAGTAGGAAAATTTTAAAACTGAAAAAAAAATATTATCATGGATGAGTACATGGGAATCGTAAAATTATTTGCAGGAAACTTTGCACCAAGAGGCTGGATGTTCTGCGACGGCAGTATATTGAGTATTTCTCAAAACTCTGCACTATTTTCTTTATTGGGAACAACGTATGGGGGTGACGGGATAACTACCTTCGCACTGCCTAATCTGATCGGGCGTATGGCTCTGGGAGCAGGAAATATGAATACCGGTAAGTCTTATCCTCTGGGAATCGTTTCCGGAACAGAGCAGAATACACTTCTTCAACAAAACATGCCAAGCATGGGAGGATTTCAATTAAAGGTAGCTAATGCAAATGCTACAACATCTACTCCTTCTGCAAGTACCTCAATTGCCATAACAGGGAATCAGGTAGGAAGAGATTTTACTGCTGTACCAAGCTTTATACAGGCCGATCCTGATACTGCTATTAATGTAAAATCAATTTCTTATACGGGACAGAGTATCCCGGTCAACAATATGCCGCCTTTCTTAGGGCTAAATTATATCATTTGCGTAGAAGGCATTTATCCGTCTCGCAGCTAAAAATTATTTAAAACCTAAATCATGAAAAGATCTATTTTTTTAACCATTTGTAGCCTGCTCATATCTTTATTGTCTTTCGGGCAGACCAGTACAGAGCAATTTGAAACCGAATCTCACGGAAGTTCAAGTTTCACGGACAATGGAGTGATTTTTAACATTATCTCCCATGTAGGAACTTTTGATATCCAGGGTAATTATCCGGGTACAGGATGGAGCGGAACAGCTAACGATAACAGGTATATTGATAATTCCAATGATGCTGCTTCGCCACCTTCATTCAGTATAAAAACTACATCCAATTTATTTAAAGTAAACCGCTTCTGGATGTATCTGTCCGCCCTTAATCTGGATCTGAATGTATCCGGTACTCTTACCATTACGGGAAAGCTAAGCGGTGTCACAAAGTTTACACAGACAAAGACGACCGGTTTTGCAACATCTCTGGGCTCCACTAATGGATATACCCTTATTGACATGACGAATCTGAATGGTCAGAATTATTCGAATATAGTGATTGATGAATTACGCATTACATTAGGCGGAAATTTCAGATATGCAGGATTTGACGCCTTCACCTGGGTAAAAGACAGCAATATAGTACTGGCAACGAATGAAACAGCGATTTCAAAAAAAGAAATCAGTATCTATCCTAACCCTACCAGCGGACCTTTTACGATTAACACGGAAGAAAACGGTCAGGCAGAAATTTACAGCCAGGACGGTAAATTGCTGAAAAGATTGGAGCTGAAGAAGGGAAATAACCATGCGGATGTTTCGGAACTTCCCAACGGTGTCTATATCCTTAAAACACCTTCCGGATCTTCTAAGATTATCAAAAAATAAAATTTTTCATAAGCGATGTGTGCCGCGAAAAGATTCTAATGCATAAATGATAAATCCCCCTGGAATTATTCCGGGGGATTTTATTTTTTCAATGCTAAAATATATTTGTCAATATACAGCTGTTTTTCTTTTGATTTGTATTGCTGGATATACCTGGGATGCTCAAGGACGGTCATTTTTTCAAATAACTGAGCTTCTTTATTCAGTTTGGAAATAAATTCTGAATTCTTTTTCCCAAGCACAAAAACTTCGGAAGTATCTACGCCCATGCTGATATGCTTCTTCAGAGAATCTATCATAAAGTCTTTCACTGCTTCAAAAAGATTTTTATCATCATAATAATTGGCGTTCAGCCAGCCTGTTTTTGCTTTTCTTACAATAGCCAACGGAAAAGGTGAATTGATGTAGATATCCTTATAAAATTCTTCTGCTCCACCATATTGATCAATCATATCATAAACAAAAACCGAGGAAATTTCATGGGTCCGGACCGAATTCATTTTGATGCCACAGACACTTTCCAATCTTTTGGTATCGGTAAAAGGGACTCCGGTAACTCCTGCCCCATGCCTGCTGGGATTGATTCCGATGATAAATTTTCGGCGGTTCTGATCATTATAATATTTGTGATAAAATTCCCGCATAACCTTCACCGTTTCCGGATTGTCCAGATATGGATTCATAACTTCGAAACCATCAGGAAGATGTCCTGAAAACCGAAGATTTATATTGAATTCTATAACTTTATCAGCAAATGTTTTATTCATCTCCGTCATCTTCATCAGACAATGCCAGTTCAATATCGATAAACTGGATGTACAATCCACAGATCTCATCTTTTTCATCATATGCAAAATAAACGGGATAGCCTCCATCTCCGAAACCGCTTGCAAACATTGGAATTTGATAATCTGTATTGGGAACCGTCCAGTTGATCCAGTCTCCCAGCTCTCTTTGATTTTCCGGATGTTCTTTATAACTTTTTGCAAATTTTTCTGCAAAATAATCATCGTAAATGTTTCCGACATTCAGCTCAGTAAGGAACTTATCAATATAAGGTAGCACCTCCGCATCTGTAATACACCCCAATCCGGCATCAACCATGAATCCGAAATAGTCTCCTTCATTTAATCCTTCAAGGTTTTCTATCCCTATCAGAGCTTCCCTGTACAGTACAGGTTTTTCTTTGGTAAATTCCACTTTTACCGCAGCATAACGATCACCCCATTCTTCTGATTTTACAACAGCGATCTTTACAGGAAAATTTCCTTTCGGAGCCTGTACGAAATAGGGCTTTTCACCGGCGTTAAGAAAAACCAGCGGATCTCTTACAAGTATTTTACCGGAAGGCAGAGAAACATTTCCAATCTCCATTACCTGCATCTTCTGTTCCAGAATTTCATCTGAAGTAAAATAGGTTTCCAAATCTACAGGGCAGGTAAGAATATCTTTTACCTCTTCCCATTTTTGCATCCAGCTTTCGTCCATTATTTTATTTTTATGATGGGTTGAAGTTTTAAAAATACTATTTATCTGATCGAAATCAAATTCTTTACTGGTTCTTAAATTTTCAGCCTACAACTTCAAAACCTTACTTCCTGATTTTCAATATTTTCATTAACTTAGTTTTAAAGAATATAGCTTTATCTTTTATTCAAAAAAACTACTTTACCATGATCGGAATTATCATTGAGCTTATAATTTCCTGGCTCCTCCTGCGATTCATAGCAGGAAAAAACTTATCTGTCCTTGGACTTAAGCTGTCACCAGAACGAATGAAGCACTTTACCGCAGGATTTTTTTTAGCAGCTATCTGTTGTTCGCTTTATCAGGTGATGACGGTAACATTTGCCAATAACAGCTGGGTCGTTAATGATCAACTGACATTCCAGAGTTTACTGAAAGGCGTTTGGTTTACTTTAAAGTCTGTATTATTTGAGGAACTCATCTTCAGGGGAGCTTTACTATATTTAGCCATAGAAAAAATTGGCATTCAGAAAGCATGTATTCTCTCTGCAGCCTGTTTTGGCATTTATCACTGGTTTTCCTTTAATTCTTTTAGCAATCCATTTCAGATGGGTATTATTTTTCTAATGACCGGTATTTTTGGATGGATGCTGGCTTTTGCCTTCGCAAAAACAAAATCACTCTATCTTCCCATAAGCCTTCATCTGGGCTGGAATCTTTTTAATATTGTAGTCTTTTCGGCCGGGCCACTGGGTACTCAAATTCTTATAAAAGCCAATCACCATAAGCTTGAAGGTATCTTATCCTTATTTGTATTTTTGTTTCAGGTATTGGTTTTACCTGCTCTTGTCTATTTTTATTTAAGGTATTCAAAATCAAAACAACCTCCCAAAACTGTCATGTAGACTGATAATAAAGCCGCAGCCCAAAATTGGGCTGCGGCTGTTTAATTGTACTATTGAACGACTCTTTAAATCAGTCCAAACTGTTCAAAATGGTGGGTAAAATGCTTTTTGTGCATCAGTTCCCACATTTCTTTATTCAGCTTTCCGAATACGAAATTCATATGTTCAGCCTGTGGATTTTCTTTGTAGTAAATTGAAAACCTTTTTAAAGTGTCCAGGAAAGACTGTTTTGCAGCTTCAAGGTTTTTATGTTTCAATTCAAGTAAAGTTTCATCTTCAGCCAGGAACGGAGCCGGGAAATCTTTCGGCATTTTTCTGTGGTTGTAAAGGGAATCCTGCCATTTTTCCAGATGTTCTTCCGGTGTGAAGCATTTATCTGCTTCCGGCTCTCCTAAGCTTACCAGAACGCCATGCTCCAGATGCTCAATCATTTGCTGAGGTGACATTTTACCCCAGTTGGGTTGGGTATTTTCTGACAGACCATTCAATATTTTACTCATATTTTTCACGTTGAGGTCGATAAATGGAGAATGCTTTGCCACGAGTGTCAAGATAGTTGCTACACAAACAATTTCATCTCTTTGGTTCACTACTTCAACCAGCCATTTTACAACACCGGAAGGAATGTTTCTCCCTTTTACCCCTCTGTTGATTTTTTCTTTTGCTGTTAAATAGACTGTAATGGTATCTCCTGCGTAAACAGGTTTAAAGAATGAACAGTTTTCAAGTCCGTAATTGGCAATAACCGGTCCTTTTTTACCGGAAACGAATAATCCAGCTGCTGCTGAAAGGATGAAATATCCATGGGCAACTGTTTTATCGAAAATAGTTCCTGTTAAGCTTGTAGCATCAGTATGGGCATAGAAGTGATCCCATGAAACATTGGAGAAATTAACAATATCTGCATCCGTAACCGTTCTTCCTGCTGTTTCTAACGAATCTCCGATTTCAACTTCTTCAAAGTATTTCTGGAATGGGTGTTTGTCCGAGAATTTTTTCTCCGCACCCTGCTGATAAATTTTTGTAATCGCTTTCAAAACATCCGGTGACCCCTGAATGGCTGTTTTCTGAAGGAAGAAATGAAGACCGTTCAGTCCGCCCATTTCTTCACCTCCTCCGGCTCTTCCCGGGCCTCCGTGCATCAGGGTAGGAAGTGGTGAGCCGTGGCCTGTACTTTCTTTAGCGTTATCTCTGTTCAGTACAAAGATTCTTCCATGCTGGGAAGCCATTTTCCATGAAGTTTCAGCGATAAAGCTCTCATCATGAGAAATAATAGAACCTACCAGACTTCCTTTTCCTCTTTTTGCCAGAGCTGCCGCTTCTTCCGCATCTTTGTAAGGCATTAGTGTAGAAACAGGTCCGAAGGCTTCTACATCATGAGAGATATTTTTCTCGAAAGGTTTATCATTAAGGAATAATTTCGGACTCATAAATGCTCCGTTATCGTAGTTGGCATCTACAAGTTCGTGTTTTCCGTCATATATCAGTTCTGTTTCAGATTTTAAGATATTTACTTTTCTTACTACCTCATCATACTGCTGTTTTCCAACCAAAGATCCCATTCTGGTTTCCCTGCTTAACGGATTTCCGATCTTAGTTTGATCCAAGGCTTTGGATAAAGCATTTTGAACATCGCCTAACAAATGTTCAGGAACGATAATTCTTCTAATTGCAGTACATTTCTGGCCTGCTTTGGTGGTCATCTCGTTTCTTACTTCTTTGATGAACAGATCAAATTCAGGGGTGCCCGGCTTTGCATCCAAACCAAGAATTGAACAGTTCAAAGAATCTGCCTCCATATTGAAACGTACTGCATTTCCTGCCACTGACGGTAAAGATTTTAATTTTCTACCAGTGTTGGCAGAACCGGTGAACAGTACAGAATCTCCATCCTGAACATAATCCAGGATATTTCCAGGTTCACCGCAAACCAACTGAACCGCTCCTTCTGGCAGAATACCGCTTTCGATCATGTCCTGGAAAACCGCATTGGTAAGATAGGAACCGAATGGTGATGGTTTTACAATAGATGGAACTCCTGCCAATAATGATGTTGACAGTTTTTCGAGCATTCCCCAAACGGGAAAGTTATAAGCATTGATCTGTATGGAAACCCCTTCACTTGGGGTCAGAATGTGGGTTCCTAAGAAAGTTCCGTTGGCTGAAATTTTCTGAGTTTCTCCATCTACCCAAAACGGTGTATTCGGCAGCATTCTTTTTGCAAGTCCGGAATAGGTAAAGAAGGTACCGAAGCCTCCTTCAATATCTACCCAGGAATCTGCGTGGGTTGCTCCTGTTTTATATGATAATTCGTAATATTTCTTTTTTCTTTCCAAAAGATAAAGCGCTACTTTCTTCAGCATTTCGCCTCTGTCGTAGAAGGTCATGGAAGATAGGTTTTTGTAGCCTACTGTTCTTCCGTAGTCAAGAGCCTGCTCAAAATTAAGCCCTTCCGTATCTGAAATGGCAACCTGTTCACCTGTAACAGCATTGTATAAAGGTATTCCGTTTCCGGTACCTTCAACCCATTCTCCGTGTATATAGTTTTTTAACTTTTCCATATATTTTAACTTTTTACTTGACTTTTATTTAATTTTTTCCTGAATTTCCAAGGCTTCCTTCAGTGTATATTTTCTGTATTCCATACCCGTCACATCTTTGGCATACTCTTCTATGGTTTGGGTAAACCCGGAATTCTTTCTCAGTTCATTGACGTGGTCTGGATTTTTTACAGGCCATACCAAAGACAGTGTTTCCGTTTTTCCGTCTTTTGTCGTAAAAAAAGAACGAATCTGTGTTCCATAGATCTGCTCTTTGTTTTCCTGCATGAGCTTTCTGTCCAGCATCATGGCATACAGTCTGAACGGTAATTCTTTTTCATCTGCTGCTTTCTTAATCAAAGGAAGGTATTTTTGAATTTCAGGGGAATGCTGGATCACATACCATACTGCTTTATTTTCCGGCTCTCCTACCATAGATTTTCCCGGATAACCATATTTTTGAATGATATTCTCAACCTTGACAAGGTTTGCATGATCCTGGGCATTCATGATCTCGGATAGCCTGGCTCCGAGATCTGCTTCCGTGAGATTTCTCTCCGTCATGATCTGTTTCTTTCTTTCGGGAGTAATATTGGGCTGCATCATTTCACGGTAAACCTGATCGTCTTTATAAATTTGTGTCAGTTCTTTTTTAAGCTCTGCATTGAATGGTTTTATATCTGTTTGCTGGGCATTCAATACAACAGAAAAGAAAAATGCAGTCAACAAATATCTCATGATTTCTGATTACTTTTGGGGTTCTTTATACGGAAACATTTTCACCAAACCTTCATACAAACTTCTGTGAAGAATGGTGGCATGATTGTCTGTTTCCATCATTTTATATTCAACAGTCCAGTTTTTTTTGCCGGCTTTCTGAAGGGTCTCATAAAGAGTTCCTGCATCTTTTACCATCACCGGATGTTCGTCTTTACCTACAGACACATAAACAAATTTCTTTGTATCCGGGCTTTTAGACAGTAGCTGGGTCTGCTTCAAAAGGCTTTGATCATCCCACCATAAACTTGGGCTGATGATAAAATAATTATTGAACATTTCCGGCTTTTTAAAAAGGATTTCTGTAGCAAGAAGCCCTCCCAATGACTGTCCGAACAAATACCTGTCTGTTGTTTTATACTGGGATCCTATGTAGGGCAGTAATTCTTTTTCCAAAAAATTGATAAACTTGTCAGAATGGCCTGTGGTAGGATAATCCTGCTGTAAATCTTTTAAATCTGTGTGGAAGGTAAAATCTCTTTTCCGGTCGATATTGGCAATTCCCACCACAATGGTCTCCGGCATGGAATACATTTGATTAAAGAACTGAACGAGCCCGGTTACATGAATGAAGTCTTCATTTATTGAGCCATCCAGAAGATAAATTACCGGATAGGATTTTGCTTTGTCAAATCCTTGAGGAAGATAAATGTTTAAGGTTCTGTCTTCATTTAATATCTTAGATTTTAATGTTCGTACTTCTCCGATAGTCAGAGGTTTTACATTTTCACTCTGGGCTAAAACCATGAATTGGAAAGCAAAAAGAATACTGAAGAGTGCGAGGATTTTTTTGATCATACTTTATTTTATTACTGGTTGTCTTTCAAAACCTCATAGGTTTTAGAAACCTATGAGGTTTGAATCAAAATATTTTATTTAATTGTTAAGAAATCATATTCAACATTTGATTGATGATATTCTATAAAATCATTTACTGTATCAAAATACTGCATCATTTCTGTTCTTTCAATTTTACTTTCTTTAGCCAAATTAATATAAGAATGATAAGATGAATATTTCCAATCTTTAATATCTTCAACAAATCCATGATTAACCGGATTATTGTGGATATAATGAAATAGTTTTATCAAATACTCACTATCATTCACTCTTTTGCGTTTTAAATAATCAAGAAAAAGAGAACCTTTTCGATTATATCTTTTATTATAAGCTTTTGCATAACCATTTAATAAATTACTAAACTGTTTCATTAAATATTTATGTTCATCTTCATTTGGAATTTGATCTTCACTTTTAAATCTTACCAATAAATGAAAATGATTTGGCATTAAACAATATGCATATATTTCAGCTATTGGAACAATATATTTTACAAGCTTATCTAAAAAATATTTATAATTTTCTTCTTCTCTAAAAATTAAATCTCTTCCATTTGCATGAGAGTAAATGTGATACACATATTCATATTCAAAATTTTCTGTATTTGACATTTATTTTTTTCATTTGTGTGTGTGTTTTATATTCAAACCTCATAGGTTTTCAAAACCTATGAGGTTTATTAAGGACAATTATTTCACATCATCCCAAATACTGTAATCAACCGTTTTGGTAGCAGTCTGTTCTACATATTCCGAGAAGGGCTCACATGGAAGAATGGCTTCTTTTCCTTCTCTAGCCAGCTGCTGGTAAAGTTTGGTACCTTCTGTTTTCCAGTGGATCATTTCATCAGAAACATCACGGATGATTTTTGCCGGACTTCCTACGATGAGTTTTCTCGGCTCACATTTGAAGTTGGCAAGAACAAACGCTAAGGCGCCAATGATACATTCATCACCGATAACGGCTTTGTCCATCACTACGGAATTCATTCCAACAAGGCAGTTTTTACCGATATGTCCGGAATGGATGATCGCTCCATGTCCGATATGGGCAGATTCTTCCAGAATGGTTTCAATATTCGGAAATACATGAAGAGTACAGTTTTCCTGAACATTGGCTCCGTCTTTAATGATAATTTTCCCCCAGTCGCCGCGGATCACGGCATTGGGCCCGATATATACTTCTTCACCGATTTCTACGTTCCCAATGATTACCGCCTGCGGATGAATGTAGGCAGAGGGCTTGATGATAGGACGTATGCCGTGGTATGAGTAGATGTTCATTTTATTTAATTTGAAAATTTGAAAATGAATTAATTTGAAAATGATTAGCATGCTGAAACATTTCAAATTCTAAAATTACCCCATTTTCAAATTGATTTATACTTTTTCAATGACCATTGCATAGCCCTGCCCGACACCGATACAGAGGGTACACAATGCATATTTTTTATTCTGTTTTTCAAGTTCAATAGCAGCAGAACCAACGATTCTTGCCCCGGAAACTCCCAGCGGATGCCCTATAGCAATAGCTCCTCCGTTCGGATTAACTCTTGAATCATCGTCTTTTAAACCTAAGGTTCTGGTTACTGCCAAAGCCTGTGCTGCAAATGCTTCGTTCAGTTCAATGATATCCATATCATCAAGGGAAAGGTTTAATCTTTTTAATAGTTTTTGTGTGGCTTCCACAGGTCCGATTCCCATAATTCTTGGTTCAACGCCAGCTACGGCAGATCCCAATATTTTAGCTTTTGGTTTTAAACCATATTTTTTTACGGCTTCTTCGCTTGCAAGGATAAGGGCAGCTGCTCCATCATTCATTCCTGACGCATTTCCTGCAGTTACGGTTCCTTCTTTTCTGAAAGCGGGACGAAGTTTGGCAAGGCCTTCCATTGAGGATGTCGGCTTAATGAATTCGTCTGTTTCAAAAATTTTAGGTTCTCCTTTTTTCTGTGGAATTTCAACTTTTACAATTTCTTCTGCCAGTCTTCCACTCTCCTGGGCTTTTGTAGCTTTCTGCTGAGACCAAAGAGCAAATTTATCCTGATCTTCTCTGCTGATATTGTGCATATCTGCTAAGTTTTCAGCTGTTTCCCCCATTCCATCTACTCCATACATTTCTTTCATTTTCGGATTGACAAAACGCCATCCGAAAGTGGTATCAAACATCTGGCTGTCTCTTCCGAAGGCCATACTTGGTTTTGACATTACATAAGGTGAACGTGTCATATGCTCTACCCCACCTGCAATATAAATTTCTCCTTCTCCGGCTGCAATAGATCTGAATGCATTGGCTACTGCTGACATTCCCGATGCACAAAGCCTGTTTACCGTTTCGCCCCCGATTTTGTATGGTAACCCGGCCAATAGAAGAGCCATTCTGGCTACATTACGGTTATCTTCTCCTGCCTGGTTGGCACATCCGAAAATAACATCCTCAATTTCATCTACCGGTAATTCAGGGTTTCTGGCTATAATTTCTTTAATAACTACTGCTGCCAGATCATCAGCTCTTACTTCTGATAATCCTCCCTGCAATTTTGAAATTGGCGTTCGTACGTAGTCTATGATGTATACGTTGTTCATTTATTTTAATTTGAAAATATGTTAATTTGAGAATTTGAAAATGAGATAGTGATAAGGCATTTAAAACAATTTTCAAATTACCTCATTCTCAAATTCCCAAATTTATAGTTCAGTTACTTTTTTTCCTATTTTATAAACGGTTCCGACGAATTTAGCTACCAATTCACTGTTTTGATTGGTAATTTTAATATCGTAAACGGCTGTTTTTCTGGTATTGTTCACGAGAATACTCTCTGCTCTGAAAATATCACCTTCTTTTCCTGCTTTGGTAAAATTGATGATACAGTTCAGGGCAACGGCTGCGTCTCCGGAACTGTTTGACGAAAAGGCCAGTGCAGAATCTGCGAACGCAAACGTAACGCCTCCGTGAACGGTTTTAAGCCCATTAATCATTTCTTTTTTGATGGGCATTTCTATTAAACAATAGTTTTCTTTGACTTCAATCAGTTTGATATTCATCCATTGGGAAAAATAATCCTGACCGAACATATAATCTGCAACTTGTCTTGGCGTCATAATTTTTAATTTACCAATGTAACAGTTTACCGATGTACCAATAATTGCTACACTGTTACATTTTTATATTTTTACATTTTACGAAGTAAAGGGCTTTGTCTGTACCTTTCTTCCTGATATTCTTCGTAAAGATTTTGAAGGGTTTCAGAGATTTTTGAATAACCGATTTCTTTTCCCCAGGCTAATAATCCTTTCGGGTAGTTGACTCCTTTCTGCATTGCCAGTTCGATATCTTCATCGCTGGCAACACCTAATCTTTTGGCTTCTACCGCTTCATTAATCAACATTGAAATAATTCTTAAAAAGATCTGCTGATATAAGGCATCATCCTTCTGAGCTGCCGGGTTTTCTGCACCTTGAGCATAATTGTAGAAACCTTTTCCTGTTTTTCTGCCATGAAGTTTGGCTTCGGACATCCTTTGCTGAAGAAGGGACGGTTTATACTTCGGATCGTAGAAATAATCTTTGTAAACGGTTGTCGTTACAGCAAAATTCACATCAACACCAATCAGATCCATCAGTTCAAAAGGTCCCATTTTAAAGTTTCCAAGCGTTCTCATGGCTTCGTCCACCTGCTCAGGAGTTGCTATATTTTCTTCAACAATCCTCAAACCTTCACCATAGTAAGGACGGGCAATCCTATTGACGATAAACCCGGGAATATCTTTAGCAATTACAGGCATTTTACCCCACTCTTTCATGAGGTTATACATTTTTTCAGCTAATGATTTTTCTGTAAGTAAAGATGGAATAATTTCAACCAAAGGCATTAATGGAGCCGGATTGAAGAAGTGAATTCCAATGAAGCGTTCCGGCTTCTTTAGTTCTGCACCGAGAGAGGTGATAGAAATGGATGATGTGTTGGAACTGATGATACAGTCTTCGGAAACATAGGTTTCGAGCTCTGTAAATACTTTGGTTTTTATGTCTTTGTTTTCGATGATGGCTTCTATAATCAGCCCGCAATCTTTAAAGTCTTTCAGTTCTGTAGCGATGGAAATATTAGCTAAAATTTCAACCATTTTTTCTGCCGAAATTTTCTGCTTGTCAACCAGTCTGGTTAATGTTTTTTCTAAACCTACAGTGGCTGTTTCTACCTGTTTTGGATTGGCATCATATACCCAGACTTTGCATCCGTTCGTTGCGGCTACTTGTGCAATGCCGATTCCCATAGTCCCAGCACCGATAATTCCTACATTCATAATTTTAATTTGAAAATTTGAAAATGAGCTAATTTGAAAATTATTTAAGCTTTGAGCTTGAAATGATTTTAGACAGAATTAATAGAATTTCCCTCAAATCCGATAACATTTTTTCGCTCGGAGATTGTAAATGTGGAGATTGTAAACACAACAAAAGCCAATATTCAGTTTCATCAGCTTCTTTAGCTGCAATTTTTAATTTATGAATAAAATCGGCTTTACTTTCCGCATTCTGGGCTTCTCTGACATTTGCACCAATTGATGTTCCCGATTTAAAAATCTGATTGGCCAGAGAAAATTTGTTAACTTTATATAATTCTTCTGAAAATTCAATAATATTTAATGCAAAATCGAAAGTCTTATTTACAATAACATTTTCTTTGTCATTTCTCATTTCCGAATTCTCAAATTAATTCATTTTCAAATTGATTTACTTTCCTTTATATTCAGGTTTTCTTTTCTGTAAAAAGGCGTTTACACCTTCTATAAAATCTTCTGTTTCTGCTGCTTCCTGCTGTAAATCTCCTTCCAATTCCAACTGTTCCTTTAATGTATTGCTGTAAGACTGAGCAAAGGCTTTTTTGGTTAATTTAATGGCGGCAGTCGGCATATTTGACATTTTTTCAAGGATCTCCATAGATTTAGGAACAAATTCTTCTTCTGTGAAAACCTCAGCCACCAAACCATACGATTTGGATTCTTCAGCTGACAGCCTTTTTCCTGTAAATGCCAAGTAGTTGGCTAACTGTCTTCCCAATAATTTTGGTAAGAAATAAGTTCCTCCTGTATCAGGAATCAATCCTATATTCGAAAATGCCTGAGAAAAATAAGATTTATCTACGGCTAAAACGAAGTCGCAGATCAGGGCCAGCATAGCACCTGCTCCTACTGCAGGACCATTCACCAATGCCACAACAGGTTTTTTACAACGCGTAATCTCCGTTACCAGCGGGTTGTAGTAGTCTACTACAATTTTTCTGATGATATCGTTATCATGGTGCTCGTTGCCCTGTACAAAGGCATCATCCAGATTCTGGCCGGAGCAGAAAGCTCTTCCTCTTCCTGAGATTGCCACGCATCTTACTGTCGGGTCTTCGCTGCATTCTTTAATAAAATCTTTTAGATCTGATAAAGAGGGCTTGGTAAGCGCGTTCATGGTTTCTGGCTGATTGAGGTAAGCTACTTTCAGTTTCCCGTCAAAATGCGTTTCAATATCAAGTTGTGTATACATGGTTTTAAATTTAAAAATTAAAGATTAAAAGAATTAAAAATTACACTGCTCTAATTTAACAATATAAAATAATCTAACAATCTATATAATGTAACAATCTAACAGTTTAATTATGTAACAATAAGTAGTTATGCATAACATCAAAATAATTTAGCAATATATTTGTCAAACGATGTAATAGTTATTTTGGAATTGGTAAACCGGTACATCGATATATTGTTACATTAATCAATGGCATTTAAAATAATCAAAAGGTTCCAGGCAGTCCAGGCACTGGTAAGAAGCCTTACACAAGGTGGAACCGAATCTGCTGATCTGTTTTGAATTCATAGAGCCACAACGCGGACATTTTTTCGGTTTCCCGATGTGATGTTCATCTGCTCCTTTTTCAGGAGGTGTAATTCCGTAAGCACGGAGTTTTTCTCTTGCTTCATCCGTCAGCCAATCCGTTGTCCATATGGGAAACATTTTGGTGACTACTTTGGCATCCCAGCCGTTTTCCTTCATGATTTTCATGATATCTTCCTCAATGGTAAACATGGCAGGACAGGCAGAGTAAGTGGGCGTTATGGTTACTTCACAGGTATTTTCACCTGTCACTTTCGCCTCTCTTACAATACCTAGCTCCACAACGTTGATCACCGGAATTTCGGGATCTGGAACCTGGGATAGTATGTTTAATAAATTATTCATTTTAATGTACCAGTTCAACAATATAACAGTCTAACAATTAATTGCTACATTGGTAAAATATTACATTGTTCCATTTTAAAAATTACCACGTACACCCCGGATAAGCTCTCTGCATATACTGAAGCTCACAAAGAATGTATCCGAAATATTCTGTATGATATCCTGTTCTGGATTTTGGCTGCATGAATGGGTTTTCCGGAAATGCCAATCCATATTCCTGGAAATCTTTTGTTGTAATCGCTACAAATTCTTTGTATAATTCATCAACATCCGGAGCAATGTTTAAAGAAATTAAATCATCTTCTCCTTCCACTTTTGCGAACAAGCCTTTGGTATACTCCCAGATATTTTCAATAGCTTTTACCAAACGGCTTTTACTTTCTTCCGTTCCCTGGGCAAAGATTTTCATCCATGAAGAAGCATGGGTATAGTGGTATTTTACTTCTTTCAAAGATTTCTGAGCAAGAGCAGAAAGCTGTTCATCCGCAGAATTGGATAATGCTTCATACATCAGTTTCTGGTATACAGAGAAAACGTATACTTTAAGAATGGTCTGTGCATAATCTTCATTGGGAAGTTCTACCCAGTGGGCATTTACATATTCATGTTCATACCTTAGAAATGCCAGGTCATCTTCACTTTTACCGTTATCAGCAACCCTTGAAGCATACTGATAAAAGTTATTCGCCTGCCCGAGTTCATCCAGGGCAATATTCGTCAAAGCAATATCTTCTTCCAGATATGGGCCTTCACCACACCATTCGGATAACCTCTGTCCCATGATGAAACTGTCATCGGCAAATTTCAATAAATAATTATATAGTGGATTCATTATTTTAGCTTTTGGCTTTTGGCTTCTAGCTTTTAGCAAATTGCAGGCAGCTAGCGGCCGGTCAGCTGTTTTACATATTTTTTACATCATTAGGAATATCGTAGAACGTTGGATGACGGTATAATTTGTCATCTGCAGGATCGAAAAACGCATCCTGATCCATTCCTTCGGAGCTGATGATATATTTACTCGGAACTACCCATACGCAGGTTCCTTCTTTTCTTCTTGTATAAACGTCTCTTGCATTCTGCAAAGCCATTTCTGCTGTTGGTGCCTGAACTGTTCCGGCGTGTTTGTGGGATAATCCCGGTTTAGTCTGAATAAACACTTCCCACATATCTAATTGACTCATATCTTATTTTCTTTTAAATCCTTTTGGTGTTCCTAATTCTGCTTTATCATAAATATTCATATACAGATAAACGGTATCTTTTTTACCTTCATAAGTAACCCGATATTTATCAAGAAGTCCCATATCTCCGATTAATGCATTTTTAGTCTTAAAAGCACAGCAACTTCCCAGTCTGTCAAAACTGATTTCCTCTCCATTGGGACCTGTTAATGATGATAAATATTCAATCGAGTTTGCAGGGTTTAAATTGCCTAACTTCACCGGATTTTTTTCTGAATATCCATAAGTATCATCAAAAACATTTGTTGCCACAGATTGAGTACCGCATGCCATTAAAAATATTAATGATGAAAAAAGGAATACCAATGTTCTTTTCATAATTTGATGATTATTTTTCTATTGTTTTTGCACTTTTTTCAGCAAAAGCCACTGCTGCCTCTTTTACCCATGCATTTTCTCTTTGAGCTTTTCTTTTGGTCTCGATACGCTTTTTATTGGCAGGTCCGTTTCCTTTAAGGATTTCCATGAACTCATCCCACGGAAGTTCCCCGAAATCATAATGCTGTCTTTCCTCGTTCCACTTCAGGTCTTTATCCGGAATTGTTAATCCTAAAAACTCAGCCTGAGAAACGGTAACATCAATGAATCTCTGACGAAGACTGTCGTTACTCTCACGTTTTACTCTGTAATTCATAGAGATTTTAGAGTTTGGAGAACTGTCGTCGTTAGGGCCAAACATCATTAAAGCCGGCCACCAGAAACGGTTAAGCGAAGCCTGAGCCATTTCTTTCTGTTGTTTGGTACCACGGCAAAGTGCCATTAAAATTTCATACCCCTGTCTTTGGTGGAAAGATTCTTCTTTACAGATTCTCACCATCGCTCTTGAATAGGGCCCGTAAGAGTTCCCCATCAGCATTACCTGGTTCATGATGGCAGCACCATCTACCAGCCAGCCGATAGCTCCAATATCTGCCCAGCTTAATGTAGGGTAATTGAAAATGCTTGAATATTTTGCTTTACCTGAAAGCATATCATCATAAGTAGCATCCCTATCCGCTCTGATGGTTCCGTTTCCAAGAGTTTCGGTTGCAGCGTACAGATATAAGCCATGTCCCGCTTCGTCCTGAACTTTTGCCAAAAGAGCCATTTTTCTTCTTAATGAAGGAGCTCTTGAGATCCAGTTGGCTTCCGGCAGCATTCCTACAATTTCAGAATGGGCATGCTGTGAGATCTGACGTACCAAAAGTTTCCTGTAATCATCAGGCATGATATCTTTTGGTTCTACCTTATTTTCTTCGTGAACGTATTGAACAAATTTTTCTAAGTCCATAATTTTTTTAATTTGAAAATTTGAAAATTTGATAATGTATCAATTAATTTTCAGATTAACACATTACCACATTTTTCAAATTGAATTAAACATCATAATTAAGCATCACCACATTGGTAGTCGGGTGGCATTGACATGTCAGAACATAACCTCTGGCTACTTCTTCTTCGGTAAGCGCAAAATTCTTTTCCATGAAAACTTCTCCTTCAAGAACTTCTGCTTTACACGTACAGCATACTCCTCCTTTACATGCAAACGGCACCGGGAGATTGTCTTTTAATGCTTTATCTAAGATACTTTCTTTTTTGGAATTTAGGTGGAACGAATATTCATCATCATCAATGATGACCGTTACCATACTTTCAATATTGGCTATCGCTTTGAATTCTTCACTCATTTCCTCGGAATTTTCTTCGTCGGGAGCTGTAAAATATTCAAACAATACCTGGATAGCAGGTACTTTTTTATCTTTCTTCAGATAGTCTGCTATCCCTTTGATCATTTCTGCTGGTCCGCAGATAAAATACGTAGCTTCTTTTACATCAATATCCGTATATCTTTCAAAGAGCTGCTCCAGTTTTTCTGCGGAAATTCTTCCTTCGAATACAGGATCTTCATGTTTTTCACGGCTTACCAGATAGATTACCTTCAGCCTTCCGTTAAACTGCTCAACCAACTTATCAATTTCGGACCTTTTCATTACATGATTCATGCTTCTGTTGCTGTAGAACAGATAAGCACAGCTGTTGGGCTCCTGATAAAGACTTTCCTTAATATTGGATAAAACCGGGCTTATACCACTCCCCGCTGCCAAACCTACATAGGTTTTTACATTGCTGGGATGATAAGAAGTATTGAAACCGCCCATCGGAGGCATTACTTCCAGTACCTCGTCCATATGAAGATGCTCATTAAAATATCCTGAAACCCTTCCACCTTCCAAAAGCTTAACCAGTACTTCCAGCGTATTGCTTTTTTCACTTGGAGCATTACAGATAGAATAAGAGCGTCTTTCTTCATTCCCGTCGATCATCATACGGAAATTAAGATACTGTCCCTGCTTGAACCTGAACTTATCCTTCAGCTCCTCAGGAATTTCTACTGCCACGTTTACCGCGTCAGGGGTATCTTTCTGAACTTTTACCGTTTTAAGTTTATAAAATGAATTCATTATTTTTTAAGTATTCTATTAATTTTTCCACCTTCGCACTTTGGCAGGCTGTCCTGGGCATGGATTTTTACTTTCGTGGTAATTCCTACCCTCTTTTTTATTTCGTTTTCTATGTTTTTTCCGAAGCTGCCGACAAAATTAAAATAATCATCGGTATCTGCATATATTTTCTGCTCTTTCACCAATTCATCATCAATTTCTACGTCAATATCCAATGCTACGCACATTTGTTCCTTTTCAACAGGGGTCAGGTAATAGTTGGGAACCACTCCTTTTACATGAGAAAATGCTTCTTCTATCTGGCTTGGATAAACGTTTACCCCTCTTACGATCAGCATATCGTCTGCCCTTCCTTTGATGGGTTTCATCTTTACCATGGTCCTTTTAGCATTTTCATCATAGTAAAGGCTTGTAATATCATTCGTCCAGTAACGCAGGAGCGGCATTGCTTTTTTCGTTAAAGTCGTAATTACCAAAACACCCTCTTCTCCAAAGGGAACGGGTTGTTTGGTAACCGGGTCTAAAATTTCCGGATAAAAATGATCTTCCCAGATGTAAGCCCCTCCTTTCTCTTCATAGTCTTCCATGGACACTCCGGGACCTATGATCTCGCTTAATCCGTAGATATTGGTTGCATGAAGACCTAATCTTTCTTCAATATGGTTTCTGATAATTTCCGTCCATGGCTCTGAGCCTAATACAGCATATTTAAGACTGATTTCATCTGCAGAAATCCCTCTGTTGGCAAATTCATCAGCAATTGTCAAAGCGTAAGACGGTGAGCAGCAAATGACTTCAGGTTTAAAATCAAGAATCAGATCGACCTGTCTGGCCGTCATTCCCCCGGAAATCGGAAGAACGCTCATTCCTAATTTTTCCGCCCCATAATGAAGTCCTAATCCTCCGGTAAAAATTCCGTATCCGTAGGCATTGTGCAGCTGCATTCCCGGCCTAGCCCCTGCCGCATACAACGATCTGGCGACTACTTCGCTGAAAAGATCAACATCTTCTTTGGTGTAGCCTACCACTGTAGGTTTTCCCGTTGTTCCACTGGAACAGTGAATCCTCTGAAGCTCATTTTTCGGAACTGTAAACAATCCAAACGGATAATTATCCCTCAAATCCTGTTTGTAAGTGATCGGAAGTTTCGTGATATCTTCAATTGACCTTATATCCTGTGGAGATATTCCCGATTCATTAAATTTCCCTCTATAAAATTCTGATCTCTCCCCAAGATAGCCGACCAAATCTGTCAACCGGTCAGACTGAAGCTGTCTCAACTGGTCGAGCCTTATATATTCAACTGAAAAATCCATATTCAACTAACTAACATTTGTTAGGTGTAAATTTAAAAAGAATTTCTATGCTGGCAAAATTTTTATGATTTTTGTCATATTTTGAATGATTCTAAATAACGAATACTATGTTGAATATAGTTAAGAAGGCTATGAAAGTGAATAAGTAAATGGGCAAATAACCTTCTTTGTTTTATTAACTTTTTGCTTTTACTATTAACGTGGCTGATTCCCCAGGAGGCCATAGAGAAGCTTAGCTCGGATTTCGTCGGTGATTTCGGTGGTAGATTCTGTATTTCTTTTGAACCAGAAATAAGAGTTGTTCAGGGTATGAAGAATGAATCTTGTTGTAAAAGTCGGCGATTTCAGCTCCCAGTTTTCAGCTTTATAAATCTCGGAAATCAATTGCTCCACTTCTTCCTGATAGTTTTTCCTGAGTTCAATAAATTCGGGCAGCCTTTCTTCAAGATGCCTCCATTCATTCGAGTAAATATGAGTAACATCCCTGTTCTTAAGAACGACCGATAAGTGTTTATCTAAAAATAAATTGAGCTTATCTTTTGGCGCAATGTCTGTATTTTTTACTTCCTGGAGTTCATCAAAAAATTCCTGTGCGATACCAAAACAGATCCATTCAAGAATTTCTTCTTTTGAACGAATATGGGCATACAGTGACGCAGCTTTTATATTAAGCTTTGTAGCCAGGTCCCGAACCGAGCTGCCCATGTAACCTTTCTCTTTGAAAAGTTCTACGGCTACGTCTAAAATTTTCCTTTGTTTTTCTTTAAGCTCCATCTGGTAAAATGCAAAAGTAATTATTCTGAGATTAATAAATTAATTTAAAATGATGATTTTAGACACAGGAGTGGGAGTTTTGTAGAACCACCCCGTCAAATCTGCGATTTGCCACCCCTCCAGTGGAGGGGAATTCTAAGTAAAGCTGATATGAAGAGGTCGTCTGATACAATTTTTCTTCGTTTTTACAATTTCGCGTTTTCTTCAATATGACGGTTTTTCCATTATTTTAAATCAAATATTGAAGAATCGGAAAATTTGTCAAGTTAATTTAACGTTAAAAATGGATAATCCGGAAAATTTGTCCATATTTTTTGTAAATTTAATAATTGAACGGTTTTTGAAATAAACTAACCGATTAAATGATTAAATAATTGATGGCATTAGGAAACCAGGCCTGAAAATTTGGTTTCTTGATGTCTTTTTAAAACTGAACCAAAAAACAAATTATTACACAAAACATAAAAAATATGAACTTAAACCAATATACTGTAAAATCACAAGAAGCCATCCAGGCAGCACAGCAGACTGCTATGGAATTTGGCAACCAGAGTATAGAGCCGCAACATATACTTGAAGGTATTTTTCAGGTAGATGAAAATATTTCGCCTTTCCTATTAAAGAAGTCTGAAGCAGACGCCAATCTGGTTAGGGAGCGAAACAGAGAAAATATTGAAAAGCTTCCAAAAGTTCAGGGAGGAAATATTTACCTCTCTCAATCGGCCAACAAAGTTTTGCTGGATGCCCCGAATATCGCCAAAAAAATGGGTGACGAATATGTCACGATAGAGCATTTATGGTTATCACTACTGGAAACCAGTTCTGAAGTATCCAAAATGTTAAAAGATATGGGCGTTACCAAAAGCCTTTTGGAAGGTGCCATTAAAGAATTAAGAAAAGGAAGTAAGGCAACGTCTGCAAGCTCAGAGGAGACTTACCAGTCTTTAAATAAATATGCAAAAAACTTCAACGAATTAGCAGCGGAAGGAAAGCTGGATCCGGTGATCGGGCGTGATGAAGAAATCAGAAGGGTGCTGCAGATTCTTTCGAGAAGAACAAAAAACAACCCGATCCTCATCGGGGAGCCCGGTGTAGGTAAAACCGCAATTGCAGAAGGTATTGCACACCGTATTATTTCAGGGGATATTCCTGAAAATCTGATGGACAAGACTTTATATTCACTGGACATGGGTGCTCTGATTGCCGGAGCTAAATATAAGGGTGAGTTTGAGGAGCGTCTGAAATCTGTAGTGAATGAAGTCATCAAATCTGAAGGACAGATCATTCTTTTTATCGACGAGATCCACACTTTGGTGGGAGCAGGAGGCGGTGAAGGAGCTATGGATGCTGCAAACATTCTTAAACCGGCTTTGGCAAGAGGTGAATTAAGAGCGATTGGTGCCACCACTTTGAATGAATACCAGAAGTATTTTGAAAAAGATAAAGCATTGGAACGACGTTTCCAGAAAGTAATGGTGGAAGAACCGGATACGGAGTCCGCAATTTCCATTCTGCGTGGTATTAAGGATAAATACGAGGCTCACCACAAAGTAAGAATCAAAGATGAAGCGATCATCGCCGCGGTGGAAATGTCCCAAAGATATATTTCGGACCGTTTTTTACCGGATAAGGCCATTGACCTTATTGATGAGGCTTCCGCAAAATTAAGGATGGAGATCAATTCAAAACCGGAAGAGCTTGATGTTCTGGACAGAAGATTAATGCAGCTGGAAATTGAGCTGGCCGCCATTTCAAGAGAAGGCAACCAGACGAAGATTGATCATGTAAAGGAAGATATCGCTAAAATTTCAGAGGAAAGAAATGAGATCAATGCGAAATGGCTTAAAGAGAAACAGAAATCTGAGGATTTAACTCAGCTTAAAAAAGATATTGAGTCTTTGAAACTCGAAGCAGAAAAGGCTTCAAGAGCAGGAGACTACGCAAAAGTAGCAGAAATCCAGTACGGAAAAATTAAGGAGAAAGAAGATGCTTTGCAAAAACTGGAACTGGAGATGCAAAATCATCAGAATGAATTGATCAAGGAGGAAGTTACTGCTGAAAACATTTCTGAAGTTATTGCTAAATGGACAGGAATTCCTGTAACTAAGCTTCTTCAGTCCGAAAGAGAAAAACTGTTGAATCTTGAAACGGAGCTCCACCACCGTGTAGTTGGACAGGATGAAGCTATCGGAGCCGTTGCAGATGCAATCAGAAGGAACAGAGCTGGATTAAGTGATGAGAAAAAACCTATCGGGTCTTTCTTATTCTTAGGAACAACAGGTGTCGGTAAAACAGAGCTGGCTAAAGCCCTGGCAGAATATCTATTCGATGACGAGAATAACATGACGAGAATCGACATGAGTGAATACCAGGAAAGACACAGTGTTTCCAGACTGGTAGGAGCTCCTCCGGGATATGTAGGTTATGATGAAGGCGGACAGCTGACGGAAGCGGTAAGAAGAAGACCTTATTCTGTAGTTCTGCTTGATGAGATTGAAAAAGCACATCCTGATGTTTTCAATACTTTGCTTCAGGTTCTGGATGACGGACGTTTGACGGATAATAAAGGACGTGTCGTAAACTTCAAGAATTCAATTATCATTATGACTTCGAATTTAGGTTCACATCTGATCCAGGAGAACTTTGAAAATATTACGGACGAAAACCAGGATGAGATCGTTGATAAAACCAAGGATGAAGTTTTTGATCTTCTGAAACAGACCTTGCGACCTGAATTTCTGAACAGAATAGATGAAGTGGTACTGTTCCAGCCTTTGAGCAGAAAAGAAATCGGAAAAATTGTTCAGTATCAGCTGAGAGGGTTTAATGAGATGCTGGCTAAACGCAACATTATCATGACTGCCACTCAGGATGCGATAGATTACCTGATGAATAAAGGATATGATCCTTCTTTCGGAGCGAGACCACTGAAAAGAGTGATCCAGCAGGAAGTTTTAAATAAATTATCCAAAGAGATCCTTGCAGGAAAAGTAAATGACGGCGACAGGATTGCCCTGGATTATTTCGAAGAGACCGGTTTGGTTTTCAGACCGGCAGATCAATAAGTAGTTTTTTTCATATATATTATTTTTGTAAGTAAGTGGTGCAGCCCAATCTGCATCACTTATTTTTTTGAAGATTAAATTTATCCAAATCTTGTGAAATATTTGTACATTTATATCTCATCAAATTATAACTAAAACAAAATCAGTATGAAAAAGCTAAAAAGAAATGCGCTAAAAACCATTTTAGGCGGAAAAAAAGATTGCAGATGCATAACAATAACTTATTCTGACGGCTCTGTAAGCAGCAACTGCGTTACGGAATACTGTACCGAAATAAGTCTTGCATGCGCACAGACAGAATGCCAACCAGTTCTTGAACTTTAAAAATTAATTTTATGAAAAAGCTAAAAAGACATGATTTAAAGAAAATCAGCGGAGGTGTTTCTGCTGAAATAGTAGAGTGCGATATTAATATGAACTGCCCTACAGGCTTATGCTGCTCAACGGGGAATATCTGCAGAGATCCCAGAAGATATCCTTGTATTTAAAAGAAATTTTATAAAATATATAACCCTCAGGCTATCTGAGGGTTTATCATTTTATATCCTAATGTACAATCCGTAAAAACACGGAAAATAAACAGGAAAAAACACATCAGTTTACTGCTTATTTTTTACGAAATTTGCACTACTAACTAACATTCTTTTATAAAACTAACATTATGGAAACAAAACCTACTTTTGAGAGTGGATCACTTGGAGCTGTTTCAGCTGCAAATACTATCGCCTCTGATCTTGTTCAGAAGTTGATAGACAACTACAGAAATAACCAAATGCAGGCTGTGAATAAAGAAATGGGAATTACCGATTCCCACGCGATCTGGTTTGATCTTCCCAAACTTAAAAAATTTATTGCCTGTATAGAGAGTGAAGCGAAAAAAGTAAATCCTGAAGTTTCTGAAGAAGATTTGGGCATCAGGTTTTATTACGCAGCCTATCCAAAAGCTGAAGACTGGGCTATCATGGAAAGCCATCCTGTAGAATTGGAATATGCAGAAAGACATACCCTGGTGATGATCCCTACCCTTAAAAAAGCGGATGAGAACGGGGAAATGCTTAATTACGATTTCTGTCCTTTAAATGCCGGCTCCTCATTAGCTATGGCATCGAAAGGAGGTACTCCCGTTTCTCCGGAAACGATTGCAGAAAACCATGGAGCTCTATCTCCGCCGGAAAATCCAAAGGTCGAGCATTTTTCTAATTAAAATAATCAATTTCCACAACACACATGACTGATTTTCAGAATATACTTCAACAATCTTTAATCTGGGCCGAAGGTCTCGCTGCCATAATATCCATTATTTACTTTAACAGCAGTAAAGAAAGACATTGGAAGTATTTTTCCCTTTATCTTATACTTATGTTCCTGTGTGAAGTAATAGGAAGATGGGGGCATTTATTTATAGAATATGACAAACCAAAGTTTTACAACTACTTTGTGATTCCTGTTGAGTTCCTTTTCTTTTATTGGCTTTATGCTTCAAAATCATTGGGGAAACCAAAACTGTTTTATTTGCTTTCGTTGTTATATTTATTGTCATTTCTTCCCAGCGAATCTTTTTTCACTTCCAAAAAGATAATTTTCTCTTTTAATTATACTTTTGGATGCCTGATGCTCATGGTACTCGTTATTATGGAATATTATAAGCAGATTAATTCTTCCGATATTCTGAATTTCAGCAGGAACAAGATGTTTTATATTAATTTGGGAGTCACCCTATTTTACATAGGAACACTTCCCTTCTGGACATTTTTTACTCTTATAAAAAATTACAGAGAAATTTATAATGTTTATTTTTCCTATTTTCTGATCTCAGGGATCATTATGTATTTATTATTCTCAATTTCATTCATATGGGGAAAACAGAGCTCTTCACAACCTTAATCTTATTCAATATCTTCTTTGTATTGTTTGTTATTGCAGTGATGGTTTATATCCGCAAATACAAACAACGCAAAAGAGAATATATGAATGAAATTGAAGTAAAAAACGAAATTCACAAGCGTGAGCTTCTCGCTACACAGCTTGAAATTCAGCAGGCTACCATGCAGCAGATCGGCCGTGAGCTTCATGACAATATCGGGCAGAAACTTACACTGGTAAGCCTTTACACCCAGCAGCTTCTCTACGAAAACAGAGTTCCTGAAGTAAGTGAAAGGATCGATCAGGTGTCTCAGATCATCAACCAATCGCTCCAGGACCTCAGAAGTCTTTCAAAAACCCTGACAGACGACAATATAAACCAAAAGGAAATTGTAACTTTGATTCAGGAGGAGGTAGACAATACCAATACGTTTAAAAGATGCCATGTAACTTTTGAACATAATTTCAGGCAGCTTGACCTGAGCTTTGTCCACAAAAATGTACTGCTCAGGATTACACAGGAATTTATCCAGAACAGCATCAAGCACGCCAACTGTAAAAATATATTGATCAAACTGAACACATCCGAAAATATCCTTTGGGAACTGAGCCTTAAAGATGATGGCATTGGATTTGACAGCGAGAAAATAAAATCAAACGGCATAGGCCTGACCAATATGAAAAACAGAGCGGCAATCATAGGTGCCGATTTCACTCTTGAGAGTCAGGAAAATACCGGAACTTCACTCCATATTATTTTAAAGAAACAGCCATGAAAAAAACAATAGTGATTGTTGATGATCACATACTGATTGCCAAAGCACTTGAAGGAATCATTGATAATTTTAATGAATTTGAAGTCATTTATGTATGTGAAAACGGAAAAGACCTGATCCAGAAATTTGAAGATAACGGTAAAATCCCGGATATCGTTCTGCTGGATATCAGTATGCCCATTATGGACGGCTTTGAAACTGCCGCCTGGCTTACACTGCACCATCCGGACATTAAAGTGATGGCACTCAGCATGCAGGGAGATGATAACAGCGTTATTAAAATGATCAAAAACGGAGCAAAAGGATATTTGCTGAAAAATACCCATCCGAAGGATCTTGAAACTGCACTCACAAAATTAAATTCTGATGGATTCTTCTACCCGGAATGGGCATCCAAAATTATATTCTCTAACCTGAACAAGGAAAAAGAAGCAGAAAATGCTGTAAAAATATCCGACCGCGAAAGAGAATTCCTGAAATATACCGTCACAGAGCTAAGTTATAAGGAAATTGCAGACAAAATGTGTTGCAGTCCGAGAACGGTAGAAAGCTACAGAGATCAGTTGTGTGATAAGCTGGATCTTAAAACGCGGGTTGGGCTGGCCGTTTTCGCAATTAAAAATGGTTTTGCCGGTTGATCCAAAGACAGGAAATCAAATTAAAAATATAAATCAATTCAGACATATCTCCTGATTATTTTAAACAAAAACACGTTTACCAATAAAATATTTTAAACACACATTGGTGATATGATTAAAATTCAACTAAAACGATAAAAAACCAAATAATATTCAATATTAATAGGTATTGAATGAAAAATATTCAAATATTTGTGAAAATATTTTGTGTATTAATTTTTTATAATATAAATTTGGGGACCAAACCATTTATAATTTATTATGAAAAAACTATTATTCGGAGCTCTCGTTCTGGGCTTCATGTCAGCGTGTAACAGTGATAATATTTCAAACCAGGAGGAAATATCCCAGGATTCGGGTGCTCCAGTAGGGTTTACCAATGCAAAAAGAAGTTGCCCTTCTGACCTTATAAGAGAAAAGAATCTTCAAAATGATCCGGCACTTAGAGCCAGATTTGAAGCCAATGAATTACAATCTGAAAAGTTTTCAAGAGATTTAACGATGGGCAAGGTACTTGCCGATGGAACTGTTGAAATACCGGTTGTTTTCAATGTAATCTACAACACTTCAGCACAGAACATTTCTGATGCAAGAATTGCAGAACAGATCGCAGTACTGAATGCTGATTATTCGGCGACCAATTCTGACATTAATAAAATACCTGCAGCATTTCAGCCATCAGCCGCAGGAAATGTTAAAATCAGCTTCAAGCTGGTAGCAACCAACCGAAAGCAATATACAAAAACAGGCTGGAGATCGGATCTGGAAGAAATGAAAAAATCCACAACAGGAGGGATCAATGCAACTGATCCAACTAAAAACCTGAACATCTGGGTAGTTAATTCTATTCTTGACGAGAATAACCAGCCGGGAACTCTCGGATACGCCTACTATCCTGAATCTGCGGGATTATGGTATGACGGTCTTGTAATAGGTTACCAATATATCGGAAAAACAGGTGCTTCCGCTCCGTTTAACTTAGGAAGAACCGTTACACACGAAGTGGGCCACTACTTAAACCTGCCTCACCTTTGGGGATCTTCCGACACAGGCTGTCAGACCGATTACTCTAACGATACCCCAGTTTCTCCGGGACCTAACTATGGTACTCCTACTTACCCATTAAACAGGGTTTGTGGAGGAGTAAGCCGTTCCCAAATGTTCATGAACTATATGGATTATGTAGATGATAAAGCTATGTTCATGTTCTCTGCCAACCAGAAAACAAGAATGCAGGCTGTAGTAGCAGCAGCCGGACCAAGAGCCGGATTAAGATAATTACTATCCAAATTAATTTAAATACGAGCCTGAAGAAAAACTTCAGGCTTTTTTAATGATGAGTATTTAAGACTTACCTATCAGAAGCCATTGGAAAAAAATGCAGGAAATGTTTCCAATAATAGAATTTTGGCTTAAAAAATTACCTGCTGCAATCCTTATTAATAGTGAAGCAAATAATCTATTCAAGACTCTAAAAAAATTAAAATTTTACTATAAATTTTAAAAATCTTAAATTATTTTCCTCTCATTATTAAAATTAACATAAAATCAAATAAACAACACATTAGCAAATGAAACAACAATGAATAAGCTAAAAATTTAATATATTAATAATAAAATCAAAAATAAGTTGCATAATAATTTATAATCATATAAATTCACAATCTGAAACTATACAAAATAACAACTTATGAAAAAATTATTATTGGGAGCCGTTGTATTAGGCTTTATGTCAGCTTGTAACAGCGACAATATGTCGAACCAAAATGAAAATCCTGTAAATGAAGATATTGCTTCAGCAGGTTTGACGCAAAGAGGATGCGCGTCCGAAGAGGTAAGACAGGAAGCATTAAAAAACAATGCGGAACTCAGACAAAAATTTAATGCTTTAGAAGCCAATACTGAAAAATTTGCCAACGATATCAAGCTAGGAAAAGTTCTTGCAGATGGCTCGGTAGAAATTCCGGTGATTGTGAATGTACTTTATAACACTGCTGCGGAAAATGTATCAGATGCAAGAATTGCAGAACAAATTGCCGTATTGAATGCCGATTATGCAGGAACCAATTCAGATGTCAACAAAATTCCTTCTGAATTTGTCCCGGTAGGCGCAGGTGATACACAGGTGAGGTTCAGATTAGTAAACACTATCAGAAAACAAACAGCCACTAAGAGCTGGAGAACGAATGATGCAATGAAGCAGGCTTCTTCAGGCGGAATTGATGCAACTAATCCTACAAATTATCTAAACATTTGGGTGGTAAGTAAAATGACCAGCCAAGGGAAAACAATTCTTGGATATGCTACATTCCCTGAATCAGCAGGATTATGGAATGACGGTGTGGTAATTGCAGCACCTTTCTTCGGAAAAACCGGAGCTTCCTCTCCATTCAATCTAGGAAGAACAGCAACACACGAAGTAGGACACTACTTAAACCTAAGACATATCTGGGGTGATGCCAACTGTGGGAATGACCAGGTTGCAGATACTCCTACACAGACTACTGCCAACTACGGAAAACCAACTTATCCGTTATACAATACCTGTACAGGTGTTCAGAGATCTGTAATGTTCATGAACTATATGGATTATGTAGACGATGCTGCAATGTTCATGTTCTCAGCAGGACAGAAAGCAAGAGTTCAGTCCGTAGTAGCTTCTACAGGTGCCAGAGCAGGACTAAGAGTTTATTAATAACAATTTGACTTCAATAGAAAGCGCCTGAATTTTCAATTCAGGCGCTTTCTTTATTTTAATACTTTTGTATTATTTTCAGGAGTATAATCCATAAAGATATCCCCATCCAAAGTGACCGACTTTACTTTCTTTTTAATAGGAACGGTAAGGTCTGTCTGCTTCTGATTCTTCTCCCACAGACCTGGTGAAAAATGAAGCCTTTCTACGGATCCGTCCTCATAATTCAGAACAGCATCAAAAGGAATCGCAAAACCTCCGACATTATCTACATTGACTGTAAGAAGATCATTAAGCTGTGAAGCACCGGTTATTTTCAAATCAATATAATTGTTCGTATAAAACCAGTTTTGAAAGAACCAGTTCAGATTTTTACCGGAACCCGTATTCATTGAATTAAAATAATCCCACGGCACAGGATGTTTTCCATTCCAGTTATCCATATAATGAAGAAGTGCTTTTTTAAACAGATCATCTCCTAAATAATCTTTCAATGCAAGATAGGACAGAGACGCTTTTACGTAAGAATTATTTCCGTACCCGGCTCCGCTCACCTGTGTACTCATGGTAATCACCGGCTGGTCCTGCTCAGCAGAAGCATCGTTGATCCATCTTTTAACCCGGAAGTTTTTATAGAATTCCTTTGCAGCCTCTTCTCCGTTTTCATCAATTCCAATCAGATATTCCAGCGTGGTAGCCCAGCCTTCATCCATAAAGGCATAACGGGTTTCATTGATTCCCATATAAAAAGGGAAATAGGTATGGGCAATCTCATGATCCGCCGTAAGTCTTGCATCACGAAGATCATCAGGAATACTTGTATCATTAATCATCATTGGGTATTCCATATCAGCATATCCCTGAATAGCCGTCATTACATTGTAGGGATACTCCACACCCGGCCATTTTTTTGAAAACCAATCCAGATTATAACGCATCCAGTCCACATAGTGCTCAAAATCCTTAGCACCGCTTTTATATCCTGCCTGAACGCTTGCCCTCTTTGTTTTTAGCTGAACACTTGATGCATCCCACACATAATGATTGCTCATTGCAAAGCAGAAATCCGTAATATGATTAGCCCTGAATTTCCAGGTATTCCATTTGTTTTGTTTGGTTACCTTTCCGGACCTCATTTCCTGTTCGGAGGCAATGTGGATCACTTTATCGCTTTTAAGAGAAGATTTATATCTTTTTAAATATTCCGGCTGAAGTACAGCCTCAGGATTCAGAAAGTCTCCGGTAGCCCATACTACAAAATTCTTAGGCGCAGAGATAGCGAAGCTATAATCATTAAAATCGTTATAAAATTCCTGTCTGTCCGAATGAGGAAGCATATCCCACCCATTATAATCATCATAGACGGAAATCCTTGGAAAAGAATAGGCAACATAAAATGTTTCAGGATCTATCTGCCCTTCCCTTCCGCTCTGTACGGAAAGAGGATATTCCCACTCTATTTTCACCTCAGCTTTAGCTCCGGCCTTAAGTATCTTATTCAGCTTTACTTTTTCTACAGTCCCCCAGTCATCACTGTTGACCTGATATTTTTCCCCGTTTACAATAAATGATTTAATATGAAGCCCGGAAGTGAGAAAATCTTTGGATACAAATCCTGATCTCGGAGACTGAGGCTTATGAAGGTTATTCACAAACCTGATAGCCAGTTCCTGAAGGGCATCCGGACTGTTATTGGTGTATGTAATCGTTTCTTTTCCTGAAACCGTTTTAGTTCCGGCATCCACTTTTACCTCCACATTATAAATTCCTTTATTCTGCCAATAGTTTTTACCCGGAGCCCCTGAAGCATCCCTGGTTCCTTTTTCATAGGCTTTTTTAATATTCCTTGGCATGTATAATTCCTGAGCAGAAATCTGTTGCATAGAAACAGCAATTGCCAGAATATAAAGAAATCGTTTCATATGTAATTTTTAAAAATAAATATCAAAATTAACGAAAATGTAAGACCTGGCAACCATTTCTTTTATAATAATGTTTTATGAATGAACCTAAAATAAAAACCAACTTCTCGAAGAAATTGGTTAAAAGTTATTGATCGGTAAACCAGTCAGAAATTAAAAAGACAACTCTGTAAGAACCGGGAAATGATCCGATGGATACAGCAGATTTTCTCGTCTGTCATTGATATGTCTCTGGGATTTTATCCTGAAGCCTTTTACAAAAATATAATCGATCCTGTCTTTAGGAATCTCGTTGATATTAAAGCCTGTGAATGTTCCTTTTGGTCCGTAAGGTTTTGTTTCGGAATGGTAGAAACTGTCATTTAAATTCTGCGAAAGGATCTTTATCGGTTCTGAATCATCCGTTAAGTTAAAATCTCCACTTAAGGTAACCGGAAGATTTTTAGGATTGATCTCTTTGATTTTCTTCAAAATAAGGTCTGCCGATTTCACTCTCGCTACATTCCCGATATGATCGAAGTGAAGGTTCATCGCTAAAAATTCCTTCTTTGACTTTTTATCTTTAAACACGGCATAAGTACAAATCCTGTTAAGGGCAGCATCCCACCCTCTTGAAGGTGTTTCCGGCGTTTCGGAAAGCCAGAAAGTCCCTGATTTTACTACCTGGAGCCTGTTCGTATCGTAAAAAATGGCTGAAAATTCGCCTTTTTCTTTTCCGTCGTCCCGTCCCACTCCTACATAATCATAATTCTTAACGCCGGCCTTGATGTCTTTCATCTGCTCAGGAAGCGCTTCCTGAACTCCAAAATAATCGGGATGATAATAATTTAATAAATCTGCAACATCCTGTTTTCTTTCTGTCCAGGCATTTTCCTTGTCTGAAGTTACCTGCAGCCTGATATTAAAGCTCATTACCTTAAGGTCCTGGGACAATCCCAATGCAAAGAACAGCAGGGATACGATTGAAAATCTGAAATTCATAACCATATTTTAAATTAAGTAACAAAAATAGAACATCTTTACGAGAGATGATGAAGGTTTGGAAATACATTATTGTTAATTTATGAAGGAAGGGCGGAAAATGACGGATAGAGGTTATAGCCTGATAAGCAATCGAAGCCTAGCTTTTTGTTTTAACGGTCAAATCCTTGAAATGAAGATAGAATGAGAATATCCACTGCCTTCTTCTAACCTTTCAACAACAAAAAACCTAAACTTCAAATACATGAAGTTTAGGCCTCTCAATATAATTGAAGCTATGTTTTATTCTTTGGTAAACTGGTATTCCCGTCCCGCCTGTTTAAAAGTAACAATCTTTTTGTCTTTACTGAATTCCAGCGTTATAGCCGCTTCTTCAAAAGTAAAAACATTATTCCCTGCATATTGCAGTGGAAATTCCTGCTGATTTCCTGCCTTGGCAAAAAGCTGTCCGTTTTTATCAAAAAAGGTCAGTTTGATCGGATCACTTTTAGTAACATAGGTTCCTGCAAAATCTTTGGTATTGATCTTATCAACCGGTTTCGTCTCTGAAGAAGGCCAGATATTGTTTTTTGCATTAACATCAGGAATCATTGCATCCGGATCCAGCATTACTTCAGCAATCTCTTTATTTGAATTCAGTTTGATCAGCCACTCCGTATTACGTTTCCAGACCTCAACCGGGATTTTTACAATCTGTTTGGTTCCGTCTTTAAATTTCACCTGAACTGTTGTAGGCATCGGAAGCTGGCCAATATTTTCAACTGTAACCAGGGCACCGTTTTTGAAATCATCATTGACGTATTTCACATCTTTAACCGACTGATCGATCTTCCATTTATTGATAAACCAGCCTCTCCAGAACCAGTTCAGCTCTTCACCGGACACATTTTCCATGGTGTGGAAGAAATCCCAGGGTGTAGGATGTTTGAAAGCCCATCGGTCCACATAAGTTCTGAAAGCTTTGTCAAATTTTTCAGGACCGAGAATAGATTCCCTCAAAATCTGCAATCCCATTCCCGGCTTGAAGTAAGCAAGAACTCCTATGCTTCTTTCCTTCATATTATCCGGACCTACCATAATAGGCTCAATATTGTCATTCATCATAAAACTTCCCGTTCTGGCAAGATCTTTCTTATGGTAATATTCACCATTGTTAAATGCTTTTGTAGATAATTCATTGATAAAGGTATTGAAGCCTTCATCCATCCAAGCAAACAGTCTTTCATTGGAACCTACGATCATCGGGAACCAATTGTGCCCGAATTCATGATCGGTAACTCCCCAAAGGTCTTCGCCGGCGGAGTCCATATGACAGAATACAATCCCCGGGTATTCCATTCCGCCTTCATTTCCTGCTACATTGGTCGCTGCGGGATAAGTATATTCATACCATTTCTGGGAATAATGCTCAATCGCAGCTTTTGTGTATTCCGTAGATCTTCCCCAGGCCTTTTCACCAGCACTTTCTGCAGGATATGCAGATATTGCAACGGATTTTTTACCACTCGGAAGGTTAATTCTTGCTGCATCCAGAATGAACGCCGGTGACGAAGCCCATGCAAAGTCACGGGTCTGATCTATTTTGAATTTCCATGTTTTAGTTCCGGAAGCCTGGCCTTTCCCGATTTCAGATTCAGGACGGATCATCACTGTTTTATCACTGTTTCTGGCTTGCTCCCAGCGGTTATTTTCTTCTTTAGTATAGACCTCTTTGGAATTCAGCAGTTCTCCGGATGCCACTACATAATGATTGGCAGGCACGGTAATGTTTGCAGTGATATTGCCATATTCAAGATAAAACTCAGAGGCCCCTATATAAGGAAGAGTATTCCACCCCATTACATCGTCGTACACACACATTCTTGGATACCATTGCGCAATCGTAAATATTTTACCGTTTTTTGTCTTGCTCACTCCCATTCTGTCAGAACCATATTCAGGAGAGATAAAAGAATATTCAATTTTAATTTTAGCAACACCGCCCTTAGCTTTCAGCTCTTTAGGAAGATCGATCTGCATTCTGGTATCTGTGATGGTATATTTCACATCTTTACCATCCAGTTTTACCGATTTAATTTTATAACCTCCGTCCAGATCTTCCCCGTGAGCTCCGTTCCTGCTACCCGACGGCGGAACCACAGCATTACCGCGGGAATCTTTTGCAAATAAATTCTGATCCAATTGCAGCCATAAGAACCCTAATTGGTCCGGACTGTTGTTGGTATAGGTAATATCAGCTGTTCCGGTGATTTCATTCTTAGCATCGTTCAGACTAACATTCAGATTGTAATCTGCTGAATTCTGCCAGTAAGCATGCCCCGGCTGTCCGCTTGCAGAACGGGTTTCCGTACCTGTCTGAGGATAAAAGAAGGGTTTGAATGCTTCTACATAACTGTATTTCGGAGTTTCCTGTGCTAAAACAGTTCCTGAAAAAAGGAATACTGCCGCTGCTGCAATAAGACGTGGAAGTTTATAACTCATTGGGAATAATTTATAATATTTCTCTGATAAGTTATAAAAAAACCCGGAATCGTTACAAATCCGGGGTTATTTTATGAAAAATTAATTATTCTGAGTTCAGGATAGTGAGGAAAGCTGTACTATTTTTTCTTTTTCCAGCTTCAGGTTTCCTGCTCTCTTAATTTGTTTTCTTTGCCTTGATCATTGCTTCCAAAGCATCCCACATTTCTTTCGGGATGTCTTCAAGCATATTGAATTCTCCTGCTCCCTGGAGCCATTCTCCTCCATCTATGGTTACCACTTCACCGTTCATATAAGCAGAATAATCTGAAACAAGGTAAGCCGCCAGGTTGGCAAGTTCCTGATGCTCTCCCACTCTTCTCAAAGGAACTTTTTTCCTCATATCGAATTTTTCCTGAAGGTCTCCCGGAAGCAATCTGTCCCATGCTCCTTTGGTAGGGAAAGGCCCCGGCGCAATTGCATTGAAACGAATGCCGTATTTAGCCCACTCTACCGCAAGAGATCTTGTCATAGCCAGAACTCCTGCTTTTGCACATGCTGAAGGAACTACGTAAGCAGATCCGGTCCATGCATAGGTAGTTACTATATTCAGAACAGTTCCAGGACTTTTAGAATCTATCCAGTGTTTTCCAACGGAAAGTGTACAGTTTTTGGTTCCTTTTAAAACAATATCCAAAATGGAATCAAAAGCCGAATGGGTAAGCCTTTCTGTTGGCGAAATAAAATTCCCGGCAGCATTGTTCAGTAAAATATCAATTCTCCCGAATTCCTTTAATGTAGCTTCTTTCATCGCTTCCACCTCATCCCAGTTTCTAACGTCACAAGCCACACACAGAACTTTTCCACCGGTTTCCTCTTCCAGTTCTTTTGCCGTCCCCTGTAGTTTTTCCAGATTACGGGAAGTGATCACCACTTTTGCCCCAAGCTGAAGAAAATATTTGGTCATTGCTTTTCCGAGGCCGCTTCCGCCTCCTGTTACAATTGCTACCTTATCCTGTAATGCACCTTCGCGCAACATGGGCTGTGTATATGAATTCATATGATTTTATTTTTTCCTAAAAATACTAAATATTGAATTCATGCCATTTAAAATAACAGGATAAATCATAATGTCATAAATAGTTTTACTCATCCGTGCTCTCTATTCATAAGAAAGGATAAAAATCAACTGCAGATCAGAAAAAAATAAAAAAACATCCCTGTAGTGAATTACAAGGATGCAAGGTCTGTTAAGACTGTATAACTGTAAAATTTTATTAGGCAACTACTCCTTTGAAAGAAAGTGTTTTAGGGGTTTTGCTTTCGCTGGTTGTCACATTGACTGTTTTCATGAACGGACCTTTGCTTGCTGCATTATAGCTTGCTTCTACAAATCCTGTTTTTCCCGGAAGAATCGGAGTTTTAGTGTAGTCTGCAGTTGTACACCCGCATGATGGCGCAACATTTTCTATAACGATCGGCTTGGAAGAGGTATTGGTAAACTCAAATCTGATAAGTTTTGGTTTTCCCTGAGGGATATTTCCCACATCTATAGATTCTGATTTCCATTTAATAGCATCAGCGATACCTTTTACTACCGGATGGCTTTCGGAAGGAAATACATTGGCATAAAATGGTGAAAATGCCAAAACGGCCAAAAGTGCTGTAATTTTTAATTTTTTCATGATACAAATTTTAATAGTTAATAAATAACGGGATACAATTCTTATTTTTTGATATAACAAATGTAATGCGGATGAGAGATACAACTTGTTAACTGCTGTCAAACATTTGTTAACGAGTTGTTAATGATAAAAGATTAATAGATATTTTTGGATAATATTGTTCCTGAAAATGAAAATAAAGAAGCTCAATATTATAATAACACTCGGATTCATTGCTATTATTGGAATTTTAATAGCCCAGCTTCTCTGGACCCGTCAGGCTTATAATCTTGAGGATCAGAAATTCAATCAAAAAGTAAATATTGCTTTAATGGAGGTGGCAGAAAAACTGTCCGGGGGAAAAACTTCCTTTACTGAAAATCCTGTACAGACCATTGCCAACGATTATTATGTAGTCAATATTAATAATGAATTTCACCCTGTAGTCCTGGAACATTATCTCAGGACAGAATTCACCCGTTTTCAGATTAATACAGATTATGTATATGCTTTATACAACTGCCACAGCGATAAAATGATGTATGGAAAGTACATGTCTAAAAACCAGGAAGAGCCCAGCGATAAGGTCATTAATTTCCCGAAGCATAAAAACCTGATTTATTATTTTTCCATACGTTTTCCCGACAAAACCACTTACCTCATCAGCTCATTAAGATTCTGGTATGTGCTTACGGCAGCACTTATTATTATCCTGCTGGTATATGTCTATTCCATTTATACTATTATCCAGCAGAAAAAATTCTCGGAACTGCAGCGTGATTTTATTAATAATATGACTCATGAGTTTAAAACTCCGCTGTCTTCTATACTTTTAGCATCAGAATCTCTCAGCAAGCAGGAAATTGTACAGGAAAACTCCAAGCTTCAGACTTATACTTCCATTATTATCAATCAGAGCTACAAACTCAACAGTCATATTGAAAAAATACTGAATATCGCCAAAAATGACTCTTCGGGACTTTCGTTAAAACCTCAAAAAATAATACTCCTCCCTTTTATTCAGGAAATTGCAGATACTTTCAGACAAAAGAATGAAAACATGACGATTGATATAGCAATTGAAAGTCACCTCTCCGTAATGGCAGATGAATTTCACTTTACCAATATCATCTACAACATCCTGGATAATTCGATTAAGTATTGTGAAACCAACCCTGTTGTGAAAATTTCATCCTATAAAGATTCAAAAGGTTTATATTTAAAGTTTAAAGACAACGGAATGGGAATTCCTTCTAAAAATATCCCTCATATTTTTGAAAAATTTTACCGGGTGCCCAACAAAAAGAATGAGGAAGTGAATGGTTTCGGATTGGGACTGTTTTATGTAAAGAAGGTTGTACAGCAGCATAACTGGAAGATTTCAGTTGAGAATAATGCTGATAAGGGAATTACAATAATGCTCTTTTTTCCGTTCTAAAATTTAATAATGTGTAAGTATGGAAAAATCTAAAATTTTATATGCAGAAGATGATAAAACGATTGCTTTCCTGATCCAGGACAGTCTGGAAAGTTATTACGATATCAACTGCTATTCGGATGGAAGATCTGCACTGGACGCATTCAACAGCCAGAGTTTCGACATCTGCCTGCTGGACATTATGATGCCAGAGCTTAACGGTTTTGAGCTGGCACAGCAGATCCGCGATAAAAACTCGGAGATTCCCATTATTTTCATTTCTGCAAAAGCTTTAAAAGAAGACAGGATCAAAGGCTTAAAGCTCGGAGCTGACGATTATCTGGTAAAGCCTTTCAGCATAGAAGAATTAATCCTGAAAATTGAAGTATTTCTGAAACGCACCAAAAGAACAGATACCTCCCCGCTTAAATATAAAGTCGGAAGATATGATTTCGATCCTAAAAACTATATCCTTCAGGATGCAGAAAACAGCATTACTTTAACCCAAAGAGAGTCTGAGCTTCTTTTATATTTCATCCGTAATAAGAACATGGTTCTGAAAAGACAGGATATCCTTAAAGCCATTTGGGGTGATGACGATTATTTTATGGGACGAAGCCTGGATGTGTTTATTTCCAGACTGCGGAAAGTATTGGCCGATGAGCAAAATATACTGATCGAAAACCTGCATGGAATAGGTTTCCGGTTTTCCGAAAAGAATATCTGATGAATCTGATTCATTTTCCGAACCATTAAGAATATTAAGTTATTAAGGGTATTAAGAATTTCTTCAAATCTTAAAGCAATAAATAATTCTTCTTGATTTTTAATTAATTTAGCCTTTGAAAATTTACCATTAATGAGAAATCACGGAACAACTGTTTTTCTATTCCTTCTGTTTTTTAGTTTACATTTTAAAGCTCAAAAATTTGAAAAATTAATACAATACGTCAATCCATTAATCGGGACGGAAAAAATGGGACACACTTATCCCGGGGCCACCGTTCCTTTCGGGGCTGTACAATTGAGCCCGGAAACCGATACCATTTCTTACGAACTTAACGGGAAATATAACGGTGAGGTCTATAAATACTGTGCAGGCTACCGTTATGAAGACAAAACTATTGTAGGATTCAGTTCAACGCACTTCAGCGGAACCGGGCATTCTGACCTTGGAGATTTTCTGATAATGCCAACTGTTGGAAAACTGCAATTAAATCCGGGAACAGCATCAAATCCTGAAAGTGGTTACAGGAGCAGGTTTTCTCATCAGAATGAAAAAGCCGAAGCCGGTTATTATAAAGTGAAACTGGAGGATTATAATATTCTGGCTGAACTTACTGCCTCAACGAGAACCGGAGTTCACCGCTATACATTTCCAAAATCTGACCAGGCACATATTATTTTAGACCTTACTGCAGGCATTTACAACTATGATGGTAAAAACATCTGGACTTATGTACGTGTGGAAAATGACGGTACAGTTACCGGTTACCGCCAGACGAACGGCTGGGCAAGAACCAGAACTGTTTATTTTGCGATGAAATTTTCAAAACCTTTTAAATCTTACGGGCAGAAAAATTTTGACGGCAAACAGGCTTACAAAGGGTTCTGGAGAAAATTTGATCAGACCAAAAATTTCCCGGAAATCGCCGGCAAAAACCTGAAAATGTATTTTGATTTCGACACTCAGGAAAACGAAGCTGTTGAAGTAAAACTGGCAATTTCTCCCGTAAGCCAGCTCAATGCCCTGGAAAACCTGGAAAAAGAAACCGGAAACCAATCTTTCGACCAGATAAAAGCCAAAGCACAGGAAGACTGGAATAAAGAGCTGAATAAAATCGTCATCAAAGGTTCCGACACAGAAAAAACGAATTTTTATACCGCGATGTACCATACCTTCATAAGCCCTACCACTTATATGGACATCAATGGCGAATATAAAGGCTTGGACCAGAATGTTCACAAAGCGGAAGGTTTTACCAATTATACAACATTCTCCATCTGGGATACCTACCGTACCCTTCATCCTTTCTTTAATATTATCCAGCCAAAACGGAATAATGATATGGTAAAGTCAATGATGGCACACTATAACCAGTTTTCGATGAAAATGCTGCCCATATGGTCCCATTATGCCAATGACAACTGGTGTATGAGCGGTTACCACAGCGTAAGTGTGGTAGCAGATGCAATAATCAAAGGAAATTACACCGGTGACCCGAAGGAAGTACTCAAAGCCTGTATCGCAACAGCCAATAAAAGAGATTATGAAGGAATCGGGTATTATATCGACATGGGCTACATTCCTGCAGAGAAAAACGGTACTTCAGTTTCAAACACTCTGGAATATGCTTATGATGACTGGGCAATTGCGCAGCTGGCAAAACATTTGGGCGAAACGGAAATCTATAATCAGTTCATCAAACGTTCTGAAAACTGGAAGAATAATTTCGACCCAAAAGAAGGATTTATGCGTCCCCGACTGGCAGACGGGAACTTCAAAAAAGATTTTGATGTTTTAAGTACTCACGGTCAGGGCTTCATTGAAGGAAATTCCTGGAACTACAGCTTTTTTGTGCCACAAAATCCTGACGGATTGATCCAGGCGATGGGTGGTAAGAAAAATTTCGCTTCAAAACTGGATGAACTGTTTACTATGCACCTTCCTGACGAGTTTTTTGCCGATACTGAAGACATAACCCGCGAAGGAATTATCGGCGGCTATGTCCACGGTAACGAGCCGGCCCACCATGTTGCCTATTTTTATAACTGGGCAGGGCAGCCATGGAAAACCCAGGCTCAGATCAGACGCATCCTTGAAATGCAGTACAAAGCCACTCCAGACGGCTTGGGAGGAAATGATGATGCAGGACAGATGAGTGCGTGGTATATTTTAAGTTCGCTTGGATTTTATCCTGTAGCACCGGGATCTGAAGATTATGCCATCGGAAGTCCGGCCGTGGATTATGCAGTTTTAAACCTTGAAAACGGCAAAACATTTGAAATTGAAGCTGTAAATCAGAGCCCGAAGAATGTATATGTTGAAAAGGTTCTTTTAAATGGCAAAGAAATTAAAAACTTCACCTTGAAACATTCGGAAATAATGAATGGTGGAAAGATAACCTTTTATATGAGTGCCAAAGCGAAAAAATAATTTTCTGATTACATTAGAAACAAAAAATAAAGGCTGTTAATGACAGTCTTTATTTTTTATGGTTAAAAATCTTCTTTAAGTTTTCGCTTGTGGGTTCTCCCCCATTCCGAAAGAGACATAATAACGGGTTTCAGCGTCCGGCTGTAATCTGTCGAAATATATTCTACAACAACCGGTGTCTGTTCGGCATGCACTACTCTTTTTACAAAGCCGTTCAATTCCAGATCTTTCAGTTCATTGGAGAGTACCCTTGCCGAAATTCCGTTGATTGCTCTCTGCAATTCATTAAAACGGATATTTCCGTTCTCCTGTAAGACAATAATGATCTTCAGCTTCCATTTTCCACCGATAACATAAATCGCATCTTCCACAGAAGAAAGATTTTCTGAACATTTTCCGGTAAACACATGTTTTTCTAAAACAGCAGAATTTTCCATACATCTAAAATTTAACTAACAAAAAGGTTAGTACTAACCTTTTGTTTACTACTAACTTTTGATAAGCAAATGTACATAATTTTGCTAAAGAAATTTTAATTAAAAAAAATGAAAAACATACTTCACATTATTTCAAGTCCGAGAACTGAAATATCCGCAAGCAGAAAACTGGGCAATGCCGTTATCAAAAAAATTCAGGAAAAATATTCTGATGCTGTCGTAAAAGAACGTGACCTTACCAAAAATCAGGTTCCACTTTTAGAAGAAGTACATATTAATACTTTTTTTTCACCGGAAGAGAGTCATTCTTCTGAGCAGCAGGAAATCAACAGATATTCCCAGGAATTAATTTCAGAATTGAAGGAGGCAGATATTATCGTGATTGATTCTCCTATGTATAATTTTTCGGTTCCTGCTACCCTTAAAGCTTATTTTGACTTTACTTCAAGAGCAGGATATACGTTCAGATACGACGAAAATGGTCCTAAAGGGCTTTTAAACAACAAAAAATTATACATTGCTTTTACTTCAGGAAATATTTATTCTGAAGGTCCTTATCAGATTTATGATTCTAATGTACCCTATATCAAAAATGTCTTTGGTTTCTATGGCATTACAGATGTTAGTGTTTTCCGTGCAGAAGGGTTATCCATTCCGGGAATCCAGGAAACTTCCCTGGAAAAAGCAATTGAAGGGATTACTATTGATTAATTTCGTAAACGAATTGTTAGAAAAACAAAGCCCTTCTGAATCTGAAAGGGCTTTGTTTTTTATTTATTCCTGAACTTCAAAAAGCAAACGCTCTCCGAATTTCTGCTCATTTATTTTTCCATTGTCATAAGCAAGATGACCATTCACAAAGGTATGTGTCACTTTGGAATGCAGATTCATCCCTTCCAGCGGGCTCCAGCCGCATTTGTAAAGAATATTGTCTTTAGCTACGGTCCAGTCTGTATCTAAATCTGCCAAAACAAGATCTGCTTTATAGCCTTCCTTTACAAATCCTCTTTTCTCAATTCTGAAAAGTATTGCTGGATTGTGACTCATCTTTTCAACGATTTTTTCCAAAGAAATTTTCCCGTTCCTGTAGTTTTCCAGCATAACCAATAATGAATGCTGCACCAAAGGTGCACCGGAAGGACATTTTGTATATACATTCTGCTTTTCTTCAGCGGTATGGGGCGCATGGTCTGTAGCTACCACGTCAATTCTTCCGTCAAGAAGGGCTTCCCACAATGCATCTTTGTCTTTCTGGGTTTTTACAGCAGGGTTCCATTTGATCAGAGAACCTTTTGTCTCATAATCTTCATTGGTGAATGTCAGATGATGAACACAAACTTCAGCGGTAATTTTTTTATCTTTTAAAGGAATATCATTTCTGAACAGTTCCATTTCCTTAGCCGTTGAAAGATGAAAGACATGCAGCCTCGCCCCTGTTTTCTCTGCCAGTTCAATGGCTTTTGAGGAAGATTTATAGCATGCCTCTTCACTTCTGATCAGGTGATGGAATTTTACCGGAATATCTTCTCCGTATTCATCCATATATTTCTGGGTATTGGCTTTGATGGTTGCTTCATCTTCGCAGTGGACGGCGATCAGCATTTTTGTACTGCTGAAGATATTTTCAAGGGTTTCAGGATTGTCTACAAGCATATTTCCGGTAGAAGATCCTAAGAATAACTTAATTCCCGGAACATTTCTCGGATTGGTCTTTAAAACTTCCTCCAGATTATCATTGGTTCCTCCCATCATAAAACCATAGTTGGCGTATGCTTTTTGAGAGGCGAGTTCGTATTTATCTGCCAACAATTCCTGGGTAACTGCATTGGGAACTGTGTTCGGCTGATCAATAAAACTGGTGACCCCACCCGCAATGGCAGCTCTTGATTCACTTTCAATATCGCCTTTATGCGTCAGACCAGGATCCCTGAAATGCACCTGGTCATCTATCACACCCGGCAAAAGATATTTTCCGGAACCATCAATAATTTGGTCTGCTTCTTCAGTAATACCGGAATCTATCCTGGAAATCAGGTCATTTTCTATTAAGATATCGCCTTCGAAGATTTTACCTTCGTTGACGATTTTTACATTTTTGATTAGGGTCTTCATTTTTTACTTTTTATAGAAATTATAGGTTAAAGACGGAAAGCTGGAAAGTTTTGAGCTGCTAATTGTTAACTTCCGGCATCTACCTTTATGAACAACAAAATTAAGGTTTATGAATGAATTTTAATGTTGCCGATTACAAATCAATTTCTAAATATTTACATTTGCATAAAATTTCACACATTGAAAAAACTTCTCAACGAGACTATTATATATGGAATTGGGGCGATCATGCCAAGAGTTATCCTGTTCATTCTTAACCCTTTATACATTAACCAAATTAACAATAAGGATTTCGCCATATTTTCAAACCTGTACGCTCTTATTTCTTTTGTGAATATCATGCTTTCGTTCGGTTTTGAAACGGCATTTTTCCGTTTTTCGGCCGATAAAGACAATGAAAAGAAAACATTCAATACTTCATTCTGGTTCTTATTCGGTTTATCCACAGTTTTCCTTTTAAGCTTACTGATTTTCAGTCAGCCGGTGGCAGATCAGCTGGGATACTCATCTAATCCAGAATATATCCGGTGGTTCGCATGGATTGCATTTTTTGACAACTTATGTGTCATTCCTTTTGCATGGCTCAGGTTCAATAACAAGCCTATTAAATATTCTTTAGTCAGAGTTTTGCAATCCCTTTTTCAAACTGTGATCACCGTTGCTTTATTCTTATACATTCCTCTGAGTGTCTCTCAGAATTTCGGGTTAAAAGAAAAAGTATCATTCCCTTTTTACAGTAACCTTGCTGCAAGCTTCTTAGGTTTTCTGCTGCTGCTCCCTGTTGTTTTCAAAGTAAGATTCCAGTTTTCCACTGAGCTTTTCAAAAATATGATCAAATATTCCTGGCCGGTAATGATTGCAGGGATGGCCTTTATGGTCAATGAAAATTTTGATAAAGCTATCCAGATCTACAATATTCCGGGTGAAGATGCCGGAGCCTATGGCGGATGCTATAAATTAGCCGTTTTAATGACCCTGTTTGTTACGGCTTACAGAATGGGAATCGAGCCGTTCTTTTTTAAGCAGATGAATAATAACAATGCTAAAAATACCTATGCTAAAGTAACAGAATATTTTACATTCTTTGCCTCAACGGTGGCCATGGGAATTATCGCCAATATTTCCTGGCTGAAGCAGATCCTTATTCCTAACAGCAGTTACTGGACAGCCATTGATATCATCCCGATTATCGTTATCGCCAACCTCTGCTTTGGAATTTACTATAACTTTTCCACATGGTACAAAGTAACAGACAGAACTAAAGTAGGAACCGTGATTTCATGGCTGGGAGCGTTCCTTACCATTATCTTAAATTTACTATTCCTCAGCAAATATGGATTTATGGTTTCTGCATGGGTAACGTTTATTGCATATTTCGTCATGATGGTCACCTCTTATCTCTTAGGACAGAAATATTACCCTATCCCATACCGTATCAAAAAAATGACCTTATTCCTTGGATTGCTGATGCTCTTCAGCTTTGTTATTGTGTATTTATTTGATTATAATTTCTGGGTAGGAAATCTTTTATTTCTTGTATACGCAGGAGTTTTAATCTATTCCGAAAAAAATATGCTGCTATCAAGAATCAGGAAAAACTAATTATGGCCTCTAATTTGATACTACTGAATTCTTTAAAAAAAAATTAATCAGGTGATGGATTAAAGATGATAATTATTAGGATCAGCAATGATTTTTATGATTAACTTTAAGCCTAAACAAATTATAAAATAACAAATAAAACATTGTCATATAATCTATGAAAATAATTGTTCCTATGGCTGGACGTGGTTCCAGATTACGTCCACATACTCTGACAGTTCCAAAACCTCTTATTCCGATTGCAGGAAAACCTATCGTACAGAGACTGGTGGAAGATATTGCTAAAGTGGCAGGTGAAAAAATTGAGGAAGTAGCATTTATCATTGGGGATTTCGGACCGGAGATTGAAAAATCTCTGCTTCAGATCGCTGAAAAGCTGGGAGCAAAAGGCAGTATATACTACCAGAACGACCCACTTGGTACCGCACATGCTATTAAATGTGCAGAAGATTCCATGCAGGGAGATGTAGTGATCGCTTTTGCAGATACACTTTTCCGTGCAGATTTCCAGCTTGACAAAAACTCCGATGGAGTGATCTGGGTAAAAAGCGTGGAAGATCCGTCTGCTTTCGGAGTTGTAAAATTAGATAACTACGGTTTTATTACAGATTTCGTTGAAAAACCTCAGACTTTCGTTTCAGATCTTGCCATCATCGGTATTTATTACTTCAACAGTGCTGAAAAGCTGATGAACGAGATTAACTATATTATGGATAATAATATTAAAAACGGAGGTGAATATCAGTTGACGACAGCATTGGAAAACCTTAGGGCCAAAGGAGCCAAATTCACTTTAGGAAAAGTAAATGACTGGATGGACTGCGGTAACAAAAATGCAACCGTAGAAACCAACAGCAAAATCCTTGAGTACGAAAGAGAAGAAATGCTTAATTACCCTCAATCTGCGGTTATTGAAAATTCATTGATTATTCAGCCATGTTTTATCGGTGAAAATGTTAAGATCTCCAATTCTAAGATTGGCCCTGGCGTTTCATTGGGAAACAATACGGTTATTGTGAATTCCAATATTGAAAACTCTTTGATCCAGGAAAATACAAGGATCAATCACGGGAACCTTTCCAATTCCATGATCGGGAATTCGGCACAGTACTTTGGAGTTTCCAGGGAGATTTCTTTGGGTGATTATTCCGTTTTAGATTTTTTATCTAAATAAGATCAGAAATATTTAATATAAAACAACATACGTCCGGACCACACAACATTCCTTGTGTGGTTTGGCGTTAATATTGCAGCGTATTTTTTTAATTGAAAGATAAATACATGAAAAACTGGATCCCGATACTTCTTATATTTCTTACCCTGTCATCCTGTAAAACCAGACATGCAGCTAAAAACAATACCGGCAATACGCAGGACAGCACAATCGTAGCAGATGACAATGGAAATCCCAAAGATGCCAATGAACCGGTAAGAGATAAACTTACCTTCTACGAGCATGTACTTATCCCACCGAAATTTGATCAGATCAAGATCAACAGTAAAGTTAATGTAGAAACAGGAAACTTCATCCCAACCCTTGATGCTGTAATTTATATTGAAAATAACCAGAAGGTATGGATGAATCTTCAGGCATTTTTCTTTACCGTTGCCAAAGGGATTGCCACGCCTGAAGGGATCAAAGGACAGGATAAAACCAGCAAAACCTATATCGATTCAGATTTTGATTATTTAAATAATCTTCTTAATGTCAATTTCATTGATTACAAATCACTGGAAAAAATACTGATGGGAAGAACTTTTGTTAAAATCAGTGATTCCCAATTTACCCTGACTAAAAACATGCAGGGCTTTAAAATGGTTTCCAATACCACCCAGAAAATCGTGACCGATCAAAAAACCAGGGAATATAAAATCGCTCTTCAGTATGATAACAATTACGATCTTTTAAGCGTTAATTTAAAAGATGTTTTATCTCCTGATGAACTGGAAATCTCTTACAGCAACTGGAATGAATACAATGGAATCCGCCTTCCGAAAAATGTTAAAATAATTATAAAAGGATCAAAATCTAGCCAAATTTTACTGGAAAACACGAAATTTGACTTTTCGAGGATGGAAACACCTTATTCTGTACCATCCAGTTATAAGAAAATTGAGATTAAATGATTAAAAAATTTAGCTTTTTAATAGGTATTCTTCTGTTCGGAATTCATCAGGGACAGCAGAGCAAGGAACAGCTTCAGAAACAGAATGCCGATCTTAAAAAACAAATTGTACAGATAAATACAGACCTGGCGAAAACGAGAACTGAATCTAAACTTTCAGTCGCGTATCTTAATAATGTCAATAAAAAACTCGTTCTGAGAGAAAAGGTATACACCAATACTCAGAAAGAAAAAAGATTTATTGAAGATGAGATCTATCTGCGTCAGCTGGAAATCAACCGTCAAAATAAAGAACTGGCAGTTCTCAGAAAGAATTATGCCGAAGTTCTCGTTAATGCTTACAAAAATAAAGGGGTACAGAACAAAGTAACCTTTATTCTCTCATCCAAAAATTTAGGGGAAGCTATAAGAAGAGTTCAGTATCTGAAACAATATGCTGACTATCAGGACAAAAAAGCGGCAGAAATAAGCAATGCAGCTGCCCAGATCAAAAAATCAATCGCACAAAAACAGAATTCTGCAAGAGAAAAAGAAAACCTTCTGATCAATCAGCAGAAAGATCTGGCAACCATCAATGCTGAAAGAGCACAGAAAGAACAACTGCTGGCAGATTTTAAGAAAAACGAAGCTAAACTTACCGTAGAACTTAAGCAAAAACAGGTTCAGTCCAAAGCTTTGGAAGGACAGATCAGAGCCATTATTGCAGAAGAAATCAGAATAGCTAAAGCGGAAGAAGAAGCAAGAAAAAAAGCCGAGGCGGAAAAAATCCGTATGGCTAAAATTATTGCAGATAGAGAAAAAGCAAGAATCGAAGCTGAAGCCAAAGCAAGAGCTGAGGCATTGGAAAGAGAAAGAAAACTTGCTGAAATTGAAGCTAAAAAAGCAGCAGATCTTGCTGCAAAAAGAGCTGAAGAAGAAAGAAAACGTAATGAAGAGGCTGCAAGAGCAGAAGCCAATGCAAAAGACGAGGCCAGAAGAGTGGCTGCGAAAAAAGCATCGGACGAAGCCAATGCCAGAGCCAAAGAAGCATCGGATAAACTTATCGCAGCAAGAGCAGCAGAAGCCGCACTGAACAAGAAAAAAGAAGAAGAGAAAAAAGCTGCCGAAACCAAAGCCATGACCAGTTATGGAGTAACCACAGCTACAGGAAGCAGTTTCGCAGACAGCAGAGGAAGACTTGGCTATCCGGCAGACAGAGCCGGACAGATTACCCACAGATTCGGAAGACAGCCCCACCCGGTTTTCAAAAATATTGTTGAGGAAAATACAGGGATTAAAATAGCCGTACCTTCAGGTACCCGTGCCAAATCCGTATACCCAGGATCAGTCTCTTCTGTATTGGCAAACAGTGACGGAACAAAAACCGTAATGGTGAAACATGGAAACTATTTCACGATTTATTCCAATCTGGGAAGCGTAAGCGTATCTAAAGGACAGCAGGTTTCCTCCGGTACTCCGGTAGGGACAGTAGCCCAGGATTTCGATGGTTCCTATACCCTTGATTTTCAGGTATGGAACGGAAATACACCAGTTGATCCATTAGGTTGGATTTCATATTAAAAAAAGCGTAACTTTGCAAAAATCTTAAGAGATGAACACACTAACAATACTTGCCTTATCTTGGCAGCACATCCTTATCGTAGCAATCCTTTTGGTATTGTTGTTCGGAGGAAAGAAAATTCCGGAACTAATGAGAGGAGTTGGTTCAGGAATCAAAGAATTTAAAGATGCAGTGAAGGAAGAAGACAAACCAGGTTCTGAAAACAAAACCTCTTCTACCAATAACAATAACACTACCAGCAACTAAAATTCTTCAGAATTAATGAATTTTACTGAGACTGCATGGAAAGTCTTCAATCAGTCTATTGAAGATTATCACGTGTCCGATGACGTTAACTCTCTAATTAATAACCCGTTTGAAAAAGACACTTTGGAACGGATTTTGTATGCAAAGAACTGGATTGATACCGTTCAATGGCATTTGGAAGATATTATTAGAGATGAAAATATTGATCCCGCTGAAGCTCTTCAGCTGAAGAGAACGATAGATGCATCTAACCAGAAAAGAACTGATCTGGTAGAATTTATCGATAGCTGGTTCCTTACAAAGTTTGAAAATATAACTCCGAAACCCGATGCAAAAATCAATACAGAAACTCCCGCTTGGGCTGTAGACAGATTATCAATTCTTGCATTAAAGGTTTATCATATGTCGTTAGAGGCCAATAGAGAATCCGCTTCTGAAGAGCACCGTGCCAATTGCCAGGCTAAACTGGAGGTACTGCTTACTCAGAAAGAAGACCTATCAACTTCTATAGATCAGTTGCTTGCTGATATTGAATCCGGTAACGTTAAGATGAAAGTATACAAACAAATGAAAATGTATAATGATGATAGTCTTAACCCGATCCTTTATCAAAAGGGGCAACAGAAATGAGAAAACTATTTTTTTTTGGAGTACTACTATTAATCATAACTTCCTGCGCAACGGAGAAGCTTAACCTTTCCCCGTTGTCTAATAACTTTTATAGCGAAACCAAAGGTTCTAATTCCGACAGAGGCGCAAAAAAAGGCTTTGATATCAATCTGAAAGAAAATGTAAACGCTTCTGAAATTTCAAATCTGATTTCTACTTTTCCAAAGTTTAAGAATAACAGTTTGAATGATGAAGTGACCAGCTTGAAATACAGCCTCCAGAATTATCTGTACGCCATTGATGCCAACAACCCGGCAGGAAAAAACAGATCCATTAAAAGTTTCGAAAAATCGTACAAGAAAATTCAAAAACTCAGACAGCAGCTTGACAAAGATGATGATGAAGTTCTTAACAGATACCTGGTTCGTCTAAAAACCAACATTTCTGTGATCGAAGATTCTTTAAAAGGAAATTAAAAAACGAACCATTATTAATGATTAAAATTCAGGCAGAAGCCAATGTTCCTACAGAGCACGGCTCTTTCCGAATGATCGCTTTCTCCGAAAACGAAAACGACTGGATGCCACACATGGCCATCGTAGCAGAAAATACAGATTTTTCAAAACCGGTGAACGTACGTTTCCATTCCGAATGCATTACCGGAGAAGTTTTCCATTCAAAAAAATGTGAATGCGGGCAGCAACTGGATGCCGCAATGAAATATATCCATGAGCACGGAGGAATTATCGTATACCTTCGTCAGGAAGGACGAAATATAGGGATAATCAATAAGCTTAAAGCTTATTCCCTGCAGGAAAAAGGTTTAGATACCGTACAGGCAAATCTGCAACTGGGTCTTCCTGCTGATGACAGAAATTTCGGGGTAGCTATTGAAATCCTCAATCTTTTAGAGGTAAAAGATATTAATCTTCTCACCAACAACCCTGAAAAAGTAAAATACGTTGTAGACAGCAATATCCATCTTAATTCAAGGATTCCTTTACAGATTCCGGCCAATGAGATCAGTAAAGGCTATCTGAAGACGAAAAAAGATTTCTTCGGTCATTTACTAGATGATAATGACAATTAGATAAAAATGAAAGCTCCGGAAAATTTCCGGAGCTTTTTTATTATGGATGATAAGCCAGACTATTGTTTGGAAACAGACCAGCTGCCACTCCAGTGTTGAAAATTCCATGTTCCGGACTTCGTATGCAAACTCCCGTATAATATAAAGCCTTTTGGAGAAGGTGAAGGATTTAAAGCACCGTTTGATCCCTGAAGACCGGTATAGTACACTTCCCCTGTATTTCCATTTTCAACCCTTGTTACCTCAATACTGCCGCTTTTACTTACATTTAAAATCAAAGTCCCGCTGATGGCATCTCCCGAGTAGGTTCCTACCCACTTTCCCATATAGGGAGAGGTATAGTTTTCTTCTGCATTATTCTGATGTATATTATCTAAAATTTCATCAGCACCTATACATGACAACAGACATAATGGTAAAATTATTAAAAATTGAAAGTAAAGCTTTTTAACCATGGGATCATATTATTTAAGATCATAAAATTAAACTTTTTTATCATCCAAAGAAATCGAGTTCCAAAAATATAAAATCAAAAGCTCCGGAATTTCTCCCGGAGCTTTTTTAATTATAAAAAACTGAAAAGATATTTTGTTTTTACTTACTAACTTTAGTCTGAATTTTAGACTCGTTAATATTGTAATACTTAATTACGCTGTTATAGTCGCTATAATCCACTGCACTTTTAGCCGTTTTTGCGCCGCCACCTGTTCCTGATCCGTTAGCCGGAACAACAAGTACTCTGAATTTCTTATTCTGATAGTATGAAGGGTTAGCCGTTAAACTGAATGTAGAAGTAGAATTAATATTAATGGTAGCACCATATTTACTGAATTCATAAACATAATCTACAGCATCATTAGCTAAATTACCCACATAATAAGTGTATGGCAAAAGCTTCCAGATAGGAGAATCTCCATCGGTACCGGTCTGCATATAAATAAGTACCATATCGGACTGCACTAATGGACTATTAAAATCATCACTCCATCTATAAAGATTATCATTAACCCTTGTAAAACTCGGTGTTATATCAAATGCCTGGCTTATTGTATCGTAGTCCTGGCCCTGTACAACAGTATCATCACTATTGTCACAGCTATAGGCTGTAAAACCTACAGCGCCCAGAAATAAAAAGAGAAGTATTTTTTTCATTTTTAGAAAAGTTTAGTTATTATTTATAAAGCGTATTCAAATCATATACCAAAAATTGCAAAAACTTTGTTTTCATCATTTTTTTAATTGTATTTTTGTTCTTATTCAAAAGATCATGAAGAAATTGCTATATACTTCCCTCTTTATTTTTTCATTAATAAGCTTTACAGCCAAAGCTCAGTATCAGCCTAAAGACATTTCCAAAGAAGACCTGAAAAAGGCTCATCACTGGGTAGACAAGACTTACAGATCGCTTTCCCAGGATGAAAAGCTGGGCCAGCTGTTTATTGTAGCGCTTTATACAAACAAAGGGGAAGATTACATCAATCAGGTCAGAAACATTGTAGTGAATGATAAAATCGGGGGATTGATTTTAATGCAGGATGATGCAGCGAGAGAAATTAATCTGGTTAATGAATTTCAGCAGAAATCAAAAGTTCCGATGATGATCGGGATGGATGCGGAATGGGGATTGTTTCAAAGAATTGCCACAGCGCATAAATTTCCATGGGCGATGACTCTTGGAGCAATTCAGGATAAGAGCCTTATTTACCAGATGTCCGCCAAGATAGCGGAAGATTGCCATAGAATGGGCATCAACTGGGATTTTGCACCGGTTGTTGATGTGAACACCAATCCGAACAATCCTATTATCGGAAACAGAAGCTTCGGCTCGGAAGTCGATAATGTGATCAGTTCTGCCTTGTCTTACTCTAAAGGTCTTCAGGACAATACTATTCTTGCGGCAATCAAACATTTCCCGGGACATGGCGACACCAGTACAGATTCTCACCTGGATCTGCCGGTAGTTCCCCATAATCTAGACAGGCTAAATACTGTTGAACTTGCTCCATTTAAGGCGTTAATGGATAAAGGAATTGGCGGTGTGATGGTAGCTCACCTGTATGTCCCAAGCCTTGAATCAGGAAAAGGAATTCCTGCCTCAGTGTCCAAAAATATAATTACCGGCGTGCTGAAAGATAAACTGGGATATAAAGGCCTGATCATTACTGATGCCCTGAATATGGGGGCTGTTGCTAATAAATATAAACCCGGGGAACTGGACGCGCTTGCTTTTAAAGCAGGAAATGATATTATGCTATTCTCACAGGGAGTTTCAGAAGGAAAAAAATTAATTCAGAAAGCCATCGAAAAGGGTGAAATCTCACAATCCAGAGTGGAGGAAAGTGTAAAGAAAATCCTACTTACAAAATATTTCCTTGGCCTCGAAAAATACACTCCGAAAGATCCTGTAAATATTAACAGCGATCTGAATAATGATTCTCATAAAACTTTGGTACAGAATCTTTATGCCAATGCCCTGACTTTACTGAAAGATGATCAGAAATTACTTCCTGTTGCCGGAAAGCAGGTTTATTACGTTCCGCTGGAAGAAGCCCCTTACCAGACATTCGCTAATCAGCTTGGCGCTAATGTGACCGTAAAAAAAGCAAATGAGATCAGCACAATTCCTGCAGGCTCTACAGTAATCGTAGGATTTCATAAAGATAATTCATCAGCATACAAACCTTATAAAATCTCAGCTGAATCCAAAAAAATCCTTGCTGATCTTACCGGAAACCAAAATGTTATTTTAAATGTTTTCGGTAGTGCTTACGCTTTAAAAGACATTGATATTTCAAAAGTATCTACAGTCCTTGTATCTTATGAAAATAATGATGATTCAATGACCGCAACGGCCAATGCCCTGAACGGAAAAACAAAAATATGGGGCAGACTGCCTGTCCTTGTCAATGATCAGCTGAAAGCCGGTATGGGAATCGACAGCATCCCGGTTTCTACTGTGAATACGAATACAACAGTTTCTATAACATCAAAACAATAATAATCTAATGAAAATAGGCATACTTTGCTATCCAACATACGGCGGAAGCGGAATCGTAGCAACAGAGCTGGGAATGTCCCTGGCCAATAAAGGCTATGAAGTTCACTTTATAAGTTCTGCACTTCCCGCAAGATTAGACATTACGAATCCCAATATTTTCTTTCACCGGGTGAATGTACAGACTTACCCTCTTTTCCAGTATCAGCCCTATGATATTGCATTAAGTTCGATGATCTATCGTGTAGTGAACCTGTATAAGCTGGATCTGCTGCACGCTCATTATGCCATTCCGTACGCCTACGCAGCGTTTACGGCCAAACAAATGCTTAAAGAAGATCATAATGATATTCCTCTGGTAACTACCCTTCACGGAACAGATATTACCCTTGTAGGACAGCATCCGAGCTATAAGCATGCCGTAGAATTTTCCATCAACCAGTCGGATGCCATTACTTCGGTTTCTGAAAGTCTGAAAAAAGATACACTTCAGTTCTTTAATATCAAAAAAGAAATACAGGTGATTACCAATTTTATTGATAATTCTGAATTCGACGACTGTACGGAATGCCAGAGGACCCAGTTTGCCAGTCCCGATGAGAAAATCCTGATTCATGTTTCCAACCTTCGTCCGGTGAAGCGTGTAGATGAAGTCCTTCAGATCTTCAAAAATGTGGAGAAAAAGGTAAAATCTAAACTGATTATCATAGGTGAAGGCCCGGATATGGAAAAGGTAAACCAGTTCCTGGAAGAAAATCCTGAACTCATTTCAAAGATCCGTCTTTTAGGAAAAGTAAATGATCTGTACAAAATCCTGCAGCTTTCTGATGTATTCCTGCTTCCTTCCGAACAGGAAAGTTTCGGTCTGGCAGCACTTGAAGCTATGGCAGCCTATACTCCGGTAATAAGTTCTAACGCCGGCGGAATTCCTGAGGTAAACATCCAGGGTGAAACCGGTTTCTTAGCAGAGATCGGAAATGTAGAGGCGATGAGCAACTATACGATAAAACTATTGAGCAATGATGATCTTTTAACCCAAATGAAGAAAAATGCGAAAGATCAGGCTATAAAATTCGATTTGAAAAACATTCTTCCTATCTATGAAGAAATGTATAGAACGACTATAGAAAACTTTAAAAAGGAGCTTGCGAAGGCATAACCCAGCTCTTTTCTATACCTTATAAAACCCTCTGCAATGCGGAAGGTTTTTTTTATTGAATCAAAAATTAATTTTATAAATCCATATTCTGGATAAAGCTTCTCAGGTCATCATTTTTGCCCAATCCCATTTTCTGTTTTAGCCGGTATTTGGCAACCCGTACGGTATTCGGGTCTGCTTTAAGGATATTTGCGATCTGCTGATTATCCATATTCATGTAAATATACGCTGCATACTTCATATCAAGATTGGATAATTTTGCCGTTGATTTACTGGCCAGGGATTTAAAAAAATCAGGGTGAACTTTTTCTACAATGTTCTGGATTTCATTAAATTCATTTTCATTCAGCAGATCTTCTTTCCAGATTTTATCCAGGCTGGTTTCCGTTTTATCGTTCATTCTGGATTTGAGGCCTTTGATAAAATTATTCTTGTAATCCAGCCTTAGCGATATGGCGAGGGCATGTTTTTTTAATCTTTCCTGCTGAATAACCAGGATTTTCTGTTCTGCTTCCAGCAGAGCTATATTTTTTTTGTTCAGCTCATATTTATTATTGAAAGTATAATACAGGGAGACTCCGGCCACAATGATAAGGATAATAATGACAATATAAAGTATCTGCCTTTTTCCCAATTCGGTTATCTGCTGGTTTTTCTGCTCTGCATTATAAAAAAGCTTCATGATTCCAACATTATTGCTTAATCTTTTTTTACCATCATCTTTGATGATATCTTTTATTTTTTTTTCATAGGTCAGTGCTTTTTTAAAGTCATTCTGCTTTTGATAAATATTGGACAGGTTTTCAAAAACCGCAATTTTATTAATCAATTTATAATAATTGTTAGCGTCATAGTATTGATAGGCTTTAAGATAGAATTCTTCAGCTTTTTTGTAGTTTTTCATCCCTTCGTAAGTAAAGCCGATGTTACCGTACACATCACTCCTGTATTTTTCAAGTGTTTTATTATCATTAATAACCTTTTCAGCCAGGGCATTCAGCTCCATCGCTTTTTCATATTGTTTCGGGGTCACCAGATTTAATGCATATGAATAGTTGATATAATATACCATAAACGATTTTTCCCTTGCAGCAGGCTCCTTTATGAGTTTCGCATACTGGTAGGATTGATTATAAAAGCTGACGGCTGCATCAATATCTTTTTTATGACCTGAACGGATAAATTCATCTAAACACGAGTTGCCTAATCTGCTCAGAGACCAGCTTATCAGAACCGGATTACCTGTTTTAATTGCATAATCACGGGTTTTATAATATCCCGAAAAGTCACTGTTGTACATCTGTTTCAAAAAGTACAGCAAGGTGAGCATAAAATTCTCGTTGGGTGACTTACTGAAGGTATTGAAGCTTTTATTGAAGAAATTTAAGAAAAGTTCATCATCACTTGACTCCATAAAATAACCTGCATAACCGTAATTGACATAGGCATTATCCAATGGATTCTTTGTTTTCTGGGCAATAAGCTCTGCCTGGTTTAATATTTCCGCTCTTTCACGCCTGTCCTTAATCATAGAATAATAAAAGGAAAGATAAACATAGCCTATTACTTTTCTGGACTCGTCTTTTGAAGCCAGATAGTCTGAGTAGATAAGATCCTTTGCTTTTACAAGTTCATTGCTGAATAAATAGGTATAAATCAACTGCTGTTCTTTATCAAAATCACTTTGTGAAAAATACATATGGCTGAAGCAAGTAAAAACAAAAATCAAAATATTTTTTTTATTCACCCTCTATTACAATTACGTTAACGGTTAATGTGTGTGTTTTTTTATGTAGTGTACAAATATATACCTGAGCTTTATATAAATGAAAAAAAGTTCTATTTTATAGCATGCGAACCATGTCAGTTTAAAGCATTAGTAATCAAAAGATTAACCAATCCTGTACATACTTTGTACATACCCTATTTTAAGCTTGTAAATAAATTGTTTCCTGTATTTCTTACCTGTAAAGGTTTAGAATAACATATTTGCATTCATAAGAATTATATTTTCCTTATAAAATATTTCTGAACATAAAATAATCAGATTAAATATTCTATCCGATAAATAAAAATCTACATCTATAAAAAAAACAAAAAAAATATACTCATCACAGAATACATAAAAAATTCACTTCCTGCACAAGATAAAGTATAAAAACAGTCGGAAAACGAACTTAAAAAAGGCTATAAAAACATAAATAATTCTCATCTGAGATACACCATGAACTATACAGATAATGAATTGAAGAAAAATATCAGGAGCTATAAATTCCTGAAGATGCTGCAACGTTTTAAAACCGTGATCTATCTGGTTCTTTTGATTCTGTCTTTCGTATTAATCTATTATTTGAAGAATTACTGAATCCTCTTTTGATTCCAGTAAAGAACGTTATACAATTTTCAATCCCGGTGCCTAAAAAAAACACAATTAAAATAGTCTTGGTTAGAGGCGAGGGGGCACCACTATTAACCACTATAAATTTTGAAAGGTGATGCTGTTTTTTACACATCACCTTTCATTTTAAGTTTAAACCAAACATGTCATGATAAGCAGAAATACAGTTGCCAAATGGAAGAAAATGGTATAATAAATTCACTATAAATTTCATTTGGAAAACATTTTTCCTACAATTCATAAAATGTTTAGAATATTCGCGGAAAACTTTAATGTAAGGCCAACAAAAACCTGATATTTCCCTTATATTTATCGTCACACTATGACGGAAAAGCTGCTTCAATATCTTTGGAACTATAAGGTTTTCAAACATTTCGACTTCAAGGATATTGAAGGGCAACCTGTTGAGATCATCAGCTTCGGAAAATGGAATACGAATGCAGGTCCGGATTTCCTTGATGCGAAAATTAAAATAAAAGACCTTGTCATTGCCGGACATATTGAGCTGCACGTCCGGGCTTCCGATTGGGTTTTCCATAACCATTCCCAGGATCCCAATTATCAAAATATTATCCTCCATGTTGTTTATGAAAATAATGTCGAGATCAGTGAGCTCCTCTCTAAAAGCGTTCCTACGCTGGAACTGAAAAACTATATTGACCCCACCCTACTTTGGAAATACGAAAAGCTCATTAACGGAACGCTGTTTATTCCCTGTGAAAACATTTTCGATTCCACCAAAATTCCACCTGGTTTTCATGAAGCCAATATCCTTAAAAAGCTGGATGAAAAGTCCCTGGAACTGGAAGCAAGCTTAGAAAACTACAAAAACAATTTTGAAGCTGTTCTTTTTCATAGTCTGGCCTATTCCTTCGGATTAAAGGTAAATGCCCATATTTTCAGGCAGATCGCGGAAAGTATAGATTTCAGTATCGTTAACAAGATCCGGCAGAATGAATCCCAGCTGGAAGCTTTACTGTTTGGTATTTCCGGATGGCTCGATCACCCGAAAGACAGCAGAATGATGATATGGAAAAGAGAGTTTGAATTTTTACGTAAAAAATTTAATATCCCGAACCTAACATTTCATCCTAAATTTTTAAGACTGCGTCCTCCCAACTTTCCTACACTCCGTCTTTCCCAGCTTGCCGATCTTTATTACAGGCATCAGAATCTGTTTTCAAAGATTATTAAAGCTAAAAGTATGAATGACCTGTACGAGGTTTTTGCTCCGGTAAAAGCATCTGAATATTGGGATTTTCATTTTAATTTCGGGAGCGTTTCTAAATTTCAGCCTAAAACATTGAGCAGGGATTTTATTGAATTGGTTATCCTTAATACTGTACTTCCATTTAAGTATACTTATAACAAATATCACAGTGAAGAAATTACGGATGAAATACTGGAACTGTACAGGAACAGCCCGGCTGAAAAAAACACTGTAATTTCAGGATGGAAGAAACTTGGCATGAAGGTAGAAAATGCTTTGGAGAGTCAGAGTCTTATTTATCATCATAAAACCTCGTGTGAAGAAAAAAATTGCTTAAATTGCAGTATTGGATTTAAACTTTTAAAAGAATCTTCTAATGTTTGATAATATCCGCCACAAAATGGAAAGAGAATGGTTTGGCGTCCTTACGAGAATGGGGGCTAAGCTGGGGATTCCCGTATCTAAATTAAGGGTTTTCTTTATCTATTCTACTTTTGCAACTGCCGGCTTCTTTTTTTTAATTTACCTGGGGCTGGCATTCACGCTTTGGATCAAAGATATTTTTATCACCAGAAGACCAAGCGTTTTTGATTTATAATTATGGAATTTTTACCGATTACTTCTGCCGAAGACTATAGAGTCCAGGACATCTATTCGTCTTATTCCAGTACATTTCCCGCAGATGAACAAAGGGACTGGAAACAATTTGCCGCTTTATTTTCAAACCCATATGTGAAGGTGATTTCTGTACTTCATGAATCTCAGGCCATTGGCTATCTTATCCTGTGGGAACTGAGCTCTTATGTTTTTGTAGAACATTTTGAAGTTTTCGAAGCATTCAGAAGCCAGAAACTGGGATCACATATTACAGGATATCTGTTTAAAACCTATCCCAGAATTATTTTGGAGATAGAGCCTGATCATTTGGGCGACGACGCAAAAAGACGTTATTCCTTCTATCAGAAAAACGGGTTTACCCTGATTGACGAAATGTACGTACAGCCAAGTTATGGTGAAGGGAAAAAACCTTTGGATCTTTGGCTGCTTGCCAATTATACCCCCGAAAACTTAAACAATGTGAAAGAGGAAATCTATGACATTGTGTATCATTAAACATGAAGCCGCCGGAAATTCCGGCGGCTTATTTTTTTGACCACCCCGTCAGATCTTCGATCTGCTACCCCTCCGGAGGAGTGTAATGGATAGACAACTATTTGTAGTATTGTAGAGGGTTTTAGTTGACTTCGTATTCCAGTTTTATAGTAATATTTGCTTCTTTTTCTTTGGAAGAAGTATTGAATGTTCCGCCGTAGGAATAGTCTTCATTGGAATTGGGTTCTGTAATCTGAATGACTCCCATTGTTGCTTTTTTAAGGCTTCCCAGGCTGCTTCCGGAATTTTCTGCGATCTTTTCTGCTCTTTCCCTGGCATCCTTGGTTGCACTGGCTATCATTTCCTGCTTTACCGTGGCCAGTTTAGTATAAAAATAAGAAGGTGCTGAAGAAGTAAACTCAATACCGCGGTTGATGATTTCTGTGATGTTTCTGGAAAGATTCTCGATTTTCACCACTTCCTTGCTTTCAATAGAAACCTTTTGGGTAAGATTATACCCTGAGAATTCACCCTGCACATAATTTCCGTTAGAGTCGTTATAACTTCTGAACTGTTTTTGAATATCTACAGAGGAGAATACGATCTCAGCCTGCTTAATACCTTTTGAAAGAAGATAATCGTTAATTACCTTTCTGTCTATCGCCAGCTCATCATAAGCCGCTTTCAGATCGGAATTATTTTTTGAAAAGCTTCCGGACCATGTAATCAGATCGGAAGTAAACTGTTTGGTCCCCAAGCCGGTGACGGAAATGGTATTTTCAGATTTATTCCTGTTTTTTACAGCGTTTCCCAATAAACCGAGCCCAAGGACAAAACCCAGTGCTCCGACTGCTACTGCAATAATATTTTTATTCATAAATTGGTTTGTGATTAATTGATATTGTATAGCAATACATCAATTTTCATTCCGAATTTTAAGAATTTATTAACATTTATTCCTGTAATTTTTTATGCTTTAACCGCTCCAGATAAGCAGGTATGGTTTCTTCCATTCTTAAAAGGACTCCGGATAGGTTTCTTGCTTTTACATAGGTCCGGACCTGCGGTTTCATTTCAAACGAATATTGGATGAACTCTGAAATCCTTTCTTCCGGGATGCCTGCTTTGGTAAAATATTCATTATCCACCCTGTTCCTTACCCATGCAATATGCTCCTGGAGATCATCATATCTGTACTGTCTTTTCTGGCGCCTGGCTTTTCCGCTTATCAGGTCATAAGCTCCCTGAACATCCAGGCCGCCCAAAAGTATCGGGAGAAGTACCTGCTTCACTTCTGCCGGTTTTTCCCTCATCTTTCCTACAGGTTGTGGTAAGCCTATTGCCTCCTGTACAATCTCACCTTTATTTACCTTTGCTGCCAGCCTGGAATCCGTTTCAAGATCACCGGTTGGCTTTTTAACAACTTTCACTTCTTCAATTTCTTTGGGGATTGGGATGAGGGTTATCAAAAGCTGTGCATTGAATCCACCAGCAGGTACAATGACGGAAACCCTCCTGAAATCTGCCCTTACAAATCTCAGCTCATCATTCGGAGCTGCTTCAATAGAGAACATCCCCATAGAATTGGAGTAAACTTTTTGGTCACTGGACATATTAATTACAATAACAGAATTAAGATCTGCCCCACTGTCATCAGTAATATGACCTGTAACGGTTTCCTGTGAAAAGCAATGAATAAACATGAAAATAAGAAGAAGCGAAAATTTCTTCCATTTAATGATGGAAACCGCATTCAAATTTCTATTGCTGCTATTCGTCACAACTTCACAAAACGGAACTGCAAAAATATTTTCCCTGATGTAAGTTCTCACCGTATTTATCTTTGAGTCTGCGGAGCACGGTAAGAAGAAATTCTCGTCAATACAAACCGCTGAAATCTATGAAGGTCAGCATCGCTGCAGAACCCATATTTCAGGATAGTTTTTCTTTCAAAACCACCAGCCAGAACATAGCCGATAAAGTGGTCAATCTGAGATTTATCAATTTTCAGATCTGTAAAATATTCTTCGCCGAGGGCTGTTTTCAGATAACTGCCCAAATCAATATCATCCCATTTATTTTTAACTTTACCTATAGAAAAGCCCTGCCCTTTAGGCTGTACAAATTCGCCAGGTTTTGCGGCAAGTATTCTTGGATCTGATTTCTGTGCAATATAGCGGTCAATATCTTTGTTCAGCTTCTCTACTTTTTTAGGCCTGTTAAGATTCTTTGCATCAATTTTAAGATCACCGGTAATTCCCTGTTTCACTTCTACTTCGGGAATCAGTATTGTTTCTCTTACTAAAGTAATATTGAGGGGAGATGCTATATTTTCACCAGAAACTTTTTTAACCAGACGTTCGTAACCTACCCTTACAAACCTAAGCTCATCCCCTGCCCTTCCGGAAACCATGAAGTGCCCGTCCCGGTTCGTCATAGTTCTTTCATCTGTTCTGATGTTGATGACTGTAACATCCGGCATTTCCGAATTATCTTCTGAAGTTACTTTTCCAAAAATATAATTCTGGGCATTGCTATTAATGAAAAGAAAGGAAGTTAAAAGAAAGAGTAGTTTAAATTTCACGGACAGTTTTTTATAGAGCAAAGCTAAAATTATTTTTAATCCAAATGGCAAGTTTAACCACAGTTAACGCGTTTTAGCATTTCTTTTTGATTTTTGCCGGGCAAACTGTTAAATCGCTCCTCCAAATTGTTAAAATTTCACTTAAAAATTAGCTAACTTGCAGTCTCAATTCTAAATTCAGCAATGCAAAATTCTTATACAGTCATCAATGCTTCCGCCGGTTCAGGGAAAACTTACGCCCTTGTCCAGAGGCTTTTGATGATCTGTCTGCGCTATCCCAACCAGCAGCAGTCGATCCGGAATATTTTAGCCCTTACTTTTACCAATAAAGCGGCTAATGAGATGAAGGAGAGAATTTTATCCTGGCTTGGAAATTTCTCTGCAGATAATTTTGCTGAAAATAATGACCTGAAAAATATTCAGAAGGCCTTTGAAGCTGAAGGACTGAAAATTACCATTGATGAACTTCATGTCCGTTCAAAAAAATTACTGGATTATGTACTTCACAATTATTCTACCTTAAATATCGGAACAATTGACCGTTTTAATTCAAGATTGGTAAGAAGCTTTTCCTATGAATTGGGCTTAGCCAAAAATTTCAATCTTGAAATAGAAGCTGAACCGTTCCTGATCGAAGCTGTGGATAAAATGCTTGATCAGATCGGCGAGAATGAAAATATCTCCAATTCTTTCATGGATTATGTAGATTACAGCCTGGAAAACAATGAAAGGATCAATCTTAATAAAAACCTTTATGATTCCGCCAAGGAGTTTGTAAAGGATATTCACTATGAGCACCTGAAAAGCAATAAAAGCTTTGATGATACGAACTACGAGAATATAAAAAATACACTCAGAAAGGAAATTGTACAAAATAAAAAACGGTCTGCAGAAATTGCCGCAACATCTATTGAGCTGTTCCGGTCGAGAAATATAGAGATCGAGGATTTTGCTCAGGGTAAAAACGGAATCGGAGGATTTTTCACTAAAGTACAGGATTTTTACAATCAGAAAAGGCCGGGTTTTCCCTTTCCAACCACCCTTGAAGAATCGGTTGTCAGTAATTACAGGAAAGGAGCTTCTTCAAAATCCAAAAGTAAAGAACCTGATATCCTGGAAATTCTGGATCAGCTTCTTGACAACAGAATGCAGCTGATCCTTTTATATATTGAAACTCAAAAGAAGGAAAAAATCCTCTCTGCCCTTCTTCCGTTAAAAGTAAATAAAGATATCCAGGACGAATTAAAAAAAATTGAAGAGGAAAGCGACCTTGTTTTGCTTTCAAAATTCAATATTCTGATCAATGAAAACCTTAAAAATGAGCCGTCAGCCTTTATTTATGAGAAAGTAGGTTCGCAGTTTCAGCATTATTTCTTTGATGAATTTCAGGATACCTCTGAGCTTCAGTGGCAGAATTTTGTTCCTCTTCGTGATCACAGCGTTTCTACAGAAAACACTTCTTTTACGCTCGTAGGCGATCCTAAACAGAGTATCTACAGGTTTCGTGGCGGGGAAAGCAAGCTAATGTTGGATATTATCAACAAGAAGGAATTTTCGCCAAAGGAAGCAGATCTTCTTGTATTAAAGGATAACTGGCGTAGCGCTAAAAATATCGTTCAGTTTAATAATGAGCTGTACCGTTATCATTCATCAGGTTTAGAGGAAGAACACCGGAATATTTTTGGGGAAGATGCTGAACAGAGCTCAAAATCCCGGATCGATGGCCGTGTGAAGGTCAACCTGATCGAAAATCTCACGAACGAGGATTTTTATAATGATACCTCAGAAAAAATGCGGAAGGATATTCAGGAAAGCCTGGATAATGGTTTTAAGTTTTCGGATATTACAATTTTATGCCGTGGAAACTTTGACATTTTCAGTTATTCCCAAAAACTGGGAAATCTTAAAGTGAATTATCAGGGGGAGGAAACCAATATCAAAACCATTTCCGATAAAGGTCTGACCTTGGAACTTTCCAATACTTTGAAAGCGGTGGTTGAATTTCTCCGATGGGAAATCAATCCTAAAAACAGACCGAATCTGATCATGATGATGTATTACCTGAATACGCTGGGAAGAATTCACATGGCAGATTTTACATTGGAAATGAAAGAAATTCTGGATATAGAAACGCATGAGGAGATCCTGCTGTTCATTCAGAATAAATATTCACTCAAGCTTAAACAGGATAATTTCCCAAGGTTTAATCTGTACAACTTTGTGGAATATTATATCAATGAATTTGCTGTGGAAAACAAGGAAACGGATTTCCTCCTGAACTTCCTCGAAATGCTTTTCAATTTCACTCAGAATGCCGGTGCCAGCACGAAAGAGTTTTTAAAATACTGGGATGAAGAGGCTTCTGCTTATACCATCCAGGCGTCGGAAAACATTGATGCGGTACAGATCATGACGATTCATAAATCGAAAGGACTGGAATTCCCGATTGTATTTATCCCAATGATGAACAAAAACCGTGACAGTGAGTTCACCAACTGGTTCGATACAAATAATGATGATGCCCTGAAATCCGTAAACATTAACCAGTTCAGTAAAAATCTGGAAGTCTACGATGAAGAAATAGAGGCATTCAACAAGAAAAACTCGTATAAAAATCTTATTGACAGGTTATGTCTGCAATATGTGGCCACTACCCGGCCTGTGGAACAGTTGTTTTTCTACATTCAGAAGGCGAATAAAACATCCAATAATCTTGAGCTGCTGGAATTCTTTAATGAAAAAAACACCGAGGGAGCTGATGAATTCGACCTGTATGAAGTGCATCCTGAAATGCTGAAAAAAAATTCCAGTGACAAAATATCATTATTCAAGACCAAGAATATTCAGAATCTTAAAAACATCAATGAAAACAGGTCTTCCATAAAAATTGCCACCCCTTCCAAAAATTATCAGGTACGGAATGAGAAGGTAAGAATCGGGCTTTTTGTCCATGAATTATTGTCGAAAATCAATACAGAAAAAGATATTGCCAAAGTCCTGGAAAGCTATCTACTGGATGGGCAGATTACTTTGGACGAAAAAAATGAGATCCAGGAAACACTGGTTCAGATCATCCGAAAATATTCTGAGTTCTTTGATGAAAAGTGGGAAGTGATTAATGAAAAAGATATTATGATCTCCGAGAGAGGCCAAAGTCATATGCTGCGTCCTGACCGTATTCTGAAGGGAGACGAAGGCTATATTATTGTCGATTTCAAAACAGGAGAGCAAAGTGAAAAAAATGAGCGCCAGATCGAGAGGTATAAAAATGTTCTGGAAAGCCTGGGAAGAAAGGTTTTAAAGACCCAGCTTATTTATCTTTAATCAAGAAATTTTATCCACAGCGTTTTCCACAACTAATGTGGGTAACTTTGTGGATAACTGAATATAATCAAAACAAAACCGCCCCGCCGTTCTCCGAACGGCGGGGCGGTTTATTACAATATAAAGTAATTAAGCTGTAGGATCAGGGGTAAATACTCTCTGAGACAATTCCTGATCAAAAAGATATAATGCAGATGGATTATCGCAAACCATCTTAATCTTTGTTACGTATTGGGAGGCACTTGCCTCTTCTTCTACCTGCTCATTGATAAACCACTGAAGGAAAGAAGTGGTTGCAAAATCTCCTTCATCGTTAGCATTTTTTACAATATTGAAAATACTTCTGGTTACTTTTTTCTCGTGCTCCAGTGCTTTTTCAAAAATATCAATAGCATTTTCGAACTCATGCGGAGGTTTTGCAATTTCCCCGATGATGATTTCCCCGCCTACGTCATTTAAAAAATCGAACATTTTATCTGCGTGCATCAATTCTTCTTTGCTCTGAACTCTGAAGTAATTCGCAATTCCGTCAAGGTCTTTTCCTGAAAACCAGGCAGACATGGAAAGGTAATATTGTGCGGCATATTGTTCGTGAGCGATCTGTTCGTTAATTAATGTTGCAATTTTTTCGCTGATCATAAGTATAAATTTATAGTCAAAAATACGCAATAAAAGCCCGAAATCAAAAGTTTTAATGAAAATTAATACAAAAAGGACGGAGAAAAACCCGTCCTTCACACATTAAAAAATCAAAATTATGAATAACTATTTTGCTTCCTGAACAGCAGTATTCATAGGCTTCCTCATCATTTTTCTATCCTTCATTGCTGTTTTTCTCTGCTCCATTTTAGCTTGTCTGTCAGCCTGCCATTTATCATATTGTTCCGGAGTCAGGATTTTCTTCATATCGGCATCCATTTGTGCTTTTTTAGCTTTCATTGCTTCCATCTTCGCTTGTCTGGCTTCCTTATTGTTATCGAATTCAGCTTTCATTTCAGCTTTTCTTTTTTCATGAAGACTTTTGATCTGAGCTACCTGAGACTGGTTCAGGTTAAGATCTTTCTGCATCTGATCCAGATGCTCCTGTTCCCTCTGCTGCATTTTTTGCTGCATCTCAGCTCTTCTTGCCTGTTTGTCCTGTGGAGTTGTTGTTTGTTGTGCCATTGCAAAACCTCCTATTCCGATAAATGCTATTGCTAAAACTAATTTTTTCATCTTAAAAAATATTTAATTAATTGTTATACATCTTTTTGATTATTAGTTAAAAGATAAGTTAAACGGTAATATTCATAAAAAATGTTAAATTTTAATATTAAAATAATAAAATAAAAATAAAAAAAAGGACAGATCCTAAAACCTGCCCTTCACACCACTTAAATATAATATATGAAAATTATTATCTGCTTACTAACCGGCCTCTGAAACCACCTCCGCCTCTGTTTTCACTGCTTCGGTTATTCTGTTGCGGTCTTGATGAATTTTCAGATCGGAAGCCTCCGCTTTTACCCCTGAATCCTCCACTGTTATTTTCTCTTTGCGGAGCTCTTTCTCTGTTCATTTCATTGTTTCCTCTGAATCCACCGCCTTTATTTTCTCTTTGGGGTCTTTCTCTGTTTGCTTCATTATTTCCTCTGAAACCGCCATTGTTTCCATATCCTCCACGAACTCCGTTATTCTCAGAATTCCCTCTGAATCCACCGTTATTATTTTCATAACGGGTATTATCAGCCTGTTTACGGAAACCTCCTGTATCTTCTCTTCCTGAACCTCTGAATCCGTTATTGGATCTGCTACCGGTTCGGATTACATTGAAGGTTGGATTGTCCATTCTACGGAACCTGGATCTGTCTACTCTATACACATTGATATTTACATTCCTGTATCTTGGCATTACCGCATATCTTGGTGCATAATATGTTCTTCTGTAGTTCTGGAAGTAGACAACCGGACTCATTCCTCTGTAATAATTGTTTTGGAAAACAACGAACACTCTGGGCCCTAAAATTCTTTCCAATGCATAAAATCTGTCATAGTACCATCTGTCCGGGTTGTATCTGTAAAAATTATTCCATGTGGAAAAACTTACATACAGGTTATTAAGTCTTAGGATCTGATCGATCTGCCAGCGGTTCAGCCTGTTATCTCTGAAGAATACATTCCAGTTGATGTTGACTATACTGTTTCTGTAGTCGTTATAGTATCCCTGGTAATAATCACTAGGATAATAGTCCTGTGGATAGTTGTAATAATAATCGTCCGGGAAATAATTCCTGTCATCCTCATCATTATAATAGCCATCGTTTCCGTAACCATTTCCATTCTGATAATATCCGTCATCTCCCCACCCATTATTTGGATACTGCTGGGCGGAAGACAAAACTGCCAGTCCCAAAGCAAATCCCAAAAATATTTTTTTCATCTCTATAGTCGTTAATTGGTTAGTATATAACAGAATATCTCTATTCTATCTTTTGGATATAAATACAAAAAAGAAGTTAAATCCTAAGATTAAACTTCTTTTAATTTAAAGTTAACTAATTGAAAATCAAATGTTAAATTTACATTCTTCCACTATCTTTTACCCAATAAGCAATTTTTTTATTGAAAGATTCTTTCTCTTTCAGGTCTTCAAGCTTTAAATGCATCCTGTAGCGCCAGTAATGCGGGAAAACTGCGGGATTATTGATCCTTTCATTATCTATATGCGGATTAGTCAGCTCAGGGTCCGTAGCCAGAAATTCCTGGATCGGAAAGACAGCCAGCATGGCTTCCGTGTAAAGGTGCTGCTTCATAATAATCTCTGCAAGATGGGAATCCATTTCATCAGGAGCTTTTCCATACTGGATCAGCTGTTGGTTAAAATATTTCTGTGTCAATGCAGGATCTTCTTTCCACCACTGTCTCAGGGTTGAGCTGTCGTGTGAAGAAGCAGTTACCACATTCATATAATCTGCTTTTTTAGGATTATAAAACGGAATATTTTCCGACGGCATTCTTTGAACCTTTAAAGCAATAATAGCCAGCTCATCCATTACAATAGGCACGCAGGCAGGAACCATTCCAAGGTCTTCCCCGCAAATGAGCATTTTGGTTGCGTTAAGGATAACCGGAAGTTTTTCCATTGCTTTTTCATACCAGAGATGATCCTGCCTTTTGAAGAAATAATCATGGTAAAGATCATAAATTGCCTTTCTTTCCCAATCCGAAAGATAAGCATAGGAATCAGTGTTAAACACATTAAACCTTGGATGATAAACCTTTTCGCCATTCCTTTCTTCAGGAAGAAACAATACATTGGCACACAAAGAAATAAGCTGATCTTCCAAAGAACCTCTTGGATTCTTTTTGAAATATTCCGACAGCTTTCTCTGGGTATCAAATTCTTCTTTAAAAGAGTAAGTTCCGTTGTTATTGTTGTCAATGAATTCAAATACCTTATTGCTGTCTTCTCCGAAATATTTCCACAAAATCCTGTCGTTGATGAAAGGTTTACAATATCTGTTAAAATCAAAAGGAATATGTCTTGCTTTAAATTCATCCAGAACTACAGGAACTGCAGGATAGAAATACCCTAAAATTCCCTGTGTGGCAGAAATCGGCATCCTCCATATCCTGAAAAACCCTAAAATATGATCGATCCTCATGGCATCGAAATACTGTTCAAGTGCTTTGAACCTGTTTTTCCACCAGCGGTAATCATCCTCTTTCATGGCTTCCCAGTTGTAGGTAGGGAATTCCCAGTTCTGACCCAGCTCTGTAAACTGATCCGGCGGTGCTCCGGCCTGGAAATCCATTCCGAAAAGTTCAGGCTCGGTCCATGCTTCTACGGAGTATCTGTAAATACCAATCGGAAGATCTCCTTTTAGGGAAACTCCTAAGCTGTGGGTGTAATCGACGGCATCTTTTAATTGCAAATGAAGCTGATACTGTACCCAGGCATGAAGCATGGAAGCATCATAATCCTTACTTTTCGTAGTGAAGAACTGTGATATCTTACCTGCAATATATTTTTTATGAGTCTTCCAGTCGTTAAAATTAGGGGTTTTATATTTATCTCTGAGTACGCAGAAAGCGGCATAAGGAGTCAGCCAGTAATCATTGTCTTTGATGAATTTCTTAAAGTTTCTGTCTTTGTAGATTTTCTCTTTTTCTACATTGAAAACAGCTTTTAAAAACTTCCATTTACCGGAAATCATCTTTTCGTAATCAATCAGGTCAAGAGCATTTAAGGCTTCTTTTTCAGCCTGGTATTCAGAAACTACTTCTTCCGGTAAAGCAAAATCAAGATTTTCCAGTGAGATATATTGCGGATGCAGTGCATAAACGGACACTGCAGCATACGGATAAGAGTCTGTCCATGAATAGTTGGCCGTAGTATCGTTAATCGGAAGGATCTGGATAATTCCAAGATTGGTTTCCTTCGTCCAGTCTGCAAGTTTTTTCAGATCGGAAAATTCTCCTACTCCAAAGCCATTTTCACTTCTCAAAGAAAAAACAGGAACTGCCACACCAGCGTCATGATACATCTGGTAAGACTTAAATTTAAAGTAGTGGTTGGAAACAATCTGGAGCACATCTTTAAGCTGATTAGCAACCGTGAATCTGTTCTCCCCGGTCTCCACATCAATAATCCTTCCTTCTTTTTTACTGTAAATGCAGTATTTAAACTGAATAAATTCATTTTCAGGAATTTCAACGGAAGCTTCCCAGATTCCAAAATCTGTCTGCGAAAGGCGGATTGCTTTATTATAATCCCAGTTTCCTAAAGATGCCGTGCTTCCAAACAGGGCAATTTCCCAGTCCGGATTGTAAACAGGCGCCTCAATTCTGAATAAGTGGGTGTGTTTCTTTAAAATGACAGCTTTCTCCGGAACAAACTGGTTTAGCTTATTGTAAAGAATTTTATTGTTTAAATAATTTTCAGGGAAGTTTTTATTATTCCATTCATCGAAAATAATAAATTCCTTATAGTTGTGGGAGAAATTAAGATTGTGCAGCACAAATTCTTCTCTGAGAATATTGCCTTTTTCGTCGGCAAGCTGATATTTATAAGAGATTGATTTTGAGAAATAATCTACTTCACATTTCCAAATACCGTTCTCCGCATTGAACATGGTATGAGTCTGGATAACAGCACCTTCACCATCTACAATCATAAGCTGCAGATTCTGTCCGGCCATTGCATTATATCCTACATTAAAGTATAGCTTCATCTATATTTTTTTTATAAAAATACATTATAATATCGAAAAATAAAACTTATTGAAGATCAAATAATCATTAAAAAAACCTTTCCAAAATTACTTGAAAAGGTTTACGTTTTATTAGAGTTAAAATAATTTACATCAATAATATAAGCTTTTATTGGGTAACTATAATTTTTTTACTTAATAATACTTTGCCGGATTCATCTGTAATGTTGACAATATAGGCTCCGTTTATTAAATTTTTAAGGAGTACCTGCTGATTAAGAGAACCATCTTTAACAGAAAGGTCCTGTTTACCCACATTTTTCCCGGAAATATCAAAAACACTAAGCTTCAGATTTCCTTTTACAGATTTGTCATTTACATTAACATTGATGAAATGCTCGTTTACTCTGGTCGGGAAAATATCAATATTAGCCAGGGCACTGACTGAAGAAGTTCTGTCGTTGGCAAAATATCTGCTCGCCAGATCATAAATATGAGGCTTCTCTCCGCCCGGAAGAGCTTTTGCCTGCAATGTCTGTAAATCTACTTCATATAGATTATCTCCTTTAGCACTTGCAATAACTACTTTTCCTTTGGAATTCACTGCGGAACCGTTCACTGAGTAATTATCCGGAATTCCGGAAATTTTACCTACAAATTTTGCCTTTAGTTCCTTGGCAGTTACTTTAAAAACATTTCCTGAAGCGGAAAAAACATAAAAATTATTTTCAGCATCTGCAATCATATCGCCACCAAAACCGGTTTCCATTGCTGTAAATGAGTTTTTCCCATTGGAAGCATCATCTGTAATAATTCCTAAATCGCTTACGATATACTGATTGCCCTTTTTGCTGATCTGCAATAACTGGGTTCCTGCATTATTGAGGGCATAAATATTTCCGTCATATCCTGTAGCCATTCTTGTTATGTGAGAATTAATATCGCAGGAAGTTATTTTTGAAACGGTATTCTCCACCAAAGTGATCTCCTTTGTTTTCGCATTCAAAACATAAATATTGGATGAAAACATGGGCATATACACAAGGTTATTGTTTGACGGGTCATAAGCCAGAGCCGCCATTGTCACTGCCTGGGAATGGCTGTAAGAATTTTTATCTTCCGCTACAGGACCTTTTCTATCCTGGGAAAATACTTTTGCTGTCTCTTCAGATGAAAATACTTTTTCTCCGGAAGTTCCGTTTGCCGCATTCATGACACGGAAATCGCTAAACACTATGCTGGAGGTATCTTTTCCTGCAATAGCAAAAAAGTCCTGCTGTGCCTGGACATTAGCACCAAGCACAAGCAGAAAAAGAGGGAATAAATGTTTCTTCATACAATGTAGAATTTAGATTCGTGATCATTTTAGTTATAACTAAGTTACACATTTTACCAATTAAATGATAAAAAAATATTAGTATTTACATAACATTTACAATCATTTAATGTAATCTTTGAAATAATAACAATTTAAATTCTATTATTCCTCATATAAAAACTCCCGCCGGTTACACAGATTACAACAGATTGATCTGCAGAATCCACGTGACCGGCGGGAGCTTATTATGTATTTGAGATTTAATTCAGAACGTAAGTTGTTCCGTCCCTTCCGTCTTTTAACTCAATACCTTCGGCAAGAAGTTTATCTCTGATCTGGTCCGAAAGATCAAAGTTTTTTGATTTTCTAGCCTGGTTTCTAAGTTCTATTAAAACTTTCAAAGTCTGGTCAAGCTTCTCATTATTATTTTCTTCAATATTCTGGAGTCCTAAAACATCAAATACAAATGCATTCATTGTAGATTTTAAATCTTCAAGGTCTTCAGCAGAGATCGTTTCTTTACCGTCATTTAAAGCAAAAATATATTTTACAGCTTCAAATAAGTGAGCGATAAGAATCGGAGAATTGAAATCATCAGCCAGGGCATCATAAGATTTGGCCTTCCATTCTTTAAGATCAAAACCTGATTGTTTTTCGTTATCAGGAGTCACAGAGTTTAATAGTTTAATGGCTTCCATTAATCTGATAAACCCTTTTTCACTCGCGATCATTGCATCATTGGAAATATCCAGCACACTTCTGTAATGTGCCTGCAGGAAGCAAAAACGTACGATGGTAGGATGAAAAGGTTTTTCGAAGAAATCGTTTTCTCCCGTAACCAGCTGCATAGGAAGAATATAATTTCCTGTGGATTTACTCATACGCTGGGAATTCATGGTCAGCATATTGGCATGCATCCAGTAATTAACCGGAGCAACATCATTGCAGGCTTTTCCCTGTGCAATTTCACATTCGTGGTGTGGGAATTTCAAATCCATTCCGCCGCCGTGAATATCAAATTTTTCACCTAAATATTTAGTACTCATTGCTGTACATTCAAGATGCCATCCCGGGAAACCTTCGCCCCAGGGAGAATTCCATCTCATGATGTGAGCCGGGGATGCTTTTTTCCAAAGTGCAAAATCCTGAGGGTTTTTCTTTTCACCTTGTCCGTCAAGGTCGCGGGTATTGGCAAAAAGCTCTTCGATATTACGTTTTGAAAGTTCACCATAGTTCAGTCCTCTCTTGTTGTATTCCAGAACATCAAAATATACAGAACCGTTACTTTCGTAAGCAAAACCTCTTTCTATAAGCTTTTGGGTAAGCTCTATCTGTTCTACAATGTGGCCTGTAGCCGTAGGCTCAATATTGGGAGGAAGAAGATTGAACAATTCCAATACTTTATGAAAATCTACAGTATATTTCTGTACGATTTCCATAGGCTCCAGTTTTTCCAGACGGGTTTGTTTCACGAATCTGTCATTTTCAACATTTCCGTCGTCTGTAAGGTGCCCGGCATCGGTAATATTTCTTACATATCTTACTTTATACCCTAAATGCATCAGAGTACGGTAGATAAAATCAAAGGAAAGGAAGGTTCTTACGTTTCCCAGATGCACATTGCTGTACACGGTAGGTCCGCAGACATACATCCCTACGTTTCCTTCTAAAATAGGCTTAAATATTTCTTTCTCTCCTGTAAGGGAGTTGTATAGTTTTAATTGCATTTTTTTAAATTAAAAGATTCAATGATTAAAGGATTTAAAAATTAGTTAAAATAATTTTAACCACAACAGATAATTGTTGTGAGAAAAATTTTATTTGAAACTTTTTTAAATATAACCATTATTAAATTGCTTTTAAATGATACTGCAGATGATCAATATAATCCTGAATAATGTACTCTAATGTGAAAGTCTGGGGAACTGTTTTTGTGGTATCACAGGTCCTCTGCAAAGCTTCATCAGGAATATTCTCTACGGTATGAACGATCTGAAAATTTAAAGATTTCCAGAGAATGATCACTTCTGAAGCCGGAATATTCTGATAATTCTGCGCTTTTACCCAGAAATCCTGATCATAAACAATATTGTCATTCTCTTTATATTGTGTAACCACAAATCTACGGATATTCGTCAATGCACTGTCGCAAAGATGGCCTAAAATTTCTTTTTTCGACCATTTTTCCGGAGAAGGCTTATATGACCATTCTTCCTCAGAAATGTTTTCAAATCTCTGAAGTTCGGCGTCGACAATATTTTTAAGGATCTGGTAATTCATTTATTAATAATCAAGTTTTGCATGACTTCCTACATAATGAAGGAATTCCTGTCTGGTGATCGGGTTGGTCCTGAAAATTCCACTCAGTTCCGCTGTGATGGTAGAACTTGCCGTATCTTTTATTCCTCTGCAGTTCACACATAGATGTTTTGCATCAATAATGCATGCCACATCTTTAGTACCCAGTGCTTCTTTCAAAGCATCTACGATCTGCATGGTCAGTCTTTCCTGAACCTGTGGTCTTTTTGCATAATAATCCACAATCCTGTTGATCTTGGAAAGGCCAATCACTTCTCCGTTTGAAATGTAGGCTACATGGGCTCTTCCGATGATCGGCAGAAAATGGTGCTCGCAGAAAGAATATACGGTAATATCCTTTTCCACCAGCATCTGGCGGTATTTGTACTTATTGGAAAAAGTGGAAATTCCCGGTTTATTTTCAGGAAGAAGACCTCCAAAAATTTCGTTCACATACATTTTGGCAACACGTCTCGGTGAGTCTTTCAAAGAATCATCCGTCATGTCCATCCCCAGCGTTTCCATAATTTCACCGAAAAGTTCGGTAATTTTTTCTATTTTTTCCTCTGGCGATTTATCAAATGCATCTTTCCTAATAGGCGTATGTTCTTTTCCTGTGAAAATATCATCGTCGTTATCGGTAAAATCAACCATTTTTATTTAATTTGCAACAAAAATACGGATAAAATCTGTTCAGTAATTTCATTTTGAACGAAAAACATTATCCTTTCTCAACTTAGCCTATGATTATCGTTGAAGAAGTACAGAACGAAAACCAGAAAAAGGAATTTTTAGAATTTCCTGCAAGACTTTACCGGCAAGATAAAAACTATATAAGACCCCGAAATCAGGATATTGAGGAGATTTTTGATCCTGAAAAAAATAAATCATTCCAGAATGGGGAATGTACCCGGTTTTTATTTAAAAATAAACAAAATGAAACGGTAGGAAAAGTAGCCGTCTTTATTTCCGGCCTTTATGAACAAAAGCAGCCCACCGGAGGAATTGGTTTTTTCGACTGTATTAATGACCAGGCAACAGCAGATTTTATTTTTGATCACTGCAGGACCTGGCTTCAGAAACGAGGGCTGGAAGCGATGGACGGACCGATTAACTTCGGGGAGCGGGATAAGTTCTGGGGGCTTTTAACGGAAGGATTTGCTGAGCCACTTTTCGGAATGAATTACAATTTTCCTTATTACAAAGAACTGTTTGAAAACTATGGTTTTAAGCTGTATTTTGAACAGCTTTGCTTTTCGAGACCTATCTTCGCCGATGTTTCAAGGATTTTTACACTCATGCATACGAAACACAGCAGAAATCCAGCCATCTCCGCAAGACCAATGAAAAAAAATGCCCTGCCTAAATTTGCAAAGGATTTTACGGAGATCTATAATCAGGCATGGGCTGCCCATGGTGAGGGGAAACAGCTTGAGGAAGCCAAGGTCCTGAAAATGTTCAATACGATGAAACCGATTATCAATGAACATATTTCCTGGTTTGTGTATGAGAATGAAAAGCCTATTGCCATGTGGATGAATCTTCCGGACGTGAACCAATGGTTCAAATACCTCAACGGTAAATTCGGAGTTCTGGAAAAGCTGAAATTTTTATGGATAAAACAATTCGTCAGGAATGAGAAAATGGTAGGACTGGTATTTGGTGTTGTCCCGGAATGGCAAAAAAAGGGAATTGACGGTTATATGATCTGGGAAGGCACTCAGCATCTGAGAAAACATACGGATTTTAAAACAACAGAACTTCAGTGGATTGGTGATTTCAATCCCAAAATGATCAAAATAGCGGAAAGCCTCGATACCACTGTGACCAGGAAGCTGGTGACTTACCGGTATTTATTTGACCGTAACAAGGAATTTGAAAGACATCCTATTCTTTAAAATAAAAAATCCTGCTGTTTCACAGCAGGATTCCTTTCATTGGTACTCTATTAGAATAGCTCACCGGCTACTTTTTTAATATTATCACTTTTCCCCATGGAGTAAAAGTGCAGTACAGGAACTCCAAAATCTAAAAGTTCTCTGCATTGGGCAATGGCCCATTCTATCCCGATCTGCTTTACAGCTTCATTATTTTTTGCATTTTCCACCTCGGTGATGAGTTCTTCGGGAAGGTCAATTTTGAACACCTGCGGCAGAATTTTAAGGTGTTTTTTCGTGGCAATAGGTTTGATTCCCGGAATAATAGGAACTGTAATTCCCATTTCTCTTGCCTTTTTAACGAATTCTATAAACCTTTTATTGTCAAAAAACATTTGTGTGACAATATAATCTGCTCCGGCGTCTACTTTTTGCTTCAGCCATTTCAGGTCATAATTCATGGAAGGGGCTTCCATATGTTTTTCCGGGTAACCGGCTACCCCAATGCAGAATTTGTTAAGTTCATCACAGACTGTTTCATCATTGTGAAGGTATTTTCCTCTTCCCAGATCATTAATCTGATGCACAAGATCCATCGCACTGGCATGACCTCCCGGCGTAGGCTCAAAGTACTGATGTCCTTTCATCGCATCACCTCTTAAAGCCATGATATTGTCTATTCCGAGATACATACAGTCTACCAGAAGATATTCGGTCTCTTCTTTGGTAAATCCTCCGCAAAGTAAGTGCGGAACAGTATCTACATTATATTTATGCTGGATGGCGGCACAGATCCCTAAGGTTCCGGGGCGCATTCTGGTGATGCGGCGTTCCATCAGTCCGTTACCCTTATCAATGTAAATATATTCTTCCCTGGAAGTCGTCACATCTATAAAGGGCGGTTTAAACTCCATCAGCGGATCTATATTGGTATAAAGATCTTCAATCCCGATTCCTTTCTGAGGCGGAACTACCTCCAAGGAGAATAAAGTTTTCCCATTTGCGTTTTTTATGTGTTCAGTGATCTTCATTTTATAGTTTAATTATTATTTTAGCTTTAATAGTAGTTGATATTTTAATCTGCCAGATTAGGAGACAACCACTTTCTTGCTTCCTGAATGCTACAGCCTCTTCTTTCTGCATAATCTTTAAGCTGATCTTCTGTGATTTTCCCCAGACCGAAATATTTGGCATGAGGGCTTCCGAAATAGTATCCGGAAACTGATGCTGTAGGGAACATAGCCAGGCTTTCAGTAAGGAAAACCCCTGTATTTTCTTCTACCTGTAAAAGGTCCCAGATGGTTTTCTTTTCCAAATGGTCCGGACATGCAGGATATCCCGGTGCAGGACGGATTCCCTTGTATTTTTCCGCGATCAGTTCTTCATTGCTTAAATTTTCCTGATTGGCGTAGCCCCAGTATTCTGTTCTTACTTTTTTGTGTAAAAATTCTGCATAAGCTTCTGCAAATCTGTCGGCAAGGGCTTTGACCATGATAGCGTTGTAATCGTCATTGGCTTTTTCGTATTCTTCTGCAAGCTCATCTGTTCCGAAGCCGGTAGTCACACAGAAAGCTCCTACATAATCTGTTTTCCCTGAATTTTGCGGAGCGATAAAGTCACTTAACGCCAGATATTCTTTTCCTTTGGATCGTTGAGCCTGTTGTCTCAGCGTCAGGAATTTTGCCTGTTCCTGATTATTTTCGTCAAAGATTATAATATCATCCGTTTCATTGGAATTGGCTTTGAAAATACCAAAGACCGCTTTTGCCTTCAACAGTTTTTCGTCAAGGATTCTTTTCAGGATAACCTGAGCATCTTTAAATAATTCTTTAGCCTGAACTCCTACCACCTCATCTTCTAAAATATTCGGGTATTTCCCGTGGAGATCCCAGCTTCTGAAAAATGGCGACCAGTCGATAAAAGGAAGTAATTCTCTCAAATCCTGATCTTCAATTACGGTCACCCCTAAATTATTGGGTGTAAAAATCTCTTCGTTTACCCAGTCGATAGAAAAGTGATTCTGCCTTGCCTCTTCAATGGAAACATAGTCTTTATCAACCTGCCTGTTCAGGAATTTTTCGCGGAAATCGGAGTATTCATCTTTCAGTTCCGAAACATAATCCTTGTTTCTGTCCCCTAATAATGAACTCACTACATTTACCGCTCTTGAAGCATCATTAACGTGAACGACAGCATTTTTATATTTTAAATCAATCTTTACGGCGGTATGTGCTTTTGAAGTGGTCGCACCACCGATCAATAATGGAAAATTGAGGTTTTGTCTTTCCAGCTCGGAAGCAATGTACACCATCTCATCAAGACTTGGGGTAATCAGTCCGCTTAATCCGATGACATCCACTTTTTCTTCAATAGCAGTCTGAATAATTTTTTCTGCCGGAACCATTACTCCAAGATCTACAATCTCATAATTGTTACAGCCTAGTACAACACTTACAATATTTTTTCCGATATCGTGGACATCACCCTTTACCGTAGCCATCAGAATTTTTCCGTTGGCAGGCCTTGAGCCATCTTTTTCTGCTTCAATAAAAGGCTGCAGGTAAGCAACGGCTTTCTTCATTACCCTTGCAGACTTTACAACCTGGGGAAGGAACATTTTTCCGCTTCCGAATAAATCTCCTACCACTCCCATTCCGGTCATCAGGTTAATTTCAATGACGTGGAGAGGTTTTTCTGCCTGTTGTCTGGCTTCTTCCACATCTTCTTCGATAAAACGGTCAATTCCTTTTACCAGGGCATGGGTTATTCTCTCCTGTAAAGGCCTTGTTCTCCATTCCAGGTCTTCAACGATTTCTTTTTTTACGGATTTATGCTTTTCAGAGTAGTCAAGAAGTCTTTCCGTAGCATCATCTCTTTTATCAAGGATCACATCCTCTACAAGTTCCAGAAGCTCTTTATTGATCTCATCGTATACTTCCAGCATGGACGGGTTTACAATCCCGATATTCATTCCCGCCTGAATAGCATGGTAAAGGAATACGGAGTGCATCGCTTCTCTCACCGTATCATTTCCACGGAACGAAAAAGAAACATTACTTACACCACCACTCACAGAAGCATAAGGAAGATTCTGTCTCACCCATCTTGTAGCCTCAATGAAATCAATGGCATTTCTTCTGTGTTCCTCCATTCCCGTTGCTACAGGGAAAATATTAAGGTCGAAAATAATATCTTCAGCTGGAAAACCGACCTGATTAACCAGGATATCATAGGACCGTTTTGAAATTTCAGTTCTGCGTTCAAAATTATCCGCCTGACCCGTTTCGTCAAATGCCATTACGATCACGGCAGCACCATATCTTTTAACAGCTCTTGCCTGTTTGATGAATTCTTCTTCGCCTCCTTTCAGACTGATGGAATTGACCACGCATTTCCCCTGTGCCACCTGAAGTCCGGCTTCAAGTATCTCCCATTTGGAAGAGTCTATCATGATAGGAATTCTTGAAATATCCGGTTCTGAAGCAATTAAATTCAGAAATTTAATCATGGATGCTTTTCCATCGATCAATCCATCATCGAAGTTGACGTCAAGAATCTGTGCTCCCCCTTCTACCTGGTGGCGTGCAATATCGAGTGCTTCAGAGAATTTCTCCTCTTTTATAAGTCTTAAAAATTTTTTAGATCCGGCAACATTGGTTCTTTCGCCAACGTTGATGAAATTACTCTCCGGGGTTATAATAAGGGGCTCGAGGCCGGATAATCTTAAATACTTCATTATTTGTTTATTCTTCTAAAATATAATAGGCATTGTTCGCATTCTGCCGGAGCAGATCCACATGTTTGCCTAAAGCAGTGAAAATTGGAAATCTTTTGTAGGCTAAATGATGTTCTTTTGCAAATTCTTCGATCTCTTCTGTGATCTCATTATAATACATATAGCTATAATTTGGAAAAAGATGATGGGCGACATGGAAATTAAAGTTTCCTAAAATATTTCTCACGAACCAGTTGTTTTCTTTCAAATCATTGGTTACCTCAAACTGGTGGCGAAGCCAGCTGAACGGAAGCCCGTTTTTTTCATCCAGTTTTGGAAAAGCATTATCAGGAAGCGGATGAAGAGGCAGCAGAACAAACAGCGCAAAAATACTTGCCGCTATTACCTGAAGAAACCATGCTCCCAAAGCCAATCCTATGGATACTTTAAAAAACAGGACAGGAACTGCAATCTGGTAAAAGAAATAGAAGAGTTTGTAGCCTACCATTTTTACTTTTTCAATAAAGGGAATCGAGCCCTGAGTCTTTAAAATCACTCTTTCATTATCAAAAAAATCCCTGAAATCCCTGATAAACATCCAATTAAAAAGATAAAGAGGATATACCAGAAAGAAAAACCTGTGCTGAAACTTCTGAACACCTTTTGCCTTAATCCAAGGAATAATTAAAAGCAGGCCACTCTGCTCTATATCCGTATCCCAGCCATCTACATTAGGATAGGCATGATGGCTGGCAATATGTCTTTTTTTCCAGATGTATGAATTGGCCCCTACAAGATCAAACATATGCAGCACAAGCGAATTCAGCTTCTTACTTTTATAAATGTTGTTATGGGCCGCTTCATGGATCAGGTTTAAATAAATCAGCACCAGGGAAATTCCCATTAAAATAAAACTTCCGATGTACATCCAGGATTTGTCTGCATTGAACAAAGCGAAGAAATACAGCGCAAAATAGACCAAAGGCAGAATAACTGCTTTGATCTGAATATAAATATCTCTGTTTTCGGGAATTTTGTCTATACGCTGATTCACTTTATGTCTTAGTTCATTAAAAAGTTTTATATCATCTGAATTTTTTAAGTAACTAGGCTTTTCCATAATGTTAAATTTTGTGACTTACTTAAAGTTAACATTTATAATCAAGCACTTACTTGAAATTTTAATAAAAAAAATCTATTAAATCATGCAAATTTCTTCAATTTCCTTGGGGAATATCCCGCTACCAGATCTGCTATAGCCTTGATGTGATCGGGAGTTGTTCCGCAGCATCCGCCTATGATATTGATCAATCCTTTTTCTACATATTCTTTAATCTGCCTTGCCATATCTTCCGGTGTTTCATCATATTTCCCGAAAGCGTTGGGAAGTCCTGCATTAGGATAAGCAGATACATAGAATTCTGCATTATGGGCTAAGGTTTCCAGATATGGCGTTAGCTGATCGGCACCGAGGGCACAGTTGAAGCCCACACTCAATAGATCCAGATGTGAAACTGAAATGAGGAATGCTTCCGCAGTCTGCCCGCTCAGGGTCCTTCCTGAAGCATCCGTAATCGTGCCTGAAACCATAATCGGAATCTTTATATTTCTCTCTTCCTGAATTTCATCAATGGCAAACAAAGCAGCTTTTGCATTCAATGTATCGAAGATCGTTTCTACCAGAAGGATATCCGAACCTCCATCCAGCAAAGCTTCACACTGCTGTTTGTAAGCAACTCTCAGCTCTTCAAAAGTAATAGCTCTGTACCCGGGATCATTAACATCCGGACTTAAGCTTGCCGTTCTGTTGGTAGGTCCTATTGAGCCTGCAACAAATCTTGGTTTATCCGGGTTTTGAGCGGTATACTCATCACATGCTTTTCTGGCAATCTTCGCAGACTCAAAGTTCAGCTCATACACCAGGTCTTCCATGTGGTAATCTGCCATTGCAATAGTGGTTCCGGAGAAGGTATTGGTTTCTATAATATCTGCTCCGGCTTCCAGGTATTTCTTATGAACTTCCTCAATGGCCTGAGGCTGCGTAAGAGAAAGGAGGTCATTATTGCCTTTTACCGGATGTTCCCAGTCTTTGAAACGTTCGCCACGGTAATCTTCTTCTTCAAACTTGTAACGCTGAAGCATGGTTCCCATGGCTCCGTCAAGAATTAAAATTCTCTCGGATATTGCCTTGTATAATTGTTCTGAATTTTTCATTGTATAAATTTTAGCTAAAGGTTAGCCCGTTTCTATTGAATTAATCTAGAGCCTGTCTTAAATCTGCAATAATATCATCAACATGTTCAAGACCTACAGAGCAACGTACCAGTCCTGCGGTAATACCTACTTCATTTCTTTCCTCATCGGTCAGTTTAGAATGAGTAGTAGATGCAGGATGGGTTACAATAGTTCTGGTATCTCCAAGGTTGGCAGAAAGTGAACATAATTTTATTTTATCCAGAAAGTTTCTTCCACCGTCTATTCCTCCTTTGATTTCGAAGGCAACAATATTCCCGCCCAGTTTCATTTGCTTTTTAGCGATTTCATAACTTGGATGGGAGGCAAGGAACGGATATTTCACCAGCTCTACATTGGGGTGATTTTCTAAAAACTCTGCTACTTTCAAAGCATTTTCGCAATGTTTTTCAACACGGATCGCAAGCGTTTCAAGACTTTTTGATAATACCCATGCATTGAAAGGTGACATTGCAGGCCCCGTATTTCTTGCGAAAAGGTAAATTTCTCTGATTAAATCTGCTTTACCGACCGCTACCCCGCCCAGTACTCTTCCCTGGCCGTCAATAAGTTTCGTTGCAGAATGAACAACAATATCTGCACCATATTTGATGGGCTGCTGAAGATAAGGTGTTGCAAAACAGTTATCTACAATAAAGATAAGGTTATGCTTTTTGGCAATCTGTCCGAAAAATTCAAGATCCAGAATTTCAATGGCCGGATTGGTAGGAGTTTCCAGGTATAGGATTTTTGTATTAGGCTTAATATATTGCTCAACATTTTCAGCATCCCCAGCCTTAAAATAGGTAGTTTCTATATTCCATTTCGGAAAATATTTGGTAAATAAAGTATGGGTAGATCCAAATACCGACTGGCAGCTTACGATGTGATCACCGGCATCCAATAAAGCAGCAAAAGTTGAATAAATAGCTGCCATTCCTGTGGCAAAAGCATATCCGGCTTCTGCTCCTTCCATTTTTGCAATTTTATCCGTGAATTCAGTTACGTTCGGGTTTGAAAAACGGCTGTACAGGTTCTTAGGTTTTTCTTCTGCAAAACTTGCCCGCATATCTTCCGCATCCTGAAAAATAAAGCTGGAAGTAAGGTATAAAGGGGTTGTATGTTCATCAAACTGGGTTCTTTCAGTCTGGGTTCTTATTGCTGATGTTTCAAAATTTTCCATATAGTTTTAATTTGATAATTTAACAGTGTATAAGTTTAACAATGTAACAATGAGATTATTGGTAAACCAGTACATTGTTAAATTGTTATATTAAATTATTATTTCGTTTCACTTACTCTCAGAATATCTCCGAAAACTCCTCTTGCTGTTACCTGGGCTCCTGCTCCCGCTCCCATAATCACAATAGGGTTTTCACCATAACTTTCTGTATAAATTTCAAAAATAGAATCTGAGCCTTTCAACTGTCCTAAAGCTGAGCTTCCCGGTACGGAAACCAGTTTTACATCAAGCTGTCCTTTATCTTTCTGAAGATCACCGTGAAGATCACCTACATAACGAAGCACATGCCCCGGCTCCTGATTTTCTTTAATTGTCTGATATTCTTCATCCAGCTCATGTAATCTTGAAAGAAATTCTGATTTTGAAACAGAAAGTAAAGTTTCAGGAACCAGATTCTGAATGTTGATATCATCAAATTCATTGATTAAATCCAGCTCTCTCGCCAGAATTAATAATTTTCTGGCTACATCATTCCCTGATAAATCTTCCCGTGGGTCCGGTTCTGTATAGCCTTTTTCCAAAGCTTCATTGACAATTGTGGAAAACTTATCATCTCTCAAAGAAAAATTATTGAAAACGTAACTCAATGTTCCAGAGAATACCCCTTTTATTCTTGTAATATTTTCTCCTGAAAGGTGTAAAAGTTTTATGGTATCAATCAGCGGAAGCCCTGCTCCAACATTGGTTTCATACAGATAGCGTCTGTTATTTTTATTCAACGTATATCTTAGTTTACGATATTCTTCAATAGGAAGAGTATTAAAAATTTTGTTGGATGAAACCAGGTCAAAGCCATTTTCAGCAAGCGCATGATAATTCTTTACAAAATCTTTGCTCGCTGTATTGTCAACTACGATAAGGTTTTCCAGCTGATTTTCTTTGGAAAAGCTGATCAGTTCCTCAACATTTGACGGGTGTTCTGCCGTTAAAACCTCATCGCTCCAATTGGTATCGAATCCTTTTTTATTGAAGGCAATTTTTCTTGAGTTAGCTACTGCAACTACTTTAAGATCGATTTTCTTACGTCTTCTGATTTCTTCGGAAGACTGTAAGACCTGTTCTATTAATGTTTTTCCTACATTTCCATGACCTATGATTGCTAAATGAACCGTTTTAGGCTTTTTGAAAATTTCAGATTCAATGATATTTTTCGTTTTCTCGTCCTGAGAAGATGTAACCACAATATTGACTCTTTTTTCTGCCGCTACCTGGTTTAAAAGTAGAGGGAATACATTATTTCTTGCCAGCTCTGCAAGGACTTTATTAAGATCTTCCGCTACAAATCCAAGTACGGAAACATTATTAATGCTATAAATCTGTGAAACTTTGCCTGACTTTCTTTCGGCTTCAAACTCATCGATCAGGCAGGTAACTGCTTTTTCTGCATCCGCTTCATTTACAAGGATAGATATCCCATTTTCAATAGCCTGCTGCGAGATCACTCCCACACTTATACGCGCCAGAGTAAGCGCCTTAAAAATCCTTCCATCGATCCCAATTTCCCCCAGGAAATCTTCTCCTTCAAATTTGATAATTGATCTGTTCTTTAAAAACTTTATTTCGTTAGCATTTCTCATTCTACAAAATATTTTTTATGATTGTATTTAATTGTTCATATTCCATCAGGAAGGCATCATGCCCGTGAATTGACTGTATTTCATGATAGAAAACCTCTTTCTTTTTCTCTTTAAGCTGCTCAAAGCACATTCGGATTTCTGATGCCGGGAAAAACAGGTCTGTATCAACAGCGATAAGATGCATTCGGGCATCGATTTTTTCCAGCCGGTGTTCTTCCGTATTAATACTCATCAGCAAATGATTCATCAGTTTATAAGCTTTTAAACTAAATCTTTCGTTTAATGCGTCTCCATGATAAATGAGCCAGTCTTCAGATTCTAATCTCTGATTTTCAAGGTCATATCTATTTTGAAATCTGTTATTTAAAGATTGAGGTGTTCTATAACACAGCATCGCATGGATTCTCGCTTTTTGCAGAGGCTCATCATTTCCGTTTAAGAGGAATTTCTGAACCAGACATTGTGCATGAAGCCAGTCGTGAGTTTTGAAATCGCAGGCAATAGGGATAAAGATTTCTGCCAGTTGTGGTTGCCTGACAAGCATTTCCCATGCAATTCCTCCTCCGAGGGAGCCTCCGATAATGGCGTATAAATTTTTGATATGCAAAGTTTCAAGACCTTTCAGGAATATTTCAGCAATGTCTGAAGGCGTGAAATCTTCGTATTCGTCAATTAAAAAGTCATCAAATCCGTTTCCGGGGATATTGAAACACAGAACTGTATATTTTTTTGTATCAATGACCTGATTTTCTCCGATCAGCTGTTTCCACCATCCTTTTTCTCCGGAAACATTTGAATTTCCGGTTAAAGCATGATTGACCAGTATAATGGGAGCTGAAAACAAGTCTTGCCCGAAGATCTGATAAGTCAACGGGATATGGTATTCCTTTTGGGAATTAGTTTGATACGAAAGATTAATATAGTTTAGTTCTGTTTTCAATTCTATTATTTTAATACAATTGAAAATGCCACAGGAAATGGCTGAAAAGAACTTCAGTGAGTTATCTGTCCAAAATAAATTGGTAGAACGTAGCACCTTCTCTGCTTGCACAAAGGGTTGCTAAGGTTTCATAGGGTCTAATCCCTCAACCTTTCTTGATAACATTTTCAATATTTGAATGAACGCACTGCAAAGATATGTTTTTTCTTTTAATTTTTTCAAAAAAAATATTTAATATCAAAAAATCCAGTAATAACAAGTGATTCAAGGCTATATTAATAATTATTCAGATGGAAGGAATTGGAATTATTTTTCAAAAAAACTAACTTCGTACTTGAAATTGATGAAATATGACTGTTGAAAAAGAAAGATTACAAGATTCTAAATGGAAAAACTGGGGGCCATACGTCAGTAACCGGCAATGGGGGAATGTACGTGAAGATTACAGCCCGAATGGAAATGCCTGGAATTATGCCAACCACAACAATGCGGAAAGCTATGCCTACCGCTGGGGTGAAGAAGGGATCGCAGGGATTTCCGATGTAAAACAGCTCTTCTGTTTTGCCTTTTCCTTTTGGAATAAAAAAGATAAGATTATAAAAGAACGTTTTTTTGGATTAAGCAATCCTCAGGGGAACCACGGGGAGGATATCAAAGAAATTTTTTATTATTTAGATAATACACCCACTCATAGTTATATGAAAATGGTGTATAAATACCCGATCAATGCATTTCCTTACGATGATCTTGTTGCCGAGAACGGCAGACGAAGCAAAAAGGAACCTGAATATGAGCTGTTTGATACGGGAATTTTTGACCATGATGAATATTTTGATATTTTCATTGAATACTGTAAGGGCGACCATAATGATATTCTTGCAAGGGTAAGTGTTCATAACAGGAGTAAAGAGGATGCTCCCATCGTTATTGCCCCGACTGCCTGGTTCAGAAATAACTGGAAATGGGGATACAATACGTATAAAGGACAGATGAATGCTGCGTATGACGGATGCATAGATGTTAACCATGACAGTATTTCAATCAAGAAAATTTATTCAAGAAACAGGACTGCCCAAAGTGCTTTCTGTGAAAATGAAACCAACACGCCTAAACTATATGGAGCTCCTTATCCGGGTAATACCTATTTTAAGGACGGAATCAATGACTATATCATTTATGGAAGCAATACGGTAAATCCTGAAAAAAAAGGTACCAAAGCATCTTTTATCATTGATGAAATAATTGGCGCGGGACAATCCAAAGTTTTTGATTTCAGGCTGTGTCCAGATGAAACGGATGAACCTTTTGTCGATTTTGATGAAATTTTCAGCACAAGAATTGCCGAAGCTGATGAATTCTACAACGAAGTTCAGAGCGAAACTACGAATGAGGATGAAAGAAATGTGCAGAGACAGGCATTTGCAGGCCTTCTGTGGAATAAGCAGTTTTATCATTACAATGTAGGAAAATGGCTGAAGGGTGATCCGAACCATGAAGCTCCGAGAAATTTTAATGAATATGTAAGAAATACGGAGTGGAACCACCTTCACAATAAGGATATTATTTCCATGCCTGATAAATGGGAATATCCATGGTATGCAACGTGGGATCTGGCATTTCATTGTGTTCCTTTTTCTATCATTGATGCAGAATTTGCAAAAGGACAGCTTCTGCTTTTAACCAAGGAATGGTATATGCACCCGAACGGACAGCTTCCCGCTTATGAATGGAACCTGAGCGACGTAAACCCGCCGGTACACGCATGGTCCTGTTTCCGGGTTTTCAAAATTGATGAAAAACAAAACGGGAAGCCTGATCTTTTATTCCTTGAAAAAGTATTCCAGAAGCTTCTCCTGAATTTTACCTGGTGGGTAAACCGTAAGGATAAAAACGGTAAGAATATTTTTGGCGGCGGTTTCCTTGGTCTGGATAATATTGGAGCTTTCGACCGTAATATGGAGCTGAAAGACGGCCAGCACCTTGAGCAGGCAGACGGAACAAGCTGGATGGCGATGTATGCTCTCAATATGATGCGGATTGCCATGGAACTTGCTCAATACTATCAGGTATATGAAGATATGGCCATTAAGTTTTTTGAGCATTACTTATATATTGCAGAAGCCATGGAAAACTTGGGAGACGGTAAAGAAGGCTTATGGAATGAGGAGGATGGATTCTTCTACGATGTTTTGCAGCTCGGCAACGGAGACAGTGTTTCTTTGAAACTGAGAAGCATTGTCGGATTGATTCCTATGTTTGCGGTAGAAATCGTAGATCATCATCTGTTAGATAAAATGCCGAATTTCCAGGCAAGAATGGAATGGGTATTAAAAAACAAACCTGAGCTTACGAAGCTGGTTTCTCACTGGGACGAGGAAGGGCAAGGCAGAAAGCACCTGATGAGCATTTTACGAAAGAACAGGCTGACAAAGGTTTTGAGAAGGATGCTTGATGAGAATGAGTTCCTAAGTTCTTATGGTATACGCGCCATGTCCAAAGTATACGAGGAAAATCCGTTTGTATTTTCTGTACACGGTACGGAAAATGTAGTTTATTATACCCCTGCGGAGAGTGACAGCAGGATGTTTGGAGGTAACAGTAACTGGCGGGGACCGATCTGGTTTCCGATCAATTTCCTGATCGTGGAAAGTTTACAGCGTTTTCACTTTTACTATGGTAACAGCTTAAAAGTTGAACTTCCGACCGGAAGCGGTGAGAAGAAGAACCTGGATGAAGTGGCACAGAATATCAGCAGAAGGCTATGTTCCTTATTTCTGAAGGATGAAGATGGACAAAGGCCTTTCAATGGAGGCAATGCCAAGTTTAATTATGACGAACATTTTAAGGATTATATCACTTTCTTTGAATATTTTCACGGAGACAACGGCCGCGGTGTAGGAGCTTCCCATCAGACGGGATGGACGGCTACGGTTGCGAAGCTTATGAAACCAAGACTAACAGTATAAATAAAGAGTCCGGCCCGAATGGGCCGGACTCTTTTAATTTCTTATAGTTCATTAAACTTTTTCTCCGTTAACAAGAACTTCGTATCCTATTTCTACGTTCGGTTCTAAAGTTTTTGATACGGAACAATATTTTTCAAAGGATAATTCTGCTGCTTTTAGTGCTTTTTTAGGATCTATATTTCCTTCCAGAAGAAATTTCACCTTGATCGATTTAAAAGGTTTTGCATCCTCCACCTGGACTCTTTCCCCTTCTACTTCTGCCTGAAAACCTGTGATTTCCTGGCGCTGTTTTTTCAGAATTGAGACTACATCTATCCCGCTGCATCCGGCTACGGCCATCAATACGCTTTCCATAGGAGAAACCCCTTTAGCTCCCGGCTGAGAGGTATTGTCCAAAAGTATTGAGTTCCCCTGGGAATTGGTACATTCAAATAAAAAATCGTCGTTTATTCTGTTCAGTGTAATTTTCATTGCTTATTGCTTATTGCTTATTGCTTATTGCTTATTGCTTATTGCTTATTCAAAATTATAAAATTCCTCTCGCTTTTATCTCAAGATATTTATTGATAACGTCAATATTTAAATTTTCAGGAAGTGTATAGACAGTATAAATTCCATACTTCCGGAGTTCCTGAATGATCAGTTTCTTTTCGAATTCAAATTTTTCAGCGATAACCTCATCGTAAATTTCCTGCATATTATCAGGGTTTTTATGAATAAGGGTCTGTAATTCTGAATTTTTAAAAAATATAACCACCAGCATATGATTCTTGGCAATGCCTCGAAGATATTTCAATTGACGGTTTAATCCATCCAGGGTTTCAAAATTGGTAAAAAGTAAAATAAGGCTCCTCTGATTCAGAGAATATTTTACATCCTGATACAGGCGGTTAAAATCACTTTCAAAAAAGTCGGTTTTAATATTGTACAATGCCTCGGAAATCTTTTTCAGTTGGCCTGATTTGTTTTCAGCAGCGACTTTATTTTCGGTCTTTTTGGAAAACGTCATCATTCCGGCACGGTCGCCTTTCTTCAAAATAATATGAGACAAGGCCATAGCTGCATTAATGGAGTAATCAAGCAGACTCAATCCGTTGAAAGGCATTTTCATCGTCCTTCCCTTATCAATCAGAATAAAAATACGCTGCGATTTTTCATCCTGAAACTGATTGACCATCAATCTGTTGGTTTTGGAAGTCGCTTTCCAGTTGATCGTTCGGATATCATCGCCGGGAACATAGTCTTTGATTTGTTCAAACTCCATGGTATGTCCCAGTTTTCTGATCTTTTTAATACCTCCCAGCATAAATTCGCTCTGTAGTGCCATCAGCTCGTATTTCCTGAGATGAACAAAAGATGGATAGGCAGGCAACATCGCATCTTTCTGGAAATTAAATCTTCTGGCTACAAATCCTAACGGTGAAGAAGCATACACATTCAGGTTTCCAAAACTGTACTCTCCTCTTTCTTTAGGTTCCAAACTGTATTGGAAATAAGTATTTTTGCCCGGTTCAATGATTTTTGTGATCAGGAAATCTCTCTTCTGGAACTGAAAGGGTATTTCATCAATGATCTTTGTACTGATGTTGAAGCTGTAATTATTTTTAATATCAATTTTTACAAAATTTTCATCCCCGTTGGACAGTTTTTCCGGAAGTATCCTCTGGGCAAGCAAAGCATTCTTTTGGTTAAACAGCAAAAGATAGTCTACCATTACCGCAAGAAAACACAATAACACCAAAATGTGGGCAACCCACATCAGGACCGGAAAGAAAAATGCAAGGACATACACAATTCCCACTCCGATGAGCGAAAAGAAAAATCGTGTATTGATGTATAGGTTTTTCATATTTTTAAGGTAGCAGATGGTAGATCGTAGGTGATAGGTTTGGGGTTAAACTGGTTGAAGTGAATTTATTAAACCATTCAGCATTTTTGAAATCTCTATAATATTGTTATTTAATTTTTGATAATTTTCTTCATTTAAATAATTAAGATTTTTGGAAATCATTAACTGAATTTCTACTTCAGCACAGCTTCCTCTGGCTATTTTCAGAAATTGCAAATAGTCTGGTTTGCTTCTTCGGGAGTTGCCTTCAGCAATATTTGATGGTATAGAAACCGAAGCTCTTCTGATCTGCGAAATAAGCCCATACATTTCATCTTTCGGAAAAGAACCTGTACTTCTATAAATATCCGTAACAAAATCAATAGATCTCTGCCAAACCAAAAGTTCCTTAAAATTAGCCATAAAGTCTCATCATTTTAATAAAAAACAATTGTAAGTACATCATTCTGCATTTAGCACCTGCAACCTTTTACCTAATATCTGCAACTATCTGGGAATCTCTATCCCCTCCAGGATCTGTCGTATAATTTCATCTGCAGTAAGGCCTTCCATTTCTCTTTCCGGAGAAACGATTACCCTGTGTCTTAGTACTGCATAACTTGCTTCTTTGATGTCCTCAGGGGTTACAAAATCTCGTCCTCTAAGCGCAGCGAAAGACTTGGAAGCTGTAAGCAGAGCCAGTGAAGCTCTTGGGGACGCCCCCAGGTATAAAAACTGGTTTTCCCGTGTATTGACAATAATTTTAGCAATATATTCCATGAGCTGAGATTCTACAATGATCTCTTTCACCAAATGCTGGTAGTTTTTCAGCTGTTCCGCCGTAATTACACGGTTTACGCCTTCTGTCTTATCTTCTTTTTTACTTTCGTGCTGGTTTCTTATGATGGCGATCTCCTGTTCAAGATTAGGATATCCAACATTTATTTTGAAAAGAAAACGGTCAAGCTGTGCTTCAGGAAGCCTGTAAGTTCCTTCATGCTCTATAGGGTTCTGGGTAGCCACTACCAGGAACGGTTCGTCCATAATGTAGCGGGTTCCGTCCATCGTGATCTGTCTTTCCTCCATTACCTCAAATAATGCAGCCTGTGTTTTAGCAGGCGATCTGTTGATCTCATCAATGAGTATGAAGCTGGAAAAGATGGGTCCTTTTTTAAATTCAAATTCGGAATTTTTTACACTGAAAACAGAGGTTCCCAAAATATCCGAAGGCATAAGATCCGGCGTAAACTGAATCCTGCTGAATCCTACGTCAATGGTTTTAGCCAGAAGCTTAGCCGTAACGGTTTTGGCTACACCGGGAACACCTTCTATCAGGACATGGCCGTTCGATAAAAGAGCGGCAATAAGATGTTCCACCATGCTTTCCTGCCCTACAATTACTTTGGCTATTTCTGCTTTTACTTTTTCCAGGCTGGCACGGAGTTCAATCATATCAATTCTGGATTGAAACTGGTCTTCTTTTTTATTTAAATCGATCGAGCTTTGATTTTCTACATTTTCGTTTTCAAGGTTTTCCATAATTTTTGTCTTTGGTTTTTATGGGAGCCGGTTTTCTTCTCCGGTTTTTATTAAACTTAATATGACCGGCTTATATCCGATCCTTTGCTAAATTGTCCTACTGGAACTCTTATTTATGCAGTCTGTTTCCTAACTGAACTTTACAAAAAACATTGTTACATTGTTATATTTATATCAATATTTCATCAAGAAGCTTATTCATCCTTACGAGGTCTTCTTTCATTACACTTGCATAGGGATCCTGCCCTTTTTTGATCAGTGCTATTGCCTCATCAATCATTTCTATTGGTTTTCCTGTTTTCAGATGCAGTTTATTGGCAAATTCCGCATCCAGATTGCGGGTATCAATCAACAGATCCATTCTTATTTTATTCAGGAAATACTGAGCCTTTTTAGCCATCATATCATGGAAATTTCCTTCCTGAAGATAAAGATTTCCAATGCTTTTCACAAAATCTACCGAAGTATTCCTCAGCGGTTCCAAAACAGGCACTATCCGCTGTTTTCTTTTTGCATTAAAGAAAATAAACAGGACCAGACCTCCTAAAAATACCCACCAGGCATATTTGAGGGCAGGGTTTGAGAGGATAAATCTCATAAAGAACCGCGAAACCTTAGTATCATTTTCTACAAACCAGATGGTTTCTCTGTCTTTAAGATACGAAAAAATATCCTGGGCATATTTTAAGCTGCCCGGTTTCAAAAGATAGTAATTGGTAAGGAAAAGCGGTTCGCTGTGTACATAGATCGTTCCTTTCCCAAATTTTGTTTTAATAAAATTCGCCTGGTCTGAATTATCTTTTTCAACTGTTTTTCCTAAAACCTCCACCTGCGGTTTAATGTATGAAAATCCCCTGCCTGAGGGAAATTTATCCAGCTTAATAAAATCATTCTGGTATTGTTTATCCGTAAGTTTCAGCATATTTTCCTCAGCAAAAGAAATATCCGAGCTATGGTAACCGATACTGTCTGAGATATCTTTTGGAGTATTGCTTATCAGGATCATGGCATCCGAACCGTTTGACACCTGTTCCAGAATTTTTTTCCAGGACTGATTATCCAGGTCTTTTTCTATAACAATAATGTTATGAGGATCCTTTTTCCTTTTGCTATAATAGTCGTAAGGTGTCTCTTCGGTTCTTTTCAGATTATTTTTAAACAGATGTTTGGCTTCGTTATTAAAAACAAACAGTCCGAAAGGAGACTTTTCGTTAATATTAAAATTCTTACGCCAGCTGACCGTTTCTTTTTTATTGACTTCAAGCAACGCCAGAATAACCATCACAACGATGAATATCACAGCATATATTTTGAAGGTTTTTTTCATGGTTATTTCGGTGGTTTAATTATGGTTTAAATGCCTGGTATTGATTTTTAAATGTCTGGTAAGCCTGTTCATCAATACTGAACTCTCCGTACCAAACATAATCGAAGATATAAGACAGCTCAGAAAATTCTTTTTTCAGATGCTCTGCTTTAAGTTCCATCAGATAATCCTTATTGGTCTTTTCAGGGTTCCAGCTGATCTGCTTTTTGTCGCTCAGCTTTTTCAGAACAAAAAGGAACTGATAACGCACCGCTGAACGGAAATCTCCTTGCCTTTCAAATTTTGAAATGCTTTCCGGAAAATTGATCTCGTGGATATTTTCATGAAGTTCTTCCGCATTAATCTCTACTTTTCTGTTTTTCTTACCGAAGAAAAGGTTTCCCTCTTTGCCCATCAGATAATTAATGATAAAATATAAAAGGAACCCTACCAGGACAATGGCAAACAGACGAATAAGGATGGTGGTAATCTTAGCAGAATTGGTAAAGGCCGTTTCACCAAAAATACTTTGCAGGATTTTGTCTATCCTTCTCATCAGCTTTTGGAAGAAAGACTCTCTCGGCTTCGAAACCGAATAATCAAATTCATTTCCTTTATATCTTGACTGAAGATTTTCTTTAAATGTCTTGGGATACAGCGTATTTTCCGAAACCGGCTTCCGGATCAGCACAGAATCTGCACGAAGCATGTTCCGGTAATGTCCTGTCACTAGGGAGTCAACAATATAGTCTTCTACCGTTGCAGGCTCATTCTCATCCTGTGCACGAACAGGACAAACAGAGAAAAAAAGCAGCAGAAAAAGAAGAATTTTATTCATTGATGCCTATGGTTTCTATTTCTTCAAGTTCAACTTTCTGGTGAAGATCCGTCCTGCTGTCATAATACATCAGCCCTGCATTGATGTACATCAGGTTGGAAAGCAATAATGAAGCAAGCATTGAAAATCCATAAAATATAAAGAAAATGACTCCGGCAACTCCGGCAAAAGGATTCTCTTCAAAGTTTCCGTTTGGAGTGGTTGTCAGAAGTGATCCGTAAAAAAAGAACATTGGAATCAATGTAAAAACCGAAGTAATCATATACATAATAATGAACATGATAATGGATGCTCCCCAGTATTTCCAGTAAGGGGATTTTTCGTTTCCGTTAGGATAAGAAAACTGGGATCTTATGGAATAACTTAAGCTTTCTATAAAGCCTCTTTTTGTATTAAAATAATCATACATCAGAAATGCCGAGACATTGAATGCCGTAGGGTAAAAAAGCAGCATCAGGAAGAAGCCAATGATGATGAACATCAGCAAATAGGAAAAGCCTAAAAGGATCATCATAACAGGCAATACAAGAAAGAGCATTCCTATACCCATTTTGGCAATTCTTCCGGCGTTTTTTTTGAAATCTCCCAGGATCTCATCCGTTTTTACCTTTTGAGCACCTTCAGTAATTCTTTTCAGATAAAAAACCGGATACAGGTAATTAATGATCATCAGAAGAGCAAAAAGTATAAAAATAAGTATTGCAGAAACAATGAGCATTCCGGCATTTTCTGAAAAATATCTTTCAAAATAATAGCTTTCTCCCCCTACATTGGAACCGATAAGCTGTCCGAAAATTTCTCTGAATCCGAAAATCACTACCGCAATTGTTAGCGTTAGCAGTAATCCGTTGATAAGGATATAGTTTTTAAAATAATTTTTTCCGTATAATTTGAAAAAATTAAAGCTGTCACTGATGAAAGCTCCGAATTCTCTTTTTTTATAAAACTGCATGATTGGTCTGGTTATTAATTCTTTTATAAACCACCGAAGGATAAACGAAATAGTAAAATCCTATAATGGCCAGTGAACTGAATATGATAGCTAAATTTACCACCAGCGGCATTTTCAAAGCATGTCTTGTCACATAGCCTTCGATAATTCCTGCACAAATGGTAAATGGTATGGTACTGAGAAAAATTTTAAAAGAGTCCTTGAACCCTGTTTTGAAAGAATTAAATCTTGAAAATGTTCTGGGAAACAGAATGCTCGCTCCAAGGATTAGTCCGCACATAGCTTCCACAACCATTGCGAAGATCTCGAAAACCCCATGAAGCCAGATTCCTCTTGCGCTGTCTTTCAAAGCCCCGTAATCGTAGAAAAAATATTGAAAAGATCCCAGCATGACACTGTTGGAAAGCAGGGCAAACAAAGTTCCCACCCCTCCGGTTATGCCATAGATATACAGTTTCGCCCCCACTCCGATATTATTGAAAATAATCCCGATGGTACTTCCCCAGGTGGAGCCGCTCTGATAGATTCCGACAGCATTTCCCTTTTTAATATTCTCTATTGTCTCATTTACATAATCTTCCCCAAGAATGATCTTGGCAAAATCTTTATCATAAGCCCCGGAAAGCACTCCTATTGAAGTAAACAGAATAAAAAAGAGAAAAGCATACATAAGATATCTCCTGTACTGATAGATCAGCAGGGGAACTTCTGTTCTGAAAAAATAAAACAGCCTGTTCTCTTCTACTCTTTTCGTTTTATAGATCTTCTGAAATATCTGTGAAGACAAATGGTTCAGATATACTGTTGTATTGCTTTTAGGATAATAGGTCTGTGCAAATGAAAGATCGTTGATCAGGTTGATGTACAACGAAGACAGGTCATCAGGATTTTTTTTTATTTTCCCTTGAATAACCTGTTCAATTCCCAACCATTTTTCTTTATTTTGTTTAATGAAATAAACTTCTCTCATAATTGTAAGGCTAAAATAATAAAAATTATGTCTCAAATTGCGATAAATACCTCACAAAATGTAAATATTAACTTTACTATTGCAAGTGTTGGAGAAAGAATGCTCGCCTTCATTATCGATCTGTTGATAAAGGTTGCCTATGCCGTGATTATATTCTATCTTTTCTTCAATGTTTTTGATCTGGGGTATTTATTAGCCGGGCTTGATCAATGGTCCGTCATGGCTGTTTATATTGTGCTTACATTCCCCGTTTACATTTATCCGGTCGTCCTGGAAAGCCTCATGGAAGGGCAGACTCCTGGAAAAAAGCTCATGAAAATCAGGGTAGTGAAAATTGATGGCTACCAGGCCAGTTTTGGTGATTACCTGATCCGTTGGATGTTCAGGCTGATTGATACTTCATTCGCCGGTGTCGTAGGTCTTATTTCTATGATTGTTTCCAAAAATAATCAACGTCTGGGAGATATTGCTTCCGGCACTGCTGTAATTTCTTTAAAAAACAATATCAATATTTCCCATACCATTTTGGAAAATATTCATGAAAGCTATGTCCCATCGTTTCCTCAGGTCATTGCCTTAAGCGATAATGATATGCGGATCATCAAGGATAATTATACCAAAGCCCTGAAAGTTGACGACCGCCAGATCATCAGCAGACTTTCTGACAAGATTAAAAGCATTCTCAAGCTTGAAATAGACCCTGCAAAAATGACGGAGAGACAGTTTATTAATGTAGTGATCAAGGATTATAATTATTATACAGGGAAAGATAATTAATGAAGTATTGTTGTCAATGGTCAAATTTTACTTCGCAAATAAACACTTAATTTAACGTTCAGAAATCGTTTTTCAATTTTTTCGGATTAAAAATTGACTGCGAAAAAGATATACTATTGACAATTCACAATCAGCCATTACCTATTACTCATCATTTATTACTTATAATAACTCGTCGGTGTAGTTTTTGTATCTTTAAAAACAAAGGTTTGAATTATGAAATTTGAAAACAATAAATCAGGAAACGGCGGCGTGATTACGCTGAACAATGAGATTAAAGAAGTAGGAAGACTTACATACACCATTTTTCCGGAAGATAATAAGTTTATCATTTCTTTTGTCCTGGTACATCCGGAATTTGAAGGCAGGGGAATGGGTAAATACCTGGTTGAGGAAGCCATAAAATTTGCCAGAGAAAATAACTGGAAAGTATATCCTCACTGCTCTTATGCAAGAGCGGTAATGACAAGAATGAATGATGTAGATGATATTTTTCTAAAGAACTAAAACTTCTTTCACCAGAATCTCTTCAATATCATCCGGGTAATCTACTCTTAAGTGATGATCTGCCGCAACCCATTGCATAATCTCCTGAAGATTCAGCACTTTAGAATTTGGGATTCCCATAAGATTTAGGGCACTCGCATTGCATTCCTGCTCATATTGATTATGAATAGGAATCACAAACAGCTTTTTATCTAAGAAAAGTGCTTCTGCAGGAGTTTCAAAGCCGGCATTGCATAAAATACCGTCACAGCTTTCAAAGTATTGCAGATAACGCATTTCATCAATAGGGAAAATTTCTACATTTTTTATTTTAACCTGAACTTTGCTGTACTTTGAAAAAACTTTCCATTCTACAGGAATCTGTTTCAGGACCTTGATGATATTTTCGTCTGCAAAGCTGGGAAGATATACAAGATAGTGCCCTTTTTTATCCGGATTAAGATTTCGGATTTTATGCCTGATCACTGGTTTTTTGATCTGTGGATGGTAATTTTCAAAATGGAACCCGATTTTCCTTTCACTGGGAACATAGTATTTGAGAATCAGCTCACCAAAAAAATCTTTCTTTTCAGGCTTTGGTGTTTCAGGGAAACTCATCGATGCCTGATGGCTCAGTTCAATCATCGGCAGTTTTTTGAGTTTTCCTGCCCAGCCGGTAAGAGGTTCATAATCATTGATGATCAGATCGTACTGTGAGAGTTCCAGTTCCCTGATGTTTTTTACCGCTTCAAGAAATTTGTTTTCAGTAAATGTTTTACGGTAAGATAAACCGCCTGTTTTGTTATAAAGAAGGGAAATACCCCTGTATTGAAAGTTAATGTCAAAACCGGCCTTTAATTGTGACTGGTGACCGCTGATCAATGTATCGACCGAAGCATATTTTTTGAGTATAGGAATAATTTCCTGCGCTCTGGCAACATGTCCGTTTCCTGTTCCCTGAAATGCATACAATACTTTCATTTAAGAAAAATTAGTTACTATTTTCAGAAGTTCGGAACTGTCCATATCCTGAATTTCTTCTGCTTCGTCGTCTTTAAGAGAATCTTTATGATCATCATAATAAAATATTTTCCATTCGTTATTATGATACTCAAGAGCGGAAAGATTTTCGATCCAGTCCCCGGAATTAAGATAAGTACACGATCCTTTTTTAGTAACAACTTCCCGGATCTGAGGCTGGTGGATATGTCCACAGATCACATAATCATAATGATTATCAATAGCCAGTTCTGAAGCAGTCAGCTCAAAGTCCCCGATGTACTTTACCGCTTTTTTTACATTATTTTTGATCTTTTTGGAAAATGAATACTTTTCTCTACCCATTTTCTCTAAAAACCAGTTTACAATGTTGTTAATGACAATCAGAAGATCATACCCTTTCCCACCAAGTTTTGCAATCCATTTAGAGTGCTGAACGGATGCATCAAAAACATCTCCATGAAATATCCAGGTCTTTTTTTGATCAATATCAAGACAGATCTTGTTACAAACTTTTAGTTTACCCAATTCAAAATCGGTAAACTTACGGAACATTTCATCGTGATTCCCTGTAATGTAATAAACCTGTGTGTTTTTAGTAGCAAATGAAAGGATCTTTTTGATCACTTTCAAATGAGGTTTAGGGAAGTAAGACTTTTTAAACTGCCAGATATCAATAATATCACCGTTTAAAACCAGTGTTTTAGGCTGGATAGAATTGAGATACCGTAACAGCTCTTTAGCCTTACATCCATAAGTTCCCAAATGAACATCCGATATGACAACCAATTCAACGTTTCTTTTCATAGTTTTATGCAAAGAAACTAATTGAAAGTTAACTGTATATGAATGCTATATTATTTTTTTACAGAGAATTCATCAATTCATCCGTGATCTCCATATTATGATAAACATTCTGTACATCATCATCATCTTCGAAACGCTCAAGCATTTTCATATTGGCTTTGAACTGCTCTTCACTAACTTCTTTGGTATTGTTTGGAATTCTTTGAAGTTCAGCGCTTTTTGCTTCAATTTTCAATTCGTCTAATTTATGCGACAATGAACCGAAATCCTCAAAAGCTGTAGTAATCATTACTTCCTCTTCATCCTTTTCCACATCTTCAGCACCACCGTCGATCATTTCCATTTCAAAATCATCCCAATCCATCTTGATCTGGGCCAAATCGATTGTAAAAATTCCTTTTCTGTCGAAGATGAAGGCTAATTCCCCATTTTTACCAAGGTTACCGTCAAATTTATTGAAGATAGCTCTTACGTTGGCAACAGTTCTGGTTGTGTTGTTGGTAGTACATTCAACAAAGAAAGCAACACCACCCTGTCCATATCCTTCGTAGGTAACTTCTTCGTAGTTCTCCGCATCCGCACCACTTGCTTTTTTGATAGCTCTTTCCACATTATCTTTAGGCATATTAGCCCCTTTGGCATTCTGAATACATCTTCTTAAAGCCGGGTTGGCTTCAGGATCTGCACCTCCCGCTTTTACTGCCAGTGCTATGTCTTTACCGATTTTGGAGAAAGTTTTGGCCATTTTATCCCATCTGGCCATTTTAGAAGCTTTTCTATATTCAAATGCTCTTCCCATTTTAATTTTTAAATTTCAACAAAATTAATTAAAAGTCAACAAAAAAAAAATACCCCCGAATAATCGGAGGTATTTATTATTTAGAAAAATTAATTATTTTTTCTTTTTAACTACTTTTTTCTTAGCCGGAGCTTTTTTAGTAGCTTTTTTTACTGGAGCATCTTCGTAATCTTTTTTCTTGATTGCGTTCCACTCGTTAGCATCTTCGATAGCAGTTACGATAACTTTTCTATCTGCTTGTCTTTCAGCATCAGAAGCTTTTTCAGAAACTGTAGCTTTAGTTTCACCAACTCCGATTGACTTAAGAGCATTTACATCAACTCCTCTAGCTTCTAAAGCAGCAACTACTGAAGCAGCTCTTTGTCTAGAAAGTTTCAAGTTGTAATCAGCAGAACCTTTAGCATCAGTTTGACCTTCAACTAGGTAGTTACCACCGTCAGTTTTGATAATCTTCGCAGCGTTATCTAGTTTAGCGCTAGATTCTGGTCTGATAGTCGCTTTGTTGAAATCGAAGAAGATACCTTTAAGAGCTTCTGTAGTTTCAATAGCAGTTTGTTTCTTAGGCTTAGGACATCCGTTGTATTCTGGAAGACCTGGAACTGTAGGACAAGCGTCATCTTTATCTAAGATTCCGTCACCGTCTGTATCTGGCCAAGGACAACCGTTGTTTTCAGCAGGACCTGCTACTGTAGGACAAGCATCATCTTTGTCGATAACACCGTCACCATCTGTATCTGGCCAAGGACAACCGTTGTTTTCAACTGGACCAGCTACTTCTGGACATTGATCGTCTTTATCTGGAACTCCGTCACCGTCAGTATCAGGACATCCTTGGAATTCTGGTAGACCTGGAGTATCTGGACAAAGGTCATCTTTATCTAGGATACCATCCTTATCTCTATCTCTGTTACCAAATCTGAATAAGATTGATGCAGAAGCTTGCCAGAAGTTAGCATAGTTTGCTTTATCTCCAGGAGTTGATACATAATCTCCCTGAATACCAAGACCGAAGTTTTTAGTTACCCAGAAGTTAGCACCTGCACCTGTAGAAACTGTAAAGTGATTAGCTTTACCATTTTCATTACCACCGTCTCCGTTAGTAATAAGCTCTCCTCTGTAATCATATCTAGGGAAAGAAAGGGCAGTGTAGTCATGTCTCAGGTAGTTAGCACCAACTCTTAAATATGGATCGAACCAAGATTCTTCATCCCATAAAAGACCAGCTGCTTTAGCCTGGAAACCAAGACCTGTCATTAGGAAAAATTCTTTTCCCATGTTAAATCTCTTGTTATCTACATTACCTACGGAAGTCTGCCAGTCGATAACTAAACCTTTACCGATGTTTCTAGCAACTGTTAATTTAGATAATGGAGGTGTAATAGAGAAGTTGTTCACATTGAACATTGTCTTCGTTAAATTATTAGCAGAGAACGTATTACTAAAGTTGTTTCTCTGTGCCTTGTGATTTTCCGCATGAGCACCAACTCCGATCAACCACGGATTATTGGTAGTCTGGGCAAAGACAGTAGAGGCAACCGTAAGCGCCAATGCTGAAATTCCTAATTTTAGATTTTTCATAGAATTAAATGATTAAATAATTGATAATGCAAAATAAATATAATTTTTCTTTATATACAAAGTTTTTTGAATGATTTTTAACTTTTCTTTAATATTCTGTCCAGGTTACGTTTATTTTCTCTATCTTTTATCGCTTCCCTTTTATCAAAGAGTTTTTTACCTCTACCAAGCGCAATGAGCACCTTTGCTTTACCCTTGTCTGTGATATATAATTTAAGAGGTATAATTGTGTTTCCAGCATCCTTTAACTTTTTTTCAAGTTTCTGCAATTCTTTTTTGTGCAACAGCAATTTCCGTTCCCTTTTTGTTTTGTGATTGTAAAAAGTTCCTAATTTGTACTCGTCAATCATCATATTAATAATGTACAATTCCCCATCAATAAACTGACAGAAGGATTCTGTAATAGATGCTTTGGACGAGCGTAAAGATTTTATTTCTGTACCCGTTAATACCATCCCTGCTTCAAATTCTTCAAGGATTTCGTATTCAAAACGGGCTCTTCTGTTTAATATATTTACTGTTTTTTCGATCTTCATTGTAAAAAATTCGTGATTAAAATGGATTGGAATATACTCCAATCTTTACTTAGCAGCCTTTCCGGACTGGTCTTTGTTTATTTCGTTAATGAAATATAGAAAAAATACCCCATATTTAAAAACTTGACTATTACATTATTACGAAATACCCAAATTCTTTTCGTATTTTTGCGCCAAATTTACAAAACTATATGTTAACAGTATCTAACTTATCTTTACAATTCGGGAAAAGAGTTCTTTTTGACGAGGTAAATATTATGTTTACCAAGGGAAACTGCTACGGGATTATCGGAGCAAACGGTGCGGGGAAATCTACATTCCTTAAAATATTAACAGGAAAGCAGGATCCTACTACAGGGCATGTATCTTTGGAGCCGGGGAAAAGAATGTCAGTATTGGAGCAGGATCACTTTGCTTACGATCAGTTTACTGTTCTTGAGGCTGTTTTAAGAGGAAACAAAAAATTATTTGAAATAAAAGAGGAAATGGATTCTTTATATGCTAAAGAAGACTTTTCCGATGAAGATGGAATCAAGGCAGGAGAATTAGGTGTAATTTATGATGAAATGGGTGGATGGACTGCTGAATCTGATGCACAGACCATGCTATCCAATGTAGGTATTAAAGATGATATGCACTGGCAGATGATGAGTGAACTTGAGAACAAGGACAAAGTAAAGGTTCTTTTGGCTCAGGCTCTTTTTGGAAATCCAGATGTACTGATTCTGGATGAGCCTACGAATGACCTTGACATTGACACAATTTCATGGTTGGAAGACTTCCTTGCTGATTATGAAAACACAGTAATTGTTGTTTCTCACGACCGTCACTTCCTGGATACCGTTTGTACGCATATCGGGGATTTAGATTATGCTAAACTTAACCTTTATACAGGGAACTACTCTTTCTGGTATCAGGCTTCACAGTTAGCGACAAGACAAAGAGCACAGGCGAATAAAAAAGCAGAAGAAAAGAAGAAAGAACTTCAGGACTTCATTGCAAGATTCAGCTCCAACGTTGCGAAAGCGAAACAGGCTACTGCAAGAAAGAAAATGATCGATAAACTGAACATTGATGATATCAAGCCTTCTTCAAGAAGATATCCGGCTATTATTTTCGAAATGGAAAGAGAAGCAGGAGATCAGATTCTTGATGTAAAAGGTCTTGAAAAAACAAAAGACGGGGAATTGTTATTCTCAAACATCGACTTAAATCTTAAGAAAGGAGATAAAGTTGCCGTTCTTTCCAAAAACTCTCTTGCTATTACTGAATTTTTCGAAATTCTTGCAGGAAATGTTGAAGCTGATAAAGGAACAGTGGCCTGGGGAGTTACTACCAACCAGTCTTACATGCCTTTGGATAACACCAATTTCTTCCAGGAAGATTTAAGCCTGGTTGACTGGTTGAGACAATTCACTAAAAACGACGAAGAGCGTCACGAGGAATTCGTAAGAGGATTCCTGGGAAGAATGCTTTTCTCAGGTGATGAAGCTCTGAAATCATGTAAAGTGCTTTCCGGAGGTGAAAAAATGAGATGTATGTTCAGCAGAATGATGCTTCAGAAAGCAAACGTTCTTTTGCTGGATGAACCTACCAACCACTTAGACCTTGAAAGTATCACAACATTGAACAATTCATTGTCTAACTTTAAAGGAAACCTTCTGTTAGCATCTCATGACCACGAAATGCTTTCAACAGTCTGTAACCGAATCATTGAGCTGACTCCAGCTGGAATCATCGACAGAGAAATGACTTACGATGAATATCTTGCTGATAAAAAAGTGAAAGAACTTAGAGAAAAAATGTACTCATAATTTCTTAGACAACATTAAAATTCATTATAAAAAAAATTCCTCAAAGTAGCTTTGAGGAATTTTTATTTTATTAAATAGTTATTTTATTTCGTAAGCTTTGTTTTAGGAAGAGCCACTGTTCCGGGATCTTTCCATAATCCGTCTTTTTCAGCTCTCTTCTTGATAGCCTGAGCTCTTTTTTCACTATCCGGATGGGAATTGAACATTTTTTCAAAACCGGTCTGTGTACTACCTTCAGAAAGTAATGCCAGTTTTTTGAATGCTGAATAAGCTCCTACTACATTATAATTATTCGCTTTCATGAAATCATAAGAGTAAGTATCCGCTTCAGATTCCTGCTTTTTGCTGTGAGAAGCATCCAGGAATTCGTTAGCCATTTTTCCCACCTGACTGTCATTTAAGGCCGCTACAGTTCCTGACGCTGACGATGCTGCATCCAGGGCTGCTGCTTTTAAATAAGCAGATTTAATCGCATCTTTAGTATCCTGATTTTTCACGTGACCGATCTCATGCCCGATTACTGCTAAAAGCTCATCATCCGTCATGATATCCATTAACGAAGAAAAAACGCGGACACTTCCGTCTGCACATGCAAAAGCATTGATATCCTTTACTTTGTAAACCTTGTAATTCAGGACCAGCCCATCCTGAGACTTGTGCTTTCCGAAAAGTTTGTTAAGTCTTACAGTATAAGGATCCTTTGGCCCTGCTACCGGATTGTTTTTATCCATCCAGTCAACAGATTCTTTTGAAAGTTTTACGGCATCTTCGTTGGTAAAAGTAAGCGCTTTTGCTCCTTTCGAAACAACACCGGCAGCTTTTCCAAGATTGATTTTCTGTGCCGATACAGCATTCATAGCCCCTAAGAATAGAAGGCAGAGTGTAATTTTTTTCATGATTATTTTTAATTTGGACCGCGAAGATAGATATTTTTTTTCAACAATCAGGAAGTCAAGTTCATCCTTAATCATTTCAAAATGCTATTTTTTTTCCTTATTTTTGTGAAATGAGTCAGAAATGGATTTATAAGCCCGAACCCGATGAGGAAGTTGTGGACAGATTAAGTTCGTCACTTGGTTTTGGTACTTTTGAATCTAAACTCCTCGTTCTAAGAGGAATTGACAATTATCAAAAGGCCAGAGAATTCTTCAAACCGAACCTCAACGATATACACAACCCGTTCTTAATGGCAGATATGCAGAAAGCTGTAGAGCGCATTGCCACAGCCATTGAAAACGGTGAAAAAATACTGGTTTATGGAGATTACGATGTAGACGGAACCACAGCCGTTGCCCTCATGTACCTTTACCTCAGCAAAATTGTTGAGAAAAAATATTTAGATTACTACATCCCCGACAGGAATTCTGAAGGATACGGAATTTCTACCGAAGGTATTGATTTTGCCAAAGAAAACGGTTTTTCCCTGATTATCGCTCTAGACTGCGGTATCAAAGCAACCGACATGGTAAAATATGCCCAGGACAAGAATATTGATTTTATTATCTGTGACCACCACCTTCCGGGTGACGAGATCCCGAATGCAGTAGCTGTTCTGGATCCGAAAAGAAATGACTGCAGATATCCTTTTAAAGAACTTTCAGGATGTGGTGTGGGCTTTAAGCTGTGCCAGGGACTGAACACCATCTATAAAATTCCTGAATCCGAATTATTTGAACTTACGGATCTTCTGGCAATTTCCATTGCTGCAGATATTGTTTCGATGACCGGCGAAAACAGGGTTCTGGCCAAAATGGGCTTGAAAGTCCTCAGAAAAACCAGAAACCTGGGGTTAAGACTATTAATTCCTGAAGATAAGCTTTCTCACTTTGAAATTTCAAATATCGTTTTTGAGATTGCTCCAAAAATTAATGCTGCCGGAAGAATTTCACAGGGAAAAGCTGCAGTGGAACTTATGGTTTCGGACAACCTGAAACATGCCAACCAGATCGTTAGCGACATTATGAATCTTAATGACGAAAGGCGCGAACTGGATATGAATTCCACACTTTCTGCGTTGAACCAGATCGTTGAATCCCAGCAGCAGACAAAATACTCCACCATTGTTTACCATCCTGAATGGAACAAAGGAGTAATCGGGATTGTAGCTTCAAGGCTTATTGAAACCTATTATAAGCCGACACTTGTATTTACAGACGGAAACAATGGGGAAATGGTAGCTTCTGCAAGATCCGTTTCGGATTTTGACGTGCATGAAGCCCTGGACATGTGTTCTGAGTTTTTCCTGAAGTTCGGCGGGCATCATGCTGCGGCCGGGCTTTCCATGGAAAAGGATAAATTTGAAGCTTTCAAAATAAAATTTGAGAAAATCGTCTCCGAAAAAATCCAGGAACACCAGCAGGAACCTTCCATCACGATTGATTCCGAGATTAAAATTGATGAGATCAACCGGGAATTTATCAATTTCCACAGAAAACTGGCACCATTTGGTCCTCATAATATGAAACCTATTCTTACATTAACTGACCAGAAACTCTCCGGCTATGTAAAAACAATGGGAAAAGACAACAATCACCTGAAATTTTACATCAAGCAGGAATCCACCGGCAGAAATATAGAATGTGTCGGTTTTAAACTCGGACAGTATGTGGAAGATTTTAAAAATAAAAACTTTGATCTTGCCTTTACTTTAGAAGAAAACCATTGGAAAGGCAATGTAACGCACTACTTAAATATAAAGGATGTAAAATTTAGGGATTAATTACTGCTACCTGCAACCTATCATCTACTACCTAGCAATCAATGAAAAAAATCGGTTTATTTTTTGGTTCCTTTAATCCTATACATATCGGACATTTAATTCTGGCTAATTATATTCTGGAAAATTCCGATATGGATGAATTGTGGTTTGTAGTAAGTCCACAGAATCCATTTAAGGATAAAAAGTCTCTTCTAAAAGATCACAACAGGCTGGATATGGTACAGCTTGCCGTGAAAAGCTATCCGAATATGAGGGCTTCAAATGTAGAGTTTTCACTTCCTAAGCCGAGCTATACGATTGATACGCTTACCTATCTTCATGAAAAATATCCGGATTATTCCTTCAGCCTGATTATGGGTGAAGATAATTTAAGCAGTCTTCACAAATGGAAAAACTCTGATCTTCTGATTAAAAATCATCACATCATTGTATACCCAAGGGTTTTTGAAGGGGAAAAGAAAGATTCCGAATACCTGCAACATGAAAATATTTCTATGATAAAAGCTCCCGTAATTGAACTTTCTGCCACAGAGATCAGAAATATGATCAGAGACGGAAAAAATGTACGTCCGATGCTTCCACCGGAAGTTTTTGATTATTTGGATGGAAGCAGTTTTTATAAGTAATTTTGTCAATAAGAAGTTAGAGTCTATAAATTAGATTCTATATGTCCACTTCCTTTCATTTATATCTTAAAATATGGAATTCATCGAAAAATTTTTCTCAAAATATCCTCAGGAAAAGGTCATCAAATGGTTTAAGCTCATTTGTCTGGCTGAGGCTGTTTCGTGGTTTTTCCTATTTACAGCGATGACCTGGATACGTATTGATCCGGAAGGGGTTCTCCCGATTGTTTACATCAGTACTATCGGTAGTATTCACGGATTCTTCTTTACACTATACCTGATATTTCTTCCTGCCATAAGAAAAATATATGAATGGGATGATGAAGACAGCGTTTTTGCTTTAATTGCTGCATTTTTCCCGTTTGCCACTATTTGGATAGATAAACAATTAGCCCGATTCGACAGAGAATAACATAATATAACATAACATCAAAAAGGACCATTCTGGTCCTTTTTTTATTGAAGTGACATCCCGTATAAATATCTTATACCATCACCATCTTTTATTAAACTTTACTTACTTCTTTTAAATTTTGACCAAATTTTAATCTTCGGTGTAACAAAATCTACTATTGAATTGTCTAATTAGAGAAAGTTAAAGATAAACTGAAATTTTAAATTAAAATTTTATTAACTGATAATCAATAACTTAAATTCAATTTAAAAACATTTTAAGTACTTTGTATTGCATGATACTGTTTTTATTATATATCTTTGCTATGTTAAATAATAACAAATACAAGCTATTAAACAACTAAAATAAAATAATCATGAAAACTCAAATCTTTATTGCCGCCTTATTTTTCAGCGGACTGGCAGCTGCCCAGCAGTCAAAAGATACCCTGAAAGTAAAAAACATTGAAGCTGTCAATATCAAGAAACAGGTTTTCAAAAAGCAGAGTGACCGTTTCATTTACGATGTAGCTTCTTCCCCGATCGCAAAGGGAACGAATACCTTCAATCTCCTGAAACAAACTCCTATGATTTCAAGCATCGACGGAAAATCGTTGAAGATTATGGGAAAATCTGATGTGGTGGTTTACATCAACAACAAAAAAACCAATATGGATGCTGAAGCTCTTATAGAAATGCTGAAAGGAACTCCATCTGAGGATATCCAGAAAATTGAAGTGATTACTACGCCGGGAAGTGAATTCCAGGTAGAATCCAATGAAGGCGTCATCAATATCGTAATGAAAAAGAAAAAAAATGACGGCTACAACGGAACTCTGAAAATGAACAATGAACAGGCTTACTACAACAATCCTTCCGCAGGAGTTTCGTTTAATTTCAGAAAAAACAAATGGTCTGTAAACTCCAACTTTAATACAGGAAGCTGGACAGACAGAGAAAGATATACACTTTCCAACGGAGATTCCACATTCAGAAATGAGTCTCTTGGTTACAATGATGATCCTAATAAAAATCTCGGCGGAAGCGTAAATATTGATTATGAGATCAATAAAAATCACAGCTTAGGATTTACCTACAATATGAGGTATAATAAGAGTTTCAATTCTATTCTTGATGTAACGAACTGGCAGAATGGTACTCTTGTCAACAGAACCATCAACAACGAGAATGCCCAGACAAGAAACCACTCTTTTAATCTGAACTATGAAATAAAAACAGATTCTATCGGCAGCAAAATTACTTCCAACATTTCTTATTTATGGTTCAACAGGGATAAGATGAGCATCAACGAAAGCTTCCCATTAAATAATGATCCTAAGAACGAATACAGTGCTTTACAGCAGTCGGTACCCCAGATCATTAATAATTATGCTGCAAATATTGACTATCTGAAGAAGACTTCCAAAGGCAGCACATGGCTGATGGGACTGAGCTATAACCATACGAATACAGATAATGATACCAGACAGGACGATATTGTAGATAATGTGATTATTAATGACGTCAACCAAACGAATCACTTTATTTATAAGGAAAGAATCCTGGGGGCTTATCTTACTTATGAAAGAAAACTGAGCGAAAAGTTTTCCGGGAAAGTGGGCGCCCGCTATGAAATGACCAGAAGCAGCGGCGAAATTCTGGATAAAACAAGTTTTGACAGAAATTATAATAACCTTCTTCCCTATCTTAATTTGAATTACGCCATCAACTCAGATCATAATCTTAGCTACAGCTTCTCCAGCAGGATCAGAAGACCGAGATTCTGGGAACTGAACCCTTCAAGAACCTATTTTACTCCTAATAACTATACTCAGAATAACCCTTTCGTACTGGCTTCCAAGTTTTACAATCAGGAAATCAGCTATATGTACAAAAATGCATTTTTTGCCAATCTGAGCTTTAATTATGTAGAAGATGCTTCCAACCAGATACCGCTTCAGGGAACAGTAACCAAACCTGAAAAAGATGCCAATGGAAATCCTGTGATGGTTACCACCAAATTCTTAAGATATATCAGAACCAATTATGGAAATAACAAACAGCTGGGACTGACCCTGGGAATGAACAAATCCTGGTTCAAAGAGATCTGGACAACCAATTATTCTGTGAATTTAGGATACAGCATCTATAAAGGAACCGTATCTGAGGACCCTACTTCAGTTCCGGTTCCCGGACAGACAGAGGTGGTCAATCCTTATGTCATTGATTTCAAAAACTTTAATATATCCGGTAATATCAACAACACCATTCGTCTGTCTTCCAATAAAGACTGGTTCCTGGGACTTAATTATTACTACGGAAGCAAGGTAAAGATTGAAAGCGGAACTCTTGGGGTAAGACAGAGCTTTGATGTAAGCTTAAAGAAAATTATGGGCAACTGGACGTTTGTAGCGGAAGTATACGATCTGTTCAACCAGAATTTCAACAGCATTCAGGGCGTACAGCCGAACGGAAGCTATAACAATGTGGTGAACTTCGAATATCCAAGAATCCTGAACATCGGGGTAACCTACAACTTCGGAAACCAGAAGCTTAAAAAGGCCAGAGAAATGAAATCAGCAAATGATGCCATAAAATCAAGAACCTAAGCCATTATAAAAATTTACACCCACAGCCACACTTAAATAAGAAGAATCATGAAAAAGATCATCATATTGGCCGCAGCCATCTCAGGAAGCGTAGTTTTCGCTCAGGAGAAAAAATCCGACACTATAAAAACAAAATCCATAGAAGGAGTTACTATTACCAAGCAGGTTTTTAAAAAGCAAAGCGACCGTTTTGTATACGATGTTGCGGCTTCTCCGGTAGCCAAAGGAAATACCACTTTTGACCTGCTGAAACAGACACCGCTTCTTTCTTCAACAGATGATAAAACATTAAAGATTGCCGGGAAAAATAATGCCCTGATCTACATCAACGGAAGAAAAACCAATATGGATGCTGAATCACTGGTTCAGTTCCTGAAAAATACACCGGCAGAAAATATCCAGAAAATTGAAGTGATTACGGTTCCCGGAAGTGAGTATCAGGTAGAATCTTCGGATGGGATCATCAACATCGTTTTAAAGAAAAAAATGAGCGACGGCCTGAGCGGAAATATGAGAATGTCCAATTCACAAAACAAATATAATGCAAGCTCCGCAGCCTTTTCCGTCAATTACAGGAAAGATAAACTGGGAATCAGCGCCAATCTTAACGGCGGTGAAAGTATAGAGGCACAAACCTATACGTTAAGAAACGGAAACAGCCTTTCTTCCAACGAGTCCAAAGGAGACATCAATGATCCGAATAAAAATTTAGGCGGTTACCTCAACATTGATTATCAGCTTACAGACAACAGCAACCTGGCACTAACATGGAATACCTGGGCCAACAGAAGCTATAATTCTACCGTAGATCTGTATAATACCATCCGTTCCTATGATGCAGACAGCAAAGATTATATTTATAATTACAGCAATTCAAAGAATAATGAGAATTCACGTTCTTACAACAACTCATTGAACCTGAACTATGAGCTTAAAACAGATTCTTTGGGAAGTAAATTAAATCTTAACGCAGCCTATCTGAATTATAAAAGATTCCAGTATACCGACAACAGGACTCTTCTTCCGGATACTTCCGGAAATTATACTCTGCCGGGCAGGCAGGTGATTCAGGACCTTCCTCAGATTATTAATAACTTTTCGGGAATGGCTGATTATATTCAAAAGTTTAAAAATGATTTCACGGTATCTGTAGGTGGTAATTATAACAAAACCAAAACAGACAACGATACTAAAAACTACACCTATGAATTCGATAAAAAAGGTCAACCGATAAAACAAAAACCGGAACCGAATCATTTTATTTATGATGAAAGTATTTATGGCGTTTATTTAACACTTGAAAAAAAGTTCTCCGATAAATTGTCAGGAAAAGTAGGAACCCGATATGAAATCACACACAGTTTAGGAACTTCAGATAATGCTCCAACTGCCGATCTGCAAAGGATAGAGAGAAATTATAACAATCTTTTACCTTATCTGAGCCTGAATTATGCTATCAATGATAAAAACAATATTTCCTATGCCTTTTCAAGCAGGATGAGAAGACCGAGCTTCTGGGAGATCAACCCGGTAAGGAATATCCTGACTGAGAATAATTATACGCAAAACAACCCTTTTGTAAAAGCATCATCCACTTACAATCAGGAGCTTACGTATATGTATAAAAATTCATATTTCCTGATTTTAAATCATTCCTATTTTAAAGATGTAATTACACAGGTTCCTTTGCAGAGAGACATTCTGAAACCGAGAATTGATGCCCAGGGAAATCCTGTCACTGGTCCAGATGGAAACCCGATTATGGATCCTCACACCCAGTTGAGATACATCCGTACCAATTTTGGAGACAAACAGGAGATGTCTGCAATGGTAGGAATACAGAAATCCCTTTTCAAACAATACTGGACGACCAACTTCAATATCGGTGCACAGCATAATATCAACAACGGAAGTTTAAGTATAGATCCTACTTCGGGAGATGTTTTCCCTACTTATGAAAACAAAAGAAGGTCAACGAGCATTGTTATCCAAACCAACAACACTATCCGTCTGGATAAAAAGAAAACATGGTTTGCCGGAGTTAATTACTTCTTTGTAGATAAGCAGCAAATTGAGCTTGGGGTATTAAGAAACCTTATGAGCCTTGATCTAAGCCTAAAAAAAATCTGGAACGACTGGACATTTGCCCTGAATGTAAATGATGTTTTAAAAACCAATATTATTGAAATTGAAGATTACCAGGACAACGGAAACTATAACTATATCCATCAGAACAGATATAATAGAGGCATGACATTAAGCATTACCTACAATTTCGGAAACCAGAAAGTGAAAAAGGTAAGAGACATCGAAGGTGCTTCTGACGCCATTAAAAGCAGAACAAGATAGAACTATCATTCTTCATATTCAATTATTTTTTGTGGTAAAGCCCGCCGGAATTTCCGGCGGGTTTTTCCTATCTTTATGAGTATGAATAAAGAGCCCCTAATCAATAAACAGCTCGATAAAAAATAAACGCCTTGATAATCTCAAAGCGTTTATATGTAGTATGATTTTAAATCAGCTTCATCAACCAATTTGAAAAATTAATTTTTCTTTGCTTTCTGAAATCTAACGGAGGGAAAATGAATCTCTGCATTAAAAAAAATTCTCGCAGATTGATCTGAGATCGCAGATTTTTTAATTTCTAGTATTTTATTATTCAGACTTTACGATTTCTGTTCTTTCTGAAATTCCGTTGGCATTGAAGGCTTCGATCTGGAAATAGTAGGCATCAGTTCTATCCGCTCCGGTGAAGAAATACTCATTTTTTCCATACACCATGATGCTTCCGTATAATTTATCCGGAGATTTACCCCAATAGATCACATACCCGTCTGCATCCTGGTTTTGCTGCCATTTCATCCAGATGCTTCTTCTTTCCCCATATTTTTTAGGATCGGCTCTCAAAGGGACAAATCCTTCTACCTTTTCAGGCTTTTCTCCCGCTCCTTTTCCAAACACTCTGAAACCGCTTAATGCAAATTTTCCGGTAGGCATTTTAAGGTTTTCCATTTTCAGGAAACGGGCTTTGGCAGGCTTTTCAAGTTCTACGTAATCGTGCGGGACATCCTTTGTATTTTTGCTTTTATCAACAATCACAGTCCATTTTTTTCCGTCATTTGAGCCGTAGATCTTATACTGATGCATTTTGCCCAAGGTTTTCCCCATAAATTCAGCATCCTGATCCGCATAATTGATCTGGATAGCGTTGATGGTAGAAACTTCACCAAGATCTGTCTGGAACCATTCTCCTGAATTGCCTGTTTTTGCGCTCCAATAGGTCTTAATATCCTCATCCACCGCTAAATTCGGCTGATATCCTCCTAATGTAGAGGAAACCTGAACCGGCTTGTTGTAATTTAGCAGCATCCAGCCTGCAAAAAGACCTTTTGAGAAATCTTTTCCCTGTGCATACTGCGGAAGGAAAGTCGGATAATCCCCGTAGGCCGTATTGGTATACATTACATCATCTTTATCAAATCCTGCCGGCCAGATCCCGAGCCTTCTTTCAAAATTGTTTTTAGTGGAAATGAAAATGGTTGAAACATGCCACCAGTTTTTGTAATTGTCTTCAAAAGTGGCTCCGTGCCCTGCTCCTCTTGCAAAACCTCCGGGTTTATAAGAAAAAGGATTGTGCTGCTGGTACTCGAAACCTTCCAGAGGATTTTTGCTGACATATACTCCATCAGAATATCCGCTGAATTCTGTAGCCGGAGCTCCATACTGCATATAATATTTTCCATTGTGCTTGGTCATCCAGGCCCCCTCTACAAACGGCTGAAGAAAAACATTATCATTGTATTCCCCGAACCTTTCCCAGCCGTGGTCTTCAGGCTTTAGTTTTATAATTGGTTTTACGAAACCTTCCGACTGCAGGTTTTTAACCTTTACTTCGGTTCCCAACAACGGCCATTCATTACTGGACCCCCAGTACAGATACAATTTATTTTTATCCTCATCATAATGGAATGCAGGATCCCATGCACCAACTTTTAAAGTATCCACAGCTATTTTCCAGTCATCTTTAGTAGGATTGGTACTTTTCCAGATCGGGAAATCCTGCTCCCAGGTTGATCCGTAAACATACAGGGTATCTTTCATGGCCCAAACTGCCGGAGCATTCAGGTCATGGATGTATTTGTTGTCTCTAAGGAACTTCCTTTTCACAAATTTCCAGTCCAGCATATCATCGCTGTACCAGTATCCTTCCTGGTTGGTGGAGAAAAGGAATAATTTATTTTTAAAATTTACGATTACCGGATCAGCGGTAGCCCGATGTTTCCCCTGTTTTGAAAAAACTTCGAAAGGAGTATAGCCGTAATCAATATTAATAGGGTTACAAAATGTCTTTTGCTGGGCACCGACGAATATCCCAAGCAAAACAGCGAATGTTAAAAAGTACTGCTGTATCTTCATAGTTTTTGCTTAAGTCACAAATTTAGGTAACTTTTTTGTCTTTTGTCTCAATTTGAAGAAATGAAACCTTCCAAAAAAGATTCCGGCCCTGTTTCAGGGCCGGAATCTTATTCCAAATAATGGACGGGTATTATTTTTTCGGAAGGAAAACTTCTGCAAGCATACATCTTGCGCTACCTCCCCCATTCACTTCAATGGTATTCAGGTCTGAATAGATGATTTCACAGTATTTTTCTATCGCGGCAACTTGTTCAGAAGTTAAAGACTGATAAGCCGTTTGGCTCATCACTAAAAACTTCCGGCCTTCTTTATTCTGAACCTGAAGCATGTTTCCGGCAAACTGCTGCATCTGATCTTCTGAAATTTCAATAATTTCTTTTTCTGAACTTTTGATGGTTTCAATTACTTTTTCTCTTTCGAGTTCATCATCGATACAGTCCAGACAGATCACCACAAACTGGTCTGCGACACACATCATAACATTGGTGTGATAAATGGGAAGCCTTTCTGTTCCCACAGTCTGGTAAGAATGGAAAACAATTGGCGTAAAACCATATTTTTTACAAAATTCCCTGAATAAATTTTCGTCAAGTCTTAAAGAAACAGAACCATAAGCAATCTTATTGTCGTGGTCAAAGATCATACTTCCGGTTCCTTCCAGGAAATGTCCCTGGGTTTCAGAGAATGACCAGTCATCGATTTCATCTACTTCAAATCCCTGGTTTTCGATACTTTCAATAATATCCTCTCTTCTTTCCACTCTTCTGTTGGAAGCGAACATCGGGTATAAAACTACTTTCCCGTCTTTATGGAAGCTTACCCAGTTATTCGGAAAAATGGAATCCGGCGTATGGGGATCCAGCGTATCTTTTATAGTGATAACATTTATGCCTTTGCTTCTGAGTTTTCCAACAAAGGTGTTGAATTCTGCCAAAGCTTTCGACTGAATGTCAGAACCTGTCTGTTCTACCTGAAAGTAATTGTTTTCTGCCGTTTCTGCATTATAACCGAATGCAATCGGCTCTATCATAAGTACTGTATCTGTTGTCTGCATTTTTTATAAGTTTGAGGATTCTAGTGTATTAGAGTTTGAGAGTCTGAACAAAGATTCACAAATTATTCTCTCCTTTATTAATCTGAGAGAATGAGCACCACTTTTCCGACTGTCTCATCATATTAACTAACATCCCTATTATTTGGTTATATTGTTTGTGTAAATTATCATATTGTTGTTCATTGATATAATTACAGGCAAAAGCAAACTGAAGCCATGTTTGGGTTTCTCTTGCTTCTCCCTCTGAATCTGTAAGTTTAGCTATGAAGGATTTTTCATATTTCCTTTTCCCCCAGGCCTCGCTAATATTTGCTGTTACAGATCTTGATAATCTTCTTATCTGATCTGTAAGCGAATAAAGTTCTTCTTTTGGATAAGATTTTGAAAGTTCATAGATCAGCTGTGCTGTTTCAAATGATTTTTGAAAAACTTTTAGGTCCTGATGAAATTTAATCGTTGACATACACTAATATTTTTTTAAAATTAAAAAAATATTCAAATACATCAACACTCTAACTCTCAAACCCTACCACTCAATTATTCTCTTACAAGCGGCATTGTAGAGCATCTCAACAAACCGCCCATTTTAGAAATTTCACGATAAGGAATTTCTTCTACCGTCATTCCCCATTCGTTTCTCAGGTGGTTGTTCATTCTTGTAAATGTTTTGTCTGATACTACCACTTCAGGGGAAATGGAAAAAATATTCGGGAACATTTCAAACATTTCCTCATCATTGAGATGGAAACAGTTTTCTTCCCCGAAAATATCAACGATCAGGCGGTAATCGCTTTCGTCAACAAATCCGTTTTTATAAATCAGGCATTTATCCTTTCCTACCGGATTGAAGGTACAGTCCAGATGCAGGATACCTTCGAACGGAACTTTATCGTTCTTTTTTAATTCAAGATCGATGATTCTTTTCTTCGGAAAATATTCTTTCAGAATTTCAATGGCGTATTCGTTGGTTCTTGCTGTTTTATAGTTTCTGTAATCTTCGCTGAAGCATGTCCCAATGAAAAGGAAATCGTCCCATACAATTACGTCTCCCCCTTCAATGTGGGCAGTTTCCGGAAGGTTAATTATTTTTCTCCATGCTACTTTTTCAAAAACTTTTTTATACGCGTCCTGCTCGTCAGCCCTGTCTGCGATTACATTTGAAATGATCATTTTATCGTCAATCACAAAAGCTACATCTCTTGAAAAAACCTGATTGTAGTCTTTAATGATGCTTGGCCGAAGCACTTCTACGTCATATTTTTTCAATATCGCTTCAAAGGCATTCATTTCGTTGATAATATCCTCTTCTTTGGGATACATATTGTGTTCGATGGAGTAATACGATTTGGCATCGTAACTTTCCTCCAGTGTTGGGACGGGTCCCATTGAATTAGGCTGGCCTAGAACAACAGATTTCAGCCTTCCCGTTTCGTTTTTAATGTTTAGTTTCATAAAGATTTATGCAATACTACAAATATAAGTAAAGGTCTCTATCTGGAAAACTTTTGCTTTGTTTTATGCATAAATTTGAATTTAGGGATGTTTATTTTCAACCCTCTGTTCTATATTTCAGGATAAAATTTCACATTTAGCCATAAAATCATATTGAATTTTCTTTTATCACCGATTCACAACTAGCTATCTTACACATATATAAGTCAAAAAAAATATCATATTTTTTAAAATAAATTCATATCTTAGTGATATAATTTTTCGGAATTATAAAAACTAAACTATTTATTAACACCAAAAATCAAAATCATGAACAAGAAAAATCCTGTGCTTAAAAACGCACAAAAATTAGGAAGAAACGAGCAAAAATCAATCGTAGGAGGTGTTGGTCCTATTAAACCAAGATACTGCTGCGAATGGAACGATGACGGAAGCTGCAGAATCTGGACCTGCGGAAACTGCGTTTGTCCTTAGTTAGAAAAATAAAAATCCCAAAGCAAGCTTTGGGATTTTGTTTATGATAAAACAGAATATTATCTGTTTGTAATATCGATGTAATCTCTTTTCTGAGCACCCTGGTAAACCTGTCTTGGTCTTCCGATAGGATCTCCTTTCAGTCTCATTTCTTTCCACTGAGAAATCCATCCCGGAAGTCTTCCTAATGCAAACATTACTGTGAACATTTCTGTAGGAATTCCCAGTGCTCTGTAGATAATACCAGAATAGAAGTCTACGTTTGGATATAGCTTTCTTTCTACGAAGTACTCATCTTCAAGAGCCACTCTTTCTAACTGCATGGCAACGTCAAGAGCTTTATCCTGGATACCTAATGCATTAAGGATATCGTCAGCAGCTTTCTTGATGATTTTCGCTCTAGGATCAAAGTTTTTGTATACTCTGTGTCCAAAGCCCATCAAACGGAAGCTGTCATTTTTATCTTTTGCTTTAGCCACCCATTTGTTAACATCTCCTCCATCTTTTTCAATCAGTTCAAGCATTTCGATCACAGCTTGGTTAGCACCACCGTGAAGTGGTCCCCAAAGTGCGGAAACACCAGCAGAAATAGAAGCGAAAAGACCTGTGTGAGCAGATCCTACCATTCTTACAGTAGAAGTAGAACAGTTTTGCTCGTGGTCAGCGTGAAGGATTAATAATTTATCTAAAGCATCTACTACTACCGGATTTACTTCAAATTCTTCGTTTGGTAGTCTGAATGCCATTTTGTAGAAGTTTTCCACATAGTTCAGGCTGTTGTCTCCGTGGTTAAGCGGAAGCCCCTGAGTTTTTCTGTAGGTCCATGCACAAAGGTGAGAGAACTTAGCAATCATCAATTCTGCAGCGTGGTCCATTTCTTCTTTAGAGTTTACGTTAACGGCTTTAGGATTGAAAGCAGTCAAAGCGGAAGTTAAAGAAGATAAAACTCCCATAGGATGAGCAGAACGAGGAAAAACATCAATGATCTTTTTCATCTCATCTGCTATAAAGTTATATTTTTTAATGTTATTGTTGAAAGAACTGAATTGGTCTTGAGTAGGCAATTCACCATGTAGTAAAAGGTACATTACTTCTGTGAAGTTGGATTTTTCAGCAATCTGCTCGATTGGATAACCTCTGTAGAATAATTCTCCTTTATCTCCGTCTAAGTAAGTGATGTCGCTAATGGTAGCTCCAGTATTTTTGTACCCTAAATCCAGAGTGATTAAACCTGTCTGGTCTCTTAATTTTGAAATATCAATTCCTCTGTCTCCGATAGTACTATCCACGATTGGATATTCATATGAATTACCGTCGTAATTCAATATTACTTTGTTGTCTGACATTATTTATTTTTTTTCTAAATATACTACTTATTACAAAATACGGCAAACAAAAATTATCGCTTGCCGTTATTTATAATTTCAATTATCTTTTGATTTTAAATGCGTCTAAACCTGGGAAAAAAGCTGTATCTCCCAACGCTTCTTCAATTCTTAACAGCTGGTTGTATTTCGCCATTCTGTCTGATCTTGAAGCAGATCCTGTTTTGATCTGTCCGCAGTTCATCGCTACTGCCAGGTCAGCAATTGTAGAGTCTTCAGTTTCTCCTGATCTGTGAGACATTACTGAAGTGAATTTGTTATTCTGAGCCATCTGTACAGCATCCATTGTTTCGGAAAGGGAACCGATCTGGTTTACTTTGACAAGGATTGAGTTGGCGATACCTTCTTTTACTCCTCTTGAAAGTCTTTCTACATTGGTTACGAATAAATCGTCACCTACAAGCTGTACTCTGTCACCGATCTTATCTGTAAGCATTTTCCAACCTTCCCAGTCATTTTCCTGCATTCCGTCTTCGATGGAGATGATCGGATATTTAGCTGCTAATTCAGCAAGGTAAGAAACCTGCTCGCTGCTGGAGAACTGAGCTGCATCCGGAGTCTGGAATTTTCTGTAATCGTAAATTCCGTCTTTGTAAAATTCTGAAGCCGCACAGTCAAGAGCCAGCATAATATCGTCACCAGGCTTGTATCCTGCTTTTTCGATAGCCTGAAGTAAGGTATCCAAAGCGTCTTCCGTTCCTTTGAAAGTAGGTGCAAAACCTCCTTCATCCCCTACTGCTGTTGAAAGACCTCTTGAGTGAAGAATAGATTTCAGGTTATGGAAAATTTCTGTTCCTTTTCTCAAAGCGTGAGAGAAAGAATCTGCTTTTACCGGCATAATCATAAATTCCTGGAATGCAATAGGCGCATCAGAGTGAGATCCACCATTGATTACGTTCATCATAGGAACAGGAAGTGTATTGGCATTAACACCACCTACATATTTGTATAAAGGCATTCCCAATTCAGCTGCTGCTGCTCTGGCTACAGCTAAAGAAACACCCAAAATTGCATTAGCACCAAGATTTCCTTTGTTTGGAGTTCCATCTAGATCGATCATAATCTGATCAATAAAGTTCTGCTCAAAAACCGGCTGCCCGATTAAGTTTTCTGCAATTATTTCTTTTACATTTTCAACAGCTTTCAGGACCCCTTTTCCCATATAATCCGAACCACCGTCACGTAATTCTACTGCTTCATGTTCACCCGTAGATGCTCCTGAAGGAACTGCAGCACGCCCCATGGCTCCGCTTTCTGTAAATACATCTACTTCAATGGTAGGATTACCTCTGGAATCCAAAATTTGTCTTGCTTCTATGAAAGAAATTGCACTCATATTGTTTAGTTTTAAACCTTCTGCAAAAGCTTCAGGCTGTTTTATTAATAATTATACTTGATCACAAATTTAATGAAAAAACTAACCTGATGAAAAAACTGGGCTTTAATATTTGGTAATAAATAAAAATTCTCCGGTGTTTTTTATGACATTGGAGAATTATAGTTTAATTTTCAATTTAAATAGCATTTTACTTGGCCAAATAATCTTTTTTGCTTGGATTTACAGCAAATATTTCTGTTCATTTTTACAACTTCAGACTTTTATACCGTAGCCTTAAAAACAATATGAGTTCCGGGACCGTCTTTTAAAATTTGGCATTCCCCTTTCTGTTCCTCCATTCTTCTTTTCATATTCCGAAGTCCGTTTCCTTCGTGATGTTCTTCCGGAATCCCATCGCCGTCATCCGATATTTTCATAATAAAAGTATTTTTTTCCTGTAAGAACGAAATTTTTAGTTTATTTGCTTGACTGTGTTTATAAGCATTATTAACAGCTTCTTTTAAGCACAAGAACATATTTCGCCTTAACTCTGTAGAAATTGGAGTTTCTGGTAGTATATCCTCACTTTCTGACCAGACTTTTATTCTTGTTTTTTTCAGAAAGTTGCTGGTATATTGTATGGCATAATCTATAAAACTACCCAGGGTATCGTTTCCTGAGTTCAGGCTCCAGAGCATTTCTCGCATGGAAAGGTTCATTTCTTCCGAGGTTTTCAGAAGTTCATCTATATCATTTTGCAGGTCGTCATCATCTGCTTTTTGTTTTAAAAATTCTGCCTGAAGTTTTAATGCAGAAATGCCTGCTCCAAGGTCGTCATGCATGTCATGGGAAATTCTCTCGCGCTCCTGTTCTAGGAGTTTTTGTTTTTCGAGCTCTTTCTGGAGAAGCTGGTTTTGGTATTCGGCTTCTTTGAGCTGTTGCTCTTTAATGTATAAAAGTTGCTTTCTGTTGTATACTATAACAACGAAAACAATGAAAAGAATAATCAAAATTAGTATGCAAAAAAATATTGCATATGTCAGTTTAACTTCATACGGTAGGTTTTTCATTTTCCTCAGGTGTGTTTGTTGATTTCAGAAGAGCTACAAAAACTAAAATATAAAATACAATATTCACAATATAAAATATACTTCGAAGCATTTTTTGAAATTCTTCATCAATCTTTTCAAAAAGATACATAGGGATTGACCTTAATATAAAAAAAGAACTCCAGAGGATAAGTCCAACGGAAATCCAAAACTCAGGATGTGCAGTAATTTTCCGATTATCAACATTTACAATCCTGTAAGCCATCCAAAATAAAGCTGAACAGATATAAAATAAAGCGAGAATAATACCTATTCTATAATCATATTCAAAATTCAAAAAGTTAGTAAAAATACCAACACATGCTAAAGCTAAACAAAATAGGCAAAAAAAAATGGACCTACTTTTCTTAGTAAAGCACCTAATATAAAAGAAATAAAAAAAGCATAGACAAAACAGGGAATAACAATTGTAAATTATTCCATTAGTTGACAAATCAAGATATGACCTTCCAATAAAGGAAATTAATTCGATAACATTAGTAATAAGCAGATATGCAAAAAGGTATTTTTGGATGGTATTTTTATGTATACCACCCAAAAATATACTGTATAGAAATAATGAAATAATTTCTACCTGGTAAATAATTGCCAGAGCCTCCATACTTACGGATACAGGTGCCCCATATTATAATAAAGTTTTCCAGCAGCAGACGGTTTGTAGACAGGACTAATAACATTCGCATCATTAGTCTCTAAAATTAAATTTGGCCGAATATTTCCATGATAATCACTACCACTTACAATAATTTTAGAAGAGTTGTCAAAATTCTTAAAATTTTTCTTTATCCTATCCATTGAAAAAATAATATATTTTGAAAACTGATTAATATTGTATGTAGTAATAAAATCGTTTTCAAATCTTCTGATTGAATCAATAATATTAGGATAGTTTGCCATTGCTACTTTATCTAATCTTCCCCCAGCCCAAACATATAGATTATTGTTTGTTCCAAAGTCTAAAAGATTTCCCAGATAATATTCATTTTTAAACAATAGAGCGATACTAATTCTAGCACCGTCATTTATAAAATAAATATATAGATACTTTTTAAATCCTAAGTTTTCAGTAATTATATCTTCTAAATTCTCAACTAGAAATTCATCAGGAAAAGTTTGAAAATTTTCTATTTTAGCTGAAACCTGGGCTTCTTTCTCATCCTCAGGAATTGGCCAATCAAAAAAAGCTTTTGCCTTCGCAATGGCATAATGCTCAATTCTTAAATCCCCCATTACTAGAGATTTAAGATTATCATACTCTAGCGTTTTGATTTTTCGCATCAATTCAATCTCCAAATCATCACGAGATGGTTTTTCTTGTACTTGTTTTCCCATAGTTTTTTAGTTTTTAAAATGGTTAAATTTATTGATTGCTTCTACTTTATTACTGACGTGCAGCTTTCGGTAGATGTTTCCTACATGTTTTTTTACGGTATCAATGCTGATGAATTTTTTATCGGCAATTTCTTTGTAGAGGAGTCCTTGTGAAAGAAGTTCGAGAATTTCTTTTTCGCGGTCAGTGAGCTCGTCAAAACCTTTAATTTCGGGAAGCTTTTTTTCGAAGTGACTCAAAACTTTTCGGGCAATGGAAAGGCTCATAGGAGCTCCGCCATTGTATACATCACGGATGGAAGAAAGGATCTTGTCCATACTTTCCCCTTTGATGAGATATCCCATGGCACCTGCTTTTAAGGAATTGAATATTTTCTCGTCGTCTTCAAAGCTGGTACACATGATGAACTGTGTTTCAGGCATTTCTTTCCTGAGCTTTTCAATGATTTCAATACCCAGCATATCCTGCAGCTGAATATCCATCATGACTACATCCGGAGAAATTTCCGAGAGATTTTTCAAAGCATCGTTTCCATCAAAGAACTGGGCAACTACTTTCATGTCATCCTGATAATTGATAACTTTCTTCAACGCATTGTTGTAGTTTTTTTCGTCTTCTACTATGGCGATGGAAATGCTCATTGTTTTTTTGTTTAAGACAAATTTCAGCAGAAAACAAGACGAAATCAATTACACTTTTGTGTAATTTAGGGGCTTGAGTTCAGGGTTATTGGTTTGTTTTTTGTTTCTATTAATTTACTTAAATTTTTGTTACAATAAAACAACAATTAATATCCCATCTATTAAAAAATAAATATCATGAGAAAAAGCCTTTTAGTCGCAATTTCAGCTGTGGCATTACTGTTAACAAGCTGCAAAAAAAGTGAAAGTGGAAACAAAAGCATTATTAAAACCGACAGTTCTGAAACTGTAATCACAGATAATAATGGAAAAATTGATTCTGTAACCCAAAGCTCTTCAACTACTGAAGTGAATGGGCAGAAGACAGAAAAGACAGATTTTGTTTATAAAGCTACAGACGGATCATTAGTGAAAGTAGTATTCAAAAATGACCCTAAGGAAAGTAACGTTGCCATCACGAGCAATAAAAAAACGTTTACATTACCAAAAACTGAAACAAAAGATGGAGAAATTATTTATAAAAAAGATGATATGACCGCAAGGGTAAAAGGGGATAGCATTCATCTGGAGCAAGGGAATAATGTGATTGAACTGAAGAGAACGAAGATTTAACCAGGTTTCTGGGATCCGTATTGATTCGGAGTTGAAATAATAAAAAAGCCATCCAAAATTTGGATGGCTTTTCATTTATATCTGAATGAATATTATTCTTCAGTTTTCTCTTCAGCAGAGTCAGTTGCTGCAGCCTTAGGCTCTTCAACTTTCTCTTCTGCTTTTGGAGCTTCAGCTACTACTGCTTCAGCTTTTTTAGCAGTTGTAGATCTTCTGCTTCTTCTTGTAGCTTTTTTCTCCTCTGCATTCGGGTTGTAAAGCTCGTTGAAATCTACCAACTCGATAAGAGCAGTATCAGCCGCATCACCTGGTCTGAAACCAGTTTTGATGATTCTTGTATAACCACCGTTTCTTTCAGCGATTTTCGGAGCTACAGTTCTGAATAATTCAGCAACCGCAAATTTATTTTGAAGGTAAGAGAATACTATTCTTCTGTTGTGTGTAGTATCTTCTTTTGCTTTTGTTAATAGAGGCTCAACATATACTCTTAAAGCTTTAGCTTTAGCTACAGTAGTGTTGATTCTTTTATGCTCAATTAGAGAACAAGCCATATTAGAAAGTAAAGCACTTCTGTGAGAAGCCGTTCTTCCTAAGTGATTGAATTTTTTACCGTGTCTCATTATTAATTATTTATCAGCGTCTAACTTATATTTTGCAACGTCGAAACCGAAGTTAAGACCTTTTGAATGCACTAATTCTTCTAGTTCTGTCAAAGATTTTTTACCAAAATTTCTGAATTTCATCAAATCAGACTTACTGTAAGAAACCAATTCTCCAAGAGTTTCTACTTCAGCTGCTTTCAGACAGTTAAGGGCTCTTACGGAAAGATCCATATCTGCTAATTTAGACTTAAGTAATTGTCTTGTATGAAGAGTTTCCTCGTCATATTGGATAGATGCTTTTACAGCTTCAGTTTCAAGAGTGATTCTCTCATCGGAGAACAACATGAAGTGATAAATTAATATCTTAGAAGCTTCAGTTAAAGCATTTTGAGGACTGATGGAACCATCAGTTTCTATATCTAATACAAGTTTTTCGTAGTCTGTTTTTTGCTCTACACGATAATTTTCAATGCTGTATTGTACTTTCTTGATTGGCGTGAAAATAGAGTCGATAGCAATAGTACCTACAGGTGCATTGTTTGACTTATTCTGTTCTGAAGGAACATATCCTCTACCTTTTTCAATATTGAAAGTAATTTCGAAAGTTACATCACTGTTCAGGTTGCAGATCAAAAGATCAGGGTTAAGAACCTCAAATCCGTTGATAGACTTTCCTAAATCACCAGCAGTAATAACCGTCTGACCCGAAACTTTAGCAACTACCTGCTCGTTAGCCTGTCCTTCTGCTGAAGCTTTTAATCTTACCTGCTTAAGGTTAAGAATAATTTCGGTAACATCTTCGATTACTCCTGGAATGGTTGAAAATTCGTGCTCTACACCTTCTATTTTGATAGATGAAATAGCATATCCTTCCAGAGAAGAAAGCAACACTCTTCTCAAAGCATTACCGATTGTAAGCCCGAAACCTGGTTCTAGAGGTCTGAATTCGAATTGACCTTTAAATTCATCAGAGTTAAGTAAAATTACTTTATCGGGTTTTATGAATTGTAAAATTGCCATATTATTGGGTTGAGCAAAAATTTGATTAAAAAATTATTTAGAGTAAAGTTCGACGATAAGCTGTTCCTTGATTTCCTCCGGAATCTGGATTCTGTCAGGAGCAGAAACGAAAGTACCTTCTTTCTTCTCATCGTTGAATTGTAACCACTCATAATTTGCTTTAGAAGCTAATGCATTTGAAACCACTTCAAGAGACTTAGACTTTTCTCTTACAGCGATTACATCACCTGCTTTAAGCAAATAAGATGGAATGTTTACCAGTTCTCCGTTCACAGTGATGTGTCTGTGAGAAACCAATTGTCTAGCAGCAGATCTTGTTTTAGCAAAACCTAATCTGTATACTACGTTATCCAATCTAGATTCGCAAAGTTGTAATAGTACTTCACCGGTTACTCCTTTGCTTCTGTGTGCTTTTTCAAATAAGTTAGCAAACTGTCTTTCTAAAATACCGTAAGTATATTTAGCTTTTTGTTTTTCAGCTAGCTGAATTGCATATTCTGATTTTTTAGCACCTCTTCTTTTGTTAGGACCATGTTGTCCTGGCGGTTGGTTTTTTCTTTTCTCGAAGTTTTTATCATCTCCGTAGATTGCAGCACCAAACTTTCTAGCAATCTTAGTTTTAGGTCCAATATATCTTGCCATAATGGGTAAATTCTAAAAATTAAACTCTTCTTCTTTTTGGTGGTCTACAACCGTTGTGTGGCATAGGAGTCACATCTACGATTTCGCTAACTTCAATTCCTGAATTGTGGATAGTTCTGATTGCAGATTCTCTACCTGCACCAGGACCTTTCACATACACCTTCACTCTTCTTAATCCAGCTTCATGAGCTACAGCAGAGCAATTTTCAGCTGCCATTTGAGCAGCAAATGGAGTATTCTTTTTAGAACCTCTGAAACCCATTTTACCGGCAGACGCCCAAGAGATAACTTCTCCGTTTTTATTTGTTAAAGAAATGATGATGTTATTGAAAGAAGCTTGAATATGTGCTTCACCAATAGCTTCAACTTTTACTTTTCTTTTTTTAACTACTTTAGTTTGTTTTGCCATAATTCCTAACGATTATTTACTAGCTTTTTTCTTGTTAGCAACAGTTTTTCTCTTTCCTTTACGGGTTCTAGAGTTGTTTTTCGTTCTCTGGCCTCTTAAAGGTAGTCCTAGTCTGTGACGTATTCCTCGTTGGCATCCTATGTCCATCAATCTCTTGATGTTCAATTGCACTTCAGATCTTAATTCTCCTTCTACTTTAATGTTTTCAGAGATATATGTTCTGATTGCAGCCAATTCATCGTCATTCCATTCGTTGACTTTCTTGTCTTCGCTGATACCGGCAGCTTTAAGGATTTCGGAAGAAGTACTTCTTCCAACTCCGTAGATGTAAGTTAAACCGATAACACCTCTTTTGTTTTTTGGTAAATCAATACCTGCAATTCTCGCCATAATTTAATGTTAGCCTTGTCTTTGTTTAAATTTTGGGTTCTTCTTGTTGATTACGAACAGTACACCTTTTCTGCGTACGATCTTGCAATCAGCACTTCTTTTTTTAATTGATGCTCTAACTTTCATTTGAAATATTTATTTTTTTTACTGACCAATGGAATCTTGCGATTTCATTCTGATAGTATTTATTTTCAACAAGAGCCAAACGGAACATACATCCCATTTGGCATTTGTTTTTAATATCTAAATGTGATTCTCCCTTTGGTTAAATCATAGGGAGACATTTCTAGTTTTACCTTATCTCCAGGTAAAAGTTTAATATAATGCATTCTCATTTTACCTGAAATATGAGCAATAAGTATATGCCCATTCTCCAGCTCTACACGGAACTGGGCGTTCGAAAGTGCTTCCGTTATAACGCCGTCTTGTTCAATATGTTTTTGTTTTGCCATAAATTAATATCCAGTCGTTCTTGACAATTTAGACTGCATTAAGCCATCATAATGATGGTTCAGCAGATATGTATTAATCTGTTGAACGGTATCTAAAATTACGCCCACCATAATCAATAATGATGTTCCCCCGAAAAATAGGGCAAACGCATCTGTCTGAACAAAGCTTCCATGCACTATTGCTGGAAGGACTGCAAAGATAGACAAAAATATTGCACCTGGCAAGGTAATTTTTGACAAAATATCATCTAAATAATCAGCTGTTTCTTTACCGGGTCTTACTTTCGGTACTAAACCTCCATTTCTCTTCAAATCATCAGCCATTTGGTTTACCGGAATTGTAATTGCAGTATAGAAAAATGAGAAGATAATAATTAATAGCGCGAACAATACGTTGTACTGCCAGCTAAAAACATTCTTGAAACCTGCAAGAAAAGTATTGGACTCATCGAATTTGGTCAATAACCCTGGTACGAACATCAATGCCTGGGCAAAGATAATCGGCATTACACCAGCAGCATTCACTTTCAATGGAATCCATTGTCTTGCTCCCTGCATAAGATTTCTGTTTACACCTCCTCTTGCTTGAGCTCTGCTTACATACTGAATAGGGATTTTTCTGACAGCTACAGATAATACTACAGCTAAAAGAACTACCAGCATCCAGAATATTACTTCAACAAGGATCATGATAGATCCCATTCCTCCTTTTCCGTTCTGCACTGCCATTTCCTGTACGAATGCTTCAGGTAATCTTGAAAGGATCCCCACCATAATAAGGATGGAGATACCGTTTCCGATACCTTTGTCGGTGATTTTCTCACCCAACCACATTGCGAATACTGAACCGGCAACCAGGATAACAATACTTGGAAGCCAGAACATGATGGAATTCGGCTCTACATAATATGCAGATGAGAACTGAGCATATGGTAAGAATAATTGAGTAATAGAAGTTAAATAAGAAGGTGCCTGTACTAAACAAACTCCGATAGTTAACCATCTTGTAATTTGATTCAATGTATTTCTACCTGACTCTCCATCCTTCTGAAGTTTCTGAAGATAAGGAATAGCCATCCCCATCAACTGAACAATAATAGAAGCAGAAATATAAGGCATGATTCCCAACGCCATTACGGAAGCGTGGCTGAAAGCTCCCCCCGTAAACGACGAAAGCAAGCCAAGGAGACCTGCTCCTTGCTTGTTACCGCCTTGATTTTTATAATGCTCTAAGAGATCTCCCACTTCAGCAAGGTTAATTGCAGGAAGCGAGATATAAGATGCGAATCTATACACAAGGATAATACCTAACGTAAAGAGAATTTTGTCTCTTAATTCCTTTAGGCTCCAAATATTTTTAAGGGTTTGTATAAATTCTTTCATTAGTAAGTATTATAAGGTAATTGCTTTTCCACCTGCTTTAGCAATAAGCTCTTCAGCAGATTTAGTGAACTTGTCAGCAGAGATTGAAACCGCAGATTTCAATTCTCCTCTACCCATAATTTTCACTAATTCGTTTTTAGAAACTAAACCGTTTTCTACTAAAACTTCTTTCGTGATGTCTCCGGTGATGGATTTGTTCTCGATTAATGTTTGGATAGTATCAAGGTTTACTCCTCTAAACTCTTTTCTGTTTACGTTTTTGAAACCGAATTTAGGTAATCTCCTTTGTAAAGGCATCTGTCCACCTTCGAAACCGATTTTCTGAGAATAACCAGCTCTAGCTTTCTGACCTTTATGTCCTTTCGTAGCAGTACCTCCTTTTCCTGTACCTTGTCCTCTACCAATTCTTTTTGAATTGAAAGTAGAACCTGCAGCAGGCTTTATATTGTTTAAATTCATTTTTTTATTGATTTAAAGATTAAATAATTTAAAGATTAAAAAATTCCGGCTAAGATAGAAAGAAAATTTTAATCTTTTAATCTTTGAATTTTTAATTATTTCTGAACTTCAAGTAAGTGACTAACTGCAGCTATCATCCCTAAAATGGAAGGTGTAGCTTCGTGCTCTACAACTTGGTGAAGTTTCTTAAATCCTAATGCTTCAAGCGTTCTCTTTTGGGTTTTTGTTCTTCCAATAGCGCTTCTTACTTGTTTTACTTTAATTGTTGCCATTGTTCTAATATTAACCGTTAAACACTTTACTTAGAGAAACTCCTCTCATTCTAGCGATCTCTTCAGGTCTTCTGATATCCAATAACGCTTTGAAAGTAGCTTTCACCACGTTGTGAGGGTTAGAAGATCCTTTAGATTTTGAAAGGATATCGTGAATACCAGCAGACTCAAGTACCGCTCTTACCGCACCACCGGCGATAAGTCCTGTACCGTGAGAAGCAGGTCTTAAGAAGATATCTGCACCACCGTATCTAGCAGTAGTTTGGTGAGGAATTGTGTGGTTCATTACAGGAACTTTCACAAGGTTTTTCTTAGCGTCTTCAACAGCTTTAGCGATTGCAGAAGCTACTTCTTTAGATTTTCCAAGACCGTGACCGATTACTCCGTCTTCGTTACCTACTACTACGATAGCAGAAAATCCGAAAGCTCTACCTCCTTTGGTTACTTTTGTTACTCTGTTAACAGCTACGAGACGATCTTTTAATTCTAATCCTCCCGGTTTTACTCTTTCTATATTATCTAGTCCTAACATATTTTCCGAAATTTTTATGATTAGAATTTAAGTCCACCTTCTCTAGCACCGTCAGCAAGAGCTTTCACTCTACCGTGGTACACGAATCCGTTTCTGTCAAATACAATACTTTCGATTCCTGCAGCGATAGCTTTAGCAGCGATAGCTTTACCTACAGCAGCAGAAACTTCAGTCTTGGTACCATTAGCGTCAACACCTTTTTCTCTTGAAGAAGCGGAAACTAAAGTTGTACCATTTTTATCATCGATTAACTGAGCGTAAATTTCCTTATTACTTTTATATACAGATAATCTTGGCAATTCAGAAGAACCGGAGATTTTCCCTCTCACTCTTCTTTTGATTCTTATTCTTTTTTCTAATTTACTTAATGCCATAATACTTATAATTTATTAAGCAGATTTACCAGCTTTACGTCTAACAATTTCTCCTACGAATCTTACACCTTTTCCTTTGTATGGCTCAGGCTTTCTGAAAGAACGGATCTTTGCAGCTACCATTCCTAGAAGTTGGTTGTCGTGAGACGTTAAAGTAATAATTGGGTTTTTACCTTTTTCAGTCAATGTATCTACTTTTACTTCGCTTGGAAGTTCCAATACGATACCGTGAGAGAATCCTAAAGCTAACTCAAGTTTTTGACCTGCGTGTGAAGCTCTGTATCCTACCCCTACTAGTTCCAGTTTCTTTTCGAAACCTGTATTAACACCAGTGATCATGTTGTTGATCAACGCTCTGTAAAGACCGTGAAGTGCTTTGTGTTGTTTAGAATCAGATGGTCTGTTAACGTTAAGTTCGCCATCTTTTTGTTCTAAAGTAATTCCTGCCGTAAGTTCCTGAGAAAGTTCTCCTTTAGGCCCTTTTACAGTTACAATACTGTTATTTTCAGTGATCGTAACTCCAGCTGGAATTGTTATAATTGCTTTACCAATTCTTGACATTTTCCTCTGATTAAAAATTAATAAACATAGCAGATTACTTCACCGCCTACTTTTTCTTCTCTAGCTTTCTTGTCAGTCATTACTCCTTTAGAAGTAGAGATAACAGCTATACCTAACCCGTTCAGTACTCTTGGAAGTTCAGCAGAACCTTTGTACTGTCTCAAACCTGGTCTAGAAGCTCTTTGAATAGACTTGATAGCCGGTTTGTTAGTTTGCTTGTCATACTTTAAAGCGATTTTGATCGTACCTTGAACAGCGTTATCTTCAAACTTGTAGTTTAAGATATACCCTTGATCAAATAAGATCTTAGTAATCTCCTTTTTGATTTTCGATGCAGGAATTTCCACCACTTTGTGGCCTGCGCTTTGTGCGTTCCTTACTCTTGTTAGGAAATCTGAAATTGGATCTGTTACCATTTTTCTATTTTAAATTATTGGTTAAAGACAATCAGTATTGCAAAGACTTGAAGAATAAAATATCAGACTTCAGAATTTCTTAGGTCTGATATTTTTTATCTTTAGTATCTGAACAACTTAATTGTCCCGATTAATTAGTAATTATTACCAACTGGCTTTTCTTACTCCCGGGATAAGACCGTTGTTTGCCATTTCTCTGAAAGTTACTCTGGAAATACCAAACGTTCTCATGTATCCTCTAGGTCTACCTGTTAGTTTACATCTGTTGTGTAATCTTACAGGAGAAGCATTTTTAGGTAATTTCTGAAGTGCTTCATAATCACCAGCTTCTTTTAAAGCTTTTCTTTTATCAGCGTATTTAGCAACTAGTGCTTCTCTTTTGCGCTCACGCGCTTTCATTGATTCTTTAGCCATTTCTTAGTTCTTTTTAAATGGTAAACCGAAGTGAGTTAATAAAGCTTTCGCTTCTTTATCTGTTTTCGCAGTTGTTACGAAAGTGATGTCCATCCCCTGGATTTTTTTCACTTTGTCAATTACGATTTCAGGGAAGATAATCTGCTCAGTAATACCTAAGTTGTAATTACCTCTACCATCGAACCCGTCTGCCTTGATACCAGAGAAATCTCTGATACGTGGTAAAGCAGAAGAAGTAAGTCTGTCTAAGAATTCGTACATTCTTTCAGCTCTCAACGTTACTTTTGCACCTACAGGCATTCCTTTTCTCAATTTGAAAGCAGCTTCGTCTTTCTTAGAGATCGTACCTACTGCTTTCTGACCTGTAATCATTGTTAATTCTTCTACAGCGTAATCAATGATTTTCTTGTCTGCAGTGGCATCACCTAATCCCTGAGAGATAACGATTTTTTCCAATCTAGGTACCTGCATTACAGATTTGTACCCAAATTCTTCCATCATTGCAGGAACAATTTTCTCGTTGTATATTTTTTTGGGTCTTGCTATAAATTCCATGTGTTAATTCAAATTATAAAGTTTCACCCGTTTTTTTGTTGATTCTTACTTTCTTATCTCCTTCGATTTTGTAACCGATTTTGATAGCTTTTCCGTCTTTACCAACTAAAGCTACGTTTGAGATATGAATAGAAGCTTCTTTTTCAGTGATTCCACCTTGAGGGTTGGAAGCTGAAGGTTTAACGTGTTTTTTAACGATGTTAAGTCCTGCAACGATAACTCTTGGGTCTTTTCCTTCTTTTTTGATCACTTCAATAACTTCACCTGTTTTACCTTTGATATCTTTCTTACCAGTAGTAATGATGACGTTATCTCCTCTTTTTATTTTTAACTTTGACATTTTCTTTTAAAAATTTTTAAAATTAAAGTACTTCAGGAGCTAATGAAATGATTTTCATATATTCTTTGTCTCTCAACTCACGAGCAACCGGTCCGAAAACACGTGTTCCTCTCATTTCTCCTGCTGCGTTTAGTAATACACAAGCATTGTCTTCGAATTTGATGTATGAACCATCTTTTCTTCTTACTGCTTTTTTAGTTCTTACTACTACAGCTTTAGATACCTGACCTTTTTTAGCGTTCCCTGATGGTGTAGAATCTTTGATAGTAACAACGATTTTATCACCAACTGAAGCATATCTTCTTCTGGTTCCTCCCAGAACTCTGATAACCAATACTTCTTTAGCACCTGTGTTATCAGCAACTTTTAATCTTGATTCTGTTTGTAACATTATTACTTAGCTTTTTCAATGATTCTTACTAATCTCCATCTCTTGTTCTTGCTCAAAGGTCTAGTTTCCTGGATAAGAACTGTATCACCTTCTGTGCATTCGTTGTTCTCGTCGTGTGCAGTATATTTTTTCGTTTTTAGAACGAATTTACCGTACATCGGGTGTTTTACTCTCGTAGTCTCACTTACAACAATGGTCTTTTCCATTTTATTGCTGGAAACTATTCCGATTCTTTCTTTTCTTAAGTTTCTTTCCATAATGTATGAAAATCTTATTGTTGTTTAGTGGTTAACTCAGTGTTTAATCTCGCGATTGTTCTTCTCAAATCTCTGATTTGGATCGGGTTTTCAATTGGACTGATCTTGTGAGCCAATTTCAGTTTTGAATATTGAGCTTTCAATTCAGCAAGTTTTGCTTGAATATCACCCGCGCTTAAATTTTTAATATCAGCTTGTTTCATTATATCAAAGATTAAAGAGGTTTAACAAAATCGTTAGCAACTACGAATTTAGTAACTACCGGTAATTTCTGAGCTGCAAGTCTTAAAGCTTCCTTAGCTACTTCGTAAGGTACACCTCCAACTTCGAACATAATTTTACCTGGTTTTACTACGGCTACCCAATATTCCACGGCACCTTTACCTTTACCCATACGTACTTCGGCTGGTTTCTTAGTAATTGGTTTATCCGGGAAGATTTTGATCCATAGCTGACCTTCTCTCTTCATATATCTTGTCGCAGCGATACGGGCAGCTTCAATTTGTCTTGCAGTGATCCAAGCACCTTCTATAGCTTTGATTCCAAATGTTCCGTAAGCCAGTTGATTACCTCTCTGAGCAATCCCCTTCATCTTCATCTTATGAACTCTACGGAATTTGGTTCTTTTTGGTTGTAACATAATTTCTAAATTTTAGATTTTAGATTTTAGATTTTAGATTTTTTATATTTTAAAAAAGTAACGGTAATTTAAAATTCAAAATTTCTAACCTAAAATTTTTAATTATTATTGTTATTATTGTTATTTTTTCTAGGTCTTCTGTTGTCTCTGTCTCCTCTGTTTCCGCCTCCTGAAGGACCTCCTTTTTTCTGTTGTCCCACTAGTGGAGCAAGTTCTCTTTTACCGTAAACTTCCCCTTTCATGATCCAAACTTTTACTCCTAATCTACCGTAAGTAGTGTGAGCTTCTGCCCAGTGATAATCGATATCAGCTCTGAAAGTAGACAATGGGATTCTTCCTTCTTTGAAAGATTCGCTTCTTGCCATTTCAGCTCCGTTCAATCTACCAGAGATTTGAACTTTGATACCTTCAGCACCCATTCTCATTGTACTTGCCATCGCCATTTTAACAGCTCTTCTGTAAGAAATTCTGTTTTCGATCTGCTTAGAGATGCTGTCAGCCACTAATACTGCGTCAAGTTCAGGTCTTTTGATTTCGAAAATGTTGATTTGAATATCCTTACCAGTAAGTTTCTTCAATTCTTCTTTCAATTTATCAACTTCCTGACCTCCTTTACCGATGATAAGTCCCGGTCTGGCAGTAGTGATTGTCACTGTTACTAATTTTAGTGTTCTTTCAATATAAATTTTTGAAATACCACCTTTAGATAATCTAGCCTCAAGGTATCTTCTGATTTTGTAGTCTTCCGCGATTCTGTCTCCATAATCGTTTCCGCCAAACCAGTTAGAATCCCATCCTCTGATGATACCTAGTCTGTTACCAATTGGATTTGTCTTCTGTCCCATACCTTGATTAATTTTCTTTATTACCTAAGATTAATGTAACGTGGTTAGATCTTTTTCTGATTCTGTACCCTCTTCCTTGCGGAGCTGGTCTTAGTCTCTTCAATTGTCTTGCACTATCCACGAAGATTTCTTTAATGATAAGGTTTGCTTCTTCGATATCAGCACCCTCATTTTTCACCTGCCAGTTTGCCATAGCAGAAAGAAGTAATTTCTCTAATTTGTTAGAGGCTTCTTTTTTAGAATATTTTAGGATATAAAGAGCTTTATCTACCTGCTCTCCTCTAATGATATCAGCAACTAATCTCATTTTTCTTGGAGATGATGGGCAGTCATTTAATGAAGCCTTTACAACGTCTTTGTTAGCTTCTTTTCTTGCGATTGCGCTATCTTGTTTTCTTGATCCCATGATTATCTGCTTCCTTTGTTTTTGTTACCACCATGACCTCTGAAAGATCTTGTTGGAGAAAATTCGCCTAACTTGTGACCTACCATGTTTTCTGTAACATATACAGGGATAAAAGATTTCCCGTTGTGTACAGCGATAGTTTGTCCTACGAAGTCCGGAGAGATCATCGATGCTCTAGACCAAGTTTTGATAACTGTCTTCTTACCAGACTCTATATTTGCCTGAACCTTCTTATCTAAAGTATGATGAATGAACGGTCCTTTTTTAAGTGATCTTGCCATAATTATTTTCTTTTAGATACGATGTAACGGTTAGACACTTTGTTTTTCTTTCTAGTTTTGTAACCTTTAGCTGGTTTACCGTTTCTAGATCTTGGGTGACCTCCAGAAGAACGTCCTTCACCACCTCCCATTGGGTGATCTACAGGGTTCATTACAACGGCTCTTGTTCTTGGTCTTCTACCTAACCATCTGCTTCTACCAGCCTTACCTGATACAGTTAACTGGTGGTCAGAGTTAGAAACTGATCCAATCATTGCAAAACATTCAGTAAGGATCATTCTTGATTCTCCTGAAGGCAATTTGATGATTGCGTATTTTCCGTCTCTTGAAGTTAATTGAGCTGAAGAACCAGCACTTCTTGCTAAAATTGCACCTTGTCCAGGCTTCATTTCAACACAAGAGATTACAGTACCCAATGGAATGTTTTTCAATTTCATTGCGTTACCTACGTTTGGTTCAACGCTTTCTCCTGAAACTACTTTCTGATCTACTTTGATACCGTTTGGAGCGATGATATATCTCTTCTCTCCGTCAGCATACTCTAATAAAGCGATAAATGCAGTTCTGTTTGGATCGTATTCTACAGTTTTAACGGTAGCTTCAACGTCATGCTTGTTTCTTTTGAAGTCGATAATTCTGTATTTCTTTTTGTGTCCACCTCCGGTGTAACGCATGGTCATTTTACCAGTTTGGTTACGTCCACCTGACTTTTTAATACCAACTGTAAGAGATTTCTCTGGTTTGTTGGTAGTAATTTCCTCAAAATTGTTTACAATTCTGAATCTCTGTCCTGGGGTGATAGGTTTTAATTTTCTAACAGACATTACTATTATTTATAATTATAATTAATTTACAGCAAAAATATCGATTACTTCCCCTTCAGCAAGAGTGATAACCGCTTTTTTCAATTTGTTTGTCTTTCCTACTTGAAGACCTTTTTTAGTGTATTTCGAAGAAACTTTAGGCGCATAAATCATGGTTCTAACGTCTGCTACTTTCACACCGTAAGCTTCTTCCACAGCTTTTTTAATCTGGATTTTATTCGCCTTAGGTTCAACTAAGAAAGAATAAGCACCTCTTAAATCTGTAAGATAGTTAGCCTTTTCTGAAATAACTGGTTTAATAATAAGTGACATGATTTATTTCTTTAAATTTTCCTGGAATTTTTCAACTGCACCTTCGAAGAATACGATCTCACCTGCATTGATCAAATCATAAGAAGAAATTTCGTTATAATTCAATACTTTAGTTTTAGGTAAGTTTCTTGAAGATAAATACACATTCTTGTTTGTTTCAGGAATGATGAATAAAGACTTTTTCCCGTTTAGTTCCAAAGCATCCAATACAGTGATGAATTCTTTAGTCTTAGGAGCGTCAAAACTCAAATTCTCTAAAACTTTAATGCTGTTGTCTCTCAATTTCTGAGAAAGAACAGATTTTTTAGCTAATCTCTTAAGAGCTTTGTTCAATTTGAATCTGTAATCTCTTGGTTTTGGTCCGAATACTCTACCTCCACCTCTGAAAGTTGGAGATTTGATATCACCATATCTAGCAGAACCAGATCCTTTTTGCTTCTTAAGTTTTTTAGTAGAAGCAGTAATTTCGCTTCTTTCTTTTGCTTTATGAGTTCCTTGTCTTTGTGCAGCAAGGTACTGTTTAACTTCTAAGTAAACCGCGTGCTGATTTGGCTCAATTCCGAATACTGTTTCGTCTAGAGTTACTTTTCTTCCGGTCTCTTTTCCTGATGTATTTAATACTACTAGTTCCATTTTCTGATAATTACATAAGAATTTTTAGCTCCCGGAACAGCACCTTTTACTACTAAAAGATTTTGTTCTTGATCCACTTTTAATACTTGAAGGTTTTGTACAGTTACCTGCTTACCTCCCATTCTACCCGCCATTCTCATTCCTTTGAATACTCTTGAAGGATCCGATCCAGCACCGATAGAACCTGGAGCTCTAAGTCTGTTGTGCTGACCATGAGTAGCTTGCATTACACCTCCAAAGCCATGTCTTTTAACAACACCCTGGAAACCTTTACCTTTTGAAGTTCCTGTTACGTCAACATATTCACCTTCAGCGAATAGATCAACTTTTACTTCTTCTCCTACTTTCACCTCGTCTACGAATTCTCTGTAGAATTCTACCAACTTAGCTTTTGGAGCAGAACCAGCCTTTTTGAAATGGCCAGCTAACGCTTTACCTACGTTCTTTTCACTCTTGTCATCGAAACCTAACTGAACTGACTTGTAGCCGTCCTTTTCAATGGTTCTGACCTGTAAAACCGAGCATGGACCAGCCTGAATAACTGTACAAGGAATGTTTTTTCCTTCTTCGTTAAACAAAGACGTCATACCGATTTTTTTACCAATAATACCTGACATTGTTTATGTTATAATAAAATTTATCCTTTATTTATCGTCATTTTCCGGAGGTCTGAAGTAATTTCTACTTTTGATATAGGCATACTACGCCCCTAAAATGAGTGTGCAAATTTATGAATAATTTTATAACTGGCAAATATTTACAGCAAAATATTTTGATTTTTAATCAATTAGCAATTCCAGAAAAAAAACTATCCGAAATTTTGAAAATATTCTTTGAAGTTCAAAAGAAAATCATTAATATATTTTTTTCTGATATCTGATTTTCTTACTACCAGATAATGTTTCCTTTTCAAACCATTATTCCCGAGTTTTTTAAACTTCAATTCATCAGATAGCTTGAATGAATGTAATGCCCATTTCGGCATACAGGTAATCCCTATATTAGCCTGTACCATTTCCAAAGTAACTTCAGTTAAGGGAACCGCAGAAATTTTCGCCGGAGCTATTCCGTTCGGATTTAGAAATTCCTCATAAACAGAAACCGTTTTTAACGGAAAAGAATGAATGATTAAGTGAGCATCCAGAAAATCATCAGCAATCAGGTATTCCGAATTATTCAGATGATTCTCCTGATGAATAACCGCAAAAATTTCATCCTCAAAAATCTCAATGCTTACCAATTCTTTACTGACGGAAGGTTTTGAAGTGACGACTGCAATGTCAATTTCATTGGAGATCACTTTCTCAACGGGTTTATGAGTCGCTTCCAGCACCAGATCCACCTCAATTTCAGGATACAGCACTTTCATTTTCTGAATAAATAATGGCAGCCCCTGATAGAATGAATAACATTCTGTGCTGATTTTTATTGTACCCGCCGCCCCGGCTCTTATCTGTTGAATAGCATTTAGACCACTCCCAATACTATCGATTACCGTACATGCAGTTTTGTAAAGTACATTCCCCTCTTCAGTTAATTCCCATTTGTTCCGCGTTCTGTAAAATACCTTGAAACCAAGCTGAATTTCCAGATCCTTAAGCTGATGACTTAATGCTGACTGTGTCAAAAAAAGCTTTTCAGAAGAACCGGCAATACTCCCCTCTTCCGCAATTGTTTTAATAAGTCTTAAAAACTTGATTTCCATAATGCAAAGTTAGCAATATAACAAAAAACAATACCTGAAAATATTTCATTGATAACTGCAAAGCATTCAACTTCAATCTTAGGAGAGAAAGAAGCCTGAGCATAATTTTGCCCTATAAACAATTTAAAATTATGCAAGAACAAATTGAATTCTACCGGAAAAAATTATCGTATGAAATAGATCCTTCAGATTTATATGAGTTATTTCAAAACAGTACAGATTATATAGCAGTAGACACCCGAAAACCAATCGGCTATAATAAAGAACACATCCCATCTGCCATTAATCTTCCTCATCGGGAAATGACAGAAGAGAATACCCAGCATCTTGACAGGTCAAAAACATACGTCTGCTATTGTGACGGAATCGGCTGCAATGCTTCTACAAAAGGAGCTTTAAAAATGACTCTGTTAGGATTTAAAGTCCTTGAATTAATGGGAGGAATTGAATGGTGGAAGTTTGATGGCTATGCCACAGAAGGAACTACCCCCACAAATGGCTCCACATTCGTATGTGCCTGTTAAATTATTAATAAAAAATATGAAAATAAGATTTGCAGAGGAAAAAGACCTGAGCTCCATTATTGAACTGTGTAAAGCCCATGCACAGTATGAAAGAAGTTCCTTCAAAGAAGAAAACAAGAAGGAACTGCTTTCTGAACACCTCCTCAATCCTGACTCAAATATAAAATGCCTGGTTGCTGAATCCGACACTGAAATAATAGGATATGCAACATTCTTCAAACAGTTTTCAACCTGGGATGCCGGTTATTATATGTATGTTGACTGTCTATTCTTAACAGAAAACGCGAGGGGAAACGGAACAGGAAAGCAAATAATGGAATTAATAAGGGCCCACTCAAAAGAAGAAGACTGCTCGGTAATTCAATGGCAGACCCCGAGTTTTAATACAGGAGCCATTAAATTCTACACCCGGCTTGGAGCGGAAAGCAAAAATAAAGAAAGATTTTTCTGGAAAGTATAAATCAACTACTTAATTTAAAATAGGGACTTTCTGAAACCAGACTGTCTCTATTTTGAATATTTGAATAAGTTAAAGTACACCTTATTTTACAATGACTGTAACTCCCCTTTCCTCCAATGCAGATTGATCTTCCTCACTAATCCCGTTATCCGTAATCAGATAATCCACCTTGTCCAAAGGAGCGATTTTTCCAAAACCTTTTTTATTCAGTTTTGAAGAATCCCCAAGAATAACCACTTTTTCAGAACATTCTATCATAAGCTGATTAAGGTGAGCCTCCGCAGCATTGGAGGTACTGATTCCGAATTCAGTATCAATCCCATCCACACCCAGGAAAAGCTTATTGCACGAAAACTGCTTGAGGATCCCCTCAGAAATGGAACCTACAATTGAAGTTGAGCTCTTTCGCACTTCACCTCCTAATTGTATGATATTAATATTAGGATTATTGCACAGCTCTATGGCTACTCTTAAAGATGAAGTCAGAACCGTAAGCGGACCAAAGTTCACCAGCATCCTGGCAAGATAATGCATCGTCGTTCCGGAAGCCAGAATAATACAGTCATTCTCGCGGATCAGTTCCAGAGCTCCTTTTGCTATACTCTGTTTCGCTTCTACATTGATGTTTTCCTTCTCATCCACATTTCTTTCATAGGCATACCTTACATGCTTGCTTGCTCCTCCATGGTTACGGAAAAGCAATCCCAGGCTTTCGAGATAATTCAGATCCTTTCGGACCGTAACTGACGAAACATTGAATTTCTCGCACAGATCCTGTACAAGAACATGACCTTTTTCATCCAGTTCTTTTAATATATCATTATGCCTTGGTATTAACTTTTCCATTCTGATTCTTTCATCAAAAATACCATTTTTTTTCGAGACCGATAAAATTTCATTTATTTTCTTTTTAGTTTCATTTTTAATTTATACATTTGAAAACGAAACATAAACGAAACATTTATGAAACGAAACGAAGAAATAAGTAAATTAACAAGTATTCAGGAATGGGACTTCATCGTGATTGGTGGCGGCGCCAGCGGTCTAGGATCTGCACTGGATGCAACCAGCAGAGGATTTAAAACCCTTCTTCTGGAATCACACGATTTCGCAAAAGCAACATCCAGCCGAAGCACCAAACTGGTACACGGCGGTGTAAGATATCTTGCCCAGGGAGATGTAGGCCTTGTAAAAGAGGCATTGAAAGAAAGAGGGCTTCTTGCTCAAAATGCAGCACATGTAGTAAAAAACCAGTCATTCATTATCCCCAACTATACATGGTGGGGAGGAATTTACTATAAAATAGGTCTTTCTATTTATGATTTCCTTGCAGGGAAACTAAGCCTTGGTAAAACAAAATACATCAGCAAGGCTAAAACCGTTGAAAAGCTTCCGACCATTGAGCAGCACAATCTCGCAAGTGGTGTAGTGTACCAGGACGGGCAATTCGACGATGCACGGTTAGCCATTAATTTAACCCAGACTCTTATAGAAAAAGGAGGCAGTGCCATTAATTATATGAAAGTAACCGGGCTCCTGAAAAATGATTCCGGGAAAATAAACGGGGTAAAAGCTGAAGACCAGTTCTCCGGCCAGCAGTATGAGCTTCGTGCAAAAGCTGTGATCAATGCAACAGGGGTATTCACCAATGATATTCTGAATATGAATAACCCTAAGCATGGCAAATTCGTTGTTCCAAGTCAGGGTATCCACCTGGTTCTGGATAAATCTTTCCTTAAAAGTGACGATGCCATCATGATTCCCAAAACTTCTGACGGCAGGGTTCTTTTTGTCGTTCCATGGCATGACAGGGCATTAGTGGGAACAACAGACACCCTTCTTGAAAATCCAAGCTTTGAACCTCATGCTTTGGAATCCGAAATCAGTTTCGTTTTAAATACAGCCAGACAGTATTTAGCTAAAAAACCCACAAGAGAAGATGTAAAATCCATGTTCGCAGGCTTACGTCCCCTTGCCGCTCCAAAAGAAGGAGGTAAAAGTACCAAGGAAGTTTCCCGAAGCCATAAAGTCATTACTTCCGATACCGGATTAGTTTCCATCATTGGAGGAAAATGGACTACTTACCGTAAAATGGCTCAGGACACTATTGATAAAGCAGTAGAGATCCTTCATTTGAACGGAGGACCTTCTCAAACGGAAAACCTTTCCATTCACGGTAATATGAAAGCAGAACTTGTAGACCGTACCAATCATCTTTATGTTTATGGGTCAGATATTCCGGCTATAAAATCATTGCAGAGCAGTGATCCACAATATTCCCAAAAGATCCATCCTGATCATGCGTTCACCATTGCAGAAGCAGTTTGGGCTATAAGACATGAGATGGCAGAAACTATAGAAGATATCCTCGCCCGAAGAGTACGTCTGTTATTCTTAGACGCAAGAGCTGCAATTGACAGCGCACACAGCATCGCACAACTCATCGCCAAAGAAAAAGGACATTCCCAGGAATGGGCCGATGCACAGGAAAAAGAATTTATTGAACTGGCAAAAGGATATTTGCTAACACCTTACACTCCCAAAACTATTACTCATAACTAAAATTTGCAGTATGAAGGAAAAACTGATTCTCGCTCTGGACCAGGGGACCACATCCTCCAGAGCCATTTTATTCAACCACAGCGGAGCTATAGAATATGTCTCCCAGAAAAACTTTGAACAGATCTTCCCTACTCCCGGGTGGGTAGAGCATGATCCCAACGAAATATGGTCATCCCAGATATCTGTAGCCGCAGAGGTTATCGCTAAAGCTGGCATTTCCGGATTGGAAGTAGCTGCCATTGGTATCACCAATCAACGTGAAACAACCATTGTTTGGGATAAAGAAACCGGCGAGCCTGTTTATAATGCTATTGTATGGCAGGACAGAAGGACATCTAAATATTGTGATGAACTGAAGGATCAGGGCTACGCTGAAGTTATCAAAGAAAAAACAGGACTTGTTCTGGATGCTTACTTTTCGGCAACCAAGTTAAAATGGATTCTGGATAACGTAGAAGGCGCGAGAGAAAAAGCAGCAGAAGGAAAAATCTGCTTCGGAACTGTTGATACATGGCTGGTGTGGAAACTTACCCGTGGAAAAATGTTCATTACCGATGTTTCCAATGCCAGCAGAACCATGCTTCTCAACATTCACACCCTGGAATGGGATCAGGAGCTTCTGGATTTATTTGACATTCCAAGATCTGTACTTCCTGAAGTAAAACAAAGCAGTGAGATCTATGGAGAAACAGCAACCACTTTATTTTCTACCAAAATTCCAATTGCAGGAATTGCAGGGGACCAGCAGGCAGCCTTATTCGGGCAGATGTGCATCACTCCGGGAATGGTAAAAAATACTTACGGAACAGGCTGCTTTCTTTTAATGAATACAGGAAAAGAAGCTGTTTCTTCCAAAAATAACCTTCTGACTACTGTTGCATGGAAGATTAACGGAGAAGTAAATTATGCCCTGGAAGGAAGCGTATTTGTAGGCGGAGCAGCTATCCAATGGCTGAGAGATGGCCTTAAGCTTATCCATTCATCAGAAGAAGTGAATGATCTTGCCGCAAGTGTTGAAGATAACGGCGGGGTTTATTTTGTGCCAGCATTAACAGGACTTGGCGCTCCTTACTGGGATCAGTATGCCAGAGGAACTATTGTAGGTGTAACCCGCGGAACCACTAACGGACATATCGCAAGAGCCACTCTGGAAGGAATTGCATTCCAGGTATATGACATTGTAAAATCTATGGAAGCAGATTCCGGAAGACCAAGTCTTGAACTGAGAGTAGACGGAGGTGCTTCTGCCAGTGACCTTCTGATGCAGATACAGTCAGATCTTTTCGGATTTAAAATCACGCGACCAAAAACTCTTGAGACCACAGCTTTAGGAGCAGCTTATCTTGCAGGTTTAGCTGTCGGATACTGGAAAGATATCAACGAGATCCAGTCTCAGTGGGTTGTGGATGAGGATTTCCACCCAAAAGTAGACAAAGAAAAAGCAGATAAGATGATCCATTTCTGGAACAAGGCAGTAAAGCGTTCACAAAGCTGGATCGAAGATTAAATTCTAACTTAAAAAAACTACTTATGACCCCATTTACCGCAGAACTTATAGGAACCATGCTTCTTATATTATTAGGCAACGGCGTTGTAGCCAATGTTGTCTTAAAAGATACTAAAGGAAACAACTCAGGATGGATCGTCATTACGACGGCCTGGGCTTTGGCTGTTTTCGTAGGCGTTACCGTGGCAGGCCCGGCAAGTGGGGCCCATCTGAATCCGGCTGTGACCATCGGACTTGCTGCTGCAGGAAAATTTTCCTGGGACCTTGTTCCCACTTACATTGCAGCACAGATGCTTGGCGGAATGCTTGGTGCTTTCCTGGTATGGCTATTTAACAAAGACCATTTCGCCATTACAGAAGATGAAGGGGCCAAACTCGCATGTTTCAGTACCGGGCCGGCAATCAGAAATACATTTTCAAACCTGATCAGTGAGATCATTGGTACATTTGTACTCGTGTTTGTCATATTTCACTTCTCAGATCCAAGCATTTCTCTGAATGCTGATCCGACTGCCAAAGTGGGACTGGGTTCTGTAGGAGCGCTTCCGGTTACTCTACTGGTTTGGGCTATCGGTTTATCTCTTGGCGGAACTACGGGTTATGCCATTAATCCTGCAAGAGACCTGGCACCAAGAATCATGCATGCCATACTTCCTGTAAAAGGCAGCAGTGGCTGGGGTTATGCCTGGATTCCGGTAGCAGGTCCGATTCTAGGTGCTGTAATCGCCGCCGTTCTTTTTGGAATAATACATTAAAAATACCCGATGAAAATTTTAAAAATTGTATGCCTGATGATTTTGGGCACAGGAAAGCTATTCTCTCAGGAGAACCAGGAAGCTAAGGAAAACAACAGGCTGGATTTCACGGTCAATCTTCAGAACAACCACCTTTGGAGAGGATTGATTATCACAGACAAACCAGTGGTAATGGGAAATCTTTCTTATGCTTTGGACGCTGAAAAGAAATGGAAGATTGGTATCTGGGGTGCATCGGCATTAGCTGACGACAAAGACGGCACTCATTACAAAGAGATCAACTATTACATCCAATACTCCCATAACCGTTTTTATATCGGGCTGTGGGACCTGTATAATTCGAGGAACATTAATACGGCTGTAGCTGCGGATGATATTTTCAGTTATTCGCAAAGGAGAACTGCTCACATCATCGACCTTAGAACCAATTATACTTTCGGACCGTCGTTCCCGCTTAACATTGAAGCTGATATTATGCTGTATGGTGGCGCCAACGCCGGTGAAGTAGTATTGGAACCTGATGGAAGCTATAAAAAGAATAAGTATTCAACCTATGTTCAGGCAAGTTACCCGGTGATTGCAGGACAGAAAGTAAATCTGGATGCTTTTGTTGGGGCAGGATTTGCCCTCAACGACAGCCGCTTTCTCTATGGAAACGGAACCAATAATTTTGATATTGTGAATGTAGGGCTAAAAGCCAGCAAGACCTTAAAAATTACAGATCATTACAGCCTGCCGGTTGCTATGATGGCTATGTGGAATCCTTCCAATAAATATGCAAGGATCCAGCTTGCCGCTACTGTATTTTAATCCAGTTTTAAATGAATTACAGAAAGACCACTTCAAACGAAGTGGTCTTTCATTTAAACCATTAAGGTAATACGAAGTTTTAAGACCATTAAAAATAGCTAGAGTTTGAGATAATGCTTAAAAGAATTGGATTTTCCTCTTAATCTTAATATCAAAAATCTTATGGAAATTCTTTCTGCGCATCCAATCACCGGGTTTTTACGGTTCAGTTATTGCAGAAATCTTATTACTTTTGAAAAAAAATACATGAAAAATATTTTCAGCTTAGTGATCTTCTGCATCAGTATTTTGTCTTTTGCGCAGACAAAAACTCCTTTTACCGGATACAGAAGTTTTGATATTGTACAGGGATACAGCGGATCCGGAACTCCTCATTATTATCTTGAGGCAAAGAAAAACGGAGATGTACATTTCGGGTATGTTCAGGTAAACCAGGCAGACCAGACTGAAACAACAGAGGAAATGAATGCCGGGAAATACAATCCAAAAGTAATGAAGGTAACCTTCAAAAAATACAAAGAAATTTTTTACGTGAAATTTGACAAGAATAAGATCTACCTGACCGATAAGGATGGGAATATTCAGAAATCCGAAGACTGCTGCTCCAGTATGGAAAGTGCAACACAAGATACCTGTACCTGCGAAAGCGAACTCTATCAACGATGAAAGTACTAAAAATTCTGCTCACTCTCTTTATTGTAGCCTCATGCAGCGGGACAGAGAAGCATCCTTATACTTTCTATTACTGGAAAACCCATCTTAAGCTTGATCAGGAAGAAAAAAAGGTACTGGATCAGGCATCGGTTCCTTATCTGTACACCCGATTTTTTGACATAGACAAATCCAGCGGAAAATTCCAGCCGGTAGCTGCCATTACCCTGGACAAGAGTTTTAAAACCGATAAACAAATTGTGCCGACTGTTTTCATTACCAATCAGTCTATGTATCATATTTCAGCTGAGGAAATCAGGTTCCTTGCAAAAAATGTTCATGATCTGGTTCAAAAAAAAGCCACGGAATACCATTTAAAGATAAGTAATGAAATTCAGATCGACTGTGACTGGACAGCCGGAACACGGGACGATTATTTTAAATTCCTGAAGGAGCTGAAGAAGGTTTCAGGAAAAGAAATTACCTGTACCCTGCGGCTTCATCAGGTTAAGGATAAAAATGAAACGGGGATTCCGCCAGTAGAAAAAGTTTACCTGATGTGCTACTCTACTTCATCCCCACTTAAAAAATCCAGCAAAAACTCTATCCTGGATGTAAATGTTTTAAAAAGCTATCTTTCCAGACTGGAGGATTATCCGATAAAAAACATGGAGGTGGCTTTACCGATTTATTCCTGGGGAATTGTGACGAATCATCTTGAAAAGCATAAATTAATTAATGCCTTATCCAGAAAAGACCTGGAAAATCCAGGATTTAAAAGAATCTCGGATGATGAAGTTGAAGTCATCAAAGACGGTTTTTATTTCGGAAGCTTTCTCAGCAAAGGTTTTAGAATCAGGGTTGAAGAAATATCTGATGATCAGCTGCAGGATGTTACCCGTTTCCTTGAGAAAAAAATACCACATTTTAATATAATTTATTATCAATTAGATAGTAAATTTGTAAGTAACAGAGTTTTTTAAAGTCATGTTCATGGCTGGCTGATCAGCTTCGAGAATTTAATTTTTACTGAATTCAGTTATAAAACTAAAAACACCCATCAACTATATGAAAAAATACATTCTTTCATTGGCGGTTCTATCGCTTTTCTATACAAAGTCTGACGCCTGCGCGTGGTCGGACCCTGATTATGAATATTTCAACCTGTTTACCCAGAGCATCATTAAGGATAAATCTTACCTTCCTTTTCTGCTTACCTATTCCAACAGGTTCTATGGTGACTATAAGGGAATGCAGATTCCGGATGATAATATAGAAACCTGGAAAAAGTTTTTCAATAATCAACTGAATTATGCGGAAACAGAGAATCTGGTTTACAAGATCAGTATGAATGACCTGAATGCATTGAAAAATGGAGCACCAACCAATCCATTACTGCAGAAACTGGGCGCCGGATTCTATCAGAAATACAGAGAAGGCATTGATTATTTAATTGAGGCTAAATATCTGGAGCCTTATATGAGCATCAACTATGTGGAAAGTAAGGACTCATTTTATAGTAATGGTCCTTCAAACAATGTGAATGCCACTTCCATAGATTACGCTAAAACAGTGAATGCATTAACTTCTCTGTATAATGCGGCAAGAAACCCGGAAATCAAACAACGTTACGGATATCAACTGGTAAGATTCAACCACTATACGAGAAATTACGATGCGGCTCTTGAAGCTTTCAAAACCTATATAGAACCTATTAAGCAGAAAGGTACGGTTTATTTCATGGCACTGGACCAGCTTGCGGGTGCCCAGAGAGGAAAAGCAATGAATGCTGATGCCAACTGGAACTTTTTCCAGGTATTTATGCACAGCAAGGACCGTAAGGAATCTGCTTTTGTCTCAATGAAGCTGTCGGACACGGCTTCTTTCAGCAATATTATGAAGCGGGCCGGTACCAATGATGAGAAAAATATGGCTTATTTCTTACTGGGCTATGAAGGCTTTAATAATCCTATTCCTATTATGGAAAAGATGTACGACATCAACCCGGATTCTGAGATCCTGAAAGTAATGGCGGTAAGAAGCATCAACGAACTGGAAAGAAGCTATCTTCCGATCTATTATTACACATCGGATGCTACGGACAATGTCTATATACAGAGAGGAAATACGGATGATCACGATAAAACTTCCACATTTTCGAAATCCGGACCTGCAGAAGTAAAAAGAGAAGAGAAGCTTTCGTTCTGGCAAAAGATCGTAAGATTCTTTAAAAATCTTTTCGGAGGATCGAAATCTGAAAGCAATGGCGGAGATAAAAATGATCAAAGCGATGACGAATTGCTGAACAATCCTGACAGGATTCCTTTCTATACCAAAACCGGCTATGGATATGATGAAAAGACTCAGGACTACCTGAACGACCTCGAAAAATTTACAGAGAAAACCAAAAAAGTATCTAAGGATGAATACTGGCAGATTGCCGATGCCTATCTGAAGTTTCTGAAAAAAGACTATAAAGCAAGTTCTGAAGTTCTGGAAGACATTAAAACAACAAACCCGGAATACCTGGAAGAGATCAAAAGGATGAAGGTCCTGAATGATATAGTTTCGCATCCTAAGATTGACGCGGAATATGAAGATCATTTAATGAAAGATTATGCCGATTATTTCGTTAAAAAAGAAGTAAAAAAAGACAGCACGAATACGGATTACGATTATTATGGTGAAACTCCGTCTACAGTAGACTTCCTGAAAGACGTCCTTGCCAACCGCTACTTCCTCCAAGGTGAGGACGGAAAATCGTTCCTGATGAACAATAAGCTTTCGGATCTTCAGTATAACCCGAATTCAAGCCTGGTAAAAAGCGTTGAAGACTTCTACAAAAAACCCAATAAAACCCAATTTGAGCAGCAAATCATCGCTAAAAACATGGATAATGTAGGAAATATTGATGCTTTCTTCAGCATGATCTATGGAGACAGGGCTATGAAACTGGCAGATTTTGAAAAAGCTAAATCGTATTACGAAAAAGCCCAGGGCTTTGCAGGAATTCCACGAATGAATTATGACTGGACCGATAAAGGGGAGAAAATCACTCCGAAACAATATGCAGCAGGTGAATATAACGGATTCAGAGATATTTCGAATCTTGTTTTCGGGCATAATGTATGGGAAAGTTTCGGAAGTCCGGAAACTGAAAGTATGGAGGCCGAAGATTATTCTGTATTCCCTTTCATTAAAAGCAGGATGAATAAATTGGAACTGGCAGATGCCCTGATCCAGCTTAAAAAGATCAGCAATGGAACGGATGAAAAAGCCGCCGCAGCCAGCCAGCTGATCGGAAACCTGCTGTACAACACTTCAAGCCTGGGATATTACCGCCAGCTTTTCGTGATGGATATTGATAACAGCAACGGAGGAAAGTATGATTTCTGGAATACGGACCGAAAAAATCCTTACAAATATTATTACAAGAATTTCCTTGATACAACTTATATTGAACCTGATAATTTTGATCTGGCCATTAATTATTATCAAAAAGCCTTAAAGCTTTCAAAGAATAAGGAACAGAGAGCCAGGGTTCTTTTCCAGATGGCCAGCGCAGAACAAGGGAAGTATTATCAGTATGAAGCTAAAAATGCATCTCAGATAAGCTACTCGGATCCTCAGTACTCTGAAAAGGAACAGGCTCATCAGGCTGAACTGGACAATATCAGAAACCAGAAATACAGAACCTATTTTGCCCAGCTGAAATCTCAGTATGCAGATACTGAAACAATGAAGGGGCTGGCCGGAAGCTGCAGCTATTTCGGATATTTTCTGAGAAAATAATCAGGCATTTATTTATATATAAAAAGGAATCTTTACGATTCCTTTTTTTCTTGCTGTTTCTGAAGCCACTCTTCGTGTTTATGCTTAAAAAATTCATGCTTGTAATCCTGATTTCTCTGAGCTGCATCTATAGAATGTGAAGTGTGGATATCTGCGTCTTCTTTGGCAAATTTAGCCAGCTGCTCATAGTAGCAGTGAAGCTGATCGAGCTCTTTTTCAGTAAGGTCCTCAATATCTACAATCCTGTTGCTTGCTTTTTCATGGGCTGCAATAAGTTCATTAAGCTTGATCTGAATTGCTTTTGAATCCTTATTCTGAGCTTTCTGAATTAAGAAAACCATTAAAAAAGTAATGATTGTAGTTCCGGTATTTATGACCAGCTGCCAGGTTTCGGAGTAGTTGAAAACAGGTCCTGAAGCTGCCCAGACAATAACGATGAGCACGGCTCCGATAAATGCGTGTGAACTTCCTGTAAATTTGGTTGCCCAATCTGAAAATCTCTCAAAAAGATTACTATTTTTATGGCTCATGACGTCGATTCTTTTAATGGCTAAATGTATTGAATTAACTTGAATTGAGGGATAAAATTTAGAAAGAACAACAGGAAGAATGATTTTCTTCCTGACGTTGCTTAAAAACAAAAACATTAAGACAGAAGTCCTGCCTTAATGTTTTCTAATTAAAATTTGATATGAATGTTCTTTTTATTATTTCTTCCCGAAAGTAATTTCTTCAGATAGTTTATACATCTGCATGGAAGGCAGATCTTTTCCGAACCAGATAGGTTTTATTCCCGGAGGCATTCCGGTATTCACCCAGGGATTATTCCAGTTATTCCACTGGTATAGATTATTGATGGTATTAAATCTCATTGCTTCAGTGGCAGCCTTTAGTTCTTCTTCTGAAAGTTCCGTATCGGAAGCACAGGATACTATGGCTGTTCCAAAAACCACTGCATAAGCTATTGCTCTTATATTTTTCATGATGAATAATTAATTTTCCCGATTAGAATTTATAATTAACCTGTACGGCAAAGTTTCTCGGCTGGATCTGATCGATGTATCCTCCTCTGAAATAAGAGCTGTACCCTACCGAATCGAAGATGTTATTAAAGAATACCCTTAATCCCAAACCATTTTTCAGGGTATATCCTGCCTGGGCATCTACTGTTGTATATTCCGGCATGTTAAACGGTTTCGTTCCCGGACTTATACTATTGGCATGACCTGCAGTGAAAGTTTTCTGAGTCCATTCATCAACGGGTCTTTTTCCTACGTAATAAATTCCGGCTCCTATATCAAGACCTGTTAAGGCTCCTGTATTAAATTTATAATTCAGCCAGCCGTTTGCTGTATGTTTAGGGGCATTCATTGGTGCTGAACCGTTCACGTATGCAGGACTGTTCTGATACTGAGCATCCAGATAAGCCCACCCTGACATTACCTGTAAGTTTGGAAGGATTCTACCGATTAATTCTACTTCAATTCCTTTTCTCCTTAGCTCTCCGGCAAGACCGTACATAGTCTGCTTATTGATCACGACAGGGTTATAATTTTCATCAAGGATGGTAAAAGACAGATGGTCTGTTTTAATGTCAAACAATGTGATATTAAATCTCAAACGTTCATTGAACCAGTCGGATTTAATACCTGCCTCCCACTGTTTGGTTGTGGAAGCTCCTACATTTCCTCCTGCTAAAAGAACATTATTGGCTGATCTCAACGAAGTGGTTGTAGTGTAAGACCCAAAAACATTAACGTTTTCTACAGGGAACAGCATCAGTCCGAATGAAGGGTTCCATGCATCGCTTACATTATCGCCTGCACCGTTTACTCTGCTATAACGAACACCGGCATGTGCTTTTACATATTTCCCGAAAGACATTACATCCTGTGCCATTGCTCCGAAAGTAGGTGTTCTTACCACTCCGGGCTCTTTAGACTGATCGTATACTACGTTTACCGGTAATGTGTTTGAAATTCCCTTCATCACATCAAATGAATCCAGTGGGTTATTGGCATTGATAAGATTAGCCTGAGAAATAGAATTTTTGTAGGCATTAAAAGCATAGGTAGTCACTTCGCTTTCCTTCCAGTCTACTCCTACCTGAAACGTATGCCTGATGAACCCGGTCTGAATATTTTCTCCAATGAAGTCTGCCTGGAACACTCTGTTCGCATCAATACTTCTGCTTTTTCCTATTGTTCTGTAACGTTCGGTCCAGGGAGTGTTTTTAGCATGGGCTATAGATGATGCCTCACTGTTTACTTCTCTTTCTCCGGAAATATAGGCTGCTCTTAACTTCAACTTATCGGTAAGCTTTCTTTCTACCAGAGTAGAGAAGTTGAATGACTGTACTTTTGTGAAATCTGAAGTGTATCCCAGAAAAGCTCCTTTAGGCATTGTGTAAAGAGCCTCTACATTTCCTTCTGCAAGATTGATTGTTCCTCTGTCCGGAGTTCTTTTGTCATGAAGATAATCCATTTCAACAACAATCTGTGTTTTATCGTCAGGACGATAAGCTACGGATGGGTTGATATAAATTCTTTCCCCTTCCACATGAGACCTGAAAGAGTTGTTGTTCTGATAGGCACCATTAAATCTTACAGCAACTTTCCCCTGGGAATCCAAAACTCTCTGTAAATCTACAGTCGGTCTGTAAAAATCCCAGCTTCCATATCTGAAACCGACATTACTTTTATTGACAAACTGAGGCTTTTTCGTTACCACGTTGATGACTCCACCTGCTGAACCCAGCCCATTTCCTATGCCCTGCGTAACCGCCGCTGAACCTTTCAGGACCTGGATGCTTTCAACTCCCTGCATATCGGTGATCATTCCGGCTGTACGGAAATCGGAATCCATCTGAACACCATTTTTCAGAACAGGTACTCCACGGTACCCCCGGATAGACATACTTTCGTTTCCACCACCGTAGCTTGAAAACAATGTAACCCCCGGCACGTTTTTAGCCACATCTGTTATCGTAAGGCTTCCCAATTCTTCGATTGCTTTATGAGAGATCACGGAGATACTCTGGATCTGGTCTCTGGTCTTCAAGGGTAATCTGGTAATGGCTTCAAGCCCCGCAGGCTGTTTCTTTTTTTCACCAAATAACTCTACTTCATCAATTTCTTTTGATTTTTTAATAGAATCATTCACTTGCTGTGCGTTTACAAAAACCCCACCCAATACAAGCAGAGAAAAGGATACTACTTTATTCATCTGATAATTTTTTACAAAATTATTATTTTTATTAATTCTAAATAAATAAAGCAGACTGACATATCTCACCTGCCATGATTCAGCATTATCAGATTATAAATGAGTTTTAAAGTGAAGTGAGGATCCCTTAATAATCGGCAGAACTCATTATAGGTACCAAAGCAAATCCGGTTTAAAGGTATAAGGGAGAAAATAATATTACGATGTATTTTTTATACTGTGTTGGCCGTATCGGACATTTCAATTTTTATAAACAAAAAAAATCCGTTCCTAAAAAGGAACGGATTCTATAATCATTGCAAAGTATGCAGTTATCACACTTTAATTTCAACGTCTACACCGCTTGGTAACTCTAATTTCATTAGAGCATCAACAGTTTTAGAAGAAGAAGAGTAGATATCCATCAGTCTCTTGTGAGCTGAAAGCTGGAACTGCTCTCTTGCTTTCTTGTTTACGTGCGGAGATCTCAACACTGTGAAGATTCTCTTATTCGTTGGCAATGGAATTGGCCCGTTTACAACAGCACCAGTAGCCTTTACCGTTTTTACGATTTTCTCAGCAGACTTGTCTACCAAGTTGTAATCGTAAGATTTTAGTTTTATTCTGATTCTTTGTGACATTTCTTTAATTTAAAAATTAACCTTTTGCTTTAGCAATGATTTCTTCAGCAACGTTTTGTGGAGTTTGTGCGTATTTCTCTAATTCCATAGAAGAAGTAGCTCTTCCTGATGAAAGTGTTCTTAGAGTTGTTACATATCCAAACATTTCAGAAAGTGGAACAGAACCTTTGATTACAACAGCTCCGTTTTTCTCTTCCTGACCGCTGATCGTACCTCTTCTCTTGTTAAGGTCACCGATGATGTTACCCATATACTCTTCCGGAGTTACAACCTCCAGTTTCATAATAGGCTCCATGATCACTGGCTTAGCAGCTTTACCTGCTTCTTTGAAACCAAGCTTAGCAGCCATTTCGAAAGAAAGAGCGTCAGAATCCACTGCGTGGAAAGATCCGTCTTTAAGAGTAACTTTAATACCTTCAACTTCGAAACCAGCTAATGGCCCGTTCTTCATTGCAGCTTTAAATCCTTTTTCAATTGCAGGAACGAATTCTCTAGGAACGTTACCACCTTTGATCTCATTGATGAATTCTAAACCAACTTTACCTTCGTCTGCAGGTCCTAGTTCAAATACAATGTCAGCAAATTTACCTTTACCTCCAGATTGCTTTTTGTAAACCTCTCTGTGGTTGGCAACTCTTGTTAAGTTTTCTTTGTACTCTACCTGAGGTTGTCCCTGGTTTACTTCAACTTTGAATTCTCTCTTCATACGGTCAACAATGATATCCAAGTGAAGCTCACCCATACCAGAGATAATCGTTTGTCCAGAAGCTTCGTCAGTTCTTACAGTAAATGTAGGATCTTCTTCAGCCAATTTAGCTAGAGCGTTACCCATTTTATCCTGGTCAGCTTTAGTTTTAGGCTCAACAGCGATACCAATTACCGGATCAGGGAATACCATCGATTCTAGAACGATTGGGTGTTTCTCATCACACATAGTATCACCTGTTTTGATAGACTTGAATCCTACAGCAGCACCAATATCACCAGCTTCAATATATTCTACCGGGTTTTGCTTGTTAGCGTGCATCTGATAGATTCTTGAGATTCTTTCTTTATCTCCAGAACGAGTGTTCAGGATATAAGAACCAGCATCAAGTCTTCCAGAGTAAGCTCTGAAGAATGCTAATCTTCCCACGAACGGGTCAGTAGCAATCTTAAATGCTAATGCAGAGAAAGGCTCATCTACAGATGGTTTTCTTGTAATCTCAGCATCTGTTCTTGGGTCAGTACCTTTGATATCATCTTTATCCAATGGAGAAGGCAAGTATTTACATACTGCATCCAACATAAACTGTACTCCTTTATTTTTGAATGAAGAACCACAAGTCATTGGGATAATAGATAAATCGATAGTTGCAGCTCTCAATGCAGCATTGATTTCTTCTTCTGTAATTGAATCCGGATCTTCAAAGAATTTCTCCATCAAAGTTTCGTCATATTCAGAAACAGCTTCAACTAATTTCTCTCTATATTCAAGAACTTCATCTTTCATGTCTTCAGGAATTGGAACTACCTCGAAAGTAGCACCTTGTCCAGCTTCATCCCAGATGATCGCTCTGTTTTTAATTAAGTCTACAACTCCTTTGAAATCTTCTTCAGCACCGATTGGTAAAACGATTGGAACTGCATTAGATCCTAACATTTCTTTTACTTGTTTTACAACGTTCAAGAAGTCAGCACCCTGTCTGTCCATTTTGTTTACGAATCCCATTCTCGCAACTTTGTAGTTGTCAGCAAGTCTCCAGTTTGTTTCAGACTGAGGCTCTACTCCATCTACTGCAGAGAAAAGGAATACCAATCCATCCAATACTCTTAAAGATCTGTTTACTTCTACAGTGAAGTCAACGTGTCCCGGTGTATCGATGATGTTGAAGTGGTAAGGTTTAGTTTCAGCAACAGGTTTTCCTTGATCCGTTGGAAAGTTCCAAGAACAAGTAGTTGCAGCAGAAGTAATAGTAATACCTCTTTCTGCTTCCTGCTCCATCCAGTCCATTGTAGAAGCACCATCGTGAACTTCTCCAATTTTGTGGTTTACCCCTGTATAGAATAAAATTCTTTCTGTAGTGGTAGTCTTACCTGCATCAATATGCGCAGCAATACCAATATTTCTTGTAAATTTAAGATCTCTTCCCATTTCAGATTAGAATTTAAAGTGTGAAAACGCTTTGTTAGCTTCCGCCATTTTGTGAGTATCACTCTTTTTCTTGTAAGCAGCACCTTCTTCTCTTGAAGCAGCTACAACTTCGTTAGCTAATTTCAAAGCCATTGACTTATCATTTCTAGCTTTTGAATATTTGATTAACCATTTCATCGCCATAGAAATTTTTCTGTCAGCTCTGATTGGCATTGGGATTTGGAAGTTAGCTCCACCTACTCTTCTAGAACGTACTTCTACGTGAGGCATTACATTAGTAAGTGCATCTTTCCAGATTTCTAGTGCAGTTTTTTCGTTGTCTCCTTTTTTAGTTTCTACGATATCTAATGCATCATAGAAAATTTTAAATGCGATTGACTTCTTACCGTCAAGCATCAGGTTATTTACGAATCTGGTTACCAATTGATCATTAAACTTCGGATCTGGTAACAACGCTCTTTTTTTAGCTTTTGTCTTTCTCATTGTCTTGTACCTTATTTAATGATTATTTTTTCTTTCCTTTTGCTGGTGCAGCAGCTGCCTGACCTGGTTTAGGTCTCTTAGCTCCATACTTTGATCTTCTCTGTGTTCTTCCATTTACACCTGCAGTGTCTAATGCACCTCTTACGATGTGGTAACGTACTCCCGGTAGGTCTTTCACCCTTCCGCCTCTTACCAATACTATCGAGTGCTCTTGAAGATTATGTCCTTCGCCCGGGATGTAGGCGTTGACTTCTTTCCCGTTAGAAAGTCTTACCCTTGCTACTTTTCTAAGTGCAGAGTTAGGTTTCTTAGGAGTGGTAGTATATACTCTCGTACATACACCTCGTCTTTGTGGACAAGAATCAAGGGCAGCCGATTTGCTCTTCTTGGCAAGCGTGGCTCTTCCTTTTCTTACTAATTGTTGAATAGTAGGCATTTAATTGCTTTTTATTTTAGGGTGCAAAAATAGGAATATTTTTTTAATCTACAAATACTTATATAAAAATTAAAATCAAACACTTACATAAAAATGTGGAGGCATTTGAGGAACAGAATAACAGACTGCCGATGTATAGTGAAAAAATATAAAAAAGTTTTCTTTAACAGCAGTTTATTAAATAATTGTAAAATCAAGTATGTCTATGGCTCATTGTACATTATATTAATGTTATTAATTAACCATGTGATAATTCCAAACTATTATAAAAAATTTCCTCATAGTTATCTTCTATGGATTTTAAAGGTTTTTCGGCACAATATTTTCTAATTTTGTTTACATAAAAAAATAAACATATGAAAAATGCAAGCATTATTGGCCTGAAAGAAGCCGATTGTAAAAATATCTCAGAAAAGTTAAATATTTTATTAGCCAACTATTCAGTATTTTACCAAAACACAAGAGGTTCACACTGGAATATTAAAGGAGATCAGTTTTTTACGCTTCATCCTAAATTTGAAGAATTGTACAATAGCCTTGTATTGAAGATAGACGAGATTGCAGAAAGGATTCTTACATTAGGCGCAACTCCTGCCCACAATTATTCAGATTATCTGAAAGTAGCTACGATCAAGGAAAGCAAAGAGGTAACGGACGCCAACAAAAGCGTTGAACTTATCCTGAACTCCTTCAAAGTAGTAATTGATCTGCAAAGAGAACTTCTGGACATCACAGATGCTGCAGGAGATGAAGGAACCAATTCCCAGATGAGCGACTATATTACTGAACAGGAAAAAGAAGTATGGATGTACAACTCTTATTTAGGCAAGTAACAGACAAAAATCATCCGATTAATAAAAAAATCGTCTTACATTTAGGCGATTTTTATTTTAAATAACTATATTTGCGTTAAAATTACACATATCATGTACGGCGTTCGATTAAATTCCATTCTGGATAACGATTTCTATAAAATAACAATGCAAAATGCAGTGGTAAAACTTTTTCCAAGCTCCATTGTAAAATATGAATTCATCAACAGGGGAAAGCACCAGTTTCCGGAAGGTTTTGATGTAGCCCTGAAAGAAGCTGTTAATAAAATGGCAGAATTAAAGCTTACCAAGGAAGAAAAAAAATTCATGGCAAGAACCTGCCCTTATATAGACCTTCCCTATCTGGATTTTTTAGAGGGCTATCATTACGACCCGTCCGAAGTAAAAATTCATCAGGAAGGCAGCGATCTTTCCGTAACCGTTGAAGGGCTTTGGTACAGAACTATTCTCTGGGAAGTCCCTCTTCTTGCTTTAATCAGTGAGCTTCATTATGAAATGAATCATATGGAAAGGGATTCCAATGAAGTTGTTATGAGCAAAACCCTGGAAAAAGCAGACTCTCTTGCAAGACTCGGAGTAAATTTCGCTGAATTCGGTACCAGAAGGAGACATTCTTATAAGGTACAGAATCTGGTTATGGAAGCTTTAACGCAAAATAAGGAATCCACTTTCATAGGAAGCTCCAATGTTCATTTTGCGATGAAGTACGGAGTAAAACCTATTGGCACTCATGCACACGAATGGTTTATGTTCCACGCAGCTGAATATGGATTTAAAATGGCCAACGAAATGGCCCTTGAACATTGGGTGGATGTATACAGAGGTGATCTTGGAGTTGCCCTGTCCGACACTTATACTACCGATGTTTTCTTCCAGCAGTTTGATAAAAAATTCGCCAAGTTGTTTGACGGTGTGCGCCACGACAGTGGTGATCCTCTGGAATTTGCAGACAAAACAATAGCTCACTATAAAAATAACGGAATCAACCCTTTATTTAAATACATTATCTTTTCCGATGCCTTAAATCTTGAAAAAGTAGAAGAAATCACCAATTATTGTAAAGGAAAGATTGGAGTTTCATTCGGAATCGGAACCAACCTTACTAATGATGTAGGCCTGAAACCAATGAATATAGTAATGAAACTTATCGGCGTACAGGCACCGAATAAAGAATGGATTCCAACGGTAAAACTATCCGACGAGCATGGAAAATACACCGGTGATCCTAAAATGATTGAGCTGGCAAAAGAATTTTTAAGAATAAAAGATTAGATATTAGATTTTAAAACATACATTATGAGATTAAAAATTTATTTATCCCTTACCCTTTTGGCGGGAATTTTATCTTTCGCCCAGGTAAAAAAAGAAGAAAAGACAACATTCAACCAGGAACTGGCCACTTCACTCGGAGCAGATAAATATGGTATGAAAGCCTATACTATGGTTATGCTCACCACGGGCTCTGCAAAAGTAGATGACAAGGCCAAAATGGGCGAACTGATGAAAGGCCATCTTGCTAATATCGGAAAGCTTGCCGATGAAGGAAAAATAATTGTGGCCGGACCATTTTTAGAAAAGAATAAAGAAAACTACCGCGGCATGTTTATTTTCAATACAAAATCTAAAGAAGAAGCTGAACAATGGGTAAAAACTGATCCTGCAGTACAGGCCGGTGTGTTCGGTTATGAAATTTTTCCATGGTATGGATCTGCTGCGCTGCCTTTGTATCTGAAACATCATAAGGAAATTTCTAAAGAAAATCCATAGAGATGGGATTTTACAGCAATTTTTCAGAAAAAGACCTGATTGAATCATACACTAATCAGATTGATTATCAAGGGAAAGCTGATAAAGAAATTATAGCTGAAATTTTAAGCAGAGGCTCTTTAGAAAAGTTTCAGGCTAAAATTAATATTCAAAAGTCAATTTTAAATGAACAAAACAGGGTGATAAGAGAAATTCATGGTTACTACATGAACAAATTATCAAAACAGGAGTGCTTACAATTAATACATTCTGATTTACTCACTGATAAAACTATTAACTTTCTGGTAGAGACAAAGTACAGTCAAATACACAAAAATGTTGAAAATTTAAAAGTTGATTCTGAAACAGTAATTAAAGCTATCCTGGGGACTTTTGTCTCTTCAGCAGTCAGCTCAGTTATTATTTTCATTCTTCTTTATAATTTTAATTTTTTAATTGCTTTTAATTTATTTTTATTGATCCCTGTTTATGTCATCAACTATTGGATCATAAGATTATTTACGGGTAAAACAAGGGTGAATCTGGCTGTATTTATTGCCTCATTTGCAGCTACAGTACTTAATTGTATTTACTTCTTTTTAATTGTTGCATAATTTGTACCTTAACTCAAGAAAATATTAATTTAAACTTAAAAAAATCACTATGCTGCAGTATAGTGATTTTTCATTACATTACCCCCTCATTTGCAGACCTATGCGGTCCGGCTAATCCTAATACAATAAATGATAATGGGTATCAATAAATTTCTCTTAGTAACGGTGTACATTAAAGTTCTTTTTTCTTGCTCTGCACCAAGGCAGTCTGTAGGGAGACAAAAAGAAGATTATGCTCAAAAAACCTCTGATCCTTTCTATCAGGAAATTCAGAAAACAGGCTTAGAAGCTTCTCAAAAAAATAATGTACCCGGAGTAGCAGTTGCTTTCATTGAAAATGGAAAGATTGCATGGATACAAGGCCTGGGATACGCAGATCTGGAAAGCAAAACGCCTGTTACAGCGAAAACTATCTTTAATATTGGCTCCATCTCAAAGGTAGTATCTGCTTGGGGGTTCATGCAATTGGTGGAAAAAGGATATATACGGCTGGATGATCCAGTCAACCCGTCGTTAACCCGATGGAAGCTTCCTTCCTCCTCATATGACATATCCAAAGTTACCCTGCGTCGCATACTCAGCCATACAGCGGGGCTTTCTGTGCACGGATATGGAGGTTCTGAACAGGGAACCCCTTTACTCACCCTTGAAGAATCTCTTGACGGAAAAACCAAAAGGAACAGAGAAAGCGTACGCCTTATCAGTGAACCAGGAACAAAATGGGAATATTCAGGTGGCGGCTACACCCTAGCCCAGCTTTTACTGGAAGAAAAAACTAAAGAGAAATTTGCAGACTATATGACAAAAAATATCTTCAACCCTCTTGGATTAAATCATACCAATTACCAATGGACAGATGAAATGAAAGCAGCGTCCGCATCCGCTTATGATACTTTAGGGAAGCCGATAAAGAACAGAATATTTACAGAGCAGGCCGCCGCCGGATTACAAACAACAATATCAGACCTGGCCCATTTCGCTGAGTTATCTCTTACAGCTGATCCTAAGTTTTTAAATCAAGTATTGAAGCCTGAAACCATACAATTAATGGAACAGCCTGTATTGCCATCATCTGATGAAGGAGAAAGCGGTCTGGGATACCGGTTTATGAATTATGAAGGCTTCCGTACAATGGGACACACGGGTGAAAATGCAGGATGGAGCGTTGCTCTGTTTTTGCATTCCTCCACAAAAAGCGGTCTAATCGTACTTTGTAACGGATCCAATGGTGATCGTGTATGGTACCCTGTTTATCAGGCCTGGATAAAAAAAGTAAAAACTATACAGGGAAACATTAAATAAGAAAAAAGCCTAATACTGTGTAATCAAATGATCCCTTTCCAGATTTATTGGTAATGAATTTCATTTTCATTATTTCCTGATATATAACATTATAGTGATTTATTTTTCATATATTTAAATATTCATTTTCAGTACTATACAAACAAAAACTAACTAAAAAATTAATTCCATGAAAAAAACAAACTTAACAAAAATTTCAAGAAATGAATTGAGAGATGTATTCGGCGGGTATTTATATCCGGCACAATGTCCCGGTGGATGCCATGGCGAAGCTATGATCAGATGTCCCGACGGCTCAACCACTATGACCAATTATATATGCATGGGTGGAAGATGCGAAGTGAATACAGGATTCTGTAAGCCTTTGGTTTTAGATCCGGGAACCGTTGATCCGGGACCAGTCCTACTTCCATAATCAGAGTTTAAGATATAAACTTACAGTGAGTCTTTTCGGCTCACTTTTTTACTATATTTAAACAAACAACAATGAAAATGAAAAGGTGTTTATAATTTCAATAAAAGCCCTACTATACAACACAATTACAATCATGAAAAAAAATTTAAGCATATTTCTATTATTTTGTTTATCACTTTTCTGTGCAGGCCAGAATAAGAAATATGCTCATAAAAATCCGAAAAAGCTACTATTATTAAAAAACAATATTCCGTTTCAGATTCATTTAATAGATATTGAATATTACAAATAATAAGATCAAATTTCAACAAAATTGTCTGACCTCAAATAATTGATCATGCCGGAAATTTTAACGGTTTCCCGTAAAAGAAATCAATTTTTCTTTTCGTAATTTTGAAACATGGAGATGACCTATTTAATTATTGGATGTATTGCCGGCGGAATTCTTGGAGCCGTTATTTTGTATTTTGCCTTAAAATCGTCTACGGTTTCAAGAAGTTCATATGATGAACTGAATAATCTGCACATCAAAAACCATTCAGATCTTGAAAATCTCAACCTGAAAGTTCAGGAGCTGAACCAAAGTATCACGAAAGAAAAAGAACTGAACCAGCAGCAAACTGATCTGCTGAATGACCTGAAAAATGAATATGCCAAAATTTCTGCCGAATATGCTTCCCTGAACTCACAGTTTCTGGAGCAAAAACAGCTTAATGCCAAACAGACTACTCAAATCGAAAATCTGATTTCCGAGAAGCAGCATATTTTTGCTAAAAACTCCGAGCTTTCCGCTAAAAACGACAGCATGCAGCAGTCTCTTGATACCCAGAAGGAGGAAATTGCCAAAATTCAGGAAGAATCAAAACTGCAGTTTGAAAATCTGGCCAATAAAATTTTAGAAGAAAAGACGGAAAAGTTTACCACTTTAAATCAAAATAACTTAAAAACCATTCTTGAGCCTTTCCAGGAAAAGATTGCCGATCTTAAAAACAGGGTAAACGAAGCCTACGAGAAGGAAAACAAGGAACGTTTTTCCCTTGCTGAAAAAGTAAAGGAGCTTGCTGAACTGAACCAGCAGATATCCGAAGATGCCAAAAAACTGACCAGAGCTTTAAAAGGAGAAAGTAAAACACAAGGAAACTGGGGTGAAATGATCCTTGAAAGCATCCTTGAAAAATCAGGATTAGTAAAAGGAAGAGAATATTTCCTTGAGCATGAACTTCGTGATGAGGACAATAAAGCCCTTTTCTCCGAATTTTCCGGTAAAAAAATGCGTCCGGATGCCGTGGTAAAGTACCCTGATGAAAGAAATGTCATCATTGATTCCAAAGTTTCCCTTACTGCCTTCACAGAATTGGTGGATGAAAACGACCAGGATGTTTACGCCATGAAGCTTAACCAGCATTTAGGCTCTATCAAGAACCACATCCTCCAGCTGAGCCAGAAGGCCTATGACGACTATGGGAAATCACTGGATTTCGTCATGATGTTTATTCCTAGCGAACCAGCTTATATTGCAGCTATGCAGGCAGATCAGAACCTTTGGAATTTTGCCTACGAAAGAAGAATCCTTCTGCTGAACCCAAGTAACCTGATCACTTCCCTGAAACTTATTGCAGATCTATGGAAACGTGAATACCAGAACAGAAACTCCATGGAAATTGCCGACCGCGGAGCAAAGCTCTATGATAAATTTGTCGGGTTTGTGGAGAACCTTGAGAAAGTAGGAAAAAACCTTGATCAGGCTAAAAATGTATACAATGATGCCTACAAACAGCTTTCTACCGGAAATGACAACCTTGTGATCCAAACCCAGAAACTGAAATCTCTGGGAATTAAAAACAAAAAAGACCTGCCACAAAGCCTTATTGATAATAGTAACTTTTTGGAAACGGAAAACTAAAGCATGCCTAATCACAATTTTTGCATAATTTTGCAGCATGTTGATAGAAAGTTTTCAAAACGATAAAATAAAAAATGTCACCAAGCTTCTGGCAGACAACAGATTCCGCAAAAAAGCCAAAGTTTTTGTTGTTGAAGGACAGCAGGAAAATGAAAGAGCTTTACAGTATGACTTTGAACCTGTAGAGTTTTTTATCTGCGAAAACATCTTCAAAGGACAGCTTCCGGAAGGCAGAATTCATTATGTAAGTGAAAAAGTATACGAAAAAATAGCCTACAGGGGAAGCTCTGAAGGAATTATTGGCATTTATAATACTAAAGAAAATCTTCTTTCATCTTTTGTCCCTAAAGAAAATTCAACCGTCATTATTGTGGAAGGAGTAGAAAAGCCCGGTAATCTTGGGGCAATCCTGAGAAGCTGCGAGGCTTTTGGGATTGATGCCCTGATCGTTGCCAACGGAAAAGCAGACTTTTATAACCCTAATGTGATCAGATCAAGCGTCGGATGTCTGTTCGGAATGGAAGTTTATGATGCTGAAAATGAAGAAACCCTTGAATTTCTACAGAAAAATAAGTTCAATATCTACACAACACTGATGGATGAGACTGCTGAAGATCTTTATAAAAGAGATTTTAGCCAACGTTCCGCCGTATTATTCGGGACCGAGCATTCCGGTTTAAGCGATTTCTGGATCGGGAAAGGAAAAAACACCCTGATTCCTATGGCGGGAAGCATTGACTCTTTAAACCTGAGTAATGCCGTAGCCATTACATGCTATGAGTCACTGAAACAAAAGAAAGGATAATATTCAGAGGAAGGAAGCCTGATGCCGGAAGAGAGAAGTTATTATAATTCATTAAAAGAGCATTAGTAACATCTATCTTCAAATCTTCCGTCTCCTAACAATAAAGCATAAAAAAACCGTCTCACAGGGTGAAACGGTTCTTTTATTGTTAAGCTTATGCTAGAATTATTTCTTAGCAGCGTCTTTAACTTCTTTAGCAGCGTCTTTTGCAGCACCTTTAGCAGCATCAGCAGCACCTTTAGCAGCGTCAGCAGCAGCTTCAGTTGTAGCTTTAGCAGCATCAGCACCAGCAGCAGTTGTAGCAGCAGCAGCATCTTTAGTAGCGTCAACAGCAACGTTAGCAGCTGAATCAATTACTTTAGCAGCAGAATCAGTAACTACAGCAGCAGAATCAGCTACGTTAGCAGCAGCAGAATCAGTAGCTCCTTCAGTAGAAGTAGTTTCAGTTTTTTTACAAGCAACTAGAGAGATTGCAGCGATAGCAGCTACGAATAATGACTTTTTCATAATAAATTAAATTTAATTTTGTTAATATTGTTTTTATAAATTTTCTTCTGTTCTGTTATTTGAACAAGACAAAGGTAGAGCAGATACAAAAGTTGTTTATGAAAAATAATTGTAATACATTTGTAAAATTGTTTTACAAAAAAACAATACTGATAATCAACAATTTAATTATTTTATAAAAATTGACAGATTTAGATCTATTGCATTTTGAACAGTTAAAAAAAGATGTTCAAACAGAATATTTAAAAAAATCTACTCCCTCTCATGATGAAATTTCAAAATGGAAGGGAATAGATATTATATATTTCCAGGAAGACCTCCGCAAAAAGGCCAAAGGCAACATCAGCGAAAAATCTTTTTACACTTATTTTAAAACTTCTCCGGTGACTAAATTACCGCGCATTGATATGCTCAATTTACTGAGTGTTTATGCGGGATACGAGTCCTGGTACGATTTCAAGAAACAGCATCTTTTTGCAGGCGAACTGCTTCAGGAAAATGAAGATCTTGAGCCGGAAGAAGTAAAAGAACTGGAAAAAACAGTCTCTCTATCTCCTGAACTTCCAAAAACTGAGATTTCTACTAAAAAAATTGAATATCAGGTTCAGGAAAATGATGATTTACAAAAATCAACAACTGATAATCAATTAATTAAAGAAAATCCAAAAATATCAGCTCATACAGAAATACAACCAGCAGCACCAAGGAAAAATATCCTTAAAAAAAATGCCTGGGCCATTATTACCACCATTTTAATTGCCGTTACCGGAGTGCTTGGTTTTAAAGATGAAATTTTTTCAAAAACCTATAAATATTGTTTTACCGATAAAGACCGCGGTGTTTCGGTGATCAATACCCTGGAGATAAGGATCATCAAGGAAAATGAATCTCCACTCTTATATAAAATAAAACCTGGTGAATGTTTTTATTATTCTACCAAAGATAAAAACATCAAAATGCAGATCAGCGCTCCTTTCTATGAATACCTGGAAGTGAACAGAAATCTGGAAAACGCTCCTGAAGAGGAAATGATAGAGCTGAAACCTGACGATTATAAAATGGCTGCCTATTATTTCTCCATTAAAGATGTAAAAGGCGGTAATTCTGCTGAACAGGTGGCTCTTATCAAGCAGAAAAGAAATCAGCTGGAAAGTCTTATCAGTAACAATGCGGTTATTTATCAGGTATATGATAATAATACATACGGTATAGAAAGACTTGACAAGCAGAAGTATATTACACTCGTTACAACTCCAACCACATCTTTGAAAAATCTTAGTGTTATTGAGATGAAAAAGGACAATAAAGGAAAAATAGTCTCCATTAAATTTAAAATCGCGTCTACAGATGAAAAAAATAAATAAATTCCTAATCTTCGCAGTACTTTTTTTAGCATTTGTTTCCTGTAATAATAAAAATAAAGAAGTAAGCGATCTGGATATGCTCAGAAACAGCAATAATATAAAAAGCTATCCGGCTGTACAGATGGACAGCATGCAGGCTATCAATTCCATTACGAAGCAGAAAGTACAGGAACTCCTGGATCTTTCTACCCTATACCTTTCCGGCAACAGAAATACAGAAGTAGACACTTTTATCTATTCCCAGATGGAAAGTTATTTCCACAAGCCCGATTCTACAACGTTTAAAAAGCTATTCCATGAGCTGGACAGCCTTAAAGTAAAATCGGTAAAAGTAAACAACCTGAGTGTTTATAAAGAATTCTATAAAAAGGATACTCTTGATTACGCCAAGTTCAATCTTGAATACTTTGACGCGAAAAATAAATCGCTGGGGACCTTTGAGAAAAATGCCCAGTATATCCTGCTTTCTACCCCGATGATTAAAAAAGAATTTAAGTTTTACTTCTTAGATTTCTATTCCGATCCGTTAAAGAAAGACAGTACTTCTGTAGGCGTAACCAAATAATCTAAAGGAATATCATTTTCCCAGGCATCATCGATTGTTTCATCAGGGCTAAAGTAATTGACTCCAATTTTTTTGGATGCAGCGGAAATACTTTGGAAAAAGGCATCGTAAAAACCTTTTCCATAGCCTATCCTGTTTCCTTTATGATCGCAGTAAAGTAATGGAGTAATCACAAAGTCAAAATGCACTTCCTGTGAGTCTTCGTTGGAAAGAGGTTCTGAGATGCCCCAGCTGCTGGTCTCAAAGACCGTATCTTTATTGATCTCCACTGAAATCAGGGTATTTTCAACAACCTTTGGTACGAAAACACGGATATCCGCCTTCAAAAAAGCATCAATAAAAGTTCCTGTGTCAATTTCCTTAAACTTTTTTATAGGCATAAAAATATGAGCCTTCTGCCCTTTTTCAGGTTTAAAATAAGCCAGGAAATTAGTCAGGATCTTTTCAGATAACAGGAAAGCCTCATCAGATGACAAGGCTTTTCTTTTTTGCATATATTCTTTTCGAAGTTCAGCTTTAAACATAGCTTATCCGTTTTCAGGCTGCAATATTTTATATAGTTTATCAGACAAACGAACTCTGAACGGAAGTTCAAAAGTAATCTGATCCCCCACTTTTGCAGTTTCGCAAGGACCTCCGTTGGCATAAATTTCTGTAATGGTAACTTCCTGCTCACCGGTTGTAGGTCCAGAAATCAGGACTTTATCACCTACTGAAATCTCTTTGTTTTCAATTAAAAACTGGGCAATCTTTGATTTTGAATAATAGTGTTCCGCCTTTCCGATCAGTGTCTTTTTAATTTTGATTTTCTGGCGAATATCTTTTGTTTCTGCCTTTGCTACTTTTCCTAAAGGCTGGGCAGATAAATCTCCTGATTTTTTAAATTTCAAAGTTTCGGATTTTCCTTTTCTGAAAACTTTATTTCCGACCTGCAATCCCTTTCTCAGTTTTAACTGCTCTTCCAAAGGTAAATGTATTATTTCCAGACATTCTGTGGAGCAGCAGTTTTCCATAGCTGCTTTACATTCATCACATTGAATGAACAGTAAATGACAGGCATCATTGGCACAATTGGTATGGTTATCACAAGGCTTTCCACACTGGTGGCACTGAGAAATAATATCATCAGTAATTCGTTCTCCCAAACGGTGGTCAAACACAAAATTCTTCCCTATAAATTTACTTTTTATACCTTCTTCTTTGATCTGGCGAGTATATTCAATGATTCCGCCTTCCAGCTGGTAAACATTTTTGAAACCCTGATGCTTGAAGTAAGCGCTGGCTTTTTCACAACGGATTCCTCCTGTGCAATACATCAAAAGGTTTTTATCTTCTTTAAAATCCTGCAGCTGCTCGTTTATAATCGGTAAACTTTCCCTGAAATTTTCCACATCAGGAGTAATAGCTCCTTCAAAATGCCCTACTTCACTTTCATAATGATTTCTGAAATCCACTACAATCGTATTAGGATCTTCAAGCATATTATTAAATTCCTGTGCCTTTAAATGGATTCCTTTATTGGTCACATCAAAAGAATCGTCATTCAATCCGTCAGCAACAATTTTGTGTCTAACTTTTATGGTCAGTTTCAAAAAAGAATGATTGTCTTGCTCAACCGCTACATTCAGGCGAATACCCCTCATAAAATCATATACTTCCAGCGTATCCCGAAAAGCCTCAAACTGATCTGCAGGAACGCTCATCTGAGCATTAATTCCTTCATGGGCAACATAGATACGGCCAAGCGCATCAAGGGCATTCCAGGCTATAAATAATTCGTCGCGAAATTTTTTGGGATCTTCAATTTTGGCATACGCATAGAAAGACAATGTAAGGCGTTCCTTACCGGCTTCATCAATAAGTTGAGCTCTTTCTTCTGCGCTTAAGGTGTTATACAGTTGCATGCTATAAACGTTTTAAGTGAGAAAAATATTTCTGCAAATATAATCATTTTTCAAATGAGTCCGTGTATGAGCAATGTCATGGTTCGATGAGCTGGCCGATCCCTGCAATAATCATTCATAGTACTTAAAAAAATTTCGTATCTTATTGCAATCATTTGACGCTGTGCATTTGTAAAAATGTCAGTTTTTCTTTAATAATATTTTAAGTTTTGTTAATGCGTGTATTTAAGATTATGACATAATGTATAAAATGACACAATAGCCGTTAAATTTTAGTTAAAATTGAAACGCAGCATGCTAATTGCATACTTATTTAGCATTAAATTTGTTTACGATAAAACAAAAAATCAATAAATAAAAAGAAAGATATACAATGAAGAGTACTTTAAAAAAACTATTACCATTTGCAGTAGTGGGAGTTGTCTCAGGAGCTACTACCGTTGGGACAATACAATATTTCGGTCAACATTCCAATAACGGCGACCAGTCTTATTTTACAGCCGCCGCACCTAATGCATCATTCGTAGGAATGAATACGGGAGCTGTAGGTGACGATTTCGTAAAAGCATCGAAAACAACAGTACCGGCTGTGGTTACCATTAAAAATTACCAGAGCAGATCAACAAGCAGAGCTTCAGAGCAGGATCTTTTTGATTTCTTCTTCGGAGATCCGTTCGGAGGAGGAAGAGGCCAGCAGAGACAGAAGCAGCAGGCACCGGACAACATGCCATCAGGAATGGGTTCGGGGGTGATCATTTCTCCGGACGGATACATCATATCTAACAACCACGTTGTAGCAGGAGCCAACAAACTGGAAGTTGTTTTAAGCAACAAGAAATCCTATATCGCAACGCTGGTAGGAACCGATCCAAATACCGATATCTCTTTATTGAAGATTGAAGAAAAAGGACTTCCGTATTTAAATTTTGCCAATTCAGACAATATTGAAGTAGGACAATGGGTGCTTGCCGTAGGAAACCCGCTTGGATTAAATTCAACGGTTACTGCGGGAATTGTTTCAGCCAAAGGCAGAGGAATCGGAATCCTTGGAGGTCAGGGAAAAGCAACCAACCCAATTGAAAGTTTCATCCAGACCGATGCAGCCATCAACCCTGGTAACTCAGGAGGTGCACTGGTTAACGTTAACGGAGACCTTATCGGGATCAACTCTGCGATCCAGTCTACCACAGGGTATTATCAGGGATACGGATTCGCCGTTCCTTCCAATCTGGCAAGAAAGATTGTTGAGGACATCAAGAAGTTCGGAATTGTACAGAGAGGATTCTTAGGCGTATCATCATTAGATCTTTCCAACGATCAGCAGGTAGCTGCCTACAACCAGCAGTTTAAAACCAGCATCAAAGCAGGATCAGGGGTATACGTAACCGGATTCGGTGATAACAGCGGTGCAGAAGATGCAGGACTGAAAAAAGGCGATATCATCACTAAAATAGACTCTTATGATATTACTGATTTCGCTGACCTTTCCATGTCCATCGGAAGCAAACGTCCTGGTGATAAAGTTCAGGTAACTTATTTAAGAAACGGTAAAGAAAATACCACTACAGTAACCCTGAAAGATCAGAAAGGAGGAACTTCCACTAGAACAAAAGCTGATCTTAGCGTGGCTGAAAAAATAGGGGCAGAATTCGATCCGCTTAGTGAAAAATTCAAAACAGAATACGGATTGAACAGCGGTGTTGTTGCTAAAAATGTAAGCGAAGGAAGCGAGATGGCCAAGATCGGAATTGTAGACAATTATATCATTATAGAAGTGAACGGCAAACCGGTTAATTCGCAGAAAGATGTAGAGAAAATCCTTGATAAATACCAGGGTAATGTACAGGTGAAATTTGTAGATGATTACGGAAGAATTTATACGAAAGGATTTAAGATGCCTTAATAAACACTAACAATAGTCTTTTATATTATAAAAAAACGCTGCAGAATCTGCAGCGTTTTTTTTATTTGGATTTGTTCATTTTCTCGGCAATCCTCCTTTTACTTTTCCGTTCATAAATAACCGCTACAATTTTTCCCCCAATCCACGAAAATGGGAAAAAGGTCAGGAAAATAGAGATCTTATAAAACGTTGGATGGTATGGAAATACAATAACATCCAGCATGGCTATGAAAAGCATAATGAATCCGATAAGAATAGCATAGGCCACCTTAGCATACTTTACAATAAGCGCTGTAGCAACTCCTCCTATCGTAGTCCCAAGACCAGAAATAAACAGCAGAAATCCGAAAAACGCATTATCGCCTCTCATGCTGTAAAGAAATCTCTGCCAGTGCTCAAAAGGGGCAAAAGCTTCGAAAGTGATCCATTGCGGAAAAACCCTTATACCAAGAGTAATAGTAAGCCCAGCTATGGCAAGACCTACAAGAACCGCAATTGTATTTCTTATAAAATTCATTAATCCTGATGTGCAATCATGGAAATTTCGATATCAACATTCTTCGGCAGGCAGGAAACCTGTACTGTTTCACGGGCCGGATAGCTGTCTGCATCAAGATATGAAGCATAAATATCATTCATTACTGCGAAATCGTCCATACTTTTAAGGAAGATAGTAGCTTTCACCACATTTTTGAAGGTTAACCCCGCTTCTGTAAGAATCGCCTCAAGGTTTTTCATTACCTGATGTGTTTCCTTCTCAATTCCCTCTACCAGTTTACCAGTTGCAGGGTCTACAGGGATCTGTCCGGAAATATATAAAACTCCGTTTGCCAGATTAGCTTGTGAATAAGGCCCGATTGCAGCAGGTGCATTAACTGTGTTAATTATTTGTTTCATAAGTGGATATTTATTTTTTTCCAATTTCATATGTAATCACTATCTGTTGTAAAATTTCGTCAACAGCGATTCATTAGAATTTATTTTGGTTGCAAATATAAAATTTATATTTACAATTGTCAATCTGATATTAGAAAGGTGCGCCAGGCTGTGTAAAACTTCTGTCCTTGTATTTCAAAGCATCACTCAGGATATTAGCTTTAATACCGATAAAGAAGTCATATACCTTATACTGCCCGAAAGGCACCCAGTTGAAATTGATCGTGAAACTTCGCTGATCTCTGGAGAACCCGATTCTTGTGTAGGCAAGATCTTTGGTTACCAGGTCAAAATGCGTGCTTCCGTTGATATTCCAGTAAGGAGTAAGTTTAATACTTCCATCCAGACCTATAGAAGCAATCTTTGTACCCAATGCAGACAATCCTTTTGAATAAGCATAGTTGGCATTGATATTTAAAGTCCAGGCCTGATCGAAATGGGCATAATTATCATCATCAAAATAATAATTTTCATTCCTTATTTCTCCTTTTGCAGGATATTTTTTAGAATAGTCAGTTTTTTCGCCAAAGAGCTCGCTGCTTAAAGGATAGGATAGCTGTACATTGAATCCCTGCACACTGAAGTGGCCAAACTGTTCTGTTCTTATTCCCTGTGTGGCACCCGGTTCAAAAACAATTTTATAAGGTTCCAGTGAAAGACTGGTATTAACGTTTAATTTATTATTAAAGAAAGAAGACTGTCCGTTGATGCTGAACACAGACCAAGGATGGTCCTTAGCTGCGAAATTGTAATTCCCTGAAAGGTTAAGGGATTCGAAGATCTTTATTTTCTTTACGCCGGTAGAATCACTTTTGGATTTTACTTTCATTTCAATATTGTTCCCGATATTAAAACCTAGCGCTCCTACCACACCGCTTGACGGACTTCCTACAATTCCTTTTTCAAAAATAGAATAAGGGGTCAGCGCTCCTTCTGCGTTATAATAATTTCTGTAATATCCAAACCCGGGACTCGAGAAGTCCGGTGAATAAGTGAAGCTAAGACTTGGCGTCATCATGTGTCTTACTGCTTCTACTGCAGAGCCTTTTTTAAATTTCAGCATCCCGTAAAGGGTCGTCTGGAGACTGGCAGATGTTGAGAACGTAGAGTATCCTGCAATGTTTTTCTGGATTTCATCCACGTCCGCATTTTTCACAGGATCATAATATTTCTTTAGAGTTTTTGTAGTTAAAGCATTATCAACAGTTGCGTTTAAACTGAAAGTAAAATATTTGGCCACCGTTGTATTGGTTCCCAGGGCAATATTATTTTTAAGTCCAGTTTGCATCTTGTCCCACATCGCTTTTGTAAAAAGTTCATTTTCCTGTGTCGTTACAAAGTTGGTCAGGTTAAAACCTGTATTCACCGTAATATTTTCAAGAAGCCCTTGTCTTACTCCCGTTTTCGATTTAAACAGATAAAACTGGTTGATGGCTACATTCAATTGAGGAAGACGAAGATCCGCAAGCCCGGTCGCAAAATTTTGGGAGTATGATGCCGTTCCCGTAATTGTTGCAGGAAGCTTTAAGAATCTTTTCGTAACCGTTACCGCTGAACTCTGCTGCGTATTCAGAACGTTCTGGTTGAAAATATAATTATTGTTAAGCGGGTTGTTATAAAATTTGGTACTTACGACATCCACAGAAGCACTGAAAGTCAGGAAAGGGTTTGCCTTGGTATCCTGCGTGTGGGTCCATGCAATTCTGTAGGTACTGTTTTTCGTATAATCATCCAATCCTTTAATCCCTCTTACCATTGTTCCCACATCTGCTGTAAATGTTCCGGAATAGCGGTATTTCTTCAGATAATTCATCTGCGGCCTCAGGTTCCAGCTTCCTTTGGTATAAATATCGGCAAGTATTTTAAGATCAAAATGCTCCCCTATTGGCTGGTAATATCCTAATCCGTTGAGGAAGAACCCCACATCTTCCCTTTCCCCAAAACTTGGAATAAGGATACCTGCTGCCCTCTTCTCCGAAAACGGAAGAATGGCAAACGGAAGGATAAGAGGCGTAGGAACCCTCTCTATATACATTTGAATAGGTCCGGTAACAATCTGTGACTTGTTTTTGGTTTTGATCAGCTTGATGTTAGATGCCCTCATAAAGTAATCCGAAGCCGTATCTTTCTTCTTGATATAGTATTCGTCCGTAGTATAATCCGCATTCCTCATGGCGAAAACGGAATCATTATACTTCTTTGTTTTCTGTGCTGTGATGACCCCTTCACTTTCTTCTGTCCTTGCATTGAAAGCTATCGCCTGCTTGGTTTTGGTATTGTAGCTGAACTCATTGGTTTCATACTTTTTACCGGCCTGAGTTGTAATTACAGGTTCAATAATTTTGCCTAAGGAGTCCTGCTTCCCTCGTGCATAGATGAGATTTTTATTGTCATCGATAGAAATATAATCTGCATCGATCTGCATGTCCTGGTATTTTACCTGGGCATTTTTATTCAGGAACGTCATTTTCTTTGGAACATCTCTTCGCTGGTCATCTGCTTTTGTGCGGAGAACATCATCTAAAGCTTCCTTTTTTACTACAATGGTATCCTTTTTGGAAATAGTATCATTAACCGCATTTTTAGGCAATTTTTCAGGCGTTTTCTGTGCTAAAAAATTGTTAAAAATTAGGATAATTAAAATTTGTAATATATTTTTGAGGACGGTTTTGGCCAATTTTATTCTATAATTATGGCTCAAAATTAGTATAATTTTTAAAACTGTAAGATGTACAAACAAAAATTTAAAATAATTTTATCATTTCTCCTCATCCTTCCCAGCATTTTAATTTTTTCGCAAAAGAAATTTACGATTGTTTTGGATGCCGGCCATGGGGGGAGTGATCACGGAGCGAACAGGACTTATTCGGACATCGGAAGAGTTGCCGAAAAAGATGTTACGCTTGCCGTTACTTTAAAAGTAGGGGCAATGTTGGAAAAAAACAGAGATTTCAAAGTTATATATACCCGTAAGTACGACGAATATCCTTCTCTTTCGGACAGAACCAATCTGGCCAACAGGAGCAAAGCCGATCTTTTTGTCTCGATCCACTGTAATTCTTCACAAAGACCAACAGCCTACGGAACGGAAACTTATGTACAGGGACCTAACCAGAATGATGAAAATCTCGAAGTGGCCAAAAGAGAGAATGATGTAATCTTTCTTGATGAAAAAGACAGACAAACCTTCGGGTCCTACAATCCAAGCTCTCCGGAATCTCTCATCGCACTGAAACTGCAGCAGAACAAATATCTGGAATCCAGCCTACTGCTTGGCGGACTGGTAGAAGGTAACTTCGTTAATAAAGACAAAAGATTTTCAAGGGGAGTATTCCAGAAGAACCTTCACGTACTGCGTATGAATGCAATGCCGTCAGTACTTATTGAAACGGGGTTCATCAACCATCCTGAAGAAAGCCATTATCTGGCCTCCGAAAAAGGACAGAGTGAAATTGCGGAAAGTATTTATAATGCCATTATCGATTATAAAAAAGCAATTGACAGGAAAACAGGAGGATCTTCCATTGCCACAAGAAAACCGGAACCTGAAAAACCGGCTGAAACTCCTTTAAAAAATGATTTCAGAATTTTACTGTTGAGCTCCCCTAACAAATATAATGACGGAGATCCTGCTTTAAAAGGCTTAAATTATATTCTGCCTATCAAAGACAATGGTCAGTATAAATATTACTACGGAGTAACCAATATGGCTTCTATAAAAGACATCAACCTTAAAACAGCTAAAGATGCAGGATTCAGGAATGCTTATGCGGTAGGATTTATGCCGAATCAAAAGCTGCTGACCGGATATTATACCATAGAAGTTTATACGGGCGAAAAACTGAATGGCAATTCGTTTATTCTTCAGACATTGAAAGATGTAGAAAGAAATAAAGACAATGGAGTGTTCTATTACACCTATGGCAAGGTATATACATTAGAAGATGCTGTAAAGCTTCAAAAAGACCTTGAATCCAAAGGAATCAAGAATACCATTATCCAAAAAGTTTTTAAATAACGTTAAAAATAATTTTGAAGTTAAAAAGTTAATTATTACTTTTGCAACCTCAAAATTTGGCCTATTCGTCTAGTGGTTAGGACTCAAGATTTTCATTCTTGCAACAGGGGTTCGATTCCCCTATAGGCTACCAAATTTGAATATCATGCCGGATTTAAAAATACAAGAAGCAAAGCTTCTTTTTAAGAAAATCCACTCTAACCCAAAAAGTTACGATTTACAAATCAATGAAGACGGGATTACAGGCAGGGATGATAAAATAAGTTTCAGACTTTACAGGACTGGAGAAAGGTTTGCCTTTGAGGTAACAATTGATGGGCTTTCCTTTACCAATACTACGGGAGAATGGAACAACGCGATGGTTATGCTAAGCAGCACAATCAAGAAAATAGAACGAGAACAAGAGAATTTAAAAATAGAACAAGCAATAGATAAACTCAGAAAATACCTGTCCGAAGAAAATTGAAAAATTTTAAAAAATAATTTGGCAGATTAAAAAAAAGTTTATAGTTTTGCACTCACATTTGAACGATATGGCAAATCATAAATCAGCATTAAAGAGAATTAGACAAAACGAAGTTAGAAAAGTTCGTAACAGATATTATCACAAGACTGCAAGAACTGCTCTTAAAGTTTTGAGAAATGAAGAAAACAAAGCTGCTGCTACAGAGCAACTGCCAAAAGTTATCGCTTTATTGGATAAATTAGCTAAAAGAAACATTATCCACAAAAACAAAGCGGCTAACTTGAAAAGCAAATTAACAAAACACGTTAATAAATTAGCGTAAAAGTATAGTTGGCCCGTTCGTCTATCGGTTAGGACCTCAGATTTTCATTCTGGTAAGAGGGGTTCGATTCCCCTACGGGCTACTAATTTAATCACTGCTAACCAAGTGGTTAATAATAAGAGTTGTAAACTTATAAAAACAAAAATCTAACACACTATCTGATAGTGGAAGATAGAGGGCCCGTTCGTCTATCGGTTAGGACCTCAGATTTTCATTCTGGTAAGAGGGGTTCGATTCCCCTACGGGCTACTAAACAGGAAAAATGATTCATATCGTTTTTCCTGTTCTCTTTTTAGCCATTGTTCTTTATTAAAGTCTATTTCAGAACCCCGGAACACAAAATGACTTTCAGTCACTGTATTTACAATCCCTTTTATTAAATTGCATTCCGATAATTCATTAAATCAGACTAGATCCATTGAACGGTTTGCAAAAATTAACTGATACCATTTCCAAGCACGTTAAACTCACCAATGAGGAACAGGTGCTTTTCGGCACTTTATGGTCAGCAAAGACTTTGGAAAAAGGCGATTATCTTCTTTGAAACGGGGAAATCTGCCGTACGGATAATTATATTGTGTCCGGAACGCTGAAGGCATTCTGCATTAATGCCAATACCGGTAATGAGGAGATTCTGTACTTTGCCATTGACGAATGGTGGGCAACGGATATGGAGAGCTTCCGTAAACAGGAGCCTTCCATGTACAATATCCAGGCTTTGGAAAAAACTGAAATTTTACAGATCAATTTTCATGCTTTTCAAAACATGCTGAAGCAAATTCCTTCCCTCGAAAGATACTTCCGTATCATTTTAGAGGGCTATCTTGGAGCACTGCAGAAAAGAATAATCTATTCCCATATTTATGATGCAGAATACCGCTACCTGGATTTTTTGCAGAACTATCCCCTAATTGCAGCCAAAATACCACAGTATCTTATTGCCTCCTATCTGGGCATCTCACCAGAATTTCTGAGCAGGATCCGGAAGAAAAATAAAATCCATTGAACTAGATCAATATCTTCCATTTTTTTAGTTCAGAGCTTTGTATTCATAAATTAAAGAGATGAACAAGCTACTTATCATTAATGCAAGCATTAGAAGTGAAAGATCATACAGCAGAAAACTGACACAGTTATTTGTTGACAACTGGAGGGGTAAACATCCTTACGATCATTTCACCTTCAGAGAAACGGGGCTGGAAATCATTAATCCGATCAATGAAAAATGGATTGCCGGAGCATTTGCAAAACCGGAAAACCGCTCTGAGGAAGACCAGCATGCCTTACAACTAAGCAACGAGCTGGTCAGGGAATTAAAAGAAAACAATATTTATGTCATCGGAAGCCCTATGTACAACTGGTCTGTTCCAAGCGGATTAAAAGCATATATTGATCAGATAATGAGAATCAATGTAACCTGGAGATTCCGGTCCGGAAAACCTGATGGAGACTATGTTGGATTGCTTGAAAATAAGAAACTCTTCATTCTTTCCAGCAGAGGTGATACAGGTTACGGCGAAGGTGAAAAAAATGAGCATATGAATTTCCAGACGACTTATTTAAAGTTTATTTTCGGAATCATGGGAGTTAAAGATGTTACTGTAATTTCACTGGATAACGAAGAGTTCGGAGGAGAAATATTTGAACGGTCAAAACAGAAAATCTTCCAGGCTATCAACGCTATTGAATAATATTCTGTCAAAAAGCTGAAAGAGATTTTTTATTAAGATCTCTTTTATTATCCTCCCATTTTAATTTTTAATTAAATTTTAGGATACATTCTGGAAAAGCTATACCTTTGCATTCATCAGATGATAAGATGTATTTATGCAAATTCAAAGAAGAACATTAGCCCAGGAAGTTGCGGAACGATTGATTGAAGGGATAATCAACGATCAGTATCCCATTGGTGAAAAGCTCCCGATTGAACCGGAACTGATGAAAATTTACGGTGTAGGGCGTTCCAGCATCCGTGAAGCCATAAAAATATTATCTATAAAAGGGGTATTAAGCGTCCAGCAAGGTGTGGGAACATTCGTAACTTCTAAAAATGTGCAGGAATCACTAGAAACCAAGATCGACAAAGCGGAAATAGAGGAAGTATATGAAGTACGTTCTGTTCTGGATTCTAAGATTGCAGCGAGGGCAGCTATTCATCGCAGCGAAGAAGATTTAAAAAAGATGAAAATGTATCTCGATCTCCGGGAAAAACTGGCTGGAGAAAACCAGGCACTGGAATGCTATCAGGCTGATATTAATTTTCACATATCCATTGCTGAAGCATGTGGCAATGCACTGCTGAAAGAAATATATAAAATAACCAGCAAACATATTCTCCGAAGTTTTGAGAGCAGCCATAACAACAATACAGACTCTTTCAAAATTTCACAAAAAATACATATGGACCTTTATCAATGTATAGAAAATAAAGATCCCGAAAACGCAGCCCGTATTGCACAGCTCATTGTAGATAAAGTACACTAAAAATAATTTTTTAACAAAATTCATCAGATGACATGATGAATTTGAAAATAGCAATTCATGGAAAATATTCAGAAACAAGCAATTGATACTACTAAAATTGTCTACCCGATCCTGTTTATGATCAGCTTTTCTCATTTTTTAAATGACCTGATCCAGTCTACCATTCCTTCACTATATCCAATTTTAAAGGGTGAATTCGGTCTGTCGTTTGCGCAAATTGGTATTATTACATTGGTATTTCAGCTTACGGCTTCCATTTTACAGCCATTTGTAGGAATTTATACTGATAAAAGGCCCAATCCAAGATCTTTGGCTATAGGAATGGGACTGTCGATGGCAGGACTTCTCCTTTTGGCATCTGCCCATCAATATTATATGATCCTGGTTGCGGTAGCATTAATCGGTATGGGATCTTCTGTTTTTCATCCTGAAGCTTCCCGGGTGGCTCAGCTGGCATCGGGCGGTCAGAAAGGACTTGCCCAATCCATTTTTCAGGTAGGAGGAAATTCAGGAAGTGCTATCGGTCCTTTGCTGGTCGCATTAGTTGTACTTCCATTAGGACAAGGTTACGTGGGACTTTTTGCCATTGCAGCTTTTATAGGTATTTTGTTATTATGGAGAATCGGAAACTGGTATGCGGAAAGGCTCTCATTAAAAAAATCCGCTAAACATCCGAATGATATTATTGAAATTCAGCTGTCCAGAAAAAAAATTATATTTTCTGTCACAATTCTGCTGGCTCTGGTATTTTCCAAATACATCTACCTGGCATCAATGACCAACTACTTTACTTTTTTTCTTATTGATAAATTTCACATTTCTGTAAAGGATTCCCAGTTATATTTATTTATGTTTCTTGCGGCAGTTGCTGTAGGTACAATCCTTGGCGGAAAGCTGGGTGACAAATACGGCAGAAAGAAAATTATCTGGATTTCCATTTTGGGAGCTGCACCTTTTACACTCTGCCTTCCCTATCTTCCTTTGGTATGGACCATAGTATTTGCAGTTTTAATTGGTTTAATCATCGCATCTGCATTTTCTGCCATCCTTGTGTATGCTACGGATCTTATGCCTAACAAAATTGGATTGGTGGCAGGTTTATTTTTCGGATTTATGTTTGGAATGGGCGGTATTGGTTCTGCTGTCCTGGGAGCATTAGCAGATGACACCAGCATTGAATATGTATTTAAAATCTGTGCGTTTTTACCTCTTATGGGTATAATAACTGCGTTTTTACCTAATATTAAAGGAAAGAAAAAATAGTTATCCGGCTTAGCAAGACTTATTAGAATAAAAAAGTTCCTGACGATTATATTGAATTAAGAAATCTTACATAATTCACACTAAATAGAAATAATATTGCTTGCATATACTTTTATGTTTAAATTTGGATAAAACATTAACCAAAACTTTATTACAATATGAAATCTATTTTCCTTTCAAAAGACCTTCTTTTTCAGGCTGCCTTATTTATGTCTTTTTTATTTCAATCGAGTAACGTACAGGCACAAAGCAGAATTTATGCGAATGACCAGCTTTCCAATGTATATGGTGTATGCCTTGGATGCGCCGTACAGAATCCTCTGAATGCCGTGGGAGATAATGAAGAAAACTATTCCACCATGGTTATGGGTACCGTTTTATTGGGAGGCGTTGAACAGACCCTGAGGTTCCCGGAAGTGAGAATCAACACTAAATTGGTGATCGGTATCGGCACCAATAACATTCCTCTTACAGTTCAGCTTTTAAGCGGTATTTACATAGAAACAATGAGCGGCACAACAGCCAATAATGACAGTCAGATGATTACCGGTAATCTGCTGAAGCTAACCGATAATCCTTCCAGAGCAACGATAGAACTTATTCCTGCCAGCTCTTATAACGCAGTTAAAATAAGACTTAGCGGAGGTGTACTTAGCTTAGGCGGCGGATTCAGAATTTATTATGCTTACCAGGATCCACTGAGCAGCATAATGGCTCACAGCCAGAACGGTCAGGTTACTCTAGGAGGAAATGTTGCGTTAGAAGGTTCAGAAGTAACATTGTTCAATACTTACGGAAAAGAAGTCTTTCGTTCTATATTAAAGTCAAACACTTTTGAACCCAGACAGCCTGAAGGTGTTTATATCATGAATGTACACACTAAAGAAGGAAAAACATATTCCAGAAAAATTTCAATCAAATAATTAAATGAAAAATAAATTCATAATCATAAATATCAATAAATTATTAACAATTCACATAAATATGAAATAAAATATACAACATAATCATTTTATTTATAAATTTATAAAAAACTAAAACCCAAAATTTTATACATATGAAAACTCATTTATTACCGGTGCAACGCACGATGAAAGCAGCAGTTCTGGCATCATTTCTAGTTTTAACAAGCACGATGACTTTTGCACAGATTGTGAAGACCTATGCAAGCAGCCAAACCAATCAGGTATTTGGAGTATGCTTAGGTTGTGGAGTATTGAATCCTCAAAATGCAGTAGGAAGCAACGAAAATGACTACTCAACTATGCAGGTTTCAGTAGGCCTTTTGGCAAGAACGGAACAGACCTTAATCTTTCCAACGACCAATATTGCCAACAATACCAACAAGCTTGTGATTGGAATTGGTTCAAATGGCACTCCAATATCTGCCCAACTATTGGGAGGAGTATCCATTGAAACATTTAACGGTGATGTTTCCAACAACGATTATCAAACTCTTAACAGTGGATTGATCAACCTTGGAGCCGGAGACCCAAGCAAAGGTGAGATTGAGCTTACCATGAACATTCCTTTTGACCGTGTTAAAATCAATGTGAACTCAGGATTATTGAATATAGGCGGTGAGCTTAGAGTATATTATGCTTATCAGTACAAAGATCCGTATATTAATTTCATGGCTCACAATGAGAACGGACAGTTTACTCTTGACAAAAATATTACTGCAGCAGGTTCGGAGGTTACTTTAACCAATGCTTCAGGAAAAGAGGTATTCCGTTCCAAGCTGACATCAAATACATTTGAAACAAAACAGCCACAGGGAGTATACATCATGAACCTTACCACAAAAGAAGGAAAAACATATTCTAAAAAGGTGGTTATCAAATAATAAAAGAAACATAACAGATCAGATCAAGCAGGCTTTCAGTCTATCGAATTTTAAAACATTCTGATAATGCCTAAAAAAATCGGCGGCCCGTTCGGGCCGCCGATTCATTGAAATATAAAGATGTGATAAGGTTTTATTTCTTGATCAACTTTTGCTGATATACAGCTTTATCTGTTACAGCTTTTAAAATATAAATACCTTTTGGAAGTGCACTAACATTGATCTGCCCATTGTTCAACTGCGCATTGACAATTTTTCCTGAAGCATCATATATAGTCACGTTCAAGATCTTTTCTTGGGTTTTAAGAGTCAGAATATCTGTTACCGGATTCGGATAAATGCTGAATTCAATTTTCTTCACTTCTGCTGTAGCCAAAGTAGAAGTTGTGCTGGTAACCGTAAGCACTTTTTCAACTACTTTCCCGTTTGAATTGAAACTGATCTTAATATCAGCTGTTCCGGAAGCTAGCGGAGTCAAAACAAGTTCATCATTGGCATTGATCACAACAGAAACAGCCGCCGGGTTGGAATTCGATTTAATCGATTTTACAATGGCAGATGAAAGATTGTCTTCGTCAGAAACTACCGTTTTCAGGTCAATCACAGAGGCATTACTTACGTTAACCTGTGACGGGAACGTACTGCTTACAACCGGAAGAGTATTATCCGGGAATACAGCCATAGCCGGAAACCAGTAATAATCATTAAGGGTTTTCGTATTCGTAAGTGTTCCGTTAACATCAAAAGTATGGATCCAGTTTTTTTGATAATGCGCACCATAACCGCTTTCAGTTGTATTCAGGATCAGCTCATCAGTAGTTGGATTTACACGGAGTCCCGCTCCGTAAGGAATTTGTTTGTAAGTACCTGTCTGCCCCGGAATCGTTGCAAAAGTTTCGTTAAATACTTTAGTAGTTACATCAAATTTTACAATTTGGGTCCCCGAAACAAAGCTGTTAACCGAATTGATCCAGTATAAAACATTCTGTTTGCTGCTCGCTGAAAAGCTTCCCGCATTCCATGCTCCCCACGAACCTAAATATTTGGTCGTTGGGATATTATAAGAAGTGGTTGCAAAAGTCGTAGGATGAATATTCACCACTTTCTGATCCTGAATGGCCCAGATACTTCCATCTTTAGCCTGTACAATAGAATGGAAAACTGCGGGAATCGTGCTGATCAGAGTATCCGTAGCAGGATCGATTACTAAAATTCCAGCAGACTGCTTTACTGCAAATACATATTTTGAAGAACGGATCATATTTCCGATCTGCCCGGCATACTGACCGCCTCCGCCTGTTCCGGCAATTAAACTTCCAACCTGTAAATTGGCAATATCAAATACATAAACACCGTTGGAAGCTCCGATGTACCCTTTATTTTCGTTTACTCCTACAAATGATCTTCCGTCTCCGCCACCAATATTATTAAATCCTGCAATTTTCTGCATCGTATGCGCATTGGCTACAACCAACCTTCCACCAGGCGTATATTGTGTGTCACCGCCATCTGCAGCCTGTTTCGAGATAAAATAAAACTTATCACCATAGATTGTCCCGTATTGAGTAGTAGCACCAAAGGCATGGTTGTTATTCGTATTGCTGTAAACACGGTAATTAACCTGCCCGTTATTATCAATAAAATTGACAGAACCGTTGGTATGCCCGTACCATTCTTCATTCACCATAAAATAGCCGTTGGTAAAATTGGCAGCGGAAACATAAGCCGAAACCGGTGTTAATGTAGAAGAAACAGGAAAAGAATTCATTCCTGGATTAAAATTCCACACATCCCATGAACCGTTCTGAAGCACACGGGAAGTCGCTCCTACCCCTGAATATCCGAAATCAGTATCTGTAGGATCTTTTACCCAATAAGACCAGTAGCTGTTGTACCATCCGGATCCCCAATGATCCGCAGCATCTGCTGCAGTATAATCATCAAAATCATAGGCCGAGGTATTTAGAACACCGCTTACAGGATAAAGAGGATAGGTTGTATTGCCGTTTTTGTAAAGAGCATTGGTATTCTGCCCGTTCAGGTCAAAACCGAATCCTCCGATTGCCGTCCCGAACTGGGTTCCGGGATAAAGTAAAGTAAAAAATCGGTGATCGGCCTGGGCAATTGCTCTCAGCATATCTTCACCGGTTGCATTTCCGTTCCATCGGAATCCCCATACCAGGGCATCAGGATTTTTACTGTCGTTCCACTGAACTACGAAAGCCGCTTCATTCGTTCCGCTTCCCACCCAATACTGAATATCGGAAAAGTTGATATTGGTGGTTACTGTTGTATTCAGCTGGTTGCTGCTGATCCCCTGAATATCATTTCTGGGTACTCCCTGTACTGTCACCTGGGCATTCGTAAAGAACGCAAAAAGGAACAGCATGGTTAAAAGGTAAAACTTTTTCATTTTTTCGAATTATATATTAAAATTTATTTTACTTAAGATGAAGGTCATAAGCTCCCGCCACTTCTGTAGAAACCTCTCCAAGCCATCCTGCTTCCTGATTAATACCGGTGTATACCTTGATGAAATCGATGCCGGGTAGCTTTACATAGTTCCCGTTTCTATCTACTGCCCAGGAAATATCGATATTGGAAGCTTCATCATTGTTCGGTGCATTGTCTGCATACCCATAATCGTAAGATGTTCCCACCCAATAAGCCCCCGTTCCGCTCTGGTCGTAAAAATTATCCTTCAGCCTGGTTCCCGTAAGGCTGTAAGAAGCACCGGAAAGCCATAAAGGATAATAGCTTTGCGTATGGAAGGTATTTTTAGTTTTAAATCCTGAATTCCCAAAATTATCCTGCCATTTGATGTACTCCACATCAGTCTGCCAAAACTCACTTCCGGGAACGGGGGGCTTATTTTCATTGGGTTTGAAGTAAGTTATCGTATAATTTTTTGTTGTAGAATTTTTAAAGTATTCGCTGCCTGCAATTTCATACCATTCATCTTCGTCCGGTTTGCCGTTTTTATTCTTATCGTAGCCTACCATGATAATGCCGGGTTCACATGATCCTGACCGGGTGATATTGGCACTGTTTCCCCAAAAAGCATTTCCAAGGATTTTAAAATCTCTTCCTTCAAGGTTGGGAATGGTATGATCGAAGCCAAATGTAACATAGCCTCCGAAACCTCCCAGCGTAATCATGGTAGAATTTTCGCCTACTAAAGATTCTTTGGCTTTTTTGATCATATCAGCCTCTGTATTTCCGTTTACGTATTCAGGGATCTCATTGATGAACTGTCCCGTCGCCGGACGGAAATCGAAAACATTGGATATGTATTTGCTGTAAGGGGTCAGCTCTTTATTAACGATGATAGATGATTGGTAAGTTTTCACAGCGCCTTTCAACTCCACTTTCAATGTCAGGGGATACGTTTTCGCATGAGAACTTACGAAATCCAGCTGAAGATGATTGGAAATAACAGAATCATTAATGCTCCAGGTCAGTTTTCCTTCAATTTTAGGGTCTACATTCAAAAGTTTGAGCCTGTCAACCGTATAAGATTCTTTAAGAACTTCCGCAGGGAAAATCACTTCTTCTGCTACTTCATCAGTATCGCTCTTACAAGCTGCAACGCCAAGCAGAATTGAACAGAGCAATATGTTTTTTAAAATAGGTCTGGTTTTTCTTTCCATTTTTTCTGATCTGATTATTTATATAAAAAAGCAAAATGAGCAGGGATATTTCCGCCTTCCGTTTTCCATTTGAATTTGCCGGTTTTATCAAAGCAGTAAACATATCCGGTAGTGACGTAGTTTTTGGCATCCGTCAGATAGATATCTTCGGTGTAAGGATTTACAGCAATTCCGTAAGGGGCTTTAATCTCATCAGCGTATTGCTGGTCTATGATTTTATTCGCAATAACCTGCTCTGTCTTGACATCAATGATTCCAAAGGTTTTGACATAAGTATGTGTATTGTAATTAAATTCATTCCCGTAATAATACAGCTTGTCCTTTACGATGGTCATTCCGCTCACTGCAACATGGAAATCTTTTTTCACTGTTCCTGTAGTAGCATCCACCAGAAACAGGCTGGATGGGATATTGTAATAATCTCCTCTGGAACTCACATACAGATCTCCGTAGTTATCTTTCTTGATACGGTGAAGATTGATAGCTACATCAATTTTTTTTGTTTCCGTGAATGTATTAAGGTTGATGACAGAAACAGTTTTATCATAATTCGGGAACCTGTACCCTCCGGAATTGGCGACAAAAAGCTGATCTCCCATCACTTCTATTTCTTCCGGCTGATAACCTACCACGACCTGTCTTTCAATAGCAAGTGAAGCAGTATCAATTTCCACCACTTTTCCGGGTGGAGAGTTGGGATTCAGTTCTACAGGGCCTGCATAGCTGCTGGCATAGACTTTATTGCCTTTAAAAGCCAGATAACGGCAGTTCTGCAGTTGTATGGTTTTGATTCTTTTGGCTGTTTTTGCCTCCAGTACTTCAATTTTATTTGAAACATTGACAACGACATACATTTTGCTTCCGTAGATCATGATATGATTTCCTACGTCTCCCAGCTCCTTTACCACATTCGGATTGGTTTCTCCATAAATATTCTTGCGGTAAGTTCCCGTAGCGTAATCGAAATAATCGAGCGTACATTTGTTGCTGCCCATATTTCCTTCGTTCAGAAGATAAAACCCTTTTATAGGGGTATCTTCACCGCTACTTACGTCTTTCGTTTCCGAAGGAACCACATAATCGTCTGTCCGGCATGAGAACAGAATCAAAAGAGCAAATGCCAGCAGGCAAAAGTTTAGTTTTTTCATAATGTAAAGCTTACAATAAGTTTAAAATTTCTTCCGGGCATCGGATAATTCCTGACCACGTCATAATATTGATCAAGCACGTTATTGACCTCAAAACTGGCCTTAAACTGATGGGAATGCCAGTTGAATTTTTTCTGAACAGATAAATCGTGGGTATACCATGGCTGCAGATAATTGGCCCGGATATTATTCAGCTGTGCATCATAACGTTCTCCGGTATACACAAAACTGTAATTGAAACTCCAGTCTTTATAATCTGCCATCATGGTAAAGGTTGCAGCATGCCACGGCACATAGGAAATCTGATCACCGTAGTAATCATCTTTTTTATCGGTATAGTCTCCGGCACGCTGATAGGTATAGCTCACTAAAGGTTTCAGCTTTATTTTATGAATATCAAATTCAGCCTGAACATTCACATCTGCTCCAATGATTTTTACTTCACCTAAATTCGTCATCATCCATCTGAACAGATTGGTGGTAGGAACAGCGATAATTTTATTCTCTACTTCGTTATAATAACCATCCACTTTTACATAAATTCCTTTAAACACTTTATGATCATATAGCTTCTGATAGGTAAAGCCTACATCATACTGGTTGGTGTATTCCGGTTTCAGCATTATATTACCGATCATCGTGTAATAGAGATCATTGAAAGTCGGCATCCTGAAAACCCTTTTGTAGAAGGCCCGAATAGTAAGATCTTTGGACTCAAAAGGCTGATAACTCAGGAAGGCTGAAGGTGTCCATTCGGTTTTATCAGGAGATTTTGCATTCTTTTTTACTTCTTCATGTACGAAAGTTCCCAGAACACTTCCCAAAAATTTAAACCGGTTCCACTGATAGGTTGAAGCAAAGGCAATGAGTGAAGTATAGCGGGTAGGATATGAAAAATCCCTGAGACTGGCATTCAGATTATTATACTGAAAATCAAAGCTTGCACTTATATCCCAGTTTTTATTAATGGAATAAAGATTCGAATTGGAAAAATACAGTTCCCTCTGAACATAAGAATTATCTATGGGCAGGACGGTTGTTGCCACATTCACCGTATCTAAAAACCGGGTGTAGTCATAGGCAAATTTAGCCTTGAACTGGGTTTCAAATTTTGGGAACAGCTTTTTACGGAAACCGGCCTGGACAAAATAATTTTCATCCAGCATCTGCTGACCTTTCGGCCCAAAGTTATTATTAACAATAGCAGTGGGAACTCCACGATCTGAAATATAGCCGTAGCCGCGAACACTCCAGCTTCCGTCATTAATAGTCCCGTTTAAAGCAGTTTCAAAACGTTTTGCACGGATGTAAGAATCGTATCTTCTGGCAATGGTATCATTGGCAACAGATCCGTCAGAATTTTTCTTTTCGTATTTATATTTATACAATCCGTCACTCTGTACAAACTCCGAACTGAAACTTGCCGAAACTTTATCTGAAATCTTCTGTTCCAGACGAAACGAAGGATTAAATAAACTGATGGAGCCTAATTTTAATTTTAGCGTTAAGTTGGTCTTATGATCTCCTTTAAAAATGGGGGTTTTAGGCTGAAGATAGATAGATCCGGAAGATCCGAAATCCTTTGCAGGCTGAAAAATTTCACTTTTCTGGCCGTTGTACAGGGAAACCGATTCCATATCATCCAGTGAAAATTTTCCAAGATCCACAATTCCGTTCTGAACATTTCCCAGTTGGATCCCATCATAGAAAACGCCCACATGCTGGCTGCCCATGCTACGGATATTCACTGTCTTCAGGCCGCCCATCCCACCATAATCTTTGATCTGAACACCTGAAAAATACCGTAAAGCATCAGCTACCGACTGGCTGTTCAGTCTTTCCAGCTGTTCGCCGGAAAGGATCTGGGCAGGAAGAATTTCTTTAAAATCTTTTTTGTAAATCTGAATCGGAAGAATGGTTTTTGTCCGGATACTGTCGCCGGATTGTGAGAACAGAAGCTGAAATGCTGCCACAAATAATGTGATAACACTTTTCTGAAACTGTGAAGCAGTAAGTTTTCTGACCATTAGCTCGTTTAGAATAATGTAGACGCTAATGGATATAAGATAGCAAAGATAAAGCACAGCTGTCACTGCACAGAATCCTTGTTGTCCTAAGCTTTATTCCACGAAAGCATCAAACGTTCATCCTCCGGCAGGTCTTCTGACTTACTCCGTTTTTGAAATCCTTCCCATTAAAAAACAGTGGATATACTCTTCAAAAACTTTGATGTGGAGCTTACAGCAGCGGGTCTGTTCCGGATTTTCACCGGATTCCCTTTTAAGTGCTTTTTACAGCGCACCAGATTGCGGCAAAGATAGAAAATTCTTCATAGAATCAAAATCGATTTAACAAAATGATTTTCAGCAACAAAACCCAGCAACTTCAGAATTTCAGTCGCCGGGTTGATTGGCTAACGGTGGCTGAGGCTCCCGAAGCCACCATTGCTTAAATTCCAAAATTGATAAAGACACTGAACCTTGATTTCGCTTCAATATCACCACCGGCCAGATGGGAATAAACAGGCAACATTACTTCACTTCCCAGGCTGATTTTTTTATAGGATGCCTCAAAACCGAGTTTTCCATATAAAGCGCTACCTGCCGTATTGGGCAAAGCTTCATTAAACTGTTTGTTCTGATCATAAACTTCGCCCTGAAGTCCAGTTTTAGCAGAAAAAATAGTGTTTTTGTTTCCTGCAAGCTGGTAAAAGCCTGTTGCTGCATAATTCCACTGGTTTCCGAACCGGTAATTTTTTCTGTTTTCAGTTTTTATGGTGTAATCTGTATTGACCAGTACTGCCAGCTTATTCTTTTGAAATTTATAATTTAAAGCGGCCTGATAATCCCAGCTTCCAGTTCCGAGCTGAAAACTTGGATTGACGCCGGAAGCTCCCTTCTCATCAAATCTCCCTAAAGGAATTTTCACTCCTAAACCGCCATTAAGCTGATGAAAACTATCCTTGGAACTGATGATCCGGTAAATTCCCATCAGGTTCAGATCTCCGATCCCGTTAATATTGATGTCGCCCTGTATTGTTTTCTTTTCATGAAAATGGAACGGCAGGCTGGCATATACACTCAGTTTTTCCGTCAATGGAATTTTCCCCCAAACCTGCAGGGTATTAAAATACTGATCCTGTGTAAGGTCTTTTACAAAAAGGTTTTCTTTGGCTTTATAATGCTGTGCAAAATATTTGACCCCGATAAACTGGGGATTCAGTAAAGACTCAAAACCGGAGGAACCGTTTCCTGCTGCACACCCGCAGGCATCACAGTCATCCGGCAGAATTCTGTTAATATCATGTTCCATATAAAGTCTGTCATTAATGGTTTTAGCCTGACAGACAACCGATACAGCTAAACTTAGTATAAAAATTATTTTTTTCAGGTTCATGAGGTTCATTCTGCAAATTTTGGATTAGAAATAAAGTTTTTATCGGATAAGGATTTCAGAAAAGCAATGATAAACTGCTTTTCCTGGGGATTCATCGCAATTCCGACATGCCCGTTCTTTTTCAGCTGCGGATCAAGGTTGGGATTATCTTCTACTTGATCCGAATAGAAATTAAGAACTGCTTCGAGTGTATAAAATCTTCCATCATGCATGTATGGAGCTGTATATTCTATATTTCTCAGGCTCGGCACACGGAATTTCATCCAGTCATTCTGATCGAGGGTTACACGGTAACGTCCGGCATCCTTAAACTGAATGTTGTAATACATTCCTGTATTCCTGAAACTTTCATCGGTGAATAACTCCCCGCTGTGGCAGGAGGCACATTTCTGCTGAAAGAGAGCCATTCCCTTGGATTCTTCAGAAGTAAACGCTTCCCTTCCCTGTCTAACCCTGTCGTATTTGGAATCTGCGGAGATCATACTCACCATGAACTGTGACAGGGCTTTCAGTACTCTTTCCCCTGTTATATTTTCATCACCATAAGCCGCTGCGAAAAGCTTTTTATACTTTTGATCTGCTTTCAGTTTTGGAATTATTTCAGGCATTGAACTGTCCATTTCATTTACATCTGTGATTGGGCTGATGGGCTGTTCATTCAGGTTATGGATCACTCCGTCCCACATATACCTTTTGAGGAATGCCATATTTTGAATGGGCGGTGCATTACGGATTCCAATCCTGTCATCCACTCCGTGACTTACGGTATGCCCGTGATGCGTAAAAGCATTTTCCTGAATATGGCAGAAACCACATGAGATGGTATTGTTCCTGGAAAGTCTTCCTTCATAGAACAGTTTCCGGCCGAGTTCTACTCCATTTTTGGTTACGGGATTACCGGAGGCGTCAAAAGTCATTTCAGGGAAATAGGAGGGAAAACTGAGGGAATAGGCCTCATCTTTTTCCAGAGGCTCGATCACCTCATCTGAACAGGAAAGGCAAGCCCAAAAGGGAATGACAACCAGCATTATTTTGAATACAAACCTAGTCATTGTGAACGTGATCTACTTTAAACATGGCCGTAAGGTTATTGGTAACATCCACCAGATGCTGGCTGGAGCCCATCATCATATTGTTTTCTGTAGTAAGGGAAAGAGTTTTGCTTCCGCTCAGAAACTGATTTAAATCTGCAAGAATATGGATTGAAGGCTTTATCTGTGAGCTTACTCTTGCGGTAGTTGGAAGATTCAACGTAATTTCCCGGTAAAGATCTGGGGTATTATTAGCCGTAACATTTCCCATGTTTCCGGTATGATTCATAAATTCTGTATCTGCTGCCGTATTACCGTACTTCCCTTCCAGTTTTACAAAAACATATCCTGCTGCCCAAGACCAGGACATTCCCTTCTGTTTGGCCCTCGTCCAGAATTCTGCCTGCCCGTCCTGCCCCAGCAGGTAAGCATTCTGGCTGATCCCCAGCCCGAATTTCACTTTTTTATAATTGTTTTTAGGAATGCCATTAAGATTGATATAAACAATACCTGCAACAGCATCGGCCTGATCTATGATGAAAGCGCCTTTATCGGGATTGTTTTCGTTGTATTTGAATTCTTTTCCGCTCTCGTCAATCAGTGAGATATTGCTGATGACATATTTCAGGGCTGAAAAGCTATGCTTCTGCCCTGCTGCTGAAGTTTGTACCGTTTGGTTCAATACAATATCACCCAGATTATTGAATCCGTTCTCAAACTTGATCTGGAGATTTCCGGTTGAAGTATCCTGCGGATCGTCGTCATCGCTATTCTGACATGAGGATAAAGTAAACAGGCTAAAGGCAATGAATAATAATGATAAAAATTTATAGGTTTTCATTTTGATTTTTTAAGTTGAATTGTTTGAAATAGAAATGTGTTTGAATGAATGAACATTCAATTTTTTTAACTGCAGAAGACACAAAAGTTTTTTAACACTTTAGGTATTTAAAGTGTATATAAAACTGCTTAAGAAAATTCTTTGTGGTCCTTGTGGTGGGTAAAAATTAAAATTGAACTTAAAAAACCGGTGGTTTGAAAATGTTTTTCAGAAACAGAAAAGCATAGGCTGTTTCGTAGAGGAAATTAAAATGGAGAGAAGGGAATGTATTTGTATTCTGAACTGATACAATGTCAGGAAGTGTACAGATATCAAGAATTTTCTGTCCTGAGCTTTTGGCTTTGTTTAAAGGCGAAGAATCCGTATCATTCGTTTTTGCAATTTCTTTGCTTACGTAGCATTTTCCGTTGCAATGGAGTTCCGGTTTGTTTTTGTTGATACAGAGAACGGTGGAAATATAATTATAATTTACAGCATACTCCACCAATGGGATCAGAGGTCTGAACGCCATATAAAGGGTGAGGAATATGCTGCAAATTAAGTTCATCTTTTATTTTTTGCTTATCGCTTCATCATATCTTCTGCTTACTTCTTTCCAGTTAAGCACATTCCAGATGGCAGTAAGATAGTCTGCTCTTTTGTTCTGATATTTCAGGTAATAAGCATGTTCCCAAACATCAATCCCTAAGATAGGTGTTCCTTTTTCTTCCACCACATCCATTAAAGGATTATCCTGGTTAGGGGTAGAAGATACAAACAGTTTCCCGTTCTTATCCACAGAAAGCCATGCCCATCCGGAACCAAAACGGTCTGCACCAGCCTTGCTGATCTTTTCTTTGAATGCATCCATGCTTCCGAAAGTTTCAGTGATCGCTTTAGCCAGTTTTTCAGAAGGCTTGGTATCTTTTACAGGGGTAAGAACCGTCCAGAAAAGCTCGTGGTTGTAATGCCCTCCTGCATTATTTCTTACTGCCGGCGTAAGTTTAGAAACTCCTGAAAGGATCTGGAACAAAGTCTGCTTCTCCTGTGGCGTTCCCGCAATGGCTTTATTCAAATTGGCTACGTACGCAGCAGCGTGCTTTGAATAGTGAATTTCCATAGTCTGTGCATCTACCGAACCTTCCAGTGCATTATAAGCATACGGAAGCGGAGTCTGCTTAAACTGCGCAAAAGCGAACTGTGCGGCAAATACGGCACTTAAAGCTGCTATTTTCAAAATCTTCATAACGTTTTGTTTTTATGGTTTAACAATATTTCTTTCTTAAAAGAAGGGATGCAGGAAGACATTTTCTGCATCAGGATTACTTTCCTTCACCTTTACTACTTCATTCGTAATTTCATTCATCATTCCCTACCATCAACTTCCAGCTTCATTCTTCCGTCTTCCAAGCCTGCTCCCTGTCCTATTTTAATAATTTCTTAATATCCTCGATCAATATTTCCCGGTCAGGATGGTATTTCCCGTTAAGCTTTGGAGTTTTCCCCTCCGGGTCTTCATAATTCAATCCGGAATAATACAGGATCGGCATATTGTCTTTATTGTATCGGCAACGGATATTTCCTTCCTTATCTACCAAAGCGATCATCCCGCTGTGGTTCAGGCTTTCACTGTCGTCTTCTTTATCACCCACATAGATATTAAACTGGTCTGCCAGTTTTCCGATATAGTCTCTGTTCCCGGTAAGAAAATGCCAGTCCGGAGATTTTGCCCCTACGCTTTTAGCATGTTCTTTCAAAGCAGCTGGGGTATCGTTTTCAGGATCAATGCTTATAGAAATGATCCCGAATTCCGGGTTGTTTATCTCATCTTCGATAAACCTCATATTCCGGTTCATCACAGGACAAATCGTAGGACATCTGCTAAAGAAAAACTCTACCAGATATACTTTTCCCAGCATATCTTTATTGGTGATTTTTTTATTATTCTGGTCGGTGAGTTCAAAATCGGGAACCTTCATTACAGTGTACAGGTTCTTCTTAAAATATCCCATTCCAACCCCTATTCCCAGAAACAGTAGAGCAAAAATTGCAATCGGAATGATCACCTTTTTCTTTGCACCGTTGTTGGTCTTATTATTTTTGGGCATATTTCTCAGGATTTTTTTTGAACTCGTCTTTGCAATAGCTACTGCAAAAACCGTACGTTTTATTTTTATAGACTGCCGTATCTTTCATATCGTCTTCTGTTTTCATATGGCATATCGGGTCTTCTGCGTTGACAAATTTGCTTTTCTTCACAATAGATTTCGAAGAAGCAGTACTCTTTTTATGCTTTACTTTAGGTGTTTCCTGGGCACACGCAAATAATGAAACTGACAGTAATGCAGTTAAAATAATTTTTGATTTCATTTTAATGATAAATTGAAATTAATCGTATGATGAATATGTGAATAAATTACTAACTCAAAAGTTATCATCATTTAATGCTGGTTGTTAAAAAACATCTAACAATTAAATAGAGATATCCTTGAGAAAAAACTAAAAGAATAGTTGAAAATTATACCAAGGGAGGATGGAAGATCCGTGCGAAATATTCTGAATAATGATCATTGATATAATCTGAATATTTGACTTCCCTTTCAGGGTCAGATCCTTTCTGACCTAAAAAGGAAAGGATGTCGTTGGAAACAAAAACATCCAGGCCGGATATTTTGACCACCTGGGAATTGCCGGACTGCTTTTCCGTTTTAGCCAGTTCTTTGCTGACATAGCATTTTCCTTTACAAGTAGACTGAAGGATATTTCTGTTCTCACAAAGGTTTTTTACAATATAATCATAGTTCACCGCATAGTTGATCAATGGCAAAACGGGGCGTAATGCAATGGTAAAAATGATGAATATGGAAATAAAAAATCTCAATGATCCGTTCTGTTGTACAAATATACTACTGAAATTGGGTTTATGCATTATTTATGATGAATGTCATTGTTATTTTTGAGTGGATACGGGGTTTTGAGTTATTCTTTCTCTCGCGGGTTGTGGTGATTTTGCAGTTTTTTTTAAATGAAAAACCTTATAGATTTTGGAAATCTATAAGGTTTGAGTGTTTTTATTTTTAAATGGATGATGTTGTGTTTTTTAATCGAAGGCGCGAAGAATATTACAAAAAAAGATGCTTTAGGGCGCAAGGATTTTATCTCCGATAAAATTTTATAATCCTAATAATGGCTCGTTTTAACCTAGAAGCTATTGTTTGGCGCCTGCTAGCTGAAATCTATTATCAACCTAGTTAAACTTCATTCTCTGGATTCTCACTGCATTTAAGATCGCCAGCATCGCTACTCCCACATCTGCGAATACAGCTTCCCACATGGTTGCCAATCCTCCTGCACCAAGAGCTAAAACAACAGCTTTTACCGCAAAGGCCAGAACAATATTCTGCCAAACGATCTTTTTGGTCTGTTTACCGATATTGATCGCCATTGGAATTTTGCTCGGTTTATCGTCCTGAATAACTACATCTGCAGTTTCAATCGTAGCATCACTTCCTAGCCCGCCCATGGCAATTCCAACGTCGCTGAGTGCAACTACAGGGGCATCATTCACTCCATCTCCTACAAAGGCAACGGTTTGATTTTTGGCTTTGATGTCTTTTACTTTATTCACTTTGTCTTCCGGCAAAAGATCTCCGAAGGCATTGTCGATACCCAGTTGATCTGCCACATATCTGACAACGGTACCTTTATCACCGCTGAGCATAGTAGCTTTCACACCCATTCTGTGCAGACTTTCAACGGTTTCTTTTGCATCTGTTTTAATGCTGTCCGCAATGGTGATATAGCCAGCAAATTGTTTATCATAAGCTATGGCAATCAGAGTATACACAATATTAGCATGGTTGATATCATAAGGGATACTGAATTTATCCATCAGCTTAAAATTACCTACCAGCAATTCTTTTCCGTTAACGGAGGCTTTCAGGCCATGCCCTGCAATTTCTTCCACATTTTCCAGAGGAACGGAATGATCGATCTCGCCTGCATAATTGTGGATAGCTGTGGCTACAGGGTGTGTACTTTTATTTTCAAGGGCATTAACCAATTTCAGGATTTCATCTTTATCGAATTCGGGTTTAATGCTTACTTCCTGTACTTTGAATACGCCTTCCGTCATGGTTCCGGTTTTATCCATCACCACATTCCGGATTTCTGCAATGCTGTCCAGGAAATTACTTCCTTTAAACAAGATCCCGTTTCTGCTCGCAGCTCCAATCCCTCCGAAATACCCCAGCGGAATAGAGATCACCAATGCACAAGGGCATGAAATCACAAGGAATATCAAAGCTCTGTACAACCAGTCTCTGAATATATAATCATCTACAAAAAAGAAAGGCAGCAGACAGATTCCTATCGCCAGAAATACAACAATGGGGGTGTATACTTTTGCAAATTTCCTGATGAATAATTCAGTCGGGGCTTTTTGGGCTGTGGCATTCTGGACCATTTCCAAAATTTTGCTCAGCTTGCTGTCTTCATAGGCTGTATTTACTTTGACAAGGGCAATGCTGTTCATATTGATCATTCCTGCCAGTACGATTTCTCCTTTTGCTTTAGTGTCCGGTTTACTTTCACCGGTGAGCGCGGCGGTATTGAATGAAGCCGATTCGGTTATCAGTTCACCATCCAGAGCCAATTTCTCACCGGGTTTCAACTGAATAATGTCTCCTATTTTGGTTTCTTTGGCTTTAATGGTTCTCGGCTGACTGCCTTCCATAACAGTGACCTCATCAGGACGCTGATCCAGCAGTGCTTTAATGTTTCCTTTGGCTCTTGTAACAGCCATCCCCTGGAATACTTCTCCCACAGAGTAGAAAAGCATTACAGCAACACCTTCCGGGTATTCACCAATGGCAAATGCTCCTATCGTGGCGATTCCCATCAGGAAAAATTCGGAAAAGACATCTCCCTGGATGATACTTTCATAAGCTTCCTTCAAAACCGGAAGACCTACAGGAACATAAGCTGCCAGATACCATACTAATCGTACCCATCCTGTAAACCATTCGGTTTTTATATAATTGTCCAGTGCTATTCCTATCAGCAACAGCACAAAAGATATTATAGCAGGAAGAAACAGCTGAAAGGTTGTTTTATCCCCTATATCATGGGAGTGGTCGTGTCCGTCTCCTTCGGAATGATCATGTTTATGAGGTTCTTTATTTTTAGGTTTTGTGCTACAACATTCTTCCATAAATACTATTTTGATGTAAAATTAAGACTAAACTCAATGCAATACTATTGCAAATTTTCGAGGCAGTTCTCACAGATTCCTTTGGCAAAAAGTCTTATTTCATCTATTCTGAAACTGGTCTGAACATTTTCAGGGAAGGAAATATCTTCCCGGCAGGTGGTCTGCTTGCATATTTTGCAGTAAAAATGAAGATGCCAGTCTTTGTGCGTTTTCTCATCACAGCCGTCATCACATAATTTATATTTTGTGGTGGCATTTTCCTGGATGCTGTGGACAATTCCTTTTTCTTCGAAGGTTTTCAAAGTACGGTAAATGGTAGTTCTGTCCGCATTTTCAAAATGGTTTTCAACTTCCGAAAGTGAAAGGGCTGCTTCCTGTGTACTTAAAAAATCATATACCAGAATCCTCATACTGGTGGGCTTGGTATTTTTATCGATAAGTTTGGTTTCTATATCTTTTTTCATTTTGTAATTTCTTTTTTAAAGGTGTACTTCCTGTTCTTCATAACCTTCTTCTTCAATCTGAAAAGTGGTATGAGAAATTTTAAAATTTTCTTTTGTAACGTCCGTTAAGGTTTTGAGCAAATGATTCTGCCCTGTTTGCTTGTCTTTCACGATGTGAGCACTCATTGCATTTACACTTGAGGTCAGCGACCACACGTGAAGATCATGAACGCTTTCCACACCCGGAATTTTTTCTAATGACTGACGAAGCTGATGAATATCAACATCTTTTGGAGTTCCTTCCAGCAGAACATTGACTGCTTCCTTCAACAAACGCCATGTTCTTGGAAATATCAAAAGCCCGATAACCGCTGAAATAATCGGATCTGCGTAATACCAGCCTGTCGTCAGCATAATAACTCCTGCAACCATCACTCCAATAGAGGTCAGCATATCAGAAAGTACTTCAAAATAGGCTCCTTTCATATTCAGGCTTCCTTCTGAATCTTTTCTCAGGATCATCATTCCGATAATATTTACTACCAATCCTATTCCGGCTACAACCAGCATGGTTTTACTCTGAACTGCCGGAGGATTCTGGAATCATTGGTAAGCTTCATACAATACGTAAAGGGAAATTCCCAATAATACCACGGCATTGATGACTGCTGCCAATATTTCTGTCCGGTAGTACCCGAATGTTTTGGAAGCATCAGCTTTTCTTTCTCCTATTTTGATAGCAATAAATGCAAGAAGCAAGCCTACAACGTCTGTCAGCATGTGTGCTGCATCTGCCATCAGGGCAAGACTTTGGGTAATGAGGCCGCCGATCACTTCAGCAATCATATAGGCTCCGCTTAACAGCAGAACAAAGAGTAAATTCTTTTTGTGTCTGCTGGCCGGTGAACCTGTCTGTATTTTTATTTCTTCCATGTTTTTTTGAAATTTTAACTGATTACATTACGTAATACAAAGGATTTTCTTTTCTAACAGGAACATACTGATCTCCTGTCATTTGTTTTATATTCATTTCAATAGTCTGTGCCAGTGAAGTCACAGGCGTATCTACAGGTCCGTTTTCAAAAGGATCCTGCATGATGATGGATGTCTTCTCTATGGCAAGAAACATGACCGGAATAAGGAAGGTGATTACTATTTCAACAGCCAGCTGAGAATCATCCAGTCCAAACGGAAGGATAGCGGCAAAAACATAAATCAGGGTATGCAGTAAAATACTGTAAGATCTTGGGAAAACCGTATTCTTCAGTCTTTCACATTTTCCCATGCTGTCGCATAGCCTGGTGATGATGTCATTCAGCTGCATTTGCTGAAAGTCTGTTAATCCTTTTGAAGATGCTGTTTCTTTGAGCTGTTGGGAATGGGCATCCAGCAGCGCATTCGGAATATTGTCTGCTTTGATCTGATGCTGACCCAGATAGTTTTGAACCTTATCTGAAAAAGGCAGCCTTCTCAGAGATTCACCAAGAGCATAGGTCCAGATGATTTGTCTTTGGGCAAATTCCTGGATGATTTTATCTTCTCCTGCCGGAAAAAACTGGATGATTAACCTCATCAGAGTTCTGGAATCATTAACTATCGCTCCCCAGACTGTTCTGGCCTCCCACCATCTTTCGTAAGATTGGGAAGTACGGAATGCCAGCAGTAATGATACGGCTGTTCCCAACAGTGCCGGAATATTAAGGGGAAGTGAAATTTTCCTGAACCATGGAAGAAGGTCCAATAATCCTATGGATACAGCAAATATTGCCATAAACAGGATCTGAGATCTTATTTCACGGATGAAATACCAGATGGATATTTTCTTATTTAACAGCATAACTGAAATGGTATATTAGAATGTTCTTATTCTGTTTCTGAAAATGTACCGTAAACCCCTCTAATTTAGGCATAAAAATCGGCACCTTTTCCGGTCTGTTCTTATAAATTGCTTATCATTTCCCGTTTTTAATGCTCATGCCCTCCGGAATTGGAAAGTTTTGCATTAACAAAAAATGCTCCCTTCACTACTATTTTAGCATCGGCAGGAACTTCTTTCACAGGGGTAATTGCTGTATATCCCATATCTGAAGTTCCTTTTACTACTTCCACCTTTTCAAAATTGATAGTCTTTTGTTTATGCTTAGGCTCCTCTCCCTCTTTCTCGCCGTCCGCTTCTTCATGTGCTTCAGCCTTTTTGTCGGTCTGAACAAACACATAATATTTTCCGTCTGCTTCTACGATGGCTTCATTGGGGACTGCGGGTGTAGTGTTTTTATCTAAACTGACAATTCCGGTGATATTCATTCCGTCGATCAGTCCTGCTTTATTTCCGGTGACTGTGCCATGTACTGAAACGGTTTTGCTTTCGTTTTCAAATGAGGAACCTACACTGTAAACCATGGCGTCATATTCGGTTTCAGGGTTATTGGTCAATTTGAAATGAACGATCTGCCCTACTCTCATTTTGGGAAGATCTTTTTCAAAAACCTGAAGATCCAGATGGATAGAATTGTTATCAATAATTTCTGCCACAGGTGACGAAACATCTACATAGCTTCCGATCTGTGCTGAAATACTGCTGACCGTTCCGCTGATCGGTGCTGTAATCACTAAGCCGGATCTCATATTGCCATTACTTACTTTCCCCGGGCTGATTCCCATCATCTGAAGCTGTCTTAAAAGGGAGGCTTTTTTAGTCCTCAGGGTTTTAAGCTCTGCATCTGAGCTCTGCAGGTTTTTCTTCGCGCCGGCATCGTTGTCAAAAAGTTCACGCTGTCTTCTGTACTCCTGCTCTGCGTAGGTAATTCTGCTGTTCGTTGTTAAATATTCTTCCTGTAGCCGGATAAATTCAGGGTTTGCAATAGTTGCAATCACCTGTCCCTTTTTTACGATGCTTCCTACCTGTACATTCAGGGTTTTAATTACTCCGCCATAGAGGGAAGTTATGGTTGCCTTATTATTATTGGGAACCCTCAGAAGGCCGTTTGCTTTAACTGTTGAGGTAAGTTCTTTCATCTCTACAGGGCTTAAGGATATCCCAACTGATTTGATTTGTTCTTCCGTTAATGACGCAATGGTCTGAGGGACTTCTTCATGACCCGCTTCTGCCTTTTCAGTTTTTACTTCGGACGTTCCGGCCTGAACCTCTTTTTTCCCACAGCTTACAAGTAAAAGTACTGTGACGGTCAGATATATGATATTGTGCTTTATTTTCATGTTATTTATTGATGATTGAATTAATGGTAACGACAGACTGATTGACCTGCTGGATGGATTCAAGGTATTTTAACTGAATATTGGTAGCAGTCTGAAGAGCAAAAAGATATTCTACATAGGAAATTTCTCCTGTTTTATAGCCTAATTGGGCTGTTTTGACAATTTTTTCAGCATTAGGAATTGCCTGCTTGACATAATACTCATACTGCTGCGTATCCTGCCGGTATTGTTCAAAAGCATTTTCAAGCTGTGCTGAAAGCTGGTTCTGTTTCATTTTTGCATTGGTTTCGGCGGCCAGCTTTTCATATTCCAGGGACTGCATTCTTGCTTTTGTCGCTCCAAATGTCAAAGGAATGGCAACGCCTACAGAAAACGAATTGAAACGATCTCCGGCATTATAGAATTTCTCCTGTCCGTTTTTGGTATGGAACCCAATCAGTGACTGGCTGGTCAGTCCAATGCTGAATTCGGGAAGTCCCTGTGATTTTTCTACGCTTTTATTCTTTTCAGCAATTTCCATTTCATGATAAAAAGCTTTGACCGCAGGATTGTTGGCTACCGATGAGCTGTCCAGAATATTTTCGGTCTTCAGGGGTTCATAATTATTTTTAAAAGGCACTTCAATATCCTCAGAAGTATTCAGTAATGTCTTCAGGTTTTTATAAGCATTGTTCAGATAGACTTCGTTCTGTTTCAGCAGCAGGCTGATTTCTCCTTTTTGGGTTTCTGCTGTATTAATTTCAATCTTTTTGATATCCCCTGCTTTAAATCTTACAGTGGCAATCCTGATAAAATCCTGGTAAAGACTGTCAAGATCTTTCAGTTTGAATTTATTATACTGAAGGTACTCGATCTGATAATAATATGACCGAACCTGCTTTGTAAGCTCATTGACAGAAATTTCCTTATCGATCTGACGGCTTTTTATATTTTCCGCAATCAATTCTCTTCTTGCCCTGAATAGTGTAGGGAAAGGAATGCTTTGCGAAATGGCAAACGACTGGTCAAATTTCGGGCTGTTATATTGCCCCAGCTGGGCTTCAAAATTTAATTTGGGAAGCTCTTTTGCTGTGCCTTTCAGGGCTTCCGCAGATTTTATATTGAGATCTTTTGATTTTAATGCCAGATTATTTTCTGCAGCCATTTCTACTGCCTGATCCACGGAAATCTGTCTGGCTTGCGCTTTAAAGGTCTGCCCGACCACCAGAAATCCAAGAATAATAACTGTAGTGATAGGTTTAATTTTATTCATCTTTCGAGGAATCTTTGTATTAAAAATGATATACAGCATCGGCAGGACAAATAAGGTAAGGAATGTAGCAGTTACCAATCCTCCGATTACTACGGTTGCCAAAGGTTTCTGTACTTCGGCTCCGGCTCCTGTGGAAATTGCCATCGGCAGAAAACCCAATGAAGCTACTGTTGCGGTCATCAGAACGGGTCTTAATCTGGCTTTTGTCCCTTCATATACTCTTTTCAATACATCTGTTTCACCATCTTTCTCCAATTGATTAAAGGTTCCGATTAAAACAATTCCGTTAAGAACTGCCACCCCAAAAAGAGCGATAAATCCGATACCGGCGCTAATACTGAACGGCATATCCCTCAAAAGAAGGGCAAATATACCTCCGATGGCACTCATTGGAATAGCTGTAAAGATTAATGCGGCCTGCTTGAAGGAATGGAAAGTGAAATATAAAAGCATAAAAATCAGGAAGAGGGAAACCGGGACTGCGATCATCAGACGTTTGCTGGCTTCCTGTAGATTTTCGAACTGTCCGCCATAGGTAAAATAATATCCGGAAGGTAATTTGATCTGCTGATCCAGTTTAGTCTGAATATCTTTGACTACACTTTGTACATCACGGCCTTTTACATTAAAACCGATTACAATTCTTCTTTTTCCTTCTTCACGGCTGATCTGTGCCGGCCCCAGTTTATAGCTGACATTAGCTACCTGGGAAAGCGGGATCTGTGTACCTGCTCCCGTTGCGATCATTAAATTATTTACATCATCGATACTGGTCCTGTGCAGACTGTCGAGACGGACTACAAGGTCGAAGCGTCTTTCGTTTTCAAAAACCTGACCGGCCGTTTTACCTGCAAAGGCGGTACTTACGGCATTGTTTACATCTTCTATATTTAATCCGTAATTCGCCATTCTCGTTCTGTCGTATTCTACATTGATCTGTGGAAGCCCGCTTACTCTTTCAATCTGTGGAGCAGTTGCGCCTTCAACAGTCTGGATAATTTTTCCAACTTTATCCGCATAAATAGAAAGTGAATCGAGGTTTTCTCCAAAAATTTTAACGGCAACGTCCTGTCTGATCCCGGTCATCAGCTCATTGAAACGCATCTGGATTGGCTGGTTCTTTTCAAAAAACACTCCGGGAATGGTTTCTAATTTTTCACTGATCTCATCAGCCAGTTCTGTATATGACTTTTTGGATTTCCATTCGCTTTGCGGTTTTAAAACAACGATCAGGTCGGAGGCTTCGGGAGGCATCGGATCGGTAGGAACCTCAGCGGAACCGGTTTTCCCTACGACCATTTTCACTTCATCAAACTGTTTGATCATTCTTGAAGCCTGCATGGAGGTTTCGATACTTTGACTGAGGGAGCTTCCCTGAGGCAGGATACAGTGGAATGCATAATCCCCTTCCTGCAACTGTGGGATAAATTCTCCTCCCATGTTCTTAAAAATAAAAGCACTGATGATAAAAATGAAAACCGTAGCTGATACAATGATGTATTTTACTTTCACTGCTTTCCGCAGCAGCGGCTGATAGATTTTCTGCAAAAAATTCATCATTTTGTCTGAGATAGTTTCTTTATGTGAAATCTTTTTAGACAAGAATAATGCGCTCATCATCGGAATATAAGTCAATGAGAGGATCAAAGCTCCTAAAATGGCAAATCCTACTGTTTTAGCCATTGGTGTAAACATTTTCCCTTCCACACCGGCCAATGTAAGGATCGGAATGTAAACGATCAGAATAATAATTTCTCCGAAAGCAGCACTACTCCTGATCTTCGATGCGGAAAGAAAAACTTCTTCGTTCATTTCACTTTGGGTAAGCGTCCGCATAGATTTTCTCAGCCCTAAATGATGTAAGGTGGCTTCCACAATAATTACTGCGCCATCTACAATCAACCCGAAGTCTATTGCTCCAAGGCTCATTAAATTGGCACTCACTCCAAAAACATTCATCATTCCCAAAGCAAAAAGCAGCGATAGTGGAATAGCTGAAGCCACAATAAGTCCCGCCCTAAGGTTTCCAAGGAAAACCACCAGTACAAAAATGACAATTAAGGCACCTTCAATAAGGTTCTTTTCTACAGTGTTAATTGCTCTTCCAACAAGATCTGTTCTGTCCAGGAAGGGCTCTATGACCACATCATCCGGAAGTGACTTCTGAATGGTCGGGATTTTAGCTTTAATACGGCTGACCACTTCGTTACTGTTGGCTCCTTTCAGCATCATGACTACGCCGCCTACTGCATCTACTTTTCCATCGTAAGTCAATGCCCCGTAACGTACAGCATTTCCAAGACGGACATCTGCAACATCTTTTATAAATATGGGAACGCTTCCGGTTTCATTTTTTACGGAAATATTTTTAATGTCTTCCAGTGAGGCCACAAGGCCAATTCCGCGGATAAAATAAGCATTTGGCTTTTTGTCGATATAAGCTCCCCCGGTATTCTGGTTATTTTTTTCCAACGCTGTAAATATGTCGGTAATACTTACCCCCATCGCTTTAAGGCGGTCCGGGTTTACACCTACCTCATACTGTTTCAGTTCTCCTCCGAAGCTGTTAATTTCTGCAACGCCCGGAGTTCCGTTCAGCTGTCTGCGGACGATCCAGTCCTGCATGGTACGGAGTTCTTTGGCCGAATATTTCTTTTCGCTGCCTTTTTTGGGATGAAGGATGTACTGATATACTTCCCCGAGGCCGGTACTTACAGGGGCAAGTTCCGGTGTCCCTACTCCTTTGGGAATTTCTTCCACGGCCAGTTTCAGCTGTTCATTGATCAGCTGTCTGGCAAAATAAACATCTACATCTTCTTTGAATACCACAGTGATTACGGAAAGCCCGAACCTGGAAATACTTCTGGTTTCTTGGATATCCGGAATGTTTGCAATACTCTGCTCTATAGGAAAAGTTACAAGCTGTTCCACTTCCTGTCCTGCCAGAGTAGGACACGCGGTGATGATCTGCACCTGATTGTTGGTGATGTCAGGAACGGCATCTATGGGAAGTTTTGTAGCACTCCATACTCCCCAGATGATCAAAAGCAAGGTCATAATACCGACGACCAACTTGTTTTTGATACTGAATTTTATGATTTTATCTAACACAATCTGTATTTAATTTTAATTGGTAATTACTGCATACGGCGGTAATGCCGATGCAAAAATATCACGAAGACCTCTGCAATAACATTGCAAAGTTCAATAGATCAGAAAGCATAACTTTCTAATAATCAGTAAAATTAAATTTTAGGAGGTTGCCAGATATGATCATACATCTGGTAAGCAAAATTGTTGTTATGAAAAAGAATTTTCTTTGAAAAATAAGCCTGAACATGGCTCTGAATTTGAAACAAAGGATCCATTTTGAAAGAAGACACAGTCATCTGACAGCAGCTACAGGTACACAACGGTGAGCATATATCTCCCTGATCTTTGGAATGGGACTCCTGGATATTGAAAGACAGTCTTGTCTCTGAAGTTCCTGAAGAGCGGTGCACATCTTCACAAGGCATCAGTGATAATGCCATGAAATAGAATGCAAGTATCCATCTTAACAGGTTCATATGGACAAAGGTAGAGTTTTTTTCTAAAACGGAAAGTATTTATTGTATTCTTAACATCATATTGATTTTTTAAAAGAGGTGTATATTTTCTTTATTTTTGAGATATGGATTATATCCAAAATAACCTATGAAAAAACTTTTTTTAATTCTTTTATGCTTAGTTTTATTCTGCTGCGTAGGATCTGATACTGAGTTTCTACCTCAGACTGTTTCTGAAGCTAAGAGCAGACATCTTTTCATTAAGGAATATCTTCCCACAGAAAATAAGGTGATCATCAACCAGGGAGAATATGAGATCGTAGAAGCCTTTACTTCTTTCAAGTTTAATTCAAAAAATGATCAAACAATCAATAAAAATTTCTTCGCATTCAGTGTAAGAATTAAAAATCTAAAAACAGGTAAGGCAGGTCTTTCCCTTGAAGACAGTGATCACAGTCAGTTCCTTGATTTTCACTGTGATTTCTGCGGAGGTATCAATAATGATAATCTTGTGCTCTATTATAATGATATTAGCAAAAGGGAGAGTCTTGACAGTATTAAGATCGGTTTTAAAGATAAGAATGGAAATGAGAAGATTGTTTATTTTGTGAAAGAATAATGACAATTCTTTGGTAAAATAAAAGGTTTGTCTCTTAATTATCTTTTTTCAAAATCTCTAATAAAATTACATTACGAAAAATATCTACCTCCAAATACCGAACAATTACTAAAAAAATAAGAACTCTTATTCATTTCTATAACATCTCGAAATTATAATTTAGTATTTATAGTAATAAAAGTACTATCATTTTGATGGGAAAATAAATACACCAAATTTTAACGTTTCATAAAATATATTTACACTTACAGTTAATCAATTGTAAAATATTAACTATGAAAAGATTCATATAATCATCGATCAAATAAATCTTTTTATTGTGAACTAAAAAGGATAATTTTGTAAAAACATTTAACATATTTTAAGATTATTATGATGGAAAAAAAATTACTGATGTCCTCCCTATTGATATCATCTTTTAGCTTTGCACAGCTGGCTGTTCCCTCTGGACAGGTGCAAGCAACTACAAATACATCTACGGGGAACATAGGAATTGGCACGAATAATCCTCAAGCTAAATTTGATATTGTTTTTGGAGGAGAACCGAAAACAATAAAGTTTTTAGAATCATCAAATGCTGTCAATTCTATGAATTCAATGTTACGTTTTACTTGGTATAATGATACAGCAGATTTAGGAATTGTGAGAAGTGGTAGCGAGCCTATAGAAGCAATGGCAATAAGATTCAATCAAAACGAAGTAGCAAGATTTACGCCAAATGGAAATGTTGGGATAGGAATTAAAAATCCATTATATAATTTAGATGTACAGGGTACATTTAGAATAGGTAATGCAGGACGCTTTACATTCAATGGAGCTGCAGATTTATGGCTTCAGTATCCAGACAGAGGTTCAGGCGGCCGTGCTATGGTACACGACGGGGGCAACGTACTTACGTTAAATTATGCTAATGATTTCACCGGAGGTACCCGCTTAGGCACAAGTTTTTTAGTCAAAGATGAGAATGCTTCTTTACAAGGGAAATTAGAAGCCAAAGAAGTAAAAATAACTCTTACACCAACAGCAGATTTTGTTTTTGATGATAATTATAATCTTCCAAATCTCGAAGATGTAGAAAAACATATTAAAGAGAAGAGACATCTCCCCGAAATTGCTTCAGCAAAAGTGATGGAAAAGGAAGGCGTAAATGTGGGTGAATTTCAAATTAAGCTATTGCAAAAAATAGAAGAGCTTACCCTATACTCAATAGAGCAAAGTAAGCAAATAAAATTACAATCAGAACAAATTAGGTTGCTTAAGGAAGAAAATAAAACTCTAAACATACAATCTGAAAAACTGGAAAAACAACTGGAAAAACTTTTTTCTGAAAAAAAATAAACATTATGAAACAAAAATTATTATCATTAGCCCTATTGGCATCATCTTTTTCTTTTGCACAATTATACACTCCAGCTGGCACACTACAAACCTCTTCAAATAACAATGTTGGCATCGGCACAAATGCTCCTGAGGGAAGCCTTGATATTAATGCCAACAGCGGGATTCCTATTATTAGAGGTAATGGAGATTATATTCCTACCGGACTGAGATTTATTGATGATTCATATACACAATCCGGCCAAGTAAAGGAATGGAGTATATGGAAAGGAAATACTTGGGCAAAAGGGTTGGGATTCATGAGATATGATGCAGTCAACCGTTGTGCGGGTGGAATTTGTGATGTGCCTTTATTCTTGTCAGACAATGGCAATATCGGTATAAATACACCCTCGCCCCAAGAGAAACTTTCGATTTTTGGGAAGCATTATACTTCTACGATCTTATTGCATGCAGACAATGATGGTAATGCTCCTGCTGATTTAATGATTTGGGCTTCTGAGCCAGGATTAACCTATTCCGGAGTAGGAATTGGAAATAATATGAAAAATTTTTTGAATGGGGGCAGTATGGAAAGAATAAATCCTTCAAAAGGAGGTTCATATATTCGATTATTAGATAATGAGATTAATTTTAACTTGGTATCCGGTACAGGGCTTAAGCAACAGACTTTTACCTTACATTCCAACGGCAACGCCTCACTGCAAGGTAAATTTGAAGCTAAAGAAGTAAAAGTAACTCTTACACCAACAGCTGATTTTGTTTTTGATGATAACTATAACCTTCCAAATCTCGAAGATGTAGAAAAACATATCAAAGAGAACAGACATCTTCCCGAAATTGCTTCAGCTAAAGTAATGGAAAAGGAAGGCGTAAATATGGGTGAATTTCAAATTAAGCTACTGCAAAAAATAGAAGAGCTCACTCTATACACAATCGAGCAAAGTAAGCAAATAAAATCTCAATCAGAACAAATTAGATTACTTAAAGAAGAAAATAAAGCTCTAAACATGCAATCTGAAAAGATTGAAAAAATTGAAGCACAACTGGAACAACTTCTTTCTGAAAAAAAATAAACACTTATGCAAAAAAAATTACTTTCGATATTCTCATTATTTGTAGGTTTCTTTGGATATTCCCAGACAGAGGTCTATTTCAAATATGATGAAGCAGGAAACCAAATATACAGGGGGCCTAACGCTACAGGTAAAAATGCACCTGCTGAAGCGGCTAAACAAGAAACTAAAACAGTAGCTCCACTGCAACAGCAAGAAGTTCCTGCTATGGATGAAAAAACTTTCTTAAAACAGATCAGACTTTATCCTGTACCGGTAAATGATGTTCTCACCATCGACTGGACGCAAGAAGCTGATGACCTTATAGAATCTGTTTCATTATATCAGCACAGTACAGTACACTGGAAATTCCAGCAACAGAATATTCCGGGGTTAAACCGTCAGCTTAAGATTAACATGACAGGTTATGACTGGGGCGTTTATATCCTACGTTTTACTCTGAAAGACGGAAGAGTCTTCAGCAGAAATGTGACCAAACGATAAGCTATTTTCTGATTCATTATTTATCAATTTATTAACACAAAGAAAAGAATATGAAAATTTTCTATTCATTCATTATATCCTGTATCTCAATATTGGGATACTCTCAAACGATATTATACCAAACTGAAAGTACCTCGCGAACAGTTCAGGATCCACAGACTGTTGTGCTTGCACAAGGATTTCATGCAACATCAAATGTATCCAATCCCTTTATTGCTAAAATTGGTCCGGGTACTGAAAACCTGGGCGGTGGGCCTGCAGATTCAGATGCAGGCGCAACCAACCCATCAGGAACAACTGCTCCGGCAGGACAGAGTTTTCATGACACTAAAGGAAATATAGAAGTCAGTGGAGCAGGGCAATTGCAATTTACCCTGCCGATTGATCTGCCTCAGGGTGTGAAAACTGTTTCTCCCAATATGAGTTTAATCTATCTGAGTAACTCCGGAAATGGAATTGCTGGTTTTGGATGGGCTTTATCAGGCGTTACTACTATTTCCAGAAGTGGAAAAAATATTGAAAAAGACGGAGAGTTAACCAGTGTAAAATTAAACTATTCAGACTATTATAGTTTTAACGGGCAGAGACTGATTCTAAAATCCGGAGAATATGGTAAAGATGGCGCAGAATATGTTACGGAGAAGTACTCAAATATCAAAATAAAATCAGTTGGGGCAATCACAGGTCAGACATGGCAAGGTCCCGAATACTGGGAAGTGACTTTTGAAGACGGTTCGCAGGCTTGGTATGGCGGTATTACTTCGGGAGCAAGTTTAGCCAGAACCCCTATTGAATACAATATTGCTAAATGGAGAGATGCTCAGGGAAATTATATTATATATAACTATGTACAAACTGCATCTAAAAATGTAGCTTCAGTTTCTAGCATTCAATGGGGAGGAAACGAAGTATTAAATACTCCTGTAATCAATGAAATCACATTTAACTATATGCCTAGAACTTTGTCTGAGCAGTATTATGTTGCTGGAGTTTCATTGATTCAGGACAGGATATTGGATAATATTGTTGTGAAAACGAACAACAATTCCTATAAAAAATATACTATTGAATATGGCAACAATGGTACAAGCTATCAGTTTGTTAATAAAATTACGGAATACAATTCCGAAGGAGCTGCTGCCAATCCTATAGCATTTGATTATCCTCAACCCGTTCCTGCTTCTGTGGATCCAGACTATTTACCCAATAGTGATCCGTTTAGCGACGTAAAACTGACAGGTGACCTCAATGGGGATTCCTATATCGATTTTGTTATGTCAAATGGTACTGTGAAATTAGGCGCATTTAATAATGACACTTTTACGACGATTATCACCAATAAATATTTTGAAACTAATGCAAAAGTAGTGAGTACATTACTGGACGAAGAAGGACAAATCTATAATGGGAATGGAATTGTACAATATGAAGAAGGTAAAATTGTAGGTTATATCTTCAGAAATAACATTTTTGTCAAAGTATTTGAAAAATTAGTTTATGATGAATCCGACTGTATTACAGGTAATGAACCTCCACCTGCGGGCTGTCGCATAGAGGTTTCGTCATTGAATGAAGGTGACATTAATGGGGATGGTATTTCGGATATTTTTTTGACTTTAAAAAAAAGAATTTGTGAATGGATACCAGATCCCGCTTGTAATAATATTACTCCAAATGAAACTACGAACCGTCCCGATCCGTGTACCATTCTCAGATGTGCGACATATGATGTAGGGAACTTTATTGTAGATTTAAAAAATCAGAATAATCCAGTTGCTACTTATACAATTGATGCAGGAATTAATGAAAACATTCTTTATAACCAGCAATATATGGATATAGATGGAGACGGAAAGGTTGAAACCATCAATGTCTCCAATAATGATTACAAAGTATTTGAATTTGTAAAAACGGCTCCGAATCAATATCTCAAAAAGATTAGGTTTACAAGCAATTTGGTTGAAACCAAAGATCCTGAATTCCCTGTACTATTTGGTGATTTTAATGGGGATGGTAAATTAGATTTTACAATTCCTGTAACAGATACGGCTATTGGTAAACCAGATAATTGGAGATTCTATATAGGAACAGGGACAGGATTCAATAATTTTCTTAAAATAGAATTTTTCTCTTATAGAAAACGTCAGACAGAGACTACGGGTAACTATAATAAATTTGCAAAACAGTATTTCTTTTCTATTGCTGATATAAATAAGGATGGAAAATCTGATGTTTTACAGATTTTCTCATATAATCAGATTAATCCTTACAGCGCACAAGGATATAGGGATTTCGGTTATGTCATAAGTACAAAATTGGCTAATGGAGCAGCTTCTGATGGTACGCTAAATTTCCAGCCCATACCATCCTTCGTTAGCCAAACTTACCAAGTACAGGATATTCAGGATCTAACATTGTTTACTCCTTTGACTAATCCAATAAAAGCAAATAATAACTACTATAATGTTTTTCTATATTGGAAGGAGCATCTACACAGAATAAAAGCACCTACACCACTTTCAGAATTGGCAAGGATTAAATCTATTAATCAAGGAAATGGGAGTATTATAACGGGAATTAGTTATTTGGAAGCAGTTTCTAATGGAACTAATATTTATAAGAAAGTTAAGAAAGAGCTTTATCCTTATTTTTCGTTAGAAAGAGTAGATCAGACCTTCGTTGTTTCCCAACTTCAGCAGGTAGGCAGAAAGCAGGATTTCCGATACAGAGGAATGACAGGGCATTTGCAAGGAAGAGGAAGTATTGGGTATCACCAAATGGCTCGATCTTCATGGTATGCAGATGGTTTTGAAAACACAAAAATATGGAGCGGTGTTGAAATGGATGCCCAAAAATTTGGTCAACAGGTAAAAGAATGGTCAATCAGAACTAACGACGAAAACCTGATTTTCCCGACAGATATTTCCGTTAATAATACTCAGTTATTATCATTTAAACAAAATAATTATACTATTCAGCAACTGCCTAACAAAGTTGATATAATTCTTCCTGAAATCATTATTGAAAAAGATTTCTTAAAAAACATTACTTTAACGAAATCAGTAATTTATAATAATTATTACTTACCAAGTTCCACCCAGATCAATATCAATAATAATTTTTCAACAATAAAAACTACTTTTGAATATATCCATAACCCAACAGGGATAGGCTCCAATTATTATATTGGTCGACCAGAGTCTAAAACTGTTATAACACAGGCTTATGGTGATACAAAATCTACAAAAGAAGAATATGTTTATGAAAGTAATCTTTTAAAAACACTTAAAACGTGGAACAGGGATAATACAGAATATTTACAGGAAACCTATAATTATGATGGTTTTGGAAACATGATTCAAAAAGTTATCACTAACAGTGTAGACTCTCAAACCCAAACCCGTACATCTAAATATGAACCTACAGGAAGATTTGTTGAAAAAAATACAGATAATCTCGGACTAGCGACCAGCTACACATACAATGATAGGGGACAAATCCTTACCCAGACGGATCCGTTGGACAATAAGCTCACCAATATCTATGATGGTTGGGGTAAACTAATGAAGTCTAAAACCAATCTCGAAGGAACAACAACATATCAATATGAAAGAGATAACCAATCAAATATAACTATTACTCAGTATGACCCTGATGGTGATGTGTCAAAAAAATTCACCAACAAATTAGGACAGGATTATAAAACATCTACAAAAGCATTTGGACAAGGACAATTTATATCACAGGAAACTCAATATGATGTTTTAGGTAGGAAAACGAAAGAGAGTGAACCTTATTTTGAAGGTGGAAATATAAGCCAGTGGAATGTCATTGCCTATAATGATACTTTTTATCCCGCTAAGATCACAGCAACGGCATTAGCAACCTTAAATAATGTAGGAGAAATATCTTCATTCTTGGGTAAGCAAATAGAAACCGTTACTTCTGGAAATACCATCTCCGTAACAGAAGTTAACGGATATGCAAGAACAAATAGTAAAACCACTGATGCTTTAAATAATGTTATTTCCAGTACAGATAAGGGAGGAACTGTCAATTTCTCTTACAATGCTGCGGGCGAACAGATAAAGGCACAATATGCCGAAAATATTGTTACCACCAAGTATGACTCGTGGGGAAGAAAATCTGAGTTCAATGATCCTTCCAACGGATTGTACAAATATGAATATGATCCTTTCGGACAAACTAAGAAAATTATAAGCCCCAAGGGAACTAAGGAGTATATTTATAATAATTTAGGTCAGCTTATTTCTCATGCAGAGATCTCTACAACAGATGGAGGGCAGGCAACCAATAAAATAATTTCTTATTCCTATGATAGCAAAGGAAGGATAATTTCAAAAAGCGGAACATCTAAAGGAAAAACTTATAGCTCAAATGTAGCCTATGATCCGCAGGGAAGATTATTATCTTCGTCTGAAAGCAGCAATGGAAGGTATTATATACAAAAAGGTATTACTTATGATGATAAGGCAAGGGTAATTTCTTACGAAAAACAATTATATTCTTCCGGTATTTTGACCAAAGTTACTGTAGAAAATGTATATAGTGCCTGGAATGGAGAGCTTTATCAAGTAAAAGATAAAAACTCAGGTAAAGTTTTATGGGAACTTAAAGAAACCAATGCTAAAGGTCAGGTTGTAAGAGCCAAATTAGGAGTTTCAGATATTAATAATACATATAATGATGCAACTGGATTCTTAACAGAAATCAAACATATTTCTCCTGTACAAAGTATTCTGAACATCCAGTATAATTTTGATGTTATTAAAAATGAACTTAAGTTGAGAAAAACTTTAGGTGATTTTAATATAATCGAATCATTTGATTATGATGACAATAACAGATTAATCAGCTGGACAAATCCTAGAACGGGACAAAACTCTCAAAATAGCTATGATACTAAAGGAAGGATTATAGAAATTGACCAGGTGGGGACAATCAAGTATGAAAACTCTACTAAAATCTATCAGCCAACAGGGATGACACTGAATGCAGCAGGTAGTCAGAATTATAATAATGACCTGATTCAAAGTATTGCCTATAACGAAAACAATGATCCTGTATTTATTAATGGTGAAAAAGGAGATGTAGCTTTTCAGTACGGCTTGACTAGTATGAGACAAAAAGTAAGCTATGGAGGAAATTTTGATCCTGATCAGGAAGGTAAATTTACTAAGTTCTACAGTGAAGACGGAAGTTTTGAAATCGTAAAAGACAATACAACAGGTAAAGAAAAACACGTTCTTTATATTGGTGGAAATCCATACGAAAGCAATATCATTTACCTGAAGAATTATGATGAAGCCAATGGATCTTACAAATTTTTACATAAAGATTATTTAGGAAGCATCTTGGCCATTAGCGATGAGGCAGGAAACAAACTGGAGCAAAGACATTTTGATGCCTGGGGTAATTTTACACATCTTCAAATAGGAAATGGAGCGATTATCACTGATAAGAATATAATTGACAACACTTCGTTATTATTGGAAAGGGGATATACAAGCCATGAACATTTTGCAGAGGTTGGAATCATTCACATGAATGGAAGACTGTATGATCCGTTACTGAGAAGATTCCTGAATGCAGATGAAAACATACAAGATCCTTACAATACACAGAATTATAATAAATATGGGTATGTAATGAATAATCCACTGATGTTTAATGATCCGAGTGGGGAATATTGGGAAGCAGGAGTCTTTTTAACTGCTGTAGCCATTGCGATACAAGGCGCCATAGTAGGTACAATAATTGCTGCAGGATTATATATAGTAAAATCCTTAGTTACAGGAAATTGGTCTTGGGGAGGTTTTGCTAAAAGTTTACTTTTAGGGGCTGTCACAGGAGCGGCAACAGGAGGACTCACCGGAGGAATGTCTGCCAGTGGCTTTAATGGAGCCGTAATTGTAGGAAGTATGACTGGTGCTATTTCAGGAGGAATAGATGCAGTATTTAATGGACAGAACTTCTTTACCGGTCTATATAGAGGTGCTGTAATGGGTGCTGCTATTGGTGGTGCCGGATATGCTATAAATTATTTTGTAAATGGTAGTTATAAATCTTATTATACAACTGATAATGGGGTTATGCAAAATGGTGAAAGCTATGATCCCACAATTAGTAATGAGACAATGAATAAAAATATAAATACTAAAAGAATAAATAACTTCACAAAAGATGAAATTCAAGAATTTGGTATTGGAAAGGAATATGTTGGAAAGCCAACATTAGATGGGCATTTATTACTAGGTAATGATAAAGGGGTTTTAGGATGGACAAAGCCAGTAGACTTTTTAACAGGAAAATCGGATATCGTTTATTCTCCTTTGGCTGCTCAAAATGACGTTTTACTAGGTAAAGTAATGGTTCACGAAACAGCACATGCGTTTTCTCAACGATTTCTTTCTTTAAGTATTGATATTAATTCCGGTTATGACGTAAGATTAAATACAACAGATCATTTGGCAATATACAAGTTAGAACATTTATACGCTAAAAAACAATTATATTTCAAAAACGGATATGTTGATATAACAAAGATAAAAGGAGTTTTTATGGAAGATATTGACCTTACATATAATGCTCTATCTCCTTTTGAGAAAAGTTTTTTTAATAAAGCTTATAATAGCTTTTATAAAATATTTAATAGATCAATGAAATAATATGATGAAAATAATTAAATTACTATCAATGCTATTCTTATTGAATTGCAAAGCACAACAGGTCCCAGATAGTATTACTTTGACTTATCAAAGAACTATTTTTAACATATCAGAAAATTACATCCAGTTTATGTTTGACAGCAATAAAAATTATTTATTGGTAAATAACAAATCTGCAGGATTACAAAAAGAGGTAAATATTAATCTTTCACAAGAAGAACTTAAAAGCATTTTTAATGTTTATAAGAAATTTAATCTGCCTGCAGAAGGAATTAACTGTTTATATAATGATGACGGCACTGTTTTAAGTAAAACAATTATCAGTTTTAATAAAAAGCCGAAAGAAGTTTCATTTCAAAAATGTTATCAGGCAGAACAAGATAAAAAGAATTTTCATAATATTGAGATGCAACTATTAAAACTATTAAAATCTAAACCTGAGTACCAAAATACCTTTCCTTGGGAATTTGAAACTTTATAAAGCTTTAAGATATTGTTATAACAAATTTTGTAAGTAATTTCACTTACTTTCTACTTTTCGAGAAATTGATTCTTTCTTAGTAAAAATTTGGGTTACCTCATTAATTAACGGAGATAATTTCTCAAAAGATTAAATCATCTATATTAATGATTTTGAATAGTATAAAATCAAAAAAGGGATAAGTGATTAAAAGAAGCTTGAAAAATCTTTTTATAATACTATACATTATGGTAGGTTCTTTTTGCGAAAGAATCTAGCTATAAGATGGAACTTAAAAAATATAAATAAAAACCACGCTTTTGGGTGTGGTTTTATTTATAAAGTGGCTGACATTCACAAAAAAGCCACCGCAAAACGATGGCTAAAAAAAAATCAAATCTAAATAAAACTATAAATTCGGGTTATTCTCCACCTCCTTCTGCGGAATACTAAACAGATAATACTTACTGTTTGGTGCAAAAGCAGTTTGATCCGGGAAATTAAAGACCGAGTGTCCTCTTCCGTTCACTGTTTTTATCGTTCCGTCCGGATTGGTGACCTGTACTTTTATCGGCTGGCCGCTGGCATCTACGTAAGGTTTTCTTACTACTGTACCTTGCGTTCTGATAATATCTGAAAGAGAGAATCCTTCCCCGAAAAGTTCTTTTCTTCTTTCGATCAGGATTTCTTTTACCACCTCATCATGGGCAAGAGATCCAGTGTAAGGATTGGCATTTCTTGCCGTTTTCAACTGGTTTAAAACCGCCACAGCATTGGCGATATTTCCGTTTCTTGCTTCAGCTTCGGCCTCGATAAGATACATTTCTGCGGCTCTCATTAATACAATATCTGCAATAAGACCGGTTTTAAATTTAAATTTGGAATACCTCAACAGCCCTTCTCTGCCTGGAAGACCGTCCCACTGAAACAGCTGGGATCTGATATCATTGGTATCAAATAAATTTTTGAAAAACGGATCCGCCATGAAACTGTAGTAATAACTTCCCGAAGAAGACACATCCAGATAGTGGAAAGCATAGCTTGCCCCCGACTGTTCCTGAGTTTGCCCATGTCCCCAGATCCATTCGCCGTTGCTGATGTCATTGAAGCCTTCCTTATATTTTTCAGCCGTCATGAGCGGATAACCTGTTCTGGCAATCTTTGCAGCCGCAACCGCTTTACTCCACTCTCCCGTATTCAGGTAAGTTCTTGCTAAAAGTCCGTTTACCACAGCTTTATTGATCTTATCTTTATTATTTCTGGTATAATTGGCCAATAAATTATCTGCTTCCGTAAGATCACTTTTAATCAAGGTATAAATTTCCTCCAGACTAGCCCTTTTCTTTGGAACTGAACTTATGGTTGAAGGTTCCGTATAGATAGGTGCTGTAAGAGCTGTTTTGTCTTTTAAATAACTGAACTGGTAAAAGCTGGCCAGGTTCAGATAACAGAAGGCCCGCAATGCTTTAGCCTGCCCTTTCACCTGGTTCTTTTTCTCCTGGCTGCCCTCGGTCTGATCAATACGGGTGATCACATTATTCATATTATTAATGGTTGAATATAATGTCGACCATATGAACTGCGGTCTCGAAGCTGTACTATTGATCATTTCCGTAAAAGCATAAGCAGACGGAAACCCGTATTTATTGGTCAGAACCGCCACATCGCTTCCCATAGCATCACTTGTCCTCAAGACTGTTGAATAACCGATATTGGCATAAGTGGGTCCGTCATCATTCAGTTTTGCCCAGGCACCATTGATTACGGTTTCTGCGCTTTCTGCCGTTTTGAAAACCTCTGCACCATTAGCCTGGTCTGTAGGAGCCGTTTCCAGTTCGTTTGCACAGCTTGTCAGTGACCATGCTGCAATCAGGGCAAAAGATATATATTTTAATTGTTTCATTGTTTCAATTTTAAATGGGTTAAAGAGTTGCCTGAAGACCGAAAGTTATCGTTCTCATGGCAGGATATCTGTAATAGGTTGTTCCATCCAGTGCCTGTTCCGGGTCCATTCCTTTATGTTTGTAGAAAGTCAGGAGATTTTCTGCCTGAACATAAATTCTGAATTTTTTCAGTCCTAACTTTTCAAAATAATCAGAAGGAAGAGTATAGCCCAGGCTCACATTTTTAAGTCTGGCATAAGTTCCTGAATATAAAAACCTTGAAGAGGTGGAAGTCCAGTTATTCGTTGTTGTACTTAACGCAGGAACATCGGTATTGGGGTTTTCCGGAGTCCATCTGTTCAGCATTTCGGCACTCCATGCACGTCCGCCGGCGCTTCCGTTCGACATTAATGATGTATAATCCGTATCAAGGATTTTCCCACCGATACTGAAGGTCAGCAATCCTGAAAGATCAAAGTTTTTATAAGCAATACTTGTGGTAACCCCTCCCATTACTTTAGGCAGTGCGGACCCCTGTACCGTTTTGGTTGCTTTGGCATACTCGGAAGTGGTTCCGTCCACTGTATTTCCATTCGCATCCTGGTAAATGTATCTCCAGAGAGGTTTTCCGTTGGAAGGATCTACTCCCATCCATTCAGGAATAAAGAAATCATAAATAGAACCGCCTACTTCAAGACGTTTTGTTCCTGTGATGACGGATCCTTTAGGCAGCTTTGTTATTTTATTGGTCAGAGTACTCAGATTGACATCCACATTCCATTGGAAATTATCATTTTTAACCGGTGTTGTGAAGAGTGAAAATTCAAAACCGGTGTTCTGTATTGTTCCTACATTAAAAGGAAAATCACTGATTCCCAGAGATGGGGCAACCGGCATATTAAACAAAAGATCCTGGCTCTTACGTTTAAAATATTCTATATTCCCTTTCACCCTGTTATTAAGGATGGCAAATTCAAGACCTACGTTTAAATTAAGATTGGTTTCCCATTTCACATCATTGGTTTGCACTTTTTCCAGGACTGTTCCCGGCTCTCCAAGGTTATTATAAAATTTATACAATTCCTGGTAAGCATAGTAAAGAGAAGATCCGTTAGGTCTTCGGAGCTTATCATTACCCTGACCACCATAACTGGCGCGAAGTGTCAACTGGTTGAAGATGTTTAAATTTTTGATAAAGTCTTCATTTGAAACTTTCCATGAAGCTCCTACTGACCAGAATTTCCCCCATCTGTTATCAGCAAAGAATCTTGAAGAACCATCTGCCCTTCCGGATACTGATAAAAAGTAAGTATTATTAAAATTATATTCTGCTCTTCCCAGGAAACTCAACAAAGAGAATTTGTCGCTGTTACCACTAAAGCTCCCCAATAAAGCAGCTGCATCTGGTTCATAATAATAAGGAAGAGAAAACTGGCTTCTGGAGCCTGATATCGTCTGATAATCATATTTGTAGAACTCCTGCCCTCCCAGAACATTCAGGTGATGTTTCCCGAACTTTTTGTCGAAAGTCAGAATATTACTGGTTGTATAGGAAAGTGTCCTGCTGTTTGATTTCGTTACAGAACCGCCAATTTCACTTCCTTCCCCGAGAAGCGGATTGGAATAGTAATGACCGTTATAATTCACCAAATCAACGGAAAAGCTGGTTTTAAACTTCAGTTCCGGAAGGAAAGTAAACTCTAAAAACCCTTTTCCTGAGAAATTGTCCTCTTTATTTTCGTTCTTGTCCAAAGGTAATGTCGCTGCAGCATTCTGGTTCTGCAATGCGCTGGTAGGCCTGTATTTTCCGAAATCGTAAACGCGGTTTCCTTCTGCATCCAGCACATAACTTCCATCTGCATTTCTTTCATAATATGGATAGAAAGACGGAATAACCCTTGCTGCATTGATGATATTGTCAGTTCTCGAGTCTGAAGAAGGCGGCGCATTCTGGATACTGTTGGTGTAGCTTAAATTGGCACCTGCATTCAGCCATTTCTTTACTTCAGAATTGATTTTTAACCTGGTGGAAAATTTTTGAAATCCAGATTCTATAGCGATTCCTTTATCATCAAGATATCCTAATGAAAAGAAGTAATTGCTTTTCTCGCTGCCTCCGCTGATATCAAAATCTACCTGGCTTCTGGAAGCTGTTCTCTGAAGAATATTTCTCCAGTCATCATTCCACAAAGCTTTTGCTCCGGGAACAAGTTTTCCGTCTGTTCCTACAGGGTTGGGAAAACCGGCTCCGTAAGGATTGATCCCCAAAGCAGTTGTGAGATTATCACTCGCCATCTGTGCTGCCTGCTGTGAGGAGATCTGCCCCGATTTATAACCGTTTCTCAATGCTTCCCAATATAACTGGAAATATTGATCCGTGCTTACCTGCTTATAATCTTTTACCGCTCTGCCGGAAAATCCCTGGCTGATATTAAAATTGATTCTGGATTCTCCTTTCTTACCGGATTTTGTTGTAATGATAATGATTCCGTTAGCTCCTCTTGAACCATATAATGAGCTTGCGGTTGCATCTTTCAAAACACTGATCGATTCAATGTCATTGGGGCTGATGGAATTGATATTTCCGTCAAAAGGAATTCCGTCTACCACGTATAATGGATCACTGGAAGCACTTATGGAGCCAATTCCTCTTATTCGTACAGAAGCGGTAGAACCCGGCTGTCCGGAGGCACTTACTGCCTGAATTCCCGGAACCTGCCCTTCCAGCGCTTTTGTAATATTGGTCACCGGTCTGTTATTGATTTTATCACTGGATATAGTAGCTACTGAACCGGTGTAGCTTGTTCTTTTAGCCTTACCATAAGCAATAACCACTACCTCATCAATTTCCTTTTCCTTAACAGTATCTTTTTTAGTTTGGGTCTGTCCCTGTACGCTCATTATTCCTAAGAAAAATACAGCCACAGGTGGAATCCAAATTTTAGAATTAATTAAATTTTTACTAATCATAATCAATTTTATTTATCATATATTAAAAATTTGCCCTTTGCAGAAAAATCAGCAAAGGGCATCGCTCAATACGATAAACCAAGTGCTTATTTTTCCTTTATAGGCTGAATGTAACACCTTGCACTGGGCAGGTTGTTAAGATTTCGCAGGGTCAGTTCCCTCCATCTTTCTTTATAAGCCGATCGAAATATGTTTGCAAATCTAAAAACAATTAGTCTACAAAACAAGTAGACTTTAAAATTTATTATGAAATATTTTCAAAAATTAACTTAAATTTTATTCAAAACTTAGAATTTCAAAGGCTTACAGAATTACGAAATATTTAAACATGATAAATATCATTACATATAATGCAATGAAGCAAAATTGATAATTAGTATAAAAAAAAGTTCTATAATCGAACTAAACTATTTAAATTTATAACATGAAAGTTTTAATTATCAACGGCCCTAACCTCAATTTACTGGGAACCCGTGAACCTGAAATCTACGGAACTGTTTCCATGGAAGAATATTTTGAGAAATTAAAGTCTGAATTTTCTTCTCATGAATTAAAATATTATCAGTCTAATATTGAAGGAGAGATAATCAACAGGTTACAGGAAGATGATTTTGATGCTTTGGTCATTAACCCCGGAGCATATACTCATTATTCGTATGCTATCTCGGATTGCCTGAAAAATATCAGAAAACCGAAAATAGAAGTTCATATCAGTAATATTTACAAAAGGGAAGAATTCCGTCAGAAATCTGTAACGGCAGCCAATACAGATGCGGTATTATCCGGTTTTGGGATGGATGGATACAGACTGGCAATTTTAAGCTTTAAATAATAATCAGAATTGCAATGTTTTTAGAGAAAATGCTTCGACTCCGCTCAGCATGACATTTCTGATAACAATATAAAAAAAGCCTCATTTTCATGAGGCTTTTTTATATTAAGTAGTCTGCTGCTGAAGCTGCGGTCCTGAAGCAATCAGCTTCTTCCCTTCTTCAGTATTGCAATACTGTTCAAAGTTCTTGATATATCTTGCAGCAAGATCTCTTGCTTTTTCTTCCCATTCTGCAGCACTGCTGTATGTTTCTCTAGGATCCAGGATACCTTCGGAAACATTCGGAAGCTGTGTAGGAATTTCAAGGTTCATAATCGGAACCTGAGTTTTAGGAGCATTTTCAATAGAACCGTCTATGATTGCATCAATGATGGCTCTTGTATCTTTAAGAGAAATTCTTTTTCCAGTTCCGTTCCATCCTGTATTGACAAGATAAGCTTTAGCTCCGTGCTCTTTCATTTTCCCGATCAATGTTTTAGAATACATGGTTGGGTGAAGGGTAAGGAAAGCTTCTCCGAAAGCAGGAGAGAAAGATGGTTCCGGCTCAGTGATTCCTCTTTCTGTACCCGCCAGCTTTGAAGTGTACCCACAAAGGAAGTGATACTGTGCCTGGTTTTCATCCAAAATAGAAACCGGAGGCAATACTCCAAATGCATCAGCAGAAAGATAAACGATTTTTTTAGCATGCCCCGCCTTAGAAGGAAGAACAATTTTATTAATATGATAAATCGGGTAAGATACTCTTGTATTTTCCGTGATAGATCCGTCTTTATAGTCAGCAACTCCGTTGTTCACCACTACGTTTTCAAGAAGCGCATCTCTTTTGATCGCTCTGAAAATATCAGGTTCTTTTTCTTCTGAAAGATCAATAACCTTAGCATAACATCCTCCTTCATAGTTAAATACACCATTATTATCCCAACCGTGCTCATCGTCACCAATCAGGAATCTTTTAGGATCTGCAGATAAAGTTGTTTTTCCAGTTCCCGAAAGACCGAAGAAAAGAGCTACGTCACCATCTTCACCTACATTGGCAGAACAGTGCATAGAAGCCATCCCTTTTAAAGGAAGATAGTAGTTCATCATGGCAAACATTCCTTTCTTCATTTCGCCACCATACCAGGTACCTCCAATGATCTGTAATTTTTCAGTAAGGTTGAACATGATGAAGTTTTCAGAATTCAAGCCCTGGGCTTCCCAGTTCGGGTTTGTTGTTTTGGAACCGTTGATTACTGTGAAATCCGGCTCGCCAAAGTTTTCCAATTCGTAATGAGACGGGCGGATAAACATATTGGTAACGAAATGCGCCTGCCACGCTACTTCAACAATGAACCTTACTTTTAGCCTGGTGTCTGTATTGGTACCACAAAAAGCATCAACTACATAAATTTTCTTAGCTTCGGAAAGCTGGTTCAGCACTAATCCTTTACAAGAATCAAAATTTTCCGCTGTTGTAGGAAGGTTTACTTTCCCATCCCAGAAAATTGTGTCTCTCGTAACATCATCCTGAACTATATATCTGTCTTTAGGTGAACGACCTGTGAAAACTCCGGTTTTTACTGATACTGCACCGGATTCCGTAAGTTCAGCTTTCTCAAAGCCTTGATTTTCAGGAGCTATTTCAGCCTGATATAACTCTTCATAAGATGGGTTATAGATGACTTCATAATTTCCTTTAATCCCTAATTTTTCTAAATCCTGGATGATTTTAGCGTGTTTCATTTTACTTATATTTTCTATTTCTTTATTGGGTTCAACAAAATTAATATTAATTATTTGTTAAAGGTGGTTTAAATATAATGATATAAGTCAGAATGACAAATAAAAAAACAGGATTGTAAATTACTGATTATAAATTAATTATATCAGACCATTCAAAAACAGTATTGAAACCTTTTCCCCAAAAATAGTCCTTATAGCCGTGAAATTTGGCACTCATTACAAAATCTCCCCCCCAGGCTCCCAAACTTTTAACGAAAACAGGACAGTCTGCGAAAAACCTTTCCCTAACTGTGGGAATTTCAAGGAATTTTGAAATTTTTTGCTCATGAATCATCATCAGTTCAGAAAAATTTTCCAATTCATTGCATAATAAAACTTTTCTTGTGATATCCGAAAATTCATCAACCAGAATCTGGGACTTCGATTTGGACTTGTAAAAACTGATGCCTTCTCTGCTATCCTGCTTCTGATTTAAATGAATAAAAATCAGTTCATTTTTGAATGGAGGATTGAAATCTACCTTTTCATAAGTAATCATTGGTTTACTTTGAAAAAGAACGGCAGATTTCTCTTTGGCCACTGCAATATCATAACCGCTTCCTCCCAGGCTGATGCTGTTAAGGTAGAAAGGATCAATACCCGCCCACTCTGCAAGATTGGTCATTAAAGTGGAGCTGCTCCCCAGTCCGTAATCTGCAGGAAACTGGAGATTGGTTTTCAGATGATAGGTAAAATTGCTCTTGAATCTGGTTTCAGAAAGCTGCTGAACGTTTTTTAAGGTCTTCAGAATAAATTCAGCGCTTGAAGGAAGGTTGGTTTCGAGGATCTGCCAGTTTTTATAATCAATGACAGCTCTCAGCCATAATTTGTTCTGATGATGGGCTTCCCAAAAGATCAATGATTTTTGATCGTCTTTTTCATCAAAAAAAAACTCTTGTCCAAGCTTAGTGGGTACCGCCAGGACAAGAGCTCCGTCTATTGCGAAATATTCTGAAGTAAGCATAAGCTTTCCCGGTGAAAATATTCCGCTCATCGTATTAATTATATTGCAGAGGCAACGTCTACAGAAGGATCAATTTTCTTGATCAGTCCCTGAAGTGTTTTTCCAGGACCTACTTCTACAAAGTTAGAAGCGCCGTCTTTGATCATATTCTGAACAGACTGCGTCCATTTTACAGGACCTGTAAGCTGAGCGATCAGGTTTTGCTTGATCTCCTCAGGATTAATTACTGCTGTAGTGGTAATATTCTGGTAAACCGGAATAGTTGCTTTTCTAAATTTTGTTTTTTCAATAGCTGCGGCCAGTCTTTCTTGTGCCGGCTGCATCAATGGAGAATGGAAAGCTCCGTTTACAGGAAGTAATAAAGCTCTTTTTGCTCCTGCTTCTTTAAGCTTTATGCATGCTTCTTCTACGGCAGGTGTTTCTCCTGAAATTACCAATTGCCCGGGGCAGTTGTAATTGGCAGGCACTACAATTCCACTGATCTGTGCACAGATTTCTTCAACTTTAGCATCTTCAAGACCTAAAATTGCAGCCATGGAACTTGGATTGGCATCACATGCTTCCTGCATGGCTTTTGCTCTTTCGAATACCAGTTTCAAACCGTCGTCAAAGGACAATACTCCATTGGCTACTAAGGCTGAAAATTCGCCTAAAGAATGTCCTGCAACCATTTCGGCTCCAAGACCGTTTACTGCTTTTAAAGCAGCAACTGAATGTATAAAGATTGAAGGCTGGGTAACCTCTGTTTTTTTAAGATCTTCATCTGTCCCATTGAACATCAGGGAAAGAATATCGAAACCTAAAATTTCATTGGCAGATTCCATTAAGTCCTTAATGTCTTTTCTAGAATCGTACAATTCTTTTCCCATTCCTACGAACTGAGAACCCTGCCCAGGAAATACAAGTGCTTTCATGTATTGAATTAAATATTATGCAAATATAAAGATAATGTTAAAAATATTCCTTTAAAAAGGCATAAATCGGTTAAGGAACTAGTCTGATCACACGGTATCCTGTGTTTACATAAGCTCCGTTTGCTTTGGATTTTACAAATTCAAACTTGGTAGCAAGCTGAGTCTGAACTTTATTCATCTGTTTAAAGATCTCTCCTTTTTTATTTTCCCTCGTCAGCATGTCATTCACGACATCAAACCCTACGATGGCATATTTTGGAGGTGTTTTACAGTATTTACTTTTATAGGCAGCCAGAATTTCTTTCTCAAAACTACCTTCTGCATTAATTTTTCTGTCCATCAGGTAAACAAGGCTTGCCTGGCTCAGTTCGTCCACTTTCTTCTCGAAAACCGGAGAATAATACATACTGAAGGCTTTCATTCCCTGTACTTCTTTAGAAAGAGCAATGGTTTTGTTGGCAAAAGCTTCTCCGGCGGCATCGTTGTCACTGGCCAGAATTGCAATAACAGGAGCAGACTGCCCGGTCATCATGTTCTTATCCAGCTGGATTTCTGAAGGAGAGTTGACAATAATGATATTTGGATTTTTAACTGCTTTTTCCAAACCGCCTTTAATATAGTTGGCAATTTCTTTTTTACTGTCTGCTACTACATATATTTTCTGATCTGAATAAACAGCTTTTACTTCTTCAACAATTTTATCTGCGTAGGTCTGGTCATTGGTTTCAACAATGATCAGGTTACTGTAGTTGTATAGTTCCGGTGAGTTGGCAAATGGTGCTACAACCGGTATTTTCTGGTTTCTTGTAAAATCAAGGACGTCAATCACATTGGATTTGAAGAATGGACCAATAATCAGGTCCGTATTCTCAGGATTGATCTGGGTCATTGAATTTTTAAATGAGGCTTCGTTTCCTGAATCTACAATTTTAATGTCAAGTTTCTGTCCGCCACTGGCATTTCTTTCAATGGCCAGTTTAGCTCCGGTAAGGAAATCCAGTGCCATAGATCTATACTGAGTTTCGTTGGTGCTGTACCCAAAAGGCAGCATTAAAACAACGCTCAATGCATCTCCGTTTTTCTTAACATAAGCAGGATCCTGTTTTTTGATCTTTAAGACCATCCCTGTTTTCAGTCCTTTGGAAAGTTCAGGATTCAAAGCGATCAGCTCATCAATTGAAACTCCGAACTTATTAACAATGGAGAACACAGTATCTCCCTGCTGAACGGTGTAAGTAACATAATCATCAACAATAGAAGTTACTGTTGCCGTGGAAGCTTTTTCACTTCCTGAATCTATTTTAGTTTTCGGATTTGCAGGTTCGGAAACCACAGCTGCATCCGTATTTGATTTTTTTACTCTGATGGTTTCACCCGGCTTAAGACCTTTTTCTTCTAACCCAGGATTCAGGGCAAAAAGTTCCTGCTGGCTGATTCCAAACTGTTTTGTTATTCTGTAATAATTATCTTTTGACTGGATCACATAAGCTTCTCCTTCTGCAGATGTTGTCACTGCTGCGGATGTTTCCGTATGGGTTTCTGCAGATTTGGTAACTACAGCAGCAGGAGCAACCTGTTGTTCTCCGCCATATTTTTTAATGCTTTCAAGAGGTAAAGCGATCTCGTCTCCTATTTTCATATGAGAATCGAGTTCAGGGTTCAGCTTTCTTAAATCGGTTTCAGAGATGCGGTATTGTTTGGTAATTCCGTAAATGGTCTGCTTAGGCTGAAGGATAATTTTTCCAACCTGACCTACTGAACCGGATTTTACTTTTTCAGCAACAGCAGGTTTAGAAGCAGGAGCTGTATGTTTCTCAGCTCTCACCGTAACAACGTCGCCTATCGCCAGCTTACCGTCTTTATATTTAGGATTTAGCTTTAACAATTCATCTACAGTAATTCCGTATTTTTTTGCAATATTATAGGGATTATCTCCTTTTACAACGGTGTGAGAGTTCTGGGCAGATACCCCCAAAACCATACATAAACTGGACAAAATAAAAAACCTCTTTATCATACTCGATAATTATAATTTACAAAAATACTTCTTTAAAATTAAATGGCAACAATTATTAATTTGGATTCTTGAACCACCATTTCTTCCCAACAATTTTCAAGCCATGTATAGCCATAGTCTGAAAAGAATACGCTAAAGTTATAGACTCTCTCCTGCCATGTTTTTGAAGGGTGGACATCTAAAAACAGTTTTTCGAGTCTTTCAAGCAGCTCGCCCTGTTTTATTTTTTCTGCATGAAGCAGACGTTTTTTCATTCTTTTAAATGATTTCAGCTGTCTTACTTCTTCTGCCTTCACCATATTTCCGAAGGAACGCTCTGTGGTTTCAGCAATTGCTTTCAGCTCGGAGAAGTTTTCCTCCAAAAGAAGTTCTTTTTCTTCAAGCAATGACAATACGCTGCTATCCTGTAAAATTTTCTGATTGGTAATTGCCGTAAAGTTCCCAAAGAAATCCTGGATATTCAGGTCCAATTTTTCAATTTTCTCAACTGTTTTTTCTTTGATGAAAAGCATTGAATTTCTTGGGATCAAAACAGGGAAAGGGATATTGACCGCTTTAAAGTAGTCTTTAAGCTCCAGCCAATACATGATTTCAGCATTACCTCCAATATAAGCCAGGTTAGGAAGTACTTTTTCCTGATAAACCGGCCGCATTAACGCATTCGGACTGAACTTTTCAGGATGGTTTTCGAGTTCCTGAAGGATTTTTTCTTTTGTAAATTTGGTATCAGTATCTACTACGGTATATTTTTCACCGTCAAAATCGATTCTGTCTCTTGTTCCGGAAAGATAAAAAAGATTGATATCCCGTGGATTAACCTGTACCTTTCCATATTTCTCAGTCAGAAAATCTACTTTCTCTTTTGAGTTCTTCTGTAAACTGAAATTCAGCAGTTCATCTTTAAAAATCTCTTTAACCTGATGTTTAAGCTCTCTGGAATCTCCGTCTATGATCAGTAATCCAAATTCGGAGAAAAGCCTGTTTACTAATATTTTAATTGCCTGCGTAAGAGTATTTCCTGTTTTATACGCTTCTTTCATCATCAGGATCAATTCTGTTCCGAACACGGAATCTTTGAATTCTTTTTCAAATTCTGAAATAAAAAAGGTATCGCTGATGGTGATTTTACCTACCGGTCCGCCAGATTTCTCATTGATCTCATAATAATTATGCTCTGTTTTGAAATGATTGATTTCGGCAAAATCATGGTCTTCCGAAGCCATCCAGTACAGGGGCACAAAATTAAAATCCGGGAAGTTCTCTTTCAGGTAAGCACATGTTTTAATGGTCTGCAAAATTTTGTAGACAAAAAAAACAGGTCCTGAAAAAAGATTCAGCTGATGCCCGGTGGTAATAGTGAATGTGTTGGGCTGCTTCAGGTTTTTCAGATTTTCTTTCTGTTTTGATGAAAGAACAAGTTCTGAGAGCTGTTTTTCCAGTGCATCAAAAAGAATATTTCTCTGATCCCGTGTAAAAGAGTTCTGCTTAAGATGGATCTGATCTTTAAAGTGATCTAAAGAAAAGGTATTGTTTTCAAAGCCCTCAATTTTTTGATTCAGAAAATCTTTTACCAGCTGAGGAATGCTTTCTATATCGTTGAATGATATTTTATTTATTGTTTTCAACCTGTTTTGCTTTTAGTTGAACAAATACCACACAATACCAATATTCAACCTGAAGTCGTAAACCGGATAATGTGGAAATGCGTATGCTTTATTGTTGGAAAGAACGGTTCCTATCTGCTGCCCCTCTACATAGAAGAACATTTTTTTAACCTTCATATTGATATAAAGATCTGCGATAGGCTGTCCTCCGATAGAAAATGAGTCTGCATTAGGCAGAATATATTCGTTTAGGATTGGGAAGTAATCTCTTGAGGCAAATTTTGAGAAGTAATACATTTTCAATCCTGCCTGGATTTCTGCTGCTTTTTTGAATGCCTGACTCTGGAAGAAGAAATTGGCTCTCCCAATAAAGCCTGGCATTGGTAGAAGTTCTTTATTGGTCAGTGCATTCTGGAAATGAACTCTTGTATTCAGATGGAATTTTCCGAAACTGAAAGTGGCATCACCTCCGATCTGAGAAATATTCAGCGAGCTGCTGCTCTGTTGCGGAGCTCCGTCAGCATTGAAATAGGTATAATTATCTATTCTGAAATAGTTGGCGAAAATTTCGGTTTTAAACCATTTAAGATTAACACTTCCTCCAATTTCTGTTACCGTCTGGTTTTTGGCATTTTCAAGGTAATAGTTGTATTTACTGTACACCGAAGTATTCAGAAGATAATTAAATGATGGATAAGCACTCTGGAAATTTACTTTTGCATTCACAAAATAATCTTTTACCGGCTCAAACTTTATGTTATTGGTTGTTCTGAGATAGCTCCCGAACTGGCTTCCGTTGGAAAATTCCAAAAAGGATTTCAGCTGAAATTTATCCCAAAGTTTCACCTGAAGATTTCCTACTGCACCTATTCTGTTTTCTTTAAGTTCAGTAGGAAGAGTCACTCCATTTATTGTCATAAGATCTCTAACGCCAAATTTCAACATCTGATAACGTACTCCACCATCAAGCTTGAATTTTTCATTATTAAAAACAAGGCTTACCGTATTGCTGAAGTTATCAGAATATTTTTTGGTCGTAAGGGGAAAGCCACTGATGAGTTCGGTAGCGGCATCATCATACCAATACGTTTCTACTGCTCCCTGATTGTAAAAATATTTGTTCCCCTGATGAGATAAGGTATGCCGTATGCTAAAAGGAAATTTTTCCGAATTAAACGGGGTAAATTGATGACTCAAATAATACCTCCTGTACGAAAACTGTGAGCTTGATGAAGCCAGATTCACCTGAGCATTCTGTCTGTTACTGTAGTTGCTGTCACCACTCTGAAAGAGATCATCCTCCGTAATTCCTCCACTTTCCTGATTGTTTACATTCTGGTGGAGATAGTGGGCAAACAACTCATAATTTCCACTTTTGGACACATAATGTCCTGAAAATAAAGTATTGTTATTGGAAGCTAATGAGTTTCTGTAAAATCCCTGAGAACGAAGTCCCATATACTCCAATGCAAAGTTGAATCTTTTCCCGATATTCTGGGTATAGGTAGATTTTAATGCAGCCCCATTCTTCATCGCCGTATGGTAAATGAAAGCGGCTGTTGGGGTTTTTACATCGTAATATTTTACATCATCAGCACCGATGATCATGTATGATTTATTGGAAGGAAGCAGAGAAAGGTTCTGCTCAGGATTAACTTCATAAACCAGAGGATTGAACCCTGCTCCTATATTGGCAACCTGGGCTCTACCGAAGTTATCCGTATTATTATATTGTGAAAAGATATGAGTTTTATCAAAAGTCATCACCGTATCAAAAATCTTCTTTTCAGAAAACTGGGTCTGATACTGATAATCATTAATGGTAGGCTTAAAAATCTTCAAAGAATCTTTTTTTCCAGTATCTATAACAAGGGTATCTTCTTCTTTTTGGGGTTGCTTAATATCTGTTTTATTAACGACCTGCGCCTTCGCAACGTATCCAAAGAAGATGATTATAATAAGGATATACTTCATGTGTTCATTTATATTGTTCAAAAATCACATGGAACCCAAAGGTTCATTGTTGATTTTGGTACAGCAAAAATAAGAAATAAAAGGAAACAAAAACCCCTGCATTTCGCAGGGGTCAATATATGGTATTTACTTGTTTATGAATTCTACCAGTTTTATCATATCCGATTCTTTGTTGAAATTGATTTTATTCGATTTCACAAAATTATCCAGATCTTTCTTGTCTACTGAAAAAATTGCAGCAGCATCTGCTGAGTTTTTAGGGAATTTGAAAAACTTTTTGTCTTTAGCTATTAGATAAAGATCCTTATCTTTTTCATAGTAGTCATTAGCGTCTTTAGTAAAACCATTATTACTTTTCGTCCCTCCCATAAGCTCCATTTTTTCTCTTTTATATAAAGAGAATTTAGGATTATCTACTAATATTACCAGATATCCTGTTTTTGTCTTCCCCTCATAAGAATATGTAAGAGATTCATACGTTTTTTTAAGAGCTGGGAAATGAATTTTAAGACCTTCTGTTTTATTGGCATTATATAACTCTTCCCCCATCTTGAATTCCATTTCATCCTGATAAGCATTATAACGGAGATCCTGAACATTTTTGCTATAATCTTTTATAGTAACTTTTTCGAACTTGTCTCCATTTATATATGGAGATCCATCGATTTTACGATCCTCTTTATGTACTCTTCCTGGCTTACTATAGAAACCGTCTGGTGTTGTAACAACATTTAGGATATCGGTGTTTTGGGAAAAAAGACTTTGTCCTACAAGTATTGTGATAATAAAAGTAATTTTTTTCATATTAATATTGATCTTTAAATTTAAAAAGCCGCTCTAGGAGCGGCTTTTCTTTATATTAATTACCAAACCCTGGGTTAGGTGTTACTAATGTTCCAGGAACGTTGATTTCAGCTCTAGGAATAGGGAAAGTTAATAATTGATTCCCTACATTTCTAATAGTACCTGCTGTACCATTTGCACTTCTTTGAATAATAGGTTGGTTTCTTCTTAATAGATCCCAATAACCAAATCCTTCACCAACAAGTTCTTTTTGTCTTTCAACGTAAATATCATTCAATGTTACTGCTGTTGCTGCTGGTAATGCACCTGTAGCTTTACCACGTTTAGCCTGTATTAAGTTATAATATCCCAAGGCTACGGTAGCAGATCCACCATTAAGCTCAGCTTCAGCTCCGTTTAATAATATTTCCTCATATCTGATAAGGTGAATATTATCAAAGCTATTTACGTATTTACCATTAAGAACATTTGCTGCTGTAATAACAGATCCTCTTACATCATCTGCTGCATATGAAGTTCTTAGAGCAGGTAATACTTTCATGTTTCCATATCCTGCAGGAGCAACGTTTAATTTATTAGCAATAGATGTAGTTCCTAAATCGTTAGTTGAACCTACTGCAATTTCAAAAATTGAGTTACCTGCAGAATTTGCTTTTGAGAAGCTACTTGAAAAATCTGCTGCTGGAATAACAGAATATCTGTTTGAAGCCACAATCTCCGCCACTAAGGTTCTCACTTTTGCAAAATCTCCTTTATAAAGGTAATATTTAGACATTAATGCTTTAACAGTGAACTGGTTAATTTCTGTTCTGTTCGTATGCACAGATGCTGTTGGAGTTCCCATTAAAGAAAGTGCTTTATCAAAATCCGATTCGATTTGAGCTCTGGTTTCAGCTACTGTAGAACGAGCTTGCTTAGCATCAGGATTATAAACCGTAGGAACAACCACTCCAGTAGTTCCTCCTGCATATTCTTGGCCAAATAATCTTAGAAGATCAAATAAAGCTAAAGCTCTGGCAGCGTAAGACTGACCTTTCAAATAATTAGCTCTTGCCTGAATAACTGCCGGATCCTGAGATGATTTCCATGTCAGCTGACCTGAAGGCACATTGTTAATTACAATGTTAGCCTTTGAAATCACCTGATACATATTCATGTATGGGCCTGAAGAATACTGATCACCAGCTGTCATTGAATATGATGCTACTGTTTGGTAATAGCCTGCACCATTAGCAAAATCAGAATACATATTATTACTTCTTACTTCTCCAATCATTAAGAAATCACATCCATAATAAGATGCATTTCTCATTGAAACATATTGTCCTTTTACAAAAGAATCTAATTCTTCAATCGTATTCAAAGGGCCTTGCTGAACTTGCTGATAAAACTCAGTTTCGATGAAATCATCGCTACAAGAAGTTAATGCTGCAGTCGATAAAACTGCTAACATTCCATATTTTAAAATATATTTTTTCATTTCTTTCTAATTAAAATTGAAGATTAAACCCTAATGAAACTGTTTTCTGTACTGGTAAGTTAAGGTTATTAGTTGCATTTAAGTTGTTCTCTGGGTCAAACTTAAGATTTTTATCATAACGGTGAGTTAAGATGTTGTTCCCTTGAGCATATACTTCAAATCCGTTAAGACCTGTTCCTTTTAACATACTACTTGTAAACTTGTAACCAACTCTAATATTACTCAATCTTAAGTAATCTGTTTTAGCCAAAAATCTTGTAGAACTTCTATTTGAGTTTGTTGCATTTAAATATACAGGCTTTGGATTGGCAGCATTAGGGTTTGAAGGTGTCCAGAAATCAAGTGCGTCTGTGGAACCTGGATAAGAAAATACATACTGGCCATCAGATTGTGTATAAGAAGCCCAGTCATTTAATACTTTACCACCGAATCCGAATGTTCCTAAAGCTGATAATGTAAAGTTCTTATAAGATACATTAAGATTCACCCCTCCAAATACATTTGAATATGATCTTCCTTGCACAGCAAGTCCTGCCTCAGCATATTTGTTAGTAGTTTCTCCATCCATACCGTTTTTATACCATAATGGATCTCCATTTGTAGGATCTACCCCAGCCCATTTTCTGATATAAAAGGTTCCGATACCTTCACCTTCTCTAAGGATAGTGGATCCTGTAATTACATCCTGACCTCCATATAATGAGGTAATTTCATTTTTCAATGTACTTAAGTTACCTCCGATGCTTAAATTAAAGTCTTCTCCTCTAACTACATCATAATTAACTGTAAATTCAAAACCTTTGTTCACTAGTGATCCAACGTTAACATCTTTAAAAGGATATGTTAAAGTACTTTCTGATGGAATTGGTAAACCTTGAGACATTTGTAAAGGTACACTAAATACTAAATCTTCTGTTTTCTTGTTATAGTACTCTGCAGTAACAGTTAATCTGTTTTTGAAGAAGCCCATATCAACACCTAAACTTAAAGGTTTTACAGTTTCCCATCTTAGATCGGGATTGTATACATATTTTAGTGTTGCAGCAGGATTATCATTATAGTTTCCTGTATATTCATATAGAGAATATGGAATACTACTGATTGTATTTCCTACTTTACCATATGATCCTCTTAATTTAAATTGAGAAATTTTTTCCCAATCTTTTACAAATTGGAGTCTCGCTAAATCAACTCCTACTCCTACTGAGTAGAAAGTTCCCCATTTTTGACCTGGGGTAAAGTTTGACAATGCATCTCTTCTTACGGAAGCATCAACTAAGATTAATTTATCATAATCATAGTTCACTACTGCTGCATAACCATTTCTTGAGCTTACAGACTTTTCACCTCTTGCATATACCGGCTTAATAAAGTTGCTCAATGTTTCCAAGTTTGGAGAACCTACATTTACACCTTGTCCAGCAACATATCTCATGTTTCTTTGATAAGCTTCCTGAATAGCAGAGATATTGAATCTGTTTTTATCACCAACTTTAAAGTTGTAATTAACGATATTTTGTAAGTTCCAGTTAAAATATCTCGTTGTAGATTCCGTTTTTCTACCATTTACCTGATAGCCATCTCCATGGATTGGATTATAATAAGTATCGTTTTCTATATTATTTAGTTCAGTTCCAAAAACTACTCTATATGATAAGTTTTTTAAAATCTGATACTCTCCATATATATTCCCAAAAACCCTTGCAGTAGAAGCTCTGAAATAATTGTTATCTTGAACATATCCAGAGTTAAATAGGTTATTACTTAATCTTCCACTGTTTCCTAAATAATATGTTCCATCTGCATTATATCCAGGGTCTGTAGGTCTTGCAAATAATTCAAATAAAATTGGATTTGCAAATCCTCCTCCATTTGGCAATGTATTAATTCTACTGTATGAAAGTTGAATATCAGTTCCAAATTTAAATTTATCTGTAGCTTTATAATCAATTTTCGAAGTAAAACCTAAACGCTTGAAGTCAGATCCCTTAAGTTCACTTTCCTGAAGAAAGTAGTTAGCAGAGTTATAATAAGTAATATTATCATTTCCTCCACTAATTGATGCATTTACAGAGTTCTGATATCCGCTTCTGCTAGTTACATCTCTCCAGTTTGTATTGTTAGAAGTCGTATAAATATTTTGTGCTACAGCACCATATCCTCCTGTTGCTGCATCTGCATAAACTTCTTCAGGAGTTACACCGTCATAATTGGCTAAAGCATTAGCAAGTAGATATCTATACTGCTCTGTATTTAACCCTCTCATTCCTTCAATCGCACGTGAGTTTGTTCCAGATTCAAAGTTTAATGAAATCTTTGGTTTTCCTTTCTTTCCGGATTTCGTTGTAATAACAATTACCCCTGCCCCTGCATCTGCTCCATATACTGCAGTAGATGCAGCGTCCTTAAGTACAGTCACACTTTCGATATCATCACTATTTAGGTTAGCTAGAATATTCGCAGTTGTTGCTCCAGTTGTTAAATCTCCACTCTGTACTCTGACTCCATCTACTACATAAATTGGATTTACACCACCATTTACAGAAGCAATACCTCTTACACGAACCGATGCAAAACCTCCTGGCTGCCCCGATGCATTCCCCGTCTGAACACCGGAAACTCTACCTTGAAGCATTTTATCCACAGACGCTACAGGAACGTCCTTTATTGCATCACTTTTCATTGTACCTACAGCTCCAGTTAATTCCTTTACAGCTTTTTTCTGTCCGAATCCAACCATTACTACCTCATCAATTTCTGTAGTAGCTGTGTCTTTTTTCGTTTTTTGTGCAAAAGCAGTAGTTCCAATGAAGAACAATGCCCCAACACTCAATACACGTAGTTTAACATTCATATTAACAAATTTTAATATATTTAATTAGCAAATATGTTAATAAATATTAACACTGACAAATATAGCGTCTTAGGAAACCGTAGGTTTGTTTTGCTTTTCATTTTTAACTATCTCGTGAAATAATCTCCATTAAGTAATAATATCTCCCTTTATTTGTATAAATATTTTTTTTTCACACATGTCTTTTTTTTTAACAAATTATTATTAACATAAAAAATATTATTTAGAACAAATATAAATTACGTTAAAATGGAATAGTACTCCGAAATCCCTACAAAAAAGGATGGTTATCATACACTTATAGTTATTAAAAAATTATTGTCAAATTGCATTTCTTATAGTTCTCATATCCTTTTTATGTACACCAATTGCATTACAGCCTTACATTTACATAGCATAATTTAGACACTTTTAAGTGTTTTATGCTTTAGTTCAGGGTAATTTTAAGATTTGTCTTATTGATTAAATTCGACACCATAGATCTTAAATATTCTTTTTGGTGTCTTAAATAATAACAATCTTTTTACATTTAAATTATCAATTTAAAAAACAATTTAATCAAACAATAAAAATTATATAAATACAAAGAAGAGATAACAAAAAAAACCACTTTCCATAGAAAAGTGGTTTTTTATATTTATACTAAAAATTTTTATTTTAGTTTTTTCTTAACAGCTACTTCTTCATAGACTTCAAGAATATCTCCGATTTCAATGTCATTATACCCTTTAAGGTTTAATCCACATTCATAACCTTTGGTTACTTCTCTTACATCATCTTTGAAACGTTTCAAGCTTTCCAGTTCGCCATCGAATTTAACGATACCATCTCTCAATACTCTTACTTTCGAGCTTCTGGTTACTTTACCTGAAAGAACCATACAGCCGGCAATTGTACCTACTTTAGAAATCTTGAATACTTCTCTGATCTCTACGTTACCGATTACCTGTTCCTTAATTTCAGGAGAAAGCATACCTTCCATCGCTTCTTTAACCTCATCGATGGCAGCATAAATTACCGAGTATGTTCTGATCTCGATTTCTTCCTTCTCAGCCAATTCTTTAGCATTAGCACCTGCTCTTACATTAAATCCAATGATAATTGCATCAGATGCGGTAGCCAAGTTAACATCAGATTCGGTGATCTGCCCAACTCCTTTATGAAGAATATTTACATTGATTTCTGCTGTAGATAATCTCTGTAACTGATCAGATAATGCTTCTACAGAACCATCCACGTCACCTTTAAGGATAATATTCAATTCCTTGAATTCACCTAAAGCAATTCTTCTTCCAAGTTCCTCAAGCGTAGTATGTTTCTTGGTTCTGATCGAAAGTTCTCTTTGTAACTGCTCTCTCTTATTGGCAATAGTTTTAGCTTCACTTTCATCTGCATATACCTTGAACTTATCACCTGCTGTAGGAGCCCCATCCAATCCAAGAATAGTAACCGGAATTGAAGGACCTGCTTCTTTAAGGTTTCTACCTCTTTCATCCAGCATTGCTTTTACCTTACCGTGGTTTTTACCTGCCACTACATAATCTCCTACTCTTAAAGTTCCTGTTTGTACTAACATGGTCGCAACATATCCTCTTCCTTTATCCAGTGATGCTTCAATAACAACACCCTGAGCTGCTCTATTCGGATTAGCCTTAAGATCAAGCATTTCCGCCTGAAGCAATACTTTTTCCAAAAGAATATCCATATTATTACCAAACTTAGCAGAAATTTCCTGCGACTGAACATTTCCACCCCATTCTTCTACCAGAATATTCATTCCGGAAAGCTGCTGACGGATATTATCAGGGTTTGCATTTGGTCTGTCCACTTTGTTTAATGCGATAATCATTGGAACTCCTGCAGCCTGTGCGTGAGAAATTGCTTCTCTCGTCTGAGGCATTACATCATCATCGGCAGCAATTACAATAATTGCGATATCGGTGATCTGAGCACCTCTGGCTCTCATCGCGGTAAACGCTTCGTGACCCGGTGTATCTAGGAATGTAATTCTTTGTCCGTTTTCTAATTTCACATTGTAAGCTCCAATGTGCTGGGTAATACCACCTGATTCACCAGCAATAACATTGGTTTTTCTGATGTAGTCAAGTAAAGATGTTTTACCGTGGTCTACGTGACCCATTACCGTAACGATTGGTGCTCTTGGAGAAAGATCCTCCTCGCTATCCATATCTTCTTCAGACTCTATCTCTTCCAGATCAGCATCTGAGAATTCAATTTTAAATCCAAATTCGTCGGCAACCAACAATAAGGTATCGGCTTCCAGTCTTTGGTTCATGGTTACCATTACACCAAGGGAGAAACAAGCAGAAATAACTTCTGTAGGAGAAACATTCATTAAACTCGCCAATTCACCTACTGTGATAAATTCGGTTACTTTTAAAGTTCTGTCCTGAGCATCAATCTCCTGCTGACGTTCGTCCTGTTCTCTACGGTAAGTTCTCTTGTCTTTTCTGTGTTTTGCAGATTTAGATTTACCTCCTTTGTTGGTAAGTTTTTCAAGAGTTTCCTTGATCTGGTTTTTAACCTGCTCATCAGTAAGCTCGACAGGCATTGTTCTTTGTCCAGGTCTGTTGTTGTTTCCACCCGGACCTTTTTTGAATCCGCCTCCCTGTCCTGGTGGACGGTTTCCTTGATTATTTCCAAAGCGGTTTCCACCTTGACCTCCCTGACCTGGCGGACGGTTCCCTCCAGGACCTCCCTGTCCCTGCGGACGGTTTCCTCCAGGACCTCCGTTATTGTGAGGACGGTTTCCTTGACCACCTTGGTTATTGTTATTATTTCCTGAGTTTTGGTTATTACCCTGGCCTTGTTGGTTATTCGGGCCTCCAGGTTTTTCAATTCTCTTTCTTTTCTTTTTAGCTCCTGAACCAGGTTTTGGTGCAAATTGAGTCAAGTCAATTTTTTCACCCACGATCTTAGGACCGTCCAGTTTCTGATAAACAGTTTCTATTTTTTGAGGCTCCTGAGAATCAGACTCAGTAGTTTGTTGAGGCTCTGCCTTATTTTCTGCAGGCTCAGGCTGCTTTGGAGTTTCTTTCACAGGTTCTGCCGGTTTTTCCTCTTCTTTTTTCTCCTCCATTTTTGGTTTATCTTTTTTTACAGGTCTATTTCTGGATTCTATTTGGGACAGATCTATTTTATCCAGAACTTTGAATTCCTGTTTTTCAGGAGCTGCTTTAACTTCCGGTTCAGCCACAACTTCTTCTTTCTTTTCTTCAACCGGTGCTGCTACAGGCGCTGGCGCTGCAGGAGCTTCTTCAACTTCAGGAGCTTTAGATTCAAGATCTATTTTACCTAAAATTTTAGTTTCTGGTTTATTTGCTTTAGCTCTTATTACTTCAGGGGTTTTCTTTTCCTCAATTTCCAGCTTTTCTTCCGGAACTTTGGTGATCACCACCTCATGGGAAGCTTTTCGCTGTTCGCCGTCTTTGGCAAACTCAGCCTCCAATGCAGAATATGCCGCTTCTTCTAATTGAGCGTTAGGATTGCTTTCAACAACGAAGTCTTTGGATTGTAAAAATTCTACTAATCTGGACATCGAAATATTGAATTCCTTAACCGCTTTATTTAATCTTATTTTTGGCATCTATATTATTTACTATTTTTTTTAATTCTTAAAATTAAAGTATTTCTTTTTTACTGTTTATTAAAATTCATTAAAATCTTAATCTTCAAATTCTTCTCTCAGAATTCGCTTTACATCTTCGATAGTTTCTTCTTCAAGATCTACCATATTTAAAAGACTCTCAGTATCTTTATCCAACACCGATTTCGCAGTAGTAAGACCTACTTTCTTAAATTCATCCAAAATCCACTGCTCAATATCGTCATTGAATTCTCTCAAATCAACATCGTCATCCTCGCTGGATTCTCTATAAACATCAATTTCATATCCGGACAGCCAGGAAGCCAGTCTGATATTCTGCCCCTGTTTTCCGATTACTTTGGAAATCTCTTCAACCGGAGTATAAACCAGTGCATAGTTTGCCTCCTCGTTGATATCAATTTTATTGATGGTAACATTTCCTAAAGCTCTCTTTACCATGATTTCAGGGTTTTTAGACCACTGAATCACATCGATGTTTTCATTTCTCAACTCTCTTACAACCCCATGAATTCTGGACCCTTTTACTCCCACACAAGCACCTACAGGATCTATTCTGTCGTCATAAGCATCTACTGCAATCTTCGCCTTCTCACCAGGAATTCTCACTACTTTCTTAAGCATAATCGTTCCGTCCTGGATTTCAGGAATTTCCAGCTCTAATAACTTCTCCAGGAATTTAGGTGCAGTTCTGGAAATAATAATCTGAGGTTTTGAACCTTTAAAATCTACTGTTTCAACAATAGCTCTGATATTTTCGCCTTTTTTAAAGAAGTCGGACGGGATCTGGTTTTCTTTCGGCAAAATGAATTCATTTTCTTCATCATCCAATAAGATCACATGCTTGTGGCGGATGTGGTGGATCTCACCGATAACAATTTCCCCGATCTTATCTCTGAACTGCTCATAAAGCATGGCATTGTTATGCTCCTGAAGCTTGGTAGCCAGGATTTGCTTTAAGGTCAGAATATTTCTTCTACCCAATTGGGCAACAGGAATTTCCATTGTAAAATCTTCACCTACCTCAAAAGTAGGGTCAATTTTTTTAGCTTCAGAAAGTTCAATTTCCAGATCATCATCTTCAGACATTTCGTCTTCTACAATCGTTTTATTTAAAAATATCTGAAAATCTCCCTTATCAGGATTCACAATTACATCAAAATGATCATCCGAATCATATCTCTTTCTTAGAAGAGTTTTCAGTGAATCCTCAATAATCGCCATAAGATCAATCTTACTGATCCCTTTTTCGTCTTTAAAATCACCAAAGGATTCAATCAACGCTATATTATCCATCTATTCTTTTTTCTTTTAAAATTTAATTATTACTAATGCCTTTTTTATCTCAGAGTAAGGAATTTCTTTTTCCTCCTCCACATCCACTTTCCCTTTTCCGATATCTTTCGGCTTACGGTAGCGTAAAATAAGTGTGATCTTTTCATCATCAACTTTTGCCAGTTCTCCTTCAATCTTGGAAGCATCGTTCAGCAATACTTCAATTTCTCTTCCTATATTTTTCCTGTATTGTCTTGGAGAAGAAAGCGGTTCGCTTAATCCTGCAGACATTACCTGAAGGCTGAAGTCATGCTCTTCCCGATCCATATTAAACTCTACGGCACGGCTTGCATCAAGGCAGTCCTGAAGAGTCACCCCATTATCACCATCCAGGATTACAGTGATATCATCTCCTGCGGAAATTTTCAGATCCACAAGAAACAAATCCTCTCTGCTTTCGAGGAATTCATTTAATAATTCTTCAATTCTTTTTTTAAACTCCATACATTAATTGTCTTGATTTACCAGTACGAAAAAAGGCTTTCTTCCGAAGCCTTCCCATTTTTTCCTGTAAATCCACTGCAAATATACGCATTTTTTCTAAAAAAGCAAAATCTACTTCGTTATCAAGTAAATACCTTAAATTTTTCATTAAACCAAATTAAACAGGTGGGTGAAAGTATTTTTATTATTTTTGCCTTAAAATTTAAAAACAGACATTGTGAATATAACAATTGTAGGAACAGGTTATGTAGGGCTGGTTACAGGTACTACCCTGGCAGAACTTGGCAATTCAGTATACTGTGTTGACATTGATGAAAAGAAAGTAGAAGGTATGAAAAACGGCGTAGTTCCCATCTATGAGCCGAACCTTGAAGAAATGTTTTTAAGAAACATTCAATCTGAAAGATTATTTTTCACCACCAATCTTAAAGAAGCTTTGGACAAAAGTGAAGTCATATATCTTGCCCTTCCAACGCCACCGGGAGAAGATGGCTCTGCAGATCTTTCATATGTTATCCAGGTTGCCAACAATATCGGAGAAATGATGACGGAATATAAGGTTATCGTAAATAAAAGTACAGTTCCTGTAGGAACGGCAGACAAAGTAAGAGAAGTGATCGCTTCTAAAACAGACATTCCTTTCGATGTGGTTTCTAATCCTGAATTCTTAAGAGAAGGCTTTGCTGTGGAAGATTCCATGAACCCCTCAAGAGTGGTTGTAGGAGCCAGTTCCGAAAAGGCAAAAAATATAATGTCCCAGATTTACCAGCCATTTACCAATACGGGAATTCCGATTATTTTTATGGATGAAAAATCGTCGGAGCTTACAAAATATGCCGCCAATTCATTCCTTGCCGTAAAAATCACCTTCATGAATGAAATAGCCAACTACTGTGAGAAAGTAGGTGCTGACGTAGACAAGGTAAGATTGGGAATGGGAAGTGACGACAGAATTGGGCACCGTTTCTTATTCCCTGGAATAGGATATGGTGGAAGCTGTTTTCCTAAAGATGTGAAAGCACTCATCAAATCCGGAATACAGGAAGATTTCAATTTCCAGATTCTAGAAGCTACAGAAAAAGTAAATACGGCACAGAAAGTAATTCTTGTTTCGGAGATCGAGAAATATTTCGGAGGAAGCATCAGCGGAAAAAAAATTGCAATGTGGGGATTAGCCTTCAAAGCTAACACAGATGATATCCGTGAAGCCTCTTCTCTGGACAATATTGCACTTTTGTTAGAAAAAGGCGCAAAAATTGCTGCGTATGATGCGGTAGCAGAAAGTAATGTAAAAAAACTGCTGGGTGATAAGATACAATATGCAAAAGGAATGTATGATGCTCTTGAAGATGCAGATGCCTTATTTATTGCCACAGAATGGCCCGAGTTTAAAAATCCGAATTTTGAAATGATGGCTAAAAAAATGAAAAATAAAGTCATTTTCGACGGAAGGAATATGTATCCGCTTGAAATCCCGGAACAAAATGGATTTCATTATAAAAGTATTGGAAGAAAAACCATAGAAAATTAACAGATGAAAAATATAATTATTACCGGCGGAGCCGGATTCATAGGTTCTCATGTTGTAAGAGAATTTGTAAAAAACAACCCGGATACTAAGATTATCAATCTTGATGCCCTCACTTACGCAGGGAATTTAGAAAACCTTAAGGACATTGAAAATGAGCCTAATTATGTGTTTGAAAAGGCAGACATTACAAAACCTGAAGAGCTGAGAAAAATATTTGAAAAATATAATCCTGATGCCGTAGTCCACCTGGCCGCAGAAAGCCATGTAGACAGAAGTATTACAGACCCGATGGCATTTATTAACACGAATGTAAACGGAACAGCCAATCTTCTTAATTTATGCAAGGAATTCTGGACTCTCAACCCGGATCATACCCACGGAAGATTTCCTGACGAAAAAAGAACCAATTTATTTTACCACGTTTCTACGGACGAAGTATATGGAAGTCTTGGCGAAACCGGTTTCTTTCTGGAAACTACCGCTTACGATCCACAATCACCGTATTCTGCATCCAAAGCAGCTTCTGACCATTTGGTAAGGGCATATGGAAATACTTATGGAATGCCTTTTATCATTTCCAACTGTTCAAATAATTACGGCCCGAATCATTTCCCTGAGAAATTAATTCCCCTTTGTATTTCAAATATCATTAATGAAAGACCATTGCCGATTTACGGTGACGGGAAATATACAAGAGACTGGTTATTTGTAATTGATCATGCAAAAGGTATTCATCAGATATTTAATGAAGCCAAAACCGGTGAGACTTATAATATCGGAGGATTCAACGAGTGGCAGAATATTGATCTGGTAAAAGAACTGATCAAGCAAATGGATTCCAAGCTTGGAAAACCTGAAGGGTATTCTGAAAAATTAATCACTTTTGTAAAAGACAGACCGGGACACGATAAGCGCTATGCTATTGATGCTACCAAGCTTAATAAAGATTTAGGCTGGAAACCGTCTGTGACTTTCGAAGAAGGACTTTCTAAAACCATCGACTGGTATCTTGAAAACAAAGAATGGCTTGAGAATGTCACTAATGGTGAGTACCAAAAATACTATAAAAATCAATATAATTAACAAGCACAAAAAAATGAAAGGAATTATATTAGCCGGAGGATCCGGAACAAGACTTTACCCTCTCACCATTGCCGTAAGCAAGCAGCTGATGCCTGTTTACGATAAGCCAATGATCTATTATCCTCTTTCCACGTTATTACTGGCAGGTATTAAAGATATTCTGATCATTACAACTCCACACGATCAGCCAGGATTTATTAAGCTTTTAGGTGATGGCTCCCAGATCGGATGCAACATTGAATACGTAGTGCAGCCAAGCCCAGACGGACTGGCGCAAGCCTTCATTTTAGGAGATAAATTTATCAGTAATGATCCTGTGGCACTGGTGCTTGGAGACAATATCTTCTATGGTTCTGAAATGGGCACCCTGCTAAAGAACAAAACTAACCCTGATGGCGGAGTTGTTTTCGCTTATCATGTTACCGATCCTGAAAGATATGGGGTTGTAGAGTTCGATGATAACTTTAAAGCAGTTTCTATTGAAGAAAAACCTTCAAAACCAAAATCGAATTATGCGGTTCCCGGCTTATATTTTTATGATAATGAAGTAGTTGAAATAGCCAAAAATATCAAGCCTTCCGCAAGAGGAGAATTGGAAATTACGGATGTCAACAATGTGTATCTAAGCAAAGGGAAACTAGAGGTAGGAGTCCTGGACAGAGGTACTGCCTGGCTTGACACCGGAACATTTGATTCCTTGAATGATGCTTCTGAATTTGTAAGCGTTATTGAGAAAAGACAGGGCTTTAAGATTGGATGTATTGAAGAAATTGCGTTCAGAAATAAGTTTATCAATGAAGAGAAGCTGCTTGAAACAGCTGAAAAATACGGCAAAAGCGGTTATGGGGAATACCTGAAACAGCTTGTCAGAAAATAAAAAATTATAATTTATAAAACTTCAGCAACTATTGGCTTTATGGCTAATAGTTGTTTTTAATATAACACCTTTCTGATCCGGAACATATGAGGCATATTTTCCAAATATAGGTAGATAATGGCAACAGGCTACGGTCCGATAGTAATTTTATAATTAACTTTGAGGCTTTAAAGAATTTTTATCACATTAATGGAATACAATAAACCAAAAATCATCACATTCGATAAAATAGGGTCCTCTCAGCTGGGCTATATCACCATTGCCGAAACGCAGAACAATGTTCCTTTTGAGATAAAACGCGTCTACTGGACTTACTACACTCCCCATGATGTAACCCGAGGCGGCCACGCCCACAAGGCCCTGCAGCAAATGATATTTGCAGTCTCAGGAACCATCACTTTTAATACGGAAGATGAAAACGGTCATAAAGAAACTTTTACCTTAGACCATCCTACGAAAGGTTTATATATTCCCAAACTGGTATGGAGAGACATCCAGTTTTCCCATAATGCAGTATTGCTTTGCCTGGCTTCGGAAGTATATGATGAAGAAGATTATTTCAGGGATTACGAAAGCTTTAAAGAGGCCATTCAACAAAAATAATTTTCATAAAACAGCAGAAAATGACAATTGAATATAAAGGAATTAAACTAAGATTTGTTGAGGCTGATGATGCTGAATTTATTGTATCCATCAGAAACGATGAAAAAAAATCAAGATTTATTTCAAAAACTTCTCAGGATGTGGACGCTCAGAAGAAATGGATCTCGGATTATAAAGAACGTGAGCAGCAGAAAAAAGAATATTATTTTATTGCTGTCGATGAAAAAAATGAAGATTATGCAACCTACAGGGTTTACAAAATAGAGTCCGGACTGCCTGAAATAGGAAGCTGGGTTTCGAAACCTGATTATTCTAACATCAAGAATTCTATAAAAGTAGATGTTGCGGTAAAAAATTTCGTACTGAACGAATTAAAATTCGACACTCTTCAGTTTGAAGTAAGAAAACAGAACACATCAGTCAACAGTTATCATAAACTTTTTCAGCCGGAACTGGTAAGAAGTGATGACGAAAATAATTATTATCTGCTGAAAAGAGAAACTTTTAACAGGATACTTCCGGATATTCTTAAAAAATTTAAAATATAAACTTATGTCAATCAATGAATTTATCAAAAATTTCCAGTCTCAGCTGGAAAATACAGATACAGTAATAGAACCTGAAACTGCGTATAGCCAGGAAAGCTACTGGGACTCGCTCACGGCTATGGTTATCAAGGTAATGATCGAGGATGAATATGGAGTAGATATTGAGCCCGAGCAGATCACATCGTTCAAAAACATCAATGAACTTTACTCTTTTATTGTTGAGAAAAAACAGTAATATAAGACAATGGCTTTTATAAAACATATTTCAACATATATTCCTGAAAAGGTCATTTCCAATGAGGAGATCTCGAAAAAATTTCCTGACTGGGAAAGTGATAAAATTCTGGAAAAAATAGGGATCAGAAACAGAAATATTACCGGGGAGGATGAATTCACCTCAGATATTGCGGTTAAAGCTCTTAATAAACTCGTTGAGGAATACCAGCTTGACAAATCTGCAATAGATTATCTCATCGTCTGCACACAGAGCCCGGACTATTTTCTTCCTGCTACAGCTTGTATAGTACAGGCTCAGGCAGGACTGAATACTACTTGTGGAGCAATAGACATCAACCAGGGATGCTCAGGATATATTTACGGATTATCCTTAGCCAATGCCCTTATCGACTCCAAAATGATGAAAAATGCAGTGCTGATAACGGCAGAAACCTACTCAAAACACATTCATGAAGACGACAAAGGCAATATCAGCCTTTTTGGAGATGCAGCCACCGCAACCCTGATCTCTGAAGACGGAGATTATGAAATTCTGAAGTTCTCTGTGGGAACTGATGGTGAGGGGGCTAAAAACCTGATCGTTAAAAACGGGGCCGTCAGAAATCAAAAAACAGAAGACAAACAGGATAAAGACAATTATCTTCATATGAACGGTCCGAAGATTTTCGATTTCACCTCAAAAGCTATTCCCGGCCTTGTAGAAGAAAACCTGAAAAAAAACGGTTTTGAAAAAAGTGATATTGATACTTTCATTTTCCATCAGGCCAACACCTTCATGCTGGATTTCCTGAGAAAAAGAATTAATATTCCACAGGAGAATTTCGTGATCGATATGCTGGATTATGGCAATACCGTATCATCGACCATTCCTATTGCTTTTAAAAATTCATTTGCAACAAGAGATTCCAAAAATGTAATGCTTGTAGGCTTTGGCGTGGGTTACTCCTGGGGAGCAGTCTGTCTTAGAAAAAAATAATTGAGCGTTAAAAAATATTATTATGATAAAATTCCTTGATCTTCAAAAGGTCAATTTACAGCATCAGGAAGAAATTGAAAACAGGCTTTTAAGTGTTTTCCGAAGCGGATGGTATCTGTTAGGAAGCGAACTTAAAAACTTCGAAACCAATCTGGCTTCATATATCGGTTCAGAATACGCTTTGGGAGTAGCCAACGGACTGGATGCTTTACGCCTTATCTTCAGAGCCTATATAGAATTAGGGTTCATGCAGCCTGGTGATGAAGTCATAGTACCGGCCAACACTTATATCGCTTCAGTACTTGCTTTATCAGATAACGGACTTGTTCCTGTATTTGTAGAGCCGGATGCCAATACCTATAACATCGACATTTCAAAAATTGAAGAGAAAATAACGCCTAAAACCAAAGCTATTTTGATTGTTCATCTTCAGGGAAGAATTGTTTTTTCAGAGGAACTTAAAAATATAGCGGCAAAACATAACCTGAAAATTGTAGAAGACAATGCCCAGGCTATTGGTGCAGAATGGAAAGGAATCAAATCAGGAAATCTCGGTGATGCTGCAGGTTTCAGCTTTTATCCCGGAAAAAATCTAGGAGCAATAGGTGACGCAGGCGCTGTAACCACAAATGATAAGGAATTGTTTGAAGCCATACGTGCAATAGCCAACTACGGATCCAACCAGAAATACGTTAATATTTATAAAGGATTAAATTCCAGACTGGATGAAATTCAGGCTGCTGTTCTGGATGTGAAGCTGAAACATATAGCCCACGAAAATGGCACCCGAAGAGAAGTAGCAAAGCGTTTTATTGCTGAAATCAACAACCCGAAAATCATCCTTCCCGAAAATCCTGCCGATGAAAATGAACATGTATGGCATGTTTTTGTGATAAGAACGGAAAAAAGGGACAAACTACAGGCTTATTTAACTGAAAAGGGGATCAGCACCATTATCCACTATCCTATTCCACCGCATAAACAGGAAGCTTACAAAGAATACAACCATCTTTCATTCCCTGTTACAGAAAAAATGCATGAGGAAGTACTGAGCCTTCCTATTTCTTCCATTTTAGAAGAAAAAGAGATCCAGGCAATCATAGAAGCCGTTAACAGCTTCTAGGTGAAGTGAATAATCCAGAATAGGTTATTACGGAATGTGTCTAAACATCCGTCTCCAAATAATAATTCGCATTATAAATTTAAAAAACTATTGGCTTTACAGCTAATAGTTTTTTGTTCATAATAACAAATATTAATATATTAGTTGTTATTTTCTACTTTATGTGAACAATTTTTCACTCCCCAAAAAGTTGAATAAGAATTAATTATTTTAAATTTGCAAAAACCTTATACAAATGAATGAAACACAACAAAAGCTGGATAAAACCGACAGGGTCCATAATTATTTCAGAATCTTTCGAAAATCTCTACGAATGTAGCTTTAAATTCATCTCATTCCCACGTTTCCCAATACAATATCATAATTTATGAATTATATGCAATTGAAAAATAATTTGTCCTTCAGATAAGAAAACCATTTTTCAGAAAGACAAGGATTTAAATCAATTGCATAGTTCATTAGCCAATGAAGGCAAGCTGCATGAAACAGCCGAAAAGTTGGAAAGCGGACAGGGGTGAATAGCTAAAATCATCAATAAACAGCAATTCTATTTTAAATATTTACAAACCATTTATCGTTATGATTAATAGTTTCTACCTGTAACAACAAATACCCGTACATTAGTTGTTGTTTTCTGGTTTACATAAACAATACTCTATAAACCTGAAAATGTGAAGATATTTAATTATTATAAATTTGTAAAAAAAATCTACTTTGAAAACCGTAGTATATACATCTGATAAAAAAACACATTTTTTCAAGGAGCTTAAGTCAATTTGGCGGGATATTAAATCCTCTAATTTTTTAGCCTATCAAATGACCAAAAGAGATATACAATCTCAGCACAGACAGTCTTTGCTGGGTTTCTTTTGGATCCTGGCCCCTGTCATTATAAATTCCCTGGTTTGGTTATTCCTGAATGGCGCAGGCGTGGTAAAAGTAAGTACTCCTGAAGGAACACCTTATCCTGTTTTTGTTATTCTAGGAACCACCATATGGAGCATCTTCGCGGAAACTATCCAAAGTCCTATTACTTCAGTAAATTCAGGAAAATCGATTATTTCAAAAATCAATTTTCCAAAAGAAGCGTTGTTAATGAAAGGTTTTTACACCTCTATTTTCAATTTAATTATAAAAATGGTGCCTATTATAGGGATTCTGATAATTTATAATATCTCTCCTTCCTGGAATTTGCTTCTTTTTCCTTTTTACATTTTAGCAATAACCATCTTCGCTTTTACCATAGGCCTGATTATCACACCGTTAGGATTAATCTACACAGATATAAGCAAAATATTAATTACGGGCATTCCGTTTTTAATGTATCTTACGCCTGTTGTATATGCAGTACCGACAATAGGGGTTTTTAAATTTTTATTTAAGTTTAACCCATTAACTTATTTAATTAATGATACCCGAAATACTTTGGTAGGAGCAGAAATACATTCTTTGATGTTCACAATTATTTTAACGGCCGTCAGCTTTATTGTTTTATTAATCGGTCTGGTTATTTTTAGAAAATCGATGCCAATAGTTATTGAAAAAATTGCAGGATAATGGAAAAAGAAAGAGAAGTATTAGTTTCGGTACAGAACGTATCTAAAAAATTCAGCAAAAACCTGAAGAGTTCACTTAAATATGGGGCTTCAGATATTATCCGCAGTACACTTGGTTTATCAATAAACAAAGAATTACGCCCCCAGGAATTCTGGGCTGTAAAAGATGTCAGCTTTGAACTGGCAAGGGGAGAATGCATTGGCTTGATTGGCCATAACGGTGCCGGAAAATCATCTCTTTTAAAGGTTCTAAACGGCTTATATGCTCCGGATAAAGGGCAGATTGTCATGAAAGGAAAAATAGGAGCACTGATAGAATTAGGCGCCGGTTTTAATCCGATACTTACAGGTCGGGAAAATATATATAACAACGCCTCTATTTTAGGATTTACTAAAAAAGAAGTTGAAGAAAAGATACAATCTATAATAGATTTTTCGGAAATAAGTGATTTTATAGATACTCCCGTGCAAAACTATTCCTCAGGAATGAAGGTGCGTTTAGGTTTTGCTGTTGCAGCTCATCTTGAGCCGGATATTCTTATTGTTGATGAAGTTTTAGCAGTTGGAGACTTAGGGTTCATTTTAAAATGCTTTAGTAAAATTGACGAACTGCTTCCTCATACAGCCGTAATCTTTGTTTCCCACAGTATGCCTATGATTTCCCGCATCTGCAACGAAATAATCTTAATGGATCATGGTAAAGTTGAATATCAGGGAAACGAAATAGGAAAAGGAATACAGCTTTATTACAACAAGTTCTCAAACAATAGCGAAAATAAAGTATACGACAATGGTATTTTAGAATTGATCTCCGTACAAACGGATCTTATCAATAATGAAATACACCGTAATCAGGACTTTAATCTTGCTTTTGAATTCAGGATCAACAAACCTATTGATGAATTACCGACTTTATATCTTGAATTTAAAGATAAAGAACAAAAGCCAATTGCCGGAATCTCTGTTCAGGAATACCGGGGAGATATAAAACAATCCACCAAAATTGTTTATAAAACGACTGTAAAAAATCCTCTTTTTACCTTAGGAAAATATATTATGGATGTAGGGTTGTATAATCCTGCCACAGAATCCCCTTATCTTCGGATCAATAATATTCTGGAATTTACGATAGGTGGAGAAAAAGAACAATGGATACCGTTTGAGCTTGATAGCGAAAATATCATAACTTTACAATAAAATTTATTTATGATTCCCGTAACACAACCCTTTCTTCCACCTCAGGAAGAATATGAAAAATATATAGACGGTATCTGGAAAAGAAACTGGCTTACCAATATGGGGCCACTGGCCAGCCAGCTTGAAATGGAGCTTAAAGATCATTTAAAGCTCAATCATGTGCTGTTTGTAACCAACGGAACTGTTGCCATCCAGATGGCAATAAAAGCATTGGGAATTTCGGGTGAGGTAATTACTACTCCGTTTTCTTTTATTGCAACCACCAGTTCAATTGTCTGGGAAGGATGTACCCCTGTTTTTGTTGACATCGATGCCGAAAGCTTATGTATAGATCCTAAAAAAATTGAGGAAGCCATCACGGAAAAAACCAGCGCAATTCTCGCAACCCATGTTTATGGAAATCCATGTGACGTGGAAGCAATAGACATAATTGCAAAGAAACATAATCTAAAGGTGATCTATGACGCAGCCCATGCTTTCGGAGTAGAAATAAACGGCAGATCCGTTTTCGAATATGGAGATATCTCCACCTGTTCTCTGCATGCTACAAAACTTTACCATAGTATTGAAGGAGGTTTATTAATTACAAAAGACCCTGAATTATTAAAAAAGCTGGCTTACATCAGAAACTTCGGAATTGCAGGCTTCGATTCATTCTCGGAATTGGGTCTTAATGGTAAAAATTCAGAATTTCATGCCGCCATGGGACTTGTTAATCTAAAATACATTTCCCAGATACACGAAAAAAGAAAAGCACTCGCAGAGCTCTACAATGAAAAACTTAAAAATTTACGTTCTATAAGACCTCTCTGGCATTCAAAAGCTAATAATAATCATTCTTATTATCCTGTTGTTTTGGAAAGTGAGGAATTATTATTGAAATTAAAAAATGAGATGGATAAACAGGAAATTTTTACAAGAAGATATTTTTATCCGAGTTTAGCTTCCGCATTGCCGTATTTGCCAAAACTGGAACTTCCCATTACCGAAGATATTGCCAAACGGGTTTTGTGTCTTCCGTTTTACTATGATCTCACATTTGAAGAAGTTGAATATATTGCAAGATTAATGTTAAGAATACAAAATAACGATTAGTATGAAAGTAGCGATAATGCAGCCTTATTTTTTACCATATCTTGGCTATATAAGTCTTATTAAGCATTCTGATCTTTTTATTCTTTTTGATCCTGTTCAATTTATAAAACATGGCTGGATAGAAAGAAATAGAATCCTGAAACAAAATGAAGGCTGGTTATACGTACAGGTACCTTTAGTAAAAAGTCCCCGGGAGACCCTTATAAAAGATTGTTTTATTGATAATTCGCAAAACTGGAAAAACAAAATTTTATCTCAGTTGGAGATTTACAAGAAAAAGGCTCCTTATTATTACAAAACGCTTAAGGTAATAAATCAAATATTTGAAGAAGATTACAATGACATCGTTAGCTTAAATAAAAATTCATTAGAAAAAATATGTGAATATTTAGGATTCTACAAAGATCTTCCTGTATTTTCCAAGATGAATCTTGAAATTGAAAAACCTACTGCACCTGATGAATGGGCTTTAAATATCTGTAAAAAACTTCCGGTAAATGGTAATTTACACTATATAAATCCTATTGGCGGAATAGATTTTTTTGAAAGAGATAAATATAAAGCTAATAATATAGACATTTCTTTCCAAAAAATGGAACTTCCTCATTATGATCAAAAAAGAGAGTCCTTTGAAAGTGGCTTATCCATAATAGATCTAATGATGTTTAATTCTCCGGAGGAAATAAATGATATGTTGGACAAGTTTGAATTAATTTAATGAGTACAAAATCAATAGGAGGATATTTTGAGCTGGAACTTCCCAATACAATAAATAATTGGGATAAGGATTTTATTGAGTTAAACTCTGCCAGAAACTGTCTGGAATATATTCTATTGGCGAGAAAAAGCACAAAAATTTATCTTGCATATTATACTTGTGATGTCCTCTTAGAACCCATCAAAAAACTTAACATTAACTACGAATTCTATGATATAGATTTCAACCTGGAACCAATATTTGATTATTCTAAAATAAAAGATTCTGAAATATTTTTGTACACTAACTATTTTGGGATAAAAGATAAATTTATCAATATTCTGTGTGAAAGATTTCTTAATAAAATAGTAATAGATAATGCTCAGTCGTTTTTCTCTTTACCAATAACAGGTGTAGATACCTTTTACTCTCCAAGAAAATTTGTAGGGGTAGCCGATGGCGGTTTTTTAAGTAGTGATAAAAAAATTAATTCGGATTTTGAAAGAGATCAAAGTTATGATAGAATGAGCCATCTTTTGAAAAGAATAGATCTGTCTGCTGAAGAAGCCTACATTGATTTCTGTGCAAATGATAGATCATTGGAAAACCAGCCCATAAAATTAATGTCCAATCTTACCAAAAAAATTCTTTCTACCTTAAATTTTGATGATATAAAAAAAAGAAGAAAAGAAAATTTTGCATTTCTAAATGAAAGATTAAAAGAAAATAATCTTTTAAAGATTGATATTTCAGAAGATTCAGTCCCAATGATCTATCCGTTTAGAACTAAAAATAAAGATCTCAAAAAGCAACTTATCAATAAGAAAATTTATTGTGCCACTTATTGGCCCAATGTTTTTGAATGGTGTAGTGAAGAGACCAACTCCTACATTTTGGCAGAAGAAATTATAGCACTTCCTATAGATCAGCGATACTCTATTAATGATATGAGAAAAATTTTAGAAAATGTATAATGTTTTAATCAGACCTCTTCAAAAAGAAGATGCACTTATTTCATATCAGTGGAGAAACGATCCGGAAGTTTGGAAATATACAGGCTCCCGTCCCGATATAGAAATTACCAAAGAAATAGAATCCGAGTGGATTGTGAAAGTTCTTCAGGATGAAAAAAGTAAAAGGTTTGCTATTTTATGTGATAACGAATATATCGGAAATGTTCACCTTAATAATATTGAAAATAATGCTGCTGAATTTCATATTTTTATCGGTAATAAAGACTTTTGGGGAAAAGGAATCTCCCAATTGGCAACCTACCAGATACTTTACTATGCTAAAGAAGTATTGAAGCTTTCTGAAATATATTTATATGTAAAGCCTGAAAATATTGCAGCTGTAGAATCCTATAAAAGGAATAATTTTGTAGTTATTGAGGAGAATCCGGGTAATGTTAAAATGTTATTACGGCTTTCCGAACTTAAAAACACTACCGTTAGCATATTTGTAATGGTATATAATCATGGGCAATATTTAAAAGATTGTCTTGATAGTTTACTGGAGCAAAAAACAAATTTCAACTATGATATTGTAGTTGGAGAAGATTGCTCAAAAGATAATTCCCGAGAAATTTTACTTAGCTATCAAAAACTGTATCCGGGAAAATTTAAGCTTTTACTTCATCCTAATAATATAGGAGCAGCAGAAAATCAACGTATAGTTTTAGAGAACTCTCAAGGAAAATATGTCGCTATTTGTGAGGGAGATGACTACTGGACAAATCCTTTAAAACTCCAAAAACAAGTCGATTTTTTAGAAAGTAACATTGATTATGTTTTGTGTTTTCATAAAGTTAAAATTCTAAAACCTACAGGAGAAGTTGTTGATGATTTTATCACAAAAATTCCTGAAAATTATGAGCTAAGGAGAACCTTGGCAGAAAACTCTAATTATATCCATACTCCTAGTGTCGTTTTCAGAAATATCAGTCTTACTGAATATCAAAGCTTAGAATTCAGAAATTCCCCTATCGGAGATTATTTTCTATATTTGGCTCTCGCCAACCATGGTAAAATGGGATACCTAGATGAAACAATGTGTGTATATAGATATGGTGTGGGAATTTTCAGTTCATTAGATAACTTTAAACAACTTAAAGCAAATATCTCACTTTATGTTAATCTATATTCTAATGAAAAAGATCCTATTATAAAAACAATATTTTATAGAAACTTCCAAAATGCAATGTCTCAGGTTGAATATCAATACATAATAAATGACAAATTATTAAAAACAAGGAGACATAAAATTGTCGAAAAAATTTATAAAAGGTTTAAAAAATAGACAATGGATAAAATCATAGATATTAATAATAGAAGTAATAATTTTGATTTTCTTCGTCTACTTTTTTCCAGTTTGGTAATCATATCACATTCCTATCCATTAACCAATAAACCTGAAATCATTGATGAATTAACTAAAGGGCAGTTAAGTTTAGGGTCATTATCTGTAAACTGTTTTTTTATTATGAGCGGCTACCTTATTATGACAAGCCTACAACGCAGTAAAACCCCACAAGAATATATGTGGAAACGGATATTACGTCTTTACCCCGCTTACCTAATATTATTATTGCTCACTATGCTATTTCTTCCTATAGTGTATCAGGGTAAAAACATATTTCATGAAGAAACATATTGGAGCTATTTTCCAAATGCACTTTCATTATACAAAATACAATATGAGGTAAAGGGTATTTTTGAGAGCAATCCTTATCCAAGGGCAATTAATGGTAGTCTCTGGTCTTTATCCTATGAATTTACCATGTATATTGCTTTATTGCTTTTATTTCCTCTTCGTAAATACAAGTATCTCAAAGTTATAGTTATCATTATTTTTCTTTCATCTTTTTATTGTTCGATTACTGAAACTCACTTTTTAGGAAATACAATGAAAAAAATATACCTGTTGCCTATTGAATTTTACAGACTTTGTACTTATTTCATAGCAGGAAGTGTATTGGTATTTATTAAATTTCAGAAAATTAATAATTTTTTGGTAAGATGCTTGCTTTTTGCATCATTAATAATGTCTTTGTATTTTGGATTCTATAAATATGTAAGCCCGTTTCTTTTACCTTTATTAATTTTACTCATTGGAGTCAACAAAGATAAATATATAAGCAGTATAGGTGAGAAAATAGGAGATATTTCTTATGGCGTATACATTTATGCATTTATAGTTCAGCAAGCGCTCATGTATTATTTTGGACTTGGAACACTACCATTAATGTTGGCAAGTATAATCATCACCTATATTCTAGCGTATGCATCATGGCATTTGATTGAAAAGAAAATGTTAACCTATAAAAATTTAGTGAGATGACATTACGGAATCATCAAAACAAACTTGCCATAGTTATTCCTTACTATAAAATAGATTTTTTTGAGGAAACCATTAAGTCTGTTGCAGCACAAACCAACAAGAATTTCGTTTTATATATAGGCAATGATGCCAGCCCCAATGATCCCATCAGCATCATTGAAAAATACCTTCAGCCTGAAAGCTATTTTTATTTCAGTTACAAGGATAATCTAGGTGGTAAAAACCTAGCCCTGCAATGGGAAAGAATATTAGAAAATGTGAAAGAAGAATGGTTCCAGATTCTAGGGGATGATGATATGATCTCTGAAAATTTTGTGGAGGAATTCTATAAAAATATTCAAACAGCTGAGAATAAAAATATCTCCGTTATAAAGTTTGTCCATGAATGGATTGATGAGAATAATAAGCATATTGAAACATTTGACTATAAAGTAGATATTTTAAATGCTGTAGAATTTATAATTAAAAAATATAAAGGCTTAGTTAAAAGCAGCCTTTCAGAAAATATATTTAAAACGAAAATGTATTACAAATTTCGTTTTGAAAAAATACCTCTTGCTTGGGGGAGTGATGAAATTGCTTTATTATCTTTTTCTAATTATAAAGATATTTTATACTGCCACAATTCGAAAGTCTTAGTGCGAATTTCAGGATCAAGTATATCAGGCTCTGAAACAATGGATCAACGAAAGAAAGCAGCCTACAATCATTTCCGCGAACTAATTATTATCAAACATTCAAAATATTTCCCTGCATCTTTCATTCATTTATTAATTTCTGACTACTTAAACTACTGTCATTATAACGGTCTACCTGCAAATTACAAAGTTGCCTTATATAATTTTCGGAATCTACATTTTATGCAATTTCTTAAAAATATTCGTAAAATATATTATCTTAATCAGATGTATAAATTGAAACAAATCTAAGTTTAATTTCTAAACTACTTTTACTAGGTATAGTATAAATGTAATTTCAGCTTATAATTTTTAATATCTTTGTTTTACAAGACACAATATGCCCTCACCATTTATTTCTGTAATAGTTCCTTGCTACAACCAATCGCAGTATTTGGATGAATGCCTGCAATCTGTATTCGACCAGACTTATCAGCATTGGGAATGTATTATTGTAGATGATGGCTCTCCTGATAATACTGAGCAAATTGCAAAAAACTGGATTGAAAAAGATCCCCGTTTTATATATCTAAAAAAAGATAATGGCGGAGTTTCATCAGCAAGAAATTTGGGAATATCAACAGCACAAGGAGAATGGATCCTGCCGCTTGATGGTGATGATAAAATTGGGAAAAGCTACCTTGAATTTGCCTCGAAACATTTTCATCAGAAGATGGACATCATTTATTGTAAAGCAAAATATTTTGGCACTCGAAATGATGAATTTTTATTGGATGAATTTCAAGTTCCAAAAATGCTCTTGGAGAACCAAATTTTCTGCACTGCATTTTTCAAAAAAGAAGATTGGCATAATATAGGAGGCTTCGATGAGTCAATGCATGAAGGTTATGAGGACTGGGATTTTTGGATATCTCTTATTGCATCAAAAAAGGGTTTAATTAATACCTTTAAAATCGACTATTTTGGTTTTTTTTATAGAATAAAAGAGATTTCCAGAAATACAGAAGCTATGAAAATTGGTGATGACAGCCTGCGAAAATATCTTTATGAAAAACACCAGTCTTTATATCTAGAAAATATTACAGGGTTTAAGAATATTCTTCATGAAAATAAAAAATTGAAACAAAGAAATAATAATCTGGAAAAAATTATAAATAGTAAGAGATATCGATTCATCAATAAAATTCTTAATATTTTTAAATTATGAAAGTATCTGTAGCCTTATGCACCTATAATGGCGGGCAATATTTAAACGAACAACTGAATTCTATCCTCAGCCAAACTGTAGAAGTGGACGAAGTTGTTATTTGCGATGACGGCTCAAACGATAAAACCATAGAAATACTTTTTAGCTATCAAGAAAAACATCCCGGTATTTTCAAGATTTATCAGAATGAAACTAACCTTGGATTCATTAAAAATTTTGAAAAAGCAATCAAGCTCTGTTCCCATGAAATTATTATTATCTGTGATCAGGATGACATTTGGGAAAAAGATAAGGTAGAGGAAACTATCCGCTTTTTTGAGAATAATTCTCAATTTGACGGTGTTTTTCATGATCTAAAGCTGATTGATGATGATAAAATACATCCTTCCTATTTAAATTGGAAAGGCATATCACATGAAGAAATTATCCGCGAAATAAAAAATGATAACCTTTTTGTGGCATTAGTTCAAAAAGGAAGTTTTGTTTTAGGCTGTGCATTGGCAATAAAAAAAGAATCTTTGAAAAAATATGAAATGGAAGATTTTCCTATTGCCCATGATTACTATATTGCTCAAAAATTAGCTTCAAAAAATACTTTAGGATTTATTTCAAAATCCCTGTCTTCATATAGGCTTCATTCAAACCAGGTGTATGGTTTGAGATATAAATCTGACAAAAAAGAGGAGAAAATATCTGAAACTCAAAAATATTTTAAAGAATATGTTTGGTCATACCTTCAGATTCTTAAAAGATATAAGGAAATGAACCCTAAAGAAAACGAGAAACAAACAAAAATCTATTCTGTTTTTATAAAAAATAGAAATTCTTATCTAATGTCTTTAGGATTTTTAGAAAAGAAAATATATATTTTAAAGTGTATTCGTCACAAGTATTTGGATTTGGGAATAGCTGATTTATTTAAAATTTAAACGCAAAATATGGATGTAAGCGTTTGTATTACAACTTATAAACACGAAAAATATATTAAACAATGTCTTGAGAGTATTTTCGCTCAGGAGTTTTTGGGTGCATATGAAATTATTATTTGTAATGATAATTCTCCTGATAATACAGAAGAAATTATTAATGAAATAATAGCATTACATCCAAAAGGTGATAAAATAAAATATTTTAAGAATGTTCCTAATTTAGGATATGTAAAAAACACTTTATTTTCTTTCTCAAAAGCTTCGGGCAAATATATTTCTATCTTAGACGGTGATGATTACTGGATAGATGCTTCCAAATTACAGAAACAATTTGATTTTTTGGAAAAAAATCCTGATTTCTCCGGAGTTGGTACAGATTCCATTGTGATTTATGAAGACGCACCAATTCCCAGTCATGGTTTTTCGGGACACTTGGGGCAGGAACTTACTAAAGATAGTCTCACAGATAGAAACATTTGTCAAACATCAACATTTTTCTTCAAAAAAAGTATTTTGAAGGATGATTTTCCGACAAAAATTATTTCAGCAGACAGGTGTCTTTATCTTTTGGCCGGATGTTATGGTAAAATCAAAGTTCTTCCCGAGCAAATGAGTACTTACAGACAGTTTTCAGCAAGTATTTCAAAAAATGTAACATATGAAATGATGAAGGGAGATTTTGCCATCATCCCCTTTATAAAAAAATATAATCAGGATTATAAAACCTCAAAACTAAAAGCTTATTTTTATTATACATTGATGACATATTCTAATGTAATCACGAAATCTAATTTTAATAAAGCGGCTACAGGATATTTTTTAAACAATGTTTTATCAAAATTCACATTGAATCCCATAAAATTATACCTGACAATAAAATGGAGCATACACACAATTAAACAAAAATATCAGATAAAATCACAAAATAATAGTTTTATCTAAAACACACATAAATGATTATAGGAAACGGACTTATTGCTAATTCATTAAGAAATATCGATTCAGAAGATCATCTGTTCTTTGCTTCCGGTGTTTCAAATTCCCTCGAAACCAAGAACTCCGAATTTGAAAGAGAATTCAACCTTCTGAAAAATACTTTGGAAAAATACATCCAAAGCAAATTCATCTATTTTTCAACACTAAGCGTACATGACCAGTCGAAACAGGATAGTCCCTATGTCTTGCATAAGCTTAAAATGGAAAATTATATCAAAGACAATTCCCCGAACTATCTTATTCTCCGTATTGGAAATATCGTAGGGAAAGGAGGGAACCCCAATACCTTGTTCAACTATTTAAAGACCCAGATTACACACGATCATAAATTTAACGTTCATAGCCATGCCAGAAGACTGCTGATTGATATGGACGATATCAATAAATTTTTAGTGGAAATCTGCCCTTCTATACAGAATAAAACCATCAGCTATGCTTTCCCGTACTATTATAATTTACAGGAAATTATAGGAGCTATTGAGAAAAAAGTAAATAAAAAAGCCGTTTACGATACTATAGACGAAGGAGATTTCTACCAGGTTTCCTTTGAAGAAAATGTCAATCAGTTCTTCTCCGGTATCAATCCTGAAGACTATATAGAATCTTTGGCCAATAAGTACATATAAGCTGCAAAAAGATGAAGATCTATTTTATTATTGTTACATACAATGCCATGAAATGGGCGGAAAGATGTTTTACAAGCTTAAGGAACTCCAGCATTCCCATAAAATCAATAGTTATTGATAATGGCTCCGGCGACGGAACTCAGGAATATATTAAAACCAATTTTCCTGAAGTAGATTTTATACAGTCTTCCGAAAATTCCGGCTTCGGAAAAGCCAATAATCTGGGAATTGAAAAAGCCTATAAAGAAGGAGCTGATTTTGTATATCTTATGAATCAGGATGCCTGGATTTTCCCTGACAGTGTAGAACAATTACTGGAAGTTTACAATCATTATCCGGATCAGGACAAAATTGGGATTTTAAGCCCGATGCATATGGATGGGACTGGAAAAAAATTTGACCTTCATTTTGAAAACTATCTTGCACAGGACTGTAAGAACAACAGATTCCTTTCCGATGTTTTCCTTCATGCAGTAAAGCCCTTTTATGAAATAAAGTTTGTGAATGCTGCTCATTGGTTTATTCCCAGAAAAGTGCTGGAAAAAGTGGGCGGATTTAATCCTTATTTCTTTCATGGTGCCGAAGATTACGATTACATTAACAGAATTACTTATTTCGGGTTAAAAATCCTTGTTTGCCCGAAAAGTAAAGTGGTGCACGATGCCAAAGTCCAGGATTTCCAGAAAGAGGAAATGAAAGATCCTGCCGAAGTATTGGCAAGGAAAAGGCTGTCCATGCAGATGCAACGGGAAACAAGATATATGAATCCCAATTTTGATTACAATATCGGACGGGAGAAAAAAGCTTTCATCACCTCTCTTATGAAACATGGTATCCAGAGAAATACCGGCGAATATAAATTTTACCTGGAGCAGTACAAATTCTTTTCAAAAAGATTTGATGAGATCGAAGCTTACAGAAAACGATCCATGAGTGGTAACCACCCTTATTTGAATATTTAAAGCATTTAAAATGGCAAAGTTACCCGTAAGCATCTGCATTCTCTCCTGGAAAAGTGCCGCCAATCTTAAAAACACCTTAAGATCATACAAAAAATATGGTCTTCTGGATATGGTGGATGATATTACGATTCTGTTTCAGGAAGTCAATGAAGATGATAAAAAAATAGCAGAAAAATATAAGATTAAATATATCGGTTTAAAGGAAAATGTAGGAATAGGAAAAGGGATGAAAATGCTTGCTGAAAATGCATCTGCCCAAAACATCCTTTTCCTTGAGCATGACTGGGAACTTATTGAAGATCAAAATACTCTGTTTTCTGAACTCAAAGGCGGATTGGATCTGTTAAATAACGGATTTGATGTCGTACGCTTCAGAAGCAGAAAAAATCCCGGCTACCCATTGATATCCATTAGAAATAAAGGCAAAGAGCTGGATTATTATGACGACTGGCACGAATGTACCTCCCCTCACCTGCTGGAATCCCTGCATTGGCTGGATCCGGCAGCAGAATTCCCCGATAAGATACAGAAACAGGGAGTTTTTTTTGTAACCACATCACGGTGGGCCAACTGGACGAACAATCCTTATCTGGTCCGAAAAAACTTCCTTCTTGAAAAAATTCTGCCTTTCGCAGGAGAGTCCGTTTCACTGGAGAGAAATATTGCTTCATGGTGGGTGAAACAAGACTTTAAAATAGCACAGGGTGAAGGACTTTTCACTCATAAGGACCTTGTAAAGTATCCAAAGAAAAGCCTGTTCCGGAAAATACTTAACCGACTAAAAAATAAATTAAAATAAAGACGAATGAGAATCCTTTTCCATGAGAATGAACTCAATTACAGAGGGACTTCCATCGCATTATATGACTACGCAGATTTCAACGAAAGATATCTGGGGAATGAATCTGTTATCGTATACAATAAAACCCTGCCTACCAACCATCCGCTTGGAATTGAAAAATTTGAAAAAAGATTTCAGGTATTCGGCTATTCGGATTTCAAAGAGGTGGATACCATTATAAAAAACAATAATATCGACTTGTTTTATGCTATTAAAAATGGTTTTTATGATGATATAGAAACTAAAGAATGTAAAACAGTTGTTCACAGTGTGTTCAAATATTTTGAACCTCACGGAGACATTTACGCTTATGTCTCAGAATGGCTTAGTGAAGAAATGACGCAAGGCAGATCTCCGTTCGTTCCCCACATGGTTAATTTTGAAAACGAAACCCACGAAGATCTCAGAACTGAACTGAACATTCCTAAAAACGCCAAAGTATTCGGGTATTACGGAGGCGGGCAAAGCTTCAATATCGGTTTTGTACAGAAAATCGTGGAAAAGATTGCCTCCGCATACAAAGACATTTATTTTATCTTCATGGGCGTTGATCCGTTTGTGAAAAAAAGATGGTGGAAATCTGTTCCGTCCAATATTAAGTTTTTACCTCCAAGCTCAGATGTGCTGATGAAGCTTAAATTCATCAATACTTGTAATGCTTTACTTCATGCCCGCGAAAGAGGGGAAACATTCGGGATTACTGTTGCAGAATTTGCCATCAAGGGAAAACCTGTTATTACTTTTGCGGATTCCCCTGAAAAAGCCCATATCAATCATCTGAAAGATCAGGCTTATTATTATAAAGATGCAAAGGAACTTAAAAATATACTTCTGGATTCCGATTTAAGTTTGTCTGCCAGGGAATTATATGAGAAATTCCTGCCTAATCCGGTAATGGATAAATTTAAAAAGGTGTTTATTGATTAAATATGAAATCAAAGATCATTAATTACATCATCAGCATCCTGTTTCTTATATATTATTTTATTAGTATACAAAATTCCTATCTTCAGGTTGTAACTTATAAAAACGGCTGGTATTTAGGCGAATGGATCATTAATTACCAAGATGGAGGCTTTAAAAGAAGAGGACTGTTCGGCAGTATATTCATATTCCTGAATGAAATTACTCACATTAAAATTGAATATTTGGTATTCTCATTCCTCTTTGCCATCTATACAGTCTTTTTTTTCCTATTGGTAAAACTGTTCTGGAAAAATAACAACAGCCTCATGACGATAGCTATTCTGCTGCTTCCTTCAGCGTTCGGCATGCTTTTAAAAGATCCTACCATTGCAGCTAAAAAGGATATCTTTTTCATGTTGTTATATCTTGTATACTTTATGTCGTTAAAGGCAAAAATGATTATTCCTGACTTTATAATAGCCTTTTTCATTATAATTTGCATTTTAAATCATGAAGCATCCTTTTTCTATTTACCATTTGTAGCGTTTACTTATTTTATTAAAAATAAAGCTCCTGCAATTAGCAAGCTCAAGAAAATTTTTATATTTCAGATACTGCCTGCCATCATAACAATGGGCATTCTTTATAAATTCGGAATGGATATAAGAACAAATGACTCCGTTACATTTTTAAAAGCGCATGGCCTTCAGCTTGGGCAATTAGGAATCTATGAGTATGATCCTAACTTTGATGTCCTAAATTTTTATAAAAAACATATTTACGGTTACCAAACTTACAGCATTAGTCTTTTAATAAGCTTAATCACTTTTGGAATATACTATAAATTTAATGAGCTTAAGATTAACTTTAGATTCATTATAGTACAGGCCCTTTTTTTAATACCTTTATTTTATATAGCATATGATTGGGGAAGATGGATCAACATTGTTTTCTCATTATTAACAATATACGTTGCAGGTGAGAAAACGCTGGCAAGCAGTACCAAAAAAGATATAATAGCTCTTATAGTAATTGCCTTTAATTTTTTATGGAGTATGATGGTCCTGCATCAGGGTTTCGCAACTTTTCCTGCTCTCGATTCTTTTATAAAAAAACTGTATTACTTTATCTTTTATAAAATTCAGAACATTTTTCAGCTGTAGAACCCAATCAATTTCCTTTTAACACAAATAAGAAATAATTTTCAAAATCTATCGTAAATTTACTTATCCGAAATTAAAATTAATGATGAAAAACGATATATTAAAACACCGTATATTTTTTGTACTCTTGGGTGCATAACCTAAAATATATCTGGCTTTTAATTACAAATTATATTGACAAAAATTTATTTATATGACAAACTATCTAAAATCCCTCAAAAGTATCCTCTTTCAAGAAGGTCCAATAAATTTTATTAACAGAAAATTAAATATCTCCTATCTTGATAATAGAAAACTTTATACAATTAACTACAACAACCAGAAAACGAAAATTTATCTCAATAAAAGATTCGGATATGTAGATTTTCATATTTTTGAAAATGGAATTTATGAGCAACATATTGTTGACGATATAAGAAATGTTCTTTCAAAAGATAAAGTTTTATTAGACATAGGAGCTAATATTGGACAACACAGCTTGCTTTTAGCCCCTTATTGTAAACAAATTTTTGCGTTTGAACCTATTCCAGATGTTTATCATGAGTTTAGTGAAAGTATTAAAAAAAATAATTACAAAAACATTAAGCTATTTAATGCTGCAATCGGTGATCGTTCCGAAACAAAATCATTTAATTTTATGACCGGGCATGCAGGGATGAGTTCTTTTGTAGAAATCGATCATCCTGGAAAGAAAGTAATTACTGTTCAAATAGAGCCTTTAGAAAAAATTATAAACAATGCTAAATTTGATGTAGTAAAAATGGATGTAGAAGGATATGAGGCTGTAGTAATATTAGGCAATAAAGATATTTTCTTAAAAAACAGACCTATCTTTTTCATGGAATTTTGTCCTGCGGCAATCGATCAACAAGGCTCTCATACCTCTCGCGAACTTTTAAAGTTCTTTTTAGATAACAACTTTAAAATATACAGCAGAGTGCTTAAAAAAGATTTTTACAGCTTAGAAGAAGAACTTTTCATAAATGATAATCTAGTTATTTCACCAATTTAATTTTAATAGCAAATCTTAGTCAATCAGAATTCACATTTTTTTTACATCCTGATGACCATTACTTTTTCAATTGTTTTAATGCGAAAAAAGAGATTTAAAGATGATACGATTGAAGATATTTTTTGAACCGTTGGTATAGAATATTTAACCGAAAAAGCAAGAAAGGAATTTCAGGATAAATTTAATGGGTAAGGATCAAATCAACAGCAAATTTTCCAAATAAGAAGTATGTTATAAATCTGTCGTAAATTTGTCTATCCGAAATTAAAATTAATGATGAAAAACAATATATTATGTGTGGAATAGCCGGAATAATCACCAATAACGCCCGAAATTACCAGAATGAAATTCAAAGAATGACGGATGCCATTGCTTATCGCGGCCCCGATTCTTCCCATCACGAATTTTATGATAACGCAGCTTTAGGCCATCGACGGCTTTCTATTATAGATCTTTCCGAAAACGGAAAACAGCCCATGTTTTCCAGTACAAAAAAGGAATGTATTGTGCTGAACGGTGAAATTTATGGCTACCAGGCCATAAAAGATCAGTATTCCGATTACCCGTACCGGGGAAGTTCAGATACTGAAGTAGTTCTTGCCATGTATCAGAAAAAAGGGAAAAACCTCATCCATGATCTTCCCGGAATGTTTGCTTTTGCGATCTGGGATGAAGAGAAACAAGAACTGTTCTGCGCAAGAGACCGCTTCGGGGAAAAGCCATTTTATTATACCATCGGGAAAAACGGTGAATTTATTTTTGCTTCCGAAATCAAGGCTATTCTGGCATCAGGGCTTATAAAACCTGAAATTGACAAAGCACAGATCGCCTATTATCTGAAAAACGGATACATTCATCCTCATAAAACGATTTATAAGAATATTTTCAATCTTAAACCTGCCCATACGCTGGTTTTTAAGGATGGTAAAACAGATATAAAACCTTACTGGACTATTCCTGCCGAGACCTCAAAACTGAGTCTGGACGAAAGCATCGAGAAATTTAAACATCTTTTGGACAATGCCGTAAAGAAACAACTGGTAGCAGACGTTCCAGTAGGCTCTTTCCTTTCAGGAGGCCTGGATTCCAGTACCATTGTTGCGGTTGCATCAAAATATAAAGAAAATATAAAAACACTGGTTTACGGCTACGAAAGCGGCGATCTGAATGAAATGCCCTATGCACAGGCCATTGCAGATAAATACAAAACAGACCACCACATTCTTTTAGATAAAAAGCAGAAGATTTCCGAGACATTGCAGGAAGTGTATTCTTACATGGATGAACCATTAATGGATTCTTCCCTTCTTCCTACGCATCTTATTTTCAAGGAAGCTTCAAAAGATCTGAAGGTAATCCTTTCAGGAGACGTGGGTGATGAACTGTTTGGAGGTTATACCTTCTATAAATACAACATCAATCTTTCTCAAAAAGGCTATTATCCGAATTATCTTTCCAAAATGCTTCTTTTAGCCGGAAAATTTAAGGATATAGGTTCTGAAAGACGCCTCAGAGCAGAATATAGCGATACAATAGATTATCATCAGAATAAAGTCCGGAATCATTTTTCAGTTGCTGAAATCAGAAAACTGGGAATCAATGATGAAATTCCCGGGCAGGATTTCAGCTTTAAGCCTACCAATGAGGATTTCAATGACCTGATGAGGATAGACCTTGAAAAATATGTTCCCGCCAATATGCTTCTTAAAGGCGACCGGACTTCCATGTACAATTCTGTAGAGGTAAGAATTCCGTTTTTGGATATTGATTTTGCTGAATTCTGTATTCAGATGCCATGGCAGTACAAAGTTAATTCCACAGAAGATAAAATTATACTGAGAAAAGCTTATGCTCACGCCTGGACGGAAGAAATTGCAGTCCGCAAAAAGAACGGTTTCGGAGCTTCCGTAAAAGAATGGTTCAAAGAACCTGAACTTCAGAATTTAAGCCGGGAACTGCTTGAAAATAAAAACAGCTATATATTTGAGTTTTTAGACTTTGACGAAGTGCAGAAAAAGCTTAACAGGCATCATCAGCACTGGAGTTTACTGATTTTGGCCCTTTGGTTTCAGAACAATAAAAATCATTTGCAGTAATTATGAAAATAGGACTGACACAAAATGATTATCCCATCAAAAGAAATATTTTGAATAAAGTTTCTGATTGTGAGTATGTTTTTTTGAGAAAGAACAATAATCTTTTTCATTCATTATCTACATTAAAGAAAATTGTATTGAGGAAAAAAACGGATATTGAGGGGAGATATTTCTTTTATCAGAAACCTAAGATCGATATCCTCCATCTTTATAACGATATCAATTATTCTTCCCAGAAATGGGTAACTTCTTTTGAAACCCTGGTTCCGAGGTTTCCTGAAACTAAAAATGACCACCAGCAGACTGAACCTCAGCATATCCGCAATAAAAAAACGGAAAACGCACTCAGGCAGATTGGCAAAAAAAGCTGTCTGGGAATCATCTCAATTTCCCAGGCTTCCGCAAACATCCAGCTGGAGCTTCTGAAAAACTATCCTGATTTCCAGGAAATAGTACAATCCAAGCTTTCCGTGATTCATCCTTCTCAGAAAATTATCCTGAGAGATTCGCAGGAAATTTACCAGAACACTGAGAGCTTTAATCTCGTGTTTGTAGGAACCCAGTTCCATCTGAAAGGTGGAGTCGAAATGATAGAAGTTCTGAAAAAGTTAAGAGAAAAATACAAATTCAGGCTCAGCATTATTTCATCCTTTAAAACAGATCATTATGTAACCAAAGTCACTGAAAAGGAAGCTCTGGAAACCAAAGAAATGTTGAAAAAAGAGGATTGGATCGAAATTTATGAAAATATCCCCAACGAAAAGGTGATAGAACTTATTAAACAGGCACATGTCGGCCTTTTACCCACATGGTCCGATACCTATGGATTTTCAGTTCTGGAAATGCAGGCAGCAGGTGTTCCTGTGATTACGACGGACATCCGGGCGTTGCCGGAGATCAATAATGAAAGCTGCGGCTGGCTTATCCATCTTCCTCAGAACCGTTTGAAACAGGCACTTTATTTCACAGCCGAACAGCGGGAAGAGCTGAAAAAAACGCTGAAAGTACAGCTTGAAAATATCCTGGAAGATATTTTCACTCATCCTGAACAGCTGCCGGAAAAATCAAGAAATTCAGTGGAAAGAATCAGGAAGGATCACGATCCTGTTATTTTCAGTGAAAAATTAAAAGCAATATACAGTAAAGCATGAATATCTCAGTAATTATACCAGTTTACAATGCCTCCGAGTTTCTGGAAAAGGCTGTAGATTCTGCTTTGCCTTTTGAGGAAGTAAAGGAAATTGTACTCATTGAAGATCAATCTACTGACGATTCGTTGGAAATCTGCCGCAAACTGGTTTTTAAGGATCCAAGAATCAAATTATACCAGCATCCTGATAAAGGGAACCACGGGGCCGGAGCCACAAGAAATTTAGGCCTTGAAAAAGCAGGCTGTGAATTCATATCCTTTTTAGATGCCGATGACCATTATCTTCCCAATCGTTTTGATGCTGAAAGAGAAATTTTTAAAGACCAGAAAATTGAAGGCGTTTTTGGGGCTATTGGCGTAGAATATTTATCCGAAAAAGGGAGAAAGGAATTCCAGGATAAGTTTAAAAATGTTTCTTTAACGACGGTCAATTTCCCTGCAGAAGGCGAAGAGGTTCTGAAAGGATTACTAGGTTTAACGTCTAAAGTTTTCGGAACTTTTTTCCATTTAAATACGCTGACCATCAGAAAAACAGCGTTGGTAAAAAGCAATCTCCGTTTCAACGAAAATCTCCGTGTACATCAGGACTCCGACTTTATTATCAAATTAGCCTATCACTGCTATTTAAAATCCGGAATTATAGATAAGGCGATCGCGATAAGAGGTGTGCACGACAATAACAGGATTACCAAAATCATAAGATATTCACCACAATATAATCAGAGGCAGTTTCTTTTATGGAAATCGTTATATGAATGGGCGGATGCCAACCCGTTACCGCCTGATGGCAAAAGAAAGATTTATTTAACTTATAAATCATTTGATTTGTCTTTAAAAACAGGATTCAATAAATATTTTTGTACCTTTTTAGAAGTCATTAAGAATCCTCAGATATTAAAAACACAATACCGTTTTACGTACCTCAACCGATAAGAATGAAAATATCCGTAATAATTCCCGTTTACAATGCTGAAGAATATGTTTCACAAGCCGTAGAATCTGCTCTGCAGTTCGAAGATGTATATGAAGTCATTCTAATTGAAGATAAGTCTCCGGACAATGCGCTGGAGGTTTGCCGGAAGCTGGAAGAAAAGCATGACAGAGTGAAGCTTTACCAACACCCTGATAAAGGAAACCATGGTGCGGGGGCTTCCAGAAACCTGGGTATGGAAAAAGTGACGGGGGATTTTGTAGCATTCCTGGATGCAGACGATTATTATCTGCCCAACAGATTTGATGCGGAAAGAGAACTTTTCAAGAACCCTGAAGTAGAAGGTGTTTATGGCGCAATCGGGGTGAAATATTATTCGGAGAAAGCCAGGGAACAGTACTACCCTATTTACAAGGATAAACTGGATACGGTTTACAAAAAAACCAGGCCTGAAGATGTGTACCAGGGACTGATCAGTTTACGGGGCACCTTCGGACTTATTCATCTGGATACTTTAACCCTGCGAAGATCTTCCCTTTCTAAAATGGACCGGTTTTTCGAGACTTCTCTCCGCCTTCACCAGGATTCGGAAATTACCATACGTCTTGCTTATTACCTTAAGCTTTATACAGGGATTAACGATAAAGCGATTGCCTTAAGAGGAGTTCATGAAAACAACAGGATCACAAAAGTGGATTCAGGAAAGATAAATCCGGCCCAAACCCGTGTTTTACTCTGGAGAGAATTGAATCATTGGGCAGAGAACGAGAAAACTGTCCCGGATCATGTAAAACTCCACATCAGAAGGATGCTTCGCAGCTTTGAGATTGCCATCGCTCCTCCAGTCAAAAAATGGGCTATGATCGGTAAATACCTGATTACGGATTATCCGAGCATCCGTTCGGGCTTATTCAATATCAATTTCAGGAAAAATCTGTTTTAAGCAGGATATCAGTTATTTTTCTTATCCAAAAGAATAGAATCAGCGATCCGGGCAGTAAATACTTTCCCGGATTCTTTGTACATATGGTTTCCGTCTGTAAAGATATATTGATCGGATTGATGGGAAAAGTCGAAAAATCTCACTCCTTTTTTGTAAGCAATTGATTCTATTCTTTTGCTAAAATCCGGAGAATATTTGTTTTCTATTTCCATAATTCCTTTAAAACCAGGAATTCTTACAATATAAACGGTTCCTTTAGTTTTAAGGTAGTCAATGATATCTTCAAATGCATCCAGTCTGTATCGGGATATTTTCTGGCTCTTTACAAATTCTGTATAATCAGCTACCTTTCGGTCCTGTCTTTTCTTTAAAGTATCGGGCTCCACATTTACATTAACTTCCATCCATCCGTTTTGATGCAGATACGTACTGGATCTTGCTAATGCTTCCCTGTCTCTGTAAATATTAAACCAGGTTTCAGGATAATGCTTCAGAAGATATTCATAATTAGGTTTTACATCATAAAAATGCATATCTGCCAATGCGGAATTATTTTCTGATAGATCTTTTGTCTCTTTCACATTTTTATCTATAGATAAGTTCCAGGGATCAACAGTAAGAATAAAAATACCGTCTTTTGTATCAGGGTTAAGCTTTTTCTTTATGCCTTCAAAGTAGATATGTCCGTAAGGTGATTCGGTAATATTCAGGGAAAAATTATTGAATTTCCGGCCTTTCAGCTTATCATCTAAAATATTAGGGATAACAGCCTGAGAACCTCTGGAATCTCCCATAATCATATCAGAAGGCTTCGGACCTGTAAAGTGTAAATAATTATCATCAGTGTTGCCGTCTGCATAAGTTCCTAAAAACAGCAAAATGGCAATAATCCCAATAATATAAAACGATATTTTGAATAGAAATTTTTTCATACCAGATTAGAATTGTTGATAAATAAAACTGCTATCTCCAAAAACCCCAAAATACATAATCATCAAAATAAGGAAAATGTAAAATGCTCTTCTTACTACAGGTTTAAATCTGCTGATTTCTAACCCATGCTCCTGATCCTTATTAATCCAGTCGATCAGAATGATAATTCCTATCAGCCCTAAAATCTTAATTTTTATAAACTGTGGAACAGAGAAAAATGACAGGCTGAAAATTTTCCCATACATTCCAAAAGCGTCTTTTAAGCTTGGAGCTACAAACAAAATCAATGCAAAGCACACTAAGGCCATTGTATAGATAATATTTCCCAATTCTTTAAATGTAGGAATGGTTTTGGACAGCTTTTTCTTTTTATTGATCTGGTTATTAACAACCAGGGGAACGTAATACAATCCCTGCAGACATCCATAAACGATAAACGTCCAGTTGGCACCATGCCAGAAACCAATAATGACGAAATTGAGAAAAACAGCAAGCATCAATCCTTTTTTATCATAATCACGGAAAGCAATGACAAGAGGAGTAAATACATATTCTGTAAGCCATGAGGTAAGGGAAATGTGCCATTTTCGCCAATAATCTGCAATATTCTGGGCAAAAAGCGGAAAAGCAAAGTTCTTAGTGGTTTTAAAGCCTAAAAGTTTTGCAAAACCTATGGCCATATCGGAGTATCCTGAAAAATCTGCATACATCTGGAATAAGAACAGTATGGCTCCAAAAGCTATAGTACTTCCCGAAAGATGCTCATATCCCTGGAATATCTTTTCTGTAACAGGAGAAATAGTATTGGCAACTACCAGCTTTTTAAATGCGCCCAGAAGAATTTGCCTGGCTGCGTCAGAACCGTTTTCCAGGGTAAAAACCCTTTCTTTTTTCAGCTGCGGAAGCAATAAGCCTCCTTTATCAATAGGGCCGGATGTCATACTCGGAAAGAAGGCAATATAGTTGAAAAAAGCCAGTGCATCTGTTTCAGCTTTAAGTTTAGTATTCTTTATATCAAGCAGATAGCTAACCATTCTGAATGTATAGAAGCTGATACCCAGAGGTAAAATTATATTTAAAGTCAGATTATTTTTAATTCCGAACAAATCTGTAAAAGATTGAATGAAGAAGTTAAAATATTTAAAATAAAGCAGTGTACCAACAGAAAAGATCAGACCTAAATTCAGCCACAATTTTTTTCCCGAATTTTCACTCCGGGAAATTTTCAACCCTAGATAATAGATAATTGCTGAACTTCCGATCAAAAGTATTAATAACCTCCAATCCCAATATGCATAGAATACGTAACTGCCTAATAATAAAAATACATTCTGGGCTTTAAGATTTTTCCCAATAATCCACCAGTAGACAGCAAAAAAAACAGAGAAGAAAAGTATAAATACCAATGATGTGAACTGCATGATAACTTATTTATTTAAAAGTTCAACAATTCCATAGGAAAGCATTAAAAAAGCAACCTTTCTGTTGTTGAAAAGTATAGCTTCTTTGGGAGGGGAAATAAGCATTCCTCCATTTTCGGTAAGGTTTTCAATGGACTGGTCAATATCATCCACCTCATAACAGATATGATAGTAAGATATCCTTTTTTTCAAAAGATTCTCCACGGGCGTGCCCGAAACAAGTTCAATATTCAAACCGTCTTCTACGGTGATCATACAAAGTTCTGCCTGTTGATTTTCATCAAAAACAACAGGAGTTTCCTCAATGATCTTATGGAGCTTTCTTATGCTTTGGAGTTCTGCCTGTATGTCTTTACAGGCAACTCCTACATGATGAAACTTCATTATAATTTTGACGCGATAGAATCTACCATTTCACCTATATTGTTCCAGCTCTGAATTTCAGAAGAGGTAAAACGTATGCCGAAAGCTTTTTCCACAGCCACAATTAACTGGATGTGAGAAAGAGAATCCCATTCTTCAACATCATTGGCCGTAGTTTCTTCAGTTAAGGTAATTTCTTCATTATCCAGCTCTTCACGGAAAATTTCTGATAATTTTGATAAAATTTCGTTTTTGTTCATAATATTATATGTTTTTTATTTTTAAAAATGAGGCATACATCGTGGCGACTTTTCTCTTTTCCGCCTTTTCCAGTTCTATGTCTTCACTTACAAAGTATCTTTCATCAACAATTTCAAGTCCTGCTTCATGAATCAGGTCCCTGATTTCCTGAATAGTGTTAAAAAGATAAATATGATCCATAGAAGGTGCATTGGTAGGGGTGGTAATGAAGATGGTGCCATCCGGCTTGATCAGACTTTTGATTTTATTCAGCAGGGCCAGCGGGTCTTCCACATGCTCCAGCACTTCTCCCATTGTAATAAAATCTTTCTTCTCATCTTCATCTGTATAATCGAATACGTTTTTAAGGTGGTAAACCACTTTTTCACTTTTAATTAAGCTTTTGGTAAGCTCAAGTGAAGATTCGCTGATATCGAGTGCCTCGAAAGTACAGTCTTCTCCAATTTTCTCCATCGCAGCCTCAAAATATAAGCCATGTCCTGCTCCTATTTCAAGATAGGATTTCACAGGAAGATACTGTTGGATGGTCGTTTTAAAATATTGATAAACTGCATAATGATGCTTCCATAAAAACTGAGAAAGCAATAAGCCATGCATATGGGAAACCATTACATCCGGATTATTGTACATTGCCTGATTTACCTCTTCAAATGATGTATTCCTGTATTTATTGGTTCTTATAAAATCCAGCATCTCCTCATTAAAATCACTGATCATTTTAAGATAATAATTAATGGCATCATTAAATGTCAGATCCTTTTTCTCAAGTATTACTTTGTACTTGGTGATGAAGGTATTATAATTTTTTATGTAATTTTCGTCTTCCGAGAGTGAGGCAAAGTTTTTCTGGAGCTTTTTACCATGAATAGCATTTTTTGCAGAGATACTTTCAATAAGGTGTTCTATTTTCATATTTTATTGTTTATGTAGACTTCTTTTAGCTGGTAATCGTCAACATTCAACACCCATTTATCATTCTCTTTTTCAAATCCTAATCTTTCATAGTGATCTTCTACCATCTGGTTTTTTGCCGTAGGAAGATATTCTCCTACAATATTTTTAAAGCCATGTTTTCTGGCGGTTTCCACAATAGTATTGAGGGTAAAATCTTCCATTCCTCTTTTCAGTACGCGGCAGCTCATCAGCCATGTATCTATGAAAATGGTATCCGGGTCCTTTTTTTCCAGCACAATGACACATATCAGTCCATTGTCGCCATATTTATCTTCAAGGGTAAAGGAAAGCGTATAATGTTCTTCAGAATTGATCAGGCGGTCTACATCCTGTTCCGTGTATCTTACCGTTCTTAAATTAAACTGGTTGGAACGCTGGGTAAGCTGAGAAACTCTTGGCTTTGAGAAATTGTCGAAAGACTTCACATCAGAAGTCATATTCATACTTTTCAGAAAATCTTCCACATTGGTAAAGCTGTCCAGATCGACTGCCCGCTGCGCTTCCACCTGGTACTGCCTGGTACGCTCCGCATCATTTTCAGAAAAGCTGGAGGTTTCAAAAAGATTCAGGCCGTACAGATATTCCAGATATTCTGCCGGATCTTCGGGCAATTCAGGAACACAAACTTCAGGAAGGTTTTCGCGTACGATATTTCTTTCAAACGGATTATCATCAAGAAACACCATAGAATCAAAACCTATATTCAGAATACTTTGGATCTTTCTGATATTATCCGCCTTGTTGTCCCAGTTAGCCACAAAAACAGCAATATCATCCATTTTAAGTACCATATCGGGATGCTTTTCGAAAGGTTCCTTTGCCTTGTCTTCATCATTCTTACTACAAACGGCCAGGATCACGCCTCTTCTCTGAAGGGCTTTAACCCAATACTGGAATTCGGTAAATGCTTTTCCTATTCCAAGGCTCCCGATCTGAATTTTTTCAAGGCCATCATCACCAATAATCCCGCCCCATGTCGTATTATCCAGGTCAAGGATCAGGCATTTCTTAAATTTGCCTTCCAGAGAGGCAATAATACTGGTGATATGGTGAGCAACGATCGGAAGGGCATCCAATGAAATCACCATTTCCGTATTTACATAGATGTTCGGAGAAAACATGAAATCTCTCCCCCATTTATTTTGAATGGAAAGAATATCTGCAATAAAGAAATTATCATTTTTCACTGCCAGTTCCGCCGAAAGCAGGTAATTCAGTTTATTCAGCTGAAAAACAAAAGAAGACTCTACCTTATTTGAAAAATTTCCAAAGATCTGGTTATTGATCACCGGAAAATTACAGTAGATGACCCTGCTTTTCGTTCTGTTCTGAATATTTCTGTACAGGTCTTCAATATAGGAAAGCTTGTTCTCTGCAAATGCAGCTTGTGTATCGTAAGATTTATAGTACTGGTTTAGTAATTTATGAGATGACTCAAAAATGATGGTATAATCCGGATTAAATTCATAGTATTCTGAGGTAGGATCAAGAATCTGACGGGAAATCTGACCGAAATCTGCTTCAAAAATTTCAAATTCAAAGCCATCATTTACAGCAGTCCCTTTCAAAGCAACATTAAGAAACTGTGTAGCGGTGTCACCCAGTAATGCCACCCTGATCTTTTTAAATCCGGAAATATCTTTGCGGAGTTCTTTTTTCAGTTCAGAAAACGTTTTGTACATGGATTCCCTTTATTTTATTAAAATGAATGTACCGGTTCTCAATTCTGTCAGTTCCGTATTATTCCTTTTAAAGGCTTCCGGTAGTATCGGATCTTTAGTATAAATGCATGCAGCATATGCCTTGGGAACATTCGTATTTTTTTTCATCGTGTTTTTGTTTGTACAAAAATAAAAATTTTATCTGACATTTATCTTTTTAAGATAATCTCTGAGCGGTTTTTCAATAAATTGATAAAAAAATATCGAGGTAATGATAAGAACAGCCATATAAATCCAGAACACACTGTTGATATTGAGCTTATAATTTTGCCATTTCAGAATTTCTCTCAGAATATACAAAATAGGGATATGGGTAATATAGATAGCATAGCTTGCTTCACCAAGATATTCCAGAGGCTTCAATGATAAAATTCTTGTCAGCAGCCCATTATTCCATGAGATTAAAAGGATAAGCGGAATAAAAAGTACTGCCATGAGCCCGTTATGATAGAAAAGAGGCACAAAGATCAGCGAAAGCATCACAGCGGCAAAAACCAGGATTACAGGAACATCATAATTCTTCTGTTTAGGATGGTTCACGAAAAACAATCCGGCAAGGTTGCCTACCAAAAATTCGCTTACATGCATCAGCGGAAAATAATACAGAAATTCGTGGCTTTCCGTATGTGGACCTTTATAAGAGGGTGAGGCTTCATAAAGATGGGAAAACACCTGGGTAACAATCCATAAGACAATTCCCGCTACCCAGATACTTTTATTCTTTCTGGAATAGAAATAATTGTACAGCACGGGGAAAATCAGGTAAAAAAGAAACTCCACCGAAATAGACCATCCCGGAAAATTCAAGATCATTGCCTTGCCCGGAATCCAGCTCTGCAGCCCGAACAGGTACAGAAAAGAATCACCAGGATTAAAGTTCGAGAACCTGGTTACCAGATAAAGCAGCAATCCCACCACGTATAGCGGATAGATCCTTGCAAATCTGTTCTTATAATATCCGAAATACTCAATTTTATCTTTCTTATGATAAGCCACAATCATGATGAAGCCGGAAAGGATAAAAAAGTAACTCACCCCTACATTGGCTTTCAAAAAGATATTGGAAATATAGTCTGTCTTATAGACAAACATATCTTTATTAAAATGAGAAATAACGATGGCTACAGCGGCAAGGAATCTGGTAAAGGTAATCTGGCTTATCTTCATTCTCAAAAACTGTTCAGCAGTTTTACAATAGTTGGTTATTATAAAAAACACTTTTTACTGCGGTCATGAAAACAACAGTACTCAAAAGCACTGCCGGCAATACACAACAGAATATGGCGTTCTTTAAAAACTATTTGACAAAAACGCCGATATATTTCCCTTCATATTCCACTACCATAGTTTCTATGCTGTTTTTTTCACAGAAATCCTGATAGGCAGAATTATCCCCGATATCATCACTGATAAACACTCCTCCTTTCTTCAGGTGTTTATACAGCTCATTATAAGCCCATATTCTTCCGTTATAGCTTTTATCAGAGTCATAATGAAGAACATCAAAAACTGAATTTTCAGCAAAAATTTTCGGTAATGATTCTTTGTCTGCAAAACGGAATAATTTCCAGTTGCTTTTAAGATTCTGCGGTACTACGTAACCTACGTACTGGTCTCCGTCCTGTGCCAGATAAGGCATATCTGAACTGTACAGTGTTCCGTTCCTTTTAGCAAGGGAAAGAAGTGAAGCCAATGACGACCATCCATAGGCAACGCCTGTTTCAACTACATTCTTTGCATTTGTAAACTCACAGGCATAGTAGATCAGCTCCAGTGCTCCGGGGCCGCCCATTTTTACCGGACATGCTTTTTCCTTCTGCTCTGCTGTTCTTAAAACCTCTGCATAATCTTTACGGAATGCACCCGTTTCAAGGCCAAATAGTTTTAAAACAGCTTCTTCCTGGGAAATAGCTCTTTCTGCAGCCCAGGAATTTGTTTTTTCCTTACCTTTGAAAGCATTGCCTCTGTTCACTGTATTTTTAATGATTTTCCGGCCCAGTTCCGGGTAAAGATCAGGCCTTTTAAGATACCCGATAAATGTTTTGAGAACTCTTGTTATTTCACTCACTGTGTTGTCTTTAATTCCGCAAAAATAAATATTTTTTTTTCATTTATCTAAAAACAGATATATTTGTGTTACTCAAATGATCATGAAAAAAATAAAAACACTACTATGTTCTACAGTTTTTTCGAAAAAATCTACAGAAAACAGCAGCTTTCCAGCCTGAAAAAAAATCCAAAAGTATTTTCTGAAAATATCCGGCTGGGTGTAGGCAACCGCTTTGTTCTTGACAAGGATTTGAAAAAAGTGAGCATAGGCAAATCCGCAGAATTTAGAAATTACACCTGCATTCTGGTAGCAAAAGATGCCAGCCTTGAAATAGGAGACCGTTTTTTTATGAATAACTTCTGCTCGATCAACTGCCTGGAGCATATTTCAATTGGTGAAAATACTTTGTTCGGTGAAAACGTCAAATTGTATGATCACAACCATGCTTATGAAACTTCTCCGGAATTCAGGCTTCACCCGTCAAAATTTACAAAGGCACCTATAAAAATAGGCAATAACTGCTGGCTGGGAAGCAACGTGACAGTACTGAAAGGCGTTACGATTGGCGACAACTGCATTATCGGGGCAGGATGTACCATATACAAAGACATTCCGGCTAATACACAGGTAGTTAATAAACAGGATTTAATATTCAATTCCCTTTAAATTCAGATGAAATTTTCCATACTTATTGCTCATTATAACAATGCCTCGCTTTTTAAAGACTGCTACAGTTCATTACTCGCCCAAACCTACAAAAACTGGGAGGCCGTGATTCTGGATGATGCTTCGTCTGAAGATGAGAAAGAGCAGATCAAAGCTATCATTGCAGGAGATGAACGGTTTAAATTTTTTGAAAATGAAAAAAACTCCGGTGTAGGCATTACCAAAAGTACACTTATTGAGCTTGCTTCAGGAGACATCTGTGGTTTTGTAGATCCTGACGATGCCATTCTCCCTGAAGCTGTTGAAAAAGCCGTAAAAGTATTTACACAGAAAAAGAATGTTGTGCTGGCCTATTCCAGATTTATGAGCTGTGATAAGGATCTGAAACCTATTGCCCCTTTCAGATCTGCTATGCAGGTTCAGAACAGGGATCCGTATTTCTTTAACTATCCAATCCAGATCGCTCATTTTGTGACGTTCAGAAAAGATATTTATGAACAGACTGAAAAAATGAATCCTGAACTTAAAATTTCAGAAGATCAGGATCTTTATTTAAAACTATATGAAAAAGGTGACGTTTACTTCATCGACGACACCAATTATCTGTACAGAACACATCAGGGAGGCATATCCCAGAATAATAATAAATCTAAATCTTACGAATATTTCTCGACGGTAGTTTTTAACGCTATGAAAAGGAGAAATATAAAAAGTATTAATGGAGTGAAGATTCCTGAAACTTATCCCGGACAAGAGCAAATTTTCAAGCTTCTTGAATATCAGAATTCGGTTCCGTATAGGATAAAAAGAAAAATCTCCATTACTTTACAAAAACTTTTCAGGTAATGTCAGCAGAAAATCAGAAAATAAAAGTTCTTTTCAGACACCGTTCCATGGAAATGGGTGGTGTGGAAAAAGTAATCCTCAGCATCCTCAATAATCTTGATCCTGAAAGATTTGACATCACCGTTTGCCTGAATATGAATCAGGGTGAACTGAGAAATGAATTTCCGAAACATATTAAAAAGATCTATTTTACGGACGGAAGGGAAGATTTTTCCAAGAATCCGCTGATCCATAAGCTACAACTTGTCCGAAGAAGTCTGAAACTTTCCCGGGTGCTGAAAAATCATAAAATATCTGACCGTCTTTTAGGAAATAAAAAATTTGATATCGAAATTGCCCCTTCCTATTCCACATTTTCATCCGTCACTGGATCCAGCAACAAAGCCTCCAGGAAAATCGGATGGTTTCATTCGGAAATTAATCTGCCTGCTATGCAGCCGCTGGTGCCTGGTATTCTTGAAAATTTCCCACAGTTTGATCATATGATTTACTGTTCACAGAAAATCAAAGATCTGATGCATATCTATTATCCGGACCTTAAATATCCTGAAGAAAGTGTGGTGATTAATGCTATTCCTATTGAGGAAATCAAGAGAAAAGCACAGGAAAAGATAGAAGACCTGCCTGAAGGACCTGTTTTTGTTTCAGTAGGACGCCTGCACAGCAGAAAAGGTTACCATAAGCTGATTGATGCCCATAAAAAATTAATTGATGAAGGATTTCACCACAATGTTATCGTTGTGGGAAGCGGTGAGGAAATGAAAAACCTTACGGAACAGATCCGCATCAATAATGTTCAGGATACATTTATTTTAAGCGGCAACAGGATGAATCCATATCCTTATGTAAAAAATGCAGATTACTTCATCCTTCCGTCCGAATCCGAAGCATGGCCGTTGGTAATTGCTGAAGCCTTAATTCTTCAGAAGCCTATCATTGCTACCGATACAGGAGATGTAGGACAGATGATTAAAGACCGTGAAACCGGTTACCTCATCAATTATGAAACAGATGAAATGTATGCCGCCATGAAAGCATTTCTGACTGACCCTGAGCTCATTACCAGAATCAGAAAGAATCTGGAAAATATCGAAGACCAGTTTGACAACCAGAAAATTTTTGATGCGGTGGAAGGAATTCTTGAAAATCTTTACCAAAAAAATCAGTAATTGAATTAAGATTTTAGCAAGCAATACATTTAGCGATCATTTAAAGCATTCTACAGAACAGCTTCTCCCGGTACCGGAAGAAGCATCTGTATAGGATCGTTTTTATCTTTTAAGAAATGGATTCATTAATCTTCAAAATTTTCTCTGCCAATAACATCCATCAGATCTGAAACTGTTTTCACATCCTTGAAATCCTTCGTGTCAATTTTTTTATCGAAATTTTCATCAGCAAACGCAATCACGGAAAGCAGACTGATAGAATCATAGCTTTCGAGCTGTTCCAGGTTCGTTTCAATGGTTAATGTTTCATCTTCTCCTAATTCTTCTTGTAATTTCTCTAAAAAAACGGATATTTTCATATTTTAAAATTTTACGACTTCTACTTATATTTTAAATTTCCAGCACGGTTGCTCCCCAGGAATATCCTACTCCGAAACCGGCCATTAATACTCTTTCACCTTCTTTCAGTATCCCTTTATCCATCATATTTTTCAAAGCGATGGGAATGGTGGCTGATACTGTATTCCCTGTGTTTTCCATGTCAACATAAAACTTTTCTGCCGGTATTTTGATCTTTTTCCTTAAATAATTCAGCATAAAAGAATTGGCCTGATGAAAAACAAAATGATCCACATCTTCCATCGTCAGCCCGTTGGTTTCCAAAGTTTCTTTTACCAATCCCGGAATATTTTCAATGGTGAAATTAAAAATCTCCGGACCGTTCATATAAAGATTTTCCGGGTAAAATTCATTTTCCGGATTGAGTTCAAAATCTGTTTTGAAAGCTCCTTTCTTTACAATAAGGTTTTCGGCACCGCTTCCGTCTGTTCCCAGGCAGAATTGGTAATCCCCTGCATTTTCATCTTTTTCTACAATCACCGATGCAGATGCATCCCCGAATATGCTTCGGTTAGCCTTGTCTTTCGGATTGATATGCTTTGTATAGGTTTCTGATGTGATCAGTAAAATACTTCTTGCAATACCTGCTGCTACTAATCCTTTAGCAAAAGCCAGTCCATAAATGAATCCGGAACAGCCAAGATTAAAATCCATGGCTCCTATATTTCTTCTGAGACCAAGCCTGTCCTGAAGAATACAGGCAGTTGTGGGAAGAAAATAATCCGGGCTTTGGGTACAGAAAAGAATAAAATCTACTTTATTCCTGTCATAATTTTCAAAGATTTTCTCGGAAGATTTTACGGCAAGCTCCAGTACGGTCTCGCTGTCTGAAGAAATATGTCGCTGCCTGATCCCTATTTTTTCCTGAATCCTCTCTGAGCTCCATTCTGGAAATTCCTTTTCAAGGTCCTCATTTGTAAGAACCTGCTCAGGTAAATAATATTCTATTTTGGAAACTTTTATCATAGAAATTCTTTTTCTTTGTAAAAATAAAAAACAAATTCACAATAATGATGCTCCTATTCAGAATCATCTTGAAAGTCCGTTCCCTATATGAGGACATGGTGAAAAATGCCGCTATAAAGGTAGCGATACATAAGGGTATGAAAGTTGGTGACAATCTGTATGTTCAAGGTATTCCAAACTTCGGCTCGGAATGTTTTCTTATAGAGATGGGTGATAATGTAACTATTGCGGAAGGGGTCTCTTTCATTAATCATGGCGGAGATGGCCGGGTCACCAAAAGAATTGAAAAATATAAAAACGGAAGGACTTTCGGAAGAATAAAAATCGGGAATAATACCTTTATTGGAAAAGGTGCTATTCTTTTACCCGGGGTTTCTATCGGAAACAATTGTATTGTAGGATCATTAAGTGTTGTCAGCAGTTCAATTCCTGATAATTCGGTTTATGCAGGGGCACCAGCAAAATTTATCTGCACCATTGAACAGTATGGCGAAAAATTACTGACCAACAACACCGTTTATCCTTTGGAACTAGAGGCTGACCGATCTGCCTTAGAAAAATACCTCATCAACCATCTCCCTCACCATTATAAACCTGTAAAAAAATAAATGCCACAAAAAAAGAAAGTCCTTATTCGTATAGGCTCTCTCCGACATGGCGGTGCAGAAAAAGTTCTTGTTAACTTTCTCAAAAACCTGCCTGAGGACAAATATGAAATTGATCTGCTGATTAACCTGTATACCGGAATGTATATTAAAGAAGTTCCGTCATGGGTTAATCTCCATTATCTGCTTAAAGGAGAAATGATTACCACCAACAAGCCTCATGAAATTCCGGTAAAGGCATTCAGAGTGCTGTACCAGAAAATGTTCCTATGGTTTCCGGATCTGCTTTACCGGTTTGTTCTGAAGAATAAAAAATATGATGTGGAAATAGCAGCTATTCATGGCATGTACAGAGAGCTTCTTTCCAGCCCGCAGAAAGATTCAAAAAAAATCATCTGGATCCAGAATGATATTTTTAATCTGAAGGAATATACACCGGATGTGATCAGACAGCTTTTTAAATTCGATAGAATTTTAGTTATTTCCAACAAACTGAAAGAGGAAATGCAAAAGTCGGCGAAAAACGACGAAGAAAAACGGGCTGTTATTAAAATATTTAACCCGATAGATAAGGACGATACTATAAAAAAGGCAAATACGGTAATTGATGATTATCCTTTTTCCGGTAATCTTCCTACTTTTATCACCATTGGAACTGTTTATCCGCAAAAAGGTTACGACAGGCTTCTGGATGTACATAAAAAACTGATCGATGAAGGGCTGAAGCACCAGATTATCATTATTGGCGACGGCTTCGATTTTGAGAATATCCAGGCAAAGCTTAATCAGCTTGGTCTCCAGGACACGGTGAAAATGCTTGGTTTCAGAAGCAATCCTTATCCATATCTTAAAAAAGCCGATTTTTATATTATGTCTTCAAGACATGAAGGTTTCCCTACCATTATCGCAGAAGCTTTGATCCTGAATAAACCTATTGTTTCCACAGATGTTTCCGGAATTAAAGATCTTCTTCAGGATGGAAAATTAGGCATTATTACCCCAAATTCAGAAGACGGAATCTATGAAGGAATGAAGAAGATCCTTACTCATCCTGAACTTGCAGATCATTACCAAAAAGAAATTGCGATGACTGACCTGCCTTTTGTTCTTCAGAAGTCCGTAGCACAGCTTCAGGAAATCATTGATGAATTATAAAAAGACTAACATGAGCTATACAACTATACAGAAAGATTTTTACAGGGAAAGCGGAAAATGGCTCTCTTCATGGGAGATCCTGAAGAAGTGCATCAATCCTAATCTGCATTTTATTTATGTTTTAAGAAAAGCTCAGAAGTATAACAACAAACCTGTTTCAGGGATATTCTGGAAGTTCGTCCTGAGACATTACCAGATAAAATACGGTTACCAGATTTATCCTGAAACCGAAATCGGGGAAGGTTTCTATTTGGGGCATTGGGGAAGTTTAGTGATCAATCCTAAAGCTAAAATCGGCAAAAACTGCAATATCGCACAAGGAGTAACTATCGGTCAGCAAAACCGCGGTAAGCTTCAGGGCTTCCCTACCATTTCTGACGAAGTCTGGATAGGAGCCAATGCTGTTATTGTGGGTGGGATTACCATTGGAAGCAATGTCCTGATTGCTCCCAATTCATATGTTAATTTTGATGTTCCTGCCAATTCTGTAGTGGTTGGAAATCCTGGAGTAATTTATCCAGCAGAAAGCGCTACAGAGTCTTATATCAATAATAAAATATAAAAAAATCATCCATATATATTTATAAATTCATACAGCATTTTTTCTCAAAATTAAATTTTCTGTTGCAGGAAAATATTTTTTTATCGACTTTTGCTTTAAGATAATTAGAATTAAGTTTTGATCTGGATTTTAATTATCATTACAAAAACACAACAAATTAAAACACAATAACATGGAAAAAAATTATGCTCTTAATACAGGCAGTCTTCTGTATTGCCTCATCTTCATTTTATAGCTTAATATACGATACCTGAATACTTTAAGATTCATATAATTCAACCCCGTTAGTCAACTTGGGATTGGCATCAGTTGTATAAATCTTAAGCATTCAAATATCCTTTATAATACTATTCATTCATAAAAACACTTTAATTCTAAACGTATGAAAAAAAAATCGACATTAAAGATTTTTGCTGCAGTATTTTGTATTGCATCGTCTCATGCATTGGCAAAGGCAGCTTCTGTCCCCTGGCCTGGTGAGACCAGTATTGGATCCAAACTTATGGCACCCCTTCCCCCAAGTGTCTATGATCTGGATCCTCTTATCGTTATTTCACAAAATGTGAATGAGAAGGGATTGGTAGTAATGAAAGGAAACTTTCAAAAACCCGTTACCTCCGGAGATGTAAAAATTACTATCAAATACAAGGATGCCCAAAACAACTGGGTCTCTTTGTGGTGTAAAACTTTTGCCGGCAACTATGATTATAATGAAGACCTTACAGCCAATTTTGAACTACCTCAATCGGCTTTGAATACGCATTCCGTTAAGGTTGAATTAAGCTCAGACGCTACTATTACCAACTGGCAGTCCATCATATGGGACAAAACCGTAAGCCATTACAAGCAATCGAATTATGCTTACGCCAATTGTGACCTGGATGAAAACCAATACACCATTCTATTCACCCCTAAAAAAAACGGGACCGTTTTATACAACTCCAACGGAACTGTTTCGGGTGTAAAAGACAGGGTAACTTCCCAGCATTTGGTAAGAAAACTGGATGACATCGTTTTATCTTTTCAGGGAAATGCAACATTGGATAATGCCAACGCCAATTCACCGGTTGTTAATATTACCAACCCTAATAATCTTGCTACTATAGCTAGCTCCCAAAAATATATTTATCAGAATAGTGATACAAGTCCTTTCGAGTTTTCGTATCACGATCCTGTTTATATGTTTGCAGGAAAATTTTCGAACGAAAGTTTCTTTATAAACTTCAGTAACTGGTTTTTGCCTCCGGAAGAAGGAGGAGAAGCCTGGGGAAGAGGTTATCTGGATTTTACCAATCCTAATGCCCTTGTTAACCGGTATTATAATCTTTACAATTATATTAATGAAAAACTGGGTGATGTTTTTGCCAACCAGCAGCCTGTCGTTATTGTGATCAGTAAAGTCACAGGACTAAGGGTTTATAAGGCTAACGGACAGTATATTTCCCTTAATGCCCTGAGCAATTATAATACTACTAATGATTTCGGGTATCCTCCACTCAATGACAAACAGAGAGGTCCTGGCTCGGAAAACTTTTCCTTGAGCAATACCTCTCAGGCTTCATTATATGGTGTGGGTGCCATTAGAAACAGAAAAGTGATCCCTGGATGGAATGGTCCTTCAAGACCTTTGATGGATATAGAAACTGAGATCAATAAATTTATAAAGTATGTAGGAATTTTCACGAATCCAACCACGGAAGAATGTCCTGTTACCTGCTTTACCATCAATGCCGGTGCCCAGTCTGACTATGCTGACTGGACCAAAGCACCGAACAGCTATATCTTCACCGGTAAGGATAAGAAAAATAATAATGCCAATGTAGACGGTCTTTATATTCCTGTAAAAAAAGCTTATGAAATGTGGTCCAAGGGTGGCGACTTTATGAAGGATGACACAGGCAATTATACTCGTATTCCCGACGAGGGACTTGCAAAAGCAGGACTATACTGGGAAGATGAGCCGGGGCTCATAAAATCCGTTGCTTTAGAAGGTACAGGAGAAAATGCCAGGATCAAAGTAATGGTCAATAAGGTAAAAGAAGGTAATGCAGTAATATCATACAAGGTAAATGACAAAATATACTGGTCATGGCACGTATGGGTTACCGACGATCCTGAAGACGGAAGCACTTACCATCATGGCTTCGAAAAAGATAAAAACGGAAATGTGGTAACGAACTGGAAATGGATGGACAGAAACCTGGGTGCCACAAGTGCTAATTTTGTAGGAAATGAATGGCACAAATCGGCCGGGCTACAGTATCAGTGGGGAAGAAAAGACCCGTTCCCGCCATTCGGACTTAAAGACTTAAGCCTATATCCAATTAGTGGAGAGATCAATCTGAATTATAACGATCCGGCGTTCCAATCTAAATTCATTAAGGTAAGAGGTAATAAGTACTCTTCCCAGATCAATACAGGAACAGATACTCCCAACGGAAACATCAGATTCTCTATACAGAACCCGATCAGCTTTATCGCAACCCCAATTTATGTGGCTACAAAAGATCAGGCATTATTAAATGATGGCGAAGACTTTTTAAAGCAAAACAGCAATGACAGCTGGACGTCAGTGGGAATCACCACATGGTTCTCAAAACAAAAATATAAGAAATATGAACCTCCTTACCGTGAAAATATTGTTGCATGGGATCTTTGGGGAGACACACGTCAGGGTAACTATTCCGATATAGATGATGCTGCTGTTGGAGAAGCCAGTACCAGATATGCCTTGAAATCACCATATGATCCATGCCCATGTAACTGGAGAGTTCCTTCAAGCTACTTCTCAGGAGGAAGAAACTCCTCTACTCCAATGCCTGATGAAAACAGATACAGCCCTTGGGGGAAACATACCGGCAATACCGTTGATCCGGAATTTAATGCAACTTCATTGAATGCCGATTATCCAGGCATAAAGGTTTATCCTCAGTTTGGATTCGATTTCTCAGGAGTTTCCGGGATGAATCTTGGTAAATTCCCTATCAACGGAAATTATGAATCTTATCCTAACGCGACAGGACCTCTAAAATACGGAACCGGATGGATCACACCTGTTCTTAATTTCCAGGACCAGAGTGCTGATGGAGGTTTATTGACTTCCACATTCATGACTGCCTCTGAAGTAATCAATGGCGTACGCTATCCTTCATTTGGAGCTGCCGGATTAACTTTAATATCAGATCCTTTAAGTGGATCCAAACCAAGACCGGGATGGCATAGATTCTCAAGCAGTGCTTATACAGGCAGCGGAGCTGTTCGTTGTATTTATGACCCTAACGCCGCTTCTATGTCGCAGGAGTTTGATACCCAATATGTTTATTCAAGCGAGACTTATTCTACTGAAACTTTAAAATCATGGACCAAACTTCCAAACAGTTATGTAGAATACACCAATCCTACACTGGTTACGCCTAATCCAAACGGAAATAAGGTAGATCCAAACAAGGATAACGACAGAATTATTGAAATTCCTTTGAGAAAGGCATATGCCATGCATAAGCTTTATTTGAGCACAGACTTTTCTTTCCCTGCAGAAAGCACTAAATCTTCCTCTGTAGTATGGACCAACAATACATCTCTTATTCAAAAAATGGAAATCGTAGATGGTCCTATAGATACTGCTGTGTTAAAAGTAACTTTAAATCCAAATGCAACAGGAAATGCTGTGGTTGCATTCCATGTCGGAAGCGGTACATGGACTGCCAATAAACATAACGATCCTGTAGTATGGAGCTGGCATATTTGGGCACCAAGATCCGTGATCGAAACTTACACATTCGATCCTGAAAATTCAGGTAACGGGGGAGTTATTCCTGCTAATGAGCAGTTTGTAGATCCAATGACCAGTGCCGGAGTTCCTATGAAAACTACTTTTATGGACAGAGATCTCGGGGCAAGGCTACCGTTTATCAATGAACATATTTACGGATATAATACAGCTGCTTATACAGGACCTCTGGGTTCTTACAACAATAATAATCCTGCTGCTGTAGCCAGACTAGATCAGATGCATGACAGTGGTGGACTTCACTTCCAGTGGGGAAGAAAAGATCCTCTGCCTGTATTTTACAATCCGGGAATGTTCTATAACCACGTAGTGAGTGGCAAAAGGCCATTTAATGACTATTTTGTGTATAGGCAAAACAATCCTGCCAACCCAACAACAGGGGTTATTCCTTACGCAGGTAATATGCTGGAGTCTGAATACCTTAATAACTATACCCAGCCTTATACCTCCTATTCTGCAGCTGCCAATGTTTCAGCATCCGATTCTCAGGCAGATAAACTTAAGAAAGTGGTAAAATATTCTGTGGCAAACCCATTAAGCTATTTATATCAGTCTGATGCTGCCAAGCTGGATTGGGTTTCAGATGAGAATGGCACTATGCCGGAAAGATGGGGGCATGCTACCGAAAAATCGCCTTATGATCCTTGCCCTGCAGGCTGGAGAATAGTAGATCTTGAAAGCGTTTCCACCGGAATTATTCTTGGTAATTTTATTTCAAAAGGAAATACTCCATGGTTCTATAATGCAAAATTCACTAATGTTTATGGTATAGATCCTGGTAACATAAATGCTTTTGTTAATAATGAAGCTTATGACACTAATAAAATGAATTATCTGGGCAGCTTTGTTTATGGAAATGCTTCAGGTGTTGGGTCATTCCGATACGGATTTGTTTTAACCAAGCCTGAATACAACATCGGAACATTCCCTAACAACGGGATCAGAGGGTTCAATGGAGGAAATACTCTTGATGCCACCAAACTTGGTGGAAATCCAGATACATTTATGAAATCCGGGATTTGGACCGCTGCTAATCAAGGAGGTGCAGGATCTTCTTTAGGGATGTTGTTTAATGCGGTGATTACTCAAACGGTTGGTGCTAATGATAAATTGTATTATTTAACTCCAACATTCGGTTTCCGTCCTCAGGCAGCTATGTCCTGTCGTTGTGCTGAAATTAAATACGATGCCAATGGAAAAGAAATCGGAAGATATGATCCATTTGCTATCCCTGTTGCGCCAAATGCTTTAGCTAAAGCAAATAATGTTCTTGCAAAATCAGTGATCGTGGAAAAAGTTGCTCAGAACAAACTTGAGTTCTTCCCGAATCCTGTGAAGAATATGTTGTATATCAAAGGAAATGATATCGCTAAAGAATATTATTATCAGATTTACAACCTGTCCGGCCAATTGGTAAAGTCAGGGAAATTTGAAAACGAAAGAACAGATCTTTCATCTTTAGTATCAGGAGCTTATGTGGTAAGAATCAACAATTCTGAAACAGTAGTAAAAATTATTAAAGAATAGTAACTACATACTGTAAATTAAGCCGTCACAATACATTTTGTGGCGGTTTTTTTATAGAATTAATAATATTTTAATCTGCATTTTCCATTTTATCATTTATAGTTTGTACTTTTATATGAGTTTTTGAGTTTGAATTATTGTTTTTCAACCTTTACTTAGTGAAGAAATACCGTAAAACAGGTACTTTAAATATGATTTTAAGCATATTTTAATATTAAACTTTGTTAAAAGTATTTGTCTTTACCGCAAAAATTATATTTTTGTATGATTATTGATTTGATCTATTGAATTTAAAAATAATTTAAACGAAATAAATAATTGCAATCTTTTAATTTGAATTTATGTCACAATCGTACGAAGTTATTTTCGAAAACAATAGAAAATGGGTAGAATCAAAAGTTTCAGAAAATCCGGAATTCTTCCATGAGCTGGCAAAAACCCAGAACCCTGATTATTTATACATCGGATGTTCGGACAGCAGAGCTACAGCGGAAGAACTGATGGGTGCAAAACCCGGCGAAGTTTTTGTCCACAGAAACATTGCTAATGTTGTTAATACTTTAGACATGAGTTCCACTGCAGTTATCCAATATGCGGTAGAACATCTTAAAGTAAAACACATTATCGTATGCGGACATTACAACTGCGGGGGTGTAAAAGCAGCGATGACTCCTCAGGATCTGGGATTATTAAATCCGTGGCTGAGAAACATCCGTGATGTTTACAGATTGCACCAGGCTGAACTGGATACTATCGAAGACGAAGGAAAGCGTTATGACAGACTTGTAGAACTGAATGTTCAGGAGCAGTGCATCAACGTGATCAAAATGGCCTGCGTACAGGAAAGATATATTTTAGAAGAATATCCTATCGTACACGGCTGGGTATTTGACCTCAGAACGGGTAAGATTATTGACTTAAAGATTGATTTCGAGAAAATCTTGAAAGACATCCAAAAAATCTACAACCTTACAAGTTCCGATTGGGTAATGAGCAGAAAAACAGACTAGTTTTTCTAAAATGAATGTAAGATGAAATTCTGGAGTATTATTGTATTAACCTTTTTTCTGAACTTCACAGCACTGCCGGGCATTGCTGCGGTTGCAGGCTGGGATATTGCAAGAACCAATGTTATCATCAATGAAGAAGAGCCACATTCTCACCCATCCTCTTTTATTGTTTACGAAAAGACCCTTCCGAAAACTTTAGACGTATTCGACTATGTGAAGTTTTCCGAGCCCGATCTTCAGGGCGTGTCTTTTGAGCTGATCGATGATTCCTTTCATCTGTCGCCACTACTTACCATATTTTCTCCGCCTCCGGAAGCTTAATTTTTATAGCCAGATTTTATAGTATTCATATCAACACTGATATCGGATACGTGTGCTTAAAAATTAAAATTTCCAATCTTTTATAATTGATTATCTAAGGACAGATCGATCGGTTATAGTATTTTTCAAAAACATCATGAAAAAAACATCATTTATAGGAGGAATCAAGGAGAATTTCCCTTCAGGACTCGTTGTATTCTTAGTTGCGCTTCCATTATGTCTCGGAATCGCTTTAGCATCAGGAGCACCGCCATTGTCCGGTGTGATCGCCGGTATAGTAGGCGGATTAGTCGTGGGATTTATCAGTAATTCAAATATATCAGTATCCGGTCCGGCCGCAGGTCTTACAGCCATTGTTTTAACGGCTATTACTGATCTGGGAGCTTTTGAACTGTTCCTTTGTGCCGGAATCATTGCCGGGCTTATCCAATTGGTTTTAGGATTTATCAGAGCCGGAAGTATTTCCAATTATTTTCCGAATAACGTTATTGAGGGAATGCTTGCCGCTATCGGGATCATTATTATTTTAAAACAAATCCCTCACGCCATGGGATTCGACAAAGATTACGAAGGGCACGAATCTATTTTTGATAACGGCCTTAATTTCGGATATTTTACAGAACTATTAGGGGCAGTACACCCGGGAGCTATCCTGGTAACACTGGTTTCGGTAGGTATTCTTATTGCCTGGGATAGAATTCCGGCTTTAAAAAGAATGAAAATGCTTCCGGGAGCACTGGTAGCAGTAGTGGCAGGAATCCTTTTAAATGAGGCATTCAAACTGTCCGGAAGCTCATTGGCGATCGGTAGCCAGCATCTGGTTTCACTACCCGTTCCACAATCATTGGATGATTTCAAAAATCTTGTTACGATGCCTGATTTTAATGGATTCACCAATCCAAAGGTATGGATAGTAGGGGCAACCATTGCCATTGTAGCTTCTATTGAAACACTGCTTTGTATTGAAGCATCAGACAGGTTGGATAAACAGAGAAGAATCACTGATACCAACCTTGAGCTTAAAGCGCAGGGAATCGGGAATCTGGTAAGCTCATTTATCGGAGGACTGCCTATGACATCCGTAGTGGTAAGAAGTTCTGCCAATGCCAATGCAGGGGCTACGTCCAAAATGTCTGCGATGATCCATGGTTTACTGCTTCTGGTCTGCGTGCTTAGTATTCCGTTTATCCTTAATTTAATTCCGCTTGCTACGCTTGCTGCGGTACTGATTCTGGTAGGATATAAACTGGCAAAACCTGCTACCTTCAAACATTTCTGGCATCTTGGTAAATTCCAGTTCATTCCGTTTGTAGCAACTGTAGTAGCCGTGGTAGCTACCGATCTTCTCAAAGGAGTAGGTATTGGTCTGGCTATTTCGATCTTCTATATCCTTCAGGGAAATATGAAACGGGCGTACTATCTGAGCAGGGAAAAGCTGGATGATGCGGACGGAATCAATATAAAGCTTGCTGAGGAGGTTTCTTTCCTAAATAAAGCAGCGATCAAAAAAACATTAAAAAACATCAAGCCCAATTCCACTGTAACCATAGATGCAAGAGGAACTTCATATATTGCCACGGACGTACTGGAAATGATCCAGGATTTCGCCAATATCAGGGCAAAAGAAGAAGACATTAACGTCGAGCTGATAGGCTTCAAAACTTCATACAAGGATTATGAAACCGATGAAGATTCTCATATCCTTATTACACACAGAAGAGCTATGTAAGCTCAAAAACCATAATTTTTAACTTCAAAAAGAATAAATCAATCATATGAAAGCACATACATACGAAACTCAATCTACTATCACCCCTGAAAAGGCATTAAACTTTTTAAAAGACGGGAACCAAAGATTTGTCAATAATCTGAAGGCCAACAGAGATCTTTTGGAACAGGTGAATGCTACACGTGAAGGGCAATGGCCATTTGCAGTCGTTTTAAGCTGTATAGACAGCCGTACTTCTGCAGAACTTATCTTCGATCAGGGATTAGGGGACATTTTCAGTATCAGAATTGCCGGTAATTTTGTCAATCAGGATATTTTAGGTTCAATGGAATTTGGCTGTAATGTTGCCGGTTCCAAGCTTGTTGTTGTTTTAGGCCATACTAAATGCGGGGCATTAAAAGGAGGTCTGGACGCAGCACAGATCCAGGAAATGGGAATGGATAACCTGAACCACTTAATTAATCATTTCGATCCAATCATTAATGAAATCATTGAGGAGGGTGAGGAGCGTTCATCAAAGAACGGTTCGCTTCTGGAAAGATTAAACCAGCAAAATGTAAGAAGCGCAATTGAAGATATCCGTAACCAAAGTTCAACGCTTAAAAAGCTGGAGGATGAAGGCAAGATTAAAATAGTCGGAGCTAATTATGACGTTGAAACAGGGGCCGTTACCTGGCTGTAAAAGATTAAAAACCTGCACATTTATTACATATACATGAAAAATCATGTTATAGTTAGATTGGAAATTAATTTTTAAAAGTGCAAAAGAAGACCATCGGATTTCTCCGATGGTCTTTATTTTAAACTCATATATCCTCTCTTCTATTTTCCGTTGAATGCAGACATCGTATTGTTGATCCCTGCAAATACAAAGGAAAGACTGGCCTTAGAGAATTTTTCAATTCTTTCGGGAAGCTTTTCGGATTCTTCTTCATTCCAGGTTCCCAGCACATAATCTACCTGGCGCCCTTCGGAAAAGTCTGCAGAAATACCGAACCTCAGCCTTGCATAATTTTGGGTATTAAGCATCTCATTAATACTCTTCAACCCGTTGTGGCCGGCATCCGAACCTTTCATCTTCATTCTTAATGTCCCGAATGGGAGGGCAAGATCATCGGTAATAATCAGTACGTTTTCCAACGGAATATTCTCTTTCTGCATCCAGAATCTTACGGCATTTCCGGACAGGTTCATATAGGTATCAGGTTTCAGAACAAAGACTTTTCGTCCTTTATACTTACCTTCTGCCATCCATCCGAAATTGGTGGTATTGAATGATGCTTCAAGTGTTTCAGCAATTTTATCAGCTACTTTAAATCCTATGTTGTGGCGTGTATTTTCGTATTCAGGCCCTTTGTTTCCAAGCCCGACTATTAAATATTTCATTGAGAAATTTTTTGCAAAATTAAGGGATAAAAAATAAAAAGCCCAATCTTACAAAAGATTGGGCGTGATATTTTAAAGATTATTTTTTAGAAAGGCTTGTAAATGTAGTTAACACCAAATCCTTTCGTCATATAAGTCTGTGGATCGTAGTTATAATTGGTCGTCCAGCTGATAGGAGACGGAATTGGAGGTAAAAGATCCGTCACAGACATCTTTTTAGGATTGTTCGGAGACAGGATATGGCTTTCTCTGTCATTCGACTCAGTTGATAAAAGCCTTGAAATTTTATATACCGTAGGAAGCAATGTAAACGGACTGATCTGAGTATCGTAATTTACAAAGTCATACGCAAACCTGCTGGTAGGTCTTCCCATTACACCTCCGGCCATAGGTCCGTAATTTCTTACTACTCTGGATACGTTATCACCTAAATAGGTATACCCTGTTTTGGAATAGCTGATATAGTCAAACGGTGTTCCGGGAGCATCAGGACCATTTTTCATGATGATAGAATCCAGCTTTGCAGTAGAAGCGTTATACTTTATCTCGTAATGGATTTTTGTTTTTCTTAAAAGAGTCTGAGGTCCTGGAGTAGTTGCCGGCGGCACAGGTGCAGGTCTTCTGAATACGGAACGGTTCTCAGAAATAATCTGCAGTTTGTCGTTTGGTCCGTATGTAAACAACTGGCTATAAGAAACGCTGTCTTTATCCAGTTTTCCATTACCATCCAGATCCAGGAAACCATTAAAGGTAATCTGGCTTACTTTGTTACCACTGTATGCAATATTGGTAATTGAAGCGCTATCTGTGATTACTCTTGTTACCAAAAGCCCACTGTATTGATATTCTGCTAATGTATCTTTGTCTGTAATTTCTCTGTATAATGCTCTAGGACCGTGAAGCCCTCCCGTATCGTTCAGATCCAATAAAGGATCCCCATCTTCGTCTAGCATGTCTTTGCAGGAATGTATTGAAGAGAATCCTGCGATTAATAAAATAAAATAGAAAAGCTGTTTCATTTCCAGGTAATTGTTTATTTTTTGACAAATATAACTTTTTTTTGAACAAAAGTTATGTTTTTATTTATATTCTAATAAAACCGATAATCAATTGGTTCTTATAAAGTTCTGTAAACATATTTCAGTATCTGATCTTTATCCGAAACAGGATAGTTATATCCATCATAAAGATACGTCATAGGTGTATTTACTGCCGGTGCAGGACTTGGCGGCATTACATATACGGATGTAGGGTTGTTGGGAGAAATTCTGTAAAAATTCTCGGGACGAACCAGGCTCCATGCTGTAAAGAAAGATTTGGGAAGTGTAGAGAAAGGATTTACTTTAGAATCATAGTTCTGGTAACTGTAAACCGTCATCTTGGCAGTAGCCATATTCGGTGCTCCTGTTCCTGTAAGTGTTCCTTTGGCACATTCTGCCTTAAAGATGTTATCCCCGTTATAGGTAAAAGTGATTTCCGTGAATAAACTGTACGCTGTATTTCCGGATACTTTTCTTTTTTCAAGAATTTTCACCAGTTTTTTACCTGTAGCATCATAAGTAAATGCATAATCACTTACGAAAGAATCTATCAATGCAGAAGCAGTCCCGGTACATGTGGCACTGTATACATTGCCTTTGCTGTCTTCACTGACACTAAAATCATAACTCGTGCTCCCGGCCAGACTTCCAATGAATTTTATTTTATTGATTTTATTATTGATATACGTTACCGTACCTGTATAATAATTATTGGTAGTTCCGTCTTTCAGCATTCCTTTCTGAAGAACAGTCCCGTTAACTGTATATTCTTCCTGAACACTATTGTTTACTGTAATCTTTTCCAAAACTCTGGCCGGAGGAGTTGGTGTATTCCCATTCCCTCCGTCATTGGCACTGGGTTCGAACTGATCATCAGAAGAATTGTTACATGAAACCATCAACCCGAAAAATATTCCGGCAACGATTTTAAAAAGATAGTTTTTTCCCATGAAAAAATATTTTAGTGAGTTGACAAATATAATTCATTTTTTTGATGAAAACGTTTACTTATTCAACAAATTCATAACAATCTGTATCTTTTTTATAAAAAAAACCTAAAAACATTTTGCTTTTAGGTTATTGTTATGATACATCCTGAAATTAATACGGTTGTAATACGGATGTTGTGAGAACAGACTGAGACATTTCATTATTCAGATAATCTGTGTTTACCGCCCTTCCGATTCCTAACGTTCCGGAATTCAGGTTCCTCTTTGTACAGGCTACTTTTACACTGTAATTGTTCTTAGGCATAAGATTCACAAGCGTTGCATTCAGGTTGAATATTTTATAACTTCCTTCGGAACCTAGTAATACATCAGTTCTGACTGCTCTTAAAGTATTATCTACAAAAATACCGCATGCAAAACCGGTAGAGGCATTGCCGTTTCCTGTTTTCTGGGCTGTAGTCTGAAAGGTAAAAGCTACTTTATTAACCGCATTGGTAATAGAAAAAGTATCTGCAGTTCCCGGAAGGACTGTCCAGGCAGAAGAAATTGCCGTCCCTTCCGCGTAAGGGCTGGTACTGCCGTTCGGAGAGGAAAAGGAGGCTCCTGTCTGGTCCGCAACAGTATTCAGTGAAAATACAGACATACTCCCCTGTCCGTCAGCAATTTTTATACTTTTCCAGTCATTTGTATTCAGCTCTGAATTATTATGAAAAATAGTTCCTGCCGCCCCGGCTGAACCTTTTAAAAGGTTTGTTCCACCTGTTCTCAGTTCTTTTCTAACGTTTAAATCCCCATTTACATCAAGCATATTAACGGGATTCGGAGTATTTACCCCAACTTGTGCAGGCATCCATGCAGCCAGCAGCAATAATGATATGATAATAATTTTTTTCATGCCTGAATTAATTTATAATAGGGTTAAACACCTGAGGGATTTCGTATACATCAACCTTCAGGGAAGACTGGGTAATAAAACTGTTGATATTGGTATCTGCATTGATTCCTATAGCCAGTACAACATCACTTGTCGTCCTGTAGGAACCCAGTCTTGAGCAGGCAACACTTACATCATGCTGTCCTTTGGAAAGATTGGCCACCATCCCGATCTGGTTATGGGTAATAAAAGTACTTGCCGCACTACTTGCCTTTAAATTTCTCTGTCTGAGGTTAACCAGTTTGTTATCTACAAAAATACCGCATGCATAATCTATGGAGATATCCGGTGTACCGTTCACGGGAAGATTAGCCTGTACCACTGTTTCAAACTGGAAATACGTCTTACTGTCGGTGCTGAACACACTGATAGGCTGAGACAGACCTGCAATTTTCTTAAACCCCGGAAGGCTGGAGATGTCCGCTCCTTTAATAAAAGCAGTATTTTTAGCAGTAATGCTTGACTGTTCACTGCTTGTAAATTTCACACCCGTTTTATCCGAGAAAGAGTTGTTGAATATCAGATAGAATTTATTCGGTTCATATTCAGGAATACGGAGTGATTTCCAGATCGGAGGATATCCTTCTCCCTGAGAAACAAGGATCTGATCGTTATTACCCTGGGATAAAGTATTGTCTACAACATTCTGAACAACCACTTTATTTCTAAGATTGACATCACCATTAACGTCCAGTTTTGCTTTTGGCGAGTCCGTGTTGATTCCCACCTGGGCAGAAAGAGACAGTCCTGCCACAAGAGACAGGATCGAAATAATATTTTTCATTAATTAATTGCTTTTATAAGTAACGTATTCAATAACATCTATCTTCATGACAGATTCAAGGGTAAATGCATTGGAAACCGTATTCACATCGGATACGTTACGCCCAACTGCAAACTGCGAGTTCAGATTTGATGTATTGATCTTTCTGCACGCCACCTCAAGTTTTTGAGCACCTACAGGAACGTTCTGTTCCGTATAATTAAGCGTGAAAATATAATCCTGGATACCTGATTTCTCTGTATTGTTATTCGAAACAACCTTATCAGGACGTACCGCTACCAATCTTCCGTTTCTGAAAACGCCGCAGGTAAAGGTAACAGACTCGGAAACTGTTGCATCCGGAGCCTTCATCTCTATTCCGGTCTGAAACTGGTACGTAAGTCTGTTTCTCCCGTTTTTAATAACAAAATTGTTTTCAAGTCCGGCAATTTTCGACCACTTTCCTTTCGATGTATCTGTAATATCATCTCCAACATTGTTTTTATAAACATTGTCTGCCGCAATACCGTTTGAAAGTGTCGTAATACCTGCTTGATCCGATGACAGATACGAATTGATCAATTTGTACTGTCCTTCTTCCATAAAGGAAATATTCAACGATTTCCAGACAGGAGGTAACCCTTCTCCCTGTGAAACCAAAACCTGGCCGTTCAGCCCTGCATCTCCGGTTTGGTCGGATGTACCGCCTACTCTAAGTTCTTTTCTTAAGGTAATTTTCCCGTTGACATCGAGAGTGGATTTGGGAGAGCTTGTCCCAATTCCCACCTGCGCGTTGGCACAGAGCGATAAAAGCCCGGCTGCGCAACAATAGATAATTTTTTTCATAATAAGGGTTGCAAAGGTATGAATTTAAATCATAAAAAACCATTTACAAGCCCGTAAATCCGTATGAATAAAGCGATTATGTTGTAGAATTTAATGCACAAAAAAGTAGAATTATTACTACAAAACATTCTTTTTTAATCTGCTTCAAAAGACCGGGATCTCCCGAACTCAATCCCAGCCGCCGGTACAAGATTATTTTTTCTCATCATATTGTGATTTTCAAATGCCTGCCAATCCATAGTCATTCATATTAATCATGGGTAAAAATCATATTTTTTTCAACAGAAAAAGGCTTTAAAAAGTAAATTTTAAAGCCTTTTTTATTTTTTAGTTATTAAAACAAATTATTTTTCTTCTTATTGATGTCCGATAATCGTCTTCAAAAGTACATTAACCTCATCCACATTTTTCACCTTTTCTTTTCTCATCATCAGCAGATTTCCTTCCTTTCCAATCTTTTCTTTAAGCTGGGCTTCTGCAGGATTCTGTGTTAAATATCTGATGATATGCCTGAACCTGTCTGTCTGATAAAACTTATCCTGAGGATTTGCAGGGAAATACCCCAGAAACACACCATTTTTCATAACAATCTTTTCAAAACCTATTTCAGCAGCCAGCCATTTCAATGCAACGCTTTTCAACAGATTTACCGCTTCTTTCGGCAACGCTCCGAAACGGTCGATCAGCTCAAGTTCAAACTGATAGAGATCCTTTTCGTTATCAATCTCTGCAATTTTCTGGTATAACAATAATCTTTCCTCTGTATTGGAAATATAGAAGTCCGGAAGCATCAGCTCGAGATCAGTATCAATATTAACATCTTTTACAGATTTGAACAGTTTCTGCCTGTCTTCTTCATTATCGAAAAGGTTTTCAAAATCTGCATCATCTTTTAATTCTTCCAAAGCTTCCTGCATCAGCTTCTGGTAAGTTTCAAACCCCATTTCATTGATAAATCCGCTTTGTTCCGCCCCAAGAAGATCTCCTGCACCCCGGATCTCAAGGTCTTTCATCGCAATCTGAAACCCGCTTCCAAGATCAGAAAACTGCTCAATAGCCTCAAGCCTTTTTCTGGCGTCGGAAGTCATCATATCATACGGAGGTGTAATAAGGTAGCAGAAAGCCTTTCTGTTACTTCGCCCCACTCTTCCTCTCATCTGGTGAAGATCTGCCATCCCGAACCTTTGGGCATCATTAATGAATATGGTATTGGCATTAGGTACATCCACGCCACTTTCGACGATTGTTGTAGAAACAAGAACATCATATTTGCCTTCCATAAAATCAAGGACATTTTTTTCGAGCTGTTTACCCTCCATTTGTCCATGCCCGGTAATGACCCTGGCATCCGGGACAAGTCTCTGGATAAGTCCGGCAATATCCTTAAGGTTTTCAATCCTGTTGTTGATGAAATACACCTGCCCGTCTCTCTGTAATTCATAAGACACGGCATCTCTTAAGATCTCTTCATTAAACCCGATCAGCTGTGTATCAACAGGCTGCCTGTTCGGCGGCGGAGTTTTTATAACCGAAAGATCCCTTGCAGCCATCAGGGAAAACTGAAGTGTCCTTGGGATAGGAGTAGCCGTCAGGGTGAGAGTGTCTACATTATTTTTCAGTGTTTTCAGTTTATCTTTTACAGAGACTCCGAATTTATGCTCTTCATCGATGATCAGAAGCCCAAGATCTTTAAACTTAACGGAACTGCCTACCAACTGGTGCGTTCCGATAATAATATCTACTTTTCCATTTTTCAGTCCCTCCAATGCTTCCGCTTTCTGTTTGGCTGTTCTGAATCTGTTCACATAAGAAACATTAACGGGAAAATCCTTTAGTCTTTCCTTAAAACTTCTGTAATGCTGAAACGCAAGAATAGTTGTAGGAACCAATACAGCCACCTGTTTTCCGTCTGTTGCAGCTTTAAATGCAGCCCGGATAGCCACTTCCGTTTTTCCAAAACCAACGTCACCGCAAACCAGCCTGTCCATTACCGTATCTGCTTCCATGTCCCGTTTTACATCAATCGTAGCTTTTTCCTGGTCTGGAGTATCTTCATAGATAAAACTGGCTTCAAGTTCATTCTGAAGATAGGAATCCGGTGTATAGGCAAAACCTTTTGCTGTTTTCCTTTCCGCATACAGCCTGATCAGGTCGAAGGCGATCTGCTTTACTTTAGCTTTTGTTTTCTGCTTCAGAGATTTCCATGCGGGGGAACCAAGTTTACTCAGGACAATTTCTTTTCCGTCAGGACCGTTATATTTTGAAATCTTATGAAGTGAGTGGATACTTACATATAATAAGTCGCCGTTTTTGTATGTCAGCTTAAAACATTCCTGTATCTTCCCGTCGTTATTCACCTTTACAAGTCCCATGAATTTCCCTATTCCATGATCAATGTGGGCAATGTAATCCCCGACTTTCAGTGACATCAGGTCTTTCAGGGTAAGCTGCTCGGATTTTGCAAAGGTATTTTTTGCTTTATACCTCTGATAACGGTCAAAGATCTGGTGATCCGTATAGACCAGAATTTTGTGTCCGTTATCTACAAACCCTTCATGCAGTTCAGATTTGAAGCTTTTAAAAGGAAGTTCATGTTCCAGTTCTTCAAATATGGACTCGAGTCTCTCTTTTTGCTTTTCGGTAGAAAAAGAGATCCAGGTATCGAAGCCTTCCGCCTGCTTTTCTTCAATATTTTCTATCAGCAGCTCAAAATTTTTATGAAAAGAAGGCTGCGGAAGCTGTTCCAGCTTTATTTCTGTGGTTTCTTTAAGACCTTCAATAGGAATACTGGCAAAATCAATAGTTTTAAATTTCTTAATGTCAAACAGAAAATCCTGATCTGAAATAAAGAGTTCCTGCGGTGTTCTGTGGGCAATATCTTTATTTAAGGTATCATATTTTTCTAATGATTTTTCATAAAAAGTTCTGATTTTCTGCATTCCGACAGCTCCATTTCTGGAAACCACAAAACTTTCATTAGGCAGCAGCTGTAGTAATGAAACCCGTGTCCCCGTTACCGAAAAATTCATATTGGAAACCAGTTGAAAATCCTTTACTTTATCTATGGAAAGCTGCGTTTCAATATCAAATGTTTTGATATTTTCCACCTCATTTCCAAAGAAGGTAATCCGGTAAGGTTTCTCGTTAGAGTATGAAAACACATCAACTATTCCTCCCCTTACAGAAAACTCTCCCGGCTCAGATACAAAATCTGCCTGCTGAAAACTGTAGTGGTTCAGCAGCTCGTCCACAAAATCAAAATCCAGCTGATCGCCAACTTTTATATGATGAGAGATTGCTTTAAAATCTTCCTTTTTCAATACCTTTTCAGACAATGCACCGGTGTAGGCTACAATCACTTTAGGAGCTTTTCCGGAATTGATCTTATTTAAAACTTCCGTACGAAGCACAAGATTGGCATTCTGGGTTTTTTCTACCTGGTAAGGTTCAAGATGGGTTGCCGGAAAATAAAGCACTTTATCTTTTCCCAACAGATCTTCCATCTCCGTATTGGCATACAGCGCATCTTCTTTATCATCTACCAGATAAAGGACAGTCTTCTTCTGTGTTAAAAAAAGTTCAGCAACAAAAATGGAAACCGAAGATCCAGCGCTTCCCTTTACGGAAATATGCTGGCTTTTTTCCAACTGGGTGAAGATTTCTTTTCCAAATTCTTTCTGAAGCAGGTCGGGAAGGAATTTTTCGTGAATAGGTTTTAGCTGCATAAAATAGTAGTAATATGAACGACAAAAGCGATTTCGGAAGTTTCCGAAACCGTTTATCTGATAACAAAGATAAGGATATTTTTTTCTTTCCTCACAAACAGGAGATTGCAGAAAATACAAGCTAATACCACATTTACATACCCAAATCTTAATTTTTTACCAATTTATTTAATTAAAAGTTAAAAAAATACCAATAATCCGGCATGGCATGGTGTTTGAAAATTCCACCTTATCAAACTTTTTAAAAAAATAAGATTATGAAAAAAGCAATCAGAACTTTAGGAATTTTTATGCTGGTATTTGTTGCCGCATTATCTTTTGCATCGTGCAGCAGTGATGATGATCCTGTAAACAATGATTTTTTTGCGGGAACCTATAAGGGAAGCATCTCGTATAATGACGGATCTACCAACAACAGTACAGATAACGGAAGTGTATTTGTAACTAAGATCGCCAGCGGCACAAAATATAATTTTGCGTTTTCGAACGGCATTCCGGATCTTAACGGAGTGGAATTTCAACAGCAGGGTGACCACACTCTTGTAATGGTTGGCTCAAGCGCCACATCTTACATCAGAATTGACAATAATGAATTGAAAATTCTATACATGAAGGATGGTAAAACATGGACAGCCAACTGTACACGTTAAATCAACTATTCATACTTATAATGAAAGTCTGCCTCTTCAATGGAGCAGGCTTTTCTTATTTTAACAGACTGAGTTTAAGTTTTTTTTAAGCAGTAATAAACTTTAGTTAAGGATTGAAATTACTGATTTTTCAGCCTGTTTTTTGTATACCTTTACTCAAGAAAAACAAACAGTACTCTCATGAAAAAATTTTTAACAGCAATGTCTCTGGCCCTAGGACTAGGATTTGCAACCGCACAGCAAACTGCTCCGGCTACCTCTGCAGCCCCTCATCAAACTACTGCAAAAACAGTAAAAGCTCCTGCAGTAAACACTACAAAACCTGCAGCTAAAATGAAAAAGGACGGAACACCGGACAAAAGGTACAAAGAAAACAAACACCTTAAAAAAGACGGCACTCCAGATAAGAGGTACAAAGTAAACAAGTAAACTTTAACATATAGTTGTTATTTTCATAATCAAATTTCGAGAACCGGTGAACTCATTCACCGGTTTTTTTGTGGCATATCCTGTTGAAAAATAATTTTATATTCTGTACTTATTTATAAATTTGAGGCATGTTAAATTTCTTCAAGAAAAATGTAGCACTGGCCTGGGCAAAAAAACATGTTCAGAAAACAGGGGAATTCAAAAAAAACTCAGTGAGAAATCAGGAGGCTCTTTTGCTGTCTTTAGTTAAAACAGCTCAGAAAACTCTTTTTGGAAGGGAGCATGATTTTGAAAACATTCATTCTATAGAGGATTTCCAAAACAAAGTACCTGTTTCTGACTATGAGGATCTGAAACCTTACATTGAAAGAGTAAAAAAGGGACAAGCGAATATTCTCTGGACCGAAACTCCTGAATATTTTGCTAAAACTTCAGGAACCACTTCAGGCTCAAAATACATTCCTATTTCTAAAGAAGGAATGCCGTTTCAGGTGGCAGGAGCACAAAGTGCATTATTCCATTATATCGCCCGGAAAAACAATGCAGATTTTGTAAACGGAAAAATGATCTTCCTGCAGGGAAGCCCTGAATTACAGGAAAATTTCGGCATAAAAACAGGCCGGCTTTCAGGAATTGTAGCACACCATATTCCTAAATATCTTCAAAAAAACCGTTTACCAAGCTGGGAAACCAATATGATGGAAGATTGGGAAGCCAAGGTAGATAAGATTATCGAGGAAACGGAACATGAAAACATGACCCTGATTTCCGGAATCCCACCATGGCTGGTGATGTATTTTGAAAAGCTTACAGAAAAACACGGAAAGAAGATCAAACAGCTTTTCCCTAACCTGCAGCTTCTTGTTACCGGAGGGGTCAACTATGAACCTTACCGTGATAAAATGAATGATCTTCTTGGCGGAAAGGTTGATATTATACAGACTTTTCCCGCTTCTGAAGGCTTTTTTGCTTTTCAGGATGATTATACGAAAGAAGGATTGCTTCTTTTAACGGATCACGGGATATTTTATGAATTCATCCCTTTGGAAGAATATGGAAAACCTGACGCCCGGAGGCTCACTTTAAAAGATGTGGAACTTAATAAGGACTACGCACTGATTCTTACTACGAATTCCGGATTGTGGGCCTATTCAATAGGTGATGTCGTAAGGTTTATTGATAAGGATCCGTACAGAATTCTGGTAAGCGGAAGAACAAAGCATTTCACCTCTGCTTTCGGAGAGCACGTAATTGCCTTCGAAGTGGAAGAAGCCATGAAAGCCACACTGGAAAAACATGCAGCTCAAATTACAGAATTTCACCTTGCCCCGCAGGTAAATCCGTCAGAAGGGCTTCCTTATCATGAATGGCTGATAGAATTTGAAAAAAAACCGGAGGATTTAGAGTTATTCAGGGAGGAACTGGATCGCCAGCTGCGTGCAAGAAATACTTATTATGATGATCTTATTACAGGAAACATTCTTCAGCCTCTTATCATTACAACCCTGAAAAAGAACGCTTTCCATGAGTATGCCAAATCACAGGGAAAGCTGGGAGGCCAAAATAAAATCCCAAGACTTGCGAATGATAGAAAAATTGCGGATCAATTAGAAATTTACAAACTTTAAAGATATTTTTTCAATTCCAAAAACATATATTCGAAAAAAATTATAAATTTGAAAAAATAAAAAATAATAATGAGAGCATCTGTACTTTTAAAATCATCTTTACTAACATCTTTATTTGTCATTTCATCATGTGCCACCACAAAATACAGCGAGGATATTTCAAAAAACAATTATTCTAATTTACAGGCTGGAAAAATGTATGTTGTTACCATGAAAGATGGTTCTCCGAAAAAGAAAATGCTATTCCGAAATATTGACGGCGACAACCTCATCGGAACTGCAGGCAAAAAGGATAGTGCAGAGGTAATTATTCCTAAATCTAATGTAGCTGCTGTAAAAGACAGATCTAAAGCCAGAGTAACAGCAGGTGCAACTGTAATTGGAGCAGCGGGTGTTGCAGCTATTGTGATCAGTGCATTGAGAGCAGACTAAAATAGATTTTATCTTTCGGGACTTATTTGATTTATCATTTAAAAAACCAATATATTGACAGCCTTAAATGAATATTTAGGGCTATTTTTGTGCATGATTTCCTTTACACCGTTAAAAACATTGCAAAATGTTGAATTCAGGAATCTTCTTACGGGAAGATTTTTTATTGTTTTAGCCTTCAGAATGCTCGCAACTTTACTAGGATGGTGGGTGTATCAGTTAACAAAAGATCCTTTTTCAATTGGCCTTATCGGGCTTTCAGAAGTTATTCCTGCGGTAAGCTGTGCTTTATACGCCGGCCATGTTATTGACATGAATGAAAAAAAACGGCTGTTGCTGATCTGTAATTATGCTTATATTTTCCTGATCGGCCTACTTCTGATTCCTGCATTTTTCAATGTAGAAATGCACTTTAATGGTCATGAAATCACTTATTTCATATATGGTGTTATCTTTTTCACAGGAATTGCCCGGGCTTTCATCGGGCCTATTGTTCCTTCTATGATTCCAAAGATTGTAAAGAAGGAAAACCTTCCGAATGCGGTAACCCTGAACCAGGCCACCTTCCTGATTTCTTCCGTATGCGGACATGCTGTAGGAGGGCTTCTCATAGGCTATTTCGGGGTAAAATGGACCCTCGTTGTGATCATTTCTTTAATATTTGTCGCATCATTATTTTTCTGGCAGCTAAAACAGCAGCATTCTGAATACAAAAAGGAGAATGTGAATGTTGTGGAAAGCATGCGTGAAGGAATTTCATATATTTTTAAAACAAAAGAGATTTTAGGGGCACTATGCCTGGATATGTTTGCCGTTCTTTTTGGAGGAGCCGTTGCCATGATTCCGGTATTTGCCACTGATATTTTAGATGCAGGAGCGGAAGGTTTCGGTCTTCTGAATGCAGCTTCCGATATAGGTTCCATGTGTATTATCACTTTGCTGGCACTTGTTCCGTTAAGAAAAAACCAGGGGAAAATCCTTCTTATTGTGGTTGCCGGTTTTGGGCTCTGCATTATTGGTTTCGGCCTATCCAAACTTTACTGGCTATCCTTTATGTTCCTTGTTATGAGTGGAATGCTTGATGGCATTTCGGTGGTCATCAGGGGAACTATTGTACAGCTGAAAACACCTGATCATATCCGCGGACGTGTACTAAGTGTTAACTCCATATTTATCATGTCCAGTAATGAAATGGGGCAGTTTGAGAGCGGCCTGATGGCAAAATTACTAGGCGTAGTACGGTCTGTAGTCTTCGGGGGAAGTATGACGGTATTGGTAGCTCTTCTTGTGGCAGGTACAAATCCCAAGCTGAGAAAAATGAATTATTAAACAATAATATCCCATTTCTATTAAATATATCACAAAAACTTTAATTTAACTTTAATAATTTTTTATATTTGTCTTTTTTAAATCCCCCTTTATGAAAAAAGCATTACTCGTTTTTCTAATCATCTGCTCACGCATCCTATATGCCCAATCAGATTGTATTAGTGCAATATCTATCTGCGGAAACTCGGATATCTCTTATACACCATCAGGACCGGGAAATGTTCTGGAAGGCATCGGTGTCAATTCATGCCTGAGTGACACTGAAAATGAGCACTTTTCGGTATGGTATAGCTTTACGGCATCAACTTCAGGTACACTTGCATTTACAATTAATCCTAACGTTGATACTGATGACTATGATTTCGCTGTTTATGGTCCTACTACAAACGGCTGTACTTCTTTGAATACCAGTAACATTTTTGTAACACCAGTTAGATGTAACTTCTGGGGTACAGGTAGTTCTCAGGGGAATACAGGTTTGTCATTAACTATACCTCCACCTCCACCTCCAAACACAAACGGAAGTGCAGGAAACCAAGACGAATGGAGCCCTTACCTAGTAGTACAGGCTGGAGAAACATATTATCTCGTTGTGGATAACTACAGAAGTTCTGCAAACGGATTCTCACTGACATGGACAGGTACTGCAAGTTTAAGTTCCGCATTCAACGATCCTTCTTTGGCACCATATCCATTTGTTACTCCGGGACTCCCTGCTGCAAACCCTGCCGATCCGAATGAAGTGACGGTATGTTCACTTGCTACACCATTTAATTTTGCCTCATTAAGTGCAGGAATTGTTAATGGTAACAGTGCAAATTTTAAAGTAACTTATCATAAAAATACCAATGACGCTATCACAGGAGGAAATCCTGTTACGTCAGAAATAGTGAGCCTTACACAAGTTTACTATTATAGAATTGTATATCAGGACCCCGCGAACCCAACAAACCCTATGAACGGTTGTTTTATTACAGGGAAATTTAAATTCAGGGACGGCAGTTTTACTTTAAATAATGCTACGCTTACCAGCTGTAGCAATGACGGTGCGGGTACAGCAATGTTTGATCTTACTACAGCCGCTATAGGAGCGGGACCAACCCATACGTTAAAGTATTATCCTACAATGTTTGACCTGAACGCAGGGACCAATGAGATTACAAGTCCTGCTATATATCAGTTTGTTTCAGCTCAGGGAAAAATATTTGTCAAAGCAACCAATGAATTCGGATGTACGGCAACAGCTGAAATTACCCTTAAATTCCACCCACTGGTACCGGTAACTGATGCTTCTTTAAGATCTTGCTTCCTTGAAAGCAACCCTTCACTGGGAACATTCAACCTAAGCAATGCTACAGTAACGACTTTAACAGGAGCTACTAAAAAATATTATCCTTCTTTAACAGATGCAGTAAACGGAACGAATGAAATTCTAAGCTTCCTTGCTTACACTGCACCATCAGGAGTGATCTATGTAAAAGTATTTAATGCACAGGGATGTTATTCAATCGCAAAAGTAACATTAACTGTACTTTCTCCGGTATATTCAACTGTGCTTCAGGATAAAATTATCTGTGTTGAAGATAAAACGACACTGGATGCAGGTCCGGGATTCAACGGATACGAATGGAGCACAGGAGCTACAACCCAGTCTATTACTAACGTAGGTGTAGGAACCTATTGGGTGAAATTAAAGACCGGAGACTGTATTACCTTACAAAATGTAAAAGTGTACGCTTCCGAGCAGCCTGTTGTTTCAAGCATTGATATTGCCAACACTTCTATAACCGTAAATGTTATCGGAGGAACTCCTGCATACAAATATTCTATGGATAATATTAACTGGCAGGATTCCAACGTATTCACCAATGTTTCAAGAGGAGATCATACAGTATATGTAAAAGATGCTTACGACTGTGAACCTATTGATATAACAGTTGTAGTTCCTAACCTTATTAATGTGATTACTCCAAACGGAGATGGCATAAATGACGTGATAGACTACTCAGCATTATCAGGAAAGCAAAGTCTTGTATTGAGTATTTTCGACAGATACGGAACAAAAATCCACCAGGCCGATAAAACCAACGGATTCAAGTGGGACGGAACGGTAGCCGGTAAAAAAGTTCCTACAGGAACCTACTGGTATTCTGTAACATGGAATGAAAATGATAAAAAGAACACTCCATTCAAGTTCTCAGGATGGGTAATGGTAAAAAACAGAGAATAATATTTCTTATCAAAACAAAAACCGCTCTCCGGGGCGGTTTTTTTAACATAAATGCTGATAACTTATTTACTCAAATCTTGTTTCACAAAAATCATTTTAAACATGAAAAAAACATTACTTCTTTTAATCTTATTTATAGCACAGATTTTCTATGCGCAGTCTGATTGTGTCACGGCAATCCCTCTCTGCGGAAATTCTGAGCTCTCATACACCCCTTCAGGACATGGAAATATTGCGGAGAACCTGTCAACAAACGGATGTCTGGGAAGAAGCGAAAACTTCTCAGTATGGTATACTTTTACTGTTGCAACACCCGGAACTCTAACATTCGTTATTGACCCCAATGTTGATTCCGATGACTATGATTTCGCAGTATATGGACCTACCAGCAATGGATGTTCTTCTTTACAGACGGGGAATAACGTTTTTGTAACTCCACTCAGATGTAACTATAACGGAAGTACACCAACCGGAAACACCGGACTTACCCTTACTTTACCTCCACCTCCACCTCCCAACACGAACGGAAATGCCGGAAACTCAGCGGAATGGAGCCCTTATATGCAGGTACAAGCCGGAGAAACTTATTATCTGGTTGTAGACAATTTCAGAAGTTCTCCTGACGGATTTAAAATGACATGGGGTGGTACCGCTACCCTGAGTTCAGCATTTAACGATCCTGTTCTGGCACCTAACCCATTCCTGCCACCTGGTATCCCGGGAGCTAACCCTGATGATCCTTCAACGGTTATGGTATGCGGACTTCCTTCACAGTTTAACTTTGCCACTCTTACACCTGGCATTATTAATGGTAACAATCCTAATTTCCAGGTTACCTACCATGACAACGTCAATGATGTTATCACAGGAGAAGACCCACTTACCATTGCTACTGTGAATGGGACAACAACTTATTACTACAGAATCCGATATTTTGACCCTGACAACCCGAATAGCGTTATCAACAAATGTTTCATCAGTGGTAAATTTAAATTTGTAAATGCCAGCATCACAGCTAAAAATGCAACTATTTTTGCATGTAACAACAACAGCGAGGGCACAGGAAAATTTGATCTGACCACAGCAGATGTATTTACCGGAACGGTTACGAAAAAATACTATCCTACCCTGGCTGACCTGAATGCTGATACCAATGAGATTACCAACCCTACCGCCTATATTTCACCTGAGAAAATAGTATATGTTAAAGTAATTTCCGCATTCGGATGTACAGCTACAGCAGCTATTACATTATCATTTCATCCGGTAGTCACATTGAAAGATGCGGTAATGGAAGAGTGCTATATTGAAAATGATGTTACGCAGGCTAAGTTTGACCTGACACAAGCTGACGTAGGAGCAGTAGCAGGGCAAACAAAGGCATTCTACAAAACATTAAATGATGCCCAGGCAGAAACCAATCCAATCACTCCTCAGACTGCTTATATCACTTCAAGCACTGAAGTTTATGTAAGAGTAACCAGCGCCAATCAGTGTTATGATATTGCCAAGATCACGTTAAAAGTTCTTCCTCCTGTAAAATCTGCAGTCCTGAAAGATAAAACAATCTGTGCTGAAGATAAAACAACATTGGATGCCGGACCTGGATTTGACGGATACGAATGGAGCACAGGTGATACTACACAATCTATCAACAATGCAGGAATAGGAATTTACTGGGTAAAACTGAAAACAGGAAAATGCTTCACGCTTCAGACTGTCACAGTTTACGCATCTTCACAACCGGTAATCGCCAGCGTAGACATCAGCAACAATACGATCACAGTGAATGCTTCAGGAGGAACTCCACCATACATGTATTCTATTGACGGTACCAACTGGCAAACAACAAATACATTCAGCGGACTTCCTAGAGGAGAAAACAAAATCTTCCTGAAGGATTCTTATGACTGTACTCCAGTACAGATCACAGTTACTGTACCGAACCTGATTAATGCCATCACTCCAAACGGAGATAAGGTAAATGACGAGATCGACTATTCAGCTCTGGCTTATAAGAAAAATCTTGTATTTATTGTTTATGACAGATACGGAAACAAGCTTTACGAAGCTAATAAAATGAGAGACTATAAGTGGGACGGAACTGCTTCCGGCAAGAAGATTCCTACCGGAACTTACTGGTATACAATCTCATGGAACGAGAACGATAAAAACAGTACTGAAACCAAATATTCAGGATGGATATTGGTAAAAAATAAAGAATAAGCTATTCTTCACATCCCAAAAAAGACTGTCGTAACCGACAGTCTTTTTTTATTCACCTTTTATCAATCATACATAAAAACATTTTCATCTTAATGGAGATTACTTATTGAAATTTTTCTATTTTTGAATCCCACTTTTTACTAACATTCACCTTACGTTCTGCCCATTATAAATTAAGACACGATTGCTGATAACTTGTTAGTTACTATTTTTTAATTATTTTTTCTAAATAAACTATCTTTGCATTATGGCGCAGAAAGAAACATTATCATCCCTTACACACGGAAACTTTGCAAGAGAATTGTCTATTGCGGATGGAAAAATGCCTCCCAATGCTGTAGATTTTGAAAGACTGGTAATCGGAACTTTTTTAATAGACAAAAAAGGGCTTGACCACTCTATTGACCTTCTTACTCCTGAGGTATTTTATGACCCGAGACATCAGGTTATTTTTTCTACCATCTTAAAGCTTTATGAAGGCAACCATCCTGTGGATCTGATGACGATTATACAGGAATTAAAAAAAGAAGATAAACTCAACCAGGCAGGTGGTGACCATTACATCATCGACCTTACCATGGGAGTAAGCTCTTCTGCCCATATTGAATACCATGTACGTGTAATTCTTGAAAAATATATTTTAAGAAGCCTTATTAACGTTTCTGCCAATGTGATCGATTCATCTTATAAAGAATCTACTGATGTATTTGAGCTTTTGGATAAGGCTGAACAATCCTTCTTTGAAATCACCAACGGTACCATCAAAAAAGGATTCGATACTGCCAATTCATTGGTAAAACAGGCCATCGACACCATTAAATCCCTTAAAGACAAAGAAGGACTTTCCGGAGTTCCTTCAGGATTCAGAGATATTGATAAAGAAACAGGAGGCTGGCAAAACTCCGACCTTATTATTATTGCAGCCCGTCCGGCGATGGGTAAAACAGCATTCCTTCTGTCAATGGCCAGAAATATAGCCGTAGGCCACAAAATCCCGATGGTACTTTTCTCCCTGGAGATGGCATCCGTACAGCTAATCACCAGAATGATTGCTTCTGAAACGAAGATCTCTTCCGAAAAGCTGCGAAAGGGAACGCTGGATGATGAAGAATGGCAAAGACTGTTCTCCAATGTCTCCGAACTTGAGAATGCCCCGCTTTTTATTGACGAAACCCCTTCCCTTTCTATATTCGACTTCCGTGCAAAATGCCGAAGACTGGTAATGCAGCATGGGGTAAAGCTGATCATGGTGGATTACCTTCAGCTGATGACTGCAGGAGGCGGAGGAAAAGGAGTCGGAAACCGTGAACAGGAAATTTCCATGATCTCCCGTTCGTTAAAGGCTATTGCTAAAGAACTTAATGTTCCTGTTATTGCACTTTCCCAGCTGTCGAGAAGTGTGGAAGCCCGTCCCGGTAAAAGACCTCAGCTTTCTGACCTGAGGGAATCCGGAGCTATTGAGCAGGATGCAGATATTGTATCATTTATTTTCAGACCTGAATATTATAAAATTGCAGTTTGGGATAACGATGAAGAAGGCCAGGAAACCTCAACGGAAAACCAGGCTGAATTAATTATTGCCAAGCACAGAAATGGTGCAACAGCGGATGTGAGACTATCATTCCTCAAACATTTTGCCAAATTCGGTGATATTGAAGCTGCTTTCGATGGAGGAATGGGAGGTTATCCATCTAACTTCGGATCTGGTGAACCTAGTGGTTTTGACAAGATTAAAACAACCATCCAGCCCGGTGCTGCATTTGATCTGCCGGACAGCTCAAAACTTTCCGGATCATCAATGAACGATTTTGATGACGATGATGATTTCCCTTTCTAGTTGTCAGTCCCTATTAAATTAATATAACAGCTTAGTATTCTTCACTTGGTTGAAAACAGAATACTAATTTTATAATATATCTTAAACTTTTGAGAATAGAAATCTACACCGACGGTGCATGCAGCGGAAATCCCGGAAAAGGAGGCTATGGCATCCTCATGCGCGTACCTGAAAAAAACTATCAGAAGACATTCTCGAAAGGATTCAGAAAAACAACCAATAACAGGATGGAGCTACTCGCTGTCATTACTGCTATGGAAAAACTAAAATCTTCGGAGAACGACATTCACATTTATACAGACAGTAAATATGTGGCGGATGCCGTGAACCAAAACTGGATTGCCGGATGGATCAAAAGAGGCTGGAAAAATGTAAAAAATCCTGATCTCTGGAAAAGATTCGTTGAGATGTATAATAAACACAAGCCCCAGATGCATTGGGTAAAAGGGCATGCAGGCCACTTTGAAAATGAGCTTTGCGATAAACTGGCCGTAGCTGCTGCAAGTTCACCTGATCTTGAAATTGATACTTATTTTGAAGGACTGGAAAGCAACTCTCTTTTTTAATAAATATAAATTTAATCCAATATTGTTCATTATTTTACCAGCCTTCTTATCATTTATTAACAAATCATTATCATTTTCAGTAAAATTAACATTAAACAAACATTAATTACCCGGGATTTAATATCTTTACAGCGTCTAATTAAAGTAATCCCACTTCAATGAACAAATCTTTACTGTCGTATATTTCCCTCTTTCTGCTTTTCTTGTCAGGAGGGATGTTTTCCCAAACCTATCAGTTAACCGGAAATCCTGTAAATACCACCGGATGGACAATGGTTGCACCCACCCAGGTAATGGGTGATTTTGTCCAGCTCACTCCGGATACCAATAACCAGTCAGGATCAATCCGGCTTAATGACCAGATCAACTTAAAATATTGTGATAAATGGAGAGTAGAATTCGATTTCAGGATGGATTCGAACCAAACGTCCAATGGAGATGGAATCGCCTTCTGGTATTTAGCCAATCCACCTGTTGCCAGTGTATTAGGCTCCGGTCTTGGTGTTTCTCAAAATGCAGTAGGCTTTATTGTAGGGTTTGACACCTATAACAATACAACAACAGCTACAATGAGTAAGATCCATGTTGCTTACGGACAAGTAGCCAATACAACAGACAGCAATAATGTAGAATTCTTTAACGTTCCCGGAAGTTCTTTTCACTCACCGGACCTGAATACCACACAGCCTTTTCAAGGAACAACATATAAACACGTTGAAGTAACAGCACAGGTAGATCCTGCGATACCTACCAACTGGATTGTTAAAATAACTCTAGACGGAAACACTATTTGTAACCAATCGTTCGCTCCTTCTGGTACAGCCGCCGCAATGACCATTGGATATTTTGGATTTTCCGCTTCTACAGGAGGTGCAAGATCAAGACATTCTATTAAAAATGTAAAAATTTATACAGACAAAGTTCCTATTCTGCAAAATACAGCAACACAATCTTTCTGTCCCAATCCTGCTACAGGATTCGGCTCTGTAAATTTAACGACCTTCAATTCTCAGTTTGTAAATACTCCTTCAAACTATACATTCACTTACCTTCAGGGCTCGACACCTATCACTAATCCAACAAATTTTCAATTTAATACAAATACTACCGTTACAGTAATTGTCAAAGACAATGCGGGAATATTATGTGATAATCCGGATGGAAAAATACTATTGGTCCTTGCTCCGCTTACCCTCACCGATAAAACTTTAACGACATGTAACAATAATAAAGCAGGGACAGGAGTTTTCAATCTTAATAACGCTGCTGTAACGGACGTAGCAGGGGCAACCAGAAAATATTACAAAACACTGAATGACCTGAATGCAGGCACCAACGAAATTGCAAATCCCGGCACATACACTTCAGTACCTGGAGACGTCTATGTAAAAGTTACCACACCACAAGGATGTACAGGAACTGCAAAAATTACATTAACATTTTTTCCTGAAACTCCGGTAAAAGAAGCTACTTTACAATCATGCTTCCTGCAGAATAACATCACTAGTGCCGTATTTGATCTTACCACTGCCAATGTAACCACATTAACAAGCGGTTTTACAAAGAAATATTATACAAGTGTAGCAGATGCTTTAAGTGGAGCCAATGAAATTGTCAATCCTTTCCAATATATGTCTGTAAGCACTGCAGTGTATGTAAAGGTAACAGATTCTAACGGATGTTTTGGTATAGCAAAAGTGAATCTTTTAGTACTGCCACCAGTAACATCTTCTGTTTTAAAGGATAAAATAATCTGCATCGACGGAAGAACCGATCTGGATGCAGGTCCGGGCTTTGACAGCTATGAATGGAGCACAGGGGCAACTACCTCTTCTATTCAAGGCGTAGGAGTAGGACTTTATTGGGTAAAACTGAAAACAGGAAACTGTATTGCACTACAGCTCGTAAAAGTTATTGCCTCTGCAAATCCTGTTATTACAAGCATAGATATAAACAACACAACAGTAACCGTCAACGTTTCAGGGGGCACTCCGCCTTATAAATATTCCTTAAACGGAACCGACTGGCAGGATTCAAATACATTTACAGGTCTCCACAGAGGAGAAGCCAGGGTTTTCGTTAAGGATTTTTACAACTGTTCACCTGTTGAAGTACAGATTACTGTTCCCAATCTCATTAATGCCATCACACCAAACGGCGATAACGTGAATGACTTTATTGATTATTCTGCATTGGCATACAAGAAGAACCTTGTTTTCATAGTATATGACAGATATGGCAATAAACTGTATGAAGCCAATAAATTGAGAAACTATACATGGGACGGAACTGCATCCGGCAAAAAAATCCTTACAGGAACTTACTGGTACTCTATTTCATGGAATGAAAATGATAAAAACAACACTCCTACGAAATATTCAGGCTGGGTATTGGTAAAAAACAGAGAATAATGACCTTATCATACAAAAATCACTTCTTCATCGGAGTGATTTTTTTAATAGGATTGCGCTCCCGGAATAAAGGCTTATCATATCTTAACTTAATAAATTAAATACACTTTATTTTTAACCATTTCTTACAAATTCAATAAATTACTTATAAAATTGACAATTTTTGTTAATCATTTGACAATTATACATTATACATGAGAGAATAAAATGAATATATTTACAGGAATAACCTCAAAAACTAATCGCTTCATATGAAAAGAAAACTACTCCTTTACTATTTAACAATTTTTCTATGCTTTTCAGGACGGCTTTTTTCACAAACTTATCAGCTTGCAGGAAACCCGGTGAACACTACGGGCTGGGACCTTGTTTCCAATGCAGCTGTAGATACCGATTTTATAAGGCTTACCACAGATAATGGAAACCTGTATGGTGCTATAAAACTGGCTACTCCTATCACATTAAGCTATTGTGATAAATGGAAAGTAGAATTCGATTTTAGAATTGATGGAAACGGAACTGCACAGTTCGGAAGAGGAGACGGATTCACATTCTGGTACCTTGCCAATCCTCCAACAGGATTTGTATCCGGTGGCGGACTTGGAATTCCCGGAAACGCATCCGGACTTATGGTAGGGTTTGATATTTTCAACAATACCACAGAAGGACAAATGAGTAAAATACATTTACTCTACGGAACCAACAATACAGCCGGAAACAATATTGAATACAACACCACTCCGGGCAGTACATTTCATTCTCCCGACCTTATCTCCACTCAGCCGTTTGTAGGGCCTACATTCAAACATGTAGAGGTAAACGGAGAAACAGACCTTACCAATCCTACCAACTGGATTATAAAAATCAAACTTGACGGTGTCCTCATTGTTGACCAGTCTTTCGCCCCTTCCGGCGGAGCAATAGGAATGAGCCAGGGATATTTTGGATTCTCTGCAGCTACAGGAGGTGCCAGCGCAAGACATTCTATCAAAAATGTAAAAGTTTATGTAGATAAAGTTCCCATTCTGAATGCTACGGTAACTCCGTTTGTATGTACCAACCCGGCAACCGGGACAGGAACTGTAGATTTAACTTCCTTTAATTCACAGTTTGTTAATAACCCTGCTAATTACCTATTTACTTATTATATTTTAGGAAGCTCCACCCCTATTGCCAATCCGGCAAACTTTGCCTATTCCGGGAATACCACGATCAAAGTTGTCATCAAAGACCCAACCTCCACACTCTGCGACAACGGAGACGGAGTCATACAACTGAATCCAACCCCGTTTGCAGCAACCGATGCCTCGCTTACAGGCTGCAATAACAATAATGCGGGTACTGCAACATTTGACCTTACCACGGCAGCATTAACAACAGTACCAGGCTGTACGATGGAATTTTACAATACAATGGCCGAACTGAATGCAGGGATCAACCAAATTCCCAACCCTACAGCCTATGCTTCAGGAGCTGCCATATTATTCGCAAAAGTGACCACACCTCAGGGATGTGTAAGCGTAGCAAAAGTTACCTTAAACCTCAACCCTATTGTACCGGTAACCGATGCAAATTTAAGATCATGCTTCCTTGAAACCAACCCGTCTCTGGGAACATTTAATTTAAGCAATGCTACAGTAACGACTTTAACAGGAGCTACTAAAAAATATTATCCTTCATTATCAGATGCGGTAAACGGAACCAATGAAATTTTAAGCTTCCTGACCTATACTGCCCCATCAGGCGTAGTGTATGTAAAAGTATTTAATGCACAGGGTTGTTATTCAATTGCAAAAGTGACATTGACAGTACTTTCGCCGGTTTATTCAAGCGTACTTAAAGATAAGATCATCTGTATTGAAGATAAAACCACTCTGGATGCAGGACCAGGTTTCAACGGTTATGAATGGAGCACAGGAGCTACTACCCAATCCATAACCAATGTAGGTGTAGGAACCTATTGGGTGAAACTGAAAACCGGAGACTGTATTACCTTACAAAATGTAAAAGTTTATGCTTCCGAGCAGCCTGTAGTGACCAACATTGATATTTCCGGAAATACAGTGACTGTTTTTGTGAACGGAGGAACGCCGCCTTACCAATATTCAATGGATAACATCCAATGGCAGGATTCCAATATATTTAACAATGTGCCGAGAGGTGAAACTAAAATATATGTAAAGGATAGCTATGATTGTGAGCCTATTCAGATCAACATCACAGTTCCTAATCTTATTAATGTGATTACTCCAAATGGTGACGGGATAAATGATGCTATCGATTATTCGGCACTTTCCAACAAAAAGAATCTGGAAATCGGAATTTTCGACCGGTATGGCTATAAGCTTTTCCAGGCTGATAAATCCAACAGATATGTTTGGGACGGTACTACCAACGGAAGCAAAAAAGTTCCTACAGGGAATTACTGGTACTCTATTACTTGGAATGAAAACAACAGCAAGAATACTCCTATTAAATTCTCAGGCTGGATCATGGTAAAGAACAGAGAATAAATTAAAATTGATTATTTTTTTAATACCCCGGATCACTTCAGATTTGAAGTGATCTTTTTGTTTTCTTATAACGAGATATTTCATTATAAATCCACTTTATTCATATTCAATTCTTAAATTTGTTCTATGAATTATTTGGAAGCTTTAAGCAGAAGATATTCTGTGAAAAAATTTAATCATGAGATTATTCCTCAGGACACCCTTCACAATATTCTTGAGTCGGGGAAGCTTTCTGCCAGCTCACTTGGGCTCCAGCCCTATAAAATACTGGTAGTGGAGAGCGAGGCAATGAAGCAGAAATTAATCCCGGCTTTCTATAATCCATCGCAGATTTCCACCTGCTCACACCTTATTGTTATCATTTCGAAAAAAACAATTGAGGAAAATTATATTCATGGTTATTTTAACCACATTTCTGAAGTAAGGGAAACTCCTGTGGAAAAGCTGGATCTGTTCAGAAAAAGCATTAACCAGCATATCACCCAAAAAACACAGGAGGAGATTTTCAACTGGGCCGAAAAGCAATCCTATATAGTACTGGCCAACCTGATGTACGCCGCCGCTATTGAAAACATAGATTCATGTCCTATGGAAGGCTTCCGCCAGGATCTGATGGAGGAGATTCTCAACATCAATCCGGATACAGAAAAAGTAACTGTAACCCTGGCTTTAGGCTACCGTTCCGAGGAAGACCATTTCCAGCACATGAAAAAAGTAAGAAAACCAAACGAAAAATTGTTTAAATTTATTTAATATTTAAATGATCGTACCTAAAGCAAGCATATGATAAAAGCGGATGTATTAGTAATTGGTTCCGGCATCTCGGGACTTTCCTATGCCATTAAAGTTTCTGAACAGCTCCCTGATGCCAAAATCATCATCGTAACAAAATCTGATGAAGATGAAAGCAATACCAAATATGCACAGGGCGGGCTGGCCGTAGTCACCGATTTTAAAAATGATAATTTCGAAAAACATATTGAAGACACCATGCGCGCCGGAGACGGGGAAAATAAACGTGATGTGGTAGAAATGGTGGTAAGGGAAGCTCCTACAAGATTTAATGAAATTGTAGAATGGGGCGCCAATTTCGATATGAAAAACGGAGAATTTGCTTTGGGAAGAGAAGGTGGACATACTGAAAATCGGATTGTTCACCATAAAGATATTACCGGGTTTGAGATTGAAAGAGCCCTTCTGGCAACAGCCAACAGCAGTCCTAATATTGAGATCCTTGACCACCATTACGTTATCGATATCATCACCCAGCATCATGTTCCGGGAAAAGAAATAAGTGAAGGAGAAATTAACTGCTATGGAGCCTATATTTTAGATGAAAAATCAAAAATCATCAAAAAAATCACTTCCAAAATCACTTTGGTAGCCACAGGCGGCGCTGGACATGTTTACAAAAACACTACAAATCCCACCATTGCTACCGGGGACGGAATTGCTTTCGTAGCCCGCGCAAAGGGTAAAGTTTCCAATATGCAGTACTACCAGTTCCACCCGACAGCTTTATACAGCAAACTGGATGGAATGTTGTTTTTAATTTCGGAAGCCGTTCGTGGAGACGGAGCCAAATTAAGAACCAAAAGAGGTGAAAAATTCATGAACAAATATGATGAGCGCGAAGAATTAGCCTCAAGAGATATTGTTGCAAGAGCCATCGACGCCGAAATGAAAATTACCGGGGACGAATTTGTCGGTTTAGACTGTAAGCAAATGAATCATGAAAGATTCCTAGAACATTTCCCCAATATTTATAAAAAATGTAAAGATGAAGGAATTGATCCCTTCACACAATTGATTCCTGTGGTTCCAGCCTGTCATTATCTGATGGGCGGCATTGAAGTGGACAAAGACGGACAGTCTTCCATAAGGAATCTTTTTGCAGTGGGAGAATGCACCAATTCAGGATTACATGGCGCCAACAGACTTGCTTCAAACTCTTTACTCGAAGGTTTGGTTTTCGGGCATAATGCAGCTATAAAAACAGTTGACCTTCTGAATGAAAACAACTTTAATTTCGATGATTTAAAGGCTGTTCCGGAGTGGAATGAAGAAGGAATGAAGATTATGGATGAAATGGTAATCGTAAGTTACCTCAGAAAGCAGCTTCAGGAAATGATGAGCGATTTAGTAGGTATTGTACGCAGCAACAAACGTCTGAATATGGCATTGCAGAAACATCAGGAAATCGCAGCTGCCGTGGATGAGATCTACCACTATTCCATTCTTTCGCCACAATTATCCGAACTAAGAAACCTTACGACAGTTGCCCACCTCATCATTACCCAATCTATGGAAATGACAGAAAATAAGGGTGCATTTTATAATAAAGATTTAGCTTAAAAGCAAAATATAATGAAAAGACCAAGCTACGCTACAGATAAAGTATTAAAAACATTCATCAAAAATGCCCTGGAAGAAGACATTCAGGATGGTGACCACTCTACCCTTTCCACAATTCCAAAGGATTTGAAGCAGAGCGCCAAGCTTCTGGTAAAGCAGGACTGTATTTTAGCAGGTGTTGAGCTGGCGGAGATTATTTTTAAAACTTTTGATAAGGATTTAAAAGTCGAAATTTTCATTAAAGACGGACAGGCTGCCAAAATAGGTGATATTGCATTCATTGTAACAGGAAGCGCAAGATCAATTTTATCAACGGAAAGACTTGTCCTGAACTGTATGCAGAGAATGAGCGGAATTGCAACCCTTACTCATGACTGGGATTCCAGACTGGTGGGAACCAAAACAAAGCTTTTAGACACCAGAAAAACAACTCCTAATTTCAGGGTATGTGAAAAATGGGCCGTTGCCATAGGCGGTGGAACCAACCACAGATATGGTCTGTATGATATGATTATGCTGAAAGACAATCACATTGATTATAACGGAAGCATTACCAACGCTGTTAAAATGGCAAAAGACTATATCAAGACCAACAAGAAAAAATTAAAAATCGAAGTTGAGACCAGAAGCCTGGAGGAAGTTAAGGAAGCCATTAAAGCCAAAGTAGACAGGATCATGCTTGACAATATGAATGTTGCCATGATGAAGCAGGCTGTAGAAATGATCAATGGGTCATGCGAGTCTGAAGCTTCAGGTGGAATCACCCGGGATATGTTAAAAGAAATTGCATCAGCAGGGGTTACTTATATCTCTGCCGGAGCCCTTACCCACTCTGCTGAAAATATCGATTTGAGTCTCAAAGCCGTGAAATAGCGTTATATTTTTAATAAAAACAGCACCTATTTGTTAAAAACTCAATAATATGATTTTTTTCATGTAAAAATTCAATTATTATTCATTGCATTGAAAACCAATAAGTTGAATCTTATTAAGATTGAGTAAAAATTAACATACAGTTAATATTAGTTAAATTTTATTTCGCGAATTTTGCAGAAAATTAAATCTAACTATTACTAACGATTATGAAATTAATCAACAAATCGATGCTATCCGTAGTGATTACACTATCTACAGCCAGCGTCTATTATGCTCAACAGGTTCAGGATACAGTGAAAACTAAATCCAATGACATTGAACAAGTTGTATTAACTGGTGTTGCCGATATCGCCAAAGATAGAAAAACACCGGTAGCAGTTTCAACAATTAAAGAAGCACAGATTGTTGAAAAATTAGGAAATCAGGAATTCCCTGAGATCTTAAATACGACTCCGTCTGTTTACGCTACAAAAGCCGGTGGAGGATTTGGAGACTCTAAATTAAATATTAGAGGTTTCAGCCAAAATAACATTGCTGTAATGGTAAATGGTATGCCTGTAAATGATATGGAGAATGGTGCTGTATACTGGTCTAACTGGGCAGGACTTTCTGATGTAACTTCAGCAATGCAGGTACAAAGAGGTCTTGGTTCTTCAAAGTTAGCAATTGCATCTATCGGAGGTACAGTAAATGTTTTAACAAGAGCTGCTGATAAAAAACAAGGAGGAATTGTTTCTTTAGGATTAGGTAACGACGACTATGTAAAAACTTTATTCGCCTATAATACAGGAAAATCTGCCAAAGGATGGTCTTCTTCATTCTTAATGAGTAGAACAGCTGGTTCTATGTATGCAGATGGAACTAAATTTGAAGGATATAACTATTATTTTGCTTTAGGATACAACAAACCTGGAGGTAACCATGACTTCCAGTTTACGATCACCGGAGCTCCTCAATGGCACAACCAAAGATCTTTCGCATCAACAATTGACAATTATATTAACTTCAACCAGGATCATGACGGAACACCAGATAGAAGATACAACTCTGACTGGGGATATCTGAATGGTAGAGAGTATTCTGCAAGAGTAAACTATTACCATAAGCCAGTAATGTCTTTAAACTGGGACTGGACGATAAGCGAGAAATCAAAACTAAATACAGTTGTTTACGCTTCTTTTGGTAGAGGTGGTGGTACCAATACTACAGGTAGTGCAAACGGTAAAAGTTTAAATACTTTCAGAGATCCTGTTACTGGTCTTTACAATTTTGATGCAATTTATGCAGCAAATCAAGCTTCAGATCCTTCAAAAGGAGTTCTGATTAGAAATGCTTCTATCAATTCTCATAACTGGTTTGGAGTAATTTCGTCTTTCAACCATACTTTTAATGAAAATTTAAAGCTAAGCGCAGGTATTGATGGAAGATATTATAAAGGATACCATTATCAGGTAGTTAGTGATCTATTAGGTGGATCCGGATATCTTGATAAAAATAACAAGAATATCGGTAACAATATCGTAACTGCAACTGAAGGTACAGATCCTAAATGGAATCCTTTCGGAGGAAAGCTAATGGATATCAATAACAGAATTGGATACAGCAATGATTCTAACGTGCTTTGGTATGGTGCTTTCGGACAATTAGAGTATAATAAAAATAATTTCTCGGCATTTGTACAGGGATCGGTTTCCAACCAAGGTTTCCAAAGAATAGATAACTTTATCATTGATAATGTTACTAAATCCAAGAATGGTACTATTATGCCTACAACAACCGATTATAAAAATTTAGTTGGTTATAATATTAAGGGAGGAGCCAATTATAATATCGACGAACACCATAATGTATTTGGAAATGTTGGATATTATGAAAAACAACCTTTCTTTAACTCAATCTATAGAAGTAACGAGAACGTAGTTTCTCCTGATGCTACTAACGAAAAAATCTTTGGAGTAGAATTAGGATACGGATTTAGATCTGCTAAATTCAATGCTAATGTAAACATCTACAGAACTACTTGGGATGACAGATATCAAAGAAAAACAGGATTATCTTATACAGCCCCTGTAACCAATGTAAGAACTACTTATTATGCAGAGATTAACGGTCTTAGTGAGGTTCACCAAGGTATTGAATTTGATGCTAATTTAACTCTTAACAAATTCTTATCTGCTTATGGAATGTTCTCAGTAGGAGATTGGCATTATAACGGAACTGCAAACGCTTCATTATTCAACGATGCAGATAACTCACCGTTCAATCTACCTGGAACTTCATCTAATGAAACTACTTTAAATTTAGATAAAGTAAAAGTAGGTGAATCTGCTCAGATGACTGCTGCATTAGGTATTACAGTTACTCCTGTTAAAGATTTGAAAATTGATGCTAACTGGAGATATGCAAACAAGCTATATTCTTCATTAGATGTATATTCTTACAGCAGTTCTTCTGCTAAAGGAGCACTACAGCTTCCTGACTATCATTTATTTGATGTAGGTATTTCTTACAAAATCAGACTAAACAATCCTTCTCAATTCTTTACAATCAGAGGGAACGTTTACAACTTGTTTGATACTACTTATATTGCAGAATCTCTTACAGCTATTCATGCTGATGATACCCCTACTGGTTCAACTCAGACTTACGAACAAGCAGGAAGACTATATAATGGTGTTGCTAAGGCTAACCAGGTATTCTTCGGATTCGGTAGAACATGGGCTGCAACATTATCATTCAACTTCTAATAAGATCACAATATTAGATTTTATAAATATCTATCCCGGCTTTTCGCCGGGATTTTTGCTATATTTGTGTACAAAAAATTGAATATGGATTTTTACAAGATTTTGCTTAATGCACACAAAGGATTCGGGTATCTTGAACTTCTTTTGGTCTCATTATTTATTATTGCCCTTTTAGCTACAATGTTCGGCTTCAGTGGTAAAGTGAACAAATTTTTAAAGAAGACAACACTCTTTACGATGATTTTCTTCCACGTTCAGTTTTTAATAGGAATCATCATGCTCGTGATCAATTTCACAAAAGGATTGGATATGGGATCAGTAATGAAAAATGCTGATTTGAGATTCCAATATGTGGAACATCCGTTTTCCATGTTGATCGCTGCAGTATTGATGACCATCATCAATAAAAAAGTGAAGTCCAATGACACAATTTCGTTAGGAATTGTAATTATGGGGCTTATTGCTGCAGGTTTATTTGCATTCGCGTTCCCTTGGACAAGAGTCTTTGGGGCTTAAAACATAAAATACAAAGTGGAGTTGATCACTTTGTAAAAGTTTAACCTTAAATTTTTAATTAAATCAATGAAAGTAGCTGTAGTAGGTTCAACAGGAATGGTTGGACAAGTTATGCTTAAAGTTTTGGAGGAGAGAAACTTCCCTGTAACAGAATTAATTCCGGTAGCATCCGAAAAATCTGTAGGCAAGAAGGTGAAGTATAAACAGGAAGAATTTACCATTGTAAGCATGAAAGACGCTATAGCTGCCAAACCGGATATTGCCATTTTTTCTGCCGGAGGAGGTACTTCTCTTGAATTTGCCCCTCTTTTTGCTGAAGTAGGTACCACGGTGATTGATAATTCTTCAGCATGGAGAATGGACCCTACTAAAAAACTGGTTGTTCCGGAGATCAATGCCAATATTTTAACAATAGAAGATAAGATCATTGCCAATCCGAACTGCTCTACCATTCAGTTGGTAATGGTGCTGGGCCCATTGAATAAAAAATATGACCTGAAAAGAGTGATCGTTTCCACGTATCAGTCTGTAACAGGAACAGGGAAAAATGCCGTTGATCAGCTTAACGCTGAAATAAGTGGAGACGACAGCGTTGCCAAAGTTTACCCTTACCAGATCTTCAAAAATGCTCTTCCTCACTGCGATGTATTCAGCGATGATGACTATACTAAAGAAGAGATCAAATTAATGAAAGAGCCTAAGAAAATTTTAGGAGATGACACATTCAATCTTACAGCAACTGCAGTAAGGGTTCCTGTTCAGGGTGGACACTCAGAAAGCGTAAACATTGAATTCGAAAATGAATTTGACCTTGATGAAGTAAGAAAAATTTTATCTGAAACACCAGGTGTTGTCGTAATGGACAATGTGAAGAACAATGAATATCCAATGCCACTCTACTCCGAAGGTAAAGACGAAGTTTTTGTCGGAAGGATCAGACGGGACCTTTCCCAGCCGAAAACGCTCAACCTCTGGATCGTGGCAGACAATCTGCGAAAAGGAGCAGCAACAAACGCTGTACAGATTGCAGAATACCTAGTAGCAAACAACTTAGTTTAAACTAACAAAATAAAAAAGAGTCTCAGAATTGAGATTCTTTTTTTTATCAAACTATGGAAAATAAAAAGAACATTACCAGCACCAATAAAATAGGATTTCAAAAGCTTATTGCCGTTTTTGGAGTTATTCTGTTCGTAGGAAAGATCATTGCGTGGAAGCTTACCAACTCCGATGCAGTGTTTTCTGATGCCATGGAAAGTGTTGTCAATGTCATCAGTGCTTTTATGGGACTGTATTCCCTTCATCTTGCTGCAAAACCTAAAGATGAAGACCACCCGTACGGCCACGGAAAAGTAGAATTTGTAACTTCCGGAATCGAAGGTGCCCTAATCGCTATAGCAGGGATTATGATCATCTATGAAGGTGTAAACAGCCTTATTATAGGAAAAACATTGGCTAAGCTTGATCTCGGAATATGGATCATTGCGGCAACTGCTGTTGCCAATTACCTTATGGGATATATTTCCATTAAAAAAGGTCAGGCAGAAAACTCATTGGTTCTGGTTTCATCCGGAAAGCACCTGCAGTCTGATACCATTACCACATTGGGGGTTGTCATCAGTTTAGTGGTGGTTTACTTTACAAAAATCTACTGGCTGGATTCCGTTGTCGCACTTATTTTTGGATTTTATATCATCTTTATAGGGTACAAAATTGTCAGAAAATCTTTAAGCGGCATTATGGATGAGCAGGACCCCGATCTGCTCAATCAGATTATCAGAGTACTCGAGGAAAACAGAAGAACAGAATGGATAGACGTCCATAATATGAAGATCCAGCAATTCGGTGCTAATCTCCATATTGATGCCCACATTACCTTGCCATGGTATTACAGCCTTCGGGAAGCCCATGACGAAATGGAAAAAATGATTATCCTTTTGGCTAAAAATACAAAGCGAAGTGTAGAATTCAACTTTCATATGGATGACTGCAAACCGATATCCTGCCCTGTCTGCCAGATCAAAGACTGCCCTGTCCGCGAAAAAGATTTTGTCAAAAGAGTGAAATGGACTCCGGAAAATGTAACCAGCGTAGATAAACACACAGTAGATTAAGTTTGAGAGTCAGAGAGTTTTAAGGTTTGAGAGTTTGTTTGTCAGTTCGAATCACGAAACCCGTATCCCGAAACTTTCTTACTGCTATGTACCTGCTTTTCCCAACTGTTTCCTGTAATAAAACATCGGAACAATCAAAAGCAAAGCCAGTGGCTGAATCACAAATCTTCTCATATAAAAAGAAAAAAGATAGCCAACCTCAAACCGGTCATAGATACAATACAGATAGATCGGAAAAGTAATCGCAAAAATTATGGTAATCAGCAAAGCCCCCTGCACCGTCCATTGACGGTTTCTAAAAAGACACTGAATAATAAGGCAGGAAAAACCAAGATTAAGGATAAACCTGAAAAGATGGCCTGCAATTAATTTTCCCCATACAAACTGCGGAAACGGAATATTTTTATTCGCTTCATGAAAGTATTCCAGGAAAGGATCATAGAACATTTTGTCTTCCAGCATCCGTACGCTTATAAGCCCGCAGATTCCTGCTATGACCAAAAACCAGTTAAGAATTTTCATTTTTTAAAGCAAAGAATTTAATCCATATCAGCCAAAGAACCACTACTGTTCCGTAGATCACTGCCGGAAAAATAAAGTCGTGGAACATTTTTCCATATTCCGCATGATCTACCATGACGATATTCAGGCCTATTATTCGCAGAAGATTCATAATATATAGCAGAATCAGTCCGGCAAGGGCAAAAATGTACGTTTTGGCGCCTTTATAAAATGCAAAAACAAATGCCAGGAATAAGATCATTACAGAAACAGCATTACAACCTTCCACCATCCTCGTTACGTAATTTTTCTTTACATAAAACCAGACCTGCTCGTTTTTCACATCATCATAAAGCAGTGTGGGAAAACCTGTAGTATTCTGTACAGACGCCACCTGGTTGGCAATCATTCGGGAAAAAGGATCCAGCCCTCCCTCTTTACTGACATTCAGGTAAAACTGGTACCCCAAAAGCAGCACCAGATAAATGACAATGAACCTCAGCAAAATGCTTAATACTGGTTTAAAATCCTTTAGCATGATACAAAGATAAAAATTAGACGGAAACCTGAGCTAAAAATGTTTTATTTAGATATCAGATTGCAGATACCAGATATCAGACATAAGATTTTAAATTTATAAAAACTATTTGCTGGCAATTTAAACTCTCAAGCCAACCACGAAACTCGAATCCCGAAACTCGAGACTCGAAACCCGGATCCCAAAACCCTAAAATCCTCAATTTATAAACTCCCATTAAATTAGTATATTTGTTTCCATATTATGACTTCCGAAAACGCAAAACGATTTTTTGAAAAATACCTGAATGAACCATCTTCTGAGTTTGTTACACTGGCTCAAAGCGGTTCTGCGAGAGTAAACTTTCTGGCCAGTTCCGGCTCCCAAAAGTACATTGTCACCAGCAATGAAAATATCCCGGAAAATGAAAGCTTCCTCTATTATTCTGACATATTCTCTGAACTTCACCTTAACACACCTGAAATTTTTGCTGTTTCAGAGGACAGGAAAATATATATCCAGGAATTTCTTGGAGCACAAACCCTATCTGAAATAATTGCAACAGAAGGACTTTCTTCCCAGGTAAAAGCACTGGTAAAACAGACTCTTGAAAAACTTTTTCAGCTTCAGACCAGAACCCAGGGGAAAATTGATTTTTCAAGAACTTTTGAATATGAAAGTTATGATGAGTTTCCTGTGACGCATGACCTGTATTATTTCAAAAATTTTGTCGCTGATGTTCTCGAGCTTGAATACCGTAAGTCCGACCTGTTGAAAGAGTTTAAACAAATTTCCAGGCTTATTGAAAGTCTTGAACCCAGGGGGATCATGATCCGCGATTTTCAGGCAAGGAATATTATGGTGGATGAAGATCATAGAGTTTCATTCATCGATTATCAGTCCGCCATGGAAGGCCCGCTAATGTACGATGTGATCTCTTTTCTTTTTCAGGCTAAAGCCAATTTTCCTGAAGATTTTAAAAATGAAATGCTTGATTACTACATCGGACAATTTGAAAATCAGGAAGTTCAACACCAACTAAGAAATTCGGTAAAACCAATCCAGATGATGAGATTTCTGCAGGTACTTGGAGCTTACGGCTTCAGAGGACTGATCCAAAGGAAGCAGCATTTTATGGCAAGCCTGGAAAAAGGAATTGAAAATATCACAATGTTTGCCCATTCATGGGAACAGATGAACAACTATCCGGAGCTGAAAAAAGTAATAGAACAACTGTCTTCGGAAGAATCGAAAATGAAAGTTAATACAATTTTAAACCATTAACATTCTTTAAGTTTTTAAGAATATTAAGCTGATGACAAAGAAAGAAGTTACACAGTTATCATATGAAATTACGGGCTTTGCTATTAAAGTTCATAAAGCTCTTGGTCCCGGTCTTCTAGAAAGTGTCTATGAAGAATGTTTAAAGATTGAGCTCATGAAAAATGGCTATGATGTAAAACAACAGCTGTATGTTCCAATCAATTATGAAGGAGTAGAAATTGAAACAAAATTGATCGTAGATTTACTTGTAAATGATTCTATCGTATTGGAATTAAAAGCAGTTGAAGAAATACTTCCTATCCATGAAGCGCAATTGTTAACTCATATGAAAGTTCTCAAAAAACCTCAGGGACTATTAATTAACTTTTTCACGAATAATATTACAAAGTCATTAAGGCCCTTTATCAATGAATATTTTAAAGATCTTCCTGACTGAATTTTGATTTATCAAAATCTTAACTTACCTTAAAAACTTAAAGAACCTTAATGGTTCAAATAAAAAAATAAAGAACAATGCTACACATCGACATACACAGCTTTTCGTACAAAAAAGGAGGAATTCCTAAAGATGATTCAGGAAACGGAGGAGGCTTCACCTTTGACTGCAGGGGAATCTTGAATCCCGGAAGAATTGAGGAATATAAAAGCCAGACAGGAAATGACATCGGAGTTCAGGAATACCTTGAAACAAAAACAGAGATGCCAAAGTTTCTGGAGCTGGTAAAATCTATCATCTCAATCAATATTGATAATTATCTGGAAAGAGGTTTTGAAAACCTGCAGATCAATTTCGGATGTACGGGAGGACAGCACAGATCTGTATATTCTGCGATCAAGATTGCTGAATTCATCAAAGAAAAATATCCTGAAGGAACAGAAATAAGTCTTCACCACGATGAACAGCACCAACTGAACGTGAGTAATGGGTAATGAGCAATAAGTAATATTTTACTTATTCATCAGCCCTGAAATTACTCATTACTTATCACTCATTACCCATACTATATGAAAGCTTTAATTTTCGCTGCCGGCAAAGGCACCAGGCTAAAACCCTTTACGGATCACCACCCAAAAGCCCTGGCCAAGGTAAACGGCATACCGCTTTTGGAACGGAATATCAATTATCTTAAAGGCTTCGGAATAAAAGATTTTGTGATCAATATCCATCATTTTGGAAATCAGATTGTTGAATTTTTAAATAAAAACAGTAATTTCGGATGCAACATTGAGATCTCGGACGAAACCGATGAACTGCTGGAAACCGGAGGCGGCTTGATTTTTGCTAGAAAATTCCTCGATCACGGGGAAGATTTTTTAATCATGAACGCAGATATTTTAACGGACATCAATATTAATGACCTTGTTGAGTATCACAAAAAGATAAAAGATTTTGCTACTTTAGCAGTTTCCGACAGGGAAAGCTCAAGAAAACTGCTTTTTAATGATGATATGGTTTTAAGAGGCTGGCTTAATGTTCAGTCGGGAGAACAGAGGCTTGCGGAATTCAATAAAGGCTTTAAGGCACTTGCATTCAGCGGCGTTCACTGTATCAACCCCGTTATCTTTGAAAAAATAAAGAGAACCGGCAAATTTTCTGTTATGGAAGAATATCTGGACCTGATGCAGACTGAGCATATCCACGGATTTGTGCATGACAGCATTCTGGTAGATGTAGGAAGACCCGAATCTGTAATAGTAGCCGAAAAATATTTTAAATAATTTTTGAAATGGAAATGGATGGAACCAGGGATGAAAGTTTAGTAAATCCTGCCCTTGATATAAACGAAACAAAACTTCACAATAGTCTCAGACAGAAAACCTGGGACGAAACCATCACCAAAGACAGCTGGATGGTTTTCAAAGTAATGGCCGAATTTGTAGACGGCTATGAGAAACTTGCTAAAATAGGACCTTGTGTTTCTATATTTGGCTCTGCAAGGCTGAAGCCTGAAAGCAGATATTACGAAATGGCAGTGGAAATTGCTGAAAAAATCACCAAACTTGGCTTCGGAATTATTACAGGAGGCGGACCGGGGATTATGGAGGCCGGAAATAAAGGTGCTTTTAATGCCCAGGGAAGATCTATAGGCCTTAATATTGATCTTCCGTTTGAGCAGCACTTTAATCCGTACATCAACAAATCCTATTCGATGAACTTCGATTACTTTTTTGTAAGAAAGGTAATGTTTGTAAAATATTCCCAGGGATTTGTTGTAATGCCGGGTGGCTTCGGCACGCTGGATGAGCTTACTGAAGCGATGACCCTGATTCAGACCAATAAAATCGGTAAATTCCCGATTGTTCTGGTAGGAAGTGAATTCTGGGGTGGATTACTGGACTGGTTCAAAGCAACACTCCTAAAAGAAGGAATGATTGCTGCAGATGATCTTGACTTATACCGTGTGGTAGATACGGCTGACGAGGCAGTGGCTCATATCAAGGCATTCTACGATAAGTATTCTGTGAATGTAAATTTCTAATTGGCATATTATTTGTGACCTTTATAAAACAAGTATGATTGTAAATCTATTAATTAAGATGAAAAAACTTTTATATATATCGGGAATTTTAACATTTTTTGTGTTAATGAGTTTTACGTATGTAGACTTTTTCTCTTCAATGACAAAAGTTGATTATATAGATGGAAGCAAAACATTGAAGTTTACCACAAAAATAAATACCAGCCATATTTCTGATGCTATTAAAATTAATCCTAATACAGCAGGGTTTGAAGCGGAGGTAAAAAGATATGTGAACAATAATTTTGATGTGTACATCAATGGCTCTCCAAAAACTATAACCTTCACCGGAAGTCAGGTAAGCGGAGAAACTGTATGGGTGTATTTTGAAACCGGCGGCGTGTCGGACATCAGCACTATGAAGATTAAGAATACCATTCTTTTAAGCGCCTTTCCTAAGCAGTTCAACGTAGTGAGCATTGCTTACAAAGGAAGCCAGAAAGTAATGAATTTCCAACGGGGAAAGGAAGTCAATGAAGTTTCTTTCTAAACATGGATAACTTTAAAATAACAAGCCACTGCAGATGCGGTGGTTTTTTGTTTTATCTTTACCTGAACACTTCTTCGTAGGCCGTTTTTAAATCGTATTTTATATCACAAATACCATCGGACATGCCTGTTACAGGAAGCTTATTATATGAAACCATCGCACAAACAGTTTACAGTGCAGGGAATACTATTAATCAGGAAGTAAAATAATTTTATTCAATGAAGAGAGAGAATAAGATTGTCTTAATAATAACAATCTGTGTTATAGGCTGGATTATCTATATGTTAAAGTATAAATCTATAAGCCCACCAACGGCAGTAATACTTAAAAATGCCAAATATACCGTAGGAGAAATAACTTCTGTTTATTATGGAGACAGAGCACATAGAAAAGGAAATGATTTTAGATTTAAGTATGAAAAAGAAATCATAAATGCTCATCAAGACGGAGAGTTTGTTAATGGAAGAAAGTATCTTGTTGTATACGATTCTACCAATATTAGAAATGGATTTCTCATATTAGATAAATTTGACATTACAGATTCTTTAAGTAAATATCATATTTATAAAAATTATAATTATTATGATGTTGGATGGTCATTGCAAAAAATACCATTTCAATATGATAAAAGTGATATTGACTATGAGGTAAAAATGAATCTTAGAAGTGAGTAGATTCAGGTTTGAAGAAACCCAAAATCAATAACGATCATTTATATTAAACTTATTTTAAAACCGGACAAATGAAAAAGGTCGCCTATGAAAGACGACCTATATTTAAAATACCAGATTTAGATTATTGAACCTGGATATTGTCTAATTGAATAGTTGTGGTCACCCCACTTCCGTTTCCTGTATATTCGAATAAGATATACCCGTTTCCTGTCAATGTACTAGGGATAGTATAAGTTCCTGCAGGAGCTAATGTTCCGTAACCACTGGTCGGCGTCTGCGGAATTGTAAATGCAGAGGTGATATCCGTTTTCGTTGCAGCAGTAATATCTCCCAGCGGTGTATAGTTGGTGGTATAATACACTTTTAAAGCATTACCATTCCAGAATCCAACATTCACATCAAATTTCAATGTATTTGCAGCTGTAAAGTCAACCGGTACGATGAAGTAAGTAGTATATGCCCCTGTTCCGGAATTAGCTCCCAATTGGATATATTTATTACCGCTAAATGATTTCAACTGCCAGTATCTGTTTCCTAAAAGAGGATCGTTGATATACTTAGGGAATACCTCCAGGTTGGCAGGAGTGGTTGCATAGCTTTCAAAATTTTCAAGGAAAGATCCTGAATAAGTAATTGCAGTACCTCCTTTAGGCGGAGTAGCATCTATTCTGGTTCCTTTGAAGTTAATGTCTTTCGTATTTCTGATAAGCATCTGCCATGTAGAATTATAACGGCTTACTACGAAAGTAGCATCTCCGTTTCCTGTTGGCAATAATGTAGCTCCTTCAGAGAAGAATGCAGAGTTTCTTATAGTAGCAGAATTTCCTGAACCATCTTCCAGTGTTCTGTCTGTATCTACCCCTGCACCCCCAACATAATCAATATAAGTTTTGTTTACAGGATAAATATCACCGATTGAAAACTGGGTGTTAGGAACTTTTACCAATGTATTGATGTATTGCTCGCTCTTAGCTGCAGCAAGGTTAGGCAATTCAACCGGCTTAATGTTTACTACTTCAAGGCCGCTACCACCACAAACCCCGGAAACGTATCTGCTTACCAAAGAGGCTGGAATTCTTCCGATAGCATAAGTAGGGTCCACAGAACCTATTTTTACCGTTCCCCTGTCGATACCCAGTCTCAATCCTTTGGCATTAATTCTGATGTGTGCTCCTACAGGGAAATCTGCATAGTTACTTGATTTATCAACTTCGATCTGAAGACCGGCAGTAGGATTTTCCGCCTTGTCCTGGAAAGAAATTGTTTTGTAGAAATTTCCGCTTTCGTCAGAAGAAATTACATATCCGTCAAAAATCTGATCATTAGTGATCAAAAGATATCCTGTAGCCGGAGCCTGAGCTTTGAAATCTGCAAGAGAGATGTTCGGCGAAGGAAATTTGTTTTCACACTTAATAGGTGGTGTTTCCCATTCGTCTTTTTGTACACAAGAGGTAATAGCAACGGCTGCAAAGGCAACTCCTGTTACTAAACTTAAGTATTTCTTTATGTTCATCTTAATAATTTTTAAAAGTAGTTAGTTGACTGATTATTAGAATCTAAACTGTAAATTCACAAAATATGATCTTCCCTGGGTGTACCAGTATTTCGGTGCAAACAAAGTAAACTCTCTGTCAAGATCCTGAGAGAAAGTAGGATATTTAGCATTTCTGGTCTGCTCAAATCCACCTGTGATATACTTTCTGTTATCTAAGATATTATTTACAGTCGCAGAAATTAATACATAATATTTACCAATTACCCAGGACTTTCCTGCATTAGCATTTAAGAAGAAAGAGGAGGGTAACATATTCGGCTGTAAAACTCTTCTCAGCTCAGATTCTGTTAAGCCGGAATATGGTGTGTGTGTATTATCATTCTGTACAAATGATTCTGTTCTCACCAATGCTGCAGGATCCAGGTAGTTTTGATCAAAATAGTTCCAGTTGGCACCTACCCACCAGTATTTAGGATTATTGTAGCGGAAACCTAAAGAGAATGCCTGCTGAGGAGTTCCTCCCTGACGGTAGTCTGTAATATATGCTTTACCTAGACTTGCGTAAGGAAGCCCATTGGCAAATGCACCCACAGCATCTGAAGCAAAATAAGTCATTGGATCATTCTTATAAGTATACTGTCCGATACTTGCCAGACCTTGTAGAGATAAAGTAGGTAATACCTTCACATCAACCCCCAGTTCCAAGCCCATGTTTCTTTTCTTCACATCCGTCATGATCTGGGATACAAATGCACTCTGAACGTTGGTTTGGTTACCGTCCGCATCAACACCGTTCAATGGGAGACCGTCTGCGAAGAATCTTTGAACGGTAGTTTCGTTATCCGTATCCACCAAATAACCTGTCAATCTTAATTTCAGGAATGGAGAAGAAATAACATAACTAAGGTCATTGGCATTTACCACCATGTTTTTCACTCCCGGAGCTACGGATCCGTTTACTCTCGGATTAACGAATAAATCTTCCAGATAAGGAGCCTGGGAATAATAAGCACCGTTATAAACAAAGAAGTTTCTTCCGTTTAGCTTATAGATAACCTGTCCTTTCAGACCGTAGTTCCAATAGTTATAATCAGCTCCTTTACCATAAGAGTCTTGGTATAAATAATGTTTGAACAAACCTTCTCTGTTGGAAGATGAATATCCTGCCATGGCAGAAACAAATACATCAAACTTTCCGGTTGAGAATTTCACCCCCGGGTTCACTTTCACTTCCTGTCTTCTGAAGATGTAGTCGTAACCCATTTTGTCGCCTACTCTTTTTGCTACATTATCTTCACCTTCATTAAATAAACCTGATTTTCCCGGCTGGTTGGTAGCAGCAAACGGATCTCTGTTCAGTACAAAATCAGCTCCCAAAAGGTCGTTAACTTCTCTGTACTGCTCAGAATAATAGTTTTGGTAAGATACGTTTAATAAGAATTTAGTAGTATCGGTAAAATTATGGATAAAGTGTGTTGCTGCATTCCAGATTTTATCATCGCTTACATCATTTACCATATAATACAAAGCTCTTTTGCCGGTCTGTCCATAATAGGTTCCCGGAGCCTGCTGCATATTTCTTCTGTAAAGCTTATCCCAATCCAGCTGGGTAACGCTTGTATCTCCTGACTGCCATGCTGCCAGCGCTGTTCTGTAAGCATCCTGCGCAGTGGTGGTTGTTCCATCAGGATTAGTAACGGAAGCATTAGGATCTAAAGAATCGTAATAACTTGGTAAGTTTCTGTAATAGGTAGGAGACGGGTTCTGAACATTCTGCCAGTCTAAACGGGATCCTTTGTCTTTCCCGAACTGATAAGAAACAGATGTCCAAAGACTTGATTTTTTATTGATTTTCCAGAAATCCTGAATCTGGAAGATCGGCTGGAAACCTTTTCTTACCCTTTCGCTTCTCTGCTCTCCGTCCTGATATCCCCAATAAGAGTTATAGTGTACCCCTCTGTAATCATATACTTCCTGGGTGCTCGGGCTTGAAGTGGATCTTCTGTAAGGCGCTCCGATAAAGTTGAATGTCATTGAATGCTTGTCACTAAACTTTTTCTCAATTCCTAAATAAGTTCCATAGGCATCATAGAAAGTTCCGTCCTGGATCCCTTCTTCTGCCCATCTTCTTGCTCCCATCACAGTAAACGCCCATCCGGATTTGCTCATTCCTGAGCTGTATCTTAAAGAAGTTCTGTTTCTGTAATTTCTATTCGTTAAAGACTGAGTAAACTGAAAACCTTTTCTATACTCACTGGCTTTTGTATTTTTATAAACAACCGAACTGTTTCCACCAAATGCGTATTCAGACGGAGAATGGTTGGATGAGATTTCAGGATATCTTGTAATCTCGTTAAGACCTCCCCAGTTTCCGAAATCTACGTTTCCGTTATCTGATTTTACCATGGAAATACCATTAAGCATGGTCTCTCCCATTCTTCCATCAATCCCTCTTGGACGGAACCAATAAAATCCTAAATCAAACGCAGCAATTCTGCTGAAAATGTCCTGAGACGATTGCAGCAAACCTACCGTAGATGCCTGGCCGCTATTGCTGTCTTCATCATCACCATCACTATCAATAATGGCTAGTCCCTGATCTGCACTGGTAAGCGCAGAATATAGAGTAATTGCCCCCAGATCCTTTCTCTTCTCATTGGCTACATCAAACTCCATTACTTTTGTTTCGTAATTCGGCTTGGTAATCACAATTTGGTAATGTCCCGGTTGTAGATCCACAAATTGGAAATATCCAATTTTGTCAGCCGTTACATCATTTTCGCTCCCTTTAAGATCTACTTCCGCCTTTTCAACAGGCTTTCCCTCGGCATCCTTAAGATACGCAAACACAGTAGTCTGCGCAAAATAAAATGATGCAGGAAGTAAAGTAAATAAAGAGACTAATGATAGTTTTTTAATCATGAGTATATTATTTTTTTTAATACTTTTCTTCTTAATTCTCAACAGTTTAAAAGTTGGGGGCACAAATTTAATCAAAATTTGGAATTTCCAATTTTTTTAACATTGTTTTTTCTTAACATTGCAATCTTTTATGATTCATTATGTAAGAGAATTGTTTTATCTTGTTTTAAATTTACAAATATTTAAAATGCATTGAATTAAAAAAAGGTAAATTTGTCGTTTAAATAATTTTAATACTCTAGAGGATGAAGAGATTTATGAGTTTTATGGCTGTTATTTTTTCAATAATGGCTTTTACACAACAGGGGAAGCTTAGAAAAGTGGCTACTGTTGGCTTTTTGAATGTAGAAAACCTTTGGGACACTATCCGTTCTGCAGATTATATTGATGGTACTAAAGATATTAGCAATCCAGCTTTCCACAGAAGCATTCCGCTTGATTCCATTAAATTTTTGGAGGCTGAAAAGTATGACGGTCCCTGGAGCGATGGTGCTTTAAAAGGTAAAAAAGCAGTAAGATACCAAAGCGGATCAGATGAATTTACACCCAACAGTGCAAAGAACTATAATACTAAAGTATATAAGGCAAAACTTGCCAATGAAGCCAAAGTAATTTCCGAAATGGGTGCCCAGTATACAAAAACAGCACCGGCAGTAGTAGGACTTATTGAAGTGGAAAACAGACAGGTAATTGAAGATCTTGTGAAGCAGCCAGCTCTTGCCAAATACGACTACGGAATTATCCATTACAATTCTTATGACTACAGGGGAATTGATGTTGCATTAATTTATCAGAAAAGAAGATTCACCCCAACCAATTCGTTGAAAAAAGAACTGAAAATTTTCGGTGATGACGGTAAAAGGGAATACACAAGGGATATTTTGGTGGTAACCGGCTTCCTTGATAACGAAAAGGTAGCATTTTTCATGAATCACTGGCCATCAAGAAGAGGCGGTGAAGCGGTTTCATTGCCGAAAAGAAATGCGGCTGCCACTTTATTGAAACAGCAGATGGACAGTATAAGAACATTGGACCCTTCTACAAAGCTTTTTGCAATGGGTGACTTTAATGATGATCCTGTAAGCGCAAGTTTAAAAAATTATTTAAAAGCTGTAGCAAGCCCTAAGGACCTGAGCGAAACTACACCTTACCTTAACTTAATGTATCCTCTGTATAAAAAAGGAATTGCTTCACTGGCTTACCAGGATGCTCCCAACTTATTCGACCAGATCATTGTTTCTAAAAATCTAATGTCGGATCAGGTAACAAAAGAATACTCAGTATATAAAGCCGAAATCTTTGCTCCGCCTTATCTGGTAAACAAAGAAGGCAACTACAAAGGTTATCCTTTCAGGTCCTGGAACGGAGACCAGTTTACCGGAGGATACAGTGACCACTTCCCGGCATTTGTAATTCTTCAGAAAGAACCATAAAAAATTAACTTAGGCACTCATTTTGAGTGCTTATTTTATATAATCTTTTATTATGAAAAATCTTATTCTATTGTTTTTCTTAGCTTTAATTCCTTTCAGCTGTTTTTCCCAGGACAGTACTAAGAAGGAAGAAGAAAAATCTGAAATGAAGCCTTCTAAGAATGAAGACGGAGAATGGGACCTTACCGTGATCGATACCCAATTCGATTATTTTCTGAATGCTGTGGCCAAGCCCATAAGCCAATATTCGGAATCTTATCTGAAAACCAAAAACTCATTCCTCGTTGCTGAGTGGAATTCTTACTATAATTCAGGAAAATACCGGAATATTATAGAATCCGGAATAGATTATGATCCCAGAGAAAATTATGGAATTAAGTTCGAATACAAGCTTTATCAGGTTTTTGCCTATGTGAGCTGGAAATACGGATTGAGAATGAACGGACTTTCAGGAAGTGATGCCATGAGATAATACTTTCTTAAACCAAAATAAAAAAGGTTCAGAATTTCTTCTGAACCTTTTTATTTTTATAATAGCTGAAAATTATTTGTTGAATAATTCCTCTACTTTATCCCAGTTTACTACGCTGAAGAAAGCAGCAACATAATCTGGTCTTCTGTTTTGGTAATTTAAATAATAAGCATGTTCCCAAACATCCAATCCTAAAACAGGAGTTCCTTTAACATCTGCAACCGGCATTAACGGATTATCCTGGTTTGGAGTAGAAGAAACAGATACGGAACCGTCAGAATTTTTAACTAACCAAGCCCATCCTGAACCAAATCTTGTTTTAGCAGCCTCAGAAAAATCAGTTTTGAATTTTTCAAGGCCTCCGTAAGCTTCAATAGCTGCTTTTACGTTTCCTACAGGTTCTTTGCTTCCTCCAGGAGTTAAAATTTCCCAGAATAAAGAGTGGTTAAAGTGCCCTCCTCCATTATTTCTTACAGCCGGCTTGTCAGTTCCTGTCTGGCAGATCTCTTCGATAGTTTTACCAGCCAGTTCAGTTCCTTCAATTGCTTTATTTAAATTGTCAATATAAGCCTGGTGATGTTTTGTATGGTGGATTTCCATAGTTCTCGCATCAATGGTCGGCTCTAATGCATCGTATGCATATCCTAATTTAGGTAATTCAAATGACATAATCTTTATTTTTAATGTTATAGTCAAATTTAGCCAATATTTAAGCGATAATCAAAAACTGGGCATTACTTTAATAAATCTTTAACATTGATATATTGATTTAGAATGAATTAATTTTTTTAAAGTAAATAAGTTAAACATTATAATACAGCATGCATTCTAAAACTTGTGATTTTTTTAAACGCAAAGTTTCATGTTAATACTGCAATATATGTGGATGCAAAGTAAAATCAATCTTCGATTGATTGAATAAGCGCTCGCATTACCAATCGCTTAATCAGCGGCGAAGCCGGCATCTTTGCTCTACTTAAAAATAATACGGTTCGGATGTAAAACTCTGCGTTAAAAATCCTTTCGGAATTTAACTTCAATAATTAAAAAAGCACGGAAATCAAAGATTTTCGTGCTTTTATTAACAAACAATTAAATTAATCTATTTATTCATAGACATCAGGAATTCTTCATTATTTAAAGTTCCTCTGATGTTTTTATTTACAAATTCCATTGCTTCCACAGGGTTCATTTCAGAAAGATATTTTCTTAAAATCCACATTCTCTGTGAAGTAACTTCATCTAAAAGAAGATCATCCCTACGCGTACTTGAAGCTACAAGATCAATGGCAGGATAAATTCTTCTGTTCGCAATTTTTCTGTCAAGCTGAAGTTCCATGTTACCAGTACCCTTGAATTCTTCAAAGATTACTTCATCCATTTTGGAACCTGTATCAATTAACGCTGTAGCAATAATAGTTAATGAACCACCTCCTTCAATCTTTCTCGCTGCCCCGAAGAATCTTTTCGGCTTGTGAAGTGCATTGGCATCCACACCACCCGATAAAACTTTACCGGACGCAGGAGTAACGGTGTTATAAGCTCTGGCTAACCTTGTAATTGAATCCAGTAAAATCACCACATCGTGCCCGCATTCAACCATTCTCTGTGCTTTTGCTAAAACCAGGTTCGCAACTTTTACGTGCTTGTCGGCAGCTTCATCAAATGTAGAGGCAATGACCTCAGCATTTACGCTTCTTTCCATATCGGTAACCTCTTCAGGACGTTCGTCGATCAGAAGGACCATCATATAAACTTCCGGGTGATTGGCTGCAATAGAGTTGGCAATATCTTTAAGGAGCATCGTTTTACCTGTTTTAGGCTGGGCAACGATCATTGCTCTCTGTCCTTTCCCTATTGGTGCGAAAAGATCTACAATTCTTGTTGATAAAGTAGATTCATTTCCTGCAAGATTGAATTTTTCTTCAGGGAAAAGAGGTGTTAAATATTCAAATGCAACACGGTCTTTAATGAAGGCAAGGTCACGTCCGTTTACTTCTGTAGGCTTTAATAATGAGAAATATTTTTCACCTTCTTTCGGAAGTCTTACAATTCCTTTAACGGTATCTCCGGTTTTCAGTCCAAAGTTTCTGATTTGTGCTGTAGAAACATACACATCGTCAGGAGATGAAATATAGCTGAAATCCGATGAACGAAGAAACCCGTAATTATCCGGAAGAATTTCTAAAACACCTTCAATACTTACCATTCCATCGAAATTGAACTCTTTTCTGTGTTCCGGATGTTCTTCTGCCTTTTCAGCATGCTGTCTGTGCTGATTCTGGTTCGGATTCTGGTGTTGATTTTGATTTTGATTCTTATGCTGGTTTCCGCTGTTTTGCGGATTATTGTGTCCTTTCTGTTGGGATCTTGCCTGAGATTGAGGGATATTAGGCTTTTCTTCTGATGGGGCAGATTCCTGAGGTTCTGCATTTTTAGGAGCTTCTGCTCTTTCCTGGGGAGTTTCTGTATTGCCTGTATTGGCAGTTACTCTTTTTCTTTTTTTCTTAACCTGTGACGAATTGTTTTCTTCAGGAGCGACAGCTGTTTCAGGCTTAGGCTGTTCTGCTCTTATTTCTTCAGCTGCCGGTACTTTTTCTTCTGCTTTTTCTACAGTTTTCGGAGTTTCTTCCACTGGAGCTTTTACTTCTGCTTTGGGTTTGGCAGGCTGTCTTTTAGGCGCTGCTTTTTTTACAGGGGCCTTGGCAGGTTTTTCTGCCGGTTGTTCTTCAGTATTCATACTGGTTTCTGTGGCGTTGAAATAATCTTTTGCAACTTTAGGGTTAGAAGCCTGAAAGTCAAGAACGGCAAAGATTTTATCATTTTCATTGCTGTTTCTAGCAACTTTAACGCCTAAATCTTTTAAGATTTTAGTCAGTTCCGTTACGGATTTTGACCTTAACGTTTCTATGTTAAACATACTTAATGTAAAAATGTAATTAATTGTGAGTAAGAAAAGTAAGTCCGGTGACTTTTGTTTTCAAGTACATATGTATAATGCAAATCTACACTAATTTTTGAATTGTGCAAAATTTATGTTATTTTTGCCCAGTATTTAATAATCAATGTTACAGAGAATACAGACTATATGGACTCTTTTGGCAGTTTTGGCTGCTGTTTTCCTTTTCATTACAGGACAGGATGTTGATGTTTTTGGCCATATTCCGGTGATCAATATCAGCTGTATTGTGCTTGTTTTGACAGGTGCATTGAGTATTTTCAGTTTTAAAAACAGAAAAAGACAAATTTTGCTGAATACCATCAGCATCATTATAAACGCTTTGTTGATTGGCGTATTGGCGTACTGGTTACTAAACTTATCCGGAGGAATCCAGATTCCTGAGAAGGGTATTGAGCCGGTTTTCCCATTAATCGCGGTAATAAGTCTGCTTATTGCAAACATGTATATCCGCAGAGATGAGAGGCTCGTGAAATCTGTAGACCGACTTCGATAGCCTTACAACGATTTTTTGAGTGAGAACAGTTCCGAAAGGGACTGTTTTTTTTACCTAAGTTTTTTTGACACAAAGTTTCATATTCGAACCGTATTATTTTTAAGTGAAGAAGATGCCGGCTACACCGTTGATTAAGCAGCAGGTAATAAGAGCGCTTATTCAATCAATCGAAGATTGATTTTCACTATGCATCCTTAATTTTTACATTTTTAAATTAAACTTTGCGTTTAAAATAAACCATTAAGGCTTCTTAAGTTTTTAAGAATATTAAGTTCAGCTTCGCTCAAAAGTAAATGATTTTCTTAATTATACTTAATCCCTTCAATCTTCTTAATGGTTCAAATATATGCTCGCCAAATAATTTTATATCATTTTATGCAACTTTTACGTTAAAAGTACGACTGATTTTATAAATTATATCCAAAAATGAAAAAACTAACCTATCTGGCCCTGTCATTCTGCTCAGTATTTACGTTTGCACAGGAAGTTTCAAAAGAAAGAGTAACCACCATACTTTCAACACTGGCTTCAGACGAAATGAAAGGCCGCGAAATCGGGACTCCTGAAAATGATAAGGCAGCAGAATATATTGCCAAACTTTTTAAAGAGAACAATCTGGAGTACTGCACCGGGAACTCTTACCTGATCCCTTTTGAGTATAAAGGAAAGAAGGCTTATAATGTATGCGGAATTAAAAAAGGAAAAACGGATAAATATTTAGGGTTCTCAGGACACTTTGACCATATCGGGACAAGTGATAAAACCGGAGATAATATATACAACGGTGCGGATGATGATGCCAGCGGAATTACTACTTTAGCAGGAATTGCGGATTATTTTAAAAATAAAAACCCGGAATTTTCAATGGTGTTCATGGCCTTCAACGGTGAAGAAAAAGGAATGCTGGGATCAAGAGCGATTTCTACAGATCCCGCTTTGGATAAGATATACAATAATATGACTGCTCTTTTCAATTTTGAAATGGTAGCCACGGAATCCCAGTTCGGAAAAAATGCTCTTTTTATGACAGGTGACGAGTTTTCCGATTTCGATGAACTGTTTAACAAGTATGCCGCAAACGGATTAAAAATCAATCCGGATCCATATGCTGCCCAAAAATTATTTTACAGATCGGATAATGTAAGTTTTGTAAAGAAAAAGATCATAGCTCACTCATTCTCTACGGTTGATATGACGAAAGCTTCCCATTACCATAATGAAAGTGATGATGTGAAAGTGGTAGATTTTGATAATTTAACCACGATTATAAACAATGTAGGAAAAACTTTAGAAAAACTGACTCCCCAGAATTTTGCTCCGAAGTATAATGACAAAGTGAAATTTTAAACAACAGATAACCAACACAAGACCGCCGGAATGGCGGTTTTGTCGTATTCCATATGGTATCTATCACGAAAAATTAAACAACCGTTTGTAACAAAATACAATTGACAGAAACATATTAATTAAAGTAAAACAGGATTAAGAACGTCATTTCCTTTAATTTTACGTAATTTTGCTATCCAATTTTTCATTGAATGAAACCATTACAAAGAATACTTTATTTCGCGAAACCGCATCAAAAATACCTTTTCGGAAGTATGTTTTTCAATATCCTGTACTCTTTACTGAATATCCTGTCGGTGGGAACCATGCTTCCTATTCTGGGACTGATGTTCGGTACAATTGAAAAACAGTCAAAAGAACCGGTATGGAGCGGAGCTTTCGGAGATTATTTCAATTATATTAAAGACAAGGCCTATTATTTTGTACAGGTCCAGATTGATCAGCATGGCGCTGTTTATGTACTTGCTGTTCTTTGTGCGATTACCGGGGTTTCTTTTTTATTAAGAAATATTTTCAGGTATATAGGAGCTTTCCTTCTGGTAAATTACCGTGTGGGGATTACCCGCGACCTTCGTACTGCGATGTATAATAAATTCCTGCAGCTTCCTGTTTCATTCTTTACGGAACAGAGAAAGGGAGATATGATGTCCAGGATCTCCAATGATATCGGAGGTGTGGAAGGTGGAATTATGGGAGTACTGGTAGATATCATCAACGCTCCGTTCATGATTATCTCGTCATTGATTGCCTTATTTTTACTGTCTCCTCAGCTGACGCTGTTTTCACTGGTGGTTTTTCCGGTTATGGGACTGCTGATCTCCTGGACGGGGAAAAGCTTAAAAAAGCAGGCTCATTTTGCCCAGGCTGAACTGGGAAACCTTTTTTCACTGGTAGACGAAACTTTAAAATCTTCCAAAGTAATCAAGATCTTCAATGCAGATAAGATTCTTAAAAACAGGTTCAACGAAACAACAACCAACTGGCAGAATTTCGCCATAGATATGAGCCGAAGAAGGGAACTTGCCTCTCCTATGAGCGAATTCCTAGGTTCTATTACCATACTTATCATTACCTGGTATGCAGGAACTCAGATTTTAGAGGAGCAAACTATGAAACCTCAGGCTTTCCTGGTTTTCATCGGAATGTTCTTCCAGATCCTGGATCCTGCTAAAAAACTTTCCAGTGCAATCTCTTCCATTCAGGGAGGAATGGCCAGTCTGGAAAGAGTGGCTGAAGTCCTTGATTATGATTTAAAAGTGGAGGAAATTGCAGAACCGATTTCTATTTCTACACTGAACAATCAGATTGAATTTAAAAACATTGGATTCTATTATGATAAGGACAATGTAATTCTTAAAAATTTCTCACTGATCATTCCTAAAGGAAAAACCATAGCTCTTGTAGGGCAAAGTGGAAGCGGAAAAACGACAATCGCCAATCTTCTTGCACGATTCTATGATGTCAATGAGGGGGAAATTTTAATTGACGGAATCGATATCAAGCATTTAAAATTAAAGGAATACCGCCAGCTTTTGGGAATGGTAACCCAGGAATCCGTATTATTCAACGATTCGGTTTACAACAATATTCTGATGGGTAAACCTGATGCTACAAGGGAAGAAGTAATTGAAGCAGCAAAAATTGCCAATGCAGATACTTTCATTACCAATCTTCCTGAAGGGTATAATTCCAACATCGGCGATGATGGAAATAAGCTTTCCGGAGGTCAGAAACAAAGGGTTTCTATTGCCAGAGCAGTATTGAAAAACCCACCTGTGATGATTCTGGATGAAGCTACTTCTGCCCTGGATACGGAATCTGAAAGATTTGTTCAGGATGCCCTGGATAAAATGATGGAAAACAGAACATCCCTTGTCATTGCGCACAGACTTTCAACTATTCAGAAGGCAGACTGGATCGTAGTGATGGAGAAAGGAATTGTAGTAGAACAGGGAACACACCATGACCTTATTGCCAAGAAAGGCATGTATCATAAGCTGGTGGAACTTCAAAATTTCGACTAATCGTTTACTGAATTCAATTTCACTTAAATGAACCCTATACAAGAGTACTTCTACAGAATCGATGAGCCTGAAAGAAGTACTCTCTTGTTTTTAAGGAAAATGATCCTGGAATCTGATCCGGATCATATTACAGAAACTTTCAGCTTTGGGCTGCCTTTTTTCAAGTATAAAAAGAAAATGCTGTGTTATCTCTATTACAGCAAAAAGTATAAGCGGCATTATATAAGTTTTTATCACGGGGACAGGATTCATTACCCTGAGCTTATCCAGGACGGCAGAAAGAAGTTCAAGATCCTTTTAATTGATATGGATAAAGACTTACCCGTTTCTTTCATTATGAACATCATTGATGATATAAAACAGTACATCTAGCCCTGTTTTCCGAATCGTTTTTCCTGGATATGGTCATATATTTTTACATAATCCGGGTTTTCAGTTTTCATTATTTTGTCCCAAAATCTGAAATACAACCCGTAATTTCCTTTAAATTTATTGTGATGCATATTATGATAGACGGATGTATTGATAATGTTGAAAAGAAAAGAAGCCCTCAGCCATTTCGGGGCAATTTCATATCCTAAATGCCCATAAATATTGATTGCCAGAGAGCTTATAATAAATATATAAATACTAATGGGGTGCAGAGGAATTATAAATAGCAAAATAGGAACAATCAAGCCTTCACCAACAGCTTCAGCGATATGAAATGAATAAGCAGCAAACGGGCTGGGGTTGGTAGATTTGTGATGAATAAGATGCACGTATTTAAAGATCTTTTTGTGATGTAAAAGCCTGTGCAACCAGTAAAAATAGGTGTCGTGGATAAACAATCCCAAAAAGATGCTTGCGATCAGCCAATATATCGAGTATTCGTCAATATTTCTGTAGAGTTTGGTGTATTGATTCAGAGAAGTGCCGGTTACCAGTAAAATTAAAAACGTCATCACGAGAGATGAGATCACGGAATGAAAAATCTCTCTTATAATATCTCTCTTTTTGATTTCTTTCTGCTGGATTTTAGCATTATACAGTATTTTTCTAAACATGATATAACATATCCAGTAATATAATCCTGCCAGGAAAAAATAATACAGAAGCCCTGTAGAGGTCAGGTCAAAAAAATCTTTTATGTATTTCATGGTTTCTATATTAAAAATCGTAAAACACCAATGCTGCCATAACATTGGTGTTTATCTTTTGTTTTTTATATGGAGAAGCTATCCGGAAACCGCTGTCTATTGCGTATTGATCCCGTTAGTTTCTGCCTGCTTGATAGCCCACGCCAGCATATTTGCAAACAATATTGAATTTTGCACCTGCATGCTTCCTGCCGCATAACCGTTACCGGCAGAACCATATACCGTTTTCTGTACCGGGAAATATCCTCCTGAGCTTGGGGCAACAAACGGCTCTATGGTATTACTTAGATATTGATTCCCATTTGCATTTTCGTTACTTAGAAATCCACCGTCTCCGAACCAGATGAAATTTAATGATGTATGTCTTAATCCTGAAATCCCGGTTCTTGAAGTCACATCATTTATAGGCTGGGCATAGCTGTATGGAATAAAACCACTTGTTAAACCTGATATGTTTATCGTTGTGGAAGCATCTTCACCCCAGTTTTTACCTCTTACATCACCAAAAGGTCCGTTCAGGATTGGATCATTTGTATTTACAAGTGTATACACCGAACCTGCACCGCTTCCGTTGCCAGCAGAGATTGTCGGGTCTGAGAAGATTGCCCGCATCATGTTTCGGGAAGAAGGTGAGTCATCTTCAAATGCAATTACCACTCCTTTATTGTTCAGATAATTTGCAATATATCCGGCAGCAGTCGCATCAGGGGTGTATGGATAACCTATAATTACAATATCCGGTTTAGCGTTTAATGAGGTTAATAACGTAGCATTACTCGGATTGGATCCTAATGAAGTATGGGTATATCCTCCGGATTTTACAATACTGGACACTGTCGTTCCGAAGTTGGTAGGAGAATCCATCAGGCTTCTGGAAGGCCCTGTATAAGCACTATATCCGTAAGCTGTTTCAGCACCGATATGCAGAACTTTTTTTACAGGAATTGTCATTACTACCGTTACATTACATGTTGTTGCGCCGTCTGCACTATTGGAGGTAATGGTCATTACTTTATCTGCGGTAGAAGTCGGAGTTCCTGTACCTGATAAAGTTACATTCTGGTTACCTGTAGCAGTAAAGGTTCCTGATCCACTGAAAGAAATACCATCTATCGTATTTGTTGTGATGGAATAACTTCCTAAGGCAGATACCACGACCGGCAGAGTAATGGTATTACTGGCCGTTAAGGCTGTTCCTTTAGTATATACCCCGTTTACAGTAGCACTTCCACAAGATATTGAATACGTTCCTGCAGAGCTTAAAACATTTACAGTAACAGGAGGTGTACAGGTAACATCTACCCCGTTTGCAGAAAGCCCTACTGTATTTACCTGTACTGCTGCGGGTGTACCTTGTCCGGGAACCTGGACAGTTTGTATACCTGTGTTCAGGAAAACTCCTGTCCCGTAAAAATTATAGCCGTTGGTGGTTGTACCGGTAATTGTATAATTTCCGATTTTAGTTACGTTAACAGATATACTCAGATAATTGGAAGCTGTTAATTCTTTGCCCTGAATATAGGTTCCCATTGCCTTGGAATTCGAGCAGTCTATGGTAAAAACCGATTTCCCGATTTGTCCGCAGACACTTTTCCACTCACTGTCTGCAAGGCTCCAGTAATTGTAGCAGTCTTCACTGGTATTGAAAATGGTAAGGCCATCATCCTTTGCAGGGTTTATAACAATGGCATCTCTTTGACTTTCTGTGAGACGGGGAATCAGAATTCCTTTGTTGTTATTGCCCGATATTACATCCAGCACACTGTTGGCGTTGGGAGAAGTAGTATTAATGCCGACTGCTCCATTGGTAGTTTGTGAGTAAAACTTTCCAAAAACCAGAAACAAACCCAGAAGTATGATTCTGATTTGAATTGTAGATTTTGTCATCATTGTATTTTAATTATTTTGTTATTTGCCGTTTTAACTTTTGTATTGCGTTTTTTAAAAATATATCACCAAAAAATTATTTTGGCTTATGACATGCAAAGTTATCTACAGCTATCCTGGATAACTAAAATATGACTACGCAAGTCTACGCACGAGTAGAAAAACTCATAACAGAAGGCTTATATCTTGAGTATAAAATTGTTGATATTAATATCCGAAGGGATATCCAGCTTCTTTCTTATCCTGTACTTTCTGCTTTCGATTGCCCTTACACTGCTGTTGGTGCACAATGCAATTTTTTTGGTATCAAAGTTCAGTCTCATTAACGCACAGATATGTATTTCTGAACTGATAAGGCCGGAGTTTATCTTCAAAAGGCTGGGCATGAAATCCGGGAAATAGATCTGAAATTTTTCCAGAAAAAGAGGTGAATCCATTTCTGCCAGTTCTAAAATTTCGGCAATATTATCTTCTGTAAGATTATTATTAATGATCTGCTGTTTCATCAATTCATTATTGGTCTTGAGCAGATCTTCAATCGTGGAGTTTTTAATTTCCGTCTCCTTCATTAAACCGTTGATGAGTTTATCTTTTTGGTGGATAAAGGATATATCGATGAGAAATGTGGTAAAGGAAAAAATAATATTCAGCAAACGTATTATTTTAAAGTCTGCATTCATAATATATTGGCTTCTCGGTAAAAAGTTCAGTTCAAAAAATAAACATCCGATGAAGTTTAGGGCAATAATGGCTACGATAAACAATATGGAATGATAATCTTTCTTATAATTGAAAAAGAAAGGAAGCGCAAACAGAATTGAAAAGTAGAAATATTCAACACCGGCGTTCCTGGAAGTATATATGTAGAAAAAACTTACTATAAAAGTCAGGATAATAAAAACGATGATGATGGTCTTTTTTAAAATTTTACGGTACCTGCTGATCTTTCCTTCAATGGATATTAAAACAAACCAGAAAAAAGTAATAACGGTGAGAAATACAGAACTTACTGCATCTCCAAAAAAAAGGATAATAAATACCGAATAAAATAAAAACAGTAAAAAAAGAAATATCAGATAACGGTTGATCAGTTTCGCATAATTCCGTTCAAAATCGTTATCAAAAACCTCATTTTCACTGTTCATTATTTTAGAAATTTTTTTCATCATATTCTAAACATTTAAAAATGGATTTTAAAAAAATACGCAGGTAGACATTTGGACATATAAATTTATAAAATATCAAGATTTATTATTAAAATATTTACAACAAAACATATTTTTCAATAAAAAATCTACAAATCATATCCCTATTAATTGAAAAATATAAACAATTTTATTGCTTTATAAATAAAAAACAAATAAGATTATAAGAAAAAAAATTAAGGTAATAAAGTAAAAAACAACTGTCAATCAGAAGATTATTCTCCCGAAAACAGAGACACAAGAATATTTTCTGGACCAAAAAAAATTCAACCCTAACTGCAAATTGCAGAAATTATATTTTAAATAAACGTTTCCACTTTGAAATGGTGTTGCGGCTCATCTTAAAATGATTGGCCGTTTCCGTATTGTTAAGTTTATTTTTTTTCTGGTATTCAAGGATATTTAATACGGACTTTTGATCGTAGGAACGAAGTTTCTGGTTTCCACACTCCATTGAAAGTTCAGGTTCACCAAAGATCATTCTGTTTAAGGTGATAATATCTATTACAGTGCTGATCCCTTCAATCTTCCGCCTGATCCTGAAATCATCCATTTTTTCCGGGAATTTTTCCTCAATGATATCGGTATATATCTGCTTATAATCCGGTCCCATATCTTTCATGCTTTTTTAATCCATTTATGAAGCGTTGTCTTAGGTATCCTGTATTTCAGAATCACTTCATTCACTGTCATTTCTTTACTGGAGATTTTTTCCAATATAAAATTCTTCACTTCCTCTGTGTATATATTTTTCCTGAAAACAGGCAGATTGCCTTTTTGTTTAGAAGGAGTTCCGGGATTGGCCGGCGGCGCGTAAAGAATCAGATGGGCACTGTATATTCTGAAAAAATTGTATTCCAGCAGCTTGCTCCATCTTAAAAGAAGAAAAGTGTCGATACTGCTTTGAAGATACATATTTTCAATTTCCTCTTCGCTGCATTTCAAAAACTTCTCGATTCTGTCAACAGGCATCTGAAGCTCATTAACCCTTTCATGGATGAGCTTCCCAATATGTATACTTTTTAAATTCATCCTTCATTAGTTTTACCTTTAATAGAAAAATATAACTATTGCTATTGTGTTATCGCAAACAAAATTATCAATACCATTTATATTCTCCCTGTAATGGTATACTCATCACTACGCACGAGTAGTAAAACTCATAGATATCGCGGAGATGAAGTTCATTCAAACTGTCAGCTTCATTAAAACAAAAAAGGAGAAAACTTAATTTCTCCTTTCAATATTTTGATTTGTTTTTTATTAATCTTTCATTCTGGCGATCACATCCAGACCTCCTTTTGTGATATCTCCGATCTTACAGATGATTTCAGTATCTAAAGGCAGAAATACATCCATTCTGGACCCGAACTTAATAAAACCGAACTCATGTCCAGCTTTTGCCTGATCTCCTTCATTACAGTAGAAAACAATCCTTCTGGCTACATATCCTGCAATCTGACGGAAAACTACTTTATGATTGGTTACCGTTTCCACGGCTACCGTAGTTCTTTCGTTTTCTGTAGATGATTTTTCATGCCATGCAACAAGATATTTCCCCGGATGGTATTTTTTATAAATTACCTTTCCTGAAACCGGATATCTGCAGATGTGAACGTTCAGCGGTGACATAAAAATAGACACCTGAATTGCTTTTTCCTTCAAAAATTCAGTCTCATCCACTTCTTTGATCATAACCACTTTCCCGTCTACCGGAGCAATAACATTTTCTCTGTGCTCCAGAATATTACGGTCCGGAACTCTGAAGAACCAAAATACTAAGCTGTAAACCACCAATAATGGCATGATGATCAGTAACGACCACATTTTAAGAAAATAGATAGCCAACACACTTATGATGATAAACAGTATTGTTGCTACCGTAATCGTTCCTTTCGATTCTCTGTGTAGTTTCATGAGATTAAATAAATTTTTCTAAAATAAAGTACAAATATACGACAGGAACGCAGATTAAAAAACTGTCCAGTCTGTCCAGCACTCCTCCATGCCCCGGAATGATGTTTCCGCTGTCTTTTACCCCGAAATTTCTTTTCAACTGACTTTCCACAAGATCACCCAACGGAGCAAAAGCTGCAACAAGGAAACCTACTACCATCCAGTTCCCGCGAAGTTCAGGCTGATAATGCTCTACAAAATAGGATAAAACCAAGGTTAAGACAACGCCCCCGGCATACCCTTCCCAGGTTTTCTTTGGAGAGATTTTTGGGGCCATTTTATGTTTTCCGAAAAATTTTCCGGTAAGGTAGGCAAAAGTATCACTGCTCCATATCAGGATAAACAGGAAAAGAACTTCCAGCGAGAAGGTACCGTCATAACTGGAAAACTTAGGCAATCCTAATGCAAAGCTGAAAGGTAATGCCACATAGATTACTGTGAAGATCAGTTTTCCACTGTCGTAATATAGCTCGTTGGGATATTTGAATAAAGTAACTACTGCAATAACAATAAGAGAGATTGCCAGTATCTCATTCAGCCTGAAATCGAAAAAGAAGTCATGGTTGAAATATCTTTTGGAAAAAACATAATAAATAAAAACTACGAGCGGAAGTACAATCCATTTTTCGTAGCCTTTGCCGAATTTCATAATCTTAATGCATTCCCATGTACCTACCAGCAACAAAAGACTTATCAGTCCGTAATACAGGTATTCCTGCCTGATAAGTCCCGGATGGATCTTGTTGATGAGCTCGGCTCCCAGCGGTGTTGTGCAAAGAATGATAACGGCAACGTAAACAAGTCCGGAAATGGTTCTTTGAATAAGGTTTTTGTCCAAAATGTAAAATTTATAAGTTGATGCTTAATCTTCAAGCAGCAATAAAAACAGTTTTGTATTGGTGTGGGAAGAAGTATCTAAACTTGACTGTCCCCCACTGATGGAAGTAAGGTTTTTAATATTCCCGTTTCTTTTTATTTTCCCCATTGCATCATTGAGGTTATTCACGATTTGTGATACATTGGCCATGATAATGATTTTCCCGGGCAGCCTTGAAGAATGATAATGCAGGATATTATTGTGCGAAAGCATGATTCTGCCGTCATAGGCAATAAGATATTCACAGGTAATAAAAGCTGCATCATTGGAAGTCTCCATTTCTGAAGTAAACGGAGTTTTTACAACGTTCAAAAAGCTTTGAAGTTCTTTATCCCAGCAGAAAACATTGGTGATTCCTTCAATCTTGATAATCTGATTCAAAGTCTGCAGAGCTTCCGCCTCATCGGCACAATAATTAAAAAATCCTCCTGAATGCGTAAACAATTGCGCAAACTTATAGTCAAGATCCGCATTTTTCAGCGAATCCCCGAGCTTCTCCAGACTCTGTTTTTCCTCTTCCTCAGGCTGGTTGGTAAGTTTGCTTACAATCTTCTTGAATAAATTCAACTTAAATTATTTTTAGTCAACTTTATACAAAAATAGAAATAAATTATAATAGATTCTAAAAAACTGCCTTTAAATATGAAAAAACCTGACAATTCTAAGACTGTCAGGTTTTTTTAATATGTTTTGGAAGTATTTTAAAGCTGAGTCGGGCTTTCCGGAGCCTGAATTTCACTGCCTTCTTCCTTGTCTTTAATAATGATCTGCTCCTCCGGTTCTTTTGCCGTAGCAATAGTACTGGTAACAGGTCTTTCTGTTAATTCGGGATCCCACGCTCTTTTACCGAAGATATCCTCAAGGTCTTCACGGAAGATCACTTCTTTTTCCAGAAGCTTATTCGCTAAAGCATCAAGCTTATCTTTATTCTCAGTAAGGATCTGAACGGCTCTTTCATATTGATTTTCGATGATCGATTTGATCTCTGCATCAATTTTCGTAGCAGTTTCTTCAGAATAAGGTTTCCCGAAAGAATACTCAGACTGTCCTGAACTGTCATAGTAAGAAATGTTTCCGATATTCGGGCTTAATCCGTACACTGTAACCATAGCCTGAGCTCTTTTTGTTACAGATTCAAGATCAGATAATGCACCTGTTGAAATATTGTTGAATATCACCTGCTCTGCTGCTCTACCTCCCAGGGTTGCACATAACTCATCCAGCATTTGCTCAGTAGTGGTAAGCTGTCTTTCCTCCGGAAGATACCAGGCTGCCCCTAAAGAACGTCCTCTCGGAACAATCGTTACTTTTAAAAGTGGTGCCGCATGTTCTACCAGCCATGAGATAGTGGCATGTCCTGCTTCATGATAAGCTACTCTCCTCTTCTCAGAAGGCTTGATCGCCATATTTTTCTTTTCAAGACCTCCGATGATTCTGTCTACAGCATCAAGGAAATCCTGTTTTGTTACTGAAGTATGACTGTTTCTTGCTGCAATAAGCGCTGCTTCATTACATACATTGGCAATATCTGCTCCACTGAATCCAGGCGTTTGTTTCGCAAGGAAATCTCTGTCTACATTTTCATCCAGCTTGATTTTCTTCAGGTGAACATCAAATATTTCTCTTCTTTCATGCAGTTCCGGAAGATCTACGTAGATGGAACGGTCAAAACGTCCGGCTCTCATTAAAGCTTTATCTAAGATATCAGCTCTGTTGGTAGCAGCCATTACAATGACGTTAACGTCTGTTCCAAAACCATCCATTTCTGTAAGAAGCTGGTTAAGGGTATTTTCTCTTTCGTCGTTTCCGCCTGAGAAGTTGTTTTTTCCCCTTGCACGTCCGATAGCGTCAATCTCATCGATAAAGATAATAGCCGGAGATTTGGCTTTTGCCTGGGCAAAAAGGTCTCTAACTCTTGATGCACCTACTCCAACGAACATTTCAACGAAATCTGAACCTGAAAGTGAGAAGAATGGTACTTTGGCTTCCCCTGCAACAGCCTTCGCCAATAAGGTTTTACCGGTTCCCGGAGGGCCTACCAACAGTACACCTTTAGGGATCTTACCTCCCAGTTTCGTATATTTTTCTGAGTTTTTAAGGAAATCTACTACTTCCTGTACCTCTTCTTTAGCTCCTTCAAGACCTGCAACATCTTTAAATGTCACCTGAATTCTTTCTTTTTCGTCAAAAAGCTTTGCCTTAGATTTTCCGATAGAGAAGATCTGTCCGCCAGGGCCTCCGCCTCCACCCATCTTTCTGAAAAGAAGGAAGTAGAAAAGTCCTAAAATCGCGATCCATATCAATGCCGAAACCAAAATATCCATGAATGGATTTTTACCAGCTCCGTAATCTTTTGTCGTCGTGATTTTAGCATCTGCTGCTTTTATCTGATCAAATTTCTGAAGGAAAAGCTGAAGGTCTCCGTATTTTACAGAAAAATCTGCTTTTGGAGCCATATCGAATGCAGAAAGAGGATTATTCTGATTGGCCGATTTATTAACCATTGCCGTCTTTGCTGCTTTTGTCAGGAAAACATCTGCTTTCTCTGTGTCTTTGTATATGATAACGTTTTGGACCTTTCCTGCCTGCATTTCCCTAAAGAAAGCATCCTCATCAATAGATTTTGCACTGTCGCCTCCTAAAAAATTGGAACCGAAAAATAACAAAAGAGCCACGATTGCAATTGGAAAAAACCAGTTGAATCCTTTATTGTTCATTTATACTTTTTAAAATTTAAAATTCATTTTCTATTTTGGTAATGGCTGCATCTCCCCAAAGTTCTTCAATATCGTAATATTCACGTATTTCTTTCTGGAAAATATGCACCACTACTGTTACATAATCTACCAAAACCCACATGGAGTTTTCGGTACCCTCTACATGCCAAGGTCTATCTTTAAGATCGTTTCTTACTTTTTTCTCTACACTTCCTGCCAATGCAGAAACCTGCGTATTTGAGTTTCCGCTACAAATTATAAAAGTTTCCGCTACAGAATTTTCAATTTTCGAAAGATCGAAAATCATAATATCTTCTCCTTTTACATCCTGGATGGCTTCAACAATTTTATCTATTAGTGCCTGCTTTTCTGCTGTTTTATTCATTAAAATATCTATAATCTGCAAATTTATTGTTTTTCTTTTACTTTAGCCTTACTTTTAGCCCTTTAAAGTCTTAAAGTTTTCTTAAATGGGTCAATTATTTTATTTAAAAGAGTGTTCTTCTACTAATGACGAAATATCACGGTTTTTACTTTACGGCGATTCAGATTTTATAGCTTTACATACGTTTAATCAAACTAAAGGCCGCGGACAATACGGCAACACATGGGCAGCGGCGACCGGAAAAAATGTAGCATATACCCTGGCTGTAAAGGCTGAAAACGTTCTGCTCTCAGATTTTATATTCAATTACTATACCGCAGTGGTTATCCGGGATTTCCTTGCCAATTTGACTGATCATGATGTAAAAATAAAATGGCCGAACGACATTATCCTTAAAAATAAAAAAATCGTCGGAATTCTGATTGAAAAGAAAAAAATTAATCAAAGTAATTATTTTATCATAGGTGCAGGCTTCAATGTCCTGCAGGACCATTTTGAGGAAATATCACAAGCAGGATCACTCCTGACGCAGACCGGACAGGTTTATGACCTTGATGAATTTGTACTGAATCTTCATGAATATTTATCAGAAAAACTGAAAAATATTCCTTCTGAACAAGAAATTATCGACCTGTTCAACCTGAATTTATACCGTAAAAATGAGATCTCCGTCTTCGAAATTCAAAAAGAGAGACAAAATGGCATCATCCGTAATGCAGACGAAAAGGGCGAACTTTGGGTAGAACTTGAGAAAGACGGTTTAAAATCTTTCTATCATAAAGAAATCAAACTTCTTTACTGATTGGCTCTTTTCAGATAAAGATACAGGGTAAGCGGGAAGAAAACCATATTGGGCAGCCACATCGCAACAGCAGGCGACAAGCTTTTGTTTTCCGAAACTACTTTCAAAGCTTCAAACGAGAAAACAAATACAAAGGCAAGGGAAATTCCTATAGCAAGATTGACACCAAGCCCTCCTCTTTTTTTCTGGGAAGCCAGAGAAAGCGCAAGAAACGTAAGGATAATAATAGAAACAGGCATGGATGTTCTCTGGTGAAACTCGTTAAGATAGGAGTTCAGGTTGCTGTTTCCTTTTTCTTTCTCTCTTTCGATAAATTTTATAAGTTCAGGTGTGGTTTTATTCTGCCCGAGAAGCTCATTCGGGAACAGTTCTTCAGGGGAATGCCCGTAGCTCTTCCTGATTTCAACACCATTGCCTAGTTTTTCAGTATTATCTTTATTGATGGTCTTTTCCAGATAATTGGTAAGAATGAACTGTTTTTTTGCTTTATCCCAATATACTTCTGATGACTTGAGTTCATAAGTCATTTTCCTGGTCTTATCAAATTTCTGATACACAAAGCCTGAACCTCTGGTTTCCCTTTTATTCCAGGAGTTTACGAAAATGTATTCCATTTTGCTCAGCTGGGCAGATGCAGGACCTGTTCCCAGGATCTTCTCTTTATTGGCAGCATTATAGGTATAGGCTTCCAATTCATTTTTCTTGATATTGGCCCATGGAAGCACCATATGGTTGACTAAAAGTGATATCAGGGCGATAAAAAGAGAAGTATACAGGTAAGGCTTTGCAAACCTGTGAAAGCTGGCTCCACTGCTGATTACAGCAACAATTTCTGTATTATTTGCCATTCTGGAGGTGAAATAAATCACGGAAATAAATACCAGGATGGAAAGGAAGGTCACCACAAGATTGATGATCCAGTAAGGATAGAAGTTGATCAGGAAGTACATTAAATCCAGCTTGGGATCCAGAGCTTTTGCGTTTTCTATCCTTGGGATTTTCTGCTGCACATCGATCACCAATACAACAATAGACAGCAATATCAGCATGAAACTGAAGGTTCCAAGGTATTTTTTAATGATATATCTGTCTATAATTTTAATCATGATCTATTTCTGTTTAAAGTCTTTGTCTCAGGACAGGCACTACAGATTTTTTCCATTCATAAAAGTCTCCGGCTACAATATGCTCTCTTGCCACTTTCACAAGATCTAAATAAAATGCGAGGTTATGAACGGATGCAATCTGCTTGGCAAGATATTCTTTTGACACAAATAAATGGCGCAGATATGCTTTTGAATACTCTCTGTCTACATAACTTGTTCCAAACTCATCCAGAGGGGAAAAGTCACGCTTCCATTTTTCATTTTTAAGGTTCATCACCCCCTGCCATGTGAAAAGCATTGCATTTCTTGCATTTCGGGTTGGCATTACACAGTCCATCATATCAATTCCAAGACCGATGGATTCAAGGATATTCCAGGGCGTTCCTACTCCCATCAGGTATCTTGGTTTGTCTTTTGGAAGAATATCCGTTACCTCATCGGTAATTCTATACATTTCTTCTTCCGGTTCGCCTACAGAAAGTCCTCCGATGGCATTTCCTTCTGCCCCGGCTTCAGAAATTACTTCAGCTGAGATTTTTCGCAGATCCGAATAGGTAGAACCCTGAACAATCGGGAATAGTCTTTGCTTATGACCGTAAATCTCTTTGTTTTCTTCTGTCCAGTCAATACATCTTTTCAGCCAGCGGTGGGTAAGCTCCATGGATGATTTGGCCTGGTTATATTCGCAAGGGTAAGGGGTACATTCATCGAAAGCCATGAAAATATCTGCTCCGATCTGTCTCTGGATCTCCATAGATTTTTCCGGAGTAAACATATGATAGCTTCCGTCGATGTGGGACTTGAATTTTACTCCTTCTTCGGACATTTTTCTGCTTTTGGAAAGCGAAAACACCTGGAAACCTCCTGAATCGGTAAGAATCGGCAGATCCCAGTTCATAAATTTGTGCAGTCCTCCCGCTTCCTGCATAATATCCATGGTAGGACGAAGATACAGGTGATAGGTATTCCCCAGGATAATCTGGGCTTTAATGTCTTCTTTTAATTCTCTCTGATGAACGGTTTTTACACTCGCCACAGTTCCTACAGGCATAAAGATAGGAGTCTGAATCTTACCGTGGTCCGTAGTGAGCTCTCCTGCTCGTGCTTTTCCCTCAGAGGTTTTTTCTATATTAAAAAATTTCATTCGTATATTCTTTTATTTCAACGGCGCTGTACCGGACAGAGCTCGTTTCCGCATCATTGTTATCTGTTGAAAACGGGTGTGCTTCCGTTTTTTTTCAGTTTATCCTGGATATATTGATCTGCTTTCGGATCTTTTTTCACTACTATTTTCTGTGCATCCTCCGCAATATCCTTCATTTTGTCTTTAATGACATAATATTTAAAACTTTCTATAAAATCCTGCGATTTTATATTGTGTGCTTTGAGTACAAATCTTGTTCCTGCTTCTAGATTTTTGTTCGGGTATACAATAACCGCCTGATCCGTTATAGAAAGATCGGCCAGGATTTCGGCCATCTTATCGGGCTCGATCAGGTTTTTGGGCTTGTCGATATAGTCGCCGCATGAGAACATGCACAGCATAACGAAAATGAAGATCAGCTTTTTCATAATCTGTTGATTATTGATTTCCATTTTAAATTTAAAACTCCAAACACGGCTTCATGAATAATGCCCCCGTTCATTTTGCTCTCTCCTAAAATTCTGTTGGTAAATATAATAGGAACTTCCACAATTTTAAAACCTTTTTTAAAGGCACGGAATTTCATTTCAATCTGGAAACCGTAACCTTTCAGTTTTACATTATCTAATCCTATTTCTTCTAAAACTTTCCTGGAAAAACAGACAAATCCTGCCGTGGTATCATGAATGGGAAGTCCCAGAATAAACCGGACATATTTGGAGGCAAAATAAGACAGCAATACCCGTCCCATAGGCCAGTTCACCACATTTACGCCTTTAGAATAACGAGATCCGATCGCCATATCCGCATTCAAGCAGGCTTCAAAAAGCTTAGGCAGATCATTCGGGTTATGTGAAAAATCGGCATCCATTTCAAAAATATAGTCATATTTGTTCTCGATGGCCCATTTAAAACCATGAATATAGGCTTTTCCCAAACCGTCTTTCACATGTCTCACCGAAAGATGAAGATGATGAGGAAACTTTTTTTGCAGCTCCCTTACGATATCAGCTGTTCCATCCGGAGAAGAATCATCCACAACTAAAATATGAAAGTCGTCCTCCAATGCAAAAACCGCGGAAATAATATTTTCAATATTTTCCTTTTCGTTATAGGTAGGGATAATGACGAGTTTTTTCATTTCAGTTTGCAAAGATAGTTTATTTAACCTTTTTATTTTATACAAAATAATCTATAATTTTGCAAAAAAATATTCCTTTTGCTGTTATCACAAAATTTCATAAACCATGTAAGGATACCTGAGAATAATGACTGGGTAATCTTTATTTTGATAGGATGCATATTCTTATATGTTTTCATGATGAACATTATCGAAAGAGATGCCAGCCTGAAAGATTTTCTGCTTCAGAAATATTTTGATGCCAGCAATAACCTTCCGAGCTGGATGATCACTTCTTGTGTAACCGCGCTTACTTTATCTGCCTTACTTTCACAATACATTCCTATAGTCCCAAAATATATAAATGATTTGCATATTTTCGGATATCAGCTAAATAAATTCGGATATACTTTACTGGCGGTTATATTTTTTTATGGCTCAAAATCGGCATTGGGGTTTTTATTTTACCAAAGTATAGGTGACGGCAGAAAATGGCCTGTTTTTTATTTTACCTCCACAAAATTTTACTTTATTTTATCATTTTTACTGATAATTTTGTGTGTAACCCACTATTATTTCCCCGTAGACAGAAATAAAATATTTTTATACTATTTCGGATTCTTTGCATTTGTCGCGGTTTTTAAGATTTTCTTCTATTTGTTTCACAAAAACAACATACTTCCCGAAAAATGGTATTATAAATTTTTGTATATTTGCACCCTCCAAATCGCACCTTTATTGCTGCTTTGGAAGTTGTTATTTTTTTAATAAAAGTCAATGATGAGAATAAAGTCTATATTGGTTTCTCAACCAGCGCCTAGTGAGTCTTCTCCATATCTGGATATAGCAAAGAAGGAAAAAATAAAGATTGATTTCCGTCCTTTCATCCACGTCGAAGGAGTTGACAACAAAGAACTCAGAACTCAGAAGATAGATCTGACGCAGTTTACCGGGATTATTTTCACCAGCAAAAATGCGATAGACCATTACTTCAGACTTGCCGAAGAACTGCGTTTTGCCGTTCCGGATACGATGAGATACATCTGCCAGTCTGAGGCGATTGCCAACTATCTTCAGAAACATATTGTTTATAGAAAGAGAAAGATCAGCTTTGGGGAGAAAAACTTCTCGGACCTTCTGCCTCTGTTTAAAAAATTCCCGACTGAAAAATACCTTCTGCCATCTTCAGATGTCTTAAGCCCGGATATTGTGAAAACAATGGAAACGGCCAATGTAGACTGGACAAGAGCAATCATGTACAGAACGGTATGCAGCGATCTTACGGATATCAATGCCAAGGATTATGATATGCTGATCTTTTTCAGCCCGCAGGGAATCAAATCTCTTCAGCAGAACTTTCCGGACTTCAAACAAGAGGAAACAAAAATCGGTGTTTTCGGAAATACGACTTTAGCTGCAGCGGAAGAAGCAGGCTTAAAGGTAGATCTTATGGCTCCTACAAAGGAAACCCCATCGATGACTATGGCCCTTGAAAAGTACATTAAAGCACTTCATAAATAGTCTTTACTATCAAGATAAAAACAGCCGTCTTTTCAATACAGGGAAGATGGCTTTTTTTTAACTAAATTTGAACAAAAATTAATATTGAATAAATACCATCAATAATTCTCAAAAAAAGAAAAAACTGAAAGGTATATCCACCAAGCCCATAAATTAAAATATTTAAATGAAAGCTCCACAGGCAAAAAAAATAGAAAAAATACTGGAAATACACGGCGATAGAAGAATTGACAATTATTTCTGGCTTAATGAAAGAGAAAATCCTGAAGTCATAAAATACCTTGAAGAGGAGAATGCCTACGAAGAGCATATGATGAAAGATACGGAAGCTTTTCAGGAAGAGCTTTTCGAAGAAATGAAAGCCCGTTATAAAAAAGACGATGAATCTCTTCCTTATTTCTTTAACGGATACTGGTACATTGTACGCTATGAAGAAGGAAAAGAATATCCGATCTTCTGCAGAAAGCATAAAAGTCTGGACAATTCCGAAGAAATTATCGTTGACGTTAATATTTTAGCGGAAGGCGAAACTTATTTTGAAGTAGGAAGTGTTGCCGTTTCTCCGGATAATAAGCTGGTTTCTTTTTCTTCAGACAATATAAGCCGCAGAATCTATACCATTAATTTTAAAAATCTTGTAACCGGAGAAATTTTCCCGGACCAGATTCACAATACTACAGGAAAAGCTGTCTGGGCAAATGACAATGAACACGTTTTCTACATCAGAAAAGATGAAAGCCTGCGCGCTTTTCAGGTTTATCGTCATAAACTGGGCACTGATTCCGCAGATGACGTTCTGATTTTTCATGAAGAAGATGATACTTTTGATGTGAATGTTTTCAAAACAAAGTCGATGGAGTACATCTTCATTGCAAGCTCAAGCACTATTTCGGATGAGCACAGATTCATTCCTGCAGACAATGTTTTTGCAGAGTGGAAAATAATTCAGCCCCGAATAGATGATCTGGAATATTCGGTAGAACATTTCGAAGATGAATTCTACATTATCACCAATGCAGATGGTGCGACCAATTTCAAGATCGTAAAGACCAAAATCAACAACTGCGGAATGGAAAACTGGGTAGACGTTATTCCGCACCGCGCTGAAGTTCTCCTGGAAGGCTTTGAAATTTTCAGAGATTATCTTGTCCTTGAGGAAAGAGAAGAAGGGCTTCTGCAGATCAAAATCATTGATGAGAAAACCCAGGAAGCCTACTACCTTCCTTTTTCTGATCCTACCTATACAGCTTACATAGGAATCAATATGGAGTTTGATACGGAAGTCCTTCGTTATGGCTATACATCGCTGACACAGCCAAGCTCCACGTATGAATATAACATGAAGGAGAAAACCTCTCAGCTTCTGAAACAACAGGAAGTGCTTGGAGGAAAATTCTTGCCTGAGAATTATATTTCCGAAAGGATCTGGGCCGAATCCAGAGATGGGGAGACAAGAATTCCTATTTCCCTGGTTTATCATAAAGATACCAAGAAATCTGCAGATACTCCATTGCTTTTATATGGTTACGGAAGTTATGGACATACCGTGGATGCAAGTTTTTCCAATGTAAGACTTTCCATTCTAGACAGAGGATTCATTTATGCTATTGCTCACATCCGTGGTGGAGAATACCTGGGAAGAGAATGGTATGAGGACGGAAAAATGCTTTATAAGAAAAACACTTTCTTTGATTTTATTGATGCCGGAAAGCATTTAATTAAGGAAAACTACACATCTTCACAACATATGTATGCGATGGGTGGAAGTGCCGGCGGACTTCTTGTGGGAGCTGTGGTTAATTATGAACCAAAGCTTTTTAACGGAATTGTAGCACAGGTTCCTTTTGTAGATGTGGTGACCACAATGCTGGATGAAACCATTCCGTTGACAACCGGTGAATATGATGAATGGGGAAACCCGAATGACAAGGAATATTATCAGTACATGAAAGAATATTCTCCCTATGACAATGTAGAAGCGAAAGATTATCCTCATATGCTGATCACAACAGGTCTTCATGATTCCCAGGTACAATACTGGGAACCTGCAAAATGGACTGCAAAACTGAGAGAGCTGAAAACAGATAACAATCTTTTATTATTCAAAACGGATATGAGCTCAGGCCACGGCGGGGCCAGCGGAAGATTTGAATCCCTGAAAGAAGATGCGCTGGAATATGCGTTTCTTTTAATGATTGACAAAAAAATAAATTAATTTTCTGCTTTAAAAACACAAAACCATGTTACTATTAAGTTTCCTTGCAATAACCATTATTTATTATCTGATACAGAAAGATAAGATCCGAAGAGCAGAAAAACGGGAACTTTTTAAAGAAAAGCAGGAAGAGAAACTTCAGCAGCTTCTTAAAAAAGCAAGAGAAGAAGATGCAAAAAAGCTGAAGATAATAAATGACAAATATTATGAATGAGTCCGAATACTGGCAAAAAATAGAACAGTTCTTTATAGAAAATTTTGACACCGAAAAAAATGCACCCATTGAAACCTATTTGTTTTTAATAGGTCTTCAGGAGCTGGGAAGCGGTCAGCAGAAATATACGAAAGATGATAAGGTGAATTTAATCCATATCGCGGTTTGCAGACTGCTGGAACCTTTTGGATATTATAAATTCACCCATTATGATGATGACGGATATCCACATTTTGACAAACTGGAAGAGCTTCCGGAACTAAAGCCAAACGAACAGTCTCTTCTGATGAAAAAAGCAATTATCCAGTATTTTCAGGAAGAAGATCTTATTTGATAAGGTTAAATCAATTTTAGAATTTGAAAATGAGCTAATTTGAAAATTGGGTGACGGTTATTTATTAAATGAATTTCTTAATTCCGAAAGCAAAAAGACAGATTAATCTGCCTTATAAATTTCTAAAGAATACTATGATTTGAACCAAGCACAAAGCCGTTCTCAAATTAACTCATTTTCAAATTCTCAAATTAAATAACTTCTTCAAGCTGTGTCAGACCCATTTTAAATCCCTCTTCAAATCCCATTTCCAGCTGTTGCTTCATAGCTTCAGATGTTGGAAAGTGAATATTGATCGTCACTTTTGTACCTTCTTCCACTCCTGTGAATCCGAACAGCCATTTAGACTGTGCAAAATCTTCATTGATGTTTCCGTTTTCGTCACAGAAAGCATCTACTCCATCAAAGCTCCGGTGCTCCATAATTTCACCGTAATTTACTTTTGCATAATGCCTTTCCCCTTCCGGACCAACCATTGAATACAGCCAGGTTCCTCCATCTTTGAAGTCCTGTGTTTTGGTTTCACATTTCCAGGGTTTCGGAGCCCACCATTGATCCAATAATTCGGATTTGGTAAAATAATCCCATACTTTTGAAACATCAGCATCATATATTTTCATGACATATACGCTGTTCGAATCAAAATCTTTGTTAAAAATGATATCAGATTCCATAAATAATTATTTTTATTAAAGCTAGGTATTTAAACGTTTACAGGACTTTCCATAGGACAAGTTATTTTAAATTCATAAATAATTGTTAAAAAACTCCCTTTTAAGAAAAATTATACAATTTTTTGGCTCGTTTTTTGTTTATGAAGTCTTAAAATAATTAATTTTAACATTCATTTTCCCCAAATATATTAAAATCAAATAATGAATAATAAATTCATCCCAATAATTTCGGTGTTTATGACAATCTCACTGATTGTCTTTGTTACGCTCCAATTTTATTGGCTGAAAAGATATTACAATGTTCTGGAACAGGATTTTTCAAGCAAAGTATATACCGCATTAGAAAGCACTGTAAAAAATGTTTCAGAAATCGAGGTGGAAAAATACATGAATGAAAACAATAAGAATTTCAGAAATAATATTCTTGCCAACAGTAAGCAGCCTTCTCTTACCACAATACAGCAGGTAGAGGATTCCGGTACCCAAAGGCAGATCATTTATTCCAAAAATATTATTGAAAAAACACAGCTTCCCATTTCTCAGAGAGGAGATTCTATAAAATGGACCACTCTTTACAGTGATGAAGCCGCGTACAAAATAAAAAGGGACACCACAAAACCTGAACAGCTTACCGCAGAGATCAATAATGATATTGAAAACGGAGATTATACCATAAAGGAATTTGCTAAAATTTATGGAAATAATTTACCCATTACAAAAAGGGTTGACGACAAGGTTCTTGATTCAGTGATCACCAAGGAACTGAAAATAAGGGGAATTTCAGCAAAATTCGGATATGGAGTTACCGATAAAAACAATAAACTCACCAGTATTGTCAATAAGGCTTATAAAGAAAAAAAGGATAACAATACGTACTCCTATCCTCTTTTCACCGACACAAAAGACCGGACTTTATACAGTCTGGCTTTGGTATTTCCTAAAAAAGAATACTCCCTTGCCATGAACAACTGGCCGATGCTTCTGGGAACTTTCCTGTCATTGCTGACCATTCTTGGAATTTACATTATTTCCATCAATTATATGATGAGACAGAAAAAGCTGGCGGAAGTAAAGACGGATTTTATAAATAATATGTCCCATGAGTTCAAAACCCCACTGGCCACAATTTCTGTAGCTACGGATTCTTTAGCCAATGACAAGATTGCGACCAATCCCGATAAGGTAAAATATTACTCGGAACTGATCAAGCAGGAAAATTTAAGGATGAAGAAACAGGTGGAAAACGTCCTGAATATGTCCAAACTCGAAAGAAACGAGGTAGAGCTGTTCTTAAAAGAAACCAATGTACGGGAACTGATTAAGAAAACAACAGAGTCTTTCAACCTTATTGTTCAGCAGAGAAACGGATCTCTGAGACAGGAATTCAATGCGACCAATTATATTTTTAAAATAGATGAATTTCATATCTCAAATATGCTCGTGAATTTATTGGATAATGCCAACAAATATTCACCTGAAGCCCCTGAGATTGATGTAAAAACGAGAAATGAAGGAGACTGGTACGTCATAGAAATTTCCGATAAAGGAATGGGAATGGAAACCCAGAACAAAACCAAAATTTTTGAAAAATTCTTCAGGGAAGAAACCGGTAACATTCACAATGTAAAAGGACAGGGACTGGGACTTTCTTATGTAAAGAAAATTGTAGAGCTTCATAAAGGACAGATCCTCGTAGAATCCCATAAAGACAAAGGAAGTACGTTTACGATCAAGTTACCAATGAGCTAAAATATAAATGATAAGTGATGAATGATAAAAATTACCGTAAGGAATCAATCATCCATCATCATTTATCAATAATAAAATAGAAACCAAATAACAAAATATAGGAAGATAGAGTGAGAACGTTCATTCTTAATTATTAATTTATAATTATTAAAATCATGAGCAACAGAATATTATTAGTAGAAGATGATCAGAGTTTCGGGGCTGTGCTGAAGGATTATTTAACAATCAACAACTTTGAGGTAACCCTTGCAACTGATGGAGAGCAGGGCTTGAAAGAATTTACAGAAAATGAATTTGATATCTGTATTTTTGATGTAATGATGCCTAAAAAAGATGGGTTTTCATTAGCTGAGGACGTAAAAAAAATCGATAAAAATACCCCTATCATATTCCTTACGGCTAGAAATATGAGAGAAGACATCCTTAAAGGATACCAACTGGGGGCAGATGACTATATCACAAAACCGTTTGATACGGAACTTCTTTTATACAAGATCAAAGCTATCCTGCAGAGAAGCTCTACCCTGGAAAATGAAGAGCAGGAGCAGTTCAAGATCAGCAATATTTTCTTCGACTCTATGCTGAGACAGCTGAAAGTAGGCGATAAAGAATACAAGCTTTCTCCAAAAGAAAATGAACTGCTGAAACTTCTTTGTATCCACAGAAACGATTTCATGCCGAGAGATCTTGCATTGAGAAAAATCTGGAAAAAAGAAAATTATTTTACCGCAAGAAGTATGGACGTATATATTGCCAAACTTCGTAAACTCTTAAAAGATGACGAAGGATTGGAGATCATCAACGTTCATGGTGAAGGATTCAGGCTTTTGGTTAAAAATTAAGCCTAAATACCAATTATAAATATAAAATTAGCAAAACAATTAAAAATGTTTTGCTAATTTTGTTTCATACCGATTGGATATGAAAAATACATTTTTGGGCGTTATTGCCGTTTCAATATTAGCTGTTTCATGCAAAAAGGACGAAAGACCCACTTATATAAAAGAAGAAGCAGGTATTCAGCAGCCTAGTATGGCTATTAATTCAACTTCCAAAACTGCATTGATGGATCAGGCAGGTTTACAGTCCAATTCAAATCCGGTTTCTGCCACAGTAGTTCCGGGAATTAAAAATCCTCCTCACGGGCAGCCAGGCCACAGATGCGATATCCCCGTAGGGCAGCCGCTTAATGTAAATCCGGCGACTATCCAGACAACACCCGGCCAAAACCCTAACAATTCCATTAAAATAGATGCCAATTCCATGTCAGCAGGTAAAGTGGCAACCGATAATAATGCAAAACCTGTTAAGACAGCTCCCGGAATGAATCCTCCACACGGACAGCCGGGCCACAGATGTGATATTCCTGTAGGCCAGCCACTGAACAGTAAACCCGCACCGGCACCACAGCCTGTTCAGAGTGCCGCACAGAACGTTCCCGGCCCGGTAACAGCACCGGCACCAACAGGTGAAAAACCTAAATTTAATCCGGCACATGGAGAGCCATGGCACAATTGTGCTTTAAAAGTTGGTGATCCTTTGTCTTAATTTTTGTATTTTTGCAGAGATGAAGCTGTTTCACTTATTTGCAGTTATTTTTTTTCTGGGAATTTTTTTGGTTCCCAAGGATAGCTTCTACTCTCAATCTATGCAGGATACCTGCTGCAAAGCAGAGACCGGAAAAAGCGACTGTTGCAAAAATCACACTTCAAAAGACAGCAAAGACCACACAACAAAATCATCATGTAATGATGACTGCTGTTCAACATGTGTCGCATGCTATACTTATATAGAAACACCGTTTTCAAAGAATTTACACTTTGAACTGTCTTATTACAAGGCTAATAAGAATCCACAGTTCCACTATTCACCGCCCCATTTATCAGACCGTTTAAAAGAGATCTGGCAGCCACCGAAAATAGGTTAATTATCAAACAGTGAGTTCGTTAAACAATTTTACGGACCGTTTTTAATTAATCTAAATTTTTAAACAAAATGAAATTATATATTTCCAGGTTTATACTTGGTCTAATGATCCTTTCTGTACACTTTATATCTGCTCAAAACCTTTCAAAAAGTCAGTTTAAAGTCAAAGGAAATTGCGATATGTGCAAATCCAGAATAGAAACAGCAGCTAAAAAAGCAGGTGCTAAAAATGCTTCGTATTCTATTGATCTTCAAACTTTAACATTGGAAACCGATGGCAGAATTTCTACAGACGAAATTTTAAAAAAAGTTGCCGATGCCGGCCATGATAATGAAAAATTCAAGTCCTCCGATGAAACTTATAAAAGTCTGCCGGGATGCTGCCACTATGAAAGAGACCTCCAGCCTTCTGCTGCAGAAGCTCACCAGCATCATTCTAAAAAAGAAAATGAGTTTTATGTAAAAGGAAACTGTGCTTCATGTAAAGCGAGAATAGAAAAAACCGCAAAAGAAGCCGGTGCAGATTCCGCAGAATGGAGTGCGGAAACACAAACCGTAACCTTAAATTTTGACCCATCAAAAACCTCTTCGGATAAAATTTTAAAAGCAATTGCCGATGCAGGTCATGACAATGAAAAATACAAAGCTTCCGACGCAGTTTACAAAGGTCTTCCAGCATGTTGCCTGTACGACAGAGATATTCCGTTCGGAGAAGCCAATCCAAATGTTCATCATGAAGATGGCCCAAAACACAATGATCATAAAGAACAAGATGCGGCCCTTAATGAAACTCATGAACAGCACGAGAAAAGTATTGAGGGAGTAACAGTTACCGGTTCAAAAGCAGCGACTGCATTGAGCAAAAAGGAAGCAGGCCTTGTCTTTAATATTGATAAAAAGGAATTACTAAAAGCAGCGTGCTGCAACCTGTCTGAAAGCTTTGAAACCAATGCAACCGTAGATGTTTCTTTCAGTAATGCCGTTACTGGTACCAAACAGCTTAAAATGCTCGGTCTTGACCAAAAATATACCAGTTTAACCAAGGAGCTTCTTCCTGAAATCAGGGGTCTTGCTTCGGCTTACGGGCTGAATTTCATCCCCGGAAGATGGATCGAGAGTATCCAGCTGACAAAAGGCGGGAGTACGGTAACCAACGGCTATGAAAGCATCACGGGACAGATCAATACAGAACTTCTGAAAAATGCCAAGGAGCCTGAAACTTCATTAAATATCTTCGCTGATTTCAACGGAAGAGCGGAAGCCAATATTACCAGCGTTTCCCCTATTAACGAGAAATGGTCGCAAACCTTCTTACTGCATGGAAACGGAACTTTCGGAGATACAGACATGAATCATGATATTTTCCTGGACAGACCCAAAGGAACCCAGATTAATGCTGCTTATCTCCTTAATTATAATGATCTTGAAAAATCGGGGTTCGGATCGCATTTCGGAATTAATTTTATCCGGGACGAAAGAACAGCCGGACAGGTTGGTTTTGATAAAAAGCTGCCTCAGAATGAACAGGGCGCATACGGTGTGGGTATTGATATTTCAAGATTCCAGGTCTGGAATAAAACAGGCTATGTCTTCAAAGGAAAGCCCTACCAGAGCCTGGGATGGATGAATCAGTATGTATACCATCAGCAGGACAGCTTTTTCGGACTTAGAAATTATGCCGGAAAGCAGCATACCTATTATTCAAATCTAATCTTTGAAAGCATTATCGGGAATACGAATCATAAGTACAAGGCCGGGGCCAGCTTTTTATATGACGGATACGAGGAAACGTATTTAACAGACGATATGAAGAGAAACGAAATCGTTCCGGGAATTTTTGCCGAATATACATTGACAGGATTAAAATATACTTTGGTAGCCGGAGCCAGGGCAGATTTTCATAATCTGGCAGGAACCCAGTTTACCCCAAGACTTAATTTTAAATATGATTTCACGCCTCAGACTATTTTAAGGCTTTCCGCAGGAAGGGGATTCAGAACGGCCAATATTTTTGCTGAAAACCAACAGTATTTTGCATCGAACAGAAGCATTCAGATCTTGCCGAATGGCGGGAATATTTATGGATTGAAGCCGGAAATTGCATGGAACTACGGGGCCAGTTTGCAACAGGAATTCAAGCTTTTTGGAAGAAAATCCTCGGTTGTTGCTGATTTTTTCAGAACGGATTTTCAGGATCAGGTGCTTGTTGATCTCGACCGTTCTCCACAACAGCTTACCTTTTATAATTTAGAAGGAAAATCTTTTGCCAATTCTTTCCAGACTCAGTGGGATTTCACACCTTTCAAAAATTTTGATGTAAGACTGGCTTATAAATATTATGATGTTCAGGCAGATTATCTGGATGGTAGAAGAGAAGTTCCGTTCATGGCGAAACACAGAGGCTTTGTGAACCTTGCCTATGCAACAAATAAAAATAACAAAGGAGGATTCTGGAGCTTTGACACCACGCTGAATTGGGTGGGAAAACAAAGACTTCCGGATACTTCAAGCAATCCGGCAGAATTTCAGCTTCCTGCGTACTCTGATTCTTATGCTGTACTGAATGCCCAAATATCAAGGAATTTCAATAAAAAGATCAGAGCCTATGCGGGAGGTGAAAACCTTACGTCTTATTATCAGAAAAATGCTATTATAGATTTCAGGAATCCTTTTGGAAATTATTTTGACGGAGGGATGGTGTACGCACCTATCATGAAAGCTAATTTTTATGTGGGACTGGATGTAACTTTCTAAGTTTTTAATCAAAAGCTTATGATGGATACCGATGATTCCTGTCGATAAACTTCTACAAGCTGTCGATAAATATCGACGCTTTTTATAGGAAATTTTATTTTAGAATATTGTTACTTTGTAACTGTAAAACCAACCCACTAAGAATACTGATCGTAATTCCAAACGGAAGGCTTACAAGAACAAAAATGATGGAATAAAATACAGACGTAGGAATAACCTTAAACATTTGAAAAATTAAAAAAACACAAATATTTAAAAAAGTAAACTTGGTTTATAGGTTATTTTGACACAAAAAAAGACTGTTTTAAAAACAGTCTTTTTTATTTTTATAGACATCTATCTCCCGAAATCATCCTGTACTCTCACAATATCATCTTCATCCGAAGGATTTGAGGCATCCGTATGCTGCCATATTTCAGCCACTATACCCCAGCCGTCTAAACCTATCAGCCTGTGTCTTTCGCCCTGCTGAAGTTTGATCTGATCTTTTGGACGGTATTCTTTCAGCTCGCCTTCTTCATCGGTATTACTGGTTTTTATTCCAACAGCACCTTCTACTACCTGCCAGATCTCGGCTCTGCGGTGATGATACTGCCAGCTTAAACGGGCATTCGGGGCAACAACAAGGATCTTTGGGCTTAGTTTTCCACCTATTTTCAGGCTTTCTACATCAATCCCGTCAAAATACTGATTGGCAAAATCCTGCGCCTGGTTTTCATCGATCACGAAAAAACCACCCCATGGTCTCGTATTATCTTTTGATGCAATAGTAAATCCCTGTGATTCAAGCATTTTTTCTACTTTATCGAATATTTCTGTTTTCTCTGCATTCATAAGCTGTTCCTTTTCTAAATTATTTTTAAAATATAAAGTTTATAGTGATTATTCTTTAGACATCGAATACGGAAAATCTTTTTCCTGTGATCCTCTATCCTTATTAGGCTTATTATCCATTTGGAATTCCAAGACTGCTCCGTTCATAAGCTCCTTGTGACTCAGCCAGTTCTTGAAATAAGACCTAAGATTTAAGTTTAACGATTTTACATATAGATTTTCAGCATTGTTTTCCGGCGCTTTTATTTCAATTTTCTTACCATTCTCCAAATGGATCACAGCTTCTTTGAAAAGCGGTGCTCCCAAAACATATTGGTCTGTAGCTGGGGTTACAGGATAAAATCCTAAGGCAGAAAATACGTACCAGGCGGAAGTCTGGCCATTATCTTCATCCCCGCAATAACCGTCCGGTGTCGCATAATAAAGCTTATCCATCACCTGTCTTGCCCAGTATTGTGTTTTATATGGTGCACCGGCATAGTTGTACAGGTAAATCATATGCTGGATCGGCTGATTTCCGTGAGCATACTGTCCCATGTTCATAATCTGCATTTCGCGGATCTCATGGATCACACTTCCGTAATAGCTGTCATCAAATACCGGCGGAAGTGAGAATACCTCATCCAGTTTGGCTTCAAATTTCTTTTTCCCACCCATCAACTTGGATAAACCGTCAATATCCTGGAAAACAGACCAGGTATAATGCCAGCTGTTTCCTTCGGTAAAGGCGTCGCCCCATTTAAACGGATTGAATGGAGACTGAAATTTCCCATCTTTGTTTTTACCGCGCATCAGGCCTGTCTGCGGATCAAACATATTTTTATAGTTGTATGCTCTTTTTTTATAGATATCAATTTCCGAAGCAGGTTTCCCCAATGCTTTTCCCAACTGATAAATGGCAAAATCATCATAAGCATATTCCAGGGTTCTGGCAGCATTTTCATTAATCTTTACGTCATAAGGAACATAGCCCAAAGTATTGTAATATTCTACTCCCCTACGGCCTACAGCATCGATCGGGCCTTCATGGCTGGCTCCATGTTTTACAGCCTGCCAAAGAGTTTCCACATCATATCCGCGAAGTCCTTTGATATAAGCATCAGCAACCACTGAAGCAGAATTATTCCCGATCATAATATCGGAATATCCTGGACTGCTCCACTCCGGAAGAAACCCTCCTTCTTTGAATGCATTGGCTAAACCTTCCTGCATTTCTACATTCATACTTGGATATACAAGGTTCAGGAAAGGGTAAAGAGCGCGAAAAGTATCCCAGAATCCGGTTCCCGCGAACATTTTCCCGTCCAGAATCTTTCCGTTGTAAGGACTCCAGTGTTTTATATTGTTCTGAGCATCAATTTCATATAATTTTTGGGGAAAGAATAATGTCCTGTACATCGAGGAATAAAATGTCCTCATCTGCTGATCGGTTCCGCCTTTTACTTCAATTCTTCCCAAGGTTTTGTTCCAGATATTCTTTGCATCTGTTTTTACCTGTTCAAAATTCCTGCCCGCGATTTCTCTTTTAAGATTCAGTTCTGCCTGCTCGAAACTGATGAATGAAGAAGCTGTTCTTGCATAAACGCTTTCTTTATCTTTTAATTTAAAACCAACAATGGCACCGGCATGATCACTGGTAATTTCCAGCTGGTTTTTAACAAAAACACTGTCTTTCCATGTGGTCGTCAAATCAAAATCTTTGTCAAACTGGACAACAAAATAGTTTTTGAAATTATTATATTTTCCTCTTGAATATTTAGTGGTGTACCCCAGAATTTTTCTTTCTTTAGGAAGGATTTTGATATATGATCCTTTATTCAGGGCATCAATAACAATATAGGCGCTGTCTGTCTTAGGAAAATCGAATTTGAAGAAAGCTGCTCTTTCTGTGGGAGTAAGCTCTGTGGTCACATTGATATCAGCCAGATAAACGCTGTAGCTGTAAGGCTTAGCAACTTCAGCTTTATGACTGAACCAACTTGCCCGTTCTTCTTCTTTAAATTTTAGTTTACCTACACCCGGCATGATTGCAAAAGCTCCGTAATCGTTCATCCAGGGAGAAGGTTGGTGGGTTTGTTTAAAACCTTTTATTTTGTCTGCATCGTAGGTATATGCCCATCCATCACCCATTTTCCCCGTTTGCGGAGTCCACAGATTCATTCCCCAGGGAAGCCCTATGGCAGGATAGGTGTTTCCATTGGATAAGGAAGGCTTGGACTGTGTTCCCATCAAAGGGTTTGCATAATCGGCAAGAGATCCTTCCTGGCCAAATGCTAAAATATTGAATAGAATAAAAAAACTTGAGAATAAAAACTTCATGATATCATTTTGTTAAATTGATCCTGGCTTTCTTCAAAGCATACCCTGCTGCACCAAGAATGGCCGCATCTTCAAAAATAGCAGAAATTTTAATAGGAAGATTGATTTTATGCTCTTCCAAATGCTGATTTAACCTCTTTTTAAAGTAAGGATACACTTTTGCGATATTTCCGCCTATGACCAGCACTTCGGGGTTATAGTCCTTTACATATTTTATAATGAACCCGGCAAAGGAATCTGCATACTCGTCAAATATCTGAGTCTGTATATCTTCCGGCTCGTCCAGCAGGTCTTTGGTACCGGAAATTTTCTTACCGGTTAAGGCTGCATACTGATTGACAAACCAGCGTGTTGCCAGATAATCTTCACAGATGGAATCTTTGAAAGGCGAATCCCATAAATCTTCATCTGAAGCTGTTTCTCCATTATAGAAGGCTGTTCCGAGACCTGTCCCGAGGGTTACTCCAAAAATCTTATTATATTCCTGTACACAACCTCCAAAAACTTCTCCTTCAAGGAAAGCTCCGGCATCATTTACAAAATGAATCTGATCCGGGGAAACGGAAAGTCTTTGGGCTAGCTCTTCTTTGATATTGACCTTATAGATATCAATAAATTTTCCCTGCTGCATCAGCGATATTCCATTTTCATAATCAAAAGGACCGGGCATGGCTATACCGATCAGAAGCTCGTTTCTGACAAGATCATGGATCACCTTTTCAATGGCTGAGACCCAGGCAGAAAAAATGGTTTCGCGTGTCCCGAAGGAATCAACATGTTCTCTTACATAAGTAGAACTGATGATTTCACGTTTTTCAGGGTCAACCTGTGCCATGGTAATGTGCGAACCGCCGATGTCTATTCCTACTATATTCTGCATTATATTCTTTCTTTATATTCTGTATAAGTTATTCTTTTTCATTAAAAGGGACAGACAGGAAAGTAATTACTTCCCGCCTGCCATCCTAAATCCCCTAATTTTATTTTACTTTTTATACGCCTGTTGAGGATTCAATTTTTACTCTATGATCACCTTTCCCGAAGATTTCATCTGTCCTTCTTTTGAATTGATCTTATAAACATAAGTTCCTGAAGATAAATTACCGGTACTGATCCGCATATCATTTTTATCAATTTTCTTGTTTACGATTAATTTTCCTGCCATATCATATAATGCAATCTCGCTGGCAGTGTTATCTTTAATGGTAAAGTGAATATCATTTCCTTTTTTAACCGGATTGGGGTATGCAGAAGCTATATTATTTTTTTCTGAATCAATATCTTTCGTGGAAAGCGCAGCAGCACAGGCTACATCTGTTCTCCAGTTCGCAGCTGACATATTGATCAGAGTTGCAAAATGAGTATTTGCTGTAGCATCCAGAGCTCCGTTTCCGCTGCCTTCGTTCATTTTCCAGTTCGCTTCAAGATTGGGAGAACCGGCCGGAACGTTGCAGTTGTTGGCAAGAATTTCTGAGGCTGTCAATGCTCTTTTCCAAACTCTGAATTCATCCAGGAATCCGTTAAGGGTACGCGAATTGTCATAGTTTCTGGCCAGATAAAGAATTCCATTTGCTGTAAAGTTTCCGGAAGCCGCTACACTGGCATCAAGCACTCCATTGATATAAATTTTCATGGTTGATCCATCGTAGGTGGCAGCAATATGATTCCATGTATTAGTTGCCAATGCTGCAACACTGTTCAGTTTTACCTGAGAAGATCCGAAGCTTAATATAAACTGCAGCCTGTTATTGGCCAGATTTCCGTCCCCAAACCTGAGCATTGCAGAATTACTATCCCCCACTTCAATGCCAATTACTGATGAAATATAGGGAAACGCTGTTTTAAAAGCATTTACTTTTACCCATCCTTCGAAAGTTATGGCATTTCCGCTAAGATTAAACTGCCCTGCATTCAGGTAGTTGGTGCTTCCGTTGAAAGAGAGGGATCTTGCCCCGGGACTCTGTACAGGAGCAAATCCGCTGTTAAATGCAGCTTCGGCAGAATAGGTGCTTGTATTGCCTCCTCCGCATACAGCCTGTACTTTCCAAACGTAATTTGTATTTTCTGTAAGGCCCGGAAGGGTATAAGAATTTGCAGAAATATTCTGAACATCAATCCATGTAGTTGCTGCAGCTGTTTTGTATTGTAAATTATATGAAGTTGCGCTTGGTACCGCATCCCATGACACATTAGTGGTGGTTCCCAAAAAGCTTCCGGATTTCAGGCCTGACGGTGCCGCGCATCCGTTTCCCGAATTGAATCTCGGTGCAAATAAATAGGTACTTGTGAGTGTTGCGGAGCAATTGGATTGTATTCTCCAGTCGTAATCTGTATTCATTGCCAAACCACTGATGGTAATGCTGCTTCCTGAATAATTATTGGCAGCATTGATCCATGTTGTTGAACTGGCCGGCTTATAATCAATATTATAGGTTATGCTTCCGTTTGAAGTCCATTTTAAGGTGGCTGAAGTTCCTGTAAGGTTAGCCGCTTCCAGCCCAAGAGGCGGATCACAAGCGGTCCCCTGGCTCCAGGAATAAAGCGGCCCGGAAAGAAGGGTATTTTCGTTGTAAAGAATATTCGACCCAGTGCTTAAATAGCTTGCATTATTAACTCCGTTAAGATCATACCACATAAAAACGCCGTAACCGTCATTGATTGTATTGGTAGCCAAAGTGGAAAGTGTAGCAGCAGAAGTAGACTGAGGGTTTGAGTTCTGTATCCATGTAGCAGCCGCAGAAAGTTTAGACTTGGTAAGAGGCGGTACAGAAGGCGCACTGTAAGTTCCATAATAAGGATTCCAGCTGTAATTGATATAATTTCCGGCTGCATCACCATTGTAGCTTTGTCTTGAAGTGGCAGGTCCTAAATAATAGAAAGTGATCAGCTTATCAGGCATGGCCAGTTTAAGTTCCTGTAACAGCATGACAAAAGAGCTGCTATTGGGCTGTCCCGTTCCGTTGTTTCCGTAGCCTGCATATTCATCGTCAAGATCCACCCCATCCAAACCATACGTGTATACAGTATGCGCGAGCTGTTGTGCGAAATCACGTGCAGCTTCCCGGTTCGGGAAATTTGAAATTCCGGCTCCCTGATGGTTTCCGAGAATGTCCAGAAGTACCTTTATTCCTTTCTGCTGTAAGGGACGAACGTAGGTATTGACGTCATTCAGTACTTTGGTTACGTTATTGTTATTCGAAATATAAGCTCTGCTTTTGGAAACATCATAGTTGATATTGGCGGCAAAGATAATAGCCACATCAAAAAGCTGTCTGTTTGTGTTCTGCAAAGTATACGATCCTGCATTCAGCATATTATTGTTGTTCACCTCGACATAGCAGACCCCTACAGGATTGAGCTGCTGAGCTTTAAACAAGGATGCCCCGTGAACGACCAGTAAGATCAGGGCGGCAAGAATAGATTTGTTTTTCATAGTATTAATTTAGTTTCAGTAAAACCGCCGGGCCGGAGCCCGGCGATGGTGATTTTTTTATTTTATAATTAATTTTTCAGTCTGCTTAAGGCTTCCGTTCTGGGATTCAAACTGAATGATATAAGTACCTTCTTTAAGTCTTGAAAGATCATATTGCTGATCTCCTGCATTGATTGTATTTGTGTTCAGAGGGTTGCCGGTAAGGCTATATACCGTTAATTTCCCTTTGTTGTATTCTTCCGGAACTGAAACTGTAAACGGAGAAGATTTGCTTACAGGATTCGGGTATAATTTCACTTGTTTTTTAGCTGTAACTTCCTCCAGGCTTGTATTTTGATTTCTTGCTGTTGTAGAGCCTGCCGGACATGGTATATCTGTTCCCCAGTTGGAAGCATCGATACCGGTAAGCGTCAACGTTACTCCATTTCCTGAGCTGTCCTGAACCGAAGAACCGCTTCCTTCGTTAAATTTCCAGTAGGCAGCAAGAGAGGTGGCCGGTAGGGTCACATTACACATATTCTGGCTGATTTCCGTCTGGCTTAATGCCCTTTTCCAAACACGTACCTCATCTACCTTACCATTGAAATTCCTTGATGTATTATACAAATATCCTACGTTAAATGCTCCGTTGGAATTCACACTTCCCGTCTGGGATTTGCTTGCATCAAGAACTCCATTGATATAAATTTTCATGGTTGAGCCATCATAAGTCGCCGCCACATGATACCATGTGTTGGCATTCAATGCTGTAGCAGCGGTTAGTTTTTGCTGTACATTATTGATACTCAATACAAACTGAAGTTTATTATTGGCAATATTGGCATCGCCCAGTCTTAAAAATGCTGAATTGCTGTCGCTTACCTCCGTTCCCCAAAGAGACGAAATATAAGGTGATGCTGATTTAAAAGAAGATGGCTTTATCCATCCTTCCAGTGATAATGCCGAACCGGTTAAGTTCAGGTTTCCCGCAGCACCTGATTCTGTGCTTCCATCAAGTGAAAGAGAGGTAGATCCGGAAGGAGCCGTTCCTGTCCCGCTGTTGAATCTCGGGGCAAACATATAGGTACTTTTTACGCTACAGTTGGTTCTGATTCTCCAGTCGTATTCCGTATTGGCTGTCAATCCTGAGATGGTTACCGACGTAGCAGTTGTAGCAGTTGCAGCATTCGTCCATGTGGCAGAAGTAGCCGGTTTATAATCCACATCATAAGTGCTGGTTCCTACGGCTGACCAGTTTAATTTTGCACTTGTACCCGTAAGGTTGCTGGTAAATAGTCCGATAGGAGCATCACAATTGGTCCCCTGTGTCCATGACTGTAAAGCAGTGCTTAAGACAGTCTGCTCCCCATATAATGTCTGTGTTCCTGCTGAAAGCTGTGATGTTTCATTGGTTCCATGAAGATCATACCACATAAATACTCCGTATCCGCCGTTCTTCGTCTGGGTAGCCAGGCTGGTTGTAGTGGAATTGGAAGTATTTCCCAGCCATACTGCTGCCGGAGAGATCTGTGCATTGGTAAGGGGCGGAACATTAGGTGCAGAAAAAGTTCCATAATTGGCATTCCAGCTGTAGTTGACATAGTCTCCTACTCTAAGTCCGTTCCATGAAAGTCTTGAAGCTGCCGGGCCATAGTAATAAAAAGTAATCATTTTATCCGGCAATAAGGCTTTTAATTCCTGTACAAGCATCACAAAAGAGCTTGCATTGGGCTGTCCTGTTCCATTATTTCCATAATCAGAATATTCATCATCAAAGTCGATTCCGTCCAGACCGTAAGTATTCACAGTGTGGGCAAGCTGTTGGGCAAAATCCCTGGCCGATTCACGGGTAGGAAAATTACAAAGGCCTGCTCCCTGATGGTTTCCCAAAATGGTCAGCACTACCTTCATTCCTTTTGCCTGAAGCGGTTTTATGTAGGTATCTGCATTGGTCAGTACTTTTGTAACGTTATTGTTACAGTACAGGTAAGGTCTGCCTCTGCCTGTATCGTAATTGATATTGGCTGCGAAAATATTGACAACATTAAACAAATATTTACCTGATGTCTGCAGCTTGTATGAGCCTGCATTCAGGATATTGTTGTTGTTTACTTCCACGTAGCATATTCCCGTAGGGTTAAGCTGCTGCGCATTCAGCACAGGAATGGCATGAATGATCATTACGATCAACATAGTAATGGCTTTTTTCATAATGTTTTTTTTAAGTTGTTTTGATGTATTGATATCTATTCATCTTTCTCCTCTCCGGAAAGGAAGAAAAATGATCAGCTGCTGACCGAAAAATTTCATATGAGATTCCTTCAATGAAATTTTTGTAAAACACTGAAACTAAAAAAACGGGAATAAAGGGCATGCTGCCACCTGCTGCAAATATCGAATCTAAGTCAGTAAATCCTGATTCTCGTTAAAGGTTTTCCATAACAGTTCTCCAAACAATGTGTTGGCCCAGGCAAACCATTCCCTAGTAAATTTCTTATCGTTGTCCTTGTGGAAGGATTCATGCATAAATCCTGTTCCACCGTGGGTTTTCTGTAAAGTTTCTATACACCATTTTATCTCCTTCTTGTCGTTGGAAGTAAGTGCTTTCATGATGATACTCATCGGCCATATCATATCAAGCCCAATATGTGGTCCACCAATTCCTTCTGCCAGTTTTCCTTTGAAGAAGAACGGGTTGTCTTTTGACCAAACGTATTTTCTCGTATTCAGGTAAACGGGATCGTCTGCTTTTACAGCATCCAGATAGGGTAATCCTAGCAAGCTCGGACAGTTGGCATCATCCATCAGGTTGTAGCTTCCGAATCCGTTGGTTTCAAAGGCGTATATTTTTCCGTATTCCGGATGATCGTAGATTCCGTATTTTTTGATGGCGGCATCTACCTCATCGGCAAGGCTGTTCAGCTGCTGGGCAAGCTTTTGCTCATTTTTAATCTTGGAAACCATTTCTGCCGCCTGGCGTAGGCTTACTACCGCAAATAAATTGGATGGTATCAGGAAAGCGTAGATGGTAGCATCATCACTCGGACGGAACATGGAATTGATAAGTCCACCCGGATTTGTAGGATAACCGTATCCTCCCATTGGAATTCCGTCTGTAGCCCAGGCTGTTGTACGTTCAAATTGATAAGGTCCTAAACCTGTTTTTCTCTGCTGTTCTGTAAAGGTCTGTAAGGTAAGCTTGATTCCCTGCAACCAGTTGGTATCAAATGGTTTGGTATCCCCTGTTGTTTTCCAGAAATGATACGCAAGACGGATAGGATAGCAAAGTGAATCTATTTCCCACTTTCTTTCGTGGATGCCCGGCTTCATATCTGTATGATCGTATTCTTCCCATTTGCTTATTTTATTTTCATCGTTATAAAAAGCGTTGGCATATGGATCTTTCAGGATAAATTCTGTCTGTTTATGGATGACTCCTGAGATGAGTTTATGTAATTTTTCGTCTTTTTTTGAGAACTGCAGATAAGGGAAGACCTGTGCAGAGCTGTCGCGAAGCCACATGGCATCAATATCCCCGGTAATTACATAAGTATCCGGAATTCCGTTGGTCTCTTTATAAAAAACGGTAGTATCTAATGTATTGGGGAAACAGTTTTCGAAGAGCCAGACAAGTTCCTTATTTTTCACTTTCTTTTTAAAAGCTGCAATTGCACTTTCTACCGCTTCACTGGTAAAATGTCTTTTATCTTTGGTAACACGGACAACAGGGAAATCTTCTGTACCCAGCGTTTTCGCAAAAACGTTCTGAGTAAAGAGTAATCCCGCTCCTGCCAGCGCACTTGTCTTTATAAAATTTCTCCTTTCCATTATACTTTTATTGATTTAATTTTTTATTGATTTATTTTACGGGCTTGCTTCCCATTACAAATTTCAGTTCACCACCGTTCATGATATCGCTGTGGCTGATTTCCCAGCTTTTGAACTCTTTACCATTCAAAAATATTTTCTGAACGTAGATGTTTTTATCTGATATTTTATCTGCAATGACGGTGAATGTTTTCCCGTTTTCCAGCTTTAAAGATGCTTTAGGAAACTGTGGTGCTCCAATGGCATAAACAGGCTTTCCCGGAGTTACAGGGTAAAATCCTAATGATGAGAAAATATACCATGCAGACATTTGGCCACAGTCTTCATTATTGACAATTCCGTCCGGTTTTGCTGCGTACATATTGTCGCAGATGAATTTTACCATTTTCTGGGTTTTGTAAGGACTTCCTGCATAATTATACAGGTAAGGAACATGATGTCCCGGCTCATCACCAAATCCCAGAGAGCCGATGAATCCTGAAATATCCACATGCTGCTCCCCCTCCATTTTTAAAGCTTCGGTAAAGGTTTTATCCAGTTTTTCTTCAAAACCTTTTTTTCCGCCATACAAATTCATCATTTCATCGATCTGATGGGGAACAAAGAAATCATAAGCCCAGATATTTCCGGAAACCCAGTGTGGCTGCAATTTTTTCCAATCGTTTAGTTTAAAATCAGCAAGGAATTCACCGTTCTTCTGTCTTGGCCAGAAATGACTGTTTTCTTTGTTGAAGGTATTCAGGAAGTTCATGGAACGTTTCTTATAAACTTCCGCTTCTTCTTTTTTACCCAGTTTCTCGGCAAGTTGCTGGATACACCAGTCATCGTAGGCATATTCCAGGGTTGCAGAAACTGAAGCTCCGTTTTCGGATGGTGTATAACCTAGTTTGATGTAATCATTAAGACCTCCGCCTCCATCGCTGCTGCTCATTTTATCTGTTAAGGAAGCATCTTTCATCGCTGCAAAGGCTTTTTCCTGATCTATTCCCGGTACGCCTTTGGAAATGGCATCCCAGATTACCGATACGCTGTGATATCCGAGCATACAGAAATTATCATATCCGCACAGTTCCCAGATCGGCATATGATCTTTACGGTCTGTATACCTGCTGATCAGGGAATTGGCAAATTCTTTCGTATGTTTCTGATCCATAATGGTAAGCAAAGGGTGTGTTGCCCTGAAGCCGTCCCAATAGGAATAGGTACTGTAGTTGGTAAACCATTTGGTGTTCATGTTTTCCTCTGCGGCAACATAATCTCCGTTGGTATCCATATACAGGTTAGGTGCTATGAAGGTATGATACACTCCTGTATAGAAAATTTTTCTCTGGTCATCTGTACCTCCCGTCACCTGGAATCTGCTGATAAGATCTCTCCATGTTTTCTGGGCAGTTTCTTTAGCTTTTGCAAAGTCTACGTTTTTTGCTTCAGTATCAAAGTTTTGCTGTGCCCCTTCCGTGCTTTCCGGAGACAGGGATACTTTAACTTCTATGCTCTCATTTTCCTGAGTAGAAAATCTTACGAAAGCTTTGGCGTCTTTGGCAAGTGCAATCTTTTCGTTCTCTTTTATCTTTCCTTCCGAATACGTTCCGTAAGATTTGAAAGGTTTTGAAAATTCCATCACAAAATAGGCGAATCTTTTTCCTCCCCAGCCGTTGCTGTAGCAGTATCCTTTGATCTTATTGTTTCCTTCGATGCTTACCAGTGTATGATAAATATTTCCGAAAATTTTATTGGTAGGATCTATGATTATATTTGCTTCATCACTTTTCGGGAAAGTATATTTGTGAAATCCTACCCTTGGGGAAGCGGTCAGTTCGGCCTTAATTCCGTAACTGTCCAGCATAACTGAATAATATCCCGGTGAAGCAGTTTCTTTATCATGACTGAATGATGAACGGTAGCCGCTTTCCGGTTTGTCTTCTGTACCCGGAACCATTTTTATATTTCCTACGGTTGGCATCACCAGGATATCCCCAAGATCTGCCCAGCCTGTTCCGCTGAGATGATTATGGCTGAATCCCATAATGGTTTTACTGCTGTAATGATATCCCGAACACCAGTCCCAGTCACCGCTTTTAGTATTCTGGTCCGGGCTAAGCTGGATCATTCCGAAAGGAGTGGTAGCCCCCGGGAATGTATGGCCATGTCCGCCGGTTCCTATAAAGGGATCTACCCAGGAAAGAATATCATCTTTCCGTTGCTGGGCATTTCCGGTATGGGAAACGAGAGCAATTAATAAAAATACAAGCAGTTCTTTTTTCATAATCATAATACGGAAATCTTAAAAATTCCTCAAGATAGGAGTTTATTTAACAATATAAAAACCTCAACAATGATTTCAACAAGCGGAAAAATAAAGTTGACGGGCATATTCCATTGGTTTTTAATCCATTTAGAGTGAGTTCTTTTTCATGAAATCAATGATTTCTGAAATATATCCAAACGCTATAGCTACAACGGTATCCGCCGCACCATAATATACTGTCACCTTATCTCCTTCTGAAAGTGCCGCGCACGGAAACACTACATTCGGGATGTCTCCTGTAAGCTCATACAATTCAGCCGGAGCCAGTAAGTAAGGTTTTGTTCTGTACAATACTTTTGACGGGTCTTCAAGATCCAGCAGCGAAGCTCCCATAGAATAACGGAAACCTCTGCAGGTATTGATTACACCATGATAGAAAAGCAGCCACCCTTCTTCTGTTTTGATAGGAACAGGTCCTGCTCCGATTTTTGTACACTGCCATGCGCTGTCTTCAAACGGAGCCACTTTCATTACACATCTGTGCTCGCCCCAGTATTTCATATCCGGGCTGTAGCTGATATAGATATCTCCGAAAGGGGTATGTCCATTATCACTCGGTCTGCTCAGCATTGCATATTTACCGTTTATTTTTTCAGGAAAAAGAACTCCGTTTCTGTTAAATGGTAAAAATGCATTTTCGCACTGAAAGAATTCTTTAAAATCAAAAGTATAGGCAATCCCGATCGTTGGTCCGTGATATCCGTTGCACCATGTGATCCAGTAACGGTCTTCTATAAAGGCAACACGGGGATCGTATTTATAATCGGATTCTATCATTTCGGTATTTCCGGCTTTCATGTCGATAGGCTCGTGGTTGATTTCCCAATTGATCCCATCTTTACTGAAACCTGCAAAAATATTCATCTGTACCGCTTTGTTATCGCAACGGAAAACTCCTGCGAACCCATCCTCAAAAGGAACTACTGCACTATTGAAAATACTGTTGGATGTAGGGATCGCATATCTGTTGATAATAGGATTTGCAGAGTAGCGCCACATAATATCGCGGCTGTCTTCCGGACGATCCTGCCAAGGGATCTTTGCTGGTTGAAATGTCATAAAGTATTTTTACTTTTTATTTAATGTATTTGATAAATGATTTAGTGTTCTTTTGGTTGTTCAGGATATGAGAACGGAACGAGCAGTGTCGCGGCAAATGCCGGTATGGTAGCAATCAGGACCCAGATAAAAAACATTTTGTAGCCTACCCAGTCGCTTATCATCCCGCTGAACATTCCGGGAATCATTACTCCAAGGTTCATAATGCCAGTAGCAAAAGCATAATGGGCTGTTTTGTGCTCGCCGGGTGCAATTTGCTGCATGATATAGAGCATCAGCCCTACAAATCCGAATCCGTAGCCAAAATATTCCACAACTACTGCAATGCCCACCGGAAGCAACTCCGACGGCTGAAAATGAGCCAGTAATGCATAGACCACAAATGGAATATTAAAGGCCGAGCACAGCCAGATCAATGATCTTTTCAGTCCTCTTGCTGCAATGAAATAACCTGCCAGCACGGATCCTAAAATAAATGCCGCTGAACCATAAGTTCCATAAATAAGCCCGATATCCGACGTGGATAACCCAAGGCCTCCTGAGGTTCTCGGCGCTTTGAAAAATAAGGGTGCAATCTTTATGGCAAACCCTTCTGCAAAGCGGTAAAGAATAATGAACAGTACAGCCCACAGGATATTCTTTTTTTGGAAGAAAGAAGTGATCACTTCCAAGAGTTCTTTGCGAACATTTCTTGATTTTCTTAATTCTTTTGGCTCTTTACTCTTATTTTCTTTTGGCAAAACAGCGTAATGGTAAACAGCTAAAACCAAAAACAGAAGCCCATAAATCCCCATGATGATCATCCAGGCATTCGTTACCCCATGTGTTTTTTCCAGAACTCCGGCTAAATAGACCAGAACCCCACTGCTGATAATCTTTGCCAGGTTATAAAAAGCGCCCTGCCAACCGATATATTTTGCCTGTTCTTTATTCGTCAGAAAATTGATATAAGTTCCGTCTGCAGCTATATCGTGTGTAGCACCACAAAATGCAACGACTGCAAAAAGGGCGATGCTGTACCTGAAAAAATCCTGCATCGGTAAGCTTAGAGCAATGAGCGCGAATAGAATCCCTATGGCAAACTGGGTGGCTACAACAAAGAATTTCTTTGTTTTATAGATTTCCAGGAAAGGGCTCCAAAGAGGTTTCAATGTCCAGGAAAACATAATCAGGGCGGTCCAGAATGTGATTTTGGAATCTGAAATTCCCATGTCTTTGTACATGATCCCGGAGACTGCATTAATAGTTACAAAGGGAATTCCCATTGCAAAATATAATGTTGATATCCAGAATATCGGTTTTACCGACTGATTTTCAGAGCTGTTGTTTCCCATGTTTATACTAATATTAAAGAAAAAGAGAGCCTCTCAAAAGGATCATCCCGCATTGAAACGAAACTAAAATTGAAGAATCTAAACTAACGTATATCAGAAATTTCTTCTACCGGAATGAAAAAACCAAAATTAAATCTAACTTTTGAGACGGCCTCTTTATCTTTATAATTGATCTGCCAAAATTATTACTTTTTGTCCCACCACAACTTGGTTCCACCTGTATCAGGGCCTCCAAGATATTGCAGCGCCTGGGCATAGTTCAAAGTATTGTTTCTGTATTTGGTCGGGATAGGAACTCTTCTGATCATAGCATCAGTACTGATGGTCCCCTGGCTGTCATTGAGAACGTTTTTGAAAATAACAGGATATCCGGTTCTTCTCTGTTCTGCCCATGCCTCAGATCCGTCAGGATAAATAGCGATCCATTTCTGGGTCATAATCCTTTCTAATTTTCTTTCAAAAGAATCACCTTCGTTCCATTTGATGGTAATGGTGCTCAGCATCGGGCTTCCCGCAAGAATACTGTTTGATGCATTTTTAGGATCAATGTAAGGGGCCTCCTTAGAAACAGCATCTGCTACATAAGTTGCATAGGATGCACTTTTCCCCCATTCAGCAAATGACATTTCGATGCCTTTGTTGTAGTTTGTTCCTGCATCTCCTGCTCCGGCATAGCCTCTGATGGCAGCTTCCGCTTTCAGGAACCATATTTCTGCGGCAGTAAACACTTTATTTTTACCATTGCTATTCGAAAAGTAGTCTCCGTTGGCAGATGCAGCGATAGGCTGGGAGAAGTCTCCATATCTATCTTTACTTCCTCCCATATCAACTCCTTGTCTTATTCCTATATATTGCCCGGCTACACTAGGATCGGTAGCTGGTTTGGCATAAGCAGATCTTCTCGGATCATTAAAACCATTCATAAATGCCATTAATGGTGCCCCGATTTTACAGTCTCCCCATGAATAAATAATATCGCTGAGAGGAGAAGCTCCTCCATAGTTAATCAGTGCATTGGCAGAATTGTCATCAATAAAACCAGCAGGAGATGCTAAAGCTTGTTCTGCATACAATCTTGATTTGGCAGGGTCGGCATAACTCATTCTCATGGCAAATCTTAATTTTAAGGAATTGGCAAGTTTTGCCCAGTTGGCCAGGTTACCGCCATATATAAGATCCGATTTAGTGATAACGGCCTTATCTTCAACGCCCGGAGTCTGCTGCAGGTCTGAAATGGCAGAGGTAAGGTCTGCAATGAAATTGTTATAAGCTTCCTGCTGTGAATCGAAATCGGTAATTCCTGTTGAAGGATTAGGGGTTTCAAATTTACTGTAAATGATAGGTCCGTGTGCATCTGAGACTTTACTTGCAGAGATTACTTTAAGAATTCTTGCAACAGCAAGAGATGCCTTAAAATTGATCCCCGGGTAGTTTTCTTTGATCACATTGTTGATGGTCTTTGATTTGTCAAAAACATCCTCCAGCTGTGTCATCATAATTCTTTCGTTCCAGCCATCCATAATAAAATACGTGGTATTATTTCTTCCTCCGTTATAAGGTGTAGCTGTACTGAATAATCCGCTGTACATGTCCGCGTTAAGGTTGGTCTGCAGCTGATAGATCCAGTTGGTAGAGCTTTGCTGGTTTCTCTGCATCAATTTCAGGGGATTTACAATCTGGGTGAAATCGGCATTGAAATTCTCAGGCCCTCCGATGTACTCCTGATTATATTTATCAAATTCGCTCGTGCAGCTTATAGCAGAAAGCAGCATGAATGTACTGATTGATACGGCTTTAATATATGATATTTTCATTGTTCTTAAAATTAGAAGTTAGCTTTTAATGACAGACCAACTGATCTGGTAATCGGCATTCCAAACATATCGATACCTACCCCTCCAGGATTAACTCCTGATACTTGTTCGGGATCAAACGGAGCATCTTTATAAAAGAAAAACAGATTGCTTCCGATTAAACTTATCGTTGCATTTTCCATGTATTTTGAATTCACTCCAAATGTATATGAAATTGAAGCCTGTCTCAGACGCACGGCTGTTGCTTTATACATGTATGGCTCATCAATAGATCCTGATACTTTTGAATAGTATTTTTCGGCATCAGTCAATCCTGTATAAGGAGTACCGTTTTCGTAAACTGCATTTGGAATGGATACTCCTCCGTTATCACGGGCATCCGCGGTAGCCTTGCTCACTCCATACTGATCATTTTTAGCCTGGGTATAGCCTAATACTTTTCCACCAAATTTTCCGTCAATAAGGAAACTGATTCCTAATTTTCCTATATTGAAAGAGTTGTTGAACCCAAGGATAAATTTAGGGTTCGGATTTCCAAGATACTGAACCTGGTTCTCATCTCTTAACGGAACACCGTCTGCATCTACAATAATTCTTCCCTGACCATCTCTTTTGAATACTGATCCGTAAATATCACCGAATGACCCTCCTACTTTTAATCTGTTATATCCCCCTCCTGCAAGCACAAAGGTTTTGTCTGCAGGAATCTGTAATCTGGATGGGAAAAGTTCTTTAATCGTATTTTTATTAGCAGAAGCATTTATCGTGGTTGTCCAGTCAAATTTACTTCCTGCAAATACTTTATAAGATAAACTGGATTCAAATCCTACATTCTGAATTTTTCCGGCATTAACATCAAATCTTCCGGTTCCAAATCCTAAGTTGGAAGATATTTCCACTGCCTGTAAAAGCTGATTGGATACTACTGAATTATAATAAGTGAAGTCAAAGCTTAACCGGTTATTTAAAAGTTTAAGTTCTGTTCCTGCCTCAAAAGTTTTGTTAAGTTCCGGTTTCGCAAAGAGTTCAGAAAATTCCGGGTTGGTAACCGGTGATGAATTAGGCGTAATCATAGTCCCTGCATTTACCTGGTAACGGTAAATATTAGGAGCTGTCAGGTTGGAATACAGCCCGTTTCCAACTTCTGCATAGGAGGCTCTCACCTTCCAGAAATTGATGGATTCTGAAATATTAAAGATTTCTGATAAGATCGCATTTAAACCAATCGATTCATAATCAAAAGAAATCCTGCCGGTTCCTGAAAGCGTAGAGTCCCAGTCATTTCTAAATGTAAGATCAAGATATAGGAATTTTTTATATCCTAAGTTGGCACTTGCAAAAACGGACTGGGTCTGTTTTTTTGTTCTGTATATTACGTAGCTTACTCCATTTCCATTCTGGCCCGGCCATTGTAAATTATTCAATTCAAACAAGTTAGGAATCACCAAAAGGTTATTCTCTAAGCTGCTTGATTCATATCTTTGTGTATTTATACTTCCACCTACCGTAAAATCCAAAGAAATATCATCGGTAATTTTCGGGCTTCCGATTAATAATGCATCTCCGTAAGTAGATGTGCTTTCAATCACATCTTTGTAAATCTTACCGTTATCATTTCCACCCAATAAAACAGGTAAGGAATAAACGGCCACATTACGCTGGCTGTCTGAGGTAGTATAGTTGTAATTTCCTCTTACCCTGGCAGACAGCCAAGGATTAATCTGATAGCTCAATGTCGCTGCACTGTAAAGATTTTTATTCTTTGTTGTTACAGGGTTTTTGTAAAGAATCCAATACGGGTTTTGAGATTCCACGCTAAAACTTCCATCTGGTTTTATTGCCCACCAGTTCTGTGCGGGAAGCAGTCTGTTATTATTCTGATATGCATAGTTTGATCCGCTGAACTGATCGAAATCAACACCTCTTGGCAGCCAATACAGGTTTACAAGCGGGGAATAATAAGAACCCGGAGTCAGCCTGTTTTTGCTGTTTTGTAAAGATCCCATGAAGTTGGCATCAAGGGTCAGCTTATCATCAAGAAATTTACTCGAATTTCTGAAATTAATATTGTACTGATCAAATACTGATGTAGGAATGATCCCTTTATTTGTCGTATTCCCTATAGAGAAAAAGTTATTGGATTTTTCATTTCCTGACTGGAATGAAAGATTGTTAACCCATGTAGTTCCGGTCTGTAAGAAATCTTTGAGATAATCTTTTGAAGCTCCTTTTGCTCCCCAGCTTTGCTGAGAACCTGTTTGTCCTGCCGCATGGTCGTAAGGAATACTCTGCAGATAACTGTACTGTAGTTCAGGAAGGCTATAAGCCCGGTCAAGGGTTAAACTGGTTGTATAAGATAATTTACTTCTACCTGTCTTTCCTTTTTTAGTCACAATCAAAACAGCACCGTTACCTCCCGCAGCCCCATATAATGCTGCTGCTGAAGCGCCTTTAAGGAAGTTGATGCTTTCAATATCCTCGGGATTGATTGTACTTAATACATCTCCTGTATCCGGCATGGAAGCAAAAAAATCTACATTGGGCCCCTTTGTGTTGTTAATGATTGGAATCCCATCAATTACATACAACGGCTGGCTGTTTCTCGTAGATTTATCTCCTCTCATTACCACCCTCACGGATCCACCTACACCACCATTGGTTTTATTAATCTGTACATTGGAAACCTTTCCGTTGATTGAATTCAAAAGATTGGGTGTTTTTACTTCTGTCAGCTCATCCCCTCCTATCTGCTGGCTGGAGTACGTTAAGGACCGTACCTGCCTTTTTATCCCCAAAGAAGTAACAACCACCTCTTCTATTTTGGTTGTTTTAGCAGTATCTGCCGTTTTTGTTTCCTGTGCGTAAGCAGATAAAGAAATAGCTAATAAAACCGGTATAACAGTTTTTCTCATAAGGTTAGTTTTATTAAGATTTATTTGAGAATCAATTACATCGCTTTAAATATTGTATGCATTTCAAAATGATATTTATCTTCATTTTTCAGCAACATTTGCATCAAATAATTAAAGTTTTGTTAAGATTTAATTCATATTAGCAAATCTAAATTTTGTTGACAGCCAGATATAATGCTATTTTATCATAAAACGATATTATTTTTTCACATACTTTCAAAAGCACGCATTTAAAAGCTGATTTTCAGCAAAATAAGATAAACAAACTCTATGACTTACAATCAGTAATATGATGCTTTTTTTGCATTTTTTGATTAAAATACATTGGATAACATAAAAAATCCGGATATAATTACCCGGATTTACTGACAGAAACGTACATTTTCATTAACGTATTATTCTATTTTTTTAACTCCTTTAAAAAGTTCTTTAAATTCAGTAGGAGTTGTTTTTTTAATGGATTTGAAAACTTTATTAAAATTAGCGATATTATTGAAGCCTGCCTCAAATGCAGTTTCAAAAACGGTGAGATTCTTCTCCATCAGCCATCGTGCAGCATAACTGATCCTGATCTCGTTTAAGTAATTCACAAAAGTCTTGCCCGTTCTTTTCTTAATGAACCTGTTGAAAGTCACACTGCTCATATTAATAAGGGATGCCGCATCATGAAGTGTTATTTTGCTTTCAAAATTTTTATGGACAAAATCATGGACAATCTTCATTTTATCATTATCAGCAAAGGTCTCCAACTCTATACTGTAGGAAGATAAAAGGGTTTTGTCTTCTGCGACAGCCAGCTCGTTGAGAATCTTCATGATCTCGATAAAGGATTCAAAGCTGTTCATTTTGGACAAATTGAAAAAAGAATCTTTAAGCTTTTCCGCCGTTTCCTGGGAAAACAGTATTCCCCGAATGGATTCTTTCATCAGATTACTGATAGGCTTCAAAATATTTTTGTCCATCATGGACTGATTAAAAAAGTCCTGATTGAACTGAACCGTAATTTCATGGGTCTTCCTGTTTTTGCATCTGTAATTCGCCCAGCAGTGCGGAAGATTAGGTCCTACCAAAACCAGTTCAATATCGTCGATCTCACCGGTGTGGTCACCAATCATCCTGCGATATCCCTTGCCTTTGCTGATAAAATTGATCTCGATCTCCGGATGATAATGATAGGGAAAATCAAAAGATGCCTTTATCCGGTCAAACACAAGAAAACTGTCCTCTGGAGATAATGGGGTTATTTCTCTCAAAATATTTTCTAGCTTGCTCATCTAATTTTTGAAGAAATTAAAGTTATAATTCAATACAGTATTTTTTTACAAATTTGATAAAAAACCCAATAACTACTATATAATTTTTACTTTTTTTGTTTTTTTATTAAAAAAGTAAAAGAAAAACAGAAAATATCTGTTCCCAAAATTTCCAATTCCAAATTTTTAAAGGCCGGTTTACTTATTAATGCCGGTAAAGTATTCTTTTGTATCTTTAAACTAAAGTAAAAATATGCAGGAGCAACTTATTTTTGAAGACCACTACAAAAAACTCGGACTTGAAATCTTCTCCGAAAAAAATCTGGAAACCATCAATGGGAATAAATTCAGATATGATATTAAGATCCTTTTCATACCGGCAGGCTATGAGCTTACCGTAGATTTTAATCATTATAAAGTTTCAAAACCTTCCCTGTTTTTTCTCACCAGCCAGCACCTGAAAATAGAAAAAGGACAGGAAGACTCCATGCTGCTGTACTACAACCGGGATTTTTACTGCATTCAGATTCATGACAAAGAAGTAGCCTGTGACGGTCTTCTTTTTCACAACGTATTTGAAATTCCTTTTGTAGAGCTTACTGATAAGGAAACATCCGAAATTAAAAACCTATTCGGGAATATAAAGGATGAACTGGAATGGAAAGATTCTTCTGCAGAAGAAATGATCAGAACGTATGTAAAGCAGATCATCATTCGTTCCACCAGAAACTGGAAGAAGCAGCACCTCAACAATACTAACATCAAAATTCCCGGCAGCGAGATGGAGGTGTTCAGAGATTTCAGCAGGTATCTGGAAATTCATTTCCGGGAAAAACACAATGTGTCAGATTATGCAGAACTTCTACATCTGGCGCCCAAAACTTTAACCCATAAATTTAAAAACCTGAATCTGGAATCTCCCAACCAGCTGATCATCAACAGAATTTTACTGGAGGCCAAAAGACTTCTGTTTTATACCGATAAACCCGTTAAAGAAATTGCCTATGATTTAGGCTATGAAGATCCGGCTTACTTCAACCGCCTTTTCACCAGTAAAACAGGAAATACACCGGCAAATTTTAAAAAAAATTACCATTCGGGAAAAAAGTACAACATTTAACCACTTTTATCTATTGAATCAGGCATAGAACCGACATATCTTTGTATCATCGAAATCAACATATTAAAATAATAAAAATCAAACATTATGAGACGTAACGCAACAGCCGTTTGGAACGGTAACATCAAAGAAGGTAAAGGACATTTAACTACTCAAAGCACAACTTTAAACGAAACTCAGTATTCTTTCAACAGCCGTTTTGCAGACGGTGTGGGAACAAATCCTGAAGAATTGCTTGCAGCAGCACATGCAGGATGCTTTACAATGAAACTTAGTGCTGAACTTTCACAGGCTGGTTTCACTCCTGAAGAATTAAAAACAACTTCCGTAATCACCCTTGATCCAAGCATCGGAAAAATTACCAAATCCGAACTGACCCTTACCGCAAAAGTTCCGGGACTTTCTGAAGAAGAATTCCAGAAATATGCAAAAATTGCCGAAGAAGGTTGCCCGGTAAGTGCCGCTTTTAATTTTGAAATCACACTGAATGCTACTTTAGCTTAATCATATCAGAGTTTTTACCTGAACCATTAAGATTTTTAAGGATCAAGGAAAGTTAAGAGGAATATATTTTCATCGTATGATGCCTGTCCACAGGTTCCTAACTTCTCTTTACCACTTAAATGATCTTAATGGTTATTTTTTTAAGAAAGTTGCTATTTGAATTTTTGAAAGTACTTTTAAAATAAAATATACCGATCGGTATATTTTTTGTATATTTGTATTGAAATTTAAATACTTCAATGTCAAAAGCAGAAAAAACCAGACAATTCATTATTGAAAAAACAGCCTCTTTGTTTAATACCAAAGGCTATCTGTCTACGTCTTTATCTGACATTTCAGAAGCTACGGGTCTCACCAAGGGAAGCATCTACGGGAATTTTGAAAATAAAGACGAAGTCGCTCTGGAAGTTTACAAATACAATGCTGCCCTGCAGGCAAAAAACATGACAAGATCTTTCAGTGATGAATTTGTAACGACCATAGATAAACTACATGCTATCGTCAGCTTTTACCGGAAAAACTGGAAAGTGGTATTCGAAAACGGAGGCTGTCCTCTGATGAATGCAGCTACGGAAGCTGATGATATTTTTCCTGAACTGAAAAAACAGGTAACCCGGTCTTTTGAAAGCTGGATTCAAAAAATAACAGCCGTCATTATGGATGGACAGGAAAGCGGAGAAATATATCCGAATATTCATGCTGATGAATACGGATCACTCTTCATTATGCTTATAGAAGGCGGAATACTTCTCTCCAAAACAACAGGAGATGAAAAGTATTTGAACACTGCCTTAAACAGAATAGCATTTATGATCGACAAAGAACTAAAAATATTTCCCTCATAAAATTTTCATTATGGAAACAAAAAAAGTGGCCATCGTAGGATACAGCAGAATTCCTTTTGCCAGAATCAATACCGCTTATGCAGACCTGGACAATCAGGAACTCCTGGAAGCAACCCTTAACGGGCTGATCTCTAAGTATCATTTACAGGGAAAGCTTCTTGGTGAAGTAGCTGGAGGAGCCGTTATCAAGCATATTTCAGAAAGCAACCTCATCCGGGAAACCGTGATGAATACTGCGCTTGATCCTGCAACGCCTGCGTGCGATCTTCAGCAGGCCTGCGACACAGGAATTGAAGCAGCAGTCTACATCGGAAATAAAATAGCTTTAGGACAGATCGAAAGCGGAATCGCCTGCGGGGTTGAAGCCATGAGCAACATTCCGTTTGAATCAGCGCCGAGACTGAGAAAAGCATTATTAAAAGCCAATAAGGAAAAATCGGTATTCGGGAAATTAAAACAGCTTTTAAGTCCAAAACTGAAAGACTGGATGCCCGTTCCTTACAAAGGACAGGAACCGAAAACAGGCCTGGTAATGGGCGGACACACAGAAATTACAGCAAAATATTATCAGATTTCCCGTGAAGAGCAGGATGAACTGGCTTTCAGAAGCCACAAAAATATGGCGCAGGCTTATGATGAAGGATTTTTTGATGATATGATCATCCCCGCCTTCGGTTTGGATAAAGATAATAATCTCCGCAGAGATACTAGCCTTGAAAAGCTCTCCCAATTGAAACCTGCCTTTGATAAAGAAAACGGAACTTTGACTGCCGGAAATTCAACTCCTTTCACCGATGGAGCATCTGCCGTACTGCTGGCCAGTGAAGAATGGGCCAAAGCCAATAATCTTCCTGTTTTAGCCTATATTACATTTTCAGAATTAGCAGGGATAGAATATGTTGAAAATAAACAAAATCTCCTTCTTGCCCCTGTTTTTGCTGCAGAAAAAATGCTTAAAAAAGCAGGAATGAGTCTGGAAGAATTTGATTATTATGAAATTCATGAAGCCTTTGCAGCACAGGTTCTGGCTACCATCAAGATCTGGGAAAATGATGATCTTGCTAAAAAATTCGGCCTCGAAAAAGCATTGGGAAAAATCGATAGAAATAAGTTAAATGTAAAAGGTGGAAGCCTTGCCGTTGCTCATCCTTTTGCAGCAACAGGAGGAAGAATTATCGGGACCCTGGCCAAACTTCTCAATGAAAAAGGAAGCGGGAAAGGTTTTATCTCTATCTGTGCCGCAAGGGGACAGGGCGTTACTATGATTTTAGAAAAATAAAACAAAACAAATATGGACAGATTAGCACAACTGCAGCAATTTATCGGAAAGGAATTTGACCAGTCTCCGTCACCGTTTATGAAATGGCTCAATCCTATTATAGTTTCTGCAGAAGAAGGACATCTCGAATTCAAATATACCGTGAGACCGGAGTGGCTTAATCCCATTGGAAATCTTCATGGCGGTGTAACTGCAGCCATTGTTGATGACATTATCGGAGCCACCATGTTCTCCCTGAATGAAAATTCTTTCATAACAACCATCAATAATGTGATCGATTATTTTTCAACTGCAAAAGAAAATGATAATATTGTAGCCGAAACGAAAATTATAAAAAGAGGCCGGCAGTTTGTGAATGCACAATGCGAGATATGGAACGCAGACAAAACAAGACTGATTGCCAGGGGAACCTCTAACCTATTCAAAATTAATAACTAGATATGAAAAGAGTTGTCATTACAGGTCTGGGCGCAGTAACGCCTTTGGGGAACAATGTCGAAGATTTTTGGCAAAACAGTATTAACGGTGTCAGCGGAGCGGGTTTAATTACTCATTTTGATTCAGAGAAATTTAAAGTGCACTTTGCCTGTGAAGTAAAAAACTTTGATCCGAAAGTTCACCTGACCCACAATGAAATAAAAAGAAGCGACTTATTTTCGCAATATGCTATGTACGCTTCCACTGAAGCTATTCAGGATTCCGGGCTTGAACTGGAAAAAATGGATCCTTTTGATACCGGAGTAATCTGGGGAACCGGACAGGGCGGAATGGTAACCTTTGAAGGGGAAGTCATGAATTTCGCAGACGGTGACGGAACACCCAGGTTTAATCCTTTTTTCGTTCCTAAATTTATAGCCAATATGGCTTCAGGAATGATTTCTATGAAATTCGGACTGCAGGGGATTAACTATACCACCATTTCAGCATGTGCCACAGGAAATACGGCATTGATGGATGCCTTCAATTATATCCGTCTTGGAAAAGCCAAAGTTATCATAAGCGGAGGATCTGAAGCTGCTATCACACCTGCTTCTATAGGAGGGTTTTCGGTAATGAAGGCGATGTCTACCAGGAATGATGATTTTGCAACCGCAAGCCGTCCTTACGATGCAGAAAGAGATGGTTTTGTAATGGGTGAAGGTGCCGGTGCTTTGGTTCTTGAAGAATACGAACACGCAAAAGCAAGAGGTGCCAAAATTTATGCAGAACTGGCGGGTGCTGCCATGACTGCCGATGCTTACCATATGACCGCACCCCATCCTGACGGCATAAGCGCCATTAAAGCAATGCAGCTGGCGATGAAAGAAGCTGGCGCAAACGCAGAAGACATTGATTATCTTAATCCTCATGCCACTTCTACCCCGATTGGAGATGTGATCGAGCTGAATGCAATCAGCAAGCTGTTCGGAGGAAGCAAAAAGCTTGACATCAGCGCAACGAAGTCCATGACCGGTCATTTATTGGGTGCTGCAGGCGCTGCTGAGGCCATCCTATCCATTAAGGCTGTAGAAAAGGGAATTATTCCTCCTACGATCAATCTTCACAATATTGATGAGAACATTCCTAAAGATGTGAATATTGTTTTCGGGGAAGCTAAAGAAAAGGATATTAATTTTGCCTTAAGCAATGCCTTCGGATTCGGAGGACACAATGCTACTCTGGTTTTTAAGAAGTTTAACTAAATAAAATGAAAAAAGCAGTCAGAATTGACTGCTTTTCCATTTTATAACTGGCTCCTGATAATGAAATAAATTTCCTATCAGGTATCAGCAATAAAATAATCCTCTGCATTATCAGCGATCGGAATATAAAGCCTCTCCCATTGATCCCCTTCTATTATATCCCAGCTGTGTCCTTCTCCTTTAGTATCTTCAGCGAGTAAAATAATTCCCGGTTCAATAAGAAACGTAGAACCATCACTTACCCTGAATCTTATATTTCCTTTTAATGTTACAACATATTGCCTTCTTGGAGCCGGATGGGTTACTTTCTCCCATTCTTCAACGGTATTGCTTATCCAAAAAGTAGTTGTATTCATTGGTTTTAGCGTCGGAATTCTCCCTTTTTCGAACGTACATGTTCCATCGGGATTATTCGTCAACCTTACAGCAGAAACAAATTCTGAAGAATCTTCCATTTCAGATCATTATGACTTCAACCACTCTGAAGAAGATAAATAATTCTGATCCGGATAATAGATGAAAAGACAGTTTCGTCCTTTTATCGTATTAATGATCGGCTGCGTCAATGCCTTCGGTATTGCCGGACATCCCCAGCTTCTTCCGATTCTTTTGTGCATTGCTGCAAAATCATCACTTACGTAATCTGCCCCGTGCATTACGATTGCTCTTCTGTACGCTGCATCATTAAAGCCTTTATCCATTCCCAACAGTTTCAAAGAATACCCGTTATCTCCCTGGTAAGTGGCATCCGTGATATAAAATCCTAAGCTGCTCTGCAGCGAACTTTCCGTGTTAGAAAAATTCGTCGCAAATTCCTCGCCTGTATTTTTTCCGTGTGCTACCAGTGAATTGAACAGTACCTTTTTCTCATCAGTATCAATCACCCAAAGCCTTTTTGTATTCGAAGACATAGAAAAATCGCAGATAGTCAGTAAATGCGACTCCGGGTTCAGTAATCCTGCTTTTTTTAAATTTTCAAAACCTGTCAATGCTTTTGCGAAAACTTCGTAGTTCAGTTCATGTTCAGGTTCAAATTGAATTGATTTGTACAATTCTTCTGATGAAGATGCATTTGAAGCCGTCTTCCCAGATTTCGTGTCTGCTACTTTTTCAATTTTTGTTGTGTTGACATTCTCAGTCTTTACAGCCTTTTTTGGCGAAAGATAGAATGAAGTCGTGACCAAGTATAACAGGCCTAATACACTATAAATTCCTTTCATTCAATACTATTAAATTCCAAATTAGTGAGGCAAAATTATAAAAACATAATTACCAGACACTTATAAGTCTACAAAGTTTAACTGAATTTAAGAAACTTTAACGTCCTGATTTCGTGAATTAAAGGGCTGTTTATTCTTGAGAATCTGCAACGAATTCAAGGCTTACAGAGTTCATGCAATAGCGTAATCCTGTTGGTTTGGGGCCATCGTCAAAAACATGCCCAAGATGTGAATCACAGCGTTTGCAAAGCACTTCCACTCTTTCCATTCCATAGGTGGTGTCTCTCTTGTAATAAACCCCTTCCTTGTCGGCTTCGAAAAAGCTTGGCCATCCACAACTGCTGGCAAATTTTGAGGTGGAACGGAAAAGATGGTTTCCGCAAACTGCACAGTAATAATCACCGGTTTCATCGAATTCATTGTATTTTCCGGTAAATGCTCTTTCCGTAGCTGCTTCCCTTGCAACTGCATATAAGTCCGGAGCAAGGATCTTTTTCCACTCTTCATTGGAAATGTTAAGTTTCGCAGTATCTGTTCTGGAATAGTATGGATTGTTTTTTGCTTGGTTTTCCATAGAATTATTTTAAATATTTTTTTGATATGTTTAAAAATAGAACCGCAAAAGTTTTTTTAACACTTAAGTTCTTTTAAATTAAATACATTACACACCAGAGGTCCACTGAAGTTTTTATGAAAATCTCTGATTTTCTACTGAGGTGATCTTTTCCAGGAGGCTAAAACTTTTAAAACTAACGTTTTCTAAAGTGTTTAAATAATTTAAAAGCTTTTGCGACTTTGCGGTTAGAATAAATCATAAGTTCACAACCAAATTTAGTAAATTTGAGAATATGAATGATGAAGCAAAAAGAAAACAGCTGAGAAAATATAAAATGTTTGCCACCGGATTATTTATTCTGATGGCTGTTATTTTCATTGCCACTACCTTACTTCAAAAGTCTAATCCTTCTCATTGGCTGGGTTATGTACGGGCTTTTTCCGAGGCGGCAATGGTAGGAGCACTGGCCGACTGGTTCGCTGTAACCGCCTTGTTCCAGCATCCTCTCGGACTTCCGATTCCCCATACCAATCTTATTGAAAACAGTAAACAGAGGCTGGGCGATAATCTCGGTAGTTTTGTGGTGAGTAATTTTCTTTCACCACAGAATATACGTCCATATATTCAAAGGCTTAAAATTTCAAATTTCGTAGGCGAATGGTTGGTTAAGGAGAAAAACCAGGATATTCTGATCAGAAACCTTTCTGATATTGTTCTTGATATTCTCAATAAGCTTGATGATACTTCCGTAAGCCAGTTCATCAGCAAGAAAGTGTCTGAGATGACGGATGATATCAAGCTAAACAAAGTAGTAGGAAACGGGATCAATTATATTCTGGAAAAAAATGATCACCAGAGAATGGTAACCAATCTTTCCAGACAGATTAAAGATTATATTATCGAAAACGATGAAATGATCAAAGACCGGGTACAGAAAGGAAGTTATTCATTTATTCCCGCTTTTGTTGATAATAAGATCGCCGATAAAATTGCCAGCGGACTTTCAGATTTTTTTAAAGAAATTGAAGAAGATCCGGAGCATGAGATCCGGAACCTTGTTACCCAGAAAATTCAGGAGTTCTCCAATGATCTGAAAGATGATCCTAAATGGGATGAGGAATTTAAAAACATTAAGAACGGTCTCCTGAAAAGTGATAAGCTGGACGAATATTCCAGCGATATCTGGGTTTCCATTAAGAAAACATTAATGAAGGAATTACAGGACGATCAGTCTTCTTTAAAAAGCTATCTCACCAAAAACCTGAACGAGTTTTCCCAAAATTTAAAAACGGATGAAAATCTTCAGAATAAAATAGACCACTGGGTAAGGGTAACCGCCTACAAATATATTCTTAAAAACACGCACCAGTTCGGTAACCTCATCAGTTCTACCGTAGGAAACTGGCAGGGTAAAGAATTAAGCGAAAAACTGGAACTGGAAGTGGGAAAAGACCTTCAGTTTATCCGGGTAAACGGAACGCTTGTTGGAGGACTTGTGGGGCTTATCATCTATACCATTGCCAACTTCTTCCTCTAAAAACGATTCGCCACCAACCATGAAAAAACTATTGAACATCCTATTTCTTTCCTTTTCCGTCGTCGGTTTCTGTCAGAAAGTTGAATTCAAAGCAGTAACAGATTCGTCACAGGTTTTCAAAGGTGAAATCGCAGGAATGCCGGTCACAATGCAACTTTATTTTGCCGGCATTGCAGATTGCAGCCTTCACCAGTATTTTGTGGACGGCTGGTATTATTACAATAAGCACCAGAAGAAAATTCCTCTGACAGGTGTTTATAACTATGGAAAACTGTATTTATATCATTTCGGCAATAAGCAGAAACAGAATTCAAAACTGCTTAAAGATCAGATTACTTCACCCCAGAAAGTGGAAAAAACGGCTGAAATTGCAGAAGCCCTGTCTCCTAAAGAATATATTGTATTTGATCAGGATAATCCTAAAGGAAATAAGATCCCGGGAAACTTTTATCTTAATCAAAAAGTTCAGCCGGCACAATTATTTACCGGTAATGACATGATTTACCGGTATAATAATTACCTGACCTTACCTAACAACAAAAAGATCAATACTTTTGATTTTATTAATAAACACGGCGGCAACCAACTGATTTCCTATGCTTCAGGAAAAAACGGCAACCGGGTTTTACTGTATTTTGAACATTCCTCCAACTTTAATGCCTGCGGAAGATGTGGAGCAAGTGAAGGTGAAAAAGGCTATAGAATCCTGTATTTTACAAAGGACTGGAATTACAAAAACTATGAAGAGTTCCTGACCGAAAGCTGCCTCGAAAACATCTACGACACTACTGAAACAAAATCTAAAGACCGGAAAACGTTGAAGTATAAGATCAGCAAAACCACCACTTCTCCGGCTTATACTCTTACGGTTGATATAAACAATGCTTCTGTGATAAGATCAAAATAAAAAAGAGAGCTTCTCAACTCCCTTTATCTTATCTTGGCAATCTGCCTGCTCTTTTTAAAAGTTCTTTATTGATCTCATTGATCAGTTCCGGGCCTTCGTAGATGAATCCGGTATAAAGCTGCACCAGACTTGCTCCGGCATCCAGTTTCTCCATGGCATCCTTTGCAGAGTGAATTCCTCCTACCCCGATGATCGGAAAAGCTCTGTTGCTTTTATCGGAAAGATATTTAATCATTTTGGTACTTCTTTCACGAATTGGCTTCCCGCTTAAACCGCCGTTTCCGATCTCCGCTAAAATCTCAGGGGAAGTTTTCAGCCCTTCTCTGTTGACAGAAGTATTAGAAACTACAATTCCATCAATTTTTGTTTCAGCAATCAATTCTATAATTTCATCTAATTGATTGTTATTCAAATCCGGGGCGATTTTCAATAAAATTGGCTTCCGTACAGCCTTTGACTGGTTGATTTTCTTTACTTCTGTAATCAGCTCACGAAGGTATTCCACATCTTCCAGCTTGGCATGGCTTCCTACATTCGGGCAGCTCACATTCAGAACGAAGTAATCTACATGGGGATGAAGACCTTCAAAACAGTCCAGATAATCCTGGGTATAGTTTTCCGGTTTTGTGTCGGTATTTTTTCCGATGTTTCCACCGATGATTATTTTTCCTTTGTTGGATTTCAGCTTCTCAATCGCTGCTTCAAGACCATCATTATTGAAACCCATCCTGTTGATAATTCCGCCATCTTCAATGAGACGGAACAATCTTTTCTTAGGATTTCCAGCCTGAGCTCTTGGAGTTACTGTCCCGATTTCTACAAATCCGAAACCTAAATCTCCCAATTCATTAAATAAAACGGCATTTTTATCGAAACCTGCGGCCAATCCGACAGGATTTTTAAATTTCAATCCGAAAACTTCTCTTTCCAGACGTTTATCTTCAATAGGCTTGGGTAAAAATAATCTGGTAAGAAATCCAAAATTTTTAAGCATTGAAAATGTAAAATGATGAACTTCTTCGGGATCAAATTTGAAGAGAATGGGTCGGATGATACTTTTGTACATTGAAAAAAAGTTTTACAAAAATACTCAATTTAAAATTAATGACCGATTAACCTATGATATTTTATCAAAATGCCTTTTATATACATCATCTATAAAGGTAAATTATCCATAAATCAGCATTTTCGACTATTAAGAATAAGTACTCAAATCAAAATTCAGGATATCTCCTACTCTCCTGAACTCTTCATCTATCGTGGCATTTACCGTAATTCTTTCGTTAGAAACAGGATGATTAAAAATCAATTGATGAGCATGAAGCGTCATTTTGTTAATGCCAAATGTTTCCAGCCACAACTTATTTTGTTTGTTGCAACCATGTTTGCGACAGCCCAAGATCGGATGCAGAATATGTTTAAAATGTTTTCTCAACTGATGAAATCGTCCCGTTTCAGGAATAGCTTCCACTAAACAATATCTGGAAGTCTGATGTTTTAAGAAAGGTAAATCAATTTCTGAAGTCTGCAAACGACGATAATAAGTGACTGCATTCTGCCTGACTTCATTTTCATTAACCAAGTCGTAATCAATCGTTTCTTCTTCTTTCGTCCAGCCACGAAGAATAGCTAAATACTTCTTTTCAACTTCTTTTGCAGCAAATCTATCGCTCATGACCCGAAGAGTATCTTTATCTAAAGTAAATAATAAGACTCCCGAAGTTTTTCGGTCAAGACGATGCACCGGATAAACTTTTTGCCCTATTTGCTTTCTCAACTCCTGGATGGCGTAAGTATCTGCCTCTCCCGAATAAAAAGATTTATGAACCAGTAGCCCGCTCGGTTTATTGATGGCAATAAGATGTTCGTCGCGATAAAGAATTTCTAACATGGGGCAAAAGTAGAGATTTTTGACTGATCTATAGCCCTGATTGAGCGGTATGTCTGAGCTCTTTTCTGGATTAGGGTTGCGGCGGCGCTGCCGCCGCAACCCTAATCCAGAAAAAGCGAGTAGCGAAAGCAGGTTCCCGGCTCCTAATTGCCATGTACATAAAAACTTCCATCTTCCATCCTCAACTTCCGGCTTTTTCACTATTTTTGCACATCAGACGTAAAAAAATTATGGCAAAGCAAGAAGATGTTTTCAAGAAAGTGATTTCTCACGCTAAAGAATATGGTTTTATTTTCCCTTCCAGTGAGATCTATGACGGTTTATCCGCTGTTTATGATTATGGACAGAACGGTGCCGAATTAAAAAACAATATCAAACAATATTGGTGGAAAGCTATGGTACAGCTTAACGAAAATATTGTCGGCATTGATTCGGCGATCCTTATGCATCCTACCACATGGAAGGCATCGGGCCACGTAGACGCTTTCAACGATCCATTGATTGACAATAAGGATTCTAAAAAACGTTTCAGAGCAGACGTTTTGGTGGAAGATTACTGTGCTAAAATTGAAGACAAAGAGAATAAAGAAATTGAAAAGGCAGCAAAAAGATTCGGTGATGCTTTCGATAAAGACCAATTTGTTGCAACGAATCCAAAGATTCTTGAATACAGAGCAAAAAGAGAAGCTATTCTTTCAAGACTGGCAAAATCTCTTGAAAATGAAGATCTTGCTGATGTAAAAGCTCTAATTGAAGAATTGGAAATTGCTGACCCGGATACAGGTTCTAAAAACTGGACGGAAGTAAGACAGTTCAACCTGATGTTCGGAACTAAATTAGGTGCTTCCGCAGATTCTGCGATGGATCTTTATTTAAGACCGGAAACAGCTCAGGGTATCTTTGTGAACTTTTTAAATGTTCAGAAAACCTCACGTCATAAACTTCCTTTCGGTATTGCCCAAATTGGTAAAGCGTTCAGAAATGAAATCGTTGCCAGACAGTTTATTTTCAGAATGCGTGAATTCGAGCAGATGGAAATGCAGTTTTTTGTAGCTCCGGGAACTGAGCTTGAGTTCTATGAAAACTGGAAGCAAAAACGTCTGAACTGGCACTTAGCCCTTGGCTTAGGTAATGAAAATTACAGATTCCACGATCATGAAAAGTTAGCTCACTATGCAAATGCTGCAGCTGATATTGAATTCAACTTCCCATTCGGATTTAAAGAATTGGAAGGTATCCACTCAAGAACTGATTTTGATTTAAAAGCTCACGAAGAATATTCAGGAAGAAAGCTTCAGTTCTTCGATCCTGAAAGAAACGAAAATTATGTTCCTTATGTGGTGGAAACATCTGTAGGTTTAGACAGGTTATTCCTTTCCATATTTGCTCACTGTCTGAAAGATGAAACGCTTGAAGACGGTTCAGAAAGAACAGTATTGTCTTTACCTCCTGCATTGGCTCCGATCAAAGCGGCTATCCTTCCGCTAATGAAAAAAGACGGTCTGGCAGAATATGCAGAGAAAATCTTCAACGATTTGAAATACGATTTCAACCTGTTCTACGAAGAAAAAGATGCCATCGGAAAACGTTACAGAAGACAGGATGCCATAGGTACTCCTTACTGTATCACGATCGACCACGATTCTTTAACAGATCATACGGTAACCATTAGAGACAGGGATACCATGCAGCAGGAAAGAGTTCCTGTTTCAGATTTGAGAAGGATCATCGACGAGAAAACGAATTTCAGAAATTTACTTTCTAAAATATAGATTAAAAGCCCCATCATCCGGGGCTTTTTTATTTTTTATTACATCATAACATCTGCGTGATCTGCTAATCCACAAGCATTAAAAAGTTCTCGCAGATTTCTTTTCGGCATTAAAGTATATTCTTATTCATTTGTTTTCACAAGAAATTAACTGTGTTGGCATATTCCTGAATTTATTATTTTTGCCAAAATACACATGATGAAAAAACTATATCTCTTTTTGTTTGGATTATTCCAAACACTAGCCTTTTCCCAAACTCAGGATCTGGCAGTTTTAGCCACCGGAAAATATCTGGGTCTGAAATCCATTCTAGATAATGACAGAAATCTTTTCGGCTACTTTGCACTTTATGATGTAGGAAAAACGGAAAACAATAAAAAGAAAAACAAATTAGAATACATCATTTTTGATAAAAATCTCAATTCTCTTTCCTCCGGAAATTTTGAAACTGACGAGACAGCTATTGAATACTATTCCTATATCAATTCAGAAAAACAATTAGTCATTACCCCTTCTTTCAATGCATATGATTATGCGTTTGACACGTCATTTTACACTCCTTCGGATTTTATTATCAGTCTTAATGATTATAAAATCAAAAAGAAAGATAATCTTCAGTATGACGGAACAAACCTCATTCCTGTACCTGTTTCCAAAACGAATGGAGAACGAAAAGACGATAACAGAAATTTAAAGAAAACTCTCGGATATCAATTAACTTCTGAAGTAATAGAGCTTAATAACAATCAGACCCTTATTTTTGAATACAAATATGACAGGCCTTTATTTAAAGATATTTCCCTTAAGCTTTTCAATGATAAGAATGAAAAACTTTGGGATTATAAATTCTTCGATCAGGATAATAAATACAATTTCGTCAACTTCAAAGTTGTAAATTATGACAATGATATTCTGATCGCTAAAGTGAACAGACATCAGAAAGATTCTTCGGAGTATAATTTTATGATATTTGATTTGAAGACAGGAAAGATAATGTCCGTACTTCCGTTTCCGTATGAAAACAACCTTTATATTACCCTTAACTCTGCAGACGGAGCAATAAACGGTAAATACAATACAACTGATAAACTGACATCTTTATTGAGGTATTCAGGAGGTCCGCTTAATTTTTATAATGAAGGGTTTGTAAAGCTTATTTATGATAAAAGCACCAACCAGCTGACATTTAATGACATTCATCTTCTTGATGATGTGTACAGCAGCCATAAAGATATAGAAGAGCTTAAAGATCCCTTTGATTCGAAAGATATTGATATAAAGTCAGTAAGTTTTTTAAAGAACAACGATATTGTTATTATTTTTCAGAAAATAAGCAGGAAAAACAATGCAGTCTCAGATATTATAATGATGCATCTGGATCCAATGATGAAACTGAAAAACCTCAAAGTTTATCCCACTCAGAAAAATAGCACTTACCTTTTTTCACAATACCTGAATGATAAAAATGATATGGTATTTTTCTATGCAGACACTGAAAGAAAAAACAGAGAAAAGAAATGGAACCTCTTTATCAATACATTTATAAACGGACAATGGAAACAGGAGGTATTACCAATGTCCTCAGAGAACAATATCACTATTCCCTATATAGCAAAAGAAGGATATATTCTCCTTCAGGAGTTCAACGAAAAAGAAAAATTCAATAAAATACGTTTGGAAAGGCTCAATTATTAATATTTCTTTATTTAATTATTATTTTAAACAAAAATTTTATCCATGAAAAAACTATATTTTCTGATCTTTGGATTATTCCAAATTTTATCTTATTCCCAGACTCAAGATCTTACAACTCTTGCAGCCGGCGACCATGTGGGAATGAATGCCCTGTTTGATGATAAAGATAACCTTTACGGCTATGTCTCTCTTTATTCTTACGGAAAAACCGGTGATAAGACCAAGAAATTCGAATACGTAATTCTTGATAAAAATCTTAACCCTGTTGCCAATAAAGAATTTGAAGGAGATATCACAGCAGCTTCTTACCTTGGGTATGTAGATTTTAAAGGACAGATTATCTTAAAGCCATCGATGATGGATTATTCTTTGGTAAAAAGCAGGGAAATCTTCACTCCCGTTTCCATGGTCATCGACCCGAAAACCAATACTATCAAAAGAAAAGTCTACTATGATTATCTAGAAGATGGTACTTTTAAAGAGATCAATGAACCCAAAAACTGGAAAGCACAGCGCAAAGAAAACCGGGATGAGAAAAAAGAAAAGGGCTACAACTATGTTTCGGCTGTAGGAGAAGTGAAAGAAGGCGGCTATTTTGCCATAGAATACAAAGACTACGGAAAATATATAAACAGCAACAGCATCATTAAATTTGATGATAATAAAAAAGAGCTTTGGAGATATAAATATAATACAGACGGGAACAAAAAAGTATTCACCACATTATCCATTCTGGAAAGGGATGAGAACTATATGTACTGTATCATGAAAAAAGTGAACGACGGGCAAAATGCATTTAGTCTTCTTGTCATTGATATGAAAACCGGAAAGGAGGCCTCTAACAAACCTATTGAAGGTACTTTAACAGACAATACCCTTGATAATATTGACTCATATGGAAGACTTGATAACGACAAAACCTTTGACGACAAAGTTGTTCTGTTAGGTAGAAATCTTGACAAGTTTGAAACTATTGGATATGCAAGAATGATGGTTAACAAAGCAGACTTTACCGTAGATACCCGTTGGATCAATTTTGTCCCAGATCTTAAAACTTTTCTTCCAAAAATCAATACCAGTGGCATAGTGGAAAACGGATACATGCTTCAGACCAAAGATATGTACTTCATGAATGACGGAAGCGTAGGAATCCTCACAGAAAAATACAAGCCGGAAGGCCAATACAGTGCCCCTAAAACCACCGATCTTGTTTATATTTACACCGATAAGGATTTCAAGATCAAAAATGTTCAGGTTTTTGAAAAAGAAAAAACAAAATGGGTGAACAGCGATTACCTTTTCTCCCAATATCTCAACGGCGGGAAGGATGTCGTTTTCTTCTACCGTGACTACCAGAAAGACGAAGTCACCAGACAGAAAAAATGGAACCTTTTTATTAATACGGTTATTGACGGAAAGTTCAAGCAGGAAATTATTCCTATTTCCGAGAAAGACAATTATGCCGTTATACCATACGTTGGAAAAGAAGGCTACATTCTTCTCCGGGAGTACAACGAAAAAGAAAAGTTCAATAAGATCCGTTTGGAAAAACTAAACTACTAGAAAAAAGAAGAATCCTGATGATGCATCAGGATTCTTTTATTGGGTAGCCGGTCTGGTAAAAATCTGCTATATTTTTGATGTCGTCCAGGCTTAAATTCCACATAAAGTTCAGGAACTGCTGGTAACTCTCACTTTGGTTTTTAGGCTCTATTCTGTCCAGATAACGGTTCAGGTTATAATTTTTGCGGGCTTCATATATTTTAGCAAAACATTTACCCAGCCAGCCTTTATAATATTTTTCCTCTTCACCATCCTGCAGAAACTGCATGGAGGCATAAATTCCCAGCCCATAATCTTCGGAATGAAAATAATTGGGAAGAATCTCCATTCGGGCTGTTTTCTTTAATGCGGTAAAAGTTTCAGAAGCTTTTTCCGGTTCCGCAGATGTTTTCAGTTCTGTAAAGATTTTTTTGAGCTTTTCGATTCTGCGGGATATTTCGGGGTGTGATGCCAGAGAGTCCTTGTCCAGCTTTTCTTTATAAAAATTATAATTGTACAGCGAAAAATCCTCCTTTTTCATCCACTTTTCATTGAAAGCCTGTTTTGGAAGGTCAAAAAGCTTTTTATAGGTTTCCACCTTCAGTTCGCGGGGAGAAATGGTGTCAAAATCCTGCAGCCGCTGAAGGGCATTAACAAATTCAGACTTTTTAAAATCACTGTTTTTAAAAATCCCATAACCCAGCGAGTCTGCCTTCATTTCCTGTTTCCTTCTTTCCACTCCTTTTTTATAGGCGCGGTTTTTAAGAATATCAAAAGCCTTCTGATTCTGGCTCTGGCTTCGTTTTACCGTTGTTTCCTTCAGGTTTTGAACAGCCGTTTTATCCATTTCATTCTGTTCAATGATGCTCAAAAATGTTTTTAACGAATGTTCATCAATCTTATGTCCTAACTCGTGGGTAATGACTGCTGCAATCTGGTCCTCACTGTTGAGCCAGTTGTATAATCCCATATTGATTACAAAAGTTCCGTCCGCAAGGCAGTAAGCATTGGGCGTATTATCCCTTGCCACCAGAATTTTCAGATCCTGAGGAATATTTGGATTGTTTTTTCTGAGACGTTGGATAAGGCTTTTTATCTCATTTTCAAATTCAGACCTGAAGATAAAATCTTTATTTTTCACCTGCTTTTCGAAATCGGTGCCGAATTCTTTGTAGATCCTGGACAATTCTGAGCCTATCTTCCCGGAATACTGTGATTTTAACTTTTTAATAAAAACCTCATTATTTCCGGCAAAACTTTTTAAAAATTCTTTTCTCTGCAGATAATCTGCGGTGTCGATCATTTTATAGGTCTGGGCGGATCCCATCACTGAAAAAATGAAAAACATACATACAATCAATTTTCTGGTCATATTTTTCATCATTAATCGCAAAAATAGTTTATTTACTGTTCCTTTCTGATTTTCTTATCAAAATTATTTTAAATTTGTTTGAGACTGATACTCATGATTATATGAAGGCATTAAAATATGTTATAGGCGGAGCTGCAGTAGGTGTTGCTGCAGTTTATCTTTTAGGATACGATTATCTATTCAGCGGAATTTCCAAAACCTATCTCAAGGGAAAGCTAAGCGCAAATATCGACGACGGGAATCTTTTTCCGGGAAACCTCATCGCTACTGAAGAACCGGTACTTTGGGCGGAAGACCCCGAATATAATCATAAGGAGTTGCCTGAACATATGATTGAGAATTTAAAGCACTCCAAAACAGCAGCTTTTGTAGTGATAAAAAACGGAAAAATTCTTCATGAGCAGTATTGGGACGGTTATAACCAGCTTTCGAGCACCAATTCATTTTCTATGGCAAAAGCCGTCACTGTCATGCTATTGGGAAAAGCCATGGAAGAAGGTATTATCCGGAATATTGATGAAAAGCTTTCTGACTTTTATCCTGAATTTGAAGAGAAAGAATTTGGATGTGATGTCACTCTTAAAAATCTAGCCCAGATGGAAGCAGGACTTGACTGGGATGAAAATTACAATAATCCTTTTCTGCCCAATGCAAAAGCCTACTATGGAAAAAATCTTGTAAAAGCGACATTTTCCAGAAGATTTAAAGAAGAGCCCGGTACCAGATTTGAATACCAGAGCGGATCTACCCAGCTCCTGGGATTTGCCTTGAAAAAAGCCCTTAACCAAACGCTAGCGAGCTATTTATCTGAAAAATTCTGGATTCCGATGGGAATGGAACAGAATGCCACATGGAGCACAGACCATTACGGGATGGAAAAAACATATTGCTGCATCCATTCCAACGCAAGGGATTTTGCCAAGTTGGGGCAGCTATTTCTGGATAACGGAAAAGTAGGCGAAAAACAAATCTTCAATCCGGATTTTATTGAACAGATGAGAACGCCTACTCAAAAATCCAAAGAAATCTACGGGATGGGCCTCTGGATCAATTATGACAACCCCATTAAACATTATTACTTTTTGGGATTACAGGGACAATATATCATCATGGTTCCGGAACATAATATGGTTATTGTAAGAACCGGCAGCTACAAAAATAACCCCAAAAACGACAGGGGAAGACCGGATCAGGTAAGATTTCTTGTTAACGAAACCGTACAATTATTTCAGTAAAAACCATGGAAAAATACAGCCCTAAAATAGATGCTTACATCGAGAAATCACAGGATTTCGCAAAACCTGTTTTGCAGTATATCCGGGAAACCGTTCATGAATTCTGTCCAGATGCAGAAGAAGCTATGAAATGGAGCTTTCCCAATTTTGTCTATAAAGGAAAAATTCTATGCGCAATGGCTTCCTTTAAACAGCACTGTACTTTCGGGTTCTGGCTGGAAAAAGAAATGAAAACAATGAATGAGATCACCAGGGATATTGAAAAAAATTCCATGTTCAGCCTGGGAAAAATCACAAAAATTAAAGATCTCCCCTCCAAAGCCTTGCTAAAAAAAGCAATTGCTGAAGCGATGGAGCTTACAGATATGGGAGTTACGGTAAAAAAGGCAGCCCCATCTAAGGTGGAGACCGAAGTTCCTGATTACTTTCAGGAAGCCCTGAAAAAAAATAAAGATGCCTTAGCCGTTTTTGAAAAAGGCTCACCTTCTTTCAGAAAAGAATACATTAACTGGATCACGGAAGCCAAAACGGAAACGACCAGAAATAAAAGAATGGAACAATCTTTGGAATGGTTAGCCGAAGGAAAATCCAGAAACTGGAAATACGAAAAAAAGTAAACACAAACACAAATGGAGAAAAAAATTATATTCTTTCTCTTCCTTATTCTTTCAGGCTCATTATTTTCTCAAAAATTTGATTTTGAGGACCAATACCAATATGCCCGGTCACTCACCTCCAAAAATCCGGACAGCTCTGAAATTGTCCTGAATGCTATTATAGACTCTGCGCAGAAGAAAAATGTCTCTAACTATATTGCAAAAGCTTACTATCTGAAATCCTACAACAGCTATTTAAGATCGGATGCAAAAGGGGCTCTTGATTTCGCAGAAAAGGCATTAAAAATTTCTACTGAGAATAATTACGCTCCCGGAAAAGCACTCGCCTACAGAATGCTGGGAACACAGTATGCAAAGCTGGGACTGCTGAAAGAAGCTTCCCAAAGCCTGAATAAAGGCCTCTCTGAAATAAAAAATGAAAACACCGATGAAGGGCACGAACTGAAAGGAATGATCTATAATTCTTTTCTCATTCTTCTAAATCAGAATGAATATCAGAAGAAAGAATTTTACTCTAAAAATGCAGTCCGGGAATTTCAACAGATCAGAAATATTCCGAGAAGGAACGAACTTCTGGTTTCTGCTTACACCAATCTGGGGTACAATTTATCGGAAATCAAAAAATTTGATGAAGCCAAGTCTTTTTTTGTGAAGGCTTTTGCCCTGGTTGGGAACGATAATTATTATCTTAAATCCAATATCCTTCATGATATCGGGTTTTCATTTGCCCAGCAGAATAAGCAGGACAGCGCTGTTTTGTATTATCAGAAAGCTTTAAAAATTGCCAGCCGGTATGGCTTTAACGAAAAGAAAATAGAAATTACAAAAAACCTGGAAGAGGCCTACACCAAACTGAATGACCTTCAGAATGTCCAGAAATATAAATTGAAGAACCTTGAACTGAAAGACAGCGTTGCTTACAATCAGAAAATGGCTGTGAATGCAACCCTCAGCCATAAGGAAGAAAATTTCGACCGGCAGCTGGTTAAAAGCCACAGCCTCTCCAAAGGTCTGATTATCGCCTGCATCATTCTTATTATCGTTTTGGGAGCAGTTATTTTTAATATGTTCAGCCTTAGAAAAAAACACAAAAGATCTGTTGCACAAATTTATCAGCAGGGCATTACTCCTGTTGCTTATGAGGAAGACCTTCAGGAAACCGAAGATCATTCCGGAAACAGTATTACAGCCGACATTAAAATTTCCCCCGAAACAGAAGAACATATTCTGGCAGGATTAAAAGCCTTTGAAGAGAACTCTGACTTCAACAAAAAAAATATTTCACGTTATAATTTATCTAATGCACTGAACGTGAACACAAAGTATTTATCTGCAGTTATTAAAAAACATAAAAATTTCAATTTCAACCAATACATCAATCACCTGAGGATCAATTATGTAATTGAACAATTAAAGAACGAGCCTCAGTTCCGCAAATATAAGATCAACCACCTCGCTGAGATTACCGGATATTCTTCCCACAGCGCTTTCTCACTTGAATTCAAAAAAATTACCGGGATGCATCCTTCCGCCTTTATCAAAGCTCTTGAAGGAATTTCCTGATTACTGTTCCGCTATGGTCAGGTTATTATATCCTCCTGTATTATTCAGTGAAAAACCTGCTGTAGCTGATCCGTTCAGATTAAACCAGATATAAGGCATCAGACGTTGTCCCGTGGTCATATAAAATGAAGCCGTACAGTTGCTCCCTGCATCAATATTCCCGTTGCTGTTTGAAGACATGGTATTGACACATTTTATGGTGTTTACAATATTTGTGGAAAGCAGCCCCGTTGTATTATCGTATAGCTGCCAGATGGCTTCTATCTGGATCGGGTTCAAAGGGTCTGTTGTATAATTAATTGCCAGCGGAGCCAGGTCTGTAGTAAAAGTAGCTACATAAACTCCATTCCGTGGAGCTGTGAAAACTCCCGTTGAAGCGTTGAAGCTGGTTCCGGAATTACTCTCGAAAGCTTTCGTCCAGCCTACCAGGTAATTACTTGCCCGGTTCTGTAGTCCTGTGGTGGTAGCTGCAGCAGGGGTAACCAGTTTTACCGTATTGTCTGTTTTGGCCGCAATAACGATCACCTTACTGACGGCCGGCTGTGCAGTAAGCAGAGGAAGCCACTGATTTCCATTGGAATATTCCATTCCGGAATTGTACCGCACCGCTCCCTCATCTGCTGCCGCTGCTGTAAGTGCAGAGGTTCCAAAGCCAATTGCCCCGTTTCCTGAATTCCTGGCATCCACTTTCACTGCGGGATTGTGTGTTCCTGCTCCTATTCTTCCTTCACTGGTAATTAAAACATCATTACTTTGCTGAGCGGGGGTAAATGAAGTTCCTGACACAGGATTATCTTTCTGCCCATCAGTATGGAGAATACCTCTTGGATTTTGGGTATCGATTCCGACCTGTGAAAAGGTAAAATTAAAGCTCAGTACTAAAATTATTAATAAATATCTTTTTTTCATCATTCCTGTTTTTATAATCCGAAAATACTTAGAGAAGTCAGTGAACCATCGGTATCCAGGGTTTTTGCAGTTCCTAAAGCCTGGTTCAGACTTACCGTGATATTATCCCCCTGATTAAGGTTGAAGATTCCTGAACAGCCTCCTGCCACGCGGTTGGACAGTGAATTTGTTCCCGGATAGCTTCCCACACATTTAAAGACCTTATTCGTTGCTGAAGAGGCCGAATTAGTCTGAATCAAAGTTTCATAGCGTGAATCATTGGCAATAGTTCCTGAAGCCAGTGAAAATGTGAAAGCAACAATATATATCCCTGTTTTGGAGGCAACAAAAACTCCTGTTCCGGCATTAAAATTTCCGTTAACATCTGTTTTTTTCGTCCAGTTTGTAAGAGCCGTCTGGGTTCCACTTGTAAAACTCTGTGCCGAAGAATTTTCTGCATCCACAAAATCATTCGGTGCTTTATGGGCCAATGTAATCCATGAAGATCCATCGGAATAGCTCAGGTCCTGAGTTCCCGAATTGTACCTCATCGCCCCTGCTTTTGCTGCAGAAGCCGTTTGTGAGGTTCCGCCAATACCTAAAGCATTCAGATGCTCATTGGAGCGTAGATCCAGTCTTGTTTTGGGTGATTTTGTTCCGGCTCCCATATTTCCCGAAGAGGTAATCACTACATCATCATAGTAGCTCGCCGGTGTTGCCGAAACAGTATTTTTCTGCCCGTCCACATGAAGAACTGCCTCAGGAGCAGACATATTGATTCCTATTTGTGCCTTAATAAACAGACTTCCGCCCAACATCAAAGCAATTGCCAATCTTTTTTTCATATCAAGTGTGTTATTGTTCTACTATGGAAAGATTTACAAAGCCATACTCATTACTGGCCGGGGTAGTATCGGTCCGCAGACTTAAACTTCCGTTGTATACCGACTGGTAAAGGTGCGGCTGGAAAGTATCTCCTTTATTAAGCTGAACTCCGGCAACGCATGAGCCGGCAACCTGGGCCTGCTTTGAGGTGTTCGAAAAAGATTTTACGCATTTTTTAACGACAGTGCTTCCGTTCACAACGTACCTGGCTTCGGAAAAATAGCCTGAAACAATAGGAATTCTTACAAAATCATAGGTAAAGGAGATTAAATAGACGCCGGTTCTGGGCGCTGTGAAGATTCCCGTTGCCGGTGTAAAATTGGAAGTAGGATCAGAGACTTCTGTCCATCCGGAGATTCCGGTAGAGGTTTGATACGGAACTTTAACAGCGAAATTGGCAGCCTGAAGATTAGCTACTACAACAGCTTTGGTAGGTGAAGAAATCAGATCCTGCCATACAACCCCATCCGAATACTGCATTTTACCACCATTCAGCGGATTGTACCTCATCGCTCCGGATCCTGCCACAGGTGCTGCCTGGGTGGTTTCTCCTATTCCTATAGAATTATCTGAGTTATTGGCAGACCGGACGTCTATTTTTACAGCAGGCGTAAGAGTTCCAACTCCTATTTCACCATTAGACGTGAATACAACATCATTAGCAGCCTGAGCAGCTGTTGGCGCTCCCGAAACAGGATTATCTTTGCCTCCATCAGCGTGCAGGAGGGCTTGAGGATTTGATGTATTAATGCCAACTTGCGCATTAACGATGTTCACCAAAAAACATCCTCCAGCCACTACACCTTTCATCAATGTGTTTATTTTTTTCATGTAGTTTGTGGTTTTTAGAATGTAAAATTCTTCAGCAAAGATAAATTGAAGCAGATCATCCGTACAATACACAAAAAGGCAAACAAAACGTAATTAGCTGGAAACGTATTATTTACAACAATAAAAACAATATCAAAATTCGGAATTTTAATAATTTACCACCACAAGTTTCAATAAAACATGCATTTTTTTAATTAAAAAACACATTAATCAGAAAATTTTAAACACTAATGAAATCTGAAATTAGCTTCGGGAAGGGTATTGTTTTTTAAGAAAGCTTCGTATTCCGGGGAAAGCTGGGCCCGCCCGAATGTGTTTTCCCCGCTCATACTTCCAAGGCGTACTTTATCTTTCCCAAATTTTTTGTTCATGGCATCCATGGCTTTCATAACCGGAAGATGATGATTTTGAGAATCTTCCTCAAAAAGACTGATGAGCCTTTCGTTTTCGGGAACGAAATCATTAACAATGACTCCAGCTTTTTTATAGTGGAAACCATCTTTGTAAATGGTTTCAAAAAGTTCATTTACTACCCTGCCTATCAAAATAGAGGAATTGGTAGGGTTGGAAAGGATCCTTGTGACTGCATTTCTATATTCAGGCAGATCTTTCCTGAAACGGTTGGTCTGAATGAAAACGGTGACCATCCTGCAGCATGTATTCTGCTTGCGGAGCCTTTCGGAGCAGTACATTCCAAAGGTTTCCACCCGTTCCCTTACCTCTTCTTTCCGGGTAAGCATTTCCATAAAGCTTCTGGTTACGGCAATAGATTTTTTGGGCGATGGCGAGTCTAATTCCAGCTGGCGGATTCCTTTCAGCTCATTGATCATTCTCACCCCGTGAATTCCCATTATTTTCCGGACCCACATTTCCGGCTTCTGAAGAAGGTCCCAGGCTTTATAGACTCCGCTGTCGTGCATTTTAGAAGCAAGCTTCCGTCCTATTCCCCAGACGTCGCCTATATTGAGCCATTTTAAGGCTTTTTCAATTTTTTCAGGGGTATTGAGGATATAAACTCCGCCAAACTGGTCAGGAAATTCTTTTACAATCCTGTTGGCCACTTTACAAAGCGTTTTGGTAGGGGCAATTCCTATACTTACGGGAATATTTTCCTGATTTTTGATGTCATCCTTAATTTTAAGACAGTAATCATGAATGTCTACATACTTGAAGCCTGAAAGGTCCAGAAACAGCTCATCTATGCTATATACCTCATAATCCACCACATATGATCTTGAAATATCAATCACACGCTGGCTTTTGTAATTGTAGAGTTCAAATTTTGCAGAGAAACTTTTTACGTCATGCTGCTTGAAAAGTTCTTTATATTTGAAGGCAGGAGCTGCCATAGGAATGCCGAGATCTTTAGCTTCTTTACTTCTGGACACCACACATCCGTCGTTATTGGAAAGTACTACAACAGGTTTCCCCTCAAGAGACGGATCCAGAGTTCTCTCGCAGGAAACAAAAAAGTTATTGCAGTCTACTAAAGCATACATGACAAAAAGATGATAATTTTAATACAAAACTATCAATTTTAAAGATAATTATCCGGTTTTATTTAAAAATTAACATCACATTTAACATACTGAATATGATAGAGTTAATTTATTTAAAACACGTCACGTTTTGTCGTATTAGCGCTGTAATTTGCCTGCCCTGAATTTCTCTTTTCTAAATCATTTTCAACCGTTCTTCCTCCAGATCAATCTGGTACAAGTGCTGGCGAATCACCTCCTCATTAATGGATACGTCTTTATTAAGTTCTGAAAGATACTGCCTCTGGCTTTCGAGCATTTCAACAAAAATAGCCTTGTTTTTTTCATTCATCCAGCCTTCGTCATTGGCTTTGTTTTTTTCTTCCCAATGAATCAGCATCCTTTCTATTCCTGCATGTCCCTGCAGCTCGTTTTCGTGTTTTGTTTTCAGGAAATGGTAAATATGCTGTCTCAGCTCGCGTTTTATTTTCTGCCTTGTTTTTTCTTCCTCTTCTTCGTTCATAAAATCCCGGAAAGCATTGACTTTATTGATGAAATAGGGCAACGTAAGCCCCTGGACCAATAAAGTAAGCAGGATTACAACAAATGTGATGAATAATATAAGGTTCCTGTTAGGAAAAGGAATTCCGTTGTCAAGGGTTACGGGAATTGCTAAGGCAGCAGCCAGCGATACCACGCCGCGCATTCCCGTCCATCCAAGGAAAAGAGGCATCAGGAGAGTCCTTCTTCTGGTAGATGCCCGTGGAGCAACACTTGGCCGGAAGATCATTGTAGCCAGCATAGCAGCATAAGAACTGATTATTCTGGCTAAAATAAGAACAAACGTTACCAGCAATCCATATTGAATAGCGGTCCCCAAAGGAATTCCTTCAGCGCGCAATCCTCCTACAATTTCAGGAAGCTCAAGACCGATGAGCAAGAAAACGATACCATTTAATATGAATACAACGCTTTCCCATACGCTATAACCTTTTATTCTGCTTGCACTATTCAAAAATACCAAACGTCTTGTAGACATATACAGACCTCCCGCCACTACGGCAAGCACACCCGAGCTGTGAAGCTGCTCTGCAATCCAGTACATAAGATAAGGTTCTATAAAGGTCAATGCAATGTCTGAGGACGCATCTGTAGGCAGCCGTTTGTGTACCTGTACAAAGATCCATCCCAGCAGCAGACCTAATCCGGCACCTCCAATGACCATCCATAAAAAGCTAAGGGAAGCTTCCTGCCATACAAACTGTCCGGTACCCACAGCGATGAGCGCAAAACGAAAAATAATAAGAGAAGAAGCGTCATTCAGCAAGCTTTCCCCTTCTAAAATTGCTGACGTGGTTTTAGGAATTTTTACAAATTTCATAATGGCTCCGGTACTTACAGCATCCGGTGGGGAAACAATTCCTCCGAGCAAAAATCCAAGTGCAATTGTAAATCCGGGAATGAAGTAATTGGCCGCTACAGCCACGGAAAGAGCTGTAAAAAATACAACCAGAAATGCAAAACTACCGATAATCCGCCACCATCTTTTCATTTCTTTAAAGGAAATTGCCCAGGAGGCTTCAAAGAGTAAAGGTGGCAAAAATATAAAGAAAATAAGGTCAGGATCTACTTTTACAACCGGAAGGCCGGGAACAAGGCTTACCAAAAGCCCGAATACAACCAGGAGAATGGGATAGGCAATCTTCAGTTTGGTTGCCCACATATTGAGCAGGACAATAGCGGCAATCATTGCCAGAAAAAAGGGTAATAAAGTATGCATGAAATATTGTGTTTTTTATGGCAGCTCATTAATTTTATGAGTTGCTTTATACAAATATACAGTCAATCTGCTTTTATTTTATTAATTTTTTATGATCGTATTTGAACTTAACTTTACCGGGATATAAAAAACATTGTGACTATTAATTTTATGTCTACAATTTTTTGAAACAGCACTCATTATCAAGAGGTAATACGGCACAAAAATTTCTATCTTTAAAATATATTTTTTTATTGCATATTTTTTAATAAACACGTCAAGTTCCGTCGTCCTTAACCTATACTTTTGCTTCATAATAAAAATAATGAATCATGGATAAAGTAACGTCAGAAAGAATAAATAAACTGCATCCTTCTGTAAGAGATGAAGTAAAGCAAATTATCAAAGAATGCGATGAAGCCCTTACCGGAAGAGCCAAAGTAAGAATTACGCAAGGCCTGAGATCTTTCGAGGAGCAGGAGAAATTATATGCCATCGGAAGGATTACTTCCGGAAAGAAAGTGACCAATGCCAAAGCCGGCCAAAGCATTCATAATTACGGACTTGCCGTTGATATCTGTCTGATGATCGACGGAAAGGTAGCAAGCTGGGACACAGCCAAAGACTGGGATAATGATCAGGTAGCCGACTGGTACGAATGTGTAAAAATTTTCGCAAGACATGGCTGGGACTGGGGCGGAAACTGGAAGACCTTTAAAGACCTTCCCCACTTCGAAAAAAAGAATATCCAGACTAAAAAAGGACTGGTAAAAACAAATTGGAGAACATTATCCAAGTTACCAAGAGATAAGCAAAATTATATTCTATTTTAATTCCCTTTTATTTGAAAATAATTATAATACGACAAGTTCTGTCGCTTCCCCGGCCTACCTTTGTTTTATAAGAAAATGTTAGTTAATTGAGCTCTCAACACTAAAACCAGCATCCGCCCTTAAAGGCAGAAAGTTGGTTTTAGTTGTCTCAGGACGTTAGTTTTTTCTTTAAAACCAATACAGCATCACATGAAAAAGACAACCATTCTTTCTTTGGACGGGGGCGGAATAAGGGGTATTATCACCTGCATTATTCTCCGCTACATAGAAGAGCAGCTTCAGTATCATGATAATCCGGGGGCAAAACTCGGCGATTATTTTGATCTGGTTGCAGGAAGCAGTACAGGCGGACTGATTGCTTCTATTATTCTATGTCCCGATGAACACCGGAAAGCGAAATATTCTATCCAGAAGGGATTGGAATTATACGCTGAAAAGGGAGGCGACATATTTCAGGTTTCTTTTTGGGAAAAGCTGGTCAACCCGTTTGGCTTGCTTAATGAAAAAATTTCCCAGGAAGCGCTTGAAAAAAACTTGAATGACTTTTTTGGAAATCTAGAACTTAAAGAATTTATAAAACCATGTTTAATAACCAGTTATGATATTGAAAACAGAAGAGCAAAGATTTTCAATTCTTGGGAAGCCAATCTGAGCACAGATAACTTTTACGTAAAAGATATCTGTAGGGCAACCTCAGCTGCTCCTACTTATTTTAGTCCTGTACAAATCAAATCCATGTATGGACAGATCTTCAGCCTTATCGACGGAGGTATGTTTGCCAATAATCCTGCTTTATGTGCGTATGCGGAAGCCCGGAAAATTCCTTTTGCAGAGGTACTAAAAAACCATCAGAAAGCTAATCATCCGGGTGTGAACGATATGATCATCGTTTCTATCGGAACAGGAATTGAGTCCAGGCCTTATTCTTTCAGAAAGCTTCAAAAATCAGGAAAAATAGGTTGGGTAAACCCGATTATTGATATATTGATGTCTGCCAATGCAGAAACTGTGGATTACCAGCTGTGCCAGATGTTTCAGACGCTAGGCCAGCGGAACCAAAAGAATTATTACCGTTTGAATCCCTCTTTAAAAAATGCATCTCCAAGCATGGATAATGTAAGAAGATCAAATATTGAAAATTTAATTCAGGCAGGACTGAGTTATATTGATGATAACCGGGAAATTCTGAATCAGATTGTGCAGAAACTGATTAAAAATAAAATATAAGCTTTTTACCTTATAAAGGACCCATATAAGCTAAATCGCTAATAGTTTAAAAAATGTAAAAGTTTTTAAAACACGTCAAGTTTTGTCGTCTTCTCCTGCTACTTTTGGAGTATAAACAAAGACACAAAAAACAATCATAAAAATTTTAGAAAGCCTTTGAATTCAACATTTATCAATGCTGGACAGCCAGAAATATGTTTAAAATATAACCTCAACTTTAAAACACAACCCATGGAAGCACCAAACCAAAATCCAGATATACTTTTCGATGAAGATCTCTATACTATTGAATGGAGCGATATCGAAAATGCTGAGATGGACTATGAAAACTATCTCAATGACATTGAAAATTTTTTCCGGGAAGATTTCGAAACCGAAATTTCGGAAGAAAATATATACTAAATAAATTTTAACACGACGAGTTCTGACGCTGTCCGGAATTATCTTTGAAACACCAAATCAAGACACCCGACAACTCCCAATAATTATTCAAAACACCTTTGAAGCCATCATTCACAAAATGCCAGACAGCCAGAACTATGTCTGAAAATCAACTAAAACAATGAAAATGAATCGCAACATCTAACGCACAAAGGGGCATCAGTTCCACTTTAAAAACAAGAACCTTAAGAGCTCTTAAAACAGGCTCTTTCAAACACAACCTATTAATTAACCTAACAAAATCACACAATTTTATTATGAAAACAAAACAAGAATTAAGGCTTAAATTCGAGAACGGAGACAGGCCAAACCAGGAACATTTCTGGGAATGGCAGGATTCCTACTGGCACAAGGACGAGAAAATAGACATGGCTAAAATTGCAGGCCTGGAAAATGGTCTTCCCCGCCTGAATGATTATTATGCAGAGATAGATGAATCAGGAAATGCTTCTTTCGCCCATTTACAAGTCAGAAGGATGTTTATTAAGCCGGGAACCTTGTATATACCTGACCGGTTTGCCGTTGCAATGGGAGTATCGGAACTGACTCTTCCTGACAGTCTTCTCACAATCGGGACTGATGCTTTCAATACCAATCCGATAAAATCACTGACACTTCCTGAGCAACTTACCTCTATTGGCGAGCGGGCTTTTATATCCAATCAGCTTACATCATTGGCTATTCCTCCAAACGTCAGAGAAATTAAGGAAAGTGCTTTTGCTGACAACAAACTTACCTCCTTATTCATTCCGGCCAGTGTCTCAATAATCCGTCCGCAAGCTTTTAACTACAATCCGAATCTATCTACCGTCATATTGGACAAAGCCACCCAGTATTATTCCGACGCATTTGATTCTAAAACAAAGGTGATCGGCGGAACTTTAATCTCTGATATGTAAATAAATCAAATACAGCAACAATGAAAACAAAACAAGAACTAAAACAATTTTTTGAGAACGGAGACATTCCTAATCAGGAACAGTTCTGGGAGTGGCAGGATTCTTACTGGCACAAGGATGAGAAAATCCCTTCAGAAAAATTAAATTATGATTTCTCCCAAAAAGCAGATGCCAATGCATCCAATATAAGCCCGCAAAACGCCCAGCTTTGGAAAGATAAAATTGAAACGCAAACCTCAATTCAGAATCCACAACTGAATGGAAACATTCTGACCATATTTTATACCGGAGAAAATGGCGTTCAGCAAAGTAAAAATGTTGATCTAAGCGGATTAGTAACCAATGATATAAGCATCCGGGATGCCGTATATGATGCTTCGCAAAATATCATTACGATTACCCAGAGTGACGGGTCTTCATTTGCAATCAATCTTTCTGAATTTAGTATTATTCCAACCACAAATGTTGATGGAAGCGTTTCCCTAGTTCAGGAAGGTGTCGAAAAAGTAAAAATACATAAAGTAGGTATTTCAGGCAGCTACAACGACCTTAGTGACAAGCCCGTTTTTGCCGGAAATGATACATTACAATCTGTAATAGACAGAGATAATTCATCTACGAAACCAATCGTATTTAATATCGATCAGGGAAGAGCAGGAGAATTGGGTTTCAATAAAAATACCTATTCGCATTATTGGGGGAATATAAATACGGCCCATACAGGAGTTTATGGTTTAGGAATTGGTTATAATACGCTATCAAAATTAACCACCGGTTCAAACAACGTGGCACTTGGTTCTTATGCTTTAACTGAAGTAACTACAGGAAGATGGAATACAGCCACCGGTATTTCAAGCGGAGCCAAACTAACCACCGGGAATTTCAACGCTTTTTATGGAACTCAGGCCGGAATCGAAACAACAACAGGAACAGGAAACACCTATATCGGAGATGAGGCAGGAAATAAAAATGTAACGGGAACCAATAATACCGCTTTGGGTATCGGAGCCGCCTACGCTTTAACAAACGGAACTCAGAACACTTTCATAGGCGCTTTCTCCGGAACGAATCATGGAAAAGTAACTGGTTCCGGAGCATGGGGTTATAATACATTTATAGGCTATAACGCTGCATCTACCACTCATGCTATGGGTGTTTGGGGTGATAATAATGTAGTGATTGGCTGTAATGCCCCGTTAGGAGGTTCAACATCAAATAAGCTAGTTATTGATTCTTATACAACACCTCAAAGGCATGATTTCATAACGCCTTTTATACATGGTGATTTTGCTGCAAGAACATTGAGTTTTGATGCTGTAGTTACCGCAAGAAGAACACCTCTGGCCGACAATACTTATTCAAGGGTAGCAGTAATGAACTCCAATAATACTATTGGTTATAAAAACCTTTCTGACTTTCAGAATTACCTGCCTATTTCAGGAACAGAGATAAATAAGCCTGTTTCAGGACATATTCAGTTTGAGAGTGGCGACGGGCCAGAATATGAAACTCTTTTGTATAAAACGAATGCTATAGACGAAGTTCAAAACCAGGTAGGCTTTTTCCCAAATGGAGTTGTAATTACTTCAAGCGACCTCAATTATGCTCAGACGTCAAAAATAGATGTAAGCAAAAAAGATGGCGTTTTGGCAGAGGCTTTTGGTGCAAGAATGACTTTAAATGATAGTGGAGCCTCTCTTAGGTATTATTCTTCATCTTCACAAGCAAAGGGAATTATTGTTAGTAATCTGGATGATGAACCAGTTTTGGTTGAGCACCAGGCAGCCAACCCAAGGGGCCTAAGCTCTAACACTTATTTTGGAAACAATGCTCAAAAAAATGATTACATCCAGAAACAGTATGCAGACAAACAGCATTCTTATACCCGTGATGAAGAATTAACCGGCGGAACCTGGATCAATGGCAAGCCTGTCTACAAAAAAACGCTGTATTTAGACCAGATTCCGAGAACCGGAGAGATCGATCTCAGATCCGAATTCCCTGGCCTTGAAACTATTATTTCCAACGAAATGTTTACAGAATGGTATGCCCTGGATACTGCGTTTGCAGGCAACCAATGGCGATCAAAGATCTACATCACTGTAGAAAGAGACAAGGCTACAATTGAATTCTTAGATCAACCGGATTATGATTATTCTGTCATTAATTCATTTACCCTAACCCTTGAATACACAAAAAAATAAAAATCATTAAAACAAAATATTAAAATGGCAACAAACAACAAAAACAACGCATCACAAACTCTTTTCAGATTTGTAAGCTTAAGAAACCCCCAATTAACTGAGACTAAAAAACAGAATCTTGGTTTCATCCACAGGCCGGCCGATATGGCAAGCGCATTTGATACAGCAGTAAATCCCGGCGATACGGCATTAATGAAATTCCAGGCATTGGAACGTGCCGCAAAGTCATTTGCCACTACCGGATATGATACTGAACTTCAGATTGAAGAAAGCTCTCTTTCTGAAGCCCTTAAAATCGGAAGAAAAATCGCCAAAAACGAAACAATCTCCGCGGCTGATGAAAATACAGCTAAAAACCTTTACAACAGCAGTGCCATCCAGGATAAAATGGGACAGGTATGGGATAATCTGATGTACCAGACTGTAACACAGAAAAACTTCTATGTTAAAGAAGCCTTGGTTCATATCCTCAAAGCTCTTCATTTCGGATATGTATGTGATCTTCCTGTAACTCCTGAATTAATAAAAATCAACGGCGACGATTTAAAAGCCAAAGCCCTTGAAGCCAGAGTAGTTCTTCCTATGAAATTTTTCGGGGATGGATATGAAGGCGAAACTTCAGTAACTCTAACCGGACAGCCGTTCACTGTAGCTAAATCTGCTGTTGGAGGGCAGGATGCAATCAATGCCACAAGTACGTCCCTTTCCGTTCCTGCAAAAGAACAGCTTAAGGCTGAAGGAGAGAAGATTCTTGAACTGACCAATCTTAATTTTGAAAAAGACAGCTTAAATACGCTTAAAGTGGAGCTTGAAAAAGTCCAGAAAATCTATCAGAAAGCCAGAAGTAAAGCTTACGATGCCGCTTACAAGGAATATCTTGCCGCCAACGGACCTGAGCTTGACAGATACAGAGAGCGTCTGAAAGAAATTCAATCCCAGATCACAGAAGAAATGACAGAAGCGGAAATCAATGCCTTGTATGCAGGTCTTGAAGAGCCCAATATTCCACCTTTTGTTTTCACTTACAAGAAGGAGATCAATTTCGAGGATTTTACATCGTTGCTTTCATTGGATTCACTGAAAATCTTCGTTGACAAATTTACTGCAAGTAATAGCGTAAAACCGGAGGACGGCTTTGATTTCAGCAGCATTAAAATTATTTCCGACAAGGAATTACAGTTAGGAGAAGCTATTGTATACATCACTGATGAATACGACACTTATCCTGAAGTATTTGAAAAAATTGAAGAAGAGCATTCTGCCAAAGCTCAGGCATTATTCCAGAAGACTCCTGTTCAGGAACAGAAATTTGCAAGTTTAGGAGGAATTTTGGTTCCGGTAACAGATTCTTTCACTCAATATGCCTCCAAAGTAACTCCAAGATCATATTACTTAAAGGCAACTCCGCAGGGAAGTATTTATTCCGGTAGTGCCGCCTATCTTACATTCTACTATCAGGCAGAAAGTTCGGCCTGGGGTATGGCTTCCGCTAAGCTCTTAATTATTTCAGATGTAGGAAATTTTGAAGAAAGCTTTACGAATATTGAACCGGTAGATAACAAAGTGACATTAGCTTCCGTGATGGTAGGCAAATTCAGCAAATACATCCGTAATGTTAAAATCAAAATCTATTTCAACAACGGTAAAGAGGCTTCACTGGATCTTTCAGGAATAGAACCGAACAGTGCATATACTGATATCCTGTATGTGGAAGATATCAAGGATGAAACAGGTTCCGGCGGAGAAAATCCTCAACCCGGAACATTTATACCAAAACATTTCGGTGTTAAAAGATTAGGTATTGCAGATTATCTTAAAGTGGAACAGAGTGTTCATGCTTACGTTCCTGGAGAAGTCTCCAATATTGAAAACGTGATGGCCAGCGAACTTCGTCACAAGTCTTCCGTGGCAAGGGATTATTCTGAAGTTATAGACACTACCTCAGAATCTATTGAAACAGAAAAAATCTCAGATACTACAAAAACTGAAAGAAATGAAATGCAGAGTGAAGTTGCCAAGGAACTGGAAAGAGAACAGAATATCACTGCCAACACCAAATTCACTTATGACACTAAAGTATACAAATTTGAGATCGGAGGAAGCTATGCCAACAATACTTCCCAGCACGACAGTACAAAACAGGCTGTAACCAAATCTCAGGAGATCACCGAACGTGCCATGGAGCGTGTTCTTACGAAGATCAATAAAGAGCGTGTGCAGAAGATCATCAAAGAATTTACGGAAACCAACGTTCATGAATTCGACAACAGAGGCCAGGCCAGCCAGGAAACTCCACAGCACATCACCGGAGTATACAGATGGGTAGATAAGAAAATGAAAAACCAGATCTACAACTACGGTAAACGTACGATGTTTGAATTCATGATCCCTGAACCGGCAAGACTTCACACCCTTGCTACCGCAGTTTCCAGGACAGATACGCTGACCGCTCCTATTGACCCTAGAAAAGCAGAAAAACCATGGAATATGGCCAGCGCTCAGGTAGCCACCAAAGACCAGATTGAATACTGGGCGAATATCTATAATGTGAAACTTACCGAACTTGCGAAATCCCCTATCAATCTTATCCTTGGTAAACAATGGGAAAAAGTGGATGGTAACGAAGAATACAGACACAGAACCATTGATATTCCTGTCAACTACGAAGCAAGCAGCGTAAAAATGTTCTATGGCTTCGAAAGAGACAGAAGGGGGACAAGTACTTTATACACCAGCAACTTTGCCGGAGGAATGGTTCCTTTCTCAAACGGTGGAACTTCAATTGATGCTACCGCTTATTTCACCCCTCAGAATGTGACAGGATCTTATGATTTCGTTTACAAATGTTTCAATATTGATTCCGTAAATATTGCATTCGAGATTACCTGTACACTTTCCCAGGCGTATATGAAATCCTGGATCCAGGAAAACTTTACAGCTATCATTAAAGCTTATGAAGACGCTTATGCCATCTTTATGGAAAAGCAGAAGGAACTGGAAGAGAAAGCGAAAGCAGAGGAAGAAGCAAACAAAGATAAACTGGGCAACTTCTACCGTGAAATGGAAGCTGTCATTCTAAAACACAATTGTATTGCCTACCTGCTTCAGGATTATCTTACAACGCTTGGACAATCCTTTACTTCAGGAAGCCAGATGAGCGACTTTAAAGTAATTCTCAGCGAAAACCTTGAACAGTATACCGCATTGGCAAAATTCATGGAACAGGCATTCGAATGGAGCATCATGGATTATACTTTCTATCCTTACTATTGGGCAGACAGAAAAAGATGGCAGGAAATGTACCTTACACAAAGTACGGATCCATTGTTCAGAAACTTCCTTCAGGCCGGTATGGCAAGAGTAATCGTAACTGTGAAGCCCGGTTTTGAAGACGCTGTACAGTTCTTCATGAGCACAGGAAAAATCTGGAACGGAGGTGAAGTACCGGTTATCGGAGATCCTTTATACATGTCTATCGTAGATGAATTGAGACAACCAACCGGTGAACCTCAGGGTAAATACTGGATCACAAGAATTCCTACTACCTTAACAATTCTGCAGGCTCAGTCTGTAGGTCTGGAAGTAGAAGATGCTCTTCCTATTTTCAAAGAAGATGATCCGAAAAACTGTGAAAACCCGAGAGAACTGGAAACAGAAAGCTCATTCAAATTAATGGACAAAGCAACGCTTGAGGCTGGTACAGAACCAACAACCTTACCAACCAATATTATCAGCAAATAATTTTCATTAACGGCGGCGAAATTTCGCCGCCGTTTTTTTAACCCAAATACAAAATTTTAAAATGAAAAATATAGATATAAGATATCCGGTGGATATTGGTATCGCCGATATTGATGTTCACAAAACCAATAAGAAAAAAGTATTCATTACCAGTGCTAATTATTATGTTAAAGTAAGAACCAAAAGTACCTATAACGGTGAATTTGGTTTTGACTGGATTGATGTAGAACCATCAAGCGGTGATATACAAAAGATTCAGGATATAAGTTTCTCAGACTTAAAATATTTCTATAAGAAACCGGCAAATATAAATAACCCCAGAGATCTTGGAAACATCGTTGAAGCCGGCACAGATCCCACAGGTGCAAAAGACGTCATAAAAGAAAATTACAAAATTATAGAATCCGGTAAGAAAGTTGACATACCATGGATTCTTATTAAACCGGGTGAAAGTATTGAACTTTCTTTGGAAATAAACCTTACAACCACAGCTGCCATTACATCAGAAGCCATAAGTATTATGGGGGATGAATTTTATGATTTCGAAATTATTAGTGGGACCAAAAGCGGAAATAAAACTGAAAAAAGTTTAACTGCCGACAAAGAAATCCTTACTTTAAAAGTAAAATGTCTTAAAGAAAGTCCCGAAAAAGAATACAATATTGTCCAGGAAAGCCCGGGATCAGTTCCATTTACTGTTGGAGGATTTAAAATGATGGAAAATAAAATCCAAAAAATAAAATTCAGAGTTATTGCATTGGTCTCATCAGACAGTTCACCAGCTACAAAAGCAAAGGATATTTTCCAGAAGTTTGTAAAAGCCGACATCATGAAATACCTCAATACCAACTCTTTAAATCAGGCTGGCTATGAAGTGGAAATTGACAACCAAGCTATGTTTGACAGTCTTGCAACAGCTACCATTGATGATTATTATTACGCATTTGATAAAACAGACTGGACAAATAAAAAATATTTTGGAAAAAAAGGGACGGATGATATTCTTGCGGAAAATAAAAAGGATGTAGGTGGGCCGGATGAGTCAAACGATCTGGATAATATCGTTTATAAAGAATATTTGAAAAAGCTTAAAACAAACAAACTGGATTATAATGGCGGTATTATCATACTAAGTGAATATCCATCTTCGGGAACAACAGGAGCGTTTAGCCGCACATCTCCGCTTAATCATTATAAGCTGTTTGTTTATTCTACGAATCTTGAACACGTCAGCACATACGCTCATGAAATAGGTCATATGCTTGGTCTTCCCCATTTGTTTTATCTGACTTTAGAAAAGGACAGTTATGAAATTGATAGAGCCCGGATTATCGGAAACGGTCTTCCGGAAACTAATAGTAAATACATTCCCGGAGTTCTGAAACGTCTGCAGGATGTAGAAAGTTCAAGCGTAGATTACTTTGCAGACATCAGCTTCACTGCTGAAAAAGCAACCTTATCAAAAGCTATTGATAACTTCATTAAATATCAGCAGAAACACCACGATGATACTAAAAAATTGCGAGACGATGTCATTCTGAAATTTAAGGCATTTCCGGATTCCTATAAAGTCACTCCCCAATATACAAAAGCTGAGTATATTGCGCTGTGTAATAAGATTATGAAGGAATGTCAGGATCTCATTACTGAAGAAAAAAAGCCTAAAGAGGAAATTACCGTTAAAAGCATTCCTGGATATTTTACTTTGGAACCTAAATGTTATTTTTTGAAAAAAGATTATATTATTCTTTTAAAACAGAAGTACGAATATCTGAAACTTGTTATCAAGCAGGTTCATGATAATAACCTGATGTTTGAGCAGTATAAAACCCAAAACCTTATGGATTACTCAACAACCAGAATCCGTTTTCTCCATAATCAGATAAAGATTATGAGGGATGACCTGAAAAATTATCAGGATGTCGAAAAGCTTAGTATCGCTCCAAAAGCTCCTGTAAAAAAGAAAAGCAAATAAGTCAATAGTGTGAAATATTTTCACACCGGACAAACCTTTATTATTTTGAGATAATAAAAAGATAATATTTTAACAGCAATCAGTAAGCCACAGAATTTCTTCGGCTTACTGTTTTTTCTTACAAAAATTAAATACAAAAAATAAAACACGACACGTTTTGTCGCATTAAGCCTATATATTTGTCATATAAAATTTTACCATGAAACGCAGTAAAAAGCTGCATAAAAATACAGACGAATGAAAAAAGATTTTTATTTGACAAGGTATGCCTTAATTATCAAAAGATTAGAAAGTTCTCCGGCTACCTATTCCCAGCTGGAGGACTATCTTTTAAACTCTTTCGAATTCCAGGATGCCGGGATTAAGAGCTACTCTATCCGTACCTTGCAGAGGGATATCCGCGAGATTTCTGATCTTTTTAACCTTTCCATTCACAACAAGAAAAAAGGTGATAACCGGTATTATATTGAAAGCCGTCCGATCATGGAAGTGGATGAATACAACCAGAAATTGCTTGAATCCTTCCAGGTAAGCAATGCCCTGAATCTTCACCCGGATTTTTCAGATTTTATCTTTTTTGAAAGCAGAAAACCTACCGGCATAGAACACTTTTATGATCTGTTCTTTGCCATCCGTAACAAGAGAGTTGTAAGTTTTGAGCACTACAACTACAAAAATAAAGTGATGACCTCACGAAAAGTACACCCCCTGGCATTGAAAGAATCGAAAGACAGATGGTACCTGATTGCCATCGACACCAAGGATAAAACCTTAAAATCATTTGGTTTGGACAGGGTCAATTATCTGGATGTAAGCAACAGCAAATTCCGTGAAAAGTATAATTACAATTTCAGGGAACATTTCAAAAATGCCTTCGGGGTGATGAATCTTGCTGAGCAAAACCCTCAGAAAATCATTATGAAATGCAGCAGGCATCAGGGAGAGTATATCAGAAGCTTTCCATTACACCAGTCTCAGAAAGAGACCAAAGAAACACCGGAAGAGATCTATTTTGAGTTCTTCCTCCATCCTACTTACGATTTTATGCAGGAAATTCTATCTTACGGAAAAGAAGTGACCGTTTTAGAACCGAAATGTTTAGTTGATGATATCCGCACCCATCTTCAGGAATCTCTGAACCGGTATTTAGAAAGCTGATCTCAAAGAATAAAAAGCTCATAATTTTTGATTACATTTACATAAATATAACTCTTTTGAAAGCTTTATTTCTTTATCTATTCTGTTTTACTTTCACTTTCTGTTTTTCGCAGCAGAGAGAGGAGTTCCGGCAGGTTAAAAACTATTACAACCAACATAGAAACATGCTGAACACAGAGTTTAAAAAGAAATTTGATGCTGAACCGGATTCTTTTAAAAAAGCCAATATAAAACTCGATTTTATGCTCTTCATGAGGAAGATGGACAGCATTGAAAATGTAGCTATGATAGGAACTCTTTTAAAAGTAAGAAATCTAGAAGACCTTCAATTCCTGAAAAAAAACGAAAACAAAACAAATAATATCATATCTAAAACTTCAGATATTGAAAAGTCGGCAGAATATCCGGGAGGATTCAATATTTTGAGGCAGGAAGTTGCCGATCTTTTTTATACCGGCGGGGTTTATACTGAAACAAAAACGGTAAAGACTAACGTGACTTTTATTGTTGAAAGAGATGGCAGCATCAGTAATGTACATGCGCAGGGTGATAATTTTACCTTCAACAGGCAGGCTGAAATTGCACTGTATTCTGTTTCAGAAAAATTTTCTCCGGCCATTGTCAAAGGAGATCCGGTAAGATATCACCTGAGACTTCCTCTAACTTTAACGATTGAAGACTGAAATGTTTACAGACGAATATTATATGAAAATGGCACTCCAGGAAGCAGAAGCTGCCCTGGAAAAAGATGAGGTCCCGATCGGGTGTGTGGTGGTTTCCAATAACCGCATTATTGCCAGGGCACATAATCTCACAGAAACATTGAATGATGTGACCGCCCATGCAGAAATGCAGGCGATTACCTCTGCTGCCAATTTCCTTGGGGGGAAATACTTAATCAATTGCACCCTTTATGTAACCATAGAGCCTTGTGTAATGTGCTCAGGAGCCCTTTCCTGGTCGCAAATCTCTAAAGTGGTGATTGGAGCGAGAGATGAGCAAAGAGGATTTATTAACAAGCATCTTTCCTTACATCCGAAAACCGAACTGGTAACAGGAGTAATGGAACATGAATGCTCATCTATTGTTAAAGAATTCTTTAAAAGCAAAAGATAACTTTTTATTTCTGACTTTCTGTTACAGCATGTAAAAGAGGACGTAATGCACTCATTCTCTTCCAGTTCAATTCTTTAGCTTTAATGATATGTTTTCCGAAACCGAGCATAAGAAGACTGTCTTTTTTGTTATATGAAAACCGGACACTGATTCTCCCGCCGCTGTAATCTTCGAGAAGAAGTTGGTCTTTTGAGCCTTGGTTATAATGGAAATCCGTCATTTTTTCCTCCTTATCCATTAAAATCATATAATTCTTTCTGTGTAAGAAAATATACCGTATATCTGAATTTTGATCCAGGTTTTCAAAAGCTCCGTGAAGGAAGGGTCTTTTGGCGAGATCATCATTATAATTTCCGTTATTAACGTAAGGAAAAAGTATGGTAACCACCGAAAAACCTATAAAAGCTGTCCGTGAAAAAATCCACAATGGAAGAGCTTTCGTGTCTGGCTCTGTTTCTTCCAGCTGTACCTTCTGCTTTAAAATTAAAAACCGGTATAATGGAAACCATTCATCTTTCAATGCGAAAACTGCCATTGATAAAAGAATCAGAGAGAAGAATTTAACCGAAATATCAAATCCGAGATTGATCAATAAAATATTGACCAGGATTCCAACGGAAATTAACAATCCCAATACCCGAGTTTTACGGAAAATGATCATCAGGGAAGCCAAAAGTTCAACAATTCCCGTAGATATTGAGTAAAAACGGGAGGTTCCCATTACACTCCAGAACAAGATGTCTTTATCCAGATTTCCAAACCGGGAATAAAGAATATTAGGCTCCGGAAGATAAAACTGGGCTTTAAAAACCTTGTCAAGTCCATATTTCATCAGAACAACAGCCAGATATACGATCACAATTTCTTTAGAAAAAAAGAGAATTTGCCGTGAGAATCTCCTTTTTAATAATAATGCTGTTACAAATGATAGTATCAGCAGAACAAATACCAGAACCAACATGGAAATACTGTCTGATGAGAAATCTATTCTTGCATTACCTGTCTTAAATATTTCTTTTGAAATCCAGTTTGTAAGGTTTCCAAACACAAGCAGTGATGTTTCTTTCTGAAAATCGCCGAGAAAATCTAAGGGAAAAAACAGTATAAAAAGCAGGAAAAAAATTCCTGCACCGGTCCAAAACCTACTTCCCATTATTTTTCTTATTCCGTTTCCAGCTGTAAAAACCTGATGCACCGGAAATCATCAAAATGCCGAGTAAAAGTCCTCCTTTCGTTTTTTCTGATTTTTCTTTTTCCGGTTTTGCTGGAGAAGGCTTGATTTCTTTATAAGATTTACTTTCTTTGTCGTATTCTATAAAAACTACACTATCCATATCATTAACAAAGTTGTAGTCTCTTTTCAAAACTGTTTTCACGCTGTCGATATTCTTTTTTGAAAAAAGTCCGTGATTATAGACAGTCTCCTTTCCCGGCTGCCATTCCCTGTCCGCTCCTTTAATGATTCTTTTATGCGCTGAACTTGTTACCAGAATACTTTCTTTTTCATTGAGAATAATTACGGAATCAAGTCTGGCATCTTTTACATATTTCTGCGGAGCTATACCCAGATTAGAAAAATTTGCATCAAAAAGATTTTCTGAAACTGCCTTATTAAAGCTTTCTGAGTGTCCGCTATGGCTTTTAAAGGCAATGAGTTTGGTTTGTGAAAAAAAGGAAATGCTTATAAGTATGGCCAGAAGATTACAGGTTGTTTTCATGGAGATATTTAGAGATTGGATATCTTCTTCCGTGAAAAGTTAAAATCATCACGTGTTTTTTAGAACAGAATACATCTGCACATCAAAGTAACCGTTATCTTTTTTAAGATGCTGTTTGAGTAGGGCTTCCTTTTCCATCCCGATTTTTTCCATAATTCTTCCGGATGCGGGATTGTGTAAAAAGTAGGTTGCATAGATTTTATTGAGCTGCAATTCTTTAAAGCCAAAATCAATGAGAGCGGACGCAGCTTCGGTAATATATCCTTTGTTCCAGAAAGGCTTTCCCATCCAATAACCCAGTTCAGCTTTATCATCATCTCTGTCGTGAAGACCAATAGCTCCCAGAATATTACCTTCCTTATTGCGGACTGCAAAGGTATATCCGGTATTATCCTCAAAAGACTTCCGGGACATTTCAAGCCAGAATTCCGCATGCTCCCGGGTATAAGGGTAAGGAATATTGGAGGTAAGATCGGAAAAGATTTTATCCTGCAGATATTCGGTAACAAAAGGAATGTCTTCCTCCTGCAGCTGCGAGAGAATCAGTCTTTCTGTTTCAATTACCGGAAATTCTTTTAATGCTCTCATGATATAGTTTTATAAATCTTTCCCTAAGAAATAAAGTCCTTTAAGGGTATGCAGCCTGTCCATCACATGAATTTTTTCCGTAAGGGGCTTATAAACATGGGAAACGCCACCAGTAGCCACTACAAAACATTCATCATTCACCTCATCGTTGATCCGGTCTATAAAACCTTCTACCATTCCCAGGAAGCCATATACCATCCCGCTCTGCATGCAGGTTACCGTGTCCAGACCTAGAACAGATTTAGGCTTTTTCAGTTCAATATCTGGAAGCTGGGCTGTCTGGCTGATCAGTGAATTCAAAGAGGTTACAATTCCTGGAGCGATAATGACGCCTAATGTTTCTCCGGATTCCGTTACACAGCTTGCTGTAAGGGCTGTCCCAAAATCGATGACGATCTTTTTCCTGTTTGGGTAAAGATTGTGCGCCGCAACAAGATTGGCATAAATATCTGTGCCCATCTGTTTGGATTTTGCCTGAACGCCTGAAGGTGTAGATCTATCTACAATTACCGGCTGGATACCGTGGATTTTTTTGATCGCTGAACTGATGACTTTAGTAAGCTGAGGCACTACAGATCCTATAATCACTTTACTGATATCTTCCGGCTCTACTTTGTAGGTCTGGTAAAGCATGAGAATCTGCACATACAGCTCATCTACCGTTCTGTATGGTTTTGTATTGATCACCCATGAAATATCACAGTTGTCTCCGTTAAAAAGTCCGAATCTGATATTGCTGTTCCCTACGTTGATTACGATTGAATTCATTTATTTTTTAAGCTAATCTGGGTTAAAAAACAGTTGTAAAAATAAGGCTTTATCCTTAAAAATAAACAATATCTATATGATTTAGCTCAAAGTATATTTTTGTTGTTTTTATAAAATAACTTTATCATTGCAAAATCAATTTAAAATCACATTGAATGAAAAGAACGATCACCCTTATACTATTTGTACAATTTACATTGATTTTTGCACAGAAGCCGGCAAAAATATATTTGGAACAAAAGAAGGATGTAGTGTCCTATTATGTAGATAATGAAGACATTTATCCCATTTCACTCTCATTCCCGCAACAACCTGAAGTTGTCAATATGAAAATTCCTGAAAAGTTTAAACTAATTCAGGTAATACCCCCTCAATCCAAAAAGCACAGAATTGCTTATTTTGTAATTGATAACAAGAAAAAAGGTTGGAAAATCGACAAAATACCGAACTATTATACATTGATTGGAGATGCCACTTTGAAAACCTATGATTCAGATTATATATATGACCTCCCTTTTCAAAAAGGTAAATCTTTTAAGGTCTATCAGGGTTATAACGGAACTTTTTCCCATCAAAACGAAAACTCATTAGATTTCGTAATGCCTGAAGGAACTGAAATTACCGCTGCAAGGGATGGCAAAGTGATCGAAGCTGTTCAGACTAATAACAAAGGCTGTCCTACTATTGATTGTGCTAACTTAGCTAATTATGTTTCTATTTTACACTCTGATGGGTCTATTGCCCAATATTATCATTTAAAACAAAATGGAGTTAAGGTAAATATCGGAGACATCATCAAAAAAGGTGATGTGATTGCATTAAGTGGCAATACAGGCTGGACAAACGGACCTCATCTGCATTTTGTCTGCTATCTACCGGACTTTACAAGCCCAAAACAAAAGAACACCATTAAGACTCTTTTCAAAATAGGGAACGGAAGCAAAACTGAATACATAGAAGAGAAAAAAATTTACACAAAAGAATATTAGCTTTTCTCATAGTTATACAAGGAAATAACCGAACAGTATTTAGAAAATTGCAAACATTTAATTATCTTTAAATCTGAAAATATTTTTATCCCGTTTCCATGAGAAAACTGATCTTAATAGTACTCTTCTGTATTGGCCTGAATACTTCTGCACAAACCGGAAATCAGGTAAAAGAACTGTTCCTGAAAATAAAAAAAGACGCAAAGATTGACCGGAACGATACAGCCGTTTACGATATCATGGATGAATTTTACCAAAAAAATCTTCAGGCTGAAAATGATGAAATGACTCCTGAAACCATTCAGAGAATAGAGAAACTGGCATCCAATCCGGATACGAAGAATCTCCATATCTTATTGCTTTTCCTGATGTATCAGCAGCATATCAGCCGGACTTCCATGGTGGGTAAAGCACCGGATACAGAGTTTCAAACTGAAGCTATGACGCTTCTGGAGAATGAAAGCCGAGAAATTTATGGGAAGGTTCCTGCTATTATTTACGTGTATAAAGCAGAAGCCCTGGATGGAGCGAAAAAAAAGGAAGAGGTTAAAACCGTTTTAGATCAGGGATTAAAAGAATATCCTGACTCGGTTCCTTTAAAAATATACCGCTACCTCAACACAAAAGATGAGGTCTTAAGAAATGACCTTGTAAAAAATCATCCAAATCACTGGATGGTACAGCAGTTTGGAATTAAATAGTCAATGGCGAACAGTGAATTTGCTTCGCAAGTGAATGTTTCCAATAAATAGCAATAATAATCCCACAGAGTTTTTCTGTGGGATTGTTATTTTATGGTATGATCTATTATTTTACTTCCACAACATTATCCTCAATATTGACATCGGCCATTCTCTGACTGAAATCTATTCCCAGAACAGATAGCTGGGCTTTGGTATAAGGAATTGTAAGTGTATATTCTTTCTGAGTCCACGGCCAGTAAGGCATGGTTTTAAAATCTCCGTAAATGTCTTTTTCCTTCCACGTATGGGTCATATTTAAAGGAATCTGGTAAGTTACTATCTTTTTATCGGCAGTCATTACATTGAAATCAATGGGCATGGGAACCTGTCCTTTATTGACCAAAGTGATGGTTGTAGATTTTGCTTCATACTTCACATCTTTGATTCCGTAATCAATAGTTTTTGTAGTGTTGATCCAGTAATTCTGGAACCATTTCAGATCCATCCCAGAAACTTTCTGAGCAATATGAAGAAAATCTCTATCAGACGGGTGCTTCATATGCCATTGGTCATAATACTGTTTCAAGGTTTCTGCAAGATTCTGCTCACCCATAATGTATCCCAGCTGTACAAGGTATAATTCTCCTTTTACATAGGAAGCATAGGTATAAGAAGTCCCGTTGTCGTGGTGATCACCTAACCAAACGGCTGGCTCTTCAATTCCTTTTTTAACAAAATTCCTGTAAGCGTTCACCGTATTGGCAAAAGGATTCGGAAGCTCTTCAGGAAACAACTGGTACATTAAATACCCTTCTGCATAGCTGGTAAACCCTTCATCCATCCATGGGCGTACTGATTCATTGGTTGCCAGCATCTGCTGATACCATGAATGGGCACCTTCGTGAGCCATTAAGCCCATTAAACCTTTTATATCTTTGGCTTCACCGAGGATCATGGTACACATTCCGTATTCCATACCACCATCACCACCCTGGATGAATGCATAGGTCGGATATACATATTTTCCGAAATGACTGTTCATGATCTGGAAATATTTGGTAACGTAAGGCTGAGCTTCTTCCCAAACTTTTGTTTTGTCATTATTCTGGTAAACAAGGAATACTTTAGGTCCTTCCGGAACATCAAAGCTTTTTACGACATAATCCCTGTCTGCACTCCATGCAAAATCCAGTATATTTTTCGCAGACCATTTCCAAGTTGCTTTTTTGCTTTTATCCGTCTTAATATTGGCTGTGGAATCATAACCTTTTACTTCTGCAGGGTTTTCAAGGATTCCTCCGGCCCCGATTACATAATCTTTATTGATTTTAATGGTCACATCAAAATCCGAGAACGGCGCATGAAACTCTCTTCCAATATAATCGAATGTGGCCCAGCCGTCATAATCATATTCTGCAATTTTAGGGTACCATTGCGTCATGGTCATATCCACCCCTTCCTTGTTGTTCCTTCCGCTTCGTCTGATCTGCTGAGGTATCACAGCATCCCAGTCCATGGTAAACGTAGTTGTTGAATTAGGCTGAATAGGTTCTGCCAGGTACACTTTCATGATGGTTTCCTGAATCTCGAATTTCAGATCTTTCCCATTCTGTTTGATCCAATGGATATTTTGGGCGCCTTCCTGGTCCTTCGGAATGGAAGCCAGCCTTGAAACCCCATCTTTCTGTAATCTGGAATCTCCGTTTTTCCCCTGGCCGGCCACTCTCTGATCCATCATTGAATTAGGCTTAAAGGCATTCCAGTAAAGATGAAAATATACCACATTCAGCACGTCCGGCGAGTTGTTGGCATATTCTAAAGTCTGGTTTCCCTGGTAGGTAAACTTTTCAGCATTAACATCAATGTCCATCTTGTATTTCGCAGCCTGCTGATAATAAGCTCCCTGCTGAGCCTGAAATTGTGAAATGATAAACGCAAAAAGGATTGCAGCCGATTTTCTCATTTAAAATTTATTTTTTTTAAAGGTAGGTAATTTATATAAAACCTTCAAATGTGGAGTTATTCTGAAGGGTTCCTGTGATACATTATTAATTTAGATGGGTTTTAATTCTTGTTGTTAAAAAGATTTTTTTGAGATATTATTTTTTCGCCGCTGCTTCATTACTTTAAATTTGACTTCAATAGTTTTTTAATCAAAGTAATTTGGCCTAAATGATAATAGCTGTGTTCAATCATTCCATCGATATTTCTAAGATAAGTCCCATATTTTCCATCTACAAAAACCTCATCCAGCTTACCATCAGGGAGTTCTTCAATTAAACCTGCAAATTTTTCAGCATCCGTCCATAATTTATTTAAAAGCTCTTCCCATTGTTCCGCAGATTCAATGGGTGGAAGATCAAAACTGAATTTGTCTTTTATTTCAAGTTCACCACCTTCCAATACATTGACAATTCCTGCTATATAATAATGTATATGAAATGTCAGCATGGCGATGGTGTTTAAAGAATCCACTTTCGTCACTGCCTGTTCCCAGGTTACATCCGAAAGCTGGTCTTTAAAATTGGTATTGGCAATCCACAAACCATCAAGTATTACTTCTCTGAATCTTTTGGCTAATTGTGATGGTGAGCTCATTGTTATAATTTTCCTAAAGATAATATTTTTTCTCTCGTTGATTTTGATGTAGATTTTTTTGCCACGAATACACGAATTTTAATTGACATTTACATTATTCTATATAGATAAGTATTTATGGAAATTCGTGTATTCGTGGCAAAAAAAACCTTCAAAGTTTTAAAAACCTTGAAGGATTATATTCTTAATCATTTAAAATTATTTTTTAGCCGGAATTTCTTTCTTTCCACTCTGTAAAATCTTTTCAAGGATTCTCAGGGTGATCAGATAAGTAGGTTTTACTCCTGTAAGTCCCAAACCTCCTGAAGAAAGTGTGCTTCCCGTTTCCAAAGGATTATCTGAAGCATAATAAGCATACATCACGAACAGATCCGGTGAAATGTGATGTCTGATTTTAGAAGCTACCTGAATTGCTTTCTGATAATGCGCCCCCTCCATTTCAAGACCGATGGCTTTCCAGGAAGTGTTCATGAAATAAGAAAGAATATCCCTGTTTTGAAGTGAGGTTCCTAATACGGTAATCATTGCACCTTCAAATGCTTTTAACTCATCATCTTTAAAATCATCAAGCTTCAGCGTATTTTCAAATGGATAATTGTCTGCAGTTCCTTCAAAGATGTGGGAGGTAGGGATCATAATATCTCCTTTTCCACCGGCAAGAATTCCTGCCTTACCCATGATAGAAACAGATTTTACCTTCATCATATAAACTTCTCCTTTATGTTCGTAAGGTCTCAACAATTCGTCCATTACTTCATAGGCCTGTTCCCCGAAAGCATAGTCGAAAACCATAATAACATCGTCTCCGCCATATTTTATACCACTGAAAGGAGTATTTTTAAGGTCTGTTTTACTTAGATCAATAATCTGAACATCAATATTACTTCCGCTCTTATCATTAATATAGATCATCCCTTCTTCCAAAGCATATTTGGAAACTTTGTCGCGAAGTTCTTTTTTATCGGAGATATCTCCGTAAAGTTTGTAATCTACTTGTTTGTGATCTTTTCTCTTTAAGGCGTCATTTCCATAAAGCATATTTTTCACGGAGTGCATGTTTGCGGAAATTATGTGCAGAGGTCTCATGTGAAGATCGTTTTCAAATAAAACTTCTTTCACTTTGTTGGCCCATTTCTCACCAAAATAGTGATGCCCTACTCTTTCCTTTAATATGGCACTGAAATGAATTTCTCTTTCTCTCGTCTGCTTTGCATCTTCCAGACTTACTTTTCCTAAGTTGTAGATGATCTTAAATAAACGGTCAGGGTTATTATCATCCCCAAAAGAATTATAGGCGTTCAGGGTTTCTTCAAAAGTTCTTCCTATCAAAGAAGATAAATGGATCAAAGCAACTTCTTTTTCTTTTCTGCTGAATTTCTTTTCACCCTTTACTACTTCTTCGATAATTTTAAAGGCACGTGTCGGTTTCCAGTTTTCATCCTGAATGAAAGCCAGGTTCCTCACTTTATCTGCCTCTATAAACAGGAAGGTTAAGTGGGTAAGAATATCATAAATTTCAGAACGGCCCAAAAGAACTTCAATATTCATCTGGTGCTCGTCTATCCTGTAACAGTTTCTTCTTCTCTTTTTAGGTACAATAGGTTCGAAACTTCCTTTATCAAACCCCTCATCCGATGTAAGATGAATGAAAGCACATTCTTCGATTCCTTCCGGAAGCCTGTCTAAAACATACATCAAACCATCCAATTCCATTTTATTAGGAATATTCATGGTACCATAAATCTCTGGATTGATCGTCTTCAACAAACTTCTGATACTTTCTCCAGAAACACCGGCAGGTTTAAAAAAACCTCTGTAAAAGAGGTGTCTCATAGAAATATACAATCTTTCAATTGCTTCCGTTGTTTCTCTAGCTCTAGAATTTGTCATAAAATAAATTTCACACAAATATACAAAATCTTCATTCATTTATTTTAAGTATCTTTTAACAAGCAGTTTAAATTTGTATCTTTAAAAAATGTAAAATGTTTATCTAAAACTGTATTCATGACAGTATTAAAGGGATAATCATTCCGTTTTACCAATCCAACGCCTCCACCTAAAACTTAAATCATTGTTCGATTTTTCAAGCAAAACCAAAGACACCCCTAAAAAAATAAGGGGTATTTTATTTTCAATCCATTTTTTTTGTAAATTTGCCCTGTAAAAATTAACCTTATTATGTCAACTTTAAGATTCAAAGCGTTAGAAACTTTACCATTTAAGGACTTCAGAAAAGATAATTCTATTGAAGTTCCTGGAAAACTGTCAGAATTATTCTGTCAGAATGTTTTCTCAGAAGAGACCATGAGAGAATATTTAACCAAGGAAGCATTCCAGTCTATTCTGGATGCGATGAAAAAAGGTACTAAAATCCAGAGACACATTGCAGACCAGGTAGCGGTTGCTATGAAAGACTGGGCAATGAGCAAAGGAGTAACTCACTATACTCACTGGTTCCAGCCATTAACAGGAACTACCGCGGAGAAGCACGACTCTTTCTTTACTCCGATTGAAGGAGGAAGAGCCATTGAAAGATTCAGCGGAAATTTATTGATCCAGCAGGAGCCTGATGCTTCTTCTTTCCCGAACGGAGGAATCAGAAACACTTTCGAGGCAAGAGGTTATACAGCATGGGATCCTACCTCTCCGGCTTTCATCATGGGAACTACTTTATGTATTCCTTCTATCTTCATTTCTTATACCGGAGAAACTTTAGATTATAAAGCACCTCTTTTAAGAGCTTTGAATGCTGTGGATGAAGCTGCAACCAACGTTATGCAGTATTTTGACAAAAACGTAACGAAAGTAACCCCTACTCTGGGATGGGAGCAGGAATATTTCTTGGTTGACTCTGCATTATACCAGTCACGTCCGGACCTTGTTTTAACAGGGAAAACCTTATTGGGACACTCTCCTGCGAAAGGGCAACAATTAGACGACCACTATTTCGGTTCTATTCCTACAAGAGTAATGAACTTCATGAAAGAGCTGGAGATCGAATGTATGAAACTGGGAATTCCGGTAACAACAAGACATAATGAGGTTGCACCAAACCAGTTCGAGCTTGCTCCAATGTTTGAAGAGGTAAACGTTGCTGTAGATCACAACTCTTTGTTGATGGACATCATGGCAAGAATTGCTCACAAACATCACTTCCATATTTTATTCCACGAAAAGCCATTTGCAGGAGTAAACGGAAGCGGAAAACACAACAACTGGTCTTTAGCAACAGATACAGGTGAAAACTTATTAAGCCCTGGAAAAAATCCTAAGAAAAACTTACAGTTCTTAACATTCTTTGTTAACACGATTAAAGCTGTATATGAATATGCTGACCTTTTAAGAGCAAGTATCGCATCTGCCAGCAACGACCACAGATTAGGTGCCAATGAAGCTCCACCAGCTATTATTTCCGTATTCATCGGAAGCCAGCTGTTCAGAGTACTGGAAGAACTTGAAAAAGTAACGGAAGGAAAACTTTCCCCAGACGAAAAAACAGACCTTAAACTGAATGTAGTTGGGAAAATCCCTGAAATTTTGTTGGATAATACTGACAGAAACAGAACTTCTCCATTTGCATTTACAGGAAATAAATTTGAGATCAGAGCAGTAGGATCTTCTGCCAACTGTGCAGAGTCTATGACTGTAATGAATACCATCGCTGCAAAACAGTTAAACGATTTCAAAAAAGAAGTTGATGCTTTAATTGAAACAGGTCTTAAGAAAGATGAAGCGATCTTCAATGTATTGAGAGAATACATCAAACAGTGTAAAAACATCATGTTTGAAGGTGACGGATATTCAGACGACTGGGCAAAAGAAGCTAAAAAGAGAGGTTTAAACAACTTAAAAACCACTCCGGAAGCTCTTAAGCAGGAAATGGATAAAAAATTCCTTGATCTTTACGAAGAAATCGGAGTATTTACTCACAGAGAGGTTGAAGCAAGAAACGAAATCAAACTTGAAAAATATTCTACGGTTATTGATATTGAAGCAAGAGTATTGAGTGATATCGCAAGAAACCACATTATTCCTTCTGCCTTAAATTATCAGAACAGACTGATCGAGAATGTAAAAGGTCTTAAAGAAATATTCGGAGACAAAGAATTCAAAACATTAGCAAAAGAGCAAATGAGTCTGATCACTAACATTTCTGAAAATGTTTCTAAGATTAAATTAGGCGTAGAAGATCTTATTAAAGCAAGAGAAGCAGCAAAAGCTGTATCAGATAGTCAAAAGCAGGCAGAAGCTTACTGCAACAAAGTAAAACCTTTATTCGATGGCATCAGAGAAGCTTCTGATGATCTTGAAATGATGGTTGATGATGAACTTTGGCCAATGACTAAGTATAGAGAAATGTTATTTACAAAATAACATCTGTAAAGTTCCATATTAGTTAAACTCTCCGGTTTTCCGGGGAGTTTTTTTAGGTTTATTAACAGCAATGAAAAGTAGAGTTTTAAATCACAAAATCCCATTAACAAAGGAAAAGCGATTAATTATGTTAAAGAATCTTAATAAAAAAAACCGCATACTCGCCAAAAATAGGCGGTTGCGGTTTGTTTTTCTTTAACATACTTAAATAATATGTTAAAATGTGTTAAATAAAGAACCTGACAATAATCATATCAGGGGTCTTTTGATCGGAATTTCTACTTTTGTAATGCTTTTGAAAAATAAATATTCCTTTTAACACGGATAATCAAATATATATGAAGAAAAGAGTTTTGTTTTATTTAGTTGCTTTAGTGTCTACAGTTTCGGTTCAATCATGCGCTACAAATTATGTAGTTTCACAGCCAGCAACTTACACTAAAGAATACAAAACAGATGCCAAACTAGCTTCTATAGACCAGAAGAAAATGGAACTTGATAAGCAAAGACTTATTGATTCTTTTCTAGCAGAGAAGGCCGCATCTATCGCCAACGCGAAAAAAGCTATTAAAAATTCTGAGATTGCAAAAGCAGTCAAATACAATAAAACGATCGACAATATCCTTACAGAAGCTGAAACATACCTTGGAACTCCATACAGATACGGAGGAATGACAAGAAGAGGTATTGATTGTTCAGCTTTCGTTCTTTCCGTATTCGGGGCAGCAGCAGGACTTAGCTTACCAAGAGTAGCAGCTTCTCAGGCTCAGGAGGGTGAAAGTATTGATAAAAGTGAACTTCAGAAGGGAGATTTGATTTTCTTTTCACACGGAAGAAGAATCTCTCACGTAGGTATCGTAGAAAGTGTTACTGAAGACGGTGAAATTAAATTCATCCACGCAGCCACTTCAAAAGGGGTAATGATCTCATCGCTGAATGATTCTTACTGGGGACCTAAATTCAGGTTTGCAAAAAGAGTAATCAACGAGAACGGGGATGCTTATAACAATCTTGCATCTTCTACTCCATCCGCAGCGACAAGTTTTTAATTTTAAATAATTGATTTAAATAATGAAGCCATCAGATCTCTGATGGCTTTTTTATTTGTTTAACGTTGATATTTAACTGATTTGTTGGATGAGGCTCCCGAAGCCAATATGCTTTTAATCTCTATCTATTTCGATATCCAGTTTATAAAGAAGCCCGTGTACTTCTGAAAGGGAAAATTTAGCCTTTTTAAGGCGATTTACGGCAGGATCTATAGAATAATTGAAGGAAGTCCTGAAATCCGCTTTTTCAAGGTTGGTATGGTCGAAAACAGCTCCTGAAAGATCGCAAGTTGAAAACAGGGAGCCGGATAAGTCAGATTCAGAAAAATCGGTCTCAGTTAATCGGGAATTTTTAAATCAGGTCTTCTTTGCTGAGGTTTTATAGAATACTGAATTGTTCAGCAAACATCCGTCAAAGATAAAGGAAAGTCCAAACGGATTACACTCGCTGAACTGAAGACCGAACATTTTACATTCTTTAAAAATAACTTCGTGAAATGCAGTTTTGATCAGTTTGGCCATACTCAGATTGCAGCCTGAAAATTCGCAGTCTGTGAAAGTGAAACCTGAAAGATCTGCATATTCAAAATTGCAGTTTCTGAATATACAATTTTCATATTCTCCTTTTGAGAGCAGGGAAAAGTCTGTATTTTCAAAAGTTTGATCTACAGTATATGCTTCTTTCATATGATTAATGAAATGTTTTTTGCTGAAAGGTATGAGATTTTAAATTTCTTAAACCAAACTGTTCTTATCCGAATAATTCAGTTTAAAGAAAATAAAAGTCATCATTGAAAAGGCAAGCAGCGAGCTTCCTCCATAGCTGAAATAAGGAAGCGGAATCCCTACAGTCGGGAAAAGCCCCATAACCATCCCTAAATTGATGGTAAAGTGCATCATCAGGATGGAAGCAAAGCAATACCCGAATACCCTGTTAAAAGTAGATTTCTGCTGTTCTGCAAGATAATAGATCCGTCCGATGAAGATCATGTAGCATAGCACCAATATTGCACTTCCTACAAATCCCCATTCTTCACCCACCGTACAGAAAATATAATCGGTTTCCTGCTCCGGAACAAATTTCCCCTGGGTTACTGATCCTTCACGGTATCCTTTTCCTAAGAGTCCGCCGGAACCAATGGCTGTTTTTGAATATAATAAGTTGTACCCTGAGGTATCCCTGAATGCTTTTTCACCCTTATAAAGAACTTCAATTCTTTCTCTCTGGTGCTTGGGAAGCTTCTCTAAGATATAAGGTGAGCCGAAAGCCAAACCGCAAAGCAGAAGAATTGATCCCGCGATTCCCGAAATGGAAATGACATCCCAGGACATTCTGTGGTAGTTCATAGCGATCAAAACACCTGCAATAACAACAACCACTAGCGCAACATATACAGGAGGTACGGCCAGTGAAATCAGGAAGACAGCAGCAAAAATAAATCCTACGCCAAAAAGAAGCCCATTTAGCCCTTCCCTGTATAAAGCAATAAAGAATGCTATAAACACAAGCATAGAACCTACATCCGGAATCGCCAGAACGACTACAGCCGGAATCCCGATAATAGCCAGGGCTGTCCAGAGCGATTTTTTAACTTTCAGATTGAAATCAGGCCCGGAAACATAATTGGCCAGCATGAGAGCTGTTCCGATTTTTGCAAACTCAACCGGCTGCATCGTAAAGCTTCCGAATTTGTACCAGTTTTTCTGACCCAGGATTTCTTTCCCGAACGGAAATAGTCCTATCAATAATAAAACTCCTCCGATGTAGATAATCCCCGACATATTTTCGAAGAATTTACTTCTTCCCACAAATATAACAAGTCCTACAAATAGAGATATGCAGAAGAAAATCAATTGCTTTTCTCCTAATTTCTGATCAACACTGTAGATATTGGCAATGGCAAATATGCACAGCAGGAAATACAGTCCAAGACCTAATTTATCTATTCCTTCTGCCCACTTCATTTCTTTATCTTTTTAGTGTTATTCTTTGTCTCTTCTTCTATTTTTTTCTGCAGCTTTGCTTTCTGCTCTTTGATAAAGTTCAGGCTGTCCTGCTTTCTTTTCAGTTTTAGAGAATCTGCTGTGGGATCTTTGTACAGTCCTTTCCGTTTCAAATCTGCAATCCACTGTCTTTTGTACTCAGGCATAAAGCTGGCACCCGTCATTTTCTTGTACAGATTTTCTCTCTTCAGATCTCCGGTGATATACTTTTCAGCGATCACGGTGCAGGCAGGACCTGCCCATGTTGCTCCAAATCCGGCGTGTTCCATTACTGCAGCCACTACAATTCTCGGCTTGTCCGCAGGGGCGATCAAAACGAAGATCGAGTTGTCTTTTCCCTGAGGAACCTGTGCTGTACCCGTTTTGGCAAGCTGGGTAAAGTCGCTGGATTTCAGGCTTCTTGCTGTTCCTCTTAACACTACAGCTTCCATACCTTTCAGTACAGGTTCAAAGTGTTTAGGGTCTACAAGGGTTTTATGTTTTGTTTTAAATCTCGGATCAGGATTAGGTTTACCATCAATGGATTTTACGATATGAGGGGTATAGAACCATCCTTTGTTCGCAATGGCTGCCACATAATTGGCCAGCTGAAGAGGTGTTACCAGAACGTCTCCCTGCCCCATTCCGTTAAAAATAGATCCATTCATCGTGTAGTCCGAACTCCAGTTTTTCTTTCCGCTTCTTTTTTCATAGAATTCACCTGTTGGAATTCTTCCCGGTGAACCTACGGCAATATCATTATTCAGGTATTCTCCTACTCCAAAGCTGCTCATGATTTTTTTCCATTCATTAACTCCTCTGGAAGGATCACCCGGGTACTTATTCATGATAGCAATAAATGCATGGGAGAAGTAACAGTTACTGGAAACCTGGATCGCGGGGATAAGAGGATCTGCACCACCGTGCCCCTTAATTCGTAACCCTTTATAGAAAAAGCCTCCTCCACAAGGGAAAACCGTATTTTCATCCATTACACCCATCTGCATTCCTGCAAGGGCAGTTAACAGTTTGAACGTTGAGCCCGGAGGATAAGCTGCCTGAACGGATCTGTCAAATGTTGGCTTATTTTCGTACAACGTATCCTTTGAAAGTGCATAAAGGTTCTTGGATTTATTAGGTCCCGTAAATAAATTCGGATCAATATCCGGACCCGTTGCCAAGGTCAGGATTTCTCCGTTATTCGGATCAATGGCAACGATTGCCCCATGTTTGTTAACCAGCATTTCTTCAGCAATTCTCTGAAGATCATAATCAATGGTTAACGTAATATCCTTACCGGTTACAACATCTTTATCAAGGGATCCGTTTTTATAGGATCCTATATTTCTAAGTTTGATATCCTTCTGGATGTATTTCATCCCTTTTATCCCTCGAAGATCCTTTTCATAGGATTTTTCAACACCGGTTTTTCCGATGAAGTCTCCGGGAAGATAATAGGTGGAATCTTTTTTAATTTCTCTTTCATTCACTTCACTGGTATATCCCAAAAGGTTACCGGAAGTTGCCACTTCATACTGGCGCTGAGGTCTTGAAACAATACTGAACGCCGGATATTTGAAAATGATTTCCTGTACCCTGGCAATATCTTCCCTGCTGAGGTCCTTTATAAAAGTCATTGGTGTCAGCTTGGAATAGTATTTTTCTTTTTTAATGATTTCAATCCTCTTGATAAAATCAGATTTACTGATCTGCATAAGGTTACAGAATCCGATGGTATCAAAATCAGGTTTCATTAAAGCCTGGGTAAATGATATTTCATAGGCAGGCTGGTTCCCTACCAGAATTTTTCCATTCCTGTCGAAAACAACTCCTCTCTGCGGGATGACGTATTCAATTTTAATGGAAGTATTCGCTGCATTTAAGGCATAACGGTCCGTAAACAGCTGTAAATAAGAAAGCCTCGCTACAAAAATGATAGCGATGACGACAAGAGCAGAAAAGATTTTTAAATAACGTGTGTTCAAACTTTTTGTTTGATTTTAAATATTAATGCGTAAATCACTATAAATATAAAGGAAATTATACTTGTGATCACTACATTAAGTAATATTTCAAAAAAACGGCTAAATTTAAAAAATTCTATGTACTGCACTAAAAGCTGATGCAGAAAGATACTTGAAAACAGAAACAGCAAAAACTGCGCCCACTGAAGGGACTGGAAAGAGAAAAAGTCTGTGGAAGTATCTGTGGAGGTTCTGAAAATCAATGTTCTGAAATAAGCAATAAGAGTGGTTGCAAAAGCATTGATTCCCCATGAATAAAGGAATGCATCTACAGACAGCCCTATTAAAAAGCTTAAAGCCAAAAACTGAAATTTATTTCTGAAAAATGGGTAAAACATGACAAACACCGGGTAAAGAACCGGCGTATACTTCCCGAAAATAGTAATCCTGTTGAGTACAAAAATCTGTAATGCAACCAGGAAGATCATGATCAATATATCGGTAAATAAGGTCCTGCTAATCATTTTCTTTTTTTATCACGGTCTGTAAGGTATCCTGAATTCTCTGCACTTCAGCTTTTTTAAGGTTTTTCACAACGAATACCTTGCTTAAAGCTCCCATTTTTTCACTCAATTCCACTGAAATATCCCAGAAACCTGTTTTATTATCTACAGAATATCCTGCGATGGTACCGATCATCACTCCTTTAGGGAAAATAGCTGATTTACCGTCTGTTACAACAGTGTCACCTACCTTAAGAGCCACATATTTCGGAATATCTGCAAGATGCATCACTCTGGAATTATCGCCGTTCCATGTTAAAGTCCCGAAATATCCGGAGTTCTTCAGTGAAGCGTTGATCCTGATTCTATTAACACTCAGGACAGATTGCACCAAAGCGTAGCTGTCAGTAGAATTAATAACAATTCCTGCGATCCCCTTCGGTGCCATAACGCCCATCTGAGGGAAAACACCGTCTCTGCGGCCACGATTGATGGTAAAATAGTTATTTCTTCTGTTGATACTGTTGAATACGATTTCGCCGTCTACAAAAGTATAGATCTGGCCACCGCCTAATGTATCATGAACTTTTCTGAATACCGGATTCTTTGCTCCTTCTTTACCATACAGCTGGGTCATCAGGGATTTGTTCTGCGCTACCAGATCTTCATTGATCTGTTTCAGCTTCAGATAGGAAACCCCTTCGTCAATATAGCCGGAAACCCACGAATTCAAAGCGGCCGACTGGCCGGCAATCCATGATTTCTGCATGGCGTTTTTAGAGAATATCAGAACCAGAGCAATAATCTGCAGGAATATAAAGAATACAAAAAGAGCATTCTTCGAAAATAATCTCAGCAAAAATCCCATTCAGATATATAGTCGTAAAAAGTTAAAATTATTTAATTAAGAAATTGAATTTATCCATATTCTTAAGGGCAATACCTGTTCCGCGAACGACAGCTCTCAACGGATCTTCCGCAACAAATACAGGAAGACCGGTTTTTTTGTGCAGTCTGTCCGCAAGACCTCTCAATAAAGCACCTCCTCCGGCAAGATAGATACCTGTTTTATAAATATCAGCAGCCAGTTCCGGCGGAGTAAGAGAAAGTGTTTCCATTACAGCATCTTCAATTCTGATAATAGATTTGTCCAATGCACGTGCAATTTCCTTATATCCTACCATGATTTCTTTTGGCTTCCCTGTAATAAGGTCTCTACCCTGTACCGGGATATCTTCAATATCTACATCAAGATCTTCCACTGCAGAGCCTACTTCAATTTTAATTCTTTCAGCAGTTCTCTCTCCAATATATAAGTTGTGATGCGTTCTAAGGTAATAAGCGATATCGTTGGTAAATACGTCTCCTGCAATTTTCACAGATTTGTCGCACACGATACCTCCTAAAGCCACTACAGCAATTTCCGTAGTACCTCCACCTATGTCGATGATCATATTTCCTTCCGGCTTCTGTACATCGATCCCGACTCCTATTGCAGCAGCCATTGGTTCGTAGATCAGCCTTACTTCTTTTGCATTAACTTTCTGAGCAGAATCTCTTACCGCTCTTTTTTCCACTTCGGTAATCCCTGAAGGAATACAGATAACGATTCTTAACGCAGGCTGAATAAATCTCCCTTTGATTCCCGGAATTTTCTTGATAAACTCCTTGATCATGTGCTCAGAAGCATGAAAATCCGCAATAACCCCATCTTTCAACGGACGGATTGTCTTGATATCCTCATGAGTTTTACCCTGCATATGCTTAGCCTGCTCACCGACGGCAATTGGTCTACCCGTAGAGCGTTCAATTGCAACAATTGACGGCTGATCTATAACAATTTTATTATTATGGATGATTAGGGTATTGGCAGTACCAAGGTCTATCGCAATTTCTTGCGTAAACATATCGAATAAACTCATATTTTTCTCCTGATTTTAAGTTTACAAAGATATAAATTTAACACTACTAAAGAAATTTAACACACACATAATTTGGTTAAAATTTTATTAAAATTCACAATTGTTTATTAACTTTTGATTTAATCATTTACGAACTCTGATTTAAACCAAATTAACGGGAACACGTAAGAAGGAAGAAAAGTTAAGAAAGCGGAGAAAAGCTAAGATGCTTATTTGCTGATTTTAAGACCTATAATTTCGTTTTCCCTTTTCTTATTTGTCCCTTTTCAAGCTGATTCGCCTGCCACGCCACAATAGTTTTTCACGATAATTATCATATACATTATCAGAGGAAGGTTAATGAAAAAAAACGTAAATTTGCGACTGCTTATGTTACAGTATTCCAACATTCATCAGACATCAAATTTTGCTGTACTTTCCATTAGCTACGAAAAGGCAGATGTAGAAACGAGAGGGAAATTTGCATTCTTTGACGATAACATTAAAAATTTTGTCTCAAGAATCCATAATGTGGATTTAGGGGATGCATTTGTGGTTTCCACTTGTAACAGAACCGAGATCTATACCACTTCACCGAACTATCTTCTTGTAGCCGAAGAATACTGCAAAACAATCGGAGTGCAGCTTACTGATTTTCTTCAGTTTGCCAATATCCTTACCAAAGAAGAAGCGCTTATCCATCTGTTCAGGGTAGCTGCCGGACTTGAAAGTCAGATTATCGGGGATTTTGAGATCATCGGACAGATCAAAAAAGCATACAGCCGTTTTAAGAAAGAAAGACAGAATTCCAATCCTTACCTGGAAAGAGCCATTAATGCTGCCATCCAGATTTCAAAAAGGATTAAGAATGAAACTGGAATTTCCAACGGTGCCGCTTCTGTGTCTTATGCTGCAGTTCACTATATTTTAAACAACCAGAAAAGAATCACCGAAAAGAACATTCTTCTCTTAGGAGTAGGTGAGATCGGACAGAACACGGTTGAAAATCTGGTAAAACATGTTTACCAGCCAAAAATTAAAATTGCCAACAGAACCCAGGAGAAAGCTGAGAAGATTTCCCAGAAATACAGCATACCTCATGTTGACTATTCTGATGTGGACCAGGAATTGAAGAATACAGATATCCTGATTGTTGCAACAGGCGCCAAACATCCTATTATCAACAAGTCCCACTTCCCGAACGGAAAAGAAACCCTTGTGATAGATCTTTCCATTCCGCATAATGTTGAAAAGAACGTTACAGAGAATGAAAATGTAACACTGATTGATGTGGATGAGCTTTCAAAACAGATTCAGGAAACTATTCAACAGCGTGAAAAAGAAATTCCAAAAGCTGAAAAAATCATCAAAGATCTGATGAAAGAGTTCCTGGAATGGGAAAAAAAGAGAAAGCTGGCACCCAATATTCACCATTTCAAAGCCGTTCTGAAGAATATGGAACGCAATGAAATGCATAATTTTTATAAAAAAAATAAATACATAAACATCACGGACATGGAGCTTTCTGACAAAATGATCCAGAAAATCACCAACCGTTTTGCAAAATTTATCATCGACAATCCTTTAAAAGCCGAAGAAATTAGTAAATTAATGCACGAAATATTAGTTGAACAACCAAACAACGAATTCAATGAAAAGCATTAGAATCGGAACAAGAAATTCCGCATTGGCACTTTGGCAGGCAAGAGAGGTTGCGAGGCACCTTCAAAACCGTAATTATTTAACGGAAATTGTTCCTATTGTCTCTTCCGGCGATAAGAACCTGAATCAACCGCTTTATTCTTTGGGGATCACCGGGGTTTTTACAAGAGACCTTGATGTAGCCTTACTGAATGACGAGATCGACATCGCCGTACACTCACTGAAAGATGTACCTACACAGCTTCCACAAAATATTGAGATCATTGCCTATCTGGAAAGAGATTTTCCTCAGGATGTATTAATAAGAAAGGAATCTGCCCGAAATAAAGAATTCCACGAGCTTAAACTGGCCACCAGCAGCCTCAGAAGAAGAGCATTCTGGTTAAAAAATTATCCTCATGCCGAATTTTCTGATATCCGCGGAAACATCCAGACCCGTCTTCAAAAACTTGAAGAAGGAGATTTTGATGCCACGATCCTGTCTCTGGCAGGAATCAAAAGAATGAAGATGGATATTGATTATGAAATGCTTCCACTGATGATTCCGGCAGCCTCCCAGGGAGTAATTGCCGTTGCAGGACATTCAGACAAAACGGAAATCAATGAGATTTTAGGTCAGATTAATCATAAGAAAACCCAGATCTGTGTAGAGATTGAAAGAAATTTTCTAAGCACACTGGAAGGCGGATGTACTGCCCCGATCGGAGCTTTTGCGGAGATCATTGAAAACCAGATCCGTTTCAAAGCAGCTCTCTGCTCTCTGGATGGAAAGAACTGCATTGCCACCGACGAGAATTTTGAATATAACGAAACTGAAAACTTCGGTGAAAAGTTTGCCAAGATTGTTCTCGAAAACGGAGGAAAAGAATTGATGACAGAAATTAAAAACTCTTACTAAGTTTTTAACCCAGCTATCCCTTTAAATTTCAACTGCAGAACAATGAAAAAATCCTTTTTTTTATTCGTATTCCTGTTTTGTGTATTTATTAATGCGCAGAATAAGTTTGCGCTTCAACTTTCCAGTTCTGCTTTAAGCATAGTTGACAATACCATCAGGTACGATCCGACTTATTTTGTTATTAAATATCCTAATGGAGATGTTCCTTCGGACAAGGGAGTCTGCACAGATGTCATCATAAGAGCATATAGAAAACTTGGGATTGACCTGCAGAAAGAAATACATGAGGATATGGCGAAAAATTTTTCAAAATATCCTAAAACATGGGGACTGAAAAAACCGGACACCAATATTGATCACAGAAGAGTTCCCAACCTTGCGGTCTTTTTTTCTAGATTTGGAAAAGTAAAATCTACTGAGACCAATCCAGCCTTGTATGTTCCCGGAGATATTGTTACATGGATTCTTCCCGGCAACCTTACGCACATTGGGATTGTAGTCAATAAAAAATCTGCGGACGGAAAAAGATTCATGGTGGTTCATAACATAGGAGGCGGACAGGTTCTGGAGGACTGTCTTTTCAAATATACCATTACAGGACATTATCAATACCCGAAATAAGTTGCTATGAAAAACATGATATGTGCTTTATTGGTATTGATGGCATGCTTTACAAAAGCCCAATCCAATGAATTAAAGATAATCAGTAAGCCAATTGATTATTCCCGGGAAAGAATAAATTTAAGCCTGGACTATCTTAAAAGCCATTATAATATGGTACAAAATTCGCCAACCATTTCACCTAAGATAATCGTTCTGCATTATACCGCAGGGGGAACTGTTGAAACGAATTATAAATATTTTAACAGGACACAACTGGAATCTGCCCGGAATACTTTAAAGAAGCAAAGTACTTTAAATGTTTCCTCACAGTTTATTGTAGACAGGGACGGTACGGTTTACCAGCTCATGGAGCCTAACCTGTTTGCCAGACATACCATAGGCCTTAATTATTGTGCCATCGGCATTGAGAATATAGGAAGCAAAAGCCAGCCGCTTACGGAAAAGCAGGTTTTAGCCAATGCCCAGCTGGTGAGGTATTTAACTAAAAAATACAAGATTGAGTATCTGATAGGCCATTCGGAATATGGTGCTTTCAGAGGTTCAAAGCTTTGGAAAGAGACGGATCCGAACTATTTTACCGTAAAAGAAGATCCGGGAAAAGATTTTATGAAAAAAGTAAGACTTCTGGTCACCGATTTAGATTTAAAAGATAAACCTTAGCTGAATGAAGATTCTGTTTACCAAAACCATAGATGCCACCCTGTTATCCAAAGAACTTGGACCGGATATTTCGGCTGAATGCATTGAGGTAATCAGAACGGAACCCATACAGACGGCTGCATTTGATTTAAAAAATTACTCCCTGATCTTCACCAGTGTCAATGGAGTGAATGCTTTTTTTAAAAATCAGTTTAAGCCCAACGAAGATTTTACAGCAAAAAACTACAACAAAATATACTGCGTTGGTGAAAAAACGAAACGGGAACTGAGAAAACACGGTTTCGGGACATTCAAAGTCCTGAAAAATGCCGAAACCCTCTCAAGATTCATCATTGGAAACTGCCAGCACGAACAGTTCCTCCATTTCTGCGGCAATCTTGCCATAGATGTCCTGGACAATGAGCTTCCTTTACAAAATATCAGCTATAAAAAGATCACGATCTACAAAACGGAAGAACTCTACCCTTCCGTACCTGAAAAATATCATGCTGCAGTTTTTTTTAGTCCAAGCGGAGTTCGTAGTTTTGCAAAACTCAATTCTTTAGAAGGAATGAAGATTTTTTCCATTGGCGAAACCACCTCGGGCGAACTGAGAAAGTACACCACAGAAAAAGTGTTCACCTCAGAAGAAAACAATCTGGTGTCTATTTTCGGGTTGATAAAAAAGGAAATTTAAACAGCTGCAAGCCTGGCTGGTAAAAATAATGAATGCCGGTAACGGCTGTATTAGCTTAAATAAATTATGATTAAAAACGACTTATATTTAAAAGCTCTCCGCGGAGAAACTGTTGAAAGACCGCCGGTATGGATGATGAGACAGGCCGGAAGATACCTGCCGGAATTCATTGCTCTTAGGGATCAGTATGACTTCTTCACAAGATGTCAGACCCCGGAACTGGCCTCCGAAATTACCGTACAGCCTATCCGCAGATTTCCTTTGGATGCAGCCATCCTGTTTTCTGATATTCTGGTAGTTCCACAGGCTATGGGAATCGATTTCAAAATGAAGGAAAATGTGGGGCCATGGCTGGATAACCCGATCAGAACGATGGAACAGGTTCAGAACGTTGTGGTTCCTGATGTGAATGATACTTTAGGATATGTTTTTGATGCTATTGAGCTTACATTAATTAAATTAGATAACGAAATTCCGTTAATCGGTTTTGCAGGTTCTCCATGGACGATCCTGTGTTACTGTATAGAAGGAAAAGGAAGCAAGGCTTTTGATATTGCAAAATCTTTCTGTTTCCAGCAGCCGGAAGCTGCTCATTTACTTCTTCAGAAGATTACGGATACTACGATTGCTTATTTAAAGAGAAAAGTTGAAAAAGGCGTTTCTGCCGTTCAGGTTTTTGATTCATGGGGAGGAATGCTTTCTCCTGCAGACTATCAGGAATTCTCCTGGCAGTATATCAACCAGATCGTTGAGGCATTAAGCCCTCTTACCCATGTGGTGGTATTTGGAAAAGGATGCTGGTTTGCCCTGGAAGATATGACGATGTCCAAAGCTTCAGCTTTAGGTGTTGACTGGACAATTACTCCTGAATTCGCAAGAACGTTAACGAATCATACGATGACCCTTCAGGGGAACTTTGACCCTGCAAGATTACATTCTACTCCTGAAACGATTAAGAAAATGGTGACTGAAATGATCAACCGTTTTGGAAAAGACAGATATATTGCCAATCTGGGACATGGTATTCTGCCCAATATTCCTGTTGAAAATGCAGAAGCATTCATCAGAGCGGTTGTGGACTGGAAACCGAATAATTAATCGCATTATAAAAATAACTTTAAAGCTGTTCCGACGAACAGCTTTTTCTATTAACATTAATATCACAATATTTACTGATTAAGGTTACCCGTAATATTTTTTAGTAATAATCTATTTACATTTGTCTAAAGATAATAAAGATGGATAAAATCAACATCGAAAGCTTATTACATGATTTCAATAAAGAAAGAGATGAACTCGGAAAAATCATATTCCCAATAGTAGAGAGATACAATCTTCCTCAAAAAGAATTGATTGAAGTTTGTCAAGTAGGAAAATTTATATATAAACTCAATGAAAATTTAGTTATCCTTGACAAGCCTAATCCGCCAAAGCCAGATTTTATTCTCAAAAATCATTCTAAATTAATTGGCTTAGAGCATACAAGAATATTTTCTGAAAATTCAGAAAAATATAATCGAATTAGGTCTCTTTTTGAGTATTCTGAAAAAGTTTTTGCAAAGCTATATCCTAATGAAACAGTATTTGCTTCTATAAATATTTATAATGATAGCTTTGAATATAAACAATCTCAAAAAAGAGAATTGGCGGAAAATATAGCTCAGTATATCCAATCATTAATAACAAATCAAGAAAGACAAAAGCCGGATTTTATTGAAAATATTAAACTAATGAGACATTCAAATGTAAGTTTTAATTTTGATGAAGCAAATTGGCAAGGTCCTTATTTAACAAATGAAAGATTAAATGAGGAAATAAAAAAGAAAGAAGCTAAATTAGAAATATACAAGAGGAACGAAAGTGAGATTAGTGAATATTGGCTAATTCTCCTTATCGGTTCATTATCATCAGTCTCTTATCAACTAAGTGAAAATGAAGATTACAAAAATGATTCTGAATTTGATCGAGTTTATTTAATGACAGATTTTGATGCAAAAATTATACGAGTTAAATAAAAAATAAAACAGCCTTTCAAATTCTGAAAGGCTGTTTATATGAGTAAAATAATTAATTGATTTCCGTAATGAAATCCTCTTTCGATTTTCTCACTTTCGTAAGGTTTACCAGCCAGTCATTGGATGCATCTCTGTAACCGATTGGCAGTAATAAAACGCTCTTCAGTCCTTTTTCTTTCAGGTTCAGAACCTCATCCACAGCTTCAGGAGAGAAACCTTCCATTGGTGTAGAATCCACTTCTTCAAAAGCTGCAGCAATAATGGCTGCTCCAAATGAAATATAAGCCTGTTTTGCAGCATGGGTAAAGTTCTCTTCAGCTGATCTCTGAGGGTAAGTTCCCAACAGCATCTGCCTGTAGTTTTCCCATCCTTCATTTTTAAAGCCCCTGATCTCGTTGGTAAGATCAAACATACCGTTGATTCTTTCTTCCGTATAATTATCCCAGGCAGCAAACACCAGAAGATGCGAACAGTCCGTGATCTGAGGCTGGTTCCATGCATGAGGCTTAATCTGTTCTTTCACCTCCTGGTTGGTTACCACAATAATCTCAAAAGGCTGAAGCCCGCTGGATGTAGGTGCCAGTCTTGCAGCTTCCAATATTTTATCCACTTTTTCCTGTGGCACTTTCTGACCGTTCATTGCTTTGGTAGCAAATCTCCAGTTCAGTTTTTCAATTAAATCCATAAAATTAAATTTAGACAGAGCAAAATTAAATCAAGAATAAGAACCATGTATCACAAAAATTGCTATTTCAAAGATTGCAAGAATCTATTATTTTACGATCTATTTTGATTGATTTAAAAAGCTATTGAAAGTGGTAAGCTGTATAAATATTCTATTTCAAGAATTTATATTTATATTTGATTACCAACTCTTTAAAACCAACAATATGAAAAAACTAAACAAAGAAAAATTAAAAACCATTGTAGCAGGAGGTGAAATCTGCCTTGAATGTGCTATTGGCTACTATCAGGTCATTATTGACGGAAAATGTTACTGTGTCCCGTGGGAGTAACTATTAAAATAAAAAAGCAGTTGATGATCAACTGCTTTTTATATTTTATTTTTATCCGAGCATTCTCTGAGCTTTTTGTACTCCTTCCACAAGCTTGTCTATTTCTTCAAAAGTATTATAAACAGCAAAGCTGGCTCTTACCGTTCCGGCTATATTGAAAAAGTCCATGATAGGCTGTGTACAATGATGTCCGGTTCTTACTGCAATTCCCATTTTATCGAGGATCATCCCAACATCGGAAGATATACCGACACCTTCAAGATTAAAGGAAACTACCCCTGTTCTTTTGGCTTTTTCACCATAAATCTTTATTCCGTACAGCTCTAAAAGTTTTTTCTGCGCATACTCCAATAATGCATTTTCATGATTCTGAATATTCTGTCTGCCGGTTCTTTCAATAAAGTCAACGGCAGCGCCCAGCGCAATATTCCCTCCTACATTAGGGGTTCCTGCTTCATATTTAAAAGGAAGTCCTGCATAGGTTGTCCCATCAAAAGAACATGTTGCAATCATTTCTCCTCCTCCATGAAATGGCGGAAGCTCTTCCAGAATTGCCTGCTTTCCGTAAAGAATTCCTGTTCCCATCGGGGCATACATTTTATGACCGGAAAACACAAAGAAATCGCAATCCATCTTCTGTACGTCGATTTCAAAGTGAGGTGCGGACTGTGCTCCATCAATAACAATATAGGCATCAGAATTTTTTCTCGTTCTGGCAATGATTTCTTCAATAGGATTCACAATACCCAACGCATTGGAAACCTGGTTTACAGAAACTACTTTTGTTTTTTCACTCAGAAATTCATCCAGATAGTTCAGCTGAAGAATGCCGTTTTGATCAATAGGGATTACTCTCAGCTTTGCCCCGGTTCTTTCACAAAGCAACTGCCAGGGAACAATATTAGAGTGATGTTCCAGATAGGAAATAATGATCTCATCGTCTTTTTTAAGCTTCTGTGTTAAAATATAAGCGATGAGGTTCAGCCCTTCGGTTGTTCCTTTTGTAAAAATAACTTCAAAATCATGCTTAGCATTAATGAATTTCTGGATCTTTCTTCTTGAGAGCTCCATTTCTTCTGTAGCGAGCTGGCTTAATGTGTGGATTCCTCTGTGAACATTGGCATTAAGTTCTGTATAGTATTCATTCCAGATTTTCAAAACAGAATCCGGTTTCTGAGATGTTGCTGCATTATCTAAGTAAACCAAAGGCTTACCATTCACTTCGCGGTTTAATATAGTAAACTGACTTCTTATTTCCTGAATGTCAAACATTTATTAAAATTTTAAATTAGACTGTTCTTATTTAGAACACTTCAAATTTACGGCTTTTTTCTGAGAATGGGCGAAAGGTGAAAAGCAAAAAGGTGAAAGGGTAAAAAAGCTGGAAAACTAACAGGAAAATTTGTGTTTCGCAATTTTTGCTGTTTTGTCTTTTTGCTAAAACAATAAAAAACCTGCCAATAAATTGACAGGTTTTATATTATTTGTGAATAAGCAAATATTATTCTGCTGCAGTTTCTGCTGCTGGAGCTTCTCCTTCAGCTGCAACTTCTTCTTCATCATCTTCTTCAGCTGCGGCTCCACCTTTCATTGCATTTCTAGACATCTTCACAGCTACTACAACTGCATTGTCTGGGTGAACGAAAGAATATCCTTCAGTTTTGATACCTCCAACATAAAGTTTGTTACCAATTCTTAACGGAGTAACATCTACAACGATTTCATCCGGCAAGTTTGCAGGAATCGCTTTCACTTTTAGTTTTCTGAAAGACTGACGTAAAACACCACCAGCCACAACACCTTTAGAACGTCCGGTAATTCTTACAGGAACTTCCATAATTACTGGCTTATCGTCAGATAACTGGTAGAAGTCTACGTGTAAAATTTTGTCCGTAATCGGGTGGAACTGAATATCCTGAAGAACAGCAGGAATTGATTTCCCATCTAGCTCAATAGATACCGTGTGTGCTTCAGGAGTGTATACTAAACCTTTGAAAGCTTTCTCTTCAGCAGAGAAGTTCAAAGGCGTCTCACCTCCATAAACAACACAAGGAACTAATTCAGCATCACGTAAAGCTTTTGTAGACTTTTTGCCCACGCTTTCTCTTTTTGTACCTTGAATTGTAATAGATTTCATTTATAAAAAATTTAAAAAATTGTTCAATTTAATTTTGCAAACTACTAAAAATCAATTAAATAACAAACTTACTGCTAATTGATTGATGCTCATGAACCATCTTCATAACGTCCGCAAATAACGGGGCGCAAGATAGCACTTTTATTTTAGATGACAAATTATTTTTAACAGGAATTGAGTCAGTTACAATAACTTCCAATAGCTTGGAGTTCTCAATATTCTCGTAAGCCTTTCCGGAAAGCACTCCGTGAGTTGCCATTGCTCTTACTGATTTTGCTCCTTTTTCCATCAGGATTTCTGCAGCTTTACAAAGCGTACCTGCCGTATCGATCATATCATCAATAAGGATTACGTTTTTGCCTACCACATCCCCGATCAGGAACATTTCTTCTACAACGTTTGCTTTTTTTCTTTCCTTGTAAGCAATTACTACTTCGGCGCTTAAGTGTCCTGCATAGTTTTTAGCTCTTTTCGCACCCCCCATGTCCGGAGAAGCAATGGTAAGGTTATCTAAATTCAGAGACTTGATATGGTCTACAAAAATGGTAGAAGCATACAGGTGGTCTACAGGAATCTCGAAGAATCCCTGAATCTGGTCTGCATGAAGATCCATCGTCATTATTCTTGTTGCTCCTGCAGCAGTTAACAAATTAGCTACCAGTTTGGCACCTATCGGAGCTCTCGGCTTGTCTTTTCTGTCCTGTCTTGCAAGCCCGAAATAAGGAATTACTACCGTAATGCTTTTTGCGGAAGCTCTTTTTGCTGCATCAATCATCAATAGAAGCTCTAGAAGATTGTCTGCTGGCGGGAAGGTAGACCCGATTAAGAAAACTCTTCCTCCTCTTACTGATTCATCCAGAACTGGCTCGAATTCCCCGTCGCTGAACTCCTGAAAGTTGATTTTTCCTAACTCTTTCCCATAATGTTGGGCAATTTTTTCTGCCAAGTCCTTACTGGTTCTTGTACAAAATAGATAACTTAACTGATCGGCCATTTTTACTTTTTAAAGATTTTGCAAATTTAAAAAAAAACCACAAGAATTACTCTTGTGGTTTCTAAGTTTTTATTTTCCTGTATCATTACGGGAATTTCACTCCTGAATATTTGTTAATATCTACCTGTGGTAAAGTAGAGTGATACTTTTCATTAATAGATTTGATAAACTCATTGGCAATAACCGCATACCCTCTTCCTGTAAGGTGAACCCCATCAAGAGAGAAGGCACCACCTGTTACAAATTTGGCCGTATATCTTACCCCGTCATAGATGATCCCTGACTTTCCGTTAAGCTCAACCATTTTGGTATTGCTGTTCACAAAAGCTAATCCATAAGAATCAGCAAGTGATTTTATAGAATTATTATAGGCATCTACAGCTGTTTTCACATAACCCGCTTCTGTTTTTGTTAATACATGCTGGTTTTGTAATGGATAAGAAATTCCGTAAACATTTACAGGAGCTGGTGCTCCAGGTGCAGTGGTTCCGATTAGAGAACTTGTTGTCAGAAGGATATAATCTTCAGATGTAGCTTGTCTTGCCTGCCCGAAGATTTGTCCGAATGCAGCAGCTGTAGGAGCTCCTAAAGAAGGCGTCAGGGCAACGGTAAGCTGTGCAGACAGATCCGTAAGAGCAACATCTTTTATTAAAACAGGATTTGCGGAAGTGGAAGAAAGCAGATTAATTCTGTCTCCGGCTCCGAAAGCAGTAAGCGCCTGCTTTAACGGTCCGTACAAACTTGCATTAAGTGTTGCTAAATTCGAACCTAAAGTTGTTGGCGTTAAAGGATTGTAAGGAACTGTTGTAAAGAAAGGAATTGAAGTAACATAAGGAATATTGGCAATAACACCCTTTGTGGTTCCTACGCTCTTAAGACCATCCAGTACGTTTTTAATAGATCCCGCTACAAGGTTAGGATCAGAAATATCATTTGATCTATAAGTTAATGGATTTACATTATTAGTCTGTACAACTGCGGGAGTATACGTAGTAACACCACCTACCGTCTGAGAATTGGTTCCTCCGTTGGTAGCGTAAGACAATACATCGTTATTCCCAATCCAAAGTGAGAAGAATGTAGCTTTTTGAGCTTTTGCGTCAACTAAAACACTCGCTGTTGTAGAAGAAGCAAATCTCACAAAGTATGGGTTGGCTGCTCCTAAGGCAAGATTAGCCGCGCTTCCGTACCCTGGTGCAATCAGATGGAAAGACTTCGCTCCCGGAACTCCCATATTCTGGTAAGGCCCACCGGCAGCCACATTATCCAATGCAGCAGCAGGAGCGCTTGCCACAGGACTTAAGCTTCCGTTCGCCGCTACCTGAAGAGTTAATTTACCCGGAAAACCTGGCAATCCTATAAATCCTCCTACATCATTCGGCATCAAAGGCTGTTTAAATGCCCCACCCCCTGCAAGCTGCATCTGAGCTGCGATGATACTTGGATAAGATTCGTTCTGCCCGCTGCTGTAAAGCGCTCCGTCTCTGTATCCGGAGGTCAGGGAGTTTCCTAAAGAAATATATTTTGAGAAGTTTGCTTCTCCACTAGTTACCTGAACATCTTTTACATCAGTATCGAAATCAGTCTCACAGCTTGTTGTAAAAAGAAGTGCAGAAACTGCAAGTGTTGATATTATAATTTTTTTCATAGTCTTCAATTAAAAAGGGTTGTACGATAAACCTAAACCAAAGTAAAACGCTCTGGCTTTTGCCTGTCCGTTAAAGCCAAGAGTTGCATTTTTCACATCTCTTGCCTGAGGAAGTGCATATCCCCCTGCTATATCAACTCCGAACTGCTTTAGTTTAAAGCCAAGACCTCCGGTAATCACATAAGTGTTGAATGATGGAGTTTCCGGAATAAAGTTTTCGTCAGTATAAGGAGATTCGTCATAGTAAGCACCCAGACGTCCGAAGATCATATCTGTAAAAGCATACTGAGTTCCCAATCTGAATGTTTTGGAGTTCCTGAAGTTTTTAGGCGCTACCAATACAGTAGGATCTGCCTGATTCCCTACAGGAGCATTGGCAAAATCTAAAGTCAGCTTGCTGTATCTTTCCCATCCGTGATAGTTAAAATCAGCTGAAATCAACCATTTTGGCGTCACTTTATAAGTTAAACCGATTGTATATTCTTCCACCAAAGGAAGAGTTGCCGTAAATTTATCCTGTCCTGTGCTTGGATCCAGTCCTAGCAATGGGTAAATAGCTGCAGACGGGAACTTAAATGTTGCAGTTCCTTTTTTAGCCTTCATATCTATAGGTGAACGGTAAGCTATACTTACGTCCAACTTTGGATCCGGTCTGAAATAGAAACCGAAACCGTAACCATGTCCGCTTGCCTTTTCGTCTTTGATATTTAATTCGCCGCCAAACTGTGTTACCGCTTTATCCCAGTCTACTTTACCTTTTGCATAAATGTAGCTTGCCCCGAAAGACACCCATGGAGCCAGCTTCACAGATACCATCGGCTGAAAATAAAAGCTTTTAAGCTCCAGTTTTTGTACCATTTCTTTCCCTTCCCAATCATTTGGCCACTGAATGGTACTTCCGAAAGGAGTTGTAAAACTGAAACCAACAGATAAGTTCTCTATCGGCTTATAAGCGACCGCAGCATACAGCGGAGTACCAAGAGGATTATCTGTTTCTGTACTCTGTAAAGTATTCAGATTTTGAAAAGTAACTTTATTACTTGCACCGAACCCTCCTGCCACTATACTCAGTTTTGAAGGGATGAATGACATACCCGCCGGGTTAAAGAATGCCACACTTGCATCTTCGGCATGAGCACTAGTATGCGCCATTGCCAATTGTTTCACTCCCTGCAGAGATACCCTGAAGCCTCCTGCGTAAGATAAAACACCCGCCAATAAAGCAGTTGATACTAATATTTTTTTCATAGACTATTATTATATAACCCAAATATAAAATTATTTTGAATAGGTCTGTTAATATTTCTTAATATTTTAAACAATATCCCAAAAGAAAATTATGTTTAAAATAGCACTTTGAAATATATCAGCATAAATCTATAAATCATAGTAACTTATACCCTTTTGCCATTCAATATATTTTTCACGTTTAATGTTAAACAATAACGATATTGAATATTTAAGTATTTTAGAATTGCATAAAGATAAATTTACATAAATTTGCAAGATTATAAAAAATAGTTATATGAGTTGTGGATGCAAAACATCCGGCGATTCTGCCCATTCATGCGGACCAAAGAAAACCGCGAATGGCTGTGAAAATGTAAATACCTGTGGTAATAGTTATAAATTAAGTGTTTTCGACTGGCTTTCTAACATCAACAATCCCGCATCGAACAGGTGTGATATTGTAGAAGTTAGATTTAAAAATGACAGAAAATCGTTTTATAAAAATGTAAATAATATCCCTTTACATATAGGTAGCGTAGTAACAGTAGAATCAAGCCCGGGACACGATGTAGGTGTTGTAAGCCTTACCGGAGAATTAGTAAAGATTCAGATGAAAAAGAAAAAATTTCCTGAAGAATCTATACTCAAAATATACAGACAGGCTAACCAGAAAGACCTTGAGGTCTGGCAGGAAGCCCGAAAAAAAGAAGACAGCGTAAAGCTTGAAGCAAGAAAGATCGCCCACAGGATAGGCCTTGAGATGAAGGTCACCGACGTGGAATACCAGGGTGACGCCTCAAAGATCACCTTCTACTATACGGCTGATAACCGTGTGGATTTCAGACAGCTGATCAAAGAATACGCAGGCGCTTTCAGAACAAAGATCGACATGAAACAGATCGGGTTCAGACAGGAAGCTGCAAAAGTAGGTGGAATAGGATCATGCGGAAGAGAACTCTGCTGTTCAACATGGCTTACAGACTTCAGATCTGTCAACACGAACGTTGCGAGATATCAGCAGCTAAGCATTAATCCTCAAAAACTTGCAGGACAATGCGGTAAGCTGAAATGCTGCCTTAATTATGAACTGGACAGCTACCTTGATGCATTAAGCAACTTCCCTTCTTCTTCAACCACTCTGGACACAGAGAAAGGAAGAGCATTCTGTATTAAAATAGACGTTTTCAAAAAGAAAATGTGGTTTGCTTATGTAGACAGTTCTATGGCATGGTATGATTTTGATATTGACCTTGTTAAGAAGTTAATCGCCAAAAATAAAAGAGGTGAAAAAATCCTTCCTTTAGAAGATCTTAAGCAGCCGGACATCCCTGTACATACTATTGACCTGATCCAGGAAAACAATGTAGACCGGTTCGAAAAGAAGAACAGAGGCAACAACAGGAACAGAAACCAGAACAGACCGAACAACAACGGGCAGGCTCAGGGGCAGCAAGGACAGGGTCCAAAGAAAAACAAACAGGAAAGATCAGAAAGACCGGAGAGATCGGAAAACCCAAATACCAATTCCGGAAACCAGCAAAGACAGCAGCAAAGGCAACAACCTAAGCCGCAGCCAAAAGCACAAACGGAAAAAACAGAGACCTCTTCTGATCCTGAAAAAAAACAACAGAACCCAAACAAGAAAAATTTCAAAAAGAAATATCCTCCAAAAAAAGATAAAAATGCGTAAAATTTTAGGATTATTACCTCTTATCCTTTTCTTTAGCTGTCATTCTTCCTCAGGAGAGAATGTCATCATGAATTCCGTGAACAATAAATGGAACAAGAAAAGTGAGCAAAAATTTAATCTTGAAGTTTCAGATCCGCAGAATCCTAAAAATATTATATTTGTTGTAAGAAATAACAATACTTATCCTTACAGTAATATAAGATTTATTGTCAACTTCACCAATCTCCAGAACAAAAAGAAGGAAACAGATACCCTGAACTATGTACTGGCAAAACCAAACGGAGAATGGCTTGGTACAGGTTTTGGTGATACGAAGGAAGCATTATTTCAGTATAAAATGAACTATAAATTTCCGGGAAAGGGAAAATATGAAATCAGCCTGATCCAGGCCATGAGGAATGACAACCTTCCGGGAATTGAGGACGTTGGAGTAAAAGTAGAAACGGCTAAACCGTAATCATAAATGGAAGACAACAGACAAAATGCAGGAAACAAGGGAAAAACATTCCCCCTTCCTCCCAAAAAAAAGAAAGATACCTCTTGGAAAAAATGGGTCAGATTCATCTGGATTGGGCTCATTGCAGTGATTTTAGGTATTTCAGGACTTTTCTTTGCTGTTTCCCAGGGATTTCTTGGAGAAATGCCAGATGTAAAGGAGCTGGAAAATCCGGATATCTATGTTGCTTCTGAAATCATTTCATCCGACGGTGTTTTACTGGGGAAATTTGAAAAGGAAAAAACACAGCCAATTACCTATAAACAGCTACCTCCTTATCTTATCTATGCTTTACAGGCAAAGGAAGATGAACGTTTTAAAGAACACTCCGGAATCGATTTAAAATCTATTTTAAGAGCAGTCAGATACGGTGGTGACAGAGGTGGAGGTTCTACCATTACACAACAGTTGGCTAAACTATTGTTTACCAAAGAACCATCCAAAAACCCGATCAAAAGGGTTATTCAGAAACTGAAAGAATGGTCTGTGGCAGTAAGCCTTGAAAAGCGGTATACCAAAGAAGAAATTATTACACTCTATTTCAATAAGTTCGATTTTACTTACAACGCGAACGGTATTGAAATGGCATCCAAAATTTATTTCAACAAAACAACTTCCCAGCTTACTCTTCCGGAAGCGGCGGTTTTTGTAGCCATGCTGGAAGCTCCTATCGCCAATAACCCGATGAGAAACCCTGAACGGGCCAAACGAAGAAGAGACGTTGTTTTACAGCAGATGCTTGAAACGGGTTATATAGACCAACCTACTTATGATAAGGCAATTAATACCCCTGTTGAGGTAGATTATCATCCGATCAAAAACATCAATGATGACTACTCTGCTTACTATAAATTCTATTTAAGAAAAGAAATCGACAAGTATCTGGAAGGCTATGAAAAAGAAACCGGAAAGAAACTTAATCTTTACAAAGACGGATTAAAAATATATGTAACCCTTGATTCCAAAATGCAGAAATATGCGGAAGAAGCAATCAAGGAACACTTAACAGATCTTCAGAAAAGATTTGATGCTGAGCAGAGAGGTAGAAAAAACAGGCCTTTCTACTATCTGACAGATAAGCAGGTAAACAGTGTAATGACTCAGGCTATGAAGAGAACCGGCCGTTACAAACAACTGAAAGCCGCAGGAGTTTCTGAAGATTCTATTCTATTGGAATTCCACAAGCCAATCAAAACTTCCCGTTTTACTTGGGCTGGTGAGGAAGAAGTTGAAATGTCACCTTGGGACTCTATCAGATACCACAAACAGATTGCACAGGCAGGTTTAATGTCTATGGTTCCCGGAAGTGGAGAGATCAAAGCATGGGTAGGTGGTATAGACTGGCAGCATTTCCAGTACGACCACATCAAGCAGGGTAAAAGACAGGTAGGATCTACCTTCAAGCCTTTCGTATATGCTACAGCGATTATGAAACTGGGAATGACACCATGTTCAACTGTTTCTAACGGGACTTATGACCACAAAGGATGGCATGTACCGGGAAGAGGCGGAATGCTAACCCTGAAAGATGCATTGGCTCACTCTCAGAACCCGGTAGCCGCACGTCTTATTGAAATGACTGGGGTAGACGCCGTTATCCAGACTGCAAGAGATCTGGGAGTGACAGAAGATATTCCCAGAAACAATACCATTGCTTTAGGTTCATCAGATATTACCATCTATGAAATGCTTGGAGCTTACAGTACTTTCGCCAACTACGGAAACTACAATAAACCGGAAATGATCTGGAGAATTGAAGATGCCAACGGAAGGGTGATTAAAGAAGTAAACGTAGAACCAAAAGAAGTAATGAACCCGATGTACGCCTACACCATGATTGAACTCATGAAAGGAGTTACACAGTTCGGTACCGCTTCAGGAGAGCTGGGAAGAAAGGGAATTTCAAAAGCAGTGGAAATTGCCGGTAAAACTGGTACTACACAGAACAACTCAGATGGTTGGTTTATGGGAATTACTCCAAAACTGGCAACAGGAGCCTGGGTAGGATGGGAAGACAGAGCCACCCACTTCTTCGGAACAGGTGAAGGTCAGGGTGCAAAAATGGCATTGCCGATCTGGGCTATATTCATGAAGAAAGTATGGGCAGACAAATCTCTGGGAATTACTCCTGATGATAAGTTCACCAGACCTTCTGACTGGAAAGACGGATGTTCCAACCTGAAAGGCCTCGGTGAAGGATACGGAGACGACGGAGGACTTCAGACCATCGACGAGATCAAAAATCCAAGACCGGTAGATCCGACTCCTAAACATAATACAGAGAAAAAAGAAGAAAACGTTAATGAAAACCTTCACTCCGGTGATGAGGTAGATTTCAATAAATAAATTCTCTTTTACAAATACACAAGACCTTTCAACAATTTGAAAGGTCTTTTCTTTTATAATTAATACCTTTGACCTATGAATATTGAACAGATCAGACAACCCCTTACCGATATATTTCCGGGTGACCTCTCAGGTAACACAATGCAGAGAAACACCCCAAAAGTTTTATTTGCAACCGTAAAGCCGGCAGGTTTTGACGGACCAAAACTTATTGCATTCAATGAAAGCCTGTCTGAGGAGATAGGACTGGGAGAATATGAAGAAAAAGATCTGGATTTTCTCGTAGGAAATAACCTTCCTGAAAATGTAAAAACCTACGCCACCGCTTATGCCGGCCACCAGTTTGGAAACTGGGCAGGACAGCTTGGAGACGGAAGAGCCATCCTTGCAGGAGAAATCATCAGCAAAGAAGGAAAAAAGACGGAAATCCAATGGAAAGGTGCAGGAGCAACCCCTTATTCCAGGCATGCAGACGGAAGAGCTGTACTGAGGTCTTCTGTTCGTGAATACCTGATGAGTGAGGCGATGCATCATCTGGGCGTTCCTACCACCAGAGCTTTAAGCCTGGCCTTTACCGGCGAGGATGTGGTAAGGGATATGATGTACAACGGAAACCCGCAGCTGGAAAAAGGAGCCGTTGTGATCCGTACCGCTGAAAGCTTTTTACGTTTCGGGCATTTTGAACTGATGTCTGCCCAGAGAGAATACAATACGCTACAGGACCTCGCAGATTTTACCATTGAAAATTACTATCCCGAAATCACTTCGGACGGTGATCAGAAATACAAAGACTTCTTTAAAAATATATGCACCAGAACAGCAGATCTGATGGTCGAATGGTTCCGCGTAGGATTTGTTCATGGAGTTATGAATACCGATAACATGTCCGCTTTAGGCTTAACTATTGATTATGGTCCTTATTCCATGATGGATGAGTATGATCTGAACTTCACCCCGAATACCACCGATCTTCCCGGAAGAAGATATGCCTTCGGAAAGCAGGGCCAGATTTCCCAGTGGAACCTTTGGCAGCTTGCCAATGCCCTTCATCCGCTTATCAAAGATGAAAAATTTTTAGAGGATACTTTAAATCATTACGGAACTTATTTCTGGGAAGCCCATGACAAAATGCTCTGCAGAAAATTTGGTTTTGATGAACTCAGGGAAAGTGATGAAGAATTTTTCACCAATTGGCAGGGATTAATGCAGGAACTCCATCTGGATTACACCTTATTTTTCAATCAGTTGGAAAAATTAAATGAAAACAGTGATATCAAAACTCTTTTTGAAAACATTTCCTATTCCGTATTAAACGACGAGAAGATAAGAAAACTGGAAGATTTTGTAAAGAACTATAAGGCCAGATTATCGTCCAATACCATTTCAAAAGAAGAATCGCTATCCCTGATGAGGCAAGCCAACCCGAAATTCACATTGAGGAACTATCTTCTCTACCAATGCATTGAAGAAATCAGCATCGGGAAAACAGAAATGCTCGAAAAGCTGACCCGCGCTTTAGAAAACCCTTATAAAGAGCTGTATCCTGAGTTTTCAGTGAAACGACCTTCTATTTATGATGATACAACCGGATGTTCCACCTTATCCTGCAGCTCATAGCAATTAAGAATATGATAATATTAAACTCACCGGATCCGGTGAGTTTTTTTATTCTATTTTTGTAAAAAATTGACCGTGTCTTTTATTAAAGCAAAACTCATAGCCCTTTTAAAGCAGGTATTTCCTGCATCCTATACAGAACTTGCTGTCTTTCTGTTATTTCTGATTTCTTACGGAACATTAGGCACTTATATAGCACTTCATTACCGCATCATTTTCGATATCCGGATTCCCTGGGATGCCTACTTCAGCTTTGACAATAAAGCCATCGTAATGACCGGCGGAAGTTTCGAGAGACATCCCCTTGCGTATTATTTTTTCAACTGGATCCGGGAATTTTCCCTTTTTATTTCAGGAGGAAAAATGGATGTTACATTCAGGCTTGCCCTGGCATGGCTCAGCAATATTGCAATAAGTTTGTGCGTTGTACAGATTTTCAAATACCTTAGAAACATTACCCAGCTGCCGTTGAAGTTCGCTTTATTGCTCGTTTTGTTTTTCGGAGTATTTTCCACACCTATTATTCTTTCTTTTACCCCTGAAAATTTTACTTACACCCTTCTTTTACTCAGCATTTACAATTACTATGCAGCCGTAAAGCTTAAAAAGAATGAAAAAATACCGGGATCCGCTTTAGTACTTGCCGGAATCTCCATTGGAGGCATTACTATCACCAACCTGGCAAAAGTTTTTATCCCTGTATTATTTGAAAAGGATCTTTTCAGAAGCTGGAAAAAACTGGGAAATGCTGTTTTTCGTGTAGTTCTTACCACAGCTTGTTTTGTATTTCTCTATCTGCTGCGGATCGATTTCAAATATGAAAATATATTCTCAAAGACCAATCAGCAGTATGAAAAATTCTCCAATGTAGAATCAATTCCGGACTGGGACATGATGCTTTCTTACTTTTTCGGGGGTAGTATTCTGTTTCCGAGTTTTATGACAACAGATAAGCATAATATGAAAGGTTTTGATTTCAAAGGACTTCTCATGGAACCATATTCATCCGTTTTTTGCTATGCTTTTGTCATCATATTGCTAATCCTGATTTTGTGGAGTTATTTAAAAAATTTCAGGAACAGACTGGTACAGATTATTGCCATCTCATTTCTGATTGACATTGTGATTCATTGTGTGATGAGGTTCGGGCTTCATACCTCGTACATCTATGGAGGGCACTTTGTTTTTGTGTATCCGGTTCTTTTAGGATGGCTGTTTTACGCCTACAGGTCAAAACCGGGAATTCTCTCATTTTTGACGGTAATAACAGGTATTTTATTTGTTTTCTTACTAGCCAATAACCTTTTCAGAATGTCAGATTTCTTCCAGTTTCTGGAAAATTACTATCAATAAAAAAAGCTGAGAAAATTCTCAGCTTTACTTTTATATTTTGTATAAATCCTTATTTGGCTTCAGAACAGAAAATCCTGTACTGTACAGCAATCGCAGATTTGAAGTATTCTCTTATTTTGGAAAGGTCTGATGCTGCACTCTGCTTTGTAAAGTAGCTTCCTGCAAGAATTTTGTAATTAGGTCTTAAAGAAGCATCTGTTTCCACCTTCAGGTTCGGGAATCTTTTTCTGAAGTAAGATTTCACCTCATTCGCCTCCTCATTACTTTTTACCGTTGTGATCTGGATTTTAAATCCTAAAATCCTCGGGTTTTTACGACAGATTTCCGCATTTGTAAGTTCCCTGCTCGGAACATAAATCTTCGGAGGTTTTGGTGCACCCACAATTCCACTGTCTGTATTATTTTCTCTTACCGAATTGCCACCGGTTGTTTTGGAACATTTTCCTTCAATTCCTTCCAAAGCAGCACTTACTTTAGGGTCCATAGTCATAATCAGCTCTGTTCCCGAAAGAGTATCTCTTTGAACAACCTGCTGGGCTTCAACACGATAAAACCCAAATAACGATAATATTGAAAATATTTTGATTAAATTTCTCATTTAAACTTGTTTCCGCAAATTTATACAAATTAAAAAATTATACCAAACAACACTATTTAGAATCAATACAAATTAAACGTAAATGATATTTTCCCTTTTCCATATACCGTTAAATTCCTGTTAAAAATATTATTTTTGCGGAATTGATTGGTTCAATATTTTACTAACATAAGATAATTTAAATGATTAGTTGGAGAAAGCATTATAAACAAACGTTGATCGCGATAGGCTTATTGCTATCAACCAGTGCTTCAATTTACGGGCAAGACGGCGATCCTAAAAACGGCGAAAAACTTTTCAAAGCGAATTGTACTGCATGTCACGCGCTGGACAAACAAGTAATAGGGCCTCCTTTGAAAGGGGTCGTAGAACGAGTAAAGACAGAAGGCGGTGTAGACAAAGATTGGCTTCACAAGTGGATCAAAGACAACAAAGCTCTTAGAGCTTCTGGGGATAAATACGCCAATGAGATTTTTGAAAAGTTTAATAAAACTGAAATGTTGCAGTTTCCGAACCTTACAGACAAGGATATCGACGACATTTTAGCATATACAACTAATCCTCCGGCTCCTGAGCCAGCCAAAACTGACGATAAAGCAACTGCAACAGCAGGAGCAGCATCAGCAGCACCGGCAAACAACACTACAACAAGCGTTGTAATCATTTCACTTATTGCAATAGCAGGTTTATTGGTTTGGATCTTAATCAAACTGAGACAATTGGTTAAATTAGGCCAGTCTGAAGACCTTGCAGGACTGAACGAAACAAGAGTGAAGTCTTTCAGTGAAATCTACGAGAAATACCATTATGTAGGTAAAGCAATCCTGGGTATCCTTGCCATTCTTGCCGCTTATGGAGTTTGGAACTGGATCATGTGGATCGGGGTTTACAAAGGATATAAGCCGGAACAGCCTATCTACTTCTCTCACAAAATTCACGCTGGAGAACAGAAAATCGACTGTCAGCTATGTCACTCCAGTGCCAAATACGGAAAAGTATCCGAAATACCTTCCATGAACGTGTGTATGAACTGTCACAGAACTATTTCTGAGTACAATGCAGATCACTACATGGAGCCAGGAAAAGATAAAGCATTCTACGACGGTGAAATCCAGAAGATCTACGCAGCTACTGGCTGGGATCCTGCAAAACAGCAGTACACTGGAAAAACACAGCCGGTTGAATGGACCAGAATCCACAATATGCCAGACTTCGTGTACTTCAACCACTCTCAGCACGTAATTGCTGGGGAGCAAGCCATCATCAATTCTTTCAACAAAAAGAATCCTAACAACAAAATTGATGTTGTATGTAAAGCTTGTCACGGAAAAATTGATACAATGAATGTTGTTCAGATGGCTAATGACTTCACGATGGGATGGTGTATCGAGTGCCACAGAACTACTGAGGTTGATATGAACAACGGTTATAATAAAGAATACTTCAAGAATCTACATGACAAGTTGAAAAAACAATATCCTAAGGATGGCGGTAAGATCACTGTAGATGCAATTGGAGGTCTTGAGTGTGGTAAATGTCATTATTAATAACTAAAAAATTAGAAGTATAAATGGCTTCAAACAAAATACAATTTAGAAGTATTCATGAACTTAAAGATCCGGCTTTGAACAACAAGCTGGCTCAGAAAGAGTTTCAGGAAGAAATTCCGGTAGAAGATTTCCTTGGAGATGCTGAACAGAACGGATCCAGTACTTCAAGAAGAGATTTCTTAAAAATATTAGGATTCTCTACAGCAGCAGTAACATTGGCTGCCTGTGAAGCACCGGTAATCAAAACGATTCCTTATGTGGTAAAACCACATGACATTATTCCGGGGGTTCCGAACTATTACGCTTCAACATATTTTGACGGATTCGACTTCGCCAGCGTTTTAGTAAAGACCCGTGAAGGAAGACCTATCAAAATAGAACCAAACCCTACAGCAGGTGACTTGGGAAAAACTAACGCAAGAGCTCAGGCAAGTGTACTTTCTCTTTATGATAACGATAAAGTAAAGCAGCCTAAACTGGACGGTAAAGACGAAACTTTCGATAAAGTAGACAGTTTTGTTCTTAAAGGTCTGGCAGATGCCAATGCAGCAGGTAAAAAGATTGTGCTTTTGTCACACTCTTTACCTTCCCCTACTTTCAAAAAGTTATTTGCTGAGTTCAAAGCTAAATATCCGACTGCTGAACTTGTAACTTATGATGCTTATCCTCACTCTGCAGCTTTAGATGCTGCTCAGGAAGTATTCGGACAGAGAGCATTACCAGTGTACGACCTTAAAGGTTCAGAATTGGTAGTTTCTTTCCAGGCCGATTTCTTAGGAGATTACAACGCAGCAAGCTTGGAAACATCTTACGCAGCAGCAAGAAAGCCGGGAGCAAACATGTTGAGACACATTCAGGTGGAATCCAACATGTCATTAACAGGTGCTAATGCTGACTCAAGATACAGATTAAAGCCAAGTGCAGTAAACAAAACTTTAGTTGAAGTTTACAACGCAATCGTAGGAGGTGGTACTTCTGATAAAACCGCTTCTGAAATCGCAGCTGAGCTTAAAGCAAAAGGCAGCAAAGCTGTTGTTTTTGCTGACGGTTCTAAAGGGGCACAGGTTTTAGCACACTTAATCAACCAGAAATTAGGTTCAGTAGCTTTCACAGGTAAGGCTAACTTCCTTAAAGAATTTGATAAAGCAAGATACCAGGAATTCCTAGGATGGATAAATGCAGGTCAGGTTGGCGTATTGATCGCGAACAATGTAGACCCTATCTACTCTCACCCGAAAGGAGAAGATTTCAAAAAATCTTTAGCTAAAGTTGCTTGTGTAGTAGCTGTAGCTGATAAGAAAAATGAAATGTACAAAGCAGCGAAAGCTGTAATTCCTGTAGCTAACTGGTTAGAGTCTTGGGGTGATATTGAACCTCAGACAGGAGCCTATTCATTAATGCAGCCTACCATCCAGAAAATCTACAAATCAAGACAGATCGAAGAATCTTTATTGGTTTGGAAGAATGGTAAAAACAATGCTGCCAACAATTATTATGATTATCTGAAAGCGAGTGCAGCTTCTATTCTAGGAGGTACTTCTTTCAACAAAGCTTTATATAATGGTTTCACTACTTCAAGCAATGCAACTTCATTGTCATATGCAGGAGGTAATGCAGCTCAGGCTATTGCTGAATTAGGAAGCTTTAAGCCTTCTGAATTAGAACTGGTATTATACACCAAGCCTTCAATGGGTGACGGTACTCAGGCCAACAACCCTTGGCTTCAGGAATTACCGGATCCTATCACAAGAATGTCTTGGGATAACTATCTGACTATTTCTCCAAAAGATGCAGAAAAGTTTGCCATCGATAACGATCTTAATGCAAGAATGCAGCTGGACGGTTCTATCGTAAACCTTACTGTAAACGGAGTAACAATAAAAGATGTTCCTGTATTCATCCAGCCGGGGCAGGCAGAAGGATCTGTAGGTCTTGCGCTTGGATACGGTAAAAAAGATTCAGGAGCTACTGCCGATACCGGAGTAAACGCTTATCCTTTATTTGACGGTTCTAACCTTGTTGTTTCAGGTGTTAAGATCGAAAAAACAGGAGAAGACCATGAATTTGCTGGTATCCAGTTACAAAATACCCTGATGGGACGTTACGAAATCGCTAAAGAAGTTCCTTTGGCAGAATTCTTAAACGTAGCATTTGATGATGAGCACAAAGGATGGAACAAGCCTTTGGAGTACCACACCATCAGTGGAGCCCTTCCTGCAAGAAAGATTGACCTTTGGGATGCTTTCGATGATACGGACGGACCTCACTTCAACCTGTCTGTTGACCTGAACTCTTGTACAGGTTGTGGAGCATGTATCATTGCATGCCAGGCAGAAAACAACGTTCCTGTTGTAGGTAAGAAAGAAATCAGAATGTCTAGAGATATGTATTGGTTAAGAATTGACCGTTACTATTCTTCAAGACAGAAAGTAGAAGTATACGAAGGATTGAAAGAAGGAATGGCAGTACCGGAATTGTACGGTACAGCATTCGGAGACGGAGGTGCATTAAACCACCCTGCAGACAATCCGGATGTGATCTTCCAGCCGGTAATGTGCCAGCACTGTAACCACGCTCCTTGTGAAACGGTATGTCCGGTAGCGGCTACTTCACACGGTAAGCAAGGTCAGAACCACATGGCTTACAACAGATGTATCGGTACAAGATATTGTGCAAACAACTGTCCGTACAAAGTAAGACGTTTCAACTGGTTTACTTATAACCTGAATGATAAGTTCGATTTCAACATGAACAATGATTTAGGCAGAATGGTACTTAACCCGGATGTAGTTGTAAGAACTAGAGGGGTAATGGAGAAATGTTCAATGTGTATCCAAATGACTCAGAATACTATTCTTGAGGCTAAGAAAGAGGGAAGAAAAGTGAAGGATGGAGAATTCCAGACTGCTTGTTCTAAAGCTTGTTCTACAGGATCATTGACATTTGGAGACATGAATGATAAAGATTCTTCAATCAGAGAGCAGTATGCGTCTAACAGAAGATATTACTTACTGGAAGAGATCGGAACCAAACCAAACGTGTTCTATCATACTAAAGTAAGAAACAGAGTAGAAAAATAAAGTTTAAATAATAAATAGGTAAAAAATGTCAGGACATTACGAAGCTCCGATAAGGGAACCTCTAATTATTGGTCACAAAACTTATCACGATATCACAGAAGATATTGCACGACCTATCGAAGAAAGAGCAGGTAAACTATGGTGGATCTCACTATACGCAGCCTTAGTTCTATTCATCTACGGATTTGGCTGTATCGCTTATACTATCGGAACAGGTATTGGAGCATGGGGGCTTAACAGAACTATTAACTGGGGTTGGGATATTACCAACTTCGTATGGTGGGTAGGTATCGGTCACGCCGGGACCCTAATCTCCGCAGTATTATTATTATTTAGACAGCGTTGGAGAATGTCTGTAAACAGATCTGCAGAGGCGATGACGATCTTTGCGGTTGTACAGGCAGCGATCTTCCCTGTAATCCACATGGGTAGAGTTTGGGTAGGATATTGGGTATTCCCTTTACCAAACCAGTTCGGTTCTCTTTGGGGGAACTTCAACTCTCCTCTACTTTGGGACGTATTTGCAATCTCCACGTATTTCTCAGTATCAACTGTATTCTGGTTTATGGGACTGATCCCTGACTTTGCAATGATCAGAGATAGAGCTAAAACGCCTTGGACTAGAAAAATTTATACATTCCTTGCATTCGGATGGGGTGGTAAGGCAAAACACTGGCAGAGATTCGAAGAACTTTCTTTGGTTCTTGCAGGTTTAGCAACTCCACTTGTATTCTCGGTACACACTACCGTATCTTTTGACTTCGCAACTTCGGTTATTAAAGGATGGCACTCTACAATCTATCCTCCTTACTTCGTTGCCGGTGCGATCTTCTCAGGATTTGCAATGGTACAGACCCTGTTGCTTGTAGCAAGAAAAGTTTGTCACCTTGAAGAATACATCACTATGTATCACATCGAAATCATGAACATCGTAATCATCCTTACAGGAGGTATGGTAACTGTAGCTTATGCTACTGAATACTTCATCGGATGGTACTCAGGTTCAAGATTCGAAGACTTCACATATCTTTCTCCAGGTGCTGCCGTAGGACCTTACTGGTGGGCATTCTGGTCATTGATCATCTGTAACCTTGTAGTTCCGGCTTCATTCTGGTTCAAGAGACTAAGAACGAATATTATCTGGACTTTCATCGTTGCTTTGATCATCAACATCGGTATGTGGTTTGAACGTTTTGATATCATCGTTATCAACCTTTCAAGAGACTACTTACCTGGATCTTGGACCATGTTTAAACCAACTATCATTGATGTGGGTGTATACTTAGGAACTATCGGATTCTTCTCTGTATTATTCTTATTATACGCAAGAACATTCCCTGTAATTGCACAGGCTGAATTAAAATCGATTCTGAAAATTTCAGGTGAAACTTATAAAGCAAAAGAAGGAGATGAGCACCACTAAAATTGTATACGGACTTTATGCTGACGACGACGATTTAATGAACGGCGTTAAAGCATTCAACGATAAAGGGATTGCAATAAACGAAGTTTATACTCCATTCCCGGTTCACGGACTTGATAAAGCTTTAGGGTTAAGAAAAACCAGAATTTCTGATGCCGCATTCATCTACGCCCTTTACGGAGTTACCATTGGTGCTACTGTAACATGGTATGTGATGAATCATGACTGGCCTCAAAACATTGGTGGTAAACCTGCTTTTGACTGGGCACACAACATGCCTGCATTCGTAGTTCCAATGTTTGAATTAATGGTATTCTGCGCAGCTCACATGATGTCTTTAACTTTCCTTGTTAGAAACAAAATGTATCCGGGAGCTCCTGCTCAGAATCCTGACCCAAGAACTACTGATGATAAATTCATGATGGAATTTGTAACTGATGACGTAGAGTCTGTAAAACAGTTGCTGATTGAAACCGGAGTTGAAGAAATAACTGTTAAAGATGCTTAAAATGAAAAAGAATGTATTAAAAATTACAGCTGTTTTAGGTTTAACAACGGTTTTACTTAATTCTTGCGGACCAAAAGAAAATACACCACTGGTATATTTTCCTGATATGTACTTTCCTGTAGCCTACGATCCATTGATGAAAGCTCAGGATGCCTATTCAGATCATGAAAATGAAATTCCTGCATTCGTTAAAAATAGTTTTGCAACAGGTCTTGCTCCAGTAGAAGGATCGGTTGCTCAAAATAAAGACGGAATCTTTGAAGAAAGCCTTCTGCCTAAAAATGTAGATGAGTATAACGCAGGTTATGACGCCTCTAAAACAATGACAACATCACCTCTTAACCCAGCTAATGCTGCTAAGGATATAGAAAGAGGAAAAATATTGTTCGATCATACTTGTGCTGCATGCCACGGAACTGGCGGTGACGGACAAGGACCAATTGTACAGAGCGGAGCTTTCTCTGGTGTACCAAACTATGCTGACAGAGAAATTACTGTAGGATCTGTTCATTATGTATTAACTAACGGTAGAAATGCAATGGGATCTTACGCTGGACAGCTTAACGCTGGTGACAGATGGAGAGTAGCAATGTATGTAATGAGTGCCTTTAAAAAAGCAGCGGCAGCACCTGCAGCAGCTACGACGGCAGCTGCTACACCAGCACCGGCCGCAGATGCAAAAGAGACTACTACCGAAACTAAAAAATAAGAAAAGAAATGTATAGTTTTTCACCAAAATTAAAATCAACTTCTATAATCCTTCTTGTTGTAGGTTTAGTTCTATTTGCTATCGGTTTCTTTATGAATAAAGGACTTTCCACTGAAAAAATAGAGCACATGATGGAAGCGGTTCACGCTTCCGGTCATACTGCCCCTACACACTCCAGTGAAATGGTAGGACCACAGGACCATGCTGCTCATTTAGAGCATGCTGAGCTTCAGGTTCACAACCAGCCACTGGCATCGCTGCACTTTGTAGCAGTATTTTTCTTTGGAATTAGCTGTGCTGTATTATTCTTTTACTGTATTCAGCACGCTGCCCACGCAGGTTGGCCTATTATTATTACAAGAGTAATGGAAGCTATTGCTTCTTATATCCCATATGGTGGTGCAATTCTGGTTATTCTGATGATATTGAATATCACGCACAATGGCCACTTATTCCACTGGATGGATCCTGAATTAACAGATCCTAACTCTGCACACTTTGATGTGATCCTTTTCGAAAAGAAAAGATTCTTAAATATTCCTTTCTATGCGATCAGAACTTTGATCTATGTGATCGGTGCTTCTTTCTTCGCCTGGAAACTTAAAGCTCAGTCTAAAAAAGTAGACGAAACCAAATCTAAAGTAGATTATCAGATGCTTTACAGATGGGCGGTAGGATATATTGCTTTCTTCGGATTTGCTTCTGCTGCTTGGGCTTGGGACTGGTTGATGTCTATTGACCCTCACTGGTATTCTACAATGTATATCTGGTATTCAATGGTAAGCTGCCTTTCAAGTGGTATCGCTGTGATCATCCTTCTAAGTGTTTACCTGAAGAAAAACGGTTTCTTACCTCAGTTCAATGACAACCACTTACACGATTTAGGAGTATTCCTTTTCGCTACAAGTATGCTTTGGACGTATACATGGTTTGCGCAGTTCATGCTTTACTGGTATGCGAACGTTCCGGAAGAGGTTAACTACTTCTTTGGAAGATTCCAGCACTACGGACCAACATTCTTACCAATGCTGATCATCAACTTCCTGTTACCTCTATTGGTATTGGTAAGTAGCAGCATCAAGAGAAACTACAAAGTAGTAACAACAATGGCTGTAGTAGTTATATTAGGTCACCTTTTAGACTACTTCAATATGGTAATGCCGGGAACGGTAGGACCTTACTGGAAAACTCCTGAAGTATTCCTGTTAATTGCAGGAGCTGTTCTATTCGTAGCAGGATTATTTATGTTTACTGTATTAACTGCTTTATCTAAACTGAAGCTGATTCCTACAGGAAACCCATTCTTACACGAATCTGAAATTTATGAGTATCCTTTCTAAGGACTTGTAACAGATATAAAATAAAAAAGACTGATGTAATGATCAGTCTTTTTTTGTGCAGTTAAGTGAACATTATAAAAATTCTCAGGCAACCATTTTCAATTTTGTGTGTCTTTATAATGAGACCCATGAATTATTTTAATCAAAAAATAATAATATGAAAAGAAATTATCTGATAACCATCCTGTTTGGTTTCCTTCTGAATTTCATTCAGGCACAAACTATAACTTTTGTTTCCGAACTGACCAATAAACCCTTACCCAAAGTTTCAGTTTTTGGAAATGACGGAAGCATCCTCGCTTTTTCCGATATTGATGGCAAAATTGATAAACAGGCAATATCTCCCTCCCAGGAAAAGTTCCAGCTGGTATACAATAATTTTCCGGTTGCCACTCTCACCTATTCGGAGCTTAACCAGGATATCATTAAAATCAATGACCAGGTTAAAGAAATAGAAACCGTTGTCATTAAGAATACAAAGCCCGCAAAATATATTGTCATCAAAGGAAACTTTAATGCATATGTAACTGTGAACAATAAACTGAACAGCTATGCAGATGGGATAGTAACCTATGTTTTCGACAACAAAACCAAAAAGCTGAAAAGTTCAAATGTTGAGCAATACAGGGTTTTCAGATTGGAAGTTAAAAATGAGAAAAAAGAAACTTCCACATGGGACTATGGCAGTTCACTACAGCTTCCCAAACTGAAAAACGTAGGAAATCCCGAAGAGTATAAAACCAAAAGAAACACCATAAAAGAATTAAAGGGTGATCGTAGGGACCAAATAGAAGTATCTGGTGCTGCCCTTCAGGAAAAAGAGTTTTCTTTATTTGGTTTCAGGTTCTTTGACATCCGTACCATCCTGAATATGTCTTTCGAAAAAAATTCAGGAAAAAGCCTGAAAGATTTCCTTGAATATAATGAAGTTGCCTTTGTAAAACTTAAACATAAAAGTGAGCCTAGTTACAATCAGATCATTCTCTACAACAATTTTTATCCTGCAGAATTTAGTTTCAGTAATGATGATGATTTAGAAAAAGTAAAATTTGACAAAGCCAACAGCAATTACAAAACAAAATACTGGCAGGAATCTTCTTTCCCGAATATGCAGACGATTTTCAGTTCCTTTTTTAAAGATGATCTGAAAGAACAGCAGAATAAAACCAAAAATTAACTGTATTGACGGACTCACAGAAACTTAACCTTATACTATAAATAATTTTAATCCCGAACAAAAGAGAAATAAAAACTTACTATTAATAAAGGTTTTATTAAATTTGTAGCAAACCCAATTAAAATGAAAAAGTTTTCTTTTCTACTTGTTTTCAGTCTGTTGCTTTTTACAGCATGTAAGAAAGATCATGTAGATGCTACGAATACTAAAACGCTGCAGTCAAGTATCAATGACATGACTTCCAGCCTTTCAACCATTAAACAGATCAAATTTAATGAAGCGCTTTATATACTAAAGACGTTTGGCGTAGAAGCAGACGGCGATGTGGAAGAGCTGAAAGCCCTTGGAAAGCTGATTGACGGGAAAAAAGTTCCTGAAATCCTTGCCATGGCGGATGAAGTGGCACAGAAAAACGGCATTGAATGGGCCAGTACCGCCCCTCCTTCTCTTGGAGAGATGAATATCTTCGGTGATGATAAGGCTAAAGAAACTGATCCTAATGATGTAAAAGCAAATTCATTAAGTATTATCACCAGACCAACCGGGGATGACGGAACCGGGGCGCCTACAGCCATTCAGGTGGTTCCAAGGCTTGTAGATACTGCAGGAAACCCTGTATCATTTACCGGAGCCGGGCTGGAAGCTACTTTAGAAGTCTTCAGCAATGGAGTGAAGCTTTCTACGGCTAAAAACCTTATGCAGGATAACAACTTTAAAGGATTCAATTTAAAATTCTCCTCAATTCCTGCTGCTAAAGTAGTGGATGGTAAGATTGATATCACTGTTTCAGTAAAAACCACAGCTAAGACATTCAAAATGTCCAAAATCGGGCTTGAAGTAAATTCATCAGCTTTAAAAGTCCCTGCGGTACCTAAAACTGATTCAACAGCTGTAACGCAGGATCCTAACGCTGTAATTGATCCTAATAATCCTACAGCTGCCCCAACAACACCTGCAGATCCAAATGCTGCTGCAACTACTACTCCAGCTGCTCCAAAACAGCCGGCAGCAGACCCTAAAAATACAGTAAGCAAATTCTTAAGCAGTGTAAGTTCACAAAATCTTAAGGCAGCATATGATGCTTCCAGCAACCCTAGCTGGGGAAGCTATGAATCATTCTCCAATCCTACCTCAGGTTTCGGATCGGTGAAAAATGTAAATGTAAAAAACATTACAACCAATGGTACAACTGCCAACGGAGCCAGTGTAAATGCAACATACGATGTAACAGACAAGAACGGAAAAACCACTTCTTTAAAAGTAACTTTCGGACTTAAAAATGTAAACGGAGACTGGAAAATTTCCAGCTATAAAATAAACCCATAATGGCTTCACAAGAACTGATCAAAAAACTGGAAGAAACCATTGAAAATGTCCCTGATTTTCCGATCCCCGGAATTCAGTTTAAGGATATTTCACCCATTTTCCTGAACCCAAAGCTGTATGAAGAAGTCATTGCAGACCTTGTTGCTTTCAGCAAAGGAAAGATAGATGCCGTATGCGGAATTGAAAGCAGAGGTTATCTCTTTGGAATTGCCATTGCAGTAGCACTGGAAGTTCCTTTTATCCTGATTAGAAAAGCAGGAAAACTCCCGCCACCCATTATTTCAGAAAATTATGACCTTGAATATGGAAGTGCTGTCATCGAAACCCGCGAAGGACAGATAAAGCCGGGACAGAGAATTCTGATCCATGACGATTTATTGGCGACAGGAGGAACTACAGAAGCAGCAGCAAAACTTGTGGAAAAACAAGGGGCAACTGTTTCCCAATTCAGCTTCCTCATTGGTCTGAAAGGTTTGAACGGGGATGAAAAACTGGAAAAGTTCAATGCAGAAATATATCATATTTTAGAATTTTAATTTTGCAGATTATAAAAATGCTTCGACTCCGCTCAGCATGACTTAGTTATTAGAAAATGTCATTCGTAGCAGAGTCGAAGCTTTCTTTTTTAATAAATTCATCATTCACAATCGACAATTCACAACATTTCATTAATAATACTCACAAAGTATTTTGTAAATCATTCAGAAACAATTAAATTTGCAGTTCAATTTTTAAGAATTTATGGCAAAATTGGGAAAGAATGCTCAGAACGAGCAAGAAGGTAAAGAAACGGTTGAGTTCTTTAAAGACCTTGACAGAGAGGCATTAAACACTGAAAGATTCCTTGAGAAATATTCAAAGCAATTGGGTATTGTATTCGGGGTATTGGTTTTGGCTGTTTTAGGATTCTTTGCTTACAAACAATTTGTAGTAGCTCCTCAGAATGTTGAAGCTGTAAAAAGTTTCCTTGCTGCTCAAAAAAACCAGACCGAAGGGAAAGATAAAGAAGCTTTGGGAGGAAATTCTGCAGCAAATCCTGGTTTTTTAGGAACATATAACGAATATTCAAATACAAAGGTTGGTGAACTTTCTGCTTACAATGCAGGGTTATTAAAATTCAAGGCTGGAAAATTCCAGGAAGCTTACGATCTTTTAGACAAATTTTCTTCTGCTAACAAAACATTAATGGCATTGAAATACGGTGCTATGGCAGATGCAAAATCAGGTCTTAACCAAAATGATGAAGCTTTATCTTTACTGGACAAAGCATCAACTGCTTCTGATGATCCTTATACCACTTACTATTTCACAAGAAAAGCAGGTATCTTAGCATTAGGATTAAAGAAAAATGCGGAAGCTAAGAAATACTTCTCTGCAATTGACGAGAAATATCAGGACTACGACAACGGAATGTCTGATTCTTATATTGAAATGACTAAATATTTTTAAATAATGGCAACAGTTAATCTTTCCGATTACAAGCCACTTCATATAACCAATGCCGAAGATTTTTCTATCGGCATTGTTTTTTCTGAGTGGAATGATTTTGTAACTTACAATCTTCGTGATGCAGCTTTGGAAATTCTTGAAAAAGAAGGGGTAAACCCGGAAAATATTAAACTTTTCCCGGTTCCGGGCGCTTTTGAACTCACCTATGCCAGCATGCAGCTGTGCAAAGAAAGAAAATATGACGCAGTAATTGCCATCGGATGTATTATCCGTGGTGAAACGCCTCATTTTGACTTTGTAAGTGCCGGAGTAGCGCAAGGAATCAAAGACTGCAATGTTCTTACAGATACCCCTACTATTTTCTGTGTACTAACCGATGATAACAAGGAACAGTCTATCGCAAGAAGCGGCGGGGATTTAGGCAATAAAGGCGTTGAAGCAGCCGTAACAGCTCTGAGAATGATCGATTTCAAAAGAAAAATTTCCGACAAAAAAGGCAACATTGGCTTCGGACAATAATCTTTAATGCACTTTAACAGTATACGGGACTATTTTTTAATAGTCCTTTTTTGTTAATAACCCTTAATCAGGTTACGTCTTCATTATAATTGAAAGAAATGGTATGCTTTCACTTTTTTTCACTAAAAGTTATATAAAAAACTATCTTTGTGTAAATTAATTTATACATTACGTATATGCTTCCAAGTAAAATAAAACCGTTCTTGTATTTAGGGATTTTTTATCTTATCATCTCGTTAATCATACGGATTGTATTTCTTTTCCACCCTATTACGACAGCCAGTTTCGGATTTTTTGAAGTGATAAAAGTCCTGTCCATTGGTTTACTGAATGATATTTTTGTTTTTACTATCGCCAGTACATTATTGGCCGTTTACTTTCTGTTCCTCTCAAATTCCAAATATAAAAAGCCTTACGGATATATAATTTTTGGAGCCTTAATCCTGTTTTTCCTTTATATTCTAGTCATTCCGAATAATATTTTCAATCAGTACGGAGGGTCAGTTTCAGAAATAGCTTTAGCTTTTGTGGGAATAAAAGCTCTTTTCTTCGGCCTGATGCTTTTTCTTCCTTCCAAAAGAATCAAGATCCGCAATGTACTGTATTTCATTACCTTATTGCTATATGTCCTTCTCATTATTTTCAATGCTGTAAGTGAGTATTTCTTTTATAATGAATTTGGGGTACGCTATAACTTTATTGCTGTTGATTATCTGATCTATACAAACGAGGTAATCGGGAATATTATGGAAAGCTATCCGGTTGTCCCTCTGTTTTCTGCCATTCTTATTGTTACGTTAGCTATCACATGGTTTATCTATAAAAAAACAAAAGACGAACTGCTGGAACTGCCTAATTTTAAGCAAAAAATGGTATTGCTGGGAACTTTTATTGTGATGGTCAGCCTCAGTATTCTGGGTGTATCTTCCTTAATGCAGATCCGTTCAGACAATGTTTTTGCTGATGAAATTGAAAACAACGGACTTCCGAAGTTCTACTGGGCATTTACCCATAATGAATTGGATTATTTCCAGTTTTATCCTCAAATTAACCAGCAGGAAGCTGAAAAGAACTTTTTGAGTCAGTATTCAGAGCCGGCTTTACAGAGAAATATAATTCCTGAACAGCCTGAGCTTAAAAAAAATGTAGTTCTTATCTCTATAGAAAGCTTATCCGCAGATTTTATGGAACATTACGGCGGCACTTTAAAGATTACTCCTTTTCTGGACAGCCTTGCCGACCGATCAATGATGTTCACCAATCTGTATGCTACCGGAAACAGGACCGTAAGAGGACTTGAGGCACTTACCCTCTGTATTCCTCCTACTGCCGGAGAAAGTATTATTAAAAGAGACGACAACAAAAATAAATTCACAACCGGAAGCGTATTCAAATCCAAAGGATACAATGTGAAGTTCCTTTACGGAGGCTACAGCTATTTCGATAACATGCAGGACTTTTTTGCCGGAAACGGTTATGATATTGTCGACAGGAATAATTTTAAACCTGAAGAAATTACCTTTGCCAATGTTTGGGGCGTTGCTGATGAAGATATGGCTAAAAAAGCGATTCAGACTATGAATGCTGAGGCTAAATCCGGAAAACCTTTCTTCAATCACTGGATGACGGTTTCCAACCACAGGCCTTTTACCTATCCTGACGGAAGGATTGACATTCCCGGAACAGCAAAATCCCGTGATGGAGGGGTAAAATACACAGATTATTCACTCAGAATGTTCTTTGAAATGGCTAAAAAACAGGACTGGTACAAAAACACGGTCTTTGTGATCATAGCAGACCACTGTGCATCCAGCGCAGGAAAAACAGAGCTTCCTATGGATAAATACAGAATTCCGGCAATGATTTTCTCGGAAGGCTTTATTGAACCTCAGAAGTTTGACAAGCTGATGTCCCAGATCGATGTAATGCCAACCCTTTTCGGACTGCTGAATTTCAATTATCAATCTAAATTCCTTGGCCAGGATGTCTTTAAAAAAGAATTCCAGCCTAAAGCCTATATTGCCACTTACCAGGATCTTGGTTTGGTAAAAGACGACCATTTAACCATTATTTCACCTGTTAAAAAGGTAAAACAATATTCTTTACAGTTGGAACCAAGCAGCCTTGCTCCTGAATTCAAACTGCATTATGACGAAAAGCTGATCAGGAATCCAGAACAAAAATTAGTCAATGATGCTATTTCTGCCTATCAGTCCACATCATTCTGGCTTAAAGAAAAGAAACTTAACCGATAAGGTGAGGTACAAAACGGCTTTCGTTATTAGTGATCAGGTGAACACTTTCCCTGATCCCGATACCGGCAGGCTCCTGCCCTATCACCCAGCTGCCGATTACCGGATAATTGCCCTCAAAATCGGGAAGATCAAATAACTGCTGGTAAATAAAGCCTTCTTTACCATAGATACCGTCATTCTCCTCAACAGCGAGGTTATTTTTGTGCAGGATTACATTTGCCCCTTCTCTCGAATAAATAGGTTTTTTTGCGAAATCTTTCAGGTGGCGCGGCTCAAAATAAGATTCCAATAAATATGGATGATCGGGATACATTTCCCAAAGTACCGGCAGAATAGCTTTTGAAGAAAGAAGAATTTTCCAGGCCGGCTCGATCCACTGGGACCTGAACCCGTTTTTTACCAGCTTTTCTCCGAAACCGTCCGCAAGAATCCATTCATAAGGATAAAGCTTGAAGATATATTCCATGATGGAACTATCTCCGGCTATAAATTCTGAAATATCCTCAGCCCAGCCGATATCCTGAACAGGAATGAATTCCGTATCAAACCCCGCCTGTGAAGCACAGTCACGCATATATTCCACATTGGTAACATCTTCAATATTGGTAAGGGATGCAAAATAAATGTGATGCGGATTCATATAATTCTTAAGATGCTTCCAGTAACCTACCAGTTTCTCATGAATTGAATTGAACTGATCTTTATAGGGAAACAGCTCCTGAAGCCAGTACCATTGGATAACCGAACCTTCATAGAGTGAAGTTGGGGTATCTGCATTAAATTCAAGCAGTTTCAAATTCTTGCCGTCAAAACCAAAATCAAACCTTCCATAGATCGAAGGATGATCTTCTTCCCAGCTTGTGATAATATAATTGCGGAACCATTCAGGAATACTGAACTTATCCCAAAGTTTTTTTGTAATAATATAGTCAACCGCTTCCAGGCACATCTGCCATAGTTCGGCAGTGGCACTTTCTATCTTATCAATTTCTTCTGTGCTGAACTGGTAATAATGACTTTCATCCCAATAAAGCCCGTCAAGAGAGTGATATCCGAAACCCAGATTTTCAAGTTTATGCTGCCAGTTTTTCCTGAATTGTGACTGAATTCTTTCCATAATTTATGATGATGCACTGAAACCGCTTCTTCCCAGCTGTCCCCTTACAACGTTTCCTTTGAAATTATTTCTTCCGATATTGGACTTGGAACTTATCGCATCACTGTAGTAGCCAGCTTTCTGGTAAGATCCATAACTATAAGCACCATAAGGCCTGAATGCATGGTACAACAAAAGACCTGTCATAAAACCATGAGTTCTTGTATAGGAAGCCGTAGTATCAGATCTCATATACACTTTCTTTTCAGTCTGATCTTTAGGCTTTTCCTGAGAGCACGCTGCTAATACCCCTGTTACGAAAAGTAATTTTATAGAGCCGGACTTTTTCATTATTGCACCGTTATAAAAAATTCATAGTCCTTTTTTGTCTTGGCAATATGCTCATTGCCATCACTGTCCTCTCCCCCTACAAGGGTATCTCCCAAACTCGGAATAGTATCCTTTTTAATGATTTCTTTGAAAAGCTTTTTATCTTTCCAGATCTTGTGCTTGGTGATAAGAATATCTGCAGTATCCATATGTTCCACGGAAAGTTCTGTTTCAATAGAACCAGTCTTATCCACACTGTTCACGGCGTCTTCTTTTTCTTTTTCACAGGCTGTAAATGCTATTACTCCAATTAATAAAAGGGAAAGTCTAATTTTTTTCACGTAAGTCTTAATTTTTCACAAAAATAGTCATTTAGTAATGATATTATTTTAAATTTACAAAGCAAAAAAATTTATTTATGAAATGGACAGACGATAGAGGCGGAAACGTAGACGACCGCCGTGGTTCTGGTGGTAGCGGAGGTATGATTGTAGGTGGAGGGCTCGGAACTTTGATTATAGCTGCAATTGTTTTCTTTTTGGGAGGTGACCCTTCCGGTATTCTAAGCTCCGGCAGTGTACAATCTTCCGGAAACGGACAAAAACGGGAGCTCAGCGCTGAAGAGAATAAAATTGGAGAAATGGTTGACATGATGAGCGGATGGAATACTATTACCTGGGAACAGATTTTTAAAGAAAACGGGATGACGTATACCAAACCGGGAATTGTTCTTTTTGAAGATACTACACAATCCGGATGCGGAACTGCTCAGTCTGCCATGGGACCGTTCTACTGTCCTGCCGACCAAAAGATCTATATGGACATGAGCTTTTTTAATGAACTTCAGCAGAGATTTGGGGCAAAAGTAACAGAATTCACTGTAGCCTATGTCTTGGCTCACGAAGAGGGGCACCATATCCAAACCCTTTTGGGAACCACTCAGAAAGTAGATGCCTTAAGAAGAAGTGGAAGATATTCCGAAGCAGATCTGAACAGGGTATCTGTAGCCACAGAACTGCAGGCAGATTTCTATGCCGGAGTATGGGCAAAAAGAACAAATGATACAAAAGGTATTCTGGAACCGGGTGATATTGAGTCCGCTATAGAAGCAGCTGAAGCTGTGGGTGATGATAATATCCAGAAAAGATCCCAGGGCTATGTAAATCAGGAAAGTTTTACCCATGGTTCATCTGCACAGCGTAAAGAATGGTTTATGAAAGGCTACAATACGGGAGATATTAAGCAGGGAGATACTTTTAACCAGCTTTTAAAATAAGCTCTTTAATATAATTTAAAACCCTGAAGGATTTCTTCAGGGTTTTCTTTTTTTATTGCAGTTCAATCGGGTTGCTGTTTTTCTTCGCTTCCTCTTTTACCCTTTCCTCCATTCTCTTCCTCATGTCAGCAGGATTTTGATTTCCTCCTCTTCCACCTGACATCGGGGGCGCAGGAAAGCCTCCACCTCCGCCACTCTGCATGAACGACATCGGGTCTGCTTTAAATTTAGCCTGCTGTTTCAAATAATCCGCTCTTTTTACCTTTAAAGTATTTCCGAACTGATTTAATGTTGCGACTTCTGCAATTTTATAGTTCTTCATTAAATCAAAAGAATAGTCACCTTTATCGTCTTCCACCTTTACAATCAGTCCCGGAAGTCCTCCGAATTTATAAGGTCCGTCCTGATAAGGCAGATCCGTTGTGAACCAGGCCGTCCATTGTCTTCCAGCAAAATCCGTGGTTGCTTTTTGAACTTTATACTCGCCTATCTTCGTGGTTTCAGAAGACATTTTCCAGTTCAGGGGACGGTCTTCCTCGTAAGAATAAAGATCTCTGCCAATTCTGTCCTTAAAGATTGTTTTCTGGTTGGCTTTATCCTTTTCAACGGAATAGTTGATATTCGTTCTCACCCCTTCCATCTGCTCCCTGCTAATGGAAGCTCTTCCTCCGCCGCCCTGGAAAGCTTTCTGCAGAATGGAATCTCTTTTATACCTGTTTTCAGAATAAAAAAGAGATTTTTCAGCAGAGATATCTAAATATGCATTTTCAGTTTTAATATCGCTTTTGTTTTCTGCATCCGGCTTCATAGTCACCTGATATACAAAACGATTGCTTTGCGCAGCAATATGCTGCATAAACAACGCTAAAGCAAGAATTCCTAATTTTTTCATTTCTGGATTTTTATTTTAACTCAATTGGATTTTGACTTTCATTATTTTTTAAAGGATTACTTCCAAGGCCTGCATCATGCATAGGAAAAGCACCATCATTACTTCCGTCAGGACGCATTCCTCTTCCTCCGTTCATTCTGCCTTCGCCCATTCCGCCACCTCTCATACCACCATGTCCTTTGCCCCCAAAATTCATTCCCCCTTTTTCATAACCTTCCGGCAGCCTTCTGTTTTTACCTGTCTCAAGCATCAATGCTGCCTTGTCACCGTTAAAAGCAACCCTTGTACTTTGTTTTGCATTGGGATCAACCGGCTTTTCAAAAGCATTCTGAATTTTGATCTTTTTAACGAGATCGAATTTATAGTCACCATTTTCATCTTCCAGTTTCACAATAAGTCCCGGAAGTCCGGAAAATTTATATGGCCCATCGGAAATATTAATGTCTTTAGTGAACCAGGCTGTCCAGACCCTGCCTCCAAAATTTGTAACGGCTTTTTGAGCAGGATACCCATTCTGGTTTTCTTTGGCATCGGTTATCTCCCATTTCAAGGGTCTGTCTTCCTGATAATAGATCTCCCTGCCGGCCACTCTGTCGTAATAATAAACCTGGTGCTGGGGAATATTTTTAATGATGTAATTTTCAAAAAAAGCAGGTTCAGAAGCTTTCTTTATGCTCACTTTTTGTAAATCTTTTCCCTTCATTTTATGATCTTCTTTATCTTCATGCCTGAAAGCCGACATCAGGGAATCTTTAATCAGCTTACTCTCACTGATAAACAATGACTTATCTCCTTTTATATCAAGAAACGTTCTTTCGTGTTTCATGCTTACCAGATTGATCGAGTCAGGATTCACCGAAGTCTCATAAATATATCTTTCGGTTTGCCCGTAGGTAATGGTTACTAAAAGCAACAAAAAAAAGACAATTAATTTTTTCTTCATTATTACGCCTTGTGGTTGTTTCATTAGGATAAAAAATATGATTCAAAGTTAAATCAAAAAGGGAATCATCTTATTTATGAAGATAATATTGGCTAATTTTTAACATCCGGATTCCGGTCAGCATGTAAAATCATGAAAATAGACACCATCGATTTGAGATTGCGGAAATTAGTTCGTATTTTTGCATCATTAAATCATTCTAAATAAATACAATGATAAAAGTATCAGACCAAGCAAAGGCAAAAGCCATCCAGCTGATGACAGAGGAAGGCTTCAACCCTGCTGAAGATTATATAAGAGTGGGGGTAAAAAGCGGAGGATGCTCTGGTTTAGAGTATGTTTTAAAGTTTGACAACTTAAAAACAGATACTGATCAGCTTTTTGAGGACAATAATGTAAAAATTGTTGTTGATAAAAAATCTATCCTCTATTTAGCAGGAACTACCCTTGAATATTCAGGAGGTTTAAACGGAAAAGGGTTTGTTTTTAACAATCCTAATGCATCCAGAACATGCGGATGTGGAGAATCTTTCAGTCTTTAAGACTGATTAAAAGATTTAGAGATTAAGAAATTTAGAAATTATGACTGTCTCATTTGAAAATTTCCCGATTTATAAAAAGGTAATTGCATTTACAGTTAAAATTTTTAAAATTCTTGATAACGAAAATTTACAAAAAGAATTTTCACTCAAAGATCAGCTAAAAAGAGCGACTTTATCAATAACTAATAATATTGCTGAGGGCTCAGAATATGGAAGTAACAAACAATTTATCAGATTTCTTTGGATTGCAAAAGGAAGTTGTGCAGAAGTCAGAAATATGCTGTTTGTTTTATACAGTTTAGAGAAAATCAATGATGAAATTTTCAATTCACTTAATACTGAGTGTATGGAAATAACAAAAGAGATTTATCATTTTATAAAATATCTTGAAAAGAGCACTTTAGACGCTAAGTAATTTTTAAATTTCTTAATTTCTGAATCTCTTAATAAATTATGAGCAAATACACTGAAGACGATTTAAGAGTCGATCTAGAAAATAAAAAATACGAATTCGGGTGGGAAACGAAGATAGATTATGAAGACTTTCCAACCGGCCTGAATGAAGATATTGTCCGTGCGATCTCCGCGAAAAAAGAGGAGCCCGAATGGATGACAGAATGGCGTTTGGAATCTTTCAGGATCTGGCTGAAAATGACAGAACCTACCTGGGCTAACATTAAATACGAAAAACCTGATTTCCAGGCTATCCGTTACTATGCAGCCCCGAAAGCCAAACCGGAATTAGAAAGCCTGGATCAGGTAGATCCTGAACTTTTAAAAACTTTTGAGAAACTTGGAATCAATATCGAAGAGCAGAAAAGACTTTCTGGAGTTGCTGTAGATATCGTTATAGATTCAGTTTCTGTAAAGACCACGTTTCAGGAGACCCTGATGGAAAAAGGAATTATTTTCTGTTCCATTTCTGAAGCTATTAAAAACCACCCTGATTTAGTAAGAAAATACTTAGGAAAAGTTGTTCCAAGAGGGGATAATTTTTATTCAGCACTGAACTCCGCAGTTTTCTCTGACGGAAGTTTCTGCTATATCCCCAAAGGGGTAAAATGCCCTATGGAACTTTCAACATACTTCCGTATCAACCAGGCAGGAACAGGACAGTTCGAAAGAACCCTTGTCATTGCTGATGAAGGAAGCTACGTTTCTTACCTTGAAGGATGTACAGCACCATCAAGAGACGAAAACCAGCTTCATGCTGCAGTGGTGGAACTTATCGCAATGGATGATGCAGAAATTAAATACTCTACCGTTCAGAACTGGTATCCGGGGAATGAAGAAGGAAAAGGAGGAGTATTCAACTTTGTAACAAAAAGAGGACTTTGCGAAAGAAATGCAAAAATTTCATGGACACAGGTAGAAACAGGTTCCGCCGTAACATGGAAATATCCTTCCTGCATCCTGAAAGGAGATAATTCTATCGGTGAGTTCTACTCTATTGCTGTGACTAATAATCACCAATATGCAGATACCGGAACCAAAATGATCCATATTGGAAAAAATACCAGATCCACGATCATTTCAAAAGGTATTTCTGCAGGAAAATCCAATAATTCCTACAGAGGATTGGTAAAGGTAATGCCTTCCGCTAAAGGGGCAAGAAACTTCTCCCAGTGTGATTCCCTGCTGATGGGTAATGAATGCGGTGCGCACACTTTCCCTTATATTGAGATTAAAGATCCTACCGCACAGCTGGAACATGAGGCTACGACCTCAAAAATCGGGGAAGATCAGATCTTCTACTGTAACCAGAGAGGAATTGACACCGAAAGAGCTATTGCATTGATTGTGAACGGGTTCAGCAAAGAAGTATTGAATAAACTTCCTATGGAATTTGCCATTGAAGCTCAAAAATTACTTGAGATTTCTCTGGAAGGATCTGTAGGATAATCTATAGTTTATGTATGGAAGTCACTGATAGATTAATTTTAAGAAAAACCGAAAAAGAAGATTTCGAAAGATTTTTTGATATTAATAAAGATCCTGAGACCAATCTGTACAACCCGGGTGGCCCTATGAGCTTTGAAAAAGCTGAAAATACATTCAAAAGATGCAGGAACACTGGGATCAGCACCATTTCGGAGCATGGACCATTATAGCGAAGGAGAATGAAAGTATTATAGGTTTCGGAGGTCTGAGCTATAAAAAATATGGAGAGGATGAAAAATTAAATCTTGGCTATCGCTTTGCAGTAGAAGCATGGGGAAAAGGATATGCGACAGAATTCACAAAAAAGGCTGTGGATTTCGGATTTAATCATCTTGATAAAGAAGAGATATTCGGACTTGTCCGCCCGGATAATATAGCTTCTGTTAAAGTTTTGGAAAAGGCAGGTATGACGCAAATCGGGACTCTTAATGACGTACCCGGTCAGCCTGAAAGTTTAGTATATAGAATTCAAAAATAATTTGTTTAGCAAATAAAAATGTTAGAAATAAAAAACCTACACGCCAGAATTGAAGATGGCGCAGAAATTTTAAAAGGGATTAATCTTGAAATAAAACCTGGGGAAGTTCATGCCATTATGGGTCCTAACGGAGCTGGAAAATCTACTCTTTCTTCTGTAATTGCAGGAAAAGAAGATTATGAAGTTACAGACGGAGAAATCATTTTTGGAGGAGAAAACATCATTGAGGATGCTCCCGAAGAAAGAGCACATAAAGGAATTTTCCTTTCTTTTCAGTATCCAGTGGAAATTCCAGGTGTTTCTGTAACCAACTTCATTAAAGCTGCTTTAAATGAAACAAGAAAGGCAAACGGTTTGGAAGATATGCCGGCAAAAGAAATGCTTGGGCTTATCCGTGAAAAATCTGAGCAGTTAGGTATAAAAAAAGATTTCCTTTCAAGATCACTGAACGAAGGTTTCTCAGGAGGTGAGAAGAAGAGAAACGAAATATTCCAGATGATGATGCTTAATCCTAAGCTGGCGATCCTTGATGAAACCGATTCAGGATTGGACATTGATGCCCTAAGGATTGTTGCGGATGGTGTAAATGCTTTCAAAAATGAAGGAAACGCAGTTCTTTTGATTACCCACTATCAGAGATTGCTTAACTATATCCAGCCTGACTTCGTTCACGTTCTGGCTAACGGGAAAATCATCAAAACCGGTGATAAATCCCTTGCCCTGGAGCTTGAAGAAAAAGGTTACGACTGGCTTCTTAACTAAGAAGAAACCCTTTCAGCAGGAATTTTATCAATCCTTCTGAAAATGCGGAAAACCCGCAGTAAATTAGTATTTTTAAATATATAAAATTAGGTGTGATGGCCGAAATATCAGTAATGGCTTTATACGATCAGATTATTGACAATCACGGTGAATTTTTGGAGAGTCTTCGTCACAGATTTCTGGATGAAGATAGAAAAGCTGCTCTTCAAAAGTTCGAAAACTTAGGTTTTCCGACAAAAAAAGACGAAGAATATAAATATACCGGCATAAAAGAAATTACGGAAAAAAACTACAATTTTTTCCCTAAAGAAAGTCACAATATTACCAAAGAACAGCTGGATCAGCTGCATTTGGGTGAAGAAAATTTTGACTGGATTGTTTTTGTGAACGGCAAACTTCATAAAGAGCTTTCAAAAGTTTCTATCGAGAATGTAGAATTTCTTTCATTCAACTATGCTTTGAATGATGAAAAACATAAAGAAGTATTCGAAACTTATTTCAATACCATTGCTTCTAAGGATACTGCTTTCACCAACCTGAACCTTGCATACTGCAAATACGGTTTCTTTTTGAAAGTACCAAAAAATGTGGTCATTGAAAAACCGATCCATATTTTCTATATCTCTCAGAACCAGGAAGAAAATACATTCTACAATACAAGAAACTTACTGATTGTAGAAGAAGGCGCTAAAGTGGAAGTTATAGAAAGCCACCATAATTTCGACAGTACGTATGTACTTACAAATTCTGTGACGGAAATCTTTACCTATCCGAATGCAAAAGCAGACTGGCACAAGCTTCAGAATGACAACAACACGTCATATCTTATCGACAGCACTTTTGCAAGACAGGAAAAAGACAGCTTAACTACTGTAAACACCTTCTCTTTCGGAGGAAAGCTGGTAAGAAACAACCTGGATTTCATTCATAACGGAAGCAATATCAATTCTTTCATGAACGGGATTACGATCATAGGAAAAGATCAGCTTGTGGACCACCATACGGCAGTTCACCACAATTTCCCGAACTGTGAAAGCTACCAGAACTATAAAGGTATTTTTGACGGAAATGCACACGGTGTTTTCAACGGAAAAGTTTTCGTAGACAAAATTGCCCAGAAAACCAATGCTTATCAGCAGAACAACAATGTATTGCTAAGTGAAGGCGCTACTATTGACACCAAGCCTCAGCTGGAGATCTTTGCTGATGATGTAAAGTGCTCCCACGGCTGTACAGTAGGCCAGCTGAATGAAGATGCCCTGTTCTATTTAAGAGCAAGAGGAATCTCCAAAAAAGAAGCTCAGGCGTTACTTTTATATGCCTTTGCCAATGATGCGATGCAGAACATTGACATTGAACCGCTTAAAGAAAAAATTTCAAAACTTTTAGCTGAAAAGCTGCAGGTTGATATAGAATTTTAAGACTAATATAAATTGATACCAAAAAAGCACTTCTTTTGAAGTGCTTTTTATGTTGTTGATATTCTAAACGGAATTATTTCAGCCAGGATTGGTTGTCTTTCTTATCGGAACGTTTTTTCCCGTTATCTATATTATAGGCAAAGCCTACACCCAAAGTCTGTTTCAACTGTGTCTTCTGAATTTGATTATGATCATACAGCAGATCCAGCGTAATATTCGTTGAAATGAACTTATTGATCTTCATATTGAGAACCCCGCTGTACCCAAGCACCAAGTGGTCAGGATGATCAAGGTAGTTTGAAAATACCGAAGCTGTATTCGTCAGGTTAATATTTTCCATGATTTTGATCTTATAGATAGCTGTGCCCAGGAAACCGAACTGGAACAGGGAAGAATCTCCGTCGTTCTTAAGTCCGTAAGTTCCCGCCGTCTGGAGATCTTCATCCAATACAAACGTCCATCTCGCATTCGCAGGACGAAGGGTCATGGTAAAGTTATCATTCGGACGGTACGTAACCCCCACACCTATATTAAGGTATCCCGGAGCCATAAAATTCGAGATCTTTTTTGCTTCAGGATTATTCCCGTCTTCATAACCGCCTGCAAACTGGGTCTGAAGACTCATCCCTCCTGAAAGGTACCAGTTTTTAGCAAATTCGCGCCCGTAATTGGTAGACAGATTGATCACATCCTGTGTTTTTCTGGTTCCGATGCCCTTTGTATTATTCTGACCGTATCCTAAAATAATGATGTTTTCCCAGAGATCTTTTCCTTTTTCATAGGTAAGATTATAGTTTACTCCGGCAAGCCAGCCCACATTATTGGCCCCACCGCCAACCCAGTTTGAAAAGGCAGCCTGGTTGAGCATCAATGTATTCTGGCCCTGAATGGACCATGCTTTCACAGTATCTGTTGTAGCAGCTTCAGGCTTAACTTCCTGAGCCATTGCGCTGATTCCAAAGGAAATGGTAGCGGCCAATAAAATTTTTTTCATAGAATAAGGATTTTCGTTACAAAAATATACATATATTTTTTGGTAAAAAACTAATCACCCTCATTTGAAATATTAAATTGCTATTTAAAGCATTAAAAGACTGCAAAATACCTCTGAAAACCATCAAAATGAACTTATCTCAACTTAAAATGTTCCCTGGCAAAAAAAGCACCTCCCCGGGAAGCGCTTTTAGATTTAAAATAAATCCTACTTATTTTTTAATCCACCACTGGCTGTCTTTTCGGTCAGACCGTTTTACACCATTATTTAAAGTGTAGGCAAAACCTATCCCTAGTGTCTGCTTTAGCTGTGTTTTCTGGATCTGGTTATGATCGTACAGCAAGTCGAGAGTAATATTTGAAGATATAAATTTATTGACTTTAAAGTTTAAAACGGCACCATAAGCAAGAACCAGTCTTTCCGGATGATCAAGGTAGTTCGAGAATACGGAGGCGGTATTGGTGATATGAACATTCTCCATCAGTTTTACCTTATATAAAGCTGTTCCCAGAAAACCGAACTGTAAAAGTGAAGTATCGCCATCATTTTTCAATCCGTAACTTCCGGCAAGCTGAAGTTCTTTATCCAGAACAAAAGTCCATCTGGCATTGGTAGGCCGTAAGGTTACCGTCAGATTATCGTTGGGCCTGTACGTGATACCCATACCAAGGTTCAGATAACCGGGAGCCATAAAATTGGAGATCTTTTTTGCAGAAGGATTGTTTCCATCCTCATATCCTGCAGCAAATTGCGACTGAAGACCAGCTCCCATAGAAAAATACCAGCTTTTTGAAAATTTCCTCCCATAATTGGTAGATACATTGATCGCGTCCTGTGTTTTTCTTACCCCGAGCCCTTTGGTATCATTCTGCCCATAATCCATCACGATAATATTTTCCCAAAGATCATTGTTTTTTTCATAGGTAATATTGTAATTCACTCCGGCAAGCCAGCCCACGTTGTTGGCTCCCCCGCCTACCCAGTTTGAAAAGGCTGCCTGATTGATCATCAGAGTATTTTTTCCTAGTACCGACCAGTATTTTACCGTATCCACGACTACTGAATCTTTTTTCAATTCTTCTTGTGCACTCGCATAAATCCCCATAGAAAAGGAAAGAATCAATAAAAACTTCTTCATTATTTTACATGATTTTCATTACAAAAATATTAATATAATTTTTTTTAAGGCAAATATTAGCCTATAAAAAGCCTGAATCCGCATCTTTTTTTCTTCAGGAAACCAAAAACAAGCCACTTTCATACATTATATTTCAAAAAAGATCTATTAATTTTAAAAACTGAAACCTTTTGTCTTAAAATAAACAGCTCTCTCTCAAATACATCGCCAAATTTTCCGAAATTTATCATTGGCTTTTGATTTGACGTAAATTGACCATGTTTAAAAATATAATTTCCAAAAGAGCTGTCATAACCCCCTTGCTCATGCTTTCCGCAATGTGGTTGGGTTATTTTCTCCAAACACAGGGCTTTTTTCAAAGCTGTTTTGGAGCCATTATACCTTTATTGCCGGAAGGCTTACTGGGAATTATTACTTCTCCCCTTCTGCATGGAAATATGGATCACATCATCAGCAACTCTATCCCGATAGCTGTACTTCTGTTCCTTTTGTATCAGTTTTACCCTTTGGTAGCCAATAAGGTTTTTATTATCGGCTGGCTGGCCACAGGATTTCTGGTATGGCTTCTGCCTCCGATAGACATTCTAACTGGAGATTATATGTACACCTGTACTATCGGAGCCAGTGGTGTGGTGTATGTTCTTGCCTTTTTCCTGTTCTTCAGTGGGGTTTTCAAATGGAATATGAAACTGCTTACCATTTCGATGCTTGTGGTCTTATACTATGGAAGTCTGGTTTGGGGTATGTTTCCTGAGGAATTGTTTTCCAATCTCCAGGAACCGAGCAGGATCTCATGGCAGGCTCACCTTTCGGGAGCTGTTGTGGGCAGCATCATTGCTTTTGCTTTTAAAAATGTTGGGGAAAAGAAAAAAAAATACATCTGGGAATTTCCAAACTATTACAGCGAAAAAGACGATAAACTATGGCAGGAATATAAAGAAAACCATCCGGAAGATTTTCTGGAGCTGCCTTATAAAAAAAGAGATGACATCTGGGATCATTTGGATGAATTAAGAAAAAGATAAAGCTTATTTCATTACATTTGAAAAAAAACACACATGATCACTGAAGAATATCTCTATGCAATTGCCCTGCGCGAATGCAGCCTGATCGGCGATATTAATTTTCAAAAGCTTATAAAATCCTTTGGAAGTGCCGAAGAAGCCTGGAAGAAAGCAAAAAAGGATTATTCAAAAACCGACGGCCTGGGGAGAAAAACAGTGGCTGATATCGGCAACATAGATTACCTGAAGTTTGCAGAAAAAGAAATCCAATTCTGCGAAAAGAATAATATCCGTATTAAGCTCCGCCATCTTCAAGGGCTTCCCAGCCTGCTTAACGAATGTGATGACGCTCCTGCAATCCTTTATCAAAAAGGTAATTTTGATGATTCCCTGCAAAAGCTGAGTATCGTAGGAACCAGGAACATGACTTCGTATGGTAAACAATTTATAGAAGATTTCTTTGAAGCATCACAATCCTGTAAATACATATCTGTGAGCGGATTAGCTCTTGGAGTAGACAAGGAAGTTCACGAGCAGTCTCTCCAATATAAAATTCCAACCATAGCGGTCCTTGCCCACGGATTTCACACCTTATACCCGTCCAAAAACAAGAAATTGTCCGAAAGAATTCTTCAGGAAGGCGGCTCATTAATTACAGAATTCAATTCTTCCCGGAAACCGGACCGTGAAAATTTCATTCAGCGAAACAGAATTATAGCCGGAATCTCTCCTTCAACCATAGTGGTGGAAACCGGATTTGGAGGAGGCTCAATAAGCACTGCATCCTTTGCCAATGATTATAACCGTGAGATATTTGCTCTTCCCGGAAAGATAACGGATCCTCACAGCCAGGGTTGTAATCATCTGATTTTCCAGAATAAAGCAGCAGCCATTTCCACCATTAAAGATCTGATGGATTCCCTTGGCTTCAATCTCTCAAAAGAAAAAACCGGGGAGCTGTTTCCATACAGCGAGACAGAGGTTCAACTTACTGACACTCAAGCATCCGTATATCAGACGATCAAAGCCCATCCTCAGGTATCTCTGGACGATCTGGCAGAGAAGATTTCAGTACCTTCTTATAAAATTCTTCCTACAATTTTAGAATTGGAGCTTTTGGGGAAAGTAAAATCGTTTTCCGGGAGGCAATTTGTAGCAATCTGACATTTAACGATTTCTTAATATTGCATTATTTGAGACTTAACTTTTAATTTTTAATAAAATTTACACAAGAATTATCAATTTAATAATATTTCGATACATTATTATTTAATTTTCAACAATGTTGAAATACAGTATTGTGAATCTTGAAAAAAAAATTAAATTTGTTGACAATAATATTCAACCCTAATATATGGAACAATATAATATTGACCAGAAAATCCAGGAGTTTATTGCCAAGATTGAAGCAAAAAATCCTAATGAACCAGAATTTTTACAAGCCGTAAAAGAAGTAGCTGTGACTGTAATTCCGTTTATTATGACCAAGAAGGAATATACAGGAATGAAGCTTCTTGAGAGAATGGCTGAAGCTGAAAGAATTATTATCTTCAGAGTTCCATGGGTTGATGATAAAGGAGAAATCCAGGTAAACAGAGGTTTCAGAATCCAGATGAACTCTGCGATCGGACCTTACAAAGGAGGAATCCGTTTCCATCCTACTGTAAACCTTTCAGTTCTTAAGTTCTTAGCTTTCGAGCAGGTATTTAAAAACTCATTAACCACTCTTCCAATGGGTGGAGGTAAAGGAGGTTCAGATTTCGATCCACAAGGTAAATCCGACATGGAAGTAATGCGTTTCTGCCAGGCTTTCATGACTGAATTATGCAAACATATCGGCCCTGAAACAGATGTACCTGCAGGAGATATCGGTGTAGGAGCAAGAGAAATCGGTTACCTTTTCGGTCAGTATAAAAAAATCAGAAACGAGTTTACAGGAGTACTTACAGGAAAAGGACTTGCTTACGGAGGTTCACTGATCCGTCCTGAAGCTACAGGATACGGAGTAGTATACTTTGCAGAGCAAATGCTTAAAACAATCGGACAGGATTTCAAAGGAAAAACGGTAACGGTATCAGGTTTCGGAAACGTGGCCTGGGGAGTAATCAAAAAAGCAACTGAGCTTGGTGCTAAAGTGGTAACAATTTCCGGTCCTGACGGCTATATCTATGATAAAGACGGTATCAGCGGTGAAAAGATCGATTATTTACTTGAATTGAGATCTTCAGGAAACAACAGAGCTGAGGATTATGCCAAAAAATATCCTTCTGCAGAATTCCACGCAGGAAAACGTCCTTGGAGCATAAAATGTGATGTAGCATTCCCATCTGCAACTCAAAACGAACTTGATCTTGAAGATGCTAAAATTTTGGTTGAAAACGGATGTCTGTGTGTTACTGAGGCTGCCAACATGCCTTCTACATTAGATGCCATCAATTATTTCTTAGATAATAAAGTATTGTTCTCTCCAGGTAAAGCTTCCAACGCAGGAGGTGTTGCCACTTCAGGTCTTGAAATGACACAGAACTCTATCCGTCTTAACTGGACTTCTGAAGAGGTTGATGCAAGACTGAAAGAGATTATGATCGGAATTCACAAAGCCTGCAGAGACTACGGAAAAGACGAAGATGGCTACGTAAACTATGTGAAAGGGGCAAATATTGCCGGATTCGTGAAAGTTGCGGAAGCAATGCTGGCTCAGGGAGTCGTATAAAAAATAAACAAAGGTTGGGAATGTTCCCAGCCTTTTTTGATACAGCCTGTTCCCGGGATAATGGGAAAAAAGTAAAAAGTGAAAGGAGAAAGCGCAGTATTCGTACAGCGCTTTTTTTTATTTTTATACTATGAAAAACAATTTTAAAAACAGTAATGAGTATATTCTTTTGTTTCCTGAAGAAGTTCAGCAGAAACTTATTGAATTAAGAGAAATTATTCACGCTGAAGTTTCCGGTCTTGAGGAATATATCGGTTATCAGATGCCGGCATTCAGATATAAGGGAAAGCCTTTGGTTTATTTTGCTGGCTATAAAAAGCATATTGGTTTTTATCCTGGAGCTGAAGGCATAAAAGTTTTTGAAGAAGATTTTAAGCAAAAAGGGTATAAATTTTCAAAAGGGGCCGTTCAGTTTCCTTTAGATCAGGATATTCCGGCAGAGCTGGTCAAGAAAATTGTACAGTTCAGAGCCACTAAAATAGAACACAAAAAATCCTGAGACTTAACGCCCCAGGATTCCCTTTCTACTTTGTTCAATATTTACTTAGAGGACTTTGCTTTTTTCTTAGCTTTTCTTTCTTCTTTAGTTGCTTCTGCCGGTTTTGTAGCATCTGTAGCAGATTCTGCATTCACTGTGGCTGTAGCATCAGCTGAAGCAGCCGGGGCTGCCGCATCTACCGTAGCTGTTGCTGTGGTATTTTGTGTTTGAGTATTCGCATCTGTAGAAGTAGTAGTCTGTGGTTGAGTCTGAGTTGTCTGGTTATTAGAGGTGTCGGCTGGTTTCTGAGTCTGTGTCTGAGCCGATACTGCGATTACGCCGACTAAAGTAAACGCTGCTGTTAAAACTAATTTTTTCATAATGTAATATTTTAAATGATTGTTTAACTTAAACGACACTTTAATTACTAAATTATGTGTAATAATCTTATTTAACGGACTTTATAATTATTTAAGATATTTTACCAAAGAGATTATTTTGAAATATTCTTCATCATTTTTTCTACAAATTCAAATGCAGCGGGACATATTACCGTGTTTTTCAGCATGAGATGATTGATCTGGTAGATCTTTTTGCGGTCGGTATGGGGATATTCCCGGCAGGCTTTCGGCCTTACTTCATAAATTGAACAGGTATTGTCACTATTAAGGAAAAAGCAGGGAAGATTCTGGAGTACCTTATCATTATCTTCGTCCACTCTTAAAAATTTGGCCTCAAAATCAGCCTGCTTCATTCTCAGATGCTTCGAGATACGCTCAATATCTTTTTCCGTGTATAAAGGCCCGGTCGTTTTACAGCAATTCGCACATTGAAGACAGTCTACTTCATTGAAAACCTCATCATGCGTTTCCTGAACTATATAATCGAGGTTTTTGGGCGGTTTTTTCTTCAATCCGTCCAGAAACTTTTTATGCTCTTTCTGCTTCTGTAAAGCCTGTTTTTTATAAAGGTCTAAATTCATTATTCGGGATCTCCGGCCATAACGGGAAGATCTGCTTTTTGATAGTCATTAATTTTATCCAAATCCAGTATCGTCGTAAGATCGCTGTTATCCGGATAGTACATCAGGGTAAATTTTGCTCCGTAAACAATTTCTTCCGAAACATAAGAAGATCTCTGAACCACGGTATTGGAAAAAACTTCATCAAATGCACGGACCTGAACAATAATCTCAATATTTGTATTCTTAAAATCTTCTTCAGAAAAGCCGTAAAATGGCGAGTTTTCATCTATTTTATGAACTACCGTCCAGTTGAGTGCCAACGTATTGATCTTGCTAAGGTGAGTGTCCAGCCTGTAGAAATTATTCTTTGCAACCCCATCTTCAACCACTTCAATAGCTGTTGAAAGGATTACATCAGCATCTGTGAGTGCATTATTCTTATAAGGAGCCAGCCTGAACATTAAAGCGGTACTATCCTGAAAAGGAGCCACCACCGCAATATCTGAAAACCTTAAATAGGCTCTCGGCCTTGAAAATCTTCCATAAAAAAGTCCGGTTGCAATGGCAAAGGTAAGCAATCCCAGAAAAGCTTCAAAAGTAGCCACCAGACTTGCCATAAACCCGACAGGCGCTATTCTTCCGTAGCCTACCGTGGTAAAGGTCTGAGAACTAAAGAAGAACACATCAATAAACTCGTTCAGCGGATCACTCTTATCAATTCCGGTAAGGTGTTCGACCCCGATCACATAATAGATGAGCGCAAAAAGCAGATTAACGAGGACATATGCGATAATCAGGTAGGATAAGAACCGGAATGTGGACAGATTGAGCATGGTATGATACCAGCTCAGCCGGTTAAATACATTCACTCCTTTTCTTTTTACATTCGGAAGCCCGTCTCTGTTGATGAATCTTCCGGATGCATTACTTCCAAAGCCGCTGTTCTCGGTGTTTTTCTGACGGATCTTCTGTCTGAAGCCTCTTGCCATTTTTATATCATTTAGTTTTTACAGTGCAAAGATAAAATAATGTTTCTATGAAATTTATCAAAAGCTTTTGATAAACTCAGTTAATGATAATGGCGATGCTTTTGCACAAAATATAGTAGGCTTTGAACACACTTTCCTCATATCATGCAAGAGGTGCTCCATGACTTTTAAATTAGCATGAAACACCTCTTTTATACTTAGTAATATAATCCTATTATTTACTTTTTAATAATTTTATGCTGAGATTTTCTCCCATTTTCAAAGGTAAATTCTACGAAATAATTTCCATGAATCAATTTATTCATATTTATTGAAGTGATTTTTTTGTCCTGAACAGATTGTACCAGCTTACCATCAACAGCATAAATAATGACTTTCATCACATTTATTTTTGAATTAATATGTAGGATATCATTTACCGGATTAGGAAAAAAATTAAAATCATTATCATCAGAAGCTTCGTTTACGGACAGACAATTCGAGTTTACAGTAACAGCTAAACGGGTGGTACTTTCGCAGGCTCCTACGACTTGAGAAGCATAGTAAGTGGTCCCATTTACTAACGCGGTTGTACCGGGAAGCAAATTCCCTCCCGTAGCAGCATCATACCATTGTATGTTCGTTCCTGTAACAGCAAGATTTGCCAAGGTCTGGGATGAACAAAAATTTTGTGGTGAATTTCCCGTAGGAGCCGGAGTATTTCCGTCACATATCTGAAAAATTACATGGTCTAGAAAAGCAAAATTTCCAGCCTGATTCACATTATTTTTTACCCCTTTAAAATTTACCCTGTTCGTTCCTGCGGGAAGCAGGATATTTTTGGTGACCCACTGTTGGGATGTTGGTGTAAAGAAAGAGGGAATCGTACCGCCTGTATTTAATTCTCCTGTCCGGCCAATCTCATAATCGTGCATTAGCGTATAGGTTTGCCCTCCGTCCGTTGAATACTCCAGTAAAATGTGATCATCTGCGAAAACCGTCTGAAGAGCTGCAGGCATGGTGTATCTATTGGCCGCCGCAAATTGAAATGAAACCCCGACAGGTGCATTAGTAGGATTATTTAACACCGGAGATTTGACATTATAAGTAGAAAGCCCTAAACTATTATAAAAATTATACATTAAACTTCCTCCTGTTCCTCCATCAGGAGAATCCACTGATGTGTTTTCAACAACGATTGTCACAGGATTAGAATAATCCCATTGAGACTGAGTTGTACTTCCGCCAAAATCTTCAGTGTAAGGAAGATTAACCTGCGCGCCAATGACTACCGGACAAAATGCTAAAAGCTTCAAGAAACGAAAATAATTCTTTTTCATATCATATGACAATATTTAAATTAATGAAAACAATATTAGCATTCAGTTGGGCTATTTAAAAGAAGTTAGCTTTCAAAATTCGTGAAATACAAAAGGATTGGATTGGTAAGAAGCTATAAATCAGATGGTTTTACCGTAGCATATCAAAGTATTTGCTTTCTGTTTTATAATCATTTTTTTAATGTAGATATCTTGTAAAATGGAAAAAGCCAACTTTAAAAGTTGGCGTTATGATTAATGGATTATAATTTGTGAGATAAGCTCATTCATTTGGAGGATTATACCAATAAAAATATAATCCATCACTATCCATTTTAAATATTTCAACACCGGCAAAAATTAGCTCATCTTCCCAGCTTATAGCATACTTTAAAATATCATTTTTATTAGAATTAATCAATAATATAATATTTCCCAAATAAAATTCTTCATCATCTATTAATAATTCTAATCCTTTGTTATCAATCTTAGATCTATAATAATAGTAATAAATATTTTGATAAGTTCTTATTTGCTCATATTCTTGTGAAAAATTTGCCCCAATCGAGTCTTTAAGTTTGTATCTACTCAAAAAAGCTATTTCATTTTCTTTAAGTCTAGTAAAAATGATTGAAAATATTTTTTGCTTCCAAATTTCATCAAATGATTGAGTAAAACAACTCAAAACGCAGTTTTTATTAAGATTTATCACTTTCTAAATTTTTGATTTTTAACATCTTTAATACCCTGCAATCCACCGTCTGTAACAGAATTATTCTTGTCCTGTATGCTACAATCTTCACATCTTCTATCTCTAAACATATTGTCTACAGCCTTTTCGCCATATATACCTCCAACTATGCCACCCGTTAATCCTCCTGCAAAACCACCAATAGGAACGGTTATTTCAGCATAAGGGCCTCCAAAAAGCCCTAATTCGGCACCTGCTGAAGCTCCAATTTGAGCTCCTATATAAGCTCCTCCCCAACCTGCACCAACTTTTGTTGTTGTCATAATTGTATTTTTTCCAATTTGGCCTCCATCTTCATAAAATGCATTTCCAATTCTATATGCATCAATACCAATTGCTAATGGTTTTGCTACTTTATTTAAACCATCCATAGTTTTATTTGAAAGCTCTAAAGCTTTTAGGGTTTTATAACCACCTGGAATTTTTGTATGTGGATCATTTGGTGAAGCTATATTAATATGTGGATATTGAGTTTTTTTGTCAGCTTTATCAAACCGAACAACGGGCACACCTCTTCTTCCTAAAGTTCTATCAACTATTGCAGCTCTAGTATCACCTTGATAATTTCCTTTATAGGTTGTTGTGTATTTATTATATACATTATTCATATGAGTTCCTTTAAAAAAATCCGCAAGTGTCTGGGTTTTATCCACTTGTTTACCATCCGGATCTATAAATCGTATAGGGTTTTGATAAGTATAAATATATGGATTAAGATTTCCCCAGTTAAATACTCCCCCATTATGCTGCCCATCTCCATAAAACTGAGTTTCCATTACAGGATTATAGACTGCCAACGGATCCACCCCATACCAAATACTCAATTTTGGATTGTAGTACCTTGCTCCATAATAATAAAGACCTGTTTCGCTGTCTAATTCTTTTGCATTAAACTTATATGGATTAGCATAGGCTGTTGGTTCCTGCTGCTCCACCATAGTCTCCCCGAATGGTAAATTTAAGAAAAATTGCGTAGGCTCTGCATATTCGTTAGTAACATATGTTGCAGTACCTAAATGATCGCCGTGCAGGTAATAAATACCACCCACAGGTGCAATAGGAGCTCTGCCAAATTCCTTCTCTATTTCCGTTTTTTCGTAGCCTGCTTTTGACAGGTAGTTTTTAAAGTCATTTTCGGCAGCGGATTCTTGATTTTTAGGATCTGCAGCTTCTTTATTTCCTATAGATGATGCCTGTCTGTTGTTAAACATACCACCTACATCTTTAATATTGCTTGCTATACGCTGACTACCTGCAAAATAATGTTTGGTAAGTATACCATCTGATGTATATACGGCGTAAGGGTTAGGATACACCTTAAAATTATCAAACACTAACCCATTATCTACCATTTCACCATTCTGATACAGTTCTGCGTCATTCTTCAAATTAGCTTTGATGGTACGTTCACCTTTATCATCGTAAACATAATATTGGAATGAGCCTATTTCCGGTGTATGAATAGCCCTCAACCTGTCCTGTTCGTCCCAATAAAAATCAGTAGGACCTGACTGTACTGTCATCTGATTGATCACGTTTCCATTACCGTCGTATTTAAAATACTCTTGATTCCCAGTAGAAACATCCGTAACTCTATCTACCATGTGGGTTCCCTTAACATACTCATACTTATTTTCATAAGTATTATTTGCATTCACTATTCCGTCCTGTTCATGGTGCTGCACCTTTGTATCTATCCCACTGCTCATGTTATACAATAAGGTAGTTTCATACATTGCATTTATACTTCCTACAACCGGGGTTGGTGGTAAACCATCTTTTCTTCCCGGCTCGGCATTACCCGAAGAACTTACAAGCCTGTTAAGAGTGTCATATCTATATCGAAGACCATAATTACCTCCAAAACCTGCGTTTGTGGTTTCGCTTGTATTTTCAATTCCTGTAATATTGCCTGCATAATCATACTCATAAGCGCCATTCAATAACGGTGTATTGTTGGAATCAAGCAGAAGATGGTTTTGCAGCTTTCTCATACCTGGTTCATAGGTAAATGTGGAAGATGTTTCATTACCGAAAACAATATTGGTACGCTGCTCGTAATGATCATATTTAATCGATTTTACATATTCATAACCCGCATCATTGGATATTTTCTTCAGATTTCCCCCTAAATCGTATTCGTACTGTACTTTTTCATTATCAGGATAATTGATGGTTCGGATCCTGTTCCAGTTATCATAGTCGTAAGACGTATCAAATTTCAAATTAGGCATGTAAAAACCATAAATATACCGGATTTCATTAATCAACTCTCCCATCTTGCCATACTCGTACTGGCTTGTACCGGTGCCGTCCTGTTTTTCTATAATTCTACCCGTGTTGTTTCCTGAACCTGAACTACCATAAATATAAGATACATTGGCAGGATTTGGACCTGATGGTATATCCGGAAGATCGATATTTGTAAGTCTGTTGTAATAATATTTATAATGAATCGGAACACCTCCATTGTTGTTAAGGTTGTTGTTCAAAACATAGGTAAGTTGTCCTGCCTTGCTATAGGTATACGAAGTTTCACCACGGTCCGGATGTGCCTGAGTTAATCTCCTTCCGCCCATATCATAGCTGAAACTGGTTTCCAGACCTTCAGGATCTGTAACGTTCATGATTTCTCCAATTTGACTATATGAGAAAAATGTATGTAAAACCTCTGCCGGCAAATAGTTTCTAGTCTCTACGGTCTTCCCTTCGGCATTGGCAAAAATTTCTGTTTTGATCTGATCCGACGCATTCTGCATCTGGGTAGTTTCAGTTTTAAATCTTCCGTTTTCTATAAAAAATCTGTTGTCAACAGAATTTCCGGCTTCATCAATAGAAGAAACATTCCTGTCTTTATAATCATAACTTGCAGAACTATGATATGGAGCAACAGTAAGGCTAAGTTTATTATTTAGTGCGGTATCCTTATTTTCGAATAACGGATGATATTGCAGAACCGTTCTTCCCAAATTATCATTGATTGCCCTACCTGAAACCGACATTTTTTCTTCGTCATCAATCTCAATATCTTTTTTCACCTGGATTACTTTACCTGTAATGTCGGCAAAGGAAATGGTTTCAATATCGTTACCAGGATGATACGGATCAAGATGCGATGTCTGGGCTGTAAAAAGGTATATTTTGTTACCATTACTAAGGGTTACCGGTGTATCAAAATAATGATACATAATGGTATTAGCCTGCGACTGCCAGTCATTTGGGCTGACTATTCTAAGGGGTCTTCCGTATCCGTCATGCTCATAAGTCATCTTATTGCCTGTAGCATCAGTAGATTCTACGACCGTATCCATAAAAAGATCATAGGTCGCATAAGAAGACAGGTTAAAAATAGGATCCTTCACCTGGATTACATATTTACCCATAGGGTCGTAAAAATATTCCAGTTCAGATCTTTCATTAAATTCATTAGGCGGATATTTAACCGTTTTAATATTTCCAAAAATATCATACGTAAGATCTGTTTCAGCAATTTCTCCTGAATTAAGCCAAACTTTAAATTTAGAAATATCTCCGGTGTTTAAATTTGTAATCTCTGTTGAACGTTTACGCAAAGGATTCACAGAACCCGTTCCCGGATAAACTGTGATAATGCTCGGCGCATTCAGGATATTATTATTGAGATTGGTATGATAAGATATCACACTGTTATAGCTCGCGGACGGGCTTGTGTACTGGTATTTGGTAAGCTGCCCCTTGCTATTATAAAATAACTGGCTTTGCGTAGAAATCGAATTTCCGCTTTCATAAGTTGTCTTTGTAGTACCGGATAATAATACACGGCCCATTTTTTTACCTTCTGTACCGCCTACGTCATAAGTTTCAAACTGAGCTGAAGACAATTCTACCAAGTCGCTCATAGACGGATTAAACTGATAAAGTTTATAACTGTTGACAGAAGTTGACAGGAGATTTGATGTCCCTACTCCTCCATAAGTTTCTACTGACTTTAATAAGCCGCGAATAAAATAATTCTGGTTATAAAAGTTTTGGACGGTTGTACGATAGATGGTTGAATTATCTGACATTTCGTACGTCTTAACTTTTCCAAATCCATATTTCTCACGTTCTCGTCTGTCGTACCTGGAGCTTTCATAATCAAACCGGCTGATCATATCTTTACCACTTGTATTCTGTGTATAAGTACCGGAGAAGGCATCGGGATTTGGTATCGTCACTTCAGACATCACCAGCTTTGCCTGCGGGTCGTTATAGGATGGTGTAGAATATTTATAGTCAATGGTAAATGCAGCACCCAGGTTTGATGGAGCATCTCCACCATAGGATTCGGCATAAGAGACTTTTTTAAGTTTATTGGTTTTACCGATCTGAGAGTAATATATTTTTAAACCGCTATTGGTGTTAACCACAAGATCTGGAAGACCATCTCCATTCACATCTCTAAGCCCTTTATTGATTTCAGACACAGATAATCCTACGTTGGCAGAAAGATCCGCTCCAAAAGGTTTCAGGTACAAAATAGGGATACCAAAAATAACAATAATTGGGACGTTGATGTAATATCCTCCATTTAAGTTTGCATACCCGCTGTGTGTTTTTGTTTCTTCTGCAAGACTGGCATTTAAGCCAACAGGGCTGGCAAAGCGGTTACCTAAGTTATATTTTACACTGGTTTGTCCGGTATTTTCATCTACCTGAACGATATCTACCAGTCCGTCACCATTTACATCCAGGAAAGATCGTTTTGAAGTGGCAGTAGAAGATCCTCCTCCCACTCCTCCGGAAATAGCTATTCCCAATTCAACGCCCTGAACGGCATCAATGACAGAGTTTATACCTCCTCCGATTCCAAAAGATGAAGAATATACAGGCTTGGATACAGGCTCTTCAAAGCCTGCAAAAGCTCCTGTTGATCCCGGAATACTTCCATTCACCAATCCGGTTCCGAAGTTTAATTTGTAATTATTTCCTTCGATCTTATCAGGAAGGCCATCTCCGTTAATATCCATCCAATATTCTGAAGTTTTATTGTAGGAATTCGGATAATTGGATGTTCCCACGCTCATAGACCAGGAAACAGATGTATCTCCTGTGGCATTACTATCATTATTACCAGTCTTTCTGCCTACTGATTTGCTTCCTGAAGGGCCAAATGCTACAGATTTAGTGTTCATAAAATCTTCCGTTCTTGTGATCACTTTATCTGATCCCTCTATACCTGGCTGAGCGCCTTTCAAACCACCCAGAATACTGGTTTGCTGGGATTGGGTTCTGTACAGCATATCAGGATAGTTATCACCATTCACATCAAAGAAGTCCTGAGTCTGGATATTACCAATATTTCTCAGCTCTGAAGTTGAGTTTGTAAAGCTAAGGCCAATACCGATTCCTGCATTTTTTGTTTTTGACTTGCTTTTCTGTTTTTTAGAAATAGCAAACATCCTTGTATTAGGGTTATTGGCTACTTCAATATCATCTTCATCAGTATCACTGTCTAAAAATGGCGAGGTTGGTGTTTCATCATCTTTAAAGCTGCCAATTTTTGAATATTGCTCATGAAACATTTGGTTAACCCATTTATGCTCTCTTACTTTTTCGGTTTTAAGTGGGTTTAGCGGTGTAAACGGAGATGCAGCTCCGAATACCTGGTTATTGGCATAATTGTTCTGAAACTCATTGGCAAGCTGATCTCCTACACACTCTCCATATTGCTGAGAATTGGTAATCCCGGAGCAAGAAGGAAAGTTTAAATTAAACTGGAAAGGGTTTTCAAGCGTTGCATCATTAATTAATGCACCATACTGATCTTTTGGTGTATTTGGGTTGGTAGTATAGGCCGGAGCAGTGCTTCCGCTAGGTCCTGTCGGAATAATAATACAATCGTTTTCCTTACGGGGCTCGCAACCCGGAATCAAAGGAGGCTGCTGATTGGTACTCCCAGGAGCAGGAACAATATCTTTAGCTTCGTTATAAAGGAATTGTCCCCAGTTATGATAAACAGCACTTACTCCGTTATACTCTCCTGTGTTGATTGATGTCTCGGTGGTATGATTTAAAAGAGAACTTCCTGACTGGTTGTAAATATTGAAGATATTATCATTCAACTGCAACTTAAGAGCTTCATACGCAAGCCTGTCTTTATTCGTATCACAAAAAATCAGGATATTCAGCTTTTCATGGTCATTAACGCCATGTGAAGGATCTCCATGATAAAAAGGTATCGGATCATCACCATTAATAGGATTATGATCTATTGTATACTCTTTTAAAGTGCCATTGGATATTTCTACAATTCTTTTATCAAGAAAAAGACCTTTTTGCTTGATCACATACATAAATCTTCCTGGGACAGAAGGATTGAAGCTAAAGTTCTTATTGATGGATATTGCATAATCATCATTACCATTCGGTAAATTATTCAGAGTGGAAACATCAAATTTATTTTTCAGGTTTCTGATATGATAAGATGGATATTGAGCTACAGCATGATGTCTGTGAGAGGCGTTAGGATATCCTTCAACCAAAATATCATTCCACTCAATTTCTTTATTGATGTGGGAATCGGTTTCCACTAAAAATTTCAGGTGCCATGCTTCACCCGACGCGCTTGGAGCAGGAACGGAATAATTAAGATCCACCGGTGAAACCGTTACAGGCTGTCCAGGTGAAGGATCAATGGTTTCTTCATAAATAACATTAATGGCCGTCTGCTGGTTTTGTGCCACACTGGTATCTTCCTTAATGAGAACGATGGAATATTTTACCCTGTCGGATAGTGCAGATATGGTAAACTCCGGAATTGTAATGTGGATGTCAGCCTGTTCCGTAAATTTAAGTGACTTCGTCAGATTGTTCAAAAAGAACTTATCATTGTAATTGGTTTGGTTCGGCATATAGCCATCCTGTTCCTCAACAAATTCATCTTGCAAAGGATGCCCTCCACTATCAGTATAAGTAACTACAGGATTGGTATTTACAATATAATTGGTGCCGGATCTTTTATGCAGTCTGAAATACACTTTTTCCCCGGACTTTACATAGAGCCTGGAAGAATTACTTACTCCCAGCGGAGTTCCCGGATAACTGTCATACTGGCGTATCGTAATACTTTCATTGGATGTGTTAATGAGTTCCTTTAAATATAACCTGCAGTTTTTAGATACAGCATTCGGATTTTTAATCTCTATGGAATAGACTGCTCTCGCAGAAGGATCCTGACCAAGATCAATAGCAATTTCATCCGAAATTTCTATAAATCCGTTTTTGGGAGCAATCCAGACTTTGACCACATCATTCTTTGGTTTTACAGGATCAATGTCATCGGGATCTTCAGGCTCTGTATAAGGCTGGGGATCGTTATCGGTAATAACCATATTTTCCGTTAAATCACTGGTAATCACCATTTCCTGAGCATTTCCGTTTCTTCGGTTAAACCAGACTTTATCATCTTTAATAACATCCGGCAGTCCATCAGAATTGGCATCCATCATATAAATAGGAGTTTCATTCTCACTTTCAGAATTAATATATGAAAAGTCGAATCCTATTTTAAACCAGTTAAATACAACACTTCCTCCCAGATTCCATGTTGTACCTGTTGAATGTGAAAAATTACTGTTCAGGTTTCCTACGGACTGTTGCTGGCTGTTGAATACCAGCTGCCCATTGCTGTCAATGCTTCCGGGAATCAATTTAATGCCGTTATCACCATTTCTTTTTCGGTACAGAATATCTGCGATTCCATCTCCATTGAAATCTATCAGCTCCTGCCCTCTTTTCATTCGGGGATAAGAAGCACCTCCGAACAGGGAAAGCATAAAGTTTTTTACCCCTCCCAATTGTGGTCTGAATAATGCCAAACCACCTCCGGTTCTCAGGGACCATCCCCATTCGAAATTATTGTCAGCACTTATTTTGGAAGGAGTAGTGATGGAACTTACCACATCCGAGAATGCATCAGTCCCCGGGGTGGCTATATTGGTAGGAGACCCGAAAACGGTCCCGTTGTCATAGTATTCAAAATTATAGTCAAATGCTGCACCGTCCGTGCGCGGATTAACTACCTTCATTTTCATTTTGCTCAGAAGGCTTTTCTGAAATATCCCGGTATTATAGGTGAAGATATAAGACCTTATGTTTTGCTGCAGATTATTTGCATTTTTAAAATCTACATTTATTTTTGTGAGTAAATAAGGTTCAATTCTTTTAAGGATACCCTTAGCATTAATTTGTTTATCTGGTCTTGGGGTATCATTAAAAAATGTTATAATATAAGGCCCTTTCTGGCCATTCCTTCCTGAATAGAAAATTTTATCAATATGAAATACCCATCCTGCATTAAGGTTCTGGTCATCTCCCGTAAAATTATTGATTGGCTGATTTTTGTATTCATAAATCATATTATTCCCGTGAACATCCTCTACTTTCCAGACTCCCCATTGAATAATATTCCCGTTCGCATTTTTCAAAATGGCATTGTCAACAAGTGTCGATTGATCACCACCATAATAGGTTTTTGTCCCGTTTGTAGAGGTCACAACCCATCTATAATCTGTCGTGCCGGTTCCAAATCTCTCAATTTTTGTAAAATCATGGTTCTTTCTCAGATAGAAGTTTTTGGCTCCGCTTCTTGTCTGCCGGGAAGTATCAAATGTACCATTTGGATTTACTTTATTATGTCTGTGAGGAAGGTAGCCCTCAGGATATACCAGCATTTCTCCATCCAATGAATACAATTCTGTTTCCTGGCCGGGTGTAAAAGTCGGAGTTCCCCATCTTGTATCCACTGATATTGATGATAAACCTCCGATATTCCAGCCTTCTCCCATCCAGCCGTTGCCGTTGCCACTGCTATAAGTAACAGATAATGATGGCTGCATCCCAGAGGTACCTGCCGGCAACATTAATGGATAATTGATGTTGGCATCTCCTGTCTGGTTTGCCGAAGGAGCTTCCATTAAGGGAGCACTTACCGGATTTGCTGCTTTCAGACCGCTGATCGTAGTTGGAGTAAAAGAATTCAGCTGTGGTGATTCCGGAGCCGAAATAATACCGTTGATATAATCGCCGTCTCCGTTGCCCTCAAATGTTACCGTCTTATTCTTCTGATCTACATTTGCTGTTTCTACAGCTTTCCATTGTCTTCTATTATAGTCAAATGAAAAAACCTTGATCTCTTTCGGAGAAAAGAGACCTAATTTTTTTTCGTCATAAGGAATTGTAATCTTAACTTTCTTATTCAGTTTTCCTGAAATTATTGAAAAACGATATGCTGAATTGTTCGGTGTAATATTTTTAAGACCGCTTGAAGTGGAAGGAATATCTTTTTCTCTTAGCTTTAAAATTTCAATATTCGCTGCTTCAGAGGTTTCCTTTTCTATTTTCAAATTTAAATCTTCATATTGAATATCAAATTCTTTGTCATTGGAAACAGCAATCCTTTTGGAATTAAAATAGTTATTGTTTAAAGTCTTAAATGATTTTATATCTGCAGGAATTTTATAGGATTGAGTAATTCCATTGGCTGTTACCGAAAAATGCCCGGCCAGCTTATCTTTTTCTGATAAACGGATAATTTTTTCGAACTCCCCGTTTGCAGTATTAACGTAATTACTATTTATATTCAGATCCTGAAATCGTCTGTTGACTCCTTTAACATATAGCTCATCACCTGAAAGAACAGCATTAATAATCAAATCTTTGGATATACTTCTGTTTTTTTCAAAAACAACTTTCAGGTTTTTGATTTTGTATTTTACTCCTGTGGAAGGCGAAGTAAACAGAACAGTATTTATTCCTTGTTTAATAAGTTCTGAACTTAATTCTTCTTTCTGATGGCTCCAGGTTGCCTGAGGTACAATAATCTCACCACCGATCGCCAGGTTATGATTCAGGGATCTCGGTACCGACTGATGCGATGCCAGACCAAACAGATCATACTCTAAATAAGCAATGGTATTCTCTTTATTTAAAGCAGGAATATCAACCGTAAAGAAATTATCCGAAATCCGGTCTTCTTCCTGGTCTGAAAATACTCCAACCGTTCCTTCTTTTTCTTTAGCAGAATAAACGTTCATGACATTCGGAAGCTTTTCTTCAGAACCAGCTACTGTACCAGATATAGGATCTATGTTTAAATCTTCTGAATTTTTATAAGGTTCAGATGGATATTGATCTGTTTTTTTTGTAGTAGATTGATGTTCAAATGAAATCTTATCTGAAGCGGCAATTGACTGATTTGTATCTTTTTTATCTATCAGCTTGCTTATAAGGTGCTTTCTCCATTCGCGTACTTTATATCTGTCTTCTTTCGTAAAACTTGCAAAAACAAACATGGTGGCAAAAAAACACACCAGCAGAACTGACTTCTTTGTAAAAGGAAGTTGTAAGGATCTTATTTTCATGATTTGGTTTTTAGTCGACGATTAATTTGAATGTTTTGATTATTTTTCCGTTCTGGGTAAGACTGACCAGATACGAACTTTGAATGTCAAGCGAACTGCTGTACGATCTTGCATGATGGTCTATTTTCTCTAATTTAACCAGTCGCCCTCCACCATCATAAATTGCTACAGATAAGTTTTCCATTTCAGGAAACTTGATCATAAAACTTTGTCCTTTTTTAACAGGGTTTGGATACAGAACAATTTTATCGATATCTAAAGCAAGCTGATTTTCATTAATTGATGATGAGCCTGAGTTGATCTCATTATTACTTGCATCCCGTAAAGGACTCACTGCAAATGTAAAATGATCAAAAATTTCTCCTTTCTCCTTATAAAAATCCACTTTACTGAAATCTATATAATTCTCATTTTCCATCCCTTGCACTTTCATTAACTCGCCTGCGGAGTTTTTTAGAAACATCCAGTAAACAAGTGGGAGCGAATCGGGATTGATGGCCTTTTTATCCACCCTTACTTTATAATCTGTTTTTGGAATGGTAGATCCTATGAAATTAATTTCCCAGTTTCTTTCGAGGACTTTAAAGTTGCCTTCGGTCTTCATCGCCATTTCTTTATTATCATCAGACCACATGACAAAATTATTGTGATCAAAAAGACTCAGGTTTTCTACATTGGTCTTTTTTATATCTGTTTTTCCGATCGTTAGGAACTGATCTTCCTGATTGGAAGATTGTTTTTGGTACAATTCGTTTCCATCATCCCGTCCCAATCCGGTAGGCCTGTATTTGAATTCTTTATGTTTTTCAGGGTCCCAGATCACTTTTCCATCACTGCTGTAATACTTTCCCTTTTCCAAAGAAATTCCATACTTGATCGAGAGGTAAGAATGAATTTTATTAAGATCCATTTTGTTTGCTCTTCTTGGGATGAAAATCATTTCATAGAGATTGCGGTCTTCCAGCTTTATTTTAATACTGTCCGGTTTTCCGTCTGGCTTTCCGGCATTATCAGTAAAAGTAAAAATACTTGGCCTTTTACGGATTTTGATATTTTTATCCGCCTTTTTCTTTTCATAAATATTGTTACTCAAAGAGATATTTCGTTCTTCATTCTCCCATATTTTTTCATCCTCCCTTGAAGTATGGACAAGAGTCAGGGTATGGCTCTTATTTTTACTGTGTTTAATATATTTTTTAAGGATTTTATCCTTAATTCCATAATGGAAGTTGAGTAGGTTCTCATCTTTTAAATTGGAGACTTCACGAAGGTTAGGTCTTGACTTTTCCCATATCTGGACATCAGATCCAACTAATTGAGAGTAAGCACTGGCTGAATATAGCAATACAAGTACAGTGACCGTTTTATGGCACAGAAATTTTGACATAATAATTGGAATTATGTGGAACAATAAAAGAAATGAAGTATAGCAATCTTAGAACTTAAGATTGTTATAATAGTACGGTAAACTATCGTTTGTCAGGTAAAAAAGTAGTTGTAGTTTTCATAAGTTTCTTAGTGTTTTTGATTATTTAATTTCAAATTTATAAAAAAAAATAACATATCATAAAAAAAGTATAAAAAATATTAAAAAATGTTAACGAATAGTCACACAATTGAATATCAACACATTCTCCTTGTCGCATTATTACTGGATAAATCCTCATTAAAACCATTATTTTAATTTTTCAACACCTATATACAATTAAGCTTTGACTATAAACAAACTTTCAATAAATGAAATTTATCAAGCCGCTTTTTAAATTTTTATTTTGATTTTACTGTACATTTGAAATATGAAAAAGTTGGAATCAAGAGAAGATATCGAGCATCTGGTGAATTCATTTTATGCAAAAGTCGTTAAGGATGAAACCATTGGTTTCTTCTTTAATGATATAGCTAAAGTAAACTGGGACAAACATCTTCCAAAAATGTATTCTTTCTGGGAATCTATCCTTTTTGGACAGATGAGCTATAAAGGAAACCCTATGGGCGTTCATTTCCCGATTAATGAGATCCGGGCAATGGAGCAAAAACATTTTGACCGCTGGCTTGGGCTTTGGAAAACAACGGTTGAAGAGAATTTCGTCGGAGAAAATGCCGACATGGCTATTTATAAATCCGAAAACATCGCCAAGCTGATGGCTTTCAAAATGGAGCTGGCGAGGAGACTCTAGTTCGGGTTGCGGATTTGGGTTGCGGGATTCGGGTTACGAGTTATAGAGTTAGTTCGGGACGTAAAAAATAATTAGGGAACGATAACGGTAAAAATATAAGCGGCAAGATTGACAAGCAAAACGGTTCCGTACAAAACGTTCGTTTTTCCCCGGCTTAAAGAAAGCATTACTATAAATACAGACAGGGAAAGCAGAATAATATCTTTTTTATCAAGCCCTAATACCAATGGAATATCATAAAGAATACATACAACTGATACGGCAGGAATTGTAAGTCCGATACTCGCTAAAGCTGACCCTAATGCCAGATTTAAGCTGGACTGTATCTGGTTGCTTCTTGCCGCACGGATAGCAGCTACTCCTTCAGGAAGGAGCACGACTCCTGCAATAATTACCCCTACCAGGGATTTTGGGGCGCCAATACTCTGTACCATATTTTCAATGGTTCCGGAAAGTCCTTTAGCCATCAGTACAACAATAATCAGGCATACCACCAGAAAACCAAAGCTGATCAGTGTTTTTTTCAATGAAGGAATATAATGTTCTTCGGGATGCTCGTCAGGAACAATAAAGTAACTTCTGTGACGTACAGTCTGTACCATCAGGAAAACACCGTATATGGCCAGACATGCGATGGAAATGAAAATAAGCTGTGCTTCATTATAGAAAGGTCCGTTGACACTTGAAGTAAAATTGGGAAGGACAAGGGTAAGCACGAGAATGGAAACAATACTTACCAGATAAGTAGTAGCTGAGGTTCTTGCGAAGAACTGTTCATGATATTTTACGCCGCCTACCAGGATACAGATCCCCAGAATTCCGTTAAGAATAATCATGACGGCAGCAAAAACGGTATCTCTGGCCAGCGTGATCGCCTGATCTCCGCCGGCTACCATCAGCGAGATGATAAGCGCCACTTCAATAATAGTGATACAGAGTGCGAGAATAATGGTTCCGAACGGCTCTCCTACTTTATGGGCCACCACTTCTGCATGGTGCACCGCAGACAAAACACTTCCGGTAAGCAGAAGCCCCGCAATAAGGTCATACAATACTCCGGTTCCCATGAGTCCGGAAAAATAATACCCCACAGCCAGGACAGGGAAAATATACGTATAATGTAAAAATTCTTTTAATCTCATAAAGCGTCTACAAAATACAAAAAATCTATTAAATTTGAAATATCAAAAGAAAATATTAATAATATTTTAATCGGAATGAAGCCGCTTCCGTATTTATTCTCTAAACTTTCTTCATTAAATTATTGACTGTAATAATCGAACGCTAGCATTCACCCTCTCTTTTCCTGCTTCTTTCCTTAATGCATCCACATGTTAAAATCCAGAAAATCCGTAAGCATATGAAACAAAAGACCAACGGCTACAATTCTGATATTTCCTTTGAAAAACAGCAGCAAAAAATACACCGCAATGGCGTAGTAGGAATGTAAAATATGAAAACCAATACTATTTCTTGAAGGATCAAAAACAGGATTGGCAAAAATATGGTCCAGGTCTACCAGCATGGTGGCCAGCATGATACCATAAGCCTTTTTCCAGTTGTCACGGAAAAAAACCAGCGCAATGAAAACCGGGAAAACCAGATGTAAAAAATAATGTGTGCCTGTTTTGAGCAGAGCAATGTCAGATAGACCCATTAATATTTATTTATTTTTAAAATTGCGGCTTTACCATCTTAAAATCAGCGGTAATTCTTCTTTCTTAGCTTTGATACTCACCTGATAGTTCTGTCCTTTATTTCTGTAGAATATATATTCAATATCAGAAAGGATTTTTTTCTCCGTTGAGGTTAAAGTGCTTAAAGAAGATAGCAACAGCGAACTGTTTCTGATGAAGATATAGTTTTCCTTAAGTTCCGGGGACGATGCTATAGGTTTCCGGGTAGATTTTATAATGATACTCCCCTCATTTCTTTCAATCTGATTCGGCTGAAAAGGAATCGCGGTGAACTGGTTCTGGGCATTGATCCATTTTTTATATTGAAAATAATCCCAGGTTTTTTCGGGAGCAGAACTGCGGAGGTCGATAATATAATTAGGCTGAATAATCTTCTGAACAGTCTTTTTTTCTGTTTCATTAAAATTATCGTCATACCCGTAGCTGATAATCGTATCATTTACCTGCTCAAGATCTGCAGTTGCTTTAAAATAATTGACCTGAGCTGAATCTACCAGATTTTTATTAAAAAAACGGGCATAGTTTTTTATATTCTGCCCGTCTAATTCGGCTTCTAAAAAATGATTTTTCCTCTGCATATCTGAAATTGCCGCTGCAAAGGATATTGCTTCTGCCGCATTTTTTATTTCAATTTCATCAGCCTTCAGTTCAATGGAAAAATTTTGAATTTTCTTTCCGGAAATAAAGGATATGCTTCCTAAAGAACTGCCTATAAACCGGTCTGCAGTAAAAGTCTTTTTGCCGGAAGGTTTGGAAAGCAGCTGCTGTATAGCTGTAAAAGCTGTTTCGGAGGTTCCCAGGATACAGTTTTCACCTTCTATTTTAATGAATACCTGATCTTTACGGAATATGTCCTGGCCTTTGTTGATAAACTGATGACTTTTCAAAAAGGTTAAAAATTTCTGTGGGTCTTTCAGTTCCACCACGCTGTACCATTCTGAAAATTTAGCTCCTTTCAGGTGAAAAACCTGCAGAAAATCCGGGATTTTTATTCCTGAATCTTTTAACGGAATTGTTTTTTTATCTTTCTTTTTGCTTTCTGACCATTTGGACGGATGGGCAACTAAGCTTGAAATATATTGTCCCGTCAGTTTTTTTACATCAATTAAGACAACCACATCTGCATTTTCAGGAACAAACTTCAGGGCTTTGTTTTTATAAAAAAACACAAAATAGACCGCGGCTGCGAGTAAAACAAATAACGGGACAATAAGTTTCTTTTTGTTCATCTATAATATTTGAGGCTTCTTTTCTTGTTCTTTAATTTTAAAAATCTCATCAAATAGGTCAAAAAAGTACATTAAGCTGTTCTCGGAAGAGTTTTTAATGTTGTAATCTATTTCTGTTTCCACGCTGTCACCTTTTACCTCCGTTTTATAATACATTTCACCTACATTTTTTCTGAACAGATCCAGTGTTTTTCTTTCGGAAGGGGTTTTGAATTCTTTTTCCAGACCTATTAACAGCCTCTGAACATCCAGTCTGCCGGATAGAGGATATTTTGATGAGTCTTTTGCCCACTGTTTGGAAACCGCTGATTGCGCCTGTGGAGTAAGATTTTCAGTAGAGCTCGTAAGGTAAACAATACCGTCTTTTACAACGAAGTACAGCTGATCCATATAGCCATCCCCTTTTTCATCCTTAAAAGAGTAAATATTGCCGTTCTTTGAGAATTTCTTGGCTAAATTCTTATTGGTAGACAATACATTGAAAACACGGTTCCAGTAGCCTTCATTTTCCGTTGCAAAAGCAAACGTAAAATCGGGAACAGCTACATCTTTGGTTTTCTTAACTTCTTTTTCATTATAATCATCATCATATTCATAGTCCGTATAGTCTACTTTTTTGGATACCAGCTCATTCAGGACGAAAATTCCGTTTCCGGGAGCTATTTTAGTAATAGCTTCTTCATCCAGAATGATCTTCATGGTTTCCATCATCAGCTCCATTTCTTTTTTGTATTCGCCGTCTCCGGAATCCTGAAGCAGGTCATACATCATATCAAAAGTTTTTGCTCCGTTGAGATTCATCACATAATAACCGATGCTTTTTTCATTGATAAGCGCAGCCAGCTTTTTGTTTTTCTTTCCTTTATAAACGGATGAAACTGTTTTCTGAATGTCCGGATTTTTATGCTGATAATTGTTCACCAGCTTTACTTTGTCCTTATCAAAATATAAATTGTAGTATGAATTTGAATTGTATGTATTTCTTAAAAACTGCCCAAATTCAAAATGCTTCATCATTTTACCATAAACTCCGTCATTCACCATTCTTCCGTAATCTGTGTAAACATACGCATCGGAGTTCGGATCTCTGAAGCTGAGCATCGCCTTCGGAACATCAAGCTCCAGATTTGAATTGAAATACTGGTCGAAACGGTCTTCTGCAATCTTCTTGACGATTTTGAAATTTTCAATACGCATAGAATCCAGTTCTTTCTGATATGCTGTATCTATTTCAGCTTCAGCGTATTCCTCTTCTCTCGGATACACTTCAGTTTCACCTTCGGAATGCTGGGTGTCCACATTCTCTTTCGGATATTTATGGTTCTTTTCCAGATACTTGATATCTTTCTGAATTCTGGTAATTTCTTTATTATTATCCCTGATCTCGTCTTTTAAATATTTAATTTCCTCCTTCAGGTTTATTATTTCTTCTTTATAATCAAAAGGCTTTTCAGGTTCTATGGCATAAGCACTGTCAACAGCTACTGCAGCACTATCTGCAACAGCTACAGCACTATCCGTTACAACATCATCGCTCCAGATATCTTTATAAGGCTTTGTATAGCTTACCATGCTCAAAACAGCACGGTCGCCGTTCCAGGCAACAAAAATATTATCATCGATATCTACGTAAGAGTAATTCTTTTTCTTTGAAATTTCCAGTCCTTTTTTCTTCGTCGAGTTGATGAATTCCTGGAACTTTTCTTTGTTATCTACAATAAAATGAGTGGTATACGTTTTTATGGAGTCATTAAAGCTTGCATAATGATATTGTGTCGCATCATATTTGATCCCCGTTTTGGAATAATCATTCCACGAAGATTTCTCTTTGCTTTTTTTGCTTAGCTCATGCAACAGCGGATTGAGTTTCTCCCAATTAATTTTCTGATTAAGCTGTTTTCCGTTAATTTCCATATAAAATACGGCATCAGTGGGAAGTTTCATGCTTTTTTGGGCAAAAACCAGCATAAAACCAAAAAGAACAAGACTCAGTGTTTGTGTTTTTAATAATATAGATTTCATGGTCGAGTGTAGAATTTATTGAAATAATATAGTGTTTTGTAATTGTTTCTTTTGAAAGATCAGGTCTAAAATATCCGCTTCCAGCTTCACAGCTTTTTTATTCGGAGCCAGGAGATAAGCGCTGTTGGTCTGAGATTTTACAGTATTTTCAAACTGCATGACAGAGGTATATCTGGCGTTATTAAAGATTTCTTTATCTGCCTTTCCCAATTTGTCGTAATCTGCTTTAAAGGTATTGACTTTGTTTCTGGTCAGTGATTTTTTCTCAAGGTTCTGGCTGTAAATCTGTGTTGGGATCATTTTTCCGAGAATATTTTTAGCTTTGAGCTGTTCCAGCCCGGCATTGATATTTTCTATTTTTTTAAAATTACAGCTCAGTTTGATGATATAATTGTCGAAATCCATGGAGGTTTTCACATTGCTGATTCCCGGAGTTCCTTTAAAAATCCTAGCTGCTTCATTGATTTTACTTTCAATTTCAGCCTTTTTCGGAACCTTTTTTCCGTTAATGGTCTCCATTTTTGAAATGGACGCCAGTCTCGTTTTGCTTTTACTGGCATTAAGGATAATGGTATATTCTCCTGTTCCGTCAGCTTTGACATTCACTTTATCTAAAATATCAAAACAGCTTGTCAGCAATAAAAATGGAAAAAAAAGCATCAACAGCTTCAGAAAATTTTTCATAATTCGGCTTTAAAGCACAAAACTACTTAATTCCGTTCGAAAATACTTTATGGACGCTGTTATTTCACTGAAAACAACCATTTTTAAATCCTTCCTTTCAGGTAATCCTGCCGTACTTGTTCGTCCAGCTTTTCGATGGCATATCTCAGGCTGGTTCTGGGCATATCCTGATAATGTTTATCGAGAAAGTTAATCAGTTCGGTTTCATTTTTCTGTCCCATTTCCCGGAGAAGCCAGCCATTTGCTTTATGCATCAGGTCGTGTGGGTGTTTCAGGTTTTTAATGACGAATTCTTTAGTCAGTTCAAAAGATCCTTTTTTTACATAATGCATGGTACCCACCACAGCGATTCTCTTATGCCACATTTCTTCGGAATCCGAAAGGTTTCTTAAGAGCTCTTCCTTACCATTTTCAAAGGCATATCTGCCTAAAATTTTATAGCAGCTAGAATCTACCAGATCCCAGTTATTCACATGCGGAAGATGATCCAGGTAAAACTGTATAATTTGTTCTTTAACGGCTTTATCCTTTGCTTTCTCAAACTTGGAAATCAGCATAAAAAGTGCGGTAAGCCTGTACTCATGGTATTTTGAAGACAACAGGACACTCAGATCGTCCAGGCTTATTTTTGAATAATATTCTTTAGCCACCGATCTCTGATCCGGAACTTTTACGCCTAAAAACACATCGCCTTCCCCATATTCTCCTTTTCCGGTTTTGAAAAATTTCGGGAAGAATTCTGCTTTTTCAGGGATGGACAAAACCGCTAATGCTTCTTCTATTTCTTTGATAATATTGCCCATACAAATCTTTATTTTATAAAATTTGAATAATTCCAGTCAATAATTACCTTAAGCATGTTCATCCGCAACAACGCTCTCCTTTTCCTTCTCTTCCTTTGCAATGGCTTTCGGATTGGCAACTTTAGCAATGGTAAGTCCCTGAACAATAATAGAAAAGACTACTACACAGTAAGTAATACTCAAAATAATCTCGCTGTACTCACTTTTAGGAATCGACATAGCCAATGCTATGGAAACCCCTCCCCTGATTCCTCCCCAAACCAGAACTTTTACCGTTTGCGGGCTAAACCTGGTTCTCAGGGACATAAATTTTGTAGGGATCCAGATCGAAATAAAACGGGCAATTAAAACCACCGCAATCGCCAGAAGCCCAGGAATCATAAAAAACCTTAAGTCCTTGATCATCAGAAGCTCAAATCCTATAAAGAGGAACAGCACAGCATTCAGGATTTCGTCAATCAGTTCCCAGAATTTGATGAGGTAATCCTGGGTAATGGATTTCATTTTAAACCTTACGTTGAAATTACCCATGAATAAACCTGCAGCAACCATTGTAAGAGGTCCGGAAATATGCATCTGTCTTGCAATAAGATATCCTCCCATCACTACGGAAAGCGTTACCAGAACGGAAATAATATAATCATCCACTTCGCGCATCAGCCTGGAAGTGATCCATCCCAATAAAACCCCGAGCAAAATTCCTCCACCGGCTTCTTTCATCAGAAGCAATCCGATACTTTCAACCCCCAGATCCACTTCTTTTCCTATGGCAAGCTGCATAACAACTGTAAAAACCACTACGGCCATACCATCATTAAAAAGAGATTCTCCCGCTACTTTTGTTTCCAGGGATTTGGAAACATTGGCCTGCTTTAAGATACTTAAAACAGCCACCGGATCGGTAGGCGAAATAAGCGCTCCGAAAACCAGACAGTAAATAAACGGAAGGTGAATTCCTAAAAACGGCAGCAGATAAAACATCCCGAATCCTACCACAAAAGTAGAAATCACCACTCCAGCCGTAGAAAATATAAGGACGGGCCGGAACTGCTCCTTAAGATCGTCGATATTGATATGGATCCCTCCCGCAAAGAGCAGGAAATTAAGCATGGCACCCATCAGAACTTCCGTGAAGTCTATACCGTTCATTAAATTATTAAGATGCCCAAAGGTTTTTGGCAAAACAGTTTCTCCAAACATAACCAGAAAAATGGAAACCACGATAGCAATTACCATGATCCCGATGGTGCTCGGAAGTTTCAGAAATCTGTAATTAAGATAGGCGAAAATCGATGCCAGTACTATTAAGGCTGAAAATGAATAATATAACTCCACTAAGTGTTTTTTAATTAATTTATAGGTTTAAATAAAGTATTTTAATGTATAATTTATGACCGTCCTTCTCCCAGATATCAAACATGCCGTCTTTGGCTATTTTTGATCCTCTTACATAATCTTTCCCGATATTCAGGATATTCAGGAGGATGTATTCATCTCCTACAGAATTGACGAGATAGGCCGTTTTTTCAGAAGCTCCGTCTCCGGAATTCTTTATTCCTTCCGTAAGCGAGCGGAACTGGTTCAGGTGATGCATAAAGTTGTTTCCGTCTTTCATGGAATCATATGCCCTGAGAAGAACAAGAAGAATATCCAGGTTCGTAGGATCTTTATCATAAAGTACTTTGCCAAGCTTGATGCATTCTTCAAAATTATCCTGCTTAAAAGCATCCGCCAGCTCCTTAAAACTGTCATCCAGTGTAGAAACTTTATCATCCCTGAAATTTCTTCCGTAGTAAAGATATTGGGTTTCAATACTATCCAGGGATTTAGGATATCCTTTGTATTTAAAAATCAGCTTCTCATAGTTGTAGGGAGAATCCGGATTTTTAAGACTTTTCTCAATATTTTTCAAATCGATTTTTGATTTCTGGCTGAAGCCAAAAACCGAAAAGAGAACCAATAACAGGAAAAAGTGGTACTTCATTAATCGTTGTTTTCTTCTTCCTCGTCGTTATCGAAATATTCGAAAAGGAAATCGTTGTATGGGAATCTGGAGATATGGATCTTCATCACCTCATCATAAATCATTTTTTTCATTTCCGGGAAATTTTCTTTCGTCAGGGCAGAAATGAATACCGTTGGATATTTGGATTTACCCATCCATGTTTTCTTCCACTCTTCCAGGGAAATATTCTTTTTGGTGGATGGAGTAAGATCATCTTCATCTTTTTTGTGGTAGCTGAAATCATCGATTTTGTTAAAAACCATGATCATTGGCTTCTGATGTGCATTGATCTCCATAAGAGTCTGATTAACAGATTCCACCTGATCTTCAAAGCTTTCATGGGAAATATCCACTACATGAATAAGCAGATCTGCTTCACGAACCTCATCCAGGGTAGATTTAAAAGACTCCACAAGCTGTGTAGGAAGCTTTCTGATGAATCCTACCGTATCGGTAAGCAAAAACGGTAAATTTCCGATAACTACTTTTCTTACCGTAGTGTCAAGTGTTGCGAATAATTTATTCTCAGCAAAAACTTCAGACTTGGAAAGCGCATTCATCAGGGTAGATTTTCCAACGTTTGTGTACCCAACCAAAGCTGCGCGAACTACTTTCCCACGGTTGTTACGCTGGGTAGCCATCTGCTTGTCAATGACTTTCAGTTTGTCTTTTAACAGGGAAATCCTGTCACGGATAATACGGCGGTCAGTTTCAATCTCTGTTTCTCCGGGTCCTCTCATCCCGATTCCCCCTTTCTGACGCTCAAGGTGGGTCCACATCCTTGTCAGACGAGGTAAAAGATACTGATATTGAGCCAATTCCACCTGAGTCCTTGCATAAGAAGTCTGTGCTCTCTGTGCGAAAATATCAAGGATAAGATTAGTCCTGTCCAGAATTTTTACTTCTATTTCTCTTTCAAGATTTTTCAGCTGGGAAGGAGACAGTTCATCATCGAAAATAATGGTTCCTATCTCATTTTCCTTTACATATTCTTTTATCTCCTGCGCCTTTCCACTCCCGATAAAGGTTTTGGAATCCGGCTGGGTTAATTTTTGAGTAAATCGTTTTTGAACCGTTGCACCCGCCGTAAAGGCTAAAAACTCCAGTTCATCCATATATTCCGTAAGCTTATCCTCATCCTGATTCTGGGTAATAACCCCCACTAAAACTGCTCTTTCGTAATTATGTTGTTTCTTATCTAGCATTAATTTCTGTCTATGTTTATGATTTTCACAAGATACCAATTTTCAGGAAAAAAAACAAAATCATTTTTTATTCTTCGATATTTTTTAATGTTAATTTAAGTTTACAATACCATTGATTTATAAAAAATTAATACCTTTATAAAGCAGATTTACAAATAATAAACATCAAAATTTGTAAATATTGTAAAAACTAACACCTATTGCCATGAATTCCCATATTAAATGTATGATCATCGATAATGATGAGCTGGACAGACTGGTCCTTCAGCATCATATCAGGCAATATGATCATATTGAGATTATTGCTTCCTTTAATTCGGCAGAAAAGGCAGTCCCCTACCTGGAATTCCCCATGGATCTGCTGATCTGCGAAACCAATCTCCAGGGCATTAATGGCCTGGAATTCAGGAAACTAGCCCATAAAATCCCAGCCTGCATCTTCATAAGCTCTCAACCGGAACTCGCCGCAGAAGCTTTTGAAATTGAAGTACTTGACTTTATTACAAAACCCTTTAAAACAGAAAGATTTCAGCATTCCATGGAGAAAGTCTTCAGCTTTTTTGAAATGAAAGAAAAATGTGAATGCTTTGATGCCCTTCTTGGCGAAAACTGCATTAAAATAAAAGAAAACGGTAATATTTCCCAGGTAAGGCTTACCGATATCCTTTACCTGGAAGCCCTGAAAGATTATACCCGGCTGGTTACCCATGAAAAAAAACACTGTGTCCTGGACTCCCTTGGAAATCTGCTTCATAAAAGCTTCTTCGACTCTTTTATAAGAATACACCGCAGCTATGCTGTTCCCCGTCATTTCATCCGTGGAAAAAGCAGCAATGAGATAGAGCTGATCCATCAGATCAGACTTCCTATAGGCAGAACTTATAAGGAAAGCCTCTCTTTTCTTAATCCATAACTCCTACATACCCACATTTTTACAATAAAATGCTGTTGGTCGATTTTTTTTGACGTTAGTCTATTTTCCTTCAATCCGGTTGCGATATGTGGTAATTTAGTGTTCACAAATTTTCACCTGAAAACTTGTAAAACCAATTAATAACCACAAAATTATTTTACATGAAAAGAACATCTATTCACTGCTTCTTTCTCATTCTGTTTACCTTTTCCGTCAGTCTTCTGAATGCTCAGTCAGCAGTTCTGGCCACAGGAACAAATGCATCAGGAGGCAACGGCTCGGTTTCGTACAGCGTAGGCCAAACAGCATACCTGTATAAGGGAGCAAATTCCGAAATATTGGAGGGGGTACAGCAAGGCTATGAAATTATAGCGCTCTCTACCAGCGAAACCTTATCAAAGCAAGAAGGTATTTTACTTTACCCGAATCCTACCAGAGATTACCTGTATATAGATTTTACTTCGCTTCCTTACAAAGGATCAGAATATCAGCTATATGATGCACAAGGTAAGCTGGTCAAAAAAGATGTGATCTCACAGTCGAAATCTGAGCTTAATCTTTCTTCCCTTCCTTCAGCGGTCTATATTATCAGGATCAATCAGAAGGGAGAAAATCTAAAAACATTTAAAGTCATCAAAAAATAACGCCATGAAAAAAATATTACTTTCTCTGGGGATCATGCTGGGCTTATTCATAGCACAGGCACAGGCTCCGGAAAAAATGAGCTACCAGGCTGTCATGAGAAATGGATCGGGTCAGCTTCTTATCAATCAAAGCATTGCCGTCAAAGTAAGCATTTTACAGGGTTCTCCTGCCGGAACGCTGGTTTATTCTGAAAGACTGACCGGAAACACAAATCCTAACGGACTGATCAGCATGGAAATAGGAACAGGAACTGTACTTTCAGGAACCTTCTCTGCCATAGACTGGCCTACAGGAAGTTACTATCTAAAAACCGAGACCGACCCTGCCGGCGGTACCAATTATACGATAACAGGAACAAGTCAGCTTTTAAGTGTACCTTATGCCATGTATGCCAAATCTGCGGGCGGAACCGGCGGAAGCTTCACGATCCCTTATACCAACACTGTAAACAATGCTTCCACTTTATTTTCTCTGATTAATGACGGGGATGGAACTTCTGTGGAGGGGATCAATAATACAACCACCTCAAGTATTTCTTCGGTAAGGGGGATTGTAAATAATGTATCTCCAGGTGGATTTTCCAGTGGTGTCCGGGGTATCAATAATGGAACCGGCGGACTCGGAGTTGGGGTCTGGGGAAGTCAAAACGGAAGCGGCTGGGGGGTCTACGGCGTTACACCTAACGGATTGGGAGTATATGGAAATGCAAGTGCCAACGGAACCGGAGTATATGCCAACAGCAACACAGGAACCGGACTTACTGCAACCAGTAATAACGGAATTCCTGCAAGCATTTCTATTTTCAATAATGCCAATAACAATAATGCCCTCAATGTTTCAAGTGTCGGAAACGGAACTGTTGTGAATGTAACCACTACAGGCAACGGAGCCGGAGTCCGAAGTTCTACTGCTGCCGGATTCAGTCTGCACGGAATTACAAGTGCACAAACCTCTGCCGGTGTCGTAGGTGACAATAACGGAAATGGTGAAGCGGTGGTAGGAAGAACAACCAGTGATATTGCAGGTGCGGTGGTAGGACGTAATGACGGAGGAGGCTATGGTGTAAGAGGTTTTGTAGCAACGAATACTACCGGTACTTCCATCGGTGTCTTCGGACAGGTTGGCCTTAATAGCGGAAAAGGAAGAGCAGGAAGGTTCGAAAACGTTAATGCAACGAATGATTTTAATACTTTAGAGGTGGAAACCAATGGTGCCGGGAACATTCCTGATAATACAGAGGGTAATGCATCTTCATTTCTTGTAAATAATACGAACAGTGTAGGTGCTGCAGTAAGAGGTGAAGTGAAAACAATTTTTGGGAACTTCGGTGCTGCCGGTATTTTTGGTATCTCATCCGGAACAGGAGGTTTCGCAGGTTTATTTCATGCGAGTAATACCTCCGGGAATGGGCCAGCATTAGTGGCTATTACCGATGGAAACGGAAATGCCATTACCGCAAATGCCAGCAAGGACGGAAATGCCGTAGAAGCCAATATAGACGGAGCAGGAAATGCGCTTTATGCATGGGTTCCTTCTTTTGCAACCGGACGTGCAGGAAGATTCAACATTTTCAATGACGCCAATACCAGCGATGTTATAACAGTAACCACCGTAGGGAACGGTACTGCAGGAAATTTTAAGGTTGACAAAGTAACGGGTACTTCACCAGCTGTAAAAGGTGAAGTCAATTCACAATTCGCCAATTTCGGAACTGCCGGTGTCTATGGATTATCCTCAGGAACAGGAGGTTACGGAGGCCTTTTCTATGCCAGCAACCCATCAGGAAACGGGCCTGCCCTGATCGCCATTGCAGACGGAAACGGAAACGGGATTACTGCTAACGCATCCAATACCGGTGATGGTGTAGAAGCTACTGTAGATGGATCAGGATCCGCAATTTATGGATGGGTACCGAACTTCGGAACAGGAAGAGCCGGCCGGTTTACCAATTTCAATACCGCCAACGGCCAAACCGTTCTGGATGTTCGTAATGACGGTACCGGAGCTGCCGCAATGATAGATCACAGAGGCTCATCAGGGAATATACTGATAATGAGAAATGTGGGCACCAATGTGGCGAGGGTGAATAAGTCAGGGACAGGTTTTTTCAATGGCGGAACACAAAACAGCGGTGCAGACGTTGCTGAAGCATTTGATGTGGAAGGAAAGACTTCAGAATATGAACCTGGTGACATTTTAATTATTTCAACCAACTCAGACCGTACAGTAGAAAAATCATCAAAACCTTATTCCAACCTCGTAGCCGGAGTGTATGCAACAAAACCAGGCGTGCTCCTTACCGAAGAGAATATAGATTCTGAGCTTACAGGAAAAGTTCCGATGGGTGTTATTGGAGTGATCCCGACAAAAGTTTGTCTTGAAGGTGGTAAAATTAAAAGAGGAGATCTTCTGGTTACTTCATCAAAAACGGGAACAGCCATGAAAGCCAACCCTAAAAAGGTAAAAATAGGACAGGTGATTGGAAAAGCGCTTCAGGACTACGACCAAAACTCTATTGGTAAAATTAAAGTATTGGTAAACATTAAATAAACGATCATGAAATCACTATATATCATTTCATTTTTAGCATTAAGCGTGTCCGCTTATGCTCAGGAAAACAAGAAAGTTCAGGAATCCGAAGATCAGGCTCAGATCGTGAAACAGCTCAGAGAAAGGGAAGCCCAACAGGCAAAGGATCTTCAGGAAAATACACTCCAAAAACAGACCGTGACCACTCTGGTTTCAGAACAGGGGCTTGAGGTAAAGAAACAGGCCACAAAAGCTCAGAATTCCAGCTCAAATAATTCTTCAGGAAAACTGCTGCCCAATACGGCAACATTAGACGAAATAAAAGCTTCAATTCCCAACAGACAGACATCCCGCACTGGTACAGCAAATCCAGGGAAAACGAGCAGTAATGCCGTAGGTCTGCCCAATACGGCAACTCTGGAAGAAATCAAGAAAACCATTCCAAAAAACTGATAACATAACCAGATTTCAAACAAAAAAGTCCGTTCCAGCGCGGACTTTTTTTATTTTTAAGTTCAATAGCTATTTTCATATCCAAACTTCAGTTTTCCTGAGCTTGAAACGATGCTTTTAATCCCAGTCTGCCGCTACAAATTTCATAGAATTTCCTCTGTCATCAGACAAGGTAAGAAAATGCCCTTCTATGGAATAACGGGTCATTTTATCGAATTTCCGGGTGAAAGCTGTTTCCAGTTCCATATTCTGACAGGCTTTCAACGTACTCCCGACTCCTGAGATTTTTACTTTTCCTCCGTTTTTAAATTCGGAAGTAAAAAATATACTGTTGCATCCCATATGGGCGGAACCCTTTATTTTTCCTTTTTCCATAATATCTGTCAGGTTGATCCCGGCCTTATTTCTAATCAGTTCTTCTTTGGAAAACTGATCGAAGGAGACCAGCATCCACTGTCTTTGAAGAGCTGGATTTTTTTCAGGAACTGCAGAACAGTTTACCACAGCTCCCAGAAATAAAACTGCAAAAAATGCTGTAAGTATTTTTTTCATGTGGGGTATCCTTCCATTTTCATACCATTCCGGGACAGAATATCGTAAAAATTAGTAAATTAGCGACACAAAAATTATTTTATAAAATGAAAAGACTATTTCTACTGTTCACTTTCTTATTGGGCTTTGCCCAGATGAGGGCGGATGAGGGGATGTGGCTGTTAATGCTCATCAAAAGACTTAACGGGGTCGATATGCAAAAAGAAGGACTGCATTTGACACCTGAAGAAATTTATTCGGTAAACAATTCAAGCTTAAAGGATGCTATCGTAAGTTTTGGAGGCTTCTGTACAGGAGAAATTGTTTCTGACAAAGGACTTATCTTCACGAACCACCACTGTGGTTACGGTGCCGTTGCTGCTGCTTCCACTCCGGAAAAAGATTATCTGAAAAACGGATTCTGGGCTATGAAGCAAAAAGATGAATTCAATGCAAAGGATCTCTATGTAAGATTTTTGGTAAGAATGGATGATGCTACACAGAGAATCAATTCCAAGCTTAACAACAACATGACCGGAGCAGAGAGAAAAGCAGTCATTGATGCTGAAACCAAAGCCATCCAGACTGAAAACTCCGAAAACGGAAAATACACGGTAGTTGTAAAAGATTTCTTTAACGGAAATGAGTTCTACTATTTCGTATATCAGGATTATAAAGATATCAGATTGGTAGGTGCACCTCCTTCATCATTGGGTAAATTCGGAGGTGATACCGATAACTGGGAATGGCCAAGACATACCGCTGACTTCACTGTGTTCAGAGTATATGGAGATGCAGCAGGAAATCCAGCAGAATTTTCTCCAAGCAATGTTCCATTGAAGCCTAAGCACTTCCTTCCGGTTTCTCTTAAAGGAATCAAGCCTGGAGATTTCTCTATGATCCTGGGATACCCTGGAAGAACAAACCGTTACCTTACTTCTTACGGAATCCAGCAGATGGTTAACAAAGACTATCCGGCTTGGGTAGAAGCTTCCAAACTAGCTATGGATGTTATGAAAAAGTATATGAACAAGGATAAAGCAACTCAGCTTAATTATGCTTCTCAATATGCTTCTGTAGCCAACTACTGGAAAAACAGACAGGGAACTATCGATGCGGTAGACAAAAACGGAACGATCTCTGATAAACAAAAGATCGAGGATACTTTCAGAAAATGGGCTGCATTACCTGGAAATTCAGAATATGACGGTGTTTTAGAAGATATCGGAGCTTACTACAAGCAGGTTTCTGACAGAAATGTTGAAAGAAACTATGCTACCCAGTTCTCCAGAAATGCCAAATATATTACTCTTGCCCTACAGCTGGGATCTGTTCTTAAAGCTTATGCAGCTCAGGATATGCAGGGAAGACTGGCTATGAAGCCTAAAACTGAAGCAGCAATCAAAGCAGCTTACGAAAACTTCAGCCCATCTCTGGAAGGAGAAATGCTAGCTTCTATGGCTGGCCTTTACCAGTCCAGAGTAACGAATAAAGAAGTGGCATCTGCTACTATTTTAGGATTAGATTCCAAGACTCTTTCCAATGTAGCCTATGCTTCAATTTTCGCAAACAAGACTTCTGCAACGAACTTCTTGTTGAACCCGGATGCATTGAAACTTGATGCCGACCCACTTTGGAAAATCGCCAACGGAATCGTTGCCGATCAGAAAATGATGACGGAAAAGTATTCTAAAGTTGATGATAACTTTAACAAGAACAACCGTTTATTCCTGGCTGGGTTAATGAAAGCTATGCCTGAGAAAAAATTCTATCCGGATGCTAACTCTACAATAAGATTAACTTACGGAACGGTAGATAAACTTCCTGTAAGAAATGACAGAAACTACTTCGGGGTTACTGACAATTACTATACGGATATGACAGGTCTTGTAGGAAAATACAAGAAAGGAGATGAAGAATTCGACCTTCCTCAAAGAGTGATCGATCTTTATAACCTTAAAGACTTCGGTCAGTATGCTGATGCTGCAGGATATATGCCGGTAAACTTCCTTTCAAACAATGACATCACGGGTGGTAACTCCGGTTCTCCAGTAATTGACGGAGATGGAAACCTTATCGGTATTGCATTCGACGGAAACAGCGAAGCATTAAGCGGTGATATCGTATTTGAACAGGACTGGCAGAAAACAATTAACGTAGATGTACGTTTTGTTCTTTGGACAATCGACAAATATGCAGGAGCAAGAAGGCTGATCGATGAATTAAAGCTTGTAAGAGGGGAAAACACACCTCCTGATACGAAGTCTAAAAATTCAGGGACTACCCAAATGCCTAAGAAAGCAAAAAAAGTAAAATAATCTTTTTTGATATATTTTAAAACCGTGAATTTACGTTCACGGTTTTTTTTATTTTTGATTTAAAATCCTCATGATGAAACAGAAAATAGAATTTACCGGAATTATAAAGCAAAACGGATCCATGAATGCTGCTTTTGTAGAATTCCCTTTTTCTACGGAAGAGCTGTTTGGCAAAAAAGGCCAGGTAAAGATCAAAGCGTTATTTGATGACAGGGTTGAATACCGGGGCAGCCTTGCCAAAATGAAATCCGACTGTCATATTTTAGGATTAACCCAGGACATTCGGAAGCAGCTTGGAAAGACTTTCGGTGATGAGGTTTTAGTAAGTATTATCGAAGATAAAGAAGAAAGAACTATTGCCATTGCTGATGATATCGCTTCTGTTTTCAATGAAAATCCCGATGCCAAAAATCTGTTTGACACCATGAGCTATACCCACAGAAAAGAATACATCCGCTGGATTGAAGAGGCTAAGAAACCTGAAACCAGGGAAAGCAGAAAAATCAGGATGATTGAAATGATTTTGAGTGGAAAAAAGGGAGTTTAGAAATCCAAACTCCCTCAATTATTTATACTTTCAATTCTGCTTTAAGCCATTGTGCTGTGTTTCCATTTGTAATGGTAATTTTCCCATTATTATGAGTAATAGTAACTCCAAGATTGTTGACAACCGGTAGAAAATATCCTTTATTAAGATTAGTATCTATATCCCTCTGCCACAAGAACATTGCAAACTGTCCGGAATCATTCTGAAGCATTAAAGTTCCCAAAGTACTTCCAAAACCAAAAGGTTCAATCCCAATTTCGCTAACTTCATTGGCATTAAAATATTTTTTTGGAAGTAAATCAATAGATCCGTTCAGATAAGCTTTCGTTTTCTTGCCATTGGTCTGCCAGGTATGCTCCATATAATTAGCTGTTGTGGTTGCATCAATTGCAGTTGCTCCAAACTGGTGATTCCCATCTTCCAGAAATCTTGCATGAAAAGTCTGTGGTGTAAAAATAATGGGAACATTCCATTCCGGGGAAGCGTTTGCTCTTCCACCATCATACTCACCAACATATTCTGAAGCCTCTGCTACTGGTATTCCACCTTGTTGCGAAGGGGTATATCTCCATGCGTTGCCGTTATAGTTAATATTTCTTTGGGTAGAATCACCATTTCCACTCAAATTAAGAGCATGTAAAGTTCCTATAAAGTTTCCAGTGATGGAAATACCCACTACATTATCTAATTTGATAGCCTGCATCGCACCTGTGTAAAATAAATTTCCCGCAATGTTAATGCCTGCTACGTTTTCATATCTGGCACTTAAACTAAGCTTGATATAGGTGTCTACCTTCTTTTCATCATATCCTTCAAAATAGTTCCCGGTAATATTAATCCCAAAACTCCTGTCTATGACCAGACGTCCTGAAGCATCTTCAAAGCTACATCCTGAAATGTTTCCTCCGGTGGTAGTATTAATAATTTCTGATGGAATACCTCCGCCCAGAATTTTTAAATTGGTCACATTAAAAGCATTTGTTGCATTATGAAACTTAAACGCCTGATATGTTCCCTGAAAATATATAGAATTCAGTTTTGTATAATAGCAATTACTTAAATCGAAGCCTAATTTCATACCGTCAAAATTGCAATCAGTGATTCTCAGATAATGACTTGAATCTGCTTTAAGAAAAGTCTGTGCTTCAGGGACATTGCTTGTTAAAAAGTTTTTAATATGAATATTATTAGCTTTATAAGCATCGCCTGCATTATCAATAGTAAATATAATGACATCCGCTCCTCTCATACTTGAAATAAAGCAATTTTTACCATCAATAATAAGATCACCACGCTGAATATTGATTGTGGAATTTACCAAGACTTTTTCCAATCCGTAAAACGCAATTTCGTTTACTTTTCTGTTATCCTTAATATCTAAAAACACTTGATTTAATTTTGCGCTTTCATCAGTTCCATCTCCACTTACACCCCACCATCTTACATCTGCAACTTCAAATATTCTTTCATATTTATAGTTTCCTATATTTTTGGTTAATACATTGTTTACTGTGCTATCAGCAGCTCCTGTTTTTCTCCACGAATATTCCAATCCGGTAAATTCATCTGTCAATAAAATAATTTCGTCTGTTGTACTCATTTTTAATATTTTTTGATTTGTTATAGGGCAAGCATATATTGATATCTGTTCAGTATTTGTTTGTCCATATTGCAAATATCACCCTGTATAGCGACAAAACTCGACGTATTATTTTAATAAGGCCGGAAAGTTTATTTCCGGCCTTATACTCAGCAATTAAGGTTATGATGTTGGAATTCCCAGATACTTTAAATAGACATCCAGTATCTTTTTATCAAAAACCGGCTCCTCAATACCTGATCCGTCCAGAAACTGAATGACATTCGAACAGTCCCAGACATAAGTATTCTGATAAAGCTCCACCGTGGAAAGTCCTTCATGCATATTATCCTTAAACAAACTTGTTAATGGATAAAGACGATTTTTACTATCATCTTCCCACTGTTTCCTCCACTCTTTGTAAGGAAGTCCCTCAAGAGTAAGCGGGTAATATTTCTTCAGGAGCATAAAGAAATCTTCAAGGGTAAGATTGGTTTCCGGTCTTGCGATCAGATTAAACTTTTTACCGATCGCCTCTTTATTTTTTGTGATATGAGCCATTGCTTTGGTCATATAGTCTACCGTAATCAATCCTTCTCTCAATTCAGTAAGCAAGGGATAAGATTTAAATTCAACACAGTTTTTTACAAGTCCAGACCACCATTGGTAAGGAGCGCTGGCCCCTGTCCGGCTGTGACACATGGCATAGCCAAGACGATAAGTAATTAACGGAAGTCCTTGTTTAGCGGCAAGATCAGCCACCGCTTCCATGACCCATTTACTTCTTACATACCCGATATCCTTGCTTACAGACATCAGATTCTGGGCAATATCATCACTTTCCAGCATTACTTTTTTCCCAGTGAAAATATGCCCCCAACTGTAAACAGAAATAGTAGATAACAGGGCCAGACATTTGGTTTTCACGGCACCTGCAAGCTTTATAATTTCCCTTAATCCTTCCACATTAGGTGCTTTCATATAAGAATAAGGTTCTATAAAATTAACAGAACTGCCGGAGTGATAAATAAGATCCAGCATCCCCGCAATATTTTTGAACCTTTCTTCAGAAAGACCTAATAACGGAAGAGACAGATCTCCTATTACCGGGATAATTCTAGGCTTCTGTTCTTCTTTTCTGTCAATATGATATTGTTTATAGCACCGGTCTATTTTATCTATCGCATGAAATTCATCCTGGGCCCTTACGAGACAGTAAATATCAGCTGATGTAGTATCTAAAAGTTCCTGGAGCAAATGGATTCCGACAAATCCGGTAACTCCGGTCAGAAATATTTTTTTAGGATTTTCCAGCTGTTCAGGATCAAAACCTCCTGCAAAAACGGTCCCCGGGGCCAGGTAAACATCCTGCTGAAGGGCTACATATGGCTCTACATCTTCCTCAGGAACTGCACTTTGAGCCTCTTTCGTTCTGGATATCAGCTCATTGGAAAGCTCTTTAAGAACCGGAAACTGGTAAATATCCCGCATATAAACTTTGGTTTCCAATCTGGAATTCAAGGCAGTGGCCACTATGGCAACAAGCAGAGAATTTCCACCTATATCAAAGAAATTATCGGTAATATTAATGACGGGACGCTCCAGCTCTTCAGCCCAGATATCTGCTATAATCCTTTCAGTTTCGTTGGTAGGAGGTTCTGTAGAAATAAGTTCTCTTGCCTCTTTATCTGCAAGTTCCTTTAGCAAATGGGTGTCAGTTTTTCCATTAGGAGTAAGGGGTATTTTATCAATAGTTATGATCTGGGCGGGAATCATATAGCCCGGAAGCTCTTCTTTCAGTTGTTGTCTTACCCATGCAGCATCTGCTTTTTCTTCAGATTTCAGTAAGATAAAGGCTACAATATATTTATTGCTTCCATGATCTTTTGTAATGACAGCAGCTTCCTGTATTCCTTCCAACCGGGTAAGGCTGCGTTCAATTTCTCCCAATTCCACCCGGAAACCTCTAATTTTCACCTGATTGTCTATTCTCCCTAAAAATTCAATATCTCCATCAGGTTTCCAGCGGGCAAGATCGCCGGTGCGGTACAGTCTTTCATTTCCTCTGAATGGATTTTCAACAAATTTCGAAGCGGTAAGCTTTTCATTGTTAAGATAACCTTTAGCCAGAAGCGTTCCTCCTATATATAATTCTCCCACGGCTCCTACGGGCAATAATTCTCTGTCTTCTCCTAAAATGTACGCCTGCGCATTGGCTATTGGCTTCCCTATTGAAGAAATGTATTGTCCATTTATATCTTTAACTTTTCTGAAAGTAGCATAGACCGTACATTCGGTAGGACCGTAGTAATCAATCAATTCATAGCTCAATTCGCTGGTAAGCACAGGCTTGAGCTTTTCTCCTCCTGTAAAAAGGTACTTAAGATCTATATTATTATATTTCCGGGTTTCTTCAACAACAGCCGGTACAAGAACCGAAGGTGCAAACCCATGGGTAATTCTGTTCTTTTGATAAAATTTAACAAGCGCTGATGCTTCCACCCTGTCTTCGTTGTCAGCTATAAAGATAACAGCACCGGAAGTAAGTGCTGACCAGGTTTCCCATACGGAAATATCAAATGCAAGCCCGGCAACAAGGGTAAGCCGCGAGGTGTGATCAACATGAAAATACTGGTTGTGCCAGACCGCCAGGTGCTGGATGCTATGGTGGGAAATCATAACACCTTTAGGATTTCCTGTTGATCCGGAGGTGTAAATGGTATATGCCAACGCCTCCTGATGTAAAGTAATATCAGGCAGTTCAGTTGGTAAATAGTCCAGGCTTTCCTGATGGTCCAGGTAAAATATTTCAGTCCCCTCCGTTAATAAATTTCCATGGGCAGTATCGGTAATAATAATTTCTGCTGAAGTGTCTGCCAGGATGTATTCTACCCGTTTTACCGGATAAACAGGATCTACAGGAACATAAGCGGCCCCGGTTTTCAAAATTCCAAGGATGGCAATAAGCCATTCCAATGAACGGTCCAGCCATACCGGGACAAATATTCCTTCTTTTATTCCTTTTTCCAACAGGATATTTGCCAGTTGATTGCTTTTCTGATCAAGCTCCCGATAACTTATTTGTTTTTCCTGATAAACAGCAGCAATATTTTCCGGGTGAAGTAACACCTGTTTTTTGAAAAGAGAAACCAGTGTTTCTTCCTTGGGATAATCCCAATTTGTTTCATTAAAACTATTAAGAAGTTTTTCTCTGTCTTCAGTAGACAAAAGAACAGGTACACTAGCAGGCTGCCCCGCCGGTGATGGTATTGTATTCGGCATATTAGTTTGTTTTGGTGGTGATAATAGGGTCAAATGATCTGCATTAAGCAGCCTTCCAGACATATTAATATATCTAGTACAGATTAAATAGCTAGAATACTGTAGCTTCTATACTATTCTCATTCAAAAATTTAAATGATTAAGTCGTGTTAATGAATTTCTCTTTCATAATGCAATATTTTTAAAAATTTGGTAATCAAATTTAACATAATATTTAGTATGAGCAAGAATTTATCAGAAAACAATAGGTAGCATTATTTAAAGAAAATAACAAGAGAACATTCTCATAATTTTGAAAATGACAGGAAATATCAAATAAATTAGAATCCTTTTCCGGAATTAGACTATTCCGGAATTTTAGCATTATACATTCCAGAACTCCCGATCCAGGCTTCTGTATTGTATAGCTTCTGAGATATGATGAGACAATATATTTTCTGCCCCCTCCAGATCAGCTGCTGTTCTGGCTACTTTCAGGATACGGTCGTAAGCTCTGGCAGAAAGATTCAGTTTTTCCATAGCCAGTTTAATAAGCTGCAGCGAGGCTTCGTCTAAACTGCAAAAGGCTTCAATTTCTTTAGGACCTATCTGCGCGTTATAACTGATATTAAGATCTTTATACCGTTCATTCTGAATGCTGCGTGCTTTCAGGACACGTTGTCTTATATCTGCACTTTTTTCTCCTTTTCTTTTTTCTGCCAACTGTTCAAATTCCACTTTCTGTACTTCAATATGGATATCAATCCTGTCTAATAAAGGCCCGGAAAGCTTGTTCATATACCGCTGCATTTCGTAAACGGATGAGGTATTTCCCGGATCATCAGGAAAAAACCCACTGGGACTCGGATTCATAGAAGCAACCAACATAAAGCTTGCAGGATAGTTTACGGTAAATCTGGCCCTGGAAATTGTTACTTCCCGGTCTTCGAGGGGCTGTCTCATCACTTCCAGGACCGTTCTTTTAAACTCCGGCATCTCATCCAGGAATAAAACCCCATTGTGAGCAAGCGAAATTTCTCCAGGCTGGGGATAGCTTCCTCCTCCTACCAATGCAACATCTGAAATAGTGTGATGCGGGGAACGGAAGGGACGGACGGTCATCAGAGAGGTTTCAGCACCCATTTTACCGGCAACGGAATGTATTTTTGTTGTTTCCAGGGCTTCTTTTAACGTTAAAGGAGGAAGAATACCCGGCACTCTTTTGGCAAGCATGGTTTTTCCGCTTCCGGGAGGACCGATCAGAATGATATTGTGACCGCCGGCAGCTGCAATTTCCATCGCCCGCTTAGCTGTTTCCTGGCCTTTAACTTCGGAGAAATCAAACGGAAAATCATTCATTTTTTCCTGAAACTCCTTTCGGGTGTCCAGTGTAACTTTTTCGAGAGGTTTTCCTTCATTAAAAAAATCAATGACCTCTTTAATGTTTCCTGCGCCGTAAACTTCCAGATTGTCCACAATTGCTGCTTCCCGTGTATTTTGCATAGGGAGTATTATTCCTTTGAAACCTTCTTCCCGCGCCTGAATCGCAATTGGAAGCACTCCTTTTATAGGTTGGAGGCTTCCGTCAAGGGAAAGCTCACCCATAATAATGTAATCATGAATATTTTCAGCATGGATCTGACCTGATGCGGCAAGAATGCCTACAGCAATGGAAAGATCATAAGCCGCTCCTTCCTTCCGGAGATCTGCAGGCGCCATGTTGATTGTAATTTTTTTACCCGGAATTTTGTATCCTACGTTCTTCAATGCAGCGGAGATTCTGTAACTGCTTTCTTTGATGGCATTATCGGGTAGGCCCACAAGGTGATACCCTACTCCACCGGTGTCTACATTGACTTCAATGGTAATGGTTTGCGCGGCAACCCCGTGGATTGCGCTGCCATAAATTTTAACTAACATGATTGGTGTTTTTTGTAAAAATAAATAATATATTATTTTAAAAAATCACCTTTGTGCGGATAGTTTTCCTTTAGAAAATATATTTTGAAACAAATTATTCTTAAAAAAGACAAACCGGCACAGATTATCTCCATACCGGCTTACCATTGATTAAAAAAAACTAATTAAGGAATCTATATACCATTATTTTTTGATGAATTTATTCTTATAGGATTTTCCTTCTGAATCTTTGGAAAGAATAATATAATTTCCGGGTACAAGCCTGCTTACGTCAATGGCTTCATTAAACCGGTGATCTTTCTTCTGCAGGACTACTTTACCTGACATATCCAGAATAGAAATCTCTTTGTACATCTTATCAGATTCTTTTCCGATGTAAAGGAACTGCGCTGTAGGATTCGGGTATACTTTCAGGCTATTTTCTTTTCGTTTTACTTCGTCAGTTCCTAGGCTGCAGAATTCCCAACTTCCGAAATTGACTTTTACAAAGTTTCCGGTTCCTAAAAACTCACACTGATCCGGGCAATATTCCGTACATGCATAAAATCCGTATTCTCCCGATTCCGTTGCCACATAACTATCTCCCGTTACCCCATTGATGACGCAGGGATCTCCCGGCGAAGGCGGCGGGCTGCTGGGAATGCATCTGTACCAGACATGGGTTCCGTACAGATCAGGGAAAGCATCATCGAATTTTACGGATGCACCTGTACATACATTAAGCTCTCCTGCTCCTACCACCTCAAAGGTTCCGGGAGCCATCGTGCTGATCATTGCAGGAAGCGCATAAGCAAAGCCATCTGCCATTATTGCAGGGCTTTCCGCAGTACAGTCGCCCTGTGTAACCGCTACTTTAAAATAATAAAGCTGGTCATCATTTCCATTAATGGTAAGGGTTTGTGAGGTTGCCCCGGGAATTGCAGTCCAGGGATTGTTATTGGGTGTTTGCCAGGTCCATTCTTGTTTGTACCACTGGTAAGTTCCGAATGCCTGCGTCGAAAGTACTTCTGTTTCGGTGTTGCAGAACAGAACTTTATCAGGGTATTTCAGGCCCAGCCTCGGACTTGTAATGGTGGGGTTGCACTGTGCTTTCATATTCATTAAGGCCATGAAAAGGAAAGCCAAAAAAATCAGTTTTGGTTTCATATGTTAAATATTTAATGGTTTGATATATTTAGAGGCATCAGTCTAATAAAAGCCTGATCCCGAATTTCATATTGAAGTTTAAAGGTTTTTCTTTATAAATGGTATTAAGCTGGCTGTCATTCTTGAAATGGTAACCAATTCCGGGCTCTGCATATATTCCGATCTTATCGATAATCTTCACCTGCAATCCTACCGCTGAATTCACGGAAACCTGTACGGGTTTAGTATCAAGCTTCTCTTCCTGTGTATCCTGCACTTCATCGTCAACGATATACTGGGTTTTAAGCTTTCCTGCGACTGCTTTTTCAGCAAGCACACCTCCGGTAACATATCCTGTAAAACGCCCTTTCTGAATCACATTATAATTGACCTGCACAGGAATACCTATATAATGAACGCTCTGATCACCTTTTATGTAATTTGAATTGCTTCCTGAGTGAAGTTCTGAGGTAAGTTTTGTATAATTCACCCCTGTTCCTATCCCCCATCTTTTTCCAAGGTTGTAATATACAGATACTCCAAATGTAACGGGAACCTTATGCCTTATCCTGGCTTCCACTTCTTTACTTTGATTAGCCAAAAGCACTTCTGTAAGCGGATCAGGGTCTGTCCCGGAAATCCACATATCGCTAAAAGTCATAGGCGCTCCGCTGATGGAAGTGTAGCCCGGAAATTTTTGTTCGGAAGAATTGGAGGAAACATTGCCTGTAAGCATGCTCAGCATCCATTTCCTTGATTTACGGCCAGAAATTTTAGGCTTATCATTAGCGGCAAACTTTTCCGGAAACTTCTCATTATTATTAAAATTCTCTCCCGCATTTTGTTCATTCAGCACCGGATTTTCATTGATTGGAGAAATGCCAGAAACAGGAGGTTCTTTTTTAGTTAAAAGGTTTACTTCGCTTTCTCTTTCTCCGTGTCCCGGAATTGTTGTAGGACTATCTGTTATTTTTTTGCCCAATACATGATCTAAAATGTTATGAACACTCATCTTTCCTGCCGGCTGATCTCCCTGGCTGCTATACTTATCACCTGATACAGTATTGATTGGATCGTCTGTATCTGTTTTTACCTGCTTTTCGTGTTTTGTATCGTTTTGCTTAAAACTATCTGCGTTTTCAACATTTTTTGATATTTGAGGTCCTGTTTTATCTGCATTCATTTCCAGCAGGAATTTTCCTGTAAAGAACAACATGGCAATAGCTGCTGCCATTCCGCCAATACGGTACAGCAATGTATTTGTTTTAACGGGAGGAATTGTTTTGTCTTCTTTTTTGTCATCATTTTGCAACATCAAACCTCCGGCAATTCCTTTGTCTTCTTCTCCGGAAAAAAGTTCGTCTTTAATATCATCCCACAGCCCATCCGGAACATCCTCTTCGTGGTCTTCCATTTTCCTGTGCAGGTCATTCAGCCACTGATTATTCATATTGTGCTTTTTTTGACATTTTAAATTCTTTAATTTTCTGGACCAGCAGCCCTTTTGCCCTATGAAACTGGGAAGCAGAAGAGTTTTCTGCTATTCCTAAAAGTCCGGCAATTTCTTTATGGCTTTTTTTCTCAAATACAAACAGGTTAAAAACAGTTCTGTACCCATCCGGAAGCGACCGGATCATTTTCATAATAGCTGCCTGAGGAATTTCCTCAAGATCGGGTTCTTCATCATTGGGAATATCAGGATATTCCGCGAAATCATCGGTTGTTGTAATGCCGGAATGCTGTCTTATATGCTTTAAAGCTTCGTTCACGGTAATGCGGATCATCCATGCCTTCAATGAACCATTGCCTCTGTATTCAAATGTTTCTATTGAGCGAAACATCTTAATAAAGCTGTTCTGGAGAACATCATGAACATCATCTTTTCCTGAAAGATAACGGGAACAGACTCCGGCAAGGTTTCCGGAATAGTTTCCGAAAAGTTCTTTCCAGGCAGCTTCTTCCTTCGTGAGAAGGCGTCTTATCAAAATCTGCTCCTTGTTTTCTTCCATGTATGATTGAGGTCCGGGTTTTGATACCGATTAAAATTTTAAAGCAAAAATAGACTGCATCCGGCAAACCACAATCTATTGTCTATATTTTATGAATATTAATTCGTTTTTATGCAGTATGGAAAATTATAGTAAATAGGCTCAAAAGGGTTAAGTGCCGTTCCATTTACGGTAATTTTTTCTGCTGCCAGAGCAAATCTCAAGGTGTAATCCAATCCGGAAAAGTAACCTTTCTGTTTTGCTGCCAATGTTACAACTGTTTTTTTATTGACTCCATCTACGGGAATCTGAAGTTCAAGATCTTTGGGTGCAAAAGTGAGTTCTACCCAATTTTTATCCGCATTTACTGCAGCGTTATAGTTGAGGTTATATTTCACTTTTCCCATTGCTGCTAAGGCATTCTGCACTTTTACAGGATCTTTTACTACTGCCGTTACAATTTCTTTCAAGGGAAACTCAGGAAATGTCAATGTATCTTTTTTTATTTTAAAGTCAACAATCTTCTCTGCTTTGAGCTCTCCCTGTACCGTAATCAGCCTTCCTTTGTAATTGCCGTTAATATTTTCCAGCTTTACAGGTGGTACCTCTATCCTGTCCTCATTCATGCATGAGAACAGGGAAAAGAGGATTGAGATAACCAAAACGGCGGTAATCACTTTAAGTACTATTAAATTCTTCATTTCATTATTTTTTTAACATTAAACATTAATTATATTGAGTACTCATTTATAAAATCCGGTTTTTGGGAAATCTTGCGTGGAATTTTGAAAAAAGGGGAATTATTTTTGCAATTCGTTGATTTACTGTGGATAAAATTTGCAACCAATTTCTTTTCTTTTAGAAAAATTTAAGTGGGCCCCATCTATCTTGCAATAACTAAGCATTTAGTTTACTAGGAATCAAAAACTATAATGTAATAATAAACAGGAAAGTTTACCCTTAAGAAAAAATAGCAAACGAAAATTGATCAATAACAACGAACTTCCTGAAAATCAAAACAAAAAGTCGTAAATTTATTATGTAAAAAACAGTGTTTTCCCCCTTTTGCAGAGTTGAGCAGTTACCTAATTTTGTTATAAAACTAAAACCCATAAAAATGAAGACTCTCTTTTCAATCAAAGACTTAAGTTCACTTTTTGTTGTACTTATCGTAAGCTTTTGCATGTTAAGTTGCACCCGTTGCTCCGAACCACCTAAGGAACCTGTAAGCGACAGTTATAAAAAGAAACTGATCAGCTATCGTGAAGGCAGAATATTGTATGACGAATACTCCAGAACCAACAACGCAATTCTTACCAAATACCGAAACGGAGAACCCGATTCAAGATGGTACTGGTTTTCTGTGGAAGATCTGGAGGGTTATATTCATTACGTAAAGGAAACGGCTAAAAAACAGCATCTTAAAAACCCCGGAATCAGGATTTATATGGGAAAATACCCGATGAACCATCCCAGAAATAAAATGGCAAAACCTGAGTATGCCGGCTATCAGACTATATTTCTGGTGCCGACTGCTCAAGGTTTAAAACAAGACAATCCTAATGTAAAGTCCAGAGCAATTATTTCAACGGACGAAAATAAAAATCTGACAGACATGGAAGTTCTGAATATGACCAATTTGGCTCCTCCTCCTAAAGTATCCACAGCCGATATGCCTTAAAAATAAAAGTCATGAACTGGAACATAGAAATAGGGAAGCAAATATCTATGGTGATATCGCTTCTGGTGATCGCTTTGATGGTCATCAAATACAGGAAAATCGGGAAAGAGAATTTGTTTTTTATCGCAGGATATATCTTATTCTCCCTGATTGATATTTTTTGCTATTTCTATTTTAAATCTACTCATCAATCTACCGAAATGTTCTATGTGATTGGCTTTCTAATGGTCGTATTCTGTATGTACCTGCTGTATTATTTTCAGCTCCTGTATTGGCACGTTCTTAAAAAATTACAGCTTTTTTTACTGGTTCTTTTTGTTGGTAATATTGCTGTAATGTTTTATACGGAGGAAGACCTGCTGCATCATTTTTCTTTTAACATGCTGTATATCAATATCCTCTTGTTGTTATTTTCCATTATTTTATTTTTATATCAGACCTTTAATTCCGATAAAATACTGGAACTTAACAATTACCTGCCTTTTTGGATATCGGTGTCTTTATTGATTCTTTTTATCGGGAGTATTCCTATCCTGTATTTCAGGACTACTGTTTCAGAACATATTTATTTTTTCATTTTGTTTATGTTGAATCTTATCAGTAACGGAATACTCATGTTAGGATTGATCTGGAATAAAACTGGACAGACTTAGATAAGCATTTTTTGAAGTATGGAAGAAAATAATTTGGTTATTACCTTCACCATTACCTTACTTATTGTCGTTTTAATGATGATCTTCATCTATGTGGTCTTTATCAAAAAGAAAACAAGCCTGCTGATAGCGCAAAAAGAAAAAGATATGCGGTTTGAGAAAGAACTGGCTACTTCACAGGTGGAAATAAAGGAACAGACGCTGAATTATATTGGCCAGGAATTGCATGATGATGTGGGTCAGAAACTCTCAGTGGTTCGTTTACGGCAAAATCAGCTGATTTCCAAACTGAAAAATGCAGAAAAGGAAGAACTAAATGAATTAAGTGAACTTTTGGGCGAATGCATCCAGGATATCAGGAATTTATCCAAAACACTGATCACGGAGCAGATTATCCATTTCGGCCTGACAGAATCCATAGAAAGAGAAGTAAAAAGGATTCAGAAACTAAAATTATTAAAAATAGATTTCATCACCCAGAAACAGGATATCGACATTTCTCCAAAACATGGACTTATACTCTTCAGGATCATTCAGGAAAGCATCAATAATATTTTAAAGCATTCCAGAGCCAAAAATGTATCCATAAGGCTGGAAGACAACCCTGACATTTTACGAATTTATATTTCGGATAATGGAAAAGGCTTTGATACCACCAAAATACAGGACGGTTCGGGATTGAAGAATATGGAACTGAGGGCAAAATTAATCCATGCTGAATTTTCCATACAGTCGGAAATTGATAAAGGAACACAGACCTCAATAACCTATCATAAACATTTAACATGAAAACTATCCCTATAGCTATCGTTGATGATCACACTCTGATGTCCAAGGCACTGGAGAACATGATCATGGAAAACCCGCAGTACAGTGTTATCATGAATTGTCCTAACGGTGAAGATTTCATAGCTGCCATAGAGAACGCTCCCGAATTGCCGGCCGTTGTGCTAATGGACATCAACATGCCTTATAAAAACGGTATAGAAACCACAGAATGGCTAACCGAGCATCATCCTGATATAAAAGTAATTGCCCTGACCATGGAAGACGATGAAAAAGTACTCATCAAAATGCTGAAAGCCGGAGCAAAAGGATATCTGCTGAAAGATATGCAGCCTGCCATTCTCTTTCAGGCAATAGATACTGTATTTGATAAAGGCAGTTTCTATACTGATTTTGTCGCCCAGAAATTATTGAAAGTAAAATCAGAAAACATAAAAAACGCTTCCCTTCTTTCCGAATTAAAGGACCGGGAAAAGGAATTCATCAAATGGGCCTGCAGCGAACTTACCTACAAAGAAATTGCGGACAAAATGTTCCTCAGCCCTAAAACCATCGACGGTTACAGGGATTCCGTCTTCACCAAGCTGGAAATAAAGAACAGAGCCGGGCTTGTCCTTTTTGCCTTAAAGCATGATCTGTGCTGATTCGGTTTTTCCTTTAAACAAACATTTATAGCTCAATATTCATCCGGTAGATTTTACAATTTTCCGGATTTTTTTGTTTTTAGTTGTATTGAAGAGTTTTGTTGTAAAAAATTATGTTTGTTTTTTTACGCAAAGTTCAATTTTTTAATGCTGTATAAGGAAAGCAAAGGAAGAATCAATTTCATTGATTCGATTAAGCAGGCTTCTTATCTGAGCTTTCATCATTTACCAGTATCTACAATCATTCGTGTAATCTGCAATCCGTGGCTAAAAACTCATCACTCATTAGAATTGTCACGCAATATAAAGACCTACCTCTTGTTGACCATCAAAAAAGGTGTTTTTCCTGCCATATAATCAGTCCTTTGCCTCTGTTTTCACTTTCTTAAATGATGGAATTTTGTCCTGTAAAATAACACTTGAAGGCGGAACCCGAAAAGCCTAAACAGAGTAGGGAGCATTTTAAAAACTAATAACAATGAAAAAAGCACTAATAGTAGGAATTAATGACTATGCCCCTATCGGATCAGGCGGCCCGGACCTAAACGGATGTATCAATGATGCACGCGACATGGCCAATACATTGGTAATATGCGGTTTTGATCCGGCAAAGATTAAAATTCTCACCAATCAAAATGCTACCAGAGCCAATATATTAAATTACCTGAAATCATTGGTTAACAGCAGTGTAAAAGGAGACTCTCTTGTCTTTTATTATTCAGGACATGGAACCAGGGTAGCCAATATAGGAACAGATCTGGAAATTGACGGTATGGATGAAGCTATTTGTCCTCACGATTATGCAAGTGCCGGTGTGATCCGGGATGATGATTTCAAAACGGTGCTCAGTAAACTGAAAGCCGGTGTAAACCTGGAAGTTATTTTCGATTGCTGCCATTCAGGAACGGGAACCCGCAAAATGGATCTCGGGCTAGATCTGGAACTTTCTTATGAAACCCCACGCTTCATTCCTCCTATGCTTGAAGATGAATTTTATATGACCTATGCAAGCGAAATGCAGTCGTCCAAAAATTCAAAAAAAGCAATTACCATGACCAAAGCTTTAGTCCCGGTCACTGGAATGAACCACACATTATGGGCCGCTTCTAAAGACAACCAGGTATCCATGGAAGGAAATATGAGCGGGCAGATCAGGGGATATTTCACCTATCATTTATGTAAAATATTAAGGGCGACCAACGGTAATATTGTAAGAAAAACACTCGATAAACAGATTGCCATAGCTCTGGCAGCAATGGGTGCCGCACAAATCAACCAGACAGAAAGCATCCCGGCAGAATTTTCTCAAAAAATATTCTCATAACATTCTGGCGGAATCCGAAAAGCCATCCAAAGAGTAGGAAAAAACTGACAAAAACTAAACAATCATGTCTAAAACTGAAAGTAACAAACCAATGACAGCGGAAGAAGTATCAAGACTTAAAACCGTTAAAGCAAAATCAGCTGAAAAATTAACCAATGCCGAAAAACTAACAAACCAGGGACCCGCCATGGAAACCATTGACGGACGGTCTTTCCCAAAAGGAATGAAATCGATCGGAATGCCTGCCAACGAAAAAGCTGCAGAAGGAAAAGTACTGGAAACCGATCACTTCTATCCTACTCATTCAGATTTTGAGTACCAGCCTAAGCTTGAGGCTAAAAAAGATCGTAAGCCGAAATTTATTGAAAGAGAATCTTTCTTAGCCGCAGAAGGGGTAAAAACTATATTCGGTCCTGATCAGAGAAAAGTATATAACTCTACTGCCTATCCCTGGCGATGCGTAGGAAGAGTAGAAAGCGCATTGGGTTCAGGAAGCGGAGTGATGATCGGTCCGAGACACCTCCTTACCTGTGCCCATATTGTAGACTGGCAGCCTAATAACACCACAGGCTGGCTGAAATTCACACCTATGTATTATAATGGAAGTGCACCTTACGGAAGTGCCTGGGGTACATTAACTTATTATAAATACAAAGTGGCGGGACCTACCATTGATTCAACGGAAATCCAGTACGATTATGTAGTCATAGTTCTGGACAGACCCATTGGAAACAGTACAGGATGGCTGGGTTCAAAATCATATTCCGATTCGTGGGATGGCGGGGCTTACTGGACGCATGCAGGTTATCCGGGAGATTTAACGGGAACGCAAAGACCTACTTACCAGACAGGAATTGCTTTAGATGGTGATTTTTGGAGCGCAGACGATAATGAAAGTATGAGCCACAAAGCAGATATCTGGCCAGGACAAAGCGGCGGCCCGTTCTGGGGTTACTGGGATGGAACTCCATATGCCGTTGCTACACAAAGTGCCCATAATCCAAGTGAAAATTTTGCAAGTGGCGGTTCTGATCTTGTTAACCTTGTTATAAGAGCCCGAAACGAGCATCCTTAACCAATTTATTATCTTTACTGAAGAGCCCGGCTAATGCCGGGCTCTTTTTATATGCTTCCTGAACTTCAAACTGATATTTAAAAATACAGGAATTAAATTATTTTAATGATTTACTGTTCAACAATTGTAAGTGCATTATATACTCCACTTCCCGAAACATCAAACTGACTGATTGTACCATCAAATGCTACTGTAATCCAGGTAAAAGGTCTTAATTTATCACCCTTATTTAAATAGACACTTACAGTACAGGCTGAGCCTACCGGTACGGCATTAGGGCTTCCTCCGGTATCGGAAGAATATCCGTTATTGGTTTTTACCCTTTGGGTGATGGTACCTGCCGAATTTCTAACTTCCCAAATTGCCTCTGTCTGGTTATTGGAACCGGTATTTACCTGGCTGGATTGTAGTGCGAAGGTAAAAGTTGCAAAATACACACCGTCACGCGGTGCTATAAATTCACCTGTAGCAGGATCAAAGTTGGAGGTTGGAACACCCGAATCTGAATCTAGTTTTTCTGTCCAATTGGTTAAATAAGAAGACCTTCTCTGGACAATACCGGATTTAGGCCCTATTTCTGAAGGGGTTGCACTTTCAAATACATAGGTATCCTGAGTAGTTTTACTCGCCATTACTATAATACGAGGTTTTCCTTTAGGGAAAAAGCTCACCCAGTTTGTACCGTCGGAAAATTCTAAATAACCCTTTACACCAATAGCAGGACTGTTCACATATCGTAGCGCACCAGCACCAGCCTGAGAAGCGGTTTTTGTAGTATTACCAATAGCGATAGTCCCATTATTTGTACCGCCGCGCAAATCCAGTGCTACTTTTGGATTAGCTGTCTGTACACCTATTCTTCCGGAATTATTAATGATAATATTGCCTGCATCTGTTTTTATTTCGACAGGATTGGTTGGATTGGGTACCCCTATTCCTATCTGAGCATTTATTTGTGTTACTGCAATTGGCAAAACAATAAAGGCACTGATCAATCTTTTTATTTTATTTTTTGGTCCCATCATCATATATTTTTTACAATTCGCTGATGCTTAAATTATTTAATTTACCGTCGTTCAGAGTGTTTCGGGCACTCCCAATATTATGTCTCACACTAAACCGTATGGTATCATCTTTTTTAAGATTGAAGATAGCGTTACAATTGCCTCCTATAAAGTTACTTACTGCACCGGCCTGAAAAGCAGGGTAAGAATTTACAGTTTTGAATACAGGGATGTTATTCGTGCTCTGACTGCTCTCTATCGCAGTTTCTATAAATGTATTTTTAGGTATATTTCCATTAGCCAGGGTAATATTGAAAGAAACCAGATAAAAACCATCACGCGGAGCTTTAAAAATTCCAGTTGCCGGATCAAAGTCTCCACCAGCACCGGTACCTAAATCAACGGTTTCCGTCCAGTTTGTAATGACTGTTGTGGTAGCACTTGAAATGCTTTGTGCAGAGGATTTACTGGCATTCACCAATGCTTTGGTCGGAGGAGCCAGAGGCAGTGCTATCCATTGTTCGCCATCAGAATATTCTAAAAATCCACCGGCATTGTAACGTATTGCTCCTCCGCCTGCTGCAGCAGGACTCTGAGTATTAGTTCCCAATCCAATGATTCTCTGGTCGCTAGAAGATCGAAGGTCTACTTTAGTAACCGGATTTAAAAGCCCAACGCCTATCTGTCCTTGTGATGAAATAACAACATCATTGGATATTTTTGTTGCATCAGGAGCAGCGCCGTTATCTTTCCCTGCATCTATGTGTAAAGGCTGCGCAGGAGTGGGAGTGAAAAATCCTACCTGTGCAGTGGTTTTAATTGCAGAGAAGAATAAAATACAAGCGAATAGTTTATAAGTTATACCGATTTGCTTTTTCATAATCTATATCTTAGTGTTCTATTATGGTTAAATTATTAAATCCATCATCCGGGTTTGCAGGATCAGAAGCGTTACTGGTCACCCTAAGTGGAATGGATCCTGAGGTAAGATTTTGATATAGTCTCACACTTACCTTCGTTCCGGCGGTCAAAGTAAGGGTAACGGTACTCGATCCTCCAGCCTGTGTTGAGCGTGTAGAATTTGCGTCATCGGATGTACCTGTCATAGACTGACCAAAAGTTTTATATACGCTGGCAAGAACTGTGCTTGTAGTAGGGTTATAAAATTGGGATTCAACTCTGGAACCATCACTAATAACAGCCCCGTTAAAATTGAATGTTAATAAAAAAGTATAAGTTCCGTCCCGGGGAGCTGTAAATTCACCGGAAGTGGGATCGAAACTATTGCTCATGTCACGTACTTCGTTCCAGTTAATAATAGTTGTAGCAGTAGCTGTAGGTATCGACTGGCTTGAAACTTTACGAAGAACAACCACCGCTTTTTGAGGAGCGATATAGGCTTTGTTCCATGCTACACCATCAGACACTTCAATTTTAGGTCCTACCGGTGCACTGCTTACGTCGTATCGTGTAGCACCCGCACCAGCCGTTGCTGCCGACATGGTAGTTGTGCCTAAACCAAGGGCGTTTTCACTTCCTGCTGATCTGATATCCAGCTGAACCTGAGGATTCAGAACCCCCGCTCCAATAAAACCTGTTGTTTTATTTATAATAACATCATTGGAAATTTGTGTTGGAGTTAATGTTCCGGACGCCGGATTATCCTTTGCACCATCTATGTGTAGAATCCCTTGCGGGTTATTTGTCCCAATTCCAATTTGTGCATGTAATATATTAATTAGAAAATAAACGGGAAGTATCAATGTTTTGCGTATTTCTTTTCTCATATTCATAATTTAAAATTTAAAGTAATAATTAAATTTAATCGTCCGTTAATCTTAATTTATACTACATAAACAAGATCAGATAGCATTCAATACATCATCTTAATACCTGGTAAAATGCCTATTAATTATGTAAATCTTATATTTGGTGCTGCACTTCAGTCAAATTAAAAGCTTTGCTTTCGAGGGATGAGGCAAAGCTTAAATTTTTTGGCATGTAATTAATAATACATTTTACTCTAAAAATTATAGCTTTTTATAGTTGAGTTTCTTTTGATTTAATGTGCTTTTAGAATCTTACTTTATTATGCAACTATTCAATTCTAGCTATTGAGAATAAATTTTTTGCAAAATTGTTGATTTTATGCAATCAGTCAAAAGATTTCACGTCGATATATTTCGATGTACCTGTAGATTTTTTCCTACGGTTAGGATGCAGAAGATTGGGGAGTACCATCAAATGGTATTTTCTTGTCTAAAGAAATCGAGGGAGGAATAAAAATTTTCATAATGTATGTTTTTTGCAAAGCTATACAATTTCTACAATATTTTAATAGCAAATTGCTATAATTCAATAATTTATTTTTTAAAATGTAAAATATGATTGATTTTATGATTATTGATTTATCATTTCGTATTGCAGATAATCCTCCTTTTTTGGGGTTAAAAAAAGAACAAAAAACCTCTCTAAATTCCTTTTTAAGAAAGCAACACTATAAATATTTTAATACATTTGTTTAAAACATATTCTGAATGAACTTTGAGCAGATCAACTTACATCTTGAGGCTTACAAGGAACACAACCAGATCCTGGATGCCGCCAGATTTCTAATCCATTCTTTTGACCTGGAACATGAAAACTTTGCCGGCTTTGGATTCCGGGAAGAGCTTTCGCCCACTTCCATGCTTTTAACGGCAGAAGGGGTATTAGGCGGCCCTCAAACCGTAATGATTCCAAAGAATCTATTTGATTTTGATCTTAGTCTTGTCCTGAATATGATTGCCCATGAAATGCTTCATGTACGTCAGAAAGCCCCCGGGCAGGTTATCGAAGATAAAAATGAGCGGGAATTTCAAGCGTATTCTGAAATGCTTTTTCATAAAGTATTTCCACGGATCCCGGAATTATCAGATCATTATAAGAAATTCTTCGGAGGCCAGGCATTGGAATATTACAGAAGAATGGGTGAAGGGTCTGAACTTCAGAAAAAATATGAAGCACAGAAATCAGAAGTAGAACATTTAATTAATTCATTACCATGACGATAAAACCGGAAATATCCTGGTCAGACTTTGAAAAAATAGACATCCGATGCGGAACAATCATTTCTGTAAACGATTTTGAAAAGGCAAGAAACCCTTCTTACCAGCTGGAAATAGATTTCGGGGACCTTGGCATTAAAAAATCTTCAGCACAGATCACTTCCCTCTACGGAAAAGAAGAGCTGATAGGAAAGCAGGTAATGGCCGTGGTGAATTTTCCCAGAAAACAGATCGCCAATTTTTTCAGCGAGTGTCTTGTGATGGGAGTTTATGGTGAAGACAAAAAGGATGTTACCCTTTTAACCCCTTCCCTGCCTGTAAAGAACGGTATGCCAGTAGGATAAAAACATCAACACATATGATACAGCACATTCCACTAGAAAAGATCTTATTTCTTGATATTGAAACAGTTCCGGGCTCAGGATCCTGGGACGAACTGTCTGAAGCCGAACAGAAACTCTGGGATAAAAAAACAAGGTTTCAACGAAAGGAAGATGTAACTGCTGAAGAATTTTATGACCGGGCAGGTATCATGGCCGAGTTCGGAAAGATCATCTGCATCACGATCGGAATGGTAGAAAAGAATGAAACTTTAAAAATTAAGAGCTTTTCCGGTCACGATGAGAAAAAACTGCTTCAGGAATTCGGAGAAATTTTCAACAGCCCGAGACTGAATAATGTAATTCTCTGTGCCCACAACGGGAAGGAATTTGATTTTCCATGGATTGCAAGACGGTATCTGATCAATGGAATACAGCCTCCGGTTCCTTTCCAGATGTTCGGGAAAAAGCCCTGGGAGATTCCCCATATTGATACTATGGAGCTCTGGAAATTCGGGGATTATAAAAGTTTTGTTTCCCTTGAATTACTGGCTCATGTGTTCGGAATTCCCACTCCCAAAGATGATATAGACGGCTCAATGGTTTCATCAATCTACTACATAGAAAAAGACTTGCAGCGAATAGTTGACTATTGTGAAAAAGATGTCTTAACTTTGGCAAATGTTTTCCGGCGTATGCGTCAGGAAGATTTGTTGAAAAGGAATATCAATCTAGATTAAAAAATGAAATTTACAGACGATCAAATTGCTGACATTGGTGAGGAAATCATTAAGGTTTTAAAATCCGTTTACGACCCGGAAATCCCGGTTGACATTTACGAATTGGGCCTTATCTATGATGTCCAGATCTCCGAAGACGGCGATGTAAAAATTATAATGACCCTTACTACCCCGAACTGTCCGGTTGCAGAATCCCTGCCGCAGGAGGTCAAGGATAAGGTAGGAGATGTGGAAGGCGTAAAAAGTGTAGATTTAGAACTTACTTTTGAGCCTAGCTGGAATAAGGATATGATGAGCGAAGAAGCGAAGTTTGAACTGGGAATGCTTTAAAACCTAAGGGGTGAAACTAATCCGGACTTTAGCTTTGGTAATCGCTTATAAAATAATGGCTCAGATTGTAAATCTGAGCTTTTTTTATGACTTGTTTTAATTGATTGCGCCTATCAATAGAATTCCCGTTTTTTCAATACTCCGTCTTTATATGTTTCAGTATATATCAGTTTCCCTTTTTTTCTTGTCTCTATTATTGGTTCTCCTGTTTCTTCATTGTATTCCTGAGATAATTTATAAAAATTCCATTTTCCTGTAGGCAAACCGTTTTTATATTCAGCTTCAAGATAAGTATACGAATCTGTAAATTCAGGGTATTTTTTTAAATCTAAATGATTATTTGATTTAAATTCTACCCATTTCCCCTCTTTCGTGTGATTTTTCACTGTACCTTGTTCTCCTTCATTTTGATAAGAACCGTCATGATGATAATACACGGAAAATTTTCCGGAAGGAAGAATCTGGTATTTACTTGAAGGCTTTAGCTTAAAAGGACTTTCAGTAAATTCATAGTCCTGTAAGGAAATGATATAATCTTTATCAATGTTAAATAAGGTATAGTTGGCAAACCCCATTTCTCCCTGGTGATTCAGGTATATTCTTTTCATATCAATAAGATGGTTATTCTTCATTGAAACTAAATAGATCTTTTCAATATACGGGTCAGCGTAACGAACGGTATTGAATACACCAATAAAATACAACGAGTATTCTCCGTAACACAGAAAGTCAGATGCTATTTTGATCCTGTCAACTTTTTCATTAACATTTTTGCTGAATGGCAGGAAAACATTGTATTCTTCAGGAAGCAACAAAAGGTCTTTTTTTATATCCTTATCAAATTTTAATGATTCAATTTCTTTCAATTTACTTTGGTCCTGTATGGCAGCCAGAACTGAATCAACAGTTTTTAGCCTTGAAATATCTCCATAGCCGAAGGGCAGCGTTATACAATCTGCTTTATTGGTATTGAAAAGTGTTCTTTTTTCTGCTGAATATGCTTCTGTTTTTATTGTTTTATTCTCATTTGCTACCTGAGACTTACCCAAACAAGAAATAATGAAAAATAAGGCAAAAAAGCAGGCTCTGTTAATGTTACGCATAAATATCTGGTATTTGAGCAAAACCGTGAACATGCAAATGGTTATTGTGTCTCGGAGTGGCTGTATGGGTTGTATGGGGTAACCGTGTACTGGCATTGTCTGCAGTACTGGCATTTGCGGTATTGGAAAAGTTCTCTGAGCGCCCTAATAAAAATCCAAAATCATAGAGAATATTTCGGAGAATGACTGCATTATCATAATCAAAATTCGCTGCCGTAAGGATCGTATTGACTCCATCCTGTTGTGTCGTCAGCAAATTAAGATCCCCTGCCTCTCCATTTACGTGCTCTGCGCTGGGATAACATGATGCATCAGAATAAGAAAACCCCTGGGAAACAATATAATGATTGTGTCCTTCCTGCCTGAATTGGGCTAATGATCCCAGAAAACCGGCAAATAAATCCGGCTGAATGCTTCTTCTCCTTGTATGCTGGAATCCATACCGGATAATGACCCCGTTTTGATTATAATTGAATGCTTCAAAAATCTGTGGTCCTACTCCTGCATTTCCTAAAATATCCATATTCACCAGCTCTACATTTCCCTGTTGGTTAGCATACCATTTGTCCGTGGCCCCGTCACCGAGGGTTCCATTGGAATACACCAATAGCTGATGGGCATCAATATTCTCTCCGGCAGCTCTGTTTGCGGTGTAATCTATTGTTTGCAAAAGAGTTCCTCTCTGAGCAAGCGGCGGAATGGTATTGACTCTTCTTTTTCTGGTTACAGTTTCTTTAATTCTGGAACAGATCCTGTGTTCATTATCATTCTGGTCATAGTAGAAAAAAACAACTTCAGTAGAATGGTTATTCAGCACTTTCTGAATCCTTCTTCTTCTTTCCGGATTTGTACTGATTACCGCTAGGGTATTGTAAGCATTACTGCCATGATGAATGTTATATATATTTTTACCGACTACCCTGAATCTTGCAGTATCATTTAAGAAAATACCGGCTCCGTTTACTTCCTGCTGTTCGTCTTTATAGGCACATGGATTATTGTCTGTTCTTTCTACTGCTACTTCCAGATTGATGCTGCCCTCTGCCAGTCTTCTGGTCCATTCATCAAAAACAGCTCTTCCATCAGGTCTGAGTTGCAGTTTAATAATAGCTTTATTGATATGGTCAGCCTGCAAATTAGTATAATGGGCATGGCTGCCGTCTTTGTTGTTCAGGGCATCAAAATTTCCTACCTGTACCGTAAACAGTCTCTGTGCTTCATACCGGTCAGGAGATACAAAACGCATGAGCTGTAAGGTATCCGTATTTTCTGTCATGGTATTGGCGGAAGGTCTTATGACGGCATCTATACTCAGGGTGGCCATATTGCTGGTTTCTATGATGAGATAGACCGTTTTTCCCAATATGGAATCGTATGGAATTTCCTGATTCTGGTGATCCCGCTGCACGTGGGCAGAATCAATTTTTGTGAAACTTACCCTTGTTCCATTGTCAGTTGTCACTTTTTTGGCAAAATAAACGTCACTGATGCGCTGTAATGAGTCATCGGGAGTATCCGGAGCCAACGGACTATTTAAGGTTTGAGTTTGTCCGGAATCTGTTATGGTAATACGTGTTGCCATCTTAAGATTTTTCTTTTTTTAATATGGGTGTTTTTGCTATTTCCTGACGAGAATTATCGCAATTTTATTTTGATCTAACCAATGCTGCATTTCTTCAATTCATCTTAATTTTTTAAAGTTCTTCATGACTTATTTCTTTTATATGATAGATGATTTTCTTTTGGTAGTTTTCTCCCAGGGAAAATTCTATGGTAAGTTTATGCTCCAGAACCTGTTTGGTTTCAAAATCCAATAACATCTGTCCTTTGTATTTGTCCAGTTTGGGAACATCTGCTTCCCTATAAGCAATTTCCTTTCTTCGCATCTCTCCATAAAACATTTCCCAGTTTTTATCCGAGGGGATGTGACCGGTATACTGTAAAAGCAATAATTCATCATCATAACGCATAGCCTCGGTTTGTATACTTTCGTCTATATCTATTACAGTGTTGGTCATAAAATTACGGTATCGTACACTATGCTTTACCTCGTTTTCCTGCTCATATCTCCCATAAAATTTATGAAGGATCATCCCAAAATGATTATTTCTTAAAAAATCTCTACAGACTAAATTTTCCTTTTGGTAAAACGTCTTTAAAAACTGATAAAAATCTTCTGCCTGCCTGCCAACAAAGGACCGGGAAAGTTTTTCTACTGTCTTTTCTAGTTTATCCTGAAGAACCGACAATCCCTGTAAGTTTTTTAACTTTCCATATTCATCCGTTATGAGTACTACATCATTATTGATCGCTGCAATTTGATCTAAAAAATCCTTTTCGGACAGTGAAAGTTCTTTATCCCGGTGAACTCTGTCAAAAATTTCGATATGATATTCAAATGTTCCTGTTTCTAAAAGCTTCAGAGTGACATGAAAATTTTTGTTAAGCTCACTTCTATGGGTTTGCCCATTGACCGTTGTATATTCGTTATAGGTATAGCGGTAAAATTTTTTTCCTTCGTGAAGGTTTAATTTAACGTCTATAGGAAATACCGGCTCCATAATTTTTACGCACTATTTTTTATTTAAATACTACTTTTCCACCGGCAGAAATCCACTGGCTTTTTTTGTTCCATGATCCATCACAATCCTGTTGCATCTGTTTTACTATTTTTACTTTTTTCAGATCGATAATGGCACAGGTATAGTTTTCATGCAGGGTACTGTCTTTATCACTTTCATGTACATAATCTTTGATGACGGCATCCACAACTACATAATTTGCATTAGGGGATAACCTGGAAAAGAGCTCACTTCCGGTGCCATTGTATTCATTTCCTTTACCTACTTTTATACGTTTCTTTTTCTTGATGATATAGAGATTATACCACAGTTTAGTATCGCTGTTATAGGAAGCATAGTATAATGATAAAGTATCATTTAAAGCTATGATGGTATCTTTCTTTATTGTTTTATTCTGTACATAATGACTTTGGCGGTGAACTGTGTTTCCGCATGTAATACAAATGATTAAAATCATTACGATCGATGTAATTTTTTTCATGACAGGTTGGAATTTTTTTTCATTTTTTCATACCTTTTATCCATATCGGTCCCTCTTCTTGCATCACCATAATCATCCAGAATTTCCTGCTCATATTTGCCGTGCATATCTCCCCAGTCTCCCGGATTTCTTGATAGTTTTTCTAATTTTTCGCCTTCTTTTTTTGTTTTATTTTGTTTGGCCGTATCTGCATCTTTTTTAGCAAAAAACCGGCCTAATGCCGCTCCGAAATCGTCTTTCACAAATCCCGGCCTGTTAATGTGATGATCCAGTACGGTGGCTTTACCTAATTTTGACTGCAAATAGTCTGACAATTTATATGAATAGCCTGTAGGAGTTAAAGGAAGTACTTCCTCTTTTAATCGCTTGATAAAATCCAGCACCTGCTTTTCCTGAAATGTCTTATCAATAACTGCATTTACAATGGGCTGCAGAGGTTTACATTCCACTGTTTTTCCGAATAAAGATTCTTTACAGTTTTCTCTGATTTTATTTGATAAGGTATTTCCTGTAATTTTTTCCGCTTTGGAATTCGAAGGATCTTTATAATACAGAATTCCTGAATCAACCGTCCATCCGCATGATACAAACAACTCGTCATATTTTTCAGGATACTGCGCTTTAAATTCTTCAACCTGTGTTGTAAATTCTCCTTTTCCTGTATGATCCACTGTTTTCTGCATGGCTCCGGCAGTTAATATCATCTGTTCTCCGGAGAGGTCCCAGTCATAGGACTGTACAGAATCCAATTTACCTTCATTTTCAGACATTCCTATCAAGATAGCCTTTTCTTCAGTGGTGATTTTTTTGTCTGCAATCAGCGTATCCCAATCAGCATAATTTTCAAGTTTTTTCGATCCCCAGTAGGCGGGTCCGTATCTTTTGCTGTACCGGGTACAGGTTATATCATAGTTATTTCCACAATTACAGTATCTGATCTCAAACCTCTCATTGTCTTTATTTAAAAACTCATGTGTCTCATCCGGAAACTTCACTTCATCCTCTGTCCCTGTTACTTCAGCTTTGAAATATAAGAAAGCATTCCTGTCATCTCTTTTATTAAATTTATCTATCAGCTTTTTTAAATCTTCATCACTTTTGGGACGCATCGTTATTTCTTTTGCATATACCAGTTTTCCGTCGATCGTGAACTCTATTTTATTTTTCTCTGTCTCACCATCCAAAAACTTGACAGGATTTTCATAGATGTTTTCCGTATTTTTCAATTTATTCTCATGAATCTCCACAGAGAGTTTTCCACTGGCTCCCTGACATTCTGCGACAACCCATACTTTTTTTTTAATGGTGGCGCTGTTTATTTTTTCAAAATCAAAATCCGGGCTGCCATCAGCTTTTTTTGCCTGCACTTCTTCTTCCCATGTAATTTTCACCTCATCTTTTGCTTTTAATTTTACAGAATCTTCTTTATCTGCCTGGATGTTTCTTCTTCCTTTTTTTTCATACTTCTTTTTTACGTCAGATACCAGACCGCCACTTTTTACGGGATAAGTTTCTTCTTTCTTTTCCCAGGTCATTTTAGGAACCTGTTTCGCAAAATATATTTTCACCACATTCACCTCATGATCTACCTGGTGCGGTATATCAAAAGACTTCTGATTGGGGTTTGCAGCATAATCATCTTTTTGTTGTACTTCACTCATGACGTTTTATTTTAAGCCGATTAGTAAAAATCATTTGAGCTTTCTTTTCCAAATCTTTAATAGTTTTAAAAATCTTTACCAGCAAAATTTATCTGATACTGCATATTCTGTACATTGATCAACCCTTTTGAGTTTGTCTCCAACAACTTGATTTTTATAAAGTTTTCTTTCGCCAGCATCACTCATTCCTGTTATCAGATACTTCCCGGTCTTATCCCATCCGTAGAATGCGGCTTTATTGAAAAAATTCTCTTCAAGTGAAATTCCATTTTTCCCTCCTTTGAACATAACATATACATCGTTATCCCGCATACTGTTTTGAAGGTCAAGAAGTAAAATATCTTCATATCCATCTTGGTCAACATCGAAAATATATAAAAGCTTAGAAGAAAACTCTCTCACATATTTTTTTTCGTATTCTACAAAATCCGTCCTCTTAAATTTCAAATTTTTATAATTTTCGTAAGCAGATTCATAATCAGTATTAATAAGACCTGTTGAAGAATTAAAGTTGTCCTGTAATATTGTATAAAATTCTTTCGGTAAAGGAAGATTACTAGTAATGCTTGATACATTTGTATAAACACTATCTTTCTCACATAATAATTGGATAGAATATTCTTTATTATTGTAATGTAACGGAATAATAAAAGTGAAAGAATCTGATGCCCTTTCCTTTTCAACATTAATATTATTGGCTGGAAGATTGGTATGTGCCTCTTTACCTGAACAATTAATATTTATAGAAAATATTAAGGGAAGGAGTATTATTAAGTTATGTGCTTTCATAAAAATTATTCGTTAATTTTTCCTATTCTTTCATTATAATTAAAATCCAAGCTATTTTTTCGCTCTATACTTAATGTTCCATCTTTAGAAACCCCAACAATATAATGACCACCATTATATAGTTTAATTATTTCTGCGTCTAATATGGATTTTTCATTCTGATTTGCAGAGGTATCCGGTAAATACCCACTAAATTGTTGCAATTCCGGAATTGTGCTCGGACATGTTTTATAGGTTATATCTCCTTCCTTAATAGAATATGATTTTAATTGTTTGGTATTTTTTAAAAGACGACGAATATGATTAACTGCAGCCCGTATTTTTTCCGGTAATTTTATATTCATTTTCACTGCAATATTTTCTTTCCAATTCCAAATATAATCTGGGTTTTCAAGTGCTTTTTTTGATTCTGCAGATGTTGTACTTAAGTTATTTTTCTCATATTTAAAATCTATTTGACATATCCCCCAACCATCAGGATAACCATAATTAGGAATCCCCTTACTTTCAGAGTTTCTTCCGGAAGGCCCATATACTGCCTCTTTTCTATTTTTCCCTTTCCCCACAAATTCAGGATCCCAAAACTGTTTCATTAATGGGATACCCTCACTTCCGGATTCACTGACAGCCATTTTATAAATAAACCAGTATTTTGATAAATATCCCTTATCCGTAAAATATTTTTTTACTACTTCCTTAGTAGGATTTTTTCCTCTTATATAAAATTGAAAATTACTTACCATAGAAGTTTTTGCTTCATTCCATACTTCTACAGTAGCGGTACCTCCTCTAAATAGTCCCCGGAAGTCAACATCCCATTTGGTTTTTCCTTTATTGGCAATCATAAATGCAGCCCCTCCATCAGACTTTGCCGGAAAATAATCAACATCGTTTCTGTCATAGAGTGTGGCACTAGCTTTAAACTTAAATTCCGTCTTTAATCTAAATCTTAAACTTTTATGTATACAATCCTTTCCTATATAAACTTCAATTCTTATTTTAGGCATTGCGGGCTCTGGCGAAATAAAAACGAAAGACTCGGGATCAATTTTTACATCATTATAATAAACTGAAACCGTAAAAATATTATCTTCTGGTGTTAAAATCCTATCCACCTTCGGTATAGGCGACGGAGAGGCAGAATTAAATTCAGGATCGCAATTGATAAAAGACTCTTTTACCAAAACCTTTTGTTCCTGTATAATAGAGGTTCCCGGATTTTGCCAGGGGCTTAACTTTATAACGCTCATACATGGTGGGGGAGACATATTTCTTGCAGGCCATTTGGGATGCCCACAGGTTCCTTTAAACTGAAGGTTCACCATGTTATTACCATCACCTATTGTTGCAAATGGCTGATCCTGAAGCTTTATTTCGTTAGAGGTAACTTTCAGTTCCCCGGGTGACTGAGCATAGGGACATTTCAGCTTTGCTCCATGCATTACCTGTTCTCTTTTTTCTACAGGAGAATCTTCGCTGGATTTCTTTTGCTGTTCTGTTCTTTTTTGGTTAAGCTTTTGATCGTGCGCTGAAGTATTTTGATCTTCCATGTGTTAGTTTTTTGGATTGGATTCAATTGCAAGGCTGGAATCATATTCGCAGGCAATGAAATTTACTTTCATCACCGTAGCAGATTTAGCCTTTACTTACTTTAACGTCTTTTCCTCCCTGGAATACGGCCAATGATGTTCCTCTCAGTTTTAAATCTCCTTTAGAGGTCTGTATATCGGCTTCCCCGGAAATACTTTTAAACTTATTACCCGTGCTTTCCGTCTGATCCTGTTTAACAGTAATTATTTTATTTTCAGAAGTTTGTATATATCTCTTTGTTATAGACTCAGTATGATCATTTCCAATGTTTATGGTGCTGTCCTGCCCAATCTTAGTGGTCATATTCCTTCCCACGGAAATATGCATATCTTCACCTGCCGTAAAGGTCATATTCTTAGGTGCGGTAACATGAATATTCCCCTGACCATCCATAAAATAAGTATTCCCGCTTGGGTCTTTAATGGTTACACTTTTTTCCGCATCATTCATTAAAACCTTAATTCCACTTCTGGTCTGTATAGATTTCAAATGATTGTCCACACCTCCGCCCAGGCCTACCTGGCCATGAAACATTCCACCCATTGCAAATGGAAAATCGGGATTGTGGTATTCAAATCCCACCATGACCTGATCCCCAATTTCAGGAACTGCTACAAATCCCCGGTTTTGGGTAACAGCATCCGTACCTCCTGCATCAGGGCTCATCATCCTGATAAAGTGGGTGGTATCATTTAGCTGCCAGTCAAACCGGACCTGTATTCTACCCTGATTCAATGGATCTACATTGGATATAACTGTGGCTACCTGCGGCTCTGCTTTAGGCATTTCAAAATCAGGTTTTGGCATAAATCCAGTTCCTTCAGCAATAGCTTCAAAACTTCCTGTATAATATCCTCTTGCATTAACTTCATGACTCACCTCTGTGATCATAAGGGTTGTAAAATGCGAGGTTTCATTGCTGTCCGTCTTTCTCATAGCCAAATCTGCAACACAGCCAATATACAGGAATGGAACTGTCGTGTGTCCTGTAACGGTAAAAACCTCTACTGCTTTACTTCCCCTTGCACTTTTCTGGGAATCATCCACATCGCGGAACATATTGGCATTAATGGGAGTAGGAGTTAATGATCGGGTAGTAAAAATAGTATCATTCAGTTGATAAGCTTTGGAAGATAATTCTCCTACATGTTTTACAGGATCGTCAGCACCGATCATTTTAGTATGACTGCTGCTGTTATAGCCAAAGTATTCCGGTTTGGTGTGAACGGCCTTTAACTCAACATTCACATCAGTTACGTTGCTACCATATATCAACTGGATAGGTTTCTCAGAAGCGGGGAGTTTCCCGAAATGAAGAATTTCTCCGTCATAATAAAACTGTTCTCCGTAGGCTTCTGCAATTCTTGTAAGATAGTTGTAGTGGGTTTCGTTGTATTGTGAGCTGTAACTGATATAGCTTTTATTCTGGGTATCTATCCTGAAATCAAATTTATTTGACCCTAATGTCTCATTGATAATACGGTTGGCAATAATATTTGTATTCACCTCCTGGCCCCCCCCGAAACTTTGGGTATGTGGAGCGGAATCCATCAGGATAGTGGGGCTTTTCCCTTTTAGAATAATATTTCCCAGACTCATTTTTTCCTGACTGAATGCCACTTTGGTAATAAGACCCACAAACGTTCTCTCAGGGCTGTCATTTTCAGCATCCTTATATTTAAAAACAATGGTTATTCTTTTTCCTAAAAATTTCTGGGCCTGTTCAAGGTTGTGATTTTGTGCTTCCCCTAAAGAGTCATGAGCCAATACCAGTTCAAAATCATGGTGCTTTCTTGCACTCTGCTGTAAACGAAAGTGTTTGAAGTGATTGATAACCTTGCCCTCAATCACAATTTCCAGTTTCACCACACGGTTAATACCCGAAATATGGTTTTCTGAAATCTTATTAGAATTTGAGGTATTTTTCATAATATTTTGGGTGTGTTTTTATATTATGTCACCTAAGTTAGATAAAAAATTGAACGCTAAATATATAATTTTATTAAAATCTGAATAATTGTAGTAAAACTACGATTCATTAAAAAGAGCTTTGAAGTGCTTGGGTTTATATTTTTGAGGTGAACTTTTAGCTTCATGTAATCAGTGGTTTAGATCTTTTTTTCTCATTCTGCTCCAACACTGATTTTAAATCATATTTTTCCAAAGTCTGTTGATGATGTATAAAATAACACCAAAAAAATCCGCCTCAGCTGTGAGGCGGATTTTTGATCCTGAGATATTCTGTTTAAACAGGTAAAAGAATAAAAAATTATTTTCTGAGAACTATGATTATTTATCTGAAAATAGCTTTCAGTCTTTAGCTCTCCTTCGCAATTTCTTTCCCTTCCCTCCTGCTCCATTCGCTCCACGAACCTACATAGAGGTCAGGAATCGGGAAACCTGCATAATCCAAGGCTAAAATAGTATGGCAGGCAGTAACTCCTGATCCGCAATGGATGATCAGATGCTGAGGTTTATCTTTTAAAATCTGTATATATTTTTCTTTTAAAACTTCGGGTTTCAGGAAGTTTCCGTTTTCATCCAGGTTTTCTGAAAAAGGAATATTGATGGCTCCCGGAATATGGCCGGCCACGAGATCAATCGGCTCAGATTCACCTCTGTAGCGGTAAGCATCCCTTACATCAACAACCGTCGAAGAATGGCTTATCAACTCATTTTCAACATCTTCCAATGTCTTAACAGGAAGAAGCCAACCTTCTGTTTTAATTAGATCTGCTTTTTTAAAGATCTCTTCGCCGGCTGAAAATTCTATTCCCTCTTTTTCAGCAGACTGAATTCCGCCATCCAAAACCTGAACATTCTGAAACCCAAATGATCTCAGCATCCACCAGGCTCTTGCAGCGGCATTAGCTCCATTCTTATCATCATAGATAACCACATGCGAATCTTCAGCAATCCCTAATCCCGCAAGTGTTTCTGCAAATCTTTCAATTCCCGGCAGAGGATGTCTTCCTCCAAAGGCAGCATTGTCCCCGATTTCTGCCAGATCTTTATCCAAATCTATAAATCGGGCCCCCTTAATGTGCTTTTCAAGGTAGGTTTGATACATATTTTTCCCAGCTCTGGCATCAAGAATGATGAGGTTAGGGTTCTGGAAAATATCTTTTAATTCTGCTGGTGAAATAATGGGTGACATGGTGTTAATATTTGAGATTAAATAATAGGTTTTGGCTAAAGCCAGATTGATTTTTTAATATAACAGAGCGGGTTAAAACCCGCTCCTATTGATTTTTTACGCAGATTACCAGAATATATAGTTATTTCTTTCTAAAACTTATATGTATCTGACTGATTGCGTGAGAATATTAATTAAAAATGAAAGATATCCTTTGCTTTATTGTAAGAACTTTCAAAATTCAGCAGGTTCAGTTTATGAGCTGCTTTTTCTACACTCATAAAATTGATCACCTGTTCTGTCGGCATATTTCCTACAAGATCGTCTTTTGCCATAGGGCATCCGCCGATTCCTTTAATCGCGCTGTCGAATCTTCTGCAGCCTTTGTCGTAAGCTGCTTTCAATTTTGAATAGGAATCTTCGTAACGGTTATGAAAGTGTCCTCCGAAGTTAATTTCCGGATATTTTGACGGAATTTTTTCAAATAAAAGAGCAATGGTTTCAGGAGTGGCAACGCCTGTAGTATCGGAAAGCAGAATGTCTTTAATTCCTATTTCTGAAAATCGTTTTGCCCAGAAATCCACATCCTCCCATTTCCACATTTCACCGTAAGGATTTCCGAAAGCCATAGAAAAATAGATATTCAGCTGTTTTCCTTCACTTTTAACCAATTCAAGCATTCTGATGACTTCTGCAAAAGCTTCTTCCTGGTTCTTATTGGTATTCCTGTGCTGAAATGTTTCCGAAATAGAGAACGGAAAGCCCAGAATATCTACCGACTGATGCTTCAGTGCTTTTTCGGCACCTCTGTAATTCCCGATGATGGCAGAGACTTTTGTATCGGATAGAGATTTATCAATATTTTCAGCAACCTCATCAGAGTCGGCCATCTGCGGAATTGCTTTCGGGGAAACAAAACTCAGACAGTCCAGTACATCGAACCCAACTTCCATCAGGGAATTGATGTAATCTATTTTTTTACTGGTCGGGATAAATTCTCCCCAACCCTGCATGGCATCTCTAGGACATTCTGTTAGAAACATTTTTACTTTTTGATTTTCTCAAATATAATAAAACTATACTATTCTGTACAGGCTTTATACAAAGCTAATATTATTTTGATTTTCAAAGTTTTATATCCGATTTAAAATTTCGATATTTAATATTTTTGTTCAGATAATAGGGATGAATGGTAAAATATAAGTGGATTTAAGATTTACACTCACTCTCAATGATTAAAATCTTTCCAATCCGGCATCTTTAAAATGATTTTTGAATCTATCTTTACAAGAACACTAATGTCCAATTATTTGCAGGAGTTTTGACTGTACCCGGCAGTTGATATTCATATTTTTGGAGCAATTACTCCAGAATCATTATTCCTATTATCAACAGTGTACTTAAAGGGCTTTTATTATTTTTCATACATTAATACGACGATACGTGCAAACAATCATAGTAATTCAAAATAAAATACAGAGTCTTTTCTAATTACTTTTAAACTTAAACTTTTTTTTTGTTTAATTAAGCTATCTCCTATTTTCAATTTATAATAAATAATATCTTTTACTGAAATTTTTTTATTCTCAGCCGTCAAAACAGTCCCCTGTCCATGATTATCATAATCTCTGTATAATTTTTTAATTCTAGAATTAACCGTATCATTAAAATGATTTGGATGTGTTTTAATTAAGAAATAAAACCCACTAAAAAACACGATAAGAATCAAAATAACAGTTATATTAGTAATAAGTTTTAGTTTCATTTCTTATTAATTTTTCATTACTTCCCTGCTAATATATAATAAATATATTATTTTCAGTGCATCCAATCTTCTTTATATCAAAGATTTAACAATGGTTATCAGGCTCATGATAATAACCACTACCCCTACAACAGCAAACATTTTTTTGGCCGGCAGCCGTGAAGCAAACATCGCTGAAAAAGGAGCAGTAAAAACACCTCCCAGAAGAAGTCCGAGCACAATATTCCAGTGATGAATGCCAATGGTAAAAATGAACGTCACCGCACTTACAATAGTCAGTAAAAATTTGGCCATCGTTGAGCTTCCCACTACATACCTCGGTGTTCTGCCTTCCTTAATTAGGGTTCCGGTAACGAGCGGTCCCCATCCTCCTCCGGCAAAAGAATCGATGAAACCTCCTGCCAGACCCAATATTCTAAGATTGGTCTTTCTTTTACGAAGCCTGTTTTCCAATCTTTCTTTTCCTTTAAAGGCATTCCTAAGAATGTTAATCCCTAAATAAAGAGTATAGCATGCAATGACCGGCTTTACAATATGGGCATAATATTCCCCGAAATGCGACAGCGCAAATGCTCCGATAAACGCTCCCACTGCTGCCACAGGAAATAAAACCCACACCATTTTTTTATTGACATTCCCCAGTTTGTAATGGCTGATACTTCCCGCTGCCGAGGTAAATGATTCTGCAGAATGGATGCTTGCACTTACCACAGGTGGCGGAACATTCAATAAAAGTAATATGGTTGTACAGATCACACCATAGCCCATTCCCATTGACCCTGCAACGATTTCAGCAAGGAAACCGGCCAGCAGCATCCAGTAAAAAATATACCCGTCTTTGCTGAGAAAACTTTGGATATTTCCTGCCAGATTAAATTGATAGATAATTAATGCCAATACACCGACAAGTGCCAGCACTCCAATGATTCCCAGATAAATGTTGGCTCTGCGCTGTACTGTTTTGGTAATATTGATCAGTTTTTCCATCTCCAGTTTTGTTTCTCCAGGATGAATTTCCTGCTCTCCCAGATATTCTGTAGTGAGCCTGTTAAGTTCCTGTACTTTATAGGTAAAGTCTCCTTTCAAACGGTTTCTGATATCCTGCATATTATCCAGAAGGCCGTCCATTTCCTTATCCGGAATGGTTTCTGTCAGTATTTCACGGATTCTTTTGGCTATCGTCGGGGACTTTCCATTGGTAGAGACTGCAATTTTAAGATCTCCTTTGCGGACAATTGATCCCAGATAAAAATCACACAGGTCCGGTTTATCAGCAATATTCACCAAAGTATTATTCTGATGGGCCCTGTCCCGGATCTGTTCTGCCACAAAAATGTCATTTACTGCAACAATCGCAATATCGGCACTGTTAAAATCATTATCCGTGTAGGACCTTTCGTGAAGGGTAAGATTGGGGTAATTTTGCTTTAAATCTCTAACCTGATCATTAATTTCCCTGGCTACCAGCTTAATACGGGCCCGGGGAGAATTTCCCAGAACTGACTGCAGTTTTTCCAAGGCAATATTTCCGCCTCCAATGATGAGTACAGATAATTCATCAAGTTTTAAAAATATGGGATATAAGGTATTGCTCATTGTTTTCAGAGTTTTAAATCGTAGGTAAACGCTAAATAATAAAGGCCGCCGATCTCCGGGCCTGCCGCATACTGGAGATATCTGCGGTTCAGCAGATTGGTGGCCCCTATTTTCACATTTGCTTTAATTTCAGGGATTCTCCAAGTTGCCTGCGCATCAATGGTATAGTAAGCCGGAATATTTCCCGACGCCAGCGGACTTTCCCATAAAAAACTGTTCTGCCATCTTGCAGCAACGGTAAAACCTATATTTTTGATAATTTCCCGGTTGCCTACACTCAGGTTCACAGCCCATTTGGGTGTATTGAACGCTGTAATAAAAAGGTCTGACGTATTGGTAGAAATCAGATCATTATAGGATACGTTCACATTCACATTATAGTTCTTCACGAGGTTATAGCGGATTCCTAAAGATGTTCCAAAGCTTTTATAAGTACTGTTGCTGTTGGTATACACCCTGTAACGGTCCTGCTTGCTTCTGTCGAGCATCGCCAAAACAGCGTTGTCGCTTCCGATGGTTTCGTTTTTAGGGACAGCCACTTCTACCTGTCCTAAAAAGCCTTCGTAAACATTGTAGTAAAAATCCCAGTCAATGACCAGTTTGCTGTTAAAAAGTGCTGATTTATATCCTATTTCAAAAGAATTTACCTTTTCTGGCTGTAATTTAGGCAGATTGGCTGCAGTTAAAAGATTTCTGTTTTTCAATGCCGCCTGATTCTGGCTGAGTCCTCCATCCACATCTTTATTTACTGCACTTGTAAACTGATCGATGGAAGCCAGTGTGTAAGAGTTCTCAAGGTATCCCAAGCCTTCATTCGCCATGGAAAGACCTCCTACTCTTCTTACATTTCCGTTATTCACAAAAGACAAAGCTTCAAATAAGGAAGGAAAACGGTAACCGTTCTGGAAAGATATCCTGAAGTTATGCTGGTTAACAGGAGAATATACAAGACTTATACGGGGATTGAATTTGGTTTCAAATTCCGGATTTCTGTCTGCACGCAATGCCAGATTCACCTTCAGTTTATCATTGAAAAAAAGTTTGGTAAGCTGGGCAAAAGCTCCGTATTTCTGGTAGATCACATTTTTCCCGAAAGTACCGTCAGCCAGCGGAATATTTCTTTCTGCGACAGGTCTTCCAAAATCAACGAAATTATTCCCGTCCGGTGTAATGCTGTAAAGACGGTAATCTGCTCCCGCCAGAAGGCTGAATACTTTGACGAATCTGCTGAAATCGTAAGTGATTTCTCCCTGGTAAAAACGGGATTTCTGATCAAGCTTTGCTCCTCCGGTTGCCGGAGCGCCTGCAATTCCCGAATTAGCGGAATCCCAGTTGTTAATGCCAATAATTGTACTTTTTAACTGTTCAAAAGCGGCTGTTCCTGGAACGACTCTGTTTTTATCTGCTTCCTGTCTGGCAAGAATAAAGGCATCATTAAGGTTCACGCCGGCATTGAGCCTATCCTGTAAAGCGGACTGAAATATATTTTTCCAGTTGGTATTGGAAAGATTCGTAAGATCAAGATTATCTGCCAGAGGTTTCAGATTGTAGGAATCTCCTGTATTTTCTATCGACATATAAGCTCTGAATGTCAGCTCTTTCCCCGTTAGTTCCACTTTATGATTCTGAACGGTAGCATTCTGCAGCCGGATCTTGTTTCCGCGCTGGAAAGTCCCGTCCAGAAGACCATAACGATAGACGTAGGAAGTTCTCCACTGATCCCCGAAACGGTAATATAATCCGGCATCAAATTTTATATTTTTTACTTCCGGACTTATGAGATCTTTTTCATAATAACCTGTCCTTGACACATTAAACGTCGTTGGCTTTCCATTGTAATTCACTTTTACAGTAGTTCGGTTATTTCTTTCATCACCGTATTTGTTCCAGAGATCTTCAGCAGGATTATTGTTTAAAGAAAAGTTCGGATTGGCAGTGATTAATGAATTGGGATTCTGATCTGTATGGTTGTCCGAGATCCAGTCTATACCGCTGAAATAGGACCCGTTGATTTTGACTGCAAAGTTTTTATTGATAACCTTCGCTATTCTGAATGCACTTTCTCCTAAAGAAGCTATTTTGTGATTAACATTATCGACATGGTTCACGCCGCCCCTGAAATAAAGACTTACTCCTTCCGAAGTAAACGGATCTTTCGTCTGGAGGCTGGCAAGACCATTAACGGCATTCATTCCATAAAGAGCTGAAGCTGCTCCTGGTGTAATTTCCATAGACTGGATATCCAGTTCCGTAGGGCCAATAGCATTTCCAAGCGGAACACCGAGTGTGGCAGACTGTACATCTACCCCGTCTACCAACTGCATGAAGCGAAAGTTATTCGGAGAATTGAATCCCCTGGAATTGGGAACTTTGAGGGTAAGACTTGAGGTTAAAAGTTGAAGTCCCTTTACATTTTCCAGGGTTTCGTAAAAAGTGGCAGCAGGGCTTTCCCGGATGGTTTTAATATCTATTTTTTCAATGGCAATCGGGGATTTCATGATTTTCTCCGGAACACGGGACGCTGAAACAACCACTTCATTAATGATGGTATTCTGAGGATTCAGGTCTATTGAAATTTTATTGGATGGCGAGAGTATTTCGGTAGTTTGTCCGGCAAATCCGTCTTTGGTAACAACAATTCTGAAGGGAATCTTTACTCTTGTTCTTAATTTAAAGCTTCCATCCTGATCGGTTGTGGCGGTGTCCTGAGTATTTTCCACCTGGATCTGTACTCCGGCAATCCCTTTCTGAGTATCCGTGTGCTTAATAATTCCACTGACTTCAATAAGTTGCTGCTGAGCCTGTAAAAATCCCGTAAAGAAAAGGGCCAGGAAAGAGATAAGATATAATTTCTGTTTATAATATTGGTGGTGTATGGATTTCACTTGTATAAAATTTAGGGTTTAAAAATGATTTATGTGTTGTCTATCAATTAATGAACAGCACATACACATTCGTATCCCTAAAAGATTCCTGTAGTGTTTTCTGGCATTTTTCTGCCTGTAAAGAAGATTGATCATATTTTATGGTAGGGTTTGTAAATAGCGGTAAGAGAAATCTCCGAATGTTTCCTCCGGTTTTCTTTGCTCCGAATAAATTGCGAAAAGTTCATCAAGAGTTTGCAGAATCTCTTCTTCGCCGATGTTTTCTTTAAATTTTGTATTCAGGCGCATTCCCAGTCTGTCTCCACCGATATGAAGGTTATATTCGCCATAAGCCGTTCCCACGAATCCGATTTCGGCATTGGGAGATCTTCCGCAGCCATTGGGGCAGCCTGTCATTCTGATGGTTATATCTTCATTCTGAAGACCGTATTTTTCAAGAAGGGGTTCTATTTTAGTGACTAAAGATGGTAAATAACGCTGAGCCTCTGCCAGTGCCAATGAACAGGTATTCAGTGCCACACAGGCCACAGAGTTTTTGCGCAAAGCACTGGCTTCATCCGTATAACCGGAAATTCCTGATTCTTTCAGAAGAGCCTCAATTTCAGCCTTATCATTTTCTGAAATATCGGACAGGATCAGGTTTTGATTACATGTAAAACGGAAAGTCACTTTTCCGGTCTCTGCAATTTTCAAAAGCCCTGATTTTAAAGGGTATCCTTCAATATCCAGTACCCTTCCGTGTTCTACAAATAAGGTATAAAACCATTTCCCTTCATGGTTTTGTGTCCATCCGTAACGGTCTTTTCTCTGTTTAAATTTAAATTCTCTTGCCGGTTCAAAGCTGAAACCGCATCTTTTCTCTACTTCTGCTCTGTAACCTTCGATGCCAAGTTTATCTATCGTATATTTTAACCTTGATAATTTCCGGTCACTTCTGTTTCCAAAATCGCGCTGTACGGTGATAATTTCATATACAGCTTTCACTACCTTTTCTTCAGTATCCACAAATCCCAGCACAGACGCCAGACGGGCATACGTAGCCTCGTTGCCGTGGGTGGCGCCAAGCCCGCCGCCTGCCGCAATATTATATCCTACAATTTTATCATTTTCTATAATGGCAATCAGGCCAATATCATTGATAAAAACATCCACATCATTATTGGGCGGAACCGCAATTCCTATTTTAAGTTTTCTCGGCAGATACCTGTCCTGGTACAAAGGATCTTCCTCTTCTTTTCTGTTGATCACCAACTCGTCATCGATCCACAGATCATAGTAGGCTTTGGTTTTCGGCAGACACATTTCACTGATCTTTCCTGCCAGCTCAAAAGCTTCCTGATGCAGGGGCGATTCGGAAGGGTTGGAAGTACAGGTTACATTCCGGTTCACATCCCCACATGCTGCTATAGAATCCAGATGCTGAAGATTGAAGCTCTGAATAGTCGGCTTTACGTGAGATTTTAAAATCCCGTGCAGCTGGATGGTCTGGCGGGTCGTTATTTTAATGACTCCTGTGGAATGTGCTCCTGCAATGTCATTGAGCCCAACCCATTGTTCCGGCGTCAAAAAACCTCCAGGAAGCCTTAGTCGGATCATGTATGAATACAGCCATTCCAGTTTTTTTCTTACTCTTTCTTCGCGTCTGTCCCTGTCATCCTGCTGGTACATCCCATGAAACTTGATGAGCGTCTGGTCATCTTCCCTGATGGCTCCTGTGAAATCGTCCAAAAGGCTTTCCTTTAAGGTTCCTCTGAGGCCGTTGCTACCTGTTTTTATCCTTTCTACCGGGGAAAGGTTATTTTTATCTGTCATTGTTATCCATTTATGATTTAATACACATCTTTTACGTATCTCCCGCTGAGTTCCAGCTCTTCAAGATAAGCCTGCGCTTCTTCTAAAGTCTGTTTTCCCTTGTCCTGAAGGATGTTCAGAATTGTTTTCTCTACATCTTTACTCATAGGATCTTTAGCTCCGCATATATACACGGATGCTCCTCCTTCCAGCCAGTGGTATACTTCCTGGGCTTTCTGCTTCAGCCTGTGCTGTACATATATTTTTTCTGCTGTATCTCTGGAAAAGGCAAGATCAAGATGGGTAAGTGTTCCTGTTTTGAGGAAGTCCTGAAGTTCTGCCTGGTAAAGGAAATCTGAGACAAAGTTCCGGTCCCCGAAAAAAAGCCAGTTTCTCCCTTCTGCACCTATAGCATCCCTTTCGTAAAGGAAAGACCTGAAAGGGGCAATCCCGGTTCCCGGCCCGATCATAATAATGTCTTTATCCTGGTTCGGAAGTCTGAAATGTTTGGCTTCCTGAATGTAGAATTCAAGGTCTTCTCCTTCATTAAAAGCGGAAAGAAAGCCACTGCACAGTCCATTCTGCTTTTTATCGCTGATCAGGAACTCAGATTTGGCTACGGTAATATGAATTTCAGTATCGCCATGAGCTTCCAGTGATGATGAAATGGAATATAAACGGGGCGACTGACCTGTTAAAATGCCGATCACCTGTTCAAATTCTGCTGCACTTTTTACAGGATAGATCCGAAGGAGATCAAGAAGGCTTAATCGTACTTCAGGAATATTCTGACCTGTGATTTGGGCGTATTGAGCAACCGTAGATTTAAGGAGATAGCTTATATTCAGATGTTTATACAGCAGTTCTTCTGCACTGGCAGTAATTTTTGAGGTTACAATTTGCTTTTGGGCGTCAATTCCGGTCAAAGAAATGATTTCATCCACTTCTGTTCTTGGGTTGAAAGCCATCACTCCCAGAGCATCTCCGGGGCTGTAAACAAGGGGTTCTTCGGTTTCTATTTCGATGTGGTAGGTTTCCTTATCAGATCCGATATCATTCAGGTTAATGATGGATGAAACTTTTCCCTGGTATTTTTTTCTTCCCGTGGATGTTTTTGGCGATATCGTACTTTTCTGGCTGCTTTCTGCTGTTTTACTGACTACATTTAAGATATGTTCGGCCCAGCTGTGGGATTCCTGCTCATAATCAACATCACATTTTTTTAGAGGAATGATTCGCTGTGCTCCTAATACTTCAAGACGTGCATCCACATCTTCTCCTGTTTTACAAAACAGAGGATAACTGCTGTCTCCCAGTGCCAGGACTCCAAATTTCAGGTTGCTGAGATCCGGATCGTTTTCATGAAGATGATCATAAAATTTCTTTGCAAGAATCGGAGGTTCTCCTTCTCCCTGCGTACTGATAATAATAAAGAAAAAGTCTTCTTTCAAAAGATCTTTCGGCTTATACTGGGAAAGATCTGCCAGCTTCACCTGAATGCCTTTTTTCTTAATAATTCCGGCCAGTTCTACTGCCAGTTTTTTGCTGTTCCCCGTTTCAGTACCGTAAGCAAGGGTAATTTTTTTGGCAGAAACAGTTTCGGCATGAGCAGCCGGCGAAGGAATATCCTGTACTGTAACGGAAGAACCTGCAATACCGGCGAGAAAACCACTGGCCCAGACAGCTTCATCTCTGGAGAAGCTTCCGGATATTTCTTTCAGGGCATTTAATTTAGTTTCAGACAGCATATTCAAATATATTTTGAGGGTTTGATACTAAGGTTCCATTGGTTACAGATTTAAAATAAATCCCTTCCTGTATAGGCTCTTTCAGCCAGGAAAATTCTTCATGCAGGTTCACTACTTTCCCGATAATAACCAATGACGGTGATACAAAATCCTTTTTTCCCAATTTTTCATGAAAATCTTCGAGAGAAGCGGTGTATACTTTCTGGTAAGGGGTGGTAGCCTGTTCAATGACGGCGATCTTTTTGCCTTCTGTTTTTCCTACTGATAAAAACTGATCGACCAAACCTTCCAGATTTCCTTTAGACATATAAAAAACAAGGGTGTCTTCTGATGCTCCGAGTTCTTCCCAGTAGTCACTGCTGAGAATTTCGGTTTTGTAATAAGTCAGGAAACGGACTGACGTGGCGTAGCCTCTTGCTGTTAAAGGCATTCCGGCATAGGCAGCCGCCCCCGAAGCCGCTGTGATTCCCGGAACAATTTCAAATGGAATATTGTGTTGTTTCAAAACTTGAAGCTCGTCCAGAACATTGGAAAAAAAGGAAATATCTCCTCCTTTGAGCCTGACCACAGTTTTTCCCTGTAAAGCATAATCAACGATTAATGTATTGATCCGGGATTGCGGTGTGGAAGCATTTTTACTGCATTCTTTTCCCACATATATAATTTCTGCTTTTTTACCGGCATAACGTTCTATGATTTCGGGACTTACAAGACGGTCACATAAGATCACATCGGCTTTAGCAATGGCTTTTACGGCCTTTACAGTAATCAGATCAGGGTCGCCAGGTCCTGCGCCTACCAGGAAAACCTGTGGCGAATTGTTATTTTGTTTCATTTTAAATCTTTTTATTAGTGACGTCTAGAAGAGCCCTTCAATAGACAGGTATCTTTCGCCTGTATCATAATTCACAGTCAAAATGCTGGATCCGGCAGGTATTTCAGGTAGTTTTTTTGCTACTGCAGCCAAAGCGGCCCCGGTAGAAATTCCGACGAAAAGCCCTTCTTTTTTGGCGGCTTCCTTTGTATGTTCAAAAGCTTCGTCTTTACCGATCTGAATAATTTCATCTAAAAGAGCGGTATCAAGAATGGACGGAACAAATCCAGCTCCTAAGCCCTGCAACGGATGAGGCGCCGGAGCTCCTCCACTAAGGACAGGTGAAAGTTCCGGTTCTACAGCAATAACTTTGATATCGGGGAACTGCTGTTTTAGAACTTTTGCAATTCCTGTAATGTGGCCGCCGGTTCCCACGCCTGTGATGAGATAATCAAGTCCGTCAGGAAAATCTTTAATGATTTCCTGTGCAGTGGTTTCTACGTGCACTTTTACGTTGGCCGGGTTGTCAAACTGTCTCGGGATCCAGGAATTCGGGGTCTGCTGTGCCAGCTCTTCTGCCTTTTCAATGGCTCCTTTCATTCCTTTTTCTCTGGGAGTCAGAACGAATTCTGCTCCATATGATTCCATAATTTTGCGGCGTTCCAGACTCATACTTTCAGGCATCACAAGGATGAGTTTATAGTTTTTTACAGCAGCTACCAGAGCGAGTCCTATTCCTGTGTTTCCGCTGGTAGGTTCGATGATAACACTATCTTTGTTCAAAAGTCCTTTGGCTTCTGCATCCTCGATCATGGATAAAGCAATTCTGTCTTTGATGCTTCCTCCGGGATTGGATTTTTCAAGTTTGATCCAAACCTCGTGTTCTGTACCGAAAAGTTTATTAATTTTTACAACCGGGGTATTTCCGATGGTTTCTAATGTGTTCTGGAACTTCATACCGACTCAATTTTATGTTGTTTTTTATATTTTAACCATTAAGAATTTATCATTGCTATATCACAAATGTTAAAGATTCCGGGAGCGGCCCGTTGTCTTTTATCTTTATTTCACTTTTATTATAGACCAGAGAATTGGGCGGAACATCCTGTGTGATCCAGACATTTCCTCCGATAATACTGTCTCTGCCTATGGTTGTACTGCCTCCTAAAATGGTCGCTCCTGAATAAATAATGACATGGTCTTCAATATTGGGATGCCTTTTTTCGTTGGCCTTATCTTTTGAAACATTCAAAGCTCCGAGGGTTACTCCCTGATACAGCTTCACATGATTCCCGATCCGGGTGGTTTCCCCTATGACGATTCCAGTTCCGTGGTCAATAAAGAAATGTTCTCCAATGACCGCTCCGGGATGAATATCTATTCCTGTTCTGCTGTGAGCATATTCCGATATCACACGAGGCAGGGTTTTCACGTTCTGAATCCACAGCTGATGGGAAATTCTGTAAACATACGCTGCAAAAAATCCCGGATAGGAAAGAAGGATTTCTTCCAGAGATTCCGTAGCAGGATCAAATTCCAGGATGGATTCGGCATCAAGGACCAGTTTATTATAAATATCGGGAAGTACGTTAAAGAAATCTTCGGTCTGCTTTTCAGCTAAAACCTCATCCTGCGTGGTACTTTTAACCAAATTCAAGAGAAGTTTACCTAATCGCTCAAACTCATTCTGAAGATGATCTTCCGTATTTACTTCCTGGCAAAGAAACAAGTTGCCGTAAAGCTCTTTGACAAAATTTTCCATGCTTGTTTTATCAAAGAAGCCTCCAGAGCTGCCGTTCTTTTTTTCAAGGACTTTTTTAATAAAATAATCTGAAACTGCCATGATCTACTGAATTATACATGCTGCCACCGTCGCATTGGAGGTTTCATCCACTAAAATGGCCGATCCCGTTTTCTTATTGCTTATAAAATCGTCAAATACTAAAGGCTGCGCTGTACGAATCGTTACTTTTGCTATTTCATTGAGCTTGATTCCTTCATCCGCACTTTCTTTTTCGAGAGTATTGACATCAATTTTATAGTCCACCTGCTTTACCACAGCCTTCAACTGCCTGCTGTGATGCTGCAAAACATATTTATTTCCAGGCTGAAGACCTTTCTGATCCAGCCAGCACAGTAAAACCTCTATTTCTTTTTCAACTTTGGGAAGTTCTTCTGCCGAGGTGAAGAAATCTCCCCTGCTGATATCGATATCATCTTTAACCTGAATGACGGCCGGCTGCCCTTCAAAAGCTTCCTGAACCTCAGCACCATTGACTTCTATGGATGAAATCTCCGTGATAATCCCGGCGGGAAGAATAGCAATCTTATTTCCTTTCTGAAAACTGCCGCTTACGATTGGTCCTGCATACCCCCTGTAATCATGCAATTCCTCAGTCTGAGGACGGATGACATACTGCACCTGGAAACGGCTTCCGCTATTCTGCTCCTGATCAATCTGTACTTTTTCCAGGTATTCGAGAAGAGAGCTTCCTTTGTACCATCCGGTAACAGCCGACAGGGAAACAATATTGTCTCCTTTCAATGCGGAAATCGGAAAGTAGGTAACATCTTCCAGCCCCAGTTCTTCAGCAATTCCGGAATAGTCTGCTTTTATGGCTTCAAAGACTTCTTCCGAATAGTCTACCATATCCATTTTATTGATGGCAACGGCTACCTTTTTCAGTTTCAGCAATGAAGCGATGATGGAATGTCTTCTTGTCTGCTCAATAACTCCTTTCCGGGCATCGATCAGGATGATCATCAGGTCAGAATTGGAAGCTCCGGTAATCATATTCCGGGTATACTGAACATGTCCCGGAGCATCTGCAATAATAAATTTCCTTCTGGATGTCGAAAAGTATCGGTAGGCGACATCAATGGTGATTCCCTGCTCTCTTTCTGCACGGAGCCCATCCGTTAAAAGGGCCAGATCCACACCGTCTTCATTTTTGTTTTTAGAATGTTTCTCAAGCACTTCCAGCTGATCCTGTAAAATACTCTTGCTATCGTAAAGCAGTCTTCCGATGAGGGTGCTTTTACCGTCATCTACGCTTCCTGCTGTTATTAATCTTAATATATCCACGATTTTTTATAAATGATGATTGATCAATGATGAGTAATAAGTAATGGATAATGAGTAATATGTTGTATTCGCTATTGCTCATTACTCATTGTTCATTACTGATTAAAAGTAGCCTCCTTTTTTACGGTCTTCCATTGCGGCTTCGGTCACTCGGTCGTCAATTCTGGTTTCGCCCCTTTCTGAAATTCTGGTGGCGACAATCTCCTCAATGACTTTGTCTACGGTAGCTGCTTCAGATTCTACTGCGGCAGTACAGGTCATATCTCCTACGGTACGGTAACGGATCCGTTTTTTTGTTACCATATCACTTTCTTCCAGTACAGCAAATTCTGAATTCGCGATCCACTGTCCGTTGAGGTCCACTACTTCTCTTTCATGCGAGAAGTAAATAGATGGCAGCTCAATTTTCTCTCTTCTGATATAGTTCCATACATCCAGCTCTGTCCAGTTGCTGATCGGGAAAACCCTTACATTTTCTCCTTTATGGATTTTTCCGTTGAAAATATTCCAAAGCTCAGGACGCTGCAGTTTAGGATCCCACTGTCCGAATTCATCTCTTACAGAAAATATTCTTTCTTTTGCCCTGGCCTTTTCTTCGTCTCTACGTGCGCCTCCGATGCAAGAATCAAATTCAAATTCTTCAATGGTATCCAGTAGTGTAAAGGTCTGCAACCAGTTGCGGCTTGGGAATTTTCCTTTCGGTTCTGTGAGTTTTCTTTCACGAATGGTATCTTCTACCTTTCTTACAATCAGGTCGACATTCAGTTTTGTGGCGAGATCGTCTCTGAAGCTTAAAACTTCCGGAAAATTGTGCCCTGTATCTACATGAACAAATTTGAAAGGAATTTTCCCGTGGGGAAATGCTTTTGCCGAAAGATGAGCCAGTACAATACTGTCTTTTCCGCCACTGAACAGTAAAGCCGGACGCTCAAACTGTCCTGCCACTTCCCTCAGTATATAGATGGATTCTGCTTCTAACTGATCTAAATAATTTAAATGATATAATGACATATTGAATTTTTTATTGATGGACATGTAAACCGCATTCTTTTTTATCTGCATCTTCCCACCACCAGCGGCCCGCTCTGAAATCTTCCCCTTCTTTGATCGCTCTTGTACAGGGTTCACATCCGATACTTACAAATCCTTTTTTATGAAGATGATTATATGGTAAGTGGTGGTTTTGAACATATTCTGCGACCTGCTGCGTCGTCCAGTGAAGGATGGGATGGAATTTTATGATCTGATGATCCGGATCCCATTCCAATTGAGGCATCTGCCCTCTTCCCGCGGAATGCTCCGAACGTAAGCCGGTGATCCATACTTTATATCCCTGAAGTGCCTTTTTGAGAGGAACTACCTTCCTGATATTACAGCAAGCTTTTCTCTGCTCTACGGATTGGTAAAAAGAATCCGGTCCGTTTTCTGAAACAAATTGCTGCAGAGATTCCGGGTCCGGATAATAGGCTTTTATATTTTTTTTAAAGAATGCTCTGGATGAGGTCCATGTCTCGTAGGTCTGCTCAAAAAGTCTACCCGTATCCAGAGTAAAGATATCGATATCAAGATTTTTTATCAGATGGGTGACTACCTGGTCTTCATAACTGAAGCTGGTAGAAAAGATGACTTCTGCAGGAAATTTTTTGGCAAGAACCTCCAAAAAATCATTGGCAAAAACCCCACCAGAGGCCTCTCCAAATAATTTATCGAATTCTATTTTCAGAGTATTTTCCATTTTGAATTGAAATTAACTTCTGCAAATATATATAAATCCTATTTATCCTACCAAATTAGTAGGATATAAAAATTAAAAAAAAATTCAGCTGTTTTTTATGAAGGAAGTAAGGGTGGCTTCCATCATACTTTTTCTTGTTTTTTCTCTTACAATGATCAGTTCATTCCTTAGATAACAGGTTGCCTCATCTACACAATCGTCACAAGGTTCATAGAAATTTATTGAAATACAAGGAGTTAAGGCAATAGGCCCTTCAAAAATACGATAGATATCAGCCAGCGAGATATCATCAGGCGACTTCAGCAGGTAATATCCTCCGGCAGTCCCCTGCTTACTGTTGACCAACTTGGCTCTTTTCAGCTCAAGAAGGATTTGCTCTAAAAATTTTTTGGAAATATTCTCATCCTGTGCAATAACGGCCGTTGACAAAAATCCCTGATTATAGTTTCTTGCCAATCTAACCATTGCTTTCAAAGCATATTTGCAACGTTTGGACATCATAATTCATGCAAGTTATAACAAATTATTTGATTATCGAAATTGTGGTTCCTGATTAGGAAATGAAATCGTATTCAGGGCTGAAATTATGCTTTAAAACCCAGATTTGAAAAATTTACATTGTATATTTGTTGAAATTTAAAATTCATGAGCGCAATAGAATTTAACCAGATGTGGAAAGAGAAATTACTGAACCGTTTTCTTGCCTATGTAAAAATATATTCAACCAGCGATGCAGAGAGTGAAACTACACCTTCTACTCCCAGACAATGGGATATTGCAAATTATATTGCTGAAGAATTAAAAACGATAGGTCTGGAAAATGTTTTTATTGATGACAACGGTTATATCATGGGATATGTTCCTTCCAACCTGGATAATGATGACAGACCTACGATCGGTTTTATCTCACACTACGACACGTCTCCGGATTTCAGCGGAGAAAATGTGAAGCCACAGGTTTGGGAAAACTATGACGGTAGTGATCTTCTTTTAAACTCAACTACCGGATTTACATTATCCGCTTCAAAATTTGAAAGCTTAAAAAAATATATCGGTCAAACGCTGATTACTACTGACGGAAATACATTACTTGGAGCTGATGATAAGGCTGGTTGTGCAGAGATTGTAACGGCTGCAGAATATCTTATTGCCCACCCGGAAATTAAACATGGAAGAATTGCGGTAGGATTTACGCCTGATGAAGAGATCGGAAGAGGTGCACACAAATTTGATGTAGCAAAATTCGGTGCTGAATGGGCTTATACAATGGACGGAAGTGAAGTGGGAGAGCTTGAATATGAAAATTTTAATGCTGCAGGTGCTGTGGTAAAAATCCACGGATTAAGTGTTCACCCGGGTTATGCTTACGGAAAAATGGTGAATGCGGCTCTTTTGGCTGCTGAATTTATACAATTGCTTCCGGCCAATGAAACTCCGGCTACGACTAAAGGTTTTGACGGGTTTTATCATTTAATGGACATTACAGCTGATATTTCTGAGGCTAAACTTCAATACATCATCCGTGATCACGACGAAGAAAAATTTGAAGCCAGAAAGAAATTCATGGAGGAAAAAGTGGCTGAATTCAACCAGAAATATGGAGAAGGGACCGCTGAAGTTGAGATTAAAGAACAGTACCGAAACATGAAGCAGCAGTTTGAAGGAAAAATGCACATCATTGACCTGGCTGCCAAAGCAATGAAAGAAGCAGGCATTGAGCCCTTAATCAAAGCAATCAGAGGAGGAACGGACGGAGCACAGCTTTCTTATATGGGACTTCCTTGTCCGAATATTTTTGCAGGAGGAATGAACTTCCACGGACCTTACGAATATGTTGCCCTGGAAAGCATGGAAAAAGCAACCGAAGTAATCATTAATATTGTAAAAGCGTAATCCTGATGAAAAAACTTTCAGCATTAGTACTGATTCTTATTTTTTCTTTCAGCTATGCCCAGGTTTCTGAATTTCAGAAGGCGGACTCACGGTACGAGAGAAAGATCAAGTCTCTGTACAAGAAATATCCGAAGCCTAATGATGAAAGAACTAAACAGGAATGGCTACTTACGGAAGAAAAGATTTCAGCATACAAAAATGCGTTAGAAAAAATTTCTGAGGAGGAAAAGAAAAGTTTTACGGATGTTCCGCCTCCGGCAGCTCCCAAAATTACAAAGGAAGCTGAATATGAAACCGGAAAAGCATCTTTTCAGAAACTTTTAAATGAAGCTATAGACCTTACTTTCCTGAACTTTGCCGTAAATCCTTATAAGATCACTTTGAAATTCACTCTGGATTCTAAAGGAAATGTTTTTAATGCAAGGGTAAAAGGAAATAATGAAGACGTGAATGCCTTTATAGAAGCCGCTTTTTACCGTATCAGGGATAAAGGAAAATGGAAACCGGCAGAATCCAATGGAAAACCTGTCCTTTCTGTAGTCAGTCTTCCTTTACAGTTAAATTTCAGTAAAAAATAATTATCAAACCGTTGTGAGAGCAGCGGTTTTTTATTTTAAGAACTTTCAACGCTAAATCTTATCTATCCTATTTCTCTTCCTGATGAAATGATTTCTTTTTTTGGTATATTTACGTAAATACCAGATTACTAACTTTAAACATCAAATTATTATGAGAAACATTAAGAAAATTTCAAGGAAGAATCTTGCAGTGATTCTTGGCGGAGGAGGCAACGGATGCCATATGAGCGGCGATTCTGCTTACTGCTGGACAGACTGTGACTGTACTTTCGGAAAAGCCTGCGAAATGGATGCTGACGGAAATCCGGGAACGTGCGTTGCAGTAGGCGGAGGAAATCCAGGTGGCGGAGGCGGAGGCTGCATTCCACCAACCATTTGTGAAGAAGAACCTTTTTAATACAACCGGCCGGAAGATCTGCTTCCGGTTTTTTTATTTCATTCACCCAAAAACAGGTCCTTGTCAAAGCATCTGTGCCGTTCATCAAATAAAGTTTCATAAACACTCTGATCGTTGTTGTTTTGCATCAAATTATTAACAACAATTTATGAAACAGCAGATTTTAGCACTCAGCACTTTTTTATTATGTATTACCTGTTCGGTAGAAACCAAGGCACAACAAACACCGGCTTTCCATATCGGGATCAAGGGCGGCGCCAACTTCACCAAAACTTCAGCGGGATCTTCATCACTGGAAGGAAAGTATGGTTTCGGGTATCAGGGTGGAATTATGACCAGAATGGACATCGGAAGGCTTTATGTACAAGGAGAGGCTTTATTCAACAAAAGAAAGACATCATTTGATTCCAAAGACGGAAGTTCTCCGAAACTGACCTGGAACTCAGTAGATGTTCCGATCGTTATCGGGTATAAGCTGATCAATGATAAGGATTTTAATGTAAGAGCGTTTGCCGGAGGTGTTTACAGCTATGCTTTAAAAAATAACCTATCAACCTCTAAAGCATTGCAGGATGGCTTTAAAAACTTTGACAAATCCAATATTGGCATTACGGGGGGTATAGGAATTGACTATAAAAATTTCTCGGCAGATTTGAGGTATGAAACCGGCCTGTCAAGCATCAGTAAGGAGTTTAAATCCAAACCGCACAGCTTTACGCTCGGGATAGGATACTTCTTATTCTAAAAACTTGAATTATCTTTACGTGTTAGAAACTGCGTCCTGCAGTTTCTAATTTTTTATAAATCCACTTTATTTTATCCATGACAAAACCATTTATTTTAAGAAAATATATTTTTGTTACCATTTTCTGGCTGGTGTTTGCTGTTGCGGTGTACGTGAACTTTCAATCGAGCGGCGACCGTGACACGGCCTTCCTTCAAACTGTTGTGCTGGTTGTTGTCTCCTTTCTTTTTACGCATGCGCTTACCACAAAACTTCTCCCCAAGGCCCTTAGATTAAAAAAAATGAAGCTGTTCCTTTTTCAAGCTGCTGCTGTCATTCTTCTCCTGAGCTTGATCTATGCCGTCATTTTCACTTATATCGAAGTTGAATCTAAAAACCAGCTTCCTCCAGGCTTCCGGAATCATATTCCTGTTTTATGGAAAGGCTTTTATATGTCTATTCCGGCCTCTTTCCTGATCAACGGATCTGCATGCGGCATCAAGTTTTATCAGGAGCACGGAAAGATAGAACGGGACCATATCCTTCTTCAGCAGGCTCATTTGGAGAATCAGCTGAAACTATTGCAGGACCAGATCAATCCCCATGTGGTCTTCAATATCCTGAATCATATTCATATTTTAATGAAAACCGACACGAAGCTTGCAGATTATTTATTGCTTAAATTTTCGGATATTCTGCGCTACCAGCTTTATCACTGCAGCCAGAACCTGGTCCCGGTGATGCAGGACATTGAACATCTGCAGAACCTGGTAGAAGTGGAAAAACTGAGATGGGGCAATGAGCTGGACGTAAAAGCAGAATGGAACATCCAAAGTAAGGGAGCATTCATCGCTCCTCTCCTGCTCGTGCCTCTTGTTGAAAATGCATTTAAATTCGTCTGCAGGCTACCTGGCCAAAGGGGTTATGTAGCGATTTCCTGCCTTGAAAAAGACGGAATTCTTGTGTTTTATGCCGAAAACAGCTACTCGGATGTGGCAAGCTATAAAAAGAAGGAAGGATCCAGCGGTATCGGTCTTCAAAATGTAAAAAAACGTCTGAAACTCCAGTATCCGGATTCCCATGATCTTAAAATTGAATCTGATAATAACGTATACAAAGTAACTTTAACCTTAAAACTGTCGAACGAAAATGAGTAATGTTCCTAAAATGAAATGCCTGATTATAGATGATGAACCTCTTGCAAGATTTCATATGAAAGAGCTGGCCGGTCAGATTGATTTTTTAACGGTTGAAGGAACCTGTGCCAGCGCTCTGGAAGCCGGTACTGTGGTAAAGGAAAAGGAAATTGATCTTCTTTTCCTTGATATCAATATGCCGTATTTAAGCGGCCTGGAATTCCTGGAACAACTGGAAAATCCTCCTTTGTGCATTTTAACAACCGCCTATTCAGAATATGCACTGGAAGGTTACCGTCTGCAGGTTGTGGATTATCTTTTGAAGCCTATTGCTTTTAACCGTTTCTATCAGGCCGTAAACAAGGCACAGCAGCAGTTCATTGTATCTGAAAAGATGATGAAGAATTCTCCTTTTGATGATCCTTTTCTGTATGTAAGACAGTCTGATACCTTTATAAAAGTTTCCTGGGTAGATATTTTATACATTGAAAGTATGCAGAACTATACAAAGCTTCATTTTAAAGATAAATCTCTGGTGATCCATCAAACGATGAAGGCCATTGAAGAGTCTCTGCCAGCTGAACATTTTTTCAGAATCCATAAATCGTTCCTGATCAATATCACCCATATTGATATGATATCGGGCGGACGGCTGTTTATCAATAAAACTGAGCTTCCTATTTCCCGAACCCGAAAAGAGGAGCTGCTGAATCAGGTGGTGTATAAGAAGCTTATCAGTAAATAATTTAGAAGGAAGACGGGAGCGGAAGGTTTTTTGAAGCGGATCATTATCATTCAACTTCCTTTTTATTAATATCTGTACAAGATAACTCTAATAGGTGAAGACATGCAATAGACGTTGGATATTAACTTTTTCTCTCCCCATCTTCCATTGATTCTTATGGCAGATTCCACCTCAGCGATACGGCTGCGTAAAATGTGGTGGCAAACTTCGGGTCATCCATTTTTTTGTCTTTGAAAATGCTTTTGATTTTTCTGTCGTTTTCACTGAAGCTTCTCAGCAGAGCTGTTCCTCCTGTAAGACTGAGGCTAAGTTTATCATTCAGCTTTACTTCAGGACGGATTCCGGCTGTAATCTGCTGATAGCCCAACAACATTGATTTCCCGTCTTTATTTCTTTCTACGGTCATTCCGCTGAGGTTTACAACGGCTTTTAATGCAAATCTGTCTGAAAACAGGTAACCGGCTTCCATTCCTTCCGGGAAGTTGATGTTCAGCTTAACTTTTCCGTTTGTTTTCCAATCGAAATAGATCCAGGGTAAGATCATGGGAACTCCAAACGCGGTTGTAAGTACCGGACCTGCTCCAAGCGCCAGATTGGGATTAAAATGTCTTATAAATAATACTCCACCCTGTCCCAGGATATCATCAGAACTTATTTGCTCAAGATCCGTATAAATTCCGACCGAAGCGGTCATCATCATACTCCATTTCTTCCCCAAGGGTCTTATGTGCTGGATTCCAGCCTGTGCATTGAGCATCTGATCGGGAAAAAGCTGTTTCTCATAGTCTTTATGGGTCATTTTTGCATAAGAACCGCTGAGCAGTACGGACCAGGCCTTTACCCTTCCGCTGCTGTCTTTTTTCATTGAAAGCGGAATGCTCAGGTTGAGGTCTGCGCGTTTAAAATTGCTTTTAGAATTTGTTTTTACACTGTCCTCCGGACGGATATAGCTGGAGAACGGGATATATTCTGTTTTAAGCTCTCCGGATATTCCTGACTGTGCACTGACCCAACAGCCAAGCAGACAGCCAGCAGCTGCCAAAAGATGTCTCTTCATATTTTAAATTTTATGCAAAGAGATACTTTTGGAGATGGTTTACAAAAATTACTTGATTAAGTGCCCGGATGGTATGACCAAACGGAGAAACAGCGTGATGACCTATCAGAATGACTTCCTGTTCCTGATCAAGTATAGTTTTAAAATCACAGAGAGGCTTTTCTGTTTTTAAATGAACGATAGGCAAACCAAACAGCAATACAGGCAATGCCAGCCCGAATCAGAACCATCGGCATAATGGAATCTGCCTCTAAAAAACCCGCAAGTCCTGAAAGTAAAAAGGTAACCATGAGCTGCATAAATCCCATGACAGCAGCAGCAGTTCCACGCCCTTCCTTAAAAGGAGATAAAGCATGGGCAGAAGTAATGGGAAATAGAATTCCTATGGCCAGCAATGACAGGTAGAGCATCATAATTTCCAGTATTACTGAAAGGTTCGTGGCTGCGATGAGGATATGCAGGCTGCACACCGACAGCAATATCAGGGTAGCAGTTAATAAAAGTTTTGTGTCACTGATCCTCTTTATCAATTTAGGGGTGAGATAGGCCGCCGTTATCAGAGCCAATGAATTAAACCCAAATATCAGACTGAAAACGCCGCTGGAGAATCCGTGGAGCTTCATGAATAAAAACGGGGCATTGGAAATATAAATAATAAGGGAAGCAAATGCGATACTTCCAATCATAGTACTGTTGATGAATTCTTTGTTGGATATGATGGTTTTCAGATGGTCTTTTAATTTTTTTTCATCTTCTTTATGATCGAAAATTTTATCCTTCAAATTGGTTTCAGGAACAAATTCAAATACCATGAACAGGGTAATCAGACCAAGAATACTTAAAAAGGCAAACGAACTGTTCCATCCCCAGAATTTAAGAAATACACTACCGAGTAATGGGGCAATAATAGGAGCAATCCCGCTTATCTGAGATTGCTGGGAAAAGATCGCTACAGATTTCTGCCGGTCGTACAGATCAATAACAATGGCCCGTCCTATTACAATTCCGGCACTTCCGCCGAATGCCTGCAGAAAACGCATGGCCCATAGCACGTAAATATTTTCTGTAAAAAAAATGGCAGTAGCACCTATGATAAAAAGGAAAAGTCCGCAGTACAGCATTGGCTTACGTCCGGTTTTATCCGATAAAGGCCCCCAAAGAAGCTGTCCGAAAGCAAATCCTGCAAAGAATACGGAAATTGAAATCTGGATATGCCCGATATCGGTCTGAAATATCTGAGCCATACTTGGAAAAGCAGGCAGATAAAGGTCTATACTCAGTGATTCGAGGGTGTTGAGCAGTGCCAGAATAAACACTACGATACTTAAGTTTCTCATAAAGGGTAAGTCAGTAAAAACAATCCGCAAAGGCGGTTTTTTCTTCCGGCAAAATTCCTTTAAAAAGTAAAGCCGCTCAATACAGGAACTGGAGAAATGCCAGCACAAATTGAGTATTTAATTTTGCATTTTCTTTTATTTAAAACAATTTTAAAAGAATATTCCGGAGATTATGATTTCCCTGATTTAAAACCTTCAGGATTCTGGCCTGTCTGTTTTCTGAAAAAGCGGGAGAAATAGGAAGCGTCACTGAATCCAAGTTTAAAAGCAATTTCTTTAACGGTTAATGCTCCAAAGCTAAGTTCTCTTTTAGCTTCCAGCAAAAGGCGCTGGGCGATCATTTTTTTTACGGTCGTTCCTCTTGAATGGCGGACAATATCATTGAGGTGATGTATGCTTATTTTGATTTGATCTGCGTAGAAACGGGTGTCTTTTTCAACAGTATAATGTTCTTCGATCAGGCTTACCAGCTGATGGATACGCTGCCTGTCATTAATTGAAGGATCCTGCAAGCTGATCTGTTCTGTAATGATAATACAGAATGCTCTCAAATAGGTTTTTAATAAACCGATCCTCGACGCTCCATTATATTCTTTTTCTATAAGCGAAATGACCGTACTGCAGGTTGTCTCATTTTCTTCATCCAATAAAAAAGGAATTGTTCCTCCCGCCAAGATAGTTTCAATATCACACGTTTCTTTGAATATTTCTCTGCTAACGGCAATTACATACCCCTTTTCCCCTCTCAGCTTCATATTGAATACCTGTCCGGGTGCAATGATACAGATCTGGTTATTTTTGAGGCTATAACTTTCAAAATCCAATTCCAGACTACTGTTTTCTTTCACTTTCTGAAACCATATGATCTCAAAGAAATTATGCCGGTGAATATCATTAAAATTCTCCGGATGGCCCGTGTCGAGAGTCATCAGCTGAAACTGTTCGGTGGTGAGGTGATGGGTGGGGATGTTTTTTTCTGATGGAGGCATTTTTGTTTTTGAATGATAAATGTAGAGAATTATTTGCTTTATGAAAAGAACCGCCACGATGTTGTGACGGTTCAATTTTATTATTACTTAAAGCTCTAAATTTGCATAACACAGTGGCTTTAGTTATTTACAAAAAATTTATATGTTATAAATATCATTATTAAATTAATTAATATATTTATAATCATTGCTAAAATATTATTTTTTTTATAAAACAATAAAGTTAATAATTGCACTAATAATAAAGGTATTATTATATAGATATCTACATAATATGCTCCAAAGAATCCATTCGATGGTAACATATTCGTAATTAGTATTAATATGATAGAAAATATAATACTTCCAAAAATTTTACTCAACCCCATTTTGTTGTAATTTTCTACCTAATTGTTCAATTTTTTTATCAACTTTTTTTCCTGGTCGAGCCAAATCAAAATGAGCACCATTATCTCCATCTCCTAAAGGACTATTTTGTATTCCTCCTCTTATAAATTGTCCTTCAGTTTTTGGATTACTTAAAAGATCTCCTTTAATATCCTCTCTTATTATATTTCCAATTTTACCAGCTTCTTGATATTCTTTTAATTTATTCATTAAATCACTACCCTCAGAGGTAGGGCTTCCTATTAAAATCAAATTATCTACCTTATACCCTTTATCTGCTAATCCAATTGCAAGATGCTCTTGTAAAACAGAACCATAACTATATCCTGTAAGATTTAATTGCTCGCCATCTTTCAAAGGATTTTTCTTCAAATCATTTAAAATACCTTTCAATGCCATTTTATATTGTTTATCATCTGAGGCACTATGTTTTTGAGGAGAAGAAAACTCTGGATTTGTCCAATATGATTGTTTATTACGAAAATCATTTACGAATCCAATATCTCCAATTTTACCATGACTAGCATTAACTCTTTTAAAGTCTTTTATTCCTAAAGAAGACCATATTGATTTAAAGCGACCTATATAGTTCCATCCATCAGAATCATTCCCTGCTCCTCCAATAAAATAAACTCTACGGCCATCAGGGTCAATTGCATTGATTGGATTTTGCATACAATATATATAAGGACTCCAAGATGGATACTTCTCTGCCAGCGGATCCACATTCAACCAAAGAGAAACTCTAGGATTATAATACCTCGCTCCATAATAATAGTACCCTGTTTCAGCATCAAGTTCCTTGCCATTAAATTTGTATGGGCTATGGTTACTATTTCTGTGGTTTTCCACAAAGGTTTCACCGCTTGGGAAGTATTCTATATTCTGGGTTACCTCTCCATCTGCACCTGTAATAAAGCTGCTGGAACCTAAATGATCCGGATGGAACCAATAGATTTCTAGTTCTTTATTTCCTGCATAATTATTAACACAAGCTCCGTTGTATCCTGCATTCTGCCCGTAATTAGGAGGTGGCGTGATATTATTCTGCTGCATTACTGTAAGAGTAGCCTGAGTAGCTGTCTGCAGAATGGCATTTGATGTATTGACCGGATTAATCGGCGGAGTGCTTCCTGCAAATGGAATAATCAGCCAGTTACAATCAAATACTCCAATATTTTCACTTGTCCCGTTTTTAGTGACTATTCTCTGGCTTCCTGCATAATAATGCTTGGTGTATCGGGGCTTCAGAACGGTTCCATTGTCATCAAATGATACATTCAGAGTCAATAATCCATTCGGATATACTGCTGTATTATGAGTAGTCCCAAAATATTGCGGCGGAGGCGGGGATATAACAGAGGGATCAGCTATAGCTATAGCTCTTGCCAAAATCCCAGATTGTAATACATCCTTAATAATTCTTTCTCCTCCCGCATCATAGGTATAAATTGCTGCACCATCAACTTCCGGTGTAGAAGGGTTGGTATCTACAAAACGTAAACGATTTTCTTCATCCCACTGATAAACTGTTCTTTCTTCAGTGTAGGTACATGTTTCCTGTTCAATAGTAGTAGGATTTCCTTTTGCATCGTATTTATAATGTTGGAACTTCACTCCCGGATCATCCGGATTACAGCATGTGGAAGATGGCACCAAATTAGGTTCATCTATAATGGTTGTAGGAGCATGTGGATGTGAAGAGTTTTCATATTTGTAGTTCAGCCTGTAAGAGGTTGGCTCCATTGCCGTCCAGTTATTGTTGCTCGCACCTGTCGTCCATTCATGCTTCTGGGTTTTGCTCATGATATTGTGCATATTATCATAAGACATGGCAACGGTATACCGGTGGCGTTCTTCCTGAGCCTGTGTATTGATTCCTCTCCAGTTTCCTGAAGCCGAAGTCAGACGATACAAGTCATCATAACCGAATGCATAATTGGTTCCTCCTCCTAAAAGACCATTTACGACAGGAGCATTATTGTGAACCTGCATTACGTTAGATACCACATCGTATTGGTATACGTTCTGCATGAAGAACCTGTTGGCATTGGTATTCTGAGCATACATTTTCAGCAGTCTTCTACGGTTTGTCTCGTATTCATACGTTGTTTCTGTACCGTTTCCATTTTTCAGGTATACTCTCTGCTCAAATTTATCATATCCAAGATTATTAATCATCGGATAGGAATTACCGTCTTTTACAGAGGCAACATTATTTAAGTTACCCGCTCTGTTGTATTTGTATGTTAATTTTTCTCCATCCGGATATGTAATGGTTTTCACACGGTTCCAGGTATCATACTGCCATTCTGTTCCGAACCAGTAAACCTGTGCTCCAGGTACTGCAACTGAACGTCTTTGGTAGGTGAGTTCACCCAATCTTCCGTATTTCAGATACTGCGTTCCTGTAGCATCTGTCTGATACCATAATCTCCCTACTGCATTATTATCCATCGCTGAAGCATCCAGTGCATTTCCGTAGTAATATTTTACGTTGTTTTCAGGATATAAAGGATATTTAACCTCTTTCAGCCTTGAATAATCATATTGATATTCTACCGTTTCATTGGCTGCATTAGTTTTGGAAGTCATGTTACTTGCCGGATCATACTTGTAAGTAGTAACTCCACTATCAGGATGAGTGTAAGAAACCCTTCTTCCCAGGTCATCATAAACGGATGTCGTAATATTACCATTTACATCTTTTACCTGAAGAATTTCGCCGATAGCATCATGGGTAAACTGAGTTTTGATATCTCCGGTATTGGATACTTCATGAACTGAGGTTGTTCTTCCTTTGATATCAGTATATGTTTTTTTAACGCTTCCCAGTTCATCTTTGAAAACTGTTTCAAACATATTTCTTCCCTGAACATCTGTCCCAAAACCGTAAGTAATTGTTGAGAACAGGTTTTCTCCAGGCAGTTTGGTATAAACCGCCCTGTCTAATACATCATACTGGTTGATGGTAGGCTCAATAGTATCTACGGCAGGATTATACTGTGTATTATTTGAGCTAATACTTTCAACTGTCGGATAGTAAGTTTTTAACGCTCTTCCAAAGGCATCTTCTTCTACTTTTCCTCCTACAATATATTTTACTCCTTCATTATGAATATCTCCGGTTTTCTTCACCTGAACCGCCCCTCCGAAACCATCTGCAATGGTAATGGTATTAATGGTGCTGTCTGTATATTCCGGATCATAATGTTTGGTTGTTGCAAAAGACTGTGCATTTGTTGCATTAAGCGGAGCATCCGTAATCGGATTGTACTCAAATTTTATAGTCCATGGAATGTTGTTAAATAATTCGTATGGTCCTGTAATTTCTGTAGTTCTTGCTTTGGCATCATATACATACTTCATCGGCTGCAGGTTCATATCCTCAGTATAAGTAGGCACTCCGAAACGGAAATCATACTGGGTTTTGCTGCTGTATCCAAAGGCATCCTGCACTTTTACCGGATAAGTTTTTACATTATCATCATAAGTATACTGCTGGAAGAATCTTTGGTTCTGAACATTTGCAGGGCCAGTAGACTTGGTTATATTTCCATAAACGTCATATTCAAAATCATAAACGGAATAATTCACGCCCTGATTAAGAACCGTCATCTTAGAAAGATTACCATCAGTGTTATATTCTGCTTTTTTCTCTCTGGTTACACCACTTGCCGTATTTTTCACTGAGGTTGGCATAATGATATATGCCGACGGATTGATTAAAGTGTATACGATCTTACTCGTTAATATCTCAGAAGCTCCAATATCCGGATCTCCTGAATCTTCTACATCTGTGGCATTACCCCACTGGTCATATGTGTTTACTTTTGTAATTATATTTTTCCAGCCAGTATCGCCCTCACGGAATATAGATTGGTTTTGAAATAATGCTATAAAACAAGCGTAATTTTGATACGTTTTTTCATCTTCTTTGTTCTTAATAATAAAATTACTATTTGTATTTTGAATTTCTTTTAAAGAATAATCATTGGTTTTTATTGTCCATGTTTTATCGTTCGCATCAAAAAGTCTTTCTGTGCTTAATAATCCTTTTAAATAATAGTTTCCATTGTGAAATCTTTGTATCGTTTTTCTGTAAATCACATTGGAGGAGGCTCCACCCTGTTTTGTATCAATCTGATTGATGGTAACTTGTCTGAAGCCATAAAATGTTCTCTCTCTTCGGCTATGATAAGGTTCTTCATAATTTACCGTAATTTTAGAAACATCCGGACTGTAGGCATTATCCCCGGTAAATCCGTCATTGGTAATTACACTTTTTAATACGTATTTACTTTGAGGCATATCATAAGTATTCCCTACTCTTTCATAATCAACTTCCCAAGAACCTCCCATTGGAGTGGTTACCTTTTTAAGAAGATTAGTTGTCCCAATTTGGTTTAGTTGTACAGTAATATTATCTGTATCGTCAGATTTTACAAAATCCGGATAGCCATCTCCATTCATATCTCTGAACGTCGTATGGGATCTTGAAGTGGAATTCCCTTTAGAAACACCTAAAGTCACATTCAGCTTCAGCCCGCTTACTCCTGCAACAATAGGAATAGGAATTAGAATAGTTCCTGCTGCATTTCCTCCAACACTGATCGATGCATCTTTATGAACATCATTCACATTCTGGAAATTTAAATTTAACGGAGTGGTGGACATTCTGTCTCCTAAATTAAGATATACTGTCGCGGTATTTCCTGAATATAAAACCTTATCTGCCAGACCATCACCATTAATATCAACCAGCTCTTTTGTGGTGTTATTTGTATTAGAGCTAAAATTAACTCCGAATTCAAAACTTCCCCTGAATAAACTGATTCCTCCTCCAAGTCCAAATCCATTTCCTACACCCTCCGGCTTGATATCTGATCCCCAGGAATCATTTCCTGCAAATCCGTTTCCTATATTCAGTTCAAAATTATTTGTATTAAACTTATCAGGAAGGCCATCTCCATTAATATCCAGGAATGTCTGTTTTGAATGTTCTGTAGAAGTCTCTCCGTTTGCACTGACAGATAATTTAGTAGCGGCTACCTTACTATCAACTGAACTCTTGATTAAGTTATCATTGAATGCTCTGCTTTTTGATTTTTCTCCAGTCGTCTGTATAAAGGCCATTCTTGTAGATTCACCATGTACAAATGAATAACTTGATGAAAGACCTGTGGAGCTGGCTTTTGAAATAGACTGGCTTCCCACGTTTAAAGAATTTCCTGATAAAAACCCTACAGGATATGTAATTTTCACATTGGTTTTATTGAAATCATCCGGAAATCCGTCTCCATTATAATCTAAAACATTTCGTACAGATTTAGCTTCAGAGAAAATAGTTTGTGATACGTTCACTCCGGCAAAGCCGGCACTTGCTCCCGCACCAACACTTATACTTTGATTTTTAAGCTGAATATTCGGTGCATTCAGCTCAGACCCGACAGCCTGGCTTAATGAATTGTTATTAAAATTAGAATCTATATTATGTACTCCTAAACGGGAAGCATTGATTGTATTCTGAGAAATATATATGCTTGGATCTACATCTATTAATCTTCCCTTATCAGTATTATTAACATTTGAATTGATGGTCAGGAAATAATTCTTTGATAATGCTCCATCATTATCTACAATCGTAACATTTCCGTTAGGATCCACTGTAGGGTTGTTAATTGTCGGGTTCGTACCCGGATCTGTACCATAAGCATTGCTTAGTTTCAGGCGCGTCTCATCCACTTTCATTTCTGCAACAGTGCCTCCATTAGCATAGTTATTGTTAATGTCATAGGCTTCTACAACTGTATTCTTGCTTAGATTATTACCATTCAGGATAAATCCACCCCAGCCACGATACAGTATACCAAATCTACTGTCATACTCATTTGAGTTTGATGCAGATGTTGGTGTTTGCGGTCCCAAAACTGGTTTATGCGGCGGCGTATTTGTAAAACTGGTGATGGTAGTTTCACTTCCCGGATTTTCAATATATAATTTTGTAAATGCTGAAGGTGCTCCTCCAGGAGAAAATGTCAGCGTATAGGTATAAGTTCCCGGATTCAGCATGGTTTCCGAATACACAGGCATTCCCGATTGCCCGGATAAGGTTCCGTTAGGGAAAAAAGTATTTATACCGAGTGTTGCTGATGTTCCTGCAACATAATTTCCTAATTCAAACTTCAGCATTGTAGCCTGGCTGATTACAATTGTTCCTGTTTGCTGTACGGTATTTGAACCGGATAACTGTACCGATAAGTTATTCGGGTTGTCTATATAATTGAGACCATTGTTGATCAGGATACCGCTAATGCTTGTTATATTGTTGATAAAGTCTCTGTCGTCACTACTTACTGTTGTTTCCAGGTATATATTCTCATTTAAATCCTGAGAAACTATAGTATATGGTGTTCCAAAAGCCGGAGTTACATTACCACTAACAACATTATAAACTGTCTTGGTTAATAATTTATTTTTAATTTTTGCCGAGATAACGACCTTTCCGCTTTTACCATTAAAATTAGGAAGGGATGATGCTTTTACAGAAATCTTTTTCCCGATATCTCCCGATTGGGTTGCGTAGGTTATAAAATTTCCTCTGTCATTATACATACTGTACTCTACCTGTAAATAGGTCTTTTCACCGGTTGAAGTCTCGGTAAATTCAGGAATTAATTTAAAGTTTGACCAATCGATCTGGGTATCAGTATATACTTTTACAGATACTTTATCATTAGGATTCAAATTCACCTGTGAACCAATAACACTATTGCTGTAAGTAGAGCCAGAGGCGATCGTCATTGGGAACTGAGGATAATCCACATCATTGATTGTCAGAAATATTTTAGCATCATCTGACAGCGGGATTGTTTTATTTAAATATAAATTTAATGTCCCGGCATTTCCCACCATGAAAGAGCTGGTCCCGGAGTTTACAAAATCTTCCTGTGATTTATAGGTTGACAAGTCTCTGTTATCACTATCAACAGCTGGAATATTTGGAGTTGAATAGGTGATTTCAGGGTTCCATGTAACCTGATCCATTGTCCCGTCATATTTAGAAGAGACTCTGAAATATAATTTTTCTCCTTTCCCAATATTTATTACCTGATCTCCAAAAGAATGTAAACTATAATCTCCTGCATTAATATTATTAACCAGCGGATCATTATCTTTATACTGAAAAGAGACTGCAACCCCATCTGCCTTACTGCAGTCTTCTTCCGGATTACACAGTATCTGATTCAGTTTGAAAGCATTTTTAACTGTAATCGTTCCGGATTTTGGAGCAACCCATACACGAACGACATCGTGCAGTGGATTTTGTTCCAGCATCATCTTTTTCTCTGCTTTATCCTGATCATCAAATAATGAGACTGAAGGCTGCACACCGGTTGCTGTAACATTAATAGGATATGGCGTCAAACCACTATTAGGATCAAACGAAGGAACATTTCCTACGAGTCTGTTAAAGTATACTTTTCCATTTTTAACAAAATCTACCAACCCATCGTTATTGAAATCCATAAAATAGGATGAAGTGGTATTGGTGCTATTGGAGTAATCGAACCCAAGGCTTGCCCCTCCAAAATTAGCATCAATTCCTACTCCCCACGATGAGTTCTTGGACTTTCCTATATCCTGTAGATTTCCAACATTTACCACAGGGCCAAATGCCTGAACCCCGTTTGTTGCCGTTGATAAATTTTTAGAATAAGAAATAACCCCGTTATTCTGATATACTCTGTCTGCCAGATTATCCCCATCTATATCTATTAAAGTAATCTGATTTTCTGAGGCCGAATTGGTAACAGATCCATGAGCTCCTACCGTTCCTTTTCTGAAACTAAACAAGCTGGTATCACTTGTGGGAGGAGAAGATAAATTATATGCCCCAACACTGATTCCAAAGTTTGTTCCTGTAGATTTTCCGAGACTTCCGGAAAGCATGGTATACCCCTGGAATAACTGCCCTGAAGAAAGCAAGCCGGGAAAGCTAGCATGATCCGGGGCTCCCCAAGACTGAGGTGCACCAAACATATTGGCGGCATCAGGAGCTTCATTATATTCTATCTTATTAGTATAGAAAACAGCACCTGCCGCATCTTTCTCCGTTATAGTTTTTAACAGTGACTTTTTGAAGGTTTTATCATCATTTTTGTATTCAAACTCATAGCTTCTTACATTTTCATCACCATATTTAACTTCTATTTTGCTTAATCTTTTTGATTCTATCTGAAGAAATCCCAGTCGTCCATTAATCTGAACATCCTCTCTACCGGAAGTTGTTGTGAATAAAACTTTATACTTTTTTGCCGGGTTCTGGGAGGTATGTAATGTATAATCTATTTCAGAGATGTGTAATTCCTGACCACCATTTCCGGGATTTCCCGAATATGTTGATTTATCATAAGTATATAAAACATAGTTCCCATTCGTATCAATTGTTTTATATAAAGCCCAATGTCCAATATTTCCAAGAGTATCTTTAAGTATAGCATTATATTTTACCCCTGTTTCATCCCCTCCAAAGTATGATTTTGTTCCATCTTTAGATGTTACTATCCATACATAATCTTTAGGGTTTGTCCCTTTTCTTATGATTTTGTTAAATGCCCCCTCAACTCTTGGATAAAACTGCCTGTTCGGTTGCCTTGTTTTATTAAATCCTTCATTTCTGTTTGGCATAGCGAAAACACCCGGGCTTACTTCAAAAGTAAGCTGCTCGCCTCCCAATGAATAAATTTCAGTTTCTATTCCATCATCAACAGTATCTCCATCAAAATCTCCATATGTTGGCACTCCCCATCTTGTATCAATCGTTACAGCAGGGATAGACATATCCCAGCCCAGTCCCATCCAGCTATTTCCGCCTTCACTGCTATAGCTTACTCCTAAAGACGGCTGCATTCCTGCTCTACCGGCAGGAAGTTTGATTGGAAAGCTTGTTGTAACACTTCCCATACTGTTGGGAGTTGGTGGTGCAATGCTTACAATCCCTTCAGAAGGATTGGCTGCTTTGATATCTTTGATAGAGTTCGGGGCATAGCTCCCTGTTTCCGGAGATTCAGGAACTTTTAAAATCCCGTTTACCATGTCGGTAAAGTGAGTGGTTTTTGACACTAAAATGTTTTGCTGTACATTGACACTGTCTTTATCTAAAGCAATCCATTTTTTCTCTGTTGTGTTAAAATAAAAGGTTTTAATATCCTGTTCCGTATATCCGGTAGGTATTTTCTTTTTGTCGTACCCTAAAGATACTTTTGCCGGGGCCGAAAAATGATCCCCATGAGGAAGAAACCGGTACCCTGCATTATCTGAGGTTACATTGACCATTTCCGGAGTAAGTGCAGGCATGTCTATGTCTCTAAGTGCAGTAATTGAGAAGAGTTCTGCACTTTTAAGAGCTCCTTGCGGGATGTTTAATTCGGCTGAACTTAGGCTAAGCTTTTCGGCACTGCCTATACTTCCAACAAATTTTGAAACAGATTGGGCATTGTATTTTGCTTCAATTGTATTTTCAAGATTTTTCTTATTGGAAATTCCTATCCTAAGGTTTCTTACTTTATAACTGTAATCTGATAGCTGGGGTAATGTAAAAATTACCATATTCTTTCCCTGTCTGACTGACTGGCTGGCAATAGGTTCTGATTGATGGGTCCAACCAGAGTTTTTCACGACACTCTTGCCTCCCACTGCCAGATCATCATTGATTACTTTACTGACTTGTTTATAACTATCTACCCCATACAAATCATATTCTAAAGTATACTGATAGGAAGGATTTATTTTTTCATCCACAGAAATCGTAAAGATATTATCATAGATCTGATCAATCGGATGTTCTGCATTCGTTCCTATTATCCCTTCTCTGATATCGGAGATATAGTACCTTTTTTCATTGGATGCAGATACAGATGCCTTATTACTGATGGTTTTAGTGACAGGAACAAGCATTCTGTTGGCTGAATTCTTATTCTTTCCATCAAAATTACTTTCCGGGATATTATCGGATCCTTTAGAATCTTTTTTATTTTCTTCAGTAACATTATCACCGGAAATTTCTTTATTCGTATTGTTTCTTAATGCATCGTCAATTTTCATTATGGGCACCACGCTCTCCTGCTTACTCATATAATATGAATTAGCATGGGCATGAACCTGGGACCAGCAAGTGAAAAATATAATTGAATTAAGAAGTTTCGTATTCGTTCTTAAGACGCTTAATAAAGACCTTTTCATTCTTTTATGTGTATTATTTCATCCGGGGCACTTCTGTTTTTATAGAAGTGCCCGGACATGGGTATTAGTTTTGTACAATTAGCTTGAATACTTTGATTTCAGATGAAGTCTTAACGATAATTAAATAAACCCCTTCTGTTGGAAGAGTATCTTTTATTTCATAATAATCCTTGCCTTTGTCTTGCATGGTTTTTACCAACCTGCCGGATCCGTCATGTATTTTTATATCTACCGTTTCTATTTTATCTGAAATAATTCTGATGGTAAACTGCTGTCCTTTAGGTACTGGATTAGGGTAAATTACAATTCCGTTTTCACGTTTTCTTGTCACTTTTACCGTATCTTTTTTAATACAGCCATCTGATGTTGTTACCGTTACCGTGTATTCGCCCGGTTCATAAACATTAATTTCCGGAGAGTTGCTTGTAAATCCGTTATCAGAAGTCCATGAGTATACAGCATGTGGATCTGTAATCTGTGTGGATGCATTAAACTGAGCTGCATTTCCTGAAGAAATTGCCACGTCCGGACCAAGGTCTAAATTAATAGTACTGAAATCGCTGACTGAAAAGTCATAGGCAGTCACGTTATTATCAGCATCCTTAATGACCAGGTGATAATTGCCTACTACTAAGTTCGGAAATGATACCTGTGCAGTCTGAACGGTGATATTCTGCGAAGTTCCGTTACCGGTAAGAGCCACATTAAACGGAGCTTTCCCTCCTTTAATATTCAAATTAAGCGTTCCGTTTGTAACAGTACATGTAGGTTGGGTAATCTCGTAGATAGATAAAATCTTATTTCCCAAAGCAAAGGAGAAAACATCTGTTCCTGATAAGTCCTGATCAAAAACAACATTTTTAAAATGCACGCCCTGATCATTATCCATATGGTCCATCGGGTAAGCTTCAATATTGGAAGAATTAAAGTTTCCCTGCCCTGTTCTATCCACCAGGAGCCAAAGTTTTTTATCCGCCGGAATTTGCTGAATAATATCTTTAATGGAGAAAACCACTTCCGTTGGAATTGTCTGCGAGTTTTCAGTAGTGAATCTTGCTTTCCATTTTCTTTTTAACAATTGATACCCGAAAGTATCATTATCCAGCTCGAGTGGCTTTTTATTATCACCCCAGATCAAAAAACTCTGATCTGCAAATTGGGCATCATTTGATCTGTTATCTGCCGCTAATTTCTTTGCTGCAATAATCAGTCTTTTGGGTTCCGATGAGCTGGTTGCCTGTTTTTGATAAAGATCTGAATATCCGTCTCTTGCAATACCCGTGATACGGGCAGGGTAATCATTAAAATCGCTCTGACGCCAGATTTTTTTATTTTTAGAACTCAGGTATTCCGTATAAGGCATGGTAATAGCATATTTTACAGCCAGATAGGAATTCACCCTGTTCCTTTCATTAAGGGTAAGAATCTTTCCGTAGGCAAAAAACTCAGGAAGCTTTCCCTTAAAGTTCTTCCACTGATGACTTCCTTCATCTTTCCCGATATACATTGATGAAAGCCCGGTTTTGCCTATAACTTTAGTGATTTTAGCCGAAGGATTTCCAAACTTTGAGTACAGACTGAAAGAAGCCAGCGTATCTATTGTACTGGTATTAATGAAATTAACCTGATCATTATTATACCTGAAAATATTCTTGGTACTGTAAAACAGCTCTTTCTCATCTGTATTATCCGTTGTAAACAAAGCAGATTCCTGTGTTGGATTATTGTTCTGATAAGCCGTGAAGAAAGTCAGTTTATCCATTGTTTCTATCACAAAAGGAAACTTCAAAAAATCATCTGTTCCATCAAAATTTAAACATTCATTATAATTAAGTAATGAATAGGCCGGTTTATTGGCTCCTGTTAAAGCCTGTATTTGATGCTGATTGCCGCTGTAATCCTGATACATCAGAGAGGGAGTCTGAAGTGAGTTGGTTTTATACCAGACACTTGTACCCCTTACTCCTCCGGGAGACTGGGCATTCGAAATACAGACAAGTAAAACGCTGAGAACCGTAAGTATTTTTTTCATGTAAAGCGTTTTTATTTTATTATCAGTTTTTTTGTTTCCTTATATTCGGCAGTTTCTATAGAAACCATATAGATCCCCTGAGAAAAAGATCTTGTATCTATTGTCTTTATGAATTCTCCTTTTGGAAATTTCGTTGAACTCTGATCCGTTGATACCAGCTTACCTGAAGCATCATATACTGAAATTTTGATTGCAGATTCACTTTGTAAGAAAAATCTGATATTTACTTCTTCTTTTGCCGGATTTGGGAACAGGGTAAAATGCTCAGGCGCCACACCACTGGTGGTTGTGGAAAGAGTTCCTGCATCAACTCTTTGCTGCGCCACATATCTTAAAGCAGAAATAATATCAAAACATGGTGTTATAAAAGCAGTAAACCCGGATCCCTGCTCAACCTGGAATCCTGGCAGCAAAAGGATATCCCTGGATGCGATATATTCAACACCCTGAACCGGAGCAATGATTTTATTGCTTGCAACAATCTGTTTAGCCAATATTGTTTGGGTTGTTGTAATGTCATCTGTAGGGCTTACCAGGGTTTTCAGATCTTCTTTATAACAGAAATCCACGTTCGAAACGACGATTGAAAATGTCTGGTTTCCGCTTGGTAATAAAGGAGTTGTATTTGTTTTTGGAGAAACAATGATTTTGTAGGTTACTTTCTGAGGGTTTTTAATATCAACCCTTTCTATGGTGTCTACATCGTTTGTCGATGTATTCGTTGCAGCGCCTGTAAGGTTACTCATTCCACCTAATTTCCACGGATAGTAGGTGCTTTCCGTTCCGTCAGGGTTTATTTTTACAATTTTTAAATCCAAATCATTGATTACATTCGGACTGCTGAGATCTACTACATTACTCACTGTATTACCCTGAGGATCTGTCCATGAAATTGTTGCGGATAATGGCTGGGTAGTTTCGTAAGGAACTACATACAGAGTATACTTGTTTCCCTGGTTTAAAGTAACTTCTTTTATTAATGTTGACTTTTTCTCATTATTAATAATTCCCTCAATGTTATTATAAATGGCTTCTGATGCTCTTTTTGCATCTGCCAGCCCCCAGCCGTATATATAATCCGGACCTTCTGTTCCTTTATCGTTTGCAGTATGGGCCAGCAATGCTCTTACTGTAGAGGAAAGCATATACTTTTGTGACGGGTTCACGGATTTATAGTATTGCTGAAGCAGTGTAATGATGCCGGAAACAACAGCCGCCGCCGAAGAGGTTCCCCTGTAGGTACCGTATGCTGCGTCATATGTTTCAATGGATGAATAGATATTTTCTCCGGGAGCACAGATATCAGGCTTTATCCTTCCGTCATCCGTCGGTCCGTAACTGCTGAATGCTGAAATGTCAAACGCTTCATCAGAACTCATATTAATATTCTTCTTTGCTGAAGCTACAACCAGAACGTTTTTGGCAACTCCTGCTCCTTCGAGTAAATCGTATCCATTTTTAGCGGAAACCTGAGGGACAATACCGGGATCTATTTCCCTTGCATTTCCCGCAGCTTTTACAATTTGCAGATAAGGCTTCAAATACATCAGATTATCCCAGGACTGGGCTGTAAGATTATATTTTCCGAACTGATAGGTCTGAAGGTACATAGGATCAAAACCATAGCTGTTATTGGCAACCAATATTCCTGTTGTTCCGTTATAAGCTTCAGAGAGCATTTCCTGAACGTCATTTACCCAGTCATAGGCATTGATTTTTGCCTCGTAAGCAATTCCCCTGGCTTCGGCCTCCCCGTTATTTCCTGCTAATGTCCCTGCTATATTCGTACTATGCCTGGAAATCGTTTGATTTTGTGAGCTATCATAAGTATTGATTTTTCCGGTTAATAACTGATGGGTTATTCTTGGCTTGGAATAATCCCACTGCCCAATAACCATATTGTTCCCAGTTATATTAAGTCCGATTCCACCACCCGGATATAGATTGTCAGCTTTTGTCATTTTTGCTGCTCCGGCATTAAGAGTGGTATAATACATTGGTCTTCCGTTTTCGTCAGCTCCTATAAGCTGTTTTTCATTCCCTTTTTCAGAAATGAATTCTTTATGACCCAAGCCTTTAAGCCTTTGAATTTCACTTTTTTGCTTTTGCGTGTAATCCTGTATTTTTTTCTGAAAAGTCTGGACTTCACGTTCCTGCGGATCTGTTTTTAATCCATCTTTGGTTTGTCCGTAGGATGAAAAAAAGAACATCACAGCAATCCCTAATATAGATTTATGGTAGATTTTCTGCATGTGAAAAAGTTTAATGTTGTGTATTTTATAAAAGATAGGATACGGCCTTAACCTTTATTATTCAATTAAAGGTTGTTACAGTAAGAGGTAAGAAAGGATGATCCTTTTTCCAATTCTACTTGCTCAGTGATTCTACTGTTTTTTTAAGCTCCTTGTTTTCGTCCCTTAATTGTTTTACGTCTTTATTAAGCTGGATAACATATAAAGTTAATTCTTCTATTTTTTCAAGAAGTTTAGCATCCATTTCCCCTAAATTGATTCCGTTTTCTTTTACTTCTTTAGCAGAAGGGATATTCGGTAAATGTCCTTTTTCATCAATATGCTTTTCAACCGATTCTAAACTGTTAAGTTTATAATCTTTTTTGAATACATAATCTGCCCAGCCATTTGCAGAGGCAACATCTACTTTTACTTTTTCAGTTCTTATTCCATCCTTTACTATTAATCTATAGTCATTACAATCACTACATGCTGAAATTGACGTAACATAACCCATAAAGATTTTTCCACTTGCTCTAACCGTAAATACTGGTTTTGCCCAATCTCCTTGAAAAAGGGGGGCGGAAAGAGTAAGCAATCCTACATCATTAGGTTGGTAATTGTTATACCTAAGCCACATTAAATCCAAACCTCCGTTGATGTTTTGCGCACTATTAAAAAAATGATAACTATCTCTAGTTGTTGTATCTGTTGTGAACTCCGTATTACCGAAAAAGTTGAGTGCTCGATTTACGTTAGGGGCAATTCCTATTCCAATATTACCGGATGAGTTTATTCGTATTCTTTCGAGATTATTAGTTTTAATTACAAAATCATTTGGATCTGTTGTTCCTATAAAATCAGCAGCACCGTTTGTTCCTGAATTTCCGGTTAAATTCCAAGATTGAGAAAAGTAAAAATTCGAGAAGGAAACTAAAGCAAATAATAGAATTTTTTTCATAAGATATTTTCTGTTTTTATTATGTTAGCTCTTAGAGCCACATATGATTATTAATTTTTTATGATAACTTATTGATTAAGAGCACCATTATTTCTGAGTTTTTTATTCTCTTCCTCCAGCTTTTTAAAATCCTTGTTAAGCTTAATAACATATAATGTGAGCTCTTCTATTTTTTCAAGAAGCTTGGCATTCATTTCACCCAGATTAATTCCGTTTTCCACGACGTCTTTAGCAGAAGGAATGTTCGGTAAATGCCCTTTTTCTTCAATATGCTTTTCAACATATTCCAGACTGTTGAGTTTATAATCCTTTTTGAAGACATAATCTGCCCAGCCGTTTGCAGAGGCTATATCTACCTTTATTTTTTCAGTTCTTATCCCGTTCTTTACAAATAGCCTGTAGTCATTACAATCTGAACAAGAAATATTACTGGAAGTCCCTAAAAAAAGTTTGCCATTTGCTTTAAGTGAAAACATCAGTTCATAAGCACTGGAAGTTGGCCAGCCTGCAACATCCAAAACTCCGGGATTATTAGGCTGATACTGACCATATCTTAAAAAAACAAGGGATGAACCGCTACCAATATTCGAACCCGTGTTCCCAACATAAAAAGTATCGCTGTCTATATCGGTAATAACCTGGGTTCTCCCATTTACTTTAAAGGCTATATCAGGGTGAGGGTCTGTTTTAATTCCCACATTCCCTCCTACAAACATTTGTCCGTCATGCCTTAATGAGAACGTTAAATCTTCAGTACCTGTTCCGAATACAATATTTTTCATAAAATACCTATCCGAATTTCTTAAATGGTTTGTTCTGAGTTCAAAATTATTTGATCCTACCGGTCCGCTTTCATACACGGTCAGTTTTGATGAAGGATCAGTTGTCCCTACACCTACATTACCATTATTCAAAAGCTGAATCCCTACCCCTGCAGATGTTTGAAGCTTAATACCTCCATACCAGTTAATATCTAATCCATCTGAGCTGGTTACAGGATAATGTCCTAAATAATAATGCGCTGGATCTGAGTTGCTATACAGTTTGTCAAAAGCAATGTTCTGGGAAAAAAGGGAGCCAAAGATGACTAAGCCCAAAATTGATAAAGATTTTCTCATAAAGCTTTATTTAAGTTATAGATGGTTATAAACTATTATTTATTTAAATTTTTCACTTTGTTTAGAATTTTTAAATAATATATCTGAGTAAAACTATTCAAACTTTAAATTCTATAAAACGGGATATACATTGAATTTATAAATTCATTGAATGAATTTATAAATTTGATCATAAATAAAATTATGAATTACAGATAATTACACAAAATCATCATATTTTTTTTCACCAAAAAGTGTCCTAATTATGTCTCTTGAATATGATTTTTGAATAAATTTGAAAATACAAACACACACAAATGATTTTAATAAAAAAAGTACTAATTGTACCTATTTTTCTTATAAGTCTAAAAATACTTTCTCAAAGTATGGCGGATCAAAAATTCTCAACAGAAATAGATGGCTTAATAAAAAAAGATCAGATGGATTTGGTACATTTCAAACTGAATAATGAAAATATAAAATTTAAACGCCTTTCAGAATATCCATTGCGCTATGATTTACTTATTAAACTTGATTCTGCTTCCGTTTTATACAAGAAAGGGGAATATCTGGATGCAGAGAGGGCTTTCTTATCTACATTAAATAAGATTGAAAATAATAAATACAAACTGACATCTGTAGACTATGAAAATCTGAGGCATATTGATATATCAGGATTGTTTCATATTGAAAAGAGATTGGGAAATGTTTCACAAGGATTAAAATATCTTCAATTCTATTCTAAAGGAATGGCCCCTGCGCAGAAGAAAAAACAAAGACTGTTTTTTGCTATTGCGAATATAGAATTGGGAAACTACAAAAAGGGAATTCAGACCCTCAATCTTCGGTTGAATGACATCCTGCTGGATAGAGAAAATATTCTTTATAGTCATTTTTCTAAGCCGGAAGAGATTGCTGTAACTTATAATGCAAAGGGAGATGCATTTATTAAATGGTTTAAAGATACCGGCAAAAAAACGTATCTGGATTCTTCAAAAATTAATTATGAAAAGGCTTATAAAGTGCTGAAAAGCTCACCAGATTACTCCCAATACTCCCAAAATGTGCTTATTGACCATCTGGCCAATATTGCTCTGCTGAAAAGGCAATATCATTATTCATTGTCACTCTACAATACATGTGAAAAGGATTCAGTATTTATGAAAGAAAATTTTTCAAGCGAGTCAATCTGGCTGGGAAAAGCAGAAATATATACACTTCTCAATAAAACTGACTCCGCATTTTATTACATCAATAAGCTAAACAGTAAAAAAGAAAAAGTAAACGATACCTATGAAAGTAAATTAAAAATGTACCATTTATTGAGCATTAACTATGAAAACACTGGAGATCATAAAAATGCCTATAAGTTTGCAAAACTAAGCCTGGCTGAAATGGAAAAGAAAAAAAGCTGGGATACTTCAGGACATAACTTCCTGATAATGCAAGAACAGGAGGAAATAAAGGCCTTATCCGAAGAAATGGTAAAGAAACATAGAAGGTATAGTTTTCTGTCAATTGCTTTAATCATATTGATATTCTCCATCATTATATTTTATATCACTTATAGAAATAATAAAAGAAAAAAGATCATCTTTTCAGAGATGCCCAAAAGGATTGATCCCATTAATAATTCCAGTATTTATCCTGTTATAGCTCAAAAAGAGGAAGGTCCTTTGATCATAGAAGATGAGCTGGTCAGACGGATTCTTAAAAAAATTACCTTAATGGAATTAGATAAAAAATTCCTGTCTAATGATTTCAAGCTTTCTCATATTGCAAAGCAGGTTAATACGAACACTACTTATTTGTCTCAAATAATAAATCAGCATAAAGGAATGACATTTTCAGAGTATGTGAATGATTTGAGAATCAGTTATATTTTAAAAGAGTTAAGTGAAAATCCTAAGCTCAGGAAATATACTATTAAAACAATATCTGAAGAGATTGGTTATAAAAGCTCCTCTACTTTTATCAATGCCTTTAAAAACAGAGCCAAAATGACGCCTTCGTATTATATTCAATTACTGGAAAAAAAATAAATTCTATAAGATTAGAGAAATTTACTAACTAGAAAAACCACAGCGGTATGCTGTGGTTTTCATTATTAAAATCAAATATAATTCTATCCGTTCTGCTGATTCCCTAAAAAAGCATCCCAGCCTTGTGCTGTAAGTGGGATTAACTGATTGGAACCTCTTGCTACCATATAATTTCCGTCTTCCTTATCTACCGCATGGCCGATAATTGTGAAATCAGGATGGTTTTTAATTTTATCAAAGTCATTAGGTGAAATAGTGAACAGAAGTTCATAATCCTCACCGCCGCTCAATGCCGTCATTACCGGGTTAAGGTTCATTTCATCCGCTGTGGAAATCGTAAGGCTGTCCATCGGTATTTTTTCTTCATACAATCTGAAACCGGTTTTAGACTGATCGGAAAGATGAAGGATCTCTGAAGCCAATCCGTCAGAAATATCAATCATTGAAGTTGGTTTGATGTCAAGCTCTTTCAGAATACCTTTAACATCCGTTCTTGCTTCCGGTTTAAGCTGTCTTTCCAGAATATAGTCGTAGCCTTCCATTTCCGGCTGCATATTAGGATCTGCAAGGAACACAGCATGTTCTCTTTCAAGGATCTGCAAGCCCATGTACGCTCCGCCAAGATCTCCGCTGACTACCAGAAGGTCATTCGGCTTGGCGCCGCTTCTTTTTACAATATTCTCATCATTTTCAATCCCTACAGCAGTAATACTCATTACTAATCCTGAATTGGAGCTTGTGGTATCTCCCCCTATAAGATCTACTTTATATCTTGCACATGCTGCCTGAATTCCGGAATAGATCTCTTCCAAAGCTTCCACCGGAAAACGGTTGGAAACCGCCAGAGAGACCAGAATTTGGGTCGGTACAGCATTCATCGCGGCAATGTCGCTCAGGTTCACTACCACAGCTTTGTACCCTAAATGTTTTAAAGGTACATACCCCAGATTGAAATGAACTCCTTCTGCCAAAACATCAGTAGTAAGAACTACTTTTTTATTTCCAGGGTTAATAACCGCTGCATCGTCTCCCACTCCAAGTTCCGAGGACTCGTTGGATAGCGGAAAATATTCCGTTAAATGCTTTATAAGGCCGAACTCTCCTAATTTGGAAATTGGAGTCAGCTCCTGTGATTTATCTTCAAACATATTTTTTGTTTATAAGTGATTATTGATCAATGATAATTGATGTGTCAAGAATACAATATTTCATCGACATCATTGATCTATCATCATTCATCATTTATATATTAATTTCTGCCGGGTCCACATTAGTGGGATGAAAAGGAAGCTTTTTAAAATCTTCCCTGCTCATTACAACGGTTTCCGGGCTTTTGTATTTATTCATTGCTTCTACCACATCATCCGGCGGGGTCGTCATTTTTCTGAGCATCATATCGATCCATACTCCCGTAGCTTCTGCAGTGGCACAATGTACTCCGTCCGGCGTATAGAATTTATGAACAAAGCGGTAGATGGAAGAATCCTCTGAACATCCGTCGATCTCAAGGCTTACGATAACCGTCTGATCTGCATAGATCTCTTTAAAGAAAGAATATCTTTCATGCAGGATCACCGGACCGATTCCCCATCTGCTCAGCTGGGTAACTCCCATTTTTTCTTTGGTCATAAAAGCCATTCTGGCTTGGGCGCAATACTGCACGTATGATGAATTGGCCAGGTGTTTATTGGCATCCAGATCACTCCAGCGTACTTCGAATTTATGGTAAAAAATCATGTAAAAGTCGTTTTTAGTATGATTAAATTATATTCTTCAAAATTACTCAAATAAGATGGTTTATAAAAATTGTACTTTTGAAAAAATAATCTTCAGCATAGGATTGCCAATACATGAAACAGATCATCATTATCGGAGGCGGTGCGGCAGGCTTTTTCTGCGCATCAAATCTTGACGAAAAAAAATATAAGATTACCATCCTGGAACAGAATTCCGATGTTCTTCAGAAAGTTAAAATTTCTGGAGGCGGGCGCTGCAATGTGACCCATGCCTGTTTTGACCCCAGAGAACTGGTTCAGTTTTACCCAAGAGGAAATAAAGAATTGCTCAGTGTTTTTACCAAATTTCAGCCCGGAGACACAATGGATTGGTTCGACCAACGCAGTGTATCTTTAAAAATTGAAAATGATAACCGGGTTTTTCCGGAAAGCAATTCTTCGCAGACCATTATCAATACTTTCCTGAACGAAATCCGGAAAAAGAATGTAGAGGTTAAAACAAAATGTTCCGTTAAGGAAATCGAAAAACAGGATGAAAAATACCTTGTAAAAACAAGCTTAGGTGATTTTCCGGCAGATTACATCGTTTATGCAACCGGAAGCTCTCCTAAATCGTTGAAAATTGTTGAAAATCTGGGGCATAAAATCATTGATCTTGTTCCATCCCTTTTTACATTCAATATAAAAGATGACTTGCTTAAGGATCTTCCCGGAACAAGTTTTGAGAATGCCGAAATTTCAATTCCTTTTTTAAAAACCCAAGAAAGCGGACCTTTACTGATCACCCACTGGGGCCTTTCGGGACCGGCTGTCCTGAAAATTTCCGCCTGGGAAGCGATAAGCCTGGCAAAATCAAAATATCAGTTTGAAATTGAAGTCAATTTTATTTCAAAACCTATAAACGAAGCTGAAGAGGACTTTCAGAACTTTAGGCAATCCAATCCTAAAAAAACAATCGGACAGGCAAAAATCTTTGACATTACGAACCGTTTCTGGCAGAAAATCGTAGAGGTTTCACAGGTTGATCTCAATAAACAGGTTTCCAACATTTCTGCAAAAGAAATGCATAAAATCCTTGAAAACCTTTGCCAAAAGAAGCTGAAAGTGACAGGAAAATCGACTTTTAAAGATGAGTTTGTAACCGCCGGAGGTGTTGATTTAAAGGAAATTAACTTTAAAAACATGTCTTCCAAACTGCTCCCGGATTTTTACATCGCCGGAGAAGTTTTGAACATTGATGCGGTGACGGGAGGATTTAATTTCCAGGCATGTTGGAGTGAGGCGTGGCTTATTTCACAACATTTAAATAATCTATAGTAACCAATAATGCTTACAGCCAAAAAACATATTTCTTTTTTCCTAAAATCTCTTCTAATAGCGGGATTTGGATATTTCTTTTGGCTCATGCTAAAAATTACGCTGGAATACATTCCTTTCAATCCAAATGTGAGCTTTCTGATGATTAAGCAGACGGAAGTTCAGGACAGGCCGGAATATCTTTATTTTTTCTATACCCACGTTTACACCAGCATTTTTGTACTGTTTTCAGGTTTTCTGGCTATCCTCAGAAAGGATTTTGGCTTTAAAAACTTTCATAAAAATATGGGTAAGATCTATATTTTTTTGATTCTGGCTCTTGCTGCTCCATCAGGAGTTTACATGGGATTTTTTGCCAACGGAGGATTCTTTTCAAAGATATCGTTTGTTATTTTAGGTTCTTTCTGGTGGCTAACAACCTATAAAGCCTATCAATCCGCAAAACAGAAAAGGTTTAAAGAACATAAGCAGTGGATGTGGCGAAGCTTTGCCCTGACTTTATCTGCGCTCACCTTACGCATCTGGAAAGTAATTATTGTATATTTATTCCATCCCAATCCTATGGATGTTTACCAGATTATTGCATGGCTGGGCTGGATACCCAATATCCTTTTAATTGAATATTTAATCACAAAAAAACATATATGAAAATTCTAAATTACACATTAGCCTCTTTGCTTGCCATTTCTCTGATAAGCTGTAAAAAAGATGGAAAAGTAAACGAAACAGGAAAAGATTCTGTGATCGCAAAAAAGGATTCTGCTGTAGTTCCTGAGATTTATAAAGAGTATTACGGCATTTACACAGGAAATTTTGCAGGAAAAGAAATGATTAAAGCCGAAGATGGTGAAGAATATGAGGATTATGTTAACAAAAGACTTTCTCTGAAGATCAACAGAATTACCAGGGACAGTGTTTACGGCCAAAGTATTGTGAATGGAAACCAGCGACCATTCAGAGGGATCTTTAATGAAAGTACAAAATCTTTTGTCCTGGATGAGCCCGGAAATGATAAAACCGACGGCAGGTTTGAAGTAAAGCTAAACGGCGACAGTATTACAGGAAAATGGAATGCATTCAATAAAACAGCTGTAAAATCACCTTTAAAAACAATTAAACTTTCTAAAAAAGAATTTGTTTACAATCCGAATTTTATGCTCGATAAGGATTCCGATCTGGTAGACTGGTCTAATCCGAAGGATTTTGTAGAAAAGTATACCGATGAAGAAACCGGAAAAACGGAAAGCTATACCACCTCCAAAAACAGGGTTGCTTCTGAAGCTATTTTTGAGCTGAATGCCTCCAAGCAGAAACTGACTGAAAAAGAACTTAAAAATTTAAGGAAAATAGACCTGGAAATTATTAAGAATTCTGTTTTTGCAAGACACGGCTACTCTTTCAAAAAGGAAACCTACAGATACTTCTTTGAGCAGACAGACTGGTATATTCCCGTTTCCAATAACGTAGACAAAGAACTTTCGCCTATGGAAAAAGAGAATGTTGCTTTACTGAACCGTTTTATTAAGTACGCTGAGGATAAATATGACAGTTTCGGAAGATAATTGGAAATCATGAAAAAATATCTGTTATTTATCCTGGTATTCTGGGCTGTTTCCGTTGCTGCACAGAAAGATTCAACGGTAGTTCCGGACTCTAAACCAACAGCTTCTGCAGAAGCTGTATCAATAAAAGCTGCCGAATTCCCGGGCGGCCATCGGGCTTTTGTTGCAGAGATCCTGCAATATTTCCGGACCACCCCAATGGTTAAAGCTGAAATTATGAGCGCAAAAGCTGTTGCTACTTTTATTGTTGATACCGAAGGCAATATGGTGGATATCAAAATAGAATCCTATGAATATAAAATAGTGAGGGATGAATTTCTGAGAGCACTGAAAATGGTGAAAACCAAATGGATCCCTGCCGAGCAGGATGGTAAAAAGGTCAGAAACCTGATGAGACAGCCTTTGGTATTTAGTCTGCAATAGTCTGCACCTCTTTTTCCGGATTCAGTTTTACCCAAAAGAACAGCAATAAGCATCCTGCAGCATAACAAAGAATGTCGATCCAGGAAAACGAATTTCCTATGACAATATACATCAGGCTTCCAGGACGGAAGCCTAGTTTTTCTGCAATGGTGAAGTATTGTGCAAATTCTATAATGCAGGAAAAGACCAGAATTCCAAGAATCAGCCGTTCGTTATTCATCTTCACGAAGGTTTTAACCAGGGTATACAGAAGCATCACCACAATAACATCACCGAGATAGGCTCTTACAAAGAAAATATCTGCCAGTTTTGTGGCAATCAGGACTTCTGTCAGAAAAATCAAGATGGACAGGAGAAGATAGGTAAGGCTGAATTTAAATTTCATGTGTTTCAGATTTTGGCTAAAGCCTTTGGTTGGTTATCAATTAAGCGGGCTAAAGCCCGCCTCTATTGAATTAAGGGCTACAATGCATTAAGATCATAAAAAATCGGTATCCAAAGAACACCGATCTTATTGAATTATCAGACAAATATATTATTTTTTTGCCTTTGTCTTTATTGTACAGCCTATTGCTACTGTTTTTGTCATGCTTATCGCATCTCCTTTGATCAGAGCGTTTACCGCATCCTTAACGTAATATTCTGAGACATCTTTGGGGTTTTCGTAGTTATTGTCAATAGCGCCGATATATTTTACAATATTCTTCCCGTTTTCTTTCTGCAATACAAAAACATGGGGTGTTTTAGTGGCTCCGTAAAGCGGATAAACCTTTTGTCCTTCATCTACCAGATAAGGAAAGGTAAAGCCTTTTTCCTTAGCTCTCTCTATCATTTGACTATAACCGTCTTCCGGCTGTACAGCCGGGTCATTGGGGTTGATGGCAATCACCGGATACCCCTGATCTTTAAAAGTCTTATCAAGCTCCACAATCCTGTCTTCATATTTCTTTGCATAAGGGCAATGGTTGCAGGTGAAAACTACGATAAACCCTTTGGCGGTTTTAAAATCACTTAAAGAGACCATTTTTCCGTCAATATTCTTCAGTTTGAAATCTGCCGCCTCATCACCTACTTCGTAACCTTTTACAGGAATTTGTGAATGTTTCGGAGGAAAATTATTCTTCCCATGATCCGGCGTGGTAAAGCTTAGCAGTCCAAGCCCGGCAATCAATGCTGCCATTACAATTTTCAGGTTTTTCATATCTTATTTTTTATTTTAAGTGATCGTTAATGGTTTTTTCGAGGTCTTCTTTGCTCATTTCACCATCGTTGAAATATATTTTTTTGCTGTTCTTATAAAAAATGGTTACCGGAATATTTCCGTCCCAGTTTTTTTCAAATTTCGGAATCCAGGTATTCATCCTCTTGATATCATCCAGAAGTATAACCTCAGCCGTAAGGTTTTTATTTTTGATAAAACGGATAACCCTTTCCTTATCCGCAAGCCTGTCCAGGGAAACCAGGATCATTTTGAATTGAGGATGATCCTTGAACTTATTATTGACCTCCATGAAATGTGGTAGCTCTTTTACGCAGGGAGCGCAGGTTGTTGACCAGAAATTGACTACCAGCAGCTTATCTCCTTCTTCCTTTATCTTTTTTTCAAGCTCTTCATACTTCACAGCACGCACTTCTGTCTGCTGGGCCCGGAAAGCAGAAAAGCAAAAACAAAGAATCAACAGGCTTAGTAAATTTTTCATGCTTAAAATTAGTGAATGCATTCCTTTTCTTTAAATATCAATCTGTTAAACTTTGTTAAGTGTTTTAAAATTCTTCTTATATTTTATCACATTGCATTGAATTAAATGAAATAAAAATGTAAATTAGCCTACAATCAAATCAAAATCTATTATGAAAAAATCAAATTTCCAGAAAAAAAGACTTTCAAAAAATGAGTTGAAAGAGATCAAAGGGGCAAGGCCTGTTTGTCCAAGAGTAATAAGCTGCATTGATCCGGATACCGGTGTGGAATTGTATGGTGTAACTGGTGTTCAGGACGGATACTGTTGTTAAGAATTTAATTAATACTCAAATCAGAACAATATGAAAATTTCAAAAATTCAGACAAGAAAGTTGACTAAAACGGAGCTAAAGGCCATCAACGGAGGTGCCGGCTCGTGCGCAGTAGGCGAGTGTAAGCTTAGAGGCGTAAGTCATTTCATTATAATCGGACCGAGAGGTAATGACGGATACTGCTGCTAATTTTGCAGTACAGTACAAATAAGGAATGGCCGGATAGTTTCCGGTCATTTTTTATAATATATTTTATGTTCAGACTATATGAAGTTGATCTATTATTCTGTCCGTATCTTTATAAAAATGGGTCTAGAATTGGGCCTTTAATTTTTTTTCATTATCAATTCATTTTTTTTCTATTTTTACGCATTGTTTAAAAAACTCAATTGATAATGAAAAAAATTTATTTACTCTTGCCAATATTCTTTTTGGCATCATGCTCAAGTAGTGATAATGAGACCGACACTCCAAACAACAACGGAAATGGTAACGACAGCAGCCCCGTACTGGTAACTAAAATGGTTTCTGATGGAGACATCTCAACTTTTACGTATAGCGGAACCAAAATTTCTCAGTCCAAAAACCTTACTGACGGAAGTATTACCAATTATACATATACAGGGGATTTGATCACCCAAACGGTAACCTCTTCCTCAGGCTCTACATTTACTACGACATACACTTATGACGGAAGCAACAGATTAAGCAAAAAAAAATCTGTACATACTGCTCCCGGACTTTCAGCAACCTATGAAGTCAATTACACCTATACAGGAAGTAATAACGTAAAAATGGTAGTTACTTCTTCCTCAACAGGGTCTTCGAATGTAACCACCTATACAAGGAATGCCACACTAAATGCAGATGGCTCACTTGGCAGCTGGACGGAAACAGTTACAGCCCCTACATACACTGGTAACGGAACCCTGAAGCCTATTGTATATGATACAAAAAATACTCCCTTTAAAAATGTTACAGGGTACTTGAAAATAATAGATCAGGAAGAAGAGAACGGATCAACACACAATATCCTGGATTACAACAGTGTACTTCAATATTCCGGTACTACAGGAGGAGAATGGAGTATATTTAAGTCTACTTATGAATACAATGCAAGTAACTATCCTATAAAAGATACCAGAAAATACTACGATAAAACGGGAACTACTGTTACCAGCACAGAAATCAATACCTACGAATACAATCATTTATAAAAAAAGAGAGCTTAAGGCTCTCTTTTTTTGGAAAATCGTATTGACAAAAAGATGATTGGACTACCCTCCAATCATCTTTTTTATAGAATTCAGCTTCATCAACGCTTCAATAGGCGTTAAAGTATTGATATCTATTTTCGTAAGTTCTTCGCGGATATTTTCCAGAACAGGGTCATCCAGCTGGAAAAAAGAAAGCTGCATATTTTCTTCGGTTACCCTTTTGATGCTCTCTGAGGTGCTCGTGGTCTGGGTACGGCTTGCTTCGAGGGTTTTCAGGATTTCATTGGCCCTGTTGACCACTTTTGAAGGCATTCCCGCAAGTTTGGCGACATGAATCCCGAAACTGTGTTCACTTCCTCCCGGAATCAGCTTCCTTAAGAAAATGATATTTCCTTTATTTTCCTGGATGGAAACATGGAAGTTTTTCACTCTTTCAAAATTCACCGTCATTTCGTTCAGCTCATGGTAATGGGTGGCAAATAAGGTTTTTGCCTGTGTAGGATGCTGGTGGAGGTATTCTGCAATAGCCCATGCAATAGAAACCCCGTCATAGGTTGAAGTTCCGCGGCCGATCTCGTCCAGCAGAATAAGGCTGCGCTCGGAGATATTGTTCAGAATATTGGCAGCTTCATTCATTTCCACCATAAAAGTAGATTCTCCGGCAGAAATATTGTCGGTAGCTCCTACCCTTGTGAAAATTTTATCTAAAATTCCTATTTCAGCATGTTTTGCCGGAACAAAACTTCCTATCTGGGCCAAAAGACATACAATAGCCGTCTGGCGCAGGATTGCGGATTTACCGGCCATGTTCGGTCCTGTCACCATAATGATCTGCTGGGAATCTTTATCTAAAAAGATATCGTTCGGGATGTATTTTTCTCCAAGCGGAAGTGCATTTTCTATGATCGGGTGTCTTGCTTCTTTAAGGTCAATAGCATAGCCCTGATTGAGAACAGGCTTTGTATAGCTTTCGGAAACGGCCAGTTCAGAAAGACCTGTTGCCACATCAAGCTGTGCAATAATATTGGAATTTCCCTGAATCTGGTCCATATAAACCATTGTTTCAGAGCATACGTTTCTGTACAGCTCGTTTTCCAGTACACTTATCTTTTCTTCAGCACCCAGGATCTGGCTTTCATATTCTTTAAGCTCTTCGGTAATGTAACGTTCGGCATTTACCAGGGTCTGCTTTCTTAACCAATCGGAAGGAACTTTATCTTTATGAGCATTCCTTACTTCTATATAGTATCCGAAAACATTATTGAAATCTATTTTAAGACTTGAAATTCCTGTTCTTTCTATTTCTCTCTGGCACATTTCATCCAGGAAGCCACGTCCTTTGCTTTGAAGGTTTCTTAGCCTGTCAAGTTCTTCTGAAATCCCTTCTTTAATGATATTTCCTTTGGAAAGGTTCACCGGAAGTTCTTCATTAAGATGATTCTGCAAAAACTTAATAAGCTCCTCCATATCAAACAGCGGTTCCAGCCAGGCAAGTACATCGGCATGCGGATGAAGTAATGCTTTGATCTGATGAATATTCATCAAACTCTGACGTAAATAGCCCAATTCCTTCGGTGAAATTTTTTCTGCCGCCAGTTTTCCCATTAATCTGTCCAGATCTGAAATAGATTTCAGCAATTGGCAGATTTCATATTTCAGCTGGTCGTTTTCATTCAGAAAGTCGATCAGGGAGAGCCTTCTCATGATCTCGTCCACAGATTTTAAAGGTAGAATAATCCTTCTCCTCAATAATCTTCCACCCATCGGGGTCAATGTTTTATCAATAATATCCAGCAGAGATTTTCCCTGTGGATTGCTTGGATAAACGATTTCAAGGTTCCTTAAGGTAAAATTATCCATCATCAGATAATCTTCCTGAGGTATTACCTGAAGTTTTGTGATATGGGCCAGCAGGTTGTGGTGGGTATCTTCCACAAGATAAGCGAAAATGGCCCCTGCAGCTGTAATGGCAAGAGGAAGATTTTCAACCCCAAAACCTTTTAAGGAATTTGTTTTAAAATGGGAAGTCAGTTTTTCGTAGGCAAAATTATACTGAAAAGCCCAGTCTTCAAGTTTAAAGGCACTTTTGTTTTTTAACTGTTCCGGAAGCTGAACGCTCCTCTGGAAAACAATTTCACTGGGATCAAAAGTATTGATGATGTGCAGAAGTTTTTCCAGATTGCCCTCACTCACCAGAAACTCTCCGGTAGAAACATCCACCATGGCAATTCCATACTTTTCTTTTTCTTTATGAAGGGAAAGGAGGAAATTGTTCTTTTTTGAATTCAGAACCTGATCATTAAATGTTACTCCCGGTGTCACAAGCTCTGTAACGCCTCTTTTCACAATTCCTTTGACCATTTTCGGATCTTCAAGCTGATCGCAGATCGCCACCCTCATCCCGGCCCTTACCAGTTTGGGAAGATAAGAATCCACCGAGTGGTGCGGGAATCCTGCCAGCTCAATATGCCCTTCTCCATTGGCTCTTTTAGTAAGAACAATTCCTAAGATCTGGGATGTCTTCACAGCATCCTGTCCGAACGTTTCGTAAAAGTCCCCAACCCGGAACAGCAGCAGCGCATCAGGGTATTTTGCCTTGATGGTATTGTACTGCGTCATAAGCGGGGTTTCCTTCTTCGTTTTTGCCATAATAAAAAATGAGCCCCAAATTTAAATAAAATAAATTCAGGGATTGAAATTAGTGTAGAATTAATCTCTTAAGCGGGACCAAAAAAGCTGCTTATATATTTCAGAATAAAATATTTATTGTACTTTTCAGTAAAATAAATTCTATGATGTATCCTGTTCTGGAAACTGAAAGACTGCTTTTAAGACAACTTACTCCTGATGATGCAGAGGACCTTTTTGAATATTTTTCTCTACAAGAGGTTATGGAATATTATGACCTTGAAGTTTTCAAAACCCTGGACGATGCCCGGAATATTATCCGGTATTTTAATGGTGAATTTGAAAAAGGAAAAGGCTTCCGGTGGGCTTTGGAACTGAAATCCGAAAAGAAAGTCATAGGAACGTGCGGCTATCACAACTGGTACCGCTATCATTTCCGCGCTGAGATAGGCTATGAACTTAACCCGAAGTACTGGAGAAAATCTTATATGAAAGAAGCTATACTTCCTATCCTTACCTTCGGATTCGAAAGCATGAGGCTTCACCGTGTAGACGCCTTCACTGATCCTGCCAATATTTCTTCCGAAAAGCTCCTGCAGTCTCTAAATTTTAAAGACGAAGGAATTCTGCGTGGTTATTTTTTTGAAAAAGGAAGGTTTGTAGATGCTAAAATTTTTGGTCTTATTAATGAATAGATGGAAAGCGGATACCGGAAAACGGAAGTTTCCAACGCCCGCGAAACCACTGAACATTTTTTAATAACTTTTATAGTATTTTTTTTCCGGCATTGACCTTGTTGAATGACAATCGCAGCAAGAAGTACCGGACGAACAGTAACGTCTTACCTTATCCTTTTTTAAATTTTTGCTGCTTTTCAAATGCTTCCATCCCTTTCTCATACGCCCATTTCTGTTTGTAATTCACCCATTTAGCCTTAAAAAGTTTACGAAAGAGCTTGTCGGTATACCTCATGATAAAAACATGGTACAGCATATTGGCAAAAACATTCGGTTTGTTAGGCAACGCTCTGAGTGACATTGAAAATCCCGGTTCCAGATATCTGTTGAAGTGCCAGAAGGCTCCCGGAATGAAAAGGGCATCGCCATGTTCCATGAAAATCTCATACCCTTTGGCATATTGTAAAGCCGGGAACTTTTCATAATCAGGATTTTCATAATCTATGTCGTAAACGGTATGTACGGAAAGCGGAACCTTATACAGGAAATCCGACTGTTCCTGATCAAACAGGAGTATCCTTTTTTTACCCTCGAAATGAATGTGAAGGAAATCCCCGAGATCCACATCATAATGCATCAACACATGGGCTTCACTTCCACCGAAAAAAAGAGTGGGAAGCCTTTTGAAGAATTTGATTCCCAGATCCGGATAGGTGAAGTTTTTCAGCAGCTCAGGAAGCCTGTCTGTAATAATATAGAAGAAGATACGAAGATCTGAAGGTTTACTTTTTATGGTGTCAATATAATCCTTCATCTTCATATGGGTAACCGGTGCATCGGAACTTTTGGAAGCATCGGCAGGCTTGTTGTCGTAAAGAGGAACATCCTGATCACCCGCTTTTTCACGGATGTAAGCCAGATTCCACTTGTCGAAGGCATCCCACCGGCTTGCAAAATTTTTGATCAGAAGCGGTTTGTGTTTTCTGAAATAATTTTTCTGAAAATCTTCTTTACTGATATCGTTGACTATATCTACGTTTTCGAGGATCATCTTGTTTTGTTGTTTAATGCGAAATAAAAATAGTGTTTTTTTGAAATCTGTAAAAATCTGCAGAAGAAAAAACAATTAATTTTCATTCATTAACTAATGTCCGCTGATCCATTTTCCTTTCCTGAAATGCCCTTTCCTGTAGTAACCCTTTTTTTTCTTACTATCCTGGTTGGTGGGTTCTCGTAAAGAACAGATAAAACGAAAAAAATTATCTTTGTAAGACCAAGAGAATTTATGAGAGTTTACAATACCAAGCATTTCCTGAAGATCCTTTTCAGTATGCACAAAAGCGATACCATGAAGATCCTTTTTCCAACGATGATCCTGGTGGGGCTTTACTCGTGGGGAATTCAGTACCTGGAAGTGGAATACCTTCACCTTACTGCAAAATCAGGGGTCAGTAATGTGGGAATGATCCACTCCCTACTGGGTTTTGTATTGTCGCTGCTGCTGGTTTTCAGAACGAATACTGCGTACGACAGATGGTGGGAAGGCAGGAAATTATGGGGAAAACTGGTGAATGACACCCGGAATTTCGCGGTAAAAATCAATACTATTTTAGGAGAGAATCGCGAGGATGCAGAACAGATAGCACGGTACCTAAAATATTTCCCGCATTTCCTTGCCAAGCATCTTTCCAAGGAATCCACAAGATTAGCTTTGGATGAAGATTATTCTGAAATAGAAAAATCGCTGAAACATCATGGTCCCAGTGAAATTGTTATTCTTTTGACCCATAAACTGAATCAGCTGAAAAAAGAAGGAAAGATCTCGGATATCGAAATGTTGTATCTTGACACTCAGCTTTCAGGTTTTCTGGATGTCTGCGGAGGCTGTGAGAGAATAAAAAATACACCTATTCCCTACTCTTATTCTTCGTTTGTAAAAAAATTCATCATCTTATATGTCCTGGCCCTGCCGGTCGCCTATGTTATCACAATCGGGCTCCTGATGATCCCGCTTACGGTTTTCGTTTATTACGTTCTGATGAGTCTGGAGCTGATCGCCGAAGAAATTGAAGATCCTTTCAATAATGATGAAAATGATATTCCTATGGAAGCTTTGGCTCAAAACATTGAGAGAAGCGTCCATCAGATCATGGGTTTAAAGTAAGAAAGCTCTTAGAGATTGATTTCTTTCAGCTCGCCGTCTTCTTTTATTTCCACAAATTTACTTTCACGGTTGGCAGCGGAATAACCATAGAAAAAAGTCTGGTATATCGGGGTGGAATACAGATAACCTCCATAGGCATTGTAGGCATCCGATGTTCCTGTTTGCTGCTGATAGCTTGCTGTTGCAGTAAAATTAACGATGGTTTCGAGGTAATATTTTCCCGGCTTCAGTTTTTCAAATTTAAACCTTCCGTAATCATCTGTTAAAGCTTCCAATCTGTATTTAAAAGCCTCTTCCGACATGTATACGGTCGTTTTCTTATTCTCATACTTTCTTCTCATGCTGTAAAACTCATCAAAATAAGGAGTCACAGGAAAAAGCATGACAACTGTTCCCTTTGGAGCATAATGTTTTGCGCCAAGAAGAGGTTTGATTCCCCAATTATTTTTCTGTTTCGTGGAGGCTACTCCTTCTATCGTAGAATTTCCAAAGCTGAGCATTTCACGGGCCATCTTTTTATCAAAAAAGGCCTGCGGATAATAAGTATTCTGTGCCTGTGAACATATAAAAGTAAATACCGGCAGCAGTAAAGTGAGTATTTTTTTCATGTTAATAATTTAAATCAAATATAAGTATTTTGCTATTTTTGAAATAAAAATATCTATGAAATACTTTTTTCTGCTGTTAATGGCCGCATCATCATGGGCTACAGCACAAAAACCATGCGGATTCAAAGACGGACTGCAGGAAGGATCCTGTAAAGATTTCTACGAAAACGGGCAGGTAAAGCAGGTGGTGGAATGGAAAAAAGGTAAAATAGACGGTGAGGCCGTTTATTATTACGACAACGGAAAAGTACAGGCCAAAGGAGAAAATAAAAAGGGTTATAAAGTAAAAGAATGGTCCTACTATGATAAAAATGGTGTCCTTACTTCCAAAGAAGTTTTCAGAAACGGTGAAAAAAACGTATATGATGATAGTTCTACCGCTACTTTTTACTCTCCGGCCGGCAAAATAACCGAAATTTCCAACTACAGACTTGGAAAACTTCACGGTGAAACCAAACTATTCCATGAGGACGGAAAAACGCCAAAACAGGTTGGCCAGTATGAAAACGGTCTGGCTGTGGGAAAATGGAAAGCGCTTTATCCATCAGGAAAAGTACAGCGTGAAACAGAATTTGCCAACGATAAATGGAACGGGACCCGGGTTCATTACCGTGAAGACGGAAGCATAGAAAAGACTGAGGTCTACAAAGACGGAAAATTAATCTCAACAAAATAAAACAATTGGTACAAAAACTAAAACTGGAAGAACTTAACAGGATAGATGTGGAAACATTTAAGAAAGTTGAGAAAATTCCATTGGTCATTATTTTAGACAATCTAAGGAGCATGCACAATGTGGGAGCATCTTTCAGAACGGCAGATGCTTTTCTGATCGAAAAAATAATTCTCTGCGGGATTACCCCTCAGCCCCCACACCGCGAGATCCATAAAGCGGCACTTGGAGCCACGGAAAGTGTAGATTGGGGGCATGAAAGCGATATCAACACTGCGATAAGTGATTACAAAAGCCGCGGATACGAAATCATAGGCATTGAACAAACCACGGACAGCATCATGATTACCGATTTCAGCATCGACAAATCAAAAAAATATGCACTGATCCTAGGGAATGAAGTGGAAGGAATAAGTGATGAGGCACTGCCGAATATTGACACCTTTCTTGAAATTCCTCAGCTTGGAACAAAGCACTCTCTGAACGTAAGCGTATGCGGCGGAATCGTGATGTGGGAGTTCGCAAAAGCCCTAAAATAAAAAAACTGCATATGTCCTTAAAAGACAGTGCAGTTTGAAATAAATCTAATAAAAAGTAAAAATGAAAGGCGACAAAGGTACCTTTTTTTTCTTTACAAACAAATTTTAACATCATTTTTTTTATTTTTCCCGAAAAAAAGTGATATTTTGAGAAAAAGTTTCATTTAATTTTTTATAAATTAGCACAATGTTTATCAAGGATTATATCTCAAAAGACTTTCCGTGTTTTAGCCTTACTGACTCAATAGAATCAGCAAGGAATATGTTAGAGGATTTTGGATATTCCCATATTTTCATTAAAAAATCCCATCATTTCTACGGAGCAATTGCAGAAGATTTTCTTTATGAAGATGACGGGATATTGAAGGATCTTGAACACCAGATCGAGCGCTTTGCCATTCTGGAAGACAATAATATCATGGACAGCATCCGTCTGTTCTATACCTTCAATGCCAATGTGATTCCGGTGATCAATAAGAACGAAAAATATCTCGGGTATATTACCTGTGAGGATATTTTTCAGAATCTTTCCAGGTATCCCCTGTTTTCAGAAACGGGAGCTATTCTTACCATAGAAACTCCGGCCAGAAAGTATTCGATGACGGAAATCGCCAATATTGTGGAAAGTAACAACTCGAAGTTCTATGGCGGATTCATCACTTTAATGTCCGATGAAGTAATCCAGGTAACCATTAAGATCAGCAATGAAAACCTCTCTTCGATAGACGCTACTTTTGACCGCTACGATTATAGAATTGTTGAAAAATACTATTCTGATGAAAAATCGGATCTGTTTAAGGACAGGTTTGGGTTTTTCCAAAAATTCATAGAAATATAACATGAAGGCAGCCATATATTCTCAGAAAAAAGACCTCGATACTTTTTTATATTTAAGCAAGTTTATCTCAGAACTTGAAACCAGAGGCGTAAAATCTGTTCTGTATGATGAAATGGCTGAAGCGCTTCAGTTCTCAAAGATATTTGAAACATTCAACAGCAAGCAGGACCTTCTGGACAAAGAAGTAGACCTTTTTTTCACTTTCGGAGGCGATGGAACGATCGTGAATTCATTAACCTTCATTGAAGACCTGGAAATACCGATTGTCGGTGTAAATACCGGGAGATTAGGTTTTTTGGCAAGCTTTACCAAAGAAGAAGCCTTCAAAGAACTTGATGCTATCCTGAAAGGGGACGTGAAAACAAGCCGCCGTGCCGTAATTGAGGTTGTTTCCCCAAAATCGGATGATTTTTTCCCGTATGCACTGAATGATGTTACCGTATCCAGAAAAGAAACCACTTCCATGATTACGGTGGATTCCTATATCAATGACGAATTTTTAAATGTATTCTGGGGAGATGGAGTAATTGTTTCCACACCTACGGGTTCCACAGCTTATTCTTTAAGCTGCGGCGGACCGATTATCTCTCCGAATAACGAAAATTTCGTTATCACTCCTATCGCTCCGCACAACCTGAACGTACGTCCATTGGTTGTCAATGACAGGGTAGAAATAAAATTTAAAGTAGAAAGCAGAGTACCGCAGTATTCTCTTTCGCTGGACTCACGACTGGTCCATATAGAAACCGACAAAGAAATTATCATCAAAAAGGCCGCTTTTCAGATTCTTCTGGTACAGCCGAACCATTTAAGCTTCTACGAAACGATCCGCCAGAAGCTGCTTTGGGGCAGAGACAAAAGAAATTAGTAATTCCTCAAAAATGATTACCTTTACAGGAATTTTAAAACGCCTAATAATTTAAAATAAAAAGTAAAACATGAGCAGAATTTTTCCGGCAGGAGTTGCCACAGGTCAATTAGTTACTGATATTTTTCAGTATGCCAAAGAAAACAAATTTGCACTGCCTGCAGTAAACGTAATTGGTTCAAGCAATGTAAATGCTGTAATGGAAACCGCAGCGAAATTAAACTCTCCTGTCATCATCCAGTTTTCAAACGGCGGAGCTGCTTTTAACGCAGGAAAAGGATTAAGCAATGACGGTCAGAAAGCAGCGATTTTAGGATCTATTGCCGGGGCTAAACATATTCATACTCTTGCAGAAGCTTACGGAGCTACTGTTATTTTACATACAGACCACTGTGCAAAGAAACTGTTGCCTTGGATCGACGGGTTATTAGATGCAAGTGAAGAGCATTATAAGCAGACCGGAAAATCTCTTTATTCTTCTCATATGCTTGATCTTTCTGAAGAATCTCTGGAAGAAAACCTTGAAATCTCTACCAAATACTTCGAAAGAATGGCTAAAATGCAGATGACATTAGAAGTAGAGATCGGAGTTACAGGTGGTGAGGAAGACGGAGTTGATAATTCAGATGTTGATAACTCTAAATTATACACTCAGCCTGAAGATATCGCTTACACTTACGAAAAATTAAAAGCGATTTCCGACAATTTTACTATTGCAGCAGCATTTGGTAACGTACACGGAGTTTACAAGCCAGGAAACGTAGTTCTTACGCCAAAAATTCTTGACAATTCTCAGAAATACGTTCAGGAAAAATTCGGAACAGCGGCTAAGCCGGTAAACTTTGTATTCCACGGAGGTTCAGGATCTACTTTGGAAGAGATCAGAGAAGCGATCGACTACGGAGTTATCAAAATGAATATTGACACTGACCTTCAGTTCGCTTACACAGAAGGAGTTAGAGACTATATGGTTAACAATATTGATTATTTAAGATCTCAGATCGGAAACCCAGAAGGAGAAGAAAAACCAAACAAAAAATTCTATGACCCAAGAGTTTGGGTAAGAAAAGGTGAGGAAACTTTCTCTACAAGACTGGTTAAAGCGTTTGAAGACTTAAATAACGTAAATACTTTAAAATAAGAACTGTACATTTGTATTAATGTAAAAAGTATTCATAAATGGGTACAGTTTACATTAATACATTTTACATTTATACCCCTAATACAATCAAAATGGCATTCGACTGGTTTAAAAGAAAAGCAAAAAACATTACCACCTCTACTGATGAAAAAAAGGATGTTCCCAAAGGCCTTTGGCATCAGACTCCATCAGGAAAAATAGTGGAGCATGATGAACTGAGAAGAAACAATTACGTTTCTCCTGAAGACGGATTTCATGTAAGAATAGGAAGTGCAGAATTTTTTGACATCCTTTTTGACGAAGGTAAGTTCACTGAACTGGATGCCAATGTTGAAAGTATTGACATCTTGAATTTCAAGGATACAAAACCTTATAAAGACCGCTTAAAAGAAGTAAAAGCAAAAACAAAGCTTACAGATTCCATCAGAAATGCAGTAGGAACTGTAAAAGGAACTGAAATGGTAGTTTCGTGTATGGATTTTGCTTTTATCGGTGGATCTTTAGGTTCTGTAATGGGTGAAAAGATCAGAAGAGCGGTGGATTACTGTATTGCCAATAAACTTCCGTACATGATCATCTGCCAGTCCGGAGGAGCAAGAATGCAGGAAGCAACCTACTCCCTGATGCAGCTTGCCAAAGTACAGGCTAAGCTTGCCCAGCTATCTGAAGCAGGACTTTTATACATTGCTTACCTGTGTGATCCTACTTTTGGAGGAATTACAGCGTCTTTTGCTATGACAGCAGACATTATCATGGCTGAACCAGGGGCACTGATTGGTTTTGCGGGCCCAAGAGTAATCCGTGAAACAATCGGAAGAGATCTTCCTGAAGGTTTCCAGACTTCTGAATTCTTACAGGAAAAAGGATTTGTAGATTTCATTGTAAAAAGAACAGAAATTAAAGATACGGTAGCTAAAACAGTCAATTTATTGGCTGTAAATGCTTAAGATCTGTAACAAACACTATACAATCTCTCTCTAATTAGGGAGAGATTTTTATTTATGAGGACTTTTAAGATATTTTTTAATGCCATCCGTAGCATGAGCCTGAAAAAGATCATGCGTCTTTTATCGCTCCTTCTTCCCCATCCCATTTTTGCAATACTAAGCTTCTATGCAACGGTACAAACCTTTAGCATTGCCCAGAAAAAATTCCCGAAAACAGCCTCTAACAATGGTATTGGGAATGCCTACAGACATGCATTATGGTGCTGTTTCATTATGATGTACTGCTGCAAAGTCTCCTCACCCCAAAAAGCATTGGATTTCTGTAAAAGGTTAACGGATATGCATGAAGAACTCTTCCCCAATGAGCCTTTGGAAACCAAAATGGACCTTCACAACAACAAATTCGGGATGGATTATTTCATGGAACTGCTTCCGGGAATACACCGACAGTTTTTTGAAAAAGGTTTTTTTATCGATAGCCTGGAAAAGAAGATGGCTGATGCAAAAGTTTTGAAGAGCGTGGATGATGATTTTGAAGGGCATCTGGTTTATCTAAAGGACTAAAAATAGAACTCTTCAACTCTGCCCAACATGGCACAAGTAAATTATTACCCTCATATAGAGGCTGTTAGTATTAGCACTGTCCTGCTGAGCGAAGTCGAAGCATTTCGTAAATATTTTGAAATAAAGAGTCTTACAATAAAAGTTTTTTCAAGTTTTACATTTAATTTATTATCTTTTCTAAAATTTTAATTTAAACGAATGGTCCTCAGCAGAATTTGGTCGGCTTTTATTATCATTGCCATTGCCATAGCCAGTATTAAATACGTTTCGTCAGACCACTACAAAACCATCTTTAATGATATGGTGGTAGGAAAAGGCGGTGACACGGTTCAGATCGCTTCACAGCCCATGAATATGCTCACTCCGGTTGTACGGGACAGCCTGATGAAAAAAAATGACTTTGCAGACAGCAGGATCCATTATAAAACAGATTCTTTAAAGCAAAACGTAAAGGTCTACCGCGTTCAGGAAGCAGATGGAGTAATAGGGACTTCAGAAACAGCAGTAAAGATCTGTATCGGTCTCATCGGAATTATGACCCTGTTCATGGGATTCATGAGTATTGCTGAAAAAGCAGGAGGAATTAATCTTTTAAGCCGTTTTATACAGCCTTTTTTCTCAAAACTATTTCCCGACATTCCTAAAAATCACCCGGCTTTCGGACATATGCTGATGAATTTCAGCGCCAATCTCCTGGGACTTGACAATGCCGCTACTCCATTTGGACTAAAGGTTATGGAAAGCTTACAAACTTTAAACCCCAATAAAGATACAGCCAGCAATTCACAGATTATGTTTCTGTGTCTCCATGCAGGAGGAATGACACTGATACCAGTTTCCATTATTGCAATAAGGGCCTCAATGGGATCTAAAACCCCTACCGATATTTTTCTTCCATGTATGATTGCCACTTTTGCAGCAACATTGGCAGCAATGATTATTGTTTCTTTATATCAGAAAATCAATTTATTAAAACCTGTTGTTCTTGCTTATGTAGGCGGGATTTCAGCTGTTATTGCACTTCTGGTTGTTTACCTTGTTCAATTAAGCAAAGATGAACTGGATACTTTCAGTAAAGTTTTAAGTAATGGACTGATTCTCTTTATCTTCCTCGCCATAGTACTGGGGGCGGTTTATAAAAAAATCAATGTTTTCGATGCATTTATTGAAGGGGCAAAAGAAGGGTTCACAACCTGTGTCAAGATTATTCCTTATCTGGTTGGAATGTTAATCGCTATTTCTCTTTTAAGAACTTCCGGTGTTTTTGATGTTATCATAGACGGTATGAAGTGGGTAGCCAACACAGCCGGTTTTGATCCAAGATTTGTGGATGGTCTTCCAACGGCATTAATCAAACCTCTTTCGGGTTCCGGAGCCAGAGGAATGATGGTGGATACGATGTCAACTTTCGGGGCAGATAGTTTTCAGGGGAAACTTGCGGCAGTTCTTCAGGGAAGCTCAGATACGACGTTTTACGTGATCGCTGTTTATTTCGGGGCTGTAGCCGTGAAGAATACAAGATACACGGTAATTGCCATGCTTCTGGCGGATTTAGTGGGTGTTATTGTTTCAATTGCACTGGCGTATTTGTTTTTTGCTTAAGTTTATATTAATTTAAAACGAAACCGTTTAAGTTGAAAAATATAAAATTTGGATTCTTTCTAAAATCTTTGAGTTTATATGAAATAGTTTTACTGAGCCTATTTCTACTCATCGAAATTCTAGTTTATTATCTGGAATTTAATCGAATTCATCTTGAAATTATAAAAATTATAGGTTCAATAATAGTCGTTGCTCTTTGGTGGATACCAATTTCCACTCCTTTATCAGAAAAATTCAGAAACATATATTTTTCTCTATTTTGGTTGGTAATTTGTACGTTATGGGTAATAATACAAAAAGATCATGTAACTTCTATTTTACCACTTTTAGCTTTTGTATTCGTACAAATTATTCGTTTCGTTTTTAAATGGATCTATAAAACAGAACCAATCCCTTTACTCGTCAGCAAATCTCCACATCATAGATATAGCAAAATAGAGAATAGAAAATCCAACCAAAATGATTTCATTTATAGTTTGGTAGTTTTTCTTGTCGGTTCTTTCTTGTCTATTGTAATTTCTTTAGATTAGCAGACCATTAGCAATAAATTAAACTCAATTATGATCACAGATAAAGAATTCACGTTAAGATTAATACGCCAGTTAACTCAAGCACTGGAAAAACTTATTTTAGACAAGCCTGAAGAAAGTTTAATGCAGAAAGAATTGGATTTTGATTCTTTAATGAGAGATATTTTCAAATTTGATTTTACTGCACTTTCAGCAAAAACAAAAGAAGAAATTATAGAAATCGTTAATGAGAGGCAGGAAAGAGATCATAAAGATTATTATGAAATGCTGGGTAACCTTTTCTATTTTAAAGGCAAGCAGGATGCTAATAATGAGTTTTTAGACAAAGCAAAAACGTTCTACGAGTTGTATCTCCAGACGAGCGGTATTTTCGCACTGCCGGTAATCAACAGAATTAATGAAATAAAAAAAGCACTTGAGTAAAGTGCTTTTGTATTTTTAGAAAGTTATTTTATAAGTTCCTGTGGAGGAAGTGCTTGCTTTTTCAGCTTTCACATATTTCTTAACCCATGCTATCGCATTCGATGTAATGCAGGGATCGGATGTTCCACCTGATCTTTTTGCTGAAACTACATTTCCGGCCTTATCCACAGTGTAAGCAACTGTAATTGTACCGCTTGATTTACAGCTGTTTGCAGGCTGTTCTCCACCTCTTCCCATGGTTCCAGGAATATATCCTACCAGTTTTCTGTCAATTCCCACTTTACTGTCTCCGTTTCCGTCACCTCCTAAAGGATCTCCGGCATTTCCTATACCGGTTCCTGTACCCTGGCTTCCTGCTTTTGTTCCTCGCCCTCTGATCAGGTTTCCGATGGCGGCATTTCCTTTTCCGTCGCCATTTCCAGTTTTGGAATTAGCTGTTGTTGCGCCCGATTTTTTAGTAGTTTTTGAAGCGCTTGAACTTGTTGAAGTCTTTTTATCTGTCTTTTTTGATTCCTCTTTCTTAGGAACGCTTACTTTTGAATTGTTCCCTGTCAGCACTTTTTCCTTTACCTCTGTTTTTTTTGGTTCTGGTGCCGGTTCTGGTTTTATGACCGTTTTTGTTTCCGGAACAGGGGTTTCTGCCGGCTCAGGGTTTACTTCTTCCGTAGCAGCAGCTAAACTTCCCGGCTGATCGGCAGGTTCTTCAATACCGTTTCCATTCCTGTTGTCTCCGAAGTTAACAAGCATTGTTGTGATCACTTCATCTTTCTGCTTATCCAGCTCCGGCTTCAATTTATAAAGAAAAACAAAAAGTAAAATTGCAGACCAGATAAGGATAGAAAGTAAGGCACTTTTTATCCTGTCTTTGTTTTGCTCGTCTTTGTTTACTGTATAACCTCTCATTTCAAATGGTTCTTTCCGGCTGGCCGGAGGCATTATTTATCTTTAACGGTTGCAATCGCAATATTAAATTTATTCTTTTCAGCAATTTCCATTACAAAAACAACATCTTTATGCATGGTATTTTCATCTGCCCGTATGGTAAAAGATTTGTTGGTCTGACCTGTTAGTTTACTGACAATCAACGATTCAAGCTGATCTCTCGTCACCGGGCTGTCATCTACAAAATAAGATCCATCCGGTTTGATACTCACTGTCAAAGGATTAGGAATATTATCTTCCACGGCCCCGGCTTTTGGCAACTTTACATCAATCGCACTTTGATTGGCGGCTGATGAAGTGATCATAAAGAATATCAGCATCAGCAAGATAACATCGGTCATCGCTGCCAGACTGAATTCGGGATTCGCTTTATTTCTTCTCTGAATTTTCATCTGTTTATATTTATTTTTTTAATGGTCAGATGGAATCGCTTGATCCATTAGTCTTTGAAAGAAAAATATCTTTGTAAGCGATTTCATAACGAAGATTTATAAAGGTTTGTTGATAAGGTCTAAAAATTCCCCTGACATATTCTGAGCTTTCAGTACAAACTTATCAATTCTGGTCAGAAGAATATTATAGAAAAAGTTAGCAGGGATAGCTACAGCCAAACCTACCGCCGTTTGCCCTAATGCTGTATAAATACCTTCAGACAATGTTTTAGGTGAGAAAGATCCAGTTGCATGGGAAAGATTGAAAAAGGCGATGATCATCCCGATAACCGTTCCCAAAAGTCCTAACATTGGAGCAATACTTGGTACTACAGCCAGAAGGTTCAGGTTTTTCTCCATGTTGGCTACCTCTACCTGGGCCTGGGATTCCATTGCACTTACAATATCTGAAACAGGGCGTCCAAGCCTTGAAATTCCTTTTTCCAGGATTCTGCCTTCAGGAGAATTCTGTCTTTTACAGTAATCTGCGGCAGATTCTATTTTACCTTCTTTGATAAAATCTTCAATATTATCCATGAAGTTGGCATCTGTTTTTGAAGTCAGCCTTTTGATAAAGAAAAAGCGCTCAAAAAACAGGTACAGTGAAAATACACCCAAAGCCAAAACGGTAACCATCACTATTTTAGCGAAAGCCCCTCCGTGGAACATGATCTTCCAAAATGAAAATTCTAAATCGTCTGTTGCAACTGCAGGAGCAGTAATCTGTGCAAATAAAATCTGAGTAAGTTCCGTTAACAGCATTAATGTGAATTTTTATAAAAATTTAACGACAAATGTAGTGGAATATTATGAATTGCTCTCTTAAAAATTGCTTAAAAACAACTTAAAATTTGTTATGACTGGAAAACAGCAAATTTCTTTCCAAAAGAAGATTTGAAAAGAAATTTGTTATTAAAATAATGAGAAAACGGTTAGTCTTCGTCTATATTAATATCGTCCTGCTTGAATTCGCATTTTAACCGGAATGGGATCGGTGTCTCTGATCCTGTATAGAAATCGTCGATAGTTCCTTTCCAGATTACCTGAAGCTCATCCTCTTCATTTTTCTCAAACAAAAGCTCATTATCATAGATAAAGGCTTCTTCGTCATCGAACAGATCCACTTCTGTGTAGGTTTCTTCATCAGAATCATTGATTTTGATTGTTTTTCCCTCAATCTCCTTCGATTCAATGGGAAAATCAAAAATTTCAAGTGAAAGCTGCGGAAAGTTGTACTGTAATGAATCATCATCTACATGATCCAAACTGTCATCCGTTATAATTTCAACCTCAAGAAAATGCTGCTGGTTGCTGTAGACCGCTTTACAATAAGTATTTCTAATATTGTATTTTAAGGTCTCCTCCGGATGGTAAATTTTTAAAATCCCTTTCATTATTTCTTAAAAAAGAGCTGTAATAATATGATTGTTAAATGTTTTAGACAAAGATAAAAAATTGATTCAAAGTTGAAAATATTTTGAAAATTATTTTTTTAAATCATTATGATTGAGTATTCCGTATATGCCAATAATACTTACTTTTGTCTCATAAAGATTCTGAAAATGAAAAACATTTTATCAAAAGGCATTTTAGGACTGGGACTGGTAATCAGCCTGGCATCCTGTAAAAAATCTGATTCTCCGCTGACGAAGGTAACTCCTACGAATCTGGATTCTATTGCATCCAACTATTATGAGCAGTATCTTAAACTATATCCTTTAGAGGCTACCTCTCAGGGAGATACGAGATATAATGACCAGCTTCCTATCAATATAGACAGAGATTTTATTTCCGGAGAGGTGGCTTTCTACAACTCGGTTCAGAAGCAGCTGGAAAGTGTTGACTATAAGAATCTTTCGGATGATGAAAAAGTGGTTTATGACGTCCTGGACTATACTTTAAAAGATAAAATCGAGGCATATGCCTATCATCCGGAATATATTCCTTTTACCCAGTTTGGAGGACTCCCGCTGAGTTTCCCTCTATATGGAAGCGGAGAAGGAAGCCAGCCTTTCAAAACTGAAAAAGACTACAGTGACTGGCTGAAAAGAATGGAAAAATTCCCGGACTGGATGAATGCAGCAGCAGATAACTTCCGTGAAGGAATCAATAATAAAATCGTTCTTCCTAAAAAACTGGTGGTTAAAATGATCCCCCAGATGAAAGCTGAAGAGATTACGACAACTGATATGACCAAAAATATTTTCTATGGTCCTATCAGAAATTTCCCCAAAAATCTTACAAAAGCCCAGAAAGATAAATATTCAGCTTTATATGCTGATGCTATTACCAAAAAGATCATTCCGGCTTACACCAAAATGGGTGCATTTCTGGAGAAGGAATATCTTCCTAAAGCCCGCGATACTGATGGGTATAACAGTCTGCCGAATGGAAAGGAAATTTATAGATATTATGCTAAAAGCTGGACTACAACCAAGAAAACACCTGAAGAGATCAATAAAATTGGCCTGCAACAGGTAGCCATGCTCCGCGCAGAGATGGAAAAAGTAAAGCAACAGGTAGGTTTTACAGGAACACTGGAAGAGTTTATCAATTCTGTGAAAACAGATCCTAAAGCTATGCCTTACAAAACTTCTAAGGAGGTTCTGAACGGATTTAATGATATTTTAGCGAAAATCACTCCAAAGCTGAAAACCATGTTCAGTGTAACTCCTAAAACGAAATTTGAAATCAGGCAAACGGAAAAATTCAGGGAAGCAAGTGCAAGTGCGGAATATATTCAGGGAACTCCTGATGGGAAAAGACCGGGAATATTTTACATCCCGCTTCCGGATCCTTCCAAGTTCAATGTAACTTCCGGAATGGAATCTCTTTTTCTTCATGAGGCTATTCCCGGGCATCATTATCAGGTTTCGCTGCAACAGGAGAATACAAAACTTCCGAAGTTTATGAGGTTTGGATGGTTCGGAGCTTATGGAGAAGGCTGGGCGCATTATTGTGAAACTTTAGGTCCTGAATTTGGCCTTTACACAGATCCTTACCAGAAAATGGGTTACCTGAGCGACCAGATGCTGAGAGCGGTAAGATTGGTTGTAGATACAGGAATCCACACCGGAACCATGAGCAGAGAAGATGCCATTAAATACTTCCTGAGCAATATTTCTTATGATGAAGCCGGCGCTACTGCGGAAGTAGAGAGATATATGGCCATGCCGGGACAGGCTCTAGGCTACAAAATCGGATCGCTTCGCATCCGTGAGCTTAGAGAACAGTATCAGAAAGAGCTTGGAAAGAAGTTTAATCTTGCCAGCTTTCATGATGAGATCTTAAGCCAGGGATGTCTTCCGCTTGATGTTCTGAACAGAAAGATGGAACTTTGGGCGAAGAAACAGAAATAATTTCTTGAAAGATGTAAAATATTAAGGATGGGATAATTAATTTTAATATCCCATCTTTTTTGATTTTGAAAACGATAAAGAGTCAATAAATAGATTTTTAATTTAATTCAATCAGCATGATCATAGAAAGCCTTAAATCACTCTACAACAGAGACTTAAACAAATTAAAAACAGAGATAGAGTCTTACCGGAATGAAACAGCCATCTGGAAAACCGATAAAAACACTTCAAATTCCGCAGGAAATCTCTGTCTTCACCTGGTGGGCAACCTCAATAATTATATAGGTGCAGAGCTCGGTAAAACCGGCTATATCAGGAACAGGGAACTGGAATTCTCATTAAAAGATATTCCTCAGGCAGAACTTATTGAAAAAGTGACGGCAACAGTAGATATGGTAGACGATGTTCTCAGTCAGTTAACCCCTGAAGATCTGGAAAAAGAATATCCTTTGGCTGTTTTCGGAGATACAATGACCACGGGGTATTTTCTTATTCATCTGATTACGCATCTGGATTATCATCTGGGACAGATCAATTATCACAGAAGGCTGTTGGATATCTAATCCTTGCTTAACTACCCTTCTTTTTGCTACGCAAAAATCCACCCCTTCAGTGAATGGGAATTGGTGTAGCCGGAAATATCACCTTATTTTTCAAACATCATTTTTGTAATGAAATCTTTCTCTCCTTTTCCTCTGGCGGGAGAATATTCCCTGCCATAGTAAATGATCTGAAGGTGAAGTTTGTTCCATACTTCTTCCGGAAATATGGCCTTTGCATCTTTCTCCGTTTCTACCACGTTTTTACCTGAAGTGAGCTTCCATTGCGTCATCAGTCTGTGAATGTGCGTATCAACCGGAAAAGCAGGAAATCCGAAACCCTGACTCATGACCACAGAAGCGGTTTTATGACCGACTCCCGGAAGGGCTTCCAGTTCTTCGTAGGTTTGGGGAACGATACCGTTGTGTCTTTCGAGTAGAAGTTCCGCCATTCTTTTAAGGTTTTTGGCTTTGGTATTGGACAGCCCTATTTCTTTGATCAGTTCCTTGATCTGGTATTCTTCAAGTTTGGCCATCCTTTGCGGGGTTCCGGCGACTTCAAAAAGGTGGGGCGTTACCTGATTTACTTTTTTATCCGTTGTCTGTGCAGAAAGTGCTACGGCAACCATCAGGGTATAAGGATCGGTATGATCTAAAGGAATCGGTGTGGTGGGATATAATTTATCCAGTTCTCTCTGAACAAGCTCAGCTCTTTGCTTTTTTGTCATGTAACCATTAAATTTGAACAAAATTAATTCATTATGTTGAAAGTAGGAGATAAATTACCTGAATTTGAAGGAACAAATCAGGATGGAGAAACCATAACCTCATCGAAATTAACCGGGAAAAAACTAGTTGTTTTCTTTTATCCTCAAGCCAATACTCCTACCTGTACTGTAGAAGCCTGTAACTTGAGTGACAATTATTCAAAGCTTGAAAAAGCCGGTTACCAATTGCTTGGAGTAAGCGGAGACAGCGTAAAGAAGCAGAAGAATTTTCATAACAAATTTGCATTTCCTTATGACCTTATTGCCGATGAAAGCCATGATATCATAGAGAAATTCGGCGTTTGGCAGGAAAAGAAAACATTTGGAAAAACCTATATGGGAATTGTAAGAACCACTTTTATCTTTGATGAAAAAGGGATTTGCACAAGAGTGATAGAAAAGGTAACTTCTAAAACAGCGGCGGAACAGATTCTTGAAGGCTAAGAAGGCAAAAAGGCTGAGAAAGCAAAGAAAGTGAATCCGTTAAAAGCGAAAATATGCTTTCTTTGCCTTCTTTACTTTATAAGTTTTCTTTTTCTAGTAGTTTGCCATAAGAAGTTTATTTCGTTTCAAAATACATCAGCTCTTCATCATCATTAGGAAGTGTCACGTAATTTTTGAATTCAAGACCTAACTTTTTGATCAGTTTTTGAGAAGAAAAATTATCTTTTGAGGTGATCGCTGAAATCTTCTTCAAACCAAAGTCATCCATCCCGATAGATTTTACCTTTTGGGCTGCCTCATAAGCGTATCCTTTACCTTCGAACTCTTCCAGCAGGGAGAACCCTATATCCACCACATCCAGTCCTTCCCTTTCAAAGATTCCAACACCTCCGATTTTCTCACCCGTATCTTTGGTAACGACCAGGTAGTTTCCAAAACCTAATTTTTCAAACTGTGGAAGAAATCTGTCCCGGATATAGTTTTCTGCATCGGAAACCGTTTTAAGATTGCGGTCGCCGATATACCTGATAAAGCTGGGCCTGTTGTAAAGCTCAAAAATAAATTCTTTATCCTCCAGAGACATTGGCTGAAGGATCAGTCTTTCCGTTTCGTAAACGTTATTTCCGTTTGGTTGATTTTTTAGGCTCATCTTTGGGTTCTTCTTTTTTCTGGATTTTTAATAGCCTTGGATTATTAGCGCATTTTTTATTGTAAAGCTCAATGTAGGTTCCGTTGTCTTTTACATTGGAAACTGTTCCGGAAGATTTATTGACCGTTAAAGTATAATGCGTTTTCTGGTAAGGACATTCTTTTGAAGTAAGTTTCCCCATATCCAGATAATAGTGGCCCGGATCTTCATAATAATTACCTGCTACATCTTTAAACTCTTCGTCTACCATATATCCGTCGGCCGTCAGTATAATTGCTGCTTCCTCTGCATTGTCTATTTTTCCTGCAAATTTCTTCAGACCTTCAAGATCTGTTATATAATTTGTTTTTCCGCCTGCATTATAGGCAATATAGTAAAAGCTGTCTTCTTCAGGAAACAAATTGAATCCCGAAAACTGAGGGATATAATCTGTTTTTCCACCTGACGTTTTGATTTCCTGGTTCTTTCCGTAGTTGTTATACACCAGGACCCAGGAATCTATTCTGTCATTCGGGATAATCTGCTGCAGAATGTTCGGGATACCGGAAAAGTTTTTCTTGTTCTGGGAATATCCTAAAAATCCCAAAAGCAGAAATATAATGGCTGTTGATCGTGTTGCGGTTTTTATCATAATTCAAAAATCCGTAGAAATATACCCAAATTACATGAATTTATCGCCTTTCTTAAAACTTTTCAGGTCAAGAACATAGTCTTTGATCAGCTGATCGTTATCTCTCGGGCAGATCAGCAGCGCTTTATCCGTATCTACCACAATAAAATTTTCCAATCCGTCAATAATCACGGCCTTGTTATTATTTTTGAGACGGATAATGTTTCCTTTGGAATTATAGTTAAGAAAATGTTTCAGGTTTACAGCATTTTCGTTCTCATCCTTTTCCGTATTCTCATATACGGAAGTCCATGTTCCCAAATCACTCCATCCAAGATCCGACGGAATTACATAAACATTTTTTGCTTTTTCCAGGATACCGTTATCAATAGAAATTTTCTGAACTTTCGGATAAATGGTTTCAATACAGCTGTTTTCTTTTGCAGAATTATATTCACAGGCCATGAAATGCTGCATCATTTCAGGAAGATACAGATCAAATGCATGGTGAATGCTTTTTACATTCCAGATGAAAATCCCGGCATTCCAAAGAAAATCACCACTTTCTAAAAAGCTCTGGGCTATTTCAAGAATAGGCTTTTCCGTAAAGGTTTTTACTTTAAAATAATCGGAACCTTTCTTTTCCACAAACTGGATATATCCGTAGCCGGTATCGGGTCTTGTTGGTGTAATTCCAAGCGTTACCAGGTAATCGTGGCTGGCTGCAAGGTCAAAAGCCAGCTCTACTTTCTCCAGGAATATATCTTCTTTCAGGATCAAATGATCTGCCGGAAGCACGATCATCGTCGCATCCGGATTAATTTCAGCAATCTTATTGGCCATGTACAGGTTACAGGCCGCTGTATTTTTCATCAGAGGTTCTCCCACAATATTCTCTTCAGGAATTTCCGGAAGCTGCTGGTGGGAAAGCGCAACATACTCTTTATTCGTAATGACGAATATCTGTTCTTTAGGAATGATGCGGCTGATTCTGTCATAAGTCTGCTGAATCATGGTACGCCCAGTTCCTAAAATATCCTGAAACTGTTTTGGAAATTTATGTGTACTCATGGGCCAGAACCGGCTACCGATCCCTCCTGCCATAATGACACAGTATCTATCTGATTTTAACATTCTTGCCTACATTTTTCAACCCTAGCCAGAGGCTTGAAAGAATACTTCCTTCCTGTAGCCAGATTCTTACAAAGATAGTTTTTTTTAATCAGACCTTCTAACAAATACTTTTCGTTCCTGTAGATAAAAAATTCTCCTTTTTGAAGCTCTTCAATGAAATGCAGCCTATCGTCTTGTTTTTCAGTATGAAAATATCTTACAAGATCCGGACTGGCCATGAAATTGGCTTTCGGAGATTTTGAAAATCTTATGATGATTGGCCTCAGATCTTCATCGTATACCTCAAGGCTTTCAAGAAGCATATTTCTAAATGTTTCTTTCCATTCATTGCCATGCGGCGATATTCTCCGGCCATACTTTTCAAAGGCGATCAGATGAGCCAGTTCATGCGTAAGGACAAAGAAAAAAAGCGGCGGCGTCAGGGTAGAATTCACCGTTATTTCATGGGAATTATCAGGAAGCTTCCTGTAATCCCCCAGTTTGGAATTCCGGCCTCGCGTAACTTTTATGTGTATATAATAATCAGCGAACCAGACTCTTAGGAATTTATGGGTATTTTGTGGTAAATATTTTTCTAATGACTGGATAGACATTTTACAAAGTTAATGGAATTCCTGAATAGAAGTTCAGCAGTTTAAGACTGAAAAGATAATTATATTTTGCCTGTGCAACCGATCCCTGTGCATTGGCATAGTTATTTCTGGCCACGTTCACATCATAAATGGTAGATCTTCCTGCCGCATAGCTTTTATCTGCAAACTCCAGAGCCAGCTTTGTGCTTTTCTCTGTTTCCAGTGCCGAAAGATAGGTTTCATAATTGGCATCCACATCAAACTGGGCTTTCTGTACATTCTGTCTCACAGTCTGTTTCTGTTGTTCCAGGGTATTTTTGGCAACATTCTGATTGATAACAGACTGTTCTACCTGCAATCTGGTAATCCCTTTGTTGAAAATAGGAATGTTCAGGGAAAGTCCTACATTCTGACCGAAGTTATCTTTATACTGCTTGAAAAAAGAGGGATCATTAACAATGTTCCCAAGCTGGTCATAGTTTTTGCTTAACATATTATTATAGAACGAAGAAATACCGGCACTAGCGGTCAGTGTCGGCCAAAATCCTGTTCTGGTAACTTCTGTCTGTGCTTCAGCAGATTTAATCCTGCTTTCCGCGGCTTTTATCTGAGGCTGGTTCTCATAAGCCGTCGCAAGAACTTCATCTACAGATTTTAGCTGGGAAGGAAGAGTATCTGAAACCGTAACATCCTCTACATCAAAACCTTTATACTCAGGAAGCTGTAAAAGCTGAACAATGGCAAACAATGCTCTTCCCACATTTATTTCTGCCGTTTTCAGATTCTGCTTTTCTCTGGCAAGGGCTGCTTCAGCTTCAGCAAGAACTGTCTGTGCAGTAGTTCCTACCTGGGTCGTTATTTTCGCCCTGTCATATTGCTTCTGGGCATTTTCCACAGCACTTTGGGAGATCTTTACAATCTCTTTATTCAGAAGAACCGTAAGGTACTGCTGAGCGATCTGAAGGGAAATATCGTTTTTGATCGTTTCTATATCGTATTGGCTGGCTTCTACATCAAACTTTATTTTTCTGATATTTTTTTCCAATCTGCCATTATTGTAAAGCAGAACATCCGCACCCAGGTTCGCACTGTTGTTGAACCTGTCATTCCTGATACTTCCCGTACCTAATGGAAGCTGCCCGAAACTCACTGAATTGGACATTCCCGCTGATACAGAAGGCAGGTATTCTTTTTTAGCCATTTTAAGATTGGAATCCTGGATCTGTTTAGAATATTGATTTTGGATAACCTGAAGATTATGTTCCACGGCATAGTCCACACATTCCCTTAAGGACCATTTCTTCTGAGCACTCAGCCCCAGACAACTTAATCCGAAAACGATAATCCAAACTTTTTTCATATTAATAATTTTCCCAATTAGACGAGCCAAATATAAAAAAGTTACAGTTTAAAAAAATTATTGTTTCTTTTTAATAAAACTTTTGAGAATTTTGTATCATGACAACCGAACAATATCAGGAATCTGTCGACTGGCTTTTCGTACAGGCTCCGAACTACCAGATTGACGGCCTTAAAGCCTATAAACCGGGATTAGACAACATCACAAAGCTTTGCGCTTTCTTTGGCAATCCGCAGGAAAAGATAAAATGCATCCATATCGGTGGGACCAACGGAAAAGGATCTACAAGCAATATGCTGGCTTCCGTACTGCAGGAAGCCGGGTATAAAGTGGGGTTATATAATTCTCCTCACCTTATAGATTTCACGGAACGTATTAAGGTGAATGGTAAAAACTGCAATAAAGAGTTTGTGTATAATTTTATCCAAAAACTCAAAACCCTTCCTGAAGATATCCTTCCCTCTTTTTTTGAATTCACAACCATTATGGCTTTTGAATATTTTTACCAGCAAAAGGTAGATTTTGCCATTATTGAGGTTGGACTTGGCGGAAGGCTGGATTCTACTAATATCATTAAACCTTTGGTCGCCGCCATTACGAATGTACAGCTGGATCATCAGAATATTCTAGGAAACACCATTGAAGAAATTGCAGCAGAAAAGGCAGGCATCATCAAAAATAATATTCCCGTAATTTCCGGGGATGAAAACAACAGCGTTAAAAGTATTATCAGAGAAAAAGCTGACAGGGAAAATGCTCCGTTTATCGATGCCACAATGATACAATCTGATTTAATTTCTGATCTGAAAGGAAACTATCAGAAAAAAAACATCCGGGTAGTTCTTGCTTTAATAGAAGAATTAAAAAAGATAAACATTCCTGTTTCCGAAGAAAATATTGTGAAAGGCCTGCTGAATGTTCATCACAATACCGGTTTCATCGGCCGTTGGTTCGAATTTTCAAAAGATCCGCTTACGATCTGTGACACAGGACACAACCAGGCGGGGCTGGAATATGTATTTTCCCAACTGAATTCTATTGAGCGCCACAAACATATTGTCCTCGGCTTCGTAAATGATAAAAAAATAGATGAAGTAATGACTCTTCTTCCTGAAAATTCAGAATTTTATTTTGCAAAACCATCCATCAACAGAGGAAGACATCCGGAAGACTATGAAAATCTTTTACAGGAGGCAAAAATTTCCTATAAAATTTTCAATTCTGTACAGGAAGCGTATCTTTCTGCAAAAGAGCACTGTACAAAAGAAGAAATGATTTTTATCGGCGGAAGTAATTTTGTTGTAGGAGAATTTTTAGAAAAAAATTTGGAGATTTCCGAATAAGTCGTATATTTGCACCACTCTAAACGAGGATACAAGTATAGAGGGTTCTTAGCTCAGTTGGTTCAGAGCATCTGGTTTACACCCAGAGGGTCGGGGGTTCGAATCCCTCAGGACCCACAGAAAAGGAAACGAAACCTTTCAAAAAAATTCGGGTTCTTAGCTCAGTTGGTTCAGAGCATCTGGTTTACACCCAGAGGGTCGGGGGTTCGAATCCCTCAGGACCCACAAAAATCTCTCAGGAAACTGGGAGATTTTTTTTTGTAAATTTCCAAAAAAACTACTAACCCCATGAAAAAAATATTTTTACTCTCTTTATTAATAGCTTCATTCGTAAAAAGCCAGACTCCAGGTACACAGGATATGTCTTTTGGAGCTAACGGAACAACAGAATTCATTACCAGTTCAAACCCTTTCAAAGGATTCCAGGGAAACGGCATGGCCCTCCTTCCAAATAATGATTTTATTGTGGGTGGCGTTTCTAATTGGGGGTGCAGCGCAACCAGCTATTATACGGGAATTATTTCTAAATTTAATCAAAACGGCATTCTTGACACCTCTTATAGTCAGAATGGTATACTTAATAATGTCGGTGTCGTAGGTACAATGAAACCATCCAATGATGGAAATTATTTTATTATCGACCAATATACACGCTTAGTGAAAATGAGTCCCTCAGGAAGCCGTATAGCCTCTTGGGGAACCAGTGGGTTTGTAAACCTGCCAACAGATTATTTTATCAAGGACTGGAAGGAAACCTCTAACGGCGAAGTTATTGTCACCAGCGTTAAAAGAAATTATGACAATAAATATTATTCGGCCATTTTTAAGTATGACATGAACGGTATTTTAGTAACTTCTTTCGGAACAAACGGGACAATAGATTTTACTGCTAACCCTAACTGGCTTTTCACTAATGTAAATATCGATAATGATAATAATCTTTTGTTTACCGGAAAGAAAAGAACCAGTGCTGTATATGATGATGCGAATATTGTCGTTTTTAAAACAGATATCAATGGTGTCCCTGTCACAAATTTCGGGTCAAACGGCATGCTTACAATAACTAACTATAATTCTTATTACAATAACAATACATTTACTTTTATTACTCCAGATAATGGTTTGGTAGTAAGCACAAGCGGTTCAAACCGTTATTTAATTGTAAAGATCCTACCTAATGCAACTCTGGATCCTGCTTTTAACAGCGGCTTTAAATTTGGCTCAAATGTAGTAAACCCTATCAATACTTTTTTCATCGATAACAGCTTCTATGTTTTTGGAGAATTCAATGCTTCAAATTTTATTGTTGGAAAAATAAACAGCAGCGGAAATGCCGATACAGCCTATAATACCAACGGCTATGTCATAATCAACAGATTACCGGGTTTACATAATGCCACTAAAGCTATGCAACAAGACAACAAATTAGTCATTGCAGAAACGATGGATAATTTTTATTGTGCCCAATCCAACTGGAAACTGGTCATGAGAAGATTCTATTTTAAAGCAGCAGGTTCCCTTTCAACAAACGAAAATATTAAAACAAACGATATAAGCATATATCCTAATCCTGCCGACAATAGTATTTTCCTAGAAGGATTAGAGAAAGATATAGAACTCATCGCAGCAGATGGTAAAAAAATAGATATACCAACCAAACGCGAAGGAAAAAAATTGACTCTCAACATAAGTCACCTCATAAAAGGAACTTACATCCTTAAAGGAAAAACTTCTGATGGAAAAACGGTAACTAAAAAGTTCATTAAAAAATAAACATTCTTGATATCTTTGTGATCTCACAGCCTTAAATAAACTGTTTTTGAAGGAACTTCATCTTATATCGTTCAATTACCCCTACCCTCCTTCTTACGGCGGTATTATTGATGTTTATTATAAGATCAAAGCCCTGGCGGAAATTGGTGTAAAGATTCATCTTCATTGTTTTGTAGACGATATTCCCGAAACTGTTGATCAGGAAGTCAAAAACATTACAGAAAGCGTTTTTTTTTACAAAAAAAAGAAAAATCCTCTGCATTACTTTTCAAAGGTTCCCTTTGCGGCCTCTATAAGGACTTCCGATACTCTTTTTGAAAACCTGATGAGTGTAAAGGCTCCCATTTTGTTTGAAGGACTGCAAACCACACCAATCATCAGAAGGCTTAAAAACAGAGGCTGTAGCCTTTATCTGAGGTTTCATAACAATGAAGCTGAATATTACAAAGGGCTTTCTTCTTCTGAAAAAAACATTTTCAAAAAGATCATTTACAGGATAGAATCTTTAAAGTTTGCTGATTACCAGAAAAAACTTCTTAAGGAATTTAATGCTGTATTCTGTCTTTCTGAGAAGGAATTCAACGATGTGGAAAGCTATTCGGAAAATGCACAGCTTATTCATATTTTTCACGGCAACAGAACTGTAAAACCTTTGACTAAAAAAGGAGATTATTTCCTTTTTCATGGTGATTTAAGCATTTCAGACAATAAACGGGCGCTCGAAGAAACCATCACAATGTTTAAAGCTCTTCCCCAGTACAAACTTGTAGTGGCATCCGACCGTGCCGGTGATGATTTAAAAAAGAAAATCAGCAACATCGATAATATAAGCCTTGTTCCCATTGAAACCAGAGAGAACCTTCACCGGCTTTTTGAACACGCCCATGCCAATATTCTGCTTTCCTATCAGAATTCCGGAACAAAAGTAAAACTGTTTAATGCATTGTATAACAGTCGGTTTGTGATTATCAATCAGAATATTACAGACGATAAAACCCTGACGAAATTGTGCCGTTTTGGTTCCACTTCAGATGAGATCCGGCAGCAGATCATTGAAACCGCAGTACAGGATTATAACGAATACGAAACCAGGAAAGACATTCTGGAAAGAAACTATTCTGATGACGCTAAAGCAGAGGAAATGAGTAAAATTATTTTTAAAGATTGACCGCTTTTACTATTTTCTGAATATTAAGCTCTTCCAGGCAAGCCCAATCTCCCCTGTAGCACTCTTTATCTCCAAAAACAGAACAAGGTCTGCAGGTAAGATCTTTCACCTGGACAACATCATCTTCGCTCTGTCCGAAGCCTAAAAAGCCCGCATAAGGATGAGTTGAACCCCAAACTGAGACACACCGGGTCCCCACAAGGCTTGCAAGGTGCATATTGGCAGAGTCCATAGAAATCATCAGCTCCAGTTCAGAGATCTTCTGAAGCTCTTCTGAAAGACTTAATTTTCCTGAAAGGCTCTTGGTATTGGGAATTTCTCTTTCCCATTTTTCAAGGGTTTCTGTTTCTTTTTTACCGCCACCAAAGAAATAGATGGGATGTTTTTGAGCCAAAATTTTTGCCAGATCATAAGATTTTTCCAAAGGGAGCATTTTTCCCCTGTGCTGTGCAAAAGGAGCCAGGCCTATTCCTGATTTCGGTCCCGGCGCCGGCCTAAGCTTATGAGAAAGCTCAACCCTAAAGCCCATAGCTCGGAAAACATCAGCATAGCGCTCAACAGTCTTTTTCAACTGAACTTTATTCAGGTTCCAGACGTCTGTAAGCTCTTCTTTTTCTTCTTTCCCCTTATTAATTTTAAAAACCTTAAATCCTTTTCTTCTGAAAATTCTATCAAGGATTTTGGTTCTTATTACATCATGAAGATTCGCTATAAAATCGGGATTAAACTCTTTAGCCAGTTCATTCGCCAGCCTTGTCAATCCAAAGATCCCTTTATATTCATCAAGATTAATTCCTTTAAATGTAACATTCTGTATATCAGCAAATAAGCTTTCAAAGTTTTTCCTCGAAACCATGATGATTTCCACATCCGGATTCTGTTCCAGGAATTCCCTAAAGACAGGCGCCGTCATCGCGACATCGCCAAAAGCAGAAAAACGATATGCTAAAATTCTGGTCACGGTTACGATTTTAGCTGATAGGCAACTGCGTAAAATTTGATCTGTTTTGTCATCGCCATTAATCCGTTTGCTCTGGATGGCGAAAGAAACTCCTGAAGCCCAATTTCAGAAATGAACTCAAAATCAGAATCCAGGATTTCCTGAGTAGAATGCCCGCTGTAAATGCTGACGAGTAGAGAAACAATCCCTTTTGGAAGAATTCCGTCGGAATCTGCATTAAAAAAAAGTTTACCATCTTTAAACTCAGCATCAATCCACACCTTACTCTGACAGCCTTTAATTAAATTATCATCCGTTTTGCGGTCTTCCGGCAACCCTTTCAGCTCTTTCCCAAGATCAATAATATATTCATATTTTTGTTCCCAGTCATCCAGAAATGCAAATTCGTCGATTATTTCCTGCTGTTTTTGTTTAATGGTCATTTTGTTAACAAATTTTAATGCAAAGATATCATTTTTATAAAGATTATTTATTCCGATGCCTTTTCAAAAACATTCAATAATTTAATTTCTTCATTTTCCCAGCAGAAAGTTTTGGAAGCCTTTTCAAGTTCAGCCTGATAGTTTTTTCTTCCTTTATCAAGAATTTTCTGCACGGCAGCGGCAATATTTTCGGGCTTGTGATCTTTGATAATCTCTCCTATGTCGAATCTGCTTTTGATATTTTGCATTTCGGGCAGGCTTGAGAGTATCAAGGGGACCCGGGACTGAATACAATCCAGAACTTTGTTCGGCAGTGAATAAAGATAACTTTCACCTCCATTTTCCTCAATACTCATTCCCACATCAGCTGTTACCGTGATCTTTCTTAAATCATCCGGTTTTAATTTTCCTAAAAACTGAATTTTATGGTGAAGTTTTTCTTTACTGACAAGATCTTCATATTCTTTTTTTCTGGGTCCGTCACCTGCTATTTTGAAAATCACTCCTTCAAGATGATGCATCGCCAGAATAGCCTTGTCGATTCCGCGAAAAGGATTGATCGCTCCCTGGTACAAAAGTATTTTAGGATTGTTTTCAGGAATTTCCATTGTAAAATCAACCTTTTTCGGAGCATTCTGGATGACAACCGGATCAATTCCGTATTTTTCACGGAACCATTTTGCATAGCTTCCACTCGCTGTGATCATGAATTTAAGGTTGGGAATGACTTTCTTTTCAAGATACCTCCAGATTTTTTGTGACATTTTGCCCTGAATTGCAGGCATTTCTGAAAAAATTTCATGACTGTCAAAAACCAGCGGAATATTCAGCTTTTTGGCGATAAGATAATTGGGCAGCAGTGCGTCCAGATCATTGGCATGAAGAATGGTATTCTGATCCGCTTTTTTCTTTAACTGCCGGTATAGTTTCCAGTTAAATTCAAAGTAAGCTGTTTTAAGGCTCTTTGAATCCAGATGAATCCGGGAAAACGGATAAGGCCTTTCCATATGTTCCGCCCCTTTCCAGTCATTACCAATAAGTTCCACCTGGTAGCCCGCTTCATATAAAGTCCTGCATACCTTCTCTATACGCTGATCCGTGTACAGATTACTGAAAGCAGAAGTAATTACTTTTTTTTTCATTGCTTTCTATTTCCAGCCAGCAAATGATAAATCTGGATAAAGCAGATCAGTCCGTTTGGAATAATGACAGGCCAAAGCATTCCGTTAAAAATGCCATAAATGACAAAGCAGATGCAGCCTATCATATTGACAATTCTGATTTTTCTTACATCTTTTAATATGAAGCTCAGCACTATGAATATTGATGCAGAATAACCGATATATGTAGTAATTTCGGGATTCATGGGGAAATTTTAAAGGATCACAAACTTAATCATTTTCAATAAGATAATAAAATTTTTTCTGCCATAAAGTCATTAATTGATTTTTGGTAAAATATTTGTAATTTAGATAATGAATAAATGGCAACGCTGCCGTTATTCTAATGAGATATATTATGGATTATAAGTTTTCACAAGGTTTGAGCCAGGTGTTCAAACAAAGCAAGAGCGAAGCGAAGAGGCTCAAAAGTGAATTTCTTAATACAGAACATCTACTTTTAGGTATTATAAAAACAGAAAACTCTGCAAAAGAAATCCTTCAAAACCTTAATGCGGATTTAACACAAATCAGAAGAAAAATTGAAACTCTAAATACAGCAAGTCTTAATCCTATTTCTGAGGAGGTTACTAATATTTCTTTCACTAAGATGGCAGATCATGCCATCAAACGTGCTGAACTGGAATGCAGACAATACAAGAGCAATGAAATTAATACCGTTCATTTGCTTTTAGGCATTCTTTACAAATATGAGGACCCTACTTCAAATATTCTGGGAGCTTACGACATCGATTATGAAGGAGTTTCAAGAGAATACCAGACTATGCTTAAAAATTCCGGGCAGTCACCACAAATGAGTGCTTATGATGATGACGATGAAAGAGAGGAATTCGAGCAGATGAGAAAGCCTACAGGAAATTTAGGCTCTGCAAAAAGTAAAACTCCTACATTGGATAACTTTGGTAGAGACCTGACTTCTTTGGCAAGAGATGGAAAATTAGACCCTGTCATCGGCCGTGAAAAAGAAATTGAGAGAGTTTCTCAGATCTTATCACGAAGAAAGAAAAACAACCCGCTTCTTATTGGTGAACCCGGAGTTGGTAAATCTGCTATTGCAGAAGGACTGGCTTTGAGAATTCAACAGAAGAAAGTATCCAGGGTTCTTTACGGAAAACGTGTGATCACGCTGGATCTGGCAAGTTTAGTAGCCGGAACAAAATACCGTGGCCAGTTTGAAGAAAGAATGAAGGCCATCATGACCGAGCTGGAGAAAAACAGGGATGTCATCCTATTCATTGATGAGCTTCACACCATTGTAGGTGCAGGAAGTTCTACAGGAAGTCTGGATGCTTCCAATATGTTCAAACCTGCTTTGGCAAGGGGTGAAATTCAATGCATCGGGGCTACTACTCTGGATGAATACCGTCAGTATATTGAAAAGGACGGAGCTTTGGAAAGAAGATTCCAGAAGGTAATGGTAGAACCTACTTCCATTGATGAAACGATTCAGATTCTTAATCAGATCAAAGATAAATATGAGGAACACCATAATGTAGTGTATACTCCGGAAGCTATTTTAGCGTGTGTCAATCTGACATCGAGATATATTACAGACCGTTTCTTACCGGATAAGGCTATTGATGCCATGGATGAAGCCGGTTCACGTGTGTACATCAAAAACATGAAAGTTCCTACCGAGATCATTGATTTTGAAAAGAAAATCGAAGACATCAAGGAAATGAAGCAGAAAGCTGTAAAAGCCCAGGATTATCTTGAAGCCAGAAAGCTTAAGGATGAAGAGGAACGCCTCCAGATGGAACTGAATGTGGCCCAGGAAAAATGGGACAAAGATGTTAAAGAGAAAAAAGAAACCGTAACTGAAGAAAATGTGGCTGAAGTGGTTTCTATGATGAGCGGTGTTCCGGTAACCAAAGTCGGTAAAAATGAGCTTGATAAATTAGCTCAGATGGATGAAAAACTGAACGGAAAAGTAATCGGTCAGGAAGATGCTGTGAAAAAGGTTGTTAAGGCAATCCAGAGAAACAGGGCTGGTCTTAAAGATCCGAACCGTCCTATCGGTACTTTTATCTTCCTTGGTACAACCGGGGTTGGTAAGACCGAGCTTGCCAAAGTAATGGCAAGAGAACTTTTCGAGTCTGATGAATCTCTGATCCGTATCGATATGAGTGAATACATGGAGAAATTCGCGGTTTCAAGATTAGTGGGAGCTCCTCCGGGATACGTTGGATACGAAGAAGGTGGTCAGTTAACTGAAGCCGTAAGAAGAAAACCTTATGCTGTGGTTCTTCTGGACGAGATTGAAAAAGCTCACCCTGATGTATTCAATATCCTTCTGCAGATCCTAGATGAGGGTCATGTAACTGACAGTTTGGGAAGAAAAATTGATTTTAGAAATACAATCATCATCCTTACTTCAAACATCGGAACGAGAGATCTTAAAGATTTCGGAGACGGTGTAGGATTCGGAACTTCAGCTAAAAAGACAGGTTCAGACACAAGAGCAAGAAGCACCATTGAAAATGCCCTTAAGAAAGCATTTGCTCCTGAATTCCTAAACAGAATTGATGATATTGTGATCTTTAATTCTCTTGTACAGGATGATATCAAGAAAATTATTGATATTGAACTGAGCAAACTTTATAGCAGACTTGAAAAACTAGGCTACAAAGTAGAGTTAACTGAAGAAGCAAAAGATTTCATTTCTGAAAAAGGATGGGATAAAGATTTTGGTGCAAGACCATTGAAACGTGCCATTCAGAAATATATTGAAGACTTATTGGCAGAAATGCTGGTTAACAAGCAATTATCTGAAGGAGAAACAGTAATCCTGGATCTTAACGATACAAAAGATGCGTTAATTGGAAAAGCTCCAAAAGCAAAAAAGACAACTGAAAAGTCTTCTCAATCATAATTGATTACTATAATTATATAGAAAAGCACCGGAAATCCGGTGCTTTTTGTTTTTTAATAGATTTTTGGCTAAAGCCGAATTAAATATGTTAAAAAAATGAAGCGGGCTAAAGCCCGCTCCTATTGATCATTGAGTTTTTATCCGGCCACGAATTTACATAAATACTTAAAAATTAATTATTGGGATATGTAAAGTCTTTAGAAAGATTAAAGCCCTACAACGAAACCGATATTAGGGACAAGTCCGCTGGAGAACACACTTGAATTTTCTTTCCAAAGCACATTATACATCAACCCCAGCTGCATAAAAGAATTGGCTCCAATCCTTTGCATATACCCTCCGCCAAGGTACAGTGCAGTTTCCTGCTCGTTCACTTTGTAATCATAAAATTTATCTTTATAATTGATGAAATACTGCTGAAGATTCGCTCCTACATAAAAAGACCTCGCAATGTAATAGTTGACAAAAGGTCCCACCCCGAACATCGTTGATTTATAATAATCGGAGGTTTGCCAGGAAATGCTTCCCACCACACCGCCTTCAAGGTCGTCGGTAATTTTGTATCCTACTCGTGGGGAGGCCTGAAGATAAAATGCGCTGTTGCTTCCGAATCCAACACCAATCCCGCCACCGAAGGTCCATCTGTTATTTTGTTGTGAACCCGTACCTATTGAAACCTGGGAAAATAATGATCCTGATATCACCAGCATCAGAGGAATAATAAATTTTTTCATATTAATATCGTTTTTATCAATGTTTAAAATTATGGTTTTTTTACGAATTTATTTAGTTGTATTTTTGCCCCGTCAAACTAAGAACTCCCGTTAAGAGTTTCGTAAAATTGAAATACAATGAAAGTAGTAGTAGGATTATCCGGAGGTGTAGATTCCAGCGTTACAGCATATCTTCTACAGCAGCAGGGGCACGATGTGGTAGCTCTGTTTATGAGAAACTGGAACGATGCTTCCGTGACCCTTGAGGATGAATGTCCGTGGATTGAGGACAGTAATGATGCCCTGATGGTGGCCCAGAAACTGGGAATTCCTTTCCAGGTGATCGATATGAGTGAGCTCTACAAAGAGCGCATCGTTGATTATATGTTCGATGAATATCAGAAAGGGAGAACCCCTAATCCAGATGTTCTGTGCAACAGAGAAGTTAAATTTGATGTTTTTATGAAAACAGCAATGTCTTTAGGTGCTGATAAAGTAGCTACAGGACACTATGCACAGGTAAATTCTACTTTCGATGAAAACGGAAAGGAAATTTTCCATCTTCTTGCAGGAAAGGATAACAATAAAGATCAGTCTTATTTCCTGTGCCAGCTGAGTCAGGAACAGCTGTCTAAAGCTCTTTTCCCGATCGGAGAACTGACAAAGCCTCAGGTAAGGGAAATTGCTAAAGAGATCGGACTTGTCACAGCTGATAAAAAAGATTCCCAGGGTCTCTGTTTTATCGGAAAGGTAAGCCTTCCCCAGTTTCTGCAACAGCAACTGGTCCCTAAAGAAGGGGAAATTGTAGAAATTTTCAAAGATTCACCTTTATTTTCGGCAGAAAAACCTGAATTTTCTTCAAAAGAAGAAGAGCTGGAATACCTGTCTCAGAAAATCAATTATAAAAAAACCGACGGCAAAGTAATCGGAAAGCATCAGGGTGCCCAGTTTTACACAATCGGGCAAAGTAAAGGTCTTGGCATCGGCGGCCATAAAGAAAGCTGTTTTGTGGTTTCCAGAGATATGGAAAACAACATTATTTTCGTAGGTGAAGGCCACAGCTTCCCGGGACTCCATAAAAAAGCATTAAAAATAGATCAATCCGAAGTGCATTGGGCACGTGAGGATATGAAGCTGGAAAACGGCGGCTCTATGGAAGTAATGGCTCGGTTCAGATACAGACAGCCTTTACAGAAAGCCACTCTTTATCAGCTTGAAAATGCAGCTTATATTGAATTTGAGGAGCCACAGTCTGCCATTGCCGAAGGACAGTTTGCCGCATGGTATATTGGTGAAGAACTGATAGGAAGTGGCGTTATTGCCTAAAAAATAGAAAAGACCTCTTACCGGTCTCTGTAAATCCCGAAGCATTTTTGTTTCGGGTTTTCTTTTAATTATTGTATTGGACTTTTAGCGTTTAATTTTATCCTTGAATTCAGTTGACATAAAAATCATATTAACAATAGCTTCTATTACCAGAATACTGAATAAAATTCCGACCGGACGGTCTAAGCTCAATCCTCTGAATAATTTGACCACGCCTAAAAGGAAAATGAAAATCATAAAACAGAGGGTTATTTCTGAAAGCCTTTCTTTGAAGAATTTTAAATAAATAACTGAAAGGTAAAATCCTATGACCAGGCTAAAATAAAATTTTAAAAAATCCGGACCTCTTAAAATAATGGGATTCATCGTATGATAAAATATAGCCAGTCCTATAAAGCCTATCAATATTGGTATTGAGTGAATGATGATCTTTTTCATAATTCTGTTTTTTAGCCACCGCATCCCCCACAGCCACCACAACCGCCACCGCATCCCCCACAGCCTCCTCCACTACAGCTTGAACCTCCACTACAGCCTCCTCCATCATTATTCTGATTGTCTTTTTTATGATGTTCAGAAGCTTCGTTGTCCCTTATATTTGATGTTATTACTCCAACAATAAAAATAATTCCAAGTATAACTGCTGTAACAAACATTCCCATCCCGGTTTCTTCCGTACAAGAATACAGCAGTAGTAAAATCAGAATTGGAGAGAAGGCAGCCGCTCTTTTTAACCCTGATTTTCTTTTAGCCCTTTCTTTCCTTTCGCCCCAGATCTCTTCCGGTGCTTTCTGCTGAAATACTTCCTGATAATTCTTTAATGTATCTGTAAACCAGTTCTGATGTTTTTCCTTTTCTATCATTCCTCCTTTTGAAGGATGATGATGAAGTTTCCTTTTCAGGATATTGGGACAGAATTCTTCCCAATAGTTTTGGGTGTAAATAAGATGCATGTGCCATACTTTATCTACCGTTTCACTTGGGGAGGCTCCGTTTGGCAAAATACAGCAGAGATAAACAAACTTTTTATACTCTTCTATGGCTTTTTTAGTAAAATCTAAGGTCCAGTTTTCTTCTTTAGCCAGTTTTTTCGAAAAAGGAAAATCAGCCCCCGAAGCATCTAATGAAAAACTCCGGATCCTGTCCCAAAGGGTTTCGTCTTTTAATAAGATTGCTGTTTTCATTGTGTTAACTTTTTGTTTTCTACTCAAATATCATTTGATTTTAAAATATAAAAGTCTTGTAGCTGTATTTTTTGGTTTTAAAAAAATCTTAAATTAGTCTTATGAAAAAGGAAGATATTCTGCATCTTGAGAAACTGATGAATTTTCTCAGCCTGCATTTTTTAAAGAAAAACTGTTGGGAAGATGTTACGAAAACGGAATGGTCCTATATCGTTGCGGAAATTAATGACCTCATCATCCGTGACAATGAGGAGAAAGGTATTAAAAAAGCTGCTGATGTCCTGGGATTAAACTATCTTTATGAACATCTGATAATCAACAAATTAAAGAAATATTATCACAACGAAAATTCGGTTTTAAGCAAACCGAATTTAGCCAAATTAAGTCTTATCGTTAAAGTCCTTGGATATTCAAATTATATTGATTTCATTAATTCGCATACGGGAGCATTTAATTTTAATGACCTGAGAATTGATATGGATAATGCCCGCCAAAACACTGCCCTTCTGGACCGTTTGGTTGGCTGCTGGTATTCTTACAACAGGAATTTACCAGATAATCCATCGGAAGCAAAGGACAACCGTATATGGCGTTCAGCAATGGAAATCTACAAATCCGAGACTTCGGGGGAATACTATATTGAGCGAAGCGGCGGAGATCACCATAAGTATTTCGGGAAGGTGACGGCCTATTCGGATTATGTATTCATCATCATGAACAGTAATACATTTATCCGCCAGAGACATTTTATCTCAAGGATAAAAGATATCAAGGAAAAGCTCAAAAATCCAGAATATAAGCTCCATGAGTTGCATTTTATAAGTACGTGTATCAGTTTTAACCAGGAGCCTATTGCCCTGTTTGAAATATTTCAGAAAGCAGACAGAAAGACCTTTATTGCGGACTCTATCAGCTTTCCGATTGACAGTGATGAAATCCCGCAATCTATTATTAAACAGCTTGAAGACACTGAAGCTAACAGGATAGATTACAGGTAGATGCGGTTCGGGTTGCGAGGTGCGGATTCGGGTTTAAAGTTTAAGGCCTAAAGTTTAAGGTTTGAGTTAGGTTATTATAGCTGCGGCTATTAAGACCTGAAATCTGATGTCTGAAATCTGGTATTATCCTAGCCTACCAGCCATTCTTTAAAATCCTTTACCCTGTCCCGGCTGACGGTAATCTCTTCCTGAGGCTGAAACTCCATATCCACTTTGTAGTAAGGTGAGGTATGAATGTTTTTTATGTAATCGGAATTGATAATAAACTGCCTGTTTACCCTGAAAAATTTTTTTTCATCCAGAATATCTTCCAGCTCATCCAGCGTAAAATCTGAGGGATAAACGCGTTCCGCGGTCTGGAGATATACGATCTTATTCTCACTGAAAAAACAGCTTATTTCGTGGGTCTGGACAATTTTCAGGTTATATCCTATTTTCACCAGAACTCTTGACAATGTAGATTTTTCTTTCCTGATCAGCTGCTTGATGTCCTCGGAACCTGTCGTATTGCTTGCCGGTATAAATGATTTGAACTTTTCTACCGCTCCGGAAAGATCTTCTTCCAGGATAGGTTTCAAAAGATAATCGATGCTGTTCAGCTTAAATGCTTTCAGGGTATACTGATCAAAAGCTGTGGTATAAATGATAAACCCTTTGGTAGGTGTTTTTTCAAAGATATCGAATGACAAGCCGTCTCCAAGAACGATGTCGGAAAAAATAAGCTGTGGATGTTCATTTTCGGAAAACCAGGCTACTCCTTCTTCTACCGATTCTATTTTAGCAACCACTTCTATCTCAGGAAAGTTACTGAGCATTCTTTCCAGCTTCCGTGAGGCGGGTTTTTCATCTTCAATAATGACAGTCTTGATCATGGTTATTGTTTTAGCAGGGATAAAATTAGATAAAAAACGGAAAGATTAAAAGTTAATATTCTTTTTGCTCTTTTTCATTTCTTTTTCTATGATATCGTTTTCCCATTCTGTATCCAAAAGGAATAGTTTTACTGCTTTTACCATTAAAACAATTCCCCATATCAAAAGGATGACAGATCCGTCGAATAAAGAGAAATTAATGGTTCCCTCTTCAAAAATATCGTCAAGAAAAATAAACCCGGTTACTATTCCAAACCAAAACAGGTTTTTATAGAATTTTTTTAATTGGCTGACTCTTTCGTATGCGCTATTGTAATCCATGATTATTAAATTTTTAAGGTGATTATAATATTTTTGTATTGTTTTTCTCCTGTTTCATCAGTTCCTGGATCTTTCTTTCTTCCCATTCTTTCCCTATCCCGAAAACATTGACTGCATGAGCTACGATCCCGATTCCCCATCCCAGCATCGGCCAGTAAAACCATAAATGTTGGGGAGAAGTAAGAAGATTCAGGGCAAGCAGGAATGGAATGACCAAACAATATGAAGTAAGGTTTCCGTAGAACCCTTTCAGTTCTTTTACTCTTTTTGCTGCTTTTTCGTAAGCTAATGTTTCTTTAGTGTATCCTATTGTTTCCATAATTCTTAATTTAAAGATTGGTTTGTTATTTTTTGTTGAATCAAAGGTAGGTCAGAAACAAGGCTCTTATCAACTTTATATGACCGAATGGTAGAATATGATTACTGAATGGTAAAAAGAAAGATTAAATGCCTGTTATTGGCTCCGAACAGGATCAGTAAATGAACGGGATAAGCTTTTTTGTGGTTCTCCTGTATTCCAGATACTCTTCTCCAAATTTTTCTATCAGGGCCTGTTCTTCAATTTTAATTCTGTAAATGAAGGCTAAAAACGGCGGAAGAAAAGCCAGCAGCAAAGAAATCCAGTTATTAAGATATAGTCCTAATCCTAAAGAGGTTAGCAGAGAAAAAGCATAGGAAGGATGCCTTAAATATTTGTAAAAACCTTCTTTTTTGATTTGGTGGTCCTGTTTTATCGTCACATCTACTGTAAAGTATTTCCCTAAAGACCTGATGATGATATACCTGAAAACAATTCCGATAAGAATAAAAGCTTCACCCAAATATAATATCCAGATGCCTTCTGCAATAGGAAATTTTGTGATATTAGAAACTGTAACTGAAGCTGCAATGGAAAACGGAATAGCAACCCATAGAATGTTTAAAGTCGATTTATCTTTATCCTTGCTGTCTTCTTTACCGGATTTCAGCATATTTTTGTAAAGGATCTCCGTGAGAAACCAGGCGACCATTGAAATGGTGAACAGAATTTGTAGTGGATTCATTTTTTTAGTTTTTTTGGTAAATGGTACATAGCAAAAAGGTAAAAGAGCTTATCAGGTCATTATACAACATCTGATCTTATTAAAACTATCCTTAGTCGAAAATATTTTCTTACAGGACAAAGACAATTTAGCCTTTAATTACTCTTTATTCTTCTTCATCTCTTTCCTGATCCTTTCCTCTTCCCAGTTTCTGACAAAGCCGACATTGGGAAGAAAAACGCTTATTGCATGAGCCACCAGCCCAATCCCCCAAAAGGTAGCGGTAAAGAAGTTTTTGAACTGGAAATAACTCTCCCCGGGATCTAAATGTTTACAATTATAGAAAACAATTAAAATATTTACAACGATGTAGATGAACAGGTGCCTGTAAAATCTGCTTAACCGTTCTACCTGCCTTTTTGCATGCTGATACCGGATGTCATTTTCATCATAATCTTTCATGGTCACTGTTTTTTTGTTTGTTCATAATTTCCCGGATCTTCCTTTCTTTCCAGGATTCTCCGACCCCAAACACGCGGAATGCATGAGAAGCGAGGCCGATACCCCATCCCAGCATCGGATAATAGAACCATAAGTCTTTGGATGAAGTCATAAGGTTGATAATAATTAAAAAAGGGATCACCGTACAGTAGGAAATTAAATTGGCATAAAAGCTTTTCAGCTCTTTTACCCTTTTCCTGGCTTTCTCGTAAGATCCGTTTTCATCTTCGCTCTTTACGCTGGTACTGTTTGGCTTACTGACAAGTATCGGAACTTTTACTTTAAAATAGTCTTCTGATTTTTCAATAAAAACATTTTTCTTGGTAAGCAGAGCATAACGCTGAACAATATTGGCCAGACCTATTCCTGCACTTTCCTTCATCTGCTCTCTTGCCTGAAGGTTGTTTTCAATACAAAGGGTATCGTTATCCGAAAATATTTTAATCACCAAAGGTTTTGAAGAGGTGGCAAAATTATGTTTGATGCAGTTTTCCAGTAAAAGCTGGAGGGAAAGCGGAACTACATATCTCCTGTAATCTTCTTTTTTAACATCAAAAATAAAATCTACACTGTCCTCGAATCTTGTTTTCAAGAGATCACAGTAGGTTTTTGCAAATTCGATTTCATCCTCTATCGTGACAAGTTCTTTGTCTTTCTGCTCCAGCACATAGCGGTAAATCTTTGACATTGAAGCGGTAAACTTCTGAGCCTGAGCAGGATTTTCATCAATCAGTGAGCTCAGTACGTTCAGGGAGTTAAAGAGAAAATGAGGGTCCAGCTGGTTTTTCAGGCTTTCAAACTGCGCATTGGCAGATTTTGCGATGAGTTTCTGTTCTACAACTTCTTTCCGTGATGTTTTTTTCAGCTCTTCCATAAAGCCTTTTGCATGAAGAAATGCGGAAATAAGAAGAGCGATATTAATCATGAACCAATTGGTGACGCCATATTTTTTGGAAAAGAACTCTTCTGTAGTTGCCACTTTCTGAATCACCACATAATTCATATAATTACAGAAATACACGAGGATAAAATTCCCGATAATAATGGAAATAATACTTAAAATGGCTCTTGTTCTCGTTGTTTCGGACCAGGGAAACTTTTTATTGAGGAAATCATTAATCAGACCGTTTCCTACTCCCAATACAAAGGAATACATCGTGGAGAGCAGCAGTGTCATTATAAAGCTCTTTAAAGTCCTTTCATTAAAGAACAAGAAGAAGAACAGTGCTGTTCCCAATGATATCCAAAGTAATGAAATAAAGTATCTGCGTTTCATGATCCGTTTTCTTAGCTCAAAATTAATCTTTAATAAAGGTATCTGAAATTATTTTTTACCGAAGGGCGGATTTTGTTTCCTGAACGGCATAAAAAAACCTTCCGTGTAAGGAAGGTTTAAGGTTTCTTTATTATTCAGCTTTAGGCATATTGATGAAATATTCCGCTTCTGCTCTGCCCCAGTTCGGATCTAAGGCCGTTTTAGGTTTGTAAGCATTAAACTTGGTAATCGCCTCTTTAAACATTTCCAATCCTTTAGTCTTGCTTCCTCCATATTGTTCAGGGGTAAAATAAGTGTCTTCTGCTTTGATAAGAGCGATTCTCGGGTTTGAAGGATCCAGTTTTTCTGCAATTCCCATTTCTTCCGTAGCCTTGGCTCCGTCTGTCATATAACGCTGTGCCGGGTTCACCATCATTCTTAAAGAAGCCGCCATTTTTTTCAGCAAATGGATCTCTGCATTGTCGGCTCCTGCAAGATTCTGGGCAGATGCCAGGTATTTGTCCGCCTGTTCAGCAGTTTCATCCAGTGCCTGCATATTCCCGTTTCTCATCATCAGTCTTCCTTTCTGGATCTGGGAGAAGGCTGCATAGTATGGAGGAAGCCATTTTGAGCTCTCCTTACTTCCGATTCTCTGGAAATCATTAGCCAGTGTCTGGAATTCTTCCGGGGTTTTGCAGGTTTCTATTTTTGCGATTTTTTCAGCCATTACTTTTTCGTAATCTGCCTGTGCAAAAGCTGTTAAACTCATAAAAGCTAAAGCAAAACTTAAAAGGTATTTTTTCATTATATCAATTTTTTAGTTAGTTAATTTGTTGTCCGAAGTTATGTATTTTGTTATTATCTATGATCTATGTTATTACTTTTTTATAAATTATTGTTGATGGCATCCTGTGTTTTATCGACACCAAAGCTGATGAAGGCTCCTATGAATACAAAAGTATTGACCGGTGGAACCACTGCCGAACTTCTGGATCCATCCAGGGAAAAATTATATCCGTATACGTTTTTAGAACCCAAAACATTGGAAACACTTAATACAAATACAGTGAAGGCTTTAGCGTCTTTCTTTCCAAGATTCGGAAGATAATTAAAGCTGATGTTCAAAGCATTATAATCTTTCAGTCTTCCTTCATTTCTGATATAGTTGATCGCATTGTTATTTTCAGTTTTTGTAGCAATATCATAATAAGGACGGCCTTTGGAATAGGTGTAAGATAAATTTACACCCAGTTTCCATTCTGGAATAAACCTTTTAGCTACAGCAGAAAGCGTGTGTGCAGAAGCAAAATTCGGTTTCAGGCTTACAGGATAGTTGATAAAGTCTCTCTTTGAATCGAGGAAAGAGTAGCTGATCCAGTAATCTATATTCTCAAAGGTTTTTTTATCTCTCCAGAAGAGTTCAAGTCCTTTTGCATAGCCAAAGCCGTTATTATTTAAAGCAGTTTGTACCTGCTGGTTCTGCTCTTTGTCCGGTGTGATATTAAATGTTTTGATCAGCTGGTCGTATTTTTTGTAAAAGGCCTCAAAACGAAGACTTCTACCTTCTGATGCTCTCTGAACCTGGAAAATATAATGCTGGGATTTCTGAAAATCAAGATCTGCAGGCCAGTTGATATATTTACTTTCGGGATTCTGATAAAAAAGTCCATAGGCAAAGGAGGTCGTCCAGTCTTTTGCCAGGCGGTAAGCCAGTGCGAAACGGGGTGCAATATTGCTTTTTCCTAAATAAGAAGAATTTTCAGCCCTCACTCCTATTTTGGCAGACAGCGCATTGCTGAATCCCAGATCGGTTTCTGCAAATACGGATGAGATAAGATCTTTATAATTTTTCTGTACTTCCCCGAAATTCAGGTTCTCATTGGTATTATTCAATTCAAAACCGGCTCTCACTGCACTGATCTTGTTGATCTTTCTTTCCAGAACCGCTTTAAAATTGATGTAATTTCCGTCTGTTAAAAGCTCAGTTCTGCCTGATTCTGTATCATTCGTTTCCGTGGAAAAATTAAGATCGGATCTGTTGTAGGAATAAGAGGTTCCTGCATTCAGAAGATATTTCCCGAATTTCTGTTTAAAAGACAGATTATGATAAGTGTTTTTTCCCTTAAGTCTTACCAGGGCAAAATCGTATTCCGGTTCCAGGCTTTCCGTTCTTACCCCCATTTTATTGGAGTCATACATTCCATAATATTTCAGGAATCCGCCTGATTTTGTTTTAATTCTGAAGTTAAAATCACCATTTAAGCCCTGAGGAGCATCAATAAAATCTGTATTAAAATTAAAAACTTTCTGCATAGCACTTAAAAGTGAGTATCCAAGAGTTGCCCCGAAAGAATGGTTTTTATCTGCTCCCAGCTTCTGAAATCCTGCACTGAGAAAGATAGGCGATACCCCGAAGTCATAAGAGCTTTGGTCCGGAAGATCCACGCTTTCAAGCATCAGAGCTCCCGAAAGTGCCTGTCCGTATAATGCAGAATATCCACCGCTTGAAAAGATATTGCCTTTAAAAAGAGAGGTATTGAAACGGTCTCTTCCTGCAATTCCCGGAACTGAATTCGAGAAATAGTTGTTGATGAGGCTTCCGTCCATAAAGATCTTGGATTCTGTTCCTGTTCCTCCCCTGATGAAAAGACCTTCGGTTTCCCCAACCTTCTGGACGCCCGGAAGGTAATTTAAAGCTGAAGAAATCTGTCCGTCCGCTCCTGCCGTAGTATAAATATCAATGGGTGTCAACAGGGCTGTCGCTCTTTTTTTATCGCTGGCTTCAATAGAACCTGCAGAAACCACTACAGCATCAATTTCACTGATCTGTTCTTTAAGTTCTGTATTGACTGAAATATCCTGATTATCAATAACAACGGCTTTTTCTACCTGCTGGTATTTTGGATGGGTAAAAGTCAGGATATGGTTTCCTTTTTCTGAAGTTTCAAAGGAAAAGTTTCCCTGAGCATCTGTAGTGGCACCGTCATAAGTATCTTTTAATGTGACGTTTATTTCGCCAATGCCTTTACTTTTAAACGTCACTTTTCCTGAGATTCTGACCTGCGAATATCCTGCGATGAAGGATAGAAAAGCAATCAGCAGTAAAAGTTTATTTCCTTGTGTTTTCATGGAGTTAATTTTCGGATCAAAAATAATACGGAATATGCCTTTCGTTAAAATAATTTTTACTGAAAGGCATAGTTTGGCTTCTGAATGGGAAATTAATGAACCGGAATGCAGAAATCCACGATCATCTTGCCTTCCGGATGCTCCCTGAAATTGGTGTGATAGATCTCAAATGGAAATGCCTTTCTTATAGAATAATGATGCTCATTCATCCATAAAAAAAGAGAAACCCAGCACTTCTCAAAGTCGTGAAGGGTCACTTCCCCGCTTCCTACAATAAACTTTCCGGCATGTATGGTTTCCGGAAATACCAGACCTTCCTGTTTTTCAAGATTTTTATCCAGAAGCATACATGCATGGATTCTCACTTTGTCGGGCGGAGTTACTTTAAAGCTGTCATGATACACAGACATCATTTTAACGTTCTCACGGGGAAACAATTTCTTCTTTTTCGCCCAGTCTATGAGAATATTGTAAGAAGGTTCCACATTGGCAATTCCTAAACTCATTACCGCAGCCAGATTCATTTCCGGCAGTTCTTTTACTTCGATTTTTAAATTCATTTTGGTACAGTTTAACAAGTTTTCTATACTGCAAATGTATTGGCTGAAAACTGTATCCATTTGTCCGTTCTTGCTCTGTATCTGTAAAATCTTGTGAAAAGTTTCGGGTGCGGAATTCCTGAAGGCAGTCGGAGATATTCCATAATATTTTTTAAAGGTCTTGCTGAAAACGGAATGGTTGGAAAACCCGAGATCAAGATAGAGTTCCTTCAATTCAATATCCTTCTTTACGGCCAGGTAAAAAGCGCTTTTTTCTGTTTTTTTTCTAATGATATAATTCTGGAGTGTTTCGCCGGTAATGAGCTTAAAAATCCTGTGAAAATGAAAGGAAGAATACATGGCAATTCCTGCCATTTTTTCCAGGGACAGATCTGCATCCAGATTATTATCAATGTATGCTATTGCTTTAATAATTCTTTTTTTGTGTTCCTCCATTTAAAAATACTGATCGGTAAAGGTATTAAGATCCATCCTTTTTCATTTGTCAGATATTGCTGTTTTCGAAAAAAAGGACTGAAATCATAAAGTCTTTCGGAAAATGTTTTATAAATTTATCGTTAAAATCACTTTAAATCATTTAAAAATGAAAGGACAAACATTAGCATTACTGGCGGGGTGTGCATTTTTAGCGGCTTCATGCTGCACGACAAAAACGTACACTGTTAACGCTAAGAGCGGAACTCAGACGGGCGGAACGGCCAAGTTTACCCAGAAAGGAGAAGAAGTGACAATGAAACTTGAGGTTACCAATCTTACTCCAGGTATTCATGCGGTGCATATTCACGAGAAAGGAGACTGCTCTGCAGCCGATGGAACTTCTACAGGCGGGCACTGGAATCCTGCTAAAGACGACCACGGAAAATGGGGTGCCGAACATTTCCACATGGGAGATATAGGAAACCTTACTGCTGACGCAAGCGGAAAAGCTGTCCTTACTTTCAAAACCACCAAATGGTGCCTGGGTTGTACAGATGAATCTAAAAACATCATCGGAAAAGGATTAATTGTACATGCTGCTGCAGATGACTTCCATACTCAGCCTACCGGAAATGCGGGCGGAAGAGTGGGATGTGTAGAAATTAAATAATTCTCTATTGCCATAAAAAAGGCGCTGATCTTCGATCAGCGCCTTTTTTATTATTTTATGATTTTGCTCCCATATCGGAAACGATATTCATAGCTTCTTGTAAGTATGGATCTTTTTTCAGATTCTTGATCCACATTTCAGATTTTTTCTTGAATGCTTCGTCTTTTTTCTCTCTTTCCAATTCGCTTGGATACATCATGAACTTAAGACCATTCTCGAACTTGCTTAAAGCTTTGAATTTTTCTATCTGAGCTTTTCTCTGCTTCATCAACTCATTGAATTTGTTGATATTAAGCGTGATGCTTTCTTCTTTATCCAGCTTTTCTCTCCACTGGGCAGATTCTAGCAATAATTGGTAGTTGCTGTTTTTAGCCATTCTGTCTGCGCTTGCTTTTTCAAGAGCCTGAATATTGAAATAATTCAGTTTCTGGAAGTTTGTGCTTGGAATTTTATCCCAGGCCAAAGCATAATCATCATATCTTTCTCCTACCTCAGCATAAGTAAAGAAGTCTTTCATCTGGATATCGGAAACAATTCCTTTTCTCTGGGTAGATTCTCCTGTGATTCTGTAGAATTTCTGGATGGTCAGTTTTAAAGATCCGAAATCATCTTCTGTATTCAGGAATCTGTTCAGGTCTACGAAAGTCTGTACTGTTCCTTTCCCGAAAGACTGTGGAGAACCAATGATCATTGCTCTTCCATAATCCTGCATTACTCCGGCTAAGATCTCAGAAGCCGAAGCAGAAAGTTCATTCTGCATAATCACTAACGGGCCTGTCCAGATCGGAGTTTCGTTTTTGTTCTTCAGGGTCTGGATTTTTCCGTTTCCGTCTTTCACCTGTACATAAGGTCCTGCATCCATGAAAAGTCCCATGATATCTCCTACTTCAGTTAATGATCCACCTCCGTTATTTCTAAGGTCAAGAACGATTCCTTCGATGTTCTGTTGTTTAAGCTTGATGATCTCATTTTTGATGTCATCAGAAGCATTTCTTCCTTTAGCATCCTCAAAATCAGCGTTAAAGCTTGGAAGGTTAATGAATCCGTATTTCTTCCCGTTTGGAGAATTCACTACGATACTTCTTGCGAAAGTGTCTTCAATAGCTACTTCTTCACGGATCATCGTTACATCCTTAATTGTTCCGTCTTTTTTCTGAACTGTCAGTGTTACCGGTGTTCCTTTTTCACCTCTGATAAGTCTTACGGCTTCATCAGAAAGCATTCCCACTACATTTACGGCATCTTCTTTCGGTTTTGATCTTACTTTCAGGATTTTATCTCCTTCTGAAAGCTGCTTGGACTTCCAGGCCGGTGCACCAATCGTTAAAGCTCCAAGGAAAAGATTTCCTTTTTTCTCCTGGATCAGAGCTCCGATACCTATCACTTTTCCGGTAAATTGAGTGTCAAAATCTTCTTTATCTTTTGGAGAATAGTAGTTGGTATGCGGATCGAATACTTCGGTATAGGCATTCATATACACGGTAAACCAATCCATTTTCTTTCTCTTTTTGAATCTTGTAAAGGTATCTTTTACCAGGTCTTTCACCTCATCAGTTGCTTTTTTGATCTTTTGGTCCTGATTAAGCGGCTGATATTTGATGGTATCTTTCAATTTATATTTCTGAACAGAGTCTTTCTTCTCCTTCTGGGCCTCTTCCTTGCTATTCATAGATTCGATCTCCTGAAGAATATTGTACTTAATATACTTTCTCCATTCGTTATACTGTTCCTGCTTATTAACAGGCACTTTTTTAAGCTTAGGCTCAAGAGTCAGCGATTCATCTTCCTGAAGGTTGATAGGCTTGCTGAAAATATCCTGAGTGATTTTATCGATTTCATCTACTCTCTGGTAAAGCCTGTCGATCGTCAGCTTATAGAAGGTAAGGTCACCCTGGCCGATATAGTCATCAAGCTTGGTCTCATGCTTGCTGAATTCGTCCATATCCGACTGCAGAAAGTATCTTTTTGCAGGATCTACCAGTTCGAAATAATGTTTATAAACGTCCTTGGAATAGGCATCATTGATGGGTTTCGGGCTGTAATGTAAATAAGAAAGTGTATTCTTTACGCTCACCATAATCGTCTGCATCTTTTCATCGTCGTTCTTTGGCGAGTTGAAACAAAACATTAGACTTGTCAATGGAATTAGGAGTAAAAATTTATTCAGTTTGAAATTTTTCCACATAAACTGTCTTTTTATTAATTTTTTTTAAAATATATACTACAATTTGTAGCAGCAATTAATTCGCTGTTACAAACTATCAAATTTAATACCTTATTTATAATTATCGGATAGTTTTAAGTATTTTTGTTAAAATTAAATTTTTTTATGGAAAGACCACTTATTCTGGTTACTAATGATGATGGAATCACCGCACCCGGTATCAGAAACCTTATACAATTCATGAACGAAATAGGAGATGTTGTTGTCGTTGCACCCAACTCTCCCCAAAGTGGAAAAGGCCACGCTATTACTATCAATTCTACTTTAAGCTATGAAGAAGTAACTCTTGAAGGACCTCAGACCGATTTTTCGTGCAGCGGAACACCTGTTGACTGTGTAAAAATGGCTCTTGACAAAATTCTTACAAGAAGACCGGATATTGTTGTTTCAGGAATCAACCATGGGGCCAACTCTTCAATCAACGTGATTTATTCCGGAACAATGTCTGCAGCTGTAGAAGCCGGTGTGGAAGGTATTCCGGCTATTGGATTCTCCCTTCTTGATTTCAGCTGGGAAGCAGATTTTACCCAGGCAAAAGAGCATATCCAGAATATCGTAAGAAGAACCCTGGAAAACCCAATGCCAAAAGGAATTGTTCTGAACGTTAATATTCCTAAGCTGACAGCCGCTGAAATAAAGGGCATCAAAGTCTGCAAGCAGGCCAATGCAAAATGGGAAGAAAGCTTTGACGAACGTGTAAATCCTCACGGAAAGAAGTATTACTGGCTAACAGGATATTTCAACAATATGGATGATTCTGAGGATGCTGATGAAACGGCATTGGCCAACGGATATATTTCAATTGTGCCTGTGAAGTTTGATCTTACAGCATACGAATACATGAAAACCCTTGAAGAGGTAATGAATTTCGACTGATGTACGGCAAGCTAGACAATCCTGTTTATCATTCACTTAATGAATACCACGAAAAGTTCTGCTTCAACTTCGGGGATACGAAATTTTATAACCCTGAAGTTGCCTCTTTTGGTGGTGCAGCAATGGTTTCAAAAGCAGAAGACATTACAGAATATACTAAGATCTGTGATGATTTTCTGATTTTCGGAGAGCGTCCCGGCCTGGGAAACTTAAAAACGGATCTGTCACAACTTGTATGTGATCAGTATGTTCTGGAAAATCCGATTAATATTGATTTCACAGAGGAAATTATTGAGCTGAAAGAAGAAAATCATGGTGAACTTCTGGCATTTGTGATGAAATTCTATCCTTACTACTTTAAAGCAAGAACTCCTGAATTAGGACGCTATTTCGGTATTTTTAAAGATGGCCAATTAGTGGCTGTAACGGGCGAAAGGATGCAGATGAATGATATGACGGAGGTAAGCGCTGTGATCACAGATACGGATCACCTGGGAAAAGGCCTGGCCAAACAGCTGGTGACTTTTGTGTCCGGAAAGATCTTTGAGGATGGGAAAACACCTTTCCTACATGTGGCAGAAAGCAATACAGGTGCTAAAATGCTCTATGAAAAGCTTGGCTTTATGCATAGAGGAAAAATAAACTTATGGGGTGTGAAAAGATAATTTTCCCGCCCTTTTTTATTATAAGTGCTATCCTATTTATTTTCCCGCAGATCTCACAAATTTTACAGATGATTGAGCATGAAAATCTGTGGGAAATTATTTTTAAAATAAAATTTTATCCTCTTTTCTCAATTCCTCAAGGTATTTAATTTTATCATCCCTGTAAAATAAATTCATGGTCTCGAAAGGAATCATTTTTAAATCTTTATTGACAATGTGAACACAAGATTTTTTGATAGCGCGCACATCAAAATCGTGGGCGTCCATAAAATTCATGATGATAATTCTAAAGAGATTGTCGTAGTCTAAATCCGGAGCTGAAACTTCAGGTAGACAGCACAGTAACTGGTTGACTTTAGGCTGAACTTTATCTACAGAAATCCCGGTGCTGAAAATATCTAAAAGCTGCATTTGCAATCCCGTATCCTGTTCGTAAACAATAGTATTTCTTGTTTCATTATTCAGCAAATCGGCAGGGTTAATATATCTTGTAAGAGGAATGGTTTCACCTTCGAGTTTCAAAATATAGCCCATTGCCAAAGCATCCGGATTACACGGAACGGGGATAATATCATCGGCGTTCAGAAGTGGAAACTGATTTAAAATTTCCTGCCTTACTTCTGTCAAAGTAATTTTCTCATGGGCAGAATCCTCCCTGTTTCTTCCTGCTACTTCAACCGGCTGGAAGGTAATCCCGCGGACGCACTTCTGTTTTAAAGCAAAATCAATTAATTTTCCAATCTCGTCGATGTTTTTTCCTTTCTGAAGAACGATAACCAAAGTTGTGGAAAGATTTAATTCATTTAATTTTTCCAGGGCTTTCATGCGGACATCCGTTAAATCTTTTCCTCTGAAATCTTGCAAAACTTCCGGTTTAAAAGAATCAAACTGAAGGTAAATTTCAAATTCCGGGGCATAAGTTGCCAGTTTCTCCGCAAAACCGGGATCATTGGCAATACGGATCCCGTTGGTATTGAGCATCAGATGTTTAATCGGTTTCGATTTGGCGATATCCATAATCTTAAAAAACTCGGGATGAATTGTCGGCTCACCACCACTGATCTGTACAACATCCGGCTCGCCCTCGTTTTTAACGATAGTATCAAACATGGCTTCAATCTGCTCCAAAGTTCTGTGACTTCCATAATGCGGCGAAGACATCGCATAACAGGTAGGACAGGTCAAATTACAGCGGTCAGTAACTTCCACAATAGAAAGGCAGCTGTGCTGCTCATGGTCTACGCACAAACCACAATCGTACGGACAGCCATATTCCACATCAGTTCCGAAATGAACGGGCATTTCAGAGGCTTTATTGTAGTTTCTGATATTTTTGTAATACTGAACATCTGAAGCAATCATGGTCTTAAAAAAGCCGTGATCAGGACATCTTTTTGTCATAAAAACTGCTTCATCCTCAATAATGATCTTCGCTCCTACCCTTTTCAGGCATTCCGGGCAAAGACTTATGGTATAGTCGTAATAGGTATAATTTCTTACCGGCATAATTTCAATTTTTACATTCCTCCACAAACAAAACCGCTGATCAGGCCACAAATCAACAAAGAAATAAGCATCGTCTGCCAAAACTGTTTTTTTGTGAATTTCCTGTCGTTATTCCACTCGTAAATAACTTTTGCGATCAGGGTTATAACCAGTGAAACAACTAAGGCAATTACTATGATTACTCCTATAATCATGACGACCAGGCCGCCGAGATTACCAACTTCCAGAAGTGTCAGCATTTTCATAATTTAAATTTTATGGTGTTTTTAATTTTATAAATGTAGTAAATAATCACTGAAAGAGATACCAGCTGAATCGTTCCCAAATTTCCGATGATCCCGACTTTAGGTTTGATAAAATCCAAAAAGAACCTGAATGTAAAATAACTCAGCATAAATACCTGAAAAATAAAGCCTGAAGGATATTTTCTTTTGCTCTCAATCCTTTTTAAAAAGATCCATAGAATAATCAGAAAAGCAATTTCATAAAGGGCTACCGGATGCCTCAGATATTCATCCCCAAGATGCATTCCGAATACTGATGTTGTGGGCAAACCATAAGTTTCTTCGTGAACTCCCGTAAGAAAACAGCCGATTCTGCCAATGATTATGGCTAATATCAAAGGGTAAACAATCAAATCCCCGGTACTTTCTTTGTGCCCTACTATTTTTTTGGCCAGTTCAACCCCGATAAGCCCAAATGCCAACCCGCCAACAATGGTGTTATTGGTCCAAAATCTTTTAAAGCTGAAATGTTCAAATAAGGCATAAGGATCTTCAAGATTACCGATAAGCTTTGAACCAATTAAAGCTCCTGCCGTTGCCCCGATGAGTACCGCTGCGGAAGTATTGAAAGACAGTTTTTCGGTTGATTTCCTTTTTAAATAAAAATAAAACCGCATCCCCAGAAAAATACCCAGGGTTTCAAATACAGGATGTGCAAGAACTGTTTTACCGAAAATCTGAAAAGTAACAGGGAAATCCATCCTGTCAAAAGTAGTATATTTAAGGTAAATTACTAATTTTAATTTTTAAACAACAAATACATTCATTAAAATGCGAATAGAAAATGATATAAAACTAGGTTTTAAAGATGTGATGTTCAGACCAAAGCGTTCTACTTTAAAATCCCGTTCGGAAGTGAGCCTTGAAAGGGAGTTCACTTTCAGACATACCAAAAAGAAATGGAACGGCGTTCCTCTGATTGCAGCCAATATGGACACGGTAGGAACTTTTGAAATGGCCGTAGAGCTTGCCAAAGACAAAATCATTACAGCCGTTCACAAACATTATACTCCTGAAGAATGGAGCCATTTCCTGGACAGCCAGCCCGAAAGCATTTACCAGTATATCGCATTGAGTACCGGTACCGGCCAGGCGGATGAAGAAAAACTTAAAACGATCCTCGAAAAGCATCCAAAAATTGAGTTTCTCTGCATAGATGTAGCCAATGGTTATTCCGAACATTTCGTTGGATTTGTGAAGAAGGCAAGAACCAATTTTCCCGATAAGATTATCATGGCAGGGAATGTGGTTACCGGGGAAATGGTAGAAGAGCTTCTTTTGGTAGGTGCAGATATTATTAAAGTCGGCATCGGACCCGGTTCGGTATGTACAACAAGAGTGAAAACAGGAGTAGGTTATCCTCAGCTTTCTGCAATTATAGAATGTTCTGATGCTGCACACGGCCTTGGAGGACATATTATCGCTGACGGAGGCTGTAAAGTTCCCGGAGATGTAGCCAAAGCCTTCGGTGGAGGCGCAGATTTTGTAATGTTGGGCGGAATGTTTGCCGGGCATGATGAAAGCGGTGGCGAAATCATTGAAGAAAATGGTAAAAAATACCGTTTGTTTTATGGGATGAGTTCAAAAACAGCAATGGATAAGCATTCGGGAGGCGTGGCAGAATACCGTGCTTCGGAAGGAAAAACAGTGAAAGCGGCTTACAAAGGTCCTGTTTCGGAAACGGTGAAAGATATTTTGGGTGGCGTGCGTTCTACATGTACTTATGTAGGAGCTTCCAAACTGAAAGAATTGTCTAAAAGGACTACTTTTATCAGGGTTCAGGAGCAGGAGAACCAGATATTTAAAGATTGATCTCTTATAGTAAATCAGGCTCTCGCTGATTTTGCAGATTGCGCAGATTTTTTCTTTTTTGATCTGACAGAAATAAAAACCGGCTGTACAAATGATGTACAGCCGGTTTTGTTTGTTTTATTAAGTCAGCATTCCGCCGTCTACGTTCAGGGTTTGTCCTGTGATGTAAGAAGCCATCTCGCTTCCTAAGAATACACAGGCATTGGCTACATCGCTGGTCTGCCCGGGTCTCTTCATCGGAATTCTGTCTCTCCATGCCTGAAGTGTTTTTTCATCCAGATCAGCAGTCATTTCAGTTTCAGTGAATCCTGGTGCCACAGCGTTACATCTGATGTTTCTTGATCCTAATTCCAGTGCGATGGATTTTGTGAATCCTATCACTCCGGCTTTAGAAGCTGCATAATTGGACTGTCCGGCGTTTCCGCTGATCCCAACTACAGAGGTCATATTGATAATAGATCCTGATTTAGCTTTCATCATTGGTTTGATCACCGCTTTTGTAAGGTTAAATACCGAATCCAAATTGATTCTCATTACTTTGTCCCAGTCCTCTTTAGTCATTCTCAACAGCAGGTTGTCTCTTGTGATCCCTGCATTGTTGATCAGAATATCAATTTTCCCGAACTCTTCCATTACATCATCGATTAATTTTTGAGCTGCATCGTAATCTGATGCGTCAGACTGATATCCCTTGATCTGGGTTACAGAACTTAAAGCTGCTTCCAATTCCTTGGCTTTTTCTACAGAGCCGGCATAAGTAAATGCTACTTTTGCACCCTGTTCAGCGTACATTTCAGCGATTTTCTTTCCGATTCCTCTTGTAGCTCCGGTAATTAGTGCTACTTTTCCTTCTAATAGTTTCATCATATCTCTTGATAATTATATTCGTGGTAAATTCTTCCGTCTTTAAAAAACGGCAATTTAGCATATTTAATTTTATACAAATTAATCAGTCCGCAAAGATATTATAATTTGTTATTCAATATATTTGAAATCATCAAATTAGTGAATTTTTTTCTCTGTTTTTTATCATATTTCAAAGACGGTTCCCTTTATTCTTAAATCTTGTGAAATAAAGAATATCGGTTTTTTTATCCTTATCCAGCCTCAAAACTTCTTTCTGCCAGTAATATTTGTCATAAACAATATCCTTCAAAGGCTCATTCTGAAAGTTTAAAACGCCATATTTATCCTGTTTCTTTACTACAAATTCATTCTCAGAATTTTCAAAGGCAATAATATCATCATATGTAAAAGGAACGATCTCCTTCCCTTTCTCATCTATTATGCCATACATCCCGCTGCTGTTTCTGCATACGACAGGTTTTGAATAGAGATTGAAAATATTAAAAAAATCAGGCAGCTGTTCTTTAATGGAAGCAATATCTTTCATTACTGAAACAGACTTATCCAATACGGAAAAATGATAATAAGCATCTTGTTTTTTAATGATAAGCCGGTCCGGATAGAAGGCAATGATCCGGGTATTCTCTTCCAGAATATTTTTCAGGTCCTTATCCAGAAGCTGTTCTTGTTCTGCTTTTTTAAGGTAAATAAAATCTTTGCCTGAGATGTTGAAATTCCGGATGAAATCATATTCCTGGGGATAAATAATTTCTCCCTGCAGATTGACGATTCCGGTTTTACCTGTCTTATCATTGTAAACCGTGAAAAGATGGTCAAACAAAGGGGTCAGATATTTGAAGTTTGCGGGATAAAGATTTCGGTCTTCCTTACTGAAAACGGTCGCTTTTCCTTTTTTTCTCAGATAAATATATTTTTTCTCTCCAAAATATTCCGGTGTGGCTTCATCAAACATCTCCTCAGCCAGAATATTTTCTTCAGTATCAATAAGGCCGTATTTTCCTGTTGTTTTATTTTTGGTAATCAGGTAAGGATAAGCATCTGAATTGTAAACCTGCCTGGAAAATTTGTGCAGGGTTTGCCCATCTTTCCCTATGATCTCACTTTCATTGGTTTCATTAATGATCAAAGCCCTCCCGTTTTCAAAGTGAAAATCCGATTTAAGACCTCTGCTGTTGACTTGCTTTCCTTCAGGATCATAAAGGAACCATTGTTTATCTTTCAGAACAAAAAAGCGGTCTTCCCCGGCAAACTGGATTCTGTCTGAATACGGAATGATCAGCCTCCCGTTATAGTCATAAACCGCATCTTTACCCGCTTTTGAAGAAATAATACGTTCATCGCTGAGCCAGGGTGTATTGAACGTCTGTTCATCTAAAGGAAGGAGCTGATTTCCTTTTTCATCAATAACAGTTGATTTTATTCTTCCGGATTCCTGAGAAGTAAGGATGAATCTGTTTTTAAAGATATGTGAAATACCGGACCGGGATTCAAAGGTTATATTCCCCAGTGAATCTACAATCCCTTGTGTTTTTGTTCCGGAATCATACACCGTTCCATATCCTCCCGAATAGGAACTTACTTCCTTTCCGATCTTTTTGGATAAAAGAATCTTGGTATACTGATTGGTCTGGGCCATACACACTGATGAGCACAGTGCAAAAACTAAGTTTTTCAATGGTATTAAATAGAGTTATTTACAATAAGAACAATCTCTCCTTTTAAAGTTTTACTTTTGGAAAATTCTATTAATTCACTGATTGTTCCGCGTTTGGTTTCTTCAAACTTTTTGGAAATTTCCCTGCTCAGGCTTGCTTTTGTTTCTTCACCAAAGAATTCTCTGATCTGCTCCAGAGTGGTGTTAATCTTATGCGGACTTTCATATAAAACAATCGTCTTTTTTTCTTCTGCAAGCTGTTTCAGCTTGGTCTGCCTTCCTTTTTTCTGGGGAAGGAATCCTGCAAAAAGAAACTCATTATTGGGAAGTCCTGAAACCACAAGTGCCGGAATTAAGGCTGTTGCTCCGGGAAGGCAGATCATTTCGATGTTGTTATCGGATCCCGCTTTGGCCAGAAGATAACCAGGATCTGAAATTCCGGGAGTTCCCGCATCTGTAATAATGGCAATATTCTGCCCGTTTTTAAGGTCACCGATCACTTTTTCAGTAGCCTGGTGTTCATTATGAAGGTGATAGGATTTTAAAGGTTTGGAGATCTCGAAATGCTTTAAAAGTATTCCTGATGTCCTGGTGTCTTCACACAAAATATAATCAACTTCCTTAAGGACTTTTATCGCCCTGAAGGTCATATCTTCTAAGTTCCCGACGGGTGTGGGAACAAAATATAAGATTCCGCTCAAAATTTATAAGAATTTATTTTCTACCAATATCCAGAGTCTCTGGGCATATTCATCTACTTTACTCCACTTTCTTTCGTAATAAAGATCGCTGAGATATTCTTTTGCTTCTTCCAGATTTCTGAATCCGTTCAGGCGGGCCACCGTTTCGTTAAGGTCCGACTGGCTTCCCCCAAACAGCATTTTTGAAAAAGCAATCCTGTCATTCAGATCCAGTCTGAACTCCGGTTTTACCTTATCAGCTTCCATAAAATTGGTAGGAATGTTAGTTTTAAGGATGCTTCCTGCGTCTTCTTTAGCTTCGGGTGTCGGTTTTTCCTTAGGAACCTCTCTTTCAAGAGGATCATCATCAAAAAGGCTCTGTACCACCTTAAGGCCTTTGATATTGGCCAGCTTTATTTTTTTCTCCCGCTGATAAGCATCCAGATCTTCGAAGCTTTCATCAGAAGCATGTTTTTCTTTTTCCGAAAGAGGTTTGTCTATTTCAACGATTTTTCTTCTGTCGTACACTTCTGCGAGGATCGTCTCTTCTTTTTCTTCAGAAGGAACGTCATGTTTTATTTCACTCAGAATTCCCTCCACATTGGATGTTTCCGTTAGCATTTCTCCCTGGTCAATGCCAGCGCTGTTCACCATGAACTGTTCTTCATTTTCTTCAATCAGAATTTCATCTTCCAGCATTTCCGGATCGAATATGCTTGGAATTCTTTCTGTCTGTTCTCTGGCTCTATCTGCAGCTTCTTTGTGCGTCGTTTCTTCTTTCAGCAGGTCATCTGAAGCAATTGTTTCATGTGAAACCATTTCTTCATCTTCGTCAATTTCATTGAGTTGATTGTTAAAAACCGCCTCTTCTTCTGTCAGTTCATTAATAAATAAATCTTCATTCAGATCTTCATCATTATCAGGCTTCGCATCTGCAAGAACTCTTTCTTCATCAATAAAGCTGAACACTTTTTCACTGGCGTTGAAAGTTTCGTTTTCATCAATTTCATTCAGCTGGTTATTGAAAACAGCTTCTTCTTCCGTCATTTCGTTGTGAGGAGTCTTTTCATGAGCAACCGCCTCCTGCCCGTTAATTTCCTCTGCAAAACTCACAATGTTTTCGTGGAATTCATTTTCTACGATCTCATCAAGCTGATGATTGAATTTTTCCTCTTCATCTGCTGATGTCTCTGAATAATTTTCATTCCCGTTTTCATCAATTTCATTAAACTCATTATTGAAAATGGCCTCTTCTTCCGTTACTTCATGATGAGACTCGTGTACATCATCCGAATTTAAAGAAACATATTGATTCTCTGTATTCTGTTGTGGATGATCTGTAATAAAATACTCAATATTTTTTTCCAGAAGCCTTAAAAAAGAGATCCGGTTCGCAAGCTCATCCACAAGATCCTGCTTGGAAAGTAATTCGTCTACATTGTTTATTTTCTCCAAAATATCAATGATATTTTTGGATTCAAAAAAAATTTTTTCCTTTAAATCTTGGATGTTTTGCATAATAAGAATCTTATTAAAATTGCTTACTTTTGATCTTAAAAATATACGGCTAATTTAACAAATGTTTTTAGAAAATACAATTAATCATTCCAAACAAAGTGGTTGGATGGAAGTTATTTGTGGCTCTATGTTTTCCGGGAAAACCGAGGAGTTGATCCGGAGATTGCGCAGAGCAGAAATGGCAGGGCAGAACGTGGAAATTTTTAAACCGAGACTGGATATACGATATTCCGAAGATGACGTCGTTTCTCACAATCAGAACAAGATCCGGAGTACGGCAGTAGATAATCCCAATGAAATTCTCCTCCTGGCTTCCAACTGCGATGTGGTGGGAATAGATGAAGCGCAGTTTTTTGATGAAAGCATTGTTGATATTGCCAATCAGCTTGCCAACAGCGGCATAAGAGTAGTGATCGCCGGTCTCGATATGGATTTCCTTGGACGTCCGTTCGGACCTATGCCCAATCTGATGGCAACGGCGGAATATGTCACAAAAGTGCATGCTATTTGCAAGAGAACGGGTAATCTGGCCAATTATTCAATGAGGACTTCACAGGGAAATGATCTGGTAGAACTTGGCGAAACCGAAAGCTATGAAGCAGTAAGCCGCCGTGTTTTTATTGACGAAGTTCTTTCAAAAAGAAAATAGCTGTAAAGCAAAGCAGCAAATATAAAAATGGCTATTTAATATAAAATGAAAAGCGAAAAAGCTACACTGTAGAATATTTAACAAGGGAAAACCAGATGATCTCATACATCTCCCCTTTTACTATTTTACCTTTTGCCATTTCGCTAAAAAAATAAAGCAGAAGGGGGTACCAATGAACTATACAGTAAAACAAATTGCAGAGATCACCAATGCGAAAATCATTGGAGACGAAAACCTATTGATCCGGAATATAGCATTTGACAGCAGGATTATTTATTCAACGAAGAATACGGCATTTATTGCGATCAATACGCATAAGAATTCCGGTGAAAAATTCATTGAGTCTGCAGTGGACCGCGGTATTGATGTGATTATTTCCGAGCATCAGTATCCAGGGTTTGAACATATTACATGGATCATTGTTGACAATTCAGTAGATTTCCTTCAGAAATTAGCTCAATATCATTTTGAAAACTCTCATCTTAAATCTATCGGAATTACAGGAAGCAACGGGAAAACCATCCTGAAGGAATGGCTTTACCAATGTTTGTGGAATGAATTTCCGACTGTAAAAAGTCCAAAGAGTTTCAATTCCCAGATCGGGCTTCCCCTTTCCCTTCTCCAGATCAACAACTCTTATGAGCTTGGAATTTTTGAAGTAGGAATTTCAAAGCCTCACGAAATGGAAAAGCTGGAAAGAATATTCCATCCTCAAATAGGTCTTCTAACCCATATTGGGAATGCCCATGCAGCCAATTTTCAATCTGAAGAAGAACTTATTGACGAAAAAATAAAACTTTTTAAAGCTTCTGAAGTCATTATTTACAATGGCGATAATTCATTAGTCAGCAAAAAAATACACGAATTATATTCAACCAAAAAATTAATCTCTTACGGTCTTAAGAAAGATAACCAGGTTTTCATTAAAGAAGATGTTTCTAAGGATGAAAATATAACGGTTGTTTACATTGACGAAGAGATCTCCTTCCCTGTTCATCAGAGAGACGAAGCCACACTCACCAATGCCCTGGCATTGATTACCGTTTTAAAGGAGCTGAAGATCGATAATCTGAAGATTATTGAAAAAATCAATTCCTTAAAAGCTGTAGAAATGCGTCTGGAAGCTATTGAAGGCGTTAAAAATAATATTGTTATCAATGACTCTTTTAACCTGGATCTGGACTCCCTGAAAACAGCTCTTCAGTTTCTGAATGAATACAATAAACCTAAAAAATCTTTGGTACTGACGGATATTGTAGGGGTAAATTCCAATTCTAAAGAACTGTACGAGGAAGTTTCTGAGCTGGTGAATGACCAGAATTTTGACTTTGTATTCCTGATCGGCGATGAAATATCAAAATTCAGTGAATTATTTAAAGCTAAAACCTCTACTTTTGTCAGTACTCAGGAATTAATTGATAGTAAACGACTTACTGAAATAGAAAACCAGATTATTCTTCTTAAAGGAGCAAGAAAATTTGAGATTGAAAAGCTTAAAGATATCCTTGAACTCAGAAAACATGACACCGTTCTGGAAATTAATCTGAATGCTATTCTTCATAACATCAACTATCATAAATCCCTGCTGAAACCGGGAACCAAAATGATGGCTATGGTAAAAGCAAATGCTTATGGATTGGGAAGCTATGAAATTTCTGAATTCCTGCAGCATCATCATATCGATTATCTTGGAGTTGCCTATGCAGATGAAGGTGTGGAACTTCGTAAAAAAGGGATCACCACTCCTATTGTGGTGATGAATCCTGAACAGCACAGTTACGAGGCTATTATTGAATATAATCTGGAACCGGAAATTTACAGTTTCAGGGTTTTGGAATTGTTCTACGAGGCAGTACAGAAATCAGGCTACGATAAAAAATACCCGATCCACATTAAATTGGAAACCGGAATGCACCGTCTTGGTTTTAAGGATTTTGAATTGGATGAGCTCAGTGAAACTTTAAGCCATAAGAATGTAAAAGTTCAGAGTTTATTCAGTCATTTATCATCTTCTGATGTGCCTGAGGAGAAGGAATTCACCTACAAACAACTTGAAGTCTTCGAAAAAAATTCCTCTTACCTCATTGAAAAACTGGGCTACACTCCCATCCGCCATATTCTTAATTCTTCAGGAATAACGAGCTATACTGATCACCAATATGACATGGTGAGAATAGGGATTGGAATGCTGGGAGAATCACCAAATAGTGAAATACAAAAACAGCTTCAGTCTGTGGTAAGTTTTAAAACCGTAATTTCACAGATATCAATAGTGAGCAGTGGTGAATCCGTTGGGTACAGCAGAAAATATAAACCCGATCATGCCACTAAGATTGCCACTATTCCGGTAGGTTATGCAGACGGAATTCCTAGATTAATCGGGAACCAGGTAGGAAATGTTGGCGTTCACAAAATACTGGCTCCTATCGTCGGAAATATCTGTATGGACATGATGATGATCAATGTAGACCAAATACCTAATGTAAAGGAAGGTGACACTGTTACCGTTTTTAATGCAAAACCAAGTTTAAAAGAATTCGCAGGCTACTGCAAAACTATAACCTATGAAGTGTTAACCTCCATTTCGCCCCGGGTGAAACGGATTTATATAAAAGACTAGTTATGAGAAAACTCCTGATCCTTCTCTTCGTATTTCAACTCCTTATGATCCATTCCCAAGTGAAAAAGGATCTGGTTATACCAAAAAATCCAAGAATCGGTCTTTCACTTGCGGGTGGCGGCGCCAAAGGATTTTCACATGTCGGGGTACTGAAAGTATTGGATTCATTGGGAGTAAAGGTCGATTATATCTCCGGGACCAGTATGGGTGCCATCGTGGGCGGGTTGTATGCTTCAGGATATTCGGGGAAAGAAATAGAAAAAATCGTAATGGATACGGATTTCTATTCTCTCATCATGGATCCGAAATCCAGGCAGGAATCTTCTTTCTTTAATAAATCGGTAGATAAATATCTTCTTTCCATTCCTTTAAAGAACGGAAAAATATCCCTACCCTCTTCTATAAGTTCCGGCCAGAGAAATGTATATCTTCTGAAGGAACTTTTCAAAAATGTTTCGAACATTGATGATTTTTCCAAATTGCCAATCCCGTTCATGTGTGTTGCCACCAATCTGGAAAGCGGTAATATGGAGATTTTTGAAAAAGGAGATCTTGTACAGTCCATTATGGCGAGTTCAGCATTTCCATCACTAATGGATCCCGTTAAGATTGGTGACAGTATATACATAGACGGAGCTATGACCGTTAATTATCCTTCAAAGCCGTTAAAGGACAAAGGAATCGATATCGTGATCGGTGTGGACCTTAACCAGGATTTATCGAAAAGAGAGGATTTAAACAACATTATTTCAATTCTGAACCAGGTTATTGATTTCGGAATCAAAAGAGATACAAAAAAGCAATACAAATACACAGATATTAATATAAAACCTGATTTGAAAGGCATGACCGCAACCAGTTACGACGAGAAGAAAAAAATTCTCGACAGCGGGTATGCAGAAGGGAAAAAATATGCCGCGGTATTGGATCAGCTTCCAAAACGCCAGTTTGACCGTCTCAGGGAGCGCGTAAATCCAATATATTCCAATGTATATAAGATTGACAGCATCTCACTGGATGGAGGCCGTATTTACGGTAAAAATTATGTTCTCGGGAAAATGAGTCTCCGCCTACCTTCCATGCAGACTTACGGCTCTATCAACAAAAAAATAGATAAACTGGTGGCTACCAACAATTACCGTTTTATCAACTATGATATTATCCCGGAAAATGATGCTAATTACCTTAAACTATACGTTACGGAAGATGATGCACGCCATTTCCTGAAAGTTGGACTGCATTATGATGAAGTATTCAAGACCGGTCTTCTTATGAATTACTCAGGAAAACGACTTTTATTCAAAAATTCAAATCTTTCACTCGATGTAGTTGTAGGTGACAAACCCAGATACTATCTGAATTATTTTATAGATAACGGATATATTCCGGGCTTCGGTATTTATTCTTCCGGAATGAGCTTTGACCTTAAAAATATAGACAATAATGTGATTGATAAATGGGAATGGTTCAGGAATGAGGCCTTTATACAGTCTGTATGGAGGGATAAATTTGCCATCGGAGGCGGTATCAGCCACGATTATTTCGGAGCAGAGATCAATGGCGAACACGAAAGATATATGAGATTTCTAAATCCTTACGTATTCTTAAAAAGCGATACCCAGAATGATAAAGATTTCCCTTCCAGAGGTATTTACATCAATGCTGAAGGAAAAGTAGTCGATCTTTTGAAATCTGAAGTTGAAAAGAGAATTATCCAGGTTAAAGCTGATATCAGGCTGAATGTTCCCCTTTCCAAACAGTTTTCCTACCGTCTTAACCTTTACGGGGGAATTACAATCGGGGACGATCTGCCGGAATTTTACCAATACAGACTGGGAGGAATTTTTGAACAGAATATAATCAACTTCAGGAATTTCGGAGGTTTTTATTTCGCACAGCTTAATACCAATAATGTCATCCTTGTCTCTAATGATATTCAGTTTAAATTCAACAAAAACTATTTCCTGAGCGGAAATTTCAGCTTTGCTAACCTTTCGGACGATATCAACTTTGAAAATACAGTTAAAGTAAATTATAGCTCAGTAGGACTTACGGCTGGATACAAATCTCCATTCGGGCAGATTAAAATCAACTTTAGCCACTCACTTAAAAACAATCAAAAAGGCATATTCAGTGTTATTTTAGGACACTGGTTTTAATACAATGATACAATTCTTTTACGAAAACTTACAGGAATCTGTCAATACAGATTATCAAAAATGGCTGGAAGATATTATTCTTTCGGAAGGAAAAAAACCAGGAGAAATCAATTATATTTTCTGTGATGATGAATATCTTCTGAAGATTAATCAGGATTATCTGCAGCATGATTACTATACCGATATCATCACTTTCGATTATGTAAAAGGTAAAACAATAAGCGGAGAGATTTTCGTATCTTTGCAGCGAATTTCGGACAATGCTTCTACCCTTTCCAGAGATTATGAGGAAGAATTAAAAAGAGTCCTCGCCCATGGAATCCTTCACCTTGCAGGATACAAGGATAAAACGGAAGAAGAAGAGAAAGAAATGCGAAGAATGGAAGATCTGTACCTGTCTAAATATAAGGAAACAAATCCTTAACAAATTGAAGATTTGCTTAAAGAACAATCCGTAAAGCACTCAATTATAGCAAGTATAGAAGCTCATTTGGAGTATATTCTTCGAAAATGTTTCACGTGAAACATTCATGAAAAACAGTGTAAATAAAGAGCTTTAAATAAGCAATATAAAAAATGATTTCAGAAATATACGACGTAATTGTAGTAGGTGCCGGACATGCAGGATGTGAAGCTGCAGCCGCTGCTGCGAACCTAGGTTCAAAGACCCTGCTCGTTACTATGAATATGCAGACCATTGGACAAATGAGCTGCAACCCGGCCATGGGAGGAATCGCAAAAGGACAGATTGTAAGAGAAATTGATGCTATGGGAGGATACTCCGGAATCGTAGCCGATAAATCTGCCATCCAGTTCAAAATGCTGAACCTTTCTAAAGGTCCTGCCATGTGGTCCCCAAGAACCCAAAATGACAGAATGCTTTTTGCGGAAGAATGGAGACTTGCATTAGAGAATACCCCAAATCTTGATTTCTTTCAGGATATGGTGAAACAGCTTATTGTAGAAAATAATAAGGTAACCGGAGTTATTACTTCTTTAGGAATTGAAATAAAAGCTAAATCCGTAGTTCTTACCAACGGAACATTTTTGAACGGATTGATACATGTAGGAGATAAACAATTAGGTGGAGGAAGAATGGGTGAACCGAGAGCTTTCGGAATTACCGAGCAGCTTGTAAGTTTAGGTTTCGAAGCCGGAAGAATGAAAACAGGAACCCCACCCCGCGTGGATGGTAGAAGCCTGGATTATTCCAAAATGGAAGAACAGAAAGGAGATGAAAATCCTCAAAAGTTCAGCTATATGGATACACCTAAATTAACAAAACAATTAAGCTGTCATATCGTTTATACCAACGAAACGGTACATGATATTTTACGAGAAGGTTTCGACAGGAGTCCGATGTTTAATGGAACCATTCAAAGTTTAGGGCCAAGATACTGCCCAAGTATTGAAGATAAGATCAATCGTTTTGCAGAAAGAACGAGACACCAGCTTTTTGTAGAACCGGAAGGTTGGAAAACTGTTGAAATCTATGTAAACGGGTTCAGCTCGTCACTTCCGGAGGATGTCCAAATAAAAGCAATGAAGCAGATTCCAGGATTTGAAAACGTAAAAGTTTTCCGTCCCGGCTATGCTATTGAATATGACTACTTCCCTCCTACCCAGTTAAAGCATACCTTAGAAACCAAATTGATTGACAATTTATATTTTGCAGGCCAGATCAATGGTACTACAGGATATGAAGAAGCAGCAGGACAGGGTTTAATTGCAGGTATCAACGCTCACAATAAAGTACACGACAAAGAAGACTTTATTTTAAACAGGGATGAAGCTTATATCGGAGTTTTGATTGATGATTTGATCACAAAAGGAACAGAAGAACCTTACAGAATGTTTACTTCCCGTGCGGAATACAGGCTTTTACTGAGACAGGATAATGCCGATATCAGACTTACTCAAAAAGCATTCGACTTGGGACTTGCAAAAGAAGACAGATTAAGAAAAGTTGAAACCAAAGTATCTAAAAGTCAGGAACTTGAAGAGTTTTTAAGAGAAACTTCTTTAAAACCAGGCATCATCAACCCTATTCTTGAAAAAGCAGAAAGTAATCCTGTAGACCAAGCTTATAAAGCTGCACAATTTCTTACCAGACCTAATATCACATTAGATAAACTGGATGAAATAGATACTATTAAAGAATTTTCGTCCAGATATGATGATGAAATAAGAGAGCAGGCTGAAATTAATATTAAATACAAAGGCTATATTGAAAAGGAAAAAGAAAATGTTGCCAAACTTAACCGTTTGGAAAACATTAAAATTCCTGAAGACTTTGATTATAAAAGCCTTTCAAGTCTTTCTTCTGAAGCAAAACAAAAAATGTCCAATGTAAGACCTAAAACCATTGCACAGGCAGGAAGAATCAGTGGTGTTTCCCCAGCCGATATAAACGTTTTACTGGTCTATTTAGGACGTTAAATGAAAAATGTTTCACGTGAAACATTTCTAAATTAAAAGCAAAAATAAGGGTATTTATGAGAGTGTAATCTAATATATAATGCCCTTGTTTTAAAAATATCAAGATATCATTTCATGAGAATAAAAGATCATTTTCTTTCACAGGAAATATTTGAAATTAAAGAAACGGAAACAAAAGGAGTTTTTAAGACCTCCCCTATTCCATCCAATATTTCCAGATATTACGAAAGCGAAGATTATATTTCCCATCACCAGGATTCAGGAAGTTTAAAAGAAAAACTTTACAAGTTCCTGCAGTCTTTTAATCTCCAATACAAAAGAAATATTCTTGCAGACAGAATCAAAAAAGGATCAAAAGTTCTGGATTATGGTTGTGGCGCCGGAGAATTTGTGAAGTATATAGAAAACGATTTTGAAACTTTTGGTTTTGAACCTGATGCAGACGCCAGAAAAGCTGCACTCAGTAAAATATCCAAAGCTGCAATACTTGATACTATTCAAACCATTCCCGACAACAGTTTGGATGCCATTACATTATGGCACGTATTTGAACATATAGAAAATCAGGATGAGATGCTGGAAATATTTCACGGAAAATTGAAAGAGAAAGGTTTGTTGATTATTGCTGTTCCCAACCCCACTTCTTATGATGCAAAACATTATAAAGAATATTGGGCAGCATATGATGTACCAAGACACATTTATCATTTCTCTAAAAACGGTATGGAAAATTTAATTTCAAAAAAACCGAATTGGAAAATGAGAAAAATCAAACCTTTGGTCCTTGACTCATTTTACATCTCTATGTTGAGCGAAAAGTATAAAAAATCACCGCTATTTTGGCTTAAAGCAGTCATCTACGGAACTATTTCTAACGTAAAGGCACTTTTTTCGAACGAATTTTCGAGTTTGATATACATTATCGAAAAAAAGTAGAAAATCGATTTTTGAGCCATTTCTGAAGGTCAATTTTCACCCAATTTAGCATAAAAAACAAAACCCTGGAGAATTTTCCAGGGTTTATATTTTTTACATCTCAACTATAATATTACTTTTTAGTAGATTGTTAGCCGGAAAAGTATACGGTGCAATATTATCAACTTTAAAATCAACATTTGCACTTCCGCCCTTTCCAAAAGTAACAGCGTGGAAAAAAAGTTCCTGAAAAGGATAAGAAGGTTGGATCGTATACATCGCCCCTACCCTTTTATGATCATTGGAAAAATACGGAATGATAAAATCATAATCATTGGCATTAATTGTTGGAACCGGTGTATCAATCAAAGAAAGAATATATTTTGCATTATTGGTGGAATCAGCCTTAAAAGCAGAAGAAGGTGTAAATTCCACACTTGGCTTATTATTCAGATAAGTATTATTTCTGATTGTTGTAGACTGGATCGCATTACTATTAATCTCAATTAAGTCAGTTAAATTATTGGTTTCAAGAGATGCTGAATTATCAGAAATCAAACTATGGGTAACTTTTTCAGCATTTAAAGTAACCAGTTTATATAATGAAGTAAAAGAATTTCCAGAAATTTTTACAAAAGAATAACTACCCAATAGATCTGATTCCTCTTTATCTAAAAGGAAACCTAAAGAATGTCCTGAAAAATTATTATCACTGATTTCCAGAACGTCCACACCTGCAAAAATATCAGCTGCATACCTCAGATGATCTCCTATGGTATACAGTATATGACATGAATTACCTTTTGCAATAATTCTTTCATATTTTCCCCCTTTATTAAGAATACTTAATAGTCCCTGATGACCATTATAGTTCTGGGTTTCTCCTTCAATATGCTTTTGTCTTACATTGTTTCCGCTTATCAAAACATTGGAAATTAATGAATTAACATTAGACCAAAAATACACAACAGTATTTGTAATCTCAGCAATATTATTAGTGATACTGATATTCGTAATATCCTTTCTTTCATAATCATAAGAAGCAACGAAATTCATCCTTGTATAGTCGTAAACTTTATTATTATCAAAGGATGAATGACTACTGTGGATTTCACAAGCACAACCAATCAAACTCATTAGTCTGTTACCAATAAAAACATTATTATGAACCGATAAAAAATCAACATTTCCATAAATAGTAGAATGATCATGATTTATTTCTTTAGTTCCTGTTGTAAGATTATCAAATGTGCAGTTTCTTATCGTTACATTACCTCCCGAATTTCCTTTTCCTACAGCTATACAATTCCGTAAATCGCCATTTGTCCAATATAAACCATCAATGAGAACATTGGTACAATTTCCTCCTTCAAAGCCTACTCTGTTCAGATATAAAGATCTCATTTTAGAAACATCACCGCCAAAATCAATAATACCTTTCCCTTTAAAAGAAATGTTATATAAAGGGGAAGAATCAGCAGTAAGACCAGAAAATAATACAAAAGCACTATCATCAAAATAGGCATCAAGCTTAATTACACTGTAGTCTTCAAACTCGACATCTAAGCCTGATCTTAATTCAAGAATATTTTCAGATGATGAATTAAAGCTTTTAATCAAAAAATGTCCGCTTGGAAACACAAGTTTTAAACCTAGTTCAGAGCATATATCAAAAGCATGCTGAATAAAAGCTCTCTGATCATCATTGTATGAAGATTTAGCTCCAAAAGCGGTTATGTATACTCTTTTAGATGAAAATACAACCGTATTTACATAAAATTCATTACCTCTTGTACGGTAAATAACCTGATCGTTTAATACCCTCGGATCATTGATAACAAGTACTGTTCCGTCAATCCATATATTCACCTTCTTGAAGCTAACAATTTCCCCCGTATTAGAGTCTATCAATTGTACAAAGTCATCATCCGGGCCTGATAACGATACGAAAAATTCATTTGTTGTAAGCATAATATTTTATTTGGTACAACAAATATATAGTCCTGAAACGCCAAAACTTGACGTATAAAAAAGCCTGCTAAGTTTTAGCAGGCTTTATCATTATATATTTTCAAACATTATTTATTAATCGCAGCAACTCCCGGAAGCTCCAGTCCTTCCAGACTTTCAAGCATCGCTCCGCCTCCAGTAGAAACATAGCTTACTTTATCGTCATAACCGAACTGCTTCACAAAAGCAACACTGTCTCCACCTCCTACTAAAGAGAAAGCTCCCAGTTTTGTAGCTTCGGCAATACTGTCACCAAGAGCAACAGTTCCACCTGCAAAATTTGACATTTCAAAAACTCCGATCGGGCCATTCCAAAGAATTGTTCTTGAATTTAAAAGAACATCATTGAACTGATCTCTTGACTTATTACCGGCATCAAGCCCCATCCATCCTTCCGGAATTGCATATATGTCTGCTTCTTTTCTTTCAGCATCGTTACTGAAAGTTTCAGCAATAATAACATCCGAAGGAAGATACACTTTTACTTTATTTTCTTTAGCTTTTCCTAAAATTTCAAGAGCTAAAGGAAGCTTATCCTCTTCTACTAAAGAGTTTCCTATCTTTCCTCCTAAAGCTTTGATAAACGTGAATGCCATACCTCCTCCGATAATCAAATTATCAATAGCCGGTAGTATATTTTCTATAATGGTAATTTTAGTTGAAACCTTAGATCCTCCAAGTATAGCAGTTACAGGCTTTTCTCCCTTCTTCAATACTTTTTCAGTCGCCTCCAGCTCTTTAGCCATCAGTAAACCGAAAAATTTAGTTGATTGAAAATACTGGGCAATAACTGCTGTAGAAGCATGCGCTCTGTGAGCTGTACCGAATGCATCATTTACATACGCATCGCCAAGTTTGGCAAGCTTCCCGGCAAATTCTTCATCTCCTTTCTCTTCTTCATTATGAAAACGAAGGTTCTCCAATAATAAGATTTCTTCCGGCTGAAGCTCAGAAGCAGCCTTTTCAGCCTTGTCTCCGATACATTCATCCACAAACTTAACTTCATGCCCAAGAACAGTTGAAACTTCATCTACGATATGCTTAAGAGAAAATTCATCCTTCACCTCACCTTTCGGTCTTCCAAGATGCGTCATAAGAATGACAGAACCTCCGTCATTAAGAATTTTCTCAACCGTAGGTTTTACAGCTGCTATTCTTGTATTGTCAGTCACTTTCAGCTGATCGTCCTGCGGAACATTGAAATCCACTCTTACCAAAGCCTTCTTGTCTTTAAAATTGAAATCATTGATTGTTTTCATAAATATCTTTGAATTTTCTTTTCACAAATGTAAGCTTTTAAACATTTTCAGCGGAACCATTGAAACAAAAGTTTTGGAAAACTTTCCCCAACTCCATTCACCCATTAATCAACAATTTTATTCTCTTTAAAAAAAAGAAATAATGTAGTTGTTGTTGAGTATTGTTAGTTTCGGGGATAAGTTTTAATGAAATATTTGATAACAAATAGTTTTTATTCAATTCATATTTAATTCACATTGTAATCTCTTGTAAATCTGCTTTTTCACAGACTTATTCACAACTGTTAGTAACTTCCCCACGAAACCATTATTAGTAATTTTATTCTGGAAAAACTTCGGATTGTGTGAAGAAAACATTTTTGAAATTGTGATTAAATTTTTCAATTACATTTCCCATTACGAAATAAATTCATCTTTAAAAATAGAAAGTTGAGAAAAGTTTTCCACAGTTACTCACACCGCTTTTCACAATTTACTCCCGAACAATTCACAGACTTTGTTATTATTCTTACCTTTGTATTGAAATTAAATCTAAAAAGACCTAATAAGAGTATTATGAAAAGAAAAATAGCTATTGCTGCAGACCATGCAGGCTATGAATATAAGGAGATTGTTAAGAACTATCTCTCAGAAAAGTTTGATGTTCAGGATTTTGGCACGTTTTCCACAGACAGTGTGGATTATCCGGACTTTGTACACCCAGCTGCAACATCTGTTGAAAACGGGGAAAATGAATTGGGAATTTTATTCTGCGGAAGCGGAAACGGAGTTCAGATCACGGCAAACAAACACCAGAAGATCAGATGTGCCCTTTGCTGGATGCCGGAGATTGCAGTGTTGGCAAGACAGCATAATGATGCGAATATGATCTCTATCCCGGCGAGATTTATTTCTAAAGAGCTGGCCATAGAAATTGCAGACAAATTTCTTTCCACAGATTTTGAAGGGGGAAGACACCAGAACAGGGTTGATAAAATTGCTGTTTGCTAAAAATATAAAGGCCTGTAAATCAAACTGCAGGCCTTATTTATTTTTTATTTTATATATTTGTACCAGCTAATAGAAAATTAGCATTCTATTATTTCCATACTGTGCCTGAAATATTTAAAGATATTTAATCAAAGGTTTTCTCCACTCTTCTCCATATTTATAGTAATTTTATACAGACTAAAGTTTCCATTACAGATAAAATTGGAAGGAAAATTGATGCTGTACGATTAATAAGAAATGTAAAAACTGAATGAAGATCATAGTATCTGCTGTATTATTTTTTGTAATAAGTTGTTTCCATACCCAGGAAATAAAGGATCAAGATGCTTTTAAGAAATGCAGAAAGGAAAACAGTAGAAAGATATGTCTTAGTGATAAGGATGCAGATGGAATTTTATTTTATCTGGATCAGTGTCCTGAAACTTCCGGTCCGGTGGAAAATCATGGTTGTCCGTGGCCTGATAAAGATGGTGACGGTGTTAGAGATAATATTGATCTTTGTCCGGATTTAATAGGAGAAGTAGAAAATAACGGTTGTCCCTGGTCTGATTTTGATGGTGATAGTATTTTAGATAAAGATGATGCCTGTCCTGCAGATTTTGGTTATGCTTCAGATGATCCTCATAAAAATGGTTGTATGAAACAGGATTGCAAGAAATTATATGAAGAAAGCATGATCAGGTTAAAGAAGTTTCAGGAAGAATCGAAATTGGTGGACTACAACGGATTACAGGATAAAATTATTAATGATATTAATTTGAAATTACTCAAAGAAGATAATGTTATAATTTTTAATAAAAATCAAATGTTTACCTGCGGAACAACCGGAAGAGATTATTATTGTCCTGCATATTATGATTATGAAACACCCGTATACTCTACCAATGATTTCTGGAATGATATAGCCGTTGCAAAAATATATGATAAACTGCCGAAAAATATAATTTTTGCAACAAATAATGAAGGTGAAGGAAGTGGTATAGAATATGAAAAGGACCGTATCCTAAATGAAGTTAGTAAGCCTGTAAAGATTTTGGATAGATATAATAACGAAAAAGAAGCAATAGTATATCCGAAGCTTAAAAATAGTCAAGTAAAAATTAATCAATACAATAGTCTGTTCATCAAAATTCTAAAAAATGATTTTGAAAATAAAATTAAAGTAATGGTATTGTACAAAAATGCTGATAACAGCTACAGTGAAAAGTATTTAATAACATATCAATACATTGGTAACCAATGGACGACTATTGAAACAAAAAAAGAAAATTAAAATGCCAAGAAAAGGTAAATATATAAGCCATAAAAACGAACAGAAACTCATAGAGATCGGAAGACAGATCCTGCGTTTCATGAACACTAATTCGTCAAAGATCTATAATTATAAACAGATCGCAGACGGAATAGATTATAAAAATCCACGACAGAGAGAGCAGGTAATCCAGGCTCTTCATAAGCTTCAGGGGTCTGAGAAGATCAAAGAAGTGGAGAAAGGAAAATATATCGTCAACCTGAAGATCGCTGGAACTTTAACAGGAATCATCGATTTCAACCAGTCTGGTAATGCTTACGTGAGCGTAGAAGGGGTGGAAGATGATATCTTTATTCACTCTAAAAATGTGAAAGATGCCCTACAGGGCGATAAAGTTCTGATCATCACCTATCACTTCAAAGGAAAAAAACTGGAAGGTTCCGTACTGGAGGTTCTGGAGAGAACAAGAACTGAGTTTGTAGGAACATTCCAGCTTGTTGCCCATAAAGATTTTGGATTTGTGGTTTGTGATAAAAAAACGATCAACACCGATATTTTTATTCCGAAAACAAAATTCGGAGGAGCTGAAAACGGTGATAAGGTCATCGTTAAAATGACAGAATGGAAGCCTGGCGATAAGAATCCGGAAGGAGAAATCATTCAGGTTCTTGGAGCTCCGGGAGAGCACGAAACAGAGATCCACTCTATTCTTGCAGAATACGGACTGCCTTATGAATTTCCACAGGAAGTGGAGCTTGATGCAGATAAAATAGACCGTAGGATTACAGATGAGGAAGTAGCAAAACGTTGGGATATGCGTGACATATGTACATTCACCATCGACCCTAAAGATGCGAAAGACTTTGATGATGCGCTTTCCATCAGAAAACTGGAAAACGGATTCTGGGAGATCGGTGTTCACATTGCGGATGTTTCCCATTACGTGGTTCCCGGGACAATCCTGGATGATGAAGCCTACAACAGAGCAACTTCGGTTTATCTTGTGGACCGTGTGGTTCCGATGCTTCCGGAAGTTTTAAGTAATGATGTATGTTCCCTGCGTCCGAATGAAGATAAATATACTTTTTCAGCAGTTTTCCAGCTGAATGATAAAGCAGAGATCCAGAAACAGTGGTTTGGAAGAACAGTGATTCATTCAGACAGAAGATTTACCTATGAAGAGGCTCAGGAACGCATAGAAACGGGAGAAGGAGATCTTGCTGAAGAAATCAATACACTGGACAGGCTGGCGAAAATTATGCGTGATCAGCGTATTAAAAACGGAGCCATTACATTCGACAGAAGTGAAGTAAGGTTCAATCTGGACGAAAACAGTGAACCTGTAGGGGTTTACTTTAAAATAAGCAAGGATTCCAATCACCTGATCGAAGAATTCATGCTTTTAGCCAATAAAAAAGTGTCCGAATTTGTATCATTAACCCACAAAGGAGGTGTTACAAACAATACCTTTATTTACAGGGTGCACGATGATCCGGATCCTGCAAAGCTGGAAGCATTGAGAGATTTTGTATCTACTTTCGGCTATAAAATGAATCTCGACAATACCAAAAAAGTTGCAGAATCATTGAATAACCTTCTTCATGATGTGAAAGGAAAAGGCGAAGAAAATATGATAGAAACGCTGGCGATGAGAAGTATGAGCAAGGCGGTATACTCTACAGAACCTATCGGCCACTACGGTTTAGGTTTTGAATACTACAGCCACTTCACCTCTCCCATCAGACGTTATCCTGACCTTCTAGCCCACCGATTGTTACAACATTACCTGGATGGAGGAAAATCTCCAAGCAAAGGAGAACTTGAAGAGAAAGCCAAACATTGTAGTGCAATGGAAAGACTGGCTGCTGATGCAGAAAGAGATTCTATTAAATTTATGCAGGTGAAATTTATGGAAAAACATCTTGGAGAAACCTTCAGTGGTGTCATCTCCGGTGTTGCGGAATTCGGGTTCTGGGTTGAAATCCCTGAAAACGGTGCCGAAGGACTCATCAAATTAAGAGATCTTGTGGATGATTCCTATTCCTATGATGGTAAGACCCATGCGGTATACGGAAACAGAACCGGTAAAAAATATCAACTGGGCGATGAAGTGAGGATTAAAGTAGTAAAAGCAAATCTTATTCAGAAACAGTTGGACTTTAAGATTGTTGATTAATTAAATCATAAAGTCTAACTTTGTATAAATGGGATGAATTTTTTTCATTTTAAAATACTATTGAATGTTTGAACTTGTACTTTCTGCCATTGTCTTAGGATTTATGCTGAGCCTGGTTTTTATAGGACCTATTTTTTTCCTTTTAATTGAAACCAGCTTCACCAGAGGACCCAGACATGCTTTGGCACTGGATCTTGGTGTCATTACGGCGGATTTGCTATGCATCGTTGCTGCCTATTATGCAAGTGCGGACATTGTTACTTTGATAGATAAGCATCCCGGATTTTACAGGATCACTTCCATACTTATCTTTGTATATGGGATCGTCATGATGGTCACCAAGACCAAAATGCATATGCCCGGTGAAGAAAAAATCATTGGCCAGAACTATTTTAAAACGTTTTTCAATGGTTTTTTCTTTAATCTTTTAAATGTAGGAGTGATACTTTTCTGGTTGGTTACGGTAATCTCCGTAAGAAACCAGTATCCTGATACCAGCAGCTTTATTTTGTACATAAGCATCGTTATCGGAACGTATTTATGTATTGATCTTGCTAAAATATTCCTGGCAAAACAATTTCACGATAAACTTACCCAGAAGCTTGCCAACCAGATCAGAAGAATAGTTGGCGGGATTCTTATTGTTTTCAGTTTCTTTATTTTCCTGCAGAGCTTTAAGAAATTTAATCAGTTCGACAGACGTTTGGAAGAAGCTGAGAAAAAAGAAATAAAGTATCAAAAAACAGAATGAAAAAAATAATATTTCCCAAACCACTTAAAAAAGGAGCCAAAATAGCCGTTATTTCCCCGGCGGGAGCAGTAGATGCTTCTCAGCTTGAAAAAGGGATAGAAATGATTAAAAACAGGGGATTTGAACCTGTTATCGGCGAACATCTTTATTCAAAATTTTCAAACGGGTATAGCTATGCCGGGACTGAAGAAGAAAGGCTGAAAGATATGAACTGGGCCTTAAATGATAATGAAATTTCTGCAATCTGGGCTTCCAGAGGAGGTTATGGATGCCAGCACCTGGTTCAGCATTTAAAGCTTAAAAAATTTACGGAAAACCCAAAATGGTATATCGGTTATTCAGATAATACCGTTATTCAAAGCTATTTACTCAACAAAGGATTTGCATCTATTCATGGACAGACTATCAAGACCTCCAGTTTTGGAGTTACTGATGAGAGCTACGATATGATCTTTGATGTCCTCAAAGGGAAAATGCCTAAATATGCCCTAAAATCCCATGCATTTAATAAGCAGGGGAATATTGAAGGCGAACTCGTCGGAGGCAATTTAGCCCTGATCTATGCCCTTCTGGGAACCAAATATTCTTTTGATTTCAGGAATAAAATTCTTTTCATTGAAGATATCGGTGAAAATTTCTATGCTCTTGACAGAATGATCATGAGTCTGGAGCTTGCCGGTGTTTTCGGAAAAATAAAAGGACTGATCGTTGGCGGGATGACCAATATGGGCGACGAAAAAGAAAATAAAAGCTATGAAGAAAGCTTCGATGAATTCGCTTATAAACTGATTTCAGAACGGATTTCAAAATATAAATTCCCGGTTGTTTTCGGTTTTCCGAATGGGCATATTAAAGACAACAGACCTCTGATTATCGGAGGAAATGTGAAATTGCAGGTAAAGGATAAGGTTAAGATTGAGTTTTAAATAATGGCAACTCACAATGACTTTGGGAAGCAGGCAGAAGATGTAGCAGCAGAATACCTGCAGAAAAACGGCTACAAAATCCTTGTGAGAAATTTCCGGTTTCAGAAAGCTGAAATTGATATTATTGCTGAAAAAGACAATCTGATCATTATTGCAGAAGTGAAAGCCCGTTCTACAGATGCTTTTATGTTGCCTCAGGAAGCTGTAACCAAAACAAAGATCAAATCTATAGTGGCTGCGGCCAATCATTATCTGGAAAAATTTAATAAAGATCAGGAAGTGAGGTTTGATATTATTTCTGTTCTGCCTGATGAAAAGAAAAACTTAATTATTGAACATATAACGGATGCTTTCGAAGCATTTGATGCTAATTGAATATTAATAAATCAAACCGTTAATCAAAATTTATTATATGCCATTTGTAAGAATTAGTTTGCCCAAAACACTGAGTCTGGAAGAGAAAAACCAAATTTCTATTTCTATTCATCAGTCTTTAATTAAAGAATTTAATATACCTGTTGATGATTACTTTCATGTTATTGAGGAATTAGATTCACATCAGATTAAATTTCCTCAGAATTATCTTGGAGTTTCACATACAGAGACAATTATTTACATTCAGATTATTGCAGGAAAAGGAAGGGACCTGGAAAAGAAGAGAAGGTTATATTCTGCTATTGCAGAAGAAATATCAAAATCTACTTCAGTCACAAAAAACAATATTGTTATTGTGTTACTTGAAAACAATATTCAGGAAGACTGGTCATTCGGAAATGGAGAAATACAGGAATCTAAACATTTGTTACCAACTAATAAAGGATAGTATTCTGAAAAATGTAGCAGATTATCAATTGTTGTACTGCTATGTTATTAGATTGGTACATTAAAATTTACATTTTTTATGAAAACAATACTCATCACCGGAGCCACTTCCGGAATAGGAAAATCTACAGCAGAACTACTGGCTAAACAAGGTAACAGAATTATTATCTGCGGGAGAAGAAATGAAGTTTTAGAATCTTTGAAAACCGAACTTTCTCAACATACCGAAATATTTAGTTTAAAGTTTGATGTAAGAAATCTTGAAGAAGTTGAGAAAGCTATAAATTCCCTTCCTGAGGAATGGAAGACTATTGATGTCTTAATCAATAATGCAGGAAATGCACACGGTTTGGAACCTCTTTCTTCCGGAAATACAGATGATTGGGATTCTATGATCGACGGCAATGTAAAAGGTCTCCTATATGTATCCAAAATGATCATCCCGTCTATGAAAGGGCGTAATTCCGGACATATTGTAAACATTAGTTCAGTGGCGGCAAGACAGACTTATGCCAACGGTACAGTGTATTGTGCAACTAAAAAAGCAGTTGATGTAATTTCTGAAGGAATGCGTCTGGAACTTACGGAATTTGGGATCAAAGTAACCAATATTCAGCCGGGTGCCGTAGAAACAGACTTTTCCCTTGTAAGATTCAAAGGCGACAGTGAAAGAGCTGCTACTGTATACGCCGGTTATGAAGCCTTAAAAGCAGAAGATATTGCGGATGCCATCGCTTACTGCATCAACGCACCAAAACATGTGATGGTTTCAGATATGACTATTTATCCAAGTGCCCAGAGCGAACCGAGAACCATTTACAGAAAATAGTCTCAAATAAAACGCATAAATTTGCAGAATATCCGGGAGATATTTGGTCTTTCGTAATTGGACATTAGCTTAAATAAAAAGAGATGAAAATTCTATATCTGGAAACCTCTTCCAAAAACTGTTCTGTAGCTATTTCAGACGATGAAAAGCTCCTGTGCCTTTGTGAGGAAGTCTCCGAAAACTATAAACAGTCCGAAAGCCTTCACACCTATGTAGAATGGGCTTTAGAAGGCGCAGGTATCACAATGAATGATATTGAGGCCGTATCATTGGGAAAAGGGCCTGGTTCTTATACGGGATTAAGAATCGGAGCTGCTTCTGCAAAGGGGTTCTGCTACGGACTGAAGGTACCGTTAATCGCCGTAAATTCTTTAGAAACGATGATAGAGCCTTTTTTAGGCAAAAACTATGATTATGTAGTGCCATTGATCGATGCAAGGAGAATGGAGGTATATACGGCCGTTTATGACGGTGTGACGGGAGAAGAACTTTCGCCGACCGAGGCTAAGATTTTAGATGAAACTTCTTTTCAGGAGTTTAAAGATAAAAAAATGATCTTCGTAGGAGACGGAGCAAAGAAAGCAAAAGATATCCTGGATCTTCCTGATGCGGAATTTAAAGATGATGCTTATCCTTCTTCTCAGTTTCTTATCAAAAAGACCATAGAAAAGATCAGCCGGGAAGAGTTTGAAGATATTGCCTACTTTGAGCCTTTCTATCTTAAAGATTTTCATGGAGTAAAGAAAAAGAATTCATCAGATTCTGATTGACTTTAAAAAATAGATTAAAAAAGCGAAGATTTATTCTTCGCTTTTTTTATTTTAATGAGGCATTTCCGGAATAGCGTCAGGATTGTTTTCCTTACTTTTATCCTTTTTTAGCTTCTGTTTAGGTTTTTTAGGGTCAGTATTGGCATCCTGTATAAATTGCTGAAGCTGGGCATTCTTATCATTTCCGGCTGGATTTACTGGAATACCATTATTCATATTCTGTACAGGCTGTGCAGGCATTTCCGGCTGCTGGGAAAGAGAATTCCCTTTATTATCGGTCGCCTGAAATGAAAGATCACTTTTCAGATAATTCAGCATTTCTTTCGCTCTTATGCCTTCAGGGGTTTTGGAATAATTCAGTGCGATCTGTTCAAGCTGCAGGATCATTACCTCTTTTCCGCTTGTTTTCCCGGTGTTGAATGCATTCAGCAGCTGGAACTTCGGAACAAGGGCATCTTTAGGATACTTCTGGATCGTCTGATCGATCACGTCCCGGCTTTCCGTAAACTTTTCAGATTCATAAAGAGCATAAGCCTTTTTGTATTCGTTTTCAACATCTTCCGATGATTTTACGAATGAATTATTTTTAGGATTTCTTGCAAATTCTGCGTAAGAAGTATAAGGATAGTCTTTTAAAAGAATTTGTTTTGCCTTTTCAGCGGCCTGTGGATTCTTTTGGTAGTTCATCGCAAATATTTCATACAGGGCCTGAAGCATTACTTTTTCTTCTGGTTTCACGTCAACAAGATCATACAGGGTCTTCGTTGCCAAAGGCGTATTGGTAAAGTAATTCTGGTACATCACACCCAGTCCTAAAGAAGCGGTATCCCTGTCCTTCTTGAGCTGCCCCAGCTTTTCCTGATCTGTAGGGATCTGTTCAATATAGTAGGTAGGCTCAAAACGTCTTGGGTTAGGTGCTGAAGTCACTCCCAAAGCTTCATTTTTCATATCTTCAATGGTCGCCATTTTTTTGGAATAACGCCAGTTATCTGCTAAAGCACGGTCGCCCCACACCTGCTTAAATGAAGAGGTTCCTTTGCTCACCGTTCCCGTATTGCTGAAATAAAAGCCTTTGGTAGTTACCCCAAAATCTTCAAACGAATTGGCATTATTGGCAAATATTGAATTGGCATTGTAATCTCCCGTATCAAAACCTTTGTTTCTTTCCGCACGCTTTCTCTCCAGTTCTTCTTTTTCTTCTTTGGCTTTAAGTTTGGCAATATGTTTTGAGAAAAATTCTGTTCTCTGGGCATCACTCATCCTGGCAAGTGAAAGAATACTGTCGTTCTTCTTGATCAGATAATAATTTTTGGAGATCTTCTTGATATATTCGGACTGGTCTTTTAAAAGGACTTTGGAAGGTTCATAAGTCATTACGGTAAGGGCAGAATCGTAGTAAGCGCCGGCTCCTATGTAGTCATTTTTTTCAAGGTAACTCTTCCCTATTTCATAATACGTAAGACCTCTTACCTGCGGATCAGATACCTTCTCAAACAAAGATTTTTTAAAGAATTCCTGGGCTTCATCTTTTTTTCCGGCTTTATTGGCCATTAAGCCTAAAGCATAGTAAAATTCGTTCTTTCTAGAACCGTAAGTTCCTTTTTTACTGATTCCTTCAAGATAATTTTTAGCTCCGTTATAGTCCCCTTTTCCATTGAAGGTTTTAGCGATTGCGATCTGGGATTTTACCTCAAATTCAAAATCATTGGCATATTTATAGGCCTGGGTATAGCTTTCACGGGCTTTATCATTCTGGCCCAGATTTTCAGTAACCTGCCCTCTCAGATAAGCAATTCTGCTTTTCAGTTTTCTGTCGGAATTCAGTTCAAAAGCCCTGTCAAGCTCAACTACTGCTTCATTTAATTTTCCTGCATCCAAGAGAGCCTCGGAATGATAGATGCTCAATAGTTTAGCATAGCTTTTATTAATGTCCTCCCCTTGCAGTTTGGCAAATGTTTCATTGGCTTTATGGTAATCTTTAATCTGTGCATAAGCCACACCCTGATAAATTCTTGCCAGCGGAAGCCTTTTATCATCCTTCATATGGGTAAAAACATAGTTCAGGGCATCCAGGGCCTGTACAGCTTTATTCTGATAAATCCTGGACTGTACAAGGATCATATAGGCATCAAAAATTTTCTTATTTTTTTCTTCACCGTTTCTGATAACTGAGTATTTATTGATGGCTTTTTGGGCTTTTGCTTCAGCAATTTCTAAAGTAGTTGCCCCTTTATTCTGAAGCTCATCAGGCATTTCAGGGGTTGCATTCCCCTTTGCGTTCGGCATGGAAGGAGGCATTCCAGGTGATCCCCTTTCAGAACCCCGGTTGATCTCACCCATTTTCATAGAATTTTCTGCAAATGCCTCAGACTGGCCCAGATCACTTCCCAAAGGCTGATCCTCGTATGTAAGAATAGGAATGTAAGGAGCATAAAAATTATCTTTATGGCCCTTATCTCTGCTCGTAAATTCACTGTTTAACGCATCTTTTGCATTAAAAAGGGTATTATAGTAAGTGTTGAATCCTTTTAAGAATTTTGATCGCTGTTCCGGCTTTTTTGTCTTGGTAGCACAGGAAGCAACAATACACATGATTAAAAGGAATAATATATTCTTTTTCATTATTCAATATAACTCTCTTATCTGCTTTTTATTATGAGCAGTTGATGATTTTGTAAAAATAACAAAATTTTGTAATGAATAATATTTATATTTCTTTCAAAATTTTATAAACCAAATGGGTAGGAAGTCCCATGATGGTATAAAAGCTTCCGTTCATCCTGCTGATCTTTGCCATGCCCAGCCATTCCTGGATGCCATAGCTTCCTGCTTTGTCGAAAGGCTTATAGTTTTGAATATAATATTCTATTTCATCATCCGTCATTTCATCCAGTTCTACATCCGCCACATCAGTTTCAGTAATTGTTTTACTACCGGATTTTATCGTAATTCCGGTGTATACCTGATGGGTTTTTCCTGAAAGTAAACGAAGCATCTGTTTTGCTTCATGCTCATCTTTAGGTTTTCCCAGGATCTGGTCTTCTATGGCTACTACCGTATCGGCTGTTATCAGGACTTCATCATCCGCTAATTCCCTGAATGCCTTTGCTTTTAGTTCTGACAGGTAAGCTGCGCCCTCTTCTATTCTGATGTCTTCCGGAAGAATTTCCTCACAGTCTATTTTTACCACTTCAAAATCGAAGCCTAAACTTGAAAGCAATTCTTTTCTTCTGGGTGACTGGGATGCTAAAAGTAATTTCATAAGCCGTTTTATACAGATTGAGTGTTATCGTCGTGCCAGTTCCCCTGAACCTTCATCACCTGCTCTATCACATCCCGTACGGCTCCGCTTCCGCCTTTTTTTTCAGAAATATAATCAGATATTCCTTTTACTTCAGGAACAGCATTTTCAGGGCATGCGGCAATAGCTGAGTTTTCCATGATATGAATATCGGGAAGATCATCTCCCATCGTCAGAATCTCTTCGTTTTTAAGGTTATATTTCTTTTTAAAATCTTCAAAATCAGCCATTTTATTGTGGGATTTCGGGTAATAGTCTTCTATTCCCAGGTAATTGATCCTGTGCTTCACCATTTCATCGTTTCCACCGGTGATTACCCCAATCAGATAATTGTTTTTCAATGCTTTAACTACTGCATAACCGTCCAGAACATTCATTACCCTGCACATATTCCCGCCCGGAAGCAGATAAACGCTTCCGTCTGTAAAAACTCCGTCCACATCAAATACAAACGCCTTAATATCTTTTAATTTCTCTTTATAGCTCATACATTTTTTGAATAGAATGATTCATTGTCTTATAAATTTCAAGACTTTCGTCTTTTAATAGCTGTTCATGTAGTTCCAGAACCCTTACATCATTTCTTACGGCAGGTCCGGTTTGTGCAGATTTCGGATCTATTTCATAAATTTTCTGTACCGTTTCATTGATAAGCGGCAGGAAATAATCAAACGGAATTTCCTGTGAATCCGAGATTTCTTTAGCTCTTGCGAAAAGATGATTCACAAAATTACAGGCAAAAACAGCCGTCAGATGGATATATTTTCTCTTTTCATAACTGCTTTCCATGACATTCTCAGAAATCCTGGAAGCCAGCTCAATAAGAAGCTGCTGGTCCTGATCATTTTCAGCTTCAATGAAGAATGGAATTTTTTCATAATCCAGTTCTTTTGATTTTGAAAATGTCTGTAAAGGATAAAAGCTTGATTTTCTGTACTCCCCTGTTAAAATTTCTTTAGGAAGAGACCCTGAAGTATGGGCAACCAGACAGTCTTTTTTAGTGATAAGCTGAGAAACATTTTCCACAGACTTATCACTTACACAAATAATGTACAGATCTGCATCCTGAAGATGCTCCGTAGAGAAAGGAACATTCAATTCCTCAGAAATTTTTCCCAGTTCTTCCCTGTTTCTTCCAAAAATCTGTGCTAATGGAATACCTTTCAGTCTAAAAGCTTTTGCCAGATGGTAAGCTACATTTCCGGATCCTATGATTACAATTTGCATCTAACAAAGATAAGATTTTAAAGGAAGACAGGAAAAGAGAGCCGGAAGTTTTGTGGGAATAGTCCATGAGCCTATTGCTTAAGGCTCACCATATAAGGATCTGATATTATTTTAAATATTTGGACTGAAAATTGAATAAGTAATTTAACTTTCGGCTATTTTTGTAATCCAAAACAGTGAAAGCATCTTATGAAGATTAAGGACGCGGAAATTATTTCGTTGATGCAGAATCCACGGACCCAGGAAAAAGGGGTACGTGCCTTGATGGATGCTTATCAGAGCAGATTGTATTGGCACATCAGAAGGATTATTGTGGATGGAGACTTGGCTCAGGATACGCTGCAGGAGACTTTTATTAAGGCCTATCAGAATTTTCACCAGTTCAAAAACGACAGCCAGCTGTATACCTGGTTGTACAGGATCGCTACCAACGAAGCATTACAGCAGGTAAACAAGATGAAGAAAATGCAGAAAACGGATGAAGATCCGGAATATTATATGCAGAACCTGGTGGCCGACAATACGGACGGAGATGCAGAAGAAATACAACTGCTGCTCCAGAACGCTATACAAAGCCTGCCCGAAAAGCAGAAACTGGTATTTATGATGCGGTATTATGATGATTTACCCTATGAAGAAATATCTAAAATTGTTGATATGTCCATAGGAACTTTAAAAACAAATTATCATTATGCCAAACAGAAAATAGAAGAGTTTATTAAAGAAAATTACGAAAGATAATTTTTTGACCCAAATCAAGATGAAAGAGTTCGACATAGAAAAACTAGAACGAAAAAACATTTACAAAGTTCCGGATCATTTATTTGAAAATATCCAGAATAATGTAATGAACGAAGTGAAAGCGAATAAAAAAGCACCCATTTTTAAATTGAATTGGATGTATGCCGCTGCGGCATCACTGGCTTTGATATTTGGAGCAACGTATGTTTTTAATTCTGACCATGAGACGACAGAAAATTTGTTGAATTCAAAAACATTAGTCGACAATAGCCAGAAGCCCAAAACAGAAAGTGAAAGAGCTTATGAAACACTGGAAGCAGATTTAACTTCTGTTGAAAATAATAATCAAACAGTTGTAAATCAGGAAAATAAAACTATTGCAAGCAACCCGGTGAAGGAAGTTGACCATAAAACAACTTCACAACCCGCAAAAGCAGTCACTAAACAAGAAGAAGTTAAAATGAATGAATACCTGGATACGTTTTCCAATTCTGAAATATCAGAACTGGCAAGTAATTCCACGCAGGACGTTTATTTAGATTTATATAATTAAAAGAAAGATGAAAAAGATATTATTTACACTTTTTATTATTTATGGTTTTGGTCTGAATGCGCAAAATGGGCAGACGACAGATTACGACTGGAAAAAAATGGACCCTAAACAACGAAAAGAGGTAATAAACAATCTTTCTCCCGAGGAGAGAAAAGAACTTCTTAAAAAGTTCAGGAATAATATGGTGCTGGAAAATCTCGATATTGATCCCAGCGATAAAACAGAATTTACTCAGCTTTATAATGAGTATTTAGATAATCAGAAACAGATAAAAAGCCAGTTTAATTCTAATTTTAACCCGGAAACTTTATCTGATGAGGAAGCTAAAGCAAAACTTCAGCAGAGCTTCGAAGTGGGACAGAAGCTGCTGGATAACAGGAAGAAGTATGCTGACAAGATGCAGCAGGTAATTCCTTGCCAGAAAGTATTAAAACTATTCCAGACTGAAGGAATGATGAGAGATAAGATGAATGAAAGAAGACCTCATTCCGGGTACAATAATATGGCAAGGCCCAAACAAAACCCATAATAGTTTATTTTTTTAATGTTGGACGGCTCTTACAGATTTATTCTGTGAGAGCCGTTTAATGTTTATGAATTACTATTTTTGCACCAAAAAAATAGAATGAAAAAAATGATGCAATTGCTGCTTACCTTTGTCGCTATAATTTCTTTTTCACAGTCAAAGGAAGCAATAAAATTTAAAGGAAATATTTTAAATTACACTGAAAATACTTATAAATCTTTCAAGGTAATTGATCAGAGAGAAGATAAACAAATTGGAACGCTGCCTTTCGGAGAACAAAAAGAAATGAGAGAAGTTGTTTTCCCAACAACACCGGATAATGATTTTAGCGCATGGTATTTAAAGAGTAATCAAACGGGTGCATCAACTGAGTTTGTTATGGTCTTAAAAAGGCTGAAGCTTTCAACAGGAGGGTCTGATGGCAAAAAGACAGAAGGTAAATTAGATTTTTATGCTCAGACTTTTGCAAAAAACGGAGATAAGTATCAGTTTCTTTATAAAAAAGATACAGTATTTACTTTTTATGATAAAGAAGTTTCTGAACTGATGGTGAAAAATATTCCTTCTATTTTTTCAGTATTTATTAAAAAATCCTATTCATTAAATCCGGTGGGAAATTCAGTTTCGTTTAATGAGTTAGGAGATTACAGCAATTATGTAAATAATAATTATGCTGCTTTAAAGGAAGGGCAGTTAAAAGACGGAATTTATCTGGATTATATTTCATTCTTTAACCAAACTCCTGAGCCTGGGAGCTATACTTTTGAGCTGAATAATAAAGGAGATATTACTAGGGCAGTGAAGGAAGAAAACGGAAAGAAAACTAAAATTCCTGCCCATAAAATGTTTGCTTATGTAGAAAACGGGAAAGCCCATAAAATGACATTCTCAGGCTTCCTTGACCTTGATAAAGATGAGAACGGCTTCTATATTACTGCCAATCGTGGGCATCTTTTCCCTGTACAAATGAACAGTACATATGGAATGTTTGGTTTAATTGGTGGAGTTGCCGGAGCAATAGAACAAGGGGCAAGACAGAAGAAAATGAAGAATGGAGATGTTGGAAAAGTTTATATTGATTCTCTGACCGGAGAATATGATTTCCCTGACGAATAAGAAATTTTTAATACGATGAATATAAGAGAGATAATCTCTCGCTTTTTTTTATCTTTGCAAATTACAACGTTCTTAAATGAAAAACATACGAAATTTTTGCATAATCGCTCATATTGACCACGGTAAAAGTACTTTGGCAGACCGTCTTTTGGAGTATACCAATACCGTTACCCAAAGAGAGTTGCAGTCTCAGACCCTGGATGATATGGATCTGGAGAAAGAACGTGGGATTACAATTAAGTCTCACGCTATTCAGATGGATTATGAGTATAAAGGAGAAAAATATATCTTAAACCTTATTGATACCCCGGGGCACGTAGACTTTTCTTACGAAGTTTCCCGTTCTATTGCTGCCTGTGAAGGTGCACTTCTTATTGTAGATGCTGCGCAGAGTATTCAGGCTCAAACTATCAGTAACCTGTATCTGGCTTTGGAAAATGATTTAACGATCATTCCGATTCTTAATAAAATTGACCTTCCGTCTGCCAATCCTGAAGAAGTAACCGACGAGATTATGAATCTGATCGGATGCGACTATGATGATGTTTTAAGAGTTTCAGGAAAAACAGGAGAAGGGGTTCATGATCTGCTTGAAAAAATTGTAGAAAGAATTCCTGCACCGGTAGGAGATCCGGATGCTCCGCTTCAGGCTTTGGTTTTCGACTCGGTTTACAACCCTTTCAGAGGAATCGAAGCTTATTTCAAAGTAGTAAACGGAAGCATTTCTAAAAATGAAAAGATTAAATTCTTTGCTACCGGTAAAGAATACGGAGCTGATGAAGTAGGAACACTGAAGCTAAAGCAGGTTCCGAAAAAGACAATCGGATGTGGAGACGTAGGATATCTGGTTTCCGGAATTAAAGATGCAAGAGAAGTAAAAGTAGGAGATACGATCACTTCTTTTGAAAAGCCTGCATCAGGGCCTATCGAAGGATTTGAAGAAGTAAAGCCGATGGTATTCGCCGGTATTTACCCTATCGATTCTGAAGATTTTGAGGAATTGAGATTCTCTCTTGAAAAATTAAGACTGAATGATGCTTCTTTGGTATTTGAACCGGAAAGTTCAGCTGCATTAGGATTCGGTTTCCGTTGCGGATTCCTGGGAATGCTTCACATGGAAATCGTTCAGGAGCGCCTTGACAGGGAATTCAACATGAATGTGATCACTACGGTACCCAACGTATCTTATTTCGGGTATTCCAAAAAAGATCCAGAAACTCCCATTCTGATCAATAACCCTTCAGAAATGATGGATCCTTCGATCATGGATAGAGTAGAGGAGCCGTTTATCAAAGCTTCCATTATTACAAAATCCGATTTCGTAGGAGCTGTAATGACCCTGTGTATCGAAAAGAGAGGAGAAATTGTTAACCAGAGTTATTTAACTTCGGAAAGAGTAGAGCTGGTCTTTAATATGCCTTTGGCAGAAGTGGTTTTCGACTTCTATGACAGATTGAAATCTATCTCCAAAGGTTATGCATCATTCGATTATCATCCGATCGGATTCAGAGCTTCCAAGCTTGTAAAAATGGATATCCTGATCAACGGAGATATGGTAGATGCCCTTTCTTCACTTATCCACGACAGTAACGCATATTATATCGGTAAAAAAATGTGTGAAAAACTTCGCGAGCTGATCCCTAGACAACAGTTTGATATTGCTGTTCAGGCTGCATTGGGTACGAAAGTTATTGCAAGGGAAACCATCAAAGCTTTGAGAAAAGACGTTACCGCAAAATGTTACGGAGGAGATATCTCCAGAAAACGTAAACTTCTTGAAAAGCAGAAAGAAGGTAAAAAGAAAATGAAGCAGATCGGAAGGGTAGAAGTCCCGCAGTCTGCATTCATGGCAGTATTGAAACTAAACGATTAATATAAAAAAGACCGGTAAATTTTTACCGGTCTTTTTATTTTCAGAAATTACGCTGCTTCTCAGTCAGATTGGCTTGTATTACCAGTGCTCCGAGACCGAGAATAACTTCAGCAATTCCCAATGTTCTTACAAGATTGATCCCGCATACGAGACATTCAGGTTCAGGAAAAGGCTTTTTCCCTACAACAATGATCAAAACTCCTCCTATGATGATAATGACCACGATAAAGGCTCTTAATAGTGTTTTCATGATGGTATAAATTTTATTTCTTATACCAAAGTTGAGTATATCTGCCAGGAAATTGATAATGAAAAACACTGTTTCGTGCTAGTGATTTCACTTGTTTTTATTTCTTTGTTTTTGCAGGAGTTGTTTCATTTATAAATTGTACCTTTGTGTATTCATAACGCAAACTAAATATGGGATCTCCAAAAAAAATTCAGGATATAAAAGTAGCTGTTGATGCTGTTATTTTTGGGTATTTTGATAAACAGGACCTTCAGATTCTATTGATTAAAAGAAAAATTGATCCGTTCAAAGGAGGCTGGGCACTTCCCGGCGGGCTTGTTCTGGATGATGAAAACCTGGATGATGCCGTGAAAAGAGAGCTCTATGAAGAAGCGGGCATAAAGCCTGATTTTTTGGAACAACTCTATACTTTTGGCAACGTAGGCCGTGATCCAAGAAACAGGGTGATTTCTGTGGCTTATCTCGGCCTTGTGAACCCTTCCTATCATGAACTCTTTGCAGACTCTGATGCAGAAGACGCCCAATGGTTCAGTGTGAATAAACTTCCGTCACTTGCTTTTGATCATAAATCAATCATTGATATTGCGTTAAAAAGGCTCCGTACCAAGCTTCAGTATCAGCCTATCGGCTTTAATCTCCTGAATGAAGAATTCCCTTTTTCAGATCTCGAAAATCTCTACAGAACCATTCTCGGCCGAGAAATAGACCGCAGAAACTTCCGTAAAAAGATCATGAGTTACGGCTTGCTCAATGAGACGGAGCATGTGAAAAAAGAAGGAAGCGGCAGACCCGGTAAACTCTTTACCTTCAACCAGGAAAAATATGAAGAACTTGAAAAAGAGGGCTTCTATTTCGAGATCAAATAGTCCTCATCCCAATACTTTTTGCAATTAGAATAAACTTAAAACGATAAGCTTAATAGTCTTCCTTATCTAATTCGTGTAATATTATTGTTTAGTGTAAATAAATTAAAATTATTGAAAACCAGTAAGTTAATTTAATAGCGTAAAAATAACACAAAATAAATTTGCTTTATAAAATGATATTGTTTTACATTTGTGTATAAATAACGCAATCATGAAATACACTTTACAAAATACCATTGAAAGATTTCGGAAAGAAGAACTTGAATTTCTGTTTTTCCGAGAGTGCATTGTAAGAAAATAAATCCTTTACAGGAATAGGCATTATTATGTCAGCTTTATTTAGCGTAAAAACAACACAAATAAATAAATTTAAAAGATGGAAGCTGAGTTAAAACCAAGATTTATTGAGTCATTACAGAGAAATAATGACCAGATCAGAGAAGATCGGGCCCGTACCATCGGAGCAGATTCCGAATTGCTTTACAGGCGCAGGATAGAAGACATCGAACTTAAAATAAAAAGGCTGGAACGGGAACAGGAAGGGCTTATTGATATCAGCCCGTTAGACAGGAACAGCTTAACCTTTGCGGATTTTCAGCCGGAAACATTTGTTCAGAAAGACATAGAATTATCATTAACAATCAGAAATTTAAATATTCAGCTGGAAGTTGCAGTAAAAAGATTTGAATATTTATTCGGTAAAACATTTTAATCATGGGAAGTACAAGATACGATATGAATGCTCGTTTTGACAGAGCAAGAAAAGCAGGTTACGGTTTTAAATCCGCAGGGGAGATTTTCACTCAGAATGCATTGGGAAGAGCTCATGAATCTATGAACCCAAAAGGCATTTCTTTCAGGGAATCAAGAGATTCCGAGGTACATCCGGACTCTGTTCCTATTATTTTAGGACTGGATGTAACGGGCAGTATGGGGCATATTCCTCACGAGCTTATAAAAGAAGGGCTTCCCAAATTAATGGGCGGAATTATCCAGGGCGGTGTTCCGGATCCGGCCCTCTTATTTCTTGGAATAGGGGATCATGAGTGTGACAGCTATCCTTTACAGGTAGGTCAGTTTGAATCCGGTGACGAAGAGCTGGATATGTGGCTTACCCGAACGTATATTGAATCCGGCGGTGGTGGAAATGCAGGGGAAAGTTATCTTCTGGCGTGGTATTTTGCCGCTTTTCATACCCGAACCGATGCTTTTGAAAAAAGAAACCAAAAAGGGATTTTATTTACAGTAGGTGACGAGCCTTGCTTAAAAACACTTCCCGCTTCAGCGATCAGAGAAATTATGGGATCCGGACAGCATACCTACACCCATTATGAATTACTGGCGGAGGCAAGAAAAAAATATGAAGTTTACCACATCAGTGTTCTGCATTCAGAACAGGCGATGAGAGCAGATAGAGGCTGGAAGGAATTGCTGGGTCAAAATTGTCTCTCAATAGCCGATCACAGGGAAATTCCTGACGTTATTAAAGGAATTATTTGCGATACTTTTAAAAATGGAACTTCAGGAACAGCAGATAATACAGGATTTGATCATATTCAAATGTTTTAAGTCATGAAAAAGGCACAAATAGTAATAGGGCTGGGTTTCGGTGATGAAGGAAAGGGAATCACAACGGATTTTCTGGCACAGCAACACCCGGAATCTGTGGTCATAAGGTTTTCCGGGGGACAGCAGGCGGCACATACCGTAATGATTGATGATAAAAAGCATATTCATTCCAGCTTTGGAAGCGGGGCACTTCGGGGATTACCGTCTTATTTTACGGAGCATTGCACCATTCATCCTGTTTTTCTTTTAAATGAAAGAGAGGAATTAATACAAAAAAACGGAAATGTAGAGCTGCATATTCACCCTTTAGTCAAGGTCACTACTCCATTCGATGTCTGGCAAAACAGGATCGATACAAAAAATCTGGATCACGGAACCTGCGGAAAAGGCATTGGTGCTACCATGAAAAGACACGAAAGCCCTTATAAACTATTTGCTGTCGATTTAATAGCACCAAGAGCAATGCTGATTGAGAAATTGAAGGGAATAGCCTATTACTATGGCTTTATGGAGAAAGAACAGATAGAAGAAGCTCTGAATGATTTTGTGCAGGCAGTGGATGAAATTGACTGGAAAATAAGTGATTATAGCTATCTGAACACATTCGAAAACCTCATTTTTGAAGGAAGCCAAGGGATTCTTCTCGATATGGATCATGGGATATTCCCCAATGTGACCTATGCCAATACCACTTCTAAAAATGCATACGAAATCTGCAGGCTGCTGAAAATAGAGAATATTGCAATGTATTATGTGACCCGCATCTATTCCACCCGTCATGGAAGCGGCTGGATGAGCAATGAGAAGGAATTGAAACTGGAAAATAATCAGGAGGAAACCTGCGTATTTAATGACTACCAGAAAGACCTTAGATTAGGTGATCTGGATTATGATTTACTGAATTATGCTCTTCTTGTGGATGGAGCTTATGTCAAGGCAACTAAAAAGAACCTGGTCGTAACTTGCCTGGATCAGATTGATGAACAGTTTAAATCACAGAACATAAGTCAGGAATTTGATAGAATTTATGGCTCATATTCTCCGTATTCAAAAGATTTTAAACCAATTTTTTAACCAAATAATGGCTTATATTTGATAGAGCCGATACATTAAATGATGAATACAAAAACATTATACAGACCGGTAGGTGAAAAAGAAATGATCCTGATTGCAGAAAATGGTTATAAAAAATTTCCGCCAAGACTGGAATGGCAGCCTATCTTTTATCCTGTTCTGGATGAAAGCTACGCTTCAGAAATTGCTGAAAAATGGAACACAAGGGATGAAGCCGGGAATTATCTTGGTTTTGTAACAAAATTTAATGTAAAGGAAGAAACAGCCAATCAGTATCCAGCACAGAATGTTGGAGCCAGAAATCATAATGAATTGTGGGTTCCGTCTGAAGAACTGGATGATTTTAATGATGCGATTGTGGGAGAGATAGAGGTGATCAGGATGTTTGTGGGGAAAGATTTTAAAAGATCCGGGAATACTGAAATTAATAGCCTTATTGTAAAGATGCAGGAAAGATGAAAAAGATAACCTACCTGAAAGGAGATGCAACAAATCCTTCAACAAAAGGAAATAAAATTATTGCTCACATCTGTAATGATATTGGAGGCTGGGGAAAGGGCTTTGTTGTAGCAATTTCTAAAAAATGGAAGCAACCTGAAAAAGAATATCGAAAATGGTTTAAAAGTGAAGAGGGGTTTAATCTTGGCGAAATTCAGATTGTTGAGGTTGAATCGGATATATGGGTTTGCAATATGATTGGACAGCATAAAACTGTTACACATTCAGTTAAAGTTCCGCCGATAAGATATGATGCAGTAGAAAAATGTCTGGAAAAATTATCTCATGCAGCTTTACAATTTGATGCTGAAGTACATATGCCTAGGATTGGCAGCGGATTGGCAGGAGGAAAATGGGAGAAAATTGAACCAATTATTCATAAAACATTGCTTACAAATAATGTGTCGGTATATGTTTATGATTTTGAATAAGAAACTTACTCGATTTATTTGAAAATGTTATGAAACTTGAATTAGAAAAATATACAGAACAGCTTAAATTATGGCCTCAGGAAGGATATCATATAATGGCTCAATATGATGATGACAAAATCATTGTATACCAATCTTATCGAAGAGACATTGGAGAATTTGCAGTCAAAAATCAATATTTCGGAGGAGCATTCAGTTTAGAAAGAATGACTTGGATAAAGCCTAATTTTCTTTGGATGATGTACCGAAATGGGTGGGGAAGAAAAGAAGGACAAGAGCATGTTTTAGCAATTCACTTAAAAATAAGTGCATTCAAAAGTTATCTGGAAAATGCGGTGTATTCAACATACTCCGATAAACTGGAAATTTCCCGTGAAGACTGGCAAAATCAGGTAAAAGAATCTTCTGTCCGTTTGCAATGGGATCCTGATCATGATCCGTTTGGAAATAAACTGGAAAGAAGAGCTGTACAAATTGGTCTGCGAAATGAATTTATACGCTCTTTTTCGCGGGAAGATATTCTTTTAATTGAAAATATATCAGATTTTGTAAAAGATCAGTATCAATTTGTATTAAATGATGATTTAGATAATTTGCTAACTCCTTTAGAGAGGCCGTTGTTATTTGATGATGAAAATTTGAATAAAAAGCTGAGATTAGATTATAATTAACATCATGAACATTGAATTAATAAAAGGCGACATTACAAAAATCCATGCAGATGTTATAGTTAATGCAGCTAATTCATCGCTTCTTGGTGGTGGCGGAGTAGACGGAGCAATTCATCGGGCAGGAGGAAAGCAGATTCTTGAAGAATGTATCCAGATAAGAAACCGTCAGGGCAAATGTAATACCGGAGAAGCTGTAGTAACATCCGCTGGAAATCTTCCTGCAAAATACGTAATTCATACTGTAGGTCCCGTTTGGAATGGAGAAGAAAGTAAAAGCTCCAAGCTTTTGGAAGACTGCTACAAAAACTCCTTACAGCTGGCAGAAAGTCTTAATGTTGAAACGATTGCTTTTCCCAATATCAGTACGGGAGTCTATAGATTTCCAAAAGAACTGGCTGGGAAAATTGCAGTGGAAACGGTAAAGAATTATCAGTCAGAAATCATTAAGACCGTTATTTTTGTATGCTTTGATGACGAAAATGAAATGATATATAAAATGATTTTAGAATAATGGAGAAGTTTAATTTCAGATTTGTAGATGATCCTAAAAATCAGAATGTTGGATTAACATTTGAAGAAATTGATGCTCTGAAAGAAAAGATGGGGCTACGGTTTCCAAAAGCTTATATTGATTACCTTCTGAATGCAGGGAAGAATTCAAATCTTTTCAATGTAGAAACAAATAGTAACGAATTGCAGAAAATTCAAAAAGAATTAAGGTTGGAATTAAATCTTCTCAATGTATTTCAAAATGAAGAAATCTTATGCATAAAGAAAAATTTTGAAGCCTATTATTTTTTTAATCTGTCTGAAAATAAGGGGAAACCAACACTTTATATTCTTTCAGAAATCTGTATAAACGAGAATTGGAATGCCTTCCAAAAAAGAATAACAAAAGGGGAAGGAGAAGATTTTGTAACCTTTATTAACCGATTGGCGGAAAGAGAATACGGAATAACGATAACGCAACACCTTAAAAATATTCCATTACACATCATTGCATTGCCAATAGCTATTGTTTTTATAGTGGTAGCTGGCGTGATGATTTTAATAGAAAAAATTTGGGGTGAAAATTAAAAAACCAATGAAAAAACTAACCATATTAAGCGGTGCCGGAATCAGTGCCGAAAGCGGAATAAAAACCTTCAGAGACGGCGATGGTCTCTGGGAAAACCATAATATAACAGACGTAGCCAGTCCGGAAGGATGGAGAAAGGACAGGGAACTGGTGCTTGAGTTCTATAACCAGAGAAGAAGGCAGCTTCATGAAGTACAGCCCAATGAGGCCCACAAATTATTAGCCGAACTGGAAAAATATTTTGAGGTTCAGATCATCACCCAAAATATAGATGATCTTCATGAAAGAGCCGGATCTACCAATATTCTCCACATTCACGGTGAATTGTTCAAATCCTGCTCATGCAATAATAAAAATCTGATCTATGAGCAGAAAGACGATATCCGGAACGGAGATAAGGCAGAAGACGGTGCTCAACTGAGACCTTTCATCGTATGGTTCGGAGAAGATGTTCCATTATATAAGGAAGCACAGGAAAAGGTAAAGGATGCAGATATTCTGGTGGTTATCGGAACCTCTCTTCAGGTCTATCCGGCAGCCGGATTGATCCATGAAATCAAAGATGACTGTCTCTTAGTGGTGATCAATCCCAACGAAACAGGATTTGGCTATGGGAAAAGAGCTGTTGTTATGAAAGAATCAGCAACCCGGGGAATGCAGCTGCTGTTTGATAAATTAATAGATCTTGCATAATGGAAAATGTGGTAAAAGCAGGAATTTTTGGAGTGTGTGTCGGAGATGCGCTGGGTGTTCCTGTAGAATTCAAGAGCAGAGATCAGCTTAAACGTTCACCAGTTACTGAAATGCGGGCATTGGGAACCCATCATCAGCCGGCAGGGACATGGAGTGATGACGGTTCGTTAACATTATGCCTTACTGATAGTCTCTGCAATGGATATGACCCGGAAGATATGGCTTTAAAATTCCTTCAATGGTATAATGCGGAAATATGGACTCCGCATGGAAGAGTTTTTGATATCGGAATTGCAACCTCACAAGCCATTTCCAGAATAAGCAAAGGTACGCCTCCTACTTTATGCGGCGGAAATTCTGAGTTTGATAATGGCAATGGCTCTTTAATGAGGATATTACCCCTTTTATTTTATATCAAAGACTTTCCTATTGAAAAGCGGTTTGATATTACAAAAGATGTTTCATCCATCACCCATAGTCATATTCGCTCTGTCATAGCTTGTTTTATTTATTTAGAATTGGCTTTAGAAATTCTGAAAGGAAAAGATAAATGGGAAGCATACAGAGCTATGCAGATTAAAGTTCGAAACTTTTTAGATTATCATCCTGTTTGTTCACAAAATGAAATGGATAAATTCCACAGGATTTTAGAATTAAAGATAGGAGAATATGATTTGGCTCCAATACATACTTTGCAGGAAGAAGAAATCAGTTCTTCCGGCTATGTTCTTCACAGTCTGGAAGCCTCATTGTGGTGCTTTCTCAACTCAGAAGCCTATGCTGAAGCTGTTTTAAAAGCTGTAAATTTAGGAGAAGATACAGATACAACCGGAGCCATAACTGGAGGACTTGCAGGAATTTATTATGGGTTTGAAAATATTCCGGAAGAATGGGTAAATGAGCTGGTGAGGAAAAATGATATTGAAGCTTTATGCGAAAAGCTTCACAAGAAATTAATGAAATAAAAACATAGACAATGAATGAAATAGAAAACAAAAGAATAAGCAAATTTTTAAGCCTTATTCTGAGGCATCAGCCTGAAACCATTCAGCTGAAACTTGATGAAAACGGATGGGCAGACGTCAGTGAACTGATTACAAAAGCTGCAAAGGGCAGAATGCACTTCAGTTTTGAAGACCTTGAAGAAGTAGTGGAAACCAATAATAAAAAACGTTTTGCCTTTAATGAAGACAAAACCATGATCAGAGCCAGCCAGGGACATTCCATCGATATAGATCTGGCTTTAAAAGCAATACAGCCGCCCGACTTCCTGTATCATGGAACTGCGGATTCCAATATTTCTTCCATTTTTGAAAAAGGAATTGAAAAAAGAAACCGTCAGCATGTTCACCTGAGCGCAGATAAGGAAACAGCCACCAAAGTAGGAATGCGTCATGGAAAACCTGTTATTCTGACGATCAGGACAAAGGAAATGTTCGATAATGGAATACCTTTCTACCTTTCAGCAAACGGAGTTTGGCTGACAGATTTTGTGGATGCCAAATATATTTCAAAGTAAGATGGGCAGAACATTAGTCGTAGGGGATATTCACGGAGGCTTCAAGGCATTGAAACAGGTTTTTGAAAGAGCGGAGGTTACAGATAATGATCATCTTATTTTTCTGGGAGACTATGTGGATGGCTGGAGCCAATCTGCTGAGGTCATCAGCTTTCTCATTGAGCTGTCAGAAAAACAGCCGTGTATTTTTATTAAAGGAAATCACGATGCCTGGTGCGAAGACTGGCTGTCATCCGGAAACCAGCCTGATAAATGGCTTTTTAACGGAGGTAAAAGTACTGTAGAAAGTTATAATGACTATTCATTGGAAGACCTGCAGCTCCACCTTGAATTCTTTCAGAGGATGAAAAACTATCATATAGATCAGAAAAAAAGGTTATTTATTCATGCAGGTTACTCATCTATGCATGGTCCTGAAAATGAGGTTTATTCAAGCAATTACCGATGGGACAGAACCCTGTGGGAAACGGCCGTTGCCATGGATAAAAAGCTGAAGAAAGATTCGAAGCTTTATCCCAAAAGATTGCTTCTGTATAACGAAATATTTATAGGACACACGCCGACATTGGATATTGGAATTAGTTATCCGGTGAACAAAGCGAATATCTGGAATATGGATACCGGAGCTGCTTTCACAGGTTCTCTCTCCATAATGGATATTGATACCAGGGAATTCTGGCAGAGCGATCCGCTTCCATCCTTATACCCTGACGAAAAGGGCAGGAATACGGACATCACAGGCACATAAGTTCTTTAAAAAACCAAAGATCATTTTATTAAAAAAAATCTGCGCAATCTGCAAGAGAAAGAAACACAATAATCTTAGAAAACAGTAAACCTCCCAGTTTATTTCAAAAAATTGTACTTTTTTTATCGTTAAAAATAAAAGTTTAAACAAAATCATTAAGTAATTTTGAAGATCAAAATTTGCTTCAATGAAACTGAAATACCTCCTGATCTTCCTGAGCTCATCCTGGCTATTCGCCCAAAATTCATTTCAAACCCCTTTTGAAAAAGGAAACAGAAACCAAACGGTAACCTATGACGAAATGAATGCCTATTACCAGGGACTTTCCAAAAACTTTAATACGGTTCAATACCTTAAAAAAGGGGAAGACGACAACGGAAAACCAATCTATGTGGTCATTTACAACCCCTTTCCGGAAAAAAATATTGAAAAACTAAGAAAAGATAAAGCGGTTCTCTTCGTCAACAATGGGATCCATCCGGGCGAACCGGACGGAATAGATGCTACAATGATGCTGATCCGTGATCTGGCAACCGGAAAAGTAAAAACACCCAAAAATTTTATCGTAGCGGCAATTTCCGCTTACAATGTCAGTGGAATGCTGAACAGAGGTTCTTATTCAAGAGCCAATCAGAACGGACCGGAACAGTATGGCTTTAGGGGAAATGCAAGAAATTATGATCTGAACAGGGATTTTATTAAAGCAGATTCCAGGAACGCCAGAAGCTTTCAGGAAATTTATCAGTGGCTGCAGCCGGATGTTTTTATAGACAATCATGTAAGTAACGGAGCTGATTATCAGTATACTTTTACCTATATTTCCACCTTTAAAGAACGCCTTGGAAATACCCTTGGAAATTATTTTTACAATGATTACCAGGCTAAAAATCTGGAGGATATGAAAAAGCAGGGCTACGAAAGTACCCCTTACGTCAATATTCACGGGGATGTACCGGATGAAGGATTTGCCGCTTTTGAAGATTCTCCGAGGTATTCCACAGGATATACCACATTATTTAATTCCCTGGGAACCGTTCCTGAAACGCATATGCTGAAACCTTATGATAAAAGAGTGGATGCAACCTATAAATATATGTTGGTGAACCTTCAGAATATAGAAAAGGATTATCAAAAAATAAAGCAGCTGCGACTTGACAATTTAAAACAGTACAAAGCCGGAATGCAGTATGGAATCCGCTGGAAAATAGACTCTGCAAAATTCTCTACCATGGATTTCAAAGGATACGAAGGAAAATATAAAGCCAGTGATATTTCAGGGAAACCAAGGCTGTATTACGACAGAAACAAACCCTTTACAAAAAAGATAAAACTCTTTACCACAGCTGTTCCTGTAGGATATATCACCATTCCGAAATATTATATGGTTCCGCAGTCCCAGTATCGGGTAATTGAAGAGCTGAAGAGAAACAGGATTCAAATGACAAGGCTTCAGAAAGACAGCATTGCAAACGTTGAATCTTATAAAATTAATGATTTTAAAACAGTGAAAAACCCATATGAAGGACATTATCTTCATTATGATACAACGGTAGAAACAGCAAAAAGAAGCCTCACTTTTTCTGCCGGAGATTATTTAATTTCTACAGATCAGCCTGGTGTTAAATATATCATAGAAACACTTGAGCCTGAGGCATTAGACTCATTTTTTAACTGGAATTTCTTTGATGGAATTTTAGCGCAGAAAGAATATTACTCCCCATATATTTTTGAAGACACGGCTTCAGAACTGTTAAAAACCGATAAAAAGCTGAAAGAAGCGTTTGAAGCAAAAAAAGCAACAGATAAAAAGTTTGCAGATGACGGAAATGCCCAACTCGACTGGATCTACAGAAATTCCCCGTATTTCGAAGAAAAAACATTCAGACAATATCCGGTTTATAGAATCTTATAAGAAATTAAAATTAGATTTAAAATATTGATAATCAGTTTATAATTTTCAGGTTTTGCACCTATGCAATTAGGGTGTTTTTCCTGTCAGTCTTTCCTTATATTCAGACGAAATTTGCTTTATAAAACCAATAAAAACTATAGTTATGGCAACTAAAAAGCATTTTTTCGTTTCATTGGAAGGGGTAGACCTTTCGGACGAGCAGTTAAAAAGCATTGACAGAGGAATTCAGAGTGTAGTTCTTTCTGAACTTTCAAAAATTGATAATTCACAAGCCTTTGGGGCTCACAGGGATTTCAAAGGTTTGGTAAGACCCTTGAAGATCAAAGACTGGTTCCCGTGGGGAATCATTATTTTCAAACCGGGTATTGATATCCAGAGCCAGATCAAAGACATTCAGTCTCAAATTAAAATGTATGGAGGCTAATTCCAATACTTCAAAGAAGATGTGTCCCAGTTACTTAGGGAAAATTGGGGCACAGCTTTTTGGAGTGGTCAGCAAAGATGGTAAAGTACGGTTCATTACACCTCTTACCGTTACAGAAGACTTTCTTGAGCGAAATAAAGACAAAAACAGTCTTGAGCAGAGATTCCGGTTTACAGGAAAATGTGTTGAGAAAGGCTGTGCACAATGGAATGCAGAAGAATCCAAATGCTCCCTGTCCCAAAAAGTTCAGAATTTAGACACCCATAAAGAAACTGAATTATTCTTTTGCCCGATCAGGTCGCAATGCAGATGGTTTTCACAGGATGGTAAGGAAGCCTGTTTTGCATGCAATGAAGTAACAAGGAATATGGAAGAGCTTCTTGTAGGTTCGCAACAATAAAAAAGACGCTTCAATTTGAAACGTCTTTTTGTTTTATTTTGGTAAGCCTCTTTTTAAAGCTAGCTCTGCTCTTTTAACGGCTACTTTTTCTTTCCAGTCCATGTATTTCTTTTTGAAATTGGCCTTCATGATGTCATCAAATTTGCGCTGTACAGTGAGATTCCATAGAGAATGTGCTTTTACTGCCCAGGATTTGTCCCAAGCCCTTAAAGAAATGGAAAAACTGCCATCCAGATATTTCATCCAGTGCCACCATCCGGTAGGCATAAAAAGGGTATCTCCATGCTCAAGGAAGCATTCGATTCCTTCTACACCGTCAAGAGCAGGAAATTTGGTAAAATCCGGGTTTTCTATGTCATAATCTTCCAGGGCATACGTAGCATAAGGAAGCTGATATAATCTCTCTTTCCACTTATAATCGAAAAGCAGAACATGCTTTCTTCCGTTGAAGTGGGTATGAAAAATATGCGCCATGTCGATGTCATAGTGAAGGAATGTTACAGACCCTTTACCTCCGAAGAACATAGATGGATATTTGTCCAGAAAACCTCCCATAAGATCTTTGGGAGAAATATAATCCTGTAATAAATTTTTAGCATGCTTTATCGGATCGAAGAAGAAAATTCTAAGATCGGTCGGCTCTCTCTGGATTAGATCAATATAATCCCCGAACTTCATTTCAGCCGTTGGAGTATTGATTGGAGCCGCGGGATCAGCTTTTGAACTATCATATAAAGGAACCGTAACATCTCCTACCGTCTCCTTCATATATTCCATTGTCCATTTCTGATAAGCAGGCCATTTTTTTGCCATGTTCTTAATGACAACGGGCCTTCTCGCCTTAAGATATTTTTCGTAGAAATCTTCTTTAGAAATATCATCTACAACATCTATAGGCTTTAAAATAATTCCCATTCTATAAATTTTATGTTACAAAATTATTAAATAAATATATATGAATCAGTGTTTAAGTTTTTTTTAATCTATGATTCAAATCATTTTTAACTATTTAGACTAAATTAAAAAATTAAAAAATAAATGAGGTCTGAAATTATCTGAACTTTTCCCTTTATAATCAATCATTTTTCTTTAATGATAGAAATATAGTAAATAGAAAATAAATATTCAGAATTTATTTTTTGCAGGATAAATTTAAGGATTTTGCATACCAAACAAATTATTAAAGTAGAATTTGCATATTATTTTTATAAAAATAGCCGTCAGAATGTAAGTAAATAAAAAATATAACTACATTTGTAGTGATACAAATTTAACCTTTATCTCCAAAACCCATCTTTATAAAGTGTAACAAAAAACACAAGCTACAAACTAATTAGGCAAATAATAAATTATGAAAGGAAAGATTTCTTTACTTCTGATGCTTTTTTTCACCGTGCTCACTTTTGCACAGAAAACAGTGTCAGGGAAAATTACCGATGAAGACGGATCCGCTATTCCCAGCGCCAGCGTTACCATAGAAGAACCGGGTAAAGATGCTATTCTGGCCTACGGGATCACCAATTCCAAAGGGGAATATAAGGTGACTTTCACTTCTTCAGAGCCCAATGTAGATCTGAAAGTAAAAGCATTCAATCAAAAACCCCTGACCAAACAGATCAGCAACAGCGACCAGACCCTGACATTCAAAATGCAGTCTGAAGCAACAGAAATAAAAGAAGTACAGCTAAAAACCAAGATGATCACTGCCAGAGGAGATACCATTGCGTATGATCTTAAAGCTTTTGACAGTAAAAGTGACAGAACGCTTGCCGATGTAATGAGAAAAATTCCGGGAATTGAAGTGAACAAAGACGGAAGTATTCTTTACCAGGGAAATGCCATCAATAAATTTTATGTCAATGGGAAAGATCTCATGGAAGGAGGATACGGAACCATCAACAATTCTCTTCCTAAAGATGCCGTACAGAAAGTGGAAGTCCTTGAAAATCACCAGCCGGTAAAGATCCTTCAGGATAAAGTACCTTCCGATCAGGCCGCTATCAATATCAAATTAAAAAATTCCGTTACCATGACCGGAAGAGGAGAAGTGGGAACCGGTTTTGGAGATCCATGGTTATGGAACGTCAAGCTGACGCCTATGTTTTTCGGGCAGAAAAGCCAGTGGGTAGTCAACTATAAAACCAACAATATGGGCGAGCAGGTGGAAAACGAGGGCAATATCCTGGCATTCGGAAGCGGATGGGAAGGCAAAAGAATCAATGCAGCCCAGAACGACTGGCTGAATGTGGAAAATGCCAGCACTCCCAATCTTCCTGTAAAAAGATACCTGATGAACAGCGTACACTATCTTTCTGCCAATTATCTTACCAATATTGATACAAAGAAAGAATGGGAACTTAAAGCCAATGCAAACTATACAAATAATACTGTAGAAAGGGAAGATATTGTAGAGACGATATACAGCCCGAGAAATGATAAGCCGGGATCAACAATAACAACAAGTACCAGAAATAACTTCTATACAGATAAAGTAAAAGGAGAACTGATCTTTACAAAAAATGCAAAGAAAGGTTTCTTTAAAAATACAACCAGTTTCAGCCAGTTCTGGAATGCAGACAGAGCAGTGGCCACAAGAGTGGGAAGAATTGGAAATGAGGCTGTGGAATCGCCAACATCTTCCTTCCAGAACTCATTGAGTACCATCATTCCATGGAAAGAAAAAATGGTTAATTTTAAATCATATATCAGTTATCAGGATGATAAGCAGTCGCTCGAGGTTTCTCCCGCCAATTATCTACAGATCTTATACAAAAATCCTGTAGCAGATTCAGCTACGGCAATTAATTTTGCTCCGGGAACATCTGTAATACAGAATTTCAGACTAAAGACTTTGGAGACATCTCATTCTGCAAACATCAGTTTTTCTAAGAAAGGATGGACCTTTACCCCTCAGGTAGGATTTGATTTCTCTTCAAAAAACCTTGATACTCGTTTTAATGGAACAGCAATACCAAATCCGGCTATTGAGAATGATGTGGCTCCGAGTTTTGAAGGCCCGGCCTATCAAAATGATCTGAGATTTACAGAATTCAATCCTAATGCATCATTAGGAATAAATTATAAATCGGAAGCATGGAGCATTTTTGCCAATGCACCGGTAAATTTTAACAGCATCAAAGCTGAAGATGAATTGAGGAATGTACATAAATCACTTAATAAAACGACATTTACTCCCAACCTATTTGTTCAGTATTCCTTTGCCTCTTTCTGGAAAGCAAGTTTGAACGGGAATATCAGCAATAACTTTGGAGATGTTCAGTCCGCATATGCCGGTTATATGCTGCAAAGTCCGGGAGGATTCAGTGTAATGGATCCTAATAACCCGATTCCGCAAACCAATTCAAAAAGTGCAGGTTCAAGAATCGAATATAGAAACCCTCTGAATAATTTATTTTTCAACGTAAATTACTCTTTAAGCGACAGTAAGAAAAATCTCTTAGCGTCTCCGATACTTGACATCAATACAGGATTTACATTGATTCAATACCGAGAGCAGGAAAATCATGCAAAGAGCAACAGGCTGAGCATAGAAGTAGGTAAATATTTTCCGAAATTTAAAACAAATGCCTCTGTGAGCTATAGCAATACGGTGTCTAAATCAGATGCATTCCTTGATAATATTCAGTATTTAAGTAAAAATAATACCCAATCCTATGGGTTTAAATTAAATAATACCTATTTCAGCTGGATGAGTCTAGATTATAACCTTAATTTTTCCAGAAACAAGCAGGATAATATAGGATTGAATGACAAAGGAGGAAGATTGGGGATCAATAAAGGATTTAATCACAATTTAGGAGCATTTTTCTACCCGATCGAAAACCATACAATAGGATTCAACTGGGATCAGGTAAATACAAGCGATGGGCAGAATAAATACAATAATGCTTTCTATGATCTTTCTTATCAGTTCACTTGGGCAAAAAAGAAAGTCGACTTTGAGCTAAAATGGATGAACATTGCCAACAGAAAAGTGTTTGAAACATATAACATAAATCAGGCAACCAATAGTGTTGCGTACACGAGAGTTCAGCTCCGCCCAAGCCAGGTCATGTTTACCGTAAAATTCAACTTTAAATAAAAGAACAGAAAACCAATCTCAGCGAGATTGGTTTTCTGTTTAAAATATATTTTGTTTTCTAAAACCCTTGATGATCTGCAGAAGGGCCATAGCTTCCCGGCAGAGGAATATTGTTGAGTCTGTAATAAACACCAAGCTGGGCTCGGTGGTGGGTGATCTGGTTCAAAGCATGGCGAATCGCTCCGTACTTGCTCCAGCTTGCCAGTTCGTGGCCGTCATTTTTAATCGTCCAGCTGGGATTAAGATCGGCTTCTGTGCTATTGTCCAATGCCGTTTTTGCCGACTGATAATCGTCTTCCAGTTTTTTAATAAGATCATCTTTTGTAGAAAGAACAGTCGGTTTGTAATCGCCTTTACCAAAATTCAGTTCTGAAGTTTTCAAAATAGTGTTCGGCCATTCAAAAACTTCTACAAGGTGGGTGGCAAGAGGCATCATTTTCATGCTTTTTTCATGAGGAGCATAATCGTTTTTTCCTTCAGGGAATAGTTCGATAAATTTTTTTGTGGTTTGGAATTCTCCCTCCAGTTCGGATTTTAATTGTGCTAAAGTGTCCATAATATTTTGTTTTTTAAGTACTTAAAGATAAGGCTTTTGAAGATCAGAAAGTGGTAAAGAAATCATAATTTTATTTCTGACCGATTTTGGTAAGAATGTAATTTTTTGATTTACAATAATTTATAATTGTGCATTCAAAAATTTTGAAAAAAAATGTAACATATTTCAGGAATTGATAACTAATTAGGTAAACATTATTACAATGAAAAAGCTATTTTCTGTATTCTTTATTGCTCTTTTTGCTTTTGCATCGGCACAGGATTCCAAAGAGTCCAAAGAAACAGCAAACAGGTTCTTTTACGAACTTACTTTTAAACCAAAAAAAGATTCTGCCAAGATGGATAAAGTAGTGGCTATACTGGACATTACAAGTAAAAAATCAATCTATCAGGATTACACAATTCCCGCTCAGGACTCCATTATTAAAGTGGCTGTGGAAGAAATGGAAAAGACAAAAAGCTGGAAAGATGTAACAAAGCTTATTAAAATGCCTAAGTTTTCATATAAAATTGTTAAAACTTATCCGGAAATGAAAGAGCAGTATATTGACAGGGTAAGTATGAATCTATTTGGATATGATGATGACATTAAATTCAACTGGAATATTTTACCGGAAAAAGAAAAAGTAGGCGAATACAATACACAAAAAGCTACTACAGAATTCGGAGGAAGAAAATGGACGGCCTGGTTCAGTACAGATATTCCTTTTCAGGATGGACCTTATAAATTTTACGGTCTTCCGGGCTTGATCGTGAAAGTTGAAGATTCCGAGAAAAACTACTCCTGGAAACTAAGCGGAAATAAGAAGATCTCTAATTATGACGAGATGTCTTATTCCGACAAAATAAATGCAAAATATGGAATTCCTCAGACGATAACACCTACAACTAAGGAAAAATTTGAAAAAGCTTATGCAAGCTTTAAACAAGATCCAATGGCTGAGTTTCGTCAGAAAGTAACCCCAGAAATGATGAGCATGAAAATGCCGGGTTCAGACCTTACCATTGGAGAGTTTGCAAAAAAACAGGAGAAGCAGGCAAAAGATTTCTTTAATGCCAATGATAATCCGATCGAAATTTCATCACAAAATCAGGAGAAAAAGAAAAAATAAGCATTCATATCAACTAAATTATATTATTAAATCAACCCGGATACAGCAATGTGTTTGGGTTGATTTCTTTCAGGTCTTTTGTTATTTAGATTAAATTTAAATAGCGTATATTTGCCCTTACAAAAAATCTGGCTTTGGAAGAGATTAACTTACATAAATTAAGTGGATTCCCTAAAAACAAAATGGGGAAGATTTTGGGTTATGATAATGATCAGCTGAGAATGCCCAACAAGATTATAGAGATGGGGCTTCTGCCTGAAACTATTTTCAGGGTTTTGTACCAGGCGCCGTTCAAGGGACCCATGTATGTGGAGTTTGGAGAGGAAAAGAGCCGCATCGCTCTTCGTGAAGAAGAGGGAGAGTATATCATTGTTGAAGAATTGAATTGATGCAGGAAAATAAGAAAAAAAAGGTCCTTTTGGTCGGGAATCCTAACGTAGGAAAATCCACCGTTTTCAATGCTCTGTGCAATAAAAAACAAAAGACCGGGAATTATGCAGGAGTTACCGTTGCAAGCCACTCAGGAAATTATATTTATAAAAACGAAGAGATCGAAGTAATTGATCTTCCGGGATCATACAGTGTATACCCAAGTTCTGAAGATGAAGCTATTTTTTCCAAATTTCTTATTGATGAGCAGAAAAACTATGAAGGGGTCATCTATATTCTTGAAGCATTAAGCTTAAAAAGAGGACTGCTTCTCTTTCAGCAGATACAGGATCTTGGCATACCTATGATTCTGGTCGTCAACCAGATAGATCAGGCAGAAAGAAGAGGAATCAGCATTGATATACAGAAGTTTTCTGATGCTTTAGGCATTAAAATTATTCAGACCAATGCTAAAGAACAGATTGGAATAGAAGAGATTAAAAAAGCAGTCCTGAACAATGGCTTCCAAAAAGCAGATAAGATATCATTTGAAACTCCTACCGAACATAAAGATTTCATACAAAAAATAGTAGCTCATAAAGGTTTCGACAATGAGTATAAAGCCTGGATGAGCCTTTCATTAGGTTCCGGCCTGGGGAAAATAGATTCAATAAAAGACCTGCTGAACGAACCGGAAACTAAAAGTTTGGTTCCGAAACGGCTTCAGGTTCAGGAAACCGTAAGAAGATATCAGAATGTAGATAAAATACTGTCAGATGTCATCTCTAAAAAAGCACAGTTCAAAGAGCTTCTCACAGAAAAGCTGGATAAAGTACTCGTTCACAAATTCTGGGGTTATGTAGTTTTTCTCGTAATCCTGCTGATCATTTTCCAAAGTGTTTTCTTCCTGGCGGAATACCCGATGAACTGGATCGATGATACCTTTTCATGGTTGGCTGCATTTACAGGAGAACATCTTCCGGAAGGGCCCATTAATTCACTGGTTTCAAGCGGAATTATTCCCGGAATCGGTGGAATTGTAGTATTTGCACCACAAATCGGGATTTTATTATATTTCTTATACCTATTGGAAGATTCAGGATATATGGCAAGGGTTGTATTCCTGATGGACAGGCTGCTGCGTCCTTTCGGACTGAACGGAAAAAGTATAGTCCCTCTCGTATCTGGAACCGCCTGCGCCATTCCTGCCGTAATCTCTACAAGAAATATCGAAAATGTAAAAGAAAGACTATTAACCATACTCGTTACTCCTTTCATGACCTGTTCTGCAAGGCTTCCGGTGTACAGTATTATTATCGGGCTTATTATTTCAGACGGATCATTCCTCGGAATTAAATACAAAGCACTTGTATTGATGGGAATGTATCTTTTAGGGTTTTTGGTAGCATTATTTTCAGCATCCATCCTTAAAAGATTCATCAAAAATAAAGAAAAGACTTACCTGGTAATGGATCTGCCGACCTATAAAAAACCACTTTTCGGATACGATCTTAAAATGGTTCTGGGCAAGGTGTGGGAATTCGTTACAGGAGCAGGAAAGATCATTTTTATTGTAAGCATCATTGTATGGTTTTTAAGTTACTTTGGGCCTAAACAAAAGCCTGAGCAGTTTGTGGCTACCAATGTAGAACTCGACCATTCCTATCTTGCTAAAATGGGCAAAGGAATTGAGCCGCTTATTGAGCCTCTTGGTTACGACTGGAAGATGGGAGTGGGAATTCTGACCAGTTTTGTTGCCAGAGAAGTTTTCGTAGGAACAATGTCTACCCTGTACAGCCTGGAAGACGACGCCCCCGAAGTAAAAGTAATTGATAAAATGAGAAGAGACGTAAAACCCAATGGTGAAAAAGTATTCAGCTTTGCCACGGGAATTTCCGTACTTTTATTCTACGCATTTGCAATGCAGTGTGTTTCCACACTTGCAGTAGTCTACAGAGAGACCAAAAGCTGGAAATGGACCGGCCTTCAGGTAGCGATGATGACCGGTTTGGCATATTTTGTGTCGTTAATAGCTTATCAGATTTTAAAATAATGGATACTTCATTGATTTTTCAGTACGTAATCATCCTGTTAATTGTTGCATTTGCCTGCTACTCTTTATTTAAAGTGCTCAGAAAAAACTTTGCACCGAAAAAATTCAGCTCCAAAAGAACCAACTGCGACAAAGACTGCGGATGTTCCTGATTATATTTTTTAAGTTTATAATTAAAAAAATAGTAGTATTTTCATCTTTTGAAACTAAAACTATTTCAAATTGAACCTTAAATTATCAGCTGCCTTATTATTTTTTCTTTCCACAGTTCTGGCAAAAGCCCAGGCAGATACCACCAAAATCAAGTCTTATGCAGACCAGGTAATGGTCCGCGTTAACCTTGATACCAATATTGAAAATTATATTTTTACAGAAGGTCCCGAAGACAAGCCACTGGAAACCATTTTTACCATCAATAATAAAATAAGGACCTCTTTTTCCATTGATTACAGAATTATAAGTGCCACCATTTCATTCACACCAGGGTTCCTTCCAGGGAATAATGATGACCATCTTAAAGGCACCAGTTCATATACAGATCTGAGATTCCGGTTTTTCCCAAAAAAATTTATCCAGACCGTTTATTATAAAAATGTAAAAGGATTTTACATGGAAAATATGAGCGACTTTTTCCCGGACTGGAAAGAAGGAAGAGATCCGTACATTCAGTTCCCCGATCTGAGAGTACAAAGCTTTGGAGGATCCACAGCCTATGTCCTGAAAGATAATTTTTCCCTGAAAAGTATTTATACTCAGGGAGAATGGCAGAAAGAAAGCCGTGGAAGCTGGGTTCCCATTCTGGATTATGATCTTTCGGTATTCAGGGATATCTTAAACGGGCAAAAAAGTAAAGAGACCCAGTACAGTTTCGGGGCAAGTATGGGCTACTTTTACAACTGGGTTCCCGGAGCCAGAAAAAGAGTCAATATTGCGCCTAACGTTTCTCTGGGATTTGGCGGAATGTTTTCCAGCAGCTGGGATATTCTTGAAAACGGCTCCAAAGCCAATAAAGTCAATACACAGTATTTAACCCTCAGGTTTGCGACAGGCCTTCACATAGGATATAATACCGATAGATTTCTGTTTGGAGGCAAATTTAATGTCACCGCATATGCCTATAACGAAAAAGACAACCAGAATGTACAGAATAACAATATATTCGGATTGCTTTACATAGGCTATCGTTTCCCTCCGCCAAAAGTGGTAGAAAGAAATTATAACAAGGTTCAGAAAAAAATTCCCATTTTATAACTTATTAGTCTTTTGAGTATCTTTGCCGGGAATACAACCAATTAAAATAATAATATCAGAATGTCATTAATTAAATCTATTTCAGGGATCAGAGGGACAATAGGAGGAAAAGTAAATGATAACTTGACCCCTTTGGATGTGGTGAAATTTGCTTCCGCATTCGGAACGTGGCTTCAGAATACACAAAATAAAAAGAATCTAACCCTGGTTATAGGAAGAGACGCCAGAATTTCAGGGGAAATGGTTTCTTCGCTCGTAACTGCGACCTTGCAGGGATTGGGAATCAATGTGGTGGATCTGGGACTTTCTACAACACCAACGGTAGAAATAATGGTTCCGGAACTTAAAGCAGACGGAGGAATTATCCTGACAGCTTCTCACAATCCTAAGCAATGGAATGCCCTTAAACTATTGAATGCTAAAGGAGAATTCATCAGCGGGGAAAATGGTGCTGAAGTATTGGCTCTGGCGGAAAGCGAAGACTTCAATTATGCTGAAGTGGATGATCTAGGAAAGTACGAAACCAGAAATGATGCCTTTGATATCCATATCCAGCAGATCCTTGATTTACCGATGGTAGATGTTGAAGCCATTAAAGCCAAAAAATTCAAAATAGTTCTGGACGCTGTCAACTCTACAGGAGGAATAGCAATCCCGATGCTTCTGGATAAACTGGGCTGCGAAACAGTAAAATTATACTGTGAACCCAACGGACAGTTTCCACACAACCCTGAGCCTTTAAAAGAACATTTGGGAGATATCTGTGAGCTTGTAAAAAAAGAAAATGCAGATTTAGGAATCGTTGTAGACCCGGATGTGGACAGACTGGCATTAATTGATGAAAAAGGGGAGATGTTCGGCGAAGAATATACCTTAGTTGCAGTAGCAGATTATCTGTTAAAGCATAAAAAAGGAACTGCAATTTCCAATCTTTCTTCAAGCCGTGCCTTAAGAGATGTTGCAAGGAGCCACGATTCAGAATACTTTGCCAGCGCCGTGGGAGAAGTAAACGTAGTAAACCTGATGAAAGAGAAAAATGCAGTAATCGGCGGTGAAGGAAACGGAGGAATTATCTATCCTGATCTTCATTACGGAAGAGATTCTTTAGTAGGTGCCGCTTTGTTCTTAACCCATTTGGCAAAAGAAAACAAAACAGTATCCGAATTAAGAGCCGGATATCCGGAGTATTTCATGGGTAAAAAGAAAATAGAATTAACACCGGAGATCAATGTAGATGATATCTTAGCCAAAATGGAAAAAGAATACCAGAATGAAGAAGTTTCAACGGTAGATGGGGTAAAAATTGATTTCGAAAAGAACTGGGTTCACCTGAGAAAATCAAATACGGAACCGATCATCAGAATTTATACAGAGGCTCATTCACAGGAAGAAGCAGACAAACTTGGGGATGATATTATAGCTAAAATTAAAAGTTTAATCTAAAATAAAACAGGAACGGAGCAGAAATGTTCCGTTCTTTTTTCTTACAGATGTTTGAGCATATACAAAACAGATTTCACTTACCGAAAGGGGAATGGCGGAAATTTCTAAGCTGCTTTGAGCGCATTGAAGTTCCAGCCAGAACTTTACTTTTAAAGGAAAATGAAATTTCAGACAGTGCCTACTATATTGAAAAAGGGATCGCGAGGGCCTGGTACAACAATGACGGGAAAGATGTGACCTTCCAGTTCTTTATGGAAAACACGATGTTCTCATCCCTTGAAAGCTTCAGGAAAGGCCTGCCAAGTATGGTTTCCTTCGAAACCATAGAGCCATGCATTTTATGGAAGATCAATAAAGCAGATGCAGAGGCTGTTTTAGCTGAGGTATATGAAGATCCTGAGCTGAGAACCCAATTCATGGATGCTCTCTTTGAAAGGATATTCGACTACATGAAACATTTTTTCTCATTTATAAAGGATACTCCCAAACAGCGCTATCTCAGTCTTGCCAGAGAACGTCCGGAAATCATTAGAAGAATTCCGCAGCATTATATTGCTTCCTACCTGGGAATTACCACGGTACATCTTAGCCGTATCAAAAGTGCCATCTTAAAAGAGGATGCTTTAAAAAAGTAATCAATACAACAACTGATAACAAATGTTATTGCACTGCAGACTGCTCTCATCCTAATTTTGTATAAAAATTTAAATAATGAAAGCAGCAGTTGTATTTGAAAAAGGAAATAATCCTCAATATGCAGAGTTTCCGGATCCGGAAATCCCTAAAGAAAATGAAGTGCAGGTAACAGTAAAAGCAGCTTCAATTAAAAACCTTGACAGAGCTATTGCAGGCGGAAACCATTATTCCGTCAGCAGCGAAAAACATCAGCCGAAAATTATAGGAACAGATGGAGCCGGATATCTTAGCAATGGTCAGAAAGTGTATTTTTTCAGTAAGAAAGGGACCGCCGCAGCGAAAGTCAATGTGGAAAAAGGATTTACTATCCCCGTACCGGAAGAGCTGGACTTTATTACCGCCGCCGCATTGCCCAATGCCGTAATGGGATCTGCGATGGGACTGAAGTTCAAAGCAGGGATGAAACCTGGCGATACTGTTTTAATCAATGGAGCAACCGGGGTTACAGGAAAAATTGCCGTTCAGGTGGCCAGATTGTATGGTGCCAAAAAAATTATTGCCACAGGCAGAAACGAAGAATCCTTACAATTACTTCTTACACTGGGAGCAGATGAGGTGGTTTCTTTAAAACAACCCGATGAAGATTTTAAAACAAAAATTAAAGAAATTCACAGCGAAACCCCTGTTGATATTATTTTGGATTACCTGTGGGGACATTCCGTAGAGATGATACTGAATACTTTGAAAGGAAACGGAACATTTTCTCACAAAACCAGATTGGTTTCTGTAGGAGGAATGAGCGGGGATATCATTCAGCTGTCTTCACAGATTCTGAGGGGAACAGATATTCAGATCTCGGGCTCCGGATTGGGAAGCTGGACAAAAGAAGAAACCCATCTCCTGTTTACGGAAATCATCCCCGAAATGTTTCAGGCAGCAGTAGCCGGTAGCATTCAGATAGATACAGAAACGGCAGACATCAAGGATGTAGAGGCAGTCTGGAATGCCGAAATTCCGGCTGGAAAAAGACTTGTTCTGACTATTTAACCACAATTTCACTTTTTTATCCACAATCCTTTTATCTCTTTTCTTTTTTTACTATCTTTAATATAGAAATTTATGAAAAATTAATTCAAAAAAAAGTTGCAACTTTGCATAAACATTTGAATTTCAGTTTCAGAAGTTATTATTAATTAAAAAGTTTGCCGAGGTTTGTAAGCATATTCAGACATCTGGCCGACGAAGACGACACTATTGGAAGAGTATTTTGGAAATGAACTTGTAAAAAAGTTCGAGGAAATGATGGAAAACAATGATGAATTCTACTTCGACACCGAAGAGCTGGAAGATATTATTGTTTATTATTTGGAGCTGGGAGATTTTAACTACGCAGACAATGCTGTTAATTATGGCCTTAAGCTTCACCCGAATTCATTGGATATCAAGATCAAAAGACTTGAAATTCTTCTGGAATGGGAAGATTATAATACGGCAAAAGAACTCATAGACGAGCTGAAAGGCTCATCTATGGAAAATACAGACTTTATGGTCTGCTATGCCAAGTATTATTCGAACCTGGGAAATCCCAGAAAAGCCATTGACATCTGCAAAAAAGCATTAGAACTGAAAGAAGAAGAAAACTTCCTTCACAACTTTATTGCAGACGAATATGTAAACTTGGGAGATCCCTTTAACGCTCTTAAGCACTACAGAAAAGCCCTGAAAGAAGATCCTACGGACGAATATTCGCTTGAAAACTGTATGATCTGCTTCAGCGACCTGAATAAGAGTGAAGAGGCTATTGCCTTTCTTAATGAATATTTAGATGAATTTGCCTATTCTGAAACCGCTTGGTTCGAGTACGGACAGTTTTACTTTAACAGAAAGAACTACGAAGAAGCCATAAAAGGATATGATTACCTGCTGGCGATCAATTCAAGTTCTGTAGGAGTATATGCTAACAAAGCAGCGTGTTATGAAGCTCTTGGGCAGTACCAGAAAGCCGTGGAAGTATATGAGGAAATGCTTGAGCTTGAATATACCAAAGCATTTACATTTTATAAGATAGGATTGTGCTACAAAGCACAGAAGCAGTCTATAATGGCCCTGAATGCATTTCAGAAATCACTGAGAGAAGATCCTCAGTTTTATCTGTCCATGATGGAACAGTCTTACCTGTATGAAGAAATGGGCGGTATGAAAGAAGCACTGCATTTTGCCAAAGAAGCCACCCAGCTTAATGACAGCAACCTTGACTATCAGAAAAGACTGGCCTTCCTGTTCATCGATTCCGGAAAATTTGAAGAAAGCCTTGGCTGTCTTAAAAAACTGGTAGATGCAGAGCCTTCACGATTTTACAACTGGTATGCCTATTCGGAAGTACTGATGCTTCTGGGAGAATATGAAGAAGCTGTGACTATTCTGGATAAAGCCATCAAAGTGCACAACAGAGCAGAGCTTTATTATCAGCTTAGCAACTGCTATTTCAACCTGAGAAATCCGGAAAAAGGAGCCGAATCTCTTCAGAAGGCTTTAAATATCGATTCTTCCCTGGCCACGGATATGCAGAAAAAGTATCCTTTCATTAAGGATGAGGTGAAGAAAGTAAAAGCTAAAGTAAAAAAGAAGAATTCTTAAATGGTTTAATTTACCATCATAAATAAAAAATCCTGCAGCGATGCAGGATTTTTTATTTTAATAATTATATTCGTAGGTATAAATTTCAGGTTGAGAGGGGCTCGGAACTCCATTCAGATCGGTAGGCTGTCTGCTTTCGTAAATAGGATAACCACTTGAACTAAAAGTAGTCGTAAACTTGTAAGCTGAGTAACCGCTTCCGCTTCCACCGGAATAGGTATATGTTGTATTTTCTTTATAACCGCTTAAGTTATTTTTTAAATTGGAAAATAGGTAGGATACTCCGTCACTCATATCACCATTATATATGATCTTATCAAAGCCTTTTACATTTTTAAAAGGATAGTTTTTATCGGTATAAGTATAAGCCGCTGTTTGATTATAATTGGTAATAATTCCATTGCTGGTTCCTGAGCCACTTCCCGCAGCACTGATCAGATTCCCGCCATTGTAGTTATATACGTGGTTAATCGTATAATTGGTGTTAGTACTGATAACCTGTCTTTTTACATTGATTTGGTTGGCATTTATATGGGTATATGTATGGATTACAGTATATTCCGTTACCCCTGAAGCTGAATATTCCTTATTAGTAGCTGAGGTCATCAGGTTATTCGTATATCCGTATTCTGTGGCAGACTGAAGGATGTTGCCTTCATAGAATTTAATATTGGCAATATTATCACCACTATAAGTAAATACAATCTTGTTACCGGAGTTATTATTACTTGTAATATTTAAGATTTTAGTCCCATCATAATTGATTTTCATGTTTTCGCCATCAACACTCATTTTCACGGGAAGGATAACATTTTGTGTGGACGGATTGCTGTTGTCTACTGTATTATCATCGTCGTCAGAACCACAAGATAGTGTAAGTAAGGCCATTGAGCCCAAAAGAATAATTTTTTTCATGATTTATAAATTAAAGAGCCCAAAGATATATTTTTTTTCTACAAATCAAAATTTTATTTTTTGGGTTTAGACCTTAAAAAAATCAGTCCTCCGATAATAACTGCTGCGCCTACAAACTGTAAAAAACTCAGCTTTTCGCCATCCAGAAAACCCCAGATGATAGCAACGATAGGCATCAGCAAGGTTACTGTTGAAGCAAACAGCGGAGTAGATACCTTTAATAAACGGTAATTCAGTGTCATAGCCAATCCGGTTCCAAAGATGGATAACAGGCTTACAAACATCAGCCCCAGCATATTATCTTCATTAAAGGAGAATGTTGAAAAGAATCCCGTGAATGCCAAAGCAACAACAGAAGGGAAAAATAGAACAAATGAGAAAACAAATGCCGATAAAATCGTAGAAGAAACTTCCATAAGTTTAGATTTCACCGTTGTGGTACTCATTGCATAGCACAATGTAGCCAATAACAGCAGTAATATAGGAATCAGCTTGAATTTCCCACCCTCGCCATCACCGCCAAAGGCCAGTAAACAGACCCCTGCAAAGCTTATTAATGTTCCGACGATCTGTTTCTTTGTTGTTTCGAACTTCCATACCAGCCCGCCTACAATGATTACAAAAATTGGCATCATGGAATTGATGATTCCCGCAATGCTGCTGCTTACTTCCGTTTCTGCAATCGGAAAAAGGAACATAGGAATGAAATTTCCTGTAAATGCAGCCATAATAAGCCATTTCAAATGCTTTTTAGGGAAAAGTTTATATTTTGAAATCGCAACAGGCATCAAAATAATACCGGCAATCAATACCCTTAGTGCTCCCACCTGATAAGGACTGAAATGTTCAAGGGACTTCTTGATCAGGATAAAAGAAGAACCCCAGATCAGGGTTAATACAATCAGGAGAATCCATTTTTCTTTATTGGCGTTCATTATTTTTGTGTAAGATTTTTAAAAATTCTTTTTTGGGAATCATTCTGGCGCCCAGGCTTTCAAGGTGTTCGGTATGAGATTGACAATCAATAAGATCTAGGGTGTTTCTGTTTTTTTCTACAAATTGAATAAAGCCGGCTTTGGAAGCATTGCTTACTTTGGCAAACATACTTTCCCCACAGAAAACATTTCCAATCTGAAGACCGTAAAACCCGCCGACTAATTCTCCGTCCTGCCACACTTCAATGCTTTTGGCAAGGCCATATTCGTGAAGCTTGATAAAAGATTCCATCAGTTCATCCGAAAGCCAGGTTCCCGTTTGTCCTTTTCTGCTCGCCTGCTGGCAATTCAGGATCACTTCCCTGAAATTTTTGTTTTCCGAAAAAGTAAAAATACCTCTGTTCAGGATTTTCCGCATCGATTTGGAAACTTTTATTTCATCAGGAAACAGGACGAATCTTGGGTCCGGACACCACCATAATATTTCCTCTCCCGGATTATACCATGGAAAGATTCCCAGCTGATAAGCAAACCAAATACGCTCTATGGAAAGATCTCCTCCAAAAGCAACCAGCCCTTCATGACCGTCATAAAGCTCAGGATCAGGGAATGAAATCTCGTTTTCGTCTAATCGGACCATTTTTTTGGAAAAAAAATCCCACTTGAGAAAGCAGGATTTATATTGGATCTTAATTTTTTAATTAAAAAGGTAAATCGTCATCATCATCTCCAGCGAAAGGATTTTCATTGGAAACCGGAGAAGCAGATTGGGACGGGGAAGCTTGTGTAGGCTCAGATCCGTTATCCATAACCTTCTCTACTCTCCATCCTGTAATAGAGTTGAAATATTTGGTTTCGCCCTGTGGAGAAACCCATTCTCTACCTCTGATGTTGATTCCCACCTTTACAGTCTCACCTTCTCTAAGGTTATCTAATAAACTGATCTTATCAGACAAAAATTCTATGTTTATCGGCTGTGGATACTGTTCCTGAGTTAAAATAACCATTTCTCTCTTTTGAAAGCCACTTGCAAATGTCTGAGCATCAAAAAGTTTCTTTACCGTTCCTTGTAATTCCATATTGTAATTATTAACGTTGTAAAAGTAAGAAAATGAAATGTAATAATAGAGGGGGCGGAAAAAAAATGTGTGAATTTTAATTTTTTTTTCTCAAAAGTTTGGAGAGAAGGGAAAAAGTCCTATATTTGCACTCACAAAAACGAAACAAGTTCTTTAAAATAACAACAAACCAGCGGATGTGGTGTAATTGGTAGCCACGCCAGACTTAGGATCTGGTGCCGTGAGGCGTGGGGGTTCGAGTCCCTTCATCCGCACTATGCGAAAATAGCTCAGCTGGTAGAGCACAACCTTGCCAAGGTTGGGGTCGCGGGTTCGAATCCCGTTTTTCGCTCCACACCATGCCCTGGTGGTGGAACTGGTAGACACGCAGGACTTAAAATCCTGTGCCTCTTTTGGCGTGCGGGTTCAAGTCCCGCCCGGGGTACTAAAACTCTCTGTTGATCTCAACGGAGAGTTTTTTAGTTTTAAAAGGTTTGTAAAAGCTGTTTATTTATTCAGTTTTTTGTACGTTTTTATATCTTTAGGTTCTTATTTTAAAGCAAAATGTTTTATATTTGTAACCACAAAAAGATACAGTTCTTATATAAAAAGAAACAACCAGCGGATGTGGTGTAATTGGTAGCCACGCCAGACTTAGGATCTGGTGCCGTGAGGCGTGGGGGTTCGAGTCCCTTCATCCGCACCATGCAAGACAACTCTCTATTGAACTTCAATGGAGAGTTTTTTATTTTATACCATAGTAAATATTCAGTAAAACCGCCTTTTCATCAAATCAATCAAAGATTGACTCCTTCTTTACACCTTTAAACTGGCCAGGCATGATATTAACCTTGCGTAAGAAAATGCAGTTCTGTTTAGGCAGAAAACGATAAGATTAATATTTGCATCCAATCTGTACCCAAAATAATATTAACTTCTGTATCTGTATCCTTAAATAGATACCCTATAACTTTGTTATACTAAAACAGGATATTATGGAAACAATTATTCGTAACTATCAGCAGCTTCAGTATGCTGAGGTTTATATTTCAGATATACCATCCCTAAAAAATATTTTTCTGCAGGTACAGAATTCTTCCAAGCTTACTAAAGAATTTGGCGTTCCTTTTCTTTTGGTGAAGAAAAAGAATCAGATAGTAGGATTTGCAAGCCTTATTATTAATGGAAAAGGAGAAATCTCGTTTACCATATATGGGAAGAATGAACTTTCAGATTCCGAAAAAAGGGATTTCAATCTTCGGGCAGAGCGTTATTTTAAACAGAATAATTCGGGAAACTTCAGGAATGCGGATCAGCTGAAAAGCAGTATCGAAAGAATGATCGCCTGGCTGAACGTAGGATAAACCTGAAATGAATTTGTAAATTTACTTTAAAACTCAGGCTTTATGTCAAAAGATGCTCTCTATCTTAAAATAGCAAAATCGGTCACCGAACAGATCAAAAGTGATACCCTGCAGTTTGGGGACAGACTGCCTTCGCTCAGAAGTGCCCAGAAGCTTTATAACGTAAGTCTCAATACTGTTAAGCAGGCGTATATGGAACTGGAAAGCCGTTCTCTTGTAGAATCCCGCCCCAAATATGGTTATTTTGTAAGTCAGACCTCCCAGAGAAAGCTGGCATTGCCCTCTGTGGCACCAATGAAACAGGCAGAAAGAAAAAACTGCCCCGAAGATCTTATTGATAAGGTATTTGGAACTATCGACGGAACAGATGTTACCCAGTTTGCCTTAGGCATTCCCGGAAAAAGCTTTCTCCCTTTGGCGAAGCTGAAGAAATCCATGATTAATGTGATCAAAAGAAAGAACGACAGCGGCACAGATTATGAGCCGGTACAGGGAAATGAGCATCTGCGCAGGGAGTCTGCCAAATGGGCTATGGTTCTGGAAGGGAAAATTTCGGAAGATGACTTGGTCATCACTTCAGGAGCGATGAATGCGGTATATACCTGTCTTATGGCGGTTACCAAGCCCGGGGACTCCGTTGCAGTGGAAAGTCCGGTTTATTTTGGAGTGCTTCAGGCGATCAAGCAGCTGGGACTCAAGGTGGTGGAGATTCCTACCCATCCTGTTTATGGAGTAGACCTTGAAGCATTGAAAAAAGTCTTGCCTACACTATCTGCATGCTGCTTCGTGACCAATTTCAATAATCCGCTGGGCTTCCAGATGCCGGACGAAAACAAAAAAGAGCTTGTAAGGCTCATCACAGAGTATAATGTTCCGTTAATTGAGGATGATATTTACGGAAACCTGTATTTCGGAGCGGAAAGACCAAAACCATGTAAATTTTATGATGAGGCAGGTCTTGTGATGTGGATAGGATCGGTTTCCAAAACCCTTGCTCCCGGCTACCGTGTCGGTTGGGTTGCTCCCGGGAAATTCAAGGAAAAAGTGATCCGTCAGAAACTGGTTCAAACCGTTTGCAGTCCGTCTCTTTACCCGGATGTGATTGCAGATTTTCTTGAGCATGGCCGTTATGATCACCACCTCAGAATGTTCAGAAAAAAGCTGTATGCGAATTATCTCCAGATTCAGAAATCAGTGTCAGAATATTTCCCGGACAATACAAAGGTTTCGGAACCTAAAGGAGGCTTTATGCTATGGCTGGAGCTGGATAAAAAAATATGCACAGAAGATCTTTATGATGAAGCCATGAGCCAGAAAATAACCTTTGCCCCGGGGCGAATGTTTTCCCAATATAACCAATATCAAAACTGTATGCGTCTTAATTATGCACTGGAATGGACAGACAGGGTGGAAAGTGACCTTGAAAAACTGGCAAAACTGGTAAAAAAGAGAATTTAACTAAACCTTATAAACAATGAATGATACAAATAATGAAGTAAAAATTATAAGTTATGATCCTCAGTATAAAGAAGCTTTCAAAGCATTAAATGAAGAATGGATCAGAACTTTTTTCAAAATGGAAGCGGGGGATTATAAATTATTGGATAATCCGGAAGAACATATTATTAATAAAGATGGACATATTGTTTTTGCCTTATTAAATAATAAACCGTTGGGAACCTGTGCATTAGTAAAAATATCAGACCAGCCGCTTAAATTTGAATTGTCAAAAATGGCGGTAAGTCCTGAAGCACAGGGAAAGAAAATCGGTTATCTGGTAGGAAAGGCTTTAATAGAAAAAGCCAAAGAGTTAGGAGCGGAAAGTGTTTTCCTGGAGACCAACTCCATCCTGGTGCCTGCCATTAAACTGTATGAGAAACTTGGCTTTAAGCATATGCCTGTATCAGATTCCGTCTATGACCGCTGTGATACCCAGATGCTTCTGGAATTCAATATTTAAATAAAAATATATCAAAGATATCGGTATCGGATAAAATGTCCGTGCCGGTATCTTATTATGATAGAAGTCACCAGCCGCAGGGAACCCTCATCCCTTTGCCATTTCGCCTTTTTGTCCTTTAATAGTTCTCCTTTTCTCCTATTCACTCTTTTTCCCTATTTTTGTGAAATTCCTTATTTCAATGAAAAAGATTATCCTCATCGAAGACGAAACCAGTGTTGTATCTTTTATAAAGAAAGGGCTTCAGGAAAACGGGTACGAAGTTTCCGTTGCTTTTGACGGCCGTACAGGGGTACAGCTGGTACAGGCAAACGATTTCGATATGGTGATTCTGGATATTATGCTTCCGGAAATGAATGGTCTGGACGTCTGCAAAGAAATCAGGAAAACCAATCAGCATGTTCCTATCCTGTTTTTAACAGCTTTGGGAACTTCCGAAAATATAGTGCTGGGTCTGGAAAGCGGAGGTGATGATTATCTCGTAAAGCCATTTAAATTCATTGAGCTTGTTGCCCGTGTGAAATCATTATTAAGAAGAAGTAATGGGGTAAGCCCTCAGGAAATTGCTGAACCTGAGCCTGATAATGAATATGTCTTCCAGTTTTCAGATCTGGTCGTTAATGATTATACAAAGAAAGTGACCCGTGCCGGAGAAGAAATTTCTTTAACCTCTACAGAATACAAGCTGCTGCTTTACTTCCTGAATAATCCTGAAAAAGTAATTTCCAGAGCTGAAATCCTGGATGCAGTCTGGGGGGTAAACTATGAACTGGGAACGAATGTGGTAGACGTTTATGTGAATTATTTAAGGAAGAAGCTGGATAACCAGGATGATAATAAACTGATCCACACTGTAATAGGTATGGGATATGTGCTGAAAAAACCTTAATGAATGTCTAAAAAAGTTGTCACAAATCAGACCAAAACAATGGTGCTCTTAATGTTGGTATTTACTGCCATCATTCTGTTGTTCAGTGGTTTGGTTTACTTTTCAATTGTCAACTTTTCGCACCAGAGATTTTATGAGCTGTTAAAAATCCGTACGGCAACCATTGTTCAGATCGAGAAAAGCAAAGATCATCTTGACCTTCCCGAAAACTATATCCTCAACAGTCTGAATGATGAGGAGCTTCCTATGGAAAGGGACTATGTGTTTGCGGTTCCTACGGATTCCAATTTCAGAAAAATCTCTCAGGAAGTTCATATTCCCGACTATTTTTTCAAAAGCATCGTTAAAAAAGGGGAGGCCAATTATAATGACAAAGAGTTTTACTACATCGGACAGACCTTCAGGTATGAGAACAAGGACTATATTGCCATTGCTTCTGCTAAAAACCATTATGTGATCTACTATCTTGGGTTTTTAAAAAGAACGCTGATCACCTGCATTGTACTTTCCCTGTTCTTCAGTATGATCTTTTCTTTTTATTTGTCTAAAACTTTATTCAAACCGATCTTAAAAATTACCGGTAAAGTAAAAGAGATCAGTTCCGAAAACCTCCACCTCAGACTGGAGCCACAACCGGACAATAAAGAATTGAATGAGCTTGTAGATACCTTCAATGGAATGCTGAACCGTATAGAAACCTCATTTGAAACCCAAAACCATCTGATCGGAAACGTTTCCCATGAGCTGAGAACACCCCTCACATCCATTATGGGTGAAGCGGATGTTGCCCTTTCTATCAACAGGACTGCCGATGAATACAAGGAAACCTTAGAAATTATCCTCGACGAAGCAGAAAAACTTGATAAAAAGATCAAAGCATTATTAATGATCGCCCAGACCGGTTTCGATGGAAAGATCCAGAAAATGGATAAAGTAAGGATCGACCAGCTGCTTTGGGATGTCATAGAAACCCTCAGGAAAATTGATTCCAGGAACAATATCTATCTGGATATCAGCATGCTCCCTGACAATCCTAAAAAATTAAAAGTACAAGGGAATGAACAGCTGCTGCATCTCGCGGTCGCCAATATTATCAGTAACGGGTGTAAATATTCTAATTTCCAGCAGGTAAAAGTTTCGCTGGGTGCCACAGATACAGATGTTTATATCATTGTTAAAGATTTCGGGATCGGGATTCCGGAAGTTGAGATGAATAAGATCTACGACCCGTTCTTCAGAGCTTCCAATACCAAAAACTATGAAGGTTACGGAATAGGGCTTCCGTTGGCTAGAAATATCGTAAGAATGCACCGGGGCGAACTTATCGTAAGTTCTCACGAAAATGAAGGAACCACCGTACAGATGCGCTTTCCGAATTTCTACAGTATGCGGCCGGAAGAAGTTTAAAAGCAAGTTTGCTTTCAGTCTCAACAAAACATTTATATCAGCCATCTTAGCTTTCTTCGCCATTTTACCCCTTCACGATTTCGTCTTTTCGACCTGTATTAATTTCTCTTACCAATATTCTAATCTCATTTTAATCTCTTTAATCACATTTTAATTCCGTTCCAAAAGACTTCTAATCTTGCCGTTTTAGTTTTGTAACATCAAAATAAGATAACACAAACCTAAATCTAAAAGATATGACCAAAACCATTTTAATCGCCACAGATTACTCTCTTGAGTCACTGAACATATTAAAAAAAGTACTGAAAGAGAAAGACGCATCGGAAGACCAGGATCAGTATAATATTCTTTTGGTTTCAGGATATGAGCCGGGAGATTCTATCAGGGACCTTCTGTTCAATACAAAAAATACCATTTTTAATAAGATCAGGCCGCAGGAATTTTGTGATGCTTATGGGATTATTAAAAATAAATATCCTCATCTGGTCAATAAGATCGTCTGCGATATTTTCACAGGAAGCTTTCAGAGAACATTCAACCATTATGTGAAAGCGGAAAATATTGAGGAAGCATATTATTCTCCGTCCATTAAGAGTAAAGGAAAAGGAAAGTTCGATATCGCTCCTTACATCAGAAAATGCAAAGATATTAAGGTTCAGGAAATTAAAGTGGAAATTCCTGAAAGACTTCCGGAAAGAGGAAGACTGGCTGAGGTCTTTGTTGAGGTCTAAAAAATAAATAAACACAATATAAAAGAATAAAAAAATGTTAAGAAATTATAGTAACAGCCGAACGTTGGGAGACAATATCAGATTGGGGACGCTGACTGCATTTACTGCAGGTACTATAAATATTGCCTCTCTGTTAATATTTCTCTCCTTCACGTCAAACGTAACGGGACATTATGCCATCTTGGCTGCGGAAATCAGCAAGGGTAACTGGACGCAGGTAGCTGTGGTTGGAGCCTGGATCTTTCTGTTCTTCTTCGGAAGTTTTTTGTCCAACTTTATTGTTATCAACTTTAATAAGAAAAGTAAATACTTTGCCCATGCGATGCCGATTGTGCTGGAAATCATATGTTTGCTTTTCGTGGGGATTTACGGACAGTTTTATTATCAGAAAACATTGGAGGAAACAGAATATCTGGTTGCGCTAATGCTTTTTGCAACAGGACTTCAGAACGGTCTTACGGCAAGTATCTCCAATTTCTCGGTGAAAACGACCCACCTTACGGGTACCACCACCGATCTCGGAATTCTGTTTTCCATGTTTACCCAGAAAAAATACAGGAAAAACGGTGAGCTGATAGGAAGAGCAAAACTGCTTATGAGCATTATGGCGGCTTATGTTTTAGGTGCTGTTTTCTCGGGACTTACCTATTATTATCTTGAATTCAGGGTATTTTATGTGATCAGTCTGTGTCTTTTAATTGTGATCGGGTATGATGCCTATAAAATCCATATCAGGCACTTCAATACCAAATACCGCTACAGCAAAATTTATAAAAAACCCAATGTACTGGCTTATTTGTATGATAAAGTTCACGGGATCCCCAAAAGGAAAGAAAAAAGAACACTTGTCTTTGATGAATAAAATAAATAAATATCAATATTATTTTTGTGTAAACTAGCTGTGAAGCACTCCTTTTTATGATGAAAAGGGGTGTTTTTTATTCAATTTAAAGCAAAATCTGAAGTAATTTGCCAAGAGAATAGTCTAAATTTTTTAACGAAAAGCTTTATTTTTGAAAACGCTTAGTTTTAAGTTTAAAAAGTAATGGTCAATCTCTGATTCATCAGATTAAGCGAATGTAAACCCTTCCGCTTAATCAGCGGCTTTCCATATCCTTTGCTCTTCTCTAAATCATCAGCCTTAAAATAAAACTTTGCATTAAAAAACACCAACCTTATTTACTCCGTCATTCCCCAACTTTGTAAAAGCATAGAAACCATACGGGATCAGGAAATGTGATTAAAATGTTGATAATTAAATTTTAATTCACGGTTTTAATGTTTTAATTCCGGTTTCCATTGCCTATTTTTGTAAGTTGATTATACGTTTTATGTCAGATATTATTCAGCTTTTACCGGATCATGTAGCCAACCAAATTGCGGCAGGAGAAGTGGTGCAGAGACCTGCGTCCATTGTGAAGGAACTTTTGGAAAATGCTATCGATGCGGGCGCGTCCAAGATAGAATTGATTATCAGGGATGCCGGAAAAAACCTAATCCAGGTGGTGGATGATGGCAAAGGAATGTCTGAAACAGATGCCCGGATGGCGTTTGAAAGGCATGCTACGTCAAAGATCAAAGCAACAGAAGATATTTTCAAGATTGCCACAAAAGGATTTCGTGGGGAAGCACTGGCTTCTATTGCTGCTGTTTCCCAGGTTGAACTGAGAACAAAACAGAATGATGCCAAAATCGGAACCAATATTTACATTGAAGGCGGGGTATTTCAGTTCCAGGACCCGATACAGACTGCCGACGGATCCAATTTCCTGGTAAAAAATTTATTTTACAACGTTCCTGCCCGAAGAAAATTCCTTAAAAATAATAATGTTGAATTCAGACATGTTATTGATGAATTCCAGCGCGTTGCATTAGCTCATGAAAACCTGGAATTTTCCTTATTTCATGATGATGAAGCCGTTTTCAGATTAAGAAAAGGCAGCCAGATGCAGCGTATAGTGGATGTTTTCGGACGTAAACTGCAGCCACAGCTGATCCCGATTAAAGAAGACATCATCTGGTGTAAGCTTCACGGATTCGTTGCAAAACCGGAAGGGGCTAAAAAATCCAGGGGAGAACAGTTTCTTTTCGTGAACGGAAGGTATTTCAAAAGTCCGTATTTTAATAAAGCCGTTCAGGAAGCTTTCGAAGGATTGCTTTTACCGGGTTATGTTCCTACATTTTTCCTTTATCTTGAATTAGATCCTGAAAAAATAGATGTGAATATTCATCCCCAGAAAACGGAAGTGAAATTTGAAGATGAGCACCTGATTTTCGCCCTTCTTCGTTCCACCATCAAAAGATCTCTGGGAATTTATAACGTTTCTCCAAGCCTTGATTTTGATAAGGATCCTGAAATGGATGCTATGATGAATAAACCTTTCCCAAGCAAAGGAAACAGCAGCGGAGGAGTGATCAAGATGCCGGAAATTATCGTAGATAAAGACTACAATCCATTTATTGAAGAAAGAAATGTACGTCCCGAAGAGATTCAGAATCTTACGGAAATGTACCATCAGAATATTAATATTACAGCAGAACCCTCAAAAATCAATTTATTTGAAGACGAAGATTTTGACGAAGACCTGATGAGGCTGCCGAACGGTTACTGGCTGTTCAATAAAGGCGACGTTACCCTGATGCTGGACCTTGGAAGAATGCACAGGCTGGTTGTTTCCGAGAATAATAAAACGTCCAAGAAACCCAACATTAACCCAAACAGCCATACGTTGCTGTTTTCTTTAGAGTATCACATGAACGAAATAGAAAAGAATAAATACAATTCTTTCAAAAAATTTCTTCCTGAACTCGGGTTTGACATGAAAATTGCACATGAAAGCGTACTGAGAATAGATGCACTTCCGGAAGGACTGAAAGAAACCCAGGCGATGAAGTTCCTGGAAAACCTTTTTGAGATCCTGGATTACAAAACGGAAGAAGAATTTATGCAGTTCTATCTCAACCAGTGGAATAAAATGCAGTCCAAATCAAGATTTGATTTCATCTATAAAAAAGATGCGGAACAGATGATCAAAGACTTCACAGCATTAGGCTTCCCGGAATTTTTACCGGATGGCAAAAGATGCTTTTATGAAGTTCCGTTTAATGACTTTAAAAACAAATTTTAAATAAATGTTCAACAATATACCGCCGATCACCAGAAACCTTATCATTATCAATGTTATCGTATTTGTTGCCTCTTATTTTTTAGGAAGCAAGGCAATCGAATATCTTGCGGGTTTTTATCCTTTTTCGCCGTTTTTCCATTCATGGCAGGTTATTACACACATGTTTATGCATGGAAGTATTATGCATATTTTGTTTAATATGCTGACGCTATACAGCTTTGGACCCATTCTGGAGCAGTCTTTGGGGGATAAAAAATATCTGATACTCTATTTCTTAAGTGGATTGGGTGCTTTTTTCCTTTTCAACTTATGGAATTTTATAGAAGTTCAGCAGTTTACCCGTGAGTTGCAACAGCTCGGGTTTAATGTTAATGCTTATTTATCGGGTGCCAATGTTGAGTTTACCGGAACAGCAGAATCTATTGCCACGCAAAGAGGTTTGCTGGAAAACGTCAAAAATATTGTGACAACGCCAATGGTTGGTGCTTCCGGAGCTATTTTCGGAGTTGTAGCTGCTTTTGCTACTCTTTATCCGGATTCAAAAATCATGATGATGTTTATCCCTGTTCCTATGAAGGTAAAATACCTTATGCCTATCGTTATTCTAGTTTCCATATACCTGGGAGTTTCAGGAAACGGAGGAGGTATTGCCCATCTGGCTCACGTTGGAGGAGCATTAGTTGGCTGGATTCTTGCAAGGATCTGGAGAAAACATCTGTATCGATTCAATTAAAAATTCTGTGAAAGTTTTCCGTCTTGTCATATTAATCCTGCATGTTGGTGTTTTTTTCCTCTTGTTGGGCACTTTACTGAATGCATATGTTCCGCCTAAAATATTTCCGTGGTTCAACCTGCTTTCCTTAGGGTTTCCCGTATTTATTGTCATCTATATACTATTCACTATTTTCTGGCTTTTCAGCTTGAAAAAGAGAACCTTTATATTTATGCTGGCCGGGCTTATCTTTATGGTTCCCGTGCAAAGATGGGTGAACTTTTCTTCCGGGGCAAAAGAAACTGCAGATCTGAAGGTAGTCACTTTTAATGTTAAAGCCGGTTTAATGGGAGCTTCTGAAATCGAGAATTATCTCACAAATGCCAATGCTGATGTGATAATGCTGCAGGAAACCGGAAAAAAAGTTTCTGTAAAAGGAATGCAGGTTATTGATAAGAATGGGATTACCAAGGTTTTTACAAAACATAAAATTATCAACTCCAAAGAGCTTATTGATAGTAATTATGATAGCAATAATGCCTATGCTTCTCAGGCGGATATTGAAATCAAGGGAAAGGTATACCGTTTTATCAATATTTATCTGGAACCGTTCAAATTTGAAAAAGGAATGATAAAAATGGACGGGGTAAAAGAAGAAGATGAGCAAAAACTCAAGAATATTGTTAAAAGGCTTATCCCTGTATTTAAGAAGCATCAGGATCAGATACGAAGTATTAAAGAAGGAATTGAAAACTCACCTTATCCTGTCATTGTGATGGGAGACCTGAATTCCGTTCCCAATTCCTATGAATATTATCATTTGTCGGATGGGCTTCAGGATGCTTTTGTAAAAGCAGGTAAAGGGAGTGCGACAAGCTTTCATGATTATAAATTTCCCATCAGGATTGATTATATTTTTACTTCAAAAACAATACAGCCGGTTAGCTATGAAGTTGACCGTACTATAAAGCTTTCTGATCACTATCCTGTCATCGGAACATTTTCAATAAATAACTAATTATCATAAAATTAGTTAAAATATTTCCGCTTGGTAGGGTTTTTGATGAATGGAATAGAGTACCCAAGTCTGTATTCCATGAAGCTGAGTCAATTACTGCTATTTATACATATCGTTGTTGCCGTGTTGCTGCTATGCACACTGGGTAATGCATGGATACCACCTAACTTCTTAGGTGCCCTTAACCTGCTGTCTCTGGGCTTCCCATATCTTATTATCGTTTACATTCTGCTCACTTTTGTCTGGGTAATCAAAAGAAAAAAAGTTGCCATTGCTTTTGCACTTGGAGCGCTTCTTTTTTATAATCCCGTAAGACGCTGGGTTAATTTTTCCCCCAAAACAGAAAATTTAAAATCGATCAGAGATATTAAAGTTCTTACTTTTAATGTAAAATACGGTGATTTCGGTTGGGACAAAGTAAAAAAATATATCACAGACCAGAATGCAGATATCATTCTTGTTCAGGAAAAAGATACCAATCGCGCTATAAGAAAGGATATGATTAAATATCCATCCGTCATTTTAAAAACCAAGCATACCATTTTAAGACAGGAATCTCTGATTGAAGACGAGGCAAGAGGGAATTCCTTTTACGCGGATATAGATATCAACGGAAAGATCATAAGAGTGGTCAATGTATATCTGGAGCCATTCAGACTTCATAAATCGATGCTGAAGTTTGACGGTTTTGCAAAAGAGGGAGGAAAGATAGCCACGCTGCTTTCTCATATGACTCCTACTTTTAAGGCTCATGAAGACCAGATCAAAAAAATCAGAAAAGTAATTGATTTCTCACCTTACCCGGTAATTCTTGCAGGCGATTTTAACTCTGTTCCCAATTCTTATGAATACTATAACCTGGGAAAAGATCTTCAGGATGCCTTTCTTACGGTAGGAAACGGAGCTTCCACCAGTTTTCATGATTATAAGGTTCCATTAAGAATCGATTATATCTTTACCTCCAAATCCATTATTCCTTTAAGCTATAAAGTGGACCAATCTGTAAAATTATCGGATCATTATCCTGTAATTGCAGAATTTCTGCTAAATTAGTTCCATGAAAAATTTACTGTCTGCACTTTTTATGGTGTCCCTGTTATTGGCAGCCTGTTCAAAGAAAGAAACACCCGGTTTCGCAAATGAACAGGATGTGAAGGTTCACTATGATACAGCAGCAATTGATTCATTTTCAGCTGGTGCCACATCAATAGATATTGTGCGCCAGATCAGAATGTCTTCCCAGAAATATCAGGATTCTGTAAAAGAAGCTTTAAAACTTCAGAAAGAAGAGCAGAAGCTGAAAGAAGAGCTTGAAAAAGAAAACAAAAAGAAGCAGGAAGAAGAAAAGAAAAAAACGGAAGCAGAGAAAAAGCAGAAAAATTCTGATGCTCCGCCGGCCAATGGAACAGAATAAAATCAACAGAAAAACATTTTTAAAAAATTACAATATGAAAAAACAAATTTTCGCAGCTGCTGCCATAGCGCTATTTGCTGTATCGTGTACAAAATCAACGACTAAAACAGAGCAGGTTGAAAATGCTGACGGATCCTTAACAACGACGACCACTACAGTTTCAGAATCTCCGGCTGTATCCGTAGATACTGCTAAGATAGATAAGGCAAAAGAAGATGTAAAAGCCAAAGTTGATGCTGCAGGAAACAAAATAGATGATGCTGCACAGAAAACGAAAGAAGGCATTAATAAAGCAGGAAGCGATATTAAGGAAGGAGCCAATAAAGTAGGCAGTGACATTAAAAAAGGAGCTCAGGAGGTGAGCAAAGATGTTAAAGATGCCGCAGCAAAAGGGGCTTCAAAAGTAGAAGAAGGAGCCAAAAAACTGAAGGAGGATTTAAGTAAGTAGTGAAATACTAAAATATATGAACGCAGCTGGAATTCCAGCTGCGTTTTTTATGCATTTTTAATGGATGCGGTTGTTGAGTTGATGGGGAAATTGGGTTTTAGTATCAAATATCTTCTATCTTCCCACTTCTGACTCTCTTTCTGAACCAGCCTTGTTAAGTTCCAGCAAAGGGTCAATATATTCCCTGTCATTGCTCAGTCTGGGAACTTTATTCTGTCCGCCGAGTTTACCTTTGGATTCCAGCCATCGATAGAATAATCGTGGTTTGGCAATATGTACGATCGGCCTTTTAAGGGTCAGGTTATTGTACCTTTTTGCCTCGTAATCGGAATTTATTGTTTTCAAATGACGGTCAAAGGCGTCGGTAAAGCGTTCAAGGTCATCCGGATACCGGCTGAATTCAAAGATCCATTCGTGGGCTCCACTTTCATTCTCTTTCATGAAAACAGGAGCTCCGGTAAAGTCAGTAATGCTTGCTCCTGTCATTTCACAGGCCTTAGAAAGAGCAGATTCTACGTTGGTAATCATAAGCTCTTCGCCAAACGCATTGATGTAATGTTTGGTTCTTCCCGTAATCTTTATTCTGAAAGGATTGGTTGAGGTAAAAACAACAGTATCTCCGATCAGATATCTCCATAACCCGCCGTTGGTGGTGATCACCATTGCATAGTTTTTCCCCACTTCAACATCTTCCAGGTTTATGACCTTCGGATTGGAGAAATGGAACTGATCCATCGGAATGAATTCATAAAAAATACCATAATCCAGCATCAGAAGCATTTCGTCGCTATCCGAGCGGTCCTGTATCCCGAAGAAGCCTTCGGAAGCATTGTAAATTTCGTAGTAATTGATCTTTTTTCCGATGATCTGTCTGTATTGTTCCCTATAGGGCTTAAAACTGATTCCGCCGTGAAAAAAGACCTCTAAATTAGGCCAGAGCTCAGAAATACTTCCGCTTCCGGTTTCCTTTAGAACCCTCTGAAGAAGAACCATCATCCAGCTAGGTACTCCGAGGATACTTCCTACGTCTTCATTTTTTACTTCTGAAGTGATGGCTTTGAGCTTACTTTCCCATTCGGACATCAGGGAGACTTTTTTACTGGGTGTTGTAGTAATTTCTACCCAGAACGGAAGATTGTCTATTAAAATTGCCGAAAGATCCCCGAATTTGGTGTTAAAATCGGCATGAAGTTCAGAGCTGCCTCCTAATCGAAGGTTTTTATTCGTGAAGAGTTGGTTTTCCGGATGATTGTTGGCGTAGATGGAAACCATGTCCTTTCCCGCCTTCATGTGGCAGTATTCAAGGCTTTCCGTAGAGATCGGGATGAATTTGCTTTTCGCGTTTGTGGTTCCCGATGATTTTGCAAAATGCTTGATGTAGCCGGGCCAGCTTACATCCTTGTGCCCTTGTCTGGCTTTTTCAATAAAAGGTTCAAAATCTTCATAAGTAACGATCGGAACCTTGTTTTTAAAGTCCTGATAGCTGGAAATGGAATTGAAACCGTATGCTTTGCCGTATTCAGTATCTTCAGCATGAAAAAGCTGCGAAAAGAGTATACCTTTCTGGGTTTCAATAGGATGATCCATGAAATTCTGAATCTGATCTATCCTTTGACGGATGAACCAGTTAACGACCGTATTGAAAAGTGCCTTTGTTGCCATTCCAACAAATATAATAATATTTGGATTTTCAGAGAATTTTTATCGTGTTAAATAAAAAAACCGCTACAAATTATGTAACGGTTTTATATTTAAACTTATTGTTTCTTAACAATACTCATCAAAGGCAGCCTGAAGATTTGCTGCAATAGCTCCCGCAGGATTTCCTTCAATATGGTGTCTTTCAAGCATATGAACCAGTTCTCCGTCCTTGAAAAGAGCTACACATGGTGAGCTTGGCGGGAATGGGGCCAGGTGTTTTCTTGCTTCTGCTACGGCTTCTGTATCGAATCCTGCAAAAACAGTTGTTAAATGATCAGGCTTTTTGTCCCCTGTAAGAGAATATACAACTCCGGGTCTTGCTGCTCCGGCTGCACATCCGCATACTGAATTAATAACCAGAAGGGTAGTTCCGGACTGTTTTAAAGCCTCTTCTACCTGCGCAGGAGTTGTTAAATCTTCGAAACCTTTATCTGTAAGTTCTGCCTTCATAGGCATTACCAAATCTGTTGGATACATATATTTTGTTTTTATCACTACAAAGTTAAACAATTCTTTGCGTTTGTTCAATATATAAAAACTATCAACGCTTTAGTCATAAAAAATTAATACAATATTAATATTTCAATAATATCTAAAAAAACATGAAATAAAACTATGAATAATGATAAATATTTATTAAATTTGAAATGATTCTAAAACAACTGACCATGAAAAAAACATTTACCGCTTTCCCTCGAGCAGTCAAATTATTTAACACAACCTGATTTTTCAGCAGTTAAAGCAGATGCTCTCATTCAGTTTTAAATAGTGACAAGCTGAATTAATAATTATGAATATCCAAAAATGAATCCGGGAACGCCAGCGTTCCCGGATTCTTTAATCAAATCGATATGCAAAGGTTGGATATCCTGTTTTTGGGTCCGTGTTTTGTGTTCCGAGGTTATATATCCCGGATCCCAGACCGCCTTTCCTGTATTTATGAAAGAAGCTTTTTAGCCATTTCGGAAATACTTTTCCCGTCTGACTTTCCTGCTAAAGCTTTTGAAGCAGCTCCCATTACCTTTCCTAAGTCTTTGGCAGACTCAGCTCCGGTCTGAGAAATAATATTCCTGATTTCTGCTTCCAGTTCTTCCGGAGTGAGTTGTTTGGGCAAGAATTTCTCAATTATTTTCATTTGAGCTTCCTCCACTTCTGCAAGGTCATTTCTTCCCTGTGCTGAAAACTGTTCGAAAGAATCTTTACGTTGCTTGATCATTCTCTGCAGAATGGCAATTTCCTGCTCGGGAGTAACTTCAGCGCCTCTCGCTTCCGTTTGTAAAAGTAAAATTTGTGCTTTTACAGCTCTCAGAGAATCCAGAGCAACTCTGTCTTTCTCCCTCATCGCTGTTTTAATAGCTTCACTTATAGTATTTTCTAAACTCATTTTTTTTGCTTTAAGCTTTAGGCAATAAGCAGTAGGCTTTAAACTGGCTTCCTGATAAGATAAGCCTGCAGCTTACTGCTTATTGCTTATAGCAATTTAGTCGACGTCTTTATTTAAAAATCTGTTTTCTCTTACCTGCATAGACCCATTATTGTCAGACAGATAGGTGTTGATGTTCTGATCTGATGCATTGGTTCCGTCAATAGAAATATTTTTTCTTTTAAAAGCCGGTACAGACTCGAATTCACTTGTACTGTCAAAACTCTGATAGCGTGAGTTGAACTCTTTTAATTTATTTCTTCTCTCCAGAATTCTTTCCTGATCTACTGCTTTATTCACGAAGGTGAATTCAGATTCTGCAGGTTTTGGAGCTTCAGTTTCTTTTTTTTCTTCAACAGCCGGTTTGGTTTCAGTTTTTGGCTCTTCCTGTCTTGTTTGGAAGATGGCTTCAGCTGCCTGAACCGGAATTTCAGTTACTGCAGCAGATGTAGTAAATTCTGCTTTTGGCTGTCCGTAATCTGTTTTAGGCTCATTGGATGATGGCTGATTATTGACAAAGAAACTGAATTCAACCGGTTTTTCATCTGAGAAAGCACGGGTTGCCGGTGTAGACGGGGTTTCGTCTTTTTTGGCATCAAAATCAAATTTAAAAGATTCGATTTCCAGATCATTAGGATCTTCACCTTCTTCATCGTAAGAGAAAAGACTGTAAGATTCTTCCTGCTGCTCTTCTTCATTTCTCCAGCTGTTAGCAGGATTGTTTTGCTGATCCTCCTCTTTATCAAAGAATTTTATTTCTGTTTTGATCTCTTCTTCCTCAATAATCATTTTTTTCTCGGAAGACTTCAGCCCGAACTGAGGGATATCACTATCTTCATCATCCAGTCTGAAAGTATGTTTTCCTCCGAAATCACGTGTGGTTTCAGAAGAGGTTTCTCTTTCCTCTCTGGTTTTAAAAGGGGATGCTTTCGGAGTTTCAAGGCTGTCGTTAAGACTGATTCTGATCTTTTCTGTAGGACCTGCAAATTTTTTGCTGTCATTTGAAAAACCGGTAGCGATTACAAGAACGCTTACAGAATCTCCCAATTCCTCATCAGCACCTACCCCGAAGATAATATCAGCCGTATTTCCTGCTTCTTTCTGAATGTGGTCCATAATTACCCCGATCTCATCCATGGTCACTTCTTCAGCACCACTTCTGATCAATAGAAGAACGTTCTTAGCTCCTGTGATCTTATTGTCATTCAACAATGGGGAATCAAGGGCTTTTTTAACGGCTTCTTCTGCTTTGTTTTCACCTGAAGCAATTCCGGTAGACATCAATGCAGTACCTGAGTTCTGAAGTACGGATTTGGCATCTCTAAAGTCAATGTTTACATCAAAGTAACCGGTAATAACCTCTGCCATGCCTTTTGCGGCATTGGTTAAAACTTCATCGGCTTTCGAGAATCCCTGCTTGAATCCAAGGTTTCCGAACTGCTGTCTTAATTTATCATTATTGATCACAATAAGTGAATCAACGTTATTTCTTAGCTTTTCAAGACCATTTTCTGCCTGCTCAAGTCTTCTTTTCCCTTCAAAGCTGAAAGGAACGGTAACGATACCTACTGTAAGGATACCCATATCTTTGGCCACTTTGGCAATAACAGGGGCTGCTCCGGTACCGGTACCACCACCCATTCCGGCAGTGATGAACACCATTTTGGTATTCTGGCCCATTGCTGCTTTGATCTCTTCGATGCTTTCGATAGCCGATTTTTCTCCTACTTCGGGATCCGCTCCCGCACCAAGACCTTCTGTGATGGTTGTCCCCAGCTGTACTTTATTGGCAACAGGGTTGTTGTCAAGAGTTTGGGCATCGGTATTACAGATTACGAAGTCTACTCCGTAAATACCTTTCTCGTACATGTGCTTCAGAGCGTTGTTTCCACCGCCACCTACACCGATTACTTTTATGATGGATGAATTTCCTTTTGGCAAATCAAATGAAAATCCTTGTGTATCTATGTTTTCCATAACTATGCTTTTTATAATTGATGACTGATGAATGATAATTGATGAGTGATAAATGGCGATGAGCAGTAATATGCTGTTTGTTTTTTATTTATCAATTATCAATAATCTTCTATCATTTATATTTTACTCTACTTCTTCAAAGAATTTTTTAACTTTTTCCATAAGCGACTGCCCGAAAGTCAGTTTTGCTCTTCTGTTTTCCTGTTGCTCGCTGGCAATAGTTTGCTCCTGAACTACGGCTGCCGGCTGAACGGGCTGAACTGTTTCTGTCTGTGTTACAGCAGCTTCTGCTTTGGCTGGTTGTTCTTCAACAACTTCTTCTGCTTCGGCTCCCTGCTTTTTGTCACGGATCTTTAAACTTTCCATCAGCAAGCCGATTGATGTAGCAAATTCCGGGCCTTTCAGGTACTGGTTTTTATCGTTGGCAATATATTCGTTGGCAAAACCGATTCTGCTGTCAAAACCTGTTGTATAATTGGCCAGCTGACGAAGATGCTTCAGATTGGATCCGCCTCCCGTAAGAACGATCCCGGCAATCAGTTTTTTCTTTTGTTCAAATGCTCCGTAAGCTTTTAATTCTGTATTTACCATTTCCAGGATTTCCTCCACTCTGGCGTTGATAATCTGTGCCAGGGTTTTAAGGGAAATTTCCTTGTCCGGTCTTCCGTGAAGTCCGGGAATGGTAACAAATGTACTGTCTTTTTCCAGCTCCGGAACTGCAGAACCGAATTTTACTTTCAGTTGTTCTGCATGTTTTTCAATAATTGAGCAGCCTTCTTTGATATCTTCCGTAATAATACCGCCTCCGTAAGGAATTACGCAGGTATGACGGATGATATTGTCTTTGAAGATCGCAATATCTGTAGTACCGCCGCCTATGTCTACAATAGCAACGCCGGCTTCTTTTTCTTCTTTGGTTAAAACAGCTTCTGAAGATGCCAAAGGTTCCAAGGTAAGGGCTTCCATTTCAAGGCCGGCTTCTCTTACACACCTTGCGATGTTCCGGATGCTGCCCATTTGTCCTACTACCACATGGAAATTGGCCTCCAGACGTTTACCGTGCATTCCTACAGGCTCCTGAATTTCACCTTCGGAATCCACTTTATATTCCTGAGGAAGAACATGGATAATTTCTTCTCCCGGGAGCATGACCAGTTTTTTTACCTGATCTTTAAGCGCCTCGATGTCGTCGTCTGTAATAAATTTGTCCGGATGCTCACGCATGATATAGTCGGAATGCTGAAGGGAACGGATATGTTTTCCTGCAATACCTACCGTAACTTTACGGATGGGAACTCCTGCGCTGGACTGTGCTTCAGAAACGGCAGCCTTGATGGAATTGATGGTTTGTGAGATATTATTCACAATGCCTTTATGAACTCCAAGACTTTTGGCCTTTCCAACGCCGAGAACTTCTATCTTCCCGTGTGCATTCCTCCTTCCGACAATCGCAACAATCTTTGTTGTTCCGATGTCCAGACCTACTGAATACTCTTGATTTTCCATTTTATGTCGATTTGATTTTTTTTTCTACTTTTTCTTACAATCGGGTTTGTCCAATTTTATGTTTTAGTCCATCCGGACTCTTTCTATTCTATTTTTACTTTTGCTTTCGGCTTTGTTCCGGCCGGCTTTTTCTCTGTCTTTTTAGTTTCCTTTGGTTGGGTTGTCGCTTTTGGTTTTATTTTTTCCTTCGGCTTTACTGAAGTTGTTTTTGTTTTTTGGGCTTCGGCCGTTTTGGGCAGTATTTCCGGTTTTTTTACGGCTGCAAGAACCGGAGCTTTCGCCAGTTCTTTGTTTCCTGCTTTCAGAATACTGTCATTTTCTTTGAAATATGGATTTAAGGTGGTTACAATCTGGTTCTGATATTTTACAGACACCATGCTGTATTTTTGCGGATCCTGGAATACAAGGTATTTTTCCACAAAGGTTTTCAGGCCTTTCACTTTAAATTCAATATTATCCAGATCTCCTATTTCCACTTTATAATTTCCGTCACTGGTCAGAAGGTTGTAATCATCTTTGCTTTTTGAGATTCCGATAAAGAATTTTTTGCTGAAATCATCTTTATCAATCTTTTCAACCAGCTCAGCCAGCTTTTTGTACTCATCCGGCTTTACATTTCCTGTTACCAGCATGCAGGGATGGGAGTAGGTTTTTGAAATAGGAAACTCGGTTCCTTTTTCATCTACATAAAAATCTCTTCCTTCTTTATTTAGCCTGAAAACAGGGACTCTCTGTGTGATGTCCAGATACAGTTTCCCATTCAGGTTTAAGTAGACATTGGCACTGTCTACAGCGGGAAGTGCATTAATTTTCTTTTCAAGCACCGGAATATTCAGATCTCCGACTTTTCCGGAAGGGTTTTCTTTTTTTACAATTTCACGGATATCTTTTTCATCAATGAAGTATACCGGGGTTTTCTCATTCATTTTTACAGAAATCTTATTGTCCGTAATCTTCTGGCCGCTGAATCTCTTCAATGAGAAACTCAGCAGTAATCCTAAGATGATCACTGTGACAGCAATTTTTAATATTCTGTATTTATTTTTCATAGTTGAGTTCCGTGTTCCGTGTTTTCTGTTCCGTTTTTTGTAATAATTATTTTAATTTTTCTCAATCCATTCACAAAGAGGGTCGTACAGGGTATCAATGTTTCCTGCGCCTACGGTGAGGAGGATGTCAAAATCTTTTTCTTTTATTTTTTCGAAAGCACCGGACAGGTCCGATTTTTCTTTTTTATCTAAATTCACTTTTTCGAGCAGCCAGCCGGAAGTAATTCCTTCAAAGTTTTCCTGAAGTTCCCTTGCAGGGTAAATGTCAAGAAGGATCAGCTCGTCTGCCTTGCTTAAACTTTCGGCAAAACCATCTGCAAAATCTCTTGTTCTGCTGAAAAGATGCGGCTGAAAGACTACCAGAAGTTTTTTATCCGGGTAAAAGGTTTTGATGGAGCTCACAACCGCATTGATTTCTGTAGGGTGGTGGGCATAATCATCAATATAAATCTTACCGTTCGGATAAATATGTTTGGTATATCTTCTTTTAATTCCTTTAAAATTGGCAATAGCTTTTTTCAGGGTTTCAAAATCTACGCCTAAATTATGGAGGATGGCCAGTGCCGCAGTAGCGTTTTCGACATTATGAATTCCCGGAATTTCCCACACAAAATCTTTTACGGTTTCATACGGGGTATGGAAATCAAAGTAAATCTTATCATGATCCATACGCAGGTTATCCGAATAATAGTCTGCTGCCTCGTTTACGGCATAGGTTTTATGATCTCTGCCGATATCCAGGCCTTTTCTTACAAATAACTGCTTATCATCAGGAACCAGTGCAGCAAACTGCTTGAAACCTTCTTCAATATGGCTCTTGTCACCATAAATATCCAGATGGTCTGCATCGGTAGAAGTTACTACCGCCCAGTCCGGGGAAAGGTTTAAGAAGCTTCTGTCATACTCATCTGCCTCCACAACGGAATATTTTGTCCCGTTATACAGGAAGTTGGATCTGAAATTTTCAGAAATACCGCCTAAAAAGCATGAAAACGGAAGGTTTGCCTCTTTACAAAGGTGAGAAACCAAAGTGGAAGTAGTTGTCTTTCCGTGAGTTCCTGCTACGGCAATACAATCCGTATTTTCTGTAATCAGGCCTAAAACTTTAGCACGTTTCAGAACTTCAAACTGGTTCTGATTGAAGTAATCCAGAATTCCTAATGTTTTAATAGCAGGGGTATAAATTACCAAGGTATCTTCTTTTTGAAGACGGGTTATTCTTTCATCAATGAGGTCTTCAAAAACAATATCAATTCCTTCTTTCATTAACTGTTCTGTAAGCTTGGTGTTGGTTTTGTCATAACCCAGCACTTTTTTACCGGAAGCATTGAAATAGCGTGCCAAAGCACTCATTCCGATACCTCCGATTCCTACGAAGTAATAATTTTGATATGTTTCTAAAATCTTCATTCTTTTTGTATTAATGTATTTTGTAAAATGTATTCATGTATGCTTTGTCATTAATACATTTTACATTGTACTTTTTACAGTTTTAAATATCTCATCCACAATCTCTTTTGCTGCGTTTGGCTTGGCAAAGTATTCCAGGTTTTGAGACATTTCTTTTCTTACATTTTCACTGCTGCAGATTTCTTCCAGTGTATTCCAGAATTTTTCCTGCATTTCAGAGTCTTTTACCATTCTGGCTGCATTTTTTTCAACCAGGTTCATGGCGTTTTTGGTCTGATGATCTTCCGCCGCAAAGGGGAAAGGGACCAGAAGAACGGGTTTTCTAGCTACTGCCAGCTCTGAAATGGCAATGGCTCCTGCTCTTGAAACGATAACATCAGCTGCAGAATAGGCCAGCTCCATATCTCTGATGAATTCTCTCAATTGAATCTGAGATCCGAGATCCGAGATCCGGGATTCGTTGTTTAATTCATGGTAATCCAGTTTTCCGGTTTGCCAGATCAGCTGATATCCTTTTTCTTTAAGGTTTTCCAGGTTATCTTTCCAGGCATTGTTTAATGTTCTGGAACCTAAGGAGCCACCTACAGAAAGGATGGTAAGTTTGTCTTTATCAAGACCCATTTTTTCTTTTGCCAGAGCTGTTTCTGTCATTCCTGTAACAATATTCTCACGAATAGGATTGCCGAGGAATTTTATTTTTTCGGAAGGAAATCCTTCTACTTTCGGATATGCAGTGAAAACGGCTTTGGCTTTTTTGCTTAAAATCTTATTCGTTACTCCTGCATGGGCATTCTGCTCCTGAATGAAGATCGGAATTCCCAGTCTGCTGGCTTCATATAAAGCGGGTCCGCTCGCGAATCCACCCGTTCCTATAGCAAAATCCGGGGCGAAGTTTTTAATGATCTTCTTTGATTTAGAAAGGCTTTTCAGAATTTTGAAAGGCAAACCTAAATTCGAAAACAAGTTTCCCCTGTCAATTCCTGCGATATCAATTCCTTCAATTTTATAACCGGCCTGGGGAACTTTTTCCATTTCCATTTTCCCGTTGGCTCCTATGAACAAAAATTCTGTATCCGGAAATCTTTTTCTGATCTCATCTGCAATGGCAATAGCCGGGAAGATATGTCCTCCTGTTCCACCGCCGGATAATACTACTTTTAATTTTTTGTTCATTTTTATTTTGTTACTGATGATACCTAAGCGATATCATTAATTTCTGCTACACTTTGTTTTTTGCCCATTCCTTCTTCATCATATATCTGGATTCTTGAGCTTATATTTAAAATAATTCCAAGCTGGAGATAGGTAACCAGCATGGAGGTTCCTCCATAACTTATCAGTGGCAATGGCTGTCCTGTTACCGGGATCAGGTTGATGGCTACAGCAATATTCACAGCAAGCTGGACAAAAATCATCACCCCGAGACTGAGCACGAGAAGCGAGCCGAAAAAGGCGGGCATTTTGCTTGCGATCATTACAATCCTGATCATCATGATGAGATACAGGCTGATAAGGAAGGCTGCCCCGATTAGTCCATATTCTTCTACAATCACAGCAAAAATAAAGTCGGAGGCGGATTGTGGAAGCATTTGTTTTAATGCACTTTTTCCTGGCCCCATTCCTGTAATTCCACCATGTACGATGGCTGCTTTGGCCTGCATAACCTGGTAGTTTTTTGCTTTTACACTTTCATCATCCACATCGGCTGTTTTTGCCTTGCTGGAAGTAAATGTTTCAATACGGCTCATCCATGTATGCACACGGTTTCCACCGATGAGGTTAGTATTTAAAGCAATAATCAGAAATAATATAATGGCTATAAAGGATGAAGAGATAAATCCTGCAATATATTTCCAGTGAAGCTGTCCGATAATCAGTACGATTACAGAAACCATCAGAATCATCAATGCTGTGGAACCGTTATCTTTTGCAACCAATACAAAAACCAGCAGGATAGGCCCGAAAATATACATAATGTTCTCTATCGGAAGCCTTTCCCTTGTTATTTTTTTGGTCAGGTACCTGCAAAGGTAAATGACGAGCATGAGGAAGGCGAATGATGACGGCTGGAATGAAATGGGGGTTCCGGGAATTTTCAGCCATCTTGAAGCACTGGCTCCGTCAATAGTCTGACCTGTAAACATGGTAACAATGAGCAAAACGATCATGAGCCCAAGCAATATACTGCTGAGCTTTCCGATGTACTCATATTTGATCATTCCAACGACTCTCATGATCACAAGACCTAAGACGACAAAGAACATATGCTTGATGACGTGACCTGTTGTGGTCCCGTTATTAACAATATATTCCAGATTTGAACTTGCCGAGTATACAGGGAAAATAGAGAAAATGGAGATCACAAGGATGACCATCCAAAGTACTTTATCGCCCTTTAGCAATTCAATTCTGTTTTCTGTGTTCTGTTCGTCCATATTATATTCTGTATTGTTGTATTCATGTAAAATGTATTCATGAATCTGAAACCATTAATACATGAGTACTTTAATACTTTTTACATTTCCTTTAATACCTGCTCTTTAAACTGTCTTCCCCTGTCTTCATAGCTTTTGAAAAGGTCAAAACTTGCGCAGCATGGTGAAAGTAAAACCGTATCACCGCTTTTTGCCAGTGATTTTGATATTTTCACGGCCTCTTCCATGCTTGACGTGTCATAAATAAATTCTTTTTTGTCTTTAAAGAATTCTATAATCTTCGTGTTGTCTATTCCTAAGCAGACAATCGCCTTTACTTTTCTTTTAACAAGATCCTCGATTTCTGTGTAATCGTTTCCTTTGTCTAAGCCTCCAACAATCCAGACTGTCGGGGTTTTCATACTTTCCAGCGCGTAATAGGTGGCATTTACATTCGTCGCTTTACTGTCGTTGATGTATTTTACACCGTTGGTTTCGGTTACAAATTCCAGTCTGTGCTCTACCGCCTGGAAAGTCATCAGCGAGTTTCTGATGCTTTCGTTGTTGATTTCCAGTATTTTACCGGCTATTGAAGCGGCTAAGCTGTTGGCAACATTGTGATTTCCAAGAAGAGAAAGTTTGTCAATTTTCATTGAAAATTCGTCCTTCATTTTTACCACGATCTCATCATTGTTAATGAAACCTCCTTCAGACAATTTTTCTTTGGTTGAGAAAGGAATCATCTTAGCTTTTATTTCCAGCTTTTCAAGAATGTTTTTGCTCATTTCATCATCTTTGTTATAGATGAAGAAATTATCATTTTCCTGGTTTTCTGCAATTCTGAATTTGGCTAAAGCATATTCTTCATAATTGTAGTTGTATTGGTCCAAATGGTCCTGCGACAAATTAAGCAGCAGGGAAATATAAGGCCTGAAGTTCTGAATATCATCCAGCTGGAAAGAGCTTACTTCCAGAACATAATATTCATGGTTCTCATCAGCCACCTGTCTGGCAAAGCTGTATCCTATGTTTCCTCCCAATCCTACATTCAGTCCGTCGTTTTTCAGGATGTAGTAGATCAGGGAAGTTGTTGTTGTTTTTCCGTTGCTTCCTGTAATGGCGATGATCTTGGCATCAGTAAATTCTGATGCAAATTCAATTTCAGAGGAAAGTCTTATTCCTTTTTCATGAATTTTATGAACGATCTCTGCCTTTTTCGGAATTCCGGGGCTTTTCACAATCCAGTCTGCATCTAAAATTCTTTCTTCGTTGTGGTTTCCTTCTTCAAATTCAATTTCATTTTCGATTAAAAACTGCTTATAGTTATCCTTAATAGCTCCTTTGTCTGAAAGAAAAACTTCCAGACCTTGTTTTTTCGCTAAATAAGCAGCTCCGCATCCGCTCTCTCCACCTCCTAAAACAACTATTTTCATATTTATTCTTTTGTAAAATATATAATGTAAAAATGTATTAATGTAATTTGGCTTTGTCTTAATACTTCATACTTTATACAAAATTTTTATCTCATTTTTAATGTGATCAGGCATAAAATAGCCAGCATTACCCCAATGATGATCATTCTGTTTACGATCTTACTTTCATGGAACCCTCCTTTCTGGTAGTGGTGGTGTAATGGTGACATTCTAAAAAATCTGTTATTCTGGGCATATTCCAGCCCGTATTTTCTTTTTCTGTATTTGAAGACTACAACCTGCAGCATCACAGAAATATTTTCAATCAGGAAGATCCCGCATAAAACAGGAATAAGAAGTTCTTTTCTCAAAATGATGGCTAAAACGGCAATCACTCCTCCAAGCATTAAACTCCCTGTATCGCCCATGAAAACCTGTGCCGGATAGGTGTTGTACCAGAAGAAACCGATAACAGCCCCTACCATGGCTACTGCAAAAATGGTCGTTTCCCCCATATTGGGAAGGAACATGATGTTGAGGTAATCCGCAAAAATAATGTTCCCGGAAAGGTAGGCAAACAGGGCAAGGGTAAGCAGTATGACAGCACTGGTTCCTGCGGCAAGTCCATCAATTCCGTCTGTGATATTGGCTCCGTTCGATACAGCTGTTACGATGAAAATAACGATAGGTATAAAGACAATCCATGCCCATTCGTGGGCATCTTTATCATTCATCCAAAACAGAATTCCACTGTAATCGAATTCATTATTTTTAGCAAACGGAACAGTAGAAACAGTAATTTTTTCTGTAGGCATGAAATTCTGCTCTACATTGTTTCTGTTCACCACCTTTGCATCTGCATATTTTCTTTTAACGGTGATATCCGGGTGGAAATACATTGTAATTCCGACGATTAGCCCTAATCCGACCTGGCCTACAATTTTAAATTTTCCGCTCAGACCGTCTTTATTTTTCTTGATTTTCTTTAAATAATCATCCAGAAATCCTATGGCACCCATCCATAACATTGAAACCAACAGCAGGACAATATATACATTGGTGATTCTCGTAAAGAGCAGCACCGGAATAATGGTTGCAATAATGATGATCAGTCCTCCCATGGTAGGGGTTCCTTCTTTCTGCTTTTGCCCGTCTAATCCGAGGTCACGTACAAGCTCTCCCATCTGTCTTGCACGCAGGTAGTTGATGATCCTTTTTCCATACACAAGAGCAATGATCAGGGAAAAGAGAACGGCAATACCGGCACGGAAAGAAATGTATTTCAACATTCCTAATCCCGGTATGTGAATTCCCTGACTTGTTAGATATTCGTATAAGTAGTATAACATAATTTCTATTCTTAATAAATGATCAATGATGATTGATGAATGATGTATCGTTTACCATTAATCAATTATCGATTATAATTTACTTGCTCATTAGCTTCCAAAGCTCGTTGATGGTTTCTTTATCATCAAAATGATGTTTCACACCATTGATTTCCTGATAGTTTTCGTGACCTTTTCCGGCTACCAATACTATATCTTTTGGTTCTGCAAACCTGATTGCCATTTTTATCGCTTCTTTTCTGTCCGGAATTGAAGTGTATTTGCTGAAGTTCTGAGGTTCAACACCTGCTTCAATTTCCTTGATGATCTGGGCAGGATCTTCTGTTCTCGGGTTATCCGAAGTGATAATTGCCAGGGTTGATTTTTTTGTGGCAATATTTCCCATTTCAGGTCTTTTCGAGTGATCTCTGTCGCCTCCGCATCCGAAAACGGTGATCAGTCTTTCGTTTTTTGTCCTGATATCATTGATGCTGTCCAGAATATTTTCCAAAGCATCCGGAGTGTGGGCATAATCTACAATAAAGAAGATTCCGCCGTCAGATCTGAAGGTTTCGAATCTTCCGGAAACTCTATTTAACTTACTGATCGCCTGCAAAATTTCATCCTGTTCAAAATCAAGCTCGGAAGCAATTCCGAAAACCAGCAGTAAATTGTAAATGTTGAATTTTCCTGTCAGTGTTGTCCAGAATTCTTTTCCATTGAAATTCAACAGCATCCCGTTGAAATCAATTTCCAGAGATTTCCCGTGGTAGTCTGCCATGGTTTTCATAGCATACGACTTTTTCTTTGCTTTTGTATTCTGAAGCATCACCATTCCGTTTTTATCATCCACATTGGTGATGGCTATGGCCGTATCTTCCAGTTCATCGAAGAATCTTTTCTTTGTTTTCAGGTATTCATCAAATGTTTTATGATAATCTAAGTGATCATGAGTAAGATTGGTGAAACCGGCCACTTTAAAATGCAGACCTTCGATTCTGTTCTGGGCAATTCCGTGAGAACTTACTTCCATAAAAGCGTATTCACAGCCTTCCTCAACAGCCTGAGCTAAAATCTTATTGATGGTAATAACATCCGGAGTAGTATGGGTTGCAGGAATAATTTTCTCGCCGATTCTGATCTCCACAGTAGAAAGCAGTGCGGAATCATAACCTAAATTTCTGAACACATCAAAAAGAAGAGTAGATACAGAAGTTTTTCCATTGGTTCCGGTAACTCCGATTAATTTAAGTTTCTGAGACGGGTTTCCATAAAGGTTAGAAGCAAGATGACCTAATGCCTTTGATGAATCTTTCACCTTGATATAGGTTACATTTTCATTCAATGTTTCAGGAAGCTCTTCGCACACTACTGCTTTTGCACCTTTTTCAACAGATGATGCAATGTATGAATGTCCGTCTGCAACGGTTCCCCTCACTGCTATATAGAGCGAGTTTTCCGTAACCTTTCTGCTGTCGAAAGCCAATTCTGAAATCTCACGGGTATCATCACCGTGAATTTCTAAAACTGGGATCCTTTTTAATAATTCTGTTATTATCATTTTTATCAATAGGATTTTATCCTATTCTTTGTTAAATCGTCTTCTTCGAGACTGGTTCTTCTTATTTTTTAATTCTGCAGAGACAAATAAATTCTCTGGTTCTTGCTGATTATGGTGCCTTCCAGCGGAAATTGTTCCTTGATTCTTCCAACCCCTTTATAATCAACTCTGTATCCTAAGTTTTCCAATTGCGGAATGACATTTTTACCGATCAGTCCGACTACGCTTGGCATTTGTTTATTATTTACAGCTATTTTAATATTAGGCTCTACCATTTTATTCAGGTTCACCTTTCTGTCTACCAGCATTTCTTTTTCGATATTCTGAGGTGTTTTCAGGAATGTTTTTCCTGCGATTTCTTTAAATACCGGTGCTGAAACGGATCCTCCATAAAAACCTTTGGCGGTATTCGGTTCGCTGATCATTACGTAGCAGGTGTACTTCGGATGATCTGCGGGGTAGAAACCGGCAAATGATGCGCGATATTTCATCGGACCGGGAAGCCAGTATTCAAACCTTGCGGTACCTGTTTTTCCTGCCATTTTCAGGTTAGGAGTAAAGATGCTTCGTCCGGTTCCTTTTTCCACTGCTTTAGTCAGGGCACTGGTCATCATTTTAATGGCTTTTTCGGAGGCCATTTTATTGACCATTACTTCCGGTTTGGCGCTGTAGATTACTTTGCCGTCTTTCATGATCTTATCGATGAAGAGAGGTTTAAGCATTTTACCGCCGTTGGCAACGCCATTATAGAAGGTTGTTAACTGCAATAAGTTGATATTCGATGAATAACCATAAGAAATAGAGGCTAATGTGGCAGCGTTCCATCTCTTGTTTTGCGGTGTTACGATCTTCGGTTTTGTGATGCCCGGAAGTTCGATATCCATTTTATCGAATAATTTCCATCTTTTCAGGTGGTCAAGGAAGATCTGAGGCTTATCTGCATAATATTTGGTAATCAGTTTTGCTGTTCCCACGTTACTTGATTTCGCTAAAACATCACTGATGTCGTAAGTTCCTCCGCCGTGGCCGTCTGAAATCCTCTGTTTGGCATAGGTCCAGACGCCGCCTCCTACATTTACCGTTGTATTTTCATCGATGAAGCCATCGTCCATTGCTGCTAAAAGAGAAATGGTTTTAAAGGTAGAACCCGGCTCAATATTATCTTTTAAAGCATAGTTGTAAGAATCTTCATATTCTCCGTCTTCTGTCCTCCTAAGATTGACCAAAGCTTTTACTTTTCCGGTTTCTGTTTCCATAACGATCACCGTTCCGTGTTTTGCTTCAAAATTGATCAGCTGCTTCTCTAAAGCGGAGTGGGCAATGTCCTGAATTCTAAGGTCTAAGGTGGTATAAACATCTTCGCCGTCCACAGGTTCTTTTACTTTCCAGTAATCGATTGGTTTCCATTGGGAAGAGTTGATTCTTTGTTCTAGTCTTTTACCGTCGGTTCCGGTAAGATATTTTGAAAATGCTCCTTCCAGACCGGCTTTCACTTCACCGTTGTCTATACCGATAGTTCCGGCTCCGATCTCTGAGGTGGCAAGCTCACGCTTATAATTTCTGTCTACGATAAAGCCTCCTTTATTTTTTCCTTTTTTGAAAATCGGGAAGTTTCTGATACGGTCATACTGATCGAAATCAAGCCCTTTTACCAAAGTATAGTACTGATTTTTCTTTCTCTTCTGTTCGTCGAATTTCTTTCTGAATTCTGTTCTGGGTTTTCCGAACATCTTACTTAAGGAATCCGTAAGCGCACCAATGTTGTTGCTGTATATCGTATCTTTCATGGTTTTGAAATCAAGATAGATATCGTAGCGCATTACTGTTGTGGCGAGTATGGAGCCGTCTGAGGCAAACAGGTTTCCGCGGGCAGCTTTCAAAGTGGCCTCACGGTAGTTTTTATTAATGTAATCGTCTTTAATTTCCTGAACATTAGTGTTTTGCAGGATTACTATCCTGGCAAGAAACATCACAAATACGCACAGAACTCCCACTGCGAAGAGGTAGCCCCACCTTAACGTTTTTTTACGTTTGTTATCGTATTCATTTTGTTTTTGCATCTGTACTGTCTAGTTTTATAAGCAGTTTATGAGGATGGTTTTCCAAAGTCATCAGTGAGTCTTTGGCGACTTCCTTCCCCAGTTGCGATTCCATTTTTACTTTGATCAGCTTACTCTGGGCGTAAGCGTTTCTCGATTTATATTCTTCAGTTTCTTCTTTTAATGCATTGACAATTTTGATCTTTTTGTTGACAAGGTGATTGCTGTAAATCATTGCCATCATCAGAACAAACAACAGTAAAAAATACTTGTAATGAGTTTTAATCTCATCACGGTTCAGAAAGTTCCCTTTTATAATGTCTATAAAAGTGAGCTTTTTCTGAGGGCGGTTTGTTGTTCTTTTTGCCACGCTGTTTTATAATTGATGACTGATAAATGATGGGTTGATCCGAATCATTCAATCATATTTTATCATTTATACCTTAATTCCTGTTCTCATTTTTGCACTTCTTGCTCTGGAGTTTTCTTCGATTTCCTTATCATCCGGGATAATCGCTTTACTTTTGAGCAATTCAAATACCTTTTTGTAGTTTCCGTAGATGTCTCTTTCCTGCTCGCCTTCAAACATTCCGTTTTTCAGGAATCTTTTTACCAAACGGTCTTCCAATGAATGGTAAGAGATAACTACAAGTCTTCCTCCTGGTTTTAAAATATTAAGTGCCTGAACGAGCATTTCTTTCAACGCTTCAAGCTCCTGGTTAACTTCTATTCTTATCGCCTGGAAAAGCTGTGCATAAAATTTATTGACCTTATGAGGCGGAATATAGCTGAAAAGCTTCTTCAGATCCTCGGTGGTATTTATGGCTTTTGCTTTTCGGTGATGAACAATATCTCTTGCCAGTTTTCTCGCTTCCCTCAGCTCACCGTAATGGTAAAAGATGTCGGCCAGTTCTGTTTCTTCGTATTCATTAATTACCCTTTTGGCATCAAGGCTCTGCATCACGTTCATTCTCATGTCCAAAGGGGCATTGTTTCTGGTAGAAAAGCCTCTTTCTGCTTCATCAAACTGGTGGGATGAAACACCAAGATCTGCCAGAACGCCATCAATCTGGGAAAAGCCATACATCAGCATGGAGTTTTCCAAAAACCTGAAATTCTGATTAACCAGTGTAAATCTTGGGTCATCAATTGTATTTTTAAGGGCATCCAGATCCTGGTCAAAACTGAAAAGTTTTCCTTTCTCTGAAAGTCTGCTCAGGATTTCTCTTGAGTGGCCTCCTCCTCCAAAAGTGCAGTCCACGTATATTCCGTCAGGATTCGTCACCAAATCATCAACGCTCTGCTTCAATAAAACGGGGTTGTGGTACATACTTAATTGTGTTTTTTACCTGCTTTTCAGCAATTGTGGTTTATTCTTCGTCAAAAGAGCCCATTACATCTTCAGCCAGGCTCGCAAAATCAGCTTCATTGGTTGAGATCACCTTTTCGTAGGCTTCTTTATCCCAAATTTCAAAAAGCTCTCCTGCGCTGGTAATCACGGTATCTTTCTGAAGGTTTGCAAAATTCACCAGATCTTTCGAGATCTGAAGTCTTCCTGCATTGTCCAGTTCTACTGTTTTTACTCCTGCCGTAAAAATTCGAATGAAATCAGCATTCTTTTTGATGAATCTGTTCAGTTTATTGATCTTGCCCATCAGTTTGTCCCAGGCATTCATGGGATAGACTTCGAGGCAAGGCTGGAACACAGATCTCTTGACTACAAACGCCTTATCGTCGAAGTTTTCCATCTGTTTGATCAGGGAGGAGGGAACTTTTAAACGGCCTTTGTCGTCAATTTTACACTCATATGTTCCAATGAAACTTTTCATTTGGGACAAATTTATATAATAATTTCCAAAATTTCCCACTTTTTCCCACTTTTTGACTTAATGTTAATAAGTTTTATTAAGGATTGAATTTGAGCGAGGTAAGTATTTGATATAATGCCTGTTGTAAAAACTGTTATTTAGCCCATAGGAATGGGGTTTTGAAAAAAGTAAAGAAAAAGGGTGATATTATATTATTTTTACTTTAAATTAGGGTAATCAAAATTTTTTTGAGGTTTAATTTGTATTTTTGCAAAGCTTTATTAAGGCATTTTATGATATTTAGTACAAAAAAAGGAAAGAAATATACTTTTGTAGAGGCGGGAGAAGGACATCCATTGGTGCTGTTGCACGGTTTAATGGGTGGTTTGAGTAATTTCGATAAAATGGTAGATTTTTTTTCGGAAAAGGGGTTCAAGGTATACGTTCCTCAGTTACCTATTTACGATCTGCCCGTACTTAATACTAATCTTACCACTCTTGCAAAATATATTATCAAGTTTATAGAAAGTCATATCTCCGAACCTGTTACCATTGTAGGAAACTCTATGGGCGGGCATGTAGGGCTTATTATGACTTTGGCAAGACCGGATCTGGTAAAGAATCTTGTATTAACAGGAAGTTCGGGACTATATGAAAGAACTTTCGGAGATAGTTTCCCGAGAAAAAACGACCGCTCCTATATAAGGAAGAAGACGGAAGAGGTTTTCTATGACCCGGCTGTTGCCACAGAAGATCTTGTAGACGAGGTTTTTTCTGTAGTAAACGACAGAATGAAAGGAATAAAGACGGTAATGCTGGCACGAAGCGCGATCAAGCATAATATGCTGAATGATCTTCCTAAGATTTTGACTCCAACGTGTCTGATCTGGGGAAGACAGGATAATGTAACGCCCCCTGAAGTGGCTGAGGATATGCACAAGTTTATTCCCAATTCGGATCTGTTCTGGATAGATAAATGCGGGCATGCTGCGATGATGGAAAAACCGGATGAGTTTAATGAGATTCTCTACAGCTGGTTAAAAGATAAAGTTTAAAAAAAATAATAGTAAACCATTAAGAGCTTTTCTTAATGGTTTGTTTTTCTAAAAAATATTCGAAAGATGGTTATTAAAACGGCAAATTTTGTAAAAAGTAGCGGAAAATGGCAGGAGTGCCCTGAACCTACTATGCCTGAATATGCTTTTATCGGAAGGTCTAATGTAGGAAAATCATCATTGATCAATGCAATGATGAATCACAAAGATTTGGCAAAAACTTCCGGGACTCCAGGGAAAACACAGCTGATCAATCATTTTTTAGTGAATGAGGAATGGTATCTGACGGATTTACCTGGCTATGGGTATGCTAAAGTTTCAAAATCTATCAGAAAGGATTTTGAGAAGCTGATCACCAATTATATTCTGAACAGAAGAAACCTTGTGAATCTTTTTGTTCTGGTAGATTCAAGGCATACTCCGCAAAAGATAGATCTGGAATTTATCCAGTGGTGCGGGGAAAGCGGAATTCCTTTTTCAATTGTTTTCACGAAAGTTGATAAACTGAAACCGAATGTTGCGATACAAAATGTAGAAAACTATAAAAACGAGCTGCACAAAACCTGGGATGATTTGCCCGAACTGTATGTAACTTCTGCGGAAAAGAAAACGGGTGGTGATGAGATCCTGGATTTTATTCAGAAAACGAATGAATTCCTTAAAAATAATAATGTAAGTTTTGATGAGTAATATAATCTGGAAGATTAAAACCTTCGATGAGTTTACGGTTCCTGAGCTGTACTCGGTCTTAAAGGCCCGTATTGATGTTTTTGTGATTGAGCAGAACTGTCCTTATCCTGATCTGGATAATTACGACCAGAAGGCTGTACATATCTGGGCCGAAGAAGACGGGGAAATCTTAGCCTACTGCAGGATTTTTGACAAAGGAATCAAGTATGAGGAAACTTCTTTGGGAAGGGTTCTAACCACGGAACAGGCAAGAGGAAAAAGTCTTGGAAAACAGCTAATCCAATATGCTGTAGAAACCATTGAAAACCGTTTTCATACTTCTGAAATTAAGATCTCAGCCCAGGATTATTTATTAAGATTTTACTCCGGGTTCGGGTTTATAGATACAGGAAAGAAATACCTGGAAGATGATATTCCGCATACGGAAATGATCAGAAAATAAAAAAGCGAAGAGAAATCTTCGCTTTTTTTGAATACCTTGAGTGTTTTTTTAATTATTTGCCTGTAATGGCTTTTAAAATAATGGGCTCTAAATTGGAAGGCAGATCTGCTGATTTTATCTGGTATTTCTTGATTTTCATTTCTTTAAACCACTTTTCCCAGTATTCTTTAATGACAGCTTCTTCAAATGGATTTCCTTTTTCTGGATTGATTCCGAGCACGATGACCTCCAGATTGCTTAAATTATCATTAGCTTTCACGAAACCAAGATTTTTTTGCTCAAAGGCTGTCTTGAAATCAGATGTTGTTAAATTATTGGATTTAACAAGCTTTGAGGTTAAATAAGAAGTCTTTGCTTTTTCTGAAAACCTGGAGTTTTCATGATACATATATCCGTCTGTCAGGATGAATAAGATATTTCTGTGATCTTCTTTTACACAATAATCATTGACTTTATTTTTAAAAAATTCCCAAATATCAGAGCCTACATAATTTCCATCTTTGATTGCAGACTGATAGATATTAGCAGGTAATTCAGCATATTTTTTTTCAACGGTATTGAAATAGGCTTTGTTGGTATTCTGGTCAAAAGAAACTTTAAGCTCTTTTGTAAAGTCATTGATTTTGGGATCTGAAGGTTCAGGATTAAAGAAAACCTGCATCTGATCATTATAGGTAATGATTCTTTTTGTTTTGATATGGTTCAAGAATCCTTTCTCGATCGCTTTAATGTATTCTATATCCCTCTGGAAATACTCCATTGTGGGATTGGGGTTTGTGTTGGGATCGATCCGGTCGGATAAATCAATCAGAATGCTCACGTTGATATTGTTGGGATCGGGTTCGGGAATACTTTTACCGCCTTTGGGATCTACAGGATCTTTACAACAGGAAATTAAAGATATCATCAGTAATATGTAGACTATATTTTTCATAGGGAGTGAGTTATAAGGCAGATAAATAGACTAAATTTTGACTGTCGGAGTTGGCTCCCACATCTTCCAGGTTGGTGCTGTAAATATCAATACAGCTATCGATCATGATTTGCTTTTCTGTTTTTGAAACAGCTATTCTCTCACCAATATACGTGATCCAACCCTGAACATATTCTGAAGCATAGAGTTTATAATCTTTAGTGGGAATGATCACTCCGTCAATGATGTTTTGAAGCTCTTCAATTCTTCCGCGTGTTTTTATAATGAGTTCTTTAGTCGTTCCGATACTGACGAGGATTTCTTCAATTTCTTTTTTAAGAACATTAATTTTTTCCATCAGGAAGAGCACGTTCTTCTGTCTGATTTCCTGTTCATTTTTAATTTTATCTTTCTCTCTGTGCTCCTTCATCACAAAATCGAAAACCAATCCCCAGATAATGTACACAATGAATCCCGCGAAAATAATTCCCCAAAACTGGTTTTTGGTAAATGCGATAGTTAGATCGAATGGGGGAGAGTCGAAGGTTTTGTTAAGTTCATATAATTTTGACTCAATTTCGTACGCTAAAATGGCATCAAAGATGAAAGTGACAATGAATAAAAGTCCCAGTTTGATATAATTGAGCCTGGTTTTGTTTTCTCCAAACATGTGGATCAAAAAGCCCAGTCCTAAGAACACAGATGGAATCAGAGTGACAAAGGCTCCTTCTATTACCCCTTCATTCCAGGCTTTGCTGAACGCCTGTGCATCCAATACACTTTGGATTACCGTACTTTTTGCATCAAAACTTTTAAAAAATGCAGAATAAGACGTAGAAATATAAAATGTAAGCAGGTATAAACTGATAGGAATAAGGAGAATAGCACCGATCCAGAATTTTGTGGAAGCCCCTTTTGTTGCTTTTACATTGTATTTTTCCGGATTTCTGGGTAAATCATTGATCTCTGCTTTTAAGCTTTCAATTTTATTTTGATGATCCTCAATCTCCGTGTTTTTATGGGTAAGCTGTTCTTCTTTGGTTTCCAGTGAGACGGTTAATGCTTTGATCTCTGTCTCACGGTTTTTTTGTTCGTTAACATAAGATTCTTTGAGTTTTTGCTGCTTTTCCACCATTTCTTTTTCCTCATTCTGGAATTTGGAATACACGGCATCCAGGCAAATGAAAAGGGTCGTATGATTTCCGTTGTTTCTGGAGCTGTCTCTATAGCCGGCTTCATGATACGTTCGTTTTCTGCTTTCCTCAGGGGACTCTGCATTAGGGTCAATTTCAGGTTTGGGGAACTCCTCTTTTGGAGTTTCAATGGGAATTGATTTTAATTTGAATAAATTTTTAATATTGGTCGTCATGATCAGTTAGTTTTTTAATTCATATAAAATATCTGTTTTATTTTTACCGTCTTTTACAGAGGCTATCAGATAATCGACAATCGCTTTTACGTTTTCTTCCAGAAATCCGAACATCCGGACATATTTTTCCATTGCAGAATATTCGTTTGGAGAGACCACTCCGTCTGCCCAGATCATTACCGTGAGGTCATAGAGGTAGTCTAGTTTTTCTTCAATCGTCTGGGGAACGAGTGATTTAAAATTGATGGGATTTAAAAGGATTTCGTCCAGATTTTTAGGTGAAATACCTCTTTCTTCTGCACATTTATAAAGCATTTTCAGTTCCAGGGCACTGAAATCATCGTCACAAATGGCCATCTGGTAGAGTCTTAAAAAGTGGGCTTTAAGATTTTCAGTAATTTGAATGTTTTCCATGGTTGGATTAATTTTCTCTTGGTTTTTTTGGATTAATAATGGCATCCCGGGAATGCAATCTAGGTGAGGCGGGATATATCGTAGGCTCTACAGGAGTTTCTATGGCTTCTTCCTTTTTTTCTTCCGGTTTTTCAGCAAAAGCAATGAGAAGAAAGAGAATTCCGGTTATAATATCCAAAGGAATCCATATACTTTTTCTATAGAGATAAATAGGAAAAACAGGATTGAAAAGGATAAGGATGAAAAGGAAAATCAGGCTGAAATAATATTGCTTAAAGCGGACTGCATTATACAAAACCAGTAAAGCACCCATGGAGATAAGAATTCTCAAAATAGTATAATATTCTATAGGAAGCCTGAAAATAGCTACGAAACAACAGATCGCACATAGGGTAAGAAAAGGTTTCATGGGATAAAGTTTTAAAATCCGGTCTTGAGATTATATTTGTAATTAAAATTATCTTCAAACATAAAAATGAATACGAAGAAATCAATCAATGCTATAAAGACGGGAATAAATGTCCAACAGAATAACAAATAAAATAATCCCAATTTATTTTGATTTAAATAAAATCTATGAATGCCCAGTCCTCCTAAAAAGAAAGCAAGTATTGCTGCAGTAAATTTTGATTTCATATGGCTAAACTCTTGATAATATCTCGTTCTTTTTACTTTCAAATTCTTCAACAGAAATGATTCCGCTATCCATTAATCCTTTCAGTTTTTGTAAAACAGCAAAAGGATCTTCGGCTTCTATAAGCTGTGTAGCAGATTGTGGGGTATGAACAGGCTGTGCTATTATCGGAGTGGCATTATTTACTGTGACCCCACCTGCTGACGCTCTTCTGACCTCAAGATCTTTTTCTCTTCTTACTCCTCTCATTTTCTCTTCAATTTCCTGGGCAAACTGATAAAGTTTTCTGGCTTGGGCTTTTGGGAGATAATCCATTATATTGATGTAATTGCTTACAGTCTTCATTGTAAAAGTAGCCCCTAAAATCCCTTCTTTAATGTGGCAGTCTGCAACATCTACCCAATTATAGTCCTGAAAGTCCATAGATAATCCAAAGTTTTTAGGTCTGCAGAAGATAATTCTTCTGTTGGTAAGTGCTATACAGTCTGGAGAAAAATTGATTGCAGGTTTTTTTTGAACCGCAATATATTCTACAAACTCCTGAGATGTTATAAGGTCATTGATTCTCTCTAAAAGCTTTTCAACAGCTTTTGGATCTTGTTCTTCGTTTAAAAATTTCTTTAAATTCATGATGTTTTTGTTTTCAATTTATTTTACATCTTTGTAATAGACATACCCAACTTTTCCGCTTTTTTTCACCTGTACTTTATACCAGGAATCATGTTTGGATAACTGTTTTAATTCTGTGTTTTTTGGAACGGTTTCTATTACTTTAGAGTTTAGAAAGGGCTTTGCATAGATTTTAGTAACTGCAATCCCTGCAAAATACCGGTTGTTGGTATTGATGTTAATTTCATCAATACGGATTTTCGGAGAGCTATAAGATTTATTTTTTTTAGTGTAATGTGAATCCGGATAATAGGCTTTAGACTTCTTTTTCTTTGAGGATGATTTCTTTCTGTAAGAACTACCACTGCATACGCCACAGCTTCCCCCGGAAGAACAATGAGCGCAGCCCGTGCAGTTGGAGCAGGCGCTGCAGGATGCAGAACCGGTACATCTTCCGCCGTGATGTAAACTTTCGGAATCAGAAAGATTAAAAGAAAGAGCCGTAAATGTACCTACGCATAGGATGAGTATAGAAATGAATGTTTTCATGGATATTAGTTTTGGTTAGTTATAATTTTCTAAGGTTTTATGGAGTTCTTCTTTGAAATTATATATTTCATCCAGATTATTCAGAAGTACTTTTTCGCCGGCTTCTTTACCATTGTGGAACGTTTCCAAATATTTGTTGTTGGTATTAAAATGGAAACGGCAGAGAGGTTTTCTGTTGTTATCATCCAATAAAACTCCGAAATAGGATAAAGTATCCCTGTGAGCAATTCTTTGAGAGGGAACTTTCTCTCTCAAAATAGCTTTGACAATCTGAAAGGCTTCCAATTCCTCTTCGGTGGTTACAATCTTTGAATCATTATTTTCATCAATAGGCTGTGCAGTTTTCATTCCTTCCTCCTGTTTTTCAAGCTGTTCATTGATACTTAAAGCAGATTTCAGTCTGAAACTGATAGACTCGTTGATGGAAGTTGCCAAAGCCTTCTTGGTATATTCCTTAAAAGAGACCATTCTGTTGGCTGTCATTGGTTTTTCAAAAAATCTGCTGACTAATAATTTAACGAGCTCATCGGAAGGGGTCTCAATTTCTTTTTCAAATTCTTTCCTGATCGCTTTGATGTATTTTAAGGCTTCGGCAGAATCTAAAATACTTTCAAGATTGTAATCTTTTTTGGTAAAACTTTCCAGGATTTTGATGGAACTGTCTTTTAAATCTTCAATATTGATGGTGAAAAATGGTTTCTCATCCATAATATTAGGCTTTTCCAGATCGGTGTAAAAATTATAGATGATCCCATTAGTAAGTACACCAAACCGTGTTTTTGAAACATGATAATACCGGTGAAGCTGGGAATTGTGTGCATCGGCGCTTTCTTTCCAGTGCTTGCATTCTATAATAAAAATAGGTTCATCATTATGCTTGATAACGTAATCTACTTTCTCACCCTTTTTTGTTCCGATGTCGCAAATATGTTCCGGAATTACTTCCGTCGGATTAAAGATATCGTATCCTAAAATCTGTATAAAGGGCATTACAAATGCATTTTTTGTGGCTTCTTCCGTGCTGATCTGTTCTTTCAGTCCGACTACTTTCTGATGTAACTGTTCAAGTTTAATTTTGAGATCCATAGTATCGTTTTTAAAGAGTTTCGTCAACGATTTCTGCAGTAGGCGCATTTTTTTTCACAGATGAAATCCCGACTTCCATTGAAGATTTGGAACTGTAATATTGGCTTTTACCAATGATTTCTCCGTTTCTTGCTTTGAGTACAAAATAATCTTTCTCGTTCTTAGCAACTCTTCTGTCGTATCTTAAGTCCTCCTGGGAATTGATCTTCACAGACTCAATACCTTTCAGACAAGATGCTTTCTGAACGTAACCTTCGCTGGTTAAAATAATTTCGCCATTTCCGGCTTTTAAATTAAACTGATATTCGCTGTTGACTCTTTTTGTGATGACAAATTTTTCCATAACAATTACTTAGCTAGTGTGACATTCGTTTGAACATGTTTTACATCCATTTGATTGGGAGTACGTTTTCTTTGATTCTTTTACAGCATCTTTACAAGAAGAATATTCTCCCAGATATTTTCTATTCGCAGATTCCGGCAGATATCTGCAGTTTTCATGATGTACTTCATGATCTCTGTTGCTTTGTGCTCTTGTGTTTACGTAATACTTTTTCATATTATTTATTTTAAATGTTTAACACTCCAAAAGTAGAATGATTAGAAAACCAATCCTTACGGTTAACCGTAAAAAGAAAAACCTTTCAAAAAATTGAAAGGTTGTATAGAATATGCATTTGAAATTTCTTTATATAATTCCTAAGTCTTTGCAGAAGGCTATTAATTGTTGATTGCTTGTAACGCCCAGCGCTTCTTTTAAACTGTTTAATTTTTTTTCTACACTACTCAGGCTATTGGGGGTAATATTATTATTCTTCAGGTAAGTTGGAATGTTTTTTTGCTGTACCCCTTGAGAAAGAAGAGAAACAAGCGTTATGTCATAGGGTGTAAACTCATAACTGTTGAGTTTCTTAACTTCCTGTTTAAGGTCCAGAGAGAGATAATTTTCGTTGACATAAACGGATGCAATTGCTTTTTTCAGCTCTTTAGAGTCGTTTCTGGCTTTACGGACGTATCCATTAATCCCGGATTCGGTAAAAAGCAAGTCAATAATTCCTGATTTACGTTCTCCGGAAAAGACGATGATTTTTAATAAAGGTTGTAACTTTCTGACTTCGTCAATCAGTTCTTTTCCATCTTTGATATTCTGTTGATGATGGTCTTCTTCATAAGAAAGATCCGTAATCATCAGGTCATAAGGATCGTTTTCCCGGATGGATTTTTTTACTTTTGCTAAAGCATCGTCACAATAATATACATAATCAACATTGGGAATATTGAGCTCTTCTAATGTTTTCTGGACAGATAAGCTACCCATTTCATGGTCTTCGGCTATTAAAATTTTTTTGAACATTTTTTTAGTTTTTTTAGTAAACAGGAAATGAAATGTCGATTTTCAATCCTTTTTCGGTTTCGGAGTCAAAAATAATTTGTCCTTTCAAAATTTCTATACGGGAAACCATATTTGCTAATCCATTTTTATACACTACTCCTCCGGGCACTCCAATTCCATTGTCTTTATAGTGAATAATAATCTCATTATTTGTTCTTTCAAAACGGAAAGAAACAATGCTTGCTTTGCTGTGTTTTTTCATGTTGACAAGCAGTTCACGAATGACTTGATAGATTTCTTCCTGTTTAGGCAGGCTTACATTTTCCCAGATATTTTTTTCATTTCCGGCAATATAAGTTTTTACGATATCATTCTTAAATGAACCAATACTGTTTGAAATTCTTTCGTTAAAATCCTGTTCAGCTTTAGCGTCTTCATTTTCATATGAAATATCCCGGGATTTCTCGTACACAAATTCCAGCTCATCTAAAGCTTTTTCTTTATCAAAATTTTCCTGGTTTTCTATTTTTGTCATGACCTGATAGATCCCGTTGGCAACTACGTCGTGAACTTTTTTAGAGAGTTTGAGCTGGGTGTTTTTGACTTCCAGTTCTTTTTCCTGCTGAAGTCTTTTTTTTCTTTTTTTATACCAGAAAAAACCACCAATTAAAAATATGGATAAAGTACTTAATCCTATATTTCTTTTCAATAATTCAACTTCGTTTTCAGCAATTTCATTTTTCATTTTTTCTGCATCAAACCTAATCATGGCGAACTGGTTTTTAGCTTTATTCCTAGCTGTTTGAAGACTATCATTAAGATTTTGATACTTCAAAAAGAAATGTTTTGAGTTATTAGAACTCTCTAATGTAATTATCTTCTGAAGTGCTCTTAACTGATCATCTGGGCTATTATTTTTTTTAGCTATCTGCCAGTTTTCATTGGCATAATACAATGCTTTTTTAGGGTCTTTATTTTCAAAATATTCTGTTAAATGATAAAAACTGGCATTTAGGCCGTCATTGTCGTGTATTTCCTTTCTGATTTGAAGAGCTTCATTTAACTCTGATTCAGCAATGTATAGTGGGTTTTGACTAAACTTAGTAAAAGCTAAATTATCATAAACTTTTGAGAAGATTTTGCGTTGAGCTTTTATATTAGGAAAGGCTAATATTTTGTTAAAAATATGAATAGCTGAATCATATTTTTTTAAGTATGTATATGAAATTGCTTTATTGTTTAACAGTGTTAATTGATATATAGGATCTTGAGAAAAATGTGCTGCTTTATTGTAGAATTGAGCAGCTTTATTAAACTCTTTTAAATTCTGAAATGTAACCCCTAAATTATTATAATTTCCTACAATTTCTAATGTATCTTTTTTTTCATTTAAATACTTAATTGCTGATAGTGCTGTTTCTTGGCTGCCATAATAATCTCCGGTGTCACATTGAATAATAGCCATATTTACTAAGCAACTACCTGCGAATGAAGGATTGTTCTCCTGAATGAAAAAATCTTTTGCACTGTTGAAATACTTAAAAGCACTATCTTTTTCCGAGCTTATTAAATAGTTATAAGCCTTATCATAATCTGTTTTGCCACTTTTCGAAATTTTATTTTTTTTATTGCAAGAAAATAGAATTACTAACAATAATAAGAGTAGTTTTTTCAATTAGTTTTTTACCAAAAATAATAAAAAAAGCGAAAGAAATTCTCTTTCGCTTGAATTGGTTATTTTTTTGGAGGAGGAGGAAGTTGTCCTGTTTCCCCTCCAGTATCTCCCGGATCCAGACCTTCTCGCGGATCTGCAAGCTGAACTGTCGTTTGGGTTTGATTATTATTGTTACATGCTGCCGTATTGGCGTTATTATTTGAAAATGCTAAACCTAATAGCATTAATATAAACTGGATCATTTCCTTAAAATTTTGAAGTTTTTAGACTGTTTTTCTTCCTCTCATGATTTTGATCATGAGCAGTACACGTTTAAAATTTCGAAGCGCTTCTAATTTTTTGGGGAAGTGAACCTTCAAAAACGGAGGAGAAACATCTGCTTCCCAACCCGAAGTTTTCCTCTGTTTTATCTGGTGAGTTTTGGAATCAGCTTTTTTTGAATCTTTTTTATTGTTTATTTCTTACTGATCTCTGAGGACAAAGTAAAGACAGAAACGGGTGTCATTCCTAGACAGTGGAAAGACAGGTTATGGAAGTTAAATGTCTGATTTTTACGGAAATCCGTAAGGTGGTTGTCTAAGTTTTGTCTAACTTAGACAGCACTAATCCATTTAAACTAATTCCATGTTTGATAAGAAGAAATTGTTGCTAAAAAAGGCATACGAAAAAGCAAAACAAAAACTAAACAGAATTTACTCTAGTAATGTTTCTGTTTTAACTTATCTGGCTTTAGAGCTAGAAGAGAAGTTTGGTTCTGTTAAGGATGTAAGGACTTTTGTGAGATATCATAAAAGACTTATTAAGGAAAATAAGGACTATGAAATAGATGAAATTACCCTAGATCAGCTAAGCTGGTATGTAGGATATGAAAATTTTGAGAAATTTTGTGAGAATGCAACGATTGAGAAAAATACAGGGGAAACAAAAATAGAACTCAAAATAGATCAGGATGAAGACTCCATTTCTGAGAGGTTGTCCAGGATCATTATAAACATTACCAATCAACCCATTTTTAATGTACCTCAATTAGCAAAAAATGGGATGGGAATCGGGGTTATGGTATTGACTTTGGCTTTTGGACTGGCTTATCAAGGAGGAGGTTGGGGTGAAGATAAATATATGTATTGGAATGGAGAAGAATATGTAGGGACAAGCGATGCGAATGCTAATCCAAACTCCGAGGTAGTGGCAATGGATAAAAATATATTTAATCACTTTAAGAAAATTACAAGACCAGATACTTTGACGGTAGAAAATGCCGTAGGTAAGGCTTGGTATTCTAAATATAATAATAAAGTAGAGTTTTTTACAATGGATGGAAAAAATCCTGAAAACGGAAAAGAACTCAAAAGAGTTAGTGAGCATATGGTAGATTTTTATGCTGGAATAAAGTAAAATATACTTCGTTTCAATTACTTTCACACAAAAAAAGCGAATATCAAATAGATATTCGCTTTATATTTTTAAGCCTCATTTAGCATTCCCAATTCTCCAAAATGTTTTTTAAATTTCTGGATCTTGGGCCCTACTACTGCGCTACAGTAGGGTTGTGTAGGGTTTTCGTTATAATAACCCTGGTGATATTGTTCTGCAGGCCAGAATTTATCGAACTGCGTAATTTCAGTTACATATGTTCCAGGCCATTTTCCCGATGCTTCGGATTTTTTAAGGGCTTCTTCAGCTTTGGCCTTTTCCGCCTCGTCTTTATAGTAAATCACGGAACGGTACTGGGTTCCGATGTCATTGCCCTGTCTGTTCAGTTGGGTAGGATCATGAAGGAAAAAGAATACTTCCATTAACTGTTCATATGAAATGATCTTCGGATCAAATGTGATCTGTACTACTTCCGCATGTCCGGTTTCTCCTGTACAAACTTCCTCATAGGTAGGATTATCCTTGTGGCCTCCTGAATAGCCGGAAATGGCAGAATGAACCCCTTTAAGCATATTGAAGCAGCTTTCCACACACCAGAAGCATCCGCCCCCGAAAGTGACCTGCTCTAAATTATTATTATCCATTATTCTTTAATTATTTTATTTACCGGCTTTTCTCTTGAAATTGCATAAAATTGAGTGAAAAACCAATCAAAAATATGAAAAAGTTTTTCATTTGGTAAGAGAAATCAAATGATTTAAAGCATAATTGATATTACCTTTTTTTATTGCCGGGGATGTAGGAGTGCAATTATAAAATTGAATGGAAGATATTTTTTCTTCTCACAGATTTCACAGGTTTGCACGGATCACTCTTTAAGAAATAAAGCTCTTTATTTAAAGAAATCATGTAAGAATATTTCTGCAATAGAGTTTAAAAGTCACACATAACAAGACTCTGTGAAATCTGTTTGATTTGTGGGAAATTCATCCACATAAAGATCATTAGTTGGTTCAAAACAAAAAAAAGCACCCCAAAGGATGCTTCTGTTATTTAAATTAATTTCAGTTATTTTTCCCAAACCAGGGCACTTGCTCCAAGAATGGCAGCATCCGCTTCGTCCAGCTCACTGAAAACCAGTTTTACTTTATTTCTGAAGATCGGGAGAAGGTTTCTCTCCATATGCAGTTTGGCGGGCTTTAAAATAAAATCACCGGCCTTGATAACGCCGCCAAATAAAAGAATGGCTTCAGGTGAAGAAAACATAACGAAATTCGCCAGGGCTTCACCCAGTTTCTGACCTGTATATCTGAAAACTTCAATAGAGATTGGATCTCCTTTCAGCGCACATTCGTGGACTGTCTTTGAATTGATCGATTCTTCAGGGTATTGATTTAATAATGATTCAGGGAATTCAGCCCTCATCTTCTTAGCGGTAATTGCTATTCCTGTTGCTGAGGCATAGGCCTCAAGGCTTCCTTCGGATCCTGTGCTCCAGTGCTTTCTTCCGCCCGGCTTTACAATAGTATGCCCAAGCTCTCCGGCAAAACCGTCATGCCCGTATATAAGGCTTCCGTTAGAAATAATTCCGCTTCCAACGCCTGTTCCCAGGGTAATCATGATAAAATCTTTCATACCGCGCGCAGCACCGAAAAGCATTTCTCCCAGAGCTGCAGCATTGGCATCATTGGTAATGGTACAAGGCAGGTTGAATTTGGCTTTCATCAGCTGGCTGAAAGGGACCAAGCCTTTCCAGGGTAAATTCGGAGCCTGTTCTATGGTTCCTTTATAATAGTTGGCATTGGGAGCGCCTACCCCGATTCCGTCAAAGTTTTTTTCGGCACCGTATTTTTCGATCAGAGGCTGAACTTTTTCATACAGGGCGTCGATAAAGTCTTCCACTTTCTCGTACTCGTCGGTTTTCAGGCTTCCTTTTTCCAGAACTTCACCGCGGTGGTTTACCACTCCGAACTTTGTATTCGTTCCGCCGATATCAATTCCGAGAGCAACTTGTTTTGATAAATCTATTAATGACATTTCTAATTATAAATTCAAAGGGTTAAAAATATAAAAAAGATTGTATTAATAGATTATTAACAAAACTTTTATTTAAAAAACTTTTAAGCCGGTCTGGCTGTTTTCTTTTTTCTTCTTCCCCACCAGATCAGGAATCCCGTTACAGGAAGGGATGCACATATAAGGCTGACAATGAATGCGATAATTTTTGTAGGAAGGCCTAAAATAGCTCCGACGTGAATATCATAGTTGGCGCTGACTGTTTTCTCACCAAAATTTTTGTCTTTCGGATCATGGGTATGGAGCAGTTCTCCCGAATTCTCATCAAAAATCAGGCTGCTGCTCTTATGATAAGAATAGGAAAGGTGTTTTACATATACCTCAAAGTTAGGATGCTCGTGGTCATCCATATGTTCATGGCCAAGGTCGATAGCAAAACCAAAAGAATCCGGATATTTCTGATTAACGGTGGCAATAATTTTGTCCAGCGTACCTTCTGTCCTTACTTCTATAGGAGCTCTTGTTTTAATGTAGGAAAAATCCGGATATTTTGTTTCTCCGCCGGAAAAGATTACATAGATCATTGCCTGTACTACGAAAAATGCATAAAACAATCCTGTAATGGAGAAGATCAGGGCAAAAATGGAGGCATAAAAGCCCAGTACATTATGAAGGTCGTAATTTTTCCTTTTCCAGCTTTTGATGTTTTTCCATTTGAAAGAGAAACGCTGTTTCCTTGCCGCTTTATTTTTAGGCCACCAGAGAATAATCCCGGTAATAAGCATGATAACGAAGATGATAACAGGAATTCCCACCACGTAAGTTCCCCATTCCTGCTTTAATAAAAAGCTCCAGTGAATCATCTTTACAATGTTGAAGAACCCGTTCTTTTCATCATAAGTTCTGAGGACTTTTCCTGTGTAAGGGTTTACATAGGCTGCTTTATAAATAGGGAATTCATCAAAATAATTCCAGGCACTGGTATTGTGTTCGTACCAATAAAAGACATAGGACATCTTTTTATCAATCGGAATGTTGACCCAATGGACGGGATATTTTTCTTTTACCTGTTCTGTAACAGATCTTTCGATTACCCGGATAGGAAGAACCTGTTTCTGTTCTATATTCTGTTCATTGTGGTAAATAACATCTTTCCTGGTGACGTTTTCTATTTCATCCTTAAACACATAAAGCGCTCCGGTAATGGAAATAATAAAGATCAGAAAACCAATGCCTAAACCCAACCACAGATGCAGTCTGGCACTCCATTTTTTAAAAAAACCTGGCTTTTTTTTATGATGATGTTTTTTCTTCATATTGAAGGTCAAAGTTTTGCAAAGATAGCTTAACTTTTTATTTAGTTTAATTAAAATTTATATTCCAGCATCAAAGTTCCTCTTGTTCCCGGTGAATTCACAAATTCGCTGTCACGGGCAGACCACCAGGCGATAGCAGGCTGGTACATTCTGTTGAATATATTCTCAATTCCCAGTGACACTTTCCAGTTTTTACTGATTTCATAGCCGGATTTGAAATTGAAAACGGTGTATTCCGGAACATAACCCTCTCCGTACACAAACATTCCTGTTTTTGCATTGGGTTGGAACCTGTCCTGCTGGAATGCATGCAGCATGTCAAAACCTATGGATAAAGTAGGGATGGGTTTTACCTGAACATACGCCAGTACTTTTGGAGCAGAAATCCTGCTGTTGTTGATTTTTGCGGAATAATCTCCATCATCTTTAATCGAGGTAATTCCTTCCATCCAGCTATAACTTCCTCCAAAACTGACCCATCTTGCAGGGGTAAAATGAAGGAATCCTTCCACACCGTAAACAATTTCCGGTGATCTTTGTATGGTTAAGGCTCTGTCTGCACTCTGTACAAATGAAGCCCCAAGCTTTGAAGTGCTTACATAAGAGGTAATTTCATAATTGATCCATTTCGAGATCTGCCCTGTTGCTCCAAACTCATAGTTATTCACAATAATAGGCTTATTTTCAAGGTTTTGGATAGTTCCCTGGGTAGATGTTCTCAAAATTCTTCCCAGCTCGTTGATAGAGTAGGATTGTGAAAAGCTGCCGAACAGGTTAATAAATGGCTCAATATTGTAACGGACTCCCAAATTGGCCACTAAGGCATTGTATTTCAGTTTTCCTCCGGTAACAAAGATGCTTGTTGTAAAAGTGCCATCACTTTTAATGGAAGAAAGAGTATTGAAATCTCCAACTTTAACGCTCATGTTTTCGTAACGCAGGCCTCCTTTAAGGGTTAGTTTTTTCAGTAAATCAATTTTAACCAAAACAAAAGGAGCAAGGTTGGTCATATTCATGTCAGGGGTCCAGTAACGGCCGTCTTCAAGTTTCTGAACGGTCTGGTCATTAAGGATATCCGTTCCGTACATGATTTCACCCTGAGAATTGGCGGCATTCCAGAGTTTTGTGTCAAAATTGAATCTTGCTCCGTATTTTTTGGAAATGACATTGGATTGTCCTCCTCCCAAAAATGTATCACTATATCCGTAAACGGTTCTGAAATCCTGCATGTATGCATTGAAATTCAGTGATGTGGTTCCTCCGAAAAGATTCTGGTTGTCGTAATTGATCCTGAAATTATGGTTTCTCGGTGTTCCCTGTGGTGTGGTTTCAAGGCCTTTTCCTTCTCCCTCACCAATGGTTGGAGTTATTCCGTATTTACCGGTTTTTAAACCTAAGTTAAGATCTGATCTGGAAGAATATCCAATGTAAGAAGCTTCAATTCTCTGGTCACTATTGATATTATAACCTACTTTAAGCATTCCGTTATAATTATCCATTTTTGCAGTGCTATAGGTTGGGGTAAGATATACGCCGTCGGCATCTTTCATATAGCCGGTTCTTTCATAGGCTAAAGACAAGACATAATCAAACTTATTGATCTTTCCGGATAGCAGCTGGCTGGCTCTTACTCCTAAAGTTCCGCCATACGGCTGGCCTGTAAAACCTACCTGGGATATTCCGGAAATTTTTTTATCAGTTTGGCTTCTTCTGGTGATATAGTTGATAATCCCTCCATCTGCCCCGTTTCCGTAGATAGATGAGGCGCCTTTGATCACTTCAATCCTTTCAATCACTGAAGGATCAATGCTTCTGATATCTCTAGCTCCGTTTCTCAGCGGTGTAGATTGCGGAATCCCATCAATAAGGACAAGCACCTGTCTTCCTCTCAGGGTTTGACCTGTATTGGAAGTCTGTCCGGAGTTGGTGCCCAGGCTGGGAACCGTATACTGAAGAATGCTGGTGATATCGGAATTGACGGTCAGTTGCGATTGGATTTGTTTTTCAGCAACGATGGTTACCGAGCTTGGAATTTCTTTAATGTTTTCTTTTTTTCTGGAAGCAGTCATTACGACTTCATCTACATTATTGGTCTGCAAACTGTCTTTAACCTGTGCAAAAACAGATACAGAGCCTAAGCATGCGGCTGATAAAAGCGCTTTTTTCATTATATTTTCTTTCCTAGTTTTTTTTGTTTTCCCCACCACACCAAAAATCCGGTGACGGGAAGTGAAGTACAGATGAGCCCGGTAATGAACCAGAGTATTTTTCCGAACAGCCCGAAGTAAGATCCGGTATGGATATCATAGTTAGCATTGGCATATTTCTCCGCATTGTTCAGTTTCTGATGAGGTTTTTCTGCCAGAAGCTTTCCTGAGTATTTATCGAAGACCAGTGTGTTTCTTTCGCTGAAACGACCATCTTTTCCGTAGATGGTAACCGGAATATTTTTTAATTCTTTTCCTTTTTTGTTTTTTCCGTTCAATGGAATTCTGAAACTGGAAGATGAGGCGTAAAGTTTTTCAGTCTGTCCGGCTGCGATGTCAAAAACCGAACTGTTTTTTTGCATCAGTGAATCGGGAGAGCTGATCTCTTTTTCTTTTGGCAGTTCAAGTGAGCCTGATAATGTAAAATTGAAGGCATTCTTCACATACGGATAGGCAAAATAAATTCCGGTGATACTCATCATAAGCGCTAAAAAGGAAGCATAAAATCCTAATACATTATGAAGATCATAGTTTTTACGTTTCCAGGTCTTTACATTTTCCCAGCTGAACCAGAAACGTCCTTTTCTCGCTTTTTTGTTTTGTGGCCACCAGAGAATGATCCCTGTGATCAGCATGATGATGAACAGAACTGTAGGAATTCCTACAACATATTTTCCCCAATCCGATTTTAGCAGTAAGCTCCAATGGATAGCTTTTAAAATGGGGAAAATGTCATATTTTTCATTATAAATTCCTGTAATTTCTCCAGTGTACTGATTGACATACACTAGTTTATTGATAAGCACTTCATCAAAATAATTCCAGGCTTTTTTATTTTTTTCGTAATAAAGAAATTCGTAAGACTTGCTTTTTTCTAACGGGATTTCAATGCTGCTGACAGGATATTTTTCATTTATTTCGAGAGAAACCTTTTCCTTAAGGATTTCAATGGAAAGCGGGTTTTGTCTGATGGTTTCTGCTTTTACATAAATGGCATCTTTTCTGAGAACACTTTGAATCTCATCTTTGAAAACATACATGGTCCCCGTTAAAGAAACGATGAAAATAATGACACCAACAGATAAACCAAACCACAGATGCAGTTTGGCAGACCATTTCTTTGTAAAAGAAGGTTTCTTTTTATGGTGGTGCTTCTTTTTCATTAAAATAAACTATTCCTGAATTTCAGGAATAGTGAATATGTGTTGATTAAAATTTATAAGCAATTGTTCCTAAGAAGTTGGCCAGTTTTTGAGGATTCGCTGTGGAATATCCTGTCCAGTAATGTTCATTGGTAAAGTTATCAACTTTAACTCCGATTCTGAATTTCTTGGCATCGTAAAACGCATTGGCATTCAAAACGAAATATTTTGGCAAAATGAAATCTCCTGTTACATTGTTGTCACTGGCATAATTTCCACCAAATCCGAATCCAAGCCCTTTTACTTTTCCGTCAACAAACTGGTAAGCCAAGTTGAAATTTGCGTTCCAGAAAGAACCAGCTGTGGTTGGTCTTGTTTTAGTAGCTTCATCAACAGTGTCGTTGTAAGCCAAACCTCCGACTAAAGAAAATCCTTTCACTAGGTATGCATTAACCTCCAGCTCGAAACCTTTGCTGAGTGTAGAAGCAGACTGTTTCTGAACTGAAACAAAATTTGGGGCATATTCTCCGGTGTAAAGCAATTGATTTTTTACTTTGATGTTGTAGTAAGAAACCGTTGCATTGAATCTGTTATTAAATAAACTTGCTTTGAAACCTCCTTCAAACTGGTTTCCTCTTTCAGGGTCTGATAAGGTCGTATTCCCTGCTACATCGGAAGTATAATATCCGTTGGATTTGAAAGAGTTCTGGTAATTTCCGAAGACAGAGAATTTATCCTTCACGATTTCGTAAACAATTCCTGCTTTTGGAGAAAATGCAGATTGGTTGAATGCTTTCTCCGCATTGGGTCCGGACATTCCGCCTAAATAATCATTGTTTTCATAGCGAAGTCCTGCCATAATGTGTAGGTTCGCAATCGGGGTAAATAAGTTGGAAATGTATCCTGAATAGGTATTCAGATCTCTTAAATAATCCCAGGTTGAAAAATTTGCAGGATCTGCATACAGTGCAGACAAAGCATTGGCATTCATTCCGGAATAATCTGCACCTGAAGCCGCTACAGAATCGAAATTAGAGTTCAGGTATTTGTATTTCAATCTTTCCGTTGTTCTCATATAATCAAATCCAACAACTGTTTTGTTTTTCATTCCGTTTGAAAAATCATAATTGAAGTTGAAGTTTTGTTGAATTTGAAACCAGGACTTTTTACTGTTATTGGTAGACTGATCTGCTCTTGTAACTAAATACTGTCCTCCTGTGTAAGAAATCGAAAAATATGGATTATAGCCGTCTGAATAAGAATCGGAATTATTGATGTAGGTATTTGAGGTAATATTATTGTTGATTTTCCATTTCACGTTTCCGAAAATATTGGAATTTCTTGCCGTCATGTATAGATCTTTCCCGGTGTAAGATTCCTTATAGTCCAGGCCTGCCGCCTTTTCCAGATCTTTCATGTTATTAATTCCGTTCAGCGTTTTCGGCGAAAGATAGAAGTAATAAGGATTTGCCGTTACCCTGTTCTGGAATAGTTCATAATCTACATTCAGCTGAACTTTGTCAGAAACGTTCCATGTCAAGCTCGGAGCGAAGGTTGTATATTGATTTCCAGCATTGGTTTTCGTGAAATTTCCCTCATTTGTATAAGCTGTATTTACGCGGAAAAACAAGTCTTTTGTGATCGGAGCGTTAATATCTGCAGTTGCTCTGTAAGTATTGTAGCTTCCTGCAGAACCTGAGACTGCACCGAAGAAATTCTGCTGAGGTTTTTTGGTCACCCTGTTAATAAGACCTCCATAAGAAGCTACGGTGCTTCCGTAAAGTGTTCCGACAGGACCTTTCAGGAATTCCAATGTTTCTACATTGATTGCATCAATTGTAGATGTAACTGGAGCGACCACTCCATTTCTTGTAGAAGCCTGCGAAGGAAAACCTCTTAAAACGAAGAAGGAACCACCGTCTCCGGCTCTTCCTGTGGGATTCCACATTTTCTGTAAGCCGGTTACATTCCTGTAAGCATCATCAACCGTAAAAATGTTTTCATTTTCCAAAATCCCTTTATCAATAGAAGAATAGACTTGTGGATTTTCTATGAATTTCACCGGCATTTTGTTGGACGATTCGGTATCGAGCTTTTTCACCATTTTATTGATGATAACCTCTTCAATATTTTTAGAATTTGTAGAATCTTTTTTCTCTTGTGCAAACGTTAGCATAGAACCCAACAGTGAGGCGCAGATCAGTACATTTTTCATGAATAACTCAAATTTTCTGCAAATATATTGTTTTTAATTGTTCTAAATAAATAATAAAATTGATTTTTGTCATAAATTTATTAGGTGATGAATAGCAAAACCCCGCTTCAGCGTAGCTGAAGCGGGGTTTTTATAAGATTTTATTATTAATTTCTTAAGCCGGAATTTCTCCTTTGTATAAGAAAGAAATAATTTCTTTGTTCATTTTGTCAACCATTTCACTAAATAAGTGGAATGATTCCTGTTTGTAGATTACCAACGGATCTTTCTGTTCATAAACCGCACCTTGAGAAGATCTTCTCAGGTCATCCATTTCACGAAGGTGAAGTTTCCAGTTCTCATCAATGATGGATAAGGTGATGTTCTTTTCAAAATCATTGATAAGGCTTTCACATTGAGTATCGTAAGCTTCTTTAAGGTCTGCAACAATTGTCATTGTCTTGTGGCCGTCTGTAAAAGGAACCTGGATCATTTTGAACATTGAACCCTGATTCTGATATACATTCTCAATAATAGGGAATGATTTCTCTTTCAGTAAGTTCAGCTTCATTTTATAATCTTCCTGGGCTGCCTTGAATACAATGTCTGTTAATTCTGCCACCTGCTTGCTCTTGAATTCATTTTCAGAAACAGGAGATTCCATAGTGAAGAATTTGATGATATCGAATTCGAAATCTTTATAGTTTCCTGTAGCTTTTCCTTTGGCAACAATGGAGTTGGCAACATCGAAGATCATATTTGTAATATCATACTTCAGGTGATCTCCGAAAAGGGCATTTCTTCTTCTCTTATAGATCACGTCACGCTGCTTGTTCATTACGTCATCATATTCAAGAAGTCTCTTTCTGATTCCGAAGTTATTTTCCTCCACTTTTTTCTGAGCTCTTTCGATAGATTTGCTGATCATGGAATGCTGAATAACTTCACCTTCCTTGTGACCCATTCTGTCCATCATTTTCGCGATTCTTTCAGAACCGAACAAACGCATCAGGTTATCTTCAAGAGATACATAGAACTGAGAGCTACCCGGGTCTCCCTGACGTCCCGCTCTACCTCTGAGCTGTCTGTCTACACGTCTTGAATCGTGTCTTTCGGTACCGATAATAGCTAAACCTCCGGCTTCTTTCACTTCTTTGGTCAGCTTGATATCCGTACCACGACCTGCCATGTTCGTCGCAATAGTTACAACTCCCGGCTGTCCGGCTCCGGCAACAATCTCTGCTTCCTTCTTGTGAAGCTTCGCGTTCAGTACCTGGTGAGGAATTTTTCTTAATTGTAGTGCCTTTGAAAGCAACTGAGAGATTTCAACAGAAGTAGTACCTACAAGTACAGGTCTTTGAGCTGCTGTTAATTTTTCAATTTCTTCAATTACGGCATTGTATTTTTCACGGTTAGTTTTGAAAACTAAATCCTGTCTGTCATGTCTTAAAATAGGACGGTTGGTAGGAATCACCACAACATCAAGTTTGTAGATTTCCCAAAGCTCACCTGCCTCTGTTTCAGCAGTACCCGTCATTCCCGCAAGCTTGTTGTACATACGGAAATAGTTCTGAAGCGTTACGGTAGCAAAAGTCTGTGTAGCTGCTTCAATTTTTACGTTCTCCTTCGCTTCGATTGCCTGGTGAAGACCGTCTGAATAACGTCTTCCTTCCATAATACGGCCGGTCTGCTCATCAACGATTTTTACTTCACCGTCAATAACCACATACTCATCATCTTTTTCGAATAATGTGTAGGCTTTCAATAGCTGGCTCATCGTGTGTACGCGCTCGGATTTTTCAGCGAATTCAGAGAAAAGCTTTTCTTTAGCCTCAAATTCTTCTTCTTTAGATAAATTTTTAGCCTCAACTTCAGCGATTTCTGTTCCGATATCCGGAAGTACGAAGAAGTTTGGATCGGAATTCCCCTGAGACATATATTCTACCCCTTTATCGGTAAGATCAACCTGATTGTTTTTCTCTTCGATTACGAAGTAAAGATCCTTATCTACGATCGGCATGTCACGGTTGTTGTCCTGCATGTATTGAGCTTCCACTTTTTGAAGCAATGCACGGTTTCCGCTTTCCGATAAGAATTTAATTAATTGTCTGTTTTTAGGAAGACCTCTGTAAGCCTGAAGCAATTTGAATCCTCCTTCTTTTGTATTACCAGCAGCGATTAATTTTTTAGCCTCGTTAAAGATCGCAGAAACTGTTTTCTTCTGAACTTCAACGATTCTGTCGATAGAAGGCTTAAGAACATCAAATTCCTGTCTGTCTCCCTGAGGAACCGGACCAGAAATAATTAGCGGTGTTCTGGCGTCATCTACCAATACGGAATCCACCTCATCCACAATAGCAAAGTTCAGTTCTCTCTGTACAAGCTCTGAAGGTGAGGTCACCATGTTATCTCTCAGGTAATCGAAACCGAATTCATTATTCGTTCCGTAAGTAATATCCGAGTTGTATGCTTTTCTTCTTCCGTCTGAGTTCGGCTGGTGATTATCGATACAGTCGATGCTCATTCCGTGGAACTGGTAAAGAGGTCCCATCCATGCCGAGTCTCTTTTGGCCAGATAGTCATTCACCGTTACTACGTGAACTCCTCTTCCAGGAAGTGAATTTAAGTAAATAGGTAATGTTCCTACCAAAGTTTTACCTTCACCTGTTGCCATTTCGGCAATTTTACCGCTGTGAAGAATAACCCCTCCGATAAACTGAACATCATAGTGAACCATGTCCCAAACTACAGGAGTTCCGGCAGCATCCCATGAGTTTTTCCAGATTGCAGTATCTCCCTGGATCTCTACGAAATCTTTACCCGCGGCAGCCAATTGTCTGTCCCAGTCACTTGCCTTAATGCGGATCTCTCCGTTCTGAGCCCATCTTCTTGCTGTTTCTTTTACCAGGGCAAAAGCTTCAGGAAGGATCTGTGCCAGAACTTTCTCTTCAATTTCGTATGATTCTTTTTTCAGAGATTCAATCTTTGAGAAAAGAGCTTCTTTTTCATCTACATTAGCTGAATTTTTTATCTGCTCTTTTATCTGTTCTATCTGCGCTGTTATTTTGCTGGTTGAAGATTTTATGTTCTCTTTAAATTCAGCAGTTTTTTCTCTCAGCCCATCATCAGTCAACTGCTGAATGGCTGGTTCTACAGCTTTGATTTTTGTTACAACTTTTTTTACTTCTTTTAGGTCCTGCGCTTTTTTGTCTCCCAAAAACCCTTTAAGAACTTTGTTTAAAAAACTCATAAATTTTTTGCTTTATGCTTAAAACGATATGCTTTAAGCGTTTTACTGACACGCTTAACGTGTGAATTGTGTATATAAAAAAGGGCAAATAAGCTCTAAGCGTAATGCTCAAAGCTTATTGCTTTCATTAATATTCGTCTTCGTTCCAAAGGAAATCCTCGTCGGTAGGATAATCACTCCAAACCTCTTCGATAGATTCATAGATTTCTCCTTCGTCTTCAATTGCCTGAAGGTTTTCCACTACTTCCATTGGTGCACCAGTTCTGATTGCATAGTCAATAAGTTCTGCTTTTGTCATTGGCCAAGGTGCGTCACTTAGGTATGAGGCTAATTCTAATGTCCAGTACATAATTTTCTGATTTTTTTGCAAAAGTATAAAATTAGCTTATATTATACGCTTTTTTATACTTGATTTTCAATTCTTTTTGATTAATTTTTGTTCATTGTCCTTCATAAGCTGCATTACAGCTGTCCCAACAACTTACATGCTGTCATTTTCTCAAAAACCATTCCACAAATTTTTTTATGCCATTTTGGAAGTCTGTGTCTGGTTTGTAGCCAATTAATGTCTTCGCTTTTGAGATATCTGCATTGGTTTTCCGGACATCTCCCGGCTGCATTGGCAGATTTTTTCTGATGGCAGAAATTCCCAGGTTGGTTTCTATTGTACTCAGCATTTCAGATAAAGTAATCACTTCGCTTTCCCCAAGGTTAATAATTTCATAAACTCCGGAATGGGTCTCCAGATAAAGGATTGATTTCGTGATTCCGTCAATAATATCATCAATATAAGTGTAATCTCTTGCTGTATTTCCATCACCGTAAAATGGAATTTCCTGGCCTTCCGAGATCAACTTTGTAAATTTATGAATCGCCAGATCCGGCCTCTGTCTGGGCCCGTAAACTGTAAAAAACCTGAGCTGGATGATGTCTATGTGATATAAATTATGGTAAACATGTCCTAAAACTTCACAGCTTTTTTTGGTCGCAGCATAAGGTGATATTGGATTGTCCACATTATCCGTTTCTGCAAACGGAATTTTTTCATTGTTACCGTAAACGCTTGATGAAGAGGCGGATATAAATTTACTGATATTGAACTCCTTGCAAAGTTCCCATAGGTTCATTGTTCCGCGTACATTCACTTCTTCATATTCCAGTGGTCTTTCAATGGAAGGGCGTACTCCTGCAAGGGCTGCAAGGTGAATGACAAGATCTATTTTGTGGCTCTTAAAAATAGCTTCAAGGCCTTTTTTATCACGGATATCCTGATAATATAGCTTATATTTATCCGACTGTGAAATGGCAACCAGATGCTGAATATCGGTCTCTTTGTCCGAAAATTCAAAATCCGGAATTTTATCAATAGACTCTAATGTATTTTTAATTTTAATCTGATAATTATAGAAATCATCAAAATTGTCAACGTTTATGACAGAATGTCCATTTCTTAATAATCGTTCTATTAAATGAGAACCGATAAAGCCGCTTCCTCCAGTTACAAGATAAGTCATTTGTGGTTTTTTAATGGCACAAAAATATAAATTTACTTTTTGAAAATATAATCATTAAATTTACTTAAAAAAGTAATATAAACAGTATGCAGTTTCAAGGGCAAATTTTAAAGATGACAAGCTTCGATGATCAACCCATTCAGTATTATCTGAATCTTTCGGGGGATCTGATCCACATGAATGAATTGTTTGGAAGGGAGTTAACGATAAAACATACAGGATTTCAATGCGTTAATTGTGGAGAAAACAAGCCTGTCTACAGGATGGGATTCTGCAAAAACTGTTTTTTTGAAAGTCCTTATGCCAGTGATACCATTATTCGTCCTGAACTCTCCACAGCCCATCTGGATATTGCTGAACGTGATCTGGAAGTAGAAAAACAAATCCAGCTGCAGCCTCACACTGTATATCTGGCGTACACCGGGGATGTAAAAGTAGGGGTAACGAGAAATACTCAGATTCCTACAAGATGGATCGACCAGGGGGCCACTTTTGCCCTGCCGATTGCCCGGACGGAAAACCGCTACGAAGCAGGAATGATAGAAGTAGCTCTGAAAGAACACCTTCCCGACAAAACGAACTGGAAAAAAATGCTTCAGGATGATTTGGAAGGCGAAGTAGACCTTGCGGATTTCCAGCAGAAGATAAAGCAGTATTTTCCTGATGATTTCCAGAAGTTCTACAGCGAAGGAGAAAATTTATGGAAATTCGATTATCCTTTTGATAAGCCTGAAAAAATAACTTCATTTACTTTGGACAAAAAACCTGAATTTACCGGTAAGCTTAGAGGGATTAAAGGGCAATATCTCAGTTTTGAAGGAGGGAACTTTATGAATGTAAGAGGACACGAAGGTTATGTAATTGATTTAAATATAAAAAATTAACCTTATATTTAAAATTACAAAAAATCACACACATATATGAAAAGATGGGTTAAAAAGTTATTGATAGGCCTGGGAATTCTTCTGCTTATTCTTCTTGCGGCAAATTTCGGACTGAATATATGGCTTAAAACCCAGCTTCCAGGATATATAAAGAAAAATACGGACTATAAAGTTTCCTATAAAACATTGGATGTGGATCTTGGGTCCGGAAATATTTTTGCATCAGGCATAACGGTAAACAGCAAAAATCCACAGAATACCAATGTCATTGGTCTTCAGGGAACCATTGATACATTAAAGATCAGCCGGTTCGGGATTTATGATGCTATTTTCAATAAAACGATCAGCTCATCCGATCTCCTGCTGGCAAAGCCCAATTTGAACATTATTCTTGCCAGGCCTGTAGACCGTAAGACCGGAAAAAAAAGAAATCCTGTCCTGTTTGAAAATATCAGGATCAATAAAGGAACAATCAATATTTTCAAATATACCAAACAGAAGTTCTTATCGGTTCAGGAACTCGATCTTTTTGTAGAAAACCTTCAGATGACTGAAGAATCTGTAGAAGATAAGCTTCCCGTGGTTTTTGATAAGTACGATATTAAAGGAAAGAATTTTTTCTTCCGGCCGGATAATGTATATGCCATTACCATCAGTACGATCAGTACAGCGGATGGCCAGATGTCCGTTGGAAATTTCCGCCTGATTCCACTTTTAAATTTTGACCAGTTTAAAAGGTTTTATCCTAAAAAACCGAAACTGTTTGAATTTTCCATTCCTAAAATGGAGTTTAAAGACATCGTTTTGGCAAAAAATAAAATTAGTCTGGCCAATGCTGATTTTCAAAATCCTGTTCTAACGGTTTACAATACAGGAATAAAATCTCCAAAAACAGAAAAAAAGATCAATTTTGAAGTTAATTTAGAAGATATAAGGCTCAATAATGCTGCAGTAATCGTTAACAAACCCGATGGAACCCGGCTGCTTTCTGCAAAAATCCTGAATATAAAAGTTAATCAGCTGAAATTTGATAAGGTTACTGCAGAAGAAATGATTCCGGTCGGATACAAAGACTTCCGCTTTTCAGGAAAAGATATACAGTATTCCAATCATCAGAATTTTTCAGTTGAAAGTATTGCCTTAAACCCTAAAAGCGGCGAAATCAGGAATCTGATACTGTCTCCGGGAACTCCTGAGGCAGGAAAAGGATCCATGGACCTGAAAACCGATCATATTGCATTTAATATCAATAAGTTTGAATTTGTTAAAAGAAAGCTTAATCTCGATCTTAAAGATGTACTTGTTGAAAATATAAAAGGAACTGTTAAAGCAGGAGCAACTAAACCCAAAGTGAATAAAGGTCCGGGAATCATTCAATCGGTAATTGTCCGGAAGATGTCTGTGAAAAATTCTGATGTTGTTTATGATAAAGGAATGCAGCCATTGGCATTTCATGATCTTAATGCAACAGTTAATAACATTGAAATAGGACCAAAACCAAATAATCAGGGACTTTCTTTTAAAATTAAAGACTATTTCCTGACCACCCGCAATTTTGCCTATAAAACACAATTCTATCATCTGAGTGCCGGACTTCTAAAATTAAATAAAAATAAAATCCTCGTCAACAATTTTGCCATGAAGCCTCTCATTTCGAGAGCCCAGTTTATCAGAATGATACCTGTGGAACGGGATCTCTACGATATTAAGGTTTCACAGATATCGGCAGACGGAAGCTGGGATCTTTTCTCAGACAGCAAATCGATCAATGCGTCAAATGTAACGGTTCTTTCTGCTGATGCCAATATTTTCAGAAGTAAAATCCCGAAAGACGATCCTAAAGTAAAACCTTTATACTCTAAGCTACTCCGGTCTATAAAAATTCCAATGACGGTTAACCATCTTGACCTGAAAAATTCGGTTTTGGTGTACGAAGAAGATACTCCCGAAAGTGCAGGGCCGGGCAAGCTTACGTTCAGTAACTTCAATATGAATGTGAAAAATCTGAACTCTGCCAAAACAAAAGGGAAACCTACAAGAGTGGATATCAAGATCGACTGCTCATTCATGAATCTGGCCCCGCTGTCCGTCAACTGGAATTTCGATGTGGCAGATCAGAATGACAGGTTTTCAATTGCAGGAAGAACAACCAACCTTCCGGCGAATGGCATTAATCCTTTTATCAGACCCTATCTTCATGTGACAGCTACTTCCGGAACAATCCAGGAAATGCTGTTTAATTTTAAAGGAAATCCTTCCGGGCTGAACGGAGCGTTCAATCTGAAGCATAAAGACCTTAAAATTGCTGTTTTAAATAAAGAGAATCATGAAAAAAAGGGTGTTCTGACGGCTGTTGCCAATCTTTTTATCCGTTCAGATTCCGGGAAGTTTCCGGAGGCTGTTGCCGTGGAAAATGTTGAGAGGGATCCTACAAAGTCGTTTTTTAATCTTTTCTGGAAAGGAATTGAGCAGGGACTGAAGAAAACTTTAATAGGAGTGAATGTCGACAAAACGGAGAAAACCGTAAAAAATGCCGTTTCATCCGTAAAAGAAGTAAAGCAAACCGTAAAAGAACTGAAACAGGATATTAAAGCCAAAAAAGAAGAACCTAAGCCGCAGGAACAGAAAAAGGAGAAGAAAGGCTTTCTGAAAGGAGTTTTTAAGAAAAAAGAAAAACCCGGAACTGAATAGTTTCGGGATATATCTTAAGGGGTAAAGTTGCTATTTTAAACTTAATTTTTAATCTGTTAAAAGTTAAATTCATCACTTTCCTGAATGGGAATGTCTCTTAAAAATTTATCAAATTCCTCACCAGGGTAGTTGCTGTCTGCCCCGTAAGAATCTATAATCATTCCGCGGTTTCCTGCATTGTCTTTTACTACGTACAATACTGCATTGTCATCAGGATTGCTGTCGCCCTCGAAACGGTATGTTTTTAAAATAGTCAGTTCAGAAGGCTGATACACTTTCTCTGAATTCTCAAATTTCATTTCACAGGCCTCATTCATTCTGAATTCTCTCTGTATACCTCTTTGCGATAAAGTATTCATAACCTGGCTCAGGGTGGTCATGCGGTCTGTATTTTCTGAATTATCCATAATATTATTTTTTAAGATGAGTACAATAATTAAACCATTGATAGGGCAAATTTAAATAAAAAAGCCAATTGCATCTTTCATTAAAATAAAGACTAATGTTAACAAAATTTATAATTCGGAAATCAAAATTAGGTATGCTTTTTGCAATAGCTACGTTAATAAATCGGACAAAATATGAAAAAAGAAGTTGGCGTTTTACTGGCAGGAGGAGTTGGTCTTTTGGCAGTATTAGGTTTTATTGGATTAAAAAAGATATTGACTAAAAAAGATAAAGCATATAGTGATACCTATTCGGACTATCACAGACATTTTGATGGAAAAAACCACGAAGATGAATATCACGGAGTGGAATTTTATGCACTGAAGTAGTAAAAGAATATATTTAATTATGTTTAAATCCGGTCCCTTTGAAGAGGCCGGATTTTTTTGTGGATAACTTAGTGTTAAAACTCATTATTTTATAAAAAATCCATTCTAATTTTACATCATCATGCAGAACGAAAAATTCATAAAAGGACAGGGAGCTCAGCGGAACGTAATCAATCGTTTCGACAGGTATACCTATGAGCCTGAAGATGAAGATTTCGAAACGATAAAAACCTCTTTCACAGAAGTTTTCCCGAAAACCATTGTAAATCAGGTGAAAAGTGAGGACCTTCCTATGGAATATTCCATGAATCCCTACCAGGGTTGTGAGCACGGATGTTCCTACTGCTTTGCCAGACCCACCCATGAATACTGGGGCTACAGTGCCGGAATTGATTTTGAGAGAAAGATCATGGTGAAAAAAAATGCTCCGGAACTATTGGAGAAATTTTTTCAGAAAAAAGGCTACAAACCGGCACCCATTCTTCTTTCCGGGAATACCGACTGTTATCAGCCGGCAGAAAGACAGTTTGAGATCACCAGAAAAATGCTTCAGGTCTGTCTCGACTACAGACATCCAGTCAATATTCTGACAAAAAATGCCCTTGTACTGAGAGACCTGGATATTTTAAAGCCTATGGCAGAACAGAACCTCGTTTCTGTATCTCTGAGCATTCCTACAATTAATGAAGATCTCAGACGGAAAATGGAACCGAGAACAAGCTCAGCTCCGAATAAATTAAAAGCAGTAGAAATTCTTACAGAAAACAAAATTCCGGTGCATGTTATGGTAGCGCCGATTATTCCAGGCCTGAACAGTGATGAGCCGCTTACGATTTTAAAAGCCATCTCGGATGCAGGTGCTTTGAGCTTCGGGTATACGCTGGTAAGACTGAATGATACGGTAGAGCCCGTTTTTGTCAATTGGATTGAGGCTCATTTTCCGGACAGGGCTCAAAAGGTTTTGAATCTTATCCGTTCTATGCGCGGCGGAAAGCTGGGTGATAAAAGGTATTTTGAAAGACAGAGGGGAGAAGGGAATATCGCTGAAATGATCCACAATACATTTAAGATCGGAAGAAAGAAATATTTTGACGGAAGAGAATTTCCCAAACTTTCTACAGCAAACTTTACCGGAGCAAAAGATCAGCAGCTGAGATTGTTTGATTAATATGACTTCTTGTAAAATTCAATAGGAATGGGCTTTAGCCCATTCACAATAAAATAAAAATTCCAATGGCTTCAGCCGAAACATAAAAAAGAAAAACCGCACCTTTAGGCGCGGTTTTCTTATTCTTTTGTGGTGGTCAACCTTAGATCGTGTTGTCCGGGCATTGGAAATCATCGCTGCAGGTAGCACAAACTACGGTGCCGTTGCAGTAATACATACAAAATTCAGGTTCCGGAAGTTTAATTCCTCCTGCTCCGGAAATGCTTTTTAACTGGCTGTTGTTTAGTTTTTTTAAATTTTTCATATTGTTTTAATTAAAAATTTGATAGTAAAGTAAAGATAATTAAAATCTTTTTAACTAAAACAATCTGTGGTAGAATAGAAGTTAAATTTTTTTAATAAGATCTGTGTATTAAAAATAAAAGTCAATAATTAATCCTAGTATTGCCCACAAATACGGGTCAATCATCAACAGATCAATTATTGACTTTTTTATGTTACTTTTTGATAAGTCCTAATTCTATCAGTCTTTCATGTAAAAACTCTCCTGCTGTAGTATCTTCATACAGTTTCGGGTTGTTTTCATCAATACAGTTTTCAAGAGCATTCAGTGACATTTCACTCACCGGATGCATAAAGAAAGGAATAGAATACCTTGATGTTCCCCATAATTCTCTTGGAGGATTAACCACTCTGTGAATGGTAGATTTCAGCTTGTTATTGGTATGTCTTGATAACATATCTCCTACATTGATCATCAGTTCATCAGGTTCTGCAATCGCATCGATCCATTCTCCGTTGTGGTTCTGCACCTGAAGACCTTTTCCCTGAGACCCCATCAAAAGGGTAATCAGATTGATGTCTCCGTGTGCTGCAGCTCTTACTGCATCATCAGGTTCCTGGGTAATTGGGGGATAGTGAATAGGTCTTAAGATAGAGTTTCCTTCGGCAATCTTGTCGTCAAAATAAAACTCATCCAGACCAAGGTACAGAGCCAGAGCTCTTAATACATACTGTCCTGTTTTTTCAAGCATCTGGTAGGCTTCTTTACCTACTGCATTGAATTTTGGCAGCTCTTCAACGATTACGTTGTCAGGATATTCGGATTTGTATTTTGAATCATCAGACACGTACTGTCCGAAATGCCAAAACTCCTTTAAATCTCCTTTTTTGAAGCCTTTTGCGGTTTCTTTACCGAATCCTACGTAACCTCTCTGGCCGCCGATTCCTGGAATTTCATACTTCTGCTTCGTTTCTACAGGCAGGTCAAAAAAGTTTTTAACCTCTCCGTAGAGTTCATCTACTAATTTGTCATCAAGAAAATGGCCTTTTAAGGCAACAAAACCAATTTCTTCATAAGCTTTTCCGATTTCATTTACAAATTTCTGTTTGCGTTCCGGGTTGTCCGAAAGGAAATCACGCAGGTCTACACTAGGTATTTTATCCATTTTTAGAAATTTACGAATTACAAAATTACATTTTTTTTAAATGAAATAATTCTAAAATAAGTATTTATCAGTTAAATTTGCTGTATGAAAAAATATTCTTCTAAGAGAAGTATTCAGATACTTGCCCATCTTCTTCAGCAGTACGGAATTTCAGATATTATCATTTCCCCGGGGTCCAGAAATGCTCCCCTGGCCATTCATTTTTCTGAAACCGATGCCTTCAACTGTTACAGTATTGTAGATGAAAGAAGCGCTGCTTTTGTAGGAATGGGGATGGCTAAAAGTGAGAAGAAGCCTGTAGCAATAACCTGTACCAGCGGTTCTGCTGTGGCCAATTATTATCCGGCAGTTACTGAAGCTTTTTATCAGAATGTTCCGCTTTTGATCCTGACTGCTGACAGGCCTACTGATTATGTAGATATTTTTGACGGGCAGACGATCAGGCAGAAAGATATTTTTCACCAGCATTCTTATGGCGACTTCCAGCTTTTGGAAGACAGCAAAGAGAATGCAGAAGATGTTAATTTTGATATTATTAAAAAAGCCATCGAACAGTGTTTTGAAAAGCAGGGACCGGTACATATTAATATTCCGCTTGAAGAGCCATTGTATGAGCTGGTTTCAGAGCTTCCGTCTTTCCCGACTGTTGAAAAAACAATCAGGCATAAAGAATATGAGATTCCTTCCAACCTGATTGCAGACTGGCATACCTCCCAAAGAATTATGATCCTGGTGGGAACAAAAGATTACAGCCCGGAACTGGAAAGCCAGCTGACGCAGTTGGTGAAAAACCACTCTGTTGTTGTATTGAGTGAAGCCAACTCCAATCTGTATCACGAGAAGTTTTTCAGGCATATTGACCGTTATATTTTTAATTTCACAGAGGAAGATTATAAAACCTATGCTCCTGACCTTTTGATCACGGTAGGGCAGAACGTGGTTTCCAAAAAGGTAAAACAATTTTTAAGAAGCGCCCGCCCGAAGCAGCACTGGCATCTGGATGAAGTATGGCAGCCGGATACCTATTTCTCTCTTACGGAGAAGATAGAGGTGAAGCCTGAGGTATTTTTTTCCAAACTTCTGAAATTTATCAATCTTGAACCAAGACCTTATTTTAACCTTTGGGATGTCTTAAGGGATAAAAAAGATGCCAGACATGAGCAGTTTCTGAACATGGTTGAATTTTCGGATTTTTATTTCTTTAATAAAGCTTCGCAGACCATTCCGGAGAACTATAATATCCATTTCAGTAATTCCTCAGCGATCAGATATGCCCAGCTGTTTGATTTTGGAAAAAGAAAAATGTACTGCAACAGAGGAACCAGCGGTATAGACGGTTCTACCTCTACAGCAATGGGTTTTGCCATTAAAAATGCGAATCCTACATTGCTTATTACCGGAGACCTGAGCTTCTTTTACGACATCAATGGTCTTTGGAACCAATATATTCCACCATTTGTAAGAATCATTATTTTCAATAACGGGGAAGGGAATATTTTTAAAATTATTCCGGGACCAGGTAATGCCAACCCTAATACACTGGATGAATTTATCGCTACAAAACACCGTAAGCATGCTGAGCATTTAGCCAAACACTTCGGCTTTTCTTACATCAAAGTAGAGGATGAGCCGACCCTTGACAGAGTACTGGAAAATTTCTTTAAGCCGGATTTACAACCTAAAATACTGGAAGTGAATACATATGGTAAGAACAGTGCAGATGTACAGAAAGCTTACTTTGAATTCATGAAAGGGAACTAAAGATCCAGATATTCTTCATTCCCCGGCAGATTGGTAATTTTGTCGATAGGGTAAATAAACATATCATCAAAATCATTCAAGGCATTAATCAGTTGAAAATGAGAGAACTGCTTAATGTTCTGAAGAGTGATTTCTGTTTCTTTGATTTTCTTCTGTTTCAGAAGGTTTTGTCTCTGTACCCCATTCAGAAGATAAGTAGCCGGGGTAAACCAGTCCTTACCTTTAAGGAAAAGGATGTTGGAAAAAGAAGTATCTGTAATATGATTGTTTTTAAAAATAATAATCTCCTCAGCTTTTGACTTCATTTTCATCTTTTCGAGCTCCTTACGGTCTTCAAACTTGAAAGAATAATCGAAGCTGTTGTTTTCTACCAGCTGGAAACTTTGTATTTCAGGAATGGCGTAGGGGATCATCATGGTGCGTACCCTTTTATCCAGGTCATAGGAAAGTCTCAGTTTAAAAAGACCATCTTCATCATGCTCAAGGTTTTTAAAGATTTTGGCCAGATCAATAGAGCCTTCCTTCCCGAAGTGGGCAAAAGTCTGGTTAACGCGTTTTTGGTGTAGGTCCAAAAGAAAAATCTCCTGATCTTCTACTTTTATGCTTTCAATGAATTGGGACATAGATTTTATTTTTCATTTCCTGATATTCGTCTTCTAACCTGCTCATGTGAGTAATACCGCCGCCGCTTTTAAAATAGAGTTTATCTCCTTCCTTTTCAATAAAGCGGATCATGACACAGCTGTCAACGTTTTTACCGTCAAACCAGCCGCACACTCCGGTATAATACCCTCTGTCGTATCCTTCTGCATCCAAGATTATTTCCAGCGTTTTAGGCTTCGGCGCTCCGAGAATTGATCCGGCAGGAAGCAGTTTTTGCATGATGCTGCCGACCTTTCCTGCAAATTCCTCTTTTACCGTTCCTGAAATCTCAGAACTCATGGCATACAGATCTTTTTGCTGCGTCCTGATGAGGTCTATATGCTGGAACTGATCTACTTTCACTTCATCTGCTACCATGCTGAGGTCATTTCGCAGGAGATCCACAACCGTGTAATGCTCTGCCTTTTCTTTTTTGTCGTTTTTCAAAACTTCAGCCGCATTTTCCAAAGAGGCATCAATAGTGCCTTTCATGGGATACGTCAAAATTTTGCCGTCTATAATCTTTACAAAAGTTTCAGGAGAAAAAAATACAAAAAAATCTTTATAAAACACTTTGTACTTCGCAATTGAGTGATAAAAAATTTCTTTAAGGCTTAAATTGGTCTGAACTTCAGTTTTTCGGGTGTAATTGGTAAGATAGGAATTCCCAAGACGGATATTTTTCTGAACCTTGTCAAATCCTTCCTTAAAGCTCTCAAGTGTTTCCGGAAACGGCTTCCATTCAATCTTTTTATTAAGGCTTTGTTTTTGTTTTGTGTTTGAAAATCCCTGAAAATCAATTAATAAACCTGATTTTTCAATCTCGTTTTCTTTATAGATTTCTACATTTTCCGAAAGGAAATCGATCATGAAGAAATAGGGAACATTCTGAAGAGAAAGTTCGTCCATTTCCAGAAATTTTTGATGATTCATTGAAAACATCCTGCAAAAATAATTATTGATGATTACTTTTGCAGAAATTTTTTTCAATGCAGAGCAGATATCCTCAGAAACCGGGAATAGATTTTATACTGAAGCAGGCTTTTTTCTATTGGAGCAAGACTCTTTTCTTTCAGTTAATATTTTCAATCTTTTATTTCGGAATTTTTTTTACAGTGGTTTTCTTCCTCGATGGGAAGTACGGCATTTTAGCCCAGTATGCTGAAGCTGCAAAATATGCGAAAGACGGGTTGGAAGCCTATTCTGTACAGATCCTGAAAATACAGGCAAATCCGGGATTTCAATATTTTTCGTGGGCTATTATCGGAACTTCCGTATTTCTCTATCCTCTTAACCTTGGATTTTATCAGATCTACAGGAAAATTGACCTTAACGAAAAGCTTGAACTGGGAGATCTTCTTGCGGGGTACAATGGCATTAATTTTTTCAAATACATCGGATACTATATTTTCTGGTTATTTGTTTATATCTATACTTTTCAGACGATCATTCTTGCTGTTATATGGATATTTGTCACCATTTTGGTTGCTCCGCTGATGTTTTTTAACAACAAGAGAATCTTTGAAGCGATTCCCCTAAACCTGCAGGCGCTGAGAACATACTTTCTGGAAATATTTGTGTGTGTCATCGTTGCGGTTATCTTTAAATATGTTGGGTTTGCCTTGTTTTTTGTAGGCGGTTTATTTACCTTTCCTTTTTGGAATGCAATGATTTACTCTCTGTATAAAACGATTTTCTCTGAAAAAAGTTAAATTTAAGCAGGTTTAATGTGTTTTTATGCCAAAAAAAGTTAATTTTGGTGAAACCATTAAAATATTAAACTATGTCAGAATTTAACGAATTTGATCAACAGGGTTCTGTTCCAAACAAGGATACAGGATCTATCATTTCACATGCTTTTGAAATGTATAAAGGGGTTTTCCTTTATGGAGTTGTCGCTATGGTAATTTATATTATAGGAGGTTTTATTATCCAGACTGTCAGCGGATTCAATTCTGCATCCATGATGGAGGAAATGAGAGATGCGGGAGGAGATTATTCGAACTTCAGCTACTGGAATGCTCCCGGTTTTTCGCTTTATCTTTCACTTTCAGGTCTGTTGGGAATCTTACTTGCCCCATTATATGTAGGTTTAATCTACATTGTTAATAAGTACAATACTAAAAGCCAGATTGATTTTGCAGACTTATTTATCGGTTATAAGCAGAATTTTGTAAACATCCTGATCTACAGTATTCTTTCAGGAATCATTTCAAGTGTTGCCATGATGCTTTGTTTCTTCCCGGTTATTTTTGTTTATCCTTTACTTTTATTGGGTTATCCTATTCTATTATTCGAAAATGCATCAGCTACTGAAGCTTTAGGAAAATCTTTCAATATTGCCAAAGAAAATTACGGAACGTTTCTTGGTACAACCGTATTGGGAGCGCTGATCTCTATTGCCGGAGTAATTTTGTGCGGAATCGGGGTAATTTTAACGGCACCTTTTATGATGGTCGTTATGTATTCTGCATACTGTGCTTTTTTAGGGAAGCCAAGACAAATTGCATTTAAGAACTAAGTAAAGAAGACAAAAAAGAATGAATAAAGATAAACAGATAAGCAATATTGCCATAAAACAAGTTGCCCTTCTCGCCATAATTCTGGTGCTGACCGGATTGATCTGTTTTAATCTTTCACTGTTTATACCATCGGTGCTTGGGGCAATCACTATCTATGTGGTCTGCAGAAAATACAATTTCTATCTGCAGGAAGAAAAAAAGTGGAAGCCCTGGCTCTCATCACTTGTGCTGATGCTGGCAAGTCTTATCATTCTTATTCTTCCGGTGTATTTCATTGCTGATCTCTTAATAGAGAAACTGGGGAATGCTCAGGTTTACATGACGAAATTTAATGTATTTCTGGACAAAATACATGCATATATCTACTCAAAGACTGGTTTTGATATTCTCAGCAAGGAGAATATGGATAAAGTGAAGAGTTCCGCAGGGAAGTTTTCCACTTCTGCAGTAAGCGGGACATTTAACACCCTTACTGTAGTGATGTCTATGTACTTTATCCTTTATTTTATGCTGGAGAGACCAAGGCTGTTTGAGAAGATTCTGAGTTCTTCCGCTCCATTGAAAAGAGCTAATATTTCCTTAATCGGCGATAAGCTTAGAAAGCTGATTATGGCTAATGCTATCGGAATTCCGGTTGTAGCTTTAGGGCAGGGGATCGTAGGTCTTGTAGGGTATTTCATTTTCGGTGCTCCGAGTCCTGTCCTTCTTTTTGCTTTAACGGCTGCTGCTTCCATGATTCCGGTTGTAGGGGCGGCTATTGTCTATATTCCGGTATGTATATTCATGATTGCAGAAGGAAATACGGGTCAGGGACTTGGTTTGGCTGCCTATTGTTTAGTTGTGGTCGGACTTACGGATAACCTGCTTCGTTTTACCCTTTTAAAGAAACTTGAAAATATTCATCCGCTCAATACCGTATTCGGAATTATCATGGGGATGAATTTATTTGGCTTTATGGGTTTAATTTTCGGGCCGATCCTTATTTCATTTACCTTACTTCTGATCCAGGTTTACAGAAATGAATTTTCAGACGAAGATACTCCTCCTGAGCTCAAACTGCCGGATACAGATGATGATCAGGAAGGAAAAATTAATTTAATTGTATAAAAGTGGAAGGCGTAAATTCGGAAATATTAAAAGAGATCTGTATCGTGAAGATGCCTTTCGGTAAGTATGAAGGGACCGTTCTGGCCGATCTTCCGATAAGTTACCTGGAATGGTTTACCAGAAAAGGAATGCCTAAAGGTAAATTGGGAATGCAGCTTTCAACCGTTTACGAAATTAAGTTAAATGGATTGATGGACCTTCTTATTCCAATAAGGGCTTCTGTAAAATAGAATCTGAATTTTTCTGACACTTGAAATATAAATTCTGGGGCGGCATCAAAGATGCCGCCCCAGAATTATTGTAATAAGATCAGTTATTCTTTCAATGCTGCAATTTCATCCCTAAGTTTGGCAGCTTTTATGAAATCAAGGTTTTTGGCTGCCGCTTCCATTTCTTTCTGCTTCTGGCTGATAATTTTTTCAATGTCTTTACCACCGTAGCTTGCTTTGGTTTCAGCGGCTTTTTGAAGGATCTCTTTTTGGGTATATTTCGGATCCGGGAAGTCTTTGCTTCTTCCTACGAGGTTTTCTGAGATTTTTTTATTTAAAGCCTGAGGTACAAGTCCGTTTGCTTCATTGTGCTGTATCTGTTTACTGCGACGGTATTCTGTCTCATCCAGAGTAGCCTGCATGGATTTGGTGATCTTATCAGCATACATGATTGCTTTACCATTGATGTTCCTTGCAGCACGTCCTACAGTCTGTATCATGGATCTTCTGCTTCTGAGCATTCCTTCCTTATCGGCATCCAGGATAGCCACCAGGGACACTTCAGGAAGGTCAAGCCCCTCTCTTAACAGGTTGACTCCAATTAATACATCAAAAAGACCCAAACGAAGGTCCTGCATGATCTGGATACGTTCAAGAGTTTCTACATCCGAGTGGATATACCGTGTTCTGATCCCGAATTTGGTAAAATATTTGGTAAGCTCTTCAGCCATTTTCTTCGTTAAGGTTGTCACAAGTACTCTTTCATCGGCATCAGCTCTTTTTTGGATTTCCTCCATTAAATCATCAATCTGATTGATACTGGGTCTGACCTCAATTACCGGATCCAAAAGACCTGTCGGACGGATAATCTGCTCGATATAAGTTCCCCCGGTTTTTTCCAGCTCATAATCTGCCGGTGTTGCGGAAACGTAAATTACCTGGTTCTGCATGGCTTCAAACTCTTCAAATTTAAGCGGTCTGTTATCCATGGCGGCAGGAAGTCTGAAACCGTATTCCACCAATGATTCCTTTCTGCTGCGGTCGCCTCCGTACATGGCATGAACCTGAGGAACGGTAACGTGGCTTTCGTCGATAACCATCAGGAAATCCTTGGGAAAATAATCGATCAGGCAGAATGGTCTTGAACCGGGAAGCCTTCCGTCAAGATACCTTGAATAATTCTCGATTCCTGAACAGTAGCCTAATTCCTTGATCATTTCAAGATCCAGTTCTGTTCTTTCCTGAAGTCGTTTAGCTTCAAGAGGCTTCTCGATGGAGTTGAAGAAATCTACCTGCTTTACCATATCATCCTGAATGTTTCTGATCGCTCCGTTCAGAGTTTCTTTTGATGTTACAAAGAGATTCGCAGGGTAAATCTGGATCTGGTCAAAATTAGCTTCTACATTGCCGCTTACTGGATCAAAACTCTGAATCTTTTCAATTTCATCCCCAAAAAACTGAATCCTTACTGCATTATCAGCATAGGCTGGAAAAACATCAATAACGTCTCCTTTTACCCGGAACGTACCTCTTTGGAAGTCTTCCAAGGTTCTGGAATACAATGCATTAACCAATGAATGAAGTAAGGCTGTTCTGGTTACTTTTTCTCCGATGGCCAGCGTAATGAGTGATTTATGGAATTCTGAAGGATTCCCGATACCGTAGATGCACGAAACGGAAGCCACGATCAGTACATCCCTTCTTCCGGAAAGCAAACTGGCTGTTGCAGAAAGACGAAGTTTCTCAACTTCTTCATTGATGCTGAGATCTTTTTCTATATAAGTTCCGGTGGTGGCAATATAAGCTTCCGGCTGATAGTAGTCATAGTAACTTACAAAATATTCAACAGCGTTATCGGGAAAAAATTCTTTAAACTCCATGAATAGCTGTGCCGCCAGAGTTTTGTTGTGGGCAAGAACCAAAGTGGGTCTCTGTACATTCTGTACAACATTTGCAATGGTAAAGGTTTTCCCGGAGCCTGTTACCCCGAGAAGGGTCTGGTATTTTTCACCGATCTCAATGCCTTCGGTAAGCTTTTCAATGGCTTGTGGCTGATCGCCTGTTGGTTTATATTCTGATTGAAGATTAAATTTCATAGGAAATGATGTATACAACAAAAATACGAAAGAAATTTTTAGCCTTCATAAAGTATTTGAAAATGACTGTTTTGACGACAATTTTTTCATCATCTCTTTTGTGTACTGAATAAAGCACTACATGGGTAACATTTTTCTTTATTTATAAAATTTATAAGTATAAATTTTTATGGCATTATTTTTCTATTTATCTTTTTACACCAAATCATAATGTTATGAAATTCAATCAATTTTACGTACCGGCACTCAGTGTATTTTTACTTTTATCTTCGTGTAAAAAGAATAATGCGAATGCCCAGCAGACAGGAAACGACGGGAGTGTGGAAACCGGAAAACCGAATACAAACTACCAACCGGCTTTTAAAGGGCAAACCCGGATTAAAGCTGTAAAAACAACCACCGCCTATAAGGTGGAAGTTCTTAATAAAAACCTTGGCCGGCCTTGGGGAATCATTAACCTGCCGGACGGAAAGTTTCTTATTACCGATAAAAACGGTCATGTGAATGTAGTTTCCGCAGATGGAAAGCAGGTCTCAAAAATTGAAGGATTCCCAAAAGTAGATGCCAAAGGACAGGGAGGAATGCTGGATGTGGCACTTGATCCGGATTTTAAAACAAATCAGATTGTTTATTTCAGTTTCTCTGAACCATTTGGAAAAGGAAACCTGACCTCTGTGGCAAAAGGAAAGCTTTCAGCAGATCTTAAAAGTATATCTGAAGTAAAGTTATTTTCCGGGCTGAACCTTCCTATGATGGTGACAAACATTACGGAAGCAGGCTGGCATTTGATAAAGACGGAAATTTATTTGTAAGTACCGGGGAAAGGTCCGACAAGGAAACGAGGGTGTATGCCCAGAGAACGGATAATTATCTGGGGAAAATACTAAAGATTACAAAAGACGGTAAGCCCGCTCCCGGAAATCCATTTATTGGAAAGCAGGGATTTAAGCCCGAAATATATGCTTATGGCGTAAGAAATCCACAGGGGATGGCAATAGACCCGAACGGAACCCTTTGGGATGTTGAGATGGGTCCGAGAGGGGGAGATGAAATCAACCTGATACAGCCGGGAAAAAACTACGGCTGGGGAGATGTTACCTATGGAATTGAATACTCAGGAGCTAAAGTGGGAGACGGAATTACACAAAAAGAAGGGACGGAACAGCCTGTTTATTACTGGGACCCTGTAATTTCTCCAAGTGGAGTTACTTTCTATACCGGGAATATTGAAGAGTGGAAAGGAAATCTAATCATCGGATGCCTCAGTGGAGAACATATTAACAGGATTGTGATGAAAGATAATAAAGTTGTGGGAGAAGAACGCCTGCTTGCTGATCAAAAAGAGCGTTTCAGAGATGTTCTGAATGGAATGGATGGCAATCTGTATGCGGTAACTGACAGCGGAAAATTATATAAAATTTCCAAAAAATAAAATAAAGAGACTGTATTACAGGTTATCCTGGTACAGTCTCTTTCATAAAAAAATAATATTTAAAACTTAAAATTAAGTCGTGCGAAAGCCTGTCTTCCGGCAAAGCCCATCTGGACAGGGTCAAAAATCCCTCCTGACTCCGTATTTCCATCTACAGCAGCGGTTTGCAGGGTAGGATAGCGGTTGAATAGATTCTTGCTTCCAATAGTCAGGTTCAGGTTTTTGGAGAATTCGTACCCAAAAGAAATATCGGTAGTTACTTTTGCGCCATAAAGCTGATAATCATCTGCTCCACCGTACCCGATTAGTTTCACTTTATCAAATCTCACAAGCTGTACATTGGCATTGAACTTATTGATCTTGTAGTTTAAGTTTAGATTGACCTTTGTTTTAGGAGCCGAAGCTAAAATAAATGCTTTTTCCCTTGCGCTCAAAAAGATGTCTTCTTTACCTTTTAGTTTTTCTGGGGCATTTACTTTAGTGATCTCCATATCATTATAGTTTCCGGCTAAAGTGGCAGTCAGTTTTCCCGGACCGAGATCATCAGTATAGCTCAAAATAATATCAACACCCTTTGTTCTGGTATCTATTGCATTGGAAAAGAACTGAGCCTGATCAATAAAAGGATACTTAAGCTGAACATCCTCAGGTAAATCGTCCCGGGAGAAGTTACCGGTCAGTACGATTCTGTCTTTTACTTTAATATAATAACCATCTATTGTTGCTGTAAATTTTGCCGTATTAAATGTAAATCCGGCGCTTCCGTTTAATGAAGTTTCCTGTTTTAGCTGGGAGATTCCTGATTGTTGTGCAAGATCACTGTCATTGGAAGCCAGCTGAATAGTAACAAGATTTCCTCCCTGGAAATTCGTAAACTGAAGACTGTAATATTTCTGAGCCAAAGAAGGAGCCCTGAACCCGGTGGAAACAGATCCTCTGAAAGCAAATTGTGGAGTAAAGGCATATCGTGTAGCAAACTTACCATTTAAAGTACTTCCGAAATCATTGTAATTCTCAAACCTTCCGGCTGCGCTGATCATCCATTTCTTGGTAATATCCAGTTCAGTGTCTACATAAGCTGCAAAATTGTTCCTGTTTTTTTTAAATTCCTGGGAGTATCCTGGAAAACCTTGTGAACCGCCTGGACGGACATCGCCGGAAAGCGGATTAGTCACCAATAAAGCTTCGGGAGTATCAGCGGTTACAACATTCCCATTGATGTCATACATGGCATAAGAAGCCTCTTCTCCCTTGATGAGCTCAAACTGCTCGTATCTGAATTCAGATCCGAAGGCCACATTTAAACCTTCCAGTACCTTAAACTGTTTTGAAGCATTAAATCCTGTTGTATTCTGTAAAAGAGAGTGCCCGCCGGCATTAAAGCTCGTGGGAGACTTCACTCCCAGAGTAGCATTAATGGTATTGTCTATCTGATAAGTAAACCTGTTACTTCCGAATGCATTGTAAAAATCAACATCCCAGTTGGCTACTTTAAACTTCAATCCGTTATCGAATGTGAAATCTGTAATGCTGGTATCTTCTATCGGGTTAAAACCGTTAGGGTATATTTCAGGAATATTGCCGTCGGCATCCGGTGTTCTTGTCCATGCGTAAGCATTGGTTTTTCGGTAAGAGAATCCTTGTCGGGAATAGAATTTTAGACCGTCCGATAAAGGAAGTTCTACGTTTCCGAAGAAATAGACATTCTGGGATTTAGCATCACCAAACCTTTCTCTCGGAGATGTATATTTTTCAGGGTTGGCATTTCTTATGGTACGGTCTTTATTGACAAATTCAACGGTGAAATTCCCAAAACCACCCTTATTTCCTATTTTGGTTCCTAGATTTCCGCTGAAATCGAAGGTTGTTCCGTCTACTTTATGATCTGATACCACATCATTATTTCCCGGACTTTTAAAAAGATTCATTCCATAAAATGCATTGCCTTCAAAGCCATGATTACGGTCATTAAGAATAACGTTAATAACCCCGGCAATTGCATCAGAACCATATTGTGCAGAAGCTCCGTCACGTAGCACCTCAATCCTTTTTATGGCTCCAATCGGAATCGTGTTCATATCCGAACCCGTATTCCCTCTTCCTTTTGTTCCGAAAACATTGATCAGGGAAGATTGATGATATCTCTTTCCGTTCAGTAAAAGAAGGGTCTGGTCCGGTCCAAGCCCGCGTAATGTTGCAGGATCTGTGGCATCGGCCCCATCCGATCCGGACTGTTTATTGGAATTAAATGAAGGCGCACTGAACTGAAGAAGCTGGTTGACTTCTATCTGCCCCGTTGACTGGCTTACCTGTTTGATGTCAATGACGTCAACGGGAACGGGCGTGTTGGTAATAGTTCTCTTTTTATTCCGGCTTCCGGTAATGGAAACTTCATCTATTTTTGACTCTTTGGAAATAGTATCATTAGTATTTTGGGAATACAGCATTGATGCGGTTCCTAAAAAAAGAATGCTCGTGTACTTCAATCTCATATTTCATATTTAAGTTGGTGATTGTATCAAAAATATTGAATTTTACTGTCAAATCAACATGAAAATATGCTATTGTGTAAGAATTATTTAAATTAAGTTAAATTTTTATTAATTAAAGAAAATTATAAACTTAAATCATTGAAATAAAGAAAAATTTTAACATTAAAAATTTTTGATTATCCGATCAAGCCCTTCCTCTAAAATTTCACGGGATGTGGAAAAACAAATTCTGATATGTCCTTCGGCACCTTTTCCAAACCATCTTTCGGATCCGGGGACCACGGCTACTTTTCCGTGTTGTAACACGTGTCGGGTAAATTCATCACTGGTTAAATTATTTTTAATTTTCGGAAATAAGACAAATGTAGCTTCAGGTAAATTGGGGCTCAGGATTTCTGAACGGCTCAGGATGTTAAAAGCAAGGTCTCTATTCTGCTGAAGGTGGTTCAGGAACTCTTTATACCAGGGTTTTGCCCTTTCCAGAGCCACACTCCCTGCAATCTGTGAAAGGGTTGAAACTCCTTCTATGGTGGAATTAAAATTGGATTTTTCTGTAAAATCCTCAAGAATCTCCTGATCATTACACAAAACGGCACCGATTCTCAATCCTGCAATTCCAAAAGATTTTGAAAAACCATATACCGTAAAGCTCTTTTTCTTTGCCTGCTCTGAAACTGAAGAATAGGTATGAAATTCTTGATCGTCATAAACAATATCGCTCCATATCTCATCACTCATCACCCAAAGGTCGTGGGCGGAAGCAATTTCTGATATCTTTTTCAGAACTTCTTTAGAATATACTTTTCCCAGTGGATTGTGGGGATTGCATATGCTGATGAGTTTTGTTTTAGGATTGATGAGTTCTACAAGCTTCTCAAAATCTATAGCGCCTGTTATATGATCTACAGGGCATAGTCTTACGGTTCCGCCCGCCGCTTCTACAGATCTTTTAAAGAGAAAGTCTACCGGATCTAAAATAATAGCTTCATCTCCCGGCTTTAAAACATAGGATGCGATCAGGAACATTCCCTGCGCAGCACTGTTTACGGCAAGTACATTTTCAGGGGTAAAGCTGCCATGTTTTTCTGCATTAAAGTGTCCGGCAACGTTTTTTTTGAACTCCGGAAGCCCGGAGAACGGACCATAGCTCAAATAGCCGTCTTTTATATATTCAATAATTCCCTGTTCTATTTCCGGAGCGGTTCTGAAATCCGGATCAGCAGCGGTAAGAGGGATAACGCCTTCTTCTATCGTTGCCCATCTTCCGTTATAGGCCTTCCTTTTTAAAGCATCAAAATTAATATCGTTATTGGTAAACATTTCTTTATTTATATGATATGGGTAAAATATTTTCTGTCTGCTCGTGAAGAGGTTTTAAAAACTGGTCAAGAAGAATCCTTCCGTTCCTGATGTGGATTTCTATTTCCGGTTTTCTTTCAGCTTCGTACTTTCTGAATGCTTCAGCGGTATCTTTTTCTGAAATAAGGTATTGAGTCAGTGTAAAAGAATCCTTTAATGCTGAGGTTACCCCCTGGCTCGTAAAGGGAATAAGGGGATGGGCAGCATCTCCGATGAAAACAATATTGTCTTTATAAAAAGGATTGAGTTTTTCCAGCTCATAAACCCTCCACAAATGTACATTTTCATAATTGGATTCCTTAACAATAGAAGATACCATAGGATCCCAATCGTCGAAAACCTCGAACATATAGTTTTTCAGGTTGTCAACAGAACATTGTTCGCTGATCTTATATTTCTCATTGTCAAACTGTGAATACCACAGTACCGTATCCTCGGAAAGCTTAAGGATTCCAAAAGTCAGTCCGCCATCTTCATGATGATATTTCATGAAGTTGTTTTCCAGGCGCGCAGCAATATCCCGGTTTTGGATAATATTGACGATTTCGCTTTCCTGTACGGACCGCATTACCTCGTCTTCAAATATTTGTCTCCTGATACGGCTTTTAGAACCATCCGAGACAATCGCCAGGTCAGAATCTATATAGGTTCCGTCCTGCTTTTTGAGTTTTCCTTTCCGGGTATCGCATGGAGCTATTGTTTCATCGTAGGTAATTTTTTCAGCCGGAATATTCCGGGCAAGAATCTCAATCAGCGAGCTTCTCGAAATAACAAAGACATCCTGCAGCTCCTTTTCTGCAAGTATTTTTCCTGTATGGGAATACCGGATATATTTTTTTAAAAAGTTGCCCCTTTTAAAAAGCACAGACGGGTCAATGATCTGTGAAAGATATTCTATTCCTTCTTTCGGAAGCAGAAAGCCATGACCGGTAAGATCGTCTTTCTTTCTCCTTTCGTAAATGTGGTAATCTAATTGGTGTTTTTCTAAGTAACTCGCTATGCTTAAGCCGGAGATGCCGGCGCCCACGACAGCAATTTTGTTCATCTCGGAATAGTGGATTTTTTCAGTTAGTGTTTCAGCTTACTTCCTGTAAACTATTTATTTGATAAGTGCAAATGTAAATTAAAAAGAGTCATTAATTGAAAAAAATAATTGAATATGGTTTAAAATTATTTGAAAATAAAATGAAAAGCATAGCAATTTATTTGCTTTCATAGAAAAGTGGAGTTATTTCTTTCTTGAAAGTGAATACATCAAAAAACCGGGAAATAAATCCCGGTTTCAATTTTATGCTTCTTCAAGCTGAACTGTAAAGTGTCTTAACAGATCAGGCTCCCAGGTTATTTTATATCCTTTGGAAATCTCTTCACGTCTTTCATAAACGTTTTTGATCGCTGCTGCAATATAATCCATATGGTTATTTGTATATGTTCTTCTTGGGATGGCAAGACGTACAAGTTCCAGTTTCGGATAACGGTTTTCTCTGGTTTCAGGATCTCTGTCTGCCAGCAATGTTCCGATTTCTACAGTTCTGATTCCTGCCTCCTTATAAATCTCCAATCCTAAAGTTTGTGCCGGGTATTCCGCTCTGGATACTTTTGGAATAAAATTCAGGGAATCGATAAAAACAGCATGGCCGCCAATCGGCTTCTGAACAGGAATTCCATATTCAATCAGTTTGTTTCCAAGATATTCTACCTGAGAAATTCTGCTTTCAAGGTAAGCAAATTCAGTTGCTTCATCCAATCCTACGGCTAAAGCAGCCATATCTCTTCCGGCCATTCCTCCGTAAGTAATGAAACCTTCGTAGATAATGGTAAAATTGGAAGCCTTTCTGAAAACTTCCTCACTGTTTAAAGCTATAAATCCTCCAATATTGACCAAGCCGTCTTTTTTGGAGCTCATCGTCATTCCGTCTCCGTAAGAAAAGATCTCTTTGCAGATTTCTTTGATGCTTCGGTTTTCCTGGCCCTGCTCTCTTTTTTTGATGAAATAAGCATTTTCTGCGAATCTTGCGGAATCAAAAAAGACAGGAATTCCATAACGGTCAGATAATTCCTTTACCGCTTTCATATTTTCCAAAGAAACGGGCTGGCCTCCTGAAGAATTACAGGTAATGGTAATCAGGCAGAAAGGAATATTTTCTTTCGGGTGGCTTTTATAAACCTCTTCCAGTTTTTCTAGATTGATGTTTCCTTTAAACGGGTGAAGATCATTGATGTCAAAAGCTTCATCGATGGTGCAGTCAATAGCGTGTGCTTTTCTGAACTCGATGTGCCCTTTGGTCGTGTCGAAATGAGAGTTTCCCGGCACCACATCACCTTCTTTTACGAGAACTGAGAAAAGAACATTTTCAGCAGCTCTTCCCTGGTGGGTAGGCAGTAAATATTTAAATCCGGTGATTTTTTCAACGGTATTATGAAGCTGTTCAAAAGAACGTGATCCTGCATAGCTTTCATCTCCGGTCATGAGAGCTCCCCATTGTCTGTCGGACATTGCTCCCGTTCCTGAATCGGTAAGAAGATCAATAAAAACCTGTGATGATTTAAGGTTAAAAAGATTATAATTGGCTTCTTTAAGCCACTGCTCTCTTTCTTCTCTTGTAGACTGGCGGATTTCCTCCACCATTTTAATACGGAATGGTTCCGCGTACGGTAATTTCATGCGTTAAAATATTTTTTAGATTGTTTGTAAAGAAAATTTGTTTGAAAATAAATTCAAATTCATCAGTATATATTTAAAAAGAAGCGGAAGAATTACTCCGGTGCTTTAAATATATTATCATCCGAATGGAAACCGGCTACACCGCCGCTTACTGCGAACTTCATAGCCGAAGCTGCAGTCATTCCCACTACGGGTTTGATGTTTTTTTCTTCAGTAACAATTACCCATCCTGAAATAGCATAGGAATGGGGCAGATATACCGCAACGTAATTGTGCTTGTCAACGTCCGACATTTCTTTTTGGGTAAGAAAGCCGATTCTCCAGATCTCCGGATTTTCATTGGTTTTTACCCAGACAGGATCATTGAATTTTTTTTTGTCGCCCACAAACGATGACATGACGTCTTTTGTAGGTGTATAGATATGTTTTACTCCCGGAGTTTTTTCAAGAAACCGGTCCATAGTATCAAAAAAGAATTTTCCTACTACAAATTTATTTCCGAGATAGCCCAGAACAGCAGTCATCAGTATGGTTGAAATAAAAACCAGCCCGGGAATCTCTTTTGCGACGGAAGGAATAATATTGTCAATAGCGCTTACAATATACCAGATCACAAAGATTGTAAGCCCGATAGGGCCAATAATAACCAGTCCCTGAAAGAAATTTTTCAGAAAAAAATTGGTAATATTTTCAAAGGTCGATTTTTTCAACGTGGTCTTTTTACTTTTTGTTTATCCGTGGATGGTTTCTTTATTTCCGTATGATTTTATGATATTGGCTTCATATTCCAGCCATGCATCCCAGCGTTTGTTTACTTTTTCAGGGTTACCAAGCTGTCTTGCAAACCCTATAAAGGTGGTGTAATGATTGGCTTCTGAGATCATCAGTTCTTTATAGAACCCTTTCAGTTCTTCGTCTTTAATATTTTCGGTAAGAACTTTGAATCTTTCGCAGCTTCTTGCTTCAATCATAGCAGCAAAAAGCATTTTATCCACAATCAGATCTTCCCTGCTCCCCTGGATAATGAATTTAGCCAGCTCATTTACATAATCATCCTTTCTTGGTCTGCCAAATGCATAACCTCTCTTTTTAATGATCTCATGAACTTGATTGAAATGATCCAGCTCTTCCTGTGCAATAGCCAGAAGTTCTGTAACGATCTCAGGATGTTCAGGGAGCATGGTAATTAAGCCGATGGCATTGGTTGCTGCTTTCTGCTCGCACCACGCATGATCCGTTAAAATTTCTTCAATGTTCTCCTCTGCAATATTTGCCCACCTTGGGTCGGTAGGAAGTTTCAACTTAAACATGTTTTGAATTTTCTGTAAAATTAAAATAAATTGCGATAAGTAAGAAGTTTTATTAAAATTTAAAAAAGGTTAAATGTTTTTTAAATTAAAATGAATGAAATATTGGTATTTTTTTTGATATTCTATATCTATAATTAAAAATTTAAACAATGGAAGCTCTTACAACTTTAAAAAATAAGCTTAACACAGGGTTAGCTTTTTTAGTTATGATGTTTATGTCTGCAATGTCGTTTGCACAGAATAATGATACCGGTGCCGTGACGGCAGATAAGACAGTTAATTCAACAAGCACAAGTACAACTACCACAGAATGGTATACAAATCCTATATATCTTATTGTAGGTGCTGTCGTCCTTCTTATTATTATTGTTCTTTTGACGAGAGGCTCTAAAAAAGAAAGAGATTAATCGGCGGCGGTTTTTTTTCGTAAAAGCTCAAGGACTTTCCAACCAAGATCATCTACTTTTTTTAATCCTGCTGCAATTATGAAGGCAAGGATTACATTGATCACGTAAATGAGGATCATCAGCAGCCACCAGGGCATATTTTCTTTCAGTGAAACAACAATGAAATATACCAGAGATGAACTTATGCCCTGTGCAAAATAAAAGAAGATGGCATTTTTACCGATGTAGGTTATAAAGGTTTCTTTTGTAATTTTTAATCTGTTGTAAAATACGAATAATGTGGTTATTGAAAACAGAGACCATATTATATAAGGAATCTTTGGAGGAAATTTATTTTTATTGATCTTATAAAAAATCTCATTGCCGTAATACCAGAACATCCAGATTAAAGCTGCTGCCACTACCGCATACAGTACAGGAATAATTTGGGTTGGAATTTTCTTTCCGCGCAGCCTGTTAGCTATTAAAAATATGGCAAGATAAAAAGCAACATAGCCTACCTGTCCTCCCGGATAATATTCAGGGAAAATATTGAATATTAAAGTCAAAACCACGCAGATACCTATAAACCAGTTGATATGTTTTGGAAAAAACCTTAGGATAAGGACTCCGAAAACGGCCAGAATGAAATATACTTTGAGATACCAGAAGCTTCCCATTACAACAGGGAAGGTGTCTGCATTCGTATATTGGTGAAGGTACCAGTTGCCGAGGTTCTGCCATTGAGGAACATCCGAAACGCTGGTAGCTGCATATTTGGATCCAAATGTTGAATAAAAATTCTGAAGCCATTCCATAGAGAAAAACGTTAATCCTAATACTTTGAAAAAATAATCCAGAAAGAACAGAAATGTTACAAAGATCATATAGGTGATCTGAAGTTTTAGTAATCTGTAAAATGTTTTTTCGACGTTCGAGCCGGAGGTGATTCCGCTTAAAGCATAAAAGAGAGCCACATCAAAAACCAGGGAAAACACCCTTACCTCTGCCGGAATGTAGAACTGCCCGGACCAGAATGCGGTATGGATAAATATGATGGAAAGTGTTGCCATTCCCTTGGCAAAATCAATGTAGAGGTCTCTTTTCATTAGTATAGGATCTGGTTCAAAAGTAAATAAACTTTGGGATATTTATCAAATAAACTAAAAGAGACAGAACATTGCTGCCTGTCTCCTTTGTTAAATATGCTAAAAATGAATGTTTATTTAAGTTGCTTGAATTGTTCTTCAGATATTTCTCCGGTCTGGATTTTTCTAAGTTCGTCCATATACTTGCTCATGTAGGCATCGATTTCTGGATTTACAGAGTTTTTACCCATTTTGTAAGTGCCGTTCAATACCCCTTGGTAATAATAGAAGAAGTTATAGTCAAAATTAGATGCAGTGAGATCATACTGTCCAAGAAGGAACCCTAAACGTACTGCGGATCTTCTTTGAGGTGGCGTCCCGTGGTGATTGGCACTTGAAGTCTGGTAATCTCCGATGCTTTGTGCAAATTCATAGGCAGCAGCAATTTCAGAGAAATTGGTTTTGTTGTAGCCGTTTGGTCTTCTTAAATAGTATCCTGCAAAACCGTCGGCTTCCAGCTCATTGGGTCTTGCTGTAGATTCGCTTACAGAAGGAAGCCCAAAAATGTACTGCAGCTGGTGGCCATACTCATGAGCAAGGATCATGGCATTCACAATATCGCCTCCTTTGTTTTTTGCATCTGCATAAATAGCATAGCCGTAATAAATTTTTCCTGTAGAGTAGGAAATAGCGTTGTAGGTAGACCCGAAATTAGAAGGGTCATCTACAAATCGTAAAGTTGGGTTGCTTCTTCCCCAAAGACTGGCAATTTTGGTCATCTGGGAATTCATAAAATTGGTGTCTGCTGTGGACTGAAGACCAGTTTTAAGAACTGCTGTTGAGCTCCAATATTGGTCTACATAAGAGCAGCTCTTTTCAAGATCTCCTGGTTGTTCGATCTTGGCGCTGGCAGATTGTGATTCCGGAAGAACAGATTCTTCCATGTTGTCATCATGGCACGCTGATAATGAAAAAGCGGCAATGGCTCCTGCTAATAAGCAGAATTTAAAGTTTCTTTTCATATAAAATATTTTTTGGTGATAACGAAGGTATAAAATTATCTCTTATATATGAGCACTTTATGTGAAAAAATTATTCAAAATTTAGTGAAATGATTTTTCAATTAGATTTTTACAAAAAAATACAGGACTGATTGTAAGGTATTTAGAAATTATTCATATATTTGCACCTCGAAATAACTAAAAATTTTATAAACAATGTTTGCAATTGTAGAAATAGCAGGGCTTCAATATAAAGTTGAGCAAGACCAGAAGTTGTTTGTAAACCGTTTAAAAGGAGAAAAAGGAGACAAAGTTTCTTTTGATAAAATTCTTCTTACCGTAAACGGTTCAATCACTGTAGGCGCCCCAGCTGTAAGCGGAATCACTGTAGATGCAGAGATCCTAGACCATGTAAAAGCTGATAAAGTAATCGTTTTCAAAAAGAAAAGAAGAAAAGGTTATCAGGTTAAAAACGGTCACAGACAATCTTTAACTCAAATTAAAATCACTGGTATCACTGGTTTTGACGGAAGTACTAAGAAAGCTGCTAAAAAAGAAACTGTAAAAGCTGAAGTTCTTTCAGACAACGCTACGGTTAACTTTGGTGAAGATCATGAATTGAACTATCACTTAAAGAAAAACAACCTGTCTCAGTCTAAAGAAAACAGAGAAACTTTAATTACTTTAGGTAAAGCAGTTAAAGTTGAATTAGAAAAAACTGTTCTTACTCATGAAGAAGTAGATGCTGCTATCATTAAGAACATCGATCAATTTAAAGCACTTAACAAATAATCCAGTAATAAAATGGCACACAAGAAAGGAGTCGGTAGTTCCAAGAACGGTAGAGAATCTCACTCTAAAAGATTAGGTGTGAAGATTTTCGGAGGACAAGATGCTATTGCCGGAAATATTATTATCAGACAGAGAGGTACGCAACATCACCCAGGTGAAAACGTGGGAATTGGTAAAGACCATACTTTGTTTGCATTAGTAGACGGTAAAGTAGTTTTCAGAAAGAAAGCAAACAACAGATCTTTTGTATCTGTAGAGCCAAACGCATAATCATTTAGGCGTTTTATAAATTAAACCTCGGCATTCGCTGAGGTTTTTTTTTATTTTATCTTGTCTCAAAAAGATCGTATACTGAAGAAAACCTATACTTCCAGGTATCTTCTTTGAGGGTAAAGTCAGACACTTCCGGAGCTGGCGGTTTGAACCTGAAATCCGGTGATATTGTCGGATTAGAAAAATCTTATGCAGAATTTTTAAGCCTTATATACACAAAAACAAACGGGAGATAAAAAAATTAAACAAAAGTTTAAAATTTTTATTACTGGATACCAGTTCTTTACGGTTTTATATGAACTAAAAGTAAATTTTATGTTAAATACTTTTGTTTTGTGTAGTTATAAGGATGTATCTTTGCCCCACTGAAAACGAGAGTAGACGGTAGCGCAGAAGAGCTTTTG